>NZ_JBMUZU010000001.1:0-2645000 GCF_049542095.1 Streptomyces sp. G45 | reverse complement strand
GCTCCATGGTCGAGAGGGAAACAGCCCAGAGCATCGACTAAGGCCCCTAAGCGTACGCTAAGTGGGAAAGGATGTGGAGTCGCAGAGACAACCAGGAGGTTGGCTTAGAAGCAGCCACCCTTGAAAGAGTGCGTAATAGCTCACTGGTCTAGTGATTCCGCGCCGACAATGTAGCGGGGCTCAAGCGTACCGCCGAAGTCGTGTCATTGCAGTATATACCTCTAACGGGGACTGTGATGGGTAGGGGAGCGTCGTGTGCCGGGTGAAGCTGCGCCGGAAGGCAGTGGTGGACGGTTCACGAGTGAGAATGCAGGCATGAGTAGCGATACATACGTGAGAAACGTGTGCGCCGATTGACTAAGGGTTCCTGGGTCAAGCTGATCTGCCCAGGGTAAGTCGGGACCTAAGGCGAGGCCGACAGGCGTAGTCGATGGATAACCGGTTGATATTCCGGTACCCGCTATGGAGCGCCAAACATCGAATCCAGTGATGCTAAGGCCGTGAAGCCGCCGGGTGATCCTTCGGGTGATCTCGGAGTGGTGGAGCCGCTGATCCAAGCTGGTAGTAGGTGAGTGATGGGGTGACGCAGGAAGGTAGTCCAGCCCGGGCGGTGGTTGTCCCGGGGTAAGGGTGTAGCCCGCGCGGTAGGTAAATCCGTCGCGCATGGAGGGTGAGACCTGATGCCGAGCCGATTGTGGTGAAGTGGATGATCCTATGCTGTCGAGAAAAGCCTCTAGCGAGTTTCATGGCGGCCCGTACCCTAAACCGACTCAGGTGGTCAGGTAGAGAATACCGAGGCGTTCGGGTGAACTATGGTTAAGGAACTCGGCAAAATGCCCCCGTAACTTCGGGAGAAGGGGGGCCACACCCGGTGATGGAGTTTACCTCTGGAGCTGGGGGTGGCCGCAGAGACCAGCGAGAAGCGACTGTTTACTAAAAACACAGGTCCGTGCGAAGCCGTAAGGCGATGTATACGGACTGACGCCTGCCCGGTGCTGGAACGTTAAGGGGACCGGTTAGCTCCATTTCGGTGGGGCGAAGCTGAGAACTTAAGCGCCAGTAAACGGCGGTGGTAACTATAACCATCCTAAGGTAGCGAAATTCCTTGTCGGGTAAGTTCCGACCTGCACGAATGGCGTAACGACTTCTCGACTGTCTCAACCATAGGCCCGGTGAAATTGCACTACGAGTAAAGATGCTCGTTTCGCGCAGCAGGACGGAAAGACCCCGGGACCTTTACTACAGTTTGATATTGGTGTTCGGTTCGGCTTGTGTAGGATAGGTGGGAGACTGTGAAGCATGCACGCCAGTGTGTGTGGAGTCGTCGTTGAAATACCACTCTGGTCGTGCTGGATGTCTAACCTGGGTCCGTGATCCGGATCAGGGACAGTGTCTGATGGGTAGTTTAACTGGGGCGGTTGCCTCCCAAAGGGTAACGGAGGCGCCCAAAGGTTCCCTCAGCCTGGTTGGTAATCAGGTGTTGAGTGTAAGTGCACAAGGGAGCTTGACTGTGAGACTGACGGGTCGAGCAGGGACGAAAGTCGGGACTAGTGATCCGGCGGTGGCTTGTGGAAGCGCCGTCGCTCAACGGATAAAAGGTACCCCGGGGATAACAGGCTGATCTTCCCCAAGAGTCCATATCGACGGGATGGTTTGGCACCTCGATGTCGGCTCGTCGCATCCTGGGGCTGGAGTCGGTCCCAAGGGTTGGGCTGTTCGCCCATTAAAGCGGTACGCGAGCTGGGTTTAGAACGTCGTGAGACAGTTCGGTCCCTATCCGCTGTGCGCGTAGGAGTCTTGAGAAGGGCTGTCCCTAGTACGAGAGGACCGGGACGGACGAACCTCTGGTGTGCCAGTTGTTCTGCCAAGGGCATGGCTGGTTGGCTACGTTCGGGAGGGATAACCGCTGAAAGCATCTAAGCGGGAAGCCTGCTTCGAGATGAGGGCTCCCACCCACTTGATGGGGTAAGGCTCCCAGTAGACGACTGGGTTGATAGGCCAGATATGGAAGCCTCGTGAGGGGTGGAGTTGACTGGTACTAATAGGCCGAGGGCTTGTCCTCAGTTGCTCGCGTTCACTGTGTTGGTTCTGAAACCACGAACAACTCCACACACACGTGTGGTGCGGTTGATGTGTTTCGTAGTGTTTCGGTGGTCATAGCGTGAGGGAAACGCCCGGTTACATTCCGAACCCGGAAGCTAAGCCTTACAGCGCCGATGGTACTGCAGGGGGGACCCTGTGGGAGAGTAGGACGCCGCCGAACTAAATGTAGAGAGCTGGTCCCCGAACTTCGGTTCGGGGACCAGCTCTTTTTGTTGTGCGTCACTCCGTGTTCACATTGCGCGACCAACATCCGCAGCATGGGGACACTAGCCATGCTGCGAGCCGCAGGTGTCGGGAGTGGGGACGAGGTCATCGTGCCCGCCTACGGAAACGGGGAAGTCGCTGAGGCCGTCGTGCTCGCGGGCGCCATGCCCGTGTTCGCCGACATCGACCCCGAGACGTACTGCCTCAGCCCCGAGGCCGTCGACGCCGTCGCCACCACGCGGACCGCCGCCGTCATCGCCGTACACCGCTTCGGGAACCAGGCCGACATCGCCGGGCTCCAGGCGGTGAGGAGCGGGCTCGTGGTGCTGGAACAAGACGAGCCGGAGGCGCCGGGGGACGGGCTGGTGCGGCGGCGGGCGCACGCCCTCTATCTGAGCGCGCGTCTCACCGGCGTGGCGACGCCCGCCGAGAACCCCGCCCACCGCTACCAGCGGTACGTGGTGCGCGTGCCCGGCAACGGGCGGCCGGACCGGGACGCGTTCGCACGAGCCCTGCGGGCCAAGGGAGTTGAGTGCCGGGTGCCCGTGAAGACGCCCCTGCACCGCACGCCCAAGTTCTGGCGGGACACAGAACTGCCCGAGACCGAGCGTGCCGCTGACGAAACGTTGGCGCTCCCCGTCGACGCCTGGCTGACACGGCGTGAACTGCAGCGGATCGTCTCGGCGTGCAACGCGCTCGGCGGGCTTCTCACCGCGGCGTTCTGAGACCGATCCCCGACCGTCGGCGGAGCGGTTCGAGACCGCTCCATCGTCAGGTATGATCTATTCCGTTGCCGCGCGGGAGACCGCGAAAGGCGCAACTGGCCCCTATAGCTCAGTCGGTAGAGCGTCTCCATGGTAAGGAGAAGGTCAGCGGTTCGATTCCGCTTGGGGGCTCTGACAGAGAAGGCCACCGCCCGTTGGGGCGGTGGCCTTCCTCGTTTCGGGGGCGGGGCCTGGGCCTTCAGGCCGTGCGCTCCGGGACGCGCATCGCCAGGATCGCCATGTCGTCCGACGGGGCGTCCGACGCGAAGCGCTCCACGGCGCGCATGATGCGGGCCGCCACCGCGCCCGCCGTCAGGCCCGTACACGTCGTCAGGACGTCCGCGAGGCCGTCGTCGCCCAGCATGCGGGTGCCCTCCCGGCGCTCCGTGACGCCGTCCGTCACGCAGAGCAGGACGTCGCCCGGGTCCAGGGTCATCGTCTGCTCGTACAGCTCCAGGTCCTCCATGACGCCGAGGAGCGGCTGCGGCTCCGCGTACGGCTCGACCGTGCCGTCCTGGCGCAGGCGGAGCGGCAGCGGGTGGCCCGCGCAGACGACCTTGAGGACGGCGGAACCGTCCTCCTGCGGCCGCAGCTCGCCGTACAGAAGGGTGAGGAAGCGGCTGCGGGCGCCCTCGTCGAGGATCGCGGCGTTCAGGCGCTCCAGGACCGCGGGGCCGCCGAAGCCCTCGCGGGCGAGCAGGCGCAGGGCGTGCCGGGCCAGGCCCGTCACCGCGGCGGCCTCCGGGCCCGTGCCGCAGACGTCGCCGATCGCGAAGCCGTACGCGCCGTCGCGGATCGGGAACAGGTCGTAGAAGTCACCGCCGACCTCGTTGCCCTCGCCCGCCGCCCGGTAGATGACGTCGACCTCGACGCCCGGGATCTGGGGCAGGCCCGGCGGCAGCAGGCTGCGCTGGAGGGACTGGCTGATGGCCGTGCGCTCCGAGTACAGCCGGGCGTTGTCCAGGGCCAGGGCGGCCCGGCGGGACAGGTCCTCGGCCAGCTCCAGGATCTCCTGGCGGAAGTGCTCGTCGGCGGGCTTGCCGAGCGTGAGCATGCCGATGACGCGGTTGCGGGCCACCAGGGGAAGGACCACGGTCTCGCCGCCCACCGCGGACGCCGTCGACAGGGTCGTGCCGATGCCCGAGGCGACCGACATCGGCTCGCCCAGGCCCAGATTGCGCATCGACGTACGCAGGGCCGCCTGGTGCGCGGCGTCGGACGGGGCCGTCCAGACGCGGGCGCCCGGGGTGGGGACCGGGTCAGGGGGAGCGATCTTCGACAGGAGGGCCTTGAGGCCGTCGATGCGGTCCTCGTCCTCGTGCAGCACGTACGAGAGGTACGGCTCCGAGGCCTGGTCGGCGATGGTGTAGACGGCGCACCAGGTGGCGAGCGTGGGGACCGTCATCTGCGCCATGAGGGCGAGGGTCTGGTCCCGGTCCAGGGTGCCCGCCAGCAGGTCGGAGGCCTCGACGAGGAAGGACAGCGAGCCGCGGCGCAGGCGCTCCATCTCGCCGAGGCGCGCGTGCTCCACGGCCAGGGCGATGCGGTCGGCGGCGAACTGCAGGCGCAGGGCCTCCTCGTTCGAGTACCGCCCGGGGGCCTCCGCGGCGACACCCAGGGCGCCGGTGAGGCGGCCCTCCACCTTGAGCGGGACCGTCACTACGGAGCGCATGCCCGTGCCTTCGAGGAGCGGGGCCGCGCCCGGCAGCTGCGTGAGGTCCTCGTGGACGGCGGGCATGCGGGCCGAGCCGTAGCGGCCGGGGCCCGCTTCGACCTGGACACGGGCGAAGCGCTGGCGTGCGGAGGGCAGGCCGGTGGAGGCGCGGACCTGGAGCTCCGTCTCGTCGTCCGTGGCCAGCAGCAGATAGGCGGCGTCGCCGTCGAGCATGTCGCGGGCGCGCTCGACCGTGCGCTGGAGCAGGCCGTCCAGGTCGTCCGGCGGCGGGGAGCCGATGAAGACCTCGAAGGGGTCGGCGGTGTGCGGCTCGCTGAGCGTGCCGGACTCGGGGGCCGGGCCGCGCAGCGGGGTCTGGAGGACGGCGCGCTCGTCGTCCCGTACCAGCAGGCAGACCGTGGAGGGCTCGCCGTCGGCGTCGCGGACGCGCAGGTGCGAGGCGTAGACGGGGGTGACGCGGCCGCTGGCGTCGCGGATGCCGTAGCTGCCCTCCCAGCGGGACAGCTGCAGGGCGTCGGCGATGCCGGTGCTGGTGCCGGGGGTGTGCGGCCAGGCCGCGAAGTCCGTGAGGGGCTTGCCGGTGACCTGCTCGGCGACGTACCCGAACATCACCTCGGCGTCCTCGTTCCAGGCCGTGATCGCGCCCGTGCGGTCGATCTGCACGACGGCGACGCGGACCCGGCCGTCGGCGATGGGCAGCAGGTCCGCGGGCAGCGAGGGACCGGCGGCGCGGGTGCCCACGGGGCGGTCGGGCAGGTCGAGTTGGAACCAGACCTGCTTGTGCGTCGAGGTGTACTCGACCCCCCAGCGGCTGGCGAGGGCCGCGCAGAGCTGGAGGCCGCGGCCGCCCTCGCGGTCGGGGCTGCCCATGGTCGCGGGGGAGTTCTGGAGGGGGATCTCGCGCTCGGGGTAGTGGTCGGAGACCTCGATGCGGACGGAGTCGTCGGTGCGCAGGCACTGGACGTCGGCGGCGGTGCCCGCGTGCACGACGGCGTTCGTGACCAGCTCGCTGGTCAGGACGACGGCGTCGTCGACAATGTCCGAAAACCCCCACCCCTGGAGGGTGTCCCGGACGAACGAACGGGCTGTCGCCACGGAACGCCCGACGGGTTCGAAGGTCGCAGCCGCGCGTGCGGTGATCACAGAACTCCTCGTCCGTTGTCCCCCGGGAATCTCCAGTCCCATGGTGCGGCCGCCCCTCCGATGCCCGCTGCTATGTGTGCCACCGCCCTGGCCGGGCAGGACCGGGGTGGTTGGACAGCCGGATGCCAGGTTACTTACCTTCGCCGTCCATGCTGATGCCGGTCGCCAAGGTTTCCGCCCGGAGGGTGTGCGGACGGTGTGCGAAGCTGCCGAACTGTTATGGCCTGGTTCGGCCATGGTGAAACACTGGGCAGGTTCCAGATGGAGCCCCAGCAGTACGGTCGACCCTTGCGGGAGGGACACAGTGGAGTCTGGCGCTGCGACGCGGGCCGCTAAGACGCGCGCGAAAGACGAACGGTCCCCGAGCAGTCAGCGCAAGCCGCGGAACGGGACGACGGTCACGGTGGACGCCGCGGCCCTGCACAGGCTGCTGTCCGCCCTGGTGACGATGCGGGACGGGAACTTCCGCAAGCGCCTCACGGTCACGGGCGACGACGTGATGGCGGAGATCGCCGCCGTCTTCAACGAGGTCGCGGACCGCAATCTGCACCTGACCGGGGAGCTGGCGCGGGTCCGGCGCACGGTGGGGCGTGAGGGAAAGCTCACAGAGCGGCTCCAGGCCGGGGCCATGGAGGGGTCGTGGGCCGCGGCGGTGGACGCCGCGAACGACCTCGTCGACGATCTCGTACGGCCCGTCTCCGAGGTCGGCCGGGTGCTCTCCGCGGTCGCCGACGGCGATCTGGAGCAGCGCATGGAGCTGCGCGCGCAGGGGGCGGACGGCAGCGGCCATCCGCTGCGCGGCGAGTTCCTGAAGGTCGGGCGGACCGTCAACAACCTGGTCGACCAGCTCTCGACGTTCACCGACGAGGTCACGCGCGTGGCCAGCGAGGTGGGGACGGAGGGCAAGCTGGGCGGGCAGGCCCGGGTGCGCGGGATGTCGGGTTCGTGGAAGGACCTCACGGACTCCGTCAACACGATGGCGTACCGCCTGACCGCGCAGGTGCGGGACATCGCGCTGGTGACGACGGCGGTCGCGAAGGGCGACCTGTCGCGGAAGGTCACGGTGCACGTGGCCGGGGAGATGCTGGAGCTGAAGAACACCGTCAACACGATGGTGGACCAGCTGTCCTCGTTCTCCTCCGAGGTGACGCGCGTCGCGCGCGAGGTCGGCACGGAGGGCGAGCTGGGCGGGCAGGCCCGGGTGCCGGGCGTCGCGGGCGTGTGGAAGGACCTCACCGACTCGGTGAACCTGATGGCCGGGAACCTGACCGCGCAGGTGCGCGGCATCGCCCAGGTCACCACGGCCGTCGCCAACGGCGACCTGTCGCAGAAGGTGCGGGTGAGCGCGCGCGGCGAGATCGCCCAGCTCGCCGGGACCATCAACCAGATGACGGAGACGCTGCGGACGTTCGCCGACGAGGTGACGCGCGTCGCCAACGAGGTCGGCGCCGAGGGGCAGCTCGGCGGGCAGGCCAACGTGCCGGGCGCGGCCGGGACGTGGAAGGACCTCACGGACTCCGTCAACACGGTCTTCCGGAACCTGACGACGCAGGTGCGGGACATCGCGACGGTGACGACTGCGGTGGCCAACGGCGACCTGTCGCAGAAGGTCACCGTGGACGTCGCGGGCGAGATGCTGGAGCTGAAGAACACCGTCAACACGATGGTGGACCAGCTCTCGTCGTTCGGTGACGAGGTGACGCGGGTGGCCCGCGAGGTGGGGGCCGAGGGGCAGCTCGGCGGGCAGGCGCAGGTGCCGGGCGCGGCGGGCACCTGGAAGGACCTCACCGACTCGGTGAACACGGCCTTCCGCAACCTCACCGGCCAGGTCCGCAACATCGCCCAGGTGACGACGGCGGTGGCCAACGGCGACCTCTCGCAGAAGGTCACCGTCGACGTCTCCGGAGAGATGCTCCAGCTCAAGAACACCGTGAACACCATGGTGGACCAGCTCTCCTCCATGGCCGACCAGGTCACGCGGATGGCGCGGGACGTGGGCACGGAGGGGCGCCTGGGCGGCCAGGCGCGCGTGGACGGCGTGAGCGGTACGTGGAAGGAGCTGACGGACTCCGTCAACTTCATGGCGGGCAACCTGACGTCGCAGGTGCGTCAGATCGCCCAGGTGACCACGGCGGTGGCCCGCGGTGACCTCTCCCAGAAGATCGACGTGGACGCCCGCGGCGAGATCCTGGAGCTGAAGAACACCATCAACACCATGGTCGACCAGCTCTCGGCCTTCGCCGACCAGGTGACGCGCGTCGCCCGCGAGGTCGGCACCGAGGGCAGGCTCGGCGGTCAGGCGCAGGTGCCCGGGGTGGCCGGGGTGTGGCGCGACCTGACGGACTCCGTGAACGGCATGGCGGGGAACCTGACCACGCAGGTCCGCAACATCGCGCAGGTCGCGACGGCGGTGGCGCGCGGCGACCTGTCGCAGAAGATCGACGTGGACGCGCGCGGCGAGATCCTGGAGCTGAAGAACACCCTCAACACGATGGTGGACCAGCTCTCGGCGTTCGCCGAGCAGGTGACCCGGGTGGCCCGCGAGGTCGGCACCGACGGCATCCTGGGCGGCCAGGCCGAGGTGCAGGGCGTGTCGGGCACCTGGAAGGACCTGACGCAGTCGGTGAACGGCATGGCGAACAACCTGACCCTCCAGGTGCGCAACATCGCCGAGGTCACCACGGCCGTCGCCCGCGGCGACCTGTCCAAGAAGATCACCGTCGACGCCAAGGGCGAGATCCTCGAACTGGTCACCACGGTGAACACGATGGTCGACCAGCTGTCGTCGTTCGCCGAGCAGGTCACGCGGGTGGCCCGCGAGGTGGGTACGGAGGGCAAGCTGGGCGGTCAGGCCCGCGTCCCCGGCGTCACGGGCATCTGGAAGGACCTCAGCGACAACGTCAACCTGATGGCCAACAACCTGACCATGCAGGTGCGGAACATCTCGCAGGTCGCCGCGGCCGTGGCCAACGGCGACCTGACGAAGACGGTGACGATCGAGGCGCGCGGCGAGGTCGCGCAGCTCGCGGACACCTTCAACACCATGGTGAAGACGCTGAGTTCGTTCGCCGACCAGGTCACCAAGGTGGCCCGCGAGGTGGGCACGGACGGCATCCTCGGCGGCCAGGCCCGCGTCCCCGGAGTGTCGGGCACGTGGAAGGACCTCACCGAGTCCGTGAACGGGATGGCGTCCAATCTGACCGGTCAGGTCCGCAACATCGCGATGGTCACCACGGCGATCGCCAAGGGCGACCTCACCAAGAAGATCGACATCGACGCCCGGGGCGAGATCCTGGAGCTGAAGACGACGATCAACACGATGGTGGACCAGCTGTCGTCGTTCGCCGAGGAGGTCACCCGCGTCGCCCGCGAGGTGGGCACGGAGGGCCAGCTCGGCGGTCAGGCGCGGGTGCGGGACATCGACGGCACCTGGCGGGACCTGACGGAGTCCGTGAACGAGATGGCCGGGAACCTGACCCGGCAGGTGCGCGCGATCGCCGCCGTGGCCACCGCGGTGACCCGCGGCGACCTCAACCTGAAGATCGACGTGGACGCGGCGGGCGAGATCCAGGTCCTCCAGGACAACATCAACACGATGATCGCGAACCTGCGCGACACCACCCTCGCCAACAAGGAGCAGGACTGGCTCAAGGGCAACCTGGCCCGGATCTCCGGCATGATGCAGGGCCGCCGCGACCTGGAGGCCGTCGCCTCGCTGATCATGAGCGAGCTGACGCCGGTCGTCTCGGCCCAGCACGGCGCGTTCTTCCTCGCCGTGCCCACGGACGACGCGACCGACCTCTCGGGCGCGGACGACGCGTACGAACTGCGCATGCTCGGCAGCTACGGCTACTCGATGGGCTCGATGCCGACGTCGTTCCGGCCCGGGGAGACGCTCATCGGCACGGCCGCCAAGGAGCGGCGCACGATCCTCGTGGACAACGCGCCGTCCGGCTATCTGCGGATCGCCTCCGGGCTCGGCGAGGCGCCCCCGGCGCAGGTCATCGTGTTGCCGGTGCTCTTCGAGGACAACGTGCTCGGGGTGATCGAGCTGGCGTCGTTCCAGCCGTTCACACAGATCCAGAAGGACTTCCTGAGCCAGATCGCCGAGATGATCGCCACCAGCGTCAACACGATCAGCGTCAACTCCAAGACGGAGATGCTGCTCAAGCAGTCGCAGGAGCTGACCGAGCAACTGCGCGAGCGCTCCGCGGAGTTGGAGAACCGGCAGAAGGCGCTCCAGGAGTCCAACGCCGAGCTGGAGGAGAAGGCCGCGCTGCTCGCCCAGCAGAACCGCGACATCGAGGTGAAGAACACCGAGATCGAGGAGGCCCGGCAGGTCCTGGAGGAGCGCGCCGAGCAGCTCGCGGTGTCGATGCGCTACAAGTCCGAGTTCCTCGCCAACATGTCGCACGAGCTGCGTACGCCGCTGAACTCGCTGCTCATCCTGGCCAAGCTGCTCGCCGACAACGCCGACGCGAACCTCACCCCCAAGCAGGTGGAGTTCGCCGAGACGATCCACGGCGCGGGCTCGGACCTGCTCCAGCTCATCAACGATATCCTCGACCTGTCGAAGGTCGAGGCGGGCAAGATGGACGTCAGCCCGACGCGCATCGCGCTCGTCCAGCTCGTGGACTACGTGGAGGCCACCTTCCGTCCACTCACCGCCGAGAAGGGGCTGGACTTCTCCGTACGCGTTTCGCCGGAGCTGCCCGCGACGCTGCACACGGACGAGCAGCGGCTGCTCCAGGTGCTGCGCAACCTCCTCGCCAACGCGGTGAAGTTCACCGACAGCGGGGCGGTGGAGCTGGTCATCCGGCTCGCCAGCAACGACGTGCCCCACGCGATCCGGGAGCAGCTCCTGGAGGCCGGGTCGCTGCGCGAGGCGGACGCCGACCTGATCGCGTTCTCGGTGGCCGACACGGGCATCGGCATCGCGGCCAGCAAGATGCGGGTGATCTTCGAGGCGTTCAAGCAGGCCGACGGGACCACCAGCCGCAAGTACGGCGGCACCGGCCTCGGCCTGTCCATCAGCCGGGAGATCGCGCGGCTGCTCGGCGGTGAGATCCACGCGGCGAGCGAACCGGGCCGCGGCTCCACCTTCACGCTGTATTTGCCGCTTCAGCCCAGCGAACTCCCGCCGCAGGGCTACCCGCAGCTCCCGGCGCCGCCCGCGGCACCGGAGCTGTCCGGCCACCCGGCGCCCGAGGGCGGCGCGGAGGCCGGCACGGGGGCGCTGGGCGGCTCCGTGGGCCCCGCGGGCGGCGGGTCGGCCTCCGGGGGCGGCGCGCTGTTCCGGCGCCGTCGGCGCGGGGCGTCCGCGTCCGCCGCCGCGACGCCCGCTCCGGAGGCGGCCGACGCGCTGCCGGGGCAGCCCACGGCCGCGGGGGGCGCTTCGGAGCAGTGGCAGGACGGCGCGGGGCAGGAGGCGCCGCCCGCCCGCGCGAAGTTCCGGTTCGGCGGCGAGAAGGTGCTCATCGTCGACGACGACATCCGCAACGTGTTCGCGCTCACCAGCGTCCTGGAGCAGCACGGCCTGTCCGTGCTGTACGCGGAGAACGGCCGCGAGGGCATCGAGGTCCTGGAGCAGCACGACGACGTCACGGTCGTCCTGATGGACATCATGATGCCGGAGATGGACGGCTACGCCACGACGACGGCGATCCGCCGGATGCCGCAGTTCGCCGGTCTGCCGATCATCGCGCTCACCGCGAAGGCGATGAAGGGCGACCGGGAGAAGGCCATCGACTCCGGAGCGTCGGACTACGTGACGAAGCCGGTCGATCCCGATCACCTGCTGTCGGTGATGGACCAGTGGATGCGCGCGCGGTGACGCGCCGCCGCGTCGGCCGCCGGGCCGCTCCCTAGTGGCGGGACGCGCGTCCCGCCACTACGCGGAGTTGCTGACGGAGTGTGGCCGACGCCGTGTAGAACCGCGGTAATCGGGGAACCTTCTGGTCCGCCACTGCGTTTCTGCTACGTGCACAGTGACATCGCGGTGACAGGGTGTGGCGACAGGCGGGGTGCGGCTACCATGACCGGCACAACGACGGACGGCGCAAGGGAGTCGTCCCCTGGGGCGGCGCCCGGTGTACCGCCGGGGCGAGGAGGGCGGGCCATGGTGCAGAAGGCCAAGATCCTCCTGGTCGATGACCGGCCGGAGAATCTGCTGGCGCTGGAGGCCATCCTCTCTGCGCTCGATCAGACACTGGTGCGGGCATCGTCCGGGGAGGAAGCGCTCAAAGCGCTGCTGACGGACGACTTCGCGGTCATTCTGCTGGACGTCCAGATGCCGGGCATGGACGGCTTCGAGACCGCCGCGCACATCAAGCGGCGGGAGCGGACCCGGGACATCCCGATCATCTTCCTCACCGCCATCAACCACGGCCCGCACCACACCTTCCGCGGCTACGCGGCGGGCGCCGTGGACTACATCTCCAAGCCCTTCGACCCCTGGGTCCTGCGCGCCAAGGTCTCGGTGTTCGTCGAGCTGTACATGAAGAACTGCCAACTGCGCGAGCAGGCGGCCCTGCTGCGGCTGCAACTGGAGAGCGGCGCCAAGGCCGCCGCCACGGACACCAAGGAGCCCGCGGGCCTCCTCGCCGAACTGTCCGCGCGCCTCGCGGCCGTTGAGGAGCAGGCCGAGGCGCTGTCCAAGCAGCTCGACGACGACTCGGCGGACGCCGCGGCCGTCGCCACGGCCGCCCATCTCGAACGCAAACTGACGGGTTTGCGCAGGGCCCTTGACGCCCTGGAGCCGGGCACCGGCAGCGGCGCCCCCTCGGTGCCGTCGCAGAACTGACGGCGCCCTGGCAGAACTGACGGTGCCCTGGCAGAACTGACCGGCCGACAGCTCCCGGCCGCCGGGAGCTGTCGCGGGAAGCGGTTGCCGTGAGGGGCGCGGCGAGCGGTCGCGGCGCGCCCCGGTGAGCGGCCGTCAGTTCGCCGCCCCGACAAGGGCGACACAAACGGGTGAAGCGGTAGGCACACGTGTCCACCGCCGCCTCCCCCGGTAATCTCACACCCATGGCCTCACGTCCCGCAGCCAAGAAGACGCCCGCGAAGAAGGCGGCCGCGCCGACCAAGGCTCCGGCGAAGAAGGCCGCTGCGAAGAAACCACCCGCGAAGAAGGCCCCGGCCAAGAAGGCGCCCGCCAAGAAGGCCGCGGCCAAGAAGCCCGCCCCCAAGCCCGCGCCCAGCTCCGGCAACCCCCTGTACCGCTTCGTGCGGGCCCTGTGGATGGGCCTCGCGCACGGCGTGGGCGCCGTGTTCCGCGGCGTGGGCCGCGGCGCCAAGGGCCTCGATCCCGCGCACCGCAAGGACGGCCTCGCGCTGCTCATGCTCGGCCTCGCGCTGATCGTCGCCGCGGGCACCTGGTCCAATCTGCACGGCCCCGTCGGCGACCTCGTCGAGATGCTGGTGACCGGCGCCTTCGGGCGCCTCGACCTGCTCGTACCGATACTGCTCGCGGTCATCGCCGCGCGCCTGATCCGGCACCCGGAGAAGGTCGACGCCAACGGCCGCATCGTCATCGGCCTGTCGGCGCTCGTCGTCGGCGTACTCGGACAGGTCCACATCGCCTGCGGGTCGCCCGCGCGGTCGGACGGCATGCAGCAGATAAGGGACGCGGGCGGCCTCATCGGCTGGGGCGCCTCGACACCGCTGACCAAGGCGATGGGCGAGGTCCTCGCCGTGCCCATGCTGGTCCTCCTGACGGTCTTCGGGCTGCTCGTGGTCACGGCGACGCCGGTCAACGCCATCCCGCAGCGGCTGCGGGCCCTGGGCGTGCGGCTCGGCGTCATCGAGGCGGTCCCGGAGCACGACGAGTACGGCGCGTACGAGGAGTACTCGGCCGACGACGAGCGGTACGAGGAGCAGTGGCGCGAGGCGCTGCCCGCCCGCTCCCGGGGGCGCAGGGCGTCCGCCGCGGGGGCGCAGGCGGCGTCTCCGGAGCAGGCCGAGGAAGAGGCCCTGTCCAAGCGGCGCAGGCCGCGACGCGGCTCCACGGCACCCGACCCGGACCGGCCCATGGACGCCGTCGACGTGGCCGCGGCGGCCGCCGCCGCGCTCGACGGGGCCGTCCTGCACGGCATGCCGCCCTCCCCGCTGGTCGCCGACCTCACGCAGGGCGTCGCGGGGGAGCGCGCCCCCGAGGAGACGTCCGCGCCGGTGCCGTCGGCGCGCGCCACCGGCGTCACGCCCGGCAAGAAGCGGCCCACCGCCAAGGAGCCCGCGGGCGCCAGCGTCCCCGACCTGACGAAGGCCGCCCCGGACGAGCCCCGCGACCTGCCCCCGCGCGCGGAGCAGCTCCAGCTCTCCGGAGACATCACCTACTCCCTGCCGTCGCTCGACCTGCTGGAGCGCGGCGGCCCCGGCAAGGCCCGCAGCGCCGCCAACGACGCCGTCGTGGAGTCGCTGTCCAACGTCTTCACGGAGTTCAAGGTCGACGCCGTCGTCACCGGCTTCACGCGCGGCCCGACGGTCACGCGCTACGAGGTCGAGCTGGGCCCCGCCGTGAAGGTCGAGAAGATCACGGCGCTCGCCAAGAACATCGCGTACGCCGTCGCGTCCCCGGACGTGCGGATCATCTCGCCCATCCCCGGCAAGTCCGCCGTCGGCATCGAGATCCCGAACACCGACCGGGAGATGGTCAAGGTCGGCGACGTGCTCAGGCTCGCGGACGCCGCCGAGGACGACCACCCGATGCTGGTCGCGCTCGGCAAGGACGTCGAGGGCGGCTACGTGATGGCCAACATGGCGAAGATGCCGCACATCCTGGTGGCCGGTGCCACGGGGTCCGGCAAGTCGTCCTGCATCAACTGCCTGATCACCTCGATCATGATAAGAGCGACCCCCGAGGACGTCCGGATGGTCCTCGTCGACCCCAAACGGGTCGAGCTGACCGCGTACGAGGGCATCCCGCACCTGATCACGCCGATCATCACCAACCCCAAGCGGGCCGCCGAGGCCCTCCAGTGGGTGGTGCGCGAGATGGACCTGCGCTACGACGACCTCGCGGCGTACGGCTTCCGGCACATCGACGACTTCAACGAGGCCGTGCGCGCGGGCAAGGTCAGCCCTCCCGAGGGCAGCGAGCGCGAGCTGCAGCCCTACCCGTACCTGCTGGTGATCGTCGACGAGCTGGCCGACCTGATGATGGTCGCGCCGCGCGACGTCGAGGACTCGATCGTGCGCATCACGCAGCTGGCCCGCGCGGCGGGCATCCACCTGGTGCTCGCCACGCAGCGCCCGTCCGTGGACGTCGTCACCGGCCTGATCAAGGCGAACGTGCCCTCGCGGCTCGCGTTCGCCACCTCCTCGCTCGCCGACAGCCGCGTCATCCTCGACCAGCCCGGTGCCGAGAAGCTGATCGGCAAGGGCGACGGCCTGTTCCTGCCGATGGGCGCGAACAAGCCGATCCGCATGCAGGGCGCCTTCGTGACCGAGGACGAGGTCGCGGCGGTGGTCAAGCACTGCAAGGACCAGATGGCGCCCGTCTTCCGCGACGACGTCACCGTCGGCACCAAGCAGAAGAAGGAGATCGACGAGGACATCGGCGACGACCTCGACCTGCTGTGCCAGGCCGCCGAGCTGGTCGTCTCCACCCAGTTCGGGTCCACGTCGATGCTCCAGCGCAAGCTGCGCGTCGGCTTCGCCAAGGCCGGACGCCTGATGGACCTCATGGAGTCGCGGAACATCGTGGGCCCCAGCGAGGGATCCAAGGCACGTGACGTTCTGGTGAAACCTGACGAGCTGGACGGTGTGCTCGCCGTCATCCGCGGGGAGGCCGACTGAGGCGACGGGCCGACCGGGCGCGCGGCTGTCCGAAACGGGGCTCGTCCGAACGGGGCACGGTTTCACCCGCGCGCGAGGCGCCCACCTGTACGAAGGCGGGCTCACCCGTACGGGAACGCAGGCAACCGTTTCTCTTCGGCGCACGTCAAGTTGAGGGGAAGAACAGCACGATGTCCCACCATCAGGATGTCCGGCCATTCTGATGGCGTACAAAGTCCGTCCGCCCGGTTGCCCCACCCTTTCTCAGCCCCCCTAGACTGAATGTCCGGCAGGTGGCTACACGCTCGAAAGGCGCACCCGTGTCCATCGGCAACTCTCCTGAAGACGACCACCCTTCAGACGACCGCCTCGCACAACACCGCCCGGCACCGGACGGCCCCGCCCAGGAGCGCCCGGCGGACGACCGCCCCTCGATCGGCCACGTCCTGCGCCAGGCGCGGATCGACGCCGGTCTGAGCGTCGACGAGATCAGCACGTCCACCCGGGTGCGCGTCCCGATCGTGCAGGCCATCGAGCAGGACGACTTCTCGCGCTGCGGCGGCGACGTGTACGCGCGCGGGCACATCCGCACGCTCGCCCGCGCCGTCGGCGTCGACCCGGCCCCGCTGCTCGCCCAGTACGACGAGGGCCGCGGCGGGCGGCCCCCGGCGCCCACCCCGGCCGCGCCGCTGTTCGAGGCCGAGCGCATCCGCTCCGACCCCCGGCGGCCGAACTGGACCGCCGCCATGGTCGCCGCGATCGTCGCCGTCATCGGCTTCGTCGCGTACACGGCGTTCAGCGGCGACGACGGCGACGGCGGTCGGCAGCAGGTCGCCGAGGACACCCCGCCCGCCAGCGGCAAGCCCGCGCCGAAGCCGAGCGCCCCCAAGCCCGCCGACCCCAAGCCGGACCCCTCGGACAGCGCGATCGCCGGGGTGCCCCGGGACAAGGTCACGGTCAAGGTGGACGCGACCGACGGCCGCAGCTGGATCTCGGCCAAGGACCACAACGGCCGACTGCTCTTCGACGGGCTGCTCCAGCAGGGCGAGTCCAAGACGTTCCAGGACAAGCAGAAGATCGACCTCGTGCTCGGCGACGCCGGTGCCATCCAGCTCTTCGTCAACGGCAAGCAGGTCGAGAACGAATTCGAGCCGGGCCAGGTCGAGCGCCTCACGTACACGAAGGGCGACCCGGAAGTCGGCTGACCGGCACCGCCCCGCGCGCCCGTCGCGAGCGCCCGTCGCGAGCGCCAGGAACCCTGGCGGCGGGCGCCGACGCATGGACGAAGTAGTCTTGAGACCATGCCCGAACGCCGCACCGTCGCCCTTGTCACGCTTGGCTGCGCCCGTAACGAGGTGGACTCGGAGGAGCTCGCAGGCCGCTTGGAGGCGGACGGCTGGGACCTCGTCGAGGACGCCGAGAACGCGGACGTCGCCGTCGTCAACACCTGTGGCTTCGTCGAAGCCGCCAAGAAGGACTCCGTCGACGCCCTCCTGGAGGCCAATGACCTCAAGGGTCACGGCCGCACCCAGGCCGTCGTCGCCGTCGGCTGCATGGCCGAGCGCTACGGCAAGGAGCTGGCCGACGCCCTCCCCGAAGCCGACGGCGTCCTCGGCTTCGACGACTACGCCGACATCTCCAGCCGCCTCCAGGTCATCCTGAGCGGCGGCAGCGTCGAGGCGCACACCCCGCGCGACCGCCGCAAGCTCCTGCCGATCAGCCCGGCCGAGCGCCAGGACGCCCAGACGGAGGTCGCGCTGCCCGGCCACGCGCCCGTCGACCTGCCGGAGGGCGTCGCGCCCGCCTCCGGGCCCCGCGCGCCGCTGCGCCGCCGCCTCGGGAGCAGCCCCGTCGCCTCGGTGAAGCTCGCCTCCGGCTGCGACCGCCGCTGCTCGTTCTGCGCCATCCCGTCCTTCCGCGGCTCGTTCATCTCGCGGCGGCCCTCGGACGTCCTGGGCGAGACGCGCTGGCTGGCCGAGCAGGGCGTCAAGGAGATCATGCTGGTCTCCGAGAACAACACCTCGTACGGCAAGGACCTCGGCGACATCCGCCTCCTGGAGACGCTGCTGCCCGAGCTGGCCGCCGTCGACGGCATCGAGCGGGTGCGGGTCAGCTACCTCCAGCCCGCCGAGATGCGCCCCGGCCTGATCGACGTGCTCACGTCCACGGAGAAGGTCGCCCCGTACTTCGACCTGTCCTTCCAGCACTCCGCGCCGGGCGTCCTGCGCGCCATGCGGCGCTTCGGAGACACCGACCGGTTCCTGGAGCTGCTCGACACCATCCGGTCCAAGGCGCCGCAGGCGGGCGTCCGGTCCAACTTCATCGTCGGCTTCCCCGGGGAGACCGAGGACGACGTGGCCGAGCTGGAGCGCTTCCTCACGGGAGCGCGGCTGGATGCCATCGGCGTCTTCGGGTACTCGGACGAGGAGGGCACCGAAGCCGCCACCTACGAGCACAAGCTCGACCAGGACGTCGTCGACGAGCGGCTCGCGCGCGTGTCCCGGCTCGCCGAGGAGCTGACCTCGCAGCGCGCCGAGGAACGCGTGGGCGAGCGGGTCGAGGTCCTCGTCGAGGCCGTCGACGAGGACGAGGGCGTGCTCGGCAGGGCCGCGCACCAGGCGCCCGAGACGGACGGCCAGATCCGGTTCGCGGACGCCACGCCTGGGGACGATCTGCTGGTCGGCCGTATGGTCGTGGCAGAGGTCGTCGGTACGGAGGGCGTGGATCTGGTGGTGAGCACGAGCCTGGGCGGGACGCCCGTCGGAGCCGGCGGGCCGCATGGCGTCGGTGAAGGGACGGTCAGATGACCCAGGTCCCGGCATCCGCGGCGGGCGGCTCCGGCGCGCCGGGCGCGAAGCCGGTGCGGGGCGGCAAGCTGGGCGCCGCCGCGATGGACCAGGCCAGTCTGTGGAACGTCGCCAACCTGCTGACCATGATCCGGCTGCTGCTCGTGCCCGGCTTCGTGATGCTGCTCCTGGGCAACGGCGGGTACGACCCGGCCTGGCGCTCCTTCGCGTGGGCCGCCTTCGCCATCGCCATGATCACCGACTTGTTCGACGGCCACCTGGCGCGCACGTACAACCTGGTCACGGACTTCGGGAAGATCGCCGACCCGATCGCCGACAAGGCGATCATGGGCGCCGCCCTGATCTGTCTGTCCTGGCTCGACGACCTGCCGTGGTGGGTGACGATCGTGATCCTGGGGCGCGAGCTGGGCATCACGCTGCTGCGGTTCTGGGTGATCCGGTACGGCGTCATCCCGGCCAGCCGCGGCGGCAAGATGAAGACCCTCGCGCAGGGCGTGGCCGTGGGCATGTACGTCCTGGCGCTGACCGGCCCGCTCGCGACGCTGCGGTTCTGGGTGATGGCGGTCGCGGTCGTGCTGACCGTGGTGACGGGGCTCGACTATGTGAAGCAGGCCGTGGTGCTGCGGCGGCGGGGGATGGTCGCGGAGACGGGTTCTGGCGGGGGCGCCTCGGACGGGGGGGCCTCGGACGGGGGCGCGTCGGACGGGGGTGTCCTGGACGCGGGCGTCCCGGGTGACGGGGTCGCTGGTGGTGCCGTTTCGGGTGAGGCCGTCCCCGGTGAGGCCGTTTCGGGTGGTGCCGTTTCGGGCGGGGCCGCTTCCGCTGCTGGGTCCCGGGCCGAGGGGACCGGCTCCGCTGCCGGGAAGGAGACGGCGCCGTGACGCCGTCGGTGCCGTCCGGGGCTCAGGAGGCCGGTGCGACCTTCGAGGCGGACGCGAACGGGGAGGCCGGTGCGGGTGTCAAGGCCGCCGCGGAGGCGCTGCGGCTGCTGCGGGAGCGCGGTCAGACGCTCGCGGTCGCCGAGTCCCTGACCGGGGGCCTGGTGGCCGCCGACCTGACGGCCGCGCCCGGCTCGTCCCACGCCTTCCGCGGCTCGGTGACCGCGTACGCCACGGAGCTGAAGCAGCGGGTCCTCGGAGTCGACGGGGCGCTGCTCGCCGCCCGAGGGGCCGTGGACGCCGACGTCGCCCTCCAGATGGCGGCGGGGGTGCGGACGCTGCTCGGGGCGGACTGGGGCGTGGCGACGACGGGTGTCGCCGGGCCGGAACCGCAGGACGGGCAGCCGGTCGGCACCGTCTTCGTGGCAGTGGTGGGCCCCGGGCAGGGGCCCGAATCGGGCGCGGGGCCTGATGCGCAGGGGCCGGATTCTGACGTCGCGGGGCCGGAATCCGGCGCCGGGGGGCCGGAATCGGATGCTCTGCGGCCGGATGCGGATGCTCCGGCGACGGAATTGCCGGGTCCGGCGTCGCTTTCCGGTGAAGCGGGGTATGGTTCCCCACTTCGCTGTGAGGGGAAAGTGGCCGCACTGCGGTTGAACGGAAACCGTACGGAAATCCGTATGGAGAGCGTACGCAGCGTGCTGGAACTGCTCGTCGAGCGGCTCACCGGCGAACGGGCCGGGAATGGGCGGGCACAGGATACGGAACAGAACGGGGGGACTTGATGTTTGCAGCCCTGAGTGAACACGACATCGCTCCCCGCACGGCCGCCGCGCGAGGCGGTACGGTGGGGCGTGAAGGATGCGGCTACGCGGTCCGAGGAGGGAGCCACCGATGATTCTGCTCCGTCGCCTGCTGGGTGACGTGCTGCGTCGGCAGCGCCAGCGCCAGGGCCGTACTCTGCGCGAAGTCTCCTCGTCCGCCCGAGTCTCGCTCGGCTATCTCTCCGAGGTGGAGCGGGGCAGAAGGAGGCTTCCTCCGAGCTGCTTTCCGCGATCTGCGACGCGCTTGACGTACGGATGTCCGAGCTCATGCGGGAAGTGAGCGACGAGCTCTCGCTCGCCGAGCTGGCCGAGTCGGCAGCGGCCACGGAACCGGTGCGCGGCGCACCGGTCCGCCCGATGCTCAATTCCATCTCGGTGACCGGCGTGCCACCGGAACGGGTGACGATCAAGGCGCCCGCGGAGGCGGTCGACGTCGTCGCCGCGTGAGGCTCGGGCGACCGATTGTGCGTACGGGAGGGTCCCGGCTGGTTCAGCCGGGGCCCTTGCTGTTTGTGGGCTGTCGTTTTGGGGCCGTGGGGGGGCGGTGGCGGCGGTGAGGGGCGGGGCGGTCGTGGTGGCTCCGTCGCGGCCCCCTCGTGGCTCTCGTGATCTGTCGTCGCCCCCATGGCGGTAGTGATCGGGCCGTCACCGCCCGAAGTGGCCGTAATGGTGCCGGTGAGCGATGGTTGATGGGGGTTTTGCGTTGGGACGGGTGGGCACCCGCATCCCATACCCCTGGGGTCATGTCACTGAACGACCATCCCTGGACGACACCCGATACCCCGATACGCGGAGGTTGCCGATGAACGTCGTGAAGAGCCCGCTGGCCGATGATGCCCTGAAGACGGTGGCCGAGGCCCTGCAAGGGGCCCTCGTGGACCTGGTCGACCTGTCCCTGGTCGCCAAGCAGATCCACTGGAACGTGGTCGGCCCCCGCTTCCGCTCCATCCACCTCCAGCTCGACGAGGTCGTGGACACCGCGCGCCAGCACTCCGACACGGTGGCGGAGCGGGCCTCCACACTGGGCGTCTCACCCGACGGGCGTGCCGCCACGGTGTCCGCGAGCAGCGGCATCGGCTCGGTCCCCGAAGGCTGGGTGAAGGACGTGGACGCGGTGGGGACGCTCGTGACCGCTCTCGGCGCGGTGATCACGCGGATGCGTGAGCGCGTCGACGCCACCGGCGAGGCCGATCCGGTGAGCCAGGACATCTTCATCGGGATCACGGCGGACCTGGAGAAGCATCACTGGATGTTCCAGGCCGAGAACGGGTAGCGCGGCGCGCGACGCGACGCGGGGCGGGACGCGGTGAGCAGGGGGCCGGGGTGTTGTACCCGGCCCCCTGGCCCGTTCTCAGGCCCCGGGTGGCCCCCTGGACCACGGCCGGTGGAGCGGCGTCGGTCCGCTGCTGATGCGGCTCGTGGTGGCGCGGGGGAGACTCGGAAGCCTGTGGCCTGGCGGCGGCCTAGCGGCGGCGGCCCGGCAGTGGTTCCCGGCGGGAGGTGACGGCCGTGGCGGTCCTGCGGTGGGCGGCCGCTCTGGGGCTCGCCTCGCTGTGGTGGTGGGCGGTGCTGCGCCTCGCGCTGGCGCCGGACGCGGGGGCCGTCGAGGGGGCGGTCGCGGCCGGGGGATGGGGGCTGAGCCTGCTGCCGGTGCACTGCGTGCCCAAGGCGCGGGCCGCGGGGGTGGCTCGGGGGTGGCGGCGCGGGGGTGGGGTGGTGCCGGGGGTGCGGCGGGGGCCGCGCGACGGTATGCGCGGGCGCGGGTGGGGCATCACGGGGCGTGGGCGTGAGCGGGGCGCCGTGGAGCGCGGGCGGGAGCGGGCTGACGCGGTGCGCGGGCCGGACGTCGAGGCGCGGGGCCGCGGTGTTCGCGCTCTTGGGCGGGGCCGCCGTGCCAGGTTCACCACGGCATGGCGACGCCGCCGTTCGGGCGGAGGATCTGGCCCGTGGTGAACGACGACGCGTCCGACGCCAGATAGAGCACGGCGTGCGCGACCTCCTCCGGCGCGCCGACCCGGCCCAGGGGCGCCCGGCGCGCCATGAACTCCTCGGTGTGCGCCTGCGCGGCAGCGTCATGGCGGTCCGTCATCGGCGTACGGATCCAGCCCGGTGCCACCGCGTTGACCCTGATGCCGTGGGCGCCGACCTCCGTCGCGAGCGTCTTGGTGAGCTGCACCACCGCGGCCTTCGCCGCGCCGTAGCAGAGCAGGCCCGGGCCACCGGTGTCGACGGCGCCGGACGCCATGGTGACGATGCTGCCGCCCGAGGCCGCGGCCAGCATGACGCGGGCCGCCGCCTGGCACGCGTACAGCACCCCCTTGAAGTTCACCCCCAGGACCCGGTCCAGGTCCTCGTCGCGGGTCTCCAGGACCGGGCTGCTGTGCATGATCCCGGCGACCGCGGCCACCACCTCCAGGCGGCCCGTCGCGGCGGCCGCCTCGGTGACCGCCTGGTCCACCTGCTCCCTGTCCGTCACGTCCAGCTTGTGCGGGTGCGCGGCGGTGCCGCTCGCCCGGATGGCGGCCACCGTCCCGTCGAGCCCGCGCGCGTCGCGGTCGGCGCAGTGCACGGTGGCTCCCGCCTGCGCGAGGAGGACGGCGGTGGCGCGGCCGATGCCGCTCGCGGCCCCGGTGACGAACGCGGTGCGGCCGGTGAGGTCGTACGCCGTGACGGGCATGGACGGACCGTACGAACAATCTGACGGGCCGTCAATTGGTCGGGGTGGGGCAGGCGGGGCTGGGCTGCGCTGGGATGTGGTGTGGTGTGGTGCTCCGCGGGGCTCTACGACGCAGGGTGCTACGGCGTGGGGCCCTGCGGAGTGGGGCCCTGCTGGCAGGTCGGGCACCAGTACGTGGGGCGCTGGCGGGAGCCGTCGCCCTGGTCCCCCGCGCGCACGGGGGTGCCGCAGCGCAGGCAGGGGCGGGGCGCGCGGCCGTACACGTAGAGGCGCTGGCCCGGGCGGGTGCTGCCCGTGGTGGTGCGGGCCGGGCGGTCGCGGTTGGCTTCCAGGAGCTTCTTGGCCAGCGCGGGCAGGCGGGCCGCCGTCTCGGCGGGCAGTTCGCCCGCGGGGAGCCATGGGGTGGCGCCGAGCAGGAAGCAGAGCTCGCTCTTGTAGATGTTGCCGATGCCCGCGAGGTTGCGCTGGTCGAGGAGGGCCTCGCCGAGGGGGCGCTCGGGCTTGGCGAGGATGTTGCGGAGCGCCTGGTCGGGGTCCCAGTCCGGGCCGAGCAGATCGGGGCCCAGATGGCCGACGGCGCGGTCCTCGTCGGTGGTGCGGAGCAGCTCCAGGACCGGGAGGCGGTAGCCGACGGCCGTGTGCTCGGCGGTGCCCAGGATGGCGCGGATCTGGTGGCCGGGGCCGCCGCGCCAGCGCTCGTGCGGGGCGTACACCCGCCAGGCGCCGTCCATGCGCAGGTGCGAGTGGAGCGTGAGGCCGCCCTCCACGCGGGTGAGGAGGTGCTTGCCGCGGGGGGTGACGTCCAGGACGGTGCGGCCCGTGAGGTCGACTGTGGCCAGCTTCGGTACGCGCAGGTCGGAGCGGGTGAGGGGGTGGTGGGCCAGCGCCTGGTGCAGGCGGCGGGCCGTTTGGTGGACGGTGTCTCCTTCGGGCATGGGGCCAGGGTGGCACTTGGCGGGGCGTTCTGCCGGGGGTCTCCTGCCGGGGGTCTCGCCGGGGGTCTCCTGCTGGCGGTGCCTCTCCTGGTGGGGGCGCCGTACGCGTCGGGGGGGGGCTCGCCTTACGGGCTTACCCCTGGGCCACGGGCTTCGCTATCGCCTTCGCTACGGAGAGCGCTGGTGTCCTAGGGGCGCAGGCGCAGTCCCTTCGGTGTCGCGTGGAAGCCCGCTGTCTCCAGGAGGAGGGCGTACGGGGAGGTCAGGGCCGCCTGGCCGTTGATGCGCTCCACGGTGATCGTGCCGAGGGCCCCTGCCCTGGCTGCGGTGGCCAGGGCCTCGGCGGCTGCGTGCAGGCGCGGGTCCTGGGGCGGGGCGTGATCGCCAGGAGCGGGCTCGTCGGTGCTGGGCCAGGCCAGGAGCGTCTTGCCGCCGCGCTCCATGTACAGCGTCAGCTCGCCGCTCACCAGGACGACCAGGGAGCCCGCCTTGCGGCCCGGCTTGTGGCCCGCGTTGGCGGGCGGGTCGGGCCAGGGCAGCGCGGCCCCGTAGGCGTTGGCCGGATCCGCGGCGGCCAGCACGACCGCCTGGGCGTCCGCCGACGGCGAGTCGCCCGCCCGCTCGCGGGCGTTGGCCGCCGCCCGCAGCCGGTCCACGGCGCCGTCCATGGCGAACTGCGCTGCGCCGAGGCCCTCGATCACGTACCCCCGGCGGGCCTGGCCGCTGTCCTCGAACGCCGACAGGACGCGGTACGCCGCCGAGAAGCCGCCCTCGACGCCCTCGGCCGCGACCGCGCCCCGGGTCACCACGCCGTGCCGGTCGAGCAGGGTGCGGGCCAGGGCGTGGGCGCGCAGCGTCGGGTCCGGCTCGCGGGCGGGCAGCAGCGACCAGCGGCCCGCGACCGTCGGCGGGCCGGTGCGGGAGGTGGGGCGGGCGGCGGCCGTCAGCGTGCCGTACCGGCCGCGTGGGACCGCGCGCTTGGCGCGGTGGGCCGTGGACCCCGCGGTGCGGCCCGAGCCGAGGAGGGAGCGCAGCGGCGCCAGCGTGTCGTTCGTGAGGCGGCCCGACCAGGCCAGGTCCCAGACCACGTCGGCCAGTTGCGGATCGGAGGCTTCGGGGTGGGTCGTGGCGCGGACTTGCTCGGCGATCTGCCGGAAGAACAGGCCGTAGCCTCCGGAGAGGGCGTCCAGGACCGACTGGTGCAGCGCGGTCAGCTCCAGGGGGTGCGGGGGCGGCAGCAGGAGGGGCGCGGCGTCCGCCAGGTAGAGGGAGATCCAGCCGTCCTTGCCGGGCAGGGACCCGGCGCCCGCCCAGACGACTTCTCCGGCAGCGGTCAGCTCGTCCAGCATCGCGGGCACGTACCCGGTGACGCGGCCCGGCAGGACCAGCTTCTCCAGAGCGGAGGCGGGCACGGACGCGCCCTGGAGCTGCTCGACGGCGCGCACCAGGCCGTCGACGCCGCGCAGGCCGTGACCGCTCAGGTGCTGCCACTGCGGCAGGAACTGGGCCAGGGCCGCCGGGGGCACCGGCTCCAGCTCCTGGCGGAGCGCGGCGAGGGAGCGGCGGCGCAGACGGCGCAGGACCGCCGCGTCGCACCACTCCTGGCCGATGCCCGCCGGATGGAACTCGCCCTGCACGACGCGGCCGCTCGCCGCGAGGCGCTGGAGCGCGCCCTCCGTGACGGCGGTGCCGAGGCCGAAGCGGGCGGCGGCCGCGGCGGACGTGAACGGGCCGTGCGTGCGCGCGTACCGGGAGAGGAGGTCGCCCAGCGGGTCCTTGACCGGCTCCGTGAACGCCTCCGGGACGCCGACCGGCAGGGCGGTCCCCAGGGCGTCGCGGAGGCGGCCCGCGTCCTCGATCGACGCCCAGTGGTCGGCCCCGGCGACGCGGACCCGGATGGCGCGGCGGGCGCTCGCCAGCTCCTCGGCCCAGCCGGGGGCGGCGCCGCGCTCGGCCAACTCGGCGTCCGTGAGCGGGCCGAGCAGCCGCAGCAGGTCGGCGACGCCCTCGGCGTCCTTGACGCGGCGGTCGTCGGTGCGCCACTGCAACTCCTGCTCCAGGCCCGCGAGGACGTCCGCGTCCAGCAGCTCGCGCAGCTCGGCCTGGCCCAACAGCTCGGCCAGGAGGCGGGAGTCCAGGGACAGGGCGGCGGCGCGCCGCTCGGCGAGCGGTGAGTCGCCCTCGTACAGGAACTGCGCCACGTACCCGAACAGGAGCGAGCGGGCGAAGGGCGACGGCTCCGGAGTGGTGACCTCGACCAGGCGGACGCGGCGGGACTCGATGTCACCCATCAGCTCCGTCAGGCCCGGTACGTCGAAGACGTCCTGGAGGCACTCCCTGACCGCCTCCAGGATGATCGGGAAGGAGCCGAACTCGCTGGTCACCTCAAGGAGCTGGGCGGCGCGCTGACGCTGCTGCCACAGGGGCGTGCGCTTGCCGGGGTTGCGGCGCGGCAGCAGCAGCGCGCGGGCGGCGCACTCGCGGAACCGGGAGGCGAACAGGGCGGAGCCGCCCACCTGGTCGGTGACGATCTGGCTGACCTCGCCCTTGTCGAAGGTCACGTCGCCCGCGCCCACGGGGGCCTGCTCCGGGTCGAACGCCGCGTCCACGGTGACGTCCACCGGCGCCTGGTCGAGCAGGTCGAGGCCCATCAGGTCGGCGTCCGGGAGGCGGAGCACGATGCCGTCGTCGGCGTGCATCACCTGGGCGTCCATGCCGTACCGCTCGGTGAGGCGGGCGCCGAGGGCCAGCGCCCAGGGGGCGTGCACCTGCGCGCCGAACGGGGAGTGCACCACGACGCGCCAGTCGCCCAACTCGTCGCGGAAGCGCTCGACCACGATCGTGCGGTCGTCCGGGATGTGGCCGCAGGCCTCGCGCTGCTCGGTCAGATACGCCAGGACGTTGTCGGCGGCCCAGGGGTCGAGGCCCGCGGCCCGCAGGCGGTCGCGGGCCTCCTCCTGCGGCAGGGAGCCGATCTCGCGGAGGAACGCGCCCAGGGCGCGCCCCAGTTCGAGCGGGCGGCCCAGCTGGTCGCCCTTCCAGAACGGCAGCCGCCCCGGGACGCCGGGGGCCGGGGAGACCAGCACGCGGTCGCGGGTGATGTCCTCGATCCGCCAGGAGCTGGTGCCCAGGGTGAACACATCGCCCACCCGGGACTCGTAGACCATCTCCTCGTCCAGCTCGCCGACGCGGCCGCCGCCCTTCTTCGGGTCGGTGCCCGCGAGGAAGACGCCGAACAGGCCGCGGTCGGGAATCGTGCCCCCGAGGTGACCGCGAGCCGCTGCGCTCCGGGGCGGCCGGTGACCGTGCCCGCGACGCGGTCCCACACCACGCGCGGGCGCAGCTCCGCGAAGGCGTCCGACGGATAGCGCCCGGCGAGCATGTCCAGGACCGACGTGAACGCCGACTCCGGAAGGGAGGCGAACGGCGCGGCACGGCGCACCAGGGAGAGCAGGTCGTCCACCTGCCAGGTGTCCAGGGAGACCATCGCCACCAGCTGCTGGGCGAGCACGTCCAGGGGGTTCGCCGGGACGCGCAGCGACTCGATGGCGCCCTGGCGCATCCGCTCCGTGACGACGGCGGCCTGGACCAGGTCGCCGCGGTACTTCGGGAAGACGACGCCGGTGGAGACCGCGCCCACCTGGTGCCCCGCGCGGCCCACCCGCTGGAGGCCGGAGGCCACGGACGGCGGCGACTCGACCTGCACCACCAGGTCGACGGCGCCCATGTCGATGCCCAGCTCCAGACTGGACGTGGCGACCACGGCGGGCAGGCGGCCCGCCTTCAGGTCCTCCTCGACCTGGGCGCGCTGCTCCTTGGACACGGATCCGTGGTGGGCGCGCGCCAGGAGCGGCGGGGCCCCCTTGGCCGCGCCCGACTCGGCCATCACCTCGGCCGGGGTGTGGTCCTCGGGCAGGGGCTCGCCCGTGGCGCGCTCGTAGGCGATCTCGTTCAGGCGGTTGCACAGGCGCTCCGCCAGGCGGCGGGAGTTGGCGAAGACGATCGTGGAGCGATGGGCCTGGACGAGGTCGGCGATGCGCTCCTCGACGTGCGGCCAGATCGAGGGGCGCTCCGCCGCCTCGTCCGAGTCCGCCACCGGGGAGCCGCCCAGCTCGCCCAGGTCCTCGACGGGCACCACCACCGACAGGTCGAACTCCTTGCCCGACTCCGGCTGGACGATCTCCACCTTGCGCTGCGGTGAGAGATAGCGGGCCACCTCGTCCACCGGGCGGACCGTGGCGGACAGGCCGATGCGGCGGGCCGGGCGCTTCAGGAGGGCGTCGAGCCGCTCCAGGGACAGCGCCAGATGAGCGCCGCGCTTGGTGCCCGCGACCGCGTGCACCTCGTCCAGGATGACCGTCTCGATGCCCGTCAGGGCGTCCCTGGTCGCCGAGGTGAGCATCAGGAACAGCGACTCGGGGGTCGTGATCAGGATGTCCGGCGGGCGCGTGGCCAGGGCGCGGCGCTCGGCCGCCGGGGTGTCCCCGGAGCGGATGCCCACCCGCACCTCGGGCTCGGGCAGGCCGAGGCGCACGGACTCCTGCCGGATGCCCGTCAGGGGGCTGCGCAGATTCCGCTCCACGTCGACCGCGAGGGCCTTCAGCGGCGACACGTACAACACGCGGCAGCGCTGCTTCGGGTCGGCCGGGGGCGGCGTCGAGGCCAGCTGGTCCAGGGCGGCGAGGAACGCGGCCAGGGTCTTACCGGAGCCCGTCGGCGCGACCACCAGCACGTCCGAGCCCTCCGCGATCGCCCGCCACGCCCCGGCCTGCGCGGACGTGGGCGCGGAGAAGGCCCCCGTGAACCAGCCGCGGGTCGCGGGGGAGAAGTCGTCGAGGGCGTCGCGGTGACTGCGTGCGGACCTGACCATGACCCCATCGTGCACCCCGCCACTGACAATGGCCGTGACCTGCGCGAACGCCAGATGATCGGCGGATGGGCCGACTGGCGCAGAATGGGGGCATGACAGGTTCGGCCGAGCGGGCGCGCCACTGGACCTACGCCGAGCTGCCGGGCGTCGACCTGCTGCGGGCCCGCTACATCCGCAAGACCTTCGTACGGCACACCCACGAGAACTACGTGATGGCCGCGGTCACCGAGGGCGTCGACGTCTTCCACCACACCGGCCACGACCGCCACGCGGGGCCGGGGACCATCGCCGTGATCAACCCGGACACCCCGCACACCGGTCGCGCCGGGGACGCCGAGGGCTGGCGGTACGGCGCCGTCTACCCGGCACCGGACGTCGTCGCCGCCATCGCCGCGGAGACGACCGCCCTGCGCGGGACCCCCGGGTTCGTCCGGCCGGTCATCGAGGACTCGTACTCGTCGGCCCTGGTCCACCAGGTGCTGCGCGCCGCGGACGAGGGCAACGCCCTCGCCGCCGACACGTTTCTGCGGGCCGCCGTGACCCGCCTCCTGCGGTTGAACGGCGGCCTCGTGCCGCGGCGCGCCGTGCGGTCCGCGGGGGAGCGTGTCGCCGCGCGGGCGCGGGCCGTCCTGGAGGAGCGCCTGACCGACCCGCCGAGCCTGGAGCGGCTCGCCACGGACCTCGGGGTCGGCCCCTTCGCCCTGCTGCGCGCCTTCCGCGACACGTACGGCATGCCGCCGCACACCTGGCTCACCGACGCCCGCGTCCGCCGCGCCCGGCACCTCCTGGACGCCGGAGTCAGCCCGGCCGAGGCGGCCGTCGCCGTCGGCTTCACCGACCAGCCGCACCTCAACCGCCACTTCACCCGCATCGTCGGTGTGCCTCCGGGCGCCTACCAGCGCGAGCGCAAGAACGTACAAGACCACGCGCACCGGCTCCTCGTAGCGTCCCGGACGTGGCAGAACGAACAACACCCGCAGAGCGAGCACCCGGGGAGCGAACCTCCGGGGAGCGGACCCCCGGGGAGCGACCCCCTGGGGAGCGGACAACGCCCGCGGACATATCCCGGACGGCAGCGGACGGGCACCCAGTAGACGCGTCTCCCGCCGTCGACGGCGGCGGCGCTCCGGGACCGGACAGGAGTGCTCCAGAGACGGACCGGAGCGCCTCAAGGACGGACCGGAGCGCCCCAGGCCCGGACCGGGTCACCCCGGAGGGCCGCCCCGACTCCGTAGTGGTCCGCGACGCCCTCGGCGTCGGCATCGCCGTAGGCCTCTCCGGGTTCGCCTTCGGCGTGACCTCGGCGGGCAGTGGGCTCACCGTGCTCCAGACCTGCGCCCTGAGCCTGCTGGCGTTCACCGGGGCCTCCCAGTTCGCCCTGGTGGGCGCCCTCGCGGGCGGCGGGAACCCGTTCACCGCCGCGGCGGGAGCGTTCTTCCTGGGGGTGCGCAACGCGTTCTACGGGCTGCGGCTTTCGCAGCTGCTCGCCCTGCCGCGCGCGGTGCGGCCCTTCGCGGCGCACTGGGTGATCGACGAGACGACAGCGGTGTCCCTGGCCCAGCCGGGACGGCGCAGCGCCCGTCTCGGCTTCGTCGTCACCGGACTGAGTCTCTACACCCTGTGGAACCTCACCACCCTGGCGGGCGCGGTCGGCGCCGAGGCCATCGGCGACACCGACGCCTGGGGACTCGACGCGGCGGGCCCGGCGGCCTTCCTCGCGCTGCTCGCGCCGATGCTGCGCACGGCCACGGAGCGCGCGATCGCCGCTGTCGCCGTCCTCCTGGGGCTCGGTCTGCTGCCCGTGCTCCCCGTAGGAGTGCCCGTGCTCGCGTCAGCGCTGGCCGTGCCGACCGTGCTCTACGTAGAGGGTCGTCGGGCCAAGGGAGAGGACCACCAGGCCAGGGGCGAGGACCACCAGGCCAAGGGCGAGGACCACCAGGGGAGGAGCGGCCGATGAACGTCTGGATCGCCGTCGCCCTGACCGCCGTCGGCTGCTACGCCGTCAAGCTCGCCGGTCTCCTCGTGCCCGTGGGCGCCCTGGAGCGGCCCCTCGTGAAGCGCACGGCGGCCTTGCTGCCGGTCGCGCTGCTCGCCGCCCTCACGGCCCAGCAGGCCTTCGGCAAGGGGCAGTCCCTGGTGCTCGACGCCAAGGCCGCGGGGCTCGCGGCGGCCACCGTGGCGCTGCTGCTGCGCGCGCCGTTCCTCGTCGTCATCGCGGTGGCCGTCGCCGTCACGGCGGGGGCGCGGGCGCTGACCGGGTGACCGGGTTCCCCCGCCGACAGCGGGCGGCCCTCCGGAGAGTCGGCAGGAGGCCCACCCGGCGGGCCTCACCCAGGGGGCGCCCGTAGGCCCGCAGGGTGCGCAGCGCCTCGATCGTCACGATGGGCCGACACTCCAGGGCGGTGCCCGGAGCCCACTGCCGCCACCGGATCGGCCACCCCCCGTCCTCCCGCTGCTCACCGGCGAGGAAGTCCAGGGAGCGCCGCATCTCCTCGTCCGTGAACCACGCGCGGGCGAGCGAGTCGGGGGTCCTCGCGAAGTCGTGCGGGAAGTGGTGCTCGCCCGGCGCGTATCCAGGAGACACCGGGGTAGCGTCGGCGCGCTCCGGGTCCAGGACCACCAGGCGCTGGGCGCGCACCAGGCGGCCGAGCCGGTCGGCCGCCGCCTGCGCCCGCGAGCGGTCGGGCACGCCGTCCAGGAAGGCGACCGCCGCCTGGACCTCGTAGGGATGGGTCCGCTCCAGGGACTCGACGGCCGCCCAGCAGAAGTCGGTGGCCCGGAAGAGCCAGGCGTGCCAGACCTCGTTGCGGTGCAGCAGGCCCACCACCGGCCCGGTGGCGAGCAGGTCGCTGGGCGGGGCGTCGACCACGGGCAGGAACGGCGCCCTGGGGTAGCCGCGCTGGCTGGGATGGATCGCCGGAAGCGCCCCGTCCGGCGTCGACACGGCGGTCAGGTACCGGCACACGCGCTCCACCCGCAGGCCGCCGCAGCGCCCGATGGAGTCCAGGACGCGCAGCGCGTGCCCGGCGTGCAGCGGCTGGCTGACGGGGCCGCGCAGATCGGGTTCGAGCGCGTGGCCGTAGCCGCCGTCCCCGTTGGTGTACGCGGCCAGGGCGGTCTCGACCGCGTCGGCGCCGTCACCGCTGCCCGCGCCGCCGCTCAGGAAGTGGTACGCGAACCGTCGCTGTTCGAGGACGCGCGCGGTGAGCCAGACGAACTGCTCGGCGCGGGCGAGCGGGGAGGACGCGGCGTGCGGGGACGCTCCGTTTTCGGCCATGTTCAGACGGTAGGGCGGAACGCGCCTCCGACAAGCCCTCCGGGCTCGGCTGCACTCTCAGGGGCGCGATACTGGAGGCATGCGGTTGACGGTCTTCTGGCAGCGGATGGCGGCTCACTTCGGCGCGGGGTACGCCGACACCTTCGCGCGCGACCACGTGATGTCCGAGCTGGGCGGGCGCACGGTGCACGAGGCGCTGGACGCGGGCTGGGAGGCGAAGGACGTCTGGCGCGCGGTGTGCGCGGCCATGGACGTACCGGCCGAAAAGCGCTGACTCCGGAGTGCGGCCGCCCCTCCGTAGAGGCGGCCGCACCCGTGCGCACCCCTAGGAGAGGCAGGGACGGCGTCCGGATGCCGTCGCTGTGGGCGAGACTGGCACGGTGGCACCCAGAGACGAGACCGCGCAGATCACCCCCCAGGCAGCACCGCCCGGCACCACGCCGCCCGCCCGGCCCCCCGAGGCGGAGCGTGAGTACGGCTCCGGCATGCCGCGCTGGCTTCCGCGAGCCATGGTGCTCGCGCTCGCGCTGGTCGCCTGCTTCCAACTCGGCAGCTGGGCCTTCCACCAGCTCACCGGGCTGCTGATCAACATCCTGATCGCGTTCTTCCTGGCGCTCGCCGTCGAGCCCGCGGTGAGCTGGATGGCGGCGCGCGGGCTGCGCAGGGGCCTGGCCACGGCCATCGTCTTCCTCGGCGTCATCGTCGCGAGCGCGGGCTTCGTCACGATGCTCGGCTCGATGCTCGCGGGCCAGATCGTCGACATGGTCGAGGACTTCCCCGACTACCTGGACAAGGTCATCAACTGGATCAACCAGACCTTCGACACGGACCTGTCCCGCGTCGAGGTCCAGGACAGCCTGCTCCACTCCGACTGGCTCCAGAAGTACGTGCAGAACAGCGCCAGCGGCGTCCTGGACGTCTCCGCGCAGGTGCTCGGCGGCCTCTTCCAGCTCCTGACGATCCTGCTGTTCTCGTTCTACTTCGCCGCCGACGGGCCCCGGCTGCGGCGCGCCCTGTGCTCCGTCCTGCCGCCCGCCAAGCAGGCCGAGGTGCTGCGTGCCTGGGAGATCGCGGTCGACAAGACCGGCGGCTACCTGTACTCCCGCGGCCTGATGGCACTGATCTCCGGAGTCGCGCACTACGTCCTGCTCCAGGTCCTCGAAGTGCCCTACGCGCCGGTCCTCGGCGTGTGGGTGGGCCTGGTCTCCCAGTTCATCCCGACGATCGGCACGTACCTGGCCGGGGCCCTGCCGATGCTGATCGCCTTCACCGTGGACCCCTGGTACGCGCTGTGGGTGCTGGTCTTCGTAGTGATCTACCAGCAGTTCGAGAACTACGTGCTCCAGCCCAAGCTCACCGCCAAGAGCGTGGACATCCACCCGGCGGTCGCCTTCGGCTCGGTCATCGCGGGCACCGCGCTCCTCGGCGCGGTCGGCGCCCTCATCGCCATCCCGGCGGTCGCCACGCTCCAGGCCTTCCTGGGGGCGTACGTGAAGCGGTACGACGTCATGGACGACCCGCGGGTGCACGGACACCGCCGCCGGGACGGCACGCCCGTGCTGGTCCGCCTGCGGCGCGCGCTGATGACGCCGCCGGGCCGCGCGGCGGCGCCGGGGCGCGGGACCGACGGGCCGAACGGGCCGAACGGGACCAGGACGCCACCAGACCGCGAAGGCTGAGGCGCTGCCCGGTCACGGGGCTGCGAAGCACGGGTTCCGCCCACGGGCGCACACTGTCCTGTGCCATCGAAGTTTGAGCGATGGATGCCCCGCCCCCAGTGGAGCGCGGGCCATGAGGCGATCGGGAATACCGGGTGTGCTCACCGGGTCAACGCGAGCAGTTCATCGATCACTGGTTTCTCACCGCCGTTACCGAGGTGGGCGATGGCCGCGAACGGCGCGATCACCTGGCTCCAGGCGTGGAGCCGGTCGCCATCGAGCCCGCATGCCTCCGCCACGCGCGCGCAGCGGGTCTTGATGCCCTCCAGCCCGGCCCCGGCCACGACGTAGTCCACGGCGTCAAAGCACGGATCCCCGACGCAGGCTTTCGGATCGATGGCCATGAGACCGCGCTCCGCGCCGCCGTCGAGCACGTTGCCCAGGTGCAGGTCACCGTGGAGCAACACGGTGGTCGCTTGCGTGTCTAACAGCCGCTCGCACCGCTGGATGGCCCTGTCCCACGCGGTGACGTCCATCTGTGCACTGATCGCAGGCTCGGACAGCCGCCTGCCGACCCGGGCGAAGGCTTCTTCGCACCGGCCGCGCAGCACACGCGTCGGCAGCGGAGGCGGAGCGACCCCGTGCAGGGCGGTGAGCAGATCCGACCACTGTCCCGGAAGCGAAGTGGCAGGCATGTCCTCCGCTGGCGTTCCGGGCACGATCTCCTCCAGCACCATGGCGCCCGCTTCCTCGTCGACGGCCAGCACAGAGGGCACCCGGCCTGAGGCGGCGAACCACCCCAGCATTCCGGCCTGTTCGGTCAGGAAGGCCCGCTCCGGACTGATTTTCAGCACCGCAGGCGTGCCGTCGGGCCAACGGCACCGCAACGCGACCGACGAAGCACCGTCCGGGAGGGGCTCACCGAGCGAAAGTCTCCACTGGGACGTCAACCGCGCGATGAGATCCGGCGTGTCAGCGCACCATTCGGCAACCTGGGGACCGAATCGACGTACTAACCGCGTAGTGACGCTCTCCACATCCACCAGCCCTCGTTCCACACGGGTCAGTGTGCCGCTCGCGTGTTCTGTGTCCACCGCTTTTCCACCGCTCGCTGTGAACGCGGAGCCGACGAGCGAATCGGACCAGATCACGTGAGACTGCGGTTGGCCACGTCCACATCGGGTGGAACAAGGCCGGCAACATCGCAGCAGCGGATCACCACCCGCTCGGCTGCGGGGGAGCATCACCGAAGTTCGAGCGGTCCGGTGGCTGCCTTTAGAAGGTGAGCGTGGGCGGTGGGTGCGGTGCGCGGGTTCGGTTGAGCTGGTGTGTCCTGAAGTAGCGGGTGATGGCGGTCAGGGACAGGGCGATGTCGTGCTCGTCGACGAGGCGATCCCAGATCCCTTTGATGCCGAGTCCTTCCTCGATCAGCGGGTCGATGAGCTCCTTGATCGGATCGGTCGCGGGCACGCGTCTGCGGATGACTTCGTGGGGACGGGGTTGTGGTGCGGCCAGGGCTTGCCGGACAGTGCGGCGGGACACGTTGTGTCGGTTGGCCAGGGTGCGGACTGTGAGTCCTCTTCCTGCGGCATCGGGCGTGTGCTCGTGCAGCAGCAGTGTCTCCTCCAATGCTGCGACCAGGCTTTTCCACTCCGGGCCATAGGGGAAGGGGTGGGTGGGGATGAGGGTGAAGCGTCCGGCGATCTGAGCTCCGCGTGTGCCGGAGAGCAGAGTGGTGCGTTCGATGTTGATGCCGGCGTAGACGAACGTGGCGGGGATCCGCTCGGAGAAGTACTTGAAGGTGTCGGCGACCTCGGTCCCGTGCCGGGTGGTCAGGGAGATGTTGTGGAGCTCGTCGACCAGGACCAGGCCGGTGCGGGTGTCGGTGCAGACGCCGACGACGGCCTCGATGATGTCGGTGATGTTCAGTGTCCTGCGCCGGACAGGGATGCCCAGGAAGCGGGCGAATTCGGCGGCGATCATGCGGGCGGTCGCGGCGGGCGGGACCGTGATGTAGACCACCGGCAAGACCATCGCCCTCACCCAGCTCGGACGCTCTCACGAACTCCTCGACCGGGCCCGTCACCCCCGCCACACCGGCCGGATTCCCGTCGTCGTCCACTGTGCCGTACTTCGGCGTCTTGCGGACCGGCCGGTGATCGGCCAGCCCCAGCACCCCCGAAGTCTCATAACGGCGCCGGTAGTTGCCAACCGTGCTCGCACTCACCTTGTGCCCGGCCGCGGTCACAGCGAACGCGATGGGGCGTACTGGGGTTTCGGCTCCGTGCCCGCCTCAGCGTCTGGCGGCAGCCCGTTGAGGACCTCCAGGATGTGGCCCTCCCACCACAGCGCCCTCTCCAGCGCCGCCTGGGGCAGCGTCTCCAGCAGCGACACCGGCGGCAGCGGCATCCGGCCCGAACTGTCCACGACCTCAAAGTCGCCATTGGCGAACAGCAGGGCCGGAGGAACAGCCCGCGGCGTGCCGCCTATGTCCGACAGCGTCACCGAGCGGCCCGTGACCGCAAGGACCAGCCGGACCTGCCCGTCGAACCGGACCCGTTCCCCGACCGCCAGACCGTCCGGCCGAATCAGCCGCCCCATCACAGCCCCCTTGTCGTCGCGTGCACCAGGGAGTCCGACCCCAGCAGCCGCGCGGACATGTCTGTCGCCAGAACGCCGCACCACAGCAGATGGAACAGCACCGGCAGCACCATCAGCGGATCACCCACCTCCATGGCGCCGACCCGCAAGGGCCCCGGCTCGCAGCCGGTCGGCAACGTCCCGGCGCAGACACCGCCGCCTGCGATAGCGCGACAGCCACCGCATGTTCGCCATCAGTAGCGGATTCGGGACACCGGCCTGCACGAACTCCCAGCCGACCGCCCGGCAGGCCCGTTTCGTTGCTGCGAAAGCCTCGGCAGCAATCTCATCGACGCGGTCGGCCGCCCGGACATCGACAACCCACCCCGTCCCGTCCGCGAGGCGCACGAAGTAGTCGGGAGCGTGGCGGCGCCTGCGGCTGCCGTCATGCCAGTGCAGCCAGAACGGCTGCGAAGCGATACCCGTCACCTGCGGATCAGCGTCGAGGAGGATCAGCCGGTCCCGCTCCAGCCGCGACTCGTACCCGATGTGCTCACCCGTCGTCGCGCAGAAGTGCCAGCCCGCGAAGCTCTCCCGCCCTTGGGCCAGCGGAACGGCCGCACCGGCGCCACCCGCTCGAAACGAACACCCCAGCACGAGGCGAGCGACCGCCGAACCTGTACGCCGCCTTCCAAGAACCTCAGATCAAACGCTCCGAGATCAGGATCCGCGTACGCACCCGCGAGCTCCCCCACTGCCACCCCTGACACACAGGCACCTTGCGTCACTCAAACTTCGGTGGCACAAACCTAATGATCATCAACCTTCGATGGCAATGATCAAGGTTCGATGGCACAGGACACACACCTCGGCCGCGCCCCGCGTGGTGCGCTTGACAGCAAAATCGAACATCCATTCTCATGGGGGCTCCGGCGGCGTTTCCCGGGGGTTCGCGGGGGGATTCCTGGGGCGCGCCGGTGGATTCCGGCGGGCCGGGCGCCCTGAGTTATCCACAGGCCGGGCGGGCGTCGGGGCGCATTGTCAGTGGCAGGCGTTAGCGTCTTTGACGTGAAGCGATCGACTCAAGCAAACCGGGTGGAACCCATGGCAGGAACCGACCGCGAGAAGGCGCTCGACGCCGCGCTCGCACAGATTGAACGGCAATTCGGCAAGGGCGCAGTGATGCGCATGGGCGAGCGGTCCCAGGAGCCCATCGAGGTCATCTCCACCGGCTCGACCGCGCTCGACGTGGCGCTCGGCGTCGGCGGCCTGCCGCGCGGCCGTGTGGTGGAGATCTACGGCCCGGAGTCCTCCGGTAAGACGACCCTCACGCTGCACGCCGTGGCCAACGCGCAGAAGGCCGGAGGCGCCGTCGCCTTCGTGGACGCGGAGCACGCCCTCGACCCGGAGTACGCGAAGAAGCTCGGCGTCGACATCGACAACCTCATCCTGTCCCAGCCGGACAACGGTGAGCAGGCCCTGGAGATCGTGGACATGCTGGTCCGCTCCGGCGCCCTCGACCTGATCGTCATCGACTCCGTCGCGGCCCTCGTGCCCCGCGCCGAGATCGAGGGCGAGATGGGCGACTCGCACGTGGGTCTCCAGGCCCGCCTGATGAGCCAGGCCCTGCGGAAGATCACCAGCGCGCTTAACCAGTCGAAGACCACGGCGATCTTCATCAACCAGCTCCGCGAGAAGATCGGTGTGATGTTCGGCTCCCCGGAGACGACGACCGGTGGCCGCGCGCTGAAGTTCTACGCGTCGGTGCGCATCGACATCCGCCGCATCGAGACCCTGAAGGACGGCACGGAGGCGGTCGGCAACCGCACCCGCTGCAAGGTCGTGAAGAACAAGGTCGCCCCGCCCTTCAAGCAGGCCGAGTTCGACATCCTCTACGGCCAGGGCATCAGCCGCGAGGGCGGCCTGATCGACATGGGCGTGGAGCACGGCTTCGTCCGCAAGGCCGGTGCCTGGTACACGTACGAGGGCGACCAGCTCGGCCAGGGCAAGGAGAACGCCCGCAACTTCCTGAAGGACAACCCCGACCTCGCCAACGAGATCGAGAAGAAGATCAAGGAGAAGCTGGGCGTCGGCGTGCGCCCGGAGTCCGCGGACGCCGAGTCGGGCGCGGACGCCGCGGGCGCGGCTCCCGCCGCCGAGGAGACCGCCAAGACCGTTCCGGCGCCCGCGGCGAAGGCCACCAAGTCCAAGGCCGCGGCGGCCAAGAGCTAGCCCGTGACACGACGAACCGACTGGGCGGACCGCATGGGCCCCGTGGACCCCGTGGTCCACGGCCACGTGGGCGGCCCGGAAGCGGGCGGCGCCGGTCCGGACGGTCTCTCGCCGGACGGCCCGGGGCCTGACGGAGACGGCCTCGGGGTTCCCCGGGGCCGTGACCGGAACGGCCGGGGCGGTGGCCGCCGTCGGCGGCGCGGTGGTTTCGGCGACCCACAGGACAGCGGTTCCCCGCCCTCGTCGAGGGCCGAGGGCGGGGAGCCGCCGACGGGGGACCCGGCTGAGCGGGCGCGGGCGATCTGCCTACGCCTGCTCACCGGGACACCCCGCACCCGCAAGCAGCTGGCCGACGCGCTGCGCAAGCGGGACATCCCCGACGACGTGGCGGAAGAGGTCCTCTCCCGCTTCGAAGAGGTCGGCCTGATCAACGACGAGGCGTTCGCCGACGCCTGGGTGGAGTCCCGGCACCACGGCCGGGGTCTGGCCCGGCGGGCCCTGGCGCGAGAGCTTCGCACCAAGGGCGTGGACCCGGCGCTGATCGACGGCGCCGTCGGACAGCTCGACGCGGAGCAGGAAGAGGCCACCGCCCGCGAGCTCGTGGCCCGCAAGCTGCGCTCCACGCGCGGCCTCGACCGCGACAAGCGGCTCCGCCGCCTCGCGGGCATGCTCGCCCGCAAGGGGTACGCGGAAGGCATGGCGCTCCGCGTGGTGCGCCAAGCGCTGGAGGAAGAGGGAGAGGACACGGAGGAGCTGGGGTACGACGACGGGTTCTGACTCCGGTGACGGGCTCTGCGCCTGGCGACGAGTTCCGACCCCGGCGAGGGGGTCTGCGCATGGCGACGAGTTCTGGCTCGGGTGAGGGGTTCCGCGCCTGGCGACGAGTTCTGACCCCGGCGACGAGGTCTGGGCCCGGGGCCTCAAGCCCATGCAGCCCCGCCCCCCCGGAGCCCGCCCTGGGCGAGGCCCCTATGCCGGAGCATGGTCCCCATGTCCCCATGCCCCCGTGCTCCGCCGGGACCAGCCGCCCCCACCCCCTCCCGTGCCCGCCCCGGGCGCGGGGCCCGGTCTCAGGCCCGGCCCTCGGTCACCGGAAGCCCGGCCGCCCTCCACGCCTGGAAGCCGCCGACGAGGTCGGTCGCGTACCGCAGACCCAGTTGTCGCAGGGAGGCGGCGGCGAGACTCGACGCGTAGCCCTCGTTGCAGATGACGACGACCCGCAGGTCGTGGTCGACGGCCTCGGGGGCGCGATGGCTGCCGAGCGGGTCGAGGCGCCACTCCAGTTCGTTGCGCTCGACGACCAGCGCCCCGGGGATCAGGCCGTCGCGCTCGCGCAGCTCCGCGTACCGGATGTCGACGAGCAGCCCGCCCGACCGGGCCAGGTCGTACGCGTCGCGGGGCGAGACCCGGTCGAGAGTGCGGCGCACGCGCTCCAGCAGATCGTCTATGCCGATGGGCGTCTCGGGTACCTCAGGCACCACGGCCACCTCCCGGGCCTTGGGTACACCCTCCACACCGTTGACCTCAAGGCCCGCGCTCACTGCCAGTCCTCCGGGCGCTCGACGTGCTCCAGACGCAGGACGGCCCCGGTGCGGCTGTAGCGGCGGATCTGCGGCAGCGGAGGGTAGTAGGCGTGGACGGAGATGGCGTGCTCGGTGGGGGACTCGTTGAGCACCTCGTGGACGTGGTTGCGGCCGAAAGCGCGGCCCTGACCGGTGGCCAACTTCCGTTCGCGGTCGACGCCTTCGGTGAGTTCCAGGGTCTTCCAGCCGTCGGTGGGCAGCCGGACGGCGAGCGAGTTCTCCTTCAGGGAGCCCGCGGCGGTGGTGAAGGCGCCGACGGACTCGGCGTGGTCGTGCCAGCCGGTGCCGGTGCCCGGCGGCCAGCCGATCAGCCAAGCCTCGCTGCCGCGGGGCCCTTCGAGGCGCACCCAGGTGCGGCCCTCCGGGTCGAGCGGCAGGGAGGCGACGAGGTCGCTGTCGGCGGCGGTGCGGCGGACGAAGTCGAGGAGTTCGGCGGAGGTGGGCGCGCTGGTGGAGGCGCGGGAGCCGACGGGAGAGGGGAAGCCTGAGGCAGGCGCAGACATGAGAACCGTCCTGTGCGTTCGCGGAACGGCACGCCGACGAACGGGCGTGCGCGAAAAGGAGAGATGGCGAATTCAGCAGGAGGTCTGACACACGCAGCCCGCATAGCGGACGAGGTCCATGTGGACCCTCCGCCACAAGCGGACAGCGGTGTCGGTCATGGTCGGGAGTAGACCATGAGCGGCGGAAGCGGTCAACTCGCGTCCGCCAGCCGGTCGGTCGACCCCTCCCGGTGGACGGAAGTCCTGGTCAGGGCCGTAGCCACCCTTGTACGCATGGCTGAACGGCGACGGTTACACGTACACCGGCGGGCGGCCCGGGGCCAGGGCCGCCCGCCGGTGCGCGGGGCGACCGAGCCGAACGGGCCGCCCGCGCACACACGGCAGGCACCACCGCCGGGCGGCGGTCTCAGCTGCTGCCGGGGCCGTCGGCGTCGCCGTCGGGATCGATGTCGATCTCCGGCGCCGCGGGGATGCTCAGGTCGCGTCCGGCGCCGGGCAGGGCCGGGGCGCCCTCGCCAGGGGAACCGCCGTCGGGACGCGGCGAAACGCGCCCGCCTGAGCGGAGCGCACCGCTGCCGTCCTGGTGGGACGGGACGCTGCCACCGGAACCGGACACGTCGCTTCCGCCCGCGCCGGACGGGCCGCTCCCTCCGGGCCCCGCCGAGCCACCGGCGTCACGGCGGGGCTCCGCCTCCCGCCCGGCGTCGGTGCCCCCTCGGGTGGGGGAGTCGGAGCGCGCCGCGCTGCCAGGCGCCCCCTCTCGCCCTGTGCGCCCCGGCGCACCCTCCGGTGTCCCGCCGCTCCGTACAGCAGCCCCCTTCGACCCCCCACCACCCCGAGCGGCCCCCTCAGGCCCCCCGCCTCCAGGCCGGGCTCCCTCCGCTCCCGCAGCGCCAGACCCTGCCCCCTCGGCCCCCGCCCCCTCAGCCCCCGCACCACCCGGCGAGCCGCCCTCCGCCGCCCGCCGCGCCTCCGCGTCCGCCCGCCGCGCCTCCGCGTCCGCCCGCCGCGCCTCCGCCGCCGCGCGCCGGGCCTCCTCCGCGGCCGCCCCCAGCGCCGCCTCCGCGGCGGCGTACAACTCCGCCGGGCGCACCCCGCCCAGCGCCGTGACCAGGTGGCCGTCGGGGCGCACCAGCAGCACCGTGTGCGCGGCGGCGCCGGGGTAGCTCTCGGCGACGAGGAGTTCGGCCGGGCCCGGCAGCGCCGTGACCGCGGCGGCCAGGCGCGGCATGAGCCCCGCGGACATCCAGTGCCGCCGGTCCCACACCACCGTGCCCGGAGCCACCAGGACGACGAGCAGCTGCCCGAGCCCGAGCCGGTCCCGCAGCCGGACCACGGAACCGTCGGGAGCCGTCACCGGAACGTCGACGACCGGGCCGCCCGGCGCCGTGTCCACCGTCACGGCGGAGTCCGAACGCGGGGGCGTCAGCGGCGAGTCGGCGTACGCCCCCGGCGCGCCGAGCGGGCCGCGCCCCACGTGGCCGTCCATGAGCAGCGCGTCGTGTCCACGGGCGGCGCCCGGCACGAGCGAGCGCAGCCCACCGCCGCCGCGCAGCGCGGGAAGCGCCTGGTCGGTGGTGCGCAGGCGCTGGGCCACCGCCGCGCGCCGCTCGGTCTGGTAGGTGTCGAGCAGCCCGTCACGCGGGCCGTGGTGCCAGGCGAGCGCCAGCTTCCACGCCAGGTTGTCGGCGTCCCGCAGCCCCTCGTCGAGCCCCTGGGTGCCGAGCGCGCCCAGGAGGTGCGCGGCGTCCCCGGCGAGCAGGGCACGGCCGGACCGCCACCGGCGGGCCAGGCGGTGGTGCACCGTGTGCACACCGGTGTCCAGAAGGTCGTACGCGGGCGTGGACCCGCCGCACCAGCCCGCGAGCGTCTCTCGGATGCGCGCGACGAGGGCCTCGGGCGTCACCAGGTCGCCGCGCGGGGGCAGCAGCCAGTCGATCCGCCAGATGCCGCCCGCCAGCGGACGCCCCGTCACCTCGGCACCGCCGCCGCGCCACGGAGGGCTCCGATGCAACAACGCCTCACCGGTCCACGGAAGTTCCGTCCGCAGCGCGGCGACCGCGTGGCGCTCCACCGCCGTGCGCCCGGGGAAGCGGATGTCGAGCAGCTTGCGCACCGTCGACCGGGGGCCGTCGCAGCCCACCAGGTAACTGCCGCGCCACCAGGTGTCCTTGGGCCCCCGGGTGTGGGCCGTCACTCCGGAGGCGTCCTGTTCGAGGGAGTCGAGCTTGCTCTCCACCGCGATCTTCACCAGGTGCTGGTCGGCGATGGCGTCGCGCAGGGCGCCGGTGAGCACGTGCTGCGGTACGTGCAGGGGAGAGGGAGCCTCGTCACTGAACGTGAGCTGACGGGTCACCTGCTTGCGGCGCATCGAGCGCCAGCCGACCCAGCGCGCGCCCGTGTCCGCGCCCCCGAAGGAGACCCCGGCGAGCCGCTCCACCAGGGCTGCCGTGTCCTCCCGCAGGAGCACGGTCCGCGCGGGGCGCTGCTCGTCCTTGCCGGGGCCCTCGTCGAGGACGACGGTGGGGACCGAGTGACGTGCGAGGGCCAGGGCGAGCGCGAGGCCGACGGGGCCCGCGCCGACCACGATCACCGGGTCCACGGCGTGCGGCCTCCTGCCGGGGCTGTCCGCGAGCGCGGGACGTACATACAGGAAATGGCAGTTGAAGCCCGGTGCACGATCACAGAACGTATGCAACCCACTGCTGGTTCCCGCGTCAAGCGACGAAGGCAGTGGCGTGATCGCCACTGCCTTCGTTCTTGCTGATCATCGGCTGAGCGCCGGGCGGACGGCCCGGCGGGCGCCGTAGGGGAGGAGGGCCCGGTGGGCGCCGCAAGGGAGGACGGCCCGGCGGGTCCCACAGAGCGCGCCCAGCGGGTGCCACGGGGCGGCCCAGTGGGCGCCGCCTCAGGTGGCGCCGCCCCCACCACCGATGACACCGCCGCCGATGCCACCGCCTCCGCCACCCGCACCGGTCGCGGCCGTCCCCGCCACGGCCGCCGGGGGCACCACCGCGCCGGTGGACTTCTTGCCCCGCCGCAGCCGCTTCTCCAGCCAGGAGGCGAACGACGTGAGGATGAAGTTCAGCACGATGTAGATCACCGCGACGACGGTGAAGCTGGCGATGACGTTCGCTCCGTAGTAGCCGCTCATCGTGCTGACGGTCGACAGCAGCTCGGGGAAGGTCAGCATGGCGCCGCCGAGCGCGGTGTCCTTCACGATGACCACCAGCTGGCTGACGATCGCGGGCAGCATCGCCGTCACCGACTGCGGAAGCAGCACGGACCGCATGGTCTGCCCCTTGCGCAGGCCGATCGCCTTGGCGGCCTCGGTCTGCCCCTTGGGCAGCGCCAGGATGCCCGCCCGAACGATCTCCGCGAGCACGGAGGCGTTGTACAGGACGAGGCCGGTCACGACCGCGTACATCGGCCGGTCGTCGGAGGTGACGTCGCTGTACTCGGCGAACGCCGCGTTGGCGAACAGCATCAGGATCAGGACCGGGATCGCGCGGAAGAACTCCACGACCGTGCCCGCCACGATGCGCACCCACAGGTGGTCCGAGAGGCGCGCGATGCCGAGGACGGCACCGAGCGGCAGCGCGATGACCATGGAGTACGCGGCCGCCTTGAGCGTGTTCTCCAGGCCGGGCCAGATGTACGTCGTCCAGGCCCGGCTGTCGGTGAAGAAGGGCTTCCACTTCTCCCAGTCGAGCTGGCCCTTGTCGGACAGGGCGTTGTAGACCCACCAGAGCAGCAGGCCGAGGGCGATCACGAAGACCACCGAGTAGACGATGTTCCGCTGCTTGGCGCGGGGGCCCGGGACGTCGTAGAGGACGGAGTTCATCGCTTGACCGCCACCTTCTTGCTGACCCAGCCGAGGATCAGGCCGGTCGGCAGCGTGAGGCAGATGAAGCCGAACGCGAAGACGGCGGCGATCGCGATCGTCTGGGCCTCGTTCTCGATCATGCCCTTCATCAGCAGGGCCGCCTCGGCGACACCGATCGCGGCGGCCACGGTGGTGTTCTTCGTGAGCGCGATCAGGACGTTGGCGAGCGGCGCCACCACCGAGCGGAAGGCCTGGGGGAGCACGACCAGGGTGAGCACCTGGGTGAAGTTCAGACCGATCGCACGGGCGGCCTCGGCCTGGCCCACCGGCACGGTGTTGATGCCCGAGCGCAGCGCCTCGCAGACGAACGCGGCGGTGTAGGCGGTCAGACCGAGCACGGCCAGGCGGAAGTTGATCGAGTCGACGTCCTTACCGCCCAGGTCGATGAGCAGCGTCTGATACAGACCGAGCGACGTGAACACGATGATGATCGTCAGCGGAATGTTCCGCACGACGTTGACGTAGACGGCGCCGAAGCCGCGCATCAGGGGCACCGGGCTGACGCGCATCGCCGCCAGCACGGTTCCCCATATCAGGGAGCCGACCGCTGAGAGTCCGGTGAGCTTCACCGTCTCCCAGAAGGCCCCCCACAGGTCATAGCCTTCAAGAAAGTCGAACACGTTCTCCCGCGCTTCCGCGTAGAGGGACAGCTTCCGCGTAGCGGGCGAAGGGGCGCGCCGCCACGGCGAGCGGCGCGCCCCTCACATCCCGCTTACTTGACGATCACGTCCCGCTTACTTGACGATGTCGCCGATCTTCGGGGCGGGCTCGTTCTTGTAGTTGGCCGGGCCGAAGTTGTCCTTCACGGCCTTCTCCCACGACCCGTCCTTGACCATCTCGGTCAGCGCGTCGTTGATCTTCTTCTTGAGGTCGGAGCCCTTCTTGACGCCGATGCCGTAGTTTTCGTTGGTCATCTTGAAGCCGCCGAGCTTGAACTTGCCCTGGAAGTTCTTCTGCGCGGCGTAACCGGCGAGGATCGAGTCGTCGGTGGTGAGCGCGTCGATGGCCTTGCTCTGCAGGCCGGTCAGGCACTGGGAGTACGCGCCGTAGTTCTGGAGCTGGGCCTTGGGCGCCAGCTTCTCCTTGACGTTCTGCGCCGAGGTCGAACCCGTCACCGAGCAGAGCTTCTTGCTGTTCAGGTCCTTCGGCGACTTGACCGAGCTGTCGTCGCTGCGGATCAGGACGTCCTGGTGGGCGAGCAGATAGGGACCGGCGAAGTCGACCTTCTCCTCGCGCTCCGGAGTGATCGAGTAGGTGGCCGCGATGAAGTCCACGTCACCGCGCTGGAGCATGGTCTCGCGGTCGGCGCTCTTGGCCTCCTTCCACTCGATGTCGCCCTCCTTGTAGCCGAGCTTCTTGGCGACGTAGGTGGCGACGTCGACGTCGAAGCCCTCGTACTTGCCGTCCGGCGTCTTCTGGCCGAGGCCCGGCTGGTCGAACTTGATGCCGATGGTGACCTTGCCGCCCCCGCCGGAGCCCTTGTCGTCCTTGTCGTCGCCGCCGCAGGCGGTGGCGGTGAGGGAGAGCGCGAGCAGGACGGAAGCTGCCGCGGTGACCTTGCGTACCTTCATGGTGAACATCCTTCGTTTCGGCGGAGGTTGAGGGTGACGCTGCCGGGCGTCCACGGGCCCGTACGGCCTCCCGCCCGCCCGCGCGGGCGGGCTGCGCCGGGGAGCCGTCCAGAGGCCGTCAGACGGGCCCTCACGGGCGTCGTCAGTGGTGCAGGATCTTCGACAGGAAGTCCTTGGCGCGGTCGCTGCGCGGGTTGCTGAAGAACTGGTCCGGTACGGCCTCTTCGACGATCCGGCCGTCCGCCATGAAGACGACGCGGTTGGCCGCCGACCGGGCGAAGCCCATCTCGTGGGTGACGACGACCATGGTCATGCCGTCGCGCGCCAACTGCTGCATGACTTCGAGGACCTCGTTGATCATCTCGGGGTCGAGGGCCGAGGTCGGCTCGTCGAAGAGCATCACCTTCGGACCCATCGCGAGCGCCCGGGCGATCGCCACGCGCTGCTGCTGGCCACCGGAGAGCTGCGCGGGGTACTTGTCGGCCTGGGAGCCGACACCCACGCGGTCGAGCAGGCCCCGGGCCTTCTCCTCCGCCTCCGCCTTGGCCGTCCTGCGCACCTTGACCTGGCCCAGCATCACGTTCTCGAGCACCGTCTTGTGCGCGAAGAGGTTGAAGGACTGGAACACCATGCCCACGTCGGCGCGGAGCCGTGCCAGCTCCTTGCCCTCCTGCGGCAGCGGCTTGCCGTCGATGGTGATCGAGCCGGAGTCGATCGTCTCCAGACGGTTGATCGTGCGGCACAGCGTCGACTTGCCCGACCCGGAGGGGCCGATCACGACGACGACCTCGCCACGGGCGATGGTCAGGTCGATGTCCTGGAGGACGTGCAGCGCGCCGAAATGCTTGTTGACGTTCTTCAGCACGACAAGGTCGTCCGCCGCGGGTATCGCGTCCTTGGTCACCGATACTTCGGTCACGGCTTGTTGCTCCATCCTCCTCGGGTTGGGAGGACAGTAGTAACCCGGTGCGACCAGCGTCATTACATCTGAGGGGAAATTGAGCATAACGATCCGGCCGCAACCGGACACTCCGTGTGAACAGGGCGCCCCACGGGCGCCCCGAAGGCCTCCGCGCGTACCGGGTGCATAACGGAACGTGTCCGTGCCCCGAAGGGTCTTGACGCGGTCCTTATCCATCGGCGTGGATGCCTTGGTGCGCATGCGCGCGTACGAGGCGCGCGCCAACGGGCGCGCAGCACCGCGCGAGCGCGAACGGAACGATCAAGGAACGGCCGGTGAACCAGGCGCCCGGTGCACCAGACCGCTGGTGACCCGGGCGCCTGGTGAACCGCACGACCAGGGGAGCCGGATGACCACAGGGGGGCCTACGGGCTGGGGGAGGACCGCATGAGACTGCTGCTCGTCGAGGACGACGACCACGTGGCGGCCGCCCTGGCCGCCGTACTGGAGCGGCACGGCTTCGCCGTCACCCACGCCCGCAGCGGCGAGGAGGCGCTCCAGGCGCTGCTGCCCTGCGACGCCGCGCCCTTCGGAGTGGTGCTCCTCGACCTCGGCCTGCCCGACCAGGACGGCTACGAGGTCTGCGGAAGGATCCGCAAGCGCACCTCCACGCCCGTCATCATGGTGACGGCACGCGCCGACGTACGCTCCCGCATCCACGGCCTGAACCTCGGAGCCGACGACTACGTAGTGAAGCCCTACGACACCGGAGAGCTGATCGCCCGCATCCACGCGGTCATCCGGCGCCCCGCCGCCGACGCCACGGCGACGCCCGCCGAGGCCGAGCTGCGGCTCGGCGGCGTCCACATCGAACTGCCCACCCGCCAGGTCCGTGTGGACGGCGTCGCCGTGCAACTGACGCGCAAGGAGTTCGACTTGCTGGCGCTGCTCGCCCAGCGGCCGGGAGTGGTCTTCCGGAGGGAGCAGATCATCAGCGAGGTGTGGCGCACCAGTTGGGAGGGCACGGGGCGCACCCTGGAGGTGCACGTCGCCTCCCTGCGCGCCAAGCTGCACATGCCCGCCCTGATCGAGACCGTGCGCGGAGTCGGCTACCGGCTCGTCGCCCCGGCGTCGTAGCGGGCCCAGGTGCGCGCCCGCCTCCTGCCGCTGCTCATCGTCCTGATGGCGGGCGTGCTGCTCGCGCTCGGCTTCCCGCTCGCCGTGAGCGTGGCCTCCGCCCAGCAGCAGAAGGTCGTCGTCGACCGCATCGACGACACCGCGCGCTTCGCCTCCCTCGCGCAGTTCGTCACCAAGCGGCCCTCCGGCTCCCGCGTACGGGACAAGGACGAGCGCCGCGCGACGCTCCAGAAGGAGCTGGACTACTACCACGAGGTGTACGGGATCAGGGCCGGGGTCTTCTTCCGGGACCGCTTCCCCATGGCGCACGCCCCCATCGACTGGTTCCTCCCCGAAGAGGGCGACGAGGTGCGCGACGCCTTCGAAGAGGCACTGCGCTCCCGGGGCAGCCACGACCCGGCCCAGGTGTGGCCCTGGGAGGAGGACGGGCGCATCGTGGTCGCGACCCCGGTGATCCGCGACGGGGATGTCGTCGCGGTCGTCGTCACCGACTCGCCCACCGGGCGGATGCGCGCCAAGACGCTGCGCGGCTGGCTGCTGATCGGCGCGGGCGAGTCGGCCGCGATGCTCCTGGCCGTCGGGGCGGCGCTGCGCCTGACCGGCTGGGTCCTGCGCCCGGTGCGCGTCCTGGACGCCACCACCCACGACATCGCGACGGGCCGCCTCGCCTCCCGCGTCGCGCCCGCGGGCGGGCCGCCGGAACTGAGGCGCCTGGCCCGTTCGTTCAACGAGATGGCCGACCACGTCGAGGACGTCCTGGAGCAGCAGCGCGCCTTCGTCGCCGACGCCTCGCACCAACTGCGCAACCCCCTCTCCGCCCTGCTGCTCCGCATCGAACTGCTCGCCCTCGAACTGCCCGAGGGCAACGAGGAGATCGCCTCCGTGCGCACGGAGGGCAAGCGCCTCGCCCAGGTCCTCGACGACCTCCTGGACCTGGCGCTCGCCGAGCACGGCGGCGCGGACCTCCAGCTCACCGACATCGGCGAGCTGGCCGCCGAGCGCGTCGCGTCCTGGCGCCCGCTGGCCGAGGAGCGGGGCGTGCGCCTGGAGGGCGACTGCCCGGCGACCACCGGCTGGGCCGACCCGATCGCGCTGTCCAGCGCCCTGGACGCGGTGATCGACAACGCCCTGAAGTTCACGCCGGCAGGAGAGGGCGTCCAGGTCCGGGTCTCCTCGGCCGACGCGACGACGACGGTCCAGATCACCGACGGCGGCCCCGGCCTCACGGACGAGGAACTGGCCCGCATCGGCGACCGCTTCTGGCGCAGCAACCGCCACCAGAACATCAAGGGCTCGGGCCTCGGCCTGTCCATCTCCCGCGCGCTGCTCGCCGCGGGCGGCGGCTCCATCGCGTACGAGCGCCACGAACCGCACGGCCTGAAGGTGACCGTCGGCGTGCCGCGCCAGGCGCCGGAGGCGCACGTGCACGGGGGCGCGGAGCGCGGGAGGACGGGGCGTGGGGGCGCGCGGCGGTAGGGCGCGAGCGGGCGCGTGAGGTGAACGGTGGTGTGGGGGGAGGGGGAGCGCGGTGTGCTGCGGGCGAGCCGCGGCTTACGGCTTGACGGACCGGTAGTAGCGCCGCGCGCCCTCGTGCAGGGTCAGCGGGTGCGTGTACAGCGCCGTCCGCAGGTCCACCAGCTGGGCCGCGTGCACCCGCGCGCCGATGAGGTCCCGGCTGTCGATCACCGTCCGGGTCAGGCCCTCCATCAGCTTCGGGTCGGCGCGGTCGGTGGTCACCAGGAGGTTCGCCACCGCCAGGGTCGGTACGGGCGCGTTCTGCTGGGCCTTCGGGTAGGCGTCGGCGGGCATGACGGCGGCGCGGTAGTAACCGGAAGCGCCCCCCTGCGCGTGCAGGGCGTCCACCAGGTTGCCCAGCGGGACGAGCCGGATGGGGAAGTCCTCCGACAGCTCGCGCACCGAGCTGGTGGGCAGCCCGCCGGACCAGAAGAACGCGTCGATGTCCCCGCGCTTGAGGAGTTCGGGCGCGGTGTCTATGCCCGCGGGCCGGGCCGTCAGGTCCTGGTGCAGATCCAGCCTGGCCGCCTGGAGCACCCGGTCGGCGATCAGGCGTACGCCCGAGCGGGGCGGCCCCACGGCGACGCGCTTGCCGCGCAGGTCCCGGGCGGAGTTGATGTCGGAGGAGCGCCGCACGACGAGCTGGACGTAGTCGTCGTACAGGCGCGCGCAGCCCCGCAGCCGGTCGGCGCCGGGGCGCCCGTCGTCGCGGTACTTCTCCACGGCGTCGGCGGCCGCGATCGTGAAGTCGGCCTTCCCTGTGGCGACCCGCTCGACGTTCTGCTGCGATCCCTCGCTGTAGAGCAGCTCGATGTCGACGTCCGGCATGTCCTCGGCGGCGGCGTTCCGCAGAAGCTTCCCGTACGTCTCGTAGACGGCGCCCTTCACCCCCGTACTGAAGGTCATGCTCCCCCGGGGCGACTCCTTGTCCCCGGGGACGAGCCACCACAGGAGCAGCCCGAACACCACGAGACCGGCCGCCGCGCCCTGGAGGGCCCGGCGTCGGCTGAGGGAGGGCAGGGCCGCGAACATGGGCGCGATCCTGCCACTGCCCGCCCCGGGATGACCAGGGGCGGCACCGCGTGGGCGGGCGGCTCGTGCGCGTGTGGTCGGCGAGCCGCTGGTGGTCACCGGGCCGTCGGCGGACGGCGTCAGCTCGTGCGCGCGTGTCGTCAGCTCGTGCGCGCGTGGTCGGCGAGGACCTCCCGGATCACGTGCCGCGCGTTCGCGGCCATCACCGGGTTCGTGTCCACGTAGTACGGGAGCTGGATGAGCGCCATCGACAGGGCGCGGCCGCGCCCCCGCGCCCATGTGGCGTCGTCGGCGCCGGTGGCCGCGCGGAAGGCGTCGCGCGCCCGGGCGGGCAGCAGGTTCCAGGCGGGGATCAGGTCGCAGGCGGGGTCGCCCGCACCGGCGCACTCGAAGTCGATGACGGCGCTGAGCCGCCCGTCGCGGACCAGCAGGTTGCCCGGCATGAGGTCCGCGTGGACCCACACGGGCGGGCCGTCCCACGCGGGCGCCCGCAGGTCGGCCTCCCAGGCGGCGGCCGCCGCGTCGGTGTCGACCGCGGCACGGGGGTGCCGCAGCGAGCGGAGCTGGTCGATGGCCTCGCGCGTCCCGGCGTCCTGGGCCTTCAGGGGGCCGCCGCGGTACGCGGGTGGCGCTCCGGCCGGGTCGAGGCTCCGCAGGGCGGTGACGAACCCGGCCAGGTCCTCGGCGAGCGCCTGCGGCTGGGCGACGGCGCCCTCTACGGGGTTCACGCCGTCGAGCCAGGCGTGGACGGACCAGGGCCAGGCATAGCCGTCGGCGGGCGCGCCCCGCGCGAGCACCTGGGGGATCGGCACCGGCAGGCGCGGCGCGAGCCAGGCGAGCCACCGGTGCTCCGCGGCGGCGTCCTCGGTGCTCGCCGCGCGGCGCGGCAGGCGCACGGCCATGTCGTCGCCGAGCCGGAACACCTCGTTCACCGTCCCCGCTGACGGGAAGCGCTCGATGGGCAGCGCGGCCCACTGCGGGAACTGGGCGGCGAGCAGGCTCCGGACGAGGGGGACGTCGATGTCCGGCTTGTCGGCGTGCGCCTTGGTGCGTTCTCCGGCGTGCTCCTCGGTGGACGGGGGCGGCTCGCTCATGGACGTCATGCGGGCCATCCTGGGCGTGCCAGAGCCCACGGCGAAACCGAATATTCTCCGGGGCCCTTTAGCGCACCACGGCCCGCCCCAGGAGTGCGTGGAGATCGGCCTGCTCCCGCTCGGAGAGGGGGCTCAACGGCGACTCCTCGGCGAGCAGGGCGAGCAGGCGCTCCCGCAACTCGGTGCCCTTGGGCGTGAGGACGAGCTGTTTGGCGCGGCGGTCACGGGGGTGGGGGCGGCGCTCGACGAGGCCCTGCTCCTCCAGGCGGTCGGAGACGAACGTGGCGTTGGACGGCTCGCAGCTCATCCGCTCCGCCAGCTCGCGCAGCGTCATCGGCCCGGACAGCTCCCGCAGCGCGATCGCCTGCGGTCCGGTCAGGCCGAAGGCGGCGGCCCGCTCGCGCACGTGCGTCTCGATCCGCCGGGCCAGGGCGTTCACGAGCCCGCAGATGCGCCAGTCGCCTGCCGTGGGGGCGTCGGCCGTCTCCGCAGGGGTGCTCTTCGCAGGGGCGCCCTCCGTAGGGCCGCTCTCCGTAGAGGCGCTCTGCGTGTCAGAGGCCCCGGCGGGGCCCGCCCCGTCGCCCTTGTGCGCGTGCCCGCCTGTGTTCGCCATGGGCCCAGCCTACTGAACCCCATCCAACTTGAATGGTTGCAGTTCGAATGATTCTAGCTCTAACGTTTCTCGCGGTGCGGCGGCATCCGTCCGCACCGGCTGACCCGCCTGCCCTGGCTGACCCGCCTGCCCTGGAGGACCCATGCCCACGTCCCGCACCGACGCCCCGACGCCCGGGGACAGCGCCGTCGAGCGGCTCCACCGGCCCGCCCGCACACGCACCGTCGACCTCGGCGACCTGCGGATCAGCTACGTGGTGGACGGTGCCGTCGGCCTCAAGCCGCGCGGCTGGCTGCCCGCCTCGACCGCCGCCGACTGGGAGGCGTACGCGGACCACTTGGACGAGCACGGGCACCTCGTGGCGAGCGTCGGCGGACTGCTCGTCGAGCGCGGCGACCGCGCCCTGCTGGTCGATGCCGGATTCGGCCCCAAGACCGCCCCGGACGCCCCGGACAACCCCCTGATCGGCGCCGCCCGGAGCGGCACCCTCCTCGCCAGCCTCGCCGAGGTCGGCCGCGCCCCCGACACGATCGAGGCCGTGGCCTTCACGCATCTGCACGGCGACCACCTCGGCTGGGCCTGGAACCCCGCCCCGGGCAGCGCCGAGCCCGCCTTCACGCGCGCCGCCTACCTCTTCGCCGAGCCCGAGTGGGAGCAGCGCCACCTGGCGGCGGACCACGGGGCCACGGAGGACGTCCTGGCCGTCCTCGCGCCCAAGGTGCGCACGATCAGGGACGGCGAGGAGGTCTTCCCCGGAGTGCGGGCCCTGGTGCGGCCGGGGCACACCGTGGGGCACGTGACCTACGAGATCACCTCGGGCGGACAGCGGCTCCTCGCCTTCGGGGACGCGCTGCACACCCCGGTCCAGGTCACCCACCCGGAGTGGTCGGCCGCCGTCGACCACGACCCCGTAGTGGCGGCCGAGTACCGCCACTGGCTTGTCGGTGAGCTGGCCGAGCCCGGCACGCTGGGCTTCGGCATCCACTTCGCGGACGTGCCGTTCGGCCGGGCGGAACGGGACTCCCAGGGGCGCGCGGTCTGGGTGCCGCTGCCCTGACCGCGCCTACGGAGCTGTGCCTACGGAGCCTGGCCTACGGAGCCTGGCCTACGGAGTCGTGCCTACGGAGCGCCGTGCCCCCGGGAGTCGCGCCACGGAGCCAGCCGTGCGGAGCCGCGCCTCCGAAGCCACGGGTGCGGAGCAGCCGCCCCGCTGCGGAGCCACCCCAGTCCCGCCTCTACGGAGAGGCCGGTCTCACCCCTTGCGCGCCACACCCGCGTACATCGCCACCTCGTCCGGCAGCTCTTGGCCGTCCCCGTCGGGGCGCCAGCGCGAGCAGGAGACCACCCCGGGGTCCAGCAGGTCGAGCCCTTCGAAGAAGCGGGCGACCTGCTCGGGCGTGCGCTGGGTGAGCTTCGGGGTGCCGTGCTCGTTCCAGAAGGCGACCGCTTCGTCGACGTCCGGCATCGCCGGGCTGGTGATGGTGTGCGAGAGGACCAGGTGGCTCCCGGCGGGCAGGGCGTCCATGAAGCGGCGTACGAGCCCGTAGGCCTCCGCGTCGTCCTCGATGAAGATCACGACGCCCAGGAGCATCAGGCCGACCGGGCGGCTGAGGTCCAGGGTCTTGGCCGCGTGCTCCAGGACGGCGTCGACGTCCCGCATGTCGGCGTCCAGGTAGTCGGTACGGCCCTCCGGAGAGCTGGTCAGCAGGGCGCGCGCGTGCGTCAGGACGAGCGGGTCGTTGTCCACGTAGACGATCCGTGACTCCGGAGCGAGGCGCTGGGCCACCTCGTGGGTGTTGTCCGCCGTCGGCAGCCCGGTGCCGACGTCGAGGAACTGCCGCAGCCCCTGGTCGGCCACCAGGTGGCGCACGGCACGGCCCAGGAACTGGCGGTCGGCGCGCGCGTAGTCGCCGATGCCGGGGTGCAGCTCCCGGATGCGGTCGCCCGTCTCCCGGTCGACGGGGTAGTTGTCCTTGCCGCCGAGCCAGTAGTTCCAGATGCGGGCCGTGTGCGGCTGTGCCGTGTTGATCCGGCTGCGTACGGCGTCGGCTGCCTCCTGGGGGACGGGGCGTGGACGGGCCGTTCCTGAGGGGCCTGAAGGGTCTGAGAGGTCTGAGTGTCCTGAGGAGCCTGAGGGTCCCGAGGGGAGGGGCTCTCGGTCACGTGATCGCCTCCTGGTGCGCCGGTCGGGGCCGACGGATCGTGCCGTGCGCTGTCAACGGGCAATCTAGCCGGGCGACTTGTCGTGCTGGCGCCCGCCCATCCGCTCCGGAGGAGGGCATCGCCGGAGGCGGTCTCCCCGTAGAGGGCGGACGGCCCCCGGGAGCGGCGCCCCGGGCGCGGGCCGCACGGCGTACTGATCCAAGCCCTTACCCTGGACGGGTGAGCGGTGACGACGTGGCTGGTGGAGCAGTGGCCGGATTGAAGACCTACGAGGTGCGCACCTACGGGTGCCAGATGAACGTCCACGACTCCGAGCGGCTCTCAGGCCTCCTGGAGGGCGCCGGTTACGTGCGCGCCCCCGAGGGCTCCGACGGCGACGCCGACGTGGTGGTCTTCAACACCTGCGCGGTCCGGGAGAACGCCGACAACCGGCTGTACGGCAACCTGGGCCGCCTCGCCCCGAAGAAGGCCTCGCGCCCCGGGATGCAGATCGCCGTCGGCGGCTGCCTGGCGCAGAAGGACCGCGACACCATCGTCAAGAAGGCCCCCTGGGTCGACGTCGTCTTCGGCACGCACAACATCGGCAAGCTGCCGGTCCTCCTGGAGCGCGCCCGCGTCCAGGAGGAGGCGCAGATCGAGATCGCCGAGTCCCTGGAGGCGTTCCCCTCGACGCTGCCGACGCGCCGCGAGAGCGCGTACGCGGCGTGGGTGTCGATCTCCGTGGGGTGCAACAACACCTGCACCTTCTGCATCGTGCCCGCCCTGCGCGGCAAGGAGAAGGACCGCAGGACCGGCGACATCCTCGCCGAGATCGAGGCCCTCGTCGCCGAGGGCGTCTCCGAGATCACCCTGCTCGGGCAGAACGTCAACGCGTACGGCTCGGACATCGGCGACCGCGAGGCCTTCAGCAAGCTCCTGCGCGCCTGCGGCACGATCGAGGGACTGGAGCGCGTGCGCTTCACCTCGCCGCACCCGCGTGACTTCACGGACGACGTGATCGCCGCGATGGCCGAGACGCCGAACGTGATGCCGCAGCTGCACATGCCGCTCCAGTCCGGCTCCGACCCGGTCCTGAAGGCGATGCGCCGCTCCTACCGCCAGGAGCGCTACCTGGGCATCATCCGCAAGGTGCGCGAGGCCATTCCGCACGCCGCGATCACGACCGACATCATCGTGGGCTTCCCCGGGGAGACCGAGGAGGACTTCGAGCAGACGCTGCACGTGGTCCGCGAGGCCCGCTTCGCCCAGGCCTTCACCTTCCAGTACTCCAAGCGCCCGGGCACCCCGGCCGCCGAGATGGACGACCAGATCCCCAAGGAGGTCGTGCAGGCCCGCTACGAGCGTCTGGTCGCCCTCCAGGAGGAGATCTCCTGGGAGGAGAACAAGAAGCAGGTCGGCCGCACCCTGGAGCTGATGGTCGCCGAGGGAGAGGGCCGCAAGGACGGCGCCACCCACCGCCTGTCCGGCCGCGCCCCCGACAACCGCCTGGTCCACTTCACCAAGCCCGACACCGAGGTCCGCCCCGGCGACGTGGTGACGGTCGAGGTGACGTACGCGGCGCCGCACCACCTGCTCGCCGAGGGCCAGGTCCTGGACGTCCGCCGCACGCGCGCGGGCGACGCCTGGGAGAAGCGCAACGCCGCCGAGGCCGCCAAGCCCGCCGGTGTGCTCCTCGGCCTGCCCAAGGTGGGCGTGCCCGAGCCGCTCCCGGCGGCCACGGGCGGCGGCTGCGCCCTCGGCTAGCCGCGGCCAGCCCGACCGGCTCCCCGCTGTCGGCGGGGGGCGTTACGCTGCGGATCATGCTTGTCGCCGCAGCCGTCTGCCCCTGCCCGCCCCTGCTCGTGCCCGAGGTCGCCGCCGGTGCGGCACCGGAGCTGGACGCCGCCCGCGCGGCGTGCACGGACGCCCTCGGGGTGCTCGCGGCCTCCCGGCCCGACCGGCTCGTCGTCGTCGGCCCCGCCGCCCCGAGCGGTCGCGGACCGCACCCGCAGGGCGCCCGCGGCTCGTTCCGCGGCTTCGGCGTGGACCTCGACGTGCGTCTGGGGGCGCCGGACGGGGACGGGGAGGCGACTGAGCGCGAGCTTCCCGCCTCCCTCGCCGTCGCCGGATGGCTCCTGGAGCGCACGGGGTGGTCGGCCGCGCCCCTGGAAGGACTCGGGGTCGGGGAACCGCTCGCGGCCGAGCGGTGTATTCAGACCGGACAGCAGATCGCCGGGAGCGCGGACCGGGTGGCGCTGCTGGTGATGGGCGACGCCAGCGCGTGCCGCACGCTGAAGGCGCCCGGCTACCTCGACGAGCGGGCGGCCGACTTCGACGCGGAGGCCGCGCGGGCCCTGGGCGCGGCGGACGTGGCCGCGCTGAAGGCGCTGGACGAGGAGCTGGCGTACGAGCTCAAGGTGGCCGGACGCGCCCCGTGGCAGGTCCTCGCGGGCGCGGCCGAGGGCGCGGACCTGCGCGGGCAGCTGCTCTTCGACGACGCTCCGTACGGCGTGGGCTATCTGGTGGCTGCGTGGTCGTAGGCGGCTTCGCCTGGGGAGGGGGTGCGGTCTGAAGAGGGGGGCCTTCTGAGGAGGGGGGCTGCGCCCCGGAGCGTCGCCGCCCACCGGCGCCCCGAAGCGTCGCCGTCCACCGGCCCCCAGAAGCGTCACGGGCCACGCACGCCCCGACGCACCGGCACCCGCGCGAACCGCAGAGCCAAGAGCCACGCCCCAGGCCCCCCGTGCCACGCACACCCCGGGCACGCACACCCTGGGTACGCACACCCCGGGTACGCACACCCCAGCCACGCCCGGCTCCGGCCCACGCCCACTTCCAGCCCACGCCCGCCCAGATACCCCGACGGCCGCGCACGCCCGGAGACGCCCGGACACCCCCGGACACGCCGACGGCCGTGAAGCCAGCGCGCTTCACGGCCGTCCGCCGGTGGCGTGCGATGTCCTTCAGGGCGACGGCGGGGGAGCGGTGCCGTCGCGGAGGTCCTTCTTCCCGCACGGGGGAGTCACTTGCGGGCGCCCTCACCGGCCTCGTTGTCGGCCGCCTCCTGAGCGGACTGCTGCTTGGGGATGTCCACGCTCTCCTTGGCGGTCGCCTCGGCGGTCTCCGCCTTCTCGCCCGCCCCGCCCTCGGGGCCGCTCGTCGCCTCGGCCTTGGCGTCGCCCTTGGCCTCGGTGGCGCCCGCATCGGCCCCCGCAGCCTCCGAGGCGTCCGAAGCCTCCGCGGAGCCCTCGGACTCCGCGGTCAGCGTCGCCGCGGCCGCCTCCTCGGTGCTCGCCTCGGACTTCTTGCGGCGGAACCGTGAAAAAACACCCATACCTACTCCATACGTGACTCGTGTGGGCGAAATCCCGCGTCGCCCGGAGCGTCCGATTGCGTCGCCCGGGCCGCCGGTCCTCGAAACCGGCGGTCGGAACCTCGCAACAGGCAACGACCCCGAGGGCGCCCCGTCACGTAGCTCGTTCGGGCAGTCCCCGGGTGATTTGCGAGACTGGGGCGGTGAGTAGTGCAGCCCCCGCCCCGCGGGTCATCGCCGTCGTCGGACCGACCGCCGCCGGAAAGTCCGATCTCGGTGTCTTCCTGGCCCAGCGCCTCGGCGGCGAAGTCGTCAACGCCGACTCGATGCAGTTGTACCGGGGGATGGACATCGGTACCGCCAAACTGACGCCCGCCGAGCGCGGCGGCGTTCCCCACCACCTCCTCGACATCTGGGACGTCACGGAGGCGGCGAGCGTCGCCGAGTACCAGAAGCTCGCCCGCGCCGAGATCGACCGGCTGCTCGCCGAGGGGCGCTGGCCGATCCTGGTCGGCGGCTCCGGGCTCTACGTGAGGGGGGCCGTCGACCACCTGGAGTTCCCCGGCACCGACCCCGCCGTACGCGCCCGTCTGGAGGACGACCTCGCGGCGCACGGCCCCGGCGTCCTGCACGCCCGCCTCGCCGCCGCCGACCCGGACGCGGCGAAGGCCATCCTCCCCAGCAACGGCCGCAGGATCGTGCGGGCCCTCGAGGTCATCGAGATCACCGGAAAGCCCTTCACGGCCAACCTGCCGAGCCACGAGTCCGTGTACGACACCGTGCAGATCGGCGTCGACGTGGGACGGCCGGAGCTGGACGCCCGCATCGCCACCCGCGTGGACCGCATGTGGGAGGCGGGCCTGGTCGACGAGGTACGCGCACTGGAGGCACAGGGGTTGCGACAGGGGCGCACGGCGTCCCGCGCGCTCGGCTACCAGCAGATTCTCGCGGCGCTCGCCGGGGAGTGCGACGAGGACGAGGCGCGCGCGGAGACCATCCGCGCGACCAAGCGCTTCGCGCGCCGCCAGGACACCTGGTTTCGCCGGGATCCACGGGTGCACTGGCTCAGTGGAGCGGCCGCCGACCAGCGGGAACTGCCGGGACGCGCACTGGCGTTGGTCGAACGAGCGGTCACAGCCTGATCACGTGATGGCATCGGGACGCTCCGCCGGTCATCGTGGCACCTGACGGCGTGCCATCATCGACCATCGATCGACCAGTGGAGTCCGAAGTGGGAGGGCGCGTGGCGATGGAGGCCAGCCCTCGTGACACCGCACATGACGGCGAGCAGCACACCGCACAGGACGGCGCGCTCAGCACGGACGGCCCGGACGCGACCACGGGCGGCGTGACCGACGACGGCCCCTCCGAGGCGGAGCTGGCCGCCGAGCCCGAGGTCGAGGTCGAGCTGCGACCCCAGCGCAGGCTGCGCATCTGGCAGCTCGCCCCCATCGTGATCCTCGCCGCCGTCGGCTCCCTGATGTTCGCCTTCCCGCTGGCCTTCGAGTTCGGCGACGGCGGCGCCGTCGTCGCCATGCTGGGGCTGCTGATCAGCTCCTGCGCCGCGGGCTGGGGCATGATGGCCGCCCGCCGCGTGGGATACACCTGGCCCGGCCTGCCGGAGCGCGGCTCGGGCCGCCGCCCGGACTGGCGGGTCGTCTCCGCGTACACGCTGGTGGTGGCGGGCGCCGCCGTCCTCGCGGTGTGGCGGGTGGCCCGGCTCCGCTGAGCCGAAGCCCCGAAGCCCCGAAGCCCCGAAGCCCCGGAGCACCGGCGCAGTCGGTGTCGTACCCACCCCGTACGATCGAGGAATGAGCACGCGGATCGCCTTCCTCAAGGGGCACGGGACCGAGAACGACTTCGTGATCGTCCCCGACGCCGACAACGCCATCGAGCTGCCCCCGGCCGCGGTCGCCGCCCTGTGCGACCGCCGCGCGGGCATCGGCGGCGACGGCCTGCTGCACGTCGTGCGCTCCGCCGCCCACCCCGACGCCCAGCACCTGGCCGCCGAGGCCGAGTGGTTCATGGACTACCGCAACGGCGACGGCTCGATCGCCGAGATGTGCGGCAACGGCGTGCGCGTCTTCGCGCGCTACCTCCAGCGCGCCGGACTAGTCAGCGAGGGCGACCTGGCCGTCGCCACCCGTGGCGGCGTCAAGCGCGTGCACATCGCCAAGCCCGACGCTTCCACAGGCGCCGACGGTGACATCACCGTGGGCATGGGCAAGGCCACGCTCCCCGAAGGCGACGTCACGGTCTCCGTGGCCGACCGCCAGTGGCCCGCCCGCAACGTGAACATGGGCAACCCGCACGCCGTCGCCTTCGTGGCGGACCTGGCCCACGCGGGCACCCTGTACGAGGCCCCGTCGTTCGCCCCGGCCACCGCGTACCCGAACGGGGTGAACGTGGAGTTCGTCGTCGACCGCGCCCCCCGGCACGTCGCCCTGCGCGTGCACGAGCGCGGCGCCGGAGAGACCCGCTCCTGCGGCACGGGCGCGTGCGCCGTGGCGGTCGCCGCCGCCCGCAGGGACGGCCTCGACCCGACAGTGACCGGCGCCCCGGTGACGTACACGGTGGACGTGCTCGGCGGACGTCTGGTGATCACCGAGCGGCCCGACGGCGAGATCGAGATGACCGGGCCCGCGGTGATCGTCGCCGAGGGCGAGATCGACGGGGAGTGGCTGGCCGCAGCGTCGGCCTCCTGACCGCCCCTGCGCCGGGCTCCTGACGGGCCCCGTGCCTCCTGACGGGCTTGACGGGCCGCTGGCGACCACCAGCGGCTCCGCCCGCCTCGTACGCGGCCACCGGTCCGCGTGCGCCCCACGCACGCCACCTTCGCTCCGTACGTCTCGTACGCCGCACGGGCCCTGTACGCCTCGTACGCCGCCGCGAACCCGGGCGCCCCGGAGAGGTGCCCCTCCGGGCCCCGGAGAGGCGTACAGGCGCCGCCCAGGCGTCCCGCCCGCCAGGACGCCCGGTACCGCGCGCGAGCGGGGCGACCAGGGCTGAAGGGGCCCACGAGGCGCGTGCCACCCCTGGGAAACCCGAGGCGCCACACCAGGCCACCCGATCGCGAAAGGGCACCGAAGAGTCGAATCGACGCTCGCCCCGGTCGCATCATCAGTCGAAACAGGACTCGACAGAACTGTCGCTCGAATGGGTGATCCGTTTCACGCTCGGCGAGAGCGGGTCAGCCCCGCGTGATGGGCTCGGTAGCATCAAGCACCGGCCCGGACGGAGCAGGCTGCCGTCCGCTCACCGCCGGTCGGAGCTGCCGGAGGTGCCCATGAGTGCGGAGGCGACGAATCCCGCGACGCCCGGCCCCATCACGCCCTCGGGCCTGAGACGCCGCGCCCGCCCCGGGCTCGACCTGCGCAGGCTCGGCCGCGCCGCCCTGCTGGGGCCCGCCGCCCGCGGCCGCGTCCCGGACGCCATCAGCCACGTCGCCGAGGCCCACCGCGGCCACCACCCGGACGCCGACCTCGAACCCCTGCGCCGCGCCTACGCCCTCGCGGAGTCCTCGCACCGAGGCCAGACGCGCAAGAGCGGCGAGCCCTACATCACCCACCCCCTCGCCGTCACGCTGATCCTGGCCCAACTGGGCGCGGAGACGACGACCTTGACCGCCTCCCTGCTCCACGACACGGTCGAGGACACGGACGTGACGCTCGATCAGGTCCGCGCGGAGTTCGGCGACGACGTCTGCTATCTGGTCGACGGCGTCACCAAACTGGAGAAGGTCGACTACGGAGCGGCGGCCGAGCCCGAGACGTTCCGCAAGATGCTCGTCGCCACCGGCAACGACGTACGCGTCATGTCGATCAAGCTCGCCGACCGGCTGCACAACATGCGCACCCTCGGCGTCATGCGCCCCGAGAAGCAGGCCAGGATCGCCAAGGTCACCCGGGACGTGCTCATTCCGCTCGCCGAGCGGCTAGGCGTCCAGGCGCTGAAGACCGAGCTGGAGGACCTGGTCTTCGCGATCCTCCACCCCGAGGAGTACGCCGAGGTCAAAGCCCTGATCGCGGCGAAGGACGCCCAGGGCTCCGACCCGCTCGCGGACATCGCCGAAGAAGTGCGGGGCGTGCTGCGCGAGGCGGGCATCGCGGCGGAGGTCGTCATCCGGCCCCGGCACTTCCTCTCCGTCCACCGCGTGCACCGCAAACGCGGATCCCTGCGCCCCACCGACTTCGGACGCCTGCTGGTCCTCGTCTCCGAAGACGCCGACTGCTACGGAGTGCTCGGGGAGCTGCACACGTGTTTCACGCCGGTGGTCTCCGAGTTCAAGGACTTCATCGCCGTACCGAAGTTCAACCTCTACCAGTCGCTGCACACGGCCGTCGCCCGGGGTGACGGCGAGGTCGCCGAAGTCCTCATCCGCACCCACAAGATGCACCGGGTCGCCGAAGCGGGCGTCGTCGCCCTGCGCAACCCCTACGCCGCGCCCCCGGACGAGCAGTCGGTGGAGGAGCGGCCCGCCGAGTCGGCCGACGGCGAGCGCGTGGACCCCACCCGTCCCGGATGGCTCTCCCGCCTCCTCGAATGGCAGCAGGCCGCCCCCGACCCCGACACGTTCTGGTCCACCCTCCGCGAGGACCTCGCCCAGGACCGGGAGATCGCCGTCTTCCGCACCGACGGCGGCACCCTCGGCCTGCCCGCGGGCGCGAGCTGCGTCGACGCCGCCTACGCCCAGTACGGCGAGGACGCGCACGCCTGCATCGGGGCGCGCGTCAACGGCCGTCTGGCGACGCTCAGCACGGTTCTGCGGGACGGCGACACCGTGCAGCTCCTCATGGGCCAGGACCCGGCCTCCGGGCCCTCACGCGAGTGGCTGGACCACGCCCGCACCCCCGCCGCGCGGATCGCCATCCGGCGCTGGCTCACGTCCCACCCGGCGCCCGCCCCCGTCCCGCCCATGGCGCCCGGACCCACCCCCGTGACCGTCCCCGCCGCCCCGCGCCCCCAGGTGTCGGCGGCCCTGCGCCCGGAGGCCGTCAACGTCGTGGTCCTGGACCGCGAAGGCGCCGCCGTACGTCTCGCGGGCTGCTGCACGCCCGTACCGCCCGACGAGATCACCGGCTTCGCCGTGCGCGGCGGCGTCGTCACCGTGCACCGCGACACCTGTCCCGCCGTGGCCCGCATGAAGAACGTGGGGCGCCCGGAGGTCGGCGTGCGCTGGGGAGACGGCGCCGAGTGCCGGGTCACCCTGATCGCCGAGTCCTTCGGCCGACCGCACCTGCTGGCCGACCTCACCGAAGCCATCGCCCTGGAGGGCGCGGCCATCATCTCGGCGACCGTGGAGCCCCCCAGCGAGCAGCGCGTGCGCCACACGTACACACTTCAACTCCCCGACGCCGCCCACCTCCCCGGCCTGATGCGCGCCATGCGCAACGTGGCCGGGGTGTACGACGTGAGCCGCGCCCAGCACCGGGCGGCGGCCACACGGTAAAGGGCGTCACTCCGTAGGGGCGGCGTCACTCCGCAGGCGTGGCCGCGCGTCTCCGTAGAGGGCGGATGCCGCGTCCGTACGCCGCTCGTTCGGGTGGCGCCGCGCGTCCCGCCGCTGCGGGGAAGGCGCGCGCTGGTAGCGGTAGTTCATGCCGCACACCCCTCGCATCCGCGCGTCGCACGCGCACGCCGTCGCCCCTCGCACCCGGGCGCCGCGCCCCAAGGCCGTCCGCGTCGCGGTCGCCCTCCTGGCCACCGCCACCTCCGCCGCCCTGCTCGCCGCGAGCGCCCCGCAGCCGGTCACCCCGCTCGGCATCGGCGACCGGCTCTACCCGCACCTGGGCAACCCCGGATACGACGTGCGGGCGTACGACATCGCCTTCACCTACGGAGGGGACAACAGCAAGCCGCTCGACGCCCTCACGAAGATCGACGCCCGAGCGACGGCTCCCCTGGAGCGGGTCAACCTGGACTTCGCACACGGCGCCGTCCGCTCCGTCGACGTCAACGGAGCGCCCGCCTCCTTCGCCACCGCGGGCGAGGACCTGGTCATCACGCCGCCCACGCGCGTGGAGGCCGGACAGCGCCTGTGGATCACCGTGCGGCACACCAGCGACCCGGTGCCGGGGCAGGAGGAGGGCGGCTGGCTGCGCACCCGCGACGGCCTCGCCATGGCCAACCAGGCCGACGCCGCACACCGCGTGTTCCCGTGCAACGACCACCCCGCGGACAAGGCCCGCTTCACCTTCCGCGTGACCGCTCCGAAGGCACTCACCGCCGTCGCCAACGGCCTCCCCGTGGCCAAGGAGCGCGCCGGATCCCGCACCACGTGGACCTACCGCACCCACCACCCCATGGCCACCGAACTCGCCCAGGTGTCCATCGGCCGCTCCACGGTGCTGCACCGCACCGGCCCGCACGACCTCCCCCTGCGCGACGTGGTGCCGACCAAGGACCAGGCGAAGCTCAAGCGCTGGCTCGCCAAGACGCCGGACCAGATGCGCTGGATGGAGACCAAGGTCGGCCGCTACCCCTTCGAGACGTACGGGCTGCTCGTCGCCGAGGCGCGCACCGGCTTCGAACTGGAGACGCAGACCCTGTCGCTCTTCGAGAAGGAGCTGTTCACCCGGCCCGAGTACCCGGCCTGGTACGTCGAATCGATCATGGTGCACGAGCTGGCGCACCAGTGGTTCGGCGACAGCGTCAGCCCCCGCACCTGGTCCGACCTGTGGCTGAACGAGGGGCACGCCACGTGGTACGAGGGCCTCTACGCCCAGGAGAAGGCGGGCAAGTCCCTCACGGCCCGCATGCGGAACGCCTACCAGTACTCGGACCGCTGGCGCGCCGCCGGAGGGCCGCCCGCCGCTCCGAAGGGGGCGGCTCCGGGGAGAAGCTCAGCATCTTCCGGCCCGTGGTGTACGACGGCAGCGCGCTGGTGCTCTACGCGCTGCGCCAGGAGATCGGCCGCCGCGCCTTCGACCGCCTGGAGCGGAGCTGGGTGCTCCGCCACCGCGACGGGACCGCCACGACCGCCGACTTCACCAGCCTCGCCACCCAGATCTCGGGCCGTGACCTGCGGGACTTCTTCGACGGCTGGCTCTACGGCGAGAAGACGCCGCCGATGCCGGGCCACCCGGACTGGAGGGCGGCGGCACCGACGGCAGGGCAGCCGGGGGCGAGGAAGAACGGCTAGCCGGGGCGGCGCGTGGCCCGGGCGACGCGTTAACCAGGTGACGAGACGGGCCGTGCCGTGCAACCATCGTCAGGTCGACGGCGCGGCCCATCCGGGAAAACCCCTCGGGGACATCTCAGGGCCGGTCCCGGCCGGTCCGGGGAATCCTGGGACGGCCGAGCGCGTTGTCGCATGTGACGGGTGGCGCCGTCGCAGCCCGGGGGCGAGCCGTCTCCGGACGCGGCAGGCGCGGCAGACGCCCGCGACCTGCCCCGTATCGCATTCGCATCGACGTAAAGGACCCAATGACCTCCTCTTCTTCCTTTTCCCAGGACGCACAGAGCTTCGCGCAGAACTACACCGAAGGTCTTCGGGCCGATGCCCTGATGGAAGAGGACGTCGCCTGGAGCCACGAGATCGACGGAGAGCGCGACGGCGAGCAGTTCGACCGCGCCGAGCGCGCGGCCCTGCGCCGTGTCGCGGGCCTCTCCACCGAGCTCGAGGACGTCACCGAAGTCGAGTACCGACAGCTCCGTCTGGAGCGCGTGGTCCTCGTCGGTGTCTGGACCTCCGGGACGGTTCAGGACGCGGAGAACTCCCTCGCCGAGCTGGCGGCCCTCGCGGAGACGGCGGGCGCGCTCGTGCTCGACGGCGTCATCCAGCGCCGCGACAAGCCCGACCCGGCGACGTACATCGGCTCGGGCAAGGCCCTGGAGCTGCGCGACATCGTGCTCGAAACGGGCGCCGACACGGTCGTGTGCGACGGTGAGCTGAGCCCCGGCCAGCTCATCCACCTCGAAGACGTCGTCAAGGTCAAGGTGATCGACCGGACCGCCCTGATCCTCGACATCTTCGCCCAGCACGCCAAGTCCCGAGAGGGCAAGGCCCAGGTCGCCCTCGCCCAGATGCAGTACATGCTGCCCAGGCTGCGCGGCTGGGGCCAGTCCCTGTCCCGGCAGATGGGCGGCGGCAAGGGCGGCGGCCTCGCCACCCGCGGCCCCGGTGAGACCAAGATCGAGACGGACCGGCGGCGGATCCGCGAGAAGATGGCGAAGATGCGCCGGGAGATCGCGGAGATGAAGACCGGCCGCGAGCTCAAGCGCCAGGAGCGCAAGCGCAACAAGGTCCCGTCCGTCGCCATCGCGGGCTACACGAACGCGGGCAAGTCCTCCCTGCTCAACCGCCTCACCGGCGCGGGCGTGCTGGTCGAGAACGCGCTGTTCGCGACCCTCGACCCGACCGTGCGCCGGGCCGAGACCCCGAGCGGGCGGCTGTACACCCTGGCGGACACCGTCGGGTTCGTCCGCCACCTGCCGCACCACCTCGTCGAGGCCTTCCGCTCCACGATGGAGGAGGTCGGCGAGTCCGACCTGATCCTGCACGTGGTGGACGGCTCGCACCCCGCGCCCGAGGAGCAGCTCGCCGCCGTGCGCGAGGTGATCCGCGAGGTGGGCGCGGTGGACGTGCCGGAGATCGTCGTGATCAACAAGGCGGACGCGGCCGACCCGCTGACCGTCCAGCGCCTGCTGCGCACGCAGCGGCACGCGATCGCGGTGTCGGCCCGCACCGGGCTGGGCATCGAGGAACTGCTCGCGCTCATCGACGCCGAGCTGCCCCGGCCCGAGGTGGAGATCGAGGCCCTCGTGCCGTACACCCACGGCAAGCTCGTCGCCCGGGCGCACGCCGACGGCGAAGTGCTCTCCGAGGAGCACACGGCCGACGGCACGCTGCTCAAGGCACGGGTGCACGAGGAGCTGGCGGCGGAGCTGGCACCGTTCGTGCCGGTGGCGCACTGACACTGCCGAGGCTCGGCGCCGGGTGGCCTGCCCCGACAGGGGCGCACCGGCCGCCGGGCACGGCGGCGCCCTGATCGCCCGCGCCTGGGGCACCCGCAGACGCCGTACACCCCGCGGACCTCGTACGCCATGCACATGGTGAAGGCCCCGCCCTCCTTCAAGAGGGGGCGGGGCCTTCGTCGTATAGAGAGGGCGAGGGTGGCCGGAGGGGCCAGAGGGCAGGCGGCGGGCCACCGAGGCGACCCCGCCCGCCGGGGCGATCCCGCCCGCCGGGGCGATCCCGCCCGCCGGGGCGATCCCGCCCGCCGGGGCGATCCCGCCCGCCGGGGCGATCCCGCCCGCCGGGGCGATCCCGCCCGCCGGGGCGGCCCCGGCCCGCCCCCTCAGTGATCCGCGAGGATCACTGAGCCCCGTACTTCTCGCTCATCATGTCGAAGATCTGCTTCGCCCCGGTGCCGAGCTGGGGACCGGCCAGCCAGGTGTTCTGCGCCGGGCCGATCGAGGTGTTGGAGGCGAGCTTCGTCTTGCCGTCCACCACGCGGAACCAGCCGCCACCGGAGGACCCGCCGGTCATGGTGCAGCCGATGCGGTACATCGTCGGCTGCGCCGGGTCAAGGGACAGGCGCCCCGGCCTGCTGATGCACTTGTGCATGGTCAGGCCGTTGAACGGCGGCGCGGCCGGGTAGCCCCAGGCGCCCATCGAGCCCACGCTCTGCGCCGACGGAGTCGAGAAGTCGACATCCAGCGCGTTGCCGACCGTCTCCTCCAGCGACTTGGTGCCCTCCTGCGGCTTCACGTGCATCACGGCGTAGTCGTACGGCGCACCGGCGCCGCCCGACGCCGCGCCCTGGTCGATCCACTCGCCGGAGGTCGACACCCAGTCCGCCCACCACTGGCCGTACGGGGCGATCTCCTGCGGAGCCGCGTTGCTCAGCTCCGCCTCGGACTTGCCCAGGTCGTTGTACGCGGGCACGAAGGTGATGTTGCGGTACCAGCCGCCCTTGGAACCGGCGTGCACACAGTGGCCCGCGGTCCACACCAGGTTCGACTTGCCCGGGTTGCGCGGGTCCTTCACGACCGTGCCCGAGCAGACCATCGAGCCCTCGGGGGAGTCGAAGAAGATCTTGCCGACCGGCGCCGCGTTCTCGTGATACGGGGTCTTCTCGGGCTTCGCGCGCACGGGAGTGGGCTCCGGATCGGTCGCGCCCTGGTCGGCCGCCGCGTCCTTCGCCGCGATCGTCTTGTTCGGGTCCTTGGCCTTCCGCATCCGCTCGGGCTTCCACAGGCCCTCGATGACCGGGTTGACGAAGTCCTTGGCCTCGCGCAGCCAGTCGTCCTTGCTCCAGTCCTTCCAGGCACCGTCCTTCCACTTGTCCGGGTCGATGCCGTGCTCCTTGAGCCGGTCGGCGAGGTCGCCGGGCAGGCCGGAGCCCGAGTCGGAGCCCTGGTCCGCGCCCTGCGAGGCGGAGGCGTCCGGCTTGTCGCTCGCCTTGTCGTCGCTCGGCCCGCAGGCCGTGGCGGTGAGCGCCAGGGCCGCGGTGAGCCCGGTGGCGGCGAGAGCGGCACGGCGAGCGCCGCGGCGCCCGAAGGGCGCACGAATGGAACGCATGGAGCTGTAACCCCCGTGAGAACGTGTGTTTGCCATGTGCGTGTCAGGCATGGGCGCGGAGCCCGCCCCGCCGACGTGACATCCCACTATGCCTGTGGAGTTGAGGACGAACAGGGGCGGGGCCGTGAAGGTTTCGGCGACCTCGCGCTGCCCGGCGCGGGGTGGATCCGCCTCGGGGAGCGGAGCCACTCCGGGGAGCGGGGCCCGGGTGCCCGGGGGGCGGGCCCGCACCAGGGGGCGGGCCCGCCCATCACCGCGTCGACCGGCCTACCGGCCCGCGAACTTCTCGCTGACCGCGTCGTAGACGCCCTTGGCCTCGTCACCCAGGCGCGGCCCCGCGAGCCAGCCCGCCGTGACCGGGCCGATCGAGGTGTTGGACACCAGCGCGGGCTTGCCGTCCTTGCCCGTGGCCACCCAGCCACCGCCGGACGAACCGCCGGTCATGGTGCAGCCGATGCGGTACATCGTCGGGTCGGGCTTGTTGAGGGACAGCCGCCCGGGCTTGTCCGCGCACTGGAACTGCTTCTGGCCGTCGAACGGCGGCGCCGCCGGGTAACCGGTCGCCGTCATGTCCTTGATCTGCGGCACGGCCGGGGCGTTGAAGTCCACCGGCAGCGCCGCGCCGACGATCTCCTCGAGGGACTTGGCCTTGCTGCCCTTCTCCGGCGTCACATGGATCACCGCGAAGTCGTACGGAGCGCCCTTGCCGCCGGTCGGGCCGCCCTGCTCGATCCACTGGTCGGAGGTCTGCGCCCAGTCGCCCCACCAGACGCCGTACGGAGCGACCTCCTCCTTCGGCGCGCCCTGGAGGTCCGCGGTGGCCTTCCCGCCGTTGTTGTACGAGGGGACAAAAGCGATGTTCCGGTACCAGCCGCCCTTGGCGCCCGCGTGCACGCAGTGGCCCGCGGTCCACACCATGTTCGACTTGCCCGGGTTCTTCGGGTCCTCGACGACCGTGGCCGAGCAGACCATCGACCCCTCTGGCCCGTCGAAGAACAGCTTCCCGGCCGCGGGGACCTGGCTGTGGTACGGCGGCTTCACCGCGGCGGCCTCGACGGGCTCCGGCGTCGGGTCCGTCACGCCCTGGTCACCGGAGATGTCGTTGTCGTCGACCCCGCGGTCCGGGTTCTTGTCCGCGTCCCGCATGCGGTCCGGGTCCCACAGGCCCTCGATGATCGGGTTGACGAAATCGCCCGCCTCGCGCAGCCAGTCGTCCTTGTCCCAGTTCCGCCAGGCGCCGTCCTTCCACTTGTCGAGATCGATGCCGTGCTCCTTGAGCCGGTCCTCGATGTCGCCGGGAAGCTTGATCTTGCCGTCGCTGTCGCCGCCGCCCGGCTGCTCCGCGGACGTGTCGTCCTTGCCGTCGTCGCCGGGGCCGCAGGCCGTCGCGGTCAGAACCAGGGCCGCGCCGAGCGCGACAGCGGCCGCCACGGGGAGGTCCTACCGCGCGCGCTCCTCCCACGGCGAGCGGCGAAAAGCGGGCGTATGGGTCGCATGGTGAGAATCCCCCTGGGCCTCGAATCGTTCCAAAGTGCCGGACATCGCGCCGTCGGACGCCTTCTCGTACGGCGCCGACGCCAGTGGTGCTCAGGGGTGCTGAACACCTCGGTGCTGATGAACGGCCCCCCACACTATGCCGGTGCCGTCGGGGACGGCCGACGGGACTGCAACGGTTCCGTCACGGCAAGGATCTTCAGGCAACCCGTGATCCCCCGCACTCACCGTCGTTGGTACGTACGGGGGATACGCGGTCCGCGTTCACCCCCGCGCCAACTCGCCCGCCGCACCGGCCGGATGCGGCGGGTCCTGCCACAGTCCCAGCGGGAGGACCGAAAGCCGTGGCCGTGACCGAGCCTGCCCCCGCGGTGGTGTCCGCGGCGCACGAGGGGATCCTGCGCCGCCAGTCGGCGCGCGAGTCGGCCGCGCGCACCTATGCGCGCGCCCTGCCGATCGTGCCGGTCCGGGCGCGCGGGATGACGATCGAAGGCGCCGACGGACGGCGCTACCTCGACTGCCTCTCCGGCGCCGGGACCCTCGCGCTCGGGCACAACCACCCCGTCGTGCTGGAAGCCATCCGCGCCGTCCTCGACTCCGGGGCGCCGCTGCACGTCCTCGACCTGGCCACTCCCGTCAAGGACGCCTTCACCACCGAGCTGTTCCGCACCTTGCCGCCGGGCCTCGCCGAGCACGCGCGCGTCCAGTTCTGCGGGCCCGCGGGCACGGACGCGGTGGAGGCCGCGCTGAAGCTGGTGCGCACGGCCACCGGGCGCGACGGCCTGCTCGCCTTCACGGGCGCCTACCACGGCATGACCGCGGGGGCGCTCGAAGCATCCGGCGGCGCACAGGACGTACGGGTGGCGCGCCTGCCCTATCCGCAGGACTACCGCTGCCCCTTCGGCGTCGGCGGCGACCACGGCGCCGAACTCTCGGCCCGCTGGACCGAGTCCCTCCTCGACGACCCCAAGTCGGGCGTGCCCACCCCCGCGGGCATGATCCTCGAACCCGTACAGGGCGAGGGCGGTGTCCTGCCCGCCCCCGACGCCTGGATGCGCCGGATGCGCGACATCACCGCGTCCCGGGGCATCCCGCTCATCGCGGACGAGGTGCAGACCGGAGTCGGCAGGACCGGTGCCTTCTGGGCGGTCGAGCACAGCGGCGTGGTGCCGGACGTCCTCGTCCTGTCCAAGGCCATCGGCGGCAGCCTCCCCCTGGCCGTCGTCGTCTACCGCGACGACCTCGACGTCTGGCCGCCCGGCGCCCACGCGGGCACGTTCCGCGGCAACCAGCTCGCCATGGCCGCGGGCGCCGCCACCCTCGCCTACGTCCGCGAGCACCGCCTCGCCGACCGCGCCGCCGCCGTCGGCGCCCGCATGCTCACCGGCCTGCGCGCCCTCGCCGCCGACCACCCCTGCGTCGGCGACGTCCGCGGCCGCGGACTGATGCTCGGCATCGAACTCGTCGATCCCGACGACGCCCAAGGGGTCCGAAACAGGGGGAACAGGGGCAAGACGGCTCCCCGTCTCCGTACGCGGCCACGACCACCGCACCGGAACGGCCACCCCACGCCGCCCCGGACCCCTTGACGCACGAACCCGACAGCGCCGACCCCCGAAGCCATGCCCAAAGCAACGGCTCGCGCGGCGACGCGGCGCGAGCCGTGCCCGCCCCCCGACCCGCGACGCCCACCGGAGCCACCCACCCCGAGCCCACCGCACACCCCCGCGACCCCGCACCAGGCCACCAGTCCGACGCACACCCGCATCCCCACCAGCCCGACAACCCCCACGACGACGCGTACGGCGTCCCGCGCACCCAGCCCCGCCCACCAGCCCCCGAACTCGCCGCCGCCGTCCAACGCGAGTGCCTGCGCCGCGGACTCATCGTCGAACTCGGCGGACGGCACTCCAGCGTCGTCCGCCTCCTCCCTCCACTCACGATCACCGACGAACAGGCGACCGCGGTCCTCGACCGCCTCGCCGACGCCCTCGCCGCGGCCACCCGATCCCACCACCGGTAACCCCCTGCCCCGCGCCACCTTGCCCCCCCTGTGGACTTTTTCCTATCCATCCCCGTCCCCCCCCGTACCTCCCGCCCGTCCCAACCGACCCCTCCGGGTACGCACCGCCCCGGCGGCGCCGCGCATGTCCCGCCTGCCTCCCCGGCCCTGCCCGTCGCCCACGGAGCCCGCACACACCTCAAGGAAGCCCACTTGAACCCCACCCCCGCATCCGACGGCCGTCCCCAACCCCACCCGTCCGGCGCCTGCGGCACACAACCCCCGACGACCCCGGAGCCCGGCACCGTCCCCCGGCAGAAAGGCCGGGGCCAGGAGGCCGAGCGCCCGCGCCCCACCTGCCCCGACCTCCTCGACCACCCCGACCCGAACACCGCCGCGCAGGTCGCCGCCGTCGAGAACCTGCTGCGCTGCTGGGTGCGCGAGAAGGGCATCGCCCCACCCGACCACGGGACCCTCCGCATCCCCCTCGACGCCAGCGGCACCGCCCTCCTCGTCCCCGTCCTCTACTGCTCCCCGACCGGGTGGCACCGCTTCGGCCTGCCCCGCCTGGAGGACGGCCCACGGACCGCGCCCCCAGCGGACGCCGTCACCGTCGCCGCCCTCCTGAGCCGCGAGACGACCCGCACCACAGCATCCGAAGTCACGACACCCGACCCCACGGCTGCCACGCACTCACACGACGTCAAGGCGCCCAGGCGCCCCGAGGGGCCCGAACCGGCGGAGGGAGCCGAGTCTGCGGAGGCGCCCGAGGAGCCCGAGGCGCCCGACGTGTCCGACGTGTCCGCGGGGCCCGACACGTCCGCAGAGCCCGCGCCCGACGCCTCCAGCACCTCCGCCCCGCACGTCACGTCCGACACCCCCACCCCTCCCGGCGGAGTGACACTGGCCCCCGAAGCGTCGGCCCAGACTCCCGACCGCTCCGAGCCCTCTGAGCCCTCCGAGCCCTCTGATGGTGCCGACCTCGTCGCCCGCGTCGCCGACTCCGTACGCCGCACCGCCGACTTCATCGCCGACCGCCGCGAGAATCCGAAGGAGACCCCCGACCTCTTCCTGGCCGCCGAACAGTCCCTGCTCCTGGGCCATCCCCTGCACCCGACGCCCAAGAGCCGCGAAGGACTCTCCGACACCGAGGCCCGGCTCTACTCACCGGAACTGCGCGGAGCCTTCCCCCTGCACTGGCTCGCCGTCGACCGCTCCGTCCTGGACACCGAATCCGCCTGGACCGAACGGGGCCGCCAGGTCTCGGCGGAACAACTCACCGCGCGCCTTGCCGGGCCCGACCTGGCGGCACCGGACGGCCACGCCCTGCTCCCCGTACACCCCTGGCAGCTCCGGGAGCTGAAGCACCGCTCCGTAACGGCGGCCCTCCTGGACGCCGGACTGCTCAAGGATCTCGGCCAGCACGGCGACCCCTGGTGCCCCACCTCCTCCGTACGCACCCTCTACCGCTCGGGTGCCCCCGCCATGCTGAAGCTGTCGCTCGGCCTGCGCATCACCAACTCCCGCCGGGAGAACCTCCGCAAGGAGCTCCACCGCGGCGTCGAGGTCCACCGACTGCTGCGCAGCGGGCTCGCCGAACAGTGGCAGGCGGCGCACCGCACCTTCGACGTGGTCCGCGACCCCGCCTGGTTCGCCGTCACCGGCGCCGACGGCGTCCCCGTCACCGGGCTCGACGTCATGATCCGGCACAACCCCTTCAGCCCCGTCGACGACGCCACCTGCATCGCGGGCCTCGTCTCGCCCAAGCCCGCCGTGCGGCCCATCGGTCAGGACCGTCCGCCGATGCGCTCACGGCTCGCCGAGATCGTCATTCGGCTCGCCGGTCGCACCGGCCGCCCACGCGGAGCCGTCGCCGCCGAGTGGTTCCTGCGCTACCTCGAAAGCGTCGTACGCCCCGTGCTCTGGCTTGACAGCGAGGCGGGCGTCGCCCTGGAGGCACACCAGCAGAACACCGTGCTGCTGCTCGACCCCGACGGCTGGCCGAAGGGCGGACGCTACCGCGACAACCAGGGCTACTACTTCCGCGAGTCCCGCCGCGCCGAACTCGACAAGCGTCTCCCCGGCATCGGGCAGCACAGCGACACCTTCGTCTCCGACGCGGTCACCGACGAGCGCTTCGCCTACTACCTCGGCATCAACAACGTGCTCGGGCTCATCGGAGCCTTCGGAGCCCAACGCCTCGCCGACGAGAGGCTGTTGCTGGCGGCCTTCCGCCGCTTCCTCGCCGACGCCGCGTCAGGCCCCAGAGCGCTGCGCACCCCCCTGCCCTCCCGGCTGCTCGACTCGCCGGTGCTGCGCTGCAAGGCCAACCTGCTGACCCGGCTGCACGGCCTCGACGAACTCGTCGGCCCGGTCGACACCCAGTCCGTCTACGTCACCATCGCCAACCCCCTCCACGAATGAACCCCCGGCGGTGAACTCCCCTCACCGCCATGCCCCTTGTCCCCGCCTGCCCCCTTCCCGAGGACCGTGCCCCGCCTCCACTGAACCCGCCCCCTGCCGAGAGGAGCGACGCCGTGCCTCCCACCGACGCGAGCACCGACGCCGGAACCGAGCCCGCCACCGCGCGCACCCCGGACTGCGAAGACACCCTGGACCTGCGGCTGCCCGACGACCTCCTCGCCCTGATCGCCGAGCGCGGCGAACACCCCCCTCCTCGGCACCCGACGGCAACGGCGACCTGCCCGCGACGCCGAGCGGCCGCGCGGGCACGGCAGGCGCGGCAGGCATGGCAGGAACGGCAGCCGTCAGGCCAGGGGGCACGGCACGGGGCGCTCCCCGCGACCTGCTCGACCACGTGGCCGCCTGGCGCCCGGCCGCAACCGAAGCGGGCACCTTCCGCCTGGTCCCCGTCCGCCTCGAACGCGACCTGCCGCTCATCAGCCGGTGGATGAACGACCCGGCCGTGGCCGCGTTCTGGGAACTGGCGGGGCCCACCTCCGTCACAGAGGCCCACCTGCGGCCGCAACTCGACGGAGACGGCCGCAGCGTGCCCTGCCTCGGCGTCCTCGACGGCACCCCCATGAGCTACTGGGAGATCTACCGCGCCGACCTCGACCCCCTGGCGCGCCACTACCCCGTACGCCCCCACGACACCGGACTTCACCTCCTCATTGGCGGTGTCGCCGACCGCGGCCGGGGAATCGGCACCACCCTGCTGCGAGCCGTCGCCGATCTTGTCCTCGACCACCGCCCCTCCTGCGCACGCGTCGTCGCCGAACCAGACCTGCGCAACACCCCCTCCGTCTCCGCGTTCCTCAGCGCCGGCTTCCGCTTCGCCGCGGAAGTCGACCTGCCCGACAAGCGAGCGGCGCTCATGATCCGTGACCGAGCCCTGCGAGCCGTCCTCTGACCCGCCCGACCGGCCCGCGCACTGACCACTCACCTCTGTTGCACCGCTCGACTCTGTTACACCGCTCGACCCGATCCGGTTCCCTCACCGAGGAGTCCCCGTGCCGAATCCCGACGACCAGCAGCCGACCCGCAGCGCGCACAAACCGGCCCGCACACCGGTGCCCCACGACCCCACCGCGCTCTTCGACCCGCCCGAGCTGACCCAGGACCGCTGGGAGCAGGCCGGGCGGCGCCTCCTCGCCAAGATCGTCAGCGAGTTCGCGTACGAGGAGATCGTCGAGCCCATCCCCACCGGGCCGACCGAGGATGGCGCGTACGGCGGCACCGGCAGCTATCGCCTGCTCCTCGACGCCCCCGGCGGGGAGAGCCAGCCGCCCCCGCCGAGGGGGAACGCGATTGCGCCGACGGGGAGCCCGAGGCCTCCGCCGAGAGCGAGCGGGCCCGCCCCTGTCTGCTCTTCCGCGCACGCCGCGGCGCGTACGGCGGCTGGCGCGTGGACCCGGCCAGCCTCGCGCTCACCGACGGCGCCGGTGCGCTGCCCGCGACCGACCCGCTGTGGTTCCTGACGGCCGCCCGCCGGACCCTGGGCCTGGACGGCGCCACGCTCGGCCACCTCATCCGTGAGCTGACCGTCACCCTCAGCGCCGACGCCCGCCTCGACCACACCGCCCGCACCGCCGCCCAACTCGCCGACCTCGACTACGCGGAACTCGAAGGGCACCAGACCGGCCACCCCTGGCTCGTCCTCAACAAAGGGCGCATCGGATTCTCCGCGACCGACGCGCAGCGCTGGGCGCCCGAGGCCCGCGTCAGCTCCGCCATCCCCTGGATCGCCGTCCACGCGAGCCTCGCCACCTACCGGGGCGTGCCCGGCCTGGACGGCCCCGACCGGCTCTACGCCCGCGAACTCGACCCCGCCACCCGGGAGACCTACGCCGCCGTCCTCCGCTCACGGGGCCTCGACCCCGGGGAGTACCTCTACCTTCCCGTGCACCCCTGGCAGTGGGACGACGTCGTGCTGCCGCTGTTCGCCCCCTCCGTAGCGGCCGGACAGATCGTTCCGCTGCCCAGCGACGGCGACCAGCGCCTCCCGCAGCAGTCCATCCGCACCTTCCTGAACACCACCCGCCCCGAGCGGCACACGATCAAGCTCCCGCTGTCGGTCCTCAACACCCTGGTGTGGCGCGGCCTGCCCACGGAGCGCACGCTCGCCGCGCCCTCCGTCACCTCCTGGGTGCACACGGTGCGCGACGGAGACCCCTTCCTGCGCGACGAGTGCCGGGTGATCCTCCTAGGAGAGGTCGCCTCCGTCGCCGTGGAGCACCCCGTGTACGACGCGCTTCCGGAAGTTCCCTATCAGTACAAGGAGTTGTTGGGCGCCATCTGGCGCGAGCCGCTCAAGCGCTACCTCGCGCCGGGGGAGCGCGCCCGTACGCTCGCGTGTCTGCTGCACACCGACCCCCAGGGGAGGGCGCTCGTCGCCGAGCTGATCAGCCGCTCGGGGCTGCCGCCCACCGTGTGGCTGAGTCACCTGTTCGCGGCGCTGCTGCCGCCGCTCCTGCAGTTCCTGTACCGGTACGGCACCGTGTTCTCGCCCCACGGAGAGAACGCCATCGTCGTCTTCGACGAGAAGGACGTGCCCACGCGGCTCGCGGTGAAGGACTTCGTCGACGACGTCAACGTGAGCGCCGAGCCGGTTCCGGAGCACGCCGACATGCCCGACGACGTGCGCGCCGTCCTGCTCACCGAGCCACCGGCCTTCCTCACGCAGTTCATCCACGCGGGGCTGTTCGTCGGCGTCTTCCGCTACCTGGCGCCGCTGTGCGAGGAGCAGCTCGGCGTCCCGGAGCCGGACTTCTGGTCGCTGGTACGCGCCGAGATCCTGCGCCACCAGGCCCGCGCTCCAGAGCTCAAGGAGCGGTACGAGATGTTCGACCTGCTCACACCGCGGATCGACCGACTGTGCCTCAACCGCAACCGGCTCCACCTCGACGGCTACCGCGACCGGCCCGAGCGCCCGCACGCCGCCGTGCACGGCACGGTGCCCAACCCCCTCCACGAGCCTTGATCGTGGCGTTGTCAGTGGCGCACCGTAGGCTGGTCGGCCTATGACGAAGCCCTCTCTTCCCGAGCTCCTGCACGCCGCCGTCACCGCCGTCGGCGGCACGGAGCGCCCTGGTCAGGTGACCATGGCCGAGACCGTCGCCGAGGCGATCGACGACGGTTCCCACCTGCTGGTCCAGGCAGGCACCGGCACGGGCAAGTCCCTCGGGTACCTGGTGCCCGCGCTGGCGCACGGGGAGCGCGTGGTGGTGGCGACGGCCACCCTCGCGCTCCAGCGGCAGCTCGTGGAGCGGGACCTGCCGCGCACGGTGGACGCGCTGCATCCGCTGCTGCGCCGCCGCCCCGAGTTCGCCATGCTCAAGGGCCGGTCGAACTACCTGTGCCTGCACCGCCTGCACGAAGGGGTGCCGCAGGACGAGGAGGAGGGCCTCTTCGACCAGTTCGAGGCGGCCGCGCCCACCAGCAAGCTCGGCCGGGACCTGCTGCGCCTGCGGGACTGGGCGGACGAGACGGAGACCGGTGACCGCGACGACCTCACTCCAGGGGTCTCCGACCGGGCCTGGGCCCAGGTGTCCGTCTCGTCCAGGGAGTGCCTGGGGGCCACGCGGTGCGCGTACGGGCAGGAGTGCTTCGCGGAGGCGGCCCGCGAGCGCGCCAAGCTCTCCGAAGTGGTAGTCACCAACCACGCGCTGCTCGCGATCGACGCCATCGAGGGCGCCCCGGTCCTGCCGCAGCACGAGGTGCTGATCGTGGACGAGGCGCACGAGCTGGTCTCCCGCGTCACCGGCGTCGCCACGGGCGAGCTCACGCCTGGGCAGGTCAACCGCGCGGTGCGCCGTGCGGCGAAGCTGGTCAACGAGAAGGCCGCGGACCAGCTCCAGACCGCCGCCGAGGGCTTCGAGCGGCTGATGGAGCTGGCCCTGCCCGGCCGCCTGGAGGAGATCCCGGAGGACCTGGGGTACGCGTTGATGGCGCTGCGTGACGCCGCCCGGACGGTGATCACGGCGCTCGGCTCCACCCGCGACAAGTCGGTCCAGGACGAGGACGCCGTCCGCAAGCAGGCCCTGGCGTCCGTGGAGACGATCCACGACGTGGCGGAGCGCATCACGAACGGCTCCGAGTACGACGTCGTCTGGTACGAGCGCCATGACCGCTTCGGCGCCTCCTTGCGGGTGGCTCCCATGTCCGTGTCAGGGCTGCTGCGCGAGAAGCTCTTCACGGACCGCTCCGTGGTCCTCACGTCCGCGACGCTGAAGCTGGGCGGCGACTTCAACGGGGTGGGGGCGTCCCTCGGCCTCGCTCCGGAGGGCACGCAGTCCGAGGACAGCCCGGCCTGGAAGGGCATCGACGTCGGCTCCCCGTTCGACTACCGCAAGCAGGGGATCCTGTACGTCGCGCAGCACCTGGCCCGCCCGGCCCGCGAGGGCACGCGCGGTGACATGCTGGACGAGTTGGCCGAGCTGATCGAGGCGGCGGGCGGGCGCACGCTCGGCCTGTTCTCCTCGATGCGGGCGGCGCAGTCCGCGGCGGAGGAGCTGCGGGGCAGGCTGGACATGCCGATCCTGCTCCAGGGCGAGGAGACCCTGGGCGAGTTGATCAAGGGTTTCGCGGCCGACCCGCAGACGTGTCTGTTCGGCACGCTGTCGCTGTGGCAGGGCGTGGACGTGCCGGGTGCCAGCTGCCAGCTGGTGATCATGGACAAGATCCCGTTCCCGCGCCCCGACGACCCGCTGATGAGCGCCCGCCAGAAGGCCGTGGACGAGGCCGGGGGCAATGGCTTCATGGCGGTCGCGGCGACGCATGCGGCGCTTCTCATGGCGCAGGGCGCGGGGCGTCTGGTGCGTGCCTCGGGAGACCGCGGTGTGGTGGCCGTCCTGGATCCGCGCCTGGCCACCGCTCGGTACGGCAGCTATCTGCGGGCGTCGCTGCCGGACTTCTGGTACACGACGGACCGCAACCAGGTGCGCCGCTCGCTGGCCGCGATCGACGCGGCGGCGCGGGAGAAGGGCGAGTAGCGACGCGGGGCCTCTGCGCGGCGGCGGGGCGGGGTGCCCGTCGCCACGGGCGGGGCTCCGTGGGCGCGTGGTGGGCTCTGTCGGCCTCTTTCGGTGCCCCTGGCTGGGGTGGGGCCGATCTGATTGCGGGGCGCGGCCGTGACGGCTCTGAGCGTGTGCGGAGCGTACGGCGCCGGGGCCCAGGGCGGCCCGTCGGGGCCCCGTAGTGGATTCAGGAACCCCGTGGTGGACTCAGGTGCCCCGGGGCCCGGACATGGCAGGGCCCCGGAACCGGCGCAGTGGGTCCCGGGGCCGGTCAGGGGCGGGGGTCACACGCGCCGCAGCACGGCGACCACCTTGCCGAGGATGGTGGCCTCGTCGCCGGGGATCGGCTGGTACGCGGCGTTGTGCGGCAGCAGCCAGACGTGGCCGTCCTCGCGCTTGAAGCGCTTGACCGTGGCCTCGCCGTCGAGCATGGCGGCGACGATGTCACCGTTCTCGGCGACGGGCTGGCGGCGGACCGTGACCCAGTCGCCGTCGCAGATCGCCGCTTCGATCATGGAGTCGCCGACGACCTTCAGGACGAACAGCTCGCCGTCGCCGACGAGCTGCCGGGGGAGGGGGAACACGTCCTCGACCGACTCCTCGGCGAGGATCGGGCCACCGGCGGCGATGCGGCCGACCAGTGGGACGTACGAAGCGGCGGGCTTGCCCGTGGTGTCCGTGGCCTGGGTGCTCGGCTGGTCCGAGCCGCGGACCTCGTAGGCGCGGGGGCGGTGGGGGTCGCGGCGCAGGAAGCCCTTGCGCTCCAGGGCCATGAGCTGGTGGGCCACCGAGGAGGTGCTGGAGAGGCCGACCGCCTGTCCGATCTCCCGCATCGACGGCGGGTAACCACGACGCTGGACCGAGTCCCTGATGACTTCGATCACCCGGCGCTGGCGATCGGTGAGCCCCGAGCTGTCGGCGCGGATGCCTGGAGGTCGGCCCGGCAGGGAGCGCGTGGGCTTGGGCCCCTCCTGGTTCGTGGCTGCGTCAGTCATGGCATGCACCGGCTCGAATCGGCTCTGGGAGCGGTCCTGGGCAGTGATGGTGGCGCTGTCTGCGGTGGTGGTCACGTCGGTCGGCCCCTCTCGAAATGTTCTCCCTAGTTAGCCAACGGTAGTTGCTTTCGAAAGGTTGCGCCAAACACACGTTCGAGTGAAAAATCGTAGATTGCCTGACGTGATCATGTGTCTGGGTGTATGGCTAACGCGTGGACCGAAAGGCAATTCGGTTCATTACGGTACGCTTCACCGCCGGGGTCGTAACCCTGCCGGGTGAGAGTCTCATACTGCCACCCTGACCCCCGTCAACCCCGCACCGGTCTCACCGGCGGCGTTGCCCGTGTGGGCGGCGACATGGCCCGCATGGGCGCACTGGCGCCCGCGCGCGAGTCCGGCGGTGCGGCGCGCGGGCGGGCCTGGCGCCGTGAACGAGATGCCTGGCGCCGTGCGCGAGGGCGCGGAGGGCTGCGCCCAGGAGCGCCGGGCGCCATGCCTGAAGGGTGCCGAGCGCCGCCCTCGGAGGGGCTGAGCCTCCGCGCCCGCCGGGCGCCGGGCGCCGCGCCGCGAGCGGTGCGCGCCCGCGACACGCGACGGCGCCGAAATCACGGCAAACCCCAGATCTAGTGGTTGGATTGGTGCCGCAGCCCACAAGTTGTGGTCCCCGGTCTTCCGGGCCTCCGGGCATCGCCTATGCTGGGGGCTGCTTCGAGGGGCTCAAGGGCCCGCTGAGGCCTCTGAGTCGTGCCGTTAAGGAGGGTTGGACGTTCCATGCACTGCCCCTTCTGCAGGCACCCCGACAGCCGCGTGGTCGACAGCCGCACCACGGATGACGGCACGTCGATCCGCAGGCGCCGTCAGTGCCCGGACTGCTCGCGCCGTTTCACGACGGTCGAGACGTGCTCACTGATGGTGATCAAGCGCTCCGGCGTGACCGAGCCCTTCAGCCGCACCAAGGTCATCAACGGCGTCCGCAAGGCATGCCAGGGGCGGCCCGTGACGGAGGACGCGCTGGCCCAGCTCGGCCAGCGGGTCGAGGAGGCCGTGCGCGCCACCGGAAGCGCCGAGCTGACCACCCACGACGTGGGGCTCGCCATACTCGGCCCGCTACAGGAGCTCGACCTCGTCGCCTACCTGCGCTTCGCGTCCGTCTACCGGGCGTTCGACTCGCTGGAGGACTTCGAGGCCGCGATCGAGGAGCTGCGGGGCCAGCGGGACGCACGGCGCGACGACGCGCCGGACAGCTCCGGCACGGAGCGTGCCGCGACCGGCCGCGGGCCCGGAGGGACTCCCGAAGTCCCGCAGCCTGCCACCGCCGCCGACTGACCGTCCCACGGACGGTACGACGGCGCACCAGACCTGTCGCGGGGTGCCCCTGAGAGGGGTGCCCGCGACACCAGACACACACCGTGCTGCGGGAAGAACGTGGCACTTCAGGGCGTTTTAGCCTGATACAGGGAGGCGGCATGACCGAGACGACGAGCGGCCCGGCACGAGGTTCCCGCGCCAAGGGATCCAAGGGCGCCAAGGGCCTGCGTATCGAACGCATCCACACGACCCCCGGCGTGCACCCGTACGACGAGGTGACCTGGGAGCGCCGCGACGTCGTCATGACCAACTGGCGCGACGGTTCGGTCAACTTCGAGCAGCGTGGCGTCGAGTTCCCCGACTTCTGGTCGGTGAACGCGGTCAACATCGTCACGAGCAAGTACTTCCGCGGCGCGGTCGGCACGCCGCAGCGCGAGGTGAGCCTGAAGCAGCTCATCGACCGCATCGTGAAGACGTACCGCAAGGCCGGTGAGGACTACAAGTACTTCGCCTCCCCCGCGGACGCCGAGATCTTCGAGCACGAGCTGGCGTACGCCCTGCTCCACCAGATCTTCAGCTTCAACTCCCCGGTGTGGTTCAACGTCGGCACGCCCCAGCCGCAGCAGGTCTCCGCCTGCTTCATCCTGTCCGTCGACGACTCCATGGAGTCGATCCTCGACTGGTACAAGGAAGAGGGCATGATCTTCAAGGGCGGCTCCGGTGCCGGCCTGAACCTCTCCCGCATCCGCTCTTCGAAGGAGCTGCTCTCCTCCGGAGGCAACGCCTCGGGTCCGGTCTCCTTCATGCGCGGTGCCGACGCCTCCGCCGGAACGATCAAGTCCGGTGGCGCGACGCGCCGCGCCGCGAAGATGGTCGTCCTCGACGTCGACCACCCGGACATCGAGGACTTCATCGAGACCAAGGTCAAGGAAGAGGAGAAGATCCGCGCCCTGCGCGACGCGGGCTTCGACATGGACCTGGGCGGCGACGACATCACGTCCGTCCAGTACCAGAACGCCAACAACTCGGTCCGTGTGAACGGCGAGTTCATGCGCGCCGTCGAGTCGGGCGGCAAGTTCGGCCTGCGCGCCCGCATGACCGGCGAGGTCATCGAGGAGGTCGACGCCAAGGCGCTCTTCCGCAAGATGGCCGAGGCCGCCTGGGCCTGCGCCGACCCCGGCATCCAGTACGACGACACCATCAACCACTGGCACACCTGCCCCGAGTCCGGCCGGATCACCGCGTCGAACCCGTGCAGCGAGTACATGCACCTGGACAACACGTCCTGCAACCTCGCCTCGCTGAACCTGATGAAGTTCCTCAAGGACGACGGCAAGGGCAACCAGTCCTTCGAGTCCGAGCGCTTCGCCAAGGTCGTCGAGCTGGTCATCACGGCGATGGACATCTCCATCTGCTTCGCGGACTTCCCGACCCAGAAGATCGGCGAGAACACCCGCGCCTTCCGCCAGCTCGGCATCGGCTACGCCAACCTCGGCGCCCTGCTGATGGCCACCGGCCACGCCTACGACTCCGACGGCGGCCGCGCCCTCGCCGGTGCCATCACGTCGCTGATGACCGGCACCTCGTACAAGCGCTCCGCGGAGCTCGCCGCGGTCGTCGGCCCGTACGACGGCTACGCCCGCAACGCCGAGCCGCACAAGCGCGTCATGAAGCAGCACGCCGACGCCAACGCCGCGGCCGTCCGCATGGACGACCTGGACACCCCGATCTGGGCCGCCGCCACGGAGGCCTGGCAGGACGTGATCCGCCTGGGCGAGAAGAACGGTTTCCGTAACTCCCAGGCCTCGGTGATCGCGCCGACCGGCACCATCGGTCTCGCGATGTCCTGCGACACCACCGGTCTGGAGCCGGACCTGGCCCTGGTCAAGTTCAAGAAGCTCGTCGGTGGCGGCTCGATGCAGATCGTCAACGGCACCGTCCCGCAGGCCCTGCGCCGCCTGGGCTACCAGGAGGAGCAGATCGAGGCGATCGTCGCCCACATCGCCGAGCACGGCAACGTGATCGACGCCCCGGGCCTGAAGACCGAGCACTACGAGGTCTTCGACTGCGCCATGGGTGAGCGCTCCATCTCCGCGATGGGCCACGTCCGCATGATGGCGGCCATCCAGCCGTGGATCTCCGGCGCGCTCTCCAAGACGGTCAACCTGCCGGAGACCGCGACCGTCGAGGACGTCGAAGAGGTCTACTTCGAGGCCTGGAAGATGGGCGTCAAGGCGCTCGCGATCTACCGGGACAACTGCAAGGTCGGCCAGCCGCTCTCCGCCAAGAAGAAGGAGGACGAGAAGGCCGAGGTGACCGAGAAGGCCGAGGCGACGATCCGCGAGGCCGTCGAGAAGGTCGTCGAGTACCGCCCGGTCCGCAAGCGCCTCCCGAAGGGCCGCCCCGGCATCACCACGTCCTTCACGGTCGGTGGCGCCGAGGGGTACATGACCGCCAACTCGTACCCCGACGACGGCCTCGGTGAGGTCTTCCTGAAGATGTCCAAGCAGGGCTCGACCCTCGCGGGCATGATGGACGCCTTCTCCATCGCCGTCTCCGTCGGCCTCCAGTACGGCGTGCCCCTGGAGACGTACGTCTCGAAGTTCACGAACATGCGCTTCGAGCCCGCGGGCATGACCGACGACCCGGACGTGCGGATGGCGCAGTCGATCGTCGACTACATCTTCCGCCGCCTGGCGCTGGACTTCCTGCCCTTCGAGACGCGCTCCGCGCTCGGCATCCACTCCGCCGAGGAGCGCCAGCGCCACCTGGAGACCGGTTCGTACGAACCGGCCGACGAAGACGTCGACGTCGAGGGCCTGGCGCAGTCCGCGCCGCGTCAGACGGAGACCCTGAAGGCGGTCGCCGCGCCCAAGGCGCAGGCCGAGGCTCCGGCCCCGCAGCAGGCGCACACCAGCGCCGAACTGGTCGAGATGCAGCTGGGCATCCAGGCGGACGCGCCGCTGTGCTTCTCCTGCGGTACGAAGATGCAGCGCGCCGGTTCGTGCTACATCTGCGAGGGCTGCGGCTCCACCAGCGGCTGCAGCTGACGCCGGGGGCACCTGAGGCGGCGGTGGGAACGCGGCTGCTGAGGGTGCCCGGGCTCCGCGCCTGACGGGCCCGGGGCCCGAGGGTCCGGCCTTCGTACCGGAGGTGTCCGGGCCCTGTGCCTGAGTGCTCGGGCTCCGTGCCTGGAGAGAGGGTGCCGACTGTCGGTCGGCGCCCTCTCGTCTGTCTGCCGCCGGGGGCAGCCGTCCGCGGGCCGGGTGTGACCGTCCGCCGCCGGGGGCTCACCGCGCTGTCAGCGCACGCTCCCCATTGCGGCAGCGAAGGCCGTCAGGTCCGTGTCGAAACCCTGGACCAGCTCGCGGAAGGACCACTGCCCGCCCTCGTCGCGGCGGAACTCGCCGACCACGGCGGCCGTGCATCCGGTCACGTCCGCGAAGCCGTTCTCAGCCAGGACCGTGTACCCGTCGCGGAAACGGACCGATGCGTTCAGTATGTCGTCGAACACCCGCCCCTCCGGGGGCTGCTGGATGGCCACGCCGATGACCACGCGCACATAGCGCTCGGCGAGCCGCCCCAGCTCAAGGACCATCACCTCGTCGTACCCGAAGCCCTGCCCCGTCTTGCTGTCGCGGCTGAGCGTGATCGTGCCGTCCGGGGAGCGGCTGTCGAAGTGGACCAGGTAGGCGGGGCTGCCGTGGGGGTCGTCAGAGGTGTACGTCGCAGCGATGATGTCCAGGTCGTGGGACGGTGCGCCGAGAGGGCTCGGGTCCCATTTCAGGCCGACCTCGACCTTCGTGAGTCCCTTCCTGATGCTGCTCACCGAACTCCCCCTCACCGTTGGCCGGTTACCAGTGCTACGGACACGCTACGGCCTGCCACTGACATCGGTGCCGTGAACCCCGCGCTTTGCACCCGGAGAGACCGCCGGGATCATTGGGGACATGACATGGAGCGGGGAAGAAGTTGACCTTGAGGCCTATTTCGCCCGGATCGGATACGTCGGATACGAGGGAGAGGCCAAGCCCGATCTGGCGACGCTGCGCGCGCTGCACCGGGGGCACGTGACGTCGATCCCCTTCGAGAACCTGGAGATCATGGTCGGCCGCCCGGTCGTCCTGGACGTCGCCGCCCTCCAGGACAAGATGGTCCACCGCAAGCGCGGCGGCTACTGCTACGAGCAGAACCTGCTGTTCGCCGCCGTACTGGAGCGGATCGGCTTCTCCGTGACCGGACTCGGCGCCCGCGTCAGGGCGGGGGCCAGCACCACGCGACCGGTCACGCACATGCTCCTCAAGGTGGAGGTGGACGGCGAGCCCTGGCACTGTGACGTCGGCTTCGGAGGAGAGGGCCTCCTGGAGCCGCTGCCGCTGCGCGACGGTGTCGACCTGCGCCAAGGAGAGTGGCGGTTCAGCCTGTTGCGCGAGACGGACGACGTGTGGGTGCTGCGGACCGAGCACGCTGACGGCTGGTTCGACCTCTACGCGTACACGCTGGCGGAGTGCCTGCCCGTCGACTACGTAGTGATGAACCACTTCACCTCCACCTACCCCAGGTCCGCGTTCATGCGGCGTCCCGTGCTCCAGCGGGCGACCGCGGAGGCGCGCCGCCGACTGACCGGCGCGCGACTGGCCGTCGCACGCTCCGACGGCTCGGTGGACGAACGGGACGTTCCGGTGGGCGAGTTGCGCACCCTGCTCACGGGAGAGTTCGGGATCGAGCTGGATGACGCCGACTTCGCGGAGCTGATCCGGGTGCACTACCCCCGAGCGTGACCAGGGCCACGCGCTGCGCCGTACGATGGCGCGGTGCTGGTCAAGTGGATTCGCTGCACCGTCGTGGACCGCCGGGGATTCGAGCGGGCGCAGCGAAAGTGGGCGGGGCTTCTGGGGGAGCCGGGATTCCGGGGACAGGGCGGAGGGTGGAGCCGTGGTCGGCCCGACGTGGCCCATGTCTTCGCGTTCTGGGAGAGCCGGGCCTTCTACGACTCCTTCATGGCGCGCTCGCACGACCGGCTCGCCGCCGCGCAGACGGGCACGTACAAGGACAGCGAGGTCAAGCTGTTCGAGTACCGCTTCGACGTGAAGACGGGCTTCGAGCCGCGCTTCACCGACGCCGACGTGGTGCGCGTGGCGCACTGCCGGGTCCATGAGGACCGGGTGGAGCACTTCGCGCTGATGCAGGAGAAGGTCTGGAACCCGGCCATGGCGGGCTCGCCCGGCATGGTCCGGGGCTCTTCGGAGAGGCCCCCGGACATGAGTTCCTGATCCTCTCGATGTGGCAGTCGGCCGCCGAACATGGCAAGTACCGCGTGGAGCGCGTGGAACGGCTGTCCCTGCGTGCGCAGACGGAGGCGGACATCGCGGGGCTCACGGGGGACGTCGTCGATCTGGAGCCTTCGTGGACGGTGTGAGGCACCAGGGGGCGTCAGCCGCGGTGGAACGCGCCCGCCCGGACCGCGGCCAGAGCCGCCGCCGCTGACTGGTCCGCGAGCGCCGTGTCGACCGGCTCCCGGGTGACGAACAGGCGGAGCATCAGCGGCGCCGAGACGGCCCTGACCAGCGCCGCCGCGTCGACTTCCGCGTCCGCCTCGCCGCGCTCCACCGCGCGCGTGACGACGGCCTCGCAGCGCGCGAAGCGTTCGGCGTAGAAGGCGCGCAGGGCGTCCGCCGCGCGCGGGGACTGGAACGCGGCGGCGACGAAGGCGGTCGGGGCGGCGGCCTTCTCCGGGTCCGCGAACGCGTCGGCCACCTCGCGGGCCAGGGCGCGCAGATCGCCCTCCAGGGAGCCCGTGTCCGGCGGTGTCCAGGTGTCCTCGCCCGCCAGGTCGAGCGCATCGGCCACCAGGCCCTCCAGGCCGCCCCAGCGCCGGTACAGGGTGGTCTTATGGACGCCGGAGTGCTCGGCGACGTACTCCACGGTGAGGCCCGGGTAGCCGTGGTCGCTGAGGCCGCTCAGGACGGCGTCGCGCACGGCGGCGCGGGTGCGGGCGGTGCGGCCGCCGGGGCGGCGGGTGCCGGGGGTGGGGGTGGGCGGCTTCGGGGGCGCGGTGGGTGCAGTGGGTGCGGTGGGTGCGGCGGGGGGCGCGTCCGAGGTCTTCGGAGGCCGCGCCTTCGCGGCCGCCTTCTTCGTGGGCCGCGCTTCTGCGCGCTGCGCTTCCGCAGGTTGCGCTCCCGCGGGTCGCATTTCCGTGCGCGGCGCCATCGTGGCCTGCTCCTTCGTACCGCGGTCGCTCATCTCCGTACCTCTGTCCCGTCCGTCTGCCGTGTGGTCGTCCATCTGCCAGGTGGTGCGCCCGTTCCCGTGCCGGGCGCCAGGGGGTGTCGTGCCAGCAACACTTAATTACAACTTATGTTGCGTTAGTGCGGGCGGCTGTGTCAGACTCGCTGTAATGCGACAAGCGTTGCGTTAGCTTGCTCGCGGTACGGCGTGGTGCATGCGATAGCGGGGGTGTTTTTGCCTACTCAGATCTCGGTGCGCGGTATGACCAAGACGCGCGGTGACCGGCTGATCTTCGACGGGGTCTCCTTCACGGTCCGCCCAGGCGAACGCGTGGGCGTGGTGGGGGAGAACGGCGCGGGCAAGTCCACGCTCCTGCACCTGCTGGCGGGCATCGAGAAGCCCGACGGCGGCGAGGTGGTGACCGTCGCGGAGGGCGGCGCCCGACTCCTCGCGCAGACGCCCCAGCTCCCCGGAGACCGCAGCGTCGGTGACGCGATCGACGTGGCCCTGGCCGACCTGCGCGCCATGGAGCGACGCCTGCGCGAACTTGAGGCGGATCTCGGTGGCGTGTCGGAGGCGTCCGGAGCGGCCCTTGAGGAGTACGGAGACCTGCTCACGGCCTTCGAGCTGCGCGGTGGATACGAGTCCGACGCGCGAGTCGACAAGGCCATGCACGGCCTCGGGCTCGCCCACATAGAGCGTGGGCGCGAACTGGGCAGCCTCTCCGGTGGTGAGCAGGCGCGCCTTGGCCTGGCCTGCCTGATCGCGGCCGCCCCTGAGGTGATGTTCCTCGACGAGCCGACCAACCACCTCGACGAGGCCGCGCTCGACTGGCTGGAGACCGCCCTGCTCGCCCACCAGGGCACGATCGTCGCCGTCTCCCACGACCGGACCTTCTTGGAGCGCGTGGCCACCGCGATCCTCGAAGTGGACGAGGCCCGCCGCACGGTCGTGCGCCACGGAGGGGGCTATCAGGGCCTGCTCGCCGAGCGCGCGGCGTCCCGGCAGCGCTGGGAGCAGGCGCACGCGGAATGGCGGGAGGAGGTTCGCCGCCTGGAGGAGTTCGCGGCGACCACGGCACACGCGGTGGCAGGCGGCCGCCCGATCAAGGACAACAACAAGATGGCGTACGACCGCGCCGGAGGCCGCGTCCAGGCCTCCATCGCGGGCCGTGTCCGCAACGCTCAGGAACGGCTGCGCCGTCTGCGCGAGCACCCGGTGCCGAAGCCGCCAGAGCCGCTGCGCTTCGCCGCCCGACCGGCCACCGGGGCTGCCGAGGGGCACCTGGTGACGCTGCGCAACGTGCGCGTCGGCGACCGGCTCCAAGTGGCGGAGCTGACCGTGACCGCGGGCGAGCGGCTGCTCATCCACGGCGGCAACGGCGCGGGGAAGTCCACGCTGCTGCGCACCATGGCGGGGGTGCTCGAACCGGACGAGGGCTCGGTCGTCCGCCGCGGCCGCATCGGCTATCTGGCGCAGGAGATCCCCGTACGCCGCCCCACCGAGCGGGTCCTGGAGGCCTTCGGCAGGGGCCTGCCGCTCACTGAGGAGGAGCAGTCCGAGCTGCTGCTCTCCTATGGCCTCTTCCACCCCCGCGACCTCCATGTCCCCGTCGGCTCGCTCTCCGCCGGGCAGCGGCGGAGGCTCGGCCTCGCCCGGCTGCTCGCCAGGCCCGCCGACCTGCTCCTGCTGGACGAGCCCGCCAACCACCTCGCCCTGACCCTGGTCGAGGAACTGGAAGAAGCACTCGACCAATGGCCCGGCGCCCTCGTGGTCGTCTCCCACGACCGCCACCTACGCCGCCGCTTCACGGGCCGAATACGCCGGATGGAGGCCGGTCGGCTACCCGGCTGAGCCAGCCGCGCCGCACCCGATCTAGGGTCGAGCCATGGCACGACCCCGGCGCATCGTCCTCGTCCGGCACGGCGAGTCGGTCGGCAACGCCGACGACACCGTGTACGAGCGCGAGCCCGACCACGCGCTGGCCCTCACCGACACGGGGTGGCGGCAGGCGGAGGACACCGGCAAGCGCCTGCGGGACGTGTTCGGCCAGGAGCGGATCAGCGTGTACGTCTCGCCGTACCGCCGCACCCACGAGACCTTCCGCGCGCTGCGCCTCGACCCCCACCAGGTCCGTGTACGCGAGGAGCCGAGACTGCGGGAGCAGGACTGGGGGAACTGGCAGGACCGCGACGACGTCCGCCTCCAGAAGGCCTACCGCGACGCCTACGGGCACTTCTTCTACCGCTTCGCCCAGGGCGAGTCCGGCGCCGACGTCTACGACCGGGTCGGCTCCTTCCTGGAGAGCCTGTTCCGCAGCTTCGAAGCCCCCGACCATCCGCCGAACGTGCTCCTGGTCACTCACGGTCTGACCATGCGGCTGTTCTGCATGCGCTGGTTCCACTGGTCGGTGGCCGAGTTCGAGTCGCTGTCCAACCCGGGCAACGGCGAGACACGGACACTGCTCCTCGGGGAGAACGGCAAGTACACCCTCGACCGGCCGTTCGACCGCTGGCGGGAGCCAGAGCCGTACGGCATCACCGGATAGAGTGACAGGGCGATGACCGCTGACCTCTCTCCCGACTGGCGCCTGGACCGCGCCCTGGCCAGCCTGCGCGGTCTGGCGGTGGGAGACGCGCTGGGCTCCCAGTTCTTCACGCCCGCGCACTACCCGCTGCTCAAGCGCCGCGAGCTGCCCGACGACCCCTGGCCCTGGACCGACGACACCGAGATGGCCTGTTCCGTCCTGGCCGTCCTCGCCGACCACAGCAGGATCGACCAGGACGCGCTGGCCCGCTCCTTCGCCGACCGGCAAGACGCCGACCGCGGCTACGGCCCCGCCGTGAACCGGCTGCTCGGCCAGATCCGGGACGGCGGGGACTGGCGTGAGCTGGCATCCGCCCTGTTCAAGGGGCAGGGCTCCTGGGGCAACGGCGCCTCCATGCGGATCGCCCCGCTCGGCGCCTGGTACGCGGACGACCCGGAGCAGGCGACCCACCAGGCGGAGATCTCCGCCTACACCACCCATCAGCACCGGGAAGCCGTCGTCGGCGCCATGGCGGTCGCCGCGGCGGCGGCACTGGCTGCCGACCCCGCGGGTCCGCCCGCCTCCAAGGCGCTGCTCGACGGCGTGATCGCCCTGGTGCCCCGCAGTGCCGTGGAGGCGGGGCTGCGGCGAGCCCGCGACATGCTCGACTACGCCGACGCGGGGACGGTCGCCGCCGTCCTGGGATGCGGACGCCGTACGACCGCGCACGACACCGTGCCCTTCGCCCTCTGGTCGGCCGCTCGCGCGCTGGACGACTACGAGCAGGCCTTCTGGACCACGGCGGCGGTAGGCGGCGACATGGACACGACCTGCGCGATCGTCGGGGGAGTCGTCGCCGCGGCGGGCTCGGCGCCGCCCGCCCAGTGGCTGGAGCGGACCGAGCCGCTGCCCGCCTGGGTGCCGGTCGCCTGAATCGGCGCCTGAACCGGCGGTGGCCGGTGCCTCCTGGGACTCGGACTGCTGCCTTCAGGGAACGGGACGGCGGGAACGGGGTGGCTCCGTGCGTGCCGGGCCTGGCCCCGCCGTCGCGGACGGCCCGGCACACACGGCCCCCGTCAGCCCCCCGCTGGACCTGCCGCCTCCGCCGTACCGGCGAGCGCGTCCAGGTCGCTCTTCCGTACTCGGATCACCAACAAGGCGGTGGCCAGGGCGAGTACGGCCATGCCGACGGCCGGGATGAAGGCCGTGGAGATGCCCTCGGAGAGCACCTCGTGACCCCACGGCGGCGGCAACTCATGCGACTTGGCGAATTCGGCCTTCTGCTCCGGTGAGGCCTTCGCCATGAAGTCCGGTATCTGCTCCTTGGCCTCGTCCCGGCTCGCCGTGCCGAAGACCGTGGTCAGGATGGACAGGCCCAGTGAACCGCCCACCTGCTGCGTCGCGTTGAGCAGGCCGGAGGCGGCACCCGCCTCGTGCACGGCGACGCCGGAGACCGCGGTCAGCGTGAGCGTCACGAAGTTCAGCCCCATGCCGAAGCCGAACAGCAGCATCGGGCCGAGCACCCCACTGACGTACGAACTGTCCGGAGTGATGAACGTCTGCCAGCCAAGGCCCAGCGCGACGATCGCCGAGCCCGTGACCATGAACGGCTTGGGGCCGAGCGTCGGCAGCAGCCGCTGGGAGAGGCCCGCACCGATCACGATCGCCGCGGTGACGGGCAGGAAGGCCAGACCCGCCTCGATCGGGGTGTAGTCCAGCACGTTCTGAACGAAGAGCACGATGAAAAAGAAGATGCCGAACATCGCCGCGGCCAGGCTCAGCATGATCACGTAGGTGCCGGAGCGGTTGCGGTCGGCGAACATCCGCAGCGGAGTGATCGGCTCCTTGGCGCGGCTCTCGATGAACACGAAGGCGAGCAGCAGGACGGCCGCTACACCGAACGAGCCCAGCGTGACACCGTCGCGCCAGCCCTCCTCGGACGCCCGGATGAACCCGTAGACCAAGGCGGCCATGCCGACCGTCGACGTGAGCGCGCCCACGAAGTCGAAGCGTCCCGGATGGCGCTCGGATTCGCTGATGTAGAGCGGCGTCAGGAACGCGATGAGCACGCCGATGGGCACGTTCACGAACAGCACCCAGCGCCAGTCCAGCCACTCCGTGAGCATGCCGCCCGCTAGCAGGCCGATCGCGCCGCCGCCCGCGGAGACGGCCGCGAACACGCCGAAGGCGCGGTTCCGCTCGGGGCCCTCGGGGAAGGTCGTCGTGATCAGCGCGAGCGACGTGGGCGAGGCGATGGCGCCGCCTATGCCCTGAAGGGCCCGCGCGGCCAGCAACTGCCAGGGTTCCTGGGCGAATCCACCGAGCAGCGAGGCGACGGTGAACAGCAGGATGCCCGTCATGAACACCCGTCGACGGCCCAGGATGTCGCCTGCCCGGCCGCCGAGGAGCAGCAGCCCGCCGAAGGTGAGCGTGTACGCGCTGACGACCCAGGTCAGGTCGGTCGTCGAGAAGTCGAGCGCGTCCTGGATGTGCGGAAGCGCGATGTTCACAATCGTCGCGTCCAGGACCACCATGAGCTGGCAGGCGGCGATGATGGTGAGGGCCACTCCCCGGTGCGCCTCTCGACGGGCCGCACCTGGCTTTTGATCTTGCTTTAACTGAGAGGTTGTCACTATGGATCCCCCACAAGTGCGTTAGTGAACGCGCCCGTTCACTGTCGCGTCCTACGGTAGTGAATCCCGCTCAGGGAACGCAAGCGTTCACTGGCATCGTCTCGATTGCTCAACGGAGAGATGTAGATGGCTACTTCGCGTTGGACGGCCGCTTCCGCTCAGGCGGTCGCCTCGCGTCGTCGAGGGCCCGTGCTGGAGCGCGCGATCCTGGAATCCGCGCTGGAGCAGCTGAGCACCGTCGGCTGGAACGGGCTGACGATGGAGGGAGTGGCCGCGGGCGCGCAGACGGGCAAGGCCGCGGTGTACCGCCGCTGGCCCTCCAAGGAGGACCTCGTCGTCGACGCCCTGGAGGCCAGCCTGCCCAAGCTCGACGAGGTGCCCGACTGCGGCAGCGTGCGCGAGGAGCTGCTGCAGCTGTGTCGCCAGATGCGCGAGGCGATGACGTCCCGCCCCGGCTACGCCCTGATGTCCGTGCTTCACGAGTGCGACATGGCAACCGTCGAGCGCTTTCACGGCGTGGTCTTCGAAGGCGTCATACAGCCGGGCGTGGAGTTGATCAGGCGCGTGATGCGCCGCGGGATCGAGCGCGGGGAGGTGCGCTCCGGGGCTACGGACGCGTACGTCTGCGATGTGATCCCGGCGATGATGATGTACCGCTCCAAGGTGTGCGGAAGCGAATGGTCCGACGAGGAGTTCGTCGCCCTCGTCGACCAGGTCATGATGCCGCTGCTGCGCCCGTGAGCTCGACGGGGCCGCGACCGCGACCGCCTGGCGCGGGGCGGCTCTGGCCGTAGCGGGAGGGGGTGCCCCGTCCAGGGCGGTCCCCGTCCAGGGCGGTGGAACGGTTACCTCCGGGGCGGCGGAGCGATCGCCTCCGAGGTGTCGGAACGGATGCCTCCAAGGCGGCGGAATGGCTTCGTCCGGGGCGGTGGAACGGCCGGGTCCGAGGTCGCGGAGCGGCTCCGTCCGAGGCGGGCCGGGCGGAGCCGTGGCTCACACCTGGCCCGGCGCGGCGATCCGGGGTGTCGCGAGTGGTCGTCGGCGGCGTACGCTGTCTGGCGCCATGCCGTACGAAGCACCCACTCACACCGTCGAGCGCTCCCTGCGCGCCACCACTGGAGCGAAGATCGTCGCCGGTGTCGACGAAGTCGGCCGTGGGGCGTGGGCAGGGCCCGTCACCGTCTGCGCGGCGGTCACGGGACTGCGCAGGCCACCCACCGGGCTCACGGACTCCAAGCTGATCAGCCCCAAGCGGCGGGCCGAGCTCGCCGAGGAGCTGACGGGCTGGGTCACGGCGCACGCGCTGGGTCACGCTTCGCCCGAGGAAATCGACGACCTCGGAATGACTGCCGCGCTGCGGCTCGCCGCCGTGCGCGCGCTGGAGGGCCTGCCGGTCCGCCCGGAAGCGGTCATTCTCGACGGGAAGCACGACTACCTCGGAGCGCCGTGGCGGGTACGTACGGTGATCAAGGGTGACCAGTCCTGCGTGGCCGTCGCCGCGGCGTCGGTGATCGCCAAGGTGCAGCGCGACAAAATGATGGCCGAACTGGGCATCGAGCATGCAGACTTCGGTTTTGCGGCCAACGCCGGTTATCCGTCGCCGGTGCACAAGGCCGCGCTGGCGGAACGGGGCCCACTCCGTACCACCGGCTTTCGTGGGCGTATCTTGATGCGCTGCCCCAGTGGCGGCACCTCAAGAAAGTCCGCAACTGTGCGGAGGGAAACGTTCCGGAAATCGAGGGCCAGCTCGGCTTTGAGTTCTGATGTTTTCCGCAGTTCCGGTCGCACTCATGTGCCACCCGCCGACGCGTGTCGCATCGGCGTTTGATAAATAACTACGCATGCCTCTCATTCCCGAGGAGCCTCAGATTCACGAGAGTGCCCAGGGTCCCCGCGCCACTCCGGCCAACGGCCGTACCGCGCCGACCCCTCGCCCCGTACCCGGCCCCCGTCCCGCGGCTCCGCCGCGGCCCGGCCGCCCGGGTCCCGCACGGCCGATGCCGCCCGCGCAGCGCGCGGCGCGTGACTCGGCCGCCAAGCCCGGGCCGCAGGCCCAGGCCCCCGCGCCCGGGCCGTCCGCCCCGGCCGCACCCCGAGCTTCCGCCAACGACAGCGCCACGGTTCCGCAGATCCAGCTGATCCCGGCTTCCGCTGAAGGCGCCTTGGACGCCGCCGAGGAAGCCGTCGACCTGCTGCTCGACTCGGGCCGTGCCCCCGGCGACATCCTGGTGATCACCACCGGCGAACCGCACCCGTGGGCCGCGCACGAGCTGTCCTTCGGCGAGGACGCCTACTGGACCCAGCACGACGCTGGTGACGACGTCTTCTACGCCGATGCCGCCGCCCTGTCGCGAGCCGCGACCCGCCCCGTGGTCGTCGTGGCCGTGAACGGCGGAGGCGACGACACCGCGGTCGCTGCCCTGCCGACGGCGCTGACCCGTGCCGGGACGCTGCTGATCGTCTGCGGCGATCCGAAGCGCATCAACGCCATGCTGGGCGCGGGCGTCTGACGCCTCCGCCCGGCGGGTGCGTCACGCCCGGCGTGATGGGTCGCGCTACCGTCGGCGGCGCGGCTGCCGCGCTGTCGGCCGTGCGCTACGCCGCGCTCGGTCGTGGTCGCGGTCGTGTCATGGCGTTGCGGTGTCGCGGCGCTGCGCACGGTGCACGCTGTGACGTGTGCGGCAGGTGTGATGCGTGCGGTAGGTGTGACGTACGTGGTGCCGGTCTCGGTCGGCTCACGCTGCCAGGGGGTCGGGCTTGCGTGCGTACGGCCCGGCATGACTCGTCGGTCGACCCGCGTGTGCGCGAGGTGCACGGGCCGCGGCGCGTAGGGCGGACGGCGCGTAGGCGGACGAGGCGGTCCCCGCGAGCGTCGGCGGCGGCTCCACCCCAGCCTGGTGGCACGTGCCACGGCGGCCGGTCGAAGCGCCCAGCGCCCTGCCTCTCCTGAGTGGCTGCTGATCCGCTCGACGGCACTGGCCGGGCCCGGCTCGACGGTCACACTTCAGGGGCTGCCCCTGGCACCGCCAGCCGTTGGCGTGGCCCATCATCCGTGATGCGTCGGCACGCTCACGTCGTACGCGGTACGCACCCAGCCCAGCACCCCGCACGCGTCGGCCCACCCAAGCCGGGCCAGTGCGCCGGGACGCGCACCTCAGCGCGCTGCCACGCGACGCAGCGCCTCCGATGCCGCTCCGCTGGCGCGGGGCTGCCGCGGCTCGGGGTCCCCGAGGCCCTCAGGCTGTGAGGAGGCGGTCGGCCGTCGCCCTCCGCGGCCTTCGCCGAGCACCTGCCAGCCGTCCCGGGTCAGCGTGATGTAGGCGCCGCAGCGCAGCCCGTGCAGGGTGCAGGCGTCCCGCAGCCCCCACATCCACGCGCCGTCCTCCTGCGTCCAACGCGCGTCCCCCTCACGGCAGTAGAGCAGCACCGCCGTGCGCACCGGCGTGCGGCGGCGCAGGTCGTGCGGGATGACCCGACGCAGCTGGGCGAGCAGCGCGTTGCGGAACACCCAGCCGTCCGCCGCGCTCGCCCGCCGCGCGAACGACGCGGAGGCTCGCACGCGTTCCTCCGGATCGAGCACGGCGACGACCGCGGTGGCGGGGGTCGGTCGATGGCGGCTGTGCAGACCGCTCACGACCTCACGCGGGTTCCTCAGCAACGGGATCTCGGCGGCTGACCACTCTGACAGCTCCAGCATCCGGGTCGGCAGGTCGCTGGAATCGGGCATCGCGGCAGCGGAGAGGGGTTCCGACGACGATGCCGCAGCGGACGGAGCGAATCCGAAGGTCACGGTCCTCCCTTCGGCTACACGCCTCTACTGAGGGCGGGGTCGGACTGGGGGAGCGCACCGCGACACAGCCCTACCGGACCACGGGAGCCGCGCGGGAGCGCTTCAATTCTTCCCGTCGTACTGGCTTGCGGCAACGAGCAATTGACGCCGCTGGCCGGTATCCGGTGATACGTCTCGCATATCCCTGCCCAAGCCGACCCACATCAATGCCTGGTCACCCTTGCACGGCCAGGACCAGTGGCAACACCCCCTCGGCACCCGCCCGGCGGAGCAGTCGCGCGGCCACCGCGAGTGTCCATCCGGTCTCCATGAAGTCATCCACCAACAGGACGGGGCCCCGTGCCTCCTGGAGGGCCTCGGCCAGTGCGGGCGACAGGGTGAGCGCGCCGTCCAGAGCACGCAGGCGCTGAGCGCTGTTGCTCCGGGGCACGCGTGCCTCCGCGGCCTCGGAGGTGTACTCGATCGAGCCGAGCAGCGGCAGGCGCCCGATCTCCGCGATCCGAGCCCCCAGGGACTGGATGAGCTGGGGCCTGGCACGGGAGGCCGTGGTCACCACGCCCACCGGGCGGGGCCCCGCGTCAGCGGCGCCCGATGCCCAGCCGCCCGGCCCCTTGGCCCAGTCGGACAGGACTTCGACGACGGCCTTCGTGACATCGTCGGGCACCGGCCCGTCCGGCGCCTGGGGCGCGAGCATCGGACGGAGCCGGTTGCCCCAGCCGATGTCGGAGAGGCGGCCCAGGGCCCGCCCCGGGGAGGCCTGCTCGCTGGCGGGGATGCGGCCCTTGAGGGGCATGCCCACGGCCGTGAGCCCGGTCGGCCACATCTTCCTCGGCTCGACGTCCACCCCGGGGCGGGCGAGCTCACCGCGGGCCGACTCCAGCGCGGTCGACGACACGGCGTCGTCGAAGCGGCTGCCCGCGCAGTTGTCGCACCGCCCACACGGCGCGGCCTGTTCGTCGTCGAGCTGGCGGCGCAGGAACTCCATGCGGCAGCCGGTCGTGGCGGCGTACTCCCGCATCGCCTGCTGCTCCGTCTGCCGCTGCTTGGCGACCCACTGATAGCGCTCGGTGTCATACGTCCAGGGCATGCCCGTGGCGATCCACCCGCCCTGCACGCGCCGGACCGCTCCGTCGACATCGAGCACCTTGAGCATCGTTTCGAGCCGCGAGCGGCGCAGCTCCACGAGCGGCTCCAGCGCGGGGAGCGACAACGGCCGGTCCGCCTCCGCCAGAACGTTCAGCGTGCGGCGCACCTGCTCCTCGGGCGGGAAGGCGAGTGAGGCGAAGTAGTCCCAGATCGCCGCGTCCTCCTTGCCGGGCAGGAGCAGGACCTCGGCATGGGCCACTCCACGACCGGCGCGGCCCACCTGCTGGTAGTAGGCGATCGGTGACGAAGGGGAGCCGAGGTGGACGACGAAGCCCAGGTCCGGCTTGTCGAAGCCCATGCCGAGCGCGGACGTGGCCACCAGCGCCTTCACGCGGTTGGCGAGCAGGTCCTCCTCCGCCTGCTGGCGGTCCGCGTTCTCGGTCCGCCCGGTGTATGAGGCCACCGTGTGGCCGCGCTGGCGCAGGTAGGCGGTGACCTCCTCGGCGGCGGCGACCGTGAGGGTGTAGATGATCCCAGAGCCCGGAAGATCGTTGAGGTGGTCCGCCAGCCACGCCAACCGGTGTGCGGCATTGGGCAGTTGGAGCACGCCGAGACTGAGGCTCTCGCGGTCCAGCGGCCCCCTCAGGACCAGGGCGTCCGACCCGCCGCCGGTGCCGAGCTGGTCGGCGACGTCCGCCGTCACGCGCGCGTTGGCCGTGGCCGTCGTGGCCAGGACCGGGACGCCCGGCGGGAGCTCGGCCAGCATCGTGCGCAGACGGCGGTAGTCGGGCCGGAAGTCATGCCCCCAGTCGGAGATGCAGTGCGCCTCATCGACGACGAGGAGGCCCGTCGCCGCGGCGAGCTTGGGCAGGACCTGATCACGGAAGTCCGGATTGTTGAGCCGCTCCGGGCTGACCAGCAGCACGTCCACCTCGCCCGCGGCCACCTCCGCCTGGATCGTCTCCCACTCCTCCGTGTTGGACGAGTTGATCGTCCGGGCGTGGATACCGGCGCGCGCGGCCGACTCCACCTGGTTGCGCATGAGCGCGAGCAGCGGAGAGACGATCACTGTCGGCCCGCTGCCTCTCTCCCGCAGCAGCGCTGTCGCCACGAAGTACACCGCGGACTTGCCCCACCCCGTGCGCTGCACGACCAGGGCCCGGCGCTTCTCGGCGACGAGCGCCTCGATCGCGCGCCACTGGTCCTCGCGCAGCCGCGGGCCCTCCGGCGAGGGCTTACCGGCGGATGCGGCGGAGGGGCTGCCGACGAGGCGGGCGAGGACGGCATCGGCCGCTGTGCGCAGGTCTTCGTTGCTCATGGCTCCATGCAACCCGATGGGTCCGACATTCGGCCAACGGGTCCGCCAGTCTGTGGATAACCCTTGATGTGCCCCTGATCAGGGTTATCCACAGGCTCAACCGGAACAAAGGAATCCGGTGCAGAGTCGGCGTATGACGAATCACAGCGAACGGGCCGACGAGGCCCCCGAGTCCGTCGTCACCCTCCGCACGCCCGCCGAACTGGCCGACGCCTTGCCGTACTTGCTCGGATTCACGCCCGAGGACAGCATCGTCCTCATCGCCCTGCACGGCCCGCGTGGCCGCTTCGGCGGGCGTGTGCGCATCGGCATCCCGGAGCGTGCCGACGACTGGCAGTCCGTCGCGAAGGAACTGGCGCAGTGCCTGGTGAGCGGCTGCCAGCAGCGCGAGGCCCGGCCCGACGGGGTCGTCGCCTTCCTCTGCCAGGAGCCGGGAGGGTCCGCGGGGACACCTCCGGGCGGCAGGTGATGGCGCGCCTCAAGCCCCTGGCCCAGGAACTGCGCACGGCGTGCGGCAGCCTCGACGTCCCGGTCCTCGAAGTCGTCTGCATCTCCGACGGCCACTTCTGGACCTACTGCTGCCCGAACCAGCGCTGCTGCCCGCCCGAAGGCGTCCCCCTGCTCCCGGCGGGCACCTCGGTCCTGGCGGCGGCCACCGTGTACGCCGGGTACCAGGTGGGACCGGCCCAGGGGCAGATCAGGGCGCGGCTCGCACCATGGCGGACCGCTGCCGCGGCGGAGCAGGAGCAGATGCTGCACGCCGTGAGCTTCACGCTCGTGCCGAGGATCCTGTCCGAGGCGGACCATGGCGAGGTCGCGACCGAGACCCTGGACCTGGCGGACCGGCTCATGGCGCGCTTCGCCACCGCCCCACCGATCCTCGACCCGCTGGAAGCGGACCTTCAGGACGACGCGCTGATCAGCCACGATGAGGCCGCCGCCCTGATCCTCGGCCTCCAGGACCGCTCGACGCGCGACCGGGCGGCGGAGTGGATGGAGGGCGACGAGGCGGCTTGCGCACTCCGGCTGTGGCGGGCGCTGGCCCGTCGGTGCGTCGGCGCCTTCCGGGAGCACGCCGCCGCGCCCCTGACGCTCGCGGGCTGGGTGGCCTGGTCGCTCGGAGATCTCGCCGAAGGCCAGGAAGCCCTGACCATGGCCCTGATCGCCGACCCTCGCTACGCCTTCGCGCTCCTGCTGCACCCTGTGTGCAGCGCGGACGGAGACCCGGAGCCGATCCGCCGCATCCTGCGCGGAGAGCGGGCTCAGCGGGAGGCCGCGAACGCGCGCCGCGATCAGCGCGTCCTCAAGTCCGCTGTCGCGCACAACGCGGAGGCAGGGGCCGAGGCGCGAGCGGGCCTGAAGGCCGAGGCGCCGGATGCGTGGGCCATGGACGCGGACTCGTTCGGCGACTCGCCGGAACAGGCGGAGGCCGATGACCGCGTGAGCGGCGCTGCCGCTGCCGCCGGTAGGGGCGCCGAAGGCGACGGGATCGCGGAAAGCGGCGGAACTGCCGCAACCGGCGGCGGATCCGTGGGTGGGGCCCAGGACGAGGTCGCCGTCGTCGCTGCCGGGTCCGCGGGCGGCGGCGACTCCGTGACGGGCGCCGGGGGCGGCCCCGCGCCGCGCGGGCACCGCCGCTCTCCCCGGCCCGCAGCCCGGGACTCCCGCGCTACGGGCGCCGCGGGAAGGGGCCCCGGCCGAGGAGCCGTCGACCGGGCGGGCACGGGACCGCAGAACCGCCGCCGCACCCTCCGGCGCAGCGCCAGGAACGGCCGGTGACCAGGCGTGCCAGGCACCGGCTGACCTGGCCGGTGCCAGCACGCGCGGCGGCGATCGCCCGGAGAGTACGCCGCCAGATGGGCGGCTTCCTGGAGTCCGTGCGTGACTTGGGGCGACCCAGCGCCGTTCACCTGAGTGGCGGTATCCCTGTCCGGGGCGTGCCGCCGTTCCGTGATCGAGTCTCCGTAGCGCAGACACCGCAGAAGAGGCTGTCCCATGTCCGTTCCCGCCTCGTCTCCCGTCTCCCGCAGATCCGAGCGAGCCGACAGCACGGAGCCCGACGGCCTCCGTCCACCCCTCTCGGCCTCCAGACGGCCACCCGGCGCCAAGCCCCCGCCGCCCCCAGGGCGCGGCCCGGCGGTGCTGCCCCTGCGCACACGTCCCTGATCTGCGTGGCCCTGCCCGCACTGGCGGTCTCCACGGACCAGGGGCAGATGAACGGCCAGGGACTCGAAGGGTTCTACCGCGCGGGGCGTCGGCTCTTGTCCCGGTGCCAGGTGCGCGTGGCCGGGCGCGAGCCGGTCGCCGTGCAGGCCCGGATGCTCTCGGCGGACAGCGCCCGCTTCGTGGCGACCGTCCTTCCCTCAGCCGACGGGGGACCGGACCCGGACGTCGTGGTCGAGCGGACCCGCCACGCCGACGGAACGGAACGGATCACGCTGCGCAGCGCGGCCAGCCGCCCTCTGCGCCTGCCCATCGAAGTGTCCCTGGGCACGGACCTGGCGGAACTCGGCGCGGTCGCGTCCGGCAGGGCAGGACCCGAACTGCCCGCCAGCGTCCACGACTCCGGGATGCGCTGGTCCTCAGGGACGGGTCACTGCATGGTCACGGCCGTCCCAGCGCCCAAGGACGCGCTGGCCTCAGCGGGGCTGCTGCGCTGGGAGCTGCACCTGGCGCCGGGCGGCACCCAGAGCGTGGAGCTGCGGGTGCGCCCCGACGGGGGCGGGCCGGTCCGGGCCGTGGGGCACGGGGCGACCAGCCCGCTCTCCTCGGCCCGCGCCGCGGGCGACGACCCTGCGGCGCAGCGCCTGCTCGACGCGTCCGTCGCGGATCTGAGAGCACTGCTGCTGCGCGATCCCGCCCACCCCGCAGATGTGTACGTCGCGGCGGGCGCCCCTTGGCGCTGCGGCCTGGCCCCGGCCGAGGCGCTCACCACGGCCCGGATGGCGCTGCCGCTCGGCACGCGGCTCGCGGTGGGGACGCTGCGCACGCTCGCTCGGGGCCAGCTCACGGAAGCGGGGCCGCGCACGGGCATGATCCCGGGACCGATACGAGACGCCGGACCCCACCTCCCGCCCAGCTGCACGGGGATCGAGGCCACCCTGCTCTTCCCCGCGCTCCTGGCCGAGGCCTGGCGCTGGGGCACGCCGGAGAAGGACGTCGAGGAACTGCTGCCCCCGGCGGAGCGGTGCCTGCGCTGGCTGCTCGGCGCTGTCGAGGACGGAGAGTTCGTGCGGGACCCCCACCCCGACCGGCGCTCCGACGGGCTCGCGCGCTGCGAGATCCAGGCCCACGCGCACCGGGCAGCACTCCTCGGAGCCGATCTGCTCGACGGCCACGGGCGTGCTGGCGGCGCGGACCTGCGCGCGTGGGCCGGGCGGATGCGCGCCCGGTTCCGCGAGGAGTTCTGGCTGGCGGACCGGGTCGGCGGCCGACCGGCGGCGGCCCGCCTCGGCGACGGCCGACCCGTGCCGTTCCTCACCGGAGGCGCGGCCCACCTCCTGGACACGGGCCTGCTCGGGTCCGGCGCGCTCGCCCCCGGACTGCTGGACAAGGTGCAGACCGAGCAGCTCGCCAGGCTGCTCGGCGGGCCCGCCATGGACTCGGGCTGGGGGCTGCGCAGCCTGGGCGCGAAGGAAGCGGCGTACAACCCCTTTGGGCACCGCGGGGGAGCCGTACGCGTTCACGAGACGGCGGTCGCCGTCTCCGGACTGGCCGCCGCTGGCTACGAGAAGGAGGCCGGTTCGCTGCTGCGCGGAGCGCTGGCCGCGGCCATGGCCTTCGAGTGCAGGCTGCCGGAGATGTACGGGGGCGAGCAGCGGTCGGAAGGCGGCGCTCCGCTGCCGCACCCCGCGGCCTGTCGGCCCGCAGCTATCAGCGCGGCGGCGGGTGTGCAGCTCCTGACGGGGCTCGCGGGTATGCGTCCCGACGCCCCGGCGGGCACGGTGACCTTGCGGCCGGTCCGCAGCGCGCCGCTGGGTGAGGTCGGGCTGACGGGCCTGCGGGTGTCGGGGGCTCCGTTCTCGGTACGGGTGAGCAGGCTGGGGCTCGCCATGGTCGAGGAAGCAGCCGACGGGCTTCAGTTGGGGGTGTGATGGCGCGCAGTGGCGGTGTGGGGGACCTGGTGGGCCGGACTGACGGCTCCGCGGGAACAGGGCCGGAAGGGAATGCCGTAGGAGGTGTTTATCGTCAGGCAGACGACTATGATCGCGGCATGTCGCCCTACGACCCGTCGGCCTTCCCGCCCTTCGCTGTCACCGTCGATCTGGTCGTGCTGACCGTGCGCCGCCACGCCCTGTGCGCGTTGGCCGTACGTCGCGGTGAGCCGCCGTTCCAGGGGCGTTGGGCGCTGCCCGGAGGGTTCGTGCGGCCCGATGAGGACCTGTCGGCGGCCGCGGCCCGGGAACTGGGTGAGGAGACGGGGCTCTGCGCCCATGACCCGGACAGTCCGGTTCAGGCCAATGGCGCGCACCTGGAACAGCTCGCTACGTACGGCGACCCGAAGCGTGACCCGAGGATGCGCGTGGTCAGTGTCGCGCACCTCGCGCTCGCCCCGGATCTGCCCGCGCCGCGGGCGGGCGGCGACGCGAACAGCGCGCGCTGGGCCCCGGTCGAGGCCCTGCTCCACCAGGGTGGCTATGGGAGAGAGGGCGAGCAGGCGGCACCGCTGGCCTTCGACCACGCGCAGATCCTGGCGGACGGAGTGGAGCGCGCGCGTTCGAAGATCGAGTACTCGTCTCTGGCCACGGCGTTCTGCCCGCCCGAGTTCACGGTCGGTGAGCTGCGCCGGGTGTACGAGGCCGTATGGGGCGTGGCGCTCGATCCGCGCAACTTCCACCGCAAGGTCACGGGCACCCCCGGATTCCTCGTGCCCACCGGCGGAACGACGACCCGCCAGGGCGGTCGCCCGGCTCAGCTCTTCCGGGCGGGTGGAGCGACGCTCCTCAACCCGCCGATGCTGCGGCCGGACGTCTGATCCCACGCCGTTCCCGGCCTGCGGGGAGGCACCACACTCCTTCGCCCGGCGCGCGTCCCGCCGTCCCAAGGGCGCGCCTGCGTGAACGTGTCGATGGACGCGGGGCGCATGTCGCGACGCATGCCTGTCGCCCTGTCGTGCAGCCGTGCTGGGCTGTCCGCACGCCTGCCTCGGCCCCTGCCCGTCCGCCAGCTGGCTTGACGCACGTCCTCGCCGTGAGGCTCGTGCCCGAACGCGGCACGCGGACCGCTGCCCCCGGCGCCTCTGGCGCCCGGCCGACGGGCGCTGTTGTGCGTGCCGGATCCCGCGGATGACACCTGCGGCCCATGTCGTCAGCGAAAAGCCGGAAATGTCGCGTTATCTTGCTGCGGTACCCACGGGGCTGGTCCGTCCCCGATCCGGCGGACCCAACCCGGCCGCCGAGCGGTCGCACATCCTGCGAGAGAAGCGATGATCCAGGCCATCGGACTGACCAGCAACCCCCGCAAGGAGCACCCACCCGCCGTCGACGACGTGTCCTTCGAGGCGCGGCCGGGTCGCGTCACCGCGCTGCTCGGCGCCCCGGGCGCGGGCAAGACGACGGCGCTCAGGCTGATGCTCGAACTCCAACAGGGCCGTGGCATCACCTACTTCAGAGGCCGCCCACTGCATCGCGTCGCCCATCCGTCCCGCGAAGTGGGCGTTCTGTTCGGCGACGTGCCCGGCAACCCGGCCCGTACGGTCCGTGGGCATCTGCGGATGCTGTGTGCGGCGGTTGGGGTGCCGGTACACCGTGCTGACGACGTGCTGGAGGCCGTGGGACTGGTCAGCCTGCGCGATCAGCGGCTCGGCACGCTGTCGCGGGGCATGGACCGCCGTCTCGGCCTGGCCTGCGCGCTGCTCGCCGATCCGCACGCACTCGTGCTCGACGGGCCCACCGAGGGGTTGTCGGCACGGGAGAGCGGCTGGCTGCACGGCGTTCTGCGAGCGCATGCCGCTCGGGGCGGCACCGTCCTGTTCTCCACGGGCGATCCCAAGGAGGCCGCGCGGGCCGCCGACTGGGTCGTCACGTTGGAGGCGGGCAGGTTGGTCGCGGATCAGGGCGCGGCGGAGTTCGCCCGTACCCGCCTCAGGCCCCGGGTGGCCGTGCGCAGCCCCTATGCGGCGCGCCTCGCCGCGCTGTTGACCAAGGAGGCCCGTTCGCGCCGCCAGCCCGTCGAGGTGGCCAAGGAGGGCGGAACGAGGCTCTCAGTGTACGGAAGTACGTGCGCGGAGGTGGGGGAGACCGCGTTCCGCCACGGGATCCTCGTTCACCAACTCGCCGACGAGATCGGGGATGCGGGGCCGCCTGCCCGTACCGATCCTCCAGCGAATGCTGAGACGGAGCTGAACGATTCTGCGGGTGTCAACGCTGAGCCCGAAACGCCGTCCCTACGTGAGGGCGCATCGGCCACTGAACTGCCGCCGGTCGCAGCGCAGTGCGAGTCCGCTGGAGGTGGTGCGCAGCAGCAAGGCAGCACTCAGGGGCCTGCCGACTCCTCTGCTGGGGGCCCGCTTTCCCTTGCTGAGGACCCGCGCCCCGTAGAAGTGGCCTCCGCACCCCAGCCAGAGACTGACGCGGCGGCGCCCGCCAGCACGCCCGTCACCCCACTAACCTCAGTCACCTCATACGCATCAACAGCGTCCCTCGCCCCATTGCCACCCCCCATCACGGTCCGCGCCACACCCCGACCTCTGCGTCCGCTGCGCTACGAACTGCGCCGCGCCACCGGGGTCGCTGTCGGATACCTCACGGCGGCCGCCGTCCTCGCCGCGTCCGCGATCCTCAGCGTCTTCCTCGCCCGGACCGGACACACCCCTCAGGCGCGCCTGCTCGCCGCGTGGCCCGACGAACTTCCCCTGCCACCCGCCGCCCTTGGGGCGGGACTGCTCGGCGCGCTCGCCTTCGGAGAGGAGTTCCGCTACCCCGCCCTGGCCACGGATCGCGGCACCGTGCCCCGCCGCATCGGCCTCCTCGCCGCGAAGCTCGCCGTCGCCACCGCCACCGCTCTGCTGCTGGCCGCCCTCACGGTGGGCTTCGATGCCGCGCTGCTTCACCTTGTATACGGCGGAGAACTCACGGAAGTTCCCGCCGACTGGCCTACGTTGAGCGCGAGTTGGATCTCCCTGCTGGTGGCCTGCGCCTGGGCGGGGGTGCTCGCCGCGGGTGTGTTCCGGTCCACGACCGCCGGGCTGGCCGCCGTGCTCGCGGTGCCCATCGTCGTCGTACCGCTCGTGCAGAAGGCTCTGGAGGGCCCGACCGTGCGGTCGGCGGCCGGGCTGCCGACGCGCCTGCGCGAGCTGACCCTGGTGGAGTGGCCGTTCGGCGCCGAACGCTATCTGGCCGCCGGGCTGCGGATGCTGGCCCAACCTGTCGGCGGCGCACTGACGTTGTCGCTGACCGCACTGCTCTGCGCTTACCTGCTCACGGCGGTGCGCAGCAGGGCCCGCTGACAGGGGTCCGCTCCCGCCCGCGCCTCTGTGCAGACCGTGTATCGCCCACTCCGTAGCGCATCCCGTCTCTCCTTGGTGCGCGTTCTGCGCACAACTCTCCATGGGGTGGCGACTTCTTTCCGATAAGGCGTCAATTGGAGCGAGGTAAGCGATCACCCTTTCGTGTGCTTTTCACCAAAGACCTCAAGGGACTTGGGGGCCGGGCCGACAACTGATCCGTGAGTACCCTTGCGCACACCATGATGACCACCGCCCGCACCGCAGACACCGGCCTCGCCGGTCCGGCAGGCGAACTCGACCGCTACCCCTACGCAGAGACGCCCGACCGCGTGGTCGCGCCCGCGTGGGACAGCGCCGACCAGGACCTCGGCCGCGTGGGCCGACGAGCGGCAGGCAGCCGCGGCCGTGGACTGCACGGCCAACTCGTCCAGCAGCTCGGCCAGATGATCGTCTCCGGAGACCTGGGCGCCGACCGCCCCCTCGTCCCGGAGGAGATCGGCCAGCGGTTCGAGGTCTCCCGCACCGTCGTCCGTGAATCGCTGCGCGTCCTGGAGGCCAAGGGCCTCGTCAGCGCCCGCCCCAACGTCGGTACGCGCGTGCGCCCGGTCAGCGACTGGAACCTGCTCGACCCGGACATCATCGAGTGGCGGGCGTTCGGCCCGCAGCGCGACGACCAGCGCCGCGAGCTCAGCGAGCTGCGCTGGACCATCGAGCCCCTGGCCGCCCGCCTCGCCGCCGGACATGGCCGCGAGGAGGTGCAGCAGCGCCTGAGCGACATGGTGGAGATCATGGGGCACGCCATGGGCCAGGGCGACTCGATCACGTTCTCCCGCGCGGACGCCGAGTTCCACGCGCTCCTCATCCAGGTCGCTGGCAACCGCATGCTGGAGCACCTGTCCGGGATCGTCTCGGCCGCGCTCCAGGTGTCCGGCGGTCCGGTCACCGGCTGTGACCGCCCCTCCGAGGCCTCCCTGGCGCTCCACTCCCGGATCGTCGAAGCACTCGCCTCCGCGGACGGCGCCGGAGCGGAGACCGCCATGCGGCAGCTCCTGACCGTGCACCCGGAGGTGGAGCGCGTAGTGCCCGCCCCGCGCGAGCACTGACCGCCCATCCGCGTCGGCACGACCGCCGTGCGCGCCCCGCAGCATCGTTTCGCTGCTCCGCCTCCCCTGACGCCCCACCACACTCCCGTGGACGCCTCCCGCGCCGCCGGACCCGCACCACGGCCCGACAGGGCCGGACGGGTCCGGCGCCACGGGCCCGGGAGCGACACCCGGGGCGGCACCCCCGGGGGCGGTGCCTTGAGTCCCTCGACCCGCGCGGCCCCAGGTGCGCGGCTGCGCGGCCCTCAGCCCTGCGGCTGTCCTGCCCGCGACTGCCCGGCCCACGGCTGTACGGGGCCCTGGAGTGCGGCCCGGCCCACGGCTGTACAGGTCCCCCTGGAGTGCGGCACGCTCGGAGTGCGGTTCTCCTGGAGTACGGCACGTTTCCCGGGGCGCGTTCGACCCGGGCCGCAGGCACATGGCGGTGGAGCCGCCCCGCCGGACGGAGGGCGGTGTTCCGCTCCGCTGGCCGTCGCACCCCGGTCTCTTCTGACCGTATCTGGACGTTTTTGGACACTTACGGGGTGTGACTCGGGCCACGTAGATTGGGCGTAACGCTCCTAGGAACAGCGCGATGACCTAAGAGGTGATAGCCGAGGAGGGAATACAGCCGTCGTTCCAGACGCTGTGCAGCTCCACGGTCCCGCCCGCGCCGTCGGCCCAATCCCCAGCCGCCGGTCGTCGGCTCCGATCCACGGTGGACGGGGCCGGAAGCCGTTTTCCAACGTTCCGAGAGGTTGTTCGTGTCGGCCAGCACATCCCGTACGCTCCCGCCGGAGATTGCCGAATCCGTCTCTGTGATGGCGCTCATCGAGCGGGGAAAGGCTGATGGGCAGATCGCCGGCGACGACGTGCGTCGTGCCTTCGAAGCTGACCAGATCCCGGCCACTCAGTGGAAGAACGTTCTGCGCAGCCTCAACCAGATCCTCGAGGAAGAGGGTGTGACGCTGATGGTCAGTGCCGCGGAGCCCAAGCGCCCCCGCAAGAGCGTCGCAGCGAAGAGTCCGGCCAAGCGCACCGCGACCAGGACGGTCGCGGCCAAGACGGCCACGGCTAAGCCGGCCACCGCCACAGCCGCCCCCGCGAAGTCGGCCGCCGAGGCCACCGAGGACGGTACGGCTGCCAAGAAGGCCGCCGCCAAGAAGACCACGGCCAAGAAGGCCGTCACGAAGAAGACCGCCGCCAAGAAGACGACGGCCAAGAAGACCGCCGCCAAGAAGGACGCGGGCGAGCTTCTGGAAGACGAGGTCACCGAGGAGACGCCCGCCGTCGGCAAGCCCGGCGAGGGCGAGCCCGCGGAAGAGGGCGCCCAGGGCTTCGTGCTCTCCGACGAGGACGAGGACGACGCGCCCGCACAGCAGGTCGCCGCGGCCGGCGCCACCGCCGACCCGGTCAAGGACTACCTGAAGCAGATCGGCAAGGTCCCCCTGCTCAACGCCGAGCAGGAGGTCGAGCTCGCCAAGCGCATCGAGGCGGGCCTGTTCGCCGAGGACAAGCTGGCCAACGCCGACAAGCTCGCCCCCAAGCTCAAGCGCGAGCTGGAGATCATCGCCGAGGACGGCCGCCGCGCCAAGAACCACCTCCTGGAGGCCAACCTCCGCCTGGTGGTCTCCCTGGCCAAGCGCTACACGGGGCGCGGCATGCTCTTCCTGGACCTCATCCAGGAGGGCAACCTCGGTCTGATCCGCGCGGTCGAGAAGTTCGACTACACCAAGGGCTACAAGTTCTCCACGTACGCCACCTGGTGGATCCGCCAGGCGATCACCCGAGCGATGGCCGACCAGGCCCGCACCATCCGCATCCCGGTGCACATGGTCGAGGTCATCAACAAGCTCGCGCGCGTGCAGCGCCAGATGCTCCAGGACCTGGGCCGCGAGCCCACTCCGGAGGAGCTGGCCAAGGAGCTCGACATGACCCCGGAGAAGGTCATCGAGGTCCAGAAGTACGGCCGCGAGCCCATCTCCCTGCACACGCCCCTCGGCGAGGACGGCGACAGCGAGTTCGGTGACCTCATCGAGGACTCCGAGGCCGTCGTCCCGGCCGACGCCGTCAGCTTCACGCTTCTCCAGGAGCAGCTGCACTCGGTCCTCGACACCCTGTCCGAGCGTGAGGCGGGCGTCGTCTCCATGCGCTTCGGTCTCACCGACGGTCAGCCGAAGACCCTCGACGAGATCGGCAAGGTGTACGGCGTGACGCGTGAGCGCATCCGTCAGATCGAGTCGAAGACCATGTCGAAGCTGCGGCACCCGTCGCGCTCGCAGGTCCTGCGCGACTACCTGGACTAGGTCCTCGCCCTCCCGGCGCGCCCAGCGGCCCACGAGCAGCGCTTGAGAGCCGCGCCAGACGATGCCTGGGCGCACGGCGCGACAGCGCATACAGCGCATACAGAAAGGCCCGGATGTCTCCCATTGGAGGCTCCGGGCCTTTCCGATGCCTGTGTGTGGCGGGCGCGTGGACGGCGCCACAGTGGTTGACTCTGAGTGCGCGAACGCAACCCAGAGTGAGGAGCTCGTATGCGTCGTCCCTTCGCCCGAACGCTGGCGGGAGCGCTGGCGCTGGCCACCGCCGCCACGGCGGCGGCCCTGGCCGCCCCGGCGCCCGCGACGGCCGACAGCGTCGTGATCGGAGGCACGCCCGTGCGGGTGGCCGACAGCCCTTGGGTCGTGGCGCTCTCCAGTCGTGACCAATTCGGGGGGATCAGATCCGGCCAGTTCTGCGGCGGAGTCGTCGTGGCGCCGAAGACGGTCCTGACCGCGGCGCACTGCCTCAGCCGCGAAGTCCTCGGTACGCCCCTGTCACAGGTGCGCGACCTGAAGGCCATCGTGAGCAGGGGTGATCTGAACTCCGACGAAGGGCGCGAGATCCCGGTCAGCCGGTCGTGGGTCAATCCTGGGTACGACAGCGGCACGAACGCCGGTGACGTCGCGGTGCTCACCCTCGCCCAGCCGCTTCCCGAGCGACACGTCCTGGGCATGGCGGCCGCCGGGGATCCGGCGTACCAACCCGGCACGAAGGCCACCGTCTACGGCTGGGGTGACACTACGGGGAGGGGTGATTACGCCCAGACACTGCGCTCGGCGCAGGTGACGGTCCTGTCGGACGCGGTCTGTCAAAAGGCGTACCAGGGCAGCTCGGCCGGGACGTACGTCGCCTCGTCCATGCTCTGCGCGGGCGAACTGGAGGGCGGACGGGACGCCTGCCAGGGCGACAGCGGCGGGCCACTGGTGGCGCGTGGGCGGCTCATCGGGCTGGTGTCGTGGGGCAGCGGCTGCGGCAGGGCGGGCAGCCCGGGGGTCTACACGCGGATCTCGGACGTGATCCGGGTGACGAAGTGGTCCGGCTGAGAGGGCCTAGGGGAGGGCGTCAGGGCTGCTCCGCCGCTGGTTTGCCCGGGAGCTGCGCCGGGTGACCAGCAGGCCCGAGCGGCCCCGCAGGAGCGCCGTGCGCGGGGGCCTGGCGTGCCCCCAGGGGGGCGTTGGCGGCCGCGGTCCCGTGGCTGTCGGATGCCCCCAGGGGACGTGACTCCCGGGGACGTGACCTCCGGAGACGCGCGCGGTCGCGGCACGCGGAAATGAGACCGGGCGGCTGCCCCTGGGGTGCAGGGACAGCCGCCCGGTCGCCGGTCTGGTGGTCCGGCGCTCGCTCGTCGTGGTGCGCGGCCTCAGCGTTCGTCTTCGGACGCGCTGGCCGGAACGGCCGTCAGGCGCTCCGTCTCGTCCTGTATCTCGGCGGCGATCTTCTTGAGTTCCGGCTCGAACTTGCGGCCATGGTGGGCGCAGAAGAGCAGTTCACCGCCGCTGAGCAGCACGACGCGCAGGTATGCCTGGGCGCCGCAGCGGTCGCAGCGGTCAGCGGCCGTCAGGGGGCTCGCGGGGGTCAGAACAGTAGTCACGTCGCCTCTTCTCTAGCTCGACGAGCTGTCGTACCAGGGTCAACATCCAACCAGGCCGAAAACGTTCCCGCTCGTGGCTTTTCCTCGAATTTTTCTTTCGAGGAGGCTGTCTGCTACCGGTTGGCGGCGAATGTGCCGTATTGCGTGTCTTACGTGTCGTACGGTTTCGCGCTGTGCTGGGTCAGGTCCTCGTCCGGCTGGCTTGCCGGTTGTTCATGAGGACGTGCCCGGAGCCTAAATGGTTCATGCCTGGATGGGAACGTGACGTGCGCTTCACTCCAACGAGGGATCGAACATGTGTACGCATCTGGATTACCCTGGGTCGAGTCGAGGGTGGCGTGACAACGGCTCTACCAGGCCTCGGTACCCTCTGACCGGCACCCGAAGCCGAGCCCTTACCCTCAAGGGCCCCCTTGAAATTCAGCGAGGAGCGAACCGCGTGACCGCCGAGACGTCCGTGCCGTCCACAGCGTTGCTGACCGGAGCAGACCGGGACGGTTCCAACTACACCGCGCGGCACCTTCTCGTCCTGGAGGGCCTGGAGGCCGTCCGCAAGCGCCCCGGCATGTACATCGGGTCGACGGACAGCCGCGGCCTGATGCACTGCCTGTGGGAGATCATCGACAACTCCGTCGACGAGGCCCTGGGCGGGTACTGCGACCACATCGAGGTCATCCTCCACGACGACGCCTCCGTGGAGGTGCGGGACAACGGCCGAGGCATCCCGGTCGACGTCGAGCCGAAGACCGGCCTCTCCGGTGTCGAGGTCGTCATGACGAAGCTGCACGCGGGCGGCAAGTTCGGCGGCGGCTCCTATGCCGCGTCGGGCGGCCTGCACGGCGTCGGCGCCTCCGTGGTGAACGCCCTGTCGGCCCGTCTCGACGTCGAGGTGGACCGCGCCGGTCACACCCACGCGATCAGCTTCCGCCGAGGTGTCCCCGGAGCCTTCGCGAAGTCCGGGCCGGACGCCGCGTTCGACCCCTCGGCGCGTCTGACCAAGATCAAGAAGATCCCCAAGGCCCGCACGGGCACCCGCGTGCGGTACTGGGCGGACCGGCAGATCTTCCTGAAGGACGCCAAGCTCAGCCTGGAGACGCTCCACCAGCGTGCGCGGCAGACCGCCTTCCTGGTGCCCGGCCTGACCATCGTCGTACGCGATGAGTTCGGCCTCGGCGAGGGCGGCACCAAGGGTGAGGAATCCTTCCGCTTCGACGGCGGCATCAGCGAGTTCTGCGAGTACCTGGCGCAGGACAAGGCGGTCTGCGACGTCCTCCGCTTCTCCGGGCAGGGCACCTTCAAGGAGACCGTGCCCGTCCTCGACGAGCGTGGCCAGATGACGCCGACCGAGGTCACCCGCGAACTGGGCGTGGACGTCGCCCTGCGCTGGGGCACGGGGTACGACACGACGATCAAGTCCTTCGTCAACATCATCGCGACCCCCAAGGGCGGCACCCACGTCACCGGCTTCGAGCGGTCGCTCACCAAGACCGTCAACGAGGCGCTGCGCGCCCAGAAGCTGCTGCGCGTCGCCGAGGACGACATCGTCAAGGACGACGCCCTGGAGGGCCTGACAGCCGTCGTCACGGTCCGCCTGGCCGAGCCGCAGTTCGAGGGCCAGACCAAGGAGGTCCTCGGTACGTCCGCGGCCAACCGCATCGTGGCCAACGTCATCGCCAAGGAGCTCAAGGCCTTCCTGAGCTCCACCAAGCGCGACGCCAAGGCGCAGGCCCGAGCCGTCATGGAGAAGGCCGTCGCGGCCGCCCGGACGCGCATCGCCGCCCGTCAGCACAAGGACGCCCAGCGGCGGAAGACCGCGCTGGAGTCCTCCTCGCTGCCCGCGAAGCTCGCCGACTGCCGCAGCGACGACGTGGAGCGCAGCGAGTTGTTCATCGTCGAGGGCGACTCCGCGCTCGGCACCGCCAAGCTCGCCCGGAACTCCGAGTTCCAGGCCCTCCTGCCGATCCGCGGCAAGATTCTCAACGTTCAGAAGTCATCCGTCTCGGACATGCTGAAGAACGCCGAGTGCGGCGCGATCATCCAGGTCATAGGAGCCGGGTCGGGCCGGACCTTCGACATCGACGCGGCGCGCTACGGAAAGATCATCCTGCTCGTCGACGCCGACGTCGACGGCGCGCACATCCGCAGCCTGCTCCTGACGCTCTTCCAGCGATACATGCGGCCCATGATCGAGGCAGGCCGCGTGTACGCCGCCGTCCCGCCGCTGCACCGCATCGAGCTGACCCAGCCCAAGAAGGGCCAGGACAAGTACGTCTACACGTACTCGGACCGCGAGCTGCGCGACACCCTGCTCGAGTTCGAGCGCAAGGGCGTGCGATACAAGGACTCGATTCAGCGGTACAAGGGCCTTGGTGAGATGGACGCCGACCAGCTGGCCGAGACCACCATGGACCCGCGCCACCGCACTCTGCGCCGGATCAACATCGCCGACCTGGAATCCGCCGAGCAGGTCTTCGACCTGCTGATGGGCAACGAGGTCGCACCCCGCAAGGAGTTCATCACCAGCTCCGCCGCGACGCTGGACCGCTCCCGCATCGACGCCTAGCCGCCGCGGACGGCCTCAGGGCCCCGGACCGTTCACCCGGTCCGGGGCCCCGCGCGTTACCGCGCGGTGGCACCTGACTCCACCCACGGGTGGAGATCCCGGATCCACCCATGATCCACCCGCCATCCACCCCTGCTCCGATCTCCTGACCAGCCCGGTTCCGTACCGTCGAAGGCGTAGTACTTCGTCGTCCGCGCACGTCATCGGAGGCCGCGATGCCCGGGTTCGCCAACGCTCTGCTGATCCTCGCCGCGGTCGTGCTGATCGTCGCACGACAGCTCAAGCCCCAGCGCATGACCGGCTCCCAGCGCTGGTGGCTGGCGCCCGCCGTCCTCGCCTACATCGGCGCGCGGGGATCCGGCCTCATCGACCCGCACCACCAGGCGGAGTCCATAGCGCTGCTCGTCTGCGAGGTCCTGGCCGGTCTCCTGATAGGCGCTGCCTGGGCCCGGACCAGCCACATCTGGGCCGAGCCGGACGGATCCATATGGAGCCGGGGCACCAGGGCCACGGCGGCCGTGTGGGGCATCGGCATAGCCACCCGGCTCGGGCTGATGGGCGTCGGCCTGCTCCTCGGCATCCGCCAGGGTTCCGGCGCGCTGCTGCTCGCCCTCGCCGCGTCGCTGCTGGTGCGAGCGGGCCTGCTGGAGCTGAGGGCCCGGCCCCTGCGCCCGGCTCAGGCGATCCCCAGCGGCGTACGGTGACGGTGTCCTCGGGACGGCAGGGAAGGAGCGCGCGTGACGCGTGATACCTGGACGCGTTGGCCCGCGCGGGAAGCGCTCGCCTGGGATGAGCTGACGCGCCCCCGGCGGCTGCTGAGCTGGGTCGTGCGCGCGGTGTTCCTCGGCTTGCTGCTGTGGAGCACCCTCTTCCGCGGGGGCGTCCCCACCTGGGGGCTCGGCCTGGCGGTGCTGGTGATCCTGGCCTGCGTGGCCGCGGTCGTCTGGTACTTCCGCGCCACGCTGGAGCGGAGGCCGTGGTCCTCGCTGGCGTCCCTGAGCGTGCTGGCCGCGGCGGGCCTCCTGGCCCATGGGACCGGGTTCGACCTGCCCGCGGTCGTGCTCTGGTGCTCCAGCGCCGTCCTGGCCCTGGAGCGGTTGCCGCTGGCGGTGGCGGTGAGCGCCGCCGTGGCCACTCTCGGTGCGTTCGCCCTGGTGAACGACGATCCCTGGCCAACGACGACAGCCGTGACCGCGGGGCTCGGCCTCTCCGGCTATGTGCTGCGCCTGGACGCCGAGGCGCGGGGCAACGCCCAGCGGCTGCTCGCCCAGGAGCGCGCGGCGCGTGCCGCCGAGGCCGAGTCGGCGGCCCTGGCCGAGCGCGCCCGGATCGCCCGGGAGATCCACGACGTGCTGGCGCACAGCCTGTCCGCACAGCTCGTCCACCTGGAAGCGGCCCGTCTGCTCATCGAGGCGGACGCGGAGCGGGACCGGATTCACGAACGGGTGGTGGCGGCGCGGGCCATGGCGGCCGACGGGCTCGCCGAGACCCGCCAGGCGCTATCGGCGCTGCGGGGCGAGATGACACCCGTCGAAGAGTTCCTACGGGACCTGGTCGCGGCGGACGGGGCGTCGGTCGCCGTCTCGGGGGAGCGGCGGGCCCTGCCCGCGGAGGCGTCGCAAGCGGTCCGCAGGGTGGCGCAGGAGGCGCTGACGAACGTGCGCAAGCACGCGCCGGGCGCACGGGTGAGCGTGCGGCTGGAGTACGGGGAGAGCGAAGTGACGCTGGACGTAAGGGATTCGGGCGGAGAGCCAGGCGAACTCGCCGCCTCCGGATCCGGGTACGGTCTGCTGGGCATGCGCGAGCGTGCCGAGCTGCTCGGCGGCTCGCTGGAGGCAGGTCCGGAGGAGGAGGGCTTCGTGGTGCGGCTGAGGGTGCCGGGATGACGACAGAGGGCGGGAGCCCCGAGCAGGCCGCGGCGGCTGAGGGCCGGGGAGGCCCCGCGGAGCCGGTGAACGGGGGCAAGAAGCCCGCGCGCGTGCTGGTGGTCGATGACCAGACCGTGGTGCGCGAGGGCATCGTGATGCTGCTGGGGCTGTTGCCCGGCGTCGAGGTCATCGGTTCCGCGGGTGACGGCGAGGAGGCGGTGGAACTCGTCGCGGAGCTGTCCCCGGACGTCGTGCTGATGGACCTGCGGATGCCCCGCTGCGACGGAGCGGAGGCCACCCGCCGGATCCGGGCGCGGTACCCGGACACGCAGGTGGTCGTGCTCACCACGTATGCCGATGACGAGTCGCTGTTCCCGGCGCTCAGGGCGGGGGCCCGCGGATATCTGACCAAGGACGCGGGCGGCGAGGAGATCGTGCGGGCCATCGAGGACGTGCTCTCCGGGGACGCGGGGCTGTCGCCGAAGATCCAACGGCGTCTGCTGGAGCGCCTGTCAGAACCCGAGCAGCCCGCCAAGCCAGTGGAGCCGCCGGACGGGCTGACCGTGCGGGAGACGGAAGTGGTCGGGCTGATCGCGGAGGGGATGACCAACCAGGAGATCGCCAGAGCGCTGCACGTCTCCACCGCCACGGTGAAGACACACATCAACAACCTCTTCGCCAAGGCAGGCCTCAAGGACCGTGCCCAGGCCGTGCGTTACGCCTATCAGCGCGGACTCGCGCGTCCACCGGGCAGCACCAGCAGGTGAGACGGGGGGACACACGCAGGTGAGCACGTTCATCACCTGATGGGGTGAAGAGCGAAGAGAGAAGAGTCAGGGATCTTCCTGGTCTGTCCATCCTTGGGCTCGCGGCCGAACGTGGCCGCGGACAAGGAGAGTGCGGTGGAGAAGCAGGACGGCCGCGATGCCGGGCGGGCCCGGCCCGGCGATCTGACAGATCCCTGGTCTGACGAGCTGGTCTCCGGGTGGGGCGAGCGGGACAGCACCGGCGCGCCCGCGCCCACGGTGCCCACCCCGGCCGTCGCGCCGGAGCGCGGCGCGGCCGACATCTACCTGGAGGTGCAGGCGAGCGCCGCCTTCCAGGAAGTGCGGCGCCGGTACCGCAGGTTCGTCGTACCCGCGGCGGTGGCCTTCTTCACCTGGTACGTGGCGTACGTGGTGACGGCGACGACGGCCCCGGAGCTGATGGCGCGGCCGGTCAGCGGGGCGGTGAACGTCGCGATGGTCGCGGGCCTGGCGCAGTTCCTCACCACGTTCCTGCTGACCTGGGCGTACGCGCGGCACGCGCGGCTGCGCCGGGATCGGGCGGCGCTCGATCTGCGCTGGGCCGTGTTCGAGCAGAGGCGGGAGCAGGAGCGGGAGCACAGGCAGGGGGCCGAGCGGTGACCGGTGACCATCAGACGCTGGCGCTGGTGCTGTTCGGCGTGTTCGTGGCGGTCACGCTCGCGATCACGACGTATGTGAGCCGCAACCGGCATGGTTCGGCGGAGGAGTTCTACGCGGGCGGGCGGCTCTTCTCGCCCATGGAGAATGGTTTTGCCATCGCGGGTGACTACATGTCGGCCGCCTCGTTCCTCGGCATCTCGGGCCTGATCGCGCTCTACGGCTACGACGGGCTGCTCTACTCCGTGGGGTTCCTCGTCGCGTGGCTCGTCGTGCTGCTGCTCGTGGCCGAACTGGTGCGCAACTGCGGGCGGTTCACCCTCGCCGACGTGATCGCGGCGCGGATGAGGGAGCGGCCCGTAAGGATCGCGGCGGGAACTTCCTCGGTGACCGTGTCCGTTCTCTATCTGGTGGCGCAGATGGTGGGGGCGGGGTCGCTGGTCGCGCTGCTGCTCGGCGGGACGGGCGAGGCGGCGCAGGCGTGGACGGTGATCGGCGTCGGCGCGCTCATGGTCATCTATGTGTCGTTGGGAGGGATGCGGGCCACCACGTGGATCCAGATCGTCAAGGCGGTCCTGCTGATGGGCGGCGCGATCGCGCTCACCGTGCTCGTCCTGATGCGCTTCCACGGCGATGTCGACCACCTGTTGCGTAGTGCCGCCGAACGCAGTGGGCACGGCAGTGAGTTCCTGGCGCCAGGGTTGAAGTACGGGGGCGACTGGACCGCGCGGCTTGACTTCATCAGCCTCGGGCTGGCTCTGGTCCTCGGCACGGCCGGGCTGCCGCACATCCTCTCGCGCTTCTACACCGTGCCGACCGCGCGGGCCGCCCGCCGCTCGGTCGTCTGGTCCATCGGGCTCATCGGCAGCTTCTATCTGATGACGATCGTGCTCGGCTTCGGGGCGGCCGCGCTGGTCGGCGGTGACGCGGTGCGCGGGTCGAACGCGGCGGGCAACACGGCGGTGCCGCTGCTGGCGTTGGACCTGGGCGGTGGCGCGGATTCCACGGGTGGAACGGTTCTGTTCGCGGTCGTCGCCGCCGTGGCCTTCGCCACCATCCTCGCCGTGGTCGCCGGGATCACGCTTGCCTCGTCGGCGTCCGTGGCCCACGACCTGTACGCCTCCCTGCGGCGGCCGGGCTCCGAGCCGCGCAGCGAGGTGGCGGTGGCGCGGATCGCCGCGGCCGGGATCGGGGTGGTGGCGATCGGGCTCGGCCTGCTCGCCCGCGACCTCAACGTGGCCTTCCTGGTGGGCCTGGCCTTCGCCGTCGCGGCGTCGGCCAATCTGCCGGTGCTGCTCTACTCGCTGTTCTGGCGGGAGTTCACCACGCGGGGCGCCGTGTGGTCGGTGTACGGAGGGCTGGTGCCCGCGCTCGTCCTCGTCGTGCTGTCACCCGTGGTCTCCGGGGACCCGAACTCGCTGTTCCCCGGGGTGGACTTCCAGTACTTCCCGTTGGAGAACCCCGGCGTCGTGTCGATTCCGCTGGGCTTCCTCGCGGGCTGGCTCGGCACGCTCATGTCGCCCGAGCGTGCGGATGAGGCCAAGCACGCGGAGACGGAGGTCCGTTCGCTGACCGGGGCCGGGGCGGTGTGACGCCGGAAGCCGGTCGGCTGGCCGACCGGGTGGCAGGAGGGCGCTAGCGGCCGTACGACCAGGTGTAGCGGTGCTCCGGCCGACCCGTGTCGCCGTACTTGAGGCTCAGGCTCACCCGGCCCGTGCGCTCCAGAAGCTTCAGATAGCGCTGTGCGGTCTGGCGGCTCAGACGGGTGCGCTCGGCCAGCTCCTGCGCTGACAGCGGCCCGTCAGCGGCCATCAGGGCGCGGCGGACCAACTCCGCGGTCGTGGGGGAGTGCCCCTTGGGCAGTTCGGGGGCCGCGGTCGCCGACAGCGCGCCGAAGATCCGGTCGACCTCCGCCTGTTCGGCCTCGCCCCCGTTGTCCAGGGTCCGGCGCAGCGTCGCGTACGCGTCGAGCTTGGTGCGCAGGCCCGCGTACGAGAACGGCTTGACCAGGTACTGGAGCGCGCCGTGCCGCATCGCCGCCTGCACGGTGGCGACGTCACGTGCCGCCGTCACCATGATCACGTCGGTCTGGTGGCCGCGTTCGCGCAGGGCGCGCACCACCGTGAGGCCCGTCTCGTCCGGAAGGTAGTGGTCGAGCAGCACCAGGTCGACGGGCAGTTCCTCGACCAGCCGCAGGGCCTCGGCGGCGTTGTGGGCCCGCCCGGCCACGCGGAAACCCGGCACCTTCTCTACGTAGGCGGCGTTCACGTGCGCCACGCGCACATCGTCGTCCACGACCAGTACTTCGATCATCGTGTCTCCTCCGAGGTGGCGGATGGGGCGACGGGCGGGCCGACAGGTGGGGCGAAGGGCTGAGATTCCGCGAGCGCTTCGGGCAGGACGACGGTGAACTCGGCGCCCCCGCCGGGCGCCGCGCCCACCCGTGCGCTGCCGCCCTGCCGCTCGGCGAGCCTGCGCACCAGGGCGAGGCCGATGCCACGCTTGCCGTGCGTGGGCGCCTCCTTGGTGGTCCAGCCCTCCGTGAACACCGACTCACGCTGTTCGGGCGGCACTCCAGGGCCCGTGTCACGCACCCGCAGGACGACCGTGCGCCCTTGAGGCCCCTCCGTGCGCACGGCGACCTCCACGCGCGCGTGGCGGGTGCCCGCCGCGGCGTCCAGCGCGTTGTCGACGAGGTTGCCGAGGACCGTGACCAGGCCACGGGGGTCGACGAGCCGGTCGGGCAACGTGGTCTCTTCGGAGAGGGCGAGCGTCACACCGCGCTCCGTAGCGACGGTGGCCTTGCCCACCAGGAGGGCCGACAGAAGCGGATCGTGGACCTTCTCGGTGATCTGCTCGGCGGTCACCCGGTGCGCGCCCGCGACCTCACCGACGTAGTCGGCCGCCTCCTCGTACATCTCCAGCTCCAACAGGCCGAGCAGCGTGTGCATGCGGTTGGCGTGCTCGTGGTCCTGGGCGCGCAGGGCGTCGATCAGGCCGCGCGTGGAGTCGAGTTCGCGCCCGAGCTGCTCCAGTTCCGTACGGTCGCGCAGGGTCGCGACGGCGCCCCCGTCATCCGTGGGCATGCGGTTGGCGACCAGGACGCGCTGACCGCGCACGGTCAACAGGTCGGTGCCCGTAACGCGCCCCGCGAGCACGTCGGTGGTCCGCCCCGGGCCGAGCACCGCGTCCAAGGGCTGGCCGATGGCCTCCGCACCGAGCCCGAGAAGCCGCTGGGCCTCGTCGTTGAGCAGCCGGACGCGTCCCGCGCGGTCGAGGGCGACGACGCCCTCGCGGATGCCGTGCAGCATGGCCTCGCGCTCCGCGAGCAGCGCCGAGATGTCGGAGAAGGCGAGGTCCCGGGTCTGGCGCTGCACCCGCCGTGAGATCAGGTAGGCGGCCAGCGCCCCGGCCGCGAGCGCCCCGCCCGCGTACGCGAACAGGCTCGGGATCGTGTGGATGAGCCGCGCGCGGACGCTGTCGTACTCGATGCCTACGGAGACGGCGCCCACGATGGCGCCGTCCGTGTCCCGCAGCGCCACCTTCCCGCGTGCCGAGCGGCCCAGCGTGCCGTTGTCGATCTCCATGACCCGGCGTCCGGCGAGCGCGTCGCTGGGGTCCGTCGAGACGACCCTGCCGATCTCGTCCGGATCGGTGTGGGACCAGCGCACGCCCTGCTTGTTCATGATCACGACGTACTCGGCGCCGCTGGCCTCGCGGATCCGCTCCGCCGCCGCCTGCACGGGCCCGTCGGCCGAAGCGCGCGTGGACGTCAGGTCCTCGGCGATCCGCGGCTGCGCCGCGGTGGTCTGGGCGATGGCGAGCGCACGGCGCATGGCCTGGTCGTCCAGCTGGTCGCTGAGCGGCGCGAGGAAGAGCCCGGTGGCGAGCACGGCGACCCCGGCGGCGATCGCCACCTGCATCAGCAGCACCTGCGAGAACACCCGCCGCGGCAGACCGAGGCGCAGCCGTCTGGCAGGCGGAGCGGGGGAGGCGGGCTCATGGGTAGGAACGGTACGGCGGGGGGTGGCCCACTCCGAAGGGAGTGTGGCGGGGATCTCTCCAGGGGAGGCCCGCTGACTTGCCGGGGAGGGGAGGGTGCCCCCTGGTCAGGCGTGCCGGGTGCCCCGCGCGGGTGTGCTGGGCAGCTCCTGCCCGGGCGCCGTGTCGTCGGCCGCCGAGGCCTCGCGCATCGCCACCACGTCCATCCGCGCGGGCGTGCCCAGGGCCGCGCCGCAGCTCTCCGGGCGCGGGGGCCGGGCGGCGCCCTGGGCGACGGTGACCTGCCAGCGCCGCCCGTCGGTGTGCGCGACGGTCACGTCCCAGCGGGGGGCGGCGCCGGTGGTGCCCAGGACGGTCAGGGCATCCGCCGAGTCCTCCCGGGCCGCCCTGCGCACGGCGAGTTCGGCGGCCTGCCCGGGGCGCTCCCAGGCCGAGCTGCCGCGGCACCCCTCAGTGACGATCCGTCCCTCGCGTACGCCCTGGAGGACCTCCTTGACCGTGTGGGCCGCGGTCCGTCCGTACGCGTAGCCGTACGGCAGCACCAGAAGCGTGGGTGAGAAGCGATGACCACCTAGATGAGTGACTTCCCAGACGCCCTGCTCTCCGGAGGCCGCGAGTTCGGCGGCGAGGGGGCGGCCGAGCAGGGCGCAGCACCGGTCGCGCTTGCCGTTCGTGCACACCAGCGCCAGCGGGGCGCCCGTGTGCGGTGTGCCGAAGCCGCCGTGGTCGCCCGCGCTGAGCGCCGCGAAGTCCAGGTCGAGCAACTGCCGCGGGTCATCCAGGACGTGGGTGCGCAGCCAGGCGTTTCCGGGGGAGGTGTGCGCCACGTACACCTGGTGCCGCGCGGGCGTGTGGCAGTCGGCGTGGCGCCCGGGGCGCCGGATGAGCGCCACGCGCACTCCGGTGGGCTCCGCGGCGCTCTCCAGGGCGCGGCCGACGTCCGGGTCCAGATGGCTGGATGTGAGCGCTTTGGCGCCCCAGGGGCCGGGCTGTTCCAGGAGTAGCCATGTCCTGGCGGTGGCCGCGGTGCCCGCGAGAGGTTCGTTCAGGTCCCGCGAGGCGGTCGCGCACGTACTCACGGAGGCGAGCCTAACCCGCGTCCGCTCCGGCACGGTTCACGTGGCCGGTCCGGCGGATCCTCAGCTCGGCCGTGCCGGGAGGGTGTCGGCTCACGCCTCGCGGGCGCCGGGGACGTCAGGGGTGCTTGGAACGGCGGGCAGCGGCTGTGGTGGGCGCAGCCCGACGTACTGGCCGACGGGGCGCATCCGCATCGGCCGCTCCTCGTACTCCTCCAGGGCGTGCGCGATCCAGCCCGCCGTGCGGGCCACCGCGAAGATGGTCTCGCCCGCTTCCTCGCGCATGCCGGACGACACGGTCAGGACAGCGAGGGCCAGGTCGACGTTGGCGCGCAGGTCGGTGTGGCGGGCGGTGGTGGCCACCACGTCGCGCGCGGCCGCCAGGGCGGGCCCGGCCTTCGGCATCACTTCGAGGAGACCGAACAGCGCCTGGGCGCGTGGGTCCTCACCGGTGTAGACGCGGTGGCCGAGCCCGGGGACGCGACGACCGGCGCGCAGCTCCTCCGCGACGACGGGGGCGGCGCTGCCGCGTTCGAGGACCTCCAAGAGCATCCGGTGGGCGAGGCCGCTCGCGGCGCCGTGCAGGGGGCCCTCCAGGACGCCGAGACCGGCCGAGACCGCCGCGTACGGGTGGGCGCGCGCCGACGCGGCGACGCGGACCGCCAGCGTGGACGCGGCCAGGTCGTGGTCGACGAGCAGGGCGAGCGCCGTGTCCAGCGCGTGGAGCGACGCCTCGTCGGGCGTGTGCCCGCTGAGGCGCCCCCACAGGCGCCCGGCGAGCGGGCCGCCGTCCCGGTGCGTGGGCAGCAGGGGAGGCAGCGCGGCGACCAGGGTGGGGATCAGGGTGCGGGCCGTGCCGACGACCGCTTCTTCGGAGAGGTCGAACCGCAGCGGGTCGGCGGCGGCCGCGGCGATGGCGGCCACCCGCAGCCGGTCCGTGGGCCCGGCGTGCGCGGGGAGGGCGCGCACAGCCAGCCGCGCCGAACCGGCCGCCTCCGGGGGTGCCGTGAAGTGGATACCGGGGCGCAGGACTCCGGTCCACAGCCATTCGGCCACCTCTTCGTAGGAGTGGGTCAGGGCCAGCTGGGCCGCGTCCACACCGCGGAAGTAGTAGCGGTCCTTGTCGATCAGCGTGATGCGGGTCCGTACGGACAGTTCGTTGGCCGACACCGGGGCGGCGCGCTCGCGGCGGTTCCTGCGGGCGAGGGCCTCGACCTCCTTGGGGTCGAAGGTGCTGCCCCGGCCGCCAGGGCCGCGGCGGCTGCTGAGCTGACCGCGGCTCACATACGCGTACACGGTCTCGGGTTTCACGCCGAGCAGTTCCGCGGCCTCTTTGGTGCTGATCCGTCGGGTGCCGTGGGCGGACGTGCCCGCTGCTTGATCGGTCATGGGCGTCACCGTATCCGTGTCCCGATGCCTGGATTTCCTGGATGCATATATTGATTCAATCAATATTGACAGGCTACGAGTCAAGCATGGACAGTCGAATCAAGTCCAGGGAGGAAGTCGAGGAACACCATGCCGATCAATGGCTCCGCCACCACCCCCAGCGCCCCCGTGGAGGTCCCCCGCGGCCTCGCGGGTGTCGTCGTCACCGAGACCCACCTCGGCGACGTCAGGGGGTACGAGGGCTTCTACCACTACCGCCAGTACTCCGCCGTGGAGCTCGCGCAGACCCGCAGCTTCGAGGACGTGTGGCACCTGATGTTCCACGGGGCGCTGCCGGACGCCGCTGAGCGCGTCGCGTTCGCCGAGCGGACGGCCGCGCTGCGGCACCTGCCCGAAGAGGTGCGGGCGGCGCTGCCCGCGATCGCCCGGGCCAGCGCGCTCTCCGGGCCGCTGTCCGGGCTGCGCACCGCCCTGTCGCTCTTCGGGGCCTCGCGGGGCTTCCGCCCGGTGTACGACATCGACGCCGAGCAACGCCGGGCCGACGCGCTGGCCGCGTCCGCCGTCGTACCGACCCTGCTGACCGCGCTGTACCGGCTCGGCCAGGGGCTCGACCCCGTGGAGCCGCGCGACGACCTCTCATACGCGGCCAACTACCTGTACATGTTGACCGGTGCCGCACCGGACGAGGCCCGTGCGCGGGCGGTCGAGCAGTACTTGATCTCCACCATTGACCACGGTTTCAACGCGTCCACCTTCACCGCCCGCGTCATCACGTCCACCGGGGCGGATGTCGCCGCCTGCCTCGTCGGGGCCGTGGGCGCGCTGTCCGGTCCGCTGCACGGCGGTGCGCCCAGCCGCGCCCTGGACACGCTCGACGCCATCGGCACGCCCGAGCGCATCGACTCCTGGATTCGGGAGCGGGTCCTCGCGGGTGAGCGCATCATGGGGTTCGGGCACCCCGTCTACCGCACGGAGGATCCCCGCTCGCGCATGCTCCGGGGCATCGCCCAGGGGTTCGGCGGTGAGCTGGTGGAACTCGCCGTCGAGGTGGAGCGGCAGGTCGAGGAGATCCTCGCGGAGCTGAAGCCCGGCCGCGAACTCCACACGAACGTGGAGTTCTACGCGGGCGTGGTCATGGAGCTCTGCGGGCTGCCGCGCGAGATGTTCACCCCGACGTTCGCCTCCGCGCGGGTCGTGGGCTGGAGCGCCAACATCCTGGAGCAGGCGGAGGACTCGAAGATCATCCGCCCGGCGGCGCGGTATGTGGGGCCGGTGCCGCCGGTGGCGGTGCCGCCCGTGGGCTGAGGTACCCGTGGACTGAGGCGCCTGTGGGCCGAGGTGCCCGCTGGCTGCGCGCACAGCTGAGGTCCGGCGCCGGTCTGGCGCCGGACCTCACACGTTGTGGGGGCGGGCGGAGGTTCTCGTCATCCGGAGGTGGCCTCGACGGGGTGTCCGGAGGCGGCCTCGACGGGGAGAAGCGCAGGGGACGGACGATGGTGCGTCCCGCTTCCGCGCCGTGGGGCACACGGGGTGACGGCGACGCGGTCGTTGCGGGCAGTCACGGCCTGGCGGCCGTTCTGCGGCCCGGCGCCGACACGACACGGGCTTCAGGTCCGGGGGATGTCCGCCCTGGCCCGGATCAGGGTCTCGCGGCTGATGACGACGATGCGTTCGTCGGCCGCGCGCGCGGCGTCATGGGGGAGCTCGCTGTCGAGCGCCGCGGTGGCCTCTGTCCCGATGACCGCGAAGTTGCCGTCGCTGAGCTCGAAGATGTCGGGGCAGGTATCACCGGCGAGGCTGCCACGTTCGCGTGGAGACGCACCGATGCGGCGCACGATCTTCAAAGTGGATCCCTGTCCTTGAGAGTGAGGGTGGGTAGGGGGAACGGGGGAAAGCAGAGCCAGCCGCCGCCTGAAGGGACAGGCGGCGGAGTGGGGACAGGGTAGTCGTTGATTGTTACGCGCTCGTTCCGGGGCCTGCTCCAACTGGGCCTATTCCGGGGGTGGTTCCCCCACCACCCACCATTCGTCGGAGTCGGCCTCGTCCAGATCGTGGATCAGCGAGTCCATCATCTGGCCTACCCGGGCTTCGTCCGAGGCGTCCTTCAGGCTGGCGCGCTGGTGGCGGGTCGCCTGCCAGTACGTGCGGAAGATCGGGTTCTGGCAGATCCAGCGGAGGTGGCCGTGCAGTTCCTCCCAGCTGACGATGCCGCTCCGGTAGGCCAGGAGGGTGTTGGTGTAGAGCGCGTTGGCGAACAGGAACTGGCGCTGCTGCGTCGGGGACTCCGCCTCGGCGATGCTGTACACGGCAGCGAGGTCCGGGTCGTCGATGGCCTTGTTCAGCAGGTAGCGCTGAAGGCCCTGCTGCTCCGCCAGCATCGCGCGCCGCCAGTCGGCGCGCTCCGCGCGCTCGGCCCGCGAGCGCAGCTCCGCGTACCTGCGCTGCTGCGCGATCAGGAGGACGACGCACCCGGCCGCGAAGGCGATCCCCGCCCCGGCCGCGGAGCGAAGCTCCCGTATCCCGAAGTTCTGACTGACCATGTCTACCCCCGATCCAGGCGACCGTCCGCCGGTCTTCGGGCATGGAGGCGACAGGGTGCGGACCGGCGAGCGATGGGCGGCGCTGCCGTCTCCCAGGGTGCCGAGCGGCTCTGATCGGCTGGAAGGCGGAGAAGAGGCGCACGGAAGCACGGCGGGCAACAGGGCTGAGGTCTCCGGGCGCCGTGACCAATGTGTGCCCCGCAAGCGCGGCTAACAATCGTTCACCTAGCGGCGCGTCTACGCGCACATATCCTGGAGCGGTCTTCACTCGCCGTACATGGTCCTGCCCGCGACCTGTATGCGCGGTGTGGGCCTGGTCCGTGCGGACGCGTGGACGTGATCCATGCGGACGTGATCAGTCTTGAACAGTGTTGATCCACCTTGACGTGAGTTGATGGCGAGGGGCGTACGTGCTTGAGCGGCAGATTCCGGTCGTGGTTCTCACGGGCTTCCTGGGGTCCGGCAAGACGACCTTGCTGAACCATCTGCTGCACCGCAGCGGCGGCAGCCGGATCGGCGCGATCGTCAATGACTTCGGGTCCATCGAGATCGACGCCATGGCCGTGGCCGGACAACTCGGCGACTCCACGGTCTCGCTCGGCAACGGCTGCCTGTGCTGTGCCGTGGACGCCAGTGAACTCGACACCTATCTGGAGCGGCTCGCCCGGCCGTCCGCCCGCATCGACGTCATCGTCATCGAGGCGAGCGGGCTCGCCGAGCCGCAGGAACTCATGCGGATGGTGCTGGCCAGCGAGAATCCGCACATCGTGTACGGCGGTCTCGTGGAGGTCGTCGACGCCGCCGAGTTCGGCGCCACCAGGGAGCGGCACCCCGAGGTGGACCGGCACCTGGGCATCGCCGACCTCGTCGTCGTCAACAAGGCGGACCGCGTGAGCGACGCGGAGCGCGAGCGGATCCTCGCCGAGGTGCGCCGCCACACCGACCGGGCCGCCGTGGTCGCCGCCTCCTACGGTCGCGTCGACGTGGAGCTCCTCCTGGACCGCAAGCCCCTGGAGGAACGCGTCGGGCAGCTCTCCTTCGACGACCTGCACGACCACGGCGAGGCGGCGCACGGCAGGGACGCCGACGGCGACTGCCGGTGCGGCGACCCCGGGCACGCCCATCTGCACACCGGCTACGAAAGCCTCTCCTTCACCTCCGAAGCGCCCCTGAACCCCCGTCGGCTCATGGCGTTCCTCGACAGCAGGCCCGAGGGGCTCTACCGCATCAAGGGGTACGTCGACTTCGGTGCCGCCGACGCCCGCAACCGGTACGCCGTGCACTCCGTAGGGCGGTTCCTGCGCTTCTACCCCGAGCCGTGGGACGCCGGGGAGAAGCGGCTCACCCAGCTCGTCCTCATCGGCTCCGGCATCGACGTACCGGCGCTGCACGAGCAGCTGAGCCGGTGCCAGGAGGGCGACGAAGACGCCCCGCACGCGGATGAGTTCGGCATGTGGGGGGTGCTGCGGTATGTGCGGGAGCCCGAGCCGGAGACGGGCCGTGAGGGGACGGGCGATCCCGAGCTGGGCCTCGGCGTCGGCGACGGTTCGGCCATGGATCCCGCCTTGGACCTCTACGCCGACCCTGACGCGGACGCTGAGCCCAGCCTCTAAGGGGAGCGCGCCGACGTCTGCGCGGCTCGGCACGAACGCGCCCACGGGGCATCTCGGGCAGGGCCAGTGCGCAGCCGCCTGCCCCTGCCCGGGCTCGTCGGCTCCCCGCAGGCCGTCCGCCTACAGGGGCGCCTTGCCCGGTGCGCCGTGAGCCCGCCCCCGCCCCGGCGAGGGCACCCCACCCCCTAAGGGGCGCACGGGGTGCCACGGACGGCGCACGCCCAGAAGGGGGCGCCCCATCCACCCTCGGCGCCCCCTGCCCACGTCACACCCGCCCCGCCAGTGTCACGCCGGACCGGACACCGGTGCCACGCCCAGCCGGACACCAGTGCCACGCCCGGCCGGACACCGGCGTCACACCCGGCCGGACACCGGCGTCACACCGGACCGGCCACCGCCGCCACCGGCTTCGCCAGGGACACCCCGGAGCCGTCCCGGCGCGGGTCGGGCTCCGGAAGCTCGGCGGGCAGGCCGTTGCGCTGGGCCGCGCGCGGGGGCGTCGGGCCCGCCCAGGCGAAGCTCAGGCAGTCCTCGCCCTTCAGGAACCGCTGCACGCGGACACCGCCCGTGGCCCGGCCCTTGCGCGGATACTGGTCGAACGGCGTGAGCTTCGCCGTCGTCTGCACCGAGTCGTCGAGCGTGCCGCGCGAGCCCGCGACCGTGAACACCGCCGCGTCCGCCGCCGGGTCGACCGCGGTGAAGGAGATGACCTTCGCGCCCTGCGCGAGCTTGATGCCCGCCATGCCGCCCGCCGGGCGGCCCTGCGGACGGACCTGCCCCGCCTGGTAGCGCAGCAGCTGCGCGTCGTCCGTGATGAAGACCAGGTCCTCCTCGCCCGTGCGCAGCTCGACCGCGCCGACGACGCGGTCGCCGTCCTTGAGCGTGATGACCTCCAGCTCCTCCTTGTTGGCCGGATAGTCGGGGACCACGCGCTTGACGACGCCCTGCTCGGTGCCGAGCGCCAGGCCCGGCGAGGACTCGTCGAGCGTGGTCAGGCAGACCAGCTTCTCGTCCGCCTCCAGGGTGAGCAGCTCCGCGACCGGGGCGCCGCCGGAGAGGTTGGGCGCGGACGCCGTGTCCGGCAGCTGGGGCAGGTCGACCACGGCGAGCCGCAGCAGCCGTCCCGCCGACGTCACCGCGCCGACCTCGCCGCGGGCCGTCGAGGGCACCGCGGAGACGATCACGTCGTGCTTGACGCGCTTGCCGCCGCCTTCGGAGAAGGGCTCGCCATTGGCCGTACGCGCGAGCAGGCCCGTGGAGGACAGCAGGACGCGGCACGGGTCGTCGGCGACCTGGAGGGACACCGCGGGGGCCGGGGTGCCGGAGGACTCCAGGAGGACCGTGCGCCGCTCGGTGCCGAACTTCTTGGACACGGCGGCCAGTTCGGAGGAGACCAGCTTGCGCAGCTCCGCGTCCGACTCGAGGATCCGGGTCAGCTCCTCGATCTCCGCGTTCAGCTTGTCGCGCTCGGACTCCAGCTCGATGCGGTCGTACTTGGTGAGGCGGCGCAGCGGGGTGTCCAGGATGTACTGCGTCTGGACCTCGCTCAGGGAGAAGCGGTCCATCAGGCGCTGCTTGGCCTGCGCGCTGTTCTCGCTGGAGCGGATGAGGCGGATGACCTCGTCGATGTCCACGAGGGCGACGAGCAGGCCCTCCACCAGGTGCAGCCGGTCACGCTTCTTGCCGCGGCGGAACTCGCTGCGGCGGCGCACCACGTCGAAGCGGTGGTCCAGATAGACCTCGAGCAGCTCCTTGAGGCCGAGGGTGAGGGGCTGGCCGTCCACCAGCGCCACGTTGTTGATGCCGAAGGACTCCTCCATCGGCGTGAGCTTGTACAGCTGCTCCAGGACGGCTTCCGGGACGAAGCCGTTCTTGATCTCGATGACCAGGCGCAGGCCGTGCTCGCGGTCGGTGAGGTCCTTGACGTCGGCGATGCCCTGGAGCTTCTTGGAGCCGACCAGGTCCTTGATCTTGGCGATCACCTTCTCCGGGCCGACCGTGAAGGGCAGTTCGGTGACGACCAGGCCCTTGCGGCGCGGCGTCACGTTCTCCACGGAGACCGTGGCGCGGGTCCTGAAGGTGCCGCGGCCCGTTTCGTACGCGTCCCTGATGCCGGACAGGCCGACGATCCGGCCGCCCGTGGGCAGGTCCGGGCCCGGGACGAACTTCATCAGCGTCTCCAGGTCGGCACCCGGGTGCTTGATGAGGTGGCGGGCGGCGGCGATGACCTCGCTCAGATTGTGCGGCGGCATGTTGGTCGCCATGCCCACGGCGATGCCGGACGAGCCGTTCACCAGGAGGTTCGGGTAGGCCGCCGGGAGGGCGACGGGCTCCATCTCCTGGCCGTCGTAGTTCGGCGTGAAGTCGACCGTGTCCTCGTCGATCGACTCCGTCATCAGGGACGTGGCGTCGGCCATGCGGCATTCCGTGTACCGCATCGCGGCGGGCGGGTCGTCGTTGCCCAGGGAGCCGAAGTTGCCGTGGCCGTCGACCATGGGCAGGCGCATGGAGAAGGGCTGCGCCATGCGCACCAGGGCGTCGTAGATCGACGCGTCGCCGTGCGGGTGCAGCTTGCCCATGACCTCGCCGACGACGCGGGCACACTTGACGTACCCGCGCTCGGGGCGCAGGCCCATCTCGTTCATCTGGTAGACGATGCGCCGCTGGACCGGCTTCATGCCGTCACGGGCGTCCGGCAGGGCGCGGGAGTAGATGACCGAATAGGCGTACTCGAGGAAGGAGCCCTGCATCTCATCCACGACGTCGATGTCGAGGATCTTTTCCTCGAAGTCGTCGGGCGGCGGGGTCTTCGTGCTGCGGCGGGCCATCGCTGCTGCGGCTCCTTCACCAACAAGTGCGGGATCTGACGCCGACCATTGTGGACCGTCCCACTGACAACCCCGACCACGACCCGGGCCCGGACGCGCCGCAACCAGGCGGTCGGCCGCCTCGGCGGGCGCCGTGCCGAGGGGGTGCGTCACCCTGGGGGAGCGCCTTGGGAGGGAGCGCCACGCCCAGCTTGGGGGAGCCCCCTGTAGCCCGGGGGCGCGCCACCCGCGGAGGGCGATCGCGCCCGCGCCCGCCCCTGCGCCCCCCATTCGTCAGCCCGCGCCCGCCCCCGCGCCCCCATCCGTCAGCCCGCCCCCGCCCCCGTCACCCCCGCGCGGTAACACGATCACGCCCACGGCGAACGCCGACTACGCCGAGGGCGGAGCGGGAACTTCGCCAGGTGTCAGCACGCTTGCTTACAGTGGCAGGACTGGCAGCACCTACTGAGGATTCAGCGATCGAAGGGACGTACATGCCCATGGGTCACACGGCCACGGCCGAAGCCGGCTCCGGCGGCCTGACAGCGACCGAGCACCGGCTGGCCAACGGCCTGCGCGTGGTGCTCTCCGAGGACCACCTGACCCCGGTCGCCGCGGTCTGCCTCTGGTACGACGTGGGGTCGCGCCACGAGGTGGAGGGCCGCACGGGCCTTGCCCACCTGTTCGAGCACCTGATGTTCCAGGGCTCGAAGCAGGTGCACGGCAACGGCCACTTCGAGCTGGTACAGGGCGCGGGCGGCTCGCTGAACGGCACCACCAGCTTCGAGCGCACCAACTACTTCGAGACGATGCCCGCCCACCAGCTGGAGCTCGCGCTCTGGCTGGAGGCCGACCGCATGGGCTCCCTCCTGTCGGCGCTCGACGAGGAGTCGATGGACAACCAGCGCGACGTGGTGAAGAACGAGCGCCGCCAGCGCTACGACAACGTTCCGTACGGCACGGCGTTCGAGAGGCTCACCGCCCTGTCGTACCCGAAGGGCCACCCCTACCACCACACGCCGATCGGCTCCATGGCCGACCTGGACGCCGCCACCCTCGACGACGCCCGGCAGTTCTTCCGCACGTACTACGCGCCGAACAACGCCGTCCTCTCCGTAGTGGGCGACATCGACCCGGAGCAGACGCTCGCCTGGATCGAGAAGTACTTCGGCTCCATCCCGTCGCACGACGGCAAGCAGCCCCCGAGGGACGGCTCGCTGCCCGAGCGCATCGGCAAGGAGCTGCGCGAGGTCGTCGAGGAGGACGTCCCGGCCCGCGCCCTGATGGCCGCCTACCGCCTCCCCGAGGACGGCACCCGCGCGTGCGACGCCGCCGACCTGGCGCTCACGGTCCTCGGCAGCGGCGAGTCCTCCCGGCTCTACAACCGCCTGGTGCGCCGTGACCGCACGGCCGTGACCGCGGGCTTCGGCCTGCTGCGGCTCGCCGGGGCGCCCTCGCTCGGCTGGCTCGACGTGAAGACCTCCGGCGACGTCGAGGTCCCCGTCATCGAGGCCGCCGTCGACGAGGAGCTGGCCCGGTTCGCCGAGGAGGGCCCCACTCCGGAGGAGATGGAGCGCGCCCAGGCCCAGTTGGAGCGCGAGTGGCTCGACCGGCTCGGCACGGTGGCGGGCCGCGCCGACGAACTGTGCCGGTTCGCCGTCCTGTTCGGCGACCCGCAGCTCGCCCTGACCGCCGTCCAGCGCGTCCTGGACGTCACCGCGGAGGAAGTCCAGGAGGTCGCCAAGGCCCGCCTGCGCCCCGACAACCGCGCGGTCCTGGTCTACGAGCCCGTGGCCGCCGAGGCCGCCGCCGACGAGACCGAGCAGGAAGAAGAGGAGGCGGCGAAGTGACCGAGACGGAGACGCCCGTGACGATGGAGTTCCACCCCCAGCCCCAGGCGGGCGCCGCCAAGCCCTGGGCGTTCCCGGCCCCCGAGCGCGGCGCTCTGGACAACGGCCTGACGGTGCTGCGCTGCCACCGCCCCGGCCAGCGGCTCGTGGCCGTCGAGGTCCACCTCGACGCGCCCCTGGACGCCGAGCCCCAGGGCCTCGACGGCGTCGCCACGATCATGGCGAGGGCCTTCTCCGAAGGCACCGACAAGCACTCCGCGGAGGAGTTCGCCGCCGAGCTCGACCGCTGCGGCGCCACGCTCGACGCCCACGCGGACCACCCCGGCGTCCGCGTCTCCCTGGAAGTGCCCGTCTCCCGCCTGCCCAAGGCGCTCGGCCTGCTCGCCGACGCCCTGCGGGCGCCCGCCTTCGCGGACAGCGAGATCGAGCGCCTGGTGCGCAACCGCCTGGACGAGATCCCGCACGAGACCGCCAACCCCGCGCGCCGCGCCGCCAAGGAGCTGGCCAAGCAGCTCTTCCCGGCGACCGCCCGCATGTCCCGCCCGCGCCAGGGCACGGAGGAGACGGTCACCGCGATCGACTCCGCCGCCGTCCGCGCCTTCTACGAGAAGCACGTGCGCCCCGCGGCGGCCACCGCCGTCGTCGTCGGCGACCTCACGGGCACCGACCTGGACGCCGTCCTCGCCGACACCCTCGGCGCCTGGACCGGCGGCCCGGCCGAGCCGCGCCCGGTGCCCCCGGTGACCGCCGACGACAGGGGCCGGGTCGTCATCGTGGACCGCCCCGGCGCCGTGCAGACGCAGCTCCTCATCGGCCGCGTCGGCGCGGACCGGCACGCCCGCGTGTGGCCCGCCCAGGTCCTCGGCACGTACTGCCTGGGCGGCACCCTCACCTCGCGCCTCGACCGCGTCCTGCGCGAGGAGAAGGGGTACACATACGGGGTGCGCGCCTTCAGTCAGGTGCTGCGCTCCGCGCCGGACGGCTCCGGCAGCGCCATGCTCGCCATCAGCGGCTCCGTGGACACGCCCAACACGGGCCCGGCGCTCGACGACCTGTGGAAGGTGCTGCGCACCCTCGCCGCGGAGGGCCTCACGGACGCCGAGCGCGACGTCGCCGTGCAGAACCTGGTGGGCGTGGCCCCGCTGAAGTACGAGACGGCCGCGGCGGTCGCCGCCACCCTCGCCGACCAGGTCGAGCAGCACCTCCCGGACGACTTCCAGGCCCATTTGTACCGGCAGTTGGCCGAGACCGGCACCGTCGAGGCCACCGCGGCCGTCGTCAGCGCCTTCCCGAGCGACCGCCTGGTGACGGTCCTCGTGGGTGACGCGGCGCAGATCGCGGAGCCCGTGAAGGCGCTCGGCATCGGCGAGGTGACGGTCGTCACCGGCTGAGCGGCGGGCCCGCCGCCACGCGCATGGCCGGGCCCGCCGCCACGCGCATGGCCGGGCCCGCCACTGCGCGCATGGCCGGGCCCGCCACTGCGCGGGCCGACAGGCCCGCCGCCACCCCCGCCAAGCAGGTTCGGCACCGCCCGGACAAACCGGCACCAACACCGCGTAACTCAAGGGACCCCGGAGGCTCAAGAAGCCCCTGGGGTCCCTGCATGCCGCCATATGTCCGAATTGACAGGGAGGTTGGGTGTCTGCCGTGTGGCGTGCGCTACAAAAGCCGGGATCCGTTTGTCGATTGAAAGAAGAGCCGTTTAGCGTCGATCCGGCTGTCCGTCAGGCAGTACGCCGCGTCCGCGGCACCGGACAGTCATCGCCGAGTCCCCGTACGGCGCGAGCCAGGGGAGCCGGGGACCCAAGTCCCCTGGGGTGAATCGGACGCCTTGCCGCGCGGCGAGGAGCCCGTAGGAGACCTTCCTGCTCCGAACCCGTCAGCTAACCCGGTAGGCGAGAAGGAAGGAAAGGACCAGCCGCTTCATGGCGCTCATCCGCCCGACCGGCAAGCACCGCCGCCCGAGCCGCCTCACGCGCACCACGGCCAGCGCCGCCGGTGTCGCCGCGCTCACCACCACCGGCGTCATCTCGGGCCTCGCCGCTCCGGCGCTCGCCGCCGACGCGCCCGCCGACCACGCGACCACCGGCCTGACCCCGGCCATCTCCGTCGGCGACTCCCTGGCCAGCGAGATCGACACGCAGGCCGCCGTGCAGAAGCAGGCCGCCATCGACGCCGCGGCGCAGAAGCAGGCCGAGGAAGCGGCGCGCCAGAAGGCCGCCGAGCAGAAGCGCCGTGCGGAGGCCGCCGCGAAGGCCAAGGCGGAGGCCAAGGCGAAGAAGGAGCGCGAGGCCCGTGAGGCCCGCGAGGCCAAGGAGCGCGCCGCCCGCGACGCCGAGCGCAAGCGCCTGAACGCCTACGTGGCCCCGGTCAGCGGCTCGTACGTCTCCACCGCCTACAAGGCGGGCGGCGGCATGTGGTCCTCCGGCAGCCACACCGGCATCGACTTCCACGCCGCGTCCGGCACCTCGGTCAAGGCCGTCGGCGCGGGCACCGTCGTCGAGGCGGGCTGGGGCGGCGCCTACGGCAACAACGTCGTGATCAAGATGAACGACGGCACGTACACGCAGTACGGCCACCTGTCCTCCCTCAGCGTCACCGTCGGCCAGACCGTGACCCCCGGCCAGCAGATCGGCCTGTCCGGCTCCACCGGCAACTCCTCCGGCCCGCACCTCCACTTCGAGGCCCGCACCGGCGCCGACTACGGCTCGGACATCGACCCGATCGCGTACCTGCGCTCCCACGGCGTCAACGTCTGACCCGGCACGCGTCGCCCTCGACGCGACCTCACCGTACGAAAGCCGTACGAAAGCCCCGGCTCCCCGTGCCGGGGCTTTCGGCGTCACGGGACCGGAAGCCCGAAGTCCGAAGCGCAATCCCCCCCCGGGAGCCCAATGCCCGGGGCCGAGGCTCGTCCGGCCCGAGGCCCGACCGGCCCATACCCCGGGACCTGGGACCTGTGGCCAAAAGATATCCATGGAATCCGCGCACCGTCGGAAAACCCGGCCCCCTGCCATAGAGTCCGTAGAGCCCATAGAGCCCTTGGCATCCAAAGAGCCCTCGGGCATAAGGGGAATTGACGCGGAGGTCCGTCATGCGTATTCCCGCACACTCGGTGTGCACGGCCATCCGGGACGACATCGTCGCCGGTGTCTACGAACGCGGCACGCGCCTCACCGAAGAACTGCTGGCCCGACGCTACGGAGTCTCCCGCGTCCCCGTGCGCGAGGCCCTGCGCACCCTGGAGGCGGAGGGCTTCGTCGTCACGCGCAGGCACGCGGGCGCATGCGTCGCCGAGCCCACCGAGCAGGACGCCGCCGACCTCCTCGAGGTCCGCACGCTCCTGGAGCCGCTGGCCGCCGCCCGCGCCGCGCAGCGGCGCACGGACGCCCATCTGAAGGTGCTGCGCGGCCTCGTGCGGCTCGGCCAGGAGCGGGCCCGGCGCGGCGGCGGCGAGGAACTGCGCTCGCTCGACGCCTGGTTCCACGAGACGCTCGCCCAGGCCTCCGCGAGCCCGGGCCTGATCGCCCTGCTCACGCAGTTGCGCCACAAGATGGCGTGGATGTACGTGGAGCAGGTCCCGGCGGTGCCCGAGCGGACCTGGGCGGGGCACGCCGCGGTCGTCGACGCCGTCGCCCGCCGCGACATGGAGCGCGCGCGGGCGCTCACCACCCTGGACGCCGAGCGCGCGGCGTCCGCCTGCCGTCCCCGTATCGCGGGTACCGCGGGCCGCGCCGGACGTGTGAGGGATTCGCAACACGCCGTCAACAGAGTGGGCGTACGGAATTAACGGCGGCGCCGTACACAAGGAACGGGGAAAGGCGCGCCGCCGAGTTTCAGAGCGTGCGGGCGTCCAGTGCTTCCGGTATTCCCTTTCCGTGCCCGGCGCGTCTCGTCGTACCAGGTAATCCCGAATGATTTCCGGGCGCCCGGCGCCGCCGTGGCGCACTCGGGAAGACAGCCGTGGCGCACTCGGGAAGACATAAGCGCGGGCACGCCCTTGAAGAACGCGAAAACGGCGGAGCCGCGTGGACCCAGAAGGGGCCCGCGCGGCTCCGCCGTACGGTGTCCGACAGTGTCAGACGGTCTCCGGAAGCTCCTCAAGGCCCTCCGCGACCAGCTTCGCCAGGCGGTCGAGGGCGGCGTCCGCACCCTCGGCGTCCGAAGCGAGGACGATCTCCTCGCCGCCCTGCGCGCCCAGGCCGAGCACCGCGAGCATGGAGGCGGCGTTCACCGGGGTGCCGCCCGCCTTGGCGATGGTCACGGGGACGCCCGCGGCCGTGGCCGCACGGACGAAGATGGAGGCGGGCCGGGCGTGGAGGCCCTCGGCCCAGCCGACGTTGACGCGGCGCTCAGCCATGTGTTGCTGCCCTTCCAGGTGTCTCACACTTGTCTAGACCAGTGTCTCATGCCGACCCGGATGCTCCTGGTCGGACCACCGCCGCGGCCACGTCCGGCTCTCTCGCGCCGCCGGGCCGCCTCGTGACCCCTCCACCTTGCCCCGGCCCCCACCGCACCGCGACCCGTACCCTGGGCCCCATGCAGACCCCGCCGGACCGGCACGCGTACCCCTCGCACTGGGAGGCCGACGTGGTCCTGCGCGACGGCGGCACCGCCAGGATCCGCCCCATCACCGCCGACGACGCCGACCGGCTGGTCAGCTTCTTCGAGCAGGTCTCCGACGAGTCGAAGTACTACCGCTTCTTCGCCCCGTACCCCCGCCTGTCCGCCAAGGACGTGCACCGCTTCACCCACCACGACTACGTGGACCGCGTGGGCCTCGCCGCCACGGTCGGCGGCGAGTTCATCGCCACCGTCCGCTACGACCGCATCGACGCTCAGGGCCGCCCCGCCTCCGCGCCCGCCGACGAGGCCGAGGTCGCCTTCCTCGTCCAGGACGCCCACCAGGGCCGGGGCGTCGCCTCCGCCCTGCTCGAACACATCGCGGCCGTCGCCCGCGAGCGGGGCATCCGCCGCTTCGCCGCCGAAGTCCTGCCCGCCAACACCAAGATGGTCAAGGTCTTCACCGACGCCGGGTACCAGCAGCAGCGCAGCTTCGAGGACGGCGTCGTCCGCCTCGAACTGGACCTGGAGCCCACCGACCGCTCCGTCGCCGTCCAGCGGGCCCGCGAGCAGCGCGCCGAGGCCCGCTCTGTCCAGCGGCTCCTCGCCCCCGGCTCCGTCGCCGTCATCGGTGTCGGCCGCGGCGAGGGCGGCGTCGGCCGCGGCATCCTGCGCAACCTCCTGGCCGCGGGGTTCACCGGCCGCCTGCACGCCGTCAACGCCGCCTTCGCCGACGGGACCGAGGTCGACGGCGTCCCCGCCCACCGCTCCGTGCGCGACATCCCCGAGCCCGTGGACCTGGCCGTCGTCGCCGTCGCCGCCGAGCGCGTTCCGCAGGCCGTCGCCGACTGCGGCGACCACGGCGTGCAGGGGCTCGTCGTGGTCTCCGCCGGATACGCCGAAAGCGGCACCGAGGGCCGCGAGCGGCAGCGCGCCCTGGTGCGCCAGGTCCGCTCCTACGGGATGCGCCTGATCGGACCCAACGCCTTCGGAGTCATCAACACCTCTCCGGGGGTGCGGCTGAACGCCTCCCTGGCGCCCGCGATGCCCGCCGCCGGGCGCATCGGCCTGTTCACCCAGTCCGGCGCCATCGGCATCGCCCTGCTGTCCCGTCTGCACCGGCGGACCGCGGGCCTGTCGGGCCTGTCCACGTGCGTCAGCGCCGGGAACCGCGCGGACGTGTCGGGCAACGACGTGCTCCAGTACTGGTACGACGACCCGGACACGGACGTCGCCCTCATGTACCTGGAGTCCATCGGCAACCCCCGCAAGTTCACCCGCCTCGCCCGCCGCACCGCCGCCGTCAAACCGCTCGTCGTCGTCCAGGGCGCCCGGCACAGCGGCATCGCGCCCACCGGCCACGCGGACGCCGCCACCCGCCTGCCGCACGCCACCGTGTCCGCCCTGCTCCGCCAGGCCGGAGTGATCCGCGTCGACACGGTCACCGAACTCGTCGACGCCGGTCTGCTGCTCGCCGGACAGCCCCTCCCCGCGGGCCCCCGCGTCGCCGTCCTCGGCAACTCCGAGTCCCTCGGCCTGCTCACGTACGACGCCTGCGTCGCCGAGGGCCTGCGCCCGCTGCCGCCGCGCGACCTCACCACCGCCGCCACTCCGGAGGACTTCCGCACCGCCCTCGCGGGCGCCCTCGCCGACGACGGCTGCGACGCCGTGGTCGTCACCGTCATCCCCTCCCTGGGGGAGTCGAGCCGCCGGGACACGCCCCCCGGAGAGACGGGCCACCAGAGCGCCCTCTCCGTAGGCACGGGCCACCAGAGCGGACCCCCCGTAGAGACGGACTCCCGGCCCGCCCCTTCCGGAGAGACGGCCCACCAAAGCGGACCTCCCGTAGAGACGGCCCACCAAAGCGGACCTCCCGTAGAGACGGTCCACCAAAGCGGACCTCCCGTAGAGACGGACTCCCGGCCTGCCCCCTCCGGAGAGGCGCACCCCCAGGGTGAGGGCGAAACGCTCGCCGCCGCCCTCCGCGCCGCCGCGGCCACCTGCCCCACCAAGCCCGTCACCGTCGTCCACGTGGAGCTGGGCGGCCTCGCCGAAGCCCTCTCCGTAGCGGCCAGCACCGGCCCCCGCGCCACCCCCGCCCCGCCCCCGCACCCCACGGCCCCCGACGCCGCCACCCCACCCCAGGCGCCGGACCCCCAGCAGCCCCCCGAGCGCACCCGCATCCCCGCCTACCCCGCCCCCGAGCGCGCCGTCCGCGCCCTGGCCGAGGCCGTCAAGTACGCCCAGTGGCGCCGGGACCTCGCCGACACCGGCAAGGTCCCCGAGTACGACGACATCGACGAACACGGCGCCGCCGACCTCGTCGCACGCCTGCTCTCCAAGAGCGACGGCACCCACGGCGTCACCCTCGGCCCCGCCGACGCCCACGACCTGCTCGCCCGCTACGGCATCCGCGTCCACCAGGCCCTGCCCGGCCCCGACGCCGACGCCGCCGCCCGCGCCGCCGACCGGCTCGGCTACCCCGTGGCGCTCAAGACCACCGCCCCGCACCTGCGCCACCGCCCCGACCTCGGCGGCGTACGCCTCGACCTCTCCGACGAGGACCAGCTGCGCCGCGCCTACCGCGAGCTCACCCACACCCTCGGCAGGCCCGCCGAGCTGCGCCCCGTCGTCCAGCGCATGGTCGCCCGCGGCGTCGACACCGTCGTGCGCGCCGGACACGACGCCGCCGCCGGAGCCGTGCTGTCCTTCGGGCTCGCCGGAGCCGCGTCCGACCTCCTCGGCGATGTCGCGCACCGTCTGATTCCGGTCACCGACCGCGAGGCCAGGCAGCTCGTCCGATCCATCCGGACGGCCCCGCTCCTGTTCGGCTGGCGCGGCTCCGCCCCCGTCGACACCCCCGCCCTCGAAGAGCTCCTGCAGCGCCTGTCCCGGCTCGTCGACGACCACCCCGAAGTCGTCTCCGTCTCCCTGGAACCAGTGGTCGTCGCCCAGGACGGCCTCTCCGTCCTCAGCGCCTCCGTGCGGCTCGCCCCGCCACCGGCCCGCGACGACCTCGGCCCCCGCACCCTGCCCGCCTACTGACCCGCCGCGCCCCGGCCCGCGCCCACGCCGCCCCGGGCGCCGGGTGCGGACGCGGCCACTGCGCACCTGCGGCCATGCGCCGGGTCGTAGGATGGGCCGCATGGCGAAGACCGGTACGACGACCCAGGGGCTGCGAGCGGCGATCGAGCGCAGCGGCTACTACCCGGCCCTCGTGGCCGAGGCGGTGGAGGCCGCGATCGGCGGCGAGACCATCGGGTCGTACCTGGTCCACCAGGAGACCACCTTCGACGCCAATGAAGTGCGCCGCCACGTGACGGTCCTCGTCCTCACGGACACCCGCTTCATCGTCAGCCACACCGACGAGCAGGCGGCCGACAGCACCTCCCCGACCCCGTACGCCACGACGTCCACGGAGTCCGTGAAGATCGGCCGGATCTCGTCGGTCGTCGTCAGCCGCGTCGTCGCCAATCCCGAGAAGTACGTGCCGGGCTCGCTGCCCCGCGAGGTCGTCCTCACCATCGGCTGGGGCGCGGTCTCCCGCATCGACCTCGAACCGGCCGCCTGCGGCGACCCGAACTGCGAGGCCGACCACGGCTACACGGGCAGCTCCACCGCCGACGACCTCAGCCTGCGCGTCAGCGAGGCGGGCGACGGCCCCGACACGGTGCGCCAGACCCTGGCCTTCGCCCAGGCGCTCTCCGAGGCCACCGCGGCCACGGCGGCCGGTACGGACGCCCGCCGCTGATGGTCACGGCCGACTGGGACGAAGCGGAACCCCTCGCCCTCGCGACCGCGCCCCTGCCCGCGTACGGCACGGCGTCGCTCGCCGACCTGCTGCCGACCCTCGTCGCGCACCAGGAGGTCGACGGCTTCGCGCCCGTCATCCCCGAGCTGGCCCCCGCCGACCGCGCCTGCGTCTTCCTCATCGACGGCCTCGGCTGGGAGCAGCTGCGCGCGCACCCCGCCGAAGCGCCCTTCCTGCACTCGCTGCTCGGCTCCTCGCGCGGCGGCACCGGCCAGCCCCTCACCGCGGGCTTCCCCGCCACCACGGCGACGTCCCTCGCCTCCGTAGGCACGGGCCTGCCCCCGGAGCGCACGGCCTGCCCGGGTACACGGTCCGCGACCCGGACACCGGTGAGCTGATGAACCAGCTCCGCTGGAAGCCGTGGACCGACCCGCACGCCTGGCAGCCGTACCCCACGATCTTCCAGCGCGCCCACGACGCGGGCGTCCACACCGCCCAGGTGTCCTCACCCGCCTTCGAGCACACCCCGCTCACCAAGGTCGCCCTCAGCGGCGGCACGTTCCGCGGCCGCCTCTCCGGAGAGGACCGCGTCGACCTCGCCGCCGAGCAACTGGCGGCCGGGGACCGCTCGCTGGTCTACACGTACTACGCGGAGGTCGACGGCAAGGGCCACCGCTTCGGCGTCGACTCCGACGCCTGGCGCGGCCAGCTCATGTACGTGGACCGGCTCGCCCAGCGCCTCGCCGAGCAGCTGCCGCCGCGCAGCGCGCTGTACGTCACCGCCGACCACGGCATGCTCGACATCCCCTTCGACGACGACTCCCGCATCGACTTCGACGAGGACTGGGAGCTGCGCGCCGGAGTGGCGCTGCTCGGCGGCGAGGGCCGCGCCCGCCACGTCTACGCGGTGCCCGGTGCGCGGGCCGACGTGCTCGCCGTGTGGCGCGAGGTCCTGGGGGACCGGTTCTGGGTCGCCGGGCGCGAGGAGGCCATCGCGGCCGGGTGGTTCGGGCCGCGCGTCGACGAGCGCGTGCACGGCCGCATCGGCGACGTGGTGGCCGCCGCCCACGACGACGTCCTGATCATCGCCTCGCGGACCGAGCCCCACGAGTCCGCGATGGTCGGCAACCACGGCTCCATGACGCCCGTCGAGCAACTCGTGCCGCTGCTCGAAGTGCGCTCCTGACCGCGCCCCTCACACCTCCGCCGCTCCCGCGGCGCCCTACGCCCCCTCCTCCTTCGAAAGGCCTTCGACGTCCCATGCCCGAGCTGGTGTTCTTCTCCGGAACGATGGACTGCGGAAAGAGCACCCTCGCTCTCCAGATCGAGCACAACCGCTCGGCCCGCGGCCTCGCGGGGCTGATCTTCACCCGCAACGACCGCGCGGGCGAGGGCAAGCTGTCCTCACGCCTCGGTCTGGTCACCGACGCCACGGAGACGGGCGACGACTTCGACTTCTACGCCCACCTCGTCGAGCACCTCTCCCAGGGCGGCCGCGCCGACTACCTGATCGCGGACGAGGCGCAGTTCCTCACTCCGGAGCAGGTCGACCAGCTCGCCCGCGTCGTCGACGACCTGGACATCGACGTCTTCGCCTTCGGCATCACCACGGACTTCCGCACCAAGCTCTTCCCCGGCTCGCAGCGCCTGGTCGAACTCGCCGACCGCGTCGAGGTGCTCCAGGTCGAGTCGCTGTGCTGGTGCGGCGCCCGCGCCACCCACCACGCGCGCACCGTCCGCGGCGAGATGGTCGTCGAGGGCGCCCAGGTCGTCGTCGGCGACGTCGACCGGACCCCCGACGAGGTCGGCTACGAGGTGCTGTGCCGCCGTCACCACCGGCGCCGCATGACGGCCGCGTCGGCCCGCGCCGCCGCCCTGTCGCCGGACGTGCTGCCGGTCGACGCCACGGTGCCCGCGCCCGGCGCCGATGCCACGGGGCCCGCGCCTAGTGGGGCCGCTCCGTCCGCACGAGCGTGAACAGCGCCCCTTCGGGGTCGGCGACCGTGGCGATCCGCCCGTGCGCCCCGGCCCTCGCGGGTCTGACGACATGGCCGCCGAGCGCGGTCGCCCGGGCCACGGAGGCGTCCACGTCGGCCGTCTCGAAGTACGTCATCCAGTGCGCGCCCCGGTCCCGGGGGAGCGCCTGCCCGACGCCGTGCACCGACGCCACGGCCTGCCCGTCCAGGAACAGGGTCAGATAGTCCTCGTCCGAGCCGACGGCCGCCTCCTCGGTGTAGCCGAAGAGCGTCCGGTAGAACTTGGAGACCTCCACCGTCTCGCGCGTCACCAGCTCGTTCCAGGCGGGCGTGCCGGGCAACCCGGCGACCGCCATGCCCAGGTGCGAGGCGGCCTGCCAGATGCCGAACACCGCGCCCGCGGGGTCCGACGCGATCGCCAGGCGCCCGGCCTCGGCCGCGTCCAGGGGGCCGACGCCGACCGTGCCGCCGCAGTGCCGGGCCGTCTCCGCGGTGGCGTCCACGTCGTCCGACGCCAGGTACGGGGTCCAGGCGATCGGCAGGTGCCGGTCGGGCGGCAGCTGTCCGATCCCTGCCACCTCGCAGCCGTCCAGGAGGGCCCGCACGTAGGGGCCGAGCTGCTCGGGCCCGGGTTCGTACGCCCAGCCGAAGAGCTCCGCGTAGAACTCCTGGGTGGCGCCCAGGTCGTGCGCCATCAGGCTCACCCAGCAGGGCGTGCCGGGTGTGCGCCGCGCGGTCCGTTCGCGTCGGCCGACCGGCCACCGTGCCTCGGTCATCGTCACTCTCTCCTCGGGCCCTCGTGGCGCCCGCAGTCGGCGGCGGCCGGGGCGGCCTTCGGCAGGCGCGGAACGTCCCTGGTCCGTCGCCTGTGATCCGTCGGTCGCCGTCCGTCACCGCCTGTGCTGCCGCTGCCACTCCGCTTCGATTCGCCTTACGCACGCGCGTACCCAGATCGCGCGCATGCCCGCCCGTGCAGATGCTCGCACCAGACGCCGCCCGGCGCTTCCTGGCCGCGCCGCCGTGCGCGGCTTCCTGGCGAGGATGCCCGGTATGCCATGGCGCATCCGTTAACGCGTGATTGCCGAGTCGCGTCTGTCTGCGATACACGGTGTGCCCGGATCTGTACGCCGCGTGTCCGGGTGTGTCCGGCCGAGCAGGCTATCCGGAGCCGAGCGCGGCGACCACCCCGTACGCAAGGATGGACCCTATGAATGTCATCATCTCCGCAGCCGAACTCGCGAGCGACTTGGATGGCGGGAATCCGCCGGTGCTGCTCGACGTCCGTTGGCAGCTCGGCGGCCCGCACCAGCGGCCCGCCTACCTGGAGGCGCACATCCCGTCCGCGGTCTTCGTCGACCTGGACGCGGACCTCGCGGGTCCCGCCGGTGCCGCGGGGCGGCATCCGCTGCCGGACGTGGACCGCTTCGGCGAGGTGATGCGGGCGGCGGGCGTGTCGGGGGACCGGGGCGTGGTCGTGTACGACGGCGGGCAGGGCTGGGCGGCGGCGCGCGCCTGGTGGCTGCTGCGCTGGGCGGGGCACCCGTCGGTGCGGGTGCTGGACGGTGGCCTGCCCGCGTGGACGGGGGAGCTGGAGTCCGGGGACACGCGTCCGGCGGCCCCGGGCGCGTTCGTGCCCGCGCCGGAGTCCGCGGCTCGCCTGGACGCGGACGGCGCGGCCGCCCTGGCCCGCGCGGGCCTCCTCCTGGACGCCCGCGCCGCCGAGCGCTACCGGGGCGACGTGGAGCCCATCGACCGCGTCGGCGGCCACATCCCGGGCGCCGTGTCGGCGCCCACGGCGGAGAACGTCACGGAGGATGGCCGGTTCCGTCCGCCCGCGGAGCTGGCGGCCCGCTTCAAGGCCCTGGGCGCGGCCGACGCGTCCGAGGTCGGCGTCTACTGCGGCTCGGGCGTCTCGGGCGCCCACGAGGTCCTCGCCCTCGCGGTGGCGGGCATTCCGGCGGCGCTGTACGTGGGCTCGTGGTCGGAGTGGTCCGCGGACCCGACGCGTCCGGTGGCCACGGGGGCGGAGCCGGGGTGACGCACGGGGTGCCCGGGGCGTGCGGGGCGCACGGGGGCGTGACCGCGGGGTGATGCGCCGGGCCGCTTCAGGGGCCTGGCAGGCCAGACGGCAGCGCGTTGTGAAGGGCCCGTGCGGATCTTGCGTACGGGCCCTTCACAACGCCTCGCGGGCGGGCGCGCCCGCGCCTACTCCTGCTTCTTGCGCCGCGTGCCGAACACGATCTCGTCCCAGCTGGGGACGGCGGCACGGCGGCCGGGTCGGACGCCGTCGGCCTCGGCCTGGCGGTCGGTGGAGCCGACGAGGCGCTCGCGGTGGCTGGCCACGGCGCGCGGCATCAGGACGTCCGCGTACGCCGAACCGGCCGACGCGGCGGTCGCCGGGGGCTCCTCGGCCTCCGCCTCCTGCTCGGGCTCCTCCTGCTGCGCGGCGGACGGCAGCTCGGCGGGGGCGGTGGTGGGGCGCTCCGGGACGACCATGTCGCCCCGGAAGCTCGGCACGGCCTCCAGGAGGCTGGTGAGCGAGTCGCGTTCCTGCTCGGCGATGGTGCTGCCCGGGCCGCCGGTCTCCTCGGCGGGGTCCGGCGCGGACGCGGGCCGGTCGGCGGCGCGGTCCACCGGCCGCTCGCGCGGCAGCCGGGCGATGCGCGGCACGAACGGGAAGCTGGGCTCGGGCGCCGCGATGTCGTCGGTCTCGCCGATCAGGGCGCGGGCCTCGTCGTCCACGGCCTGGACGAGCCGCCGGGGCGGGTCGTACGTCCAGCTCGCGGAGTGCGGCTCGGCGGCGACGCGGTAGACGAGCAGGACCTCCCAGGTGCCGTCGTCGCGGCGCCAGGAGTCCCACTGGACGGAGTCCTTGTCGGCGCCGCGCAGCAGCAGCCGCTCCTGGACGGCCTCGCCGAGCTGGGGTCCGGTGTTCTCGCCGGGGCGGCGCACGGGGGTCTTCCGGGCGCGCTCCGCCATGAAGGCGCGCTCGGCGAGCACGGGTCCTTCGAAGCGGCGGACGCGGTCGACGGGGATACCGGCGAGCGAGGCGACTTCTTCCGCGCTGGCTCCGGCGCGTATACGTGCCTGGATGTCGCGGGGACGGAGGTGGCTCTCCACCTCGATCTCGATCTGGCCGAGCCGGGGCCGGTCGCCGCGCACGGCGGCGCGGAGCCGTTCGTCGATCGGAAGCGTGTACTCCGTGCTGTCCGCAGCCTTCAGCACCAGCCGTGTGCCGTCGTTGCTGACGGCCACGACACGCAGTTCGGGCATGGGGACCTCCCGGGTGGTGCCTGCCGACGTCACGTGCGTCGCTGCTTCCGCTAGTCGAGTGTGGCCTGCCCGGGTGCAGCCTGCCACAACCTTGCCGAGTTGCCCGGCGTGTCGGGCATGGGCCCTGGATCGCCGTTATGGCACGGTTACCTATTCGCAACGCTAAGTGACCAACTTGGTCACCCTGTGCATCGAGCCCCCTCCCGGCGGTCCTGGCTGGCCCCGGGCACCCTGGCTGGAGACCGGACCCAGGGCTCGCAACACTACTCCATTCGGGCCACCCGGGTGGACCGGCACGCCACCGAACTTCTCCCGGGGGAAGGGAGTTGGCTCCGGCGGGCGCCGTAGACCGCCTGCGTGAGGGTGGCGCTCTTCACGTAAACGCCAGAAACGGAACTATTCGCTTCGGGCGTACGTCCCTCTCTCATGTGACTCGCGCAGCTCGTGGGGTGTCGCGTAGTTCAGGTGCCTACGCGTGAGTCATGCGTTGAGGCGAGACACATCGGATAAGACCGGTTCATCCGGGTTCGCTCGGGGTTTCGCCAGGCTGAGCAGAGTTGGGCGAATCGAGTAGGGGAAGGCAGGCAAGGTTCGGACATGCGGGGAAAGCCGGATACCGGCGCGCGGTCGCAGGACACGTCGAGGAGCGCGCCCACGGGGGCGCCGGAAGGCACGCCGGAGGACGAGCCGACCAAGAAGCGCCTCGATCTGAGCGTGCCGCAGGTGGCGGGCAGCGCCGTGGCCGCCGTGCTGGCCGCGAAGCTGGCGTCCAGCTTCGGCGTCTACGGGACGATCCTCGGCGCGGGCGTGGTCAGCGGCATCGCCACCTGCGGCGGCACGGTCTTCCAGCACTTCTTCAAGCGCACCGGCGAGCAGATACGCGACGTCGCGGTGCAGGCCAAGCCGAAGGCGCAGCAGGTGCCGGTGACGCCGGACACACCGGTCCCGGAGGCGTTCCGGGCCGCACCGCCCGTGCCGCCCGCGCCGAGCGCCGCCGGGTACGCCACCGGCACGGGCCCGGTGACCACGACGTGGGGCAGGCAGCACCCGCGGGACGCCGACCCGACCACGGCACTTCCGTACGCGGGCGACGCCGACCCCACGGCGCTGCTGCCGCAGGCCGGTGCGGCCGACCCCACGACGCTCCTGCCCCGGGCGGGTGCCGCCGACCCCACGATGGCGCTGCCCCAGGCCGCCGCAGCGGACGCCGACCGGACTCAGGTGCTGGGCGCCGTGGACGCCACGCGGATGCCGCCGCGCGACCAGGAGACCCAGCTGCTGCGCGCGACGCCGCCCACGGGCCCCGGTGTGCCGCCGCTCCCGTCGGACGAGTTCACCGAAGGGACGACGCACCGCGCCCGGGTCACCAGCTGGAAGCGGCCGCTGATCGCCGCCGCGGTGGTCTTCGGCGTGGCGCTCACCGGAATCACCACGTACGAGCTGGTCAGCGGCGAGAGCTTCAGCGGGGACGGCAAGAGCACGACGATCAGCGACGCCTTCAAGGGCCGCAACTCCTCGTCCTCGTCCGACGAGAAGCCGTCGACCGGCGACACCGACCGGCCCTCCTCAGACACCACCCCCGGCCAGGACGACGGCTCGCGGCAGGGCGACGGCACGGCCGACCGCCCGAGCGGCACGCCCTCCCCGGGCGACGGCACCGGCTCCGACCCCGGCAAGGACCAGGGCGGCAAGCCCGACACCGGCGGCGACAAGGACGGCGACAAGGGCGACGGCGGCTCCAGGCCCACCCCGACGCCCACCCCGACGCCGACCCCCACTCCCACGCCGACCCCGACGCCCACGCCCTCCAGCGGCACCGACAACGGGGTGCAGGAGCAGCAGCAGTCCCCGGAGCAGTGACTCCGAAGGGGGCGCTCAGTCGCCGAGGACGCGCCGCAGGTAGGCGTTGGCGAACACGCGGTCCGGGTCGAGCCGGTCGCGCAGCGCCGTGAACTCGGCGAAGCGCGGATAGGCCGAGGCGAAGTACGCGGCGTCGCGGGAGTGGAGCTTCCCCAGTGGGGCCGCCCGTCATGGGCGACGAAGATCCGCTCCGCGGCGCTGAAGTACGTACGGAAGGGCGTGCCCTTGTACATGTGCACGGCGATGTACGCGCTGTCGCGGCCGGACGCCGTGGACAGGGTGATGTCGTCGGCGGGGGCCGTGCGGACCTCCACGGGGAAGCTGACGCGCAGCGGGGAGCGGTCGATCATCGACCGCAGCTCCCGCAGGGCCGGGACGAGCGCCTCGCGGGGCACGGCGTACTCCATCTCCACGAAGCGCACCCGGCGCGGGCTGGTGAAGACCTTGTACGGGATGTCCGTGTAGGTGCGGGCGGACAGGGCCTTGCTGGAGACCTTGGCGATGGCCGGGATGGTGGCGGGCACGGCCCTGCCGAGCGAGTTGACCACCTGGAAGAGGCCGTTGGAGAGCAACTCGTCCTCTACGAAGGCGCTGATCGCGCCGGGCGGGGCGGCGGGGCCGAGGCTGCGGTTGTTGCGCTTGGTGTTGCAGTTGCCCGTGTGGGGGAACCAGTAGAACTCGAAGTGCTCGTTCTCGGCGACGAGTTCGTCGAACGACGAGGTGACCTGGTCGAAGGTCATCGGTTCCTCGCGCGCCCTGAGGAAGAAGAGCGGCTCTACGGAGAAGGTGATCGCGGTGATGACGCCGAGCGCTCCGAGGCCGACCCGGGCGGCGGCGAAGACGTCGGGGCGCTCGTCCCGGGAGCAGGTGAGGACCTCGCCGTCCGCGGTGACCAGTTCGAGGGCGGTGATCTGCGCGGCGAGGGAGGCCGAGTCGCGGCCGGTGCCGTGCGTGCCGGTGCTGACGGCGCCCGACACCGTCTGCTCCATGATGTCGCCCATGTTCGTCAGGGACAGGCCCTCGCGGGCGAGCGCCGCGTTCAGCCGCTTCAGGGGGGTGCCCGCCTCCACGGTCACCGTGCCCGCGGCGCGGTCGATCCGGCGGATGCCGGTGAGCAGGTCCGGGCGGAGCAGCAGGCCCTCTGTGGCGGCGGTGGCCGTGAAGGAGTGACCGGTGCCGACGGGCTTGACCGTCAGGCCGTCGGCCCGGGCGCCGCGGACGGCGGCGACGAGCTCGTCGACGGACGCGGGGGTGGCCTCGCGCGCGGGCCGGGCGCTGACGTTGCCCGCCCAGTTACGCCACGCCGCTCGACTCCTCGCGATGGTCGCTGTCGTGCCCCTGCCCGCTCCCGTGCCCGTTCCCGTGCTCATGGGTCCCTCCCCGTCGCGGATCCGGCCGCTTCAGCCGGCGGTAGCCCAGGAGTCCGACCGCCACCGCGACCGCCCCGGACACGCCGGGCACCGCGTACCCGGCACGCGGGCCCGCGGCGTCGATCACCCAGCCCGCCACGGAGGAGCCGAGGGCGACCCCGACGGCGAGCCCGGTGCTGACCCAGGTCATGCCCTCGGTCAGCTTCGCGCGGGGCACGTGCTCCTCGACGAGGGCCATGGTGGTGATCATCGTCGGTGCGATGGACAGGCCCGCGAGGAACAGCGCCGCGGCCAGAAACGGCAGGTTCCCGACCAGTTGAAGCGGGATCATACTCACGGCCATCGCGCAGAGGCCCACCAGCCAGCGCCGCGCGGGCGCTCCGGCGAAGTGCACCAGGCCGAAGGCGACGCCCGCGAGGCACGAGCCGAGCGCGTACACCGCGAGGACTAGGCTCGCCGCGCTCTTGTGGCCCTCCTCCTCGGCGAAGGCCACCGTGACCACGTCCACCGCTCCGAAGATGGCGCCCGTCGCCACGAAGGCGCCGACCAGCACCTGGAGGCCCCCGGAGCGCAGCGCCGAGCCGCCGGTGTGGTGCTCGCGCGGGTGCGGCACCGGCTCGGTGGCGCGCTGCGCGGTCAGCCAGAAGACACCGACGGCCAGGAACGCGGCGGCGAGCAGCGGCCCCGCCTCGGGGAACCACACCGTGGACAGGCCGATGGAGATGATCGGCCCGAAGATGAAGCAGACCTCGTCGACCACGGACTCGAAGGAGTACGCGGTGTGCAGCTGCGGGGTGCCGTGGTAGATCGCCGCCCAGCGCGCGCGGACCATGGAGCCCACGCTGGGCACGGCGCCGACGAGCCCGGCGAAGACGAACAGCGTCCAATCCGGCAGCTCGAACTTCGCGGCCAGCAGCAGCCCCGCCACCGCGGCGAGCGACACCAGGGTCGCGGGTCTGAGCACCCGGCGCTGGCCGTGCCGGTCCACCAGCCGGGAGATCTGCGGGCCGATGGCCGCGGCGGACAGCGCGACCGTCGCCGAGAGCGCGCCCGCGAGGCCGTACCGGCCGGTGAGCTGGGAGATCATCGTCACGATGCCGATGCCCATCATGGACAGCGGCATCCGGCCGATGAGACCGGCGGCCGAGAACCCCCTGGTGCCGGGGGCGGAGAAGATGGCGCGGTAGGGGCTCGGCACGTGGACTCCGCGGGACTGCCGGAGCGGTCGGCTCTGCCGAGCGGCTCCGGTAAGGCGTCTAGATGGCTGATACAGATTACGGCCGTCGGCCCCGAAACGCATGGGGGTATTCCCGGAGGGGACCCGGGTCCCGCCCGGCGCCGCGCGGGGGACCGCGGTTGCCCGGTTGTCAGTGGTGAGTGGCAGGATCAAAGACATGTCCGACGCGCAGGCTCCCACGCTCGATCCCACTCCGTACGACGCCCTGCTGCTGCTCTCGTTCGGCGGCCCCGAGGGCCCGGACGACGTCGTCCCGTTCCTGGAGAACGTGACGCGCGGCCGCGGCATCCCCAAGGAGCGCCTGAAGGAGGTGGGGCAGCACTACTTCCTCTTCGGCGGCGTCAGCCCCATCAACGACCAGAACAGAGCGCTGCTCGACGCCCTGCGCAAGGACTTCGCGGAGCACGGCCTCGACCTGCCGGTCTACTGGGGCAACCGCAACTGGTCGCCGTACCTGACCGACACCCTGCGGGAGCTGGTGCGCGACGGCCGCCGCCGCGTCCTGGTGCTCGCCACCAGCGCGTACGCGTCGTACTCGGGCTGCCGCCAGTACCGCGAGAACCTGGCCGACGCCCTCGCCACCCTCCAGGAGGAGGGCCTCGACCTGCCCCGCGTCGACAAGTTGCGGCACTACTTCAACCACCCGGGCTTCGTGCGCCCCATGGTCGACGGCGTCCTGAAGTCGCTCGCCGACCTCCCCGAAGAGGTGCGCGACGGCGCCCACCTGGCGTTCACCACGCACTCCATCCCCACCGCCGCGGCCGACACGTCGGGCCCCGCCGAGGACCACGGCGACGGCGGCGCCTACGTGAAGCAGCACCTGGACGTGGCCCGCCTCATCGCCGACGCGGTGCGCGCGGAGACCGGCGTCGACCGCCCCTGGGAGCTGGTCTACCAGTCGCGCAGCGGCGCCCCGCACATCCCGTGGCTCGAGCCCGACATCTGCGACCACCTTCAGGAGCGGCACGCGGCCGGGGCCCCCGCCGTGGTGATGGTCCCCATCGGCTTCGTGTCGGACCACATGGAAGTGCTGTACGACCTCGACACGGAGGCCACGGCGAAGGCGGCGGAGCTCGGCCTGCCGGTCCGCCGCTCGGCCACGGTCGGCGCCGACCCGCGGTTCGCCGCCGCCGTGCGCGAGCTGGTCGTGGAGCGCGCCGCCACCGAGAGCGGGCGCCCGGTGGCGCCCTGCGCCCTGGGAGCCCTGGGCGCCAGCCACGACCTGTGCCCGGTGGGCTGCTGCCCGGCGCGCACGCCCAAGCCCGCCGCCGCGGGCGCCGACAGCCCGTTCGTGTGAGGAGCCCCCTCGTGACCGACCCCGCCGCCCAGGACCCCCTGAGGGCCGAACTGCTCGCCGTCGCCCTGGAGGCCGCGCGGCGGGCCGGTGAGCTGCTGCGCGACGGCCGCCCGGACGACCTGGGCGTCGCCGCCACCAAGTCCAGCGCCGTCGACGTCGTCACGGAGATGGACCTCGCCTCCGAGAAGCTGATCACGGCGTTCCTCGCCGACCGCAGGCCCGACGACGGCGTGCTCGGTGAGGAGGGCGTCAGCTTCGAGGGCACCAGCGGTGTCCAGTGGGTCATCGACCCGATCGACGGCACGGTCAACTACCTGTACGGCCGCCCGGACTGGGCGGTGTCCATCGCGGCCCGCAAGGACGGCGAGACCCTCGTCGGCGTCGTCCACGCCCCCGCGCGCCGGGAGACGTACCACGCGGTCCTCGGCGGCGGCGCCCACCTCGACGACCGGCCCCTCAGGGTCCGCCCCGCGCCCCCCTTCGAGCAGGCCCTGATCGGCACGGGCTTCGGGTACGTGGCCGAGCGCCGGGCCCGGCAGGCGGAGGTCGTCCGGCTGCTGCTGCCGCGCGTGCGGGACATCCGGCGGGGCGGCTCGGCGGCCATCGACCTGTGCGACGTGGCGGCGGGCCGCCTGGACGCGTACTACGAACGGGGCCTGAACCCCTGGGACTTCGCCGCCGGAGACCTCGTCGCCCGGGAGGCGGGCGCGCTCACCGGCGGGCGCCCCGGCCAGGCCCTGTCCGGGGAGCTGACGGTGGCGGGCCCGCCCGGCCTCTTCGAGCCCCTCCAGGCCTTCCTGGAGGAACAGGGCGCCTGGCACGACTGACCCGGGGCAGCCCCGGGCGTCCCCCACCTGGCGGGGCCCCGGCACGCCTGGCCCGGGGCAGCCCCGGCGCGACCGGCCCGCGACGGCATCGGCACTCCTGGCCCAGGGCACCCGCCACGACCGGCCCGCGGCGGCATCGACACGACAGGCCGACGGCGGCATCGGCACGACTGATCCACGAGGCTCCGGGCACCCGGACGCACGAGAGGCCCCGGCACCCAGGGACGTGGGTGCCGGGGCCCTCTCGTGCTGAGCGGGGTCGGTCAGGAGCTCGGGGCGGCGACCTCCACGCCGTGCTCGGCGGCCAGGCGGTGGAGGTCCTCCAGCTCGCCCAGCTCGACCTCGGCCAGGAAGTCGTCGCCCGTCTCGCGGGCACGCGTGAGGTCGGACTCCGTGGCCTTTATGCGCTGCAGGAGACCTGCGGTGAATGCGTCCATGGTTGCGCCCCCTCGGCTGGGTCGTGGATCGGTGGCACGGGGGTGTGCCGTGGGAAGGGGCGATCACGTATGACGCCGCCGCTGCGTGATGCAGGTCGTGGCGCGTCACGTACGAAGCGTGATCGCGGGTGTAAGGCCGTCCTCCCCGGGCCCCTTCCGGGGAAACCTCAACGCGGTGAGAAAATCCCGCATTCCTGGGGCCCACAGCCGCCTTACAGCCGGTTTATGGCCGAAAGGGGCAGGATGGAGGTCCGAACCCCATGCTCAACCCCATGCGAGAGACCTGCCCCGCCACGACCGTGCGCGGGTGCGCGGAGGAAGGACAGCGACGTGCGTGTACTCGTCGTCGAGGACGAGCAGCTGCTCGCCGATGCGGTGGCCACCGGACTGCGCCGGGAGGCCATGGCCGTCGACGTCGTGTACGACGGCGCGGCCGCCCTGGAGCGCATCGGAGTGAACGACTACGACGTGGTCGTCCTGGACCGCGACCTGCCGGTGGTCCACGGCGACGACGTCTGCCGCAAGATCGTCGAGCTGGGCATGCCCACGCGCGTGCTGATGCTCACGGCGTCCGGCGACGTCAGCGACCGCGTCGAGGGCCTGGAGATCGGCGCCGACGACTACCTGCCCAAGCCGTTCGCGTTCAGCGAGCTGACGGCCCGGGTGCGGGCCCTGGGGCGGCGCACCAGCGTGCCGCTGCCGCCCGTCCTGGAGCGCGCCGGAATCAAGCTCGACCCGAACCGCCGCGAGGTGTTCCGCGAGGGCCGCGAGATCCAGCTCGCGCCCAAGGAGTTCGCCGTCCTCGAAGTGCTGATGCGCAGCGAGGGCGCGGTGGTCTCCGCCGAGCAGCTCCTGGAGAAGGCCTGGGACGAGAACACGGACCCGTTCACCAACGTCGTCCGGGTCACGGTCATGACCCTGCGCCGCAAGCTCGGTGAGCCCGCCGTCATCGTGACCGTGCCGGGCTCCGGCTACCGGATCTGACGCCGGTGGCCGCGACCCCGGCGCCGCCCGCGGCGCCCCCGAAGCCGACCTGGGACCCCAGGAAGGTCGAGCCGCCCTTCCCGTGGCTGCGCCCCACGATCCGCATAAGGCTCACCCTGCTGTACGGCGGGATGTTCCTGATCGCGGGCATCCTGCTGCTGTCGATCATCTACCTCCTGGCCGCGCAGGCGCTGAACACGGGCAACGAGCCCCTGTTCAAGATCGTCGGCGGCCGCGAGATCAAGGTGACCAGCGACAACTGTCCGCAGGCCGCTTCGGGCAACCTGACGCTCTCCGAGTTCAACTCCGCGATCAGCGCGTGCACGGACCACCAGCGCCAGGTCGCCCTGGACAACCTGCTGAGCCGCTCGCTGCTCGCCCTTCTCGGCCTCGCCGTGATCGCCTTCGCCTTCGGTTACGCGATGGCGGGCCGCGTCCTGTCCCCGCTCGGCCGCATCACGCGCACCGCGCGCCGCGTGGCGGGCACGGACCTGACGCGCCGCATCGAACTGGACGGCCCCGACGACGAGTTGAAGGAGCTCTCCGACACCTTCGACGAGATGCTGGACCGCCTGGAGCGCGCCTTCACGGCCCAGCAGCGGTTCGTCGCGAACGCCTCGCACGAGCTGCGTACGCCGCTGGCGATCAACCGCACCCTGCTCGAAGTGCAGCTCTCCGATCCGCACGCGCCGCCGGAGCTCCAGCAGCTCGGCAAGACCCTGCTCGCCACGAACGAGCGCAGCGAGCAGCTCGTGGAGGGCCTGCTGCTGCTCGCCCGCAGCGACAACCAGATCGTCGAGCGCAAGCCCGTGGACCTGGCCGAGGTGGCCAACCGCGCCGTGGACCAGGCGCGGGCCGAGGCCGAGGAGAAGGGCGTGGAGATCCGCGGCGAGCGCGGCCTCGCGGTCGTCCAGGGCAACGGCGTCCTGCTGGAGCGCATCGCCCTGAACCTGGTCCAGAACGCCGTTCGCTACAACGTCAAGGAACAGGGCTGGGTCGAGGTGACCACGGAGTCCCAGCACGGCCAGGCGGTCCTGGTGGTGACCAATACGGGCCCGGTGGTGCCCGCGTACGAGATCGACAACCTCTTCGAGCCCTTCCGCAGGCTCCGCACGGAGCGGACCGGAAGCGACAAGGGAGTGGGTCTCGGCCTGTCCATCGCCCGGTCGGTGGCGCGTGCCCACGGGGGCCGTATCATCGCGGAGCCGCGCGAGGGGGGTGGGCTCGTGATGCGAGTCACCCTGCCGATCTGACATGCTTCCGCCGACACGGCAGGATGTTCGCTTTGCGCGGAATTTTCGGGATCTGTTCCCGGAGATTTCGTGTGTGATCGATCACAGGAGCGAATTTTCGGCCATCTACTCTCCGTGACCGCGAAAGTCGTCGGAAAGCCGGGAAAATCCGGGTTTTCGGGGGTCTTGATCACGGGAAGTACACGGGGTGGCGCCCGTGAAGTGCGACATTCGGACCGTGTACGGTCCCGATCGCCATCCAAACCGATCACCTCTTCAGGGGTGCGGTTGGGTGTCGATTGAGTAACAGACCTTGATGTGAGGCAAAATCTCCGCCTCAGGTCGGGCACAAGTCCGGCCTCTCACGCGTTACGTGCGCTGAGACACCGCAGACACCCAGAGGGGGAGAGCGACATGGCAACGGACTACGACACCCCACGCAAGACCGACGACGACGTCGACTCGGACAGCCTTGAAGAGCTGAAGGCCCGGCGGAACGACAAGTCCGCCTCGGCCGTCGACGTCGACGAGTTCGAGGCCGCGGAAGGCCTGGAGCTGCCCGGCGCGGACCTGTCCAACGAGGAGCTCGCCGTGCGCGTGCTCCCCAAGCAGCAGGACGAATTCACGTGCATGAGCTGCTTCCTGGTGCACCACCGCAGCCAGCTGGCCCGCGAGAAGAACGGCCAGCCGATCTGCCGCGACTGCGACTGAGGCAGGGTCGGCCGTGACTGGCTCGACCCCGCCTTGGAAGAACCGCTTCGGCGACGACGGAGCGGACGCAGCGGTGCCCGACGGCGCGACGGACGGTGAGCGAGGCCCCACGGCCTCGCTCAAGCCCGCCGACGCGCCCCAGGACCCCTCGAACGGCATCCAGAACGGCACGGGCCCCTCGAAGGCCCAGGACGCCGCTGAAGCGGCGTACGAAGCGGTTCCGGCCCTGGTGCACGGAACCGCCGTGGAGCGGTCGCAGCGCGCCGCCGTGGCGCCCCCCGAAGGCGCCACGACGGACGACGGCTCGACGGCGTACGAAGCGGGACCCACGACCAGGGGCCGCCGCCTCGCCACCGTCGCCAGCGGCCTGAAGAACGGGGTGCGCCGCGGTGGCCGCGGCGCCAAGGCGGGCATCGGCTACCTCGCCGACCGCATCATCGAGAACGCCCCGCGGGTCCCCGTCCGGGACCTGGCCACCCTCCGCAAGCAGTTCCCGGGCCTCGGCCCCGAGGAGCTGGCGGACAAACTCATCGCGGGCGCGGCCAACGCGTCCTCCACGGTGGGCGCCGGAGTCGGCGCGGCGGCCATGCTGCCGGTGCCGCCCGCCATGCCCGCCGAGCTCGCCGCCGAGATCACCGGCGTCGCCGCGATCGAGCTGAAGCTCATCGCCGAGCTGCACGAGGTGTACGGACGCCGTCCGCCCGGCACCCTGAAGGAGCGCAGCACCGCGTACCTGCACTCCTGGACCGAGGAGCGCGGGATCGACGTCGCCAAGCCGATGTCGATCAATGCCGCGCTCGGCGGGCAGATGAAGCGCGAGCTGCGCCAGCAGATCATGAAGCGGATGGTGCGGAACCTGCCGAACCTGATGCCCTTCATGGTCGGCGCCGCCGTCGGCGCCTTCATGAACCGGCGGGACACCAAGAAGCTCGCGGAGCGCGTGCGGGCCGACCTGCGCCGCACCCAGGTGCCCTGGAGCGCGCTGGAAGGGCTGCCGCCGCTCACCGGCCCCGGTTCCAAAGAGCGCGGCTCCGCCTCCAGACGGCTCGGCCCCGGCTCCGCCGAGCCGAAGAGCTGACACCCCCGCGACGCCCCCGTCACGCCCTGCGGCCCGCCCCCCGGGGCCCCGGCTAAGCCGTCCGCACGGACTCCAGCGCCGCCGCCAGACGCTCCGGGTTCCTCGTCGACACGTACACGTACGGCGTCGGGTCCTCCGGATCCGTCACTTCCACGCGCAGGGCCGTCGGGATGTAGCTGCGCAGGACCATGAACGCGCGCGGGTCCGCCTTGTGCGTGCGCCAGGCGCGGGCCTCCGCCTCGTCCAGGGGCTCCGGCACCCCGAGCGCCGCCACCGGGATCCGCGCGTCGCCCGCCACCAGGGAGTCCGCCACCACCCGGATCCGCACCGAGCCGTACGAACTGGTGAGCACCGCCGCGAGCGCCGTGCCGCCGACCAGGCCGCCGAGCAGCGGCAGGGTGCCGAAGGGCAGCAGCGTCAGGCCCACGGCGATGCCGACGAGGACCGAGACGAGCCACCACGAACGGGGCGCGGTCAGGCGTTCTTCGTAAGGCTGCATGAACCCAAGCTTGGCATGGTGCGCGACCGGCGCTGACGCGGAGGTAAGGTCTGCGCCTGTGAGTGGTACATCAGCAGCCCTGACGCCTCCGGCCGACGCGATAGCGCCCGTCCGCCACCCTGAGGCGCCCGTGCCCGGCGAACTCATCGGCGCGCACTACGCGCACTGCTTCGGATGCGGCGAGGGGCAGGCCCACGGGCTGCACCTCCAGGCGCGCGCCGGGGACGGCGTGGCGATCACCGCCGAGTTCACGGTCCGCGAGGAGCACCAGGGGGCCCCCGGCCTCGCGCACGGCGGGGTGCTCGCCACCGCGCTCGACGAGACCCTCGGCTCCCTGAACTGGCTGCTGCGGGTGATCGCCGTGACCGGACGCCTGGAGACCGACTTCGTGCGGCCGGTGCCGGTGGGCACCGTGCTGCACCTGGAGGCGGAGGTCACCGCCGTCGCCGGGCGGAAGATCTACTCGACGGCCACCGGGCGGATCGGCGGCCCCGACGGACCCGTCGCCGTGCGCGCCGACGCCCTCTTCATCGAGGTGAAGGTGGACCACTTCATCGACAACGGCCGCCCCCAGGAGATCCAGGCGGCCATGAACGACCCGGACCAGATCCGCCGTGCCCGCGCCTTCGAGGTGAACCCGTGACCGACCGTGCCCCTGTGAACGTGCTCATCCGGCGCGTCGACCCGGACGTACCGCTGCCGACGTACGCCATGCCCGGCGACGCCGGAGCCGATCTGCGCACCACCGAGGCGTACGAACTCGCCCCGGGGGAGCGGGTGGTGCTGCCGACCGGGGTTTCCATCGCCCTGCCCGAGGGGTACGCGGCCTTCGTGCACCCGCGGTCCGGCCTCGCCGCCCGCTGCGGTGTCGCCATGGTGAATGCCCCGGGGACGATTGATGCCGGGTACCGTGGGGAGATCAAGGTGATCGTGGTGAATCTCGACCCGCGCGAGAGTGTGCGGTTCGAGCGCTTCGACCGGATCGCCCAACTGGTCGTCCAGCAGGTCGAGAAGGTGCGCTTCCAGGAGGTGGCGGAGCTTCCCGGCTCGGCGCGGGCCGAGGGGGGATTCGGATCCACCGGCGGCCATGCCGCCGTGGGCGTCAGCTCGGGTGAACCAACGGGTGGGAATCGATACGCGTCGGTCGTATCCGACCGGGAAGGACAGTGACGTGTTCGGACGTCGCAAGAAGAGTGGTGCCGCCGGGGACGCGGCGGGCGAGGCCGAGCAGGTCGTCGACAGCGCCGAGAGCGAAGACGTGACGCCGCAGCGCGTGCGCCTTGAGCCGGAGCCGCGGCCCGACGGGCCCTGGGACGTCTCCGAGGTCCGGGAGCCCGGCGAGGGCCGGGTCGACCTGGGCGGTCTGTTCGTGCCGGGCGTCGAGGGCATGGAGCTGCGCGTGGAGGTCGCCGGTGACGCGATCGTCGCGGCCACCGTCGTCCTCCAGGACAGCGCCATCCAGCTCCAGGCCTTCGCCGCGCCCAAGCGGGAGGGCATCTGGGGCGAGGTCCGCGAGGAGATCGCCTCCGGGATCACCCAGCAGGGCGGTGTCATCGACGAGGTCGAGGGCCCGCTCGGCTGGGAGCTGCGGGCGCAGGTGCCGGTGCAGCTGCCGGACGGCACGAGCGGCTTCCAGGTGGTCCGGTTCGTCGGCGTGGACGGTCCGCGCTGGTTCCTGCGCGGGGTGATCTCCGGGCAGGGCGCGGTGCAGCCCCAGGCCGCCGGGCTGCTCGAGCAGATCTTCCGGGACACGGTCGTGGTCCGCGGCGACGGCCCGATGGCCCCGCGCGACCCGATCGTCCTCAAGCTGCCGAACGACGCGCAGATGGTGCCGGAGGGCGTCCAGCAGGAGGACCAGGAGACCTCGCGGTTCTCCGGTGGCATGGGCCAGCTCGCGCGCGGCCCGGAGATCACCGAGGTGCGCTGACCCGCGATCCGCCGCCCGCCGCCGCGGGCGGCGGCGCCCGCACCCGGCCTGGCGGAGACAGGCGCGAACACAGGGCGCCCACCCAAGCGGAGTGACCGCTTCAATCAGGCCGCCGCCGGGCTCGGCGGACCACGGCCACGGGAACGCCACAGCCGTCACAGAGGCCACAAATACGGCGCGCCGATGGGCCGCATCCCCTTACGGGGGTGCGGCCCATCGGCGTTTTCGCTGGTCCGCGCAGAAGCCGTAAGAGATTCGTCAACGCGACGCCCCTGCCCGTATGGGAGACGTCAACGGCGATCGAAACCCGCCACCGACGCGGTTTCCTCAACTCGTCAGCAATTCCGAATCTCATCTAGGAGCACACGATGGCCGACGTGGCCTTCGTCGTCACCACGATTGCGGTCTTCGCGCTGGTGGCCCTCGTCGCCAAGGGGGTGGCGAAGCTGTGACCGCCGAAAACATCGTCGGCCTCGTCGTGGCCGTCGCCCTGCTGGGCTATCTCGTCCTCGCCCTCGTGTTCCCGGAGAGGTTCTGAGTCCTCATATGAGTCCCGTCCTCGCTGGTGTGCTCCAACTGCTGGCGCTCATCGCCGCGCTGGCCCTCGCCTACCGTCCCCTCGGCGACTACATGGCCGCCGTCTACTCCTCCGACAAGCACCTGCGCGTCGAGAAGTGGATCTACAAGGGCATCGGCGCCAACCCCGGCACCCAGATGCGCTGGCCCGCCTACCTCCGCGGCGTCCTGGCGTTCTCCGCGGCCAGCCTGCTGTTCCTGTATCTGCTCCAGCGGATCCAGGGCTCCCTGCCGGGCTCGCTCGGCTTCAAGGCGATCGACCCCGACCAGGCCTTCAACACCGCCGCCTCCTTCGTCGCCAACACCAACTGGCAGTCGTACTCCGGCGAGCAGGCCATGGGCCACGTCGTGCAGACCGGCGGTCTCGCGGTGCAGAACTTCGTGTCCGCGGCCGTCGGCATCGCCGTCGCCGTCGCGCTCGTACGGGGATTCGCGCGTTCGCGCACGGGGAACTCGGCAACTTCTGGGCCGATCTGGTGCGCGGTGTGGTCCGCGTTCTCCTCCCGATTTCCGTGATCGGCGCGCTCGTCCTGGTCGCCTGCGGCGCCATCCAGAACTTCTCCGGCATTCACGAGGTCGGCCAGTTCCTGGGCGGAAAGCAGGAGTGGAACGGCGGCGCGGTCGCCTCGCAGGAAGTCATCAAGGAACTGGGCACGAACGGCGGCGGATACTTCAACGCCAACTCCGCGCACCCGTTCGAGAATCCGAATCCGATCTCCAATCTCTTCGAGATCTTCCTCATCCTGGTCATTCCGTTCGCCCTGACCCGGACCTTCGGCACGATGGTCGGCTCGGTCAGGCAGGGCTACGCGATCCTCGCCACGATGGCGACGATCTGGATCGGCTTCACCGCCCTGATGATGTGGACCGAGTTCCACCACGGCGGCCCGGCGTTCGACCTCGCGGGCGGCGCGATGGAGGGCAAGGAGACCCGCTTCGGCATCGGCGGCTCGTCGCTCTTCGCCACGACCACCACGCTCACCTCGACCGGCGCCGTGAACTCCTTCCACTCCTCGTACACCGGCTTCGGCGGCGGCATCACCATGCTCGGCATGCAGCTCGGCGAGATCGCGCCCGGCGGCGTCGGCTCCGGCCTCTACGGCATGCTCATCATGGCGATCATCGCGGTCTTCATCGCGGGCCTGATGGTCGGCCGTACGCCCGAGTACCTGGGCAAGAAGATCGGCACCCGGGAGATCAAGCTCGCGGCCTGCTACATCCTGGTCACGCCCGCCCTGGTCCTCGGCTTCACCGGCGCCTCGATGGCGATGGACACGCCGAAGAACTCCATGCTCAACGGCGGCGCGCACGGGTTCTCCGAGGTCCTGTACGCCTTCACGTCCGGCGCCAACAACAACGGCTCGGCCTTCGCCGGTCTGACCGCGGACACGCAGTGGTTCAACACCACCATCGGCCTCGCGATGCTCCTCGGCCGCTTCCTGCCGATGGTGTTCGTCCTCGCGCTCGCCGGTTCGCTCGCCGAGCAGAAGCCGGTCCCGGCCACGGCGGGCACCCTCCGCACGGAGAAGCCGCTGTTCACCGGCCTGCTGGTCGGCACCATCATGATCATCACCGGTCTGACCTACTTCCCGGCGCTCGCGCTCGGGCCGCTCGCCGAGGGCCTCGCGTCATGACCACCCACACCAAGCAAGAGGAGCCCGGCTCCATGACCACCGCTACCCCCACGCGCGCGCCGCACCAGGACGTGCCGACCGGCCACAAGCCGGAGGACGGCAAGGTCGGCGGAGGCCTCTTCGATCCGGCGCAGCTGCTGAAGTCCTTCCCGGACGCCCTGCGGAAGCTCGACCCGCGGGTGATGGTCAAGTCGCCCGTGATGTTCGTGGTCCTGATCGGCTCGGTGCTCACCACCGTGCTCGCCGTCAAGGACCCGGGCGACTGGTTCGGCTGGGCGATCACCGCGTGGCTGTGGCTGACCACGGTCTTCGCGAACCTCGCGGAGGCGGTCGCCGAGGGCCGCGGCAAGGCCCAGGCCGACACCCTGCGCAAGGCCAAGACGGACACGGTCGCCCGGCGCCTGGCCGCCGACGGCACGACCGAGGAGCAGGTGCCCGGCACCGCCCTGAAGATCGGTGACCTGGTCGTCTGCGAGGCCGGTGACGTCATCCCCGGCGACGGCGACGTCGTCGAGGGCGTCGCCAGCGTCGACGAGTCGGCGATCACCGGCGAGTCGGCGCCCGTCATCCGCGAGTCCGGCGGCGACCGGTCCGCGGTCACCGGCGGCACCAAGGTCCTCTCCGACCGCGTCGTCATCAAGATCACGACGAAGCCCGGCGAGACCTTCATCGACCGGATGATCAACCTGGTCGAGGGCGCGGCCCGGCAGAAGACGCCCAACGAGATCGCGCTGAACATCCTGCTCGCCTCGCTGACCATCGTCTTCCTGCTCGCGGTCGTCACACTCCAGCCGTTCGCGGTGTACGCCGGTGCCGAGCAGTCCATGATCGTGCTCTGCGCCCTGCTGGTCTGCCTCATCCCGACGACCATCGGCGCGCTGCTCTCCGCCATCGGCATCGCGGGCATGGACCGCCTGGTCCAGCGCAATGTCCTCGCGATGTCGGGCCGCGCGGTCGAGGCCGCCGGTGACGTCTCCACGCTGCTGCTCGACAAGACCGGCACCATCACGCTCGGCAACCGCCAGGCCGCCGAGTTCGTGCCGGTGCGCGGCACCACCGAGGCCGAGGTGGCCGACGCCGCCCAGCTGTCCTCGCTGGCCGACGAGACGCCCGAGGGCCGCTCCATCGTCGTACTCGCGAAGGAGAAGTACGGGCTGCGCGAGCGCCACCAGGGCGAGCTGGTGGACGCCGAGTGGATCGCCTTCACCGCCCAGACCCGCATGTCGGGCGTGGACGTCGACGGGCGCAAGGTCCGCAAGGGCGCGACCGGTTCGGTCGTCGCCTGGGTCAAGGAGCGCGGCGGCACCGTCTCCGACGAGGCCCAGGAGCTGACCGACAGGATCTCGCAGGCGGGCGGCACGCCGCTGCTCGTGGCGATCGAGGACACCGACGGCGCCCGCGTCCTCGGCGTCATCCACCTCAAGGACGTCGTCAAGGAGGGCATGCGGGAGCGGTTCGACGAACTGCGCCGCATGGGCATCAAGACCGTCATGATCACGGGGGACAACCCGCTGACGGCCAAGGCGATCGCCGACGAGGCGGGCGTGGACGACTTCCTCGCCGAGGCCACCCCCGAGGACAAGATGGCGCTCATCAAGCGCGAGCAGGCCGGTGGCAAGCTCGTCGCGATGACGGGCGACGGCACCAACGACGCCCCGGCGCTCGCGCAGGCCGACGTCGGCGTGGCCATGAACACCGGCACCTCGGCCGCGAAAGAGGCCGGGAACATGGTGGACCTCGACTCCAACCCGACCAAGCTGATCGAGATCGTCGAGATCGGCAAGCAACTGCTGATCACCCGGGGCGCGTTGACGACGTTCTCGATCGCCAACGACGTCGCGAAGTACTTCGCGATCATCCCGGCGATGTTCGCGGTGGTCTACCCGGGCCTGGACAAGCTCAACGTCATGGACCTGTCCAGCCCCAAGTCCGCGATCCTGTCGGCCGTCATCTTCAACGCGCTGATCATCGTGGCCCTGGTGCCGCTGGCCCTCAAGGGCGTGCAGTACCGGCCGATGAGCGCCGACCGGATGCTGCGGCGCAACCTCGGGATCTACGGCCTCGGCGGCCTGGTCGCGCCGTTCATCGGCATCAAGCTCATCGACCTGCTCATCTCTCTGATCCCTGGCATTGGGTGACTTGGCATGAATAACTCCGTGGGAAACACCGCCCGGTTGCTGGGCGCGGGCCTGCGCGCCGTGCTCGTCCTGACCGTGGTCTGCGGCGTGATCTACCCGCTCGCCGTCACCGGCGTCGCCCAGGCCCTCTTCAACGACAAGGCCAACGGCTCCGAGATCAAGGACGGCGGCAAGGTCGTCGGCTCCGAACTCATCGGCCAGCGCTACGACCTGCCCCTGAAGAAGGGCCAGGAGACCCCGGACCCGGACCTGAAGTGGTTCCAGCCCCGGCCCTCCAACGGGCTCGGCACCAACAGCGTGAACACCCAGTACAAGCTGCTCCTGTCCGGCGCCACCAACCTCGCGGGCGACTCCGGGGCCGTGAAGGACAAGGACGGCAACGAGGTCTGCGACCCCCAGGCCGAGGACGGGCTGTGCGCCCAGGTGAAGGCCGCGAGGGACGCCGTCATCAAGGACAACTCGACGGCCGACTTCAAGGTCAAGCCCTCGGACATCCCGGCGGAGGCCGTGACGTCCTCGGGCTCGGGCCTCGACCCGCACATCTCGCCGGAGTACGCCGACCTCCAGGCGCACCGCGTCGCCGAGAAGAACGGCCTAGACGTCAAGGACGTCGAGAAGCTCGTCGACGACCACACCGACGGCCGCACCCTCGGCTTCATCGGCGAGCCCCGGGTGAACGTGCTGAAGCTCAACATCGCGCTGAAGCACCTGGTCGCCGAGAAGGGCTGACACCCCCCGGCTGACGCCCTCGCGGGCACTCCCACGGGCGCGCCCGCAGGTACGTACGTACGAAGGTTCGTGGGCCCCGGTTGACCCCGGGGCCCACGGGCCTTCTCGCCGTTCTGCCAGGAGCCCGGGTGCCGAGGGGCACAGGAACCCGGGTGCGAGGGGCACAGGAACCCGGGTGCCCAGGAGCCCCGGCACCTCCGGGCGCCCCGTCCGCGGGCCGGGAACGACCGAAAACCGCACGTCCTCGGCAGAGCGTACGGCGTCCCCCGGCGCCCGCGCGGGCACCGGGGGCCATCAGAGGCATCGCAGAGGCGTCGCAGAGCATCAGGGTTACGTCAAGGACCCCCCAGAAGGTCACCCTCATCCCTTTTGTCGTAATTGTTGGACGTAAGGTCGACGCTGCGTACACAGCAGTTTCAGGAAGACAATGAGGCCATGGCACGCGGCAAGCTTCGGATCTACCTCGGTGCGGCACCGGGCGTGGGCAAGACCTACGCGATGCTGTCCGAGGCGCACCGCCGTATCGAGCGCGGCACCGACTGCGTGGTGGCCTTCGTGGAGCACCACAACCGCCCGCGCACCGAAGTGATGCTGCACGGCCTGGAGCAGGTCGACCGCAAGGACCTGGAGTACCGCGGGGCGGTCTTCACCGAGATGGACGTCGACGCGGTGCTGCGCCGCGCCCCCGCCGTCGCGCTCGTCGACGAACTGGCGCACACCAATGTGCCCGGCTCGCGCAACGCCAAGCGCTGGCAGGACATCGAGGAACTGCTCGAAGCGGGCATCGACGTCATATCCACCGTCAACATCCAGCACCTGGAGTCCCTGGGCGACGTCGTCGAGTCGATCACGGGCGTCCGGCAGCGCGAGACCGTCCCGGACGAGATCGTGCGGCGCGCGGACCAGATCGAGCTGGTCGACATGTCGCCCCAGGCGCTGCGCCGCCGCATGGCGCACGGCAACATCTACAAGGCCGACAAGGTCGACGCGGCCCTGTCCAACTACTTCCGCCCGGGCAACCTCACCGCCCTGCGCGAGCTGGCCCTGCTGTGGGTCGCGGACCGCGTCGACGAGTACCTCCAGCAGTACCGCGGCGAGCACAACATCCGCACCACCTGGCAGGCCCGCGAGCGCATCGTCGTCGGCCTCACCGGCGGCCCCGAGGGCCGCACCCTGATCCGGCGCGCCGCCCGCATGGCGGCGAAAGGTTCCGGCAGCGAGATCCTCGCCGTCTACATCGCCCGCAGCGACGGCCTGACCTCCGCCTCCCCCAAGGAGCTGGCCGTCCAGCGCACCCTCGTGGAGGACCTGGGAGGAACGTTCCACCACGTCATCGGCGACGACATCCCCTCGGCCCTGCTGGAGTTCGCCCGCGGGGTCAACGCCACCCAGATCGTCCTCGGCTCCTCGCGCCGCAAGACCTGGCAGTACATGTTCGGGCCGGGCGTCGGCGCGACCGTCGCCCGCGACTCGGGGCCCGACCTGGACGTCCACATCGTCACCCACAGCGAGGTCGCCAAGGGCCGCGGCCTGCCCGTCGCGCGCGGGGCGCGCCTCGGCCGCTCCCGGCTCATCTGGAGCTGGCTGGTCGGCGTCGTCGGCCCCGCGCTGCTCACGCTGCTGCTCACGCACATCGACGTCGACCTCGGCCTCGCCAACGACATGCTGCTGTTCCTGACCCTCACGGTCGCGGCGGCGCTGCTCGGCGGCATGCTCCCGGCGCTGGCGTCCGCGGCGGCCGGTTCGCTGCTGCTCAACTACTACTTCACGCCGCCGCTGCACCTGTGGACGATCTCCGACAACAAGAACATCGTCGCGATCGCCGTCTTCGTGTCCGTCGCGGTGTCCGTGGCGTCCGTGGTCGACTTGGCGGCCCGCCGCACCCACCAGGCCGCCCGGCTGCGCGCCGAGTCGGAGATACTGTCCCATCTCGCGGGCAGCGTCCTGCGCGGCGAGAACAGCCTGGAGTCCCTTCTGGAGACCGTCCGCGAGACCTTCGCCATGGAGGCCGTGGCGCTCTTGGAGCGGGAGGGCGACGTGGCGCCCTGGACCTGCGCGGGCAGCGTCGGCACCCGCGCGCACGTGCTGCGCCCCGAGGACGCCGACGTGGACGTCCCCGTCGGTGACCACATGGCGCTCGCCCTGTCCGGCCGGGTGCTGCCCGCCGAGGACCGGCGGGTGCTCGCCGCGTTCGCCGCGCAGGCCGCCGTGGTCCTCGACCGCGAGCGCCTGAAGTCGCAGGCCGCCGAGGCGCGGGCGCTCGCCGAGGGCAACCGCATCCGCACCGCGCTGCTCGCCGCCGTCAGCCACGACCTGCGCACCCCGCTCGCGGGGATCAAGGCCGCCGTGTCCTCGCTGCGCTCCGAGGACGTGGAGTGGTCGGAGGAGGACCAGGCCGAGCTGCTCGAAGGCATCGAGGCGGGCGCCGACCGGCTCGACCACCTCGTCGGCAACCTTCTGGACATGTCCCGCCTCCAGACCGGCACCGTCGCCCCGCTGGTCCGCGAGATCGACCTCGACGAGGTGGTCCCGATGGCGCTCGGCGGCGTGCCCGACGGCAGCGTCGACCTCGACATCCCCGAGGACCTGCCGATGGTCGCCGTCGATAAGGGGCTCCTGGAGCGGGCCGTCGCCAACATCGTGGAGAACGCCGTCAAGTACGCGCCCGAGGACGCCCCCGTGCTCGTCGCGGCCAGCTCCCTGGCTGACCGTGTGGAGCTGCGCGTGGTCGACCGGGGGCCAGGCGTCCCGGATGAGGCCAAGGACCGCATCTTCGAGCCGTTCCAACGCTACGGTGACGCTCCACGTGGTAGTGGTGTCGGCCTCGGCCTGGCGGTCGCCCGCGGCTTCGTGGAGTCCATGGGAGGCACGCTCAACGCCGAGGACACCCCCGGCGGCGGCCTGACCATGGTGCTCACGCTGAAGGTGGCGGCCGGGCGGCCGCCCGTGGTGCCCGACCTGTCCGCCCAGATGACCTCGTGACCGCCACCGCCAGCCGCGCACGTGGCACCGACCGCCGCGCGAGCGGCGCTGACAAGCCCGAAAGGCAGGTAGGAATGACCCGGGTGCTCGTGGTCGACGACGAGCCGCAGATCGTACGCGCCCTCGTGATCAACCTGAAGGCACGCAAGTACGAGGTGGACGCGGCCCCGGACGGCGCCACCGCCCTCCAGCTCGCCGCCGCCCGCCACCCCGATGTGATCGTGCTCGACCTCGGTCTGCCCGACATGGACGGCGTGGAGGTCATCAAGGGCCTGCGCGGGTGGACGCGCGTGCCGATCCTGGTCCTCTCGGCCCGGCACAGCTCGGACGAGAAGGTCGAGGCCCTCGACGCGGGCGCCGACGACTACGTCACCAAGCCCTTCGGCATGGACGAGCTGCTCGCCCGGCTGCGGGCGGCGGTGCGGCGCGCCGAGCCCACCGGGGCCGGTGAGGACGACGTGACGATCGAGACGGACGACTTCACGGTGGACCTCGCCGCGAAGAAGGTGAACCGGGGCGGGCGGGACGTGCGCCTCACGCCCACCGAGTGGCACCTCCTGGAGGTGCTGGTGCGCAACGCGGGGCGGCTGGTCAGCCAGAAGCAGCTGCTTCAGGAGGTGTGGGGGCCGTCCTACGGGACGGAGACCAACTATCTGCGGGTGTACATGGCGCAGCTGCGGCGCAAGCTTGAGGCGGATCCGGCGCATCCGCGGCACTTCATCACGGAGCCGGGGATGGGGTACCGCTTCGAGCGGTAGGGGACCCTGCCGGGTGGCCCCCAATCCCGCCCCTTCACCGAAACCATGGGGCTCCGCCCCCTGGCACCCCCGTTGATCGGCCTTCGGCCTCGTCCTCAAACGCCGGACGGGCTTATGCCCCGCCCACCCGCCCCCTCCAGGGGGCGGGTGGGCGGGGAACATCCGCCGCGAAGCGGCGGATCACGGAAAGCCGACGACGGCGAGTACCGCAGGCTCCAGCCCGTCCGGCGCTTGAGGACGAGGCGCGAAGCGCCGATGGGCGGTGCGGGGCGCCCCCGCCCGGGAGCGCGGCGATCAGGGCGGTGCGGGGCCGTCGTGGGGACCGGTACGCTGCGGGTATGAGTGCTGATCCTGGTGCCGGTAAGCCGACGAGCCGCTTCCGGCGCATGCTCGACCGGCTGTCGTCCTCCCAGCAGGACCTGGACTCGCAGGAGCTGCGCGAGGACGCGGAGACCACCGGCTGCACCCGCATCGGGGACTGCCGGGACCGCCAGATCGTCACGGTGACTGGTACGTTGCGCACGGTCACCCTGCGCCCCCGCGCCGGTGTGCCCGCGCTGGAGGCGGAGCTGTTCGACGGCACCGCCGCCCTGGACGTCGTATGGCTCGGCAGGCGCTCCATCGTGGGCATCGAGCCGGGGCGGCGGCTGATCGCGTCGGGCCGGATCTCGATAGACCGGGGCCGCAGAGTGCTCTTCAACCCCAAGTACGAACTCAGACCGCTCGGACGGGAGTAGCCGGTGACGTCAGTCGACAAGCCGACCGACCAGGCCGCGGGGGCGCCCCCGGCCCTGACGGCGCGGACACGAGGGCTCTGACGCAGGCCGCGCTCTTCGACGCCTTCGGCGGCATCCGCGGCACGGTCGAGACGATGGTGCCGGGCCTGCTGTTCGTGCTGATCTACACGATCAACAAGGACCTGCACATGTCGGCGATCGCGGCCCTGGCCGTGGCGCTGGTGCTGGTCGCGGTCCGCCTGGTGCGCCGGGACACCGTGAAGCACGCCTTCAGCGGTGTCTTCGGGGTGGCCTTCGGCGTGGCCTTCGCCATGTTCACGGGCAACGCCAAGGACTTCTACCTGCCGGGGATGATCTACGGCGTCGGACTCGGCGCCGCGTTCTTCCTGTCCGCGCTGGTGGGCTACCCGCTGCTCGGCCTGCTCCTCGGTCCGGTGTTCCGGGAGAACATGTCCTGGCGCACCCGCAACCCCGGCCGCAAGAAGGCGTACACGAAGGCATCGCTCGCCTGGGGCCTGATCTTCCTCGCGAAGTACGCGATCCTCTTCCCGCTGTACTGGTGGGCGGACACCGAGCAGCTCGGCTGGGTCCTGATCGCCCTGAAGCTGCCGCCGATGGTCCTCGCGGTGTACTTCACCTGGATCTTCCTCGCCAAGGCCCCGCCGCCGATCGACGTCTTCGCGGAGATGGAGGCCGAGGAGAAGGCGGAGGCCGAGCGCAACGCCGCACGCGGCTAGCCGCAGGCTTTACGCAGGTGGGGGCGCCCGGAACTCTCCGGGCGCCCCCACCTGCGTCGCCGTTCATCGGCCCTTCGGGCCCTGCCCTCAATCGCCGGACGGGCTTCAGTCCCGCCGGGCGGACAGAAGGTCCTCCAACTGCTCCTCGCGCGCCTGCGCCGCCACGAACAGCAGCTCGTCGCCCGCTTCCAGGGAGTCGTCCGGGGTGGGCGTCAGGACGCGCGTACCGCGGATGATCGTGACGAGCGAGGTGTCCTCGGGCCACTGGACGTCGCCGACGCGGGTGCCCGCGAGGGCGGACTCCGGCGGCAGCGTCAGCTCGACCAGGTTGGCGTCGCCGTGGCTGAAGCGCAGCAGGCGCACCAGGTCGCCGACGCTGACGGCCTCCTCGACGAGCGCGGACATCAGGCGCGGCGTGGAGACCGCGACGTCGACGCCCCAGGACTCGTTGAAGAGCCACTCGTTCTTCGGGTTGTTGACGCGGGCGACGACGCGCGGGACGCCGTACTCGGTCTTGGCCAGGAGGGAGACGACGAGGTTCACCTTGTCGTCGCCCGTCGCGGCGATGACCACGTTGCAGCGCTGCAGCGCCGCCTCGTCCAGCGAGGTGATCTCGCAGGCGTCGGCGAGCAGCCACTCGGCCTGCGGCACGCGCTCCACGGAGATGGCCGTCGGCGCCTTGTCGACGAGCAGCACCTCGTGCCCGTTCTCCAGCAGCTCACCGGCGATGGAGCGGCCCACCGCGCCCGCTCCGGCAATGGCGACCCTCATCAGTGACCGCCCTCCTCGGGGCCCTCGGCGAAGGCCGCCTCGACCTTCTCGACATCGTCGGTGCGCATCATCACGTGCACCAGGTCGCCCTCCTGGAGCACCGTCTGCGAGGTGGGCAGGACCGCCTCGCCGAGCCGGGTCAGGAAGGCCACGCGCACGCCGGTCTCCTCCTGGAGGCGGCTGATCTTCTGGCCGATCCAGGCCTGTGAGGCGTGCACCTCGGCGAGCTGCACGCCGCCGGTGGGGTCGCGCCACAGCGGTTCGGCGCCGGAGGGCAGCAGACGGCGCAGCATCTGGTCGGCGGTCCAGCGGACCGTGGCGACCGTGGGGATGCCCAGGCGCTGGTAGACCTCCGCGCGGCGGGGGTCGTAGATGCGGGCCGCGACGTTCTCGATGCCGAACATCTCGCGGGCCACGCGGGCGGCGATGATGTTCGAGTTGTCGCCGCTGGAGACGGCGGCGAAGGCGCCCGCGTCCTCGATGCCGGCCTCGCGCAGGGTGTCCTGGTCGAAGCCGACGCCGGTCACGCGACGGCCGCCGAAGCCGGAGCCCAGGCGGCGGAAGGAGGTGGGGTCCTGGTCGACGACGGCGACCGTGTGCCCCTGCTGTTCCAGGGTCTGCGCGAGGGCGGAACCGACCCGCCCGCAGCCCATGATGACGATGTGCACGTGGCTACCCCGCGCTCCTCATGGCCCACTTGACCTGCGTAAATGCCCTACTCATGACTCTCTTCTCGGCGCGCTGCGCCGCCGTGGCGGCACTGTCCGCCCTGCGGCTCGCGGTGCGGGGCGCTCTCGATGGCCCGGGGCGTCTCCCGGTGCGCTTGCAGAGTCCACGGTAACGGCTTTCGTACGCGGGTCGGAGCCCGAGTGCGCCCTCGCTCCGCCCCGTGCGCTCACCCGGGCGGACCCGCCGCGCCCTCCCGCGGGCGGAACCCCGGGCCGGACGGGGCCGGGTGCGGGCCGGTCGGCCTAGTCGACCGAGCGCAGCATGCTTTCCATGGACTTGACCCGGACGTTCAGCTCGGTGAGCTGGGTGCGCACCGCGTCGGACTCGGCGCGGGCCGCCTCCACCGCCTGGCGGTAGCCCTCCATCGCCTCCGCGTACGCCCGGTCGCGCTCCCGGCCGCGCTGGGTCTGGAAGTACGCGACGGCGACGATGGCACCGGCGAGGATCACGAAGAAGGCGATCGGGATGATCGCGTCGCTCATTGGGGCGTCCCCTCAGAAGAGTGCTGTCCGGCCTCGCTCGCCCCGTCCCGCTGGGCAGCAGCCAGAATCGTATCCACGTTCAACTGCACGTCAAAGGGCGCCAGTTCGAAGTACTTGAGGGCCTTGCCGTCGTCGGACAGCTCCAGGCGGCTCGCCACCAGGCCCGCCTTCTCCAGGCGCTCCAGGTGCATATAGAGCAGCGGCCGGGAGACGCCGAGGCGGCGGGCGAGCTCGCTGACGTACATCGGACCGGGGGCCAGCTCCGTGATGATCCGCAGGCGCTGCGCGTGGCCCACCGCCGAGAGGAAGGCAAGCAGCTCCTCGCTGTTCATGGCCCGCCTCTGTGCCGTCCCGAAACCTGTTGGCCAAGGCTTACGCATGGCTTGAACCACTGTCAAACCCTCCGACGGGCCCGCTGCGGTCGCTCCGCGGTCGCTCCGTGGTCTGGAGTTCCGTGTTCCAGTCTGACAGTTGACTCCTTGATCCTTCACCTGTAAGTCTGCTCTTACATGTGAAGGATGTGAAGGGGGCAGTCGCCATGACGAGCGGGCCGGACGACGTGGAACGGCGAGGGTGGCGAGGACGGGGCGGCCCGGACGGCGGGGACGGCGGGGGCGGGCGGTCGGTGACGGTGCGGGTGGCGCGGTGGAGCGCGCTGCACCCGGGGCGGGCGATCGCGGGCTGGCTGGTGTTCGTGGCGCTGTGCCTGGCGGGCGGCCTGGCCGCCGGGACGAACGCCGCGACCTCGGCGGACTTCGGCGTGGGCGAGGCGGGCCGCGCCGAGGCGATGGCCGCGGAGGGCGGCCTCCAGACCAGGTCGACGGATCAGGTGGTGATCCGCTCCCGGTCCGGCCCGCTGGACCGCCCGGCGGCCGACCAGGCGGCGCGGGACGTCACCGCCCGCATGAGGAAGCTGCCCGAGGTGGCCGAGGTCGAGCCGCCGGTCCTCGCCGCGAACGGCAGGGCCCTGCGCGTACAGGTGGCCCTGGAGGGCGAGGAGCAGGACGACCGCGAGAAGGTGCCCGCGCTGCTCGCCGTGACCGAGCGGGTGCAGCGGGACCATCCGCGGCTGAGCGTGACCGAGGCGGGCAACGCCTCGGTGAGCAAGGGCGTCGAGGACCAGCGCGACGCCGACCTCGCCTTCTCGGAGAAGATCACGCTTCCGGTCACGCTGATCACGCTGGCCCTGGTCTTCGGCTCCGTGGTGATGGTGGGCGTGCCGCTGCTGCTCGCCCTCACCTCGATCGCGGCGGCGATGGGCCTGGCCATGGTCGCCTCGCACCTGGTGCCGGACACCGGCGTCGGCATGAGCATGATCCTGCTGATCGGCATGGCCGTCGGCGTCGACTACACCCTCTTCTACCTCAAGCGCGAGCGCGAGGAGCGGGCCCGCGCGGGCGGGCGGCTCCGCCCCGAGGCGGTGGTGGAGGCCGCCGCCGCGACGGCGGGCCGGGCCATCGTGATGTCGGGCCTCGCCGTGGCGGTGTCCACCGTGACGCTCTACTTCGCCGGGGACGTGATCTTCTCCTCGCTCGCCACCGGCACCATCCTGGTCGTGGCCGTCGCCGTCGCCAGCTCCGTGACGGTGCTGCCCGCGCTCCTCGCCAAGCTCGGGCAGCGCGCCGAGCGCCGCTCCGCACGCCGCGTCGCCCGGGGCAAGCCCCCCGTGCCGTACGCCTCATACACCTCGGACGCCTCGGATGCCTCGTACGCCGACAAGGGCGCCGGAAGGCTCTGGACGGCCCTGCTCGCCCCGGCCCGCAAGCACCCCGTCGCCACGCTCCTGACCGGCGTGCTCGCCCTGCTCGCCCTGGCGCTGCCCGCCCTGGACATGCGGCTCAAGGACCCCTCGCGGGACAGCTTCTCCCGGGAGATCGCCGCGATGCGCGACTACGACCGGCTGCTCGCCGACTTCCCCGACCTGCGCGTCCGCCACCAGGTCGTGGTCCGCGCCGACGCCGCCAAGGCCCCCGAGGTCGGCCGCGCGCTGCGGAAGCTGGACGCCAGGGCCCAGGCCGACCCGCTCTTCGCGCACCACCGGGGCGAGCCGCGCATCCGGGTCTCCGACGACCGCCGCGTCACCACCCTCGAACTGTTCGCCCCGCACGCGACGCACTCGAAGGACGCCGTCCGCTCCCTCGACCGCGTCCGCGACACCTATCTGCCCGCCACCGTCGGGGCCGTGCCCGGCGCCGAGGTCGCCGTCAGCGGCGACATCCCGCGGGGCGTCGACTACGTGGCCCACCAGAACGAGGCGATGCCCCTCGTCCTCGGGCTGCTGCTCCTGGCGACCTTCGCGATGACGGTGTATGCGTTCCGCTCCGTGGTGCTCGGCCTGCTCGGCGTCGTGCTCAACCTGCTCTCCGCCGCCTCCGCGCTCGGGGTGCTCGTCCTGGTCTTCCAGGGGGAGTGGGCCGAGGACCTGCTGTCCTTCATCTCGCTCGGCGGCATCTCCTCGCGCGTACCGCTGTTCCTCTTCGTAATCCTCTTCGGCCTGTCGATGGACTACCAGGTCTTCGTCGTCAGCCGGATCCGCGAGGCCGCGCTCGCGGGCGTGCCCACGCGGCAGGCGGTCCTGGACGGCATCGCGTCCTCCGCGAAGGTTGTCACCAGCGCCGCGATCGTCATGGTCACCGTGTTCGCCAGCTTCGTGATGCTGCACATCCTGGAGATGAAGCAGATGGGCTTCGTCCTCGCGGTCGCCGTGCTGGTCGACGCGTTCGTGATCCGCGTCATGATCCTGCCCGCGGCGCTGCTGCTGCTCGGCCGGGCCACGTGGTGGCCGTCCAGGGCGGTGCGGCGGGCGGAGGAGAGCCTGACGCGGCAGGCGCGTCAGGCGCGGGCGTACGGGGCCGCCGGGGGCGGCGGCGCGGACGCCGGGGGCGGGGAACCGCCGGTCACCGGGCCCGTGGGGGCCGGGGCGGCGCCCGGGCGGTGAGCGCGGGACGGGGCGCGCGCACGAGCGCGCGCCCCGGAGCGGTCCGGCCACTGCGCTCCCCGGCGGTCCGGCCACTGCTTCCCCCGGCGCACCCACCGGCCGGGCCGCGCTCCCGCGTACGCACGACACCGATCCGCGCAAGGCTTGAACATCTTTTTAACTTACGGACCGGGAACCCTTGACAAAGCGTGGGTACTGGGTGGGCGGCACCCTGAGGGAGCGCTTACGATCCTCTGCGTGTCCAAACTGACCGACGTGCCCAAACGGATCCTCATCGGGCGCGCACTGCGCAGCGACCGGCTCGGAGAAACGCTCCTGCCGAAGCGCATCGCCCTCCCCGTGTTCGCGTCCGACCCGCTGTCCTCCGTCGCGTACGCGCCCGGCGAGGTGCTGCTCGTCCTGTCCATCGCGGGCGTGTCGGCGTACCACTTCAGCCCCTGGATCGCCGTCGCGGTCGTCGTGCTGATGTTCACCGTGGTCGCCTCCTACCGGCAGAACGTGCACGCGTACCCGAGCGGCGGCGGCGACTACGAGGTGGCCAACACCAACCTCGGCCCCAAGGCGGGCCTGACCGTCGCCAGCGCCCTGCTCGTCGACTACGTCCTGACCGTGGCCGTGTCGATCTCCTCGGGCATCGAGAACCTGGGCTCGGCCGTGCCCTTCGTCGTGGAGCACAAGGTGCTCTGCGCGATCGGCGTCATCGTGCTGCTCACCCTGATGAACCTGCGCGGCGTGAAGGAGTCCGGCAAGCTCTTCGCGATCCCGACGTACGTGTTCGTCGCGGGCGTCTTCATCATGATCGCCTGGGGTGCCTTCCGCGGCTTCGTCCTCGACGACGCCATGAAGGCCCCGACCGCGGGCTACGAGATCAAGGCCGAGCACGAGGGCCTCGCGGGCTTCGCGCTCGTCTTCCTCCTCCTTCGCGCCTTCTCCTCCGGCTGTGCCGCGCTCACCGGCGTCGAGGCCATCAGCAACGGCGTCCCCGCCTTCCGCAAGCCGAAGTCCAAGAACGCGGCGACCACCCTCGCCCTGATGGGCGCCCTCGCCGTCACCATGTTCTGCGGCATCATCGGCCTGGCCATGGCGACCGACGTCAAGATGGCCGAGAACCCCGCCAAGGACCTCCTGGACAAGGGCGTGCCCGTCGGCGGCGACTACGTCCAGAACCCGGTGATCTCCCAGGTCGCCGAGGCCGTCTTCGGCAACGGCAGCTTCCTGTTCATCGTGCTCGCCGCCGCCACCGCCCTCGTCCTCTTCCTCGCCGCGAACACCGCGTACAACGGCTTCCCGCTGCTCGGCTCGATCCTCGCGCAGGACCGCTACCTGCCGCGCCAGCTCCACACCCGCGGCGACCGCCTGGCGTTCTCCAACGGCATCGTGCTCCTCGCGGGCGCCGCGGCGCTGCTGGTGTGGATCTACGGCGCGGACTCCACCCGCCTCATCCAGCTCTACATCGTCGGCGTCTTCGTCTCCTTCACGCTCAGCCAGATCGGCATGGTCCGCCACTGGAACCGCCACCTCGCCACCGAGCAGGACCCGACCAAGCGCCGCCACATGATCCGCTCCCGCGCGATCAACACCTTCGGCGCCTTCTTCACCGGTCTGGTCCTGATCGTCGTCCTCGTCACCAAGTTCACCCACGGCGCCTGGGTCGCGCTCCTCGGCATGGTGATCTTCTACGCGACGATGACGGCCATCCGGCGCCACTACGACCGCGTCTCCGAGGAGATCGCGGCCCCCGAAGGCCCCTCCGACGACAGCGTCCGCCCCTCCCGCGTGCACTCCATCGTCCTCGTATCCAAGATCCACAAGCCGACGCTGCGCGCCCTCGCGTACGCCAAGCTGATGCGCACGGACACCTTGGAGGCCCTCAGCGTCAACGTCGACCCGGCGGAGACCAAGGCCCTGCGCGAGGAGTGGGAGCGCCGCCACATCAGCGTCCCGCTGAAGGTCCTCGACTCCCCGTACCGGGAAATCACCCGCCCGATCATCGAGTACGTGAAGTCCCTGCGCCGGGAGAGCCCGCGCGACGCGGTCAGCGTGATCATTCCCGAGTACGTGGTGGGTCACTGGTACGAGCACCTCCTGCACAACCAGAGCGCGCTGCGCCTGAAGGGCCGCCTGCTCTTCACGCCGGGTGTGATGGTCACCTCCGTCCCCTACCAGCTGGAGTCCTCCGAGGCCGCGAAGAAGCGGGCCCGCAGGCGGCAGGAGTGGAACGCGCCGGGGTCGGTGCGGCGGGGGCCGGTGGAGAAGCGGGCGAAGGAGAAGAGCGGGCGGGGCTGAGCGGGGGCTGGCCCCTGGGCCCTGGGCGGGGGCCGCCCCCCTTGGCCTTCCGGCCACGTTCCGGCCGCCGCGGGCGCGGGGATGGCCCTGGCGGGCGGCCGGACCGTACCCACGTAGACTGGTGGGCTGTTGTCCGGCCGCTGACCGGTGGCCGCTGCGGCCATCCGGCCGACGGCCGCTCCGGCCGCTTACCTCTGACGTTGTGGAGTCACCCCGCCATGCAGGCAGAACCGAAGAAATCGCTGGTGGGGGAGGAGTACGAGGTCGAGGTCGGCCCCGTCGCCCACGGTGGCCACTGCATCGCCCGTACGCCGGAGGGCCGCGTCCTCTTCGTACGCCACGCCCTGCCGGGTGAGAAGGTCGTCGCCCGGGTCACGGAGGGCGACGAGTCCTCCCGCTTCCTGCGCGCCGACGCGGTGACGGTCGTGGCGGCGTCGAAGGACCGCGTCGAGGCGCCCTGCCCGTACGCGGGCCCCGGCCGCTGCGGCGGCTGCGACTGGCAGCACGCGAAGCCGGGCGCGCAGCGCCGCCTGAAGGGCGAGGTCATCGCCGAGCAGCTCAAGCGCCTCGCGGGCCTCACCCCCGAGGAGGCGGGCTGGGACGGCACGGTCATGCCCGCGGAGGGCGACAAGCTCCCGGCGGGGGAGGTCCCGGCGTGGCGCACCCGGGTGCAGTACGCGGTGGACGCCGACTCGGGCCGCGCGGGCCTGCGCCGCCACCGCTCGCACGAGGTGGAGCCGGTCGACCACTGCATGATCGCGGCGCCGGGCGTCAGCGAACTGGGCGTCGAGTCGCGCGACTGGACGGGCATGGAGTCGGTGGAGGCGATCGCGGCGACGGGCTCCCAGGACCGCCAGGTGATCCTGACCCCGAGGCCCGGGGCCCGCCTTCCCCTCGTGGAACTGGACAAGCCGGTCTCGGTGCTGCGCGTGGGCGAGAAGGACGGCGGCGTCCACCGCGTCCACGGCCGCCCCTTCGTCCGCGAACGCGCCGACGGCCGCACCTACCGCGTCGGCAACGGCGGCTTCTGGCAGGTCCACCCCAAGGCGGCGGACACCCTGGTGACGGCGGTCATGCAGGGCCTGCTGCCGCGCAAGGGCGAGACGGCGCTCGACCTGTACTGCGGCGTCGGCCTCTTCGCGGGCGCGATCGCGGACCGCGTCGGGGACGAGGGCGCGGTGCTCGGCATCGAGTCGGGCAAGGGGGCCGTCGAGGACGCCCGCCACAACCTCGCCTCCTTCGACCGCGTCCGCGTCGAACAGGGCAAGGTCGAGTCGGTCCTCCCGCGCACCGGCATCACCGAGGTCGACCTCATCGTCCTCGACCCACCCCGCGCGGGCGCGGGCAAGCAGACGGTCCACCACCTGTCCGGCCTCGGCGCCCGCCGCATCGCCTACGTGGCCTGCGACCCGGCCGCACTGGCCCGGGACTTGGGGTACTTCCGGGAGGGCGGCTACCGGGTGCGGACGCTGCGGGCGTTCGATCTGTTTCCGATGACGCATCATGTGGAGTGCGTGGCGATCCTTGAACCTGCTGGGAAGGGCCGCTGACCTGCGGTTTCACCTGGTGGGCATGATGTGCGCCGTGGGCGCTATGGGCGATATCTTGACGCTTGTTCGACGCACGTGACGCACATTTGACGCACGTTCTGATGAGCGTTTGGTGGGCGTTCGTGCTGGTGACGATGCGTCGGGTGCGGTCTGTCGGGGCCCGTTCCTTACTGTCTCTTGGTGAAAACCCGTGGGTTGTGGCCCACTTTGGGGCTCAGTAGGCGCGGGGGCCGTAGGGGCTCCAGTGGCCGAGGAACGGCTTGAGGTCGTCGCCACTGGGCTCGGGTGGGCTGGGCAGCTTCGGTGCTGAGGCGGAGTCGGCGAGGTGCTGAAGGTGGGCGTCTGCGAACGCCAGCCACGCCTCGATCTCGGTCCTTTCTTGACCAGGCGGCAGTGACGTGACCTGGTTGCGTACTGCTGTGACGTACTCGGTCAGGCGCTTGGCCTGGTGCCAGGCGTCTGCCTGTTCTCCGAGGTACTTGACGCGGTAGGCGTGGGCGTATGCGGCGCGGGCTTCGTGCATGGCGGCTTCCCAGCGCCGCTGCCGCTCCTCGCGGGCTTGCTGGTCTGCGCGGCGTTTACGTTCCGCGGCTTCGCCGCGGAGGCCGACTTCCTGCGCGATTTCGGCGAGTTGGTCTTCCAGCGGCCGGTCGGGTAGGTCGGCCCATTCGCTGGCGCGGTGTGGGGAGCCGCCGCGGAGGATGAAACGCAGGCGGTTGGAGGGGGTGTAGTCGAAGCGAGGGATGCGCATCCAGGAGTGCTTCTTGGCGTCGGAGAGTTCCTTGTCGGTGGGGATGTGTTCGCTGCGGTCCTGTTCTTGCAGAACGAGGAAGCCGACGCTTTCGCCTTGGGCGGTGATGGTGAAGTGTGGCGGTGCACTGCGGCGTCGATGGGGTGGGGGAGCGCCTTGTGTGGGGCCGAGTGCCGCCTTATGGCCTTGTGCACCGGTGGCAGTGATGAGGGCCTGGATGATGCGTAGAGCTCGGCCTCGGATGGATTTGGTCAGGCCCATGGGCTGTGGCTGCTTTTCAAGGGCGGCCACGACGGCGTGGGGTTTGGTGAGTCTGGCGGGCACGTGAAGTGGGGTGAGTTCGGCTAGGCGCCAGGCGGGGATGTCGGCGAGCTTGATTTCGTAGCCACGGTGGGTGCGGTATCCGTAGAGCTCCTGCGTGTGGGGGATCTTGCCGGACTTGCGGGCAGCGTTGACCCGTGATCCCCAATTGACTGCGTGCGGGCCGGACTCGATGGGCTTGATGAGACAGCCATCGTTCGCGGCCAGTTCTTCGAGGAGTTGGTCCGCGTAGCTCGTACGGGCCTTCGGCCCTGTCTTGGGTCGTGGAGGTGCCGGTTTTCGGCGGGGGCGCTCAGGTGGTTCAGCGTTCTGCTCCACGGGGCGGATGCCGCGTTCGGTGAGATGCTGCCGCCCTTTGTCGGTGAGATGGGCGCTCCAGTGTCCGCGGCGTTTGGTGATTTTGACGAGCCCTCGGTTCTGCAGGGCTTGCGCGCTGACCTTGTACGTGCTGTCCGGCCAGACTCCGTCGGGGCATCCCTGGCCCACCCAGTCGAGCACGGCTTGCTGCCGTTCGTTGAGGGTCTGTTGCATGTGGTTCTCCTGCCCGGGCGTGCTGCCCCCTCCGGAGACAATGCCCGTCGCTTCCGAGACATGCGGGGCAGCTGTCGGGGACCATCGTTCGGATGAGGTGTGCTAGGCGGCTCGTCTACAGCTTTTCGATGAAGCATCGGACGGCTCGGCCAGAGGTGAACATCCAGTGAGCCATCGTTCCCACAGGCCATCTTCCTCGGCTGGGCTCCATCGGTCAGGCCGGACCGCGACGCCGCTGAGCGCGCCGGACGGGGTGTGTAGGGGAGTGCGCTGTGGGCGGCGTGGTATCTGCGGGGTCGTTCGGCAGGGACAGAGGCTCAACAGGGCCTGGCGGTTGGCCATCGACTGTGTCCATGCCGGGCAGAAATGCAGGGTCTGGACCGGTGTGAGCGTGCCGTGCGCGCTCGGGTACGGGGAGGATGTGACGTCGGGTGAGTTCAGCGACGTCGATCAAGGGGGCGGTGACAATGCGGTTGAGGATCTCTGCCTGTTGAGGTTCTAAGTCTGTGAGATGCCTGAGCACGGCAAGGACTTCAACGAGTTCCCGGCTCCAGTCGGGTTCCCAGCGCTCGGGGCGCTCACGGTCGAGTTCACTGGTTACTTTGCCGGCGGTGCGGTCACTGCGGTACGCGAGCCAGCTGTCGAGCACGTTCCGCCCGCCCGTGGAGTAGTCGCGCATGCGTGGAGTAACACCGGTGAAGATACCGCCCTCGATAACAAGGTGCTGGTGTTCGACGTCGTAGTTGACGGTCGATGGGAGGCAGTCGGATGCGATCTCCCGGGCGTACGTGATCTCGGGGTGTAGGCGTCGCCACCAGTTCCATGTGCCTGCCGGGCGGCCGTCGTCGGGGTCGATGCAGCGTGTGCCGAACGTTGAGGCCCACAAGACGTGGTGCCCAACGCTGATGGCCTCATGCCAGAGGTCGCGATTGGAGGTCAGAGGGACACGTACACCGAGGGAGTTGAGGTCATCCGCATACCGCTCAGTGAAAGCGGGGTGGGCAGTTACAGCGGCGATATAGGCGAGCAAATCCTCGGGGAAGACTTGCTGGAGGCCGTAGGAGTTCGCGAGGTGGGGCAAGAGCCCTGGCGTGATGTTGGGGGTTCGGTCGGCGTGCATGAGAGGTAGGACACGGCCACCGTTTCCGTTGAAGTAGTGCATGTCGGGGACCAGGGCCGTGAAAAGTAGTCCCGCACCTGCCTGCAGGCGTTGGGTGTGTTGTTCGACTACGAAGATTTGGCCGTTGATATCGGCTTGCCACAACTCGGGGCGGGAAAAGTCGATGACGCGGCCGTCGGGTATGAGCCATTGGCGATCCAGGGCTCTACGGGCAATGCGTATCGGAGTGGGACAGGGGCCTCGCTCGATGCGCATGCAGATCGGTGGGTGGGGATGGCCCGGGATCTGGAGGGCTTCCTTGTCCAGGGTACGGTCTCGTGTCTCTTTGAACAGTTCCTGTTTCGTTGTGGGGTCGCGTTCTTGGACGAGGCGGTTCCAGCGTCGTTGCAGGATGGTCTTGGACGGGCTGATGACCCAGTTCCGGTTGGTCTTGATGCCAGGCTTGCACCAGGGCATTAGCTCGGTGAGGGCGGGGAAAGTGTCCCAGCCGCTCTGAGGGGCAGGTGTGAAAGGGGCGAGCTTGACAGACCGGGAAGTGCGCCAGCCGGGGCCGCTGATATGCAGGTTGTGCAGCTGCTCCTCTTTGCTCTGGCGGGTCCCATGAACGGCTGCGTAGTGGACGGGTGCCAAGTCCTCCTGTCGCTTGCCTTGCCGGCGGACGAAGATGGCGATGGCCAACTCCTGCTGGACTCCAGGGAAGAAGCGGCTGTTGAGCGGAGGCCTCTTGGTCTCGGGTGTGAGGTCGATGACCCAACCCTCTGTGCAGGTGCGTCGCAGGTAGGAACGCATGCCCTGGAAGCCGGCACTGCGGATGAAGCCGCCTGTGCTGACGAAGCAGACGACGCCGTGACGGTGATCGCCGTACTGGTCGAAGACTTTGTGGGTGGCCCAGCGCCAGAAGTAGGTGCACAGGCTCTTCAGTTTGTTCTCATACACGCCTGCCGTTCCGCGCAGCCGAAAGTCGTCCAGAGGCGGGGCGCCGCGACCCGGTGAGCCCTTCTCAATCCATCCACCCTGACCCTCTGCCTGTTCGCGATGGGGAGGATTGCCGATGACGACGGTGATGCGCTCGTTGCGCTGGATCGTGCTGGCTGCCTCAGCGTCATCACGTAAGGGCCCCCACAAGGCGCCATAGCGATCGAAGAGTTCACTTGGTCGCCAGGGGTCGGCGAGAGTGTCGGCCAAGTGCAGGCGCATGTCGCGCAACCGGACTCGGGCATTGAGGTGCCGGAGCATCTGCCCCACACGCATCTGAGCGACGGCAAAGGCGCCCATCTGCTTTTCGAATCCGATCAGTCGGCTTGCGAGTTCTTGCACGGATTCGGCTCGGAAGCCTTCGTTGCCACCTTCGGACCGTTTGCGGGCGACGAGGTCGATGATGCCGGTGAGGAAGGTGCCGGTTCCCATCGACGGGTCGATGATGGACACACCGGGGTCGGCAAAGCCATCCGGGCAGTCCAGGGTGGTTGCCAATACCTCATCAACCAGGCGGATCATCTCTGTCACTAGCGGGGCCGGGGTGTAGTAGGTGCCGGAGTCCTTGCGCAGCTCGGCGTCGTACTCCTGTAGGAAGTGCTCGTAGAGATGGATGTGGAAGCCAGGTTCGCCAGCGAGGGCACTTCTCCAGTCGATGGCGTCAATGACGCGGACGAGCATGTCCAGGCTGTCGCGGAATTCCCCCTCGACCTGGTCGGTGAGGATCTGCAAGGCACGGCCCATGACGGAGTGCTCATCCCCGAGCCGTCGGCCTATCTCGTGCAGGCTCATGCCAACCAGTGCCGTGTCGTTGCCTTCCGTGGTGTCGGAACCGGCAAGCAGGAGAGCAAAGGTGACGGACTGTGCGTAGCGGTCAGCAAAGGTTGCGCGCTTGTCCCGGTCATCCGTGGTCGGGAAGAGATCAACTTCGAGTGTGGAGGCCAGGTCGGTGAACGGGCGTTGGTGGTGCGGAAGGCCCGCTTCGGCATCGAGGCGATCGTGAACGGCATCACGCAGAAGTGCGCACAGTGGGGCGACCTGGGAGACCACCTCCCGCATTGACATCAGCGGGTGGGGTTGCCAGCCGAAGAATGCGATAAGCATCGCCTCGAAGGCGGCCTCGCTTGCGACCGGCAGTCGCAGGCGGGAGCCAGCGCTGTGTAGATCACCCTCGAAGTGGATGGTGTCGCCGTACTGCCGACCCGAGCGGTACATGATCCAGATCTGGCCGTTCGTGTAGATCAGGTTGGGCAGTTTCGCCATGCCTTCCCATTGACGGCGATCACGCTGGTTCAGACCGGCTGGATGGATCGTGCTCTTGTCGGGGCTTTTCAGCTCGACATAGCCGACGATGTTGCGCGGTGTCTTTCCAATCCGCACCGCCAGGTCAGGGCGTATCCGGTGCGCGGCAATGGCCACCTCGGCATGGAGGACCGCTTGCAGCCCCAACACCCCTGCTGCGTCGACGAGAAGGGTTTCGACTGCTCGGCGGATCGCGGCTTCCTTCTGTCCGTGCAGCAACGCCTGTTTGCACGTCGCACCGAATTCGCTGACGATCCTCCGAAACCGTTCCTTGCGCTGCATCCAGCCCCCCAGCGTCAGCACACCTCCACGCCTTCGTCAACTCACGGTAACCATGGCATCACTTCTCGTCGAGGGTGCCTCTCAACCCAAGATGCCGAGTCTGGACAGCGCCTTCTGGTTCAGAGTGAGGACGTGAGTCGTCTCCGGCGAGTGCGCTGTGGGGCCCTGACTCAACTCAATTCCGTGGGGCTGGTGTTGCGGGCGGCGGGTACCGTCAGCGAAGTTCGGCACTGATGCTTGCTCTGGCGGCGCTAGACCCTTTCGGTCGCGATCCGCGCGTGGTCGGCGGTGAGCATGGCGATGTCCTCGACGTCCGAGGCCAGGATCGTGACGTGGCCAGGTGAGCGAGGGCTGTGGCGCAGAGCATGGCGTCGATGGCGTACCTGTGGCCGTGCAGTCCGGCCGTGCGTAGCAGGGTGGCGGCGGGCTGGGCGATGGCCTGGGTGACCGGCTCGACTCGCAGCCGGGGCAGCGTCCACTTCAGTGCCGCGTCATTGATTTTCGGGTGGATCACCTCGACGAGCACCGCCGCGGAGGTGATGACGGGTAGGTCTGCGTCCCTGGCAGCGGTGAGCCACTCGTGGACCTCGCGGTCGCGCTGAACGGCCTTGGCGAGGCCCTCGCTGTCCAGGACGAGGGAGCCGCTCATGCGGTTGCCCCGGTACCGGAAGTGGGGGTGGTCCCGGTGAGCTTGGCGCGCTTGGCGGCCACGGCGTCTGGATCGGCCGGGACGTTGACCTGGTCGAAGTCGGCGATCAGCTCGTCCAGGTTGTCGCGCTCGATCTGGCGTTGGGCTGCCCTCTCCAGGTACGCGGATACGCCGCGCTTGCCCACTCGCTCGCGGATCGCCTGGAGGGTGCCAGCGATGAGGGAGACGGAGATGCCCCTGCTGGGCCCGTCGCCGGGGGAGAAGTCGGTGTCGTCGTCAGCCGTGACGCGAGTATGGCATTTCTAATGCCATACGGCGACCCTCGGGGCTTGGGGCGTGCGTCAAGAGACCGCACGTAGCGGCTATAGCGCACGCAGTGCACATTGGCATCGGGTCCGTTTTGCTTCTAGTGCGCCGCTGGCCTGCGGTTTTCTTTCACGTGTTCTTGATTCACATTATTTCGATGACTCATCATGTGGAGTGTGGCGGTGCTTGAGCCTGCTGGCAAAGGTAGCTGAACTGCAGTTTTGTGCCCTCAGCGGGTCGCTCGACTCCTTTCCGGCACCGCAACAGGTGGAGTGATTTAGCAACTCCAAGATGAGGGACTGACCTGGGCTTTTCGGTCGTGGGGCACTCAGGCCTCCGTTGTCGCCAACACGGTGCCGAAGAATTCTTGACGCTCGTTCCGAGGACCACCCGGACTCCGCCGTCGGGCGGAAGGACTGGGCGCGGTTCGTGCGGTACCCGCCGGAAGTTGAAGCGTGTCTCGGCGGTCGCCCTGTTGCGGAACCGCCGGGGCCACCGACACGCCGAGATCAGTGGGCCAGGGCCATGTGCTCGACGTAGGCGACCTTCACAGACTTGATGTAGGACAGCTGGCGGCCGTCTTCGAGGGTGGTGTACTCGTCGAACTCGGTCTCGTCGGCGTCGGTCTTACCGGGGGCCAGGTGGGGCGAGCCGATGTAGGTCTGGCCGACGTAGTCGCCGTCCTCGTCGAAGGTGTTGAGGATGACGGAGTAGTTGGCGGGTTCGTACCCCTTGTTGGTGATCTTGTAGACGAACTCGCAGACCTCGTCCTCCGAGTCGCTGTAGTCGCAGGCGTTGTAGTCGAACTCGTCGGTGTCGTCGCGGTCCTCGCTGTCGCTGTACGAATCGCTGTCGTTGGTGACGAGCTTGCCGCCGGGGACCTCGCCGTGGTCGATCGGGTCGCCGTCGCAGGTCAGTGCCCACCAGGTGATGCCGCCGCGAGCAGGAGCGTGGTTGCGTCGGCTATCAGGGCACGCTGACGTCGACGGCCCGGTGAGATGGCGCTCCAGGGCACGGGGGTCGTGAGCGGCACCGGGAGCATCGGGGGAGCGAGGACCTCGCGGGTTCGGGCTCGGAGACGGTGGGCTGGGGTTCCGGCTGCTGGGACGCCTTGTCGTTCAACTTGTTCTGCCTTGACATGTGGAGTGGACGGGCTCGGGCGGGCGGATGCGGAGTCCGGTTCCGGCCAGAAGTAGCAGCGCGGCGAGTACGGAGAGACCGCAGGCGGCCCCGAACATGTCGGCGGCGGTGAGCGTGAGGAATACTCCGGCAGTTTGCCAGCCGATTCCGGAGGGCATCGGGCCCGGCCTGTGGCGGCGCCTGCGGGGGCCCCAGGCGAAGAAGCTCCGTCGTGGGAGCAAGGGCGACGAGCCGGGACGAGATCATGAGCCCGACAGGAGCGGTGTTGTTGGCGAGTTTGCCCACGCCGACGACGGTGGTGAAGCCGAAGTAGAGGATCGGCAGCAGCCACCGAGGCCAGCGCGGTCCGCGAGGGTGAGGGCGGGAGCCACATCGGTCTTGTCGGCGAGGTGCTCGAGGGTCTCGGCGTGGAGCTGCCCGGCCTCGCTGCGAGCGGTTTCGGCCGCGCAGGCGGTCTTGGTCAACTCCTCGCGCAGCCAGGTGCGTTCCGTCTCGATGACCTCGGAGATGCGGTGACGTTCGTCCAGGGGTATGTGCGGGGCACGGGCTTCGGCGCGGGCAAGTGCGGCCCGATGCCACTCCATAAGGGAGCGGTTGCGGTGCTGGCCGATCCCGTAGATGTGGATCGGGTGCCCGTCCGTGCGGTGGATGTAACCAGGTGGTTCTTCCCCTCGCCGCCGACGTACGAGCCAGCGCCGTCTCCGATACATCCGGGTCCGCCACCGTGGAGGCGATCGGATTCCTGGAGCTGCTGCTCATACCGGACCGGCGCTGGGCCCAGGACTCCGCGCTCGATGTCCACGGCAGGCAGCTCGGATGTCTCTGCAACGACCTGCGCGACCTGATCCGCCACCTCGCGGGGTGCCCTGCGGCACAGCTATCAGGCGCGCGCCGAACGGACGGCCTGGTGATCGTCGACATGCGGCTTCTCGCGGACGTGCCGGAGCCCAAGGAGGCGGGCGCCGCGGTCGAGCCGCTCAGGACCCGGCCATGGGCAGGAATGCGCAGGCTCACGGTTGCCACGGGGCTCCTCACCGGGGCAGGGAGCTTCTTGACGGCGGTTCGCCCGGCGTCAGGGAACCCGAGTCCGCGACCGGGGAGCCGAGCCGCACCTGGCACCCTCCCTGTCAGCGCCCTGCCCCCACTGCCCTGACCGATCGACCGTCACCGGCAGATCACCGACGGTAGGGTGAGGGGGCGATCGCAGCGGACGCGGTGATCCCCCATGGCATGAGAGGGAGGGCGACGAGACGACATGGCCGCGCTGGAGGAGAGTCAGGGGCGTACACGGGACCAACGGTCGGTGTTCGAGCGGTATCAGGACGCGGCGGCCGAGCCCGGGGAAAGTGATTCCTCTCTGTTCTCCGTGGAGGTCACCGCCGACGGCCGACCGACCGACATCGAGCGCGAGGAGGCCGAGGATGAGGTATTCGAACAGATCACCTCTCCCTTCGACCCTGAGCACATCGACATCGACACCCGGACGACGACGGTCGATCTGCTGCTGTCCCGGCTGCGCAACGAGATGATCGACCTCGCCCCGGACTTCCAGCGCAAGGCGGGCATCTGGACCGACGGCAAGCAGAGCCGTCTCATCGAGTCGCTGCTGCTGCGCATCCCCATCCCGTCCTTCTATGCCGCCGAGAACAAGGACGGCAGTTGGGCCATCGTCGACGGTATCCAGCGTCTGACCTCCATTGCCCGCTTCTTGGAGCCTCAGGCGGTCGGCGCCGACCCGCTGAAGCTGACAGGCCTGGAGTATCTGCGTAACTTCGAGGGGGCGAGCTTCGCGGACCTGTCCGGGAAGCTCCAGATTCGCCTGCGCGAGACCGAGGTCGTCGTCCACGTCATCCGGCGCGGTACGCCCGAGCCGGTGATGTTCAACGTCTTCGCGCGCATCAACACGGGAGGCGAGCCCCTCACTCGGCAGGAGATCCGGCACGCGCTCATTCCAGGACGGGCCCGCACGCTCCTCGCGGAGCTGGCGGAGACCGAGGAGTTCCGGCGGGCCACCGGCTACAGCGTCGTCGGCGACCGGATGGCCGACCGGGAGATGGTCCTTCGTTTCCTGGCTTTCCGGATGACCTCTCCGCACGCGTATAAGCCTGGTGACTTCGATGCTTTCCTGGCCGAGGCGATGCACCAGGTGAACCGTCTCGACAGCGCCGACGAGGGCCGCCTGCGGAGCGAGTTCCTCACGGCGATGCTCGCGGCCGAGGAGATCTTCGGCCACCACGCCTTCCGGAAGTACCGTCGGAACCAGCAGCGCAAGTCACCCATTAACAAGGCACTCTTTGAGGCGGTAGCCGTCAATCTCGCGAGTCTCGGCGGCAACGATCGCCAGAAGCTGCGGCAGATCGATGTCCTCGACGCCTTCGCGGAGCTCATGGAGGACGTCGAGTTCGAGCGCGCCATCTCTGTGGGCACCGGCGACGCCAGGAAAGTGCGGAAGCGGTTCGACGCCGTCAAGGAGCTCTTCGGGGACGCGCTCGGCAAGGGACGGAGCGGGGCCGATCAGTGATCAACCGCATCACGCTGATCAACTTCAAGGCGTTCCGGCGTCTGGAACTTCCTCTCGGTCCGCTGACGCTCCTCACCGGCCTCAACTCCTCGGGTAAGAGCAGTGTCTTGCAGGCACTGGGACTGCTCCGGCAGTCGTACGAGACGCAGATGCTCAGCCGGACCAAGCGTGCCGGGGGAGGGTTGCTGCTCAACGGAGATCTCGTGGCCCTGGGCACAGCACAGGACATCCTCCACGAAGACTTCGGGCTCGTGGAGGAATTCCCTGCTGACAGCGAGCCGCTCGTTGGCTTCGTCATCGAGGAGGACGGCGAGCAGCGCACGTGGGCCGCCGCGTACGACCTTCGTCATCCCGACCGGGACGTCATGCCCTTGGTAGAGGGGTCGGTCCGCGCGCACCTGGCCGAGCAGCCGTTCCAGTACCTGCACGCCGACCGCATCACCCCGGCGGTCACCTACCCCCGCTCCCACCAGATCGCCGTTGCGCGCGGGTTCCTTGGCGTGCGGGGTGAGCACACCGTCAACTACCTGCGGCACCATACAGATCAGGAAGTACCGACGGAGGTGCCCGACGGTCCGCTCCGTCATCGCGGCGCCAGCTCTCCCCAGCTCCTGGACCAGGCGGTCGCCTGGATGCAGGAGCTGTGCCCCGGCGTCAACATCGAGACGGACCCCATCGAAGGCACCGACTCGGTGCGCCTCTCCTACGGCTTCGGCGGCACCGCCGGCATCAACTCCACTCGTCGTCGGCGTCCCACCAACGTCGGCTTCGGCCTCACCTACGCGCTGCCCGTCGTAGTCGCCTGCCTCACCGCGACGCCCGAGAGCCTGATCCTGCTGGAGAACCCCGAGGCCCACCTCCACCCGAAGGGCCAGAGCAGGATGGCCGCACTGCTCTCAGCGGCCGCGGCCACCGGCGCGCAGCTGATCGTCGAGACGCACAGTGACCACGTGCTGAACGGTGTCCGCATCGCTGTGAAACAGAGCGTCCTGCAGCCAGAGGACACGGTCGTGCACTACTTCAGCGGCAATGGGGTGGGTGCCGAGGTCGTCACCCCCCGCATCGACAAGGACGGCATGCTCGAACAGTGGCCCGAGGGATTCTTCGACGAGTGGGAGCACTCGCTCGACCAGCTGCTGGACTGACGGCACAGCCCGACACAGGGGGAGGAAAGTGTGCCACTGCTGTTTCTGAACGAGAAGTCCTGGGGTGTGGCCTGTGACCCGGCGCGTGCCGAGCGGGCCATGGCCGACTTCGTGGATGCCGTGCGTGCTGCCGCTGCCGCGGGTGGATCGGGCACGGCGCTGGTGAGCGAAGTGGACGTCAAGATACTGGAGATCGCCGAGGGTTATCCCGTCAACAAGTGGATCGGCGCGAGTCCGCGCAACCGCGCCCTTTGGCAGCGCCTTCGGGGCTTGCAGGGCAGATCCCCCGTGCGGAGCGTCTTCCCAGCGGAGTACGCCGCCGACCATCTCGAATACCGCCACGACGGCGAGGTCGTCCTCGGACTGGGCGCCGCGCACTTCATGGACGGCATCGCCGTCAGTCTTCCGGTGGCCCGGCCGTGGCAGGTCGACCGCGTCAGCCTGGAACGTAGCGAACTCGTCGAAGACGACGACGGCACGCTGGAGATGCGGCACGAAACAGTCGACGTCCGGCATCTGTCCGCCGAGTCGCATCTCGACGGACACCTGGACTGGATCCGGGAGTCACGCCGGGAAGGCGTCACCACCGGTCCGCGGGTCTGGGACAGCCGAGCCGACCTCTACCCGCACCTCACGTTCCTGCCGCGCGTCGAGGGACAGCTCAGCGGCCTGAACCCACACTGGATCGTACCCGTACGGCGGACCCTGGAGCGGCTAGAGGAAGCCGTCGCCGCGTGGGACCCGGCGGCCATGGTCGAGCCCGAGTGGCGGACCAAGGTCAGCCCGGAGGGCGAGACCCGCAAGCGCGTGTGCCGGTTCACCGACCTGGACGGAAAAACACGCACCTTCGACATGCACGCCCGGTTCACCCCGGGTGCCGGGCGCATCCACTTCCGCTTGGTCCCGGAGGAACGGACGATCCGTCTGGCCCACATCGGCAGTAAGATCCGCCCGGACCTGTGACACTCCGCAGAAGGGGCCTCCTGGCCGTCCGGCATGTTCGCCTTTCTGTTTCTGGGCAGCGTTCACGGGGACGCCGCATCTTCGCCGATGTCTTCCAGCGCCTGTCGTTCTCCGCTCATCAGCCCACTCCGCCGCCGCATCGCGTCGGCCTGCGTGTGTCCAGGAACCTGGCCTCTGAGCGCTTGAGCGCCACTTGAAGAGCGAGGCGTTGGCGAGAAGAAGTAGATCAACCGTCCATCGTGCAAGCTGCAGGCAGGACGTCGTTCAACTGTGTTTGCCACTCGGTATCGGGTTTGCACCTGCGGAAGTCGAACATGCCATCTGGATGAGCCCGGCGCGGGACCCACTCTGTGATGGGTTTCAGCCCTGTCGGGATGTGACCTGACGTCAAGTAGACGTTGACGGGCGAAGTTTCCCTTGGTGCAATGCCTTGTCCGCGACGACGCGAGGGTGGGGAACGGGGCACGTGGCAGGGCTGGACAGTGCAAATCTCAAGACGCTTCTTGGTGACGTGGCCTCGGGAAGGCTGCAGCTCCCCGACTTTCAGAGGGAGTGGAAGTGGGAGGACGACCGTATCCGGGCCATCATCGCGACCGTGACGCTCGACTACCCCCTGGGTGTCACGATGACGCTGGAGACCGGCGGTGCCTCCCGCTTCCGTACTAGGCCGCTCACAGGTGCGGAATCAGCCGCTGAGCGGGAGCCCAGTCTCCTGCTGTTGGACGGCCAGCAGCGTCTCACGTCTCTCTTCCAGGCCCTGTATGTGGCCGATGCGCCGGTCCGGACCGTGGACACACGCGGCAAGTCGGTCCGCCGCTGGTACTACGTCGACATAGCGAAGGCGACCGGTTCACCGTCCGACCGCGACGAGGCGATCGTCTCTGTGCCGGAGGACCGGATCCTGCGCAGAGACTTCGGGCGCAAGGTCGTGCACGACCTGAGCGACACCTCTGGTGAATGCGCGGCGGGGCTGTTCCCTCTGCGGATCGTGTTCGACACGCAGAGGGTCAATGCGTGGCGTCGCGAGTACGAGAAGGTGGACGAGGCGCAAAACTTCGACTTGTGGATCAAGTTCGAGGACCAGGTGCTGCACCCCGTCAGGTCGTTCCAGGTCCCGATGATCAATCTGTCCTCGTCGACGTCCATGGACGCCGTCTGCGCTGTCTTCGAACGGGTCAACACCGGGGAGTCCCCCTCAACGTCTTCGAACTGCTGACCGCCACCTATGCAGGAGACCGTGAGTACACGAGTCGCACGGGTGATTACTACGACCTCCCCTCCGTCTGGCGTTCGATCAAGGAGCAGGTGGCGGAGCGGTATCCGGTGCTCGGCCGCCTGGAGGTGGACCTTGACGACGGCCTGGCCAACAGTGACTTCCTCCAGGCGGTGGCCCTGGTGCGGACGTGGAACCGCAAGCTGCTCGACTCCACGGTGGGCGTCTCCTGCAAGCGGCGCGATCTGCTGGAGCTTCCACTGCAAACCTTCCAGGAACTCGCTCCCCGCCTCCGGGACGCTTTCGAATGGGTCGGAGAGTTCCTGTTCACGCAATGCATCGTCCACGTCGCGGACCTTCCGTACCGAACCCAGGTGGTCCCTTTGGCCGCGGTCCGGGCGATCATCGGTGAAGCTCTCGACACCCCGGAGGCGACTCAGAAGATCACGCAGTGGTACTGGTGCGGCGTCCTCGGGGAGATGTACGGCGGCTCAACGGAGACCCGTTTCACCCGTGACGTGGAGCAACTGGTCGCTTGGATCCGCGACGACGGCGAAGTCCCCGACACTATCGCCGACTCCTTCTTCGACCCCCAGCGCTTGCTCACCCTCAAGACCCGCAACAGCGCCGCATACAAAGGCATCTTCGCGCTCCTGATCCGGCAGGGCGCTGTGGACTGGCATTACACCGACGGTCCGATGGCTCCGGGCACGCTGGTGGAGTACGGCATCGACGTGCACCAGATCTTCCCGAAGAACTGGATACGCCGGAACCTCGATGAGCGCTACCCGGCCAGCTCCATCATCAACAAGAGCCCGTTGTCGCTTCGCGCGGCCCAGGCCCTCAGCGGTGCCCCAGCCGCGTACCTGGAGCCCCTCGCGGCGGCGGCCGACATGCGTTCCGAGTGGTTCGACGATGTGATCGCGACCCATCTCATCGACCCGAAGGCCTTGCGAGCCAACGACTACGTCGCGTTCTTCGAGGCGCGTGCCGCCGCGCTGGAGGACCTGGTGTACCAGGCGATGGGCAAGCGCACCACGATCGTCCGTGGTATCGCGGACGGGGAGGGGGAGCGCTGATGAAGAAGCCGACAACGGCGGAGCTGATCGCCCTCAAAGGTGCGGAACTCGCTCTGTCCGAGCTGCTGGCGCTGTATGAGGTGCGGGTACGGCAGGCCGGCGTCATCCGGGAGATAAGCGAGTCGCTGGCCACCGCCGGGCTGACGACGCTCCCCGACTTCTCGACCTGCCCGACCCTCGCCCGAGTGCGGCTGGTACCGGTCGCGGCCACGACGATGGGCCCACCCACCGAGACGGACCCGGCGGTGCCCGCCGACCCCCTTCCGCCGGGAGCGCTGCCGCAGCGCCTGCTCCTGGGGGACCTGCCCTCGGCCGTGGGCGGCCTCCAGTGTGTGCCCCGCGGCGCCGAGCTGAGCCAGGCCACGTACCTCATGCGCTACGAGGGTTACAACCAGATCCCCGTGGTCAGCAACATGACCGAGCTCCACGGAGTGGTCACCTGGAAGTCGATCGCTCTCATGTATGAGAACGGCTGGGATCTGACTCTGGAGAATGCCATGCAGCAGGAGTCGCTGCCGGTGTTCGACAGCAGAGAGGATCTGTTCAGTTGTCTGCCCATGCTCGTCGATCATGGGTACGTGCTGGTCCGAGGGCAGGACGGCCGAATATCCGGAATTGTCACGTATCGGGAGATCATCCGCCGGTTCCAGAACACCGCCCGGCCGTTCTTCCTTCTCGGGGAGATCGAGTCGTTGCTGCGCCGCTGGCTGGGGGCCCGTCTGGACGCCGAAGCTGTTCAAGCGGTACAGGCGACCAACCGCAAGCCGGAACACCGCACCGGCAAGGTGGAGGACCTGATGTTCGGCGACTACGTCCTGCTCCTGGACGGCACTCAGCAGAAGAAGCCTGCCCTCGCGCAACGCGCGGACGCGAACTGGAACGCCCTGGGCCGTCCTGGACTGGACCGCGGCCAGTTCGTCCACCATCTCCAGCGCGTGCAGGCCATCAGGAACAGGATCGCACACTTCGACGACGATCCACTGCCGCCGGAGGACATGAGGGACCTGACCTCGTTCGCCCGGCAGCTTCGGGACTGCGTACGGTGAGTAGTGGTGCGAAGCGAGCTTCGGTCCTGGCCCGCTCCGCGTTCGCCGATGTCGGAGGCCGCGAACACGATGACGGCACTCCGGCCGCGGCGTTAAGGTGAACCTTCGGTGAAAGTGTGACGTGCCGGGACAGGTGGGCACGAGAGGGTGGCGCGGCATAGATGACTGAGGTGCCCACGCAGATCGGCCGGTACACGGTTGAGCGCAAGCTGGGCGCGGGGGGCATGGGACAGGTCTATCTGGCCTACTCACCCGGCGGCGACCCGGTCGCGGTGAAGGTGATCAGAAACGACAGACTCGACCAGGCGACCCGGGCACGCTTCGAGCGAGAGGCGCTGATCGCCCGGACAGTCGTCGGAACCAACCGGGTGGCCCGTTTCCTCGACGCGGACCCTTACGCCGACGAGCCGTGGATGGCTGTCGAGTATGTGCCCGGGCTGACCGTCCACGAACAGGTGGAGAGGGCAGGCACCCTCCCGGTGCCGCTGGTTGCCAGCCTCGGTGCTCTGCTCGCCGAGGGTCTGGAGGCGGTGCATGCCGTCGATCTGCTGCACCGCGACCTCAAACCGCAGAACGTGATGCTCGGTGAGTACGGCCCGATTCTGATCGATTTCGGGCTGGGCGCGTTCATGGACGCGGGAAAGGACACCCTCACACACGACGGCATGATCATCGGCACGGTCCGCTGCATGCCGCCGGAGCAGGCACTCGGCCGCTCCCGGGTGAAAACGCCGGCCGACGTGTACGGCCTGGGCACGGTCCTGTTGTATGCGGCGACCGGCCACTACCCGTATGACGGACCCGGCTGGCCGGCGATCGTCGCCCAGGTGACCGACGAGACTCAGCCGCCGGACCTCTCCGGGCTGCCCGAGGCGCTCGTCCCGTTGGTCACGGCGATGCTCGCCCACGCCCCGGAGGAGCGGCCCGCGCTCGCAGAGGTCACGGACCAGTGTGTGGCGCTCATGACAGGCGCAGGGTTCACACCCGTACAGGCGCGGTACGCCCTGATCGACGCCGTAGCTCCCGGCGGAGGAGACGGGCGCACCGGGCCCTCGCCGGTGGTGTGGGAGCACATCGCGGTCCAGTACGGCGACGCGCTCGACGTGCACACCCAGGTCGTGGATGAGGACGGTATTGACAGTCCACTGGACCACCCTACCCGCCTCGACCCGATCGGGGACGGGGCGCAGTCCGGCTCCTCCGGTGCGGAACGTGCGGACGAGGCGCACACGGGGCCCGCGGGCGTGTCGTCCGGCGCCGGTGCGGCTCGTACGGACGCTTGCCTGCCCTCCAAGCCTTCCCGCAGGCCCGGCCGGAAACCGGCATCGCAGAAGGTGGCCGAGGAGCTGAGAGCCCGGTACGCGATGCAATCGGCCCTGTGACATGTGGTGAGCAGGCAGGGCGGTCATGGGGAGACCGACGCGACGCGTCGGCACTTGCGGCGGTCGAGAACACCGGGAAGCGGCAGTAGCAACGTATGCGGGACGTCAGGGACGATGAAGGAACGGAGCGGTTCGTGAGCGGTGCGGGCGCGGGCGACAGCACGACGTCGATGAACCAGGGGACCTTCGATTCGGTGAACGGCCCGATGGCCCACCAGCGGACCGCACCGGATGCTCCGTCCGGTGCCGGGCCGCGCTCGCGCCGCCCCGGTTTCGCACCCGGCTCCCAGGTCGTGGTGCGCGACGAGCAGTGGCTGGTGAAGAAGGTCGCCGACACCAAGTACGACGGCTGGATGGTCGAGGTCACTGGCGTCTCCGCCCTGGTACGCGGCATGGACGCCGTCTTCTACGGGAAGCTGGACCACATCGAGCCGATCGACCCCGACAAGACCCGTCTGGTTCCCGACTCCTCGCCGAACCACCGCAAGGCGCGCCTCTACCTGGAGGCCGTCATCCGCAAGACCGCTCTGCCGCAGACCGAGCACGGGCTCGCACTGGTCGGCAACTTCCTCATGGACCAGCAGACGCACCAGCTCCGCCCCGCCGAGCTGGCCCTGTCGAAGGACAACCCCCAGCCGCGCGTGCTTATCGCGGACGTGGTGGGTCTCGGCAAGACCCTGGAGATCGGCATCCTGCTGGCCGAGCTGATCCGCCGGGGCCGCGGCGAGCGCATCCTCGTGGTCACCCCGGCGCACGTCCTGGAGCAGTTCCAGCGTGAGCTGTGGACTCGTTTCTCCATCCCCCTCGTCCGCCTGGACTCCACCGGCATCCAGCGCATCCAACAGGACATCCCGGCCGGCCGGAATCCATTCGCCTACTTCAAGCGGGCGATCATCTCGGTGGACACCCTCAAGAGCGACGTCTACGCCCACCACCTGGAGAACACCGAGTGGGACGCCGTCGTCATCGACGAGTCGCACAACCTGGTCAACCGCGGCACGAAGAACAACGACCTGGCCCGTCTCCTCGCCCGCCGCAGCGACGCCTTCGTGCTGGCCTCCGCCACCCCTCACAACGGGGACGCCGAGTCCTTCGCCGAGCTGATCGGCATGCTGGACGAGGCGGCGATCGCCGATTCGTCGTCGTACGACGTGAAGGACCTGGGGCACCTCTACATCCGCCGCACCAAAACAGATCGCGAGGTACGCGACTCTCTCAAGGGTGAGTGGGCAGACCGCGGCCCGTCCAGCCCCGTCCTCGCCAAGGCGACCGCGAAGGAGGAAGCGGTCCTGGAGGAGTTCGCCACGCGCTGGATCCCGCGCGACCCGGCCGCCTCCTCCGTGTGCGTGGACTCGATGGTCGCCTACAACCTGCTGAAGGCGTTCCTCTCCTCCCACCGCGCCTTCCAAGCATCCGTCGCTGCCCGGACCAAGATCCTCGAAAAGCCCCTGAAGGGCCGCAAGGGCCAGGACCCCGCGCAGCTGGAGGCAGCGCGGCAGATCGAGCGGAAGGCGATCGTCGACCTGACTCGGCTCGCGAACGACCTGGGCGACGACGATTCGTCCAAGCTCGAAGCCCTGGTCGATGTGCTCAAGGAAATCGGTGTCAAGCCCGGTTCGGACATCCGTGTCGTGGTCTTCTCCGAGCGCATCCCCACCTTGAAGTGGCTGGCTGAAACCGTCCCGGAACGGCTCGGCTTCCCGCGGACGACGAAGCTGGAGCAGACCGAGGAGGACTCTAAGCCCTGGAAGGCGTACGGCGGGGTCGTCGAGGTCATGCACGGCGACGCCACCGGTGAGGAGGAGCAGCAGCGCATCGTCGAGGGGTTCGGCCTGGCCACGAAGCCCGTCCGGCTCCTGTTCACCGGCGATGTGGCCTCGGAGGGCGTCAACCTGCACCAGCAGTGCAACGAGCTGATCCACTACGACCTCCCCTGGTCGCTGATCCGCATCGAGCAGCGCAACGGCCGCATCGACCGCTACGGGCAGAAGAACAGCCCCCGGTTCCGGGCGTTGGTGCTCACCAGCGACGTGGAGTGGCGTACCGATGACACGACCGGCGAGCCCCTGCCGCTCGACGACCGTCTCGTCGGCGCGAAGCTGCTTGCCCGCGAGGAGGAGGCCCACCGCATCGAGGGCACCGCGGAAGCGGTCACCGGGATCTACAAGGCGAAGGAGGAAGAGGACCGGCTCACCCGCGACCTCATCGCCGGCCGCACGGTCGAGGAGTCGATCAAGCAGTCGTCGTCGACGGCAGTCAGCGGAGTGAAGGCCATGCTCGCCAAGGCGATGGGCAACGTCGGAGCGAAGAAGCCGACGGACGACGTACCGCGTGCCACCGTGCCCAGCCTGTTCGGCACGGTCGGCAGCGCCACCGCTACCTCCGACTACTTCGACGAGGCCCTCCGCCAGGTCTGCCACCCCATCAGCCCCGACATCGCCCTCAAGCTCCGGCGCGAAGGTGACGGGACGATCGCCTTCCAGCCGCCGCCGGACCTCCTCCACCGTCTGAAAGCCCTGCCGAAGTCGTATCTCACCGAGCAGGAGATCCTCCCCACGGCGAACAGGGAGGCCCGCATCCGCCTCACCTTCGACAAGGGCCTCGCCGCCAAGCGCCTGAAGGTGGCCCGCGAGGAGTCCGACAGCCAGTGGCCGAACGTCAGCTATGTCTCCGACGTGCACCCCGTCCTGGACTGGGTCACCGACAAGGCACTAGCCGCCCTCCGGCACGACGAGGCGTTCGTGCTCGCCTTCGACCCGGACCGCGACAAGGCGGCCGACATCGATCCTGAGCTGCCCGCCGCGCTCGACGGCCCTGTCTACCTCCTCCAGGGCATCTACTCGAACAAGGCCGGACGTCCCACCGTCGTCGAGTGGATGGCCGTCACCGGCCTGCCCGGCGCCCCGCGCACCTACCGCATGGACAACGCCTTCCTCGCAGCCTGCCGGGTCGGCCCGAGCATGCCGGGGCGTGCCGCGCCGGTGAACAAGGACGCGCTCCAGCGCTGGGTGCCGACCGCGGTCGCCGAGGCGCGGCGGTTCCTGGAGGGCCGTGAGGCCGCGTACACACAGCAGATCGAAGCCGTACTCGAACCGTTCGAGAAGCGGGTCACCGAGTGGAAGCAGGCCGCGCTGTTCACCGCGGAGGCCCGCCGATCCCAGAAGAAGAAGAACGACGTGAACCTCACGGCCGACCGGCGCCGGACGCTGATCCGCTCCCTGCGGACCTCGGGTGCCCCGCTGCTGCGGCTGCTCGCCGTCCTGGAACCGCTGGACGCCACCCCCGTACCGCCCACCACCGGATCCGCCGCGACCGACCTGCCCGACGCCGGAGAGACGACCGCCTGATGAGCACCGACTTCGACTCCTTCTCCAACCGCGGCGAGTACCTGTCCGCCCACTACTTCGCCGAGCAGCTCGCCGACGGTCTGAAGAAGGGCGTGTTCGCGGCCTGGTCGGACCGCGAGTCCGACGAGAACGACAAGCGCCCGACACCGCGCGTCGCCCTGCGCGGCCTGCGCCCCGTCTACCTCGACGAGAAGTACCGCGGGTTCTTCGCAGAGCAGGCCAAGGCGGACGGGGAGGACGACGAGCACCCCGACAAGGAGGGCTTCGGAGAGCGCCTCAACACCTACGAGGACGAGGAGTGGCGCGGGCGCGTCGCCGAGTGGCACCGCAAGGTGCTCACCGCCCTCGGCTACCCGGGGGCCGGTGCCGAGGAGGGTCCGCGCGAGCTGACCGTCCACCGCGCCGGACGCGATCACACGGTGAAGGTCGCCTGGCACGGAGACGGCATCGTCGCCGTCGACTGCGGCTGGTCCGCGAGCAACGACACCGCCTTGGACGCCGACGGCTACGGTCGCCTGCTCCACCCGCTGCGGACGGTGGGCAACGGCGAGGCCTACGAGTCGGGGCACGCGCTCGCTACCTGGCTGTTCCAGAGCGAACTGGGCGGCGAGGGCGGCAGCGCCCCGCGCTTCGTCCTGCTGCTCTGCGGCGGCGTGATCGTCCTCGCCGACCGGCAGGCATGGGGCGAGGGCCGCTACCTCGCCGCCAACCTCGACGCCGCCCTGGAACGCTACGACCGCCGCCAGACCGGCGAACTGGCCACCATCGCCGGTCTGTTCAGCCACGACGCGCTCGCCCCGGCCGAGGACGGCAAGGGTCCCGCCATCGACGCCCTGGTCAAGGCGTCGCGGGACAACGCGGTAGGGGTCTCCGGCGAGCTGCGCCAGGGACTCCAGAAGTCCGTCGAGATCATCGCGAACGAGGTCCTGGCCCGGCTGGAGGAGACCGGCCTCGAACCGCGCGACCTTGAAGAGCCGGGGGAGCCCTTCGCCCGGCAGCTCACCCGCGAGGCGCTGCGCTACCTCTACCGCATTCTGTTCCTCCTGTATGCCGAGGCCCGCCCCGAGCTGGGCATCCTCCCGGCCGACGACGGCACCTACGAGGCCGGCTACTCGGTGGCCCGCCTCCGGGAGATCGTCGAGCGGGACGCCCAGCTCACGGACGAGACCGCCCGCAACGGCACCCACCTGCACGACTCCCTCGACCTCCTCTTCAACAAGGTCAACTACGGGCACCGCGAGTACGGCACGGAACCGTGGGATGAGCAGGACGGCGACGACGCCGAGACCCGGAAGAAGAAGGCCAAGCAGCGCAGTGAGGGGCGTGGGCTGCGCTTCGAACCGCTGCGGAGCGAACTCTTCGAACCGGCGGCGGTGAAGCTCATCGGCCGCGGCACCCGCGACCCGCGCCGCGACGAGGAGAGCCCTGAGGGCCCGGCCTGGCTCGATCTGCGTCTGCGTAACAGCGCCCTGCACGAGGTGCTGCGCCTGCTGACCATGAAGAAGGCCAAGCGGCGCGGTGAGCGCGGCGGCTTCATCTCGTACCGCAATCTCGGCATCAACCAGCTCGGTGCGGTCTACGAGGGGCTGATGTCGTACACCGGCATCATCGCCGAGGAGGAGCTGTCGGAGGTCGCGAAGGGCGGCGACCCGGAGAAGGGTTCCTGGCTCGTCCCCTCGCACCGGCTCAAGGAGTACGACGAGAAAACCTGGGTCCAGTACGACGAGCGGGACCGCGAGGAGAAGGGCCTGCGCGGGCCGAAGAAGTACCCGGCGGGGACGTTCGTCTACCGCCTCGCGGGCCGTGACCGGGAGACCTCCGCTTCGTACTACACCCCCGAGTCCCTGACCAAGGTCACCGTCGAACTCGCCCTGAAGCACCGCCTCGACCAGGAGAAGGACGAGGCCGGGAATGTCATCAAGACGCGGGCTTCAGAGCTGCTGAAGTACCGCATCTGCGAGCCGGCGCTCGGCTCCGGGGCGTTCCTCAACGAGGCGATCAACCAGGTCGCCGAGGAGTATCTGCGGCGGCGGCAGGATGAGTTGGGCCGCTCGATTCCGACCGCGCAGGCGTTGACCGAGAAGCAGAAGGTCAAGGCGTACATCGCGCTGCACAACGCGTACGGCGTGGACCTGAACCGGACGGGTGTCGAGCTGGCCGAGGTCTCGCTGTGGCTCAACACCATGCATCCCGGGATGCGGGCGCCTTGGTTCGGGCTGCACCTGCGGCGCGGCAACTCGCTGATCGGCGGGCGGCGGGCGGTGTACGCGGCGGAGGATGTATCGCCGCAGAAGGGCAGGCCCGCCTGGCTGAAGGACAAGGACACCCTGGCGCCGACGCGGCTGCCGTTCCGGGACAACGAGGCGGGCGGGCAGGAACTGCCGCTGCCGGACGGTGCGGTGCACCAGTTCCTGCTGCCGACGCCGGGCTGGGCGGCGGTGACACGGGCGGGCGGTGACGCGAAGAAGCTGCTCGGGCAGCTCGCCGGGGACGGCGTGCAGCAGCTGAAGGATTGGAAGAAGGGCATCCTCCAGAAGCCGGAGCGGAAGTACACGCAGTCCGGTACGCCGCGGATCGACCGGAAGACCGGTGACGAGGCCGCCTCCCAGTACACCCGGCTGCGGGACGCGGCGCGGCGCGCGGAGTTCCTGTGGCAGCTCGTCGTCAAGCGGATGGAGCTGTCTGAACGGGAGATCGCCCGCAGCATCGACGTCTGGGAAGCCGACCCGAAAGACGAGGAGTTCGCGTTCCTGCGCCGGGCCGAGAACGTCAGTGCGACACCGCAGTCGAAGGAGAAGGTCTACGCGGACCTCTTCAACGCTGTGGACACGCCGTACTGGCGGCTGAAGCAGGTGATGGACGCCTGGTGCGCGCTGTGGTTCTGGCCGGTGGACAAGGTTGGTCTGCTCGACGGTACGGACGGGGAGTACGCGGCGGAGTCCGTCGACGTGGAGGAGTTGCTGGGCGGGTTCGGGGAGCCGCAGATGCCCCAGGTAGCGGCGGAGGAGGCGCGGCCGAGCAGCGAACCTGCGCCTGCTCCTGCCGCGAGCAAGCCCGCGCCCCGGTTCGCTCAGGCGGGGCTGCTCTTCCAGATGGCCGGTGATCAGCCCTCCCTCGACGACGCAAACATGGAGGCTGAGGGTGACTACTTCTACGAGGTGCAGAAGGCCGGCGGCGCCCCGAAGCAGCGCAAGAAGCCGACCGGCCCCGCACCGAAGCGCCGCCGCCCTGTCATCCCGCTCAAGGACCTGAACGACTGGCTCGACTTCCTGGAGTCCATGCTCGGGGTGGGTCCGGTCCCCGACGGCAGTATTGGATCCGACCTCGACAACCTCAAGGACTTGGGGGAGTACGAGAAGCTGCTCCTGGACGAGATGTGGATGGACCGCACCGACCCGGAGGCGCGATACCCCTGGATGGGGGTCGTGAGGGAAATCGCGGAGGAGCAGGGCTTCCTGCATTGGGAGTTGGACTTTGCGCTCGCCTTTGCCCAGGGGGGCGGGTTCGATCTGCAGGTAGGGAATCCACCTTGGGTGCGGCCTGAGTGGAAGGAGAACTCTGTTATCGCGGAGTTCGAGCCGTGGTTCATGTTGACGGAGAAACCTCCGGCGGCCGAGAAGCAGCGGCGGCGCACGGTTGAGCTGGCCAAGGCTGAGGTGGCAGCGTACGTCCTGGGTGAAGTGACTGCTACGACGACGCTTGCCGATTATCTGGCGGCGCCACAGGTGTATCCGCTGGTTTCAGGAACGAAGCCAGATCTCTATCGCGCATTCATGTGCCAGGTGTGGGACCACACTGCGGCATTCGGCAGCACCGGGCTGGTTCACCCTGACACGCATTTCACCGGCGTGAAAGAGGCAGCGCTCCGTGAGGCGGCCTATAGTCGGTTGCGAATGCACGGTGACTTCGTCAACGCCGGTAATCGATTCTTTCCGCCGCCCGTTGGTAGGTCCAGTCACTTCGGCGTGCACATCTATGGCACCCACGGGAAGATTGACTTTAAGCACCTTTCTTGGCTCTTCTCCGTAGAGGCACTGCGACTTTCCGAGGCGCACGACGGTAAGGGTGACGCGCCGGGTGTGAAGTTTGACGGTGATTGGGACGAGCGACCGCACAGTCAGCGCGTCTTCCAGGTAGTCACGGATACTCTGTCGCATTGGCAGAAGCTTTCTGGAGAACAGAATGTCCCCGCCGAACAAGCGCGACTACTTACTCCGGTGAGCACGGCCGAGAATCCGGCTATTGAAGTGCTCGCGAGCTATCCCCTGCGGCTCGGAGCCCTGCCCCAGATCACCGTTGGGTTCGACGAAGGTGCATCGAAGAAGCCTCTATATGGCCCCGGCAAGAACCAATCATTGATCGACTACAATAGGAACCTTCAGAGTCGAGAGGATTTCCAAGTAGCTGCTTGGGGAGAAGTTATCCTCAAGGGTCCGCAGATCGGTGTCGCTAACCCGTTCTTCAAGCAGCCCAGTCAGGGAGGTGGCGAAGTGCGCGGTCTTAGTCACCTTGAGCTGCCGTCGGATGCGGTCCCGGAGTCGGAGTACCGGCGGGCTGCAGACGAGGTCACGTACAAGAATGAGCAAGATTTTTGGTTGGATCACGCCGAGCTGGAGCGGTTGCGAGTTTCCGAAGAGGTTATTCGAGCAGTTAAGGAGAATTTGGCGGAGAAGCTGGCTTGTCGGCCCAAAGATATTTCACACGAGTCAGTGTACGAGCAGCTTGTGGTTCAGGCGACGAAGCCGTTTACGGCGTTCTATCGACTTGCGTGGCGTAAGATGATTGCTCCTGATACGGAACGAGCGCTGTATGCGGCCCTATTGCCGCCGAAGGTTGCTCACGTTGACGGACTCTTCAGTCTGGCCATGCCGACGAATGAAGAGACGGCGCTCGTGTCTGGTTTCTGGGCTTCTCTCCCTCTCGACTACTTCCTTCGCACAACGAACCGTTCGCAGCTTCAATTCGCTGGAGCTAGGTCGATGCCCGCACCTGCCTCGGGCCACCCCCTAGCCCCCGCCCTCCTCCTCCGCACCCTCCGCCTGAACTGCCTCACCACCGCCTACGCCGACCTCTGGAAGGAACTCCACGACCCCACCTGGGCCGACCGCGAGCCCTGGGCGCGCCCCTGGCCCCTGATGTCCACGAAACTCAACGAGACCACCCCCACCTGGCAGCGCGACACCCCCCTCCGCACCGAGTACGCCCGCCGCGCAGCCCTCGTCGAGATCGACGCCCTCGTAGCCGTATGGCTCGGCATCGACGCCGACACGCTCGTCACTATGTACCGGGCCCGCTTCCCGATCATGCAAGACTTCGACCGCGTGACCTGGTTCGACGCCGCCGAGCGCAAGATCGCCGGTGACCGCTACACCTACGGCCACGGCCAGGACAAGGACCACTGGAAGCAGTTCGAGAAGTACCAGGCCGACCCCGCCTTCAAAGCCCACCAGGTTGACCCGGAAAACAACCCCGCCCCCCAAACCCCCGTCCCCGACGGCTACACCGCCCCCTTCTACAAAGCCGACCGCGAGACCGAGATGCGCGAAGCGCACGCCTACTTCCAGAAGCGGCTGGATGAGGCCGTGGCCGCAGGCAAGTGGGACCCGGTCAAGCAGGAGGTGCCGAAGCCGTGAGGCCGACGCTCGAAGCGGAAGGGCTGAAGGAGAGCCTGCTTCAGTACCTCTCCACCACCTACGCGCTGACCGACGAGGGTGCGCGGAAGGCGCTGCACCGGTTCCTGGGGGACGACAACTCCGGTATGTTCCGGGGGCCGTTCCTCCGCCTGCGCACGCCATTCGTCCCGGCGGACCCGTCCTGGGAGCAGTATCTCGACTGGCGACGCACAGACGGCTGGACGCCGTACGCCCACCAGGCCGTGGCCTTCGAGCGGCTGTCCTCCGCAGGCGGCCGGACACCCCGGCCGACCCTCGTCACCACTGGCACCGGATCCGGTAAGACGGAGTCCTTCCTCTACCCGGTGCTCGACCACTGCGCCCGCGAACGGGCCGCCGGGCGCGGCGGGGTCAAGGCCGTGTTCCTGTACCCCATGAACGCCCTTGCCACCGACCAGGCGCAGCGCATCAACGGGCTTCTTACCGATCACCCGGAACTCAGCAAGGTCCGGGCCGGTCTCTACATCGGTGAGCGCGCGGCCACCCGGTACGGGCGGGTGTACACAGACCGGTACGACATGCAGGTCACGCCGCCCGACATTCTCATCACCAACTACAAGATGCTGGACCTCCTCCTCCAGCGTGCCGAGGACGCCGCGATGTGGACGGGCTCCGACATCCGGTACGTCGTCGTCGACGAGTTCCACACCTACGACGGTGCGCAGGGCACCGACGTGGCGATGCTGCTGCGCCGGCTCGCCTCCGCCGTCGGGGCATCGGAGAAGGGGCGCCCCCTCGGTCACATCTGCCCGGTCGCCACCTCCGCGACCCTCGCTTCGGGGACGGACGCCGACGGAGCGCGGCAGTTGCTCGACGTGGCGACCCAGGTGTTCGGAACGGAGTTCACCGCCGATGCCATCGTCGGTGAACAGCGGCTGACTGTGGACGCGTTCGTGCCCAGCGACGACTTCGACCCGATCCTGCCCGTGCCGACCCCCGACGAGCTGGCCGCCCTGCCCGACCCCACCCTCGGTGAGGAGGAGTTCGCCGCTCTGGCGGAAGTCGTCACTGGTAGCAGAGATACCGCTCCGTTCACGCTCGGCCGGGTGCTGAAGCGGCACCCACTGACTGCCGCAGTGCTGCACGCCCTCGACGGGCAAGTGCGGTCCATGCCGGAGGTCCTGGACCTGATGTGGCGCCGGGGCGCCCAGGCATGGGGCCGGACCATCACCCTGCGCCCCGACGTGGCGGCGAAGGCACTCGCCCGCTTCGTCGCGCTGCTCTCGGTGGCCCGTGACCCGGCGTCCACGCCCAAGGAGCCGCGTCCCTTCGTGCAGGTTGAGGTCCACCAGTGGGCCCGGTCGGTGTCCCGTCTCGTGCGGGGAGTACTGCCGTGGCCCAAGGCCGAGTTCCAGTGGGACGCGGCCAGCGCGCCCGAGACCTCTGCGGAAGCCGCGGCCCGCACCGCGCCCGTCACCACCGCCACCGAGGGGCAGTCGGCGAACCTGTTCCTGCCCGCTGTGTACTGCCGTGACTGCGGGCGTTCCGGGTGGGCGGTCTTCACCCCGGAGTCCGACGACCTGGCCGTCGAGGTCGACTCGCACAAGATCCGGCGGGCCTCGGTCAGCCAGGACAAGATGCGGGTGCGTAATCTCATCGCCGCCACCGACGGTGAGGCGCGGGAGGGCTCCGGAGCCGCGCCCATGGAAGGGGCAGGCCGCGCTGCCCAACGCGCCGACGCCAACGCGCTCAGCGTGGCGGGGGCGGGACAGCTCCGCGTCCTGGACGGCCCGAAGCGCAGGCTGCGGCTGCCCGACCCGGTGGCCGACTACGACCTGGAGACCGGGAGCCCCCGGCTGGCCGGTGCCGACTCGGCATTCGTCCTCGTCTACCTGGGGGAGACCGCGACCACCGCCGCCGAGGAAGACTGGTGCCCGGCCTGCGGCTCGCGCAACACGATCCGCTTCCTCGGTACCGGCGCCGCCGCGCTCACCGCCGCCTCCATCACCCAGCTGTTCACCGGCGGGGAACTGGACGAGAAGCAGGGCGAGACGAAGACCCTGATGTTCAACGACTCGGTGCAGGACGCCGCGCACCGCGCCGGGTTCGTCGCCAGCCGCTCGTACACGTTCTCGCTGCGCGCCCTGTTCAAGAGCCACCTCTCCGAGGACACCCCGACCGCGCTCAACGACCTGATCGCCGACGTGGTCTCCGCGACCACCGACCGAACGACGCTCGCTGCCGTCGTGCCCACCGACCTCCACGACATCAAGGGCGTCAAGAAGCTCCTCTCCGGCCAGGGCCGGGGAGGGGACTACAAGACCTGGCAGCTGATCGGGGAGCGCTTCGCCTTTGAGGCGTTGATGGAGTTCGGGTTCCGGTCCCGCAACGGCCGCACCCTCGAACTCACCCGTACCGCCGCCGCGCAGGTGCGCATAGCGGACCCGACCGCCGCCGTCGAGATCGTCCGCACCGCGCACGCCGCCCCGTACGGCAAGGGCGGCCAGCTCCCCGTCCCCGACGCACTGAACGACGACCGGTATCTTGGGTTCCTCCGGATTTTCCTGGAGCGGCTGCGGACCCGCGGCGCCATCGGCCATCGCTGGCTGGACGGCTACCTGAAAGAAGCCGGAACCAGCCGCTACTTCATCTGGGGCAAGCGGCCCGTGGGTATGCGGGCCTTCCCCAAGGGCATCGCCGCGCCCGTCTTCCTGCTGAGCGCGCCGAAGGCGAGAAGCGAGTTCGACTTCGCCACCGGACGCCTTTCCTGGTACGAGCGGTGGGCCCAGCGCAGCCTCGGCCTGCCCCGCGAGCAGGCCGCAGAGTTCTGGTCGCGGCTGTTGCCCGAACTCGTCGCCGCCGGGCTGCTCGCCGCGCGCACGCCCGAGGACAGCAGCCTCAGGGTCTACGGGCTCAAGCCGGGCGCCGTCGACGTCCAGCTCCTGAAGGACAGTGAGGTCAACGAGGCGTTCGTCCGCTGCCCGAACTGCTTCTGGGAACAGACCGTCCACCCGTCCCTGCTCGGCCAGTGGGACGGTCAGAAGTGCCCCGCCTACCGCTGCCGCACCGGCCGTCTCGTCGCCGGAACCCGGCCGGAAGGGCTCGGCCGGCACCAGCGGGACCGCGACTACCGCGAGGACTACTACCGTCGGCTGTACCGCAAGGCCGGCACCTACCAGGTGATCACCGCCGAGCACACCGGCATGCTCACCCGCCCGGAACGCGAGCGGGTCGAGGCGGCGTTCCGGGACGGCAGCGGGTTCAAGGACCCCAACGTGCTGTCCTGCACGCCCACCCTGGAGATGGGCATCGACATCGGCGACCTGTCGGCTGTCGTGCTCGCCGCCCTGCCCCGCCGCGCCGCCAACTACGTCCAACAGGTGGGCCGCGCGGGACGGCGTACCGGCAACGCCTTCCTTCTCACCATTCCCGACCGCAGTCGCCGGGACCTGTACTACCTCGACCAGCCCCGCGAGATGATCGCCGGGCAGATCGTGCCGCCAGGCAGCCATCTGTCGGCCATCGAGATCCTGCGTCGGCAGTACCTCGCCCACCTCCTTGACCTCGCCGCGCAGGGTCGGCTGAAGCGCGCCGACGGGCGGACGCTCGCCGCGATCCCGCGTGAAGCGCCCGCCCTCTTCGGCCCTACCGGATACCTCGAAGACCTCGTGGAGGCCGCGCTCGTCGGCGCCACCGAGCACGTGGAGGCCTTTCTCGGCCTCTTCCCCACCGGTGTCAGCCCTCAGGCCGCCGACGAACTGCGTGATTACGCCAAGCGCGAGCTGCGCGGCACCGTCGAGGAGGCCGCACGGCAGTGGAAGCGCGGGGAGGAGGAACTGCGGCGCAGGCTCACCTTCATCGACGAGGCCGTCCGTGAACTGCACGAGGACGACGACGAGCAGCGCGTCCGCAAGGCCGAACTCGAAGCGGAGCACCGGGCCGTCGGCCGGAGCCTGATGAAACGCGGAAACGTGACCGCCCAGCAGGCCCTCTGCGACCTCGGCCTGCTGCCGAACTACGCCCTGCTCGACGCTGTCACCACGCTCAATGCCACGCTGTACTGGTTCGACGGCACCGACCCTAAGACCGGGCGGGAACGCTTCGACTCCAAGATGCGCCCGTATGAGCGGCCTCAGCGTTACGCGCTGTCCGAACTTGCGCCCGGCAACACGTTCTATGTCAACGGCTATAAGCACCAGATCACCGGCATCGAGATCGGCAGCTCCACCCGGCCCGACTGGACGCCCTGGCGCTTCTGCCCTGAGTGCGGCTACGTCCGCACCGAGAACGCCGCCGAGGACCGCAGCCCGTGCCCGCGCTGTCACAGCACCGGCATCGCCGACGACGGCTCCTGCCTTCACCACGTGATCGAACCGACCGTCGTCACCTCCCGCGACAAGCGCGACGACGCCCGGATCAGCGACGACAAGGACGACCGCGAGCAGCGCTTTTACACGGTCATCGACGCGGTCGACTTCCCGGCTAAGCACATCCAGGCCAAGGCGTCCTGGCGCCACACCCGCGAGACTTTCGGTGTCGACTACTCTCGCAAGGCGGTCATCCGGAGGATCAACGTCGGTCCGCTCCGATTCGACGCCCGCGCCGAGGAGCAACTGTCCGGACACGACGTACGGCTGGCGCCTTTCTACGTCTGCACCGCCTGTGGGGCGGCGAGCGCCGACGGCAAGCCGGTCTTCGACCACGACACCGATGCCCTCGACACCTCCGCCGTACGCAACCCCGCCGTCAAGCACCACCAGCCCTGGTGCCCGCTGCGCCGGGGCAAGAGAGGGCCAGACGCGCCGAAGCAGGAACCGGTGCTCCTCGCCCACCAGCTCACCACCGAGGCTCTGCGCATCCTGCTGCCGGCCGCGACCGTCCTCGTCGACGAGAAGGTCCACTCCTTCCGGGCCGCCCTGAGACTGGGCGTCGACCGGCACTTCGGCGGCGACCCTGTCCACCTGGACACCACCCTCGCCACGATGCCCGACGCGGCCACCGGCGAGAGGCGGCACTTCCTCGTCCTGTACGACCGGCTGCCGGGAGGCACCGGCTACCTGGACCGGCTCAAGAAGCCCGAAGCCTTCCGCGACACCCTCGCCGAAGCACGGCAGATGCTGATCGCATGCCCCTGCAAGGAAGAGGGGCGGCGCGCCTGTCACCGCTGCCTGCACCGCCACGCGGAGGAGCGCCACCAGGAAGTGGTCTCGCGCAAAGACGCGCTGGAGATCATCAACAGTCTGCTCGGTCCCGTTGACGAGGACGGCCATCCGCTCACCGACGACGAGGGAAACCCGGTCAGCCACTGGGCCACCAAGGAGATTCCGACGACCGAGGCGATCGGCCTGGACCGGCAGGTCGAGTCCGACCTGGAGGCCCGCTTCCTCGCCGCCCTGCGTACTTGGAGCACCGGCCAGGACGACGCCGCTCTGGAGGAGAGCGGTGCGCACAGCGGCCTCCTGCGGTTCGCGGGGGCCACGGCATGGCGTATGACCGCCCAGCGCGACGAGGAGTTCACCAGGACCGACTTCACCTTCGAGAGGACCGACGGCACACCCCAGAACGTGCACGTCTTCCTCGACGGCCACCGCTTCCACGCGACCCGCACGCACAACCGGATCGCTTCGGACTGCAAGAAGCGGGACGAGCTGCGCGCTGGCGGAGCACTCGTCTTCCAGGTCACCTGGGACGACCTCGAACTCTTCGAGAAGGGCGAACGTGCCAAGGCCCGCCCGGTGTGGCCGCCCTACCGGCGCACCGGCCAGGACACCGCCAAGGACTGGTACGAGGAACTCGGCGGCGACCGCGTCGACCTCGCCGACGCCGTCTTCGCCAACCCCATCGACACGCTCCTCGGCTACCTCCGCGACCCCTCCCGCACCCGCTGGGGGCGACGAGCCCAGGCGCTGGTCGGCGGGCTCCTCAGCGCGCCCGAACCGCTGGCCCAGAACGTCAACCCCGCGCAGGCCCGCGCAACCGTGCGCAGCGCCCTGGGCTCCCTCGCGAAGGGCGGGAACCCGGCGGCCGACCTCGAACCCGTCACCGGGAACGGCGAAATCCTCGTCCTGTCCGCCACCGACGAACACGGTCTGCCGCTGCTCTACACCGTCGACCCGTCCGGCGGACCGGACGGCACCGCCGGGGTCGGCTGGGGCGCCCTCGCCGTACTCGACGACCAGGACCAGGACCAGCTCGGGACCCCCGCACACAAGCTCCGTTGGCGCTCCTGGCTCTATTGGTCCAACCTCCTCCAGTTCCTCGCCTTCACCGGCGGCGACGGCGTGCAGCTCGCCGGCAGCCTGGCCGCCGACTTCGCCGTGGAGGCACTGCGGGTCTCGGGCGGCCCCGGGGAGCTGGAGACACTCGTCGCGCGGCTGCGCCCCGAGACGGCAGCCACCGGCGCCACGGCTCCTGCGGACGTCACAGAGCCGACACCGGTGGTCCGGTCCACCGCCTCCTCCTCTCTGGAGCAGGCGGTCGAAGGACTGCTCCGGGACGCGGCCTGGGACGAGGACATCCTCGAACTCCTCGAAGAGGACGAGCCCGACTCCGACCTCACCCGGCTGGCCAAGGCACTCGCCGCACGCGGCAAGAAGGCCCCGGTCTTTGGCTACGAGCTGGGCGACCGTGGTTGGCAGGCCGACTTCGCCTGGCCCGGTGCCACCAAGGTGGCGGTGTTCGTCGACCCCGACGCCCACGACAGCGAGGAACGCAAGAAGCGGGACGACGCCTACACCGGCGACGGCTGGACCGTGCGTACGGCAGCCGACTGGCTGCACCACCTCGACACCCTGCTCACCCTGCTCCCGGACACGGAAGGCACCACCCACCGATGACCGCACGGCTCAGCCTGTACGAGAAGGCCGAACAGGAGCTCTACAAGCTCGACCGCTCGGTCAAGGGCAAGTTCTACGACTTCTGTCACCGCTTCCGGCAGAACCCGAACCACCCTGGTCTCGACCTCAAGCCACTCAAGGGCGACGGCCGCGTCTACCGCGCGAAGGTCGATCAGTCCTACCGCGCGCTCCTCGCCAAGATCGGCATCGACGGTGCCGGCCGCGAGAAGTGGCTGGTCGTAGCCGTCCGGCACCGTAAGCACGTCTACGAAGAACTCTCCGTCGCGATCAACCGCATCACCGGCGAGATCGAGTTCGTCGACCTCTCGGTGGTGGGCCAAAGCGTCCTCCAGCGGGCAGGGATGACGCTCACGCCGGCCGAGCAGCCCGAAGCCACGGACGAGCGGGAGCCGACCGCCCCCGCGCCGGCCACCACCGAAACCGCGGACGACACGACCGCCATTTCCCAGGCCGAGCCGCTCCTCACCGGCGTCACCGCCGAAGACCTCCGTGACCTCGGCGTCGCCGATCAGCTCATCGACCTCGCGCTCGCGGTCACCGAGAGCACCGAACTCGACGCCCTCGTCTCCGGCGCCCCCTCCTCACCAAGGACATCCTGTACGGCCTCGCCGCCGGTCTGTCCATCGAGGAGGTACGCAAGGAGATCACCGCTCCCGTCGAAGTGAAACTCGACGAATCCGACCGGCACGACCTGGACGCGGCGCTCGCCCGCACCACGGTCACCACCATCGACGACGCTCTCAAGGACATCATCGAAGAGGGCGACTTCCGCGCCTGGAAGGTCTTCCTCCACCCCGCCCAGGCCAAGCTCGTCGACCGCCGCTACAGCGGCTCGTTCAGGGTGTCCGGCGGACCCGGCACAGGCAAGACCATCGTCGCCCTCCACCGCGTCAAGCACCTCGCCGAACAGCTGCCCCTGGTCACAACAAGCCGATCCTGCTCACCACCTTCACCAAGAACCTCACCACTGACCTGCGCGCCCGCCTGGCGTCCCTGCTCGAACCCGAACTGCTGGCCCGCGTCGACATCACGCACATCGACCAGCTCGCCGCCCGCGTCCTCAACGAGAACACTGTCGCCGGCGCCGGGAAGCAGCGCATCTACGACAACGTCGCCCTGAACACCCTCCGCCAGGTCCTCCTCGAACTCGACGAGAAACGCTGGGACGCCGAATTCCTCTACGAGGAATGGGAGCAGGTGATCCTCGGTCAGTCCCTCGGCACCCGCAAGGCGTACTTCGAAGCGCGGCGAGCCGGACGCGGGCGTTCCGTCAGCCGACCCGACCGGGCACAGATCTGGAAGATCCTGGAGCAGTTCACCACCCGCCTCGACAAGGAGGGCCGCGAGACCTGGGGCCAGGCCGCCGAGCGCGCTGCCCGCTTTGAGATGCAGCGCGCCGCCAAGATCGAGCAACGGCAGCAGTACAAGGACGAGATCGGTGGCAGGGACCTCATCCACCGCGACGACAGTTCCGGCATGTACTACCTGGGCCACCGGTACAAGCACGTCGTCGTCGACGAGGCGCAGGATCTCAGGCCCGCCCACTGGAAGATGCTCCGGGCCATGGTCGCGTCGGGCGAGGACGACATGTTCATCGCCGGCGACACCCATCAGCGCATCTACGACCAGCAGGTCACCCTGGGGACCGTCGGCGTCCATATCCGCGGTCGCGCGGCGCGCCTCACCCTCAGCTACCGCACCACCCGCGAGATCCTGAACCGGGCCATGGAAGTGGTGAACCCCAAGAGCGATCAGATTTCCTTCGACGATCTCGATGACGGCACCGACACCCTCGACGGCTACCGTTCGGTTCTGCGTGGCCCTGCTCCTGAGTTCGTCCGCTGCGAGAGCTGGGACGACGAACTCGCCCAGCTCGCCACCACCCTGCGGGCCTGGCGCCAGGAACTCGCCACCGGCGGAGCCGACGGCAAGGTCCGCGATCCTCGCGGCAACATCGCGGTGTGCGTCGCCGACCGCGAGGCCGTCAACCAGGTCATGTACTACCTGGCGACCGAGGCCGAGCTGACCGTAGCCGAACTCACCAAGGAGGGCGTCAAGGGAGACGGCGACATCCACGTCGGCACCATGCACCGCTTCAAGGGCCTCGAATACCAGAAGCTCGCCATCGTCGGTGCCCGCGACGGCGTCATCCCCCGGGCGTCCGTCGTCCAGCGCTACCGCGACACGGACCCCCGGCGTCTCGCCCGTGAGGAACTGAAGGCCCGGTCACTGCTGTTCGTCGCGGCCACCCGCGCCCGCGACACCCTGCGGATCAGCTGGTACGGCAAGCCAAGCCCTTACCTGCCCAGGTAGCGGGTGCGTGAGCCCTGCCGTCCTTGATCGGGCGGCCGGGCTCACGCTTGACGTACGACGGTCGGGCCTCCTCGACGAACTCCGCCCACGCCTCACGTGACACACGGGTGATGGGTCCGGTTACGGTCTTGGAGTCCCGGATGTGTACGACTCCCGTGTCGGCCGCGACCCTCGACGCACTGGCCCACCCTCGACTCTGCTGTGGCTGCTCTTGAACCAAGCGAGGCCAGAAGCTACGGCTGAGGACTCAGAGCTGTTCGGAGTGATCTCAGCCCACCTTTCCACGAAGTCGAGCGACTCTCGCGATGGGAGAGCCTGCGATCGGATGAACCGTGCTTGCGCACGACGCCACCGTGGACGCCGAGTATCTGATCCGCCGTCCGAAGTCCTCGCGCTCCAGGCTCGCCCGCACCCGCAGCGTCTTCATCGTCTGCCCGAACGCGGTGACCACGGTCTGGCCGGACGTGTCCGCCGTCGCCTGTCCCGCGTCGTCTGCCACCAGGGTCTCGGCCCCTGCGTCGGTCCCCTCGGTCATCGCTACGGCCCCCTGGCCCAATGTCGTCCCGACGGCCTCGTCATGCCGCGCGTCTCGTACCCGTACCGTCACCGCGCGTACAACGGGCCGCGCCGGTGCGTCAGCACTGGTCACGCTATGCGACCGAGGGCGCCGTTGACGGCATGGCGAGTCGACTCCCCAGCTCCCTCGGCGCATCCAACCCATGTGTCCCAGCGATGAGGTGAGTCGCACATCGAGATGCGATTCACCTCCACCCCACGGGGCGCCTGCCTCGCCCACCGACTGGCCGCAAACCGGTTGGACGCGTGGAGCATCCTTGTACAGCACCGATCCGCAGGCGGTCGGAGTCGCTGATCATGCCGTCGGGGTGCTCACTTCGGCCGTCAATCCGTCGTTGAGGGCGGTCAGCCGGATCTCCATCGAGCTGTCCCCGTCGGCGGCCGCGGTGGTGGTCGTGCCCGGCCGCCAGGTGGCGAGCGCGTCGCCGAGCAGCCGCAGAAACAACTGGGAGGTGAGCAGGCCGAGTTCGCCGAGCCGCGAGAGCCGCATCGGTCCGCCCGATACGAGACTGTCCCGGGCCCGCCTGGTCTCCTCCGTCTACCGGGCGGCGATCTCGGCAAGCCGACGTTTCGCCTTGCCCCGGTCGGTGCCTCGGCGCGGCCTGCCGCGGCGTTCGTAGCTGCTGGTGCGGCGCAGCTGGGGGCTGATCCGTAGCGGTCGCGCCGCACTCCACGGAGCGACCACGTAGCACCGGCATCGGTGTCTGTCCCCATCCCCGTCCCCCGATCGGGGCGGCGCTCCCCAGCGCGCGGAGGACCGATGAGCGGCCCCCTCGCCGAGGTCCTTGACGGCCAGCGGCAGTCCGACCTCCAGAAGGCCGGACGCGCCCTGCTGAAGGAGCCGCTGCTCACTGCAGAGGGACCGTCCGCCGATGAGGTCCGGCTGGTTCGCCGACATGCTGCCGGACTTCGGGAGTGGTTTGAACGTCACGTCGGCTGGACGCTGCGCACGGACGCCGACGCCGCACGGCTGCGCAAGACGCCGGGCACCCTCACTGACGCCATGCACCCGGCGCGTGAGGCCGCCCGCAGCGCCCTGCCCTTCACCCGCCGCCGCTACGTTCTGCTCTGCCTGGCCCTGGCCGCACTGGGACGGGGCGAGTCGTAGGTGGTGCTCGGACGTCTCGCCGAGCAGGTCGTCCTGACCGCCGCCGATCCCGAACTCGTAGCCGTCGGGATCACGTTCACTCTGGAGCGGCGCGACGAGCGCCTCGACCTCGCCGCCGTCCGCCTGCTGCTACGGCTCGGGGTGCTGCGGCAGATGGCCAGCGACAAGGGCGCCTATGGCAGCGGATCGGGCGACGTGCTGTACGACGTGCGGCGGCGCGTGCTGGCCAGGATGCTCGCGTCCCTGAGGGCCCCTCCATGGTCGAGGCCGAGGGCTTCGAGGGGCGTCTGGCGGAGATGACCGCGTGGACCGCCCTCGATAGCGACGAGCTCAGGTTCCGGGAGGTCCGCTGGAAGCTGACCCGTATCCCCCTGGGCGACTCGGTCCTGTACTACGACGACCTGAGCGACGTCGCGCGTCTGCTCGCCTCGATCGGGCTGGCCGCGGTCGGTGATGACGGGCTCGGCGAGGTGGTGTCCTGGGAGGCCGGTGGCCATGACACCTGGGTCTGAGCGGACGGTTGCTTCCGCGTCGGGGCGCTTACCGGCAGCGGTGCCAAGGAGAGCGCACACTACGTGGGGGGAGGAGGAGCGCGGGAGCGGGAACGTCTCGCCCGGAGCGCGGAACTGCGCGCCGAGATCGCCTGCTTGACGGCGGAGCGGGAGCAGCTGGCCGAGGAGTCCCGCGCCGTGGCCGGGCGCCCTGCCGCGCCGGACGCCGAACTCGCCGCACTGCCTGGCGACGACGACCTGCGGTACGCCCACGCACGCGTCACCGCCGCGGCCGAAGCTGTCCGCCGCGCCCGCGCCCGGCGACACGGAAGGGCCGTGGAACTGGCCCCGGCGGCTCGACGGGCCGAGCGCGCGGCGACCGAGCTTGCTGACACTGCGGCCGCCCTGAACCTCCCCCGACCAGACGACACTGGGTGCCGTTCGCCATGCGCTCGCCGACCACACCGCCCTCCTGATGGCCCTGTGGCCTGCACTGCGTGAACGCGCAGAGGCCGAGCGCGAGGAGACCGGCCGGGCGACCTCCTCGTGTCCGAACGCGCCGAGCGCGCCATGGAGGTGGCTCGGGTGGCCGCGGCAGCGGACGAACACCTCACGACGCTCCGCTCCACCCTCGGAGCGGCCGTCGCCGAGCTTCAGCAGCAATTGGAGGAGACGGCCCAGGCGGCTCGGGCCTGTGAGCAGGAACAGCGACAGGTCCGGGCGCAGTCCGGTGACGCCGACCGGCGGGCCAGCCGCGCCGAGGGAAGCATCGAGCGGCTTGCCGAGGACGTCACCGAGGCGACCGCCGCGCGAGAGGAAGCCGTTGCGGCGCTAGAGTGGTTCGCCGCGACGGGGCTGCTCGCCGTGGCGTTACGGACCGCGCCCTACATTTGTGGCGGCTGCGCGGGTCGAGGCCGGTGGTCGGCTCGTCGAGGGAGATGATGCGCGGGCCGCCGACCAGCGTCATGGCGATGTCCAGGCGGCGCCGCATGCCGCCGGAGTAGCTGGCGGCGGGCTTCCGCGCGGCCTCCACTAGGTCGAAGCGCTCCAGGAGCGAGGCGGTGACGCGGCGCCCCTCGGCGCGCGGCAGGTGGTGGAGGTCCGTCATCAGGCGCATGTTCTCCTCGCCGGTGATCAGGCCGTCGACGGCGGAGAACTGCCCGGTGACCCCGATCGCGGCCCGCACCGCCCGAGGGTCGGAAGCCAAGTGGTGGCCGTCCACCCACACCTCGCCAGCGTTGGCGGTGAGGTACGTGGTGAGGATCTTGACGACGGTGGTCTTGCCCGCGCCGTTGGGGCCGAGCAGGGTGTAGACAGTGCCGCGCGGCGCGTTCAGGTCCATGCCGTCGTGGACCGTCTTCGAGCCGTAGGCCCTGCGCAGGCCGGTGGTCGCGAGGGCGGCGGGGGCCGTGGGGTGCTTGGGCGGTGTCGGGGGTGGGGGGCGGTGTCCCTGGGGCTGGCTGGGGCGGCGGGGTCGGTGGCGTTGGCGTGCTGTTCATGCCGGACAGCAGGGTGCGGCGGGGTGGCTTCAGAGCGCCTTCAGGGGGCCTTCCATACGGTTTCAGGGGGGGCTTCGACGGGTTACGGGTTTCAAGGCCCCCGGACTCCAGCTGCCCCAAGGGGCTTTAAGGCGGAATTGGGTGTTCCGTTCAGGGGGCGGGGCGGCTCGGGTGTCGTTCCGCGGCCGGGGGGGCCGTCGCCCCGCCTTGTCCTGGCGACGGGACACGTTCCGCGCCGGTCACGGCCGTTCCGTCGCCCCGCCTTGACAGCTCCCGGCGGCGGCAATTCGACGGCTTGGGGGCGTTAAAGAGTCCTTACGGGCCGCCCCTTGGTCGCTCCTTGCTCTGGATCGGGGCCGCTTCTAGGCTCGGTGCGCGGGATGGAGGGGGAATTCACACCCGCTGCCCGACCCGCGGGCGCCGTAGCGGGAATCCGCGAATCGCTGCCGCATTTCGCAGTGGAATTCCGGCAGCATTCCGTGCTCGACCGCCTCGGTGGCCGCCGCGCGTGCCGGGCGGCGACCTTTGGATGACGTGGCGATGACCTGGGAGAGGCCGTAACTGGGGCGATCTTGACGGCAGTTGACTCCGTGGCGCGAAGGCACGAGCCTGTTCGGGCGCCAGGAGCACCGGAGCTGCCCGGCGAGCGAAGTGGCTGTTCAGCCGAACCGGACACGCGCTGTGGGCGCCCTCATTGCAGGGGCGCGGCGGATATGCGCCGCCGCCGACACCTGCGCGCCCCGCGCTTTGCCGCCGCGGCGCGGATTCACCAGTCCTGGCTTCACGTACAACCGCGTACATCGTTCAACCGCGTACATCGCTAAACCGCTGTGGGGGATGGTTGCTTTGCGTTCGTTTGAGGAGGGTGTGCTGCCGGGCGGGCCCGAGGGCACCGAAGTTCCGGTAGGGACGATTCCCGAGCTGTTCGAGCAGCGGGTCGCCGCCGTGCCCGACGCGACCGCCGTGGTCTTCGGCGACGCGGCGCTGAGTTACCGCGAACTCGACGCGCGCGCGAACCGTGTGGCCCGCCTCCTCGTCGAGCGCGGGGTCGGCCCCGAGACCGTCGTGGGCGTGGCGCTGCGGCGCACCCCCGAGTGGTGCGTGACCGTCCTGGCGGTCCTGAAGGCGGGCGGCGCCTACCTGCCGGTCGACCCGGCGTACCCGGCCGACCGCATCGCGTACATGGTGGCGGACTCCGGTGCCGCCCTCGTCCTCGTCGACGCGGGCACCGCCGCCGAGCTGCCGGAACTCTCCGTTCCCACCGTGCGCCTGGACGCCCCGGACACCGTCGCCGCCGTGGCCGCGCACAGCGCCCGCGCCGTCGGCGACGCCGAGCGCACCCGCCCCCTGACGGTCGCCAACGCCGCGTACGTCATCTACACCTCGGGCTCCACCGGGCGCCCCAAGGGCGTCGCCGTCACGCACACCGGCATCGCCAACCTCGTCGGCGCGATGCGCGAGCGGATGCGGGTCACCCCGCAGAGCCGCGTCCTGCAGTTCGGCTCGCCCAGTTTCGACGTGTCCGTCGGCGAACTCGGCATGTCCCTGCTGTCCGGTGCCACGCTCGTCATGGCCGACAAGGAGCAGCTGGCCCCCGGTGCCCCGCTGGTGGAGACCGTCAACCGGCACGCCGTGACCCACGCGGTCCTGTCGCCCGCCGTGCTCGCCGCCCTGCCCGTCGGCTCGCTGCCCACCGTGTCGAGCCTCGCCGTCGGCGGCGAGGCCAGCGCGCCCGAGCTGGTCGCCGCCTGGTCGGCCGGACGCCGGATGATCAACGGCTACGGCCCGACCGAGACCACCGTCAGCGTCACCCTCAGCGAGCCCCTCGTCGGCGACGGCCAGGTCCCGCCCATCGGCGCGCCCCTCGCCAACACCCACGCGTACGTCCTCGACGACGAGCTGCGGCCCGTCCCCGACGGCACCCCGGGCGAGCTGTACATCGCCGGTGCCCCGCTCGCCCGCGGCTACCTCGGCCGCCCCGCGCTGACCGGTGAGCGCTTCGTGGCCTGCCCGTTCGGCGCGCCGGGCGCCCGCATGTACCGCACCGGCGACCTCGTCTCGCGGGGCGCCGACGGCCAGTTCCTCTTCCACGGCCGCGTCGACACCCAGGTCAAGATACGTGGCCTGCGCATTGAACTGCGGGAGATCGAGGCCGCGTTGATGGCCCACCCGCGCGTCGCGCACGCCGTCGTGACCGTCCACGAGGGCGTCGGCACCGGCAAGCAGCTCGTCGGGTACGTCGTCCCGGCCGGGGCCGGTGACACGGACGCCGCCACGGCGATCCAGGGCGGCGGCACCGGCCATCTGGCCTTCGACTCCGGCTTCTCCACGGGGGAGCTGCGGACGTACTTGGGGCAGCGGCTTCCGGACTTCATGGTTCCGGCGGCGGTCCTGGTGGTGGACCAGCTGCCGTTGACGCCGAACGGGAAGGTGGACAAGAAGCGGCTTCCCGAGCCGGAGTTCCGGGGCGCGGCCTACCGGGCGCCGCGCACCGAGGCGGAGACGGTCCTGGCGGCGGCGTTCGCGGCCGTCCTCGGCCTCGACCGGGTCGGCGTCGACGACGACTTCTTCGCCGTCGGCGGCGACAGCATCCAGTCGATCCAGGTGGTGTCGCGGGCGCGGGCGCAGGGCGTGGAGGTCAGCGCGCGGGAGGTCTTCGAGGCCCGCACGGTGGCCCGGCTCGCCGAGCTGGCCGCCGCCCGGCAGACGGACGCCGTACCGGTCCTGGAGGAGTGGGACGGCGGCGGTGTCGGGGAGATGCCGCTGCTGCCGATCGCGCGGCTGGTGCGGGCGTGGGGGCCGGGCTTTGAGCGGTTCCTTCAGGCGATGGTCCTGGACCTGCCGTCGGACATCGACCGGGACGGTCTGGTGCGCACGCTCCAGGCGGTGGTGGACCGGCACGACCTGCTGCGCTCGCGTCTCGTGGACGGCCCCGACGGCCCCGACGGCCCCGACGGCCCCGACGGCCCCGACGGCGACGGCGGGCTCGTGGTCGCGCCCGAGGGCGCGGTGGCGGTGGCGGGGCTGGTGCGCCAGGTGGAGTGCGACGGCAGCTGGGACGACACCTGGCGGGAGAGCCTGCTGGGCGAACTCGACGCCGCAGCCGCCCGGTTGGAGCCTCACGCCGGGGTGATGGCCCAGTTCGTGTGGTTCACTCCCGCCCAGCCCGGCCGGGGCGGCCGGTTGCTGGTGGCGCTGCACCACCTGGTGGTGGACGGCGTGTCCTGGCGGATCCTGCTGCCGGACCTGGCCGCGGCCTGGGAGCACCTGCGCGAGGGCCGCGCCCCGGAGCTCGCGCCCGTGGGGACGTCGGTGCGGCGCTGGGCCCACGCCCTGGCCGAGGACGCCGTGCGCGCCGAGCGCGTGGCGGAGCTGGACCGGTGGCGGGCGATCGTCGAGGGCCCCGACCCGCTGCTGGGCGCGCGGCGCCTCGACCCGGCCCGCGACACCATCGCCACCCTCACCGAGACCCGTATCGAGCTGCCCGCCGATATCACCGAGACCCTGCTGACCGCCCTGCCGACCGCCTTCCACGGCGAGGTCAACGACGGTCTGCTGGCCGCGCTCGCCCTGGCCCTGTCCCAGTGGCGCCGCACCCGGGGCATCGACGAGCCGTCCTCCCTGATCCGCCTGGAGGGCCACGGCCGGGAGGAGGCCGCCGCGCCGGGGGCGGACCTGTCGCGCACGGTGGGCTGGTTCACCAGCGTCTTCCCCGTCCGCCTGAACGTGGCGGGCACCGACCTGGACGACGCCCTCGCGGGCGGCCCCGCCGCCGGGCAGGCCGTCAAGGCGGTCAAGGAGCAGCTGCGGGCCATCCCGGACAAGGGCATCGGCTACGGCCTGCTGCGCCACCTCAACCCCGAGACCGGCCCCGTACTGGCCGCGCACGGCCTGGGGCAGGTCGGCTTCAACTACCTGGGCCGCTTCACCGCCGGGGCCGCTCGCGCCGGGACCGCTCACGCCGGGACCGCTCACGCCGGGATTCGCGCCGGGACCGCTCACGCCGAGACCGCGGGGTTCACGCAGGTCACCGGCATACCCGAGCTGGAGGCCCTGGACGCGGGGCAGGACGCGCGGATGCCCGCCCCGGCCGAGGTCGACATCAACGCCAGCGTCACCGACACTGCCCAGGGCCCGCGGCTGGGCGCGCTCTTCACCGCGCCCAGCGGCATCCTCACCCCCCAGGAGCTGACCGAACTCGCCGAGTTGTGGGTCACCGCCCTGACCGGCCTGGCCCGGCACGCCAGCGCCCCCCGGGCGGGCGGTCTGACGCCTTCCGACGTTCCCCTCGTCACGGTCACCCAGGCCGACCTGGATGCCTGGCGCACGTCCTACCCGGGCCTGTCCGACGTCTGGCCCGCCTCGCCCCTCCAGGCGGGCCTGCTCTTCCACACGCAGATGGTGGAGGACGCCCAGGGCACGGCGTCGGCGTTCGACGCCTACCAGGTGCAGTACGCGATCCAGCTGTCCGGCGCCATCGAACCGGAGCGGATGCGGGCGGCCGGGCAGGCCGTCCTGGACCGGCACCCGGCGCTGCGCACCGCCTTCGTACGCGACGACGACGGCGACCTCGTCCAGCTGGTCGTGGACGGCGTCACGCTGCCCTGGCGGCACGTCGACCTGAGCGGCACCGGCACCACCGGCTCCGACGCGGCCTTCGAGGCGTTCATGGCCGACGACCTGAAGGTCCACTTCGACCCGGCACGGCCGCCCATGCTGCGGATGACCCTGGTCAAGCGGGACGCCGAGCGGCACGAACTGGTGCTGACCGCGCACCACGCCCTGTTCGACGGCTGGTCGCTGCCCGTGCTCATCCAGGAGGTGCTGCGCTGCTACGGCACCGGCGGTGACGCCTCGGGCCTGCCGCCCGCGCGCTCGTACCGCGACTACCTGGCGTGGCTCGCCCAGCAGGACCCGGAGGTCTCCGCGCGGGCGTGGCGGCGCGAGCTGGACGGCGTGGACGAGCCGACGCTGATCGCGCCCGGCGCCACGACCGGGCGGCACAGCTCCGGCATCGGGCAGGTCGACGTGCCCCTGACCCCGGCCGAGGCCACCGCCCTGACGCGCGGCGCCGCCGACCTCGGCGTCACCCTCAACACCGTGGTCCAGGGCGCCTGGGGCCTGCTCCTCGCCCAGTTGACGGGACGTCAGGACGTGGTGCTGTCCGCCACCGTCGCCGGACGGCCGCCCGCGCTGCCCGGCGTGGACTCGGTCGTCGGCATGTTCCTCAACACCGTTCCCGTACGCGTCCGGTGCGCGCCCGGCGACACCCTCGCCGACCTCCTCACCGGCCTCCAGGAGCGGCAGGCCGCCCTCCTCGACCACCACCACTACGGCCTCAGCGACGTCCACGAACTCACCGGCCTGAAGGCCCTGTTCGACACGCTCGTGGGGTTCGAGTCGTTCCCGCTGGACCGCGGCGGCCTCGCCGAGGCGAGCGCCGGGGCCGGGATCGCGCTCACCGGCATCCGCGCGTTCACCGCGAGCCACTACCCGGTGACCGTCTTCGTCTACCCCGACGGGCCCCACCCCCGCCTGACCGTGCAGTTCCAGCGGGACGCCTTCGACGAGGCCGGGGCCACCGCGCTCGCCGAGCGCTTCGGCCGCGTCCTGACGCAGGTCGCCGCCGACCCGGCGCGGCCGGTCCGGTCGGTCGACGTGCTCGCGCCCGCCGAGCGCGAGCGGCTGCTGACCGGCCTCAACGCCACGGCCGCCGAGACCCCTGCGCTCACCCTGCCGGGCCTCTTCGAGCGCCAGGTCGCGGCCACGCCGGACGCGATCGCGGTGACCTGCGGCGACATCTCGTACACCTACGCGGAGCTGGCGGCCCGAGCCCACCGGCTCGCCCGCGAGCTGGCCGACCGGGGCGCGGGCCCCGAGACCCTCATCGGCCTGGCCCTGCCCCGCACCGCCGACCTGATCGTGGGCCTGCTCGGCATCCTCACCTCCGGCGCCGCCTACCTGCCCATCGACCCCAAGTACCCCAGCGGGCGCCTCGACCACATCCTCACCGAGGCCCGCCCCCACCTGATCCTCACCGACACCACCACCGCCGACGTCCTGCCCGCCACCGGCACACCCGCCCTGCACCTGGACGAACTCGACCTCACCGACGGGCCCCACGGCCGAGCCCTGAAAGCCACCCCGCACCCCGACCACGCGGCCTACGTGATGTACACCTCCGGCTCCACCGGACGGCCCAAGGGCGTCGTCATCACCCACGCCAACGTCGTCAACGGCGTCATCCGGCTCATCGACCGCGTCGGCGGCGGGCCCGGCTCGCGGATGCTCGCGGGCACCTCCGTCAATTTCGACGTGTCCGTCTTCGAGACCTTCACCACCCTCGCGACCGGCGGCACCGTCGACGTCGTACGGGACGTGCTGGTGCTCGCCGAGCGGGAGCGCTGGGAGGGCGGTGTCATCAGCACGGTGCCGTCCGTGTTCAGCGAACTCCTCGACCAGATAGCCCCCAAGGTCCGCGTGCAGACCCTGGTGTTCGCCGGTGAGGCGCTGCCCGCCTCCCTCGTGCGCCGCATCCGGCAGACCCTGCCGGAAGCGACCGTCGTCAACGCGTACGGGCAGAGCGAGACCTTCTACGCCACCACCCACACCGCCGGGCCCGACGGCACGTGGGGCGGCGCGGCCAGCGCCCCCATCGGCACGCCGCTGGGGAACATGCGCACCTACGTCCTCGGCCCCGGCCTGACCCCCGTACCGGCCGGAGTCGTCGGCGAGCTGTACGTCGCCGGGAACATCGGCCGCGGCTACCTCCACCGCCCCGACCTCACCGCCGACCGCTTCGTCGCCGACCCCTACGGCCCGCCCGGCGCCCGCATGTACCGCACCGGTGACCTGGCCCGCTGGAACGCCGAGGGCCAGCTGGAGTACGTCGGCCGCGCCGACACCCAGGTCAAGGTCCGCGGCTTCCGCATCGAACCCGGCGAGGTCGAGGCCGCGCTCACGGCGTTCCCCGCCATCGCGCAGGCCGCGGTCGTCGCGCACGACGGCGGCGAGGCCGTCGGCAGGCGGCTCGTGGGCTATGTGGTGCCCGCCGAACCCGACGGGGGCGGCGGCATCGACATGGTCAAGCTGCGGGACTTCGTCCTCGGCAGGCTGCCGGAGTTCATGGTGCCCGCCGCCGTCGTCGTCCTCGACCGCTTCCCGCTCGCCCCCAACGGCAAGCTGGACCGCAGGGCCCTGCCGGAGCCGTCGTTCGCGGGCGCCGAGTACCGCGCGCCGCGCACCCCGCAGGAGGAGACCCTGTGCGCGCTCTACGCCGAGATCCTCGGCGTCGAGCGGGTCGGGATCGACGACGACTTCTTCGACCTGGGAGGCAACTCCCTGCTGGCCACGCGGCTCATCAGCCGCATGGGCAAGGCACTCGACGTCAGCGTGCCGATCCGGGCGGTCTTCGAGTCGCCCAGCATCGCCGAACTCTCGCGCACGGTGAGGAACGCGACCGCGTCCCGCCGCCCCAAGCTGCGCCGGATGAACAGGAGTGGACAGTAAAATGATCCCGTTGTCTTTCGCGCAGCGGCGGCTGTGGTTCATCAACCGCTTCCAGGGCCCCTCAGCGACGTACAACCTGCCCTTCCTGCTGCGCATGAGCGGCGACCTCGACACGGCCGCGCTGCACGCGGCGGTCCGCGACGTCGTGGAGCGCCACGAGAGCCTGCGCACCCTGATCGTGGAGGACGCCGACGGCGTCCCCGGCCAGGAGGTCCTTGGCGTCGAGGCCGCCGCCGTCGACATGCCGGTCATCGAGGTGGCGCCCGAGGACCTGGAGGCCGCCATCGCCAAGGAGGCCGAGTACGTCCTCGACCTCGCCACCGAGATACCGCTGCGCGCGACCCTGCTGCGCTCCGGCGCCCGCGAGCACGTCCTCGTCCTGCTCATCCACCACATCGCCAGCGACGGCGAGTCCATGGCGCCGCTCGCCCGTGACGTCGCCGCCGCCTACACCGCCCGCCTCAAGGGCCGCGCCCCGGACTGGGAGGAACTTCCCGTCCAGTACGTCGACTACACCCTGTGGCAGCGCGAGCTGCTCGGCGACGAGAGCGACCCCGAGTCCGTCCTCGCCTCCCAGGTCGACTACTGGCGCGGCGAGCTGACCGGCGTGCCCCAGCCCATCCAGCTGCCCGCCGACCGGCCGCGCCCGCCCCGCCCCAGCCACCAGGGCGAGGGCACCAGCCACGAGGTCGACCGCGCGCTCGTCGCCAGGATCGAGCACCTGGCGCGCGACCGCGACGTGACCGTGCCGATGGTGATGCAGGCCGCCCTGATGGTGACGCTCCAGCACCTCGGCGCGGGCGACGACATCGCGCTCGGCTCCACCATCGCGGGCCGCACCGACGACGACCTCACCGACCTCGTCGGCTTCTTCGTCAACACCTGGGTGCTGCGCGGCGACCTGTCCGGCGCCCCCACCTTCGAGCAGCTGCTCGCCCAGGTGCAGAACAAGGCCCTCACCGCGTACGACAACCAGGACGCGCCCTTCGAGCGGCTCGTGGAGATCCTCAACCCGGAGCGGTCCACCGCCTACCACCCGCTGTTCCAGGTCATGTTCACCTGGGAGACCGAGGTCGGCACCGCCCTCGACCTGCCGGGCCTGACCACCCGCATGGAGATGCTGGCGACCACCACCGCCAAGTTCGACCTGGAGTTCAACTACTTCCACGACCCGGCGAAGCAGTCGATGCTGGTGTACCTGGAGTACGCCACCGACCTGTTCGAGCGCGCCACCGCCGAGGCCATCCTCGCTCGCTACATGCGGGTCGTGCGCCAGCTCGTCGACGACCCCGCCCGGCCCGTCGCCCTCGTGGACGTCCTGGAGGCCGACGAGCGCGACTTGGTCCTCACCCGCTTCAACGAGACCGCCGCGCCCACCCCGGAGCTGACCGTGCCCGGCCTCGTCGAGGCCCAGGCCGCGCGGACCCCGGACGCCCTCGCCGTCGTCTCCGAGGACCGCGAACTGACGTACGCCGACCTGGACGCCCGCGCCAACCGGCTCGCCCGCGAGCTGATCGGCCGCGGCGTGGGCCCCGAGACCGTGGTGGGCCTCGCCCTGCCGCGCTCCGCCGACCTGGTCGTCGGCCTCCTCGGCGTCCTCAAGGCGGGCGGCGCCTACCTGCCGATCGACCCCAAGTACCCCAGCACCCGCCTGGACTTCATCCTCGCCGACGCCCGCCCGCACCTCATCCTCACCGACGCGGGCACCGTCGGCGTGCTGCCCGACGCCGAGGCGCCCCGCCTGCTCCTCGGCGACGTCGACCTCGACACCGGCGACGGCTCCCCGCTCACCGACGCCGACCGGACCGCCCCGCTGCGGCCCGCGCACGTCGCGTACGTGATGTACACGTCCGGCTCCACCGGCACCCCCAAGGGCGTGGCGATCACCCACCACAACGTCGTCAACGACGTGACGCGCCTCGCGGACGCCGTCGGCGTCACCGCCGGGACCCGGCTCCTCGCGGGCACCTCCATCAACTTCGACGTGTCCGTCTTCGAGACCTTCACCACGCTGTCCACCGGCGGCACCCTCGAAGTGGTGCGGGACGTCCTCGTCGTCGGCGAGCGCGGCGGCTGGAGCGGCGGCGTCATCTCCACCGTGCCGTCGGTGTTCTCCGAACTCCTCGACCAGGTCGACGGGAAGATCACCGCCGACGCCGTGGTGTTCGCCGGTGAGGCGCTGACCGCGCCGCTCGTCCGCAAGGTCCGCGAGGCCATCCCCGGCGTGCGCGTCGTCAACGCCTACGGCCAGAGCGAGACGTTCTACGCCACCGCGTTCTCCGTGTCCGGCACCGACGCCTGGCACGGCACCGGCAGCGCCCCCATCGGCGGCCCCCTCGGCAACGTCCGCGCCTACGTCCTCGGCCCGGGCCTGGAACCCGCGCCCGTCGGCGTGCCCGGCGAACTGTACGTCGCGGGCGTCGTCGGCCGCGGCTACCACCGCCGCCCCGACCTGACCGCCGACCGCTTCGTCGCCGACCCCTACGGCCCGCCCGGCGCCCGCATGTACCGCACCGGTGACCTGGCCCGCTGGAACGCCGAGGGCCAGCTGGAGTACGTCGGCCGCGGCGACGCCCAGGTGAAGGTGCGCGGCTTCCGCATCGAGCCCGGCGAGATCGAGGCCGCGCTCACCGCCCACCCCGGCGTCGCCCAGGCCGTGGTGACCGTCCACGACAGCCGCGGCAGCAAGCAGCTCGTCGGCTACGTGGTGCCCGCCGCGCCCGACGCGGGCGCGGGCGACGTCACCAGCCTCGGTGACCTCGACGTCGACCTGTCCATGGTGGTCTCCGCGCGCGAACTGCGCCGCTTCGCCGCCGCCCGCCTGCCGGAGTTCATGGTCCCCGCGGTGTTCGTCCTCCTGGACAAGCTGCCGCTCGCCCCGAACGGCAAGCTGGACCGCAGGGCGCTGCCCGAGCCGGAGCCCACCGGCAGCGCCTACCGCGCCCCGCGCACGCCCGCCGAGGAGATCCTCACCGGCGTGTACGCCGAGGTCCTGGGCCTGGACCGGGTCGGCGTCGACGACGACTTCTTCGCCGTCGGCGGCGACTCCATCCGCTCCATCCAGGTCGTCTCCCGGGCCCGCGCCCAGGGCGTCGAGGTCAGCCCCCGGCAGATCTTCGAGTGCCGCACCGTCGCCGAACTCGCCGAGGTCGCCTCCGCCGGGGACCAGGCCACCGTCCTGGAGGAGCTGGACGGCGGCGGCGTCGGCCGCATGCCGCTGCTGCCCGCGGGCCACTTCCTGAAGGAACTCGGCGGCGGCAGCGACCGGTTCTCCATGTCGATGGTGCTCGACCTGCCCCAGGGCATCGACGAGCCGGGCCTGACCGCCACGCTCGCCGCCGTCTTCGACACCCACGACATCCTGCGCTCCACCCTCCTGACCGACGGCGACCGCGGCGACGGCGGCGGCGACGGCCTGGAGGTCGCCGCGCCCGGCACCGTCGACGTGGCGCCGCTGATCCACCGCGTCCCCTGCGACGGCGTCTGGGACGACGCCTGGCGCGCCACCGCGCTCGCCGAACTCGACGCCGCCACCGCCCGGCTCGACCCGAGGGCCGGGTCCATGGCCCGCTTCGTCTGGTTCGACGCGGGCCCCGACCGGCCGGGCCGCCTGCACGTCGTCCTGCACCACTTCGTCATCGACGGCGTGTCCTGGCGCGTCCTGCTGCCCGACCTCGCCGCCGCCTGGGAACAGGTCAAGGCGGGCAAGCAGCCCCGGCTCGCCCCCGTCAGCACCTCCGTACGCCGCTGGGCGCACGCCCTCGCCGACGAGGCCAACAGCCCCGGGCGCACCGCCGAACTCGACCGGTGGACCGAGATCGTCGCGGGCCCCGACCCGGTCCTCGGCAGCCGCCTCCTCGACCCGGCCACCGACACCGTCGCCACCGTCGACCACCTCCTGGTGCGGGTCCCCGTCCCCGTCACCGAGGCGCTGCTCACCAAGGTGCCCGCCGCCTTCCGCGGCGGCGTCAACGACGGCCTGCTCGCCGCCCTCGCCCTCGCCGTCACCCGCTGGCGCCGGGCCCGCGGCGTCGACGAGCCCACCGTGCTGCTGCGCCTCGAAGGCCACGGCCGCGAGGAGCAGGCGGTGCCCGGCGCCGACCTGACCCGCACCATGGGCTGGTTCACCAGCATGTTCCCACTGCGCCTCGACATCACCGGCATCGACGTCGACGAGGCCTTCACCGGCGGCCCGGCCGCCGGGGCCGCCGTCAAGGCCGTCAAGGAGCAGTCCCTCGCCGTGCCCGACAAGGGCCTCGGCTACGGCCTGCTGCGCTATCTGAACCCGGAGACCGCCGACGTCCTGCGCCGCCACTCCACCGGGCAGATCGCCTTCAACTACCTGGGCCGCTTCTCGACGTCCTCACAGTCCACGGACATCCCCGAGCACCTGCGCGGCCTCGGCTTCAACCAGGCCGACGGCACCGCCGACCTCCTCGCCGACCTCGACGCGGACATGCCCGCCCTGTCCGTCTTCGACGTCAACGCCCTCGTCCTCGACGCCGACGAGGGCCCGCAGCTCAACGCCCGCATCGGCTTCCCCACCGGCGTCCTCTCCGCGGCCGAGGTGCGCGAGCTGGCCGACCTGTGGCGCGAGGCCCTCGAAGGGCTCGCCCGGCACGTCGAGCAGCCCGGCGCGGGCGGCCTCACCCCGTCCGACGTGCCGCTGGTGCGGGTCGGTCAGGGCGACATCGAACAGTTCGAGCGGCGCTACCCCGGCGTGTCCGACATCTGGCCGCTCACCGCCGCCCAGTCCGGTCTGCTCTTCCACACCATGCTGGCCGACGCCGAGTTCGACGCGTACCAGATGCAGCTCACGTTCCACCTGTCCGGCCGCGTCGAGCCCGACCGGATGCGCGCCGCCGGGCAGGCCCTCCTCGACCGGCACGCCAGCCTGCGCACCGCCTTCGTCACCGACAGCGACGGTCACCAGGTGCAGCTCGTCCTCGACGAGGTCGCCCTGCCCTGGCTGCACGTCGACCTGGGCGGCCTGCCCGGCGCCGAGCGCGACGCCGAGCTGCGGCGGCTCCTCGCCGACGACCACGCCCGGCACTTCGACCCGCTCACCCCGCCCATGCTGCGGATGACCCTGATCACGCTCGGCGACGACCGGGCGGACCTCGTGTTCACCGCCAACCACGTCCTGTTCGACGGCTGGTCGGTGCCGCTGCTCCTCACCGACCTGCTGCGCCTGTACGGCTCCGGCGGCGACCCGGCCGGACTGCCGCGGGCCCGCGCCTACCGCGAGTTCCTGGCCTGGCTCGGCCAGCGGGACCACACCGCGGACACCGCGGCCTGGGCCGCGGAACTCGCCGGGGTCGACGAGCCCACGCTGCTCGCCCCCGCCGCCGCCCCCGGCGCCAAGCCGCTCGGCATCGGCCAGGTCGACGTACCGCTGAGCCCCGAGCAGGCCCGGGACCTCGCCCGGCGCGCCGCCGAACTCGGCATCACCATGAACACCGTGGTGCAGGGCGCGTGGGGCCTGCTCCTCGGCGAGCTGACGGGCCGCCGCGACGTGGTGTTCGGCGCCACGGTGTCCGGCCGCCCGCCCGTGGTGCCGGGCATCGACGACATCGTCGGCCTGTTCATCAACACCCTTCCGGTACGGGTGGACCGGGCGCCCGCGCGCACCCTCGCCGACACCTTCACCGCCCTGCAGAACAGGCAGGGCGCGCTCCTCGACCACCAGCACGTCGGCCTCAGCGACATCCAGGGCGCCGTCGGGCTGCCCTCGCTGTTCGACACCATCGTGGTGTTCGACTCGTACCCCGTGGACACCGTCGGCATCACCGACGCGTACACGGCGGCGGGCCTGTCCGTCACCGGCATCAGCCCGCACAGCGGCACCCACTACCCGCTGATCGTGTCCGCCGACGCCGAGCCGTACCTGCGCCTCGGCCTCCAGTACCAGCACCACCTGTTCGCCCGCGAGGACGTCGAGGCGATCGCCCGGCGGTTCGCCCGCGTCCTGCTCCGCCTCGCCGAGGCCCCGGAGAGCGCCGTCGGCCACGTCGACGTCCTGGACGCCGACGAGCGGGACCTGGTCCTGCGTGCCTTCAACGACACGGCGGCGCCGACGCCGGACGTCACACTGCCCGCCCTGTTCGAGCGGCAGGCGGCGGCGACCCCGGACGCCCTCGCGGTCGTCTTCGGGGACGTGGAGCTGTCGTACACCGACCTGGACGCCCGCGCGAACCGGCTGGCGCGGGAGCTGATCGGGCGCGGAGTGGGTCCGGAGTCGGTGGTGGGCCTGGCGCTGCCGCGCTCCGCCGAGCTGGTCGTGGCCCTGCTCGCCGTCCTGAAGGCGGGCGGCGCGTATCTGCCGATCGACCCCAGGTATCCGAGCACGCGCCTGGATCACATCCTCGCGGACGCGCGGCCGACGCTGCTGCTGACGGACGTGGACACGGTCGGTGTGCTGCCGGAGAGCGATGTGCCGCGCCTGTTCGTGGGCGATGTCGACCTGACGTCCGGGCCGGGCGCGCCGGTGTCCGATGCCGAGCGCCGTGGGGTGCTCAGGCCGGATCATGTGGCGTACGTGATGTACACCTCTGGCTCGACGGGCACGCCGAAGGGCGTGGCGGTCACCCACCACAACGTGGTCAACGGCGTCACCCGGCTCGTGGACCGCGTCGGTGTCGGCTCCGGAACGCGCATGCTCGCGGCGACGTCGATCAATTTCGACGTGTCGGTCTTCGAGACGTTCACGACCCTGTCGACGGGCGGGACGCTTGAGGTGGCCCGGGACGTGCTGGTCGTGGGTGAGCGTGGCGGCTGGAGCGGCGGGGTGGTGTCGACGGTGCCGTCGGTGTTCGCCGAGCTGCTTGAGCAGGTCGAGGGCCAACTGGACGTGCAGTCGGTGGTGTTCGCCGGTGAGGCGCTGCCCGCCTCCCTGGTGGCGCGGGCGCGTGAGGCGATTCCGGGTGTGCGGGTGGTCAACGCCTATGGGCAGACGGAGTCGTTCTACGCGACGACGTTCGCGCTCCCGGCCGGGCAGGAGTGGGAGGGTCGAGGCAGCGCCCCGATCGGCGCTCCGCTGGGCAACATGCGCACCTACGTCCTCGGGTCCGGGCTCGCGCCCGTGCCGGTGGGGGTCGTGGGGGAGCTGTATGTCGCCGGGAATGTGGCGCGTGGCTACTTCGGGCGGGCTGACCTGACGGCGGACCGGTTCGTCGCCGACCCCTACGGCCCTGCCGGGTCGCGGATGTACCGCACCGGTGACCTGGCGCGCTGGACGGCTGACGGGCAGATCGAGTACGTAGGCCGGGGTGACTCCCAGGTGAAGGTGCGGGGCTTCCGCATTGAGCCGGGTGAGGTCGAGGCCGCGCTGGTGGCGCACCCGGGTGTGGCGCAGGGTGCCGTTGTTGCGCAGGGCGCGGCTGACAAGCGTCTGGTGGCGTATGTGGTGCCCGTGGAGGGCGCGGTGGATGTTACGGAGCTGCGGGCGTTCCTGGGTGGGCGGTTGCCGGAGTTCATGGTGCCGTCGGCGTTCGTGGTGCTGGAGAGGCTGCCGCTGGCGCCGAACGGGAAGCTGGACCGCCGGGCGCTGCCGGAACCGGAGTTCACCGGCACGGTCTACCGGGCCCCGCGCACCCCGCAAGAGGAGGCCCTGTGCGGCCTGTTCGCCGAGGTACTGGGCCTGGAGCGGGTCGGCATCGACGACAACTTCTTCACCGTCGGCGGCCATTCACTCCTTGCGACGCGGCTGGTGAGCCGCATCCGTACGACGTTGGGCGCCGAAATTCCCATCCGGGTGGTGTTTGAGTCGCCGACGGTGGCGGAGCTGGCCGGGCACCTGGGCCAGGGCGACAGGGTGCGTCCGCAGCTGGCGCGGGTGGAGGAGCGTCCTGAGACGGTGCCGTTGTCGTTCGCGCAGCGGCGGCTGTGGTTCATCGACCGTTTCGAGGGGCCGTCGGCTACCTACAACACACCCTTCCCGCTGCGCTTGTCGGGTTCGCTGAATGTGGCCGCGCTGGAGGCGGCGGTCAACGATGTGGTGGCCCGCCATGAGAGCCTGCGCACGCTGATCGTCGACGACAGTCAGGGGGTGCCGTTCCAGCGGGTGCTGCCCGCTGGTGAGGTGCGCGTTGAGGTGCCGGTGGTGGAGGTGGCGCCGGAGGGTGTGGCGGACGCGTTGGCGGAGGCCGCCGGGTACCGCTTCGATCTGGCGGGGGAGGTGCCGACCCGGGCCACGGTCTTCCGGTGCGGGCCTGAGGAGTATGTCCTGCTGCTGTTGTTCCACCACATCGTCAGCGACGGCGTGTCCATGGGCCCGCTGGCCCGGGACCTCGGCACCGCCTACACCGCCCGCGTCCAGGGCCAGGCACCCACCTGGCCGGAACTCCCCGTCCAGTACGTGGACTACACGCTGTGGCAGCGTGAGCTGCTGGGTGACGAGGACGACCCGGAGAGTGTGCAGGCGGCTCAGGTCGACTACTGGCGTGCGGAGTTGGCGGGGGTGCCGCAGCCGTTGCGGCTTCCTGCCGACCGGCCGCGTCCGCCGCGGGCCAGCCATCGGGGTGCGACGGTGGAGTTCCGTCTGGACCGGGCGGTGATGGACCGGGTCGAGGAGCTGGCCCAGCGCCGGGGCGCGACCGCCTCGATGGTGCTTCAGTCGGCGCTGACGGTGCTGCTGCACGGCCTGGGCGGCGGCGATGACATCACGGTGGGCTCGCCGATCGCGGGCCGCACCGATGACCTGCTCGCCGACCTGGTCGGGTTCTTCGTCAACACCTGGGTGCTGCGCGCTGACCTGTCGGGCAATCCGCGGTTCGTGGACCTGCTGGACCAGGCGCGGGAGAAGTCGGTCGCGGCGTACGACAATCAGGATGTGCCGTTCGAGCGGTTGGTGGAGGTGCTCAACCCGGAGCGCTCCACGGCGTATTCGCCGTTGTTCCAGGTGATGTTCGCCTGGCAGAACTTCAACCGGGACGACTTCGCGCTGCCTGGTCTGGAGGTCAGCTTCGAGCGGATCCGCAACGAGAGCGCGAAGTTCGACTTGTTCTTCAACATGGCCGACATCCCCGGCTACGGCGTGGTGGGGCAACTGGAGTACGCCACCGACCTGTTCGACCACACCACCGCCCAGACGATCACCGATCGGTTCCTGCGCGTCGTGGAACTGCTGGCCGCCGACCCCGAACAGCGTGTCGGCGCCGTCGAACTCGTCGAGGCCGACGAGCGGGACCTGGTGCTCCGCGGCTTCAACGACACCGCCGCCGAAACCCCCGACCTCACCATCCCCGGCCTGTTCGAGCGCCAGGCCGAGCAGACCCCCGACGCGACCGCCCTGGTGTACGAGGGCGTGGAGTGGTCGTACGCCGAACTCGGCGCCCGCGCCGACCTGTTGGCCCGGGAGCTGATCGGGCGTGGGGTGGGCCCGGAGTCGGTGGTGGGTCTGGCGCTGCCGCGCTCGGCCGACCTGGTCGTGGCGTTGCTGGGCGTGCTGAAGGCGGGCGGCGCGTACCTGCCGATCGACCCGAGGTACCCGAGTACGCGCCTGGACCACATCCTCGCGGACGCGCGGCCGACGCTGCTGCTCACCGACGCGGACACGGTCGGCGTGCTACCGGAGAGCGATGTGCCGCGTCTGTTCGTTGACGACCTCGACCTTGAGCCGAAGCCCGGCGCCCAGAAGGTCACCGACGCGGACCGGACCTCCGTACTGCGGCCGGACCATGTGGCGTATGTGATGTACACGTCCGGCTCGACGGGTACGCCGAAGGGCGTGGCGGTCACCCACCACAACGTGGTCAATGGCGTCCTGCGCCTCGCCGCGTCGGTGGGCATCGACTCCCGTACCCGTATGCTCGCCGCGACGTCGATCAACTTCGACGTGTCGGTCTTCGAGACGGTGACGACGCTCAGCCAGGGCGGCACCGTGGAGGTGGCCCGCGACGTCCTCGTCATCGGTGAGCGCGGTGGCTGGAGCGGCGGGGTGGTGTCGACGGTGCCGTCGGTGTTCGCCGAGCTGCTTGAGCAGGTCGAGGGCCAACTGGATGTGCAGTCGGTGGTGTTTGCCGGTGAGGCGCTGCCTGCGTCTCTGGTGGCGCGCACGCGTGAGGCGATTCCGGGTGTGCGGGTGGTCAATGCCTATGGGCAGACGGAGTCGTTCTACGCGACGACGTTCGCGCTTCCCGCTGAGGCCGCGTGGGATGGTCAGGCCAGTGCGCCGATCGGTGCTCCGCTGGGCAACATGCGTGCCTACGTCCTGGGTCCGGGCTCGCGCCCGTGCCGGTGGGGGTTGTGGGGGAGCTGTATGTGGCGGGGAATGTGGCGCGTGGCTACTTCGGGCGGGCTGACCTGACGGCGGACCGGTTCGTCGCCGACCCTTACGGTCCTGCCGGGTCGCGGATGTACCGCACCGGTGATCTGGTCCGGTGGACGGCTGAGGGGCAGCTGGAGTATGTGGGGCGGGATGACGCGCAGGTGAAGGTGCGCGGTATCCGTATCGAGCCCGGTGAGGTGGAGGCGTGCCTGGCCGGGCACCCGGGGGTTGCCCAGGCCGTGGTGACGGTCGTGGAGGGGCGCGGCAGCAAGCAGCTGGTCGGCTATGTGGTCCCCGCGGGCGAGCTGGTTGAGGATGTGAACGCCGATATTGACCTGACGGCTGGGGTGTCGGTGGAGGAGTTGCGCCGGTATGTGGCGGGGCGGCTGCCGGAGTTCATGGTGCCGTCGGTGTTCGTGGTGCTGGAGAGGCTGCCGCTGGCGCCGAACGGGAAGCTGGAGCGGCGGGCGCTGCCGCGGCCGGAGTTCACCGCCGGGGAGTACCGGGCGCCGCGCACCGAGGAGGAGCGGGTCCTGGCGGGGGTGTATGCCGAGGTTCTGGGCCTGGGCCGGGTGGGTGTGGATGATGACTTCTTCGCCGTGGGCGGGGATTCCATCCGCTCGATCCAGGTGGTCTCCCGGGCCAAGGCCCAGGGTGTGGAGATCACCCCGCGGCAGATCTTCGAGCGCCGCACCGTGGGCGAGCTGGCCCTGGCGGCGGTGGAGAACCGCCTCGCGGGTGCAGGCGCGGTCCTGGCCGAGCTGGAGGGCGGCGGGGTGGGGTGGATGCCGCTGCTGCCCATCGCCCGCTATATGACCGGCGAACTGGGGGAGAACACGGACCGGTTCTCCATGTCCACCGTCCTGGACCTGCCCCAGGGCATCGATGAGGCGGGCCTGATCGCCACCCTCACCGCCGTCATCGACGCCCACGACGGACTGCGCTCGCGGCTGCTCACCGACGGCGAGGGCACCCTGGAGGTGTCTGAGCCTGGCACGGTGGACGTCGCCGCGCTCCTCCACCGCGTGGAATGCGACGGCGCCTGGGACGCGGCGGGCTGGAAGGACCGCGCCCGCGCCGAACTCGATGCCGCGACCGGGCGGTTGGACCCGGCCGCGGGCGTGATGGCGCAGTTCGTGTGGCTCGACGCACCCGGCGCGGCGGGCCGACTGATCGTGGTCCTGCACCACCTCGTCGTCGACGGCGTGTCCTGGCGCATCCTCGTACCGGACCTCGCCGCCGCCTGGAACGACCTCACAGCAGGCCGCACCCCCAGGCTCGACCCCATCGGCACCTCGCTGCGCCGCTGGGCCCACGCGATGCGCGACGAAGCGCTCACCGAGGCCCGCACCGCCGAACTACCGCTGTGGCAGAGCACCTTGGCAGGCCCCGACCCGGTCCTCGGCTCCCGCCCCCTCGACCCGGCGGTCGACGTGACCGCCACCGTCGAGACCGTGCAGGTGAAGCTGCCGGTGGCGGTCACCGAAGCGGTCCTCACCAGCGTCCCGGCCGCCTTCCACGGTGGCGTGAACGATGGTCTGCTGGCCGCGCTCGCGCTGGCGGTGACACGCTGGCGCGCCGAGCGCGGCGTGGAGGAGTCGACGACGCTGATCCGGCTTGAGGGCCACGGCCGTGAGGAACAGGTGGTCCCCGGCGCGGATCTGTCCCGCACGGTGGGCTGGTTCACCAGCATGTTCCCCGTCCGGCTCGATGTGGCCGGGTTCGATGTGGCGGACGCCTTCGCGGGCGGCAGCGCGGCGGGTGGGGTCATCAAGGCGGTCAAGGAACAGCTGGCAGCTGTCCCCGACAAGGGCATCGGCTTCGGCCTGCTGCGCTACCTCAACCCCGACACCGCCCCCGCCCTCGCGGGCCGTTCGACCGGGCAGATCTCCTTCAACTACCTGGGTCGCTTCTCCGCCGAGGACATGCCCGAGGAGCTGCGCGGCCTGGGCTGGAGCATCGCCGCCGACACCGACGACCTGATCGCCGACCTCAACGCCGACATGCCCGCCCTGGCCACCGTGGACTTCTCCGCGTACGTCGCCGACACCGCCCAGGGGCCCGAACTGGCCGCCAGCATCGGCTTCCCCACCGGCGTCCTCACCCACGACGACGTCCAGCACCTCGCCGACCTGTGGCGCGACGCCCTCCACGGCCTCGTCCAGCACACGGCGCAACCCGGCGCGGGCGGCCTCACCCCCTCCGACGTCCCCCTCGTCAACGTCGACCAGGCCGCGATCGAGGCCTGGGAGCGGACGTACCCCGGCCTGTCGGACATCTGGCCGGTCACGTCCATGCAGTCCGGCCTGTTGTTCCACAGCCTGCTGGGCGCCGCCAGCGACGCCGAGGCCCGGGACGCGTACCACATCCAGCTCGTCCTGCACCTGTCCGGCGGCGTCGAACCGGACCGTCTGCGCGCGGCCGGGCAGGCGCTGCTCGACCGGTACGCCAACCTGCGCGCCGCCTTCGTCAACGACCCGCGAGGCGAACTCGTCCAGCTCATCGTCGACGGCGCCGAACTGCCCTGGCGCGAGATCGACCTCAGCCACCTGCCGGAAGCCGAACGCGATGCCGCGTTCGAGGCCGTCCTCGCCGAGGACCAGGTCACCCACTTCGACCCGGCGGCCGCGCCCCTGCTGCGGATGTGGCTCGTCAAGCTCGACGACCACCTCTCCGAGCTGGTCTTCAGCGCCCATCACGTGCTGTACGACGGCTGGTCCTTCCCCATGCTCATCCAGGACCTGTTGCGCCTGTACGGCACCCACGGCGACCCCACCGCCCTGCCCCGCGTCCGCAGCTACCGCGAGTTCCTCGCCTGGATCGCCCAGCAGGACCCCGACGCCGCCGCCCGCGCCTGGGCCGACGAACTCGACGGTGTCGAAGAGCCCACGCTGCTCGCGCCGGGCGTCACCGACGCGCAGGGGGCGCTGCGCATGGTCGAGGTGCCGCTGCCCGCCGACGACGCCCGCACCCTCGGCCGCCGCGCCGCCGAGCTGGGCATCACCGTCAACACCCTCGTGCAGGGTGCCTGGGGCCTGGTCCTCGGACACCTCACCGGCCGCGGCGACGTCACGTTCGGCGCGACCGTGTCCGGGCGCCCGCCGTCCGTGAACGGCGTCGACTCGATCGTGGGCCTGTTCATCAACACCTTGCCCGTACGGGTCGACGCGGCGCCCGGCCAGACGCTGGCGCAGCTGCTCACCACGCTCCAGGAGCGGCAGGCCGCGCTGCTCGACTACCACCACCACGGCCTCGCGGACATCCAGCGGGCGACCGGGCTGAGCACGCTGTTCGACACCATCGTGGTGTTCGAGTCGTTCCCCGTGGACCACGCGGGCATGAGCGACGCCAACGCCACCGCGGGCATCGCCGTCACCGGCCTGCGCTCGTCCAGCGGCACCCACTACCCCCTCATCGTCGGCGCCGACGCCTCCCCGCACCTGCGCATGGGCCTCCAGTACCAGGACACCATGTACGACGAGGACCAGGTACGGCAGATCGCCGGGCGCCTCGGCCGGGTGCTCCAGCAGATCGCCGCCGACCCGGACACCCCCGTCAGGGACGTCGACGTCCTGGAGCCGGGGGAGCGGGACAGGATGCTCGTGGCGTACAACGCCACCGAGGCGGACATCCCCGACCTCACCCTGCCCGGCCTGTTCGAGCGGCAGGCCGCCGCGACGCCCGACGCGGTCGCCGTCGAGGACGGCGAGCGCTCCTGGACGTACCGGGAACTCGACGTGCGGGCCAACCGGCTCGCCCGGGAGCTGATCAGGCGCGGCGTCGGCCCGGAGACGGTCGTGGGCCTCGCCCTGCCGCGCACCACGCACCTGACCGCGGGCCTGCTCGGCATCCTCAAGGCGGGCGGCGCCTACCTGCCGATCGACCCCGCCTACCCCAGCGGCCGCCTGGACCACATCCTGTCCGGCGCCCGGCCCGCGCTGCTGCTCACCGACCGCGACACCGTGGGCGTGCTGCCGGACAACGACATCCCGCGGCTGTTCCTCGACGACCTCGACCTGGAGCCCAAGAAGCGCAACCCGAAGGTCCGCGACCGGGACCGGGTGGCGCCGCTGCGGCCGGACAACCTGGCGTACGTGATGTACACCTCCGGCTCCACCGGCATCCCCAAGGGCGTCATGATCAGCCACGCCAACGTCGTCAACGGCGTGACGCGGCTCGTCGACCGTATCGGCGGCGCGGGCACGCGGACCCTCGCGTGCGCCTCGGTCAACTTCGACGTGTCGGTCTTCGAGACCTTCGCGACCCTGTCGACCGGCGGCACCCTGGAGATCGCCCGGGACGCGCTGGTCATCGGCGAGCGCGGCGGCTGGAGCGGCGGCGTGCTGTCCTCCGTGCCGTCGGTGTTCGCCGAACTGCTCGACCAGGTGGGCGGCGACCTCGACCTGGAGGCCGTGGTGTTCGCCGGTGAGGCGCTGCCCGCGTCCCTCGTGGCGCGGACCCGCGAGGCGATACCGGGCGTGCGGGTCGTCAACGCCTACGGGCAGACCGAGTCGTTCTACGCCACGACGTACGCCGTGGAGCCGGACGCCGGGCCGTGGCACGGCACCGGCGGCGCCCCCATTGGCACCCCGCTCGGCAACATGCGCTGCTACGTCCTCGGCCCCGGCCTCACCCCGGTGCCCCAGGGCGTGGTGGGCGAGCTGTACGTGGCGGGCGCCGTCAGCCGCGGCTACCACGCCCGCCCCGACCTGACCGCCGACCGCTTCGTCGCGGACCCCTTCGGCCCCGCCGGGTCGCGGATGTACCGCACCGGCGACCTGTGCCGGTGGACGGCCGACGGGCACGTCGAGTACGTGGGCCGGGGCGACTCCCAGGTGAAGGTGCGGGGCTTCCGCGTCGAGCCCGGCGAGATCGAGGCCGCGCTGGTCGCGCACCCGGACGTGGCGCAGGGCGCCGTCGTCGCCCACGGGGCCGCCGACAAGCGCCTCGTGGCGTACGTCGTCCCGGCCGACACCCGGCAGGACCTCGACCTGTTCGACGTCACGGGCCTGCGCGCGTTCCTCAGCGGACGGCTGCCCGAGTACATGGTGCCGTCGGCGTTCGTCGCCCTGGAGAAGCTGCCGCTCGCGCCCAACGGGAAACTGGACCGCCGGGCGCTGCCGGAACCGGAGTTCACCAGCACCGCGTACCGCGCCCCGCGCACCCCGCGGGAAGAAGTCCTGTGCGGCCTGTTCGCCGACGTACTCGGCCTCGAACGGGTCGGCGTCGACGACAACTTCTTCACCTCCGGCGGGCACTCGCTGCTCGCCACCCGCCTCGTCAGCCGCGTCCGCACCACGCTCGGCGTGGACCTGCCGATGCGGGCCGTGTTCCAGCACGCCACCGTCGCCGAACTCGCCGACGTCCTGACGTCGGGCACGGAGTCGCTCGGCCACACCGACCCGTTCGGCGTCGTCCTGCCGATGCGGACCGGCGGCGCGGACGGCCCCGTGTGGTTCGTCCACCCCGGCATCGGCCTGTCCTGGGTGTACATGAGCTTCGCCGGGCAGCTCGGCGACCGGCCGGTGCACGGCATCCAGGCCCGCGGCTTCGACGGCTCCCCGCTGCCGGATTCCATCGACGAGATGGTCGCCGACTACCTGGAGCAGATCCTCGCCGTCCAGCCCGAAGGCCCCTTCCGGCTGGTGGGCCTGTCCATCGGCGGCACCCTGGCGCACGCCCTCGCCGCCCACCTCCAGCAGCGCGGCCACGAGGTGGCGCTGCTCGGCCTGCTCGACTGCGTGCCCGCCGAGTGGTTCGCGCGCGACGACCACCAGGAACTGGACATGGACGAGGTGTACGCGGTGCTCCACGAGCACCTGCCGTCCCTGGCCCCCGAGGGTCCCGCGGCCGGGGCGGACGGCACCGGCGACGGCGAGCGCGCCACGCTCGTGCAGAACTCGGCCGCCATCGCCGTCCGGCACACCGCCCTGATGGCCCACTACACCCAGCCCGTGTTCCACGGCGACGCCGTGTTCTTCAACGCCACCCTGAACCCCGACGACTCGTACGCCCCGATGTGGGCCGCGTACATCGACGGCACGGTGGAGGAGCACGACATCCACTCCACGCACATGGGGATGTACCTGCCGCGCCCGGCGGCGGAGATCTGCCGGATCCTCGGCGGACACCTCGACAAGGAGTAGCCGCCGCGGCGGCGAGGACCCGCAGGGGGGCGAGGCCGCTCGGCCTCGCCCCCCTGCGGGCTCCGATGCCCCCCCCCCCCCCCCCGCACGCGTCGGCCGCGGGTCGGCCCGGCCGCGCATGCGGGCGGTGGCACTGACCGGCGGCTACTGCCCCTCGTCGGCCCCCTCGGCCCGGCGCTTCGCGGCCGCCAGCGCGGCACCCCACGGATACTCCGTCGGCCCGCCTGAGCCCGGCGGGTTGGGCACGAAGCCGCCCTCCCCGTACAGGACCGTGACCCCCTGCTCGCGCAGCTCCGCGACGCTGCGGTCCAGTTGGCGGTGTTGGGCGTACGCGGAGTTCACGCACGGCATCGTCACCGTCGGGATGCCTTTGCCGATGCCCTCGGCGGCGACGCCCACCACGAAGGTGTGGGTGAGGCCGAGGGCCCAGGAGTTGACGCTGTTGAACGTCGCCGGGGCGAAGAGGATCACGTCCGCCCTGGGCCAGGCGTCCGGCTCGCCCGGGAGCTTGTACTCGCTGCGCACGGGATGCCCGGTGAGCGCGGCGAGCCCGTCGAGGCTGTCGTGCAGCCAGCGCGCCGCCGTCGGCGTCAGCCCGAGGCAGACGTCCCAGCCGTCGGCCTGCGCGGTCTCGATCACCTTCGCCACGTCGAACAGAGGCGGCGCGGCCGAGCCGAACAGGTACAGGGTCCGTGGGGTCATGGGGCCACCCCACCGCGAGGAGTCGATCACGCGCAACGGCCCCGCCCTACGCCTCGCGGCGCTCCGGGAGCAGCGGCGGCGCCGCGACCAGGCCGTCGGGCCAGGCGCCGGGACCCTGAAGCCGACAGCGGCTGGCACGGCGGTGCCCTCGTCGGGCGGAGGGTCAGCCTCGCCGCGCCGCCACGGCGCCCGTGTACGTCTCCCGCGTCAGGTCCTCCTGGCCGATGCCGAGTTCGGCGAGTACGGCCCGGACGTCGTCCAGGGCCGCGGCCACCTCACTCTCCTCCACCAGCGTCTCGACTTCCAGGAACGTGCCCTCGATCTCCGGCACCCGCACCAGCGTGGCGAGCATCCGTCGGCCGGACACCTCGAAGGCGTAGTTCCGGCACCGTTTCTCGAACGCGATCAGCACCACGTGCCCGAGTCCGCGCAGGATCGCGTGTGCCTGGTCGGCGTCCTCGACCCGGGTCTCGTACTCGGGCTTCGACCCGGACTCGTCGTCGACCGCCGCGCCTTTGTACGTGAGTACGGTGCGCGAGCCGTCCGCGCCCCGCACGGTACGCACCCGCAGCTCCTGGCCCGCCTCCTCCAGCGAGCCGTCCGGCCGGTCGTAGTACGTGTCCTGATACACCTCGACCCGCGCCACCGCGCGCGCGTCCAGCCGCCGCACGACCTCTTCCGGCTCACGGACCCGTGCCTTCAGCTCCGCTTCGACCACCTGCGGTTCCCTCCTCGTCAGTCCACCGCCGTCAGACCACGCGCCGCGCGCCGTCGATGACCGCCTCGAACATCCGCCGAAATCCCAGGTACAGGGGGCCGTGCGGGGTCTCCACACCCGCACCAGCGGGCCTGCTCCGCCTGGTCCGACCAGGGCACCCGGTGGTGTGACGCAGAATGTGTGACAGTGTCGCGGTGAGTGTCGCATTTTCGCGGGTGGATGGTTGGGGCACGGCGGTTTCGCCGACGGCGTCGCACCGCGGCGGCCGTTTCTCGTGCCCGAGCGGGTTCCGCGGTCAGGGCCTGCGTTGCTGCTCCGCCGTCACCGGACCGCGCGGGTGCGATGTCGCGGGCCGGTCCTAGCCCAGATGGGGTGCGGGGCGGTCTTCGAGGAAGTGCTGTAGGCGGAGTCGTTGCGTGTGGTGCATCGGCAGCTCCGGCAGTTCGTCCGGGGCGACGAAGCGCAGGTCGGTCGACTCGTCGGAGAGGGTCAGTTCGCCGCCGGTCACGCGGGCGGTGAAGCACACGTTGAACTGCCTGCGCACCTCGCCATCGGAGTACGCGATGACGTGCTTCGGATCGGTGTACGTGCCGACAAGCCCCGTGATCTCGACGTCGAGGCCGGTCTCCTCCCGCACCTCCCGCACCGCCGTTCCGGGCAGCGAGTCGGTCATGTCCATCCCGCCGCCCGGCAGGGCCCACAGACCGTTGTCGCGGCGCCGCTGGAGCAGGATGCGGCCCTGTTCGTCGGTGACGACCGCGGAGGCCGCCACGACGAGCGAGTTGGGCGCGGGCGCGTCGGGGTCGTCGTAGTACTCAGTACGGGCCACCGGGCCGCTCCTCTACGGGCTGGGCCGTGTCCCACACGGCGTCGAAGCTGGTCGTGTACGTATCGAACATCCCGCCGTTCTCGGTGCGGCGGATCAGCCACACGGGTGCTCCGTAGGCGTTGACGCCCCATACGTGGCTGTTCACGAGCATCTGATCATCCGCCCGGTACAACGAGTTGTAGAGCGTCGTCCCGTGGGTGCGGACCTCGATGCCTGCGACCCGGAGGAGTGGCCGGTAGTGCAGCAGTGCCAGACGGCAGCGGGATTCGATGCCGTGCCCGTACTGTTCCTCACGTCCGCGTGCCTGCACGTTGACGCTTTCCGCGTCGCCGAGTGCGATGCGTACCCTGCACCCTTGCGCTGCCCGCTGCATGAGCAGTTCGTTCCAGCGGGGGAATGCCTCGTGCAGGTAAACGGCTGCGTAGACCAAGACGTCGATGTGCTCGCGGGCCTGTCCGACGAGGTCGGCATAGGCCGATATGGGCAGTTCGGCGCGCTGGGGGTAGAGCGCGACGAGTTCGGGGCTGACGGCTCTCGCTTTGCGGGCCTGGCGGAGTGCTGGCCACAGGGCGTGGACGTCCTCGTCGAGGTGCTCGGCGGCGAGCAGGGCGGTCGCTCGTCGCGGTACCCGGTCGAGATTGACCCATCTTTCCACGCTCTTGGGATCGACCCGCACCTTCTCGGCGAGGGTCTCGTAGGTCCAGCCTTCGGCCAACACCGCTGCCCGGAGCCGCTCGTTCGGCATGCCTGGCTCCTTCCCTACGGACGCTCCCGAGGGACGTTGTACCGCCCGTAGGACGTCCTGAAGTGGTGGATGGCGGAGGTTCCTCCGTCCCGGGCACCCCCACGACGATCGCGGGACACGTACAAGCGACCCCGGCGACCGCGCGAACGGTCCCGGGGCGTGGCCGACTGATGAGGAGTCGACATGGACGAGACTACGACAACCCCCGCCGCCCTCACCTGGCTTACAGAAGCGCGGGCCGACGTCCGCAAGGCGCTCGCCGCCTGGGATCGCGCCGAGCTCGCGACCGTCGCCGTGGGGCGGGCCTGGGACGTCGTGTGCATCCCCCAGCGCGTCGGCTGGAGCACCATCCACCGGCTGCGGGCCGAGGGCGCGCCGCTGGGGCCGGTGCTGCACACCGCCACCCACGTCGAAGTCCTCGTACCCCGGGCACCGCCTCGTCCTGGTACGCCGAGCAGGCCGCGACCCTCGGCCCCGGCGACTTCGTCGCGGCCCCGGACCCGGCGGTCGTCGCCCCGCTGACCATCCGCGCCCGCTCCTGGATCGTCGCCCCCGCCGCGCCGTTGGTCCTCACCGACCCCGACGACCTGCGCGCCGCCTACCTCGCCCCGCACGAGGTGATGAAGAGGGTGACGAGGCGATGAACGCGGCAGCGGACCAGTACGACGCCTACCGGCGGCACCTCGCCACCTGCCCGCACCGGCACTTCGGGATCCTCGCCACCTGCGGTGAGGCGGCCCGGCTCCGCCGGGTGTGGTCGGGCGACGGCGGCGGCTTCGAGCCCGCGCCGCCCCGGGCGGGGACCACCGGCGATGCGTGACGTGAGCGGGGCGCTGCGGACCTCGGCGGCCCCGCGCCTGCCCGCGGGAGGCAGGCGCGGGGTCCGCTCCCGGCCTCAGTGCGCCAACGGGCCCTCCGGTGCCACCAGTTCGCGGGTGATGTCGGTGACCGCGCGGCAGCCCGTCAGGGTCATCGCCAGGTCCAGGTCCGCCAGCAGGCAGTTCAGGACGTGCTCCACGCCCGCCTGGCCGTCCAGGGCGAGGCCGTACACGTACGGCCTGCCCAGCAGGACGGCGTCGGCGCCCAGCGCCAGGGCCTTGACCACGTCCGTGCCGGTGCGGATGCCCGAGTCCATCAGGACCGGCACCTGAGGGCCGACCGCGGCCCGCACCGCGGGCAGCGCGTCCAGCGCCGCCACGCCGCCGTCGAGCTGGCGGCCGCCGTGCGTGGACACCACCAGCCCGTCCGCGCCCGCGGCCAGCGCCCGGCGGGCGTCGTCGGGGTGCTGGACGCCCTTGATGAGGATCGGCAGCGCCGTGCGCTCCCGCAGCCAGGGCAGGTCGTCCCAGGTGAGCGTGGGGTTGGCGGAGATCTTCGCCCAGTGGACCACGGCCGCCAGGTCACCGCCGTCCGCGGGGAGCTGGGAGCGGAACACCGGGTCGCTGGTGAAGTTGGCGATGCCCTCGCCGTGCACGAACGGGATGTACCCGTGGTCCAGGTCGCACGGCCGGTAGCCGAACGTGGGATTGTCCACCGTGACGACGAGCGCCGTGTACCCGGCGGCCTCGACCCGGCGTACCAACGACTCGGCGACGTCACGGTCGTTCGGCCAGTACAGCTGGAACCAGCGCGGCTCGGGCCCCGCCTGCTTCGCCACGTCCTCCAGGGAGTGCGAGGAGAAGCAGGACAGCGCGAACGGCACGCCCACTTCGGCGGCGGCCCGCACCGCTGCCAGCTCGCCGTCGGCGTGCGCCACCGTCTGCGCGGCCACCGGCGCGAGCAGCACCGGCGCGGCCAGGCGCTGGCCCAGCAGCGACACCGACAGGTCGCGCTCGCTCACGCCCCGCCACATGCGCGGCACCAACTGCCAGCGGTCGAACGCCGCCCGGTTGCGGCGGCCCGTCGCGCCGGTGCCCGCGTCGCCCGCGAGGTACGCGTGCTTCCGCGGCGGCAGCACGGCCCGCGCCGCCTCCTCAAGGGCCGTCAGGTCCGTGGACAGGGCGGGCTTGTTCCCCGCCATCCCGGCCAGGTAGATCTGCCGGACGAGTTCGGAGCGGGCCGGTGCGGGAGCCCCCGCCTGCGCGGGGGTGCCCGTGGTCTGGGGTACGGGGGTCGTCTCGGTCATGCCCGCCCCGCCAGGTCCTCGCGGATGGAGCGGATGAGCAGCGGCGCCGCCGGGGAGTTCCGCTCGGTGAGCGCGAAGTGCCCGCCGGGCAGCGGCTCAAGGCCGTAGCCGCCCGTCGTGTGCGCGGCCCAGCCCGCCATCTGCTCGGCGGAGTTCTTCGGGTCCTCCTCGGCGAGCAGCACCGTCAGCGGCGCGGCCACGGCGGCGCCGTCCGCGCAGCGGTAGCTCCGCAGCGCCTCGCTGTCGCCGCGCATCAGGCGCACCATCTCCGCGACCGTCTCCGGGTCGTTGAGCAGGGCCTCGGGTACGCCGCCGAGCCAGCGGACGTGCGCCACGACCGCGTCATGGCTGTCGTCCTCGTGCATCGGCGCGTCCCAGCGGGCCGACGGCGGCCAGGCCGCCGACGCGAACAGCCGCGCCGGAACCCCCTGCCCGGCCCGCTCCTCCAGGGCGCGGGCCGTCTCGAAGGCCACCAGCGAGCCGAAGCTGTGGCCCAGCAGGAACAGCGGCTTGTCGTCCAGCACCCCAAGGGCGTCCAGCGCCGTCGCCGCCCCGGCCGCGAGGGTCGCGACGTCCGGGGCGAACGGCTCGGCGCGCCGGTCCTGCCGCCCCGGGTACTGGACGGCCGCCAGCTCGACGTCGGCGGGCAGCGCCGCCGACAGGGCCGTGAAGGCCATGGCCGGGCCGCCCGCGTGCGGGAAGCACACCAGGCGGGCCGCCGCGTCCGGCTTCGGGTGGAACGTACGGATCCACGTGTTGCGGGCCGTGGGTGTCGTGGGTGTCGTGGGTGTCTTGGGGGTCGTGTGAGTTGTGTGGGTGGTGTGAGTCATGCGGGTCATGTCGCGGGTCCCCGTCCCTAGGAGCCGAGCTTGGTCAGCAGGGCGCGCAGCCGCTCGGACACGGAGTCGCGCACGCCGTCGCCGAGCTGGGTCTCGGCGAACGCCGACTCCAGCCTGGCCAGTTCGTCGAGCAGGGCCTGGGCGTCGCCCGGCTCCGCGCCGGACTCATCCTCGGCCTCCCCGCCCTCCGCGGGGAAGCCCTGCTCCGCCTTCAGGTGCGCCACCAGGTCCGCCGGGGTCGGCCAGTCGTAGATGAACGTCGCGGGCAGCTTCACGCCCGTCGCCGCGCCCAGGCGGTTGCGCAGCTCCACCGCGGTCAGCGAGTCGAAGCCGATCTGGTCGAAGGCGCCGTGCGGGTCGACGACCGCGCCGGACGCGTGCCCGAGGACCGCCGCGACCTCGCCGAGGACGGTGTCTAGGAGCCGGTCACCGGTCGCCGCGCCCTGCGCGGGCACCCCGGCCCCCGCCGCGACCGGGGCGGCCTTGGCCGCCGCCCGCGCGGGCACCAGGTTCCGCAGCAGCGGCGGGACGGGCGCCCCGCTCGCCGCCGCCTCGCGCAGCCCCTCCAGGTTCCACGCGGCGGCCACGGCCACCGCGCCGTCCCTGCGGACCGCCGCGTCCAGCAGCTCGATGCCCCGCTCCGACGTCAGCGGCGCCACGCCGATGCGGCCCATGCGGGTGATGTCGGTGTCGGTGAGCCCGGCGCCCATGCCGCCGACGCCCTCCCACAGGCCCCACGCGATGGACACGCCGGGCAGGCCCACCGAACGCCGGTACTCCACCAGGCCGTCCAGGAACGAGTTGCCCGCCGCGTAGCCCCCCTGTGCCGCCGAGCCCATGGTCCCGGCCAGCGACGAGAACAGCACGAACGCGTCCAGGCCCAGGTGGGCGGTCAGCTCGTGCAGGTTGAGCGCCGCGTCCACCTTCGGGCGCAGCGACCGGTCCAGGCTCCGCGGCGTCAGCTCCGCGAGGATGCCGTCGTCGAGGACCCCGGCCGCGTGCACCACGCCGCCCAAGTGCACGCCGTCGGCCGCGAGCGCGTCCAGGGCCGCGGCGAGCGCCGCCCGGTCCGCCGCGTCGCACGCCACCACGCGCACGTCCACGCCCCGGGCGCGCAGCTCGTCGATGTCCCGCTGGGCGTCGTCCTTCGGCGCGCCCCGGCCCATCAGGACCAGGCTGCGGGCGCCGTGCCCGTCCACCAGGTGCTTGGCCACGAGACGGCCGAGCCAGCCGAGGCCGCCGGTGATCAGGGTGGTGCGGGTGGTGTCCCACGGCTCGTCCGCGTCGGCCAGGGCGAGGACGACCTTGCCGATGTGCCGGGCCTCGCTCAGGTACCGGAACGCCTCCGGGGCGCGGCGGATGTCCCACACCGAGATCGGCGGGGCCTGGAGCGCGCCCTGCTCGAACAGGTCCAGGAGTTCCTGGAGCATGCCCTGGATGCGGTCCGGGCCCGGCTCGCGCACGTCGTACGCGCGGTAGTCGACGCCCGGGTGCGCCGCCGCGACCTCCGCCGGGTCGCGCCGGTCGGTCTTGCCCATCTCCAGGAACCGGCCGCCGCGCGGCAGCAGCCGCAGCGACGCGTCGGCGAACTCACCGGCGAGGGAGTTCAGGACGACGTCGACGCCCTTGCCGCCGGAGGCGTCGAGGAACGCACCCTCGAAGTCCAGGGTCCGCGAGGAGGCGATGCGCTCGTCGGCCACGCCCGCGGCCCGCAGCGCCCCCCACTTGCCCTGGCTCGCCGTCGCGTACACCGTGGCGCCCAGGTGCCGGGCGATCTGCAGCGCGGCGGTGCCGACGCCGCCCGCGCCCGCGTGGACCAGCACCGACTCGCCCGCGCTCAGCTTCGCGAGGTCCACCAGGCCGTAGTACGCCGTCAGATACGTCACCGGCACCGCGGCGGCCTGCTGGAACGACCAGCCCTCGGGGATGCGGCACACCAGGCGGTGGTCGGTGACCGTGTTCGGGCCGACGCCGTTGATCAGGCCCATCACGCGGTCGCCGGGCTTCAGACCGGTCACGCCGGGCCCGACCTCGACGACCACGCCCGCGCCCTCACCGCCGCCGCCGTTGTCGGAGGCGTTCACGTCCACGGAGGCGTGGATGACGCCGAGGGCGAGCAGCGCCTCGCGGAAGTTCAGGCCCGCCGCGCGCAGCCGCAGGCGGATCTGGCCCTCCTTCAGCGGCTCGGCGACCTCAGGCCACGGCTCGAACGACAGGTTCGCGAAAGACGACTTGGCGACGTAGTCCAGGTACCAGTTCGGCTCGTTCAGCGGCGGCCGCAGCGTGCCGCCGGGCTGCGCGGTGGTCAGGGCCGGACGGTAGGCGGTGCCGCCGCGCAGCGCCAGCTGCGCCTCGTCGGCGGCGACCGCGGCCGTCAGGGCGGCGTGCGCGCCCGCCGTGCCGTCCTCGTCGAGCAGCGCGAACCGGCCCGGGTGCTCGGCGTACGCCGACCGCAGCAGACCCCACACGGCGCGCAGGCCGAGCCGCGCGGTCGGCTGCTCGCCGTCCACGGCGACCGCGCCGCGCGTGACCGCCACCAGGCGCGTCGTGGACAGCCGGTCGTCGGAAAGGACGAGCTGAGCCGTCGTCAGAACGTGGGCGAGGGCGGCGCGGACGGCCGCCGGGTCGGGCGTCTCGTCGGCGGCACCGGCCGCGACGGGCAGCAGGATCACCTCCGGCGCCTCCTCGCCCTCGTCCAGGGCGGTCGCCAGGGACGCCTGGTCGGCATAGCGCCGGGGGACGACGCCGTGCAGCGCCTCGTCGGCGAACTCGCCGAGCACCACCCACGCGTCCAGATCGGCCTCCGCGGGCGGCGCGGGCAGCTCGGCGAGCGGTTCCCACGTCGGCACGTACAGGCCGTCCCGGTCGCCCGCGGTGGCCGCGGCGGCCGGGCGCAGCGCCAGCGACGCGATCGACGCGACCGGCGTGCCCGCGGCGTCGGCGACGTCCACCGAGATCGCGTTGCGGCCCGCGGGGGCGAGCCGCACGCGCAGCGCCGCCTGAGCGGTGCCGAGGGTGCGCGCCCCGTTCCAGGCGTACGGCAGCAGCGTCCTGCCGCCCGCCTCGGTCAGGCCGCCGAGCGACGACGGGTGCAGGGCCGCGTCGAGCAGCGCCGGGTGCAGCGCGTACGAGCCGGGGCCCGGCTGCCGCTCGTCGGGCAGCGCCACCTCGGCGAACACCTCGTCGCCGCGCCGCCACACCGCCCGCACGCCGCGGAACACCGGGCCGTACGTGAGGCCCTTCGCGGCGAGGTCGGCGTACAGCTCGTCCAGGTCGACCGGCAGCGGCTCCGCGCCCTGCGGCGGCCACTGCGCGAGGTCGGCGGGGGCGGCGTCGCCGGTGGACTTCGCGACGGTGCCGCCCGCGTTGCGCAGCCAGCCCTCCGAGGCGTCGGTGGCGGCGTCCGCGCGCCGCGAGTGCACCGTCACCGCGCGGCTGCCGGTGGCGTCCGGGGCGGCGAGGAACACCCGCAGCTGGACCTCGTCCGCGCCGTCCGCACCGCTGTCGGGGACGATCAGCGGCGCTTCGAGCAGCAGCTCCTCCACCACGTCGTAGCCCGCCTCGCGCGCGGCGCGCGCCGCCAGGTCGAGCAGCGCCGTGCCCGGCACGAACACCTGGTCGCCGACGCGGTGGTCGGCCAGCCACGGATGCGTCGCCAGCGAGACGCGGCCGGTCAGCAGCAGGCCGTCCAGCTCGGGCAGTTCGGCGGCGGCCGTGAGCACCGGGTGGTCGAGCGCCACCAGGCCCGCCGCGCGCACGTCACCGGAGACCACCGGCTTGTCCAGCCAGTACGGGCGGTGCTGGAAGGCGTACGTCGGCAGCGCGACGCGGCGCGCGCCCTGGCCCGCGAAGACCGCGGCCCAGTCGACCTCGCCGCCGCTGACGTGCGCCCGGGCGAGCGCGGCCAGCAGCGTGCGCGGCTCGGCGTGGCGGCGGCGCAGCGCGGGGATCAGCTCGTGCGCGGCGCGCCCGGCCCCCTCGGCGGCCAGGCAGTCGGCGGCCATCGCCGTCAGGTCGCCGGACGGGCCCATCTCCAGGAAGCGCACGCAGCCGTCGGCGGCCAAGGCGCGCACCCCGTCCTGGAAGCGCACCGCCTGGCGCATGTGCCGCACCCAGTAGTCGGGGTCCGCCAGCTCGTCGGGCTCGGCGGGGCGGCCCGTCAGGTCGGAGACCACCGTCAGCTCGGGGAAGCGGAACTCCAGGCTCGCCGCGAGGGCGCGGAACTCGGCCAGCGCGGGCTCCATCAGCGGCGAGTGGAAGGCGTGGCTGACCTTCAGCCAGGTCGCCTTGCCGCCCGCCTCCTCGAACGGCCTGATCGCCGCCGCAAGCGCCGCCTTCTCGCCGGACAGCACCGTCGCCGCCGGGCCGTTGACCGCCGCAAGGGACACCGAACCCTCGTACCCGGTGAGGAGCTGGACCGCTTCCTCCTCGGAGGCGCGCAGGGCCACCATCGCGCCGCCCTCCGGGAGGCGCTGCATGATCCGGCCGCGCGTGACGGCGAGCTGCGCGGCGTCCTCAAGGGAGAGGACCCCGGCGGCGTGGACGGCCGCGAAGGCGCCCACGGAGTGCCCGAGGACCGCGTCCGGGCGGACGCCCCACGACGCGAACAGCCGGAACAGGGCCACCTCGACGGCGAACAGCGCGGGCTGGGTGTACTCGGTGCGGTGCAGCAGGTCGGCCTCGGGGGTGCCCTCGGCGGCGAACACCACCTGGCGCAGCGGCGTCGCCAGGTGCGGGTCGACGGCCGCGCACACCGCGTCGAACGCCTCGGCGTACGCGGGGAACGCCTCGTACAGCTCCCGGCCCATGCCCGGGCGCTGGGAGCCCTGACCGGCGAACAGGAACGCCGTGCGGCCCTCGGCGGCCTTGCCGCGCACGGCGTCCGGGCCCGGCGTGCCGTCGGCGAGGGCGCCCAGCTGGGCGAGCAGGTCGGCGCGGTCGGCGGGGAACAGGACCGCGCGGTGCGCGAGGTGGCCGCGGGTGGTGGCGAGGGAGAAGCCGAGCGACGCCAGGTCGGCGCTCTCGTCGGCGGTCACGTGCTGGCGCAGCCGGTCCGCCTGGGCGCGCAGCGCGGCCTCGGAGTTCGCGGACAGGGCCAGCGGGACGGCGGGCAGCGGGGCCCGCGGCTCCTCGGCGGGCGCGGGCGCGGCCTCGGGGGCCTGCTCCAGGATGACGTGCGCGTTGGTGCCGCCGATGCCGAAGGACGACACGGCGGCGCGGCGCGGCCGGTCGACCTCGGGCCAGGCCCGCGCCTCGGTGAGCAGCGACAGGGTGCCCGTCGACCAGTCGACGCTCGGGCTCGGCTCGTCCACGTGCAGCGTCCTCGGCATCAGGCCGTGCTGGAGGGCCAGCGTCAGCTTGATGAGGCCGCCGACGCCCGCGGCGGCCTGCATGTGCCCGATGTTCGACTTCAGGGAGCCCAGGTACAGCGGGTTGTCCGCGGTGCGGGCCGCGCCGTACGTGGCGAGGAGGGCGCCCGCCTCCAGGGGGTCGCCGAGCGGGGTGCCGGTGCCGTGCGCCTCCAGGAGGTCCACGTCGGCGCCGGTGAGCCCGGCGGCGGTCAGGGCCTGCTTGATCAGGGCCTCCTGGGCGGGGCCGTTGGGCGCGGTCAGGCCGTTGCTGGCGCCGTCCTGGTTGACGGCCGAGCCGCGCACCACCGCGAGCACCGGGTGGCCGAGGCGCTGGGCGTCGGAGAGGCGCTCCACGAGGAGCAGGCCCGCGCCCTCGGCCCAGGCGGTGCCGTCGGCGGACGCCGCGAAGGACTTGCAGCGGCCGTCCTTGGACAGGCCGCGCTGGCGGCTGAACTCCACGAACGAGTTCGGCGTCGCCATCAGCGTGGCACCGCCCGCGAGGGCCATCGTGCACTCGCCGCGGCGCAGCGCGTTCACCGCCAGGTGCAGCGCCACCAGCGACGACGAGCAGGCCGTGTCGACCGTGATGGCCGGGCCCTGGAGGCCGAAGGTGTACGACACGCGGCCCGAGGCCACGCTGCCGGTGCTGCCGATCGTCAGATACGCCTCGTACTCCTCCGGGGCGGGGGACAGGCGGGCGGCGTAGTCGTCGTACATGGTGCCGACGAACACGCCCGTGCGGCTGCCGCGCACCGTCGCCGGGTCGATGCCCGCGTTCTCGAAGGCCTCCCAGGCGGTTTCGAGCAGCAGCCGCTGCTGCGGGTCGATCGCGTGCGCCTCGCGCGGGCTGATGCCGAAGAACTCGGGGTCGAACTGGGCGGCGTCGTAGAGGAACCCGCCCTCCTCGACGTACGAGGTGCCCGCGTGGTCCGGGTCGGAGTCGAAGAGGTTCGCCAGGTCCCAGCCGCGGTCGGTGGGGAACGGGCCGACCGCGTCGACCTCGTCGACGACGAGCTGCCACAGCTCCTGCGGCGAGGTGACGCCGCCGGGGAAGCGGCAGGCCATGGAGACGATCGCGATCGGCTCCTCGTCGCGCTGCCGGGCGCGGGCGTGCGCGGCCTTCAGCCGCTCGTTCTCCTTGAGCGCGGCCCGCAGCGCCTCGACGACCTGCTGGGGTGATGTGGACGCCATCGTGTCTCTCTCCAAAGTTCCCTGTGTGCGTTCGCTGTGTGCGGGCGGTGGTGTACGAGCGGTTGTACGAGCGGTGGGTACGGGGCGGAGGGCCGCGGCCGGTGGCCGCGGCCGGGGTCAGGACTCGCTGTCGCCGAGGGCCAGGCGGACCAGGTCGTCGGCGGTCATCCCGTCCAGGAGGCTCTCGCTCTCCGACAGGTCGGCGGCGAGCAGCGCGTCGTGCGGGGCGTCGGGGCCGTCCGCCGCCTCGTCGGCGGCGGGTTCGGGGGCCAGGGCGGTCAGCAGCCGCTCGGCGATCGCGCCGGGCGTGGGGTGGTCGAAGACCAGCGTGGGCGGCAGCGTGACGCCGGTCGCCGCGATCAGCCGGTTGCGCAGCTCGACCGCGGTGAGCGAGCTGAAGCCGAGGTCCTGGAAGCGCCGGTGCGCCGCGACCTCGTCCTCGGCCCGCCCGAGGACGGCCGCCACCTGCGCGCGCACCGTCCCGAGCAGGATGTGCCGGTGCTCGCGCTCGGGCGCCCGGGCCAGCCGCTCGCGCAGCACGGCGGCGGCGTCCTCGGCGGGCCCGTCCCCGGCGCGGCGCGGCGCCAGGTCCCGCAGCACCGCCGGGGCGGTCGCCGCGTCCAGGGCCCGCGGGTCGAGCACCACGGCCGCGAGGTACGGGGTGCCGTCGGCGAGCGCCGCGTCGAACAGGGCGAGCCCCGCGTCGGCGGACAGCGCGCCGATGCCCGAGCGGCGCAGCCGCAGCAGGTCGGCCTCGCTGAGGCCGCCGGTCAGCGCGGACGCGTCCGCCCACAGCCCCCACGCCACGGACAGGGCGGGCCGCCCCTCGGCGTGCCGCTGCCGCGCCAGGGCGTCCAGGTAGGCGTTGGCCGCCGCGTAGTTGCCCTGCCCGGGGGTGCCCAGGGTCCCGGCGAACGACGAGAACAGGACGAACGCCGACAGGTCCAGGTCCCGGGTCAGCTCGTGCAGCAGCGCGGCGCCGGTCACCTTGGGCCGCATCACCGCCTCCAGGCGCGCGGGCGTCAGCGCGTCGAACAGCGCGTCGTCGACGACGCCCGCCGCGTGCACCACACCGGTCAGCGGGTGCGCCTCGGGCACGGAGCCGAGGACGGCGGCGAGCGCGGCGCGGTCGGCGGTGTCGCAGGCCGCGACGGTCACCTCGGCGCCCGCTGCCCGCAGCTCGGCGGTGAACTCCGCGGCGCCCGGGGTGCGTTCGCCGCGGCGGCCGGTCAGCAGCAGCCGCCGCACGCCGTGCGCGGCCACCAGGTGCCGGGCGACGAGGCGGCCCAGGGTGCCGAGTCCGCCGGTGACCAGGACGTGGCTGTGCTCGTCGAAGGCCCGGTCGGCGGCGCCGCCCGGCTCGTGGGCGCGCAGCGACGGGGTGCTCACCCGCCCGGCGCGCAACGCCAGTTGGGGCTCGCCGGACGCCACCGCCTGCACCACGCCGGGCACCGACTCGGGGCGGCCGTCGGTGTCGACGAGGGTGAAGCGGCCCGGGTTCTCCGTCTGCGCGCTGCGGACGAGGCCCCACACCGGCGCCTCGGCGAGGTCGGGGCGCTCGTCGTCGGCGACGGCGACGGCCCGCTCGGTCAGCAGGGCGAGCCGGGTGCCGTCCAGGCGGGCGTCGCCGAGCACGCCCTGGGCCAGTTCGAGTGCCGTGCGGGCGGCGGCCACCGGGTCCCGCCCGGGTCCGGCGGCCGGGGCGGCGACGACCACGGCGGGCGCCGCGGCACCCGCGTCGAGCGCCGCCCGCAGCTGTGGCAGGCCGGGGTGGGCGTCGACCGTGACGCCCGCGGCGCGGAGCACGCCCGCCAGGCCGGTGGTGTCGGCGCCGAGCACCGCCCACCGGCCCCGCGCCGCGGCCCGGGACACGTCCCGCTCGGTCCAGTCCAGGGCGAACAGGGCGGCCCCGTCGGCGGACGCGGCGGACGCGGCCGACGCCAGCGTCTCGGTGGGGACCCCGCGCACCGCGAGGGTCTCCGCGTCGAGGACCGGCGTGCCGGAGTCGTCGGCGATGTGCACGGAGAAGGTGTCCTTCGTTCGGAGGCGGGTGTGGGGGGCCGCGGCCTGGGCCGCGTGCTGGCGGATGCGCACGCGCAGCGCGGTCGCGCCCGGCGAGTGCAGGGTCAGGCCGCTCCAGGCGAACGGCACGACCAGGCGGCTGCCCTCCCCCTGTGAGCCGCTGACCAGGGCGTGCAGGGCGGCGTCCAGGGCGGCCGGGTGCAGTTGGAAGCCGCGGCTCTGCGCGTGCGCCCGCTCGGGCAGCACGACCTCGGCGTACAGGTCGCCGCCCGCCCGCCACACGGCCTTCAGGCCCTGGAACGTCGGCCCGTACGCGTAGCCAAGCTCCGCCAGTTCGGCGTGCAGGCCGTCGATGGGCACGGGCGTCGCGTCCCGCGGCGGCCACAGCGTGAGCGCCGCCGAGCCGTCCGGGTCGACGCCCTCACCCGGCTCGATCTCCTCAAGGACGCCGGTGGCGTGGCGCGTCCAGTCCTCCTTGGCGGCCGACCGGGGCCGCGAGTGGAGGCTGAACGGCCGGGAACCGTCCGCTTCGGCGGGGCCCACCATGAGCTGGAGCGCCACCGGCTCGGCGAGCAGCAGCGGCCGCTCCAGGGTGAGGTCGCCGACGCGCTCGGCGCCGCAGGTGCGGCCCGCGTACAGGGCGAGTTCCGCGACGGCCGGGCCCGGAAGCAGCGGCTGGCCCACCAGCGTGTGGTCGAGCAGCCACTGGTGGGCGCCCGGGTCGACCTCGCTGCTGAACAGCCAGCCCTGGCCCCCGGCCAGCTCCACGGCCTGGCCGAGCAGCGGGTGCCCGACGGTGTGCGGCGCGGGCGCGGTGCTCGGCGCGGTCAGCCAGTAGCTGTCGCGCTGGTAGGCGTACGTCGGCAGCGGCACCGTGCGCCCGCCGCCGAGGTAGGCGCCCCAGTCCACCGCGACGCCGTGGGCGTGGGCCTCGCCGAGGGCCAGCGCGAACCGGGCGGCGCCGCCCTCGCCGCGGCGCAGCGACGCGAGGGCCGCCACGTCCCGCCGCCCGGCGCGCGCCGCCGTCTCGGCGACCGCGGGGCAGAGCACCGGGTGCGGCGCCGCCTCCACGAACGTCTGGTGGCCGAGGCCCACCAGATGCCCGATGACCTCGTGGAACGCGACCGGCTCCCGCAGGTTGCGCACCCAGTACGCGGCGTCGAGCCCGGCGGGGTCGACCACCTCGCCGGTCACCGTCGAGTACAGCGGCACCCGGGCCGTGCCCGGCGTGATCTCCCCGAGTACGCCGAGGAGTTCCGCGGCGGCCTCATCGGCCAGGCCGGTGTGCGGGGCGTGGTCGACCGCGACGCGGCGCGCGGCGATGTCCTCGGCCGCGCAGTCGGCGAGCAGCGCGTCCAGGGCGCCGGAGGAGCCCGCGACTAGCGTGTGCGCGGGGCTGTCCACCGCGGCGACGGCCAGGCGCCCCCCGTACGCGGAGATCCGGGCCTCGGCGGCGGCGCGCGGCAGGCCGAGCGCCACCGCGCCGCCCGTGCCGGACAGGCGCAGGGCGAGCGTGCGGGCCCGTAGCGCCACGATCCGCGCCGCCTCCTCGACGGGCAGCGCGCCCGCCACGGTGGCCGCCGCCAGTTCGCCCGCGCCGTGGCCGACGACGGCCGCCGCCGCCACGCCGTGCGCCCGCCACAGCTCGGCGAGCGCCACGGACACCGCCCACGTCAGCGGCTGCGCCACCTCGGTGCGGTCCAGGGGCCCGGCCAGCTCGGCCCGCACGTCCCAGTCGACGTGCCGGGCCAGCGCCGTCAGGCACTCCTCCAGGCGGGCGGCGAACGCCGGTGCGGTGCGGGCGAGTTCGGTGCCCATGCCCGTCCAGTGGGCGTCGAGGCCGGGGAAGACGAACACGGCGTCACCGGCCTGCTGGGCGCGGCCCGTCACGGTCAGCGGGCCGCGCGCGCCCCGGCTGACCGCGTCGAGCCCGGCGAGCAGCTCGTCCCGGTCGGCGCCGACCACCACGGCCCGGTGCTCCAGGGCGGAGCGGGTGCGCACCAGCGACGCCGCGATGTCCACCGGCGCCAGCTCGGGCCGCTCGGTCACATGCGTCCGCAGCCGCTCGGCCTGGGCGCGCAGCGCGGCCCGGGTCCTGCCGGACACCACCCACGGCACCACGCCGGGGGCCGTTGGGGCGTCGGGGGCCGCAGGGGCGTCGGCGGTCTCGGGGGCCTGCTCCAGGATGACGTGCGCGTTGGTGCCGCTGACGCCGAACGACGACACCGCGGCCCGCCGCGGCCGGTCGACGTCGGGCCAGGGGCGCGCGTCGGTGAGCAGCGCCACCGCGCCCGCCGACCAGTCGACGTGGCGGGTCGGCTCGTCGACGTGCAGGGTGCGCGGCAGCAGGCCGTGGCGCATCGCCATGACCATCTTGATGACGCCGCCGACGCCGGACGCGGCCTGCGCGTGCCCGATGTTCGACTTCAACGAGCCCAGGTACAGGGGCCGTTCGGGGTCCCGCTGCCCGTACGTGGCGATCACCGCGCGCGCCTCGATGGGGTCGCCGAGGCGGGTGCCCGTGCCGTGCGCCTCCACGGCGTCGACGTCGGCGCCGTCGAGCCCGGCGAAGGCCAGCGCGTCACGGATGACCCGCTCCTGCGACGGGCCGTGCGGGGCGGTCAGGCCGTTGCTCGCGCCGTCGTGGTTGACGGCCGAGCCGCGGACGACGGCCAGGACCTCGTGGCCGTTGCGGCGCGCGTCGGACAGCCGCTCCAGGAGCAGCACGCCGACGCCTTCGCTCCAGCCGACACCGTCCGCGGACTTGGCGAACGACTTGCACCGCCCGTCCTCGGACAGGCCGCGCTGGCGGCTGAACTCCAGGAACGTACTCGGCGACGACATGATCGCGACGCCGCCCGCGAGCGCCAGGTCGCACTCGCCGCCGCGCAGCGCGTGCGCCGCCTGGTGCAGCGCGACCAGCGACGACGAGCAGGCCGTGTCGACGGTGACGGCCGGGCCCTGGAGGCCGAAGGTGTACGACACGCGGCCGGAGGCCACGCTGGGGGAGTTCCCCACGAACCGGGACGCCTCCACGTCGTCCGGCGTGACGGTCAGGCGCGAGGTGTAGTCGCTGTACATCACGCCGGTGAACACGCCGGTGCGGGTGGAGTGCAGTGACGTCGGGGCGATGCCCGCGCTCTCCACGGCCTCCCAGCTCGTTTCGAGCAGCAGCCGCTGCTGCGGGTCCAGGCGGACGCTCTCGCGCTGGGTGAGGCCGAAGAACTCCGGGTCGAACCGGTCGGCGTCGTACAGGAACCCGCCGTGCCGGGTGTACGAGGTGCCGATCCGGTCGGGGTCCGGGTCGTACAGGCCCTCCAGGTCCCAGCCGCGGTTGTCCGGGAACGGGCCGATCGCGTCGGTGCCGGACTCGACCAGGCGCCACAGGTCGTCGGGGGTGCGGGTGTCGCCGGGGTAGCGGCAGGCCATGCCGACGATGACGACGGGGTCGTCCTGCGCGTCGGCGGGGGCAGGGCCGCGCCGCCCGGCACCGGTCTCCGTGCCGGTCTCCGCGCCGGTCCGCGGGCCCGCTTCCGCCGCGATCTCCGCCAGCAGGTGGTCCACGAGCGCGCCCGGCGACGGGTGGTCGAAGACCAGCGTGGCCGACAGCGGGACGCCGGTGGCCGCCCCGAGGCGGCCGCGCAGTTCGAGCGCCGTCAGGGAGTCCATGCCGAGGTCCTTGAACGCGGCGCCCGCGGCCACGGCGGCGGGCCCGGCGAGCCCGAGCACGGCCGCCACCGTGGAGCGGACCAGGTCGGTGACGGCGCGCCGCCGCTCGGTGTCGGGCAGCGCCGCGGTGGCCTCGGCCCACGAGGAGCCGCCCGCCGAGCCGCCCGCCGGGGCGCTCACGCGGCGGCGCGCCGGGCGCACCAGACCGCGCAGCAGCTCCGGGGCCGCCGCGGCGCGGTCCGGGTCGCGGAGCGTCGCCAGCTCCAACTCGGCCGAGAGCAGCACCGGTTCACCGGTGGCGAGGGCCGCGTCGAACAGGGCGGCGCCCCGCTCGGCGGTGATCGGCGCGAGCCCGGCCCGCCGCCAGCGCGCCAGGTCGCCCTCGGACAGCGTGCCCGCCATGCCGGTCGTGCCGTCAAGGCCCCACAGGCCCCACGCGAGGGACGTGGCGGGCAGCCCCTGCGCGCGCCGGTGCTGCGCGAGGGTGTCCAGGAAGACGTTGGCGGCCGCGTAGTTGGCCTGCCCCGCGTTGCCGATGAGGCCCGCGACGGACGAGAACAGCACGAACGCCTTCAGCGGGGCGCCCGCCGTCAGCTCGTGCAGGTGCCAGGCCGCGTCCGCCTTCGGCCGCAGCACGGTGGCGACGCCGTCGGCCGTGAGGTTGGCGAGGGTGGCGTCGCCGAGGACGCCCGCGGTGTGCACCACGGCGGTCAGCGGGTGCGCGGCGGGCACCGACGCGAGCAGGTCGGCGAGCGCGGCGCGGTCGGCCACGTCGCACGCGGCGACGGTGACCTCGGCGCCCAACGCGCCGAGCCGGGCGGCCAGTTCACCGGCGCCCTCGGCGGCGCGGCCCCGGCGGCTGGTCAGGAGCAGGCGCCTGACGCCGTGCCGGGCCACCAGGTGCTCGGCGAAGAGGGAACCGAGCGCGCCCGTCCCGCCGGTGATGAGGACGGTGCCGTCCGGGTCGAGGGCGACAGCGGGGTCGCTGGTGCCGCTCAAGGCGTCGGAGCCGTTGGAAGCGCTGGCGTCGCCGGAGGCGATGGAGGCGCGGCTGAGGCGCGGGGCGTACACCTCCGCGTCGCGCACGGCGAGTTCGAGGCCGTCGGCGACCGCCGCGAGCACCGCGGTCAGCGCCCGCTCGGATACGGCCGCGCCGTCGACGTCCACCAGGGCGAAGCGGCCCGGGTGCTCGGCGCGGGCCGTGCGCAGCAGACCGCGCGCCGCCGCGCCCGGCAGGTCCCGCACGCCCTCGCCGGGCAGCGCGGCGAGCGCGCCGCGCGTGACCAGGAGGACCTTGCTGTTGGCCAGCCGCTCGTCGGTCAGGGCCGCGCGGACGACGGCCAGGGCGTCGGTGGCGGCGGTGTGCGCGTCGGCCGCCGGGTCGGCGCCGGGCTCGGGCCGGGTCAGGACGACGACGTCGGGCACCGCCGCCCCGTCGGCAGCCCCGCCGACCGTCCCGCCAGCCGCCCCGCCCGCCGCGAGCAGCGCCGCCACGTCCGCGTGGGACGCGCAGCGCGCCCCCCGCAGGCCGAGTGCCCGTGCCAGGCCGAGCGGGTCCGGGCCGAGCACCGCCCACCGCCCCGTGGCGGCGGCGCCGTCGGCGACCGGGAACGGCGCGAAGCCGTACCGGTAGAGCCCGTCCTGGTGCGTCGCCGCGCCCTGGTCGAGCCGGTCGGCGGGCAGCTCCCGCAGCGTCACCGACGCGATGGACACCACCGGGTCACCGCCCGGCGTGGTCGCGGTCAGGGCGGCGCCGCCGCGGCCCGTGGGGGCGAGCCGCACCCGCAGCGCCGTGGCGCCCGCCGCGTGCAGCGTTACGCCGTCGAAGGAGAACGGAAGCCGCAGCGCGCCCACCTCGCCGCCGTCGTCGTCCGGCAGCAGCAGCGCGTGCAGCGCCGCGTCGAGCAGCGCCGGGTGCACGCCGTACCCGGCGGCGTCCGCGTGCCGCTCCTCGGGCAGCGCCACCTCCGCGTACCGCTCCTCGCCCCGCTGCCAGGCCCCGGCCAGGCCCTGGAAGGCCGGGCCGTACGCGTAGCCCAGGTCGGCCAGGCGCTCGTACACACCCTCCGTGGCCAGCTCCCGCGCCCCCTGGGGCGGCCAGGGCTCCACCGCCCCGGGAGCGGCGGCGCCGTCGGCGGCGAGGACGCCCGACGCGTGCCGGGTCCACTCGCCCTCGTCCCACGGAGCCGCCGTGTGCGCCGCCTCCCGGCGCGCGTGGATCGCCACGGTCCGCTCACCGGAGGCGTCGGCCGCGCCGACCGTCACCTGGATGCGCACCGCCCCGTCCTCGGGCACCGTGAGCGGCGCCTCCAGGACCAGCTCGCGCAGCCGGTCGCAGCCCAGCCGGTCACCCGCGGCCACCGCCAGTTCCACCATCGCGGTGCCCGGCAGCAGCGCCGCGCCCGCGACGACGTGGTCGGCGAGCCACGGGTGGCCGCTCAGCGACAGGCGGCCGGTCAGGAGCAGCCCGTCGCCGTCGGCCGCGTCGGCGAGGCTCGTCATGCCGCCGAGCAGGGGGTGCCCGGCCGACGTGAGGCCGAGCGAGGCCGCGTCGGTGGCCTGGGCGGGCGCGTCCAGCCAGTAGCGCTCGCGCTGGAAGGCGTACGTCGGCAGGTCGGCGCGCCGGGCGCCGGGGAACAGGCGCGCCGGGTCGAGCGCGGCGCCGCGCAGCGCGGCGTGCCCGAGCGCGGCGGCGACGGTGGCCGCCTCCGGGCGGCCCTTGCGCAGCACGGCGACGGGCGCGGCGGCCCGCGCCTCCTCCTCGCCGAGGCAGCCCCGCACCATCGCCGCGAGCACGGCGTCCGGCCCGAGTTCCACGTACGCGGTGACACCCGCGTCCCGCAGCACCCGCACCCCGTCGCGGAAGCGGACCGTGCCGCGCAGGTGCCGCGTCCAGTACTCGGGCGACGCCAGCTCGGCGGCGGTGGCGACGGCGCCGGTCAGGTTGGACACGACCGGGATGCGCGGAGCGGCGTACGTCAGGCCCGCGGCGACGGCGCGGAACTCGTCGAGGACGCCGTCCATGTGGTGCGAGTGGAAGGCGTGGCTGACCTTCAGGCGCGAGGTGCGGCGCCCCTTCTCCTTCCAGGCGGCGGCCAGTTCCACGGCGGCGTCCTCGTCGCCGGTCACGACGGCGGCGCGCGGCCCGTTCACGGCGGCGACGTCCAGGCGGCCCGCGTACGGCGCCAGCGCGTCGCGCACCTCGTCCTCGTCGGCCTCGATCGCGACCATCGCGCCCCCGGACCGCGCCGCCTGCATCAACCGGCCGCGCGCGGCGACCAGGGCGCAGGCGTCCGCCAGGCCGAGCACGCCCGCGACGTGCGCGGCGGCCAGCTCGCCCACCGAGTGGCCGAGCAGGTAGTCCGGCGTCAGACCGCACCGCTCCAGGAGCCGGAACAGCGCGACCTCGACGGCGAACAGGGCGGCCTGCGTGTACCGCGTCTCGTGCAGCAGCGCGGCGTCCTCGGACCCCTCGGCGGCGAACACCACGTCCTTCAGGGGGCGCGGCAGACGCGGGTCCAAGTGTGCGCACACCGCGTCGAACGCCTCGGCGTACGGCGCGCACGCCTCGTACAGCTCGCGGCCCATCCCCAGGCGCTGGCTGCCCTGGCCGGTGAACAGGAACGCCGTGGCGCCCAGGGTGGCGCGCCCGGTGACGGCCTGGGTGGGCGGCGCCGCCGGGCCCTCAAGGACGTCCGCCGACGACTCGCCCGCGGCGAGCGCCGCCAGGCCCCGCAGGAAGCCGTCGCGGTCCTGGCCGACGACGGCCGCCGTGTGCGCGAACCGGGTGCGGCCGGACAGCAGCGTGCGCCCCACGTCGGCGAGTTCAAGGTCCGGCCGCTCGGCCACGAAGTCCCGCAGGCGCGCGGCCTGCGCGCGCAGCGCCCGCTCGGTGCGGCCCGACAGCAGCCACGGCGCCGCGGGCACGGGGGAGGGGGCGCGCTCCGCCGCGTCGGCGGCGTCCTCGGCGGGCGCCTGCTCCACGATCACGTGCGCGTTGGTGCCGCTGATGCCGAACGAGGAGACGCCCGCGCGGCGCGGCCGGTCGACGTCGGGCCAGGGGCGCGCCTCGGTGAGCAGCGACACCGCGCCCGCGCTCCAGTCGACGTGGCGGGTCGGCTCGTCGACGTGCAGGGTGCGCGGCAGCAGACCGTGGCGCATCGCCATGACCATCTTGATCAGGCCGCCGACGCCCGCGGCGGCCTGCGCGTGGCCGACGTTGGACTTCAACGAGCCCAGGTACAGGGGCCGTTCGGGGTCCCGCTGCCCGTACGTGGCGAGCAGGGCCTGCGCCTCGATGGGGTCGCCGAGCCGGGTGCCGGTGCCGTGCGCCTCGACCGCGTCGACGTCCGCGACGGTGAGGCCCGCACTGGCGAGCGCGTCGAGGACGACCCGCTCCTGGGAGGGGCCGCTGGGCGCGGAGATGCCGTTGCTGGCGCCGTCCTGGTTGAGCGCCGAGCCGCGCACCAGGGCGAGCACCTGGTGGCCGTTGCGGCGCGCGTCGGACAGCCGCTCAAGGAGCAGCACGCCCGCGCCCTCGGCCCAGCCGGTGCCGTCCGCGGCGTCCGCGAACGCCTTGCAGCGCCCGTCGGGGGACAGGCCCCGCTGGCGGCTGAACTCCATGAACAGGCCGGGGCTCGACAGCACGGTCACACCACCGGCGAACGCCAGGTCGCACTCGCCGTCGCGCAGCGCCCGCGCGGCCAGGTGCACGGCCACCAGCGAGGACGAGCAGGCCGTGTCGACGGTGACGGCGGGCCCTTCCAGGCCGAAGGTGTACGAGGCCCGCCCGGAGACCACGCTGGTGAAGTTCCCGGTGATCAGATAGCCGCTCGCGGTCTCGTCGGCGGCGTCGAGACGGGGGCCGTAGTCCTGCTTGATGGCGCCCATGTACACGCCGGTGCCGCTGCCGCGCAGGGCCGCCGGGTCGATGCCGGACCGCTCCACGGCCTCCCACACCGTCTCCAGGACCAGCCGCTGCTGTGGGTCCATGCCGGTGGCCTCGCGGGGGCTGATGCCGAAGAACTCGGCGTCGAACAGGTCGGCGTCGTGCAGGAAGCCGCCCTCGCGGGCGTAGGAGCGGCCCGCGCGGTCCGGGTCGTCGTCGAAGAGGGCGTCGAGCGGCCAGCCGCGGTTGGCGGGGAACGAGGACACGGCGTCCCGCTCGTCCGCCACCAGCCGCCACAGGTCCTCCGGCGAGGCCACGCCGCCGGGGAAGCGGCAGGCCATGGAGACGATCGCGATCGGGTCGTCGTCGGCGCCGCGGCCCCTGCGGGCACCGGCCCGCGGCGCGGCGGCGGTGCCGGTCAGGCGGTCGGTGACGCGCTCGGCGATCGCCCGGGGCGTGGGGTGGTCGAACAGCAGCGTCGCGGGCAGCTTCAGGCCGGTCGCGGCGACCAGGCGGTTGCGCAGCTCCACGGCGGTCACGGACTCGAAGCCGAGGTCGACGAAGGCGGCGTCGGGGTCGACGCCGGTGCCGCCGGGGCCCAGGACGAGGGCGGCCTCGGCGCGCACCAGGTCCAGGACGCGGGCCAGGGTCTCGTCGCGGTCCGCGCCGCGCAGCCCGGTCTCGTCGGGCTCGTCGTAAGTGCCGTACGAGGTGGCGGTGGTGGCCGTGGGGTACGCGGCCCGCGCGGCGTCCGGGCCGGGCGCGCCGGGGGCGGGTGCGGTGGCGGTGGGCCGCTGGAACGCGTACGTCGGCAGCTCCACGGCGGTCGCGCCCTCGGGGAAGGCGGGGCGCCAGTCGACGGGCACGCCCGCGGTGTACGCCTCGGCGGCGGAGGTCAGGAACCGGCGCGGCCCGTCCTCGCCGCGGCGCAGGGTGCCCACGACGGCGGCGTCGGAGCCGGTGTCCTCGACGATCTGCTGGAGCGCCATGCCGAGCACCGGGTGCGGGGTGATCTCGATGAACGCGTCGTGGTCGGCGGTCAGTCGGCGCACCGTGCGCTCGAAGTCGACGACGCCGGTGAGGTTGCTCATCCAGTACGCGCCGTCGAGCACCGGACCGTCGACGCGCTTGCCGGTGATGGTGGAGTACATCGGCAGCGTCGGCGTGCGCGGCTCGATCGGCTTGAGCAGGGCGAGGATCTCCTCGCGCAGCACCTCCATGCGCGCGCAGTGCGGCGCCAGGGCGATCGGGATGCGCCGGGCCTGCGCGCCCTCGGCGGTCAGTTCGGCCTGGAGTTCCTCGATGGCCTCGACATCGCCGGAGACGGTGAACAGCCGGGGCCCGTTGACCGTGGACACGAAGAGGCGGTCCGGCCAGGCGGCGAGGCGCGGCGCGACCTCCGCGACCGGCAGCGGCACCGACAGCATGGTGCCCTGCCCGACGACGCGCAGCATCGCCCTGCTCCACAGCGCCACGACGCGCGCGCCGTCCTCCAGGGACAGCGCGCCGGACACCACGGCGGCGCTGATCTCGCCGTTGCTGTGCCCGACCACGGCCGTGGGCTCGACGCCGAAGGACCGCCACAGGGCCGCGAGGGACACCATGACGGCGAACAGGGCGGGCTGGGCGACGTCCTCGCGCTCCAGCGAGGCGGCGCCGGGCGCGTCGCGCAGCACGGCCTCCAGGTCCCAGTCGACGTGCGGCGCGAGCGCGGCGGCGCACTCCGCGATACGCGCCCGGAACACCTCGGAGGCGTCGAGCAGGTCGCCCGCCATGCCGGTCCACTGCGGGCCCTGCCCGGGGAAGACGAACACCACCCGCTCGCGCGCCGTCGCGGCCCCGCTGATCTGCGCGGCCGTACGGCGTCCCGCGGCGAGCGCGGCCAGCTCGGCGGCGAGCGCGTCGCGGTCGGCGCCGAGGACGACGGCGCGGTGCTCGAACGCGGTGCGCGTGGTGGCGAGGGACAGGCCCAGGTCGGCGTCGGACGCGGGGCTGTGCGCGACGTGGGCGAGCAGCCGCTCGGCTTGGGCGCGCACGGCGGCGGCGGTGCGCCCGGACACCAGCCACGGCAGGGCGCCCGCCCGCAGCCGGGTCGTCGCGGCGACCTCGGCGGTGTCGGGGGTATCGTCGGGCCGCTTCGGCGCGGCGGCCAGCACGACGTGGCAGTGGGTGCCGCCGGTGCTGAACGACGAGACCCCGGCGAGCCGTTCGCCCTCGGGCCAGTCGCCCACGGTGTCCTGCACCCGCAGGTGCGGCCCGGCCAGCGGCGCCGCGGCGGCGGGGCCCGGCGGCAGCTGCCCGTGGGTGAGCGCCAGGACGACCTTGACCAGACCGGCCACGCCCGCGGCGGCGCCCAGGTGCCCGAGGGCGGCCCGGGCGGAGCCCACGCGCAGCTCGGCCCCGGCGGGGCGCCCGGCGCCGAGCACCGCGCCGAGCGCGGCGGCCTCGGCCGGGTCGCCGTCCGCCGTGCCGGGGCCGTGCAGTTCGACGTAGCCGACGGCGGCCGGGTCGGCACCGGCCCGCTCGTAGGCGCGGCGCAGCAGGTCGCGCTGGGCGTCCTCGTGCGGGGCCGCGGGGTGCGCGCCGCCGTTGGTGACGGCGGAGCCGCGCAGCACGGCGTGCACGCGGTCGCCGTCGGCGTGCGCGCGGGCGAGGGTCTTGAGGACGACGACGGCGCCGCCCTCCCCGGCGGGGGCCGTCTGGTCGGCGGTGTCGCGCGGCGCGACGCCGCCCGCGAGGGCCACGTCCGACTCGCCGTTGCGCAGCGACTGGCACGCCATGTGGACGGCGACCAGCGACGAGGCCCCTCCGGCGTCGACGGTCAGGCTGGGGCCGCGCAGGCCGAGGGCGGCGGAGACGCGGGGGGCGATGAGGCCCCGCTCCGGGCGGTCCGCGGCCTGGTCGTGGGCGCCGGGGGCGTCGGGCGCGGGGTGCGCGGCGTCGGCGTCGGCGTGTGCGGGGGTGGCGTGCGCGGCGTCGGTGTGCCCGGGGGAGGTGTGCCCGGCGGAGGTGTGCGTGGGGGTGGCTGTGCCGAGGAAGACGCCGGTGTCGGCGTCCTTGAGGTGCGCCGGGACGATGCCCGCCCGCTCCAGGGCCTCCCAGCCGAGTTCGAGGGCGAGCCGCTGCCGCGGGTCGAGGAGGGCGGCGTCGCCCGGGTCGACGCCGAAGAAGTCCGCGTCGAAGGCGCCGACGCCGTCGAGACCTCCGGGGCCGCCGCCGTGGCCGTCCGCGACGGCCGCCGCCCCGTCCACCAGCAGCCGCCAGTACGCCTCGGGGTCGGCGGCGCCGGGGAGGCGGCAGGACATCCCGACGACGGCAATGGGTTCCCCGGCAAGCCCAGCATCGCTGCGGGTGTGGTCAACAGACATGCCATTCCTCACTGAAGACTGAAGGTCAAGCGGTGGTGGGGGACAGCTCCGGTGGAGGGCGGAGCACCGGTGCCACGGCGTCGGGGCACAGCAGGGCGACGAAGGGGCGTACGGCGGGCGCCCCTGGGGGCGCCGGGAGCGCTGCGGGCGCCGGGGCGCCTACCAGGCGACGAGGAGGCGGGACAGGCCGCGGGTGCCCATGCCGTCCTTCCAGACCGCGGGCTCGGGGACGTCGGCGAGGCGCAGCCCGGGGAAGCGGCGCACCAGGCGGGCGAAGACGATCTGGAGCTGGACGCGGGCCAGCGGGGCGCCCAGACAGCGGTGCAGGCCGTGGCCGAAGGTGAGGTGGACGCTGTCCCGGCCCTCCGGGGCCAGGAGGTCCGGCTCGGGGTAGACCTTGGCGTCGCGGTTGCCGTTCAGGAGGGAGACCATGACGGCGTCCCCGGCCTGCACCAGGGCGCCGCCGAGCCGCACCGGCTCGGTGGCGACGCGCGAGAAGCTCAGCGGCGTGGTGGGGGAGACCCGCATCAGTTCTTCGACGGCGGCGTCCACCCGCTCGGGGTGCCCGGCCAGGTCGCGGTAGGCGCCCGGCTGGGAGAGCAGCACGTGCGCGGAGGTGGCGATCTGGCCGACCGTGGTCTCGTACCCGGCCATGAGCAGGGTGAGCCCGAGGGTGATCAGCTCGCCCGGCGACAGCTCGCCGCGGTCCTGCGCCTGGATCAGGGAGCTGAGCAGGTCGTCCTGGGGTGCGGCGCGCTTGCGGGCGAGCAGGTCGGCCATGTACGCGCTGAGTTCGAGCCGCTTGCGGCCCTTGACCTGCGGGGAGCTGGCGGAGATGTCGAAGAGCACCTCGACCCAGTCGCGGAACTTCGCGCTGTCCTCCAGGGGCACGCCGAGCAGCTGGCACAGCACGTCGAGCGGCAGCGGGTTGGCGAGGCCCTCCATGAGGTCGGCGCCGGGGCCCGCCGCTTCGAGCCGGTCCAGGTAACGGTCCGTCAGGCGCTCGATGTCCGGGGCCATCGCGGCCATCTTGCGGGCGGTGAAGTGGCCCGTGACGGTCTTGCGCAGCCGGGCGTGCTCCTTGCCGTCCATGCTCATCATCGACTCGGGCACGGGCTGGGCGTCGTTGAACGTCGGCGCGTCGGGCCGGACCGCGGCGGCGCGGCTGAACCGCTTGTCCGCGAGCACGAGACGGCCGAGCGCGTAGTCGCGCACCAGCCACATCTTGTCGCCGGTGGGCGTGACGATCCGCCGTACGTCGTCGGGCTCGGCGCCGTCCGGCGCGAAGAACTCCGGCAGTGGGCCCAGGTGGTGGTACGGGCACTGCGTCATGGGTGTGCTTCCTCCCCGTGGTTGTCGGCTGACAGGCAGCCGGAATGCAGCGCTCCGCCTGCTGCGGAGCCTCGGTCTCCCGGTGCGGCGCCGCACGTACGGGCCCCGGGCGCGCGCGGGGTCGCCGCCGCGGCGGGACGGCCGCTCGTGGCCGGATCGGCCGGGCCGTTCGCGACCGGCCCGGCAGGGCCGCTCGTGACCGACCTGGTCGGGCCGCCCGTGACCGGCTTGGTCGGGCCGCTCATGACCGGCACGCTTCGGACCCCGTGCCGCGGCCTCGCGGCACCGCCGGGGGCTGCCCCCTTCACCCTCACCTCATACGCCCTGTGCGAGCGCCCGGTCCGGCCGCCCGGGATCTTGGCTGCTTTCCCTTCAGATAAAGGCCGCCGATGACAGGGGTGTCAACTCCATGAGGCACTCCATGAGACACCGGAACGGGCCGAACTCCCCCTTTTTCTCCTGTGTCACGAAGAGGGCTTCGGGGAGGCGCCGGACGAACTCCGACGGTGAGCCCGAACATACCCTCCGGCCGGGAAAGGGTGAACCGAAAGCCGCCGACTACAGGGGTAGTTGGGGGTGTGATCCCGGCCGCCACCGGGCCAGGGCCGTCCCGTCAAGTGTCCCGTCGGCGTTGTCCTGTCAACGGGACACACGGCGGACGCGTCGGGGGTGCGCCACTCCCGCGGCATTCGTTGAATCCTCAATTCCGTGGGCGCCGTCGACGGGAAATCCTTGACGCTCCCATAACGGCCCCCGCTTTCCGCGTTCCGCGCGTTCCGGCGATTGCGCCGCGCGTGTACGGCGGTGTTCTCCAGATGGCCGCCGAGCCGTTTACGGAACGGCTACGGAACGGCTACGAACTCCTGTGCCGTCAGATGTGTCGTCAGCCGCGCCGCCAGAAGGGCGCGTTCCGCAGGCGGCGTTCCGCCGGGGTTCCGCCGGGGTCCTGTCAGGGTTGCGCCCGGGTACCGTCAGGGGCCCGCCCGGATACCATCAGGGCCTGTCCCGGATCCCGTCAGGCGCGCGGCGGTTCGCCCGCGCCGCGCAGATGGGCCAGCACCGCGAGGACGCGCCGGTTGCCGTCGGCCGGGTCGAGTTCCAGCTTGGCGAAGATGTTGCTGGCGTGCTTGACCGCCGACGCCTCGGTGACGCCGAGCCGGTGCGCGATCGCCTGGTTGTTCAGGCCCTGCGCCATGAGGGCCAGTACCTCGCGCTCGCGCGGCGTCAGCCGGTCCAGCGGGTCGCCCTGCGCCTTCCGCGCGAGCAGCACCCGGACGACCTCCGGGTCGATCACGGTCTCTCCCGCGGCGACCCGGCGCAGCGCGTCCAGGAACTCCTCGACCTCGCCCACCCGGTCCTTCAGGAGGTACCCGAGCCCCGCGACGCCCGCCGCGCCACCGCCGAGCAACTGCGTGGCGTACGCCGTGGCGACGTACTGCGAGAGCACCAGGACCGGCAGCCGCCCGTGGCGGGCGCGCAGGTCGAGTGCGGCGCGCAGCCCCTCGTCGCGGAAGCCGGGCGGCATCCGCACATCGGTGATCACGACGTCGGGCCGCTCGTCGTCGACGGCGCGCGCGAGGGCCCCGGCGTCGCCGACGGCGGCGACCACCTCGTGCCCGACGCGCGTCAGCAGCTCCACGAGCCCCGCCCGCAGCAGCACGGCGTCCTCGGCGAGCACTACTCGGAGCACGGCACCTCCACGCGCAGTTCGGTCGGCCCGCCGTCCGGGCTGGACAGGGTCAGACGGCCCCGCAGCACGGCGAGCCGGTCCGCGAGGCCGGTCAGGCCGGTGCCCCGGGCGGGGTCGGCGCCGCCGCGCCCGTCGTCGGTGACGGCCAGCGTGAGCCGCTCGCCGTCCAGCCTGCCGACGACGGTGACGCGGGAGGCGCCGCTGTGCTTGGCCGCGTTGGCGAGGGCCTCGGTCACCGTGAAGTACGCGGTGGTCTCCACGGCGTCGGGCAGGCGGCGCGGCAGGTCGATGTCGACGGTGACGGGCACCGGGTGGCGCAGCGCGACCTCCGTGACGGCGGCGGCCAGGCCGTGGTCGGTGAGCACCTGCGGGTGGATGCCGCGCACCAGCTCCCGCAGCTGGTCCAGGGCGCGGCGGGCCTCGGCGCGGCCGCGCTCGACGAGTGCGGCTGCCGCGGGGTGCGCGTCGCCCAGCTCCATCCGGGCCAGGCCGAGCGTCATCGTCAGGGCGACGAGCTGCTGTTGGGCGCCGTCGTGCAGATCGCGCTCGATGCGGCGCCGCTCGGCCTCGAAGGCGTCGGCGAGTCGCACCCGGGACCGGGTCAGCTCCAGGACGCGGCGGCTCAGCTCCTCGCGCGGCCCGAGCAGGAACCGCGCCGAGGCGACCTGCGCGCCGGTGAGCAGCCCCGCCGCGTACGCGGCCACCGCGAGCAGCGCGACGCCCGCCACGCTGAACGGCAGCCCCGCCAGCGCGTTCGGCACCGCGCGCCCCGGGATGATCATGACGGTCTCCGGTGCGAGCGCCGCCACGAGGACGGGCGTCGCCACCAGGGTCCCCGCGAGCGCCACGAGCAGCGTCACGCCGAGCCCCGCCGCCGCGAAGACGCCCGCGAGCAGCCAGGCGTAGCCCAGCTCCCGCCAGGTCGCCCGCTCCCGCAGCCGCGCCCGCAGCCACCCCCGCACGCCGCTCGCGGTCAGCGGAGGGTGCGGATCCGCGACCGGCGCGGGCTCCACGAGCCGCAGCCGCCGCCGCTCGAACCGTCCCAGGGGTACGCCGCTGACGGCCACCCCCACCAGGACGGCGAGCCCCACGCCCACGACCGAGAGCAGCACCCCGGCCGCGCTCAGCACGACCAGCGCCACCAGCAGCCCGAAGCCGAGCAGCGACCCGCTGAACAGGAACGCCCAGCACCGCACCGGCCACGACGACCACAGGAACCGCCACGGCCCGCGCATCGCCCGCCACACGGCGGTGCCGCCCTCATCCCCTTGGGGCTCCCCGGACATCGCCGTGCCTCCCGAGAAACCGCTTGCCATGGACCGTCGGGAAGCGTAGCCGACCCTTCCGCACACCCGCAGCCGCGGACGGCGGGCGAGCTGGGCGAGGGGCGTTCCCCTTGGTCCAAGGGTCACGGGTGGGCGGGTGGGAGAGAAACCCGCCGCGCCAGCGGCGGGAACCCCCCACAACCCGCACCCGGAGGGTCACGGCACCCGGAGGGTCACCGCACCCGGAGGCTCACGCGGCGGCCAGCGCCTCCATCAACGTGGCCCGCGCCCGCGCCACGCGGGACCGCACCGTCCCCACGGGACACCCCATGGCCGCGGCGGCCTCCGCGTACGGCTGCCGGAGGACCTGCGTGAGCACGAACGCCTCCCGCCGCTCGGCGGGTATCGCGTCGAGGAGTTCGGCGAGCGCGATGCCGTCGTCGAACCCGGGCAGCCCGCGCGGCTGCGCCCGCTCCGCCGCGGCCTGCCAGTCGTCGCGGTCCGCGAGCCGCGGCCGGGCGGCGGCGTGCCGCAGGCTGTCCACGACGGTGCGCCGCGCGATGGACAGCAGCCAGGTCCGCGCCGACGAGCGCCCCTCGAACCGGTGCAGGCTGCCGAGCGCCCGCAGGAACGTGTCCTGCGCGAGGTCGTCGGCGGCCTGCGGGTCGGCGCTCAGATGTGCCACGTACCGCAGCACGTCGCGGTGCAGGGCGCGGACGAACCGGTCGACGGCCTCCGGGTCGCCGTCGCGCGCCGCGAGCGCGAGCCGGGTGACGGACTCGTCGGCGGCGTCGGTACGCCGCCCGGTGCCCGGTGCGCCACCAGCGGAGAAGCCACCCGCGGCCGAGTCACCGACGGCCGAGTCACCGGCGGCCGAGCCACCCGCGGCCGAGCCACCGGCAGTCGAGCCCTCACCACATGAAAAATCATCACTTTTCGCCGTCTTCAGGGCAGGAGAAACCGCCACAGCAGAAGCCGTCACCAGATGTCCTTCCAGAGTCCTTGCGGAAATCCGAGTTCGGGATCCGGCCGCGCCGTGCGGGGCGCGGCCGGTGAGAGGTGCCGTACGGCCCGCCGCCGGAGAGGGCGGCACGGGCCGACGCCCGGTGCGCGCACGGCAGGCACCGGTACGGCGCGCGACGCGCGCCGTACCGCCGGTGGCCGTGGCGGGCCGGGATGCGGGCTGTCAGACGACAGCGGTCCCGAGGGGCGGACCCCGTGAGGTGATGGCGTGGACGAGGAGCAGCCTGCGCGCGGTTCGGGCGCCGTGGTCGCGGCGCGGGCGCAGGCGGGGCCGGTGCGGGGGCGGCGGAAGCCGCAGCGCGAGCCGCAGCGGCGCGGCGAGCCAGCCCGCGACGGCCCGCCCGATGCGGAACGCGGCGCGCTCGCCGTACGCGAGCCAGAGCCCGCACAGCAGGGCGGCGAGCAGGTGCGCGGCGAGCATGCCGAGCGGCGACATGCCGCCCATGTCGTGCCCGCCGTGCATGCCCGCCATGCCGTCCATGCCGTCCATATCAGGCATGCCGGGCATGGAGTGGCCCATGGCGGCCATGTCGTGCCCGCCGGGCCCCGAAGTGACCGTCTCCTGCATGCCCATGGAGTGCCGGACGTGCCCGGCGGCCTCGTGCAGCCGGTCGCCGAGGCCCGCGTCGGTGACGGCGCGCACGGCGTCCGCCTCGGACATCGGTACGTCGCCGCCCGCCCCGCAGAGCAGATGGCGCGCCCACTGCTGGGCGAGCGAGGCACCGCCGCTGCCGGGCGGCCGCGTCGCGGCCTGCGCGAGGGAGAACCACGCGTGCAGGGCGGCCTGGGCGACGACGGAGGCCGCCGTCACGGCGCACACGCCGCGCTCGCGCCCGGCGAGGAACCAGGCGCCGCCGAACGTGCCGCCGCCCGCGGCGGTCAGCGCCCACCAGGGCAGGGGGGACGCCGACATCAGCGCGTGGCCGGTGGCCGCGAGCAGCACGCAGGCGGCCGCGAACACCGCAGCCCGTACCGCGCGACAGCTTCGGCCCCCAGTCATGGCGGGGCTCATCTTTGCATCCCGCCGCACCACCCCACGGCCGGGCCCGGAGTATCCCGCCTCCCACCCATCCTGTGCCTCACGTCACACCAATCCCCGGGAACTGACCCGAACATGCCTCCGACTCCTGCTCCGCCCGGACTGCCCGGAGACGCCCCGAGGGGGTGTCCACCGGGAGTGCGGGCATGCCGCAAGGGGTGCCGGGCGGCGGTCGACCGGCCAGGGCTCGGGGCGGGCCCCGCACGATGACGGACAGTCCGACGCACGCGTGGTGAGGGAGAGGCCGAGTGGGGAATCGGGACGCGGGACCCGGCGAGGGCCACCGGGCGGCGGGCGGCGGGACGACCGGTGACCGGGCGGTCGGTGGGGGCGTCACCGCAGGCCGGGGCGCCGGTGCGCCCACCGCGTTGCTCACCTGCGCCATGGCGTTCTCGATGCTCCAGCTCTTCCTCCTTGGCGCGCTCGGCCCGCGCCTCGTCGACGACCTCGACGTCGCACCCACCACCCTCGGCCTGACGACCACGCTCGGATTCGGCACGGCCGCCGCGCTGTCGCCCGTGGGCGGGCGGATCGTCGACCGCGTGGGGCCGCGCCGCGCGCTCGCCGCGCTGCTGCTGCTCTCCGCCCTGGCGCTGGCGCTGATCGGCACGGCTCCGGGCCCGGGTCTCCTGCTCGCGGCGGTCGCCCTGGGCGGCGTGCCGCAGGCGCTCGCCAACCCGGCCACGAACAAGGCGATCCTCGCCACCGTGGCGCCCGCCCGGCGGGGCGCGGTGACCGGGGTCAAGCAGTCGGGCGTGCAACTGGGCGCGTTCGCCGCGGGCCTGCCGCTCGCGGCACTCGCCAGCTGGCTCGGCTGGCGCGGGGCGGTGTGGACGGCGGCGGCCGCGGCCGCGCTGACGGCGGCTTGGTCACTGCGAGCGCTCCCCCCGCCGTCCGTCAAGCCCCTCGCCGCCGCCACGCCGCCCGCGCGCCCTGTCGAGCCGCCTCCACGGGGCGGGATCGCCGGGCTCGCGCTGTTCTCCCTGCTCCTCGGCTGCGGGATCGCGTCCGTCAACACGTACGTGGCGCTGTACGGAACCCGCCGTCTGGACCTCGGCCCGGGGGCGGCGGCCGCGCTCGTGGCGGTGCTCGGCGTGGCCGGGATCGTGGGGCGCGTCGCCTGGTCGCGGGCGGCGCGGCCCGGGCTCGCCGAGTGGCTGCCGGGGTGGCTCGCGGCGGGCTCCGTCGGCGCGGCGCTGCTGCTCGCGGCGGCCGAACAGGCGCGGCCGCTGGTGTGGGTGGCCGTGCTGGCCGTCGGCGGCTGCGCGGTGTCGGCGAACGCGGTCTCCATGGTCCTGGTGCTGGCCCGCGCGGCGCCCGGCCGGGCGGGCCGCGACTCGGCGCTGGTGTCCGCGGGCTTCTTCACCGGCTTCGCCGTCGGCCCACCCCTCTTCGGCCTGCTGGCCGACGCGGGCCACTACGGCCCGGGCTGGGCCCTGGTGGCAGCGGAGTTCGCGGCGGCGTGCGCGGTGGGCCTCCACTGGGCACACCAGCACCGCGCCCCCCGCCGGGAAGCCTGCGCCCCCTAGCACGAACGGCCGCGCGGCACGCACCACGGATGCGCGTACAGGTACCGGAGCCGGATGCGCTGCCACCGGGGAGAGCCCCTGAAACCGCTCGTCAGGCAGACCAAAGACCTCACGGGTCGTGAGCGGGTGTCGGCCAAAGCGCAGACAGGGGCCCCGCTCGGTGCGGCGGACACGTAGCGGACACATAGACGAGTCCGCCGTCCACGGTGCGGCGCTCTTCTACGACGACCTCAACGGCCCTCTCTGGACGGCGTACGCACGGAGTCCCCGTCCCCGAGCCGGGAAGCTCCGAGAGGCACATTCCGAGAGGCACATTCTGAGAGGCACATGGGGAGAGGAGACAAGACATGGTGGCGACTCACCGCACCGCCCCCGTGGTGGACATCCGCATCGGCGGGTGCCGCTTGACCATTCAGCGCGTTCCCGTATGGCTCATCACGCTGGTCACGACGGCAACGGGAACGGGCGTGGCCTGGTGGACGCGCCACTGAGCAGGGTAGCCGCCGTCATCCGCCACCACCCCACCCCGCCCCAAGCCCCCAAGGACCCCATGACCACCCCCACCTGGGCCCACACCGCCCTGGCCTCCGTGCTGGCCCGCGCCGCCCGCACCCACACCGAAGCAACCCCCCGCTTCCCGCTGTCCGCCGCCCCGGACACGGGCCGGTGGACGACGACGCGGAACGGGTCGTGGACCGGTGGCTTCTGGGCCGCCCTCCTGAGGCTCCGCGCCCGCCACACCCGCGCCGCCTCCGACCGTGCGGCAGCGGCGGACTGCACCGCGCGCCTCGCCCGGTGGGCCACCGCCGACACGGCGACCAGGGGCCTGATCCTCTGGTACGGAACCGCCCTCGCCGCCGACGACCCGGCCGCCACCGCCCTGAAGGCCCGCGCCGCCGAGGCCTGCCACGCCGCCTACGACCCCGAACTGGGCCTCGTCCCCTGGGGCGAGGCCTTCGGCGGCCCCCGCCACGTGGCCCGCGCCGACGCCGCCCCGGGCCTCGTGCCGCTGCTCGCCACGGCGGGCCCGCGCCCCGCGGCGACCGCCGCCGCGCACCTGCGCCGCCACCTGGTCCTGTGCCGCGCCGGTGCCCTCGCCTGGCGCCACGAGCCCGCGACGGGCTGGCGCCCCCTCACCGACCCGCCGCCCGGCTGGAGTCGGGGCGAGGCCTGGCTGCTGCTGGCCGTCGCCGACGCCCTGCTGCACCTGCCGCCGCGCCTCAGCGACCGCTTCCACGAGGAGGCCCGCCGCCGCACCGCCGCCCCCGGGGCCCTCGTCCCGCCCGCCGACCGGGCCGACCCCGACGGCCCCCTCGACACCTCCGCCGCCGCGATCACCGCGGTCGCCCTGCTCAAGCTGGGGCACCTGCCGGGACCGGAGGGCGCGGCCCACCGGCGGCGCGGCGAGGCCGTCCTGCGGAGACTGGTGGAGGCCCACCTCACCCGCGGCTCCGCGAACGGCACGGCCCGCCCCGCCGGAATGCTCCTGGACGGCTGCCACGACGCCGCGTCCGGCACCGCCGTCCGGCACGAACTCATCTGGGGCGACTTCTTCCTGGCCTTGGGGCTCGCCCTGCTGACGGGCCTGGTGGACGCCCGGGAGATCTGAGGACCCGGCACGGCGGGCGGCCCCCGGGCCCCAGGGCTAGCCCCGGGACTCGTACGCGTCCAGGATGCGCCGCGCCACCGACGTGATGTGCACCTCGTCCGGCCCGTCCAGGATCCGCGCCGCGCGCCCCGTGCGCAGCAGCGCGGGCAGCGCCGTGTCGGGGCCGAGTCCGGCCGCGCCGTGGATCTGCACGGCGGCGTCCACGACCCGTTCCAGGGCCCGGGCCGCCGCGACCTTGGCGAGGCCCACCTCCACGTGCGCGTCCTCGCCCGCCGCGAGCCGGGCCACCGCCTCGTGCACCAGCGGACGCGCCGCCCGCAGGGCCAGGAGCGACTCGAAGACATGACCCTGTACGAGCTGGTGGCCGCGGAGCGGACCCCGTGAACCGCCGCGCGTCACGGCCCGCTCCGCCAGCAGGTCGAAGGCCCGCTGGGCCTGCCCGAGCCAGCGCAGCGCGCGCAACGTCCGCCCCACGGCGAGCCGTTCACCGGCGACGGCGAGGCCCGCGCCGCGCTCGCCGAGCAGATGGTCGCCGGGCACGCGCACCCCCTCCAGCGCGATCTCCCACTGGCCGCCCGCCCCGAGCACCGGCAGCTCGCGCACCACGCGGAAACCGGGGGACCGGGTGGGTACGACGAACAGGGAGAGCCCGGTGCGGTCGGGCGCCGTCCCGTCGGTGCGGGCGAGCACGGTCACCAGGTCGGCGCGCGCGGCACCGGACGTGAACCACTTGCGCCCGCTGACGACCCAACTGCCGTCGGCCCGCGGCGTCGCCGTGGTGGCGGTGAGGTACGGGTCGGTGCCGGGGACGTCGGGCTCGGTCATGGCGTAGCAGGCGCGCAGCTCGCCCGCGACGAGGCGGGCCGGGTACGCGTCGCGGACCCGCGCGCTCCCGTGCCGCCACAGCATCAGGACGTCGAGCAGCGAGGCCGAGCCGAGCGCGGCGGGCCCGTGGTCGCTGGCGCCCTCGGCCTCCGCGAGCGCGGCGTACGCCGCCAGGCCGAGCCCCTGCCCGCCCAGCTCGGCGGGCAGCGGCAGCGCCCACAGGCCCTGCGCCCGCGCCCGCTCCTGAAGCTCCCGCAGCGCGCGCTCGGCGCCGTCCCCGCCCGCGTCGAGGACGCTCTCACGCGGGAACACCCACTCCCGTACGAACCCCGCGACCCGCGCCCGAAGCCCATCCCCCGACCCCACTGCCCCAACCGCTTCCGTTGCCACCACCACACCCCTCGTCTCCGCCGCGGCCGTTCCTTCCGCTGTCCGGCTCGTCTCCCCGGACGCCTCGGGCTCCGCTGGCTGCGTTGCCCTTGCGGCAGGCTTCGGCTCTGCCGCGGCCGTTCCTTCCGCTGGCCACGGCGGCGCCCCGGTCGGCCCCGGCCCCTCAGCCCGTGCCGTCCTGTTCGCTCTGACCGCACCTGCCGTTCCCGCAGCTTCCTCTGCCCTTGCGGCAGGCTTCGGCTCCGCCGCGGCTGTTCTTTCGGCTGTCCGGGTCGTCTTCTCGAACGCCTCGGGCTCTGCTGTCGGCGCTGGCCTGTTGGCTGTGGCTGCCGCTGTTTCGGCTGCCTCTGCGGCTTCCGCTGGCTCCGCTGCTCTTGCGGCAGGCTTCGGCTCTGCCGCGGCTGTTCTTTCGGCTGTCCGGGTCGTCTTCTCGAACGCCTCGGGCTCTGCTGTCGGCGTTGCCCTGTTGGCTGCTGTCGCTGTTTCGGCTGCCCCCGCGGCTTCCGCTGGCTGCGTTGCCCTTGCGGCAGGCTTCGGCTTCGCCGTGGCCGTTCCTTCCGCTGGCCAGGACGTCGCCCCGGTGGGCCCCGGCTCCGCAGCCCGTGCCGTCCTGTTCGCTCCGACCGCACCTGCCGTTCCCGCAGCTTCCTCTGCCCTTGCGGCAGGCTTCGGCTCCGCCGTGGCCGTTCCTTCCGCTGGCCAGGACGGCGCCCCGGTCGGCCCCGGCCCCGCAGCCCATGCCGCCCTGTTCGCTCCGACCGCACCTGCCGTTCCCGCAGCCCCCGCAGCTCTCGCGGCTTCCGCTGCTCCTGCCGCAGGCTTCGGCTCCACCACGGCCGTACCCCCTGGCCCCGCGACCCCGGCCGACCCCTCGGCCGCCCCCGCCCTCGCCGAGTACCCGGCCCCCGCCGCCGACCCCGTCAACCCCGCCGTCTCCGCGCCCTTCCCCACCCTCTCCACCCTCTCCACCCTCTCCACCCTCTCCTCGACCTTCTTCTCGGCCTTCCGCACTTTCCCCGCCTTCTTCATGAACCCGGGAACCCGGCGGCCCGGGCGCCCGACTGTCTCTCGGAGAACTGGTCGGGTGCCGAGGGCACCGGGTTCCCGCTGGGAGAGGAGAGGCGACGTACATGACGGACACAGCGTCACAGGCCCTTGCCGTACGGGCCGTCGCGCGGCCCCTGGAGGGGCTTCGGTGCGAGGTCGGCGGGCCGCCCGCGCTGACCGGGCTCGTGGGTGAGCACCTGCGGCTGCTCGGGGCCACCGAGGCGCGGGGGCGGCGGGACGGGGAGGCGGAGGGCCGCGTGACCGTCGCCGGGGGCGGCTTCGGCCCGGTCACGGCACGCGTGTCGTGGGCGGACCCGGCGCTGGGGCCGTCGCGCGACGCGGTGGCGGCCGGGGCGCCGCCCGCGGCGGTCGACGGCGTCCACGACGAGGCCACCGCCCAGGCCGCCACCGGCGTGATGGCCGTGCACGGCCGCCGCGACGGCGCCCCGCGCGGCCTCGCCGCCGACTACACCGCCACCACCGCGGGCGTCCTCGCCGTACAGGGGCTGCTCGCGGGGCTCCTCGCCGAGGCCCGCGGCGGCACGGCGGCAACGCCGACCGTCACCACGAGTGCCACCCGCGCCGGGCTCCTCGCCGTCTCCCAGTACCTCGCCGCCACCGGCGCCGACGAGGGCGAGGCCGCCGAACTCGCCCCGGGCGGACCGCCGTTCACGTCCGCCGACGGCACCCTCTTCGAGCTGGAGACCCTCGACCCGGGGGCCTGGGCGGCGTTCTGGCGGGCCCTGGACGCCCCCGCCGACGCGATCCGCGCGGGCTGGCGGCCCTTCCAGTTCCGCTACGCCACCGCCTGCGCGCCCTTCCCCGACGCCCTGCACGCCACCACCCGTACGGCCGCCTGGAGTCGGATCCGGCAGGCGGCGGCCGCGTCCGGCGCCGAGGTGTGCGCGCTGCGGACGCTCGCCGAGCGCGCCGCCGAGCACGACGGGGCGCCGCCGTGGACGTTCACCCCGCACGGCCCGGTCGCCGCCACCCCGGCCCGCCAACCCGCTCAGCCCGGGCGGCCGTTGGCGGGGCTCACCGTCCTGGAGGCGGGCCGCCGCATCCAGGCCCCGCTCGCCGCGCACCTGCTGCGGCTGCTCGGCGCCGACGTCGTACGGATCGAACCCCCGGGCGGCGACCCGCTGCGCGGCATGCCGCCCGCGTGCGGCGGTACCTCCGCCCGCTGGCTCGCCCTCAACCGCGGCAAGCCCGCCGTCGAGGTCGACATCAAGGCCCCTTCCGGGCGCCGCCGCCTGCGCGAACTCGTCGCGGGAGCCGACGTGTTCCTGCACAACTGGGCCCCCGGCAAGGCCGCCCGGCTCGGCCTCGACGCCGCCGACCTGGGGCGCGTGAGCCCCGGCCTGGTGTACGCGTACACCAGCGGCTGGGCCGACCGCGTCGACGACGCCCCCATGGGCACCGACTTCATGGTGCAGGCCCGCACCGGGGTCGGCGCGGCGGTGCGGCCCGCCGACGAGCCGCCCGCGCCCTCCCTGATGACCCTGCTCGACGTGCTCGGCGGGCTGCTCGGCGCGGAGGCCGTCCTCGCGGGCCTGCTCCTGCGGGAGCGCGCGGGCGGGCGCGGGGTGCGGGTCGACTCCTCGCTGCTGGGCGCCGCGGACGTGCTCACGGGGCCCGCGCTGCGCCGTGCGGAGCGGGCTCCCGCCGGGTTCCGGCGGCCGCTGCGGGCCGCGGACGGGTGGGTGGTGGCGGGCGACTCCTGCGCGCGGGCCGCCGCCGCGTACGACGTACGAGGGCTGGGGGCGGGGGAGGCGGTGGAGTTGCTGCGGGGGCACGGGCTGGTGGCCACCGCGGTCGTCGCCGACCTGGCGGCACTGGGCGCCGATGCCCGCTTCGCGGGCGCGATCGCCCCCGACGCCTTCGGTGCCCCCACGGTCCCGGACCCCTGGACCTTCGCCTGACCGTACAGCGCCCTGCCGGGGGCTCCCCGACCCCGCCCCTTCCCGAAACCAAGGGGCTTTGCCCCTGGCACCCCCGTAAGTCGGCCTTCGGCCTCGTCCTCAAACGCCGGACGGGCCAAAACGTGCCGGTCGCGGCAGAGTTCCAGCCCGTCCGGCGTTTGCGGACGAGCCGTGAAGCGGCAATGAAGCGGGGTGCCAGGGGCTGGCCCCTGGTTTCGGAGAAGGGGCGGGTCTGGGGCGCACCCGCGAGGGACCACCACCCGCACACACCCACCAACCCTCCACCCACCCCAAGGACCCCTCATGCGCCTCCCCGACCTGCTCCCCACCCCCCTGCGCCGCACCTGGGCAGCCACCGGCACCTGCCCCGACCTGGACCTCTACAGCCTCTTCCGGTCACGCCAGATCGCCGACCCCCACCGCACCGCCGTCATCGACACCAAGGGCCCGCTCTGCTACACGGCCCTGGACCGCAAGGTCCGATGTCTGGCCGTCGGCCTCAGAGGGCTGGGCATAGGCCCGGGCGACGTGGTCGGCGTGCAGCTGCCCAACGGCCGCAACGCGGTGATAGCCGACCTGGCCTTGGCGGCCCTGGGCGCCATCGCGCTGCCGTACCCGGTGGGCCGCGGCACCCCCGAGGCCCTGAGCCTGCTGCGCCGAGCCGAGGCGACAGCCGTCATCGCGGCGGCCGAACACCGCGGCGCCCGCCCCGCCGAGTCCCTGGCAGAGGCCCTGCGAGGGCCCGCCGCGCCGCCCGCCTTGCGGCACGTGATCGCCGTGGGTCCGGGCCCGGTGCCCGAACGGGCCACCGCGTACGCGGAGTTGCTGCGCCACGACCCGGCCGCGTTCACCGCCGAGCGGCCGGACCCGGACGGGCCCGCGCGGATCCTGGTGTCTTCGGGCTCCGAGGCGGAGCCGAAGATGGTCGCGTACTCCCACAACGCGCTCGCCGGGGGCCGCGGCAACTTCTTCGCCTCGCTGATGCCCGACAAGGACACCCCGCCGCGCTGCCTCTTCCTCGTGCCGCTGGCCTCGGCGTTCGGCTCCAACGGCACCGCCGTCGCGCTCGCCCGGCACGGCGGCACCCTCGTCCTGCTCGACCACTTCACCCCGGGCGCGGCGATCGCCGCGATCCGCGCGCACGCGCCCACGCACGTCCTCGGCGTACCGACGATGGCCCGCATGATCCTGGACCACCTGGAGGCAGAGGCAGAGGCAGAGGATGGGGCAGAGGCGGAGGATGGGGCGGAGGCGGCGCCGGGGCGGGAGCGCGACGGCGGGCCCCTGCCCGCCCCCACGGCCCTGGTCCTCGGCGGCTCCCCCTGGACGCCACCACGGCCGCCCGCGCCCGCCGCGCCCTCGGCTGCCCGGTGGTGAACCTGTACGGCTCCGCCGACGGCGTCAACTGCCACACGGGTCTTGACGGCCACCCGGAGCACGACACGGCGTACGGAGTCGTCGCGGGCCGCCCTGACCCGCGTGTCGCCGACATCCGCGTCGCCGACCCGGCCACCCACGAGCCGCTGCCGGACGGCTCCGTCGGCGAGATCGTCGCCCGCGGCCCGATGACCCCGCTGTGCTATGTCGGCGCCCCGGAGCTGGACGCCCGCTACCGCACTCCCGACGGCTGGGTCCGCACCGGTGACCTGGGCCTGATCGACCCGGACGGCGTGCTGCACGTCGTGGGCCGCCTCAAGGACGTGGTGATCCGCGGCGGCGCCAACATCAGCCCGGCGGAGGTGGAGCGGGAGCTGACGGCGCATCCGCTGGTGCGGGACGTGGTGTGCGTCGGCGTACCGGACCCGGTGATGGGGGAGCGGCTCGCGGCGTGCGTGGTGCCGGGCCCCGGCGCCGCCGACGGCGGCCCGCTGACCCTGGAGTCCCTGGGCGCCCACCTCGCCCGGCGCGGCCTCGACCGCGCCAAGCACCCCGAACGCCTGCTCCTGGTCGACGAGTTGCCGCTGACCCCGGCGGGCAAGCCGGACCGGTCGGCGCTGCGGGAGCGGGCCGCGGCGGCCGTACCCGCCGGGGCGTGACGCGCGCGGCGCGCAAGCACGGAGGGGCGCTCCCGGACCAGGCCCGGGGGCGCCCCTCGCGCGTGGCGCGGCCGACTACTCGGCCTTCATCGCCTTCTTCAACTGCGCCGCCGCGTCCCGGTACACCGGCAGCAACTCCAGGTCGTCCTTCGGGTAGTTGACGATCCGCAGCTGCTCGGCGCCGGTTCCCGGCAGGACCGTCCCCGTCGACATGTGGGCGTTGTCGAGGACGAACGCGGGCTTCTTGCGGGCGAGTTCGGCGACCTGGGAGGCCTTCACCGGCTCCGGCCCGTAGGTGCCGACGGTGCGGGCGCCCGCCATGCGCGCGGACCACGTGGTGAACACCTGGCTGACCACCGCCGGGCTCCTGCCGTCCGGCCAGGCGGACTTGAGGTCCTTGGACAGCTTCGCGTACTCCCGCTCGAAGGTCTTCGTCCACTTCTCGGCGGCGACCTCGGTGCCGAACAGCCCGCCGAGCCGCGTCACTTCGCGCACGGCCTTGGGCGCGTCGTTGTCCAGGTTCACCTGGACCAGCTCGGCGTCGGAGCCCGCCGCCTCCTTGATCTTGTCGGCGTACGGCTCGAACGGCGCGTACAGCACGAAGTCGGCCTTGGCGACGGCCGCCAGGTCGGAGGGCTTGGGGTCGTAGTCCGGCGCGTGGTGCGTGGACGGCGGCACCAGGACGGTGACGTCCTTGGCGCCCGCCGCCTTGGCGAACGCGCCCTCCCACGTGGTGGTGGCGACGACGACGGGCCCGCCGCCCTCGCCCGCGTCGGTCTTCTTGGGCTGGTTCTCGTCGGCGCAGGCGGTGGCCGTGACGGCGAGCACGGCCGCGCTCAGGGCGAGGGCTCCGACGCGGACGGTTCGGTAGGGGAGGGGGACGCCGGTGCGCGGCATGAGGTGAGGCTCCGTTCGACGGTACGAGGGTTGGGGGAACCGCGGAGAACGCGGGAAACGAAGGGCACGAGGTGCACGGCGAGGACGACCGCCCCCGCGAGCAGGACCAGGACGGGTCCGGGCGGCCAGTCGAGCCAGAGGGCCAGCAGGAACCCGGAGGTGTTCACGGTGACGCCGATGGCGACGGCCCACAGCGCGATGGTGGTGAGCCGGTTGCCGAGGCGGCGCGCGGCGAGGGCGGGCAGCAGCGTGAGCGCGTCGACGAGCAGCGCGCCGGTGAGCTTGATGGCACCGGCCACCGCGACGGCCACCAGGACCAGGAGCACCAGGGTGAGGCGGCCGACCGGCACGCCCGAGCACTGGGCCAGCTCCCGGTCGTGCAGCAGCAGCGCCAGGTCGCGCCGCCGCCACAGGAACAGCACGGGCACGACCACGGCGAGGGCGCCGACGACCAGCAGGTCGGCCTCGCCCACGGACAGGATCGACCCCCACAGCAGCGCGAACGCGCCGGAGGCGTTGACGCCGGACACCGACAGGACGAGCAGCGCGGCCGCGATGGCCACGCTCATCAGCAGGCCCATCGCGCCGGACAGGCCGTCCGGCGTCGCCGCGAGCGGGGCGACGCCCGCGCCCGCGAGCGCGCACGCGCCGAGCGCGCACAGCATCGGGTCGAGGCCGGTGAGCAGCCCCACGGCGACGCCGAGCAGCGCGACGTGCATCATCGCGAACCGCACCGGCATGATGTCGAGGCCGACGATCACCACGCCGATCACCGGCAGCCCCACCGCCGCGAGCGCCAGCGCCGCCGCGGCCCGCCGCACGGGCAGCAGCTCCCACATCACCCCGAGGTCAGCCGTGGCGAGCGCGTTCACGGCGCCACCTCTGGACACGGCCCGTCCGGCGTTCGAGGACGAGCCGCGAAGCGGCGATGAACGGGGGTCCAGGGAGCGGAGCCCCTTGGTGTCGGGAAGGGGCGGGCTTGGGGGCCACCCGGCAGGGCACCGCTCACGCCCGCACCTCCCGCAGCCGCCCCGCCGCCATGTCGAGGACCCGGTCGCACCGCCCCGCCAGCGCCCGGTCGTGCGTGACGACGACCAGCGTGACCGGCAGCGCCGTCAGCGCGTCCGCGGCCTCCTCCTGCCCGGCGAAGTCAAGCGCCGCGGTGGGCTCGTCGGCGAGCACCACGCCCGCCCCGGCCGCCACGCAGCCGATCGCCCGCGCCAGATACGTACGCTGGAGCTGCCCGCCGGACAGCGTGTGCAGCGCCTGGCGCCGCAGCGCCCCCACGCCGAGCCCCGCCGCGGCCTGTGCCGCCGCCTGCGGCGCCCCGCTGGAGTCCAGCAACTCGCCCGCGAGCAGCGGGAACCGTCCCGCCACCGGCTTCTGCGGCACCCACGCGCAGACCCGCCGCCGCCACGCCCGGTCGGCGGCCGACGCCAGGCCGCGGCCGTCGACGAGGATCGTGCCGGAGCCCGGCCGGTGCAGGCCGAGCAGGGCGCGCAGCAGCGTGGACTTGCCGGAGCCGTTGGTGCCGGTCAGCGCCACGCGCTCGCCCGCCGCGACGTCCAGGTCCACGCCGTCGACGGCGACGACCCGCCCGTGTCCGCAGGTCAGACCCCGCACGCGTACGTCGAGACCGCCCATCGGCCGTCACCCGCCTTCCCTGCCTTCGGAGGTTGTGGTGTTCGAAGGCAGTAGTCGGACGGGCGGCGCCGTCAGTTCCCGGGTCTGACCACCACGGCCGTCACGCGCACCTCCCCGCTGTGCCGGAACCGCAGCACGAACGGCATCCGCTCGCCGAGCCGCGGGGCCCGCTTCGGGCGGAGCATGACGTCGAGCCCGTCGGGCCGCATGGTGATCCGCCTGCCCGCGGGGATCGTCGCGGAGTCCACCATCCGCATCGACTCGACGTTGCGGCCCGGCCGCTCCACGGTCCGGCTGAGCATGACGTCGTCGGCGCGCGGCGACCGCACCGACAGGAGCACGTCGTCGGACGTGCCCGAGTTGGCGATCCGGAAGAACGCGGCGGTGTCCTTGACGCTGCCGTACGGCAGGAAGACCCGCCCGTCCGTGACGGAGATCCGCGCGGGCCCGCCCGCGGCGCCCGACGCCACCCAGGCGCTGAGCCCGCACAGCGCGACGGCACAGGCGAGCACCGGCGCGAGGACCGGCGCGAGCACCCCGGGCAGCGCGCCCCGCGCCCGCGCGTACACCCGCCCGTACGCTCGTTCGTACCGCGAGGTCACCGGAGCGCACCCCCTCGCGCAGCCCGAGCCCGAGCCCGAGCCCGAGCCCCAGCCCCCGCCCTCGTCCGCGCCCCCGCCCGCTCCCGCGCGCCCCGCGGCACCGGCTCCCACGTACGCAGCCGCAAGCTGTTCGCGACCACCAGCAGCGAACTCGCCGACATCGCGACGGCGGCCGTCATCGGGCCGAGGCGGCCGACGGCGGCGAGCGGCACGGCGAGCGCGTTGTAGCCGAACGCCCAGACCAGGTTGGCGCGGATCGTGGCCAGGGTGCGCCGGGCGAGCCGCACGGCGACGGCCGCCGCGCCGACGTCGGAGCCGACGAGCGTCACATCGGCCGCGCCGATCGCCGCGTCGGTGCCGCAGCCCATGGCGATGCCGAGGTCGGCGCGGGCGAGCGCCGCCGCGTCGTTCACGCCGTCCCCGAGCACCGCGACCCGGCGGCCCTCCTGCCGCAGGCGGCGTACGAGGTCGGCCTTGCCCTCGGGGGTGCAGCGGGCGTGGACCTCGGTGATGCCGAGTTCGGCGGCGACGGCGTGGGCCGTCGCGGGGCGGTCCCCGGTGGCGAGCACCGGCTCCACGCCGAGGCGCCGCAGCCGGTCCACGGCCCGGAAGCTGCCGGGCCGCAGCACGTCGCCGACGGCCACGACGGCCTGGTCGACGCCGTCGACCCGCACCAGGACGGCGGTCCGCGCCGCCGCCTCGGCCGCCTCCACGGCCTTCGCGAGCGCGCCGGTCAGCGCGTCGCCGGGCACGCACACCTCCACGTCGTGGCCCGCGACGGTGCCGCGCACCCCGTGCCCCGGCGTGGCGCGGAAGCCGGTGACGTCCGGAAGCGGGGAGCCGTCCGGCGCGGCTTGTTCGGCGTACGCCGTCAGCGCGCGCCCCAGCGGATGCTCCGAGCCGCGCTCCACCGCCCCGGCGAGCCGCACGACCGTCTCCGCGCCGAGGCCGCCCTCGGCGGCGGTGACGTCGGTGACGGTCATCCGGCCCGTCGTCAGGGTGCCCGTCTTGTCCAGGACGACCGTGTCGACATGGCGCAGCGTCTCCAGGGCGCGGGGGCCGCTGACGAGGACGCCGAGCTGGGCGCCGCGGCCGGTGGCGGCCAGCAGCGCGGTGGGCGTGGCCAGGCCGAGGGCGCACGGGCAGGCGACGACCAGGGTGGCGACGGCCGCGGTGACGGCGGCCTCGGGGTCCGCGCCCGCGCCGAGCCAGAACCCGAGGACGGTCACCGCGAGGGTGAGGACCACCGGCACGAACACGCCCGCCGCGGCGTCCGCGAGCCGCTGGGCGCGCGCCTTGCCAGCCTGGGCGTCCGTCACCATGCGGGTGATGCGGGCCAGTTGCGTGTCGGCGCCGACCGCGGTGGCGCGGACCACGAGCAGGCCGCCCGCGTTCACCGCGCCGCCCACGACGGCGTCGCCGGGCCCGGCGTCCACGGGCTCGCTCTCGCCGGTGACGAGCGACAGGTCGAGCGCGGAGCCACCGGACACCACCACGCCGTCCGTGGCGACCCGCTCCCCGGGCCGCACCGTGAACTCCTGGCCCACGCGCAGCTCGGCGACCGGCACGCGTCGCTCCGCGCCGTCGGCGCCGCGCACCGCGACGTCCTTGGCGGCCAGTTCGGCGAGCGAGCGCAGCGCCGCGCCGGTGGCGCCCCGCGCCCGCGCCTCCAGGAACCGCCCGGCGAGCACGGACAGCGGCACGCCGACCGCCGCCTCCAGATAGACGTGCGCGGTCCCGCCGCCCGCCGAGGGCAGCACCTCGAACGGCATCCGCATCCCCGGCTCGCCCGCGCCCCCGAGGAACAGCGCGTACGCCGACCAGGAGAACGAGGCCACGACGCCCAGCGACACCAGCGTGTCCATGGTCGCCGCGCCGTGCCGAAGCCCCCGCAGCGCCCGCCGGTGGAAGGGCCACGCACCCCACACCGCGACCGGCGCGGCCAGCGCGAAGCACAGCCACTGCCAGTTCCGGAACTGCCAGGCGGGCACCATCGACAGCGTGAGCACGGGCAGCGAGAGCAGCGCGGCCACGACCAGCCGCGTCCGCTCACTACCCGCGCGCTCCCGCTCCGCTTCCGGACTCCGTGCGCGATCCGGTACCGGATGCGGTACGGGTTCCGGGGGCGGCGGCAGCTCGGCGGTGTACCCGGCGCGGACGACGACGGCTACCAGGTCGTCCGGCGCGGTGCCCGCGGGATGCGTCACGCGGGCGCGGCCGGTGGCGAGGTTCACGCTGGCACTGACGCCGTCCAGCCCGCCGAGCTTCTTCTCGACGCGGTTCACGCAGGCCGCGCAGGTCATGCCGCCGATGACGAGGTCGGTGGTGGTGTCGCCCACTAGTGCCCTCCGTGCCCGCCGTGCGACCCTCCGCCGCCACTGTCGCCGCCGTCGCCGCTGTCGCCGTCCGGTGAGGAGGACCGCATGCCGGGCGCGACGGGCCCGACGGACGACCCGACTTGGTACGAGACGGCGAAGACCACCAGGAGCAGCACGAGGAACCCGAGCAGCGCGGGCGGCGGGCGCCACGCCCGGGCCCTGTCGGGTGGGGCGGACGAAGCGGGCTGAGCGGATGAGGCGGGCTGAGCGGATGAGGCGGGCTGGGCGGACGAGGCGCGCTCAGCGGCGGACGGGGGCTGGGCGGACGGGGGCGGCGGCTCGGCAGGCATGGCCAGGTGGTCGTACGCGCCCGCCCGGAAGTTCCCGGAACCGTTCGGCGCTGACCGGGCGTCAGCAGGCGTACGAGAGATGTCCCACTCGCGTCGCGCACGTGTCGCGGTTGGGCCGAACGGGTGAGTTGGGTCAGAATTGCCTGGCCAGACGTTGAGAACGAGCCAGGACGGGGTTGCTCTGTGACCAGCAACGAAGCCACCGACGAGCAGTGGGAAGGGCTGGCCCAGGTCGTACCGCTGCGCGGGCGCAACGAATGGCCGTCGTGGCCGGGGCACCGCTCCCTGCCCGACGCCGAGACCGAGGCCCGGCGCCGCTTCATCGTCACCCGCGTCAACGTCTTCGCGGACGCCCGCGAGGTCGCCGAGTACCTGATGTCCCGGACCCCGGTCCTGCTCGACCTGAGCGGCGCCGAGGCCGAAGTCGCCAAGCGCGTCCTGGACTTCAGCAGCGGTGTCGTCTTCGGCCTCGGCTGCGGCATGCACCGCGTGGAGAAGAACGTCTTCCTGCTGTCCCCGCCGGACACCGAGGTGCAGGGCCTGGTGGAGGCGGCGACCGTCTGACGCCGGGGGCTTTCGGGGGTCGCTTCCCGGCCTCGCCCGCGGTCCGGGCTCGGCCCCGGTGCGCGCCCGCCCGCTGGCTGGCTGACGCGGGAGGCCGCTCCGCTCCGCTCGGCGCCGAGGGGCGCGGCCTGGGGCCGGTCGGCTGCCGCCGCCGTGCGCCCGGCCGGGTGCCGATGGCCGCCGCCCCGCGCCGCGGGTGCCCACCGCTCGGCGCCGACGGCCGCCCCGCGCCACCTGTCGGCATGGCGTCGGCGGCCGACCCGCGCCGCCCTTCGCCGCCGGTCAACTGGCCGACAAACGTACCGCGTTGGCCGGTGATCGCCCGATCGGGCGAAGGTCGCTTGGCCAAAACGGTTCGTCTGATCCACCGGCCCATAGCGTCCGGCCATGACTGTGCACTCCCGCGGGGCGCTCGCGCGGGTACCAACGGGCAGGGACAAGCCGTGCGTCACCGAGCTGCGGCTCTCCGCCTTCGCCGGACACCGGGCCGCCGCCTTCCCGCTCGGTCCCCTCACCCTCTTCGCCGGGCCGAGCGGCAGCGGCAAGACCAACGCCCTGCGGGCCTACGAGGCGCTGGCGCGGCTCGGCGGCGGCGCGGACCTCGTGGAGGCGTTCCCGCAGCCCGCCCGCTGCGTGCCCGAGCAGGCCCGCGCCGACCGCCAGGCACGGCGCGGCTTCCGCATCGGCTGCACCGTCGACGGCCCGGCGGGCCCGGTCCGCCTCGACCTCGCCGTCCAGGCCGAGCCGGAGCTGCGGATCGCGGGCGAGCGGCTGACCCGCGACGGGCTCACACTCCTGGAGACGGCCCTGCGCGACCCGGGGCGCCGTACCGTCCAGGCCTCCTGGCACACCGCGGGCGCGGCGCCCGTGACGCGGGCGCCGCTGCCCGACGACCGGCTCGGCACGGCGCTGCTGCCGCTGCGGGTCGCGGGCAAGACCGACGGCCAGCGGCTGGTGCTCGCCGCCGCCGAGCAGGTGGTGGTCGCGCTGCGCTCGGCGTTCGCGTGCGACCCGAGGCCCGGCAGCATGCGCGACCCCCTGCCCGCGGGGCGCCGCGGCGAGGGGCGGCTCATCGGCGACTGCCACAACCTCGCCGAAGTGCTCTGGCGCACCCGCTCCGAGTGCGGCCACCGGCACGCGCAGCTCGTCGCGGCCCTGCGCGCCGGGTGCGCCGGGCCCGTCACCGACGTGCTCGCCGAGCAGACCCGGGACGGCGGCCTGCGCGCCGTCCTGGACCGCGGCGACGGCCAGCGCACCTGCGCCGGGCGGCTCGGCGACGGCGAACTGCGCTACCTGGCGCTGGCCCTGGTCCTGCTCACCGGCCCCCGCGTCCTGGAGGTCGACCCCGTGGCGGAGGTCCCCGAGGCGTACCAGAACCTCACCGTCCTCGCCGACGGGTTCGACCGCTGCCTCGACCAGCGCCAGAAGCGGGCCCTGGCCGACCTGGCCGCGCGGGCCTGCGCCCGGGGCCACATCCGGTTGATCGGCACGGTGGCCGACGCCGCGTGGGCCGCGGCGGCGGACGGCGTCACGGTCATCGACCTCGACCCCGCCCCCTCCGCGGCGGTGCGCCCCCGGCAGGGCCACGCCCTCCGCCCCCGCCCCCATGTAGTTGACTGACCCCGTGACCGATCTAGACGTAGCGGGACTGCAGCGCAGGCTGGCCGAGTTCGCGGCAGCCAGAAAGTGGCAGCCCTACCACACCCCCAAGAACCTGGCCGCCGCGCTCAGCGTGGAGGCCTCCGAGCTGGTGGAGATCTTCCAGTGGCTGACCCCCGAGGAGTCGGCCCGCGTCATGGCCGACCCGGACTCGGCCCACCGCGTCACCGACGAGGTCGCCGACGTCCTCGCCTACCTCCTCCAGTTCTGCGAGGTGCTGGGCATCGACCCGCTGAAGGCGCTCGCCGAGAAGATCGACCGGAACGAGGAGCGGTTCCCCAAAGCGTGACGGCGAAGCGCCCCAAGCCGTGAAGGCGAACCGCCCCGCGCGCCCCCGCGACCACCGCGCCGCTCCCGAGGCGCTCGGCCCACGGGCCGCCCGGCGCACGCCCCGTGGGCCCCGGTCACCGCGCGCCCCGGGCGCCCGCGGGGCCCAGCCGCCCCGCGAGTCCGCCGTGTCACCACCCGCTGGACACTCCAGAAGCCCCGCAAAAACACCTTCTTGTCACTCTAAGTAGTGGATGCATTGTCCACAACCGGCTTTCTGTCCACAGATTTCAGGCTTCCTCTGGCTTTTCGAACCGAAGGCGCTCACTGTGGGTAGTGAACAAGGGAGTGCGGTGTACGTGCCGCGAGTGGGCGCGGGATGAATGGGGACGGCGCATGGATGCGATGCGGCTCATCGAAGCGACCAGGTGCGCCCTGGCGCGGAGTCAGGACCCCGCGGCCACCGTCGCGGAGGTATGGCAGTCGCACGCCCTGGCCCAGGCGATAGGCGGCCGCCTGGCCGTCGGCGGGCCACCGGAATTACGGGGTGAGGCGCTGGGCCTGAGCGAGCTGAGCGGCAGAGGCTGCGGCCTGCTGGACCCACCCCCGCCCGGCACGCGGATACGGGCGGGGTGTCTCACGGGCATAGCGGACGCCCACGACACCCTGCTGAGCCTGGGCGCCCTCCTGGGGGAGGCCGGTATCTCCCTGGTGTCCGTGGCCATGAGCGCCGACGACGAGGGGCTGTACTGGCAGTGCATGGAAGCGATCGACGCCGCCGACGAGTCCCGCGACCGGGTCCTGGAAATGCTCCGCCGCCTGGCGGCCCGCGAGCGCAACCTGTCGGGGGAGGGGGCGTGCGGAAGAAGCGGGGGACCGGCGTGACGCCGGACGGGCGGCGCCGGGCCCGCCGCTCCGGGACGGGGGCAGTGCTCCTGGCGGGCCCGGCCTCGTCTGCCCCGCCTTCACGCGCCGGGCGTCGCCCCCCTCGGACAGGTCCCGCCCTCCGCGGGGCGAGCGCCCCCTCCGGTGATTCAGGACCGCCCGGGCTCCTCCGCCACCGCCGCCCCCCGGCCGCCCGCGGACTGCTGGAGGTCCGCGTCGAGCTGCGTCAGGTCCGCGTTGAGCGCCGCCATCAGCTCCTCCATCTGCTGGAGCAGCCCCTTGGGCGCCCCCGGCTGCCCGCCCGGAGGGTGGGGGCGGGCCTGCTCGGGCACGCCCTGGTCGCGCACCGGCTCCGCGAGCGGGTCGTGCGCCTGCTCGGGCACGGCTTCCTGGGACATCACGGCCTCCTCGGCCCGCGCCCCGCCAGGCCGGAACGAGCGGGCCGGACAGGGCAGTTGGTGCTGGGGGCGCACCGGCATCGGCCGCCGGCGCGGGCGCCGGGCGGTCCGGCTCCGCGGAGCCAACGATCACCGGCGCGGGCCGGTCACTGGCGGGAACGCGCCCCGGCCGCCGGGTTGACGGTTTTTCACCCGACCGGGGCGGGCCGGGATCGGGGGAAACGGTGAGGTTGACGGGCGTTCGACCGTGCAGGATGGGGGCATGGATCTGCGTATCTTCACCGAACCCCAGCAGGGCGCCACCTACGACACGCTGCTCACCGTCGCCAAGGCCACCGAGGACCTGGGCTTTGACGCCTTCTTCCGTTCCGACCACTATCTGAGCATGGGCTCGGTGGACGGTCTGCCGGGCCCCACGGACGCCTGGATCACGCTGGCCGGGCTCGCCCGGGAGACCCGGCGGATCCGGCTCGGCACGCTGATGACCGCGGGCACGTTCCGGCTGCCCGGCGTCCTCGCCATCCAGGTGGCGCAGGTGGACCAGATGTCGGGCGGGCGCGTGGAGCTGGGCCTCGGCGCGGGCTGGTTCGAGGACGAGCACCGGGCGTACGGCATTCCGTTCCCGAAGGAGAAGTTCGCCCGCCTCGAGGAGCAGCTGGAGATCGTCACGGGCCTGTGGTCGACGGAGGTGGGCAAGACGTTCACCTACGACGGGACGTACTACCAGCTGGCGGACTCGCCCGCGCTGCCCAAGCCCGCGCAGGCCAAGGTGCCGGTCCTGATCGGCGGCCACGGCGCCAAGCGCACGCCGCGCCTCGCCGCGCGGTACGCGGACGAGTTCAACATCCCCTTCGCCTCGGTGGAGGACAGCGAGCGGCAGTTCGGCCGGGTGCGCGCCGCCGCCGAGGAGGCCGGGCGCGCGGGCGACGACCTGGTGTACTCCAACGCGCTGGTGGCCTGCGTCGGCAGGACCGACGCGGAGGTGGCGCGGCGCGCGGCGGTCATCGGCCGCGAGGTGTCCGAACTCAAGGCCAACGGTCTCGCGGGCTCCCCCGCCGAGGTCGTCGACAAGATCGGCCGCTACGCGGACATCGGCGCGACCCGCGTCTACCTCCAGTGCCTGGACCTGGACGACCTGGACCACCTGGAACTGATCGCGTCCCAGGTGCAGTCCCAACTGCGCTGACGGTCACCATGGGCCTGGCCCGGTGAACAGGGCCGTGCGGAACCGCACCTCGCGGTTCCGCACGGCCAACGGCCGACCGCGGGGCGGCCGCTCCGCCCTCGCGCCGGGGCGGCCGCCGCGGGGACGAGGGCGCGCAGAGGGGGCGGGCGGCGCGGTGGGGCTTCGCTTCCTGGGGTGATGGGGCGGTGGGGCGGTGGAAAAGCCCGGGTGCGAACGCGGTGTTCGATGTACGTTTGTGCAGGCGTGACGGGGGAGGGCGACGCACCCGTGTGCATAGGGCGCCGGGCAGGGCCCGGAGCCGTGGTCGCCCCAGCACGCCCCTTCGCTGCCGCGTTCCGGCGCGGCGTTCCGTTGCCCGGTTCCCTCACGGCGGCAGCCGCCGCGCGCGGGCGGAGCGGGCCGCACCCATCCGTACCCATCCGTAGCTCGACAGTCCTACCAAGGCAGACCCACCGTGTTCCTGACGATCAGCACGACCGGTTCCCCTGAACGCCCCGCCACCGACCTCGGGTTCCTGCTGCACAAGCACCCCGCGAAGGCGCAGGCGTTCTCCACCTCGTACGGCCGGGCGCACGTCTTCTACCCAGAGGCGTCCGCCGAGCGCTGCACGGCCGCGCTGCTCCTGGAGGTGGACCCGCTGGCGCTGGTGCGCCGGGGAAGGGCCGCGGCGGCGCGCCGGACGCGGCGCTCGCGCAGTACGTGAACGACCGGCCGTACGCGGCGTCCTCGCTGCTCGCCGTCGCGCTGAGCACGGTGTTCTCCAGCGCGCTGCGCGGCGTCTGCAAGGCGCTGCCCGAGCGCGCCGCGCAGCCCCTGCCGCTGCGCGTCGAGGTGCCCGCGCTGCCCGCGCGCGGCGGCGCCGACCTGGTCCGGGCGCTGTTCGAGCCGCTCGGCTGGACGGTCACGGCCGACCCGGTGCCGCTGGACGAGCGCTTCCCCGAGTGGGGCGACTCGCGGTACGTCCGGCTCGTCCTGGAGGCCGGGGACGGCGCGCTCACGCTGAGCCGGGCGCTGCGCCACCTGTACGTACTGCTGCCGGTGCTCGACGACGCCAAGCACTACTGGGTCTCGGCCGACGAGGTCGACAAGCTGCTGCGCGCCGGTGACGGCTGGCTCGCGGACCACCCCGAGCAGAAGCTGATCACCAGCCGCTATCTGGCCCGGCGCTGGTCCCTGACGCGCCAGGCCATGGAGCGCCTGGAGCTGGCCCGGCTCGCCGACGCCGACGACACGGACGTCACGGACCTGGACAACGCCGTCGACGAGGAGGACGAGGAGACCGACACCGAGGACCGCCCGGTGCCGCTGGCCGCGCGGCGCCGCGAGGCGATCGTCGCCGCCCTGCGGGCGGCGGGCGCGGGCCGGGTGCTCGACCTGGGCTGCGGGCAGGGCCAGTTGGTGCAGGCGCTGCTGAAGGACACCCGGTTCACGAAGGTCGTGGGCGTGGACGTGTCGCTGCGCGCCCTCACCGTCGCGGCCCGGCGGCTGCGCCTTGAGCGCATGGGGGAGCGGCAGGCGGAGCGCGTGGAGCTGTTCCAGGGCTCCCTCGCGTACACGGACAAGCGGCTCAAGGGGTACGACGCGGCGGTGCTCAGCGAGGTGATCGAGCACGTCGACCCGGACCGGCTGCCCGCCGTCGCGTACGCGGTGTTCGGCTCCGCCCGGCCGCGCACGGTTCTCGTGACGACCCCGAACGTCGAGTACAACGTGCGCTGGGAGTCCCTCCCGGCGGGCCACGTCCGCCACGGCGACCACCGCTTCGAATGGACCCGCGCCGAGTTCCGCGCCTGGGCCGACGCGGTCGCCGCCCGGCACGGCTACGAGGTCGCGTACCTGCCCGTCGGGGACGACGACCCCGAGGTGGGCCCGCCCACGCAGATGGCCGTGTTCACCCGCGCCGAGCAGCCCACCGGCACCCACTCCGCCAAGAGCGGCACCCACTCCGCCGAGAACGGCGCCCGTACCGACACCGCGAAGGAGGCGAAGGCCGCATGACCAGCACCGAACGAACCGGGGCCGCCGAGCGCGCCGAGCCCGGGGCCCGCACCCTGCCCGTCACCGACCTCTCCCTCGTCGTCCTGATCGGAGCGTCCGGCTCCGGCAAGTCGACCTTCGCGCGCAAGCACTTCGCGCCCACCGAGGTGCTGTCGTCGGACTTCTGCCGGGGCCTGGTCGCCGACGACGAGAACGACCAGAGCGCCAGCCGCGACGCCTTCGACGTGCTGCACTACATCGCGGGCAAGCGGCTCGCCGCGGGCCGCCGCACGGTCGTGGACGCGACCAGCGTGCAGCAGGACAGCCGCCGCCAGCTGATCGAGCTGGCCCGGAAGCACGACGTGCTGCCCATCGCCATCGTCCTGGACGTACCCGAGGAGGTGTGCGCCGAGCGCAACGCGGCCCGCACCGACCGCGCCGACATGCCGCGCCGCGTGATCCAGCGGCACACCCGCGAACTCCGCCGCTCCCTGCGGCACTTGGAGCGCGAGGGCTTCCGCAAGGTGCACGTCCTCAAGGGCGTCGAGGAGATCGACGCGGCCACCGTCGTCACCGAGAGGCGGTTCAACGACCTCAGCCACCTCACCGGCCCCTTCGACATCGTCGGCGACGTCCACGGCTGCGCGAGCGAGCTGGAGGCGCTGCTCGGCAAGCTCGGCTACGTCGACGGGGTCCACCCCGAGGGCCGCACGGCCGTGTTCGTCGGCGACCTCGTCGACCGCGGCCCCGACACCCCGGGCGTGCTGCGCCGCGTGATGTCCATGGTCGCCGCGGGCACCGCCCTGTGCGTGCCCGGCAACCACGAGAACAAGCTCGGCCGCCACCTCAGGGGCCGCACGGTCCAGCTCACCCACGGCCTCGCCGAGACCGTCGAGCAACTCGACGCGGAGAGCGCGGAGTTCAGACGGGGGGTGCGGGAGTTCATCGACGGGCTCGTCAGCCACTACGTCCTCGACGGCGGCAGGCTCGTCGTCTGCCACGCAGGGCTGCCCGAGAAGTACCACGGCCGCACCTCGGGCCGGGTCCGCTCGCACGCCCTGTACGGCGACACCACCGGCGAGACCGACGAGTTCGGCCTGCCGGTGCGCTACCCGTGGGCGGAGGAGTACCGGGGCAAGGCCGCCGTGGTCTACGGCCACACGCCGGTGCCGACGGCGACCTGGCTGAACAACACCATCTGCCTGGACACCGGCGCGGTCTTCGGCGGCAAGCTCACCGCCCTGCGCTGGCCGGAGCGCGTACTCGTCGACGTACCCGCCGAGAAGGTCTGGTACGAACCGGCGAAGCCGCTGCGCACGGAGGCGCCCGGCGGCCGCGAAGGGCGGCCCCTCGACCTCGGCGACGTCCAGGGCCGCCGCGTCGTGGAGACCCGGCACGCCGGGCGGGTGACCGTGCGCGAGGAGAACGCGGCGGCGGCCCTTGAGGTGATGAGCCGCTTCGCGGTGGACCCGCGCCTGCTGCCGTATCTGCCGCCGACGATGGCGCCGACGGCGACCTCGAAGCGCGACGGCTACTTGGAGCACCCGGAGGACGCGTTCGCGCAGTACGCGGCGGACGGCGTGGCGCGCGTCGTGTGCGAGGAGAAGCACATGGGCTCGCGCGCGGTGGTCCTGGTGTGCAGGGACGCCGAAGCGGCCCGCGAGCGCTTCGGCGTGGACGGCCCCACGGGCGCGCTGTGCACCCGCACCGGCCGCCCCTTCCTCAGCGACCCCGAGCTGACCGAGCAGGTCCTGGACCGGCTGCGGGAGGCGGCAGGCGCGGCCGGGCTCTGGGACGAGCTGGCCACGGACTGGCTGCTGCTCGACGCCGAGCTGATGCCCTGGTCCCTGAAGGCCTCCGGCCTGTTGCGCACGCAGTACGCGGCCGTGGGCGCCGCGTCCGGCGCGGTCTTCCCGGCCGCCCTGGACGCCCTCCAGGCGGCCGCCGCACGGGGCGTCGAGGTGGCCGGGCTGCTCGGCAAGCAGCGGGAGCGCGCCGCGGACGCCGCCGCGTTCACCGAGGCCTACCGCCGCTACTGCTGGCCGACCGACGGCCTGGAAGGGGTGCGGCTCGCGCCGTTCCAGATCCTCGCCGTCCAGGGCAGGAGCCTCGCCGCGCTGCCGCACGACGAGCAACTGGCCCTGATCGACCGCATGGTGGAGCACGACGGCTCGGGCCTGCTGCGCACCACGCGGCGGCTGTACGTCGACACGGGCGACGCCGAGTCGGTGCGCGCGGGCGTCGACTGGTGGCTGGAGATGACCGGGCGCGGCGGCGAGGGCATGGTGGTCAAGCCGGTCGGTGCGCTGGTGCGCGACGCCAAGGGGCGGCTCGTCCAGCCGGGCATCAAGTGCCGCGGCCGCGAGTACCTGCGGATCATCTACGGCCCGGAGTACACCCGCCCGGAGAACCTGGCCAAGCTGCGCGGCCGGTTCCTCGGCCACAAGCGGTCCCTGGCGATACGCGAGTACGCGCTCGGCCTGGAGGCCCTGGACCGGCTCGCCGACGGCGAGCCGCTGTGGCGGGTGCACGAGGCGGTGTTCGCGGTGCTCGCACTGGAATCGGAACCGGTGGATCCGCGGCTCTGATGGCTGTTTGGCGCGTTGTGGGCGCCCCTGTCCTGCCGGGCGGGACGCCCGCGACGCGCCGCGGGGCGCGTGCCGCGGCCCCGGTGGGGTGAGGATGGGGGCATGGGATTCCACGTCGACTCCGAGGCCGGGAAGCTGCGCCGCGTCATCCTGCACCGCCCGGACCTGGAACTGAAGCGCCTCACGCCGACCAACAAGGACGCCTTGCTGTTCGACGACGTCCTGTGGGTGCGGCGGGCCAGACAGGAGCACGACGGCTTCGCCGACGTGCTGCGCGACCGGGGGGTGGAGGTCCACCTCTTCGGTGACCTCCTCACCGAGGCCCTGGACGTCCCGGCGGCCCGCCTGCTCGTCCTGGACCGGGTCTTCGACGAGAAGGAGTACGGGCCGCTCGCCACCGACCACCTGCGGGCCCAGTTCGAGCCGCTGCCGTCCGCGGAGCTGGCCGAGCTGCTGATCGGCGGCATGACGAAGCGGGAGTACCTGGAGCGGCACCCGGAGCCGACGTCCGTGCGCTTCCACTGCATGGACCTGGACGACTTCCTGCTCGGCCCGCTGCCCAACCACCTGTTCACACGGGACACCTCCGCCTGGATCTACGACGGCGTGTCCATCAACGCGATGCGCTGGCCCGCCCGGCAGCGCGAGACCGTCCACTTCGAGGCGATCTACCAGCACCACCCGCTCTTCCACGGCCAGGGCTTCCACCTGTGGTCGCAGGGCCAGAGCGACTACCCCTCCACCATCGAGGGCGGCGACGTCCTGGTCATCGGCAACGGCGCCGTGCTCATCGGCATGAGCGAGCGCACCAAGCCGCAGGCCGTGGAGATGCTCGCGCACAAGCTGTTCGCCGCCGGGTCCGCCACCTCGATCGTGGCGCTCGACATGCCCAAGCGCCGGGCGTTCATGCACCTGGACACGGTGATGACGATGATCGACGGCGATACGTTCACCCAGTACGCGGGCCTCGGCACGCTGCCCTCGTACACGATCGAGCCGGGCGTGGACGAGCGCGAGCTGAAGGTCACCGACCATCCGCCGGAGCACATGCACCGGGCCATCGCCGCCGCGCTCGGCCTGGACCGGATCCGCGTCCTGACCGCCACGCAGGACGTGCACGCCGCCGAGCGCGAGCAGTGGGACGACGGCTGCAACGTGCTCGCCGTCGAGCCGGGCGTCGTGGTCGCCTACGAGCGGAACGCCACCACCAACACGCATCTGCGCAAGCAGGGCATCGAGGTGATCGAGATCCCCGGCAGCGAGCTGGGCCGGGGCCGGGGCGGGCCGCGCTGCATGAGCTGTCCGGTGGAGCGGGGCGCGGTGGGGGAGTGACCGGGGCGTTCCGGGGCGGCTCCAAGGGGTGTCCCGGGACGGCTCCAAGGGGTGTCCCGGGGCGGCTCCCGAGGGGCGGCTCCAGAGGGGGCCCCGGACGAGTCGAAGGGGTGTGCATATAAATGTGTAAGGTCGTATAGACTTTCAAAGTCACGTATTCGCACCCCAGGAGCGCCCCCATGGCGAACGGCTCGACCGGCCCCGACCTCACCGGCCGCCCTTTCCTCAAGGAGCTGGACTTCAGCGCCGAGGAATTCCGCGGCCTGCTCGCCCTGGCCGCGGACCTGAAGGCCGCCCGCCGCGCGGGCCGCGAGGAGCGCCTGCTGACCGGCAAGAACATCGCCCTGGTCTTCGAGAAGGCCTCCACCCGCACCCGCTGCGCCTTCGAGGTGGCCGCCGCCGACCAGGGCGCCGCCACCACCTACCTGGACCCCTCCGCCTCCCACATCGGCCAGAAGGAGTCCGCGAAGGACACCGCCCGGGTGCTGGGCCGGATGTTCCACGCCATCCAGTACCGGGGCGACGCCCACGCGACGGCCGAGGCGCTCGCCGCCCACGCGGGCGTGCCCGTCTACAACGGCCTCACCGACGACTGGCACCCCACGCAGATGCTCGCCGACGTCCTGACGATGACCGAGCACTGCGCGGAGCCCCTGGAGCGCATCGCGTTCGCCTATCTCGGTGACGCCCGGTTCAACATGGGCAACTCCTATCTGGTGACGGGCGCGATGCTCGGCATGGACGTGCGGATCGTGGCGCCCCGCGCCTACTGGCCCGCCGAGGACGTCGTCGCCCGCGCCCGGGCCCTCGCCGAGGGCAGCGGCGCCCGGATCACGCTCACCGAGGACATCGCCGAGGGCGTCGTGGACGCCGACTTCGTCGCCACCGACGTGTGGCTGTCCATGGGCGAGCCGCCCGAGGTCTGGGACCAGCGCATCACCGACCTCGCGCCGTACGCGGTCACGATGGACGTGCTGCGCGCCACGGGCAACGCGGACGTGAAGTTCCTGCACTGCCTGCCCGCCTTCCACGACCTCGGGACGACGCTGGGGCGCGCCCTGTGCGAGAAGCACGGCCTCAGCTCCCTCGAAGTCACCGACGAGGTCTTCGAGTCGGAGCACTCCGTGGTCTTCGACGAGGCCGAGAACCGGCTGCACACGATCAAGGCGGTCCTGGTGGCGACCCTCGCCGGAGCGCCCCTGCCCGCGCCACGCTGACCCGCCCCGACCGGACGCCCCCCGCACCACCGGCGCCCCCGCGCCGTACGCACCACCAGAAACGAGCACCACCCCGCCATGCGCACCACCAGCCCGGCCGCCCCCACCGGTCGGCGCCTCAAGTCCCCCGACCTCCTGATCGCCGAGTCCGGCGCGGACCGCGAAGGCCATGGCCTCAGGCGCACGATGGGCCTGTTCCAGCTCGTCTGCTTCGGGGTGGGCGCGATCGTCGGCACCGGCATTTTCGTCGGCCTGTCCGACTCCGTCGCCGAGGCCGGGCCCGCCGTCGCCGTCTCGTACGTCCTCGCCGCCGTGACCTGCGTCTTCACCGCCTTCTCGTTCGCCGAGCTGGGCGGTGCGATCCCCGTGTCCGGCAGCTCCTACTCGTTCGCGTACGCGGCGCTCGGCGAGCGCACGGCGTTCCTCGTCGGCTGGTGTCTGCTCCTTGAGTACGGCGTGTCCGTGTCGGCGGTCGCCGTCGGCTGGAGCCAGTACCTGAACGAACTCCTCGACAGCCTCACCGGCTGGCAGCTCCCTACGGCCCTGTCGGCGGGCCCCGGCGAGGGCGGCGCGGTGAACCTCCCGGCCGTCGTGGTCATCCTGCTCGCCGCCGTGCTGCTCGTGCGCGGCATCCGGGAGAGCGCGCGGGCCACCGCCGCCATGGCCGTGCTGAAGATCGGCATCCTGCTGCTGTTCCTCGCGATCGCGTTCACCGCGTTCCAGGACGGCAACCTCACCCCGTTCGCGGGCGCCGGTGCCTCCGGGATCACCGCGGGCGCGTCCCTCGCGTTCTTCTCGTTCATCGGCTTCGACGCGGTGACCACGGCCGGGGAGGAGGTGCGCGATCCGCGCCGGAACATCCCCCTCGCCATCCTGATCTGCATCGGCGTCGTCACGCTCCTGTACGTGGCCGTGGCGCTCGCCGCGATCGGCGCGCTCGGCCCCGACGCCGTCGCCGACAAGCCCGCCGCGCTCTCCCTGATCGTCGACCGCGTCACCGGCTCCGGGTTCGGCGGCGTCATCGCCTTCGGCGCGGTCGTCGCCATCGCCTCCGTCGTGCTCGCCGTGATGTACGGGCAGACCCGCATCCTGATGTCGATGGCCCGCGACGGCCTGATGCCCCGCGTCTTCGAGCGGATCTCCCCGCGCACCGCGACCCCGGCCGCGGGCACCTGGATCGTGGCGGCCCTGATCGCGCTGCCCGCCGCGTTCTCCTCGCTCGACGTGGTCGTCAACCTCACCACCATCGGCACCCTCGCCGTCATGGCGGCGGTCAACGCCTCGGTACTCGCCCTGCGCCGGACGCGACCGGACCTGAAGCGCACCTTCCGGGTGCCGCTCCACCCGCTGTTCCCCCTGCTCGGAATCGGCTTCAGCGCGTATCTGATCTGGGGCACGGGCTGGACGACCTGGGTCCAGTTCGCGGGGTTCCTGGCGGTGGGGGCGGGGGTGTACGCGGCGTACGGGCGGCGCAACTCGCGGCTCGGGGCAGCGGCGGTCAGTGCTCCGCGGGAGCCTGGAGCGTGAACCAGACCGCCTTGCCGGACTCGGTGGGGCGGTGCCCGCACGACGTGCTGAGCGTGCGGATCAGCAGCAGCCCCCGCCCGTGCTCCTGCCAGGGGTCCGGCTCGCAGGTCGCCCCCGGACCGGTCAGGTCCCCCGGTGGGAGGGGGTTGGAGTCGTGCACCTCGACCTGGCAGCGGGTCGGGAGCAACTCGATGACCAGCTCTATCGGGTGATGCCCCGGCGCGTGCTCGATCGCGTTGGCGACGAGTTCGGCGGTCAGCAGCTCGGCGGTGTCGGTGCAGGCCGTGGAGCCGATGTCGGTCAGGGCCGTGCGGACCAGGGCGCGGGCGATGGGCACGGCGGCCACGGTGTGGGGCAGTCCGATGCGCCAGGAGGCGGGGGAGTGGGATGCGGGCAAGGGCTGGTCCGTTCGGCGAGCGGGCGGTCCCGAGCAGGGGGATCCTGTGCGGGTCCTGCCTTCAACCGTACGAATCCTAAGCGGGCGGCGACAGGGCCATTGGTCCGGGCCATTACGGGCCGCCCCGGACCCGGGTGGCCGCGCACCCGCGACCCGCGTGATCGCGTACCCATGACCGGCTGACCGGCTGACCGGCTGACCGGCTGACCGGCTGACCGGCTGACCGGCTGACCGGGCGACCGGGCGGCAGGGCGGCAGGGCGGCAGGGTGACCGGCCGACCGGCTGGCCCGTCGTATCGCGTGCTCGTGACGACAGTCATGGATGGGTGATAACTTCGAAGGCGGGAACACGGCAGCGCCCCGCACCGGCCCGCCCCAGGGCCCCACTCCGCTCTCCGTCGAGGAGGCCGCACGTCATGAGTCCCTTCACCGGCTCCGCAGCCCGCACCCCCGAGTGGGAGCACCTGCGGCTCAGCGTCGACGACGGCGTCGCCACCGTCACGCTCGCCCGCCCGGAGAAGCTCAACGCCCTCACCTTCGGCGCCTACGCCGACCTGCGCGACCTGCTCGCCGAGCTGTCCCGCACCCGGTCGGTCCGCGCCCTCGTGCTCGGCGGCGAGGGCCGCGGCTTCTGCTCCGGCGGCGACGTGGACGAGATCATCGGCGCCACCCTCGCCATGGACACCGCGCAGCTCCTCGACTTCAACCGCATGACGGGCCAGGTGGTGCGCGCCCTGCGCGAGTGCCCCTTCCCCGTGATCGCCGCCGTGCACGGCGTGGCCGCGGGCGCGGGCGCCGTCCTCGCGCTCGCCGCGGACTTCCGGGTCGCGGACCCCTCGGCGAGGTTCGCGTTCCTGTTCACCAAGGTCGGCCTGTCCGGCGGCGACATGGGCGCCGCCTACCTGCTGCCGCGCGTCGTCGGGCTCGGCCACGCCACGCGCCTGCTGATGCTGGGCGAGCCGGTGCGCGCGCCCGAGGCCGAGCGGATCGGCCTGATCAGCGAGCTGACCGACGAGGGCAGGGCCGCCGAGGCCGCCGCCGCGCTCGCCCGCCGCCTCGCCGCGGGCCCCGCTCTGGCGTACGCGCAGACGAAGGCGCTGCTCACCGCCGAGCTGGACATGCCGCTCGCGGCCTCCGTGGAGCTGGACGCCGCGACGCAGGCGCTGCTGATGAACGGCGAGGACTACGCCGAGTTCCACGCCGCGTTCACCGCGAAGCGGGACCCGAAGTGGCGGGGGCGGTGACCGTGCAGGCCACTTCCGGGACCCCGGGGCCCTCGCCCGGCGCGTCGCCGTCATCGGCGGCGGCCCCGGCGGGCTGTACGCCGCGGCGCTGCTGAAGCGCCTCGACCCGGCCCGCGAGGTCACCGTCTGGGAGAAGAACGCCCCCGACGACACCTTCGGCTTCGGCGTGGTCCTCTCCGACGAGACCCTCGGCGGCATCGAGCACGCCGACCCCGTCGTGTACGCGGCGCTGCGCGAGGAGTTCGTCCGCTGGGACGACATCGACATCGTGCACCGCGGCGCCCGGCACACCTCCGGCGGCCACGGCTTCTCCGCGCTCGGCCGCCGCCGCCTGCTCGCCGTGCTGCACGAGCGCTGCCGCGACCTCGGCGTCGACCTGCGCTTCCGCACCCCCGCGCCGCCCGCCGCCGAACTCGCCGCGACCCATGACCTGGTGGTCGCCGCCGACGGCGTACACAGCCGGACCCGCGCGGCGCACGCGGACGTCTTCAAGCCCACGGTCACCGGCCACCGCTGCCGCTACATCTGGCTCGCCGCCGACTTCGCCTTCGACGCCTTCCGCTTCGAGATCGCCGAGACCGAGCACGGCGTGATGCAGCTGCACGGCTACCCGTTCTCGCCCACGGACTCCACGGTCATCGTCGAGATGCGCGAGGAGGTCTGGCGGGCGGCGGGCTTCGCGGACATGGAGGTGGGGGAGTCCATCGAGGCCTGCGCCAAGACCTTCTCCGACGCGCTCGGCGGCCGCGCCCTGCGCTCCAACAACTCCTCCTGGCTCACCTTCCGCACGGTCGTCAACGACCGCTGGGCGCACGGCAACACGGTCCTGCTCGGCGACGCCGCCCACACCGCGCACTTCTCCATCGGCTCCGGCACCAAGCTCGCCGTCGAGGACGCCCTCGCGCTCGCCGCCTGCCTGCGCGAGCAGCCCGACGTCCCGGCCGCCCTCGCCGCGTACGAGGCCGAGCGGCGGCCCGTCGTGGAGTCCACGCAGCGCGCGGCCCGCGCCAGCCTCCAGTGGTTCGAGGAACTGCCGCTCTATCTGGGGCAGCCGCCCCGCCAGTTCGCCTTCAACCTGCTCACCCGCAGCCGCCGCGTCACCCATGACAACCTGCGGCTGCGCGACGAGCGCTTCACCGCCGCCGTGGAGCGGGACTTCGGCTGCCCGCCGGGCACGCCGCCGATGTTCACCCCGTTCCGGCTGCGCGAACTCACCCTCCGCAACCGCGTCGTCGTCTCCCCCATGGACATGTACTCCGCCGTGGACGGCGTCCCCGGCGACTTCCACCTGGTCCACCTGGGCGCGCGGGCCCTCGGCGGGGCGGCCCTGGTCATGACGGAGATGGTGTGCGTCAGCGAGCGCGGCCGCATCACGCCCGGCTGCGCCGGTCTGTACACCGACGAACAGGCCGACGCCTGGGCGCGCGTCGCGGACTTCGTCCACACCCAGGCCCCTGGCACCGCCCTCGGCGTGCAGCTGGGCCACTCCGGTCGCAAGGGCTCCACCAAGCTCATGTGGGAGGGCATCGACGACCCCCTGGACACGGGCAACTGGCCGCTGGTGGCCCCCTCTCCGCTCCCGTACAAGCCGGGCAGCCAGACCCCGCGCGCCCTGCGCGCCGACGAACTCCCCGCGATCCGCGACCAGTTCGTCGCCGCCGCGCGGCGCGCCGCCCGCGCGGGCTTCGACCTCCTCGAACTCCACTGCGCCCACGGCTACTTGCTGTCCAGTTTCCTCTCCCCGCTCACCAACCAGCGCACCGACGCGTACGGCGGCTCGCTCACCGGTCGGCTCCGCTTCCCCCTCGAAGTCTTCGACGCCGTACGGGAGGTGTGGCCGCCGGAACGGCCCATGACGGTCCGCGTCTCCGCCACGGACTGGGCCGACGGCGGCACCACCGCGGACGACGCGGTCGCCGTCGCCCGCGCCTTCGCCGCCCACGGCGCCGACGCGATCGACGTCTCGACAGGCCAGGTCGTCTCCGACGAACGCCCCGCGTACGGCCGCTCCTACCAAACCCCCTACGCCGATCGCATCCGCAACGAGACGGGCATCCCCGTCATCGCGGTCGGCGCCATCTCCTCCTGGGACGACGTCAACTCCCTCATCCTGGCGGGCCGCACCGACCTCTGCGCCCTGGCCCGCCCCCACCTCTACGACCCCCACTGGACCCTCCACGCCGCCGCCGAGCAGTCCTACACGGGCCCCGGCGTGACCTGGCCCCTCCAGTACCGCGCGGGCAGCCGCCGCCCCCAGACGGGCCGCACGGACGCCCCAAAGCCCCGGCTCACGCTGGGACCACCCTGACCCGTACGTCTGCGCCCCACCGAAGCCACCGCCCAGCTCGCTCGCGGACCCAGCGCCACCGGTGCCCCGGCTGGGCAGGATTGAGGAATCCCCTGCCGCGCGGCGCCACACCGACGCCGCCGGACCCCGCCAGGAGAGGCACGGCATCGTCCCCACCCCGCGCTCCGCCCCCCGAGGCCCCGCAGCCGCGACCTGCCAAGCCCCGCCGCACGCGCGGGGACCACAGGTGACGGCTCCGAACCTTCAAGGCCTCGACGGGACCACCCTCGCGCGCGGGGGCCACACGCTGCCCGCCACCCGGGCCTGCGCTAACCCGGGACCACCCCCGCACGCGCGGGGACCACAATGCCGGGTTTGTGTCGAGCCTCGACCAGTAGGGGCCACCCCCGCACGCGCGGGGACCACCACCGCGGATACGGGACGCGGCATGAGACGAGGGGACCACCCTCGCACGCGCGGGGACCGCACCCGGTCCACCTCGAAGTCCCCGCTGGTGGTGGGACCACCCCCGCACGCGCGGGGACCACTCAGCCTACGGTTCTGACAGGGGCAAGGGAACGGGACCACCCCCGCACGCGCGGGGACCACCTCCCCGGCCCCGAGTGTTCTGCACACACCCGGGGGCCACCCCCGCACGCGCGGGGACCACCTGCTCCTCGCGTGTGCTGTGTGCAACGGCTGGGGACCACCCCCGCACGCGCGGGGACCACGTCGACTCAAGCCGCCGCTGTCGGAGCGCGCCGGGACCACCCCCGCACGCGCGGGGACCACGTCGACTCAAGCCGCCGCTGTCGGAGCGCGCCGGGACCACCCCCGCACGCGCGGGGACCACAGGTCTTCGGTGATGTCGTGATAGCGGGTCAGGGGACCACCCCCGCACGCGCGGGGACCACAGGAGCAGCAGGACCGTCTGTTCCAACTGCGCGGGACCACCCCCGCACGCGCGGGGACCACGCTGTAACAACCGCAGTTGCGACGCATCCGGAGGGACCACCCCCGCACGCGCGGGGACCACGAGGGCGGCCAGGACCTTCTCCTCCGAGGTGAGGGACCACCCCCGCACGCGCGGGGACCACAGGCCGCGACCTGCGACGTTACCCGGAGGGTGCCCGGTTTTTACTCACTTCCTGAGATACCGGCATTCCAGACAAGTGATTCGCAATCCCCACCGCCTCGCGTTCACGCAGTACAACTGGCTTCCGCACACGGGTACTTCCTCAGTAGCCCGTGTGCCCCACCCAATCGCCGCCGTAGGCGCAGCGTACCCAGTGCCTGCTGGCGGCAGGGGCGCCGTACTCACCGCCACGTACCCGACGCGCGGCAGAGAGGGTTGGCACACGGCAACGCTTCGCCCCCTCTCGCCTCCGGGCGCCGTACCCGCTCAGTGAAGCGCTTCGATCGCGCGGAGGATGAGGCTGCGGGCCTCTGCACCGTAGACGGCCATGCTCCGCAGCCGCTCGAACGTCTTCACGTACTGGTTGACCTCGGAGGGCTGGGTGACACGTACCCGGGCCGACACGAGTTCCACGGCCACCAGCTTGTCGTCGTAGATGTGGAACGTCTCTTCCGGCCACTGCGCCCGCTCGTGCTCCGCCATCGGGATGATGCCGAGCGACACCGCTGGTAGTGCGCCCACAGTGAGGAGATAGCCGAGTTGGGCCGCCATCGTGTCCGTGTCCCCGATCTGGAACCGCAAGACGCTCTCCTCAAGCAGGAAGGCGAAGCGGTGCCCTGGTTCGTGGATGACGCGTGAGCGATCCACGCGAGCACGCGCGGCTTCGGCGATGTCATCGGCAGGGCGGTCGTGGAAGCGGGCGGCGATGGTGAGGACTCCGGCCGCGTAGCCCTCGGTCTGGAGGAGTCCGGGCACCACGGTGGACGAGTACACGCGGAACTGCGCGGTCTCCCGGTAGAACTGCACCAGGCCGTCCTGCAAGTGCTTGAGGCCGCTGCGGACTTGATGGCGCCATTCCTTGTACATCGATTCGGCGTTGAGGGGCTGGGCGATGAGGTCCTGCGCCTGGTCCTGGGAGTCGGTAGCCGCACACCACTTCCTGATGTCCGTCGCGGTGGGCCCGGTGAGGGCGTTCTCGATGCGGGAGGTCTTCGAGTAGTGCCAGTTACACCGGCTGGCCAACTCGACGATGGTCAGCCCTGCCTCTTTGCGGAGGTCACGCAGCCGTCCAGCGATGGTTTCACGAGCGGCCTGGGCAGACGTGGAAGGGGAGACGGGCATGAGCTGGTCTGACGGCGCTTCCTGTTAGTGGATCTCGTACTGGTCGTGCGGAACGGCGCGCGCCCACACCGCTTCGAAGGCGTCGGCGCACAGCTTGGCAGCCGACGGGTCGTCGGAGATGTCTTGTCCGGCCCATGCGCCGTCGCCGGTGAAGTGGTTCCAGCGGATCAATCGGCCGTCGAACAGCCAGAAGTCATTGCCGGGCAGGGCGATGTCCGAAGCGCGACGGCGGGGCAGCCAGCGCACCTGTTCACCCGCGTGTACGTTTACGACGGTTCCGGCATGCTCCCAGCGGATGTAGTCGGTGACGGGCTCGGACACGATGCGCGCGCGCCGTACGGCGACGCCACGGGCGACCGCACCGGAGATGAGGTCTACCCAGGGCGCCCAATTCTCCGACGCGGGGTCGAGGTCGCGCCGCCCGGTGCGCTGCCAGGAGTTGAAGGCGTCCTCTTCGTCGCTGATGCCGTACTGGTCACGCATCTCAAGGTGGACGGCAGAGCGTGTGCAGCCTGCCAAGAGTTCAGCGAACGTTGGCTCGCTCGATGGCATCGCACGCCTCCCTGATCATATGCACCATGCTGGCCGGGATTCGGACCACTGCTTCGCCGTCGGGGATTCCCTTCGCGTGACCCGGCAGTTCGAACGCGGCGCATTCCGCCATGAGTTCGGGGCTCGGAATCCAGCCCTGGAAGACGAGTTCCCGCTTCTCCTGATCGACCCACACAGTGGGGCTCTTGTCCTGCTCAGTGGCTGGGTCGATTCCGATGAACAGCAGCGGCGCTTAAGTCTCCATTCATAGACCTTGCAGTTCTTTGCGCCACCGTTTCGCGTGGCTCCTGATCAGTCAAGGCCGCGGCGTAGACAATTCCCCTGCTACATCATCGGGTTGCAAAAATTTGCACATTCATGGCGATGGCTCAGGCTCACCTCCTAGCGTCGGCAGTTGCGACAAAAGCCCCGGCGACCGCTGTCACGGCCCCGGGGTGTGGCCGACTGAATGGGAGTCGACATGGCTGAGATTACGGCGACTGCCTGCGCTGTCACCTGGCTCACCGAAGCGCGGGCCGACGTCCGCGGAGCGCTCGCCGCGTGGGACCGCGCCGAGTTTGCGACCGTCCCCGTCGGGCGGGCCTGGGACGTCGTCCGCATCCCCCAGCGCCTCGGCTGGAGCACCATCCACCAGATGCGCGCCGACGGCACCCCGCTGGGGCCGGTGCTGCACACCGCCACCCACGTCGAGATCCTCGTACCCCCGGGCACCGCCTCGTCCTGGTACGCCCGCAGACCACGACCCTCGGTCCCGGCGACTTCGTCGCGGCCCCGGACCCGGCTGTCGTCGCCCCGCTGACCACCCGCGCCCGCTCCTGGATCGTCGCCCCCGCCGCGCCGTTGGTCCTAACCGACCCCGACGACCTGCGCGCCGCCTACCTCACCGCGCACGAGGCGATGAACGCGGCAGCCGACGAACACGTCGCCTACCGGCGGCACCTCGCCACCTGCCCGCACCGGCACTTCGGGATCCTCGCCACCTGCGGCGAGGCAGCCCGGCTCCGTCGAGTGTGGACCGGCGACGACGGGGACTTCGAACCCGCGCCCCCCGGGGCGGAGGTCAGCGCCGATGCGTGACGTGAGCGAGGCCCTGCGCGTGTTCGTCGTGCCCCCGGGCAGCGCCCTGACCGCCGAGCAGCGGGCCGGTGCCGTGTGCATCTGGTGCCCCCGCGCCCTCGGCGACGAGGAAGGCGTGGACCTCGGCGGCACCGGCGACTGGCGCCCGCGCGCCTGCCCGCCGTGCTACGAGGTCCAGCGTCGGACCTTGGCGTCGTATGTCGACTGGCACGAGCACGGCCTCACCTGCCCGCACTGCCCCCTGCGCCCCTGCGACCGCGGCCGTGCCCTGGGCGCCGAGCGCCTGGCCGCTCGGGAAAGGGCCGGGAAGCCAGCGCTGTCGTGCGCGCACTGCCGCACCACCCCCGCGCCCGGCGAGCAGGTACGCCCGCACCTCTGGAACGGCGTGAGCGGGCCTGTCTTCAGCTACGTACACGCCCGCGTGTGCCCGGTACGTGCCTCTCACCCCCTGTGAAGTACGCGCGGCGCGCGTCCACGTAGGCCACGGAGGCGGCGTCATGTGCGTCTGCCATCTCCGCTGCGCTTGGCCACCCCCGCACGCGCGGGGACCGCCTCGCCCGCTCGCGGTACCAGCGCTTCACGCCGGGACCACCCCCGCACGCGCGGGGACCGCCGGTGGCGTACAAGAGTGCGGAGCGTGACATCGGGACCACCCCCGCACGCGCGGGGACCGCTCCCGCATCACCACCGTGTCTGTGCTGCTCAGGGGACCACCCCCGCACGCGCGGGGACCGCAACGTGCCTAGGGCATAGACTCCCGGACACGCGGGACCACCCCCGCACGCGCGGGGACCGCTCCATGGATGAGGTGACGGCGGCGCGGCGCGCGGGACCACCCCCGCACGCGCGGGGACCGCAGGCCGTGACCTGCGGCGTTACCCGGACAGTGCCTGGGTTTTACTCACTTCTTGAGATACCGGCATTCCGGACAAGTGACTCCAACGACGCCGCCTCGCGCCAAGTCGAACTGGGCGCCGCCTGTATGGACTTCCTCAGGGGGCCGTGGCGCCTCACTCAACCGCCGCTATAGGCGAACAGCGTACCCAGTGCGTCATGAGTGCGAGTGGCGTATGGATGCGTTGGAGTGTGGGCGGTAGCCGTTTCCGGTGAGTGCCGCCGGGGTGAGGGTCGGGGGCGTCGCTCCGCTGGCCCGTTGGGGTTCACCGCCCACCCGGCACCAGGTGTGCGGGGCGGAGGCGGGCCCGTCCACAGCCGCCTGCACACCCGCACCTGCCCTACCCCGTGAAGCACGCGCAGCACACGCAGCACACGCAGCACACGCAACCCCCTCAGCCGCCCCCCACCCCCACAAACGCCGCCCCCGCCCCCCGCAAACGCTCGTGCAGCCCCCGGAAGACCTCCGCCGAGCGGCCCCCGGGCCAGTCGGCGGGGAGGAGGGAGGTGGGGAGGCCCGGGTCGGTGTAGGGGAGGTGGCGCCAGGAGTCGAGGGCGAGGAGGTAGTCGCGGTAGGCGGCTTCCGGTGGGGTGTCGGGGCGGGACCGCCAGGCGCGGAGCACCGGCTCGTGGCGGTCGAGGAAGGCCTCGTGCCGCTTGGCGATGGCGGCGAGGTCCCACCACCGCCCCACGGCCTCGGCGGTCGCGGCGAAGCCGAGGTGCTCGCCGCGGAACAGGTCGACGTAGGAGGCCAGTTCGAGCCGCTCCAGGGTGTGGCGGGTCTCCTCGTAGAGGTGGGCGGGCGCGATCCAGACGCCCGGCGCGGCCGTGCCGAAGCCGAGCCCGGCGAGCCGCGAGCGCAGCACGTGCCGCTTGTGGCGCTCGGCCTCCGGCACGGAGAACACGGCGAGCACCCACCCCGGCTCCCGCTCCCCGCCGTCGGGGTACACGCGCCGGTCGCCGTCGTCGAGGAGCTGCCGGGCGCCGGGGGAGAGGGCGTACCCGGCGGCGCCGGTGGCGGTGCGCGCGGGCACCAGGAGGCCGCGCCGCTTCAGCCGGGACACGGAGGACCGTACGGAGGGCGCGTCGACGCCCACCGGCGCGAGGAGCCGCACGAGTTCGGCGACGGCGACGGGTCCGGCCGCCGCCCGCCCGTACGCGCCGTAGAACGTGACGATCAGGGATCTGGGGGTGTGCTGCTCTGACACGTGATCACTCTAGGCCCCGCCCGCGGAACCCGGCCCGGCGCCCGGCGCGGCACCCGGCTCCCGCAGCCGGAACCGCTGGAGCTTGCCCGTCGCCGTACGCGGCAGCGCGTCCAGGAAGACCACCTCGCGCGGGCACTTGTACGGCACCAGCTCGTCCTTGACGAACTCCCGCAGCCGCTCCGCGTCCGCCTCCGCGCCCTCGCGCAGCACGACGTACGCGACGGCGATCTGCCCGCGCCGCTCGTCGGGCTGCCCGACCACGGCGGTCTCCACGACGTCCGGGTGGCGCAGCAGGGCCTCCTCGACCTCGGGGCCCGCGATGTTGTACCCGGCGGAAATGATCATGTCGTCGGCGCGGGCGACGTAGCGGAAGTAGCCGTCGCCGTCGCGGACATAGGTGTCGCCGGTGATGTTCCAGCCGTGGCGTACGTAGTCCCGCTGCCGGGGGTCGGCGAGGTAGCGGCAGCCGATGGGGCCGCGCACGGCGAGCAGGCCGGGTTCGCCGTCCGGCACGGGCGCGCCGGTGGCGGCGTCGACGACCCGCGCCTGCCAGCCCGGCACGGGCAGGCCCGTGGTGCCGGGGCGGATGGCGTCGTCGGCGGCGGAGATGAAGATGTGCAGGAGTTCGGTGGCGCCGATGCCGTTGATGATGCGCAGGCCCGTGCGCTCGTACCAGGCCTGCCAGGTCGCGGCGGGCAGGTTCTCGCCCGCGGACACGCAGCGCCGCAGGGAGGAGAGGTCGGCGGAGTCGGCCGTGTCGAGCAGCGCGCGGTACGCGGTCGGCGCCGTGAACAGCACGCTCACGCCGTGCGCGGCGATCGCGGGCAGCAGCTGCTTGGGGCCCGCCTGTTCAAGGAGCAGCGCCGAGGCGCCCACGCGCAGCGGGAAGACCACGAGCCCGCCGAGCCCGAAGGTGAAGCCCAGCGGCGGGCTGCCCGCGAACACGTCGTCCGCGCGGGCCTTGAGGACGTGCCGCGCGAACGTGTCGGCGATCGCGAGCACGTCCCGGTGGAAGTGCATGCAGCCCTTGGGGCGCCCGGTGGTGCCCGACGTGAAGGCGATCAGCGCGACGTCGTCGGCCGCCGTGTCCACGGCCTCGTACGGCTGCGGCGGGCGGGCCGCCGCGCGGGCCAGCAGGTCGTCGGGGCCCTGGCCGCCGTACGTCGTCACGCGCAGGCCCGGCACGCCCGCCTTGATCAGGTCGTCCACGGCCGCCGCGGCGCACAGCGCGTGGCTGACCTGCGCGATCTCGCACATCGTGGCCAGCTCCTGCGCGCGCTGCTGGGCGAGCACGGTCACCGCGACGCCGCCCGCCTTCATCACCGCCAGCCAGCACGCCGCGAGCCACGGCGAGGTGGCGCCGCGCAGCAGCACGCGGTTGCCGGGCACGACGCCCAGCTCGTCGGTCAGGACGTGCGCGATCCGGTCCACGTGCGTCTGGAGTTCTCCGTACGTCCATACGGTGCCGTCGGCGGAGCGGAAGGCGGGGCGGTCGCGGGCGCCGCGCCGGGCCGTGGCGTCGAGCAGCTCGGCGCCGCAGTTCAGGCGGTCCGGGTAGCGCAGCTCCGGCAGGTCGCGCGGGAGGGCGGGCCACTGCTCGCGGGGCGGGAGGTGGTCGCGCGCGAATGTGTCGACGTGGCCGGTGGGCGTGAGGGGTGGCGTGGGGGCCGCGGGGGCCGCCTCGGGGGCCATGGCCGCACCGGTGCCGTCGGTGCCGTCGGTGCCGCCGGTGTCGTTGGAGCCGTTGTTTTCCAAAGCGCCTCGCCACCTTTGCCGGTCGGGCGTAGTGATGGGCTCGCCCAACGAGCGTATCGTGTTGGTGACGGCAGTCAATACAGCGCGATAGAGACTCCGGGGTGCGGGTGCGCGCCCCGCCCCAGGGGAGAGGTCCTAGATGCCCGAGGTGCCGACAGATCCGGCAGACCCGCCAGACCCGACCAAGGCGACAGACCTTGTGAATCCGGCGAAACCGGCGAGCCCGCCGCCTTCGCCATTCTCACTCGCTCCGGATCAGCGCGCCCGTTGCGAACGGCTCCGCGCACTCGCCGAGACCCGGCTGAGGCCCCTCGCGGAGCGCGGCGAGCCGGGCCGGGTGAACCGACCGCTGGTGGCGGCGCTCGGCGAACTCGGGCTGCTGGAGGGCCTGTTCACCTCCGGGGCGCTCGACCTGTGCCTGACCCGCGAGTCGCTGGCCCGTGTCTGTACGGAGGCGGAGACCGCGTTCGCCCTCCAGGGCCTCGGCGCCCATCCGGTGCACGCCTACGGCTCACCGGCGCAGCGCGACCGCTGGCTGCCGCGGACGCGGGCGGGCCGGGCGGTGGCCGCGTTCGCGCTGTCGGAGCCCGGCGCGGGTTCCGACGCCGCGGCGCTCGCGCTGGCCGCGGAGCCCGACGGCTCCGGGGCGTGGCGCCTGACCGGCGAGAAGACCTGGATCTCCAACGCCCCCGAGGCCGACTTCTACACCGTCTTCGCCCGGACGACGCCGGGCGCGGGCGCGCGCGGCGTGTCCGCCTTCCTGGTGCCCGCGGAGCGCGCGGGCCTGACCGGCGCCCCGCTCGCCATGCTGTCCCCGCACCCCATCGGCTCCCTCGCCTTCGACGGCGTCCGGGTGGACTCCGGTGACCTGCTCGGCGAGGTCGACCGGGGCTTCCGCGTCGCCATGACGACCCTGAACCGGTTCCGCCCGAGCGTCGGCGCCTTCGCGGTCGGCATGGCCCAGGCCGCCCTCGACGCGGCGCTCGCCCACACCGCCGGGCGCGACGCCTTCGGCGGCAAGCTCAAGGACCTCCAGTCGGTCGCCCACCAGGTCGCGGAGATGGCCACGCGCACGGAGGCGGCGCGGCTGCTGGTGTACGCCGCGGCGGCCGCGTACGACCGCGGGGAGTCCGGGATCGCGGGGCGTGCCGCGATGGCGAAGCTCTTCGCCACGGAGACGGCGCAGTACGTCGTCGACGCCGCCGTGCAGCTGCACGGCGCGCGGGCACTCCAGTGCGGGCACCCGCTGGAGCACCTGTACCGCGAGGTGCGGGCGCCGCGCATCTACGAGGGCGCGACCGAGGTCCAGCGCGCCGTCATCGCCAAGGAGTTGTACGCCAACGCCGCCGCCGCTGAGGAGATGCCGTGAGCCTTGACCGTCTCAACCCCGCCGAGCTGTCGCCCGCCACCGGGTTCAGCCACGCCGTCGTGGCCACCGGGCGGCGCGTCGTCTTCCTCGCCGGGCAGACCGCGTTGGACGGGGAGGGGCGGGTCGTCGGGGCCACGCTCCCCGAGCAGTTCGAGCGGGCTCTGGGGAATCTGCTCACCGCCCTGCGGGCGTCGGGCGGGACTCCCGCCGATCTCGCCCGCGTCACCGTGTACGCCACGGATGTCGCCGACTACCGGGCGCACGCCGCCGAACTCGGGCGCATCTGGAAGGAGTTGGCCGGGCGGGACTATCCGGCCATGGCGGTCATCGGGGCGGTCCGGCTGTGGGACGAGGAGTGCCTGGTGGAACTGGACGGCTTCGCGGTCCTTGACTGACCCCTGCCGGGTGGCCCCCCATCCCACCCCTTTCCCGAAACCATGGGCGGGTGGGCGGGGAACATCCGCCGCGAAGCGGCGGATCACGGAAAGCCGAAGACGGCGCGCACGCGAACGCTCCAGCCCGTCCGGCGCTTGAGGACGAGCCGCGGAGCGGTGAAAGGGGGCGGGGGTCCAGGGGGCGCCTGCCCCATGGTTGGGTGAAGGGGTGGGTCTGGGGCGCCCCGCGAGGGTGGGGCCGGGACGTAACGGGGAGTGAGGCGCCATGCCGCACGTCGACACCACCGCGGGACCGATCGCGTACGAGGACTCGGGTGGCCCCGCCACCCCGGTCGTGCTCGTACACGGCCCCGCCCAGGACGCCACCGTCTGGCGCCACGTCGTGGACGAACTCGGCACCGCCGCACGGTGCCTGACCCCCACCCTCCCCTACGGCAGCCACCGCCTCCCCCTGCGCCCGGGGACCACGCTCACGCCCCGCACGATGGCGCTGCTGATCGGCGAGTTCGCGGACGCCCTGGGCCTCGGCGAGGACACGGTGTTCGTGGAGAACGACGGCGGCCGCCTCCAGCAGCTGGTGGCCGAACGGCCGGGCCGCGTGGGCCGGTTGGTGATCGCGGGCTGCGAGGCCTTCGACAACTACCCGCCGGGCCCCGGCGGCAAGCTCCTCGACCGCGCCGCCAGGATCCCCGGCGGCATCGCCCTGCTGGCACACGCGCTGGCGGTGCGCCCGCTGCGCCGGATCCCCGGCACGGGCTACGCCGTGATGGCGCGGCGCCCGGTGCCGCACGACCTGATCGACCGCTGGGTCGCGCCGCTGCGCAGGGACCCGGCGGCCCGGCGGGTCCTGGTCGACTACCTGCGCGCGGTGCGCCGTACGGACATGATGGACACCGTCGACGCCCTGCGCCACTACGACCGTCCCGCCCTGGTCGTCTGGGGCAGGCAGGACCGCATGATGCCGCCCGAGCACGGCCGTCGGCTCGCCGACCTGCTGCCGCAGAGCCGCCTGGTGGAGCTGGACGACTGCGGCACCCTCATCCCCCTGGACCGCCCGGCCGAACTCGCCGCGGCGATCCGCGAGTTCATCGACGGCAGCGGCCCGGCCGGGCCCTAGCACGGCCAGGCCCCGGCCCGGCCCCGTGGAGCCCCGCCCGCTCCGCGGGGCACACCCCGGACGCCACGGCCCGGCCCCTGGGGGCGTACGCCGGACGGACGCGACCGGCGGCTCTCGTCGGACGCAGGCGTCCCGCCCCCGCCGCCGCGCTCAGTCGACCGGCACGAACCCCCACGACGCGAACGCCGCGAGGTCCTTGGCGGACATCCCGTCGGTGACCCACCACCACAGGGGCTGCTGGCCGTAGCGGCGGTCGACGGGCGTGGAGGACCAGGCCAGGACGACCTCGTCCGCCCCGTCACCGTCGAAGTCGGCGACGGCGCGGACCCCGGCCGCGCGGCGGCTTGCGGGGACGGCCTTGCCGTTCACGCGGGCGGGCGAGGTCCGGGAGACGCGGCCCGCGGGCCGGTCGCCGTCGAGGAGGACGGCGCCCCCGGCGGTGGGGGCGACGAGCAGCTGGTCGGTGCCGTCGCCGTCGGGGTCGGCGGCGAAGAACCGCCGCAGGGACGTGGTGCTGGTCCTCCGGTCCGGCAGGCGGTGGGTGCGCGGGGCGCCGCCGTCGCCGGGGACGACGGCGTACGTGCCGCCGACGTCGGCGGGCTCGGTCTCGGAGCCGGGCTCGTCGTTGCGGCTGCCGTCGTCGCCGACGGCCACGTCACGGGTGCTGTCGCCGTCGAAGTCCCCGAAGGCCACGGCGTTGCCCTCCCGCACCGGGCGGCCCGTCGCGGCGAGGCCCCCGCCGGGCCTCGCGGCGAAGAACAGGTTGCCGGACTGCTCGCCGTCGTCGCCGTGGCGCACCAGCAGGGGAGTGGTGCGCGGGCGGCCGGTCGTCGCGATGTCGTCGGCGAGCAGGTGCCCGAACCCGGCCTGTTGGGGGTCGGGCAGCTGACGGCCCTCGGCGCGGGCGGCGGCGCCCGACCGGGTGAAGGGCCCGAACAGCAGCCGTACCGAGGAGCCGTCCGCCGCGAGGCCCGCCAGGTCGTGGTGCCCGTCGCCGTCGAAGTCGCCCCGGACGAGCGATGCGAGGCCCGCGGTCGCCGGGAGCCGAACGGCCCGCGCGCCGTGCCGGGGGCCGCCGGGCGTCCCCCAGGAGACGAACGCGACCGGGCGCCGGTCGCCCATCTGCCCGGGCCGCGGGGCCCCGGTGACCTTCTCCGCGGAGTGCGACACGACGTCGGCGAAGCCGTCGCCGTCCAGGTCGGCGGTGGTCGTGGCGTCGGGGGACCGGCCGTCGTCGGCGGTCGGACCCGGCGGAGCGGCGGGCAGGCCCAGGTCGCGGCGGTCGTACACGGACCGCGTCGCCGGGTCGGGGCCGTGCGCGGAGCCGTACACCACGACCGCGCGGGTCAGCGCGCCCTGTGTGCCGGGGACGCCCTTGGGCGCGGTGACGACGAGGTCGCGGTGCCCGTCGCCGTTGAGGTCGTCGGGGTCCTTGGAGCCGTCGCCGCGCGCGGGCGGACGGCTCGCGATCGGCGGCCCGTCCGACGCGGGCGCCCCCGGGGGCGCCCCCGGCTTCCCGTCCCCGCGGTCCTCGTCGCCGCCGCCCCCGCACCCGGCGAGCAGGGCGAGGGCGACGAGGACGGAAGCGGCGCGGGCCGTGGCGCGAGGAGTCATGGGGGACACCCTCACACCACGGCCCGCGCCGACTGCACGCAGGTGGGTGACCGACCCGGCGGAACGCCCCTAGATGTCCCGGAACGTCTCGATCTGGGCGCCCACCGAGTTGAGGCGCTCCGCCAGGTCCTCGTACCCGCGGTTGATCACGTACACATTGCGCAGCACCGACGTGCCCTCGGCCGCCATCATCGCCAGCAGCACCACCACGGCGGGGCGCAGCGCGGGCGGGCACATCATCTCGGCGGCGCGCCAGCGGGTCGGGCCCTCCACCAGGACCCGGTGCGGGTCGAGGAGCTGGAGGCGGCCGCCGAGGCGGTTGAGGTCCGTGAGGTAGATGGCGCGGTTGTCGTAGACCCAGTCGTGGATGAGGGTCTTGCCCTGGGCCGCGGCGGCGATGACCGCGAAGAACGGGACGTTGTCGATGTTCAGGCCGGGGAACGGCATCGGGTGGATCTTGTCGATGGGCGCCTCCAGCTTGGAGGGGCGCACGGTGACGTCCACGAGCCGGGTGCGGCCGTTGTCCGCCGGGTACTCCGCCGAGCGGTCGTGGTCCAGGCCCATCTCCTCCAGGACGGCCAGCTCGATCTCCATGAACTCGATCGGCACGCGGCGGATGGTCAGCTCGGACTCGGTGACGACGGCGGCGGCGAGCAGGCTCATCGCCTCGACCGGGTCCTCGGACGGCGAGTAGTCCACGTCGACGTCGATGGTCGGCACGCCGTGCACGGTCAGGGTCGTGGTGCCGATGCCCTCGACCTTGACGCCGAGCGCCTCCAGGAAGAAGCACAGGTCCTGGACCATGTAGTTGGAGGACGCGTTGCGGATGACCGTGGTGCCGTCGCTGCGGGCGGCGGCGAGCAGCGCGTTCTCGGTCACCGTGTCGCCGCGCTCGGTCAGGACGATCGGGCGGTCGGGCGTGACGTCCCGGGCGACCTCGGCGTGGTAGAGGCCCTCGGTGGCGGCGATGTCCAGGCCGAAGCGGCGCAGCGCGATCATGTGCGGCTCGATCGTGCGGGTGCCGAGGTCGCAGCCGCCCGCGTACGGGATCTTGAACCGGTCCATGCGGTGGAGCAGCGGGCCGAGGAACATGATGATCGAGCGGGTGCGGCGGGCGGCCTCCGCGTCGATGGCCTCCATGTCGAGCTGCGCGGGCGGCACGATCTCCAGGTCGACGCCGTCGTTGATCCAACGGGTGCGGACGCCGATGGAGTTCAGGACCTCCAGGAGGCGGTAGACCTCCTCGATGCGGGCGACCCGGCGCAGCACGGTGCGGCCCTTGTTGAGCAGCGAGGCGCACAGCAGCGCCACGCACGCGTTCTTGCTCGTCTTGACGTCGATGGAGCCGGACAGACGGCGCCCGCCGACCACGCGCAGATGCATGGGCCCCGCGTACCCCAGCGAGACGATTTCACTGTCGAGCGCCTCGCCGATGCGGGCGATCATCTCAAGGCTGATGTTCTGATTGCCGCGCTCGATGCGGTTCACGGCGCTCTGGCTGGTGTTGAGCGCCTCGGCGAGCTGCGACTGTGTCCAGCCACGGTGCTGCCGGGCGTCACGGATGAGCTTGCCGATGCGTACGAGGTAGTCGTCTGCCATGAGCCAGAGGGTATCTCAGATATGAGATGAGGTACCCGCTGGGGTAGGCCATTGGTGGAGCGGCTGGTTCCGACCCGTCAGACCCGGTCCGCCGCACGGCCGTTACGCCGCAGGTGGACGCCGTGCACCACTGTGCCCGCGGGGTGGACGTGTCGCACCTCGGCGGCGGGGAACTCGGCCACTTGGCGCAGCGCGGACCTGCGGCGGGCCCGGGGGCGCACACGCCAGGGCGCGCGGAGTCGGGCGGGTGGAGAATGGGGCGGGTGGGTCCCAGAAGAGCCCGTCCGGCGTTTGAGGACGAGCGCGTAGCGCGAAAGAGGGGCGCCCAGGGCTTCCGCCCGGGGGCTGGCCGCCCCGGGCCCCAGGGGCAGCTCAAGGCCCAGGGGCCAGTGAAAGGTCCAGGGGCCGGTGTAAGGTTATCTCGACATCGAGATATCTGCCGGAGGCGCACCGCGGCCGCCCGTTGGTAAGGGTTACCTAACTTAGCCTTACCTTAGCGGATCGGCGATCAGGCGTGGCGGCAGGATGCGGTGGAACGCGCACATATATGAAGGAGACCGTCGTGTCGGCGAACAGCTTCGACGCCCGCAGCACGCTGAAGGTGGGCGACGAGTCGTACGAAATCTTCCGTCTGGACAAGGTGGAGGGCTCAGCTCGGCTCCCGTACAGCCTCAAGGTTCTGCTGGAGAACCTGCTCCGCACCGAGGACGGCGCCAACATCACCGCCGACCACATCCGGGCCCTGGGCAGCTGGGACTCCCAGGCCCAGCCGAGCCAGGAGATCCAGTTCACTCCGGCCCGTGTGATCATGCAGGACTTCACCGGTGTCCCCTGTGTCGTGGACCTCGCCACCATGCGTGAGGCCGTGAAGGAGCTGGGCGGCGACCCGGCGAAGATCAACCCGCTGGCCCCGGCCGAGCTGGTCATCGATCACTCCGTCATCGCCGACAAGTTCGGCACCAACGACGCCTTCCAGCAGAACGTGGAGCTGGAGTACGGCCGCAACCGCGAGCGCTACCAGTTCCTGCGCTGGGGCCAGACCGCGTTCGACGAGTTCAAGGTCGTCCCGCCGGGCACCGGCATCGTGCACCAGGTCAACATCGAGAAGCTGGCCCGCACGGTCATGGTCCGTAACGGGCAGGCCTACCCCGACACCCTCGTCGGCACCGACTCGCACACCACGATGGTCAACGGCCTGGGCGTCCTCGGCTGGGGCGTCGGCGGCATCGAGGCCGAGGCCGCGATGCTCGGCCAGCCGGTCTCCATGCTGATCCCGCGGGTCGTCGGCTTCAAGCTGACCGGCCAGCTCAAGCCGGGCACCACCGCCACCGACCTGGTGCTCACGATCACCGAGATGCTGCGCAAGCACGGCGTCGTCGGCAAGTTCGTGGAGTTCTACGGCGAGGGCGTCGCCGCCACGAGCCTCGCCAACCGCGCCACCATCGGCAACATGTCGCCGGAGTTCGGCTCCACCGCCGCGATCTTCCCGATCGACGACGAGACCCTGAACTACCTGCGCCTGACAGGCCGCTCCGACCAGCAGGTCGCGCTCGTCGAGGCGTACGCCAAGGAGCAGGGCCTGTGGCTGGACCCGGCCGCCGAGCCGGACTTCTCCGAGAAGCTGGAGCTGGACCTCTCCACGGTCGTCCCGTCGATCGCCGGTCCGAAGCGCCCGCAGGACCGCATCGTCCTGGCGAACGCCGCCGAGCAGTTCAAGAAGGACGTCCTCAACTACGTCGACACCGTGGACGAGGCGGGCCAGGAGTCCTTCCCGGCCTCCGACGCCCCGGCCGTCGCCCCCAACGGCGTCCCGTCGAACCCGGTCACCGTGACCGCCCCCGACGGCTCGACGTACGAGATCGACCACGGCGCCGTCACCGTCGCCGCGATCACCTCCTGCACCAACACCTCGAACCCGTACGTGATGGTCGCCGCCGCGCTCGTGGCGAAGAAGGCCGTCGAGAAGGGCCTGACCCGCAAGCCGTGGGTCAAGACCACCCTGGCCCCGGGCTCCAAGGTCGTCACCGACTACTTCGACAAGGCGGGCCTGACCCCGTACCTGGACAAGGTCGGCTTCAACCTGGTCGGCTACGGCTGCACGACCTGCATCGGCAACTCCGGCCCGCTGCCGGAGGAGGTCTCCAAGGCCGTCAACGACCACGACCTCGCGGTCACCTCGGTCCTCTCCGGCAACCGGAACTTCGAGGGCCGCATCAACCCCGACGTCAAGATGAACTACCTGGCGTCCCCGCCGCTGGTCGTCGCGTACGCCATCGCGGGCTCCATGAAGGTGGACATCACCACGGAGGCCCTGGGCACCGACCAGGACGGCAACCCGGTCTACCTGAAGGACATCTGGCCGACGGAGGCCGAGGTCAACGACGTCGTCGCCAACTCCATCGGCGAGGACATGTTCTCCAAGTCGTACGAGGACGTCTTCGCGGGCGACGCCCAGTGGCAGGCCCTGCCGATCCCCACCGGCAACACCTTCGAGTGGGACGCCGAGTCGACGTACGTCCGCAAGCCCCCGTACTTCGAGGGCATGCAGATGGAGCCGTCCCCGGTCTCCGACATCGCGGGCGCCCGCGTCCTGGCCAAGCTGGGCGACTCGGTCACCACCGACCACATCTCCCCGGCCGGTGCCATCAAGGCCGACACCCCGGCCGGTCAGTACCTCACGGAGCACGGCGTGGCCCGCCGCGACTTCAACTCCTACGGCTCGCGCCGAGGCAACCACGAGGTCATGATCCGCGGCACGTTCGCCAACATCCGCCTGCGCAACCAGATCGCGCCGGGCACGGAGGGCGGCTACACCCGCGACTTCACCAAGGACGGCGGCCCGGTCTCCTTCATCTACGACGCCTCGCAGAACTACCAGGCCGAGGGCACGCCCCTGGTCATCCTGGGCGGCAAGGAGTACGGCTCCGGCTCGTCCCGCGACTGGGCGGCCAAGGGCACCGCGCTCCTCGGCGTCAAGGCCGTCATCACCGAGTCGTACGAGCGCATCCACCGCTCGAACCTCATCGGCATGGGCGTCCTGCCGCTGCAGTTCCCGGCGGGCCAGTCCGCCGACTCGCTCGGCCTGACCGGTGAGGAGACCTTCTCCATCACGGGCATCACCGAGCTGAACAACGGCACCACGCCGAGCACGGTCAAGGTCACCACCGACACCGGCGTGGAGTTCGACGCGGTCGTCCGCATCGACACCCCCGGCGAGGCCGACTACTACCGCAACGGCGGCATCATGCAGTACGTGCTGCGCAGCCTGATCCGCAAGTAGCCGCAAGTAAGCGGACACGGCACGCGGTTGAGGGCCGCACCCCCGGCAACCCGGGGGCGCGGCCCTCGTCGCGTTCTCACGCGGGGACGAGGGGCGCCGACGGGTCGGTGCGCAGGACGTGGTCGGCGTGGATCAGGCGGGCGATGAACCGGCCGTTCTCCACGTTCGCCCCGATGCCCACGGGGAGCAGCGAGTTCCCGTCCGGGAGCCCGGCGTAGTACAGGCCGGGGAGCGCCCCGAGGAGGCCCCTGTTCTGGATCGGCGCCCCGTGCTCGTCGAGGACGTGGTCCGGCAGGATGCGGTAGTCGGGGCCGAAGCCGGTGCACCAGACGATCGTGGCGATGCCGTGACCGGCCAGGTCGAGGCGGTCGCCGAAGTCGGCCACGTGCTCCAGACAGACCGCGGGCGCGGGCCGCTCCTGGGGCGCGGGGAAGCCCCGCTCGCGGATGTGGGCGTCGATCATGTCGATGACCCGGCGGAACGAGCGGGCGGACTCCTCCGCGACGGCGACGACGTTGTCCTTCAGGTGCAGTCGGCGGCCGTCCGCCGCGCGTACGGAGCCGACCAGGGTGACGCCCTTCGCGGCCAGGGTGCCGAGGTTGAGGTCGGCGCGCTTGTCCCGGATGGCCGTCACCGGCAGACCCGGCAGGACGGGCCCGCCGTCGCCGCCCACGGCCCCGAACTCCTCGTACAGGCTGGGCAGGGCGCGCATCCACTCCGGGATGCCCCGGCCGCGGTAGCGGCGCGGCCAGGCGCGGTGCCGCCCGACCGACAGGAAGGTGCGGCGCCCGGCGTCCACCAGTTCGTCGGCGATCTGCTGGCCGCTGATGCCCGCGCCGACCACCAGGACGGCCCCGTCCGGCAGGCCCTCGGGGTTGCGGTAGGCGTGGGAGTGGATCTGGTGGACGGACGCGTCGACGTCGGCGGCCAGGGCGGGGGTGCGGGGGGCCGCGTAGCCGCCGACCGCCGCGACCAGGTTGCGGGAGCCGATGACGCCGCCGCCCTCCAGGTGGGTCCGGAACCGCACGTCGTCGCGGTCGGAGGCGTCCGGCGGGCACTCCACCCTCCGCACGGCCGTGTGCTGCCGCACGTCGAGCTTCCGCTCCGCCGCGTACCGGCGCAGGACGCGGGCCAGTTCGGGGCCCGACGGGCAGCCGTAGGGGTCGCCGCCGTCGTACTCCCAGCCGGGGAGCCGCACCGACTGGTTCCCGCTCCCGATCAGCAGGCTGTCCCAGCGCTCATGGGCCCAGGCCTGGCCGATCTCGCCCCGCTCCAGGACCAGCGCCTCCCGCCCCACCTCCTGAAGGGCCCCGGCCACTCCGCACCCCTGCTGCCCGGCACCGATGACCACGGTCTCCACGTACTCCCCATGCTCCCCATGCTCCCCATGCTCCACATGTTCGCCTGCTGACACGGTCGAACCCCTTCACTAAGGCTTGCCTAACTTCTGCGTGGTGTCGACCTTGTCCTGTGAAGTCGCCTTGATGTCAACTGGGTTCATGACGCGGCGGCATGCGGTCTCCATCGGTGAAGCGGCGGCCCTGTACGGCCTCGCGCCGTCCACGGTGCGGTGGTGGGAGAGCCAGGGTGTGCTCAACCCGCCCGCCCGCGAGGGCGGCAAGCGGGTCTACGACGGCACGGACCTGCGCCGCATCGGGCTCGCCTATCTGTGCTGCGTGGTCGGGCGGATGCCGCTGGAGCAGGCCGCCGTGGTCACGTCGGGGAAGGCCACGCGCGCCGCCTGGCAGGACGCCATCGACGCGCAGCTCGCCCAAGTGGAGCACCAGATCCAGCAGTTGGAGGCCGCCCGTGCCTACCTCCGGCACTGCCTGCGCTGCACGGACGACGACATCGCGGGCAACTGCCCCTTGCTGGACGACGAGTTGGCGGCGCACACCCCGCGCGGGCGCCTCCCCGGCACGGACCTCGTCGCCGCCGCCCGCGCGGCCCGCGCCGTCGGGCTCCCGCGTGACGAAAAGGCGGCCGCCCGCCGAGCGCGTGACGAAAAGCCCTGCCCCGGCTGCCACGCCCCGGTGCCGCGGCCCGCGCGCGGCCGCCCCCGGGTCTACTGCTCGCCCGCCTGCCGCCAGCGCGCCTACCGCGCCCGCCGCGGCGCCCGCTGACCCGGCGGCGGGCCGAGGGGCGGTGCGCCGTCGTCCGTAGCGCCCGGTGGGCGCTCGGCGTGCGGCCGGTACGGCGGCCTGCGGACGCCCGTGCCCGCCGGGCGGCCCGGGTGTTCCCGAAGCGGCGCAGGCACGGCGGGGCGGGGAGGTCCGGGCGTGGCCGGGTGTCGCGATCCTGGCGGTGCCGCGGGCGGGAGGGCTGTGGGATGCTCCGGGCGCTCGCACACCGACGACGGCAGGAGGCTCCGGTCGCGGGGCGCGCCGCGGGCCCGGTCGGGTCGCCGCTCTCCGGACGGCCGGACCGGCGCGCCGGGCCCGCCCGGACACCGTGTCCGGCCGTGGGCCTCCACCCCTTCAGCCGGGCCGTTCCGGAGCACCGGGACCGCCCCTTCTCCGCGGGAGTCTCCGATGAGCTGGGCCTACGAACGACCGAGTGGACCGCGTTCGGGACGCGGTCGCGCACCGCGCCATCTCATGCCGCTGCTGGGCGGGCTGCTGCTCGCCGCCTCCGGTCTCCTCGGCATCGCGTCGGCGGCGTCGGCGGGGACCACCCACGCCGCGCGGCCCGCCGCCGACCTGGCGGTCACGGTGGTCGACTCCGCCGACCCCGCCGCGCTGGGCGACACCCTCACCGACACCGTGACGCTCACCAACCACGGCTCCGACGACACCACCGGCACCACCGTCGAGATCACCCTGACCGGCGTGTCCACCGGCCTGCTGTCCGCCAGCTCCTCCCAGGGCTCGTGCACCGTCTCCGGGTCCACGGCGAGCTGCGCGGTGGGCGGCCTGGCCGCCTCCGGTTCGGCGACGGTCGACCTGACCCTGTCGCCCGCGTACACCGGAACGGTCACGGCCACCGCCACGGTGGCCGCCGACCAGCCCGACCCGAACCCGGGTGACAACTCCGTCGCCCAGGACACCACCGTGAACAACGCCCACGGCTGCACCCTCGTCGGCAGCAACGGCACCGAGGTCCTGTCCGGCGTCAACCGCGACGACGTCATCTGCGCCCTGGCCGGTGACGACATCGTGTACGGCGCGGGCGGCGACGACACCGTCCGCTCCGGCGCGGGCGACGACACCGTGGCGGGCGGCGCGGGCGGCGACACCCTCATCGACCACCACGGCACCGACACCCTCAAGGGCAACAGCGGCGACGACACCATCGACGTCGAGGACGGCGCGGCCGGTGACACCGCCGACGGCGGCGACGGCACCGACCGCTGTGCCGTCGACCCCGGCGACACGGCCACCGCTTGCTGAACCCGCACGGGGGTCGCACGGCCCGCGAGCCGTGCGACCCCCGCGGTCGCCGTACGGCACGGCGGTCAGCTCCGTGCTCAGCCCGGTGCTCAGCTCAGGGCGAAGCTCTTGACGGCCGTCAGGATCGGGACGAGGACGTAGTCGCCGTTGCCGGGGCCGCAGTCCGGGCGGGTGTCGGCCGTGCGGGAGACCTTCGTGCCCGTCCTGTACCGCGTGTCGGGGGCCGTCACCACGCTCGTCAGGTGGCTGCGCAGCCGCTCCGAGTAGTACACGCACTGGTGCAGGTTGAGGTAGCTGCCCGCCGTCAGGTCCAGGGCCAGGGCGCCCGTCAGGCCCGGGTTGGGGACGTGGCTGCCGTTGCCGGGACCGCAGGTCGGGCTGGTCTCGGGGGTGTTGGAGACCTTCGTGCCGGTGGAGTAGCGGCCGTCGCCGCTGGGCGTGACCAGGGTGGTGAAGCGGTCGGTGCTCGCGGCGCGGTAGTAGTCGCACTGCTGGAGGTTCAGATAGCGCCCCGTGGCCAGGTCCAGCGCCTTGACGCCGTGCAGGACCGGGACGGGGTCGTGGTTGCCGTTGCCGGGGCCGCACTGGACGGTGGTGTCGGCGGTGGCCGCGATCCTTGTGCCGGTCGCGTACCGGTTGTCGGCGCTCGGGGTGATGAACGTGCTGAAGTGGTCGTCGAGCGAGGCCGCGTAGTACGCGCACTGGTGCAGGTTCAGATAGCCGGAGGCGGCGGCACGGCCGCCCTCACCTGGTGTGGCCGCCGTGGCTGTCGCCGTGGTGAGGGCGGCGCACAGGCCGAGGGCCGTGGCGAGCGCGAGCTTCCGGGCGCGGCGGAGGGTCCGTCGTGTCATCACGGGTCTCATCCCATTCGTCTGAGGACTTCGTTCCCATGGCGCCCCACGCGTCAGCTATGACCATCCCAGAGCCACCCTCCGCGCCACCATCCCCCGATCCAGCGATTGCGCCCACGCCCCCGCACGGCTAGGAGGGGCCCGGTGTCGGCTCAGGACTCCAGCAGCGCCGCGAGGTCGATCTCGACGGGGAAGGGGAGTTCCGTGCTCAGCTTGTCGTGGTGCACGGGGTGCATGGGGGCGGGGATGTACGCCCGGGTCTCGGCGTGCTGCCAGTAGTCGTGCACGGCCAGGCGCCTGTCCCGGTCGAGTTCCACGCGCCAGTAGCACGGGACTTCGGCCTCGGCGAAGAGGGCGGGCTTGAGGATGCGGTCATCGTGACGGGAGCCGGGGAGACCACCTCGACGGCCAGGGCGACCTTGTTGACCGGCACGCACTCCATCTCGAACAATTCGAGCCCTCGGGGGTCGAAGACGATCACGTCGGGCTTCACGACGTTCTGGCCGTCGAGCATGACGCACTGCTCCAAGACGACCTTGTAAGGATCGGGGCGAGCTGCCTTGAGTGCGTCCGCGATGCTGTCCCGAGTCCAGTTGTGCCAGAACTTGGTCCGCCCACGAACCACGATCACTCCGTCCACGAGCTCCCAGTCGAAGGGCAGCTCCAAGTGCTTGACCTGGTCGAAGGTCCAGCCGTCGGCAGGCGGGTACATCCAGTTCTCTTCGGTGGCCCGCTGCTGCCGCTGCGTGGTCGTCACTGCTCCCATGGGGGCGAGTGTGGACGCGGGTACGCGCCGTGGTTTTACGTACGACAGTACCGTCACCCGAAGTGATGACGGGCGAGGCCGGGGACGCGTCGTGCCCCGGCCTCACCTGCGGTGACTACGCGGGGAAGCCGCCGTACGGCACGGTGATCAGCTCCATGGCGTGGCCCGACGGGTCCAGGAAGTAGACGCCCTTGCCGCCGTCGTTGCGGTTGATCTCGCCGGGGTGCTTCTGGTGCGGGTCGGCCCAGTGGGGGCGGTGCTTGATCTTCTCGTACGCCGCGTCGAACTCGGTCTCCGAGACCAGGAACGCGTAGTGCTGCGGCGTGATGTCGGGGGCGGGGATCGTGGCGTAGTCGAGTGTGACGCCGTTGGCGAGGGCGACGGGGATGAACGGGCCCCATTCCGGGCCGACTTCGAGTCCCAGCAGGTCCGCTAGGAACTCGGCGGACTCCCGGTTGTCCCGGGCGTGGACGATCGTGTGGTTGAGCTGAACGGACAAGGAATGCCTCCGAAGGCATCTCCCGCACCTCCATGCCTCACCCAGTCGGTGACCGGCACGCGATGCTGGCGGGGATCTTAGGCGGGGGTGCGCGGAGCTGTCGAGCCAGGGCCTGTCCCTGAGGGTGCGGGGCGGGCGACCGCGTCGAGGAGCCGCAGTTCCTTCTCGGCGAGCCGCAGTGTGCCCGCCGCCACGTTGGCGTCGAGGTGTGCCGGGTTGCCCGTGCCGGGGATGGCCAGGACGTGTGCGCCCTGGTGCAGGATCCACGCCAGGCGCACCTGTGCCGGTGAGACGCCGTGCGCGTCGGCGATGGCGCGGACCTCCGCGCGCTCGGCCTGGACGGCTCCCGCCTCGCGGCCCTTCCCGGCGATGGCGAAGAAGGGCACGAACGCGATGCCGTGCTGTGCGCAGGCGCGGAGCATCCGTTCGCCGTCGGGCACGTCGATGCCGTACCGGTTCTGGACGCAGACCACGGGTGCGATGGCCTGGGCCTGGGCCAAGTGCTCCGGGCGGGCGCCGGAGACGCCGAGGTGGCGGATGAGCCCGGCGTGCCGCAGCTCGGCGAGGGCCCCGAAGTGCTCGCTGATGTCGTCCTGGCCCATGACGCGCAGGTTGACCACGTCGAGGTGGTCGCGGCCGAGCTGGCGCAGGTTCTCCTCGACCTGGCCGCGCAGCTGCTCGGGCCGGGCGGGATCGGCCCACGCGCCGGAGGCGTCCCTGGCGGGGCCGACCTTGGTGGCGATGACCAGGTCGTCCGCGTACGGGGCGAGCGCCGAGTTGATCAGTTCGTTGGCGGAGCGCAGCCGGGAGAAGTAGAACGCCGCGGTGTCGATGTGGTTGACGCCGAGTTCGACCGCGCGGCGCAGCACGGCGAGGGACCGGGCCCGGTCGCTGGGGGTGCCCTGGTGGAAGGCGGCGCTGCCGGTCAGGCGCATGGCGCCGAAGCCGAGCCGGTGGACCGTGAGGTCACCGAGCAGCCACGTTCCCGAGGCCGCCGCGGAGACCGTGTGCGACGTCGTCTCGTCCTTCAACTCTTCCCTCAACTCCATCCGGTCGGCCCGCGCCGCCCGCTCGTTCGCGGCGGCGCGGCCCTGGAGTATGCGCAGGTGACAGGCGTGACGGGAAGGCGGGGAGCGGCGGGGGAATGTCACGTCCCGGACGGGAACCCCGAGGGTGCGCGCCACGTTGTCACTGGTGAGGCGTCCGCCCCTCCGGTTCCTGTGCGCGCCGGGCCTCGGCGAGGGTGTGGAGCGCGTCGATCTCCTCGTTCTGGTTGAGGTACGGGCTCGCGCGGCAGTACGCGAGGACGTGCGCGTGCGCCTCGGGGGTGCCGATCGCCACCAGGCCGCGCATCGCGGCCGCGTAGACGGGGCCCCACACGCCGGTGTGGGTGAGGAGCGAGGCCAGGGGCGCGACGCACTCGGGCGTGCCCCGCGCGCTCAGCGCTTCGGTGGCGGCCACTTGTGCCGGGTACGGCGCCTCCGCCGACGTGGCGACGCGCCCCAGGGCGAGGGTCGCCTCGGCTTCGGGGCGGTCCCGGAGCGCCGCGACCAGGTAGTCGGCGATGTCCTCGCGCACACCGTCCGCGAGGGCGGTGAGCACGGGCAGCGCGGGGGCGCCCACGCGGTGCAGGGCGCGCACGGCGGCCACCGCGGTCTCGCGTGCGGTGCCGGGCCCCGCCAGCGCGCCGAGCGTGTCGGCGGCCTCCGGCACCGGGAACCCGGCCAGGGCGTCCACCGCCCGCGCCCGCACCGCCTCGTGCGGCGCGCGTAGGCAGGCGAGTACCACCGGCAGCGTCTCCGGCGCCCCGATCAGGCCGAGGGCCCGCACCGCGCGGGCGCGGACGGTGCCGGGCTGCGCCTCGTCCTCCGCCAGGGCCGCGAGGGCCGCGGCGGCCTGAGCGTGCCGCAGGGTGCCGAGCGCGTCCACGGCGGTGGCGCGCAAGGCCGTCGCCGCTTCGCCGTCCGCGACCACGGCCAGCAGCGGCGGCGCGGCCTCCGCGCATCCGGCGAGCCCCAACGCCCGTGCGGCGCCCCGGCGTTGGGCCGCACCCCGGTCCGCATCGGTGAGCAGTGCCAGCAGCTCCCGCACGGGCGGCTCCCGGAAGCGGGCGACGACCTCCGCCACGGCGTCGCTCACCTGCGCGTCCCCCAGCGCCTCCAGCAGCACCTCGGTCGCCGCCGCGCCCGCGTACGCGCCCAGGGCGCGGGCCGCCGCCCGGCGCACGGCCGGTACGGCCGACTCGCGCAGGTGGTGGACGAGCAGGGCGTCGTACTCGTCCGGGTTCGGCATGTCGAAGAGGTCGGGGCGTTCCGCGACGCGGGCGCAGACCGCGATGACGGCGCGGGCCGGGCGGTCGGGGTGGCGGGGGAGCGCGCGGCCCCGCGCAGGAGGCCCCACAGCTCGTACCGGCCTTGCCCGGTCCGGGAGAGCAGTTCGGTCGCGAGGCGTGCCGTGTCGGGGTCCGGATCGCGCTGCGCGCGTTTGAGGAAGCGCTCGGCGTACGAGTCCTGGAGCGGCGGCGGCCACGCGGTGCCGGGCAGCGCGTGCAGCGCCTCGACGGCCGCGCGGCGCAGGCCGGTGCCCGACTCGGGGGAGTCCGCGAGGAACAGCAGCGCGGCTCCCGCCCGGGGGTCGCGGATCGCGCCGAGCGCCCGCACCACGGGTTCCGCCCGCCCCGGCAGGAACTGCCAGAGCGCCGCGAGCAGCGGCGGCACGGCCTCGGGGGGCCGCAGCCGGGCCAGCGCGTCCAGGACCGGCTCCGACCTGAACCAGTCGGTCAGCCGTCGCTCCAGCAGGTACAGCATGCCGTCGACGGCCTCCGACCCGCCGATCTCGGCCAGGGCCCGGCATGGCGCCTCATCGTGGTGTCCGTCGCCGTCCTCCGCCAGCAGCGACAGAAGGGCGGGCACCGCGCGGCGGTCCCGCAGCCGCCCCAGCGACCGCACGGCCTCCCACCACGCCCCCCGGCGCGGCTCCTCCCGGTCCCAGACGCAGCCGATGAGCGTGTCCACCGCCTCGTCCGTCGCGAAACCGCCCAGCAGCCGGGCCGCCGCCCCGGCGACGATGTGGTCCTCGGCCCGCGCCGCCCGGCACAGCCCCGCGCCGTCGCCCTCCAACCGCATCCGCACCAGATCAGCGATCGACGGCGCCCCCTCCACTCAGGCCCCCCGGCCCTCGGGCTCGCCGTCGGACATCGCCACGTACAGCGGCGTCCCGATGACGACCGTCAGCTCCCGCCCGCCCTCCAACTCCACGCTCCCGCGCATCAATTGCCGCGCCAGGAACTCGCAGTACACCGGCGGCACGGTCAACGCCTCCGCGAAGTGCAGGACTTCGTGCACCGCGTGCCGCTCGCCCGGTCGTTCCTCCTCCCGCCAGCCCGGCCCGAGCTGGTACTCCCACTCCGGCGGTACGTCCCGCAGCAGTTGGAACAGCGACGGCAGCGCGGAGTGTCCGACGCGGTGCATGTCCGGCGCCGGTTCGTAGCCCACCAGGTGGTGGGCCGAGCCGATCAGCGCCACCAGGGTGTCGCCGTCCTGGCCGGTCATGAAGGTGGGGCTGTTCGCGTCCCCGTACCCCGCGATGCGCAGCGCCAGGTCGCCCCTGAACCAGGCCGTCGGCTCCGACATCCAACTGACGTCGAACTCCCGCTCCAGGTATGCCTCTACGAGGTTCAGCTTGTCGTACGCGGTCGCGTCACCGCGCGGCGACTGCACGGCGAGGCTGAGCACCTTCAGGTCGACCTTCGCCTCGACAGCGAGCCGCCGCGCCAGCGTGGGCGGGATCTGCGCGTACAGCATGTCCACCTTGGCGGTGGAGATGTAGATGTAGTAGCGCATGCGGTGCGGTCAGATATCGCGGTGGGTTCGGGGGATGGGGAGGAAGGCGGCCCAGGTGGCGGGGGTGACGATGAGCTGACCTCTGCCGGGGTCTTTGGAGTCGCGTATGTGGACGGCGGCGGGTTCGGTGGCGACTTCGAGGCAGGACTGGCCCTCACTGTCGCTGTAGCTGGACTTGAACCATGCAAGTCCAGTGCTGCTGTTCATCGCTCTCCTAGCAACCGGTCCAACAGGTGTTGGGAGTCCTCTGGGTTGAGGGCCTCAGCCCGCAGCATCCCATATTTGCTGGCCAGGATCGCCACCTCGCCTGGGTCGGCGATCAGGTGGCTGCCGCGATGGGTTTCGCTGTAGACGAGTCGCTGGTAATCGGGTGTTTCCAGCACGGTGAATGGGCTGCTGATCGAGGGGGCGATGGGGTGGCTCATCGGCAGGATCTGCAAGCAGACGTTCGGAAGGTCGGCGTACTCTCGCAGGTGGCGCAGTTGCTCGGTGTGCGCACGGTCCCCACCCACGCGGCTGCGCAGCGCCCCCTCCCAGATCACAAAACTGACGTTCGGTGGATTCTTGCGGTGCAAGATCTCCCGCCGCGCCATACGCTCGGCGACAAGTTCCTCGATCTTTTCCTCGGTGAATGCCGGAATGCGGAGACGGAAGAGCGCTCGCGCGTAGTCCTCGGTCTGAAGCAGTCCGGGCACCAGCAGGGTCTCGTACCATTCGAGCACGATGGCCTCTCGTTCCTGATCCCGGTACTCCTCGGCGTACCGAGGAATCAGGTCGATCTCCGGCATGTGCTCGACGGCCGTTTCGAACGTCCGATGGGTGCCCAATAGCTCGTCGAACTTGACCGCCAGGTCCACCTTCAGCGGCCGCCGCCCCTGCTCGATGGAGGCGATCTGGGCCTCGCTGAGCTTGAACTGCGCTGCCAGGGATCTCTGGGTGTACCCAGCGCGCTCTCGATGGAGGGCGAGAAGCGCCCCCACCATCTTCATCGCTGTCGCGTTCTTGCGTGCTCGCCGCTTTGGCCTGCTCATGTGCCCTAGCTCCCCATCAACACCGGCTGGTTCACGCTCGTAGCTCGTACAACTGAGATGTACGAGTCCAAGTACTGCCGGTCGGACCTGGAGCGTTGTGACTCTCGTCACGTGAGCAGTGAAACTCCCCCCATGCCCCTCCAAGAACGCTTTTACCGACGGGAGCAGCAGGCGATCCCGGCGGCTCGGGCCTTCACGCGGGCCAGCTTGGCGGCGTGGGAGATCAGTGACCGCGTGGACGACATCACGCTCTGCGTCAGCGAGTTGGCGACGAACGCCCTGGTGCACGGCGTCCCGCCAGGGAGGGGCTTCCGGCTCCGCCTGTTCCGGGACGGCGGCGGCGTACGCGTGGAGGTCCACGACAGTGGCGACGGCTGGCCCCGGCTCACCGAAGGGGGAGCCGATGAATCCGGCCGTGGCCTCCTGCTGGTGGCGGCCTTGGCCGACAAGTGGGGCGTGGCCGAGCGCAGCCCCGGCAAGGTCGTGTGGGCCGAGTTCGGCTGACGAGGGCGGCGTCCCTTCTGGGGGGCGGACCGGCGTTCACTCCGCCCGAGAGGGGTGCATGGCTTCCTACGACCGAAACAACGGCTCGCGTCCGCCCGGGTATCTCGACCCGGAAGGACACTGAGACGCGCCGAAGGGTTTCGCTGCTGCCGGGGACCCCGGGGGTGGCGAGATGGTCGAAGGCGGTGCCCGAGGGGAACGTTCCCGTCATTCTGAGGCGGGCCGAGTGCGGGGATGTGATGTGCCACGAGATCGCGTCCACCCATGACACGGAGTGTTTCGTGAGGTGTGCGGGGACCGTCTCGGCGTCCTCGCCGTAGTTCTCCACCTCCAGGCTGAGCAAGGACACTTCGTCACAACTCACCCTGGTGTACTCGTAGACCAGCCCTGTCATGGCTTCCCGACCCGGGAGTGGGACGACACCGGTTCGCCCGTGACTCCAACCTAGCCACCGCCCAGCACAGTGGCGGCGGCCCGCACCCCCCGCCCCGTGGCGGGGGCAAGGAGACACGGGCCGCCAAGCGTCGCGTCAGCGCACACGCGGCGCGTCAGCGCAGCAGCTCCACCTCCGACAGGGTCGCCCGGCCCCCGGTGAAGACCAGCCGGTACTTCACGTACATGCCCGGCTTGGCCACCGTGAACGGGCGGGTCTGGCGGTCCCAGGCGAAGGACTGGCCGGACCGCTTGTCCACCGTCGTCCACGTCTCGCCGTCGCGGGAGCCCTGGAGCACCCAGCCGCGCGGCGCCTTCGCGCGGTCGGCGGACGTGAGGGTGTACTGGACGGCCTTGGTGCGGCCGGGCACCGGCACCACCACGGAGGACGCGTCGGCGTACGTCGCCGAGGAGTTGTCGAACAGCTCACCCTCCACCCGCGTCGCGTCCTCGCGAGGAGACGGCACCTTGTCGTCGTCCGTGACGGACACGGGGTGGCCCGCCTTGCCCCAGGAGGACGGCTTCGGGCCCATGTCGAACTCCAGGACGCCGCCACGGGCGATGGCGCTGTGCGGCAGGGCAGTTGACGTCCACTTCTTGCCGTTGACGCGCAGCCCCTGCACGTACACGTTCTTCGCGCTGTTCTTGGGAGCCTTGACGACCAGCGTGCCGCCGTTGTCCAGGTGGACCGTCACCTTCTTGAACTGCGGCGAGCCGATCGCGTACTCCCCGCTGCCCATGACCAGCGGGTAGAAGCCGAGCGAGGAGAAGAGATACCAGGCGGACTGCTCGCCGTTGTCCTCGTCGCCGTGGTAGCCCTGCCCGATCTCGCTGCCGGTGTACAGGCGGGACAGCACCTCGCGGACCTTGGCCTGCGTCTTCCAGGGCTGGCCCGCCGCGTCGTACATGTACGCGGCGTGGTGCGCGACCTGGTTGGAGTGCCCGTACATGCCCATCCGCACATCACGGGCCTCGGTCATCTCGTGGATGACGCCGGGGTAGGAGCCGACGAACTCCGGCGACGCGGTCTCCGGCGTCGCGAAGTACGTGTCGAGCTTCTTCGCCAGGCCCTTGCGGCCGCCGTAGAGGTTGGCGAGGCCGCGCGAGTCCTGCGGGGCGGTGAAGGCGTAGCCCCAGGCGTTGGTCTCGGTGTAGTCGTGGCCCCAGACGCGCGGGTCGAACTTGTCCGACGGGACGCGCCAGGCGCCCTTCTTGTCCTTGCCCTGGAAGAACCCGGCCTTGGCGTCGAAGAGCTTCACGTAGTCGCGCGCCCGGTTGAGGAAGTACGCCGACTCCTCCCGGTAGCGCTTGTCACCGGTCTTCTTGTAGAGCGCCTGGCCCATCTTCGCGATGCCGTAGTCGTTGAGGTAGCCCTCAAGCGCCCACGACAGGCCCTCGTGCGTCTCGGACGGGGTGTAGCCGAGGAAGGGGGAGGTGGTCATGCCCTTGCGGCCGTAGCCCGGCTTGTCGGGGGCGACCGTCGCGTTCTTCACGGCCGCGTCGTACGCCGCCTTCGCGTCGAAGCCGCGCACGCCCTTCACATACGCGTCGGCGAACGCCACGTCCGAGGACGTGCCGGTCATCAGGTCCGCGTAGCCGGGGGAGGACCAGCGGGAGGTCCAGCCGCCGTCCTTGTAGTGCTGCACGAAGCCGTCGACCAGCTCCCCGGCCTTCTTGGGGGTGAGCAGGGAGTACGCGGGCCACGTGGTGCGATAGGTGTCCCAGAAGCCGTTGTTGACGTACGGCTTGCCCTCGACGATCTTCGCGCCGGTGTGGGTGGGGGTGTCGGGGTGGGGCTGCTTGGTGAACGGCGAGGCGTACTTGTACGTCCCGCCGACCTTCTCGAAGCCCGAGTTGGGGTAGAGGTACAGCCGGTACAGGCTGGAGTAGAGCGAGGTGCGCTGGCCCTCGCTGGCGCCCTCGACCTCGACGCGGCCGAGGATGTCGTCCCACTGCTTCTGCGCCTGCTTCCTGACCTGCGCGAAGGTGGTGCCGCCGGGTATCTCCGCGTCCAGGTTGGCCTTCGCCTGGTCGACGCTGATCAGGGACGTGGCCAGGCGCAGCGTGACCGCGCGGTCCTTGCCGGGGGAGAAGCGGAGGTAGCCGGTGGCGTCCGTGGTGCCGCCGCCCGTCAGCTTGCCGCCGCCGGTGACCGGGCGGTCGAAGGTCCCGTACACGAACATGCGGGTCGCGCCCGTCGACAGGCCCGACTTCACGTCGGAGTAGCCGCTGACGATCCCCTTCTCCTTGTCGAGGGTCAGGCCGACCTTGTGGGTGGTGTCGCCCGTCTTCTCGATGTTGTCGAAGACCACGCTCGCGTCGTCACCGGGATAGGTGAACTTGAACATCGCGGCGTGGTCGGTCGGCGTCATCTCGGCCTTCAGGCCGTTCTCGAAGGTCACGCCGTAGTAGTGGGGGCGGGCCGTCTCGTTCTCGTGCCGGAAGGGCAGCGCGCGCCCCGACCGCGAGGCATCAGGAGTGCCCTTCGCGGCCGACGGCATGAGCTGGAACGTCTGCCGGTCGCCCATCCAGGGGCTCGGCTCGTGGCTGGCGCTGAAGGCCTGCAGCGTCGGCAGGTTGTCGTCGTTGTTGCGCCGGGCGTAGTCGTACAGCCAGTCCAGGCTGCCCGCGTTGGTCACCGGCGTCCAGAAGTTGAAACCGTGCGGGACGGCCGTCGCGGGGAAGGTGTTGCCGCGCGAGAAGCCGCCGCTGGAGTTGGTGCCGCGCGTGGTGGACGCGTAGTCGGAGGGGTGCGCCTTGGGCTTCGGTGGCGCCTTCTCCTTCAGGGATATGTCATCCACCCAGCCCCGGAACTTCACCGGCCCCTTGGGGGAGTCGTACGCGACCAGGATCCGGTCCACGGTCTTCCCGGCCGCGACCTCGCCGATCCGGGAGGCCACGTCGTTCCACTGGTTGACGTACAGCACCTTCGCGTCGCCCTGCCCGCGCGGGGTGAGCGGAAAGCCGTGCTGGTCGGTGGCGCCCAGCCCGCTCAGGTACGTGCCGTCGGTGAAGGCCAGGTCGACGGCGACGTTCGTGGCGTCGTACGGCGCCTTCGCGTACTCCTCGTCGTCCATCGACGGGAACACGCGGTAGCCCAGCTCGGTGTCCCGGCCCACCTTCACATCGACGTCGAAGACCTTGTTGTACGAGTAGCCGCGCCCCTTCGCGGTGTGCGTGCCCGCGTAGCGCAGGGCCTGCTTGCCGGTGAAGCCCGCACGGGCCTTGGCCGTCGGCGACCCGGCCGGGCCCCGGTCGACGGCGCTCTGCATGTCGTCGGGCGGGGCGGGGGTGTCGGAGCCGCCGACGGAGAGCTGGAGGTCGGCCAGCTGGATCTCGTCGCCGCCGTTGTTGGCGGTGATGTCCAGGCGGAAGTGCTTGTAGGCGGTGTCGCTCGTGAAGTCGTACGCCTTGGTCTGGAACCGCTCGCCGAAGGTCTCGCCCTCGCGCTTGTCGAGGTCCTTCCACTCCCGGCCGTCCACCGAACCCTGGAGCGTCCAGCTCTTCGGGTCGCGCTGGGCGTGGTCGTTGGCGGAGGTCAGCGCGTACCGGACGACCTTCGTCGGGGCGTCCAGGGTGAACTCCACCCAGCCCGACTTGGCGAACGTCAGCCACTTCGTGGTCTTCTCGCCGTCGACCAGGTTCTCCTTCACCTCGCCGGAACCCGCGTGCTCGCCGCTCGCCCTGACGCCCACGACGCGGTCGTTGACGCCGCCGGGTATCCCGGCGGTGTAGCCGCCGTTCACACCCCCGGCCCGCTTGGTGCCGTCCGGCCCGGTCTCGACGGTGTTCAGCCAGTCCGGCGCGGGCTCGCCCGCCTCGAACGAGGAGCTGAACTCCCGCTCGGCGCGCGGCTGTTCCCCGGGCCGCGCGACGGCGGCACCCTGCGAGGCGGCGACGACGGCCAGCGCCGTCACCCCCAGCAGCAACCCCCCGCCCGGCCCGCGCCCCCGACGTCTGTACCGACGTCCGTACCCCATCCCTGACTCCCTCCCTGCCCCTTCGGGCGCATCTGGACAACGTTGTCACGCGGCTGCGCAGGGTCCAGTAGGGCGGCAAGTGACGAGTGGTGTCAAGGGTGTTGCCGGTGCGGAGAGGCACCCCCTGGCGGCGGGGTGCCTCTCGCGACCGGCGGAGAGTGCTTCGCGGGCCCGGCCGTCAGCGGCAGAGGGCCCTGTCCACGACGCGGTCCATGCCGTCCTTGACCGCCTGGCCCGGCTGCGTGGTCACGGCGACGTTGACGGAGCGGAACGGCTCGCCGTGCTTCAGGACGACGCCGCCACGGGTCTCGTAGCCCGTCATGCTGCCGCCGTGGCCCCAGGAGACGCCGCCGCACGACAGAGGCGTCTTCACGAGCCCGAGGCCGTACCGGGCCCCCTTGGGGAAGGGGTACTTGGCGCGCACGGTCCGCTGCATCTGCTTCAGCTGGGGGCCCTTCAGCAGGCGCCCGCCCAGGAGCGCGGAGTAGAACCGGTTGAGGTCGGAGTTCGTGGAGACCAGTTGCCCCGCCGCCCACGCCCAGGACGGGTCCCACTCCGTGGCGTTGACGAGCGGCGCGTCCGGCGCGGACTGGTAGTAGCCCTCGGGGTGGCGTTCCCTGAGGGTCGCGTCGCCGGGGGCGGGGAAGTAGGTGTGGCGCAGTCCGGCGCGCTTGATGACGCGCCGGTCGATCTCCTGGGCGATCGTGTGCCGGGTGACCTTCTCCACGATGAGGCCGAGGACCAGGTAGTTCGTGTTGGTGTACTCCCACTTCCCCTTCTCGCCGGGCTTGAAGTGGGCCGTGTGCTTCAGGGCGCGGTCCAGCAGCTCGCGGGGCTCGTAGGGGCGGATGTCGTCGTCGAGGTACTTGGTGTAGTCGGGCAGGCCGCTGCGGTGCTGGAGGAGGTGCCGGAGGGTGATCTTCCGTCCGTCGATGCCGCCGTCGCCGCGCAGGACCCCGGGCAGATAGTCGTGGACCGTGGCGTCCAGGCGGAGCTTGTGCTCGCCGACGAGCTGGAGCACGACCGTCGCGGTGAACGCCTTGGTGTTGCTGCCGATCCGCACCTGCCCGTCCCGGGGCACCTTCGCTCCGGTGGCGAGGTTCCCGACGCCCGCCGTGTAGGCGCGGGTGCGGCCGTCGCGGTCCGTGACGCTGGCCAGGGCGCCGGGCACGCTGTCGGGGCTCACCAGGGCGTTCAGGCCCTGCTGTACGGGGTCGGGCTGTACGGGGTCGGGGGAGGCCGTCGCCGAGGGTGCGAGGGCACCCAGGGTCATCAGTGCGGCTGCCGCCGTGGCCACGGCCGGGACGGCGGGGCGTCGGCCGCTCGGCCACCGCCGGGACGGGCGGGGGTTCCGCGGTGCCTGCTCACGCATGGGTCAACTCCTGAGGAAGGAAGGGAAGGGGGGCGGAGGGTGAGGGGGGCCACCGTCCTGCGGGTCAGGCCCCGTCGAACTGGTCGTGGACGCACTGCGCGTACTGCCGCAGGCTGTCCGGCCGGTAGCACTCCTGCGTCTGGTTCGCGTACCAGACCAGGAGGACGGCGGCCACGACGGACACCACGAGCGCGAGGGCCGACGTCACCACACCGGCCACGGCCCTGCCCCGGCCGACACCGGTCCGCCGGGCCGTCCGCAGGGCGACGGCGCCCACCACCAGGCCGACCGCGCCGAGCAGGCCGCCACCGACGACGACCGAGGTGCTCAGGCCGATGACGCCGAGGGCCAGCGCGGCCCCGGCCGCGCGGTTCCCGCCGCCCGGAGCGCGCGTGCCGCGGCCCCGAGGGACCGGCGCACCGAGGTGCGCTCCTGTGGGCCATGCCGCGTGGTGCTGTGGCATTTCCACCTCATGCGTGTTCATCGGTCGTCCTCCGGTTCGTGGGTCTGGGGAAGATCCTGGATTTCGGGGGCCCGGAAACGCATCGCGGAAAAGCGGGAAATGGCCCTCCCTCGATCGGGGGAGGCCGCCGGTGGAAGTCCCGGCGATACTGGTCCGATCATGTGGAAGGGAATTCGGCCGCTGCTGCGCGGCTCCACCTACGCGGGCGCGCTGTTCGCCCTTCTCGGCGCCTTCGCGAGCCTCGCGCTGCTGCCTTTGGCCCTGCTTCCGGCGCTGGTGTGGGCATCCGCTCCCGATGGCGTGCGGGTCGCCCTGACCCTGCTCGTCTGGGCGGCGCTGACCGGCGCGGTCGGGCTCGCGCGCACCACACGGCGGGGCCTGATCGCGGCCGCCCGCCCCCTGCTGAAGGTGGCGCTGCCCGCTCCCACCCCCGCCGCCGACCGCCGACGGACCCCGCTGTGGCTCCTGCTGCACGTGGCGCTCGGGTGGGCGGTGGCGCTGGTGGGCGGCCTGCTGGTCGTGATGGGCGTGACCCTGCCGGGGGCTGGCTCGGCGCCGAGCTGGAGCTGAGCCTGTTCGGCCGGACGCTGCGGCCCGAGGACGGCTGGGCGAGCTGGGCGGTGGCGCTCGGCTGCCTGCTGCTCGCGGCGGGCGGGTGCGCGGCGGCGACGAGCGCGCTGCGGTGGCTCGCGCCCAGGCTGCTGGGACCGTCGGCGGCCGAGCGGCTCGCGCTCGCCGCCGAGCGGGAGCGGACCCTCGCCGAACGCAACCGCCTCGCCCACGAACTGCACGACTCGATCGGGCACACCCTGACGGCCACCACCATCCAGGCGGCGGTGGCGGGCGAGGTGCTCGCCACCGACCCGGTGGCGGCGCGGGCCGCCCTGCGCGGCATCGAGGAGTCGGCCCGGTCCGCCCTTGAGGACCTGGACTACGTGCTGGGCGCGCTGCGCGACCAGCAGGCGCGGACCGCGCCCACCCGCACCCTGGCCGACCTGCCCGAACTCCTCGAACGGCTCCGGCACGCGGGCGCGGTGGTGGAGCCGGACCTCCCCGACGACCTGGCGCGGGTGCCGGGGGCGCCCTCCCGGGCCGCGTACCGGATCCTCCAGGAGGGCCTGACGAACGCGCTGCGGCACGGGGCGGGCGGCCCCATCCAGGTCCGCGTGGCGGCCACACCGGACGGCCTCGACCTCGACGTCGTCAACCGGACCGGGGCGAAGGCGGGGCCGGGCGCGAGGGCGGGGGCCTTCCCCACGTCCGGGCACGGCCTGTCCGGCCTCGCCGAGCGCGTGCGGCTGCTGCACGGCACGTTCGCGTCCGGCCCGCACGGCCCCGGCCACTGGCGCCTCGCGGCAAGCCTGCCCGTACGGTTCCCGGCATGACCGACACCCCCACCGGCCCCGGCGGCGCCCCCGTCACCCTCCTGATCGCGGACGACGACGAGGTGACGCGCAGTGGCCTGGGCGTGCTGCTCGCCGCCCAGCCGGACATCGAGGTCGTCGGCGCGGCCGCGGACGGCGTCGAGGCGGTCGAGCGGGCGCGGGCGCTGCGGCCCGACGTGGTCCTGATGGACGTACGGATGCCGCGCCGCAACGGGATCGAGGCCACCCGGCAGCTGCTCGCCGACGCGGCCGCGCCGCCGAAGGTCGTGGTGATCACCACCTTCGAGAACGACGACTACGTCACCGCCGCGCTCAGCGCGGGCGCCAGCGGATTCGTGCTCAAGCGGCTCCCCGTCCCGCAGATCGCGGAGGCCGTGCGCGTGGTCGCGGCGGGCGAGGCCATCCTCTTCCCCGCGGCGCTGCGCCGGATGGTCACCGCCCGCCCCCTGGACTCCGCCGCCGCGCTGCCGGACGCGGCCCTCACGGCACGGGAGGAGGAGGTGCTGCGCCTGATGGCCACCGGCCTGTCCAACCCGGAGATCGCCGCGGCGCTCACCGTCAGCCTGGAGACGGTGAAGACCCACGTCGGGAACGTCCTCACCAAGCTCGGCGCGCAGAACAGGACCCACGCCGTGGTGATCGCGTACGAATCCGGCCTGGTCGTACCGGGTTTCACCGGCTGACCGCGCGGGGCGGCCCAACCACTTCGCCGGGGTGTGGTCAAGGCCCCTGCGGTGCCCGGAAATTGGACTTTCGGAAGGGGGCCGTACTTTGTGGCGCGTCGCCGCGATAAACAGGTCTCAACTCGGAAAAGGTCGCAGGCCCAACCTGTATTCGATCTTGCTTGCCCGCTGGCGAGTGGACTATACCTGTGCGCGTCCGGGCGGCCCGGCCCGACCGGCCGTGGGCGAACGGCCCGACCGCCGCCGGACGAATCCCGCTGCACCTCCGTACCATCGCACCACCCCAGCTTCACTACTCCGCGGTGCCGGGGAGGATCCGGTTCACCGCCTGAGTCCTGGAAGAAGGCGAGGACTTGAGCATGGGATCCACCTCAGAGAACCCGGGCGCGACCAACGGTGTGGGCAGGCGCGAGCTGATCAAGCGCGGTGCCGCGCTCGGCATCGTGTCGGTGCCCGCGATGGGCTTCCTCTCGGCGTGCGCCTCCGGCGGTGGCGACGACGACAACGAGAAGGCCAAGACGGTCAAGAAGACCCAGCAGAACCCGTTCGGCGTGGCCAAGGGCAACGACCTCGACGTCTTCATCTTCAAGGGCGGGTACGGGGATTCGTACGCCAAGGCGTGGGAGCAGTCGTTCCAGAAGAAGTACGGCGGGACCGTGTCCCACAGCGGCGAGCAGGACGTCACCGGACGGCTTCAGCCCCGCTTCAACAAGGGCAACCCGCCGGACGTCGTCGACAACTCCGGGTCGAAGAAGATGAAGCTCGACACCCTCTTCAAGGAGGGGCACCTCACCGACCTCACGCAGCTGCTCGACGCGCCGTCCGTCGACGACCCCAGCAAGAAGGTCCGCGACATCATGCTGCCGGGGACCATCGAACAGGGCACGTTCGGGGGCAAGTTCCACGCCCTGTTCTACGTGTACGCGGCCTGGGGGCTCTGGTACTCCAACAAGCTGTTCAAGAAGCACGGTTGGGAGGCCCCGAAGACCTGGGACCAGATGCTCGACATCATGAAGGACGCCAAGTCCAAGGGCATCGGCGGCCTCGCCCACCAGGGCAAGTACCCGTACTACATGAACATGGTCATCATGGACCTGATCGCCAAGACCGGCGGGATGGACGCGGTCAAGGCGATCGACGAGCTGGACCCGAAGGCGTTCGTCGGCAACGACGCGGCCGAGCGCGCCGTCGAGGCGGTCTACGAGATCGTCGAGAAGGGCCTGCTCATGCCCGGCACCAACTCCCTTGAGCACACCGAGGCCCAGACCAAGTGGAACGAGTACAAGGCGGTCTTCATCCCGTCCGGCTCGTGGATCGAGAACGAGCAGGCGCAGGCGACGCCCGACGACTTCGAGATGACGTTCCTGCCGGTGCCGCTGCTGCCGGACTCCAAGATGAAGCTGCACGCCGTGCGCACCGGCGCCGACGAGCCGTTCATCGTGCCGTCCAAGGCGAAGAACGTCCCCGGCGGCCTGGAGTTCCTGCGCCGGATGCTGTCGAAGGAGGGCGCCACCGCCCTGGCCAAGGAGGCCAGTTCGCTGTCGGTGCTCGGACCGACGTACGTCGACAAGAGCGTCCAGCTGCGGCCCGGCATCAAGACCGCCCTCGCCGCCGTCGACGCCTGCCCCGTGGACGAGCGCTTCAACTTCCGCTACTCGGAGTGGTACGGCGAGCTGGACGTGGAGATCCAGAACGCCACCGGTGAGCTGATGGCCAAGCGCCTCACGCCCAAGAAGTGGCTGGAGCGCTGCCAGAAGGCCGTCGACAAGGAAGCCCAGAAGAAGACCGACAAGAAGAAGTAGCGCGGCGGAAAGAGGGGGGAGTAACCGGGCACTATCGGGAGCAGGGTGTTATGCATCGGAAAAAGTACCCGTTCATCGCGGGATTCCTCATCCTTCCGGTCGGTCTCTACGTACTGCTGGTGATCTGGCCCTACATCCAGACCATCAGCTACTCGTTCACCAACTGGAGCGGCGCCTCACAGAAGTTCGACTTCATCGGGTTCGACAACTACAAGGACCTGGCGAAGGACGACGTCTTCGTCAAGGCGCTCCAGCACAACGCCCTGCTCCTGGTGCTCGTGCCCACCCTCACGATCCTGCTCTCGCTGTTCTTCGCCTTCATGGTGAACGTCGGCGGGCGTGGCGGCGCGGGCGGCGTCGGCGGCGTGCGCGGCTCCCGGTTCTACCGGGTGGTCTTCTTCTTCCCGCAGGTGCTGTCCATCGCGATCCTCGCCATCCTCTTCAAGGCCGTGTACCGGGGGACGACTCGGGTCTCATCAACGGCACGCTGCAAGCCGTCGGGCTCGGCGACAAGAACAACCCCACGGAGTGGCTGAACGACCCCGACCTCGTCCTGTGGTGCATCGTCTTCGTGATGGTGTGGGCCGGGGCCGGGTTCTACATGGTGCTGTTCTCCGCCGCCATGCAGTCCATCCCCAAGGACATCTACGAGGCCGCGCTGCTCGACGGCGCCGGGCGCGTCCAGACCTTCTTCCGGGTGACGCTGCCGCTGCTGTGGGAGACCATCCAGACCGCCTGGGTGTTCCTCGCGATCCTCGCCATGGACGCGTTCCTGCTGATCTCCACGCTCACCTCCCAGGACTTCGGCGGCGGCCCCGACCACAGCAGCGAGGTCATCTCGACGTATCTGATGCGGAACTTCCAGACGTACAGCAAGAGCGGCTACGCCTGCGCCATGGGCGTGGTGATGCTGCTGCTCACCCTGATCGTGTCCATCGTCACGCTGCGGCTCAGCCGTCGCGACCGCATCGAGTACTAGGGAGGCGCGAGCGACATGACGGCTCCCGCGACGCAACCCCCCGTCACCAAGGTCGACGTGCCCGGCCAGCGCGGCACCGGGCGCGGCGGCCCCGGCCGCCGCGACGGCCTGGAGGGCAGGACCCTCAACGCCTTCTCGCACGGCTTCCTGGTCCTGTGGGCGATCATGATCGTGCTGCCGCTGTTCTGGATCCTGCTCGGCAACTTCAAGACCGACTCGCAGATCAAGTCCAGCGCCTGGTCCTGGCCCACCGAGTGGACCCTCGACGCCTTCCAGCGCGGCTGGGAGAAGGGCGTCGGCGACTACCTGCTGAACACGCTCATCGTGATGGTCTTCTCGGTGCCGCTGACCATGCTGCTCGGCGCGATGGCGGCGTACGTGCTAGCCCGCTACGAGTTCTTCGGCAACCGGTTCCTGTACTACTTCTTCGTCGCCGGGTCCATGTTCCCGGTGTTCCTCGCGCTGGTGCCGCTGTACTTCATGGTCGACCGGCTCGGCATGCTCAACACGTACCAAGGGCTGATCCTGGTGTACGTGGCGTACTCGCTGCCGTTCACCGTCTTCTACCTGCACTCGTTCTTCCGTACGCTGCCGACGGCCGTGCACGAGGCGGCGGTCATCGACGGCGCCTCGCACACCCGGGTGTTCTTCCAGATCATGGTGCCGATGGCGAAGCCGGGCCTGATCAGCGTCGGCATCTTCAACGTGCTCGGGCAGTGGAACCAGTACATCCTGCCGCTGACCCTGATGCAGAAGCAGAGCGGCGGCGACAAGGACCGCTCCATGCTCGCCCAGGGCCTGGTCAACCTGATGAACCAGGGCAACTACGAGACCGACCTGCCCGCCCTGTACGCGGGCATGACGATCTCCATGATCCCGGTCCTCGTCGTCTATCTGTCCTTCCAGCGGCAGGTGCAGTCCGGGCTCACGGCCGCCACCATCAAATAGGCGGCCACGCGTCCGCCTCCCGGGGCGTCCCGCGGGCCCCGCGCCCGCGGGACGCCCCGTACGCGTGCCGCCGCGGGCCGTCACGGCCCGGATTTCCCTCAAGGACTTGACTGCGGCAACCCCTTCAGCGGAGCTTGGAGTTCACAACTTGTACGGGCGGCGATGGCGCCGCCCGCCCTAGGCGGGAGTGGATGAGTCGATGGAGACTCCTGGGTCGCAGTCGTCACTGCACCGGGCAAATCTGGAGCGGGTCGTGCGCGCGGTGCGGCTCGCCGGGTCGCTCACGCAGGCGGAGATCGCCAGGACGACGGGCCTGTCCGCCGCGACGGTGTCGAACATCGTGCGGGAGCTGAAGGAGCGCGGCACGGTCGAGGTCACGCCGACGTCGGCGGGCGGGCGGCGGGCCCGCAGCGTCTCGCTCAGCGGCGACGCGGGCATCGTGATCGGCGTGGACTTCGGCCACGCCCACCTGCGGGTCGCCCTCGGCAACCTGGCGCACAAGGTGCTCGCCGAGGAGTCCGAGCCGCTGGACGTGGACGCCTCCGCCGCGCAGGGCCTGGACCGGGCGGAGCGGCTCGTGGGCCGCCTGGTGGAGAAGGCCGGGGTGGACCGCGCCAAGATCGCGGGCGTCGGCCTCGGCGTGCCGGGCCCCATCGACGTGGAGTCCGGCACGCTCGGTTCCACGGCGATCCTGCCGGGCTGGGCGGGCGCCAAGCCCGCCGAGGAGCTGGGCGCCCGGCTCGGCGTGCCGGTGCACGTGGACAACGACGCCAACCTGGGCGCCCTCGGAGAGTTGGTCTGGGGCGGCGGGCGCGGCGTGAAGGACCTCGCGTACATCAAGGTCGCGAGCGGCGTCGGCGCGGGCCTGGTGATCAGCGGGCGGATCTACCGGGGGCCCGGGGGCACGGCCGGGGAGATCGGCCACATCACGCTCGACGAGTCCGGGCCGGTGTGCCGCTGCGGCAACCGCGGCTGCCTGGAGACCTTCGCCGCCACGCGGTACGTGCTGCCGCTGCTGCACTCCAGCCACGGCACCGACCTGACCATGGAGCGCGTGGTCGCCCTCGCCCGGGACGGCGACCCGGGCTGCCGCCGGGTGATCGCCGACGTGGGCCGCCACATCGGCAGCGGTGTCGCGAACCTCTGCAACCTGCTCAATCCCAGCCGGGTCGTCCTCGGCGGCTCCCTGGCGGAGGCGGGCGAGCTGGTGCTCGGCCCGATCAGGGAGTCCGTCGGGCGGTACGCGATCCCGAGCGCGGCCCGTCAACTGTCCGTGCTCCCCGGGGCACTTGGGGCCCGCGCCGAGGTGCTCGGGGCGCTCGCCCTGGCCCTCAGCGAGATGGGGGATTCGACCCTTTTGGACGGGAGCCTGACGACGGCCGCGCCTGCCTTCACTTAGATAACGCATGGCACCGTTGTCATCTCGTTAAGGATTTACTCCTTGACGCGTGTGGGACGGCCGAGTTGACTTCGAGCCACCTCGGCCGCAACGACGCGGCCATGTCAGGGAGGCACCCCCAATGAACGCAGTGACGCGCCGCGTCGTCATAGCCACCGCCAGCGTTTCCATGGCCCTCGGCCTGGCCGCGTGCGGTGAGGCCGGTGGCGGCGACGACGACAAGGGCAGCGGCGGCGACGGCAAGACCATCGGTCTGCTCCTGCCCGAGAACAAGACCACGCGCTACGAGACCTTCGACCGCCCGATCATGGAGGCGAAGATCGAGTCGCTGTGCGGCGACTGCGAGGTCAAGTACAACAACGCCGCGCAGGACATCGAGACCCAGAAGAAGCAGTTCGACGCCCTGATCACGCAGGGCGTCAAGGTGATCATCCTGGACGCGGTGGACTACAAGTCCACCAAGGGCTGGGTGGAGCGCGCCGAGAAGCAGGGCGTCCAGGTCGTCGCGTACGACCGGCTCGCCGAGGGCCCGCTGGCCGCGTACGTGTCGTACGACAACGAGAAGATCGGCCGCCTCCAGGGCGGCGCGCTCGTGAAGGCCCTGGGCTCCAAGGCCAAGGACGCCAACGTTGTCATGATCAACGGCTCGCCGACCGACCCGAACGCCCCGTTCTTCAAGAAGGGCGCCCACTCGGTGCTCGACAAGAACGTCAAGAGGGTCGTCTACGAGCAGGACATCCCCGACTGGTCCCCGGACGAGGCCAACAAGAAGATGGCCACCGCCATCGACAAGCTCGGCAAGGACGGCTTCGACGGCGTCTACTCCGCCAACGACGGCATGGCGGGCGGCATCATCACCGCCCTGAAGCAGCGCGGCATCGACGTCCCCGTCGGCGGCCAGGACGCCGAGCTGGCGGGCGTCCAGCGGCTGCTCAGCGGCGACCAGGCGTTCACGATCTACAAGCAGATCAAGCCGGAGGCCGAGACCACCGCCGAGATCGCGGTCCGCCTGCTCAAGGACAAGAAGATCGACGACCTCACCGACCGCAAGGTCAACTCGCTCAGCGGCGACTACAAGGGCATCCCCGCCAAGCTGTACGACGCCCAGGCGATCACCAAGGACGACGTGGCCGACACGATCGTCAAGGACAAGGTCTACAAGGCGAGCGAGATCTGCACCAAGCAGTTCAAGTCCGCCTGCGAAGACGCCGGGATCAAGTAACCCCCGGACCGTCCTCGGGAGTTGACGCGGCCCCGCGGCCGCGAGACACCTTTCCCAGCGTCCGGTGCCCGCACGCACACCCTTTCGGCACCTCCCGCCCCGCAGCCGGAGGGCGGGCACCGGCACCCCCTGTCCCAGCTCCCCTTCTCTTCTTGTTCTCGCTCGCCATCCCCGCCGGTCAGGCGGCGAAGGAGATGATTCACGTGTCCGCTACGCCCGTGCTGGCGTTGCGCGGGGTCTCCAAGCGGTTCGGTGCCGTCCAGGCGCTCACGGACGTAGACCTCGACATCCACACCGGCGAGGTGGTCGCCCTCGTCGGTGACAACGGCGCCGGAAAGTCCACGCTCGTCAAGACCATCTCGGGCGTCCACCCCATCGACGAGGGCGCCATCGAGTGGGAGGGCCGCGAGGTCCGCGTCGGCCGCCCCCAGGACGCCCAGAACCTCGGCGTCGCCACCGTCTACCAGGACCTCGCGCTCTGCGACAACCTCGACGTGGTCGCCAACCTGTTCCTCGGCAGCGAGCTGAGGACCGCCTCCGTCCTGGACGAGATCGCCATGGAGAAGCGCGCCCGCGAGCTCCTGGACACCCTGTCCATCCGCATCCCGAGCGTCCGCATCCCCGTCGCCGCCCTCTCCGGCGGCCAGCGCCAGGTCGTCGCGATCGCCCGCGCCCTCGTCGGCGACCCCAAGGTGGTCATCCTCGACGAGCCCACCGCCGCCCTCGGCGTCGAGCAGACCGCGCAGGTCCTCGACCTGGTCGAACGCCTGCGCGAGCGCGGCCACGGCGTCATCCTCATCAGCCACAACATGGCCGACGTCCGGGCCGTCGCCGACCGCGTCGCGGTGCTCCGGCTCGGCCGCAACAACGGCGTCTTCCCCGTCGCCGACACCTCCCCCGAAGAGATCATCGCCGCCATCACCGGCGCCACGGACAACGCCGTGACCCGCCGCCGGGCGCGTACCGCCACGAAGGAGGACGCGAAGTGAGCGACCTCGCCAAGACCCCCACCGAGAAGCCCGCCGTCGAAGCGGAGCCGAGCGCCACCCCCACCACCGCCGTCGACCCCCGCCTGCTCGTGCGCGAGCAGGGCTTCGCCGGGTACTGGACGGAGTTCCTGCGCAAGGTGCGCGGCGGTGAGCTGGGCTCGCTGCCCGTCGTCGTGGGCCTGATCGTCATCGCCCTGGTCTTCCAGCTCCAGAACGACAAGTTCCTGTCGGCGAGCAGCCTCGCCAACATCGCCGTGTTCACCTCCGGCGTCGGCATCATGTCCGTCGGCATCGTCTTCGTGCTGCTGCTCGGCGAGATCGACCTGTCCGTCGGCTCGGTCGCGGGCGTCGGGGCCGCCGTGTGGGCGGTGCTGAGCGTGAACCACGGCTGGGGCGACTGGCTGTCGGTGATCACCGCCGTCGTCTGCGGCCTGGTCATCGGCGCCGTCCACGGGATCTTCTTCGCCAAGGTCGGCGTGCCCGCCTTCGTCGTCACCCTCGCGGGCTTCCTCGGCTGGAGCGGCCTGCAGATCTGGCTGATGGGCAAGGAAGGCAGCATCAACACCCCCACCGGCTCCGTCGTCGAGGACCTCACCACCCACTTCTTCGCCGACAAGGCCGCCGCGTACGGGCTCGCGCTCGTCGCCGTCCTGCTGTACGCGGGCTCGCAGCTGCTCGACGCCAAGCGCCGCAAGGCCGCGGGGCTGCCCTCGCGGCCGCTCAGCGAGATCCTGCTGCGCACCGGCGTCCTCGCCGTCCTGTGCTTCGTCGTCGCGTACTTCCTGAACGAGCCCGACGGCGCCCGCGGTCTGCCGCTGGCCCTGGTGCTCTTCCTCGCCGTCCTGGTGATCGCGGACTTCGTGGTCCGCCGCACCACCTTCGGCCGCCAGGTCTTCGCGGTCGGCGGCAACGCCGAGGCCGCGCGCCGGGCGGGCATCAACGTCGACCGCGTCCGCATCACGGTCTTCGCGATCTCCGGCATGCTCGCCGCCTTCGGCGGCCTGTTCATCGCCAGCCTGTCCGGCGGCGCCACCAAGAGCCTCGGCAGCGGCAACACCCTGATGATCGTCATCGCCGCGGCCGTCATCGGCGGCACCAGCCTCTTCGGCGGCCGGGGCAAGATCTGGTCCGCGCTGCTCGGCATGCTCGTGATCCAGTCGATCCAGCAGGGCCTGAACCTGGAGGGCATGGCCAGCGAGATCCAGTACATGATCACCGGCGCGGTGCTGCTCGCCGCCGTCGTGATCGACTCGGTCTCCCGGCGCACCCAGAAGTCCGCGGGCCGCGCCTGATCAGGACCCGCCCGCCCGGTACCGGCCCGTCCGGTACCGGGCGGGCGGCCGTCTGTGAGCCATTCACCAACTGGAACGTTCGTTCCAGTCGTGACCAGGTGTTCCCGGCGATTTACGGCCGATCGCGTGACGTACGACTCCCGGCCCGGACTCCGCCGTCAACGGCGGAACATTAGACTCGACAGGCCCGGCAATGCTCGAACGGCGTGAACGCTCTACTGCAAGGAGGCACGGGTGCCGCTGCTGACCCGCATCACGGGACCGCGCGATCTGGACCTGCTCGGCCCGGAACAGCTCAACCAGCTAGCGGACGACATCCGCGGCTTCCTCGTCGAGGCGGTCTCCAAGACCGGCGGCCACCTCGGTCCCAACCTCGGCGTCGTCGAGCTGACCATCGCCCTGCACCGCGCCTTCGAATCCCCCCGCGACAAGATCCTCTGGGACACCGGCCACCAGGCGTACGTCCACAAGCTGCTCACCGGCCGCCAGGACTTCACCAAGCTCCGCGGCAAGGGCGGCCTGTCCGGGTACCCCTCGCGCGCCGAGTCCGAGCACGACGTCATCGAGAACAGCCACGCCTCCACCGTCCTCGGCTGGGCCGACGGCCTCGCCAAGGCCAACCAGGTGCGCGGCAAGGACGACCACGTCGTCGCCGTCATCGGCGACGGCGCCCTCACCGGCGGCATGGCCTGGGAAGCACTGAACAACATCGCCGCGGCCAAGGACCGCCCCCTGGTCATCGTCGTCAACGACAACGAGCGGTCGTACGCCCCCACGATCGGCGGCCTCGCCAACCACCTCGCCACGCTGCGCACCACCGACGGCTACGAGCGCTTCCTCGCCCGCGGCAAGGACATCCTGGAGCGCACCCCGGTCGTCGGGAAGCCGCTGTACGAGACGCTGCACGGCGCGAAGAAGGGCCTGAAGGACTTCATCGCCCCGCAGGGCATGTTCGAGGACCTCGGCCTGAAGTACGTCGGCCCGATCGACGGCCACGACATCGAGGCCGTCGAGTCCGCGCTCCAGCGCGCCAAGCGCTTCAACGGCCCGGTCATCGTCCACTGCATCACCGAGAAGGGCCGCGGCTACGAGCCCGCCGAGCAGGACGAGGCCGACCACTTCCACGGCATCGGCCCCATCCACCCCGACACCGGCCTGCCCATCTCCGAGTCCGGCATGGACTGGACCTCCGTCTTCGGCGAGGAGATGGTCAAGCTCGGCCGCGAGCGCGACGACATCGTGGCGATCACCGCCGCCATGCTCCAGCCGGTGGGCCTGAAGAAGTTCGCCGAGGAATTCCCCGACCGGGTGTACGACGTCGGCATCGCCGAGCAGCACGCGGCCGTCTCCGCCGCGGGCCTCGCCACCGGGGGGCTCCACCCCGTCTTCGCGGTGTACGCCACCTTCCTCAACCGCGCCTTCGACCAGCTGCTCATGGACGTGGCCCTGCACAAGTGCGGCGTCACGTTCGTGCTCGACCGGGCCGGGGTCACCGGCACCGACGGCGCCTCCCACAACGGCATGTGGGACATGTCCATCCTCCAGTGCGTGCCCACCCTGCGGATCGCCGCGCCGCGCGACGCCGACCAGGTCCGGCTCCAGCTGCGCGAGGCCGTCGAGGTCGACGACGCGCCGACCGTCGTGCGCTACTCCAAGGGCGCGGTCGGGCCCGCCGTGCAGGCCGTCGCCCGCGTCGGCGGCATGGACGTGCTGCGCCGCCCCGACGCCGAGCGGCCCGATGTGCTTCTCGTCTCCGTCGGCGCGCTCGCCCCGATGTGCCTGGAGATCGCCGACCTCCTCGACAAGCAGGGCATCTCCACGACCGTCGTCGACCCGCGCTGGGTCAAGCCGGTCGACGAGGCGATGGCGCCGCTGGCCGAGCGGCACCGGGTCGTGGTGACCGTGGAGGACAACTCCCGTGCCGGGGGCGTCGGTTCGGCCATCGCCCAGGCCCTGCGGGACGCCGGGGTCGACGTGCCGCTGCGGGACTTCGGCATTCCGCCGCGCTTCCTGGACCACGCGTCCCGGAAGGAGGTCCTGGCGGAGATCGGGCTCACCGCGCCGGACATCGCCCGGCAGGTCACCGGGCTCGTCGCGAAGCTGGACGGGCGCCTTGAGCGTGGCCGGGGGCCTGTGGTCGACTCCGTGGAACCGGCCCGCGACTAGCCTCCGGCAGCCGCGGGTTCCCCCCTACCCGGGGGCGCCGTCCCTGCCTCGCTGTCGGCGTCCGCGGCTTCCTTCCCCTTTCCCACCCGCCCGCTGGTGCCCCTGCCTCGCCGTCGGCGTCTGCGGGTGCGTGGGTGGTTTCCTTTTCCCACCCGCCCGCCCGTTGCTGCCACGCGTGGGGTGACCGCCTCTGGTGCCCCCATCCCGCCGTCGGCGGCTGCGGGGCTCTTGTGGGGCAGCCGCCGACGGCGAGAAACCCCCACGAGGAGCGTCCACCTTCCGCTGGGGGCGCACGGGTGGGCGGGTGGGAGAGGTAGACCACGCACGGAGCCGCTGTCGCCGATGGTGGGGAGGTCCCACAAGGGGCGTTTGCCTGGTTGCTGGGGGGTCACGGGTGGGCGGGTGGGAGAGGAAGGCCACGCACGGAGCCGCAGTCGCCGATGGTGGGGAGGTCCCGCTGGGGGAGGCGCCCCCGCACAGGGCCCCCGGCCAGTCGGGCGTAGTTGGCCTACCCCTTAGCGTGAATCGCATGCCGCGCGGGCACCCGGCGTACATCCCCTCTCGATCATGTCGAAGACGACACGCGTGGGAGGTACGCCAGTGAGCAGCACCCTCTTCCGGACGAAGAAGGTCGAGCAGTCCATCCTCGACACCGAGGAACCGGAGCACGCGCTCAAGAAATCCCTGTCCGCCCTCGACCTGACGGTCTTCGGCGTCGGCGTCATCATCGGCACCGGCATCTTCGTCCTCACCGGCACCGTCGCCAAGAACAACGCGGGCCCCGCCGTGGCCCTGGCCTTCGTCGTGGCGGGAGTGGTGTGCGCCCTGGCCGCGCTCTGCTACGCGGAGTTCGCCTCGACGCTCCCCGTGGCGGGATCGGCGTACACGTTCTCGTACGCCTCGCTCGGCGAGCTGCCCGCCTGGATCATCGGCTGGGACCTGGTCCTGGAGTTCGCGCTGGGCACGGCGGTGGTGGCGGTCGGCTGGTCCGGGTACATCGCCTCGCTGCTCGACAACGCGGGCTGGCAGCTGCCTCAGGCGCTGAGCGGGCGCGACGGCGCCGACGGCTTCGGGTTCGACATCCTCGCCGCCGCCCTGGTCCTCGTCCTCACCGGCATCCTCGTACTCGGCATGAAGCTGTCCGCGCGGATCACGTCGCTCGTCGTCGCCGTCAAGGTCGCCGTGGTCCTCGTGGTGATCGTGGCGGGCGCGTTCTTCGTCAAGGGCGCCAACTACGACCCGTTCATCCCGAAGTCGCAGCCGGTGGAGGCGGGCGGGGACATCCAGTCGCCGCTGATCCAGCTGATGTTCGGCTGGGCGCCCAGCAACTTCGGCGTGATGGGCGTCTTCACCGCCGCCTCGGTCGTGTTCTTCGCCTTCATCGGCTTCGACGTCGTCGCCACGGCCGCCGAGGAGACCAGGAACCCGCAGCGGGACATGCCGCGCGGCATCCTCGGCTCGCTGCTGATCTGCACCACCCTGTACGTCGCGGTGTCCCTCGTCGTGACCGGCATGCAGCACTACAGCGAGCTGTCCGTGAAGGCCCCGCTCGCCGACGCGTTCAAGGCCACCGGGCACCCCTGGTACGCGGGCTTCATCAGCTTCGGCGCCGCCGTCGGCCTCACCACGGTCTGCATGATCCTGCTGCTCGGCCAGACGCGGGTGTTCTTCGCGATGAGCCGCGACGGGCTCCTGCCGCGGTTCTTCTCGCGGGTCCACCCGAGGTTCAAGACGCCGCACCGGCCGACCATCCTGCTCGGCGTGATCATCGCGATCGTCGCCGGGTTCACCAGCCTCAGCGAACTCGCGGAGCTGGTGAACATCGGCACCCTCTTCGCCTTCGTGGTCGTCGCGGTCGGCGTGATCATCCTGCGCCGCACCCGCCCCGACCTGCACCGCGCCTTCCGCACCCCCTGGGTGCCCGTGCTGCCCGGCCTGTCCGTCGCCGCGTCGCTGTGGCTGATGCTCAACCTGCCCGCCGAGACCTGGCTCCGCTTCGGCATCTGGATGGCGCTCGGCTTCCTCGTGTACTTCGTCTACGGGCGCTCCCACAGCCGCCTCGGGCGGCAGGAGGAGACCACGGTCGGCCAGGTGCTCCGCCCGCCGGGACGTGACGGAAAGTAGTCGACTCGCTTTTCGGTTCGGCCCTGCATGTCCGTGTTCGACGGGGGCGTACGGGGCCGAATAGCGTGCGGGCATGCTCGTCGAGCCCCATGATCCGTCACACTCCGTGCCCACCGCCGACCCCCGCACACCCGCACCTCCTGGATACTGGCCCGCGCTGCTGCCCGCCCTCGCCCTCCTGGCCTGCGCCACCCGCCTGCCGTCCTTCACGCGGCCGCTGTGGAACCCGGACGAGGGCTACCTCGCCGTCCAGGCGCGGATGCTGGCCGACGGCGGCGCGCTCTACGAGACCGTCGTGGACCGCAAGCCCCCGCTGGTCCCCTGGCTGTACCAGGGGGCCTTCGCCGTCTTCGGCGACACCTCGCTGCTGCCCGTGAAGCTGCTCGCCGTCGGCGCCCAGGTCACGACGGCCGCGTTCCTCGCGTCGTTCGCGCGCCGCCGCTGGGGCGACGGCGCGGGCCGCACGGCGGGCGTGCTGTACCTGCTGATCTCCGTCGGGCTCAACCCGGAGGACGCGCAGGCCGCGACGTTCGAGGTCTTCATGCTGCCGGGCACGGCCGCCGCCGTGTGGTGCGCCGACCGGCGCCGACCGGGCCTCGCCGGAGCGGCGGTGGCGGGCGCGTTCCTCGCCAAGCAGACCGGCGGCGCGGCCCTGCTGCCCGTGCTGTGGCTGCTGCGGCGGCGCGCCCTGCCGGGGCGCCGCCGCGCGGACGCCCTGCGCCTGGCCGCGGGCCTCGCCGCGCCGGTGCTCGCGGCGGCCCTGGTGACCACGCCCGGGGGCTTCCTGTTCTGGACGGTCACGGGCTCGGGCACGTACGCCTCCGTCAGCGGCTCCGGACTCCACGTGCTTGGCCGCGGGCTCGTGAACACGGCGATCCTCGGCGCCGCCTGCGCGGGCCTGCTCCCACCCGTCGTACGGGTCCTGCGGATCGCCAGGACCGGCGCGGCCGAGCTGTGGCTGTGGCTGCTGGCGTCGGCCGCCGCGGTGCTGCTCGGCTGCCACTTCTTCGGCCACTACTTCCTCCAGCTCACCCCGCCGCTGGCGCTGCTCGGCACCGCCGCCCTCCAGACCCTGCCCGGGGAGCGCACCGCGCGGGCCGTCCTCGCCTCGGCGTGCGGCTGCGCCCTCTTCGTGACCTGGGGCCTGCTCGCGCCGCGCCCCGAACTCGCCCACGCCGAGCGGCTCGCCGACACCGTACGGGCCCGCACGGCCCCCCACGAGCGGGTCCTGCTGTGGGGCATGCACCCCGAGACGTACTGGCTCGCCGACCGCGCCCCCGCGAGCCGCTACCTCACCGCGGGCCTCCTGACGAACTACAGCGGCGGCCGCGACGGCCCCCAGGTCGGCGAGCGGTACGCGATGGCGGGCGCCTGGGACACCTTCCGCGCCGAACTCGGGCGCCGCCCGCCCGCGCTGATCGTCGACGACTCCCGCGGCAAGCCGTACGCGCCCCGGCGGGTGCCGGACCTCGGCCGGGTGCTGCGCGAGCGGTACGAGCCGGTGGGGGAGGTGGGCGGGGCGGTGCTGTACGCCCGGGCCGGGCGGTAGGGCCCGGCCCGGTCAGTGGCGGCGCCAGTCCCGCGTGACCTCCGCGAGGGCCGCGACCGCCGCCCGGCGGTGCCGGGACTCGGTCCGCATCTTCGGGGCGAACTCCACGTGCAGGAACTCGCTCTCCTGCGCCTTGGCGTCCCGGCCCTGCACATTGGCCCTCCCCTCCAGCGGGCAGGAGCGCGCCCAGGAGCGGCACACCTCGTAGCCGCGGCGGGCGAGGGCCCGCGCGAGGTCGCGGCCCTCCCGCACGGCCTCCCGGCCCCGGCCGGTGGAGGCCACCACGTCGTGGTCCGGCGCCGAGTCGTCCGCCATGCCGTGCACCTGGATGCCGGGAAGCCCGCGCTCGGCCAGCTCCTCGACGATGGCGTGGAACACACTCCTCCGCTCGTGCGCCACGTCCGCCTCGTCGCCGCGCCCCGCTTTGCGATGTGCACCTGCGACGACCAGCACGCCCCCGCGGGCGCGGCGCAGCAACTCCGCGCCGAGCCGCTCGGTGTCCCGGTCGGCCACCGGGTGCGGCACCTGCACGGACCAGCGCACGGGGGAGTCGAGGTCCACGTACACCCGCCCCCAGCCGCGCGGCGACGCGGCGTCCGCGGAGCGATCCCTGACCTCGGCGACCTCCGCGTACCGCCGCCCGGTGGCCGAGTCGGTGACGGTGCGCACGCTCAGGTGCGCGCTCGCCAGGCGGCGTTCGGCCCGCTCGCGGCGGCGGTCGACGAGCGCCGCGACACCGGAGGCGGCGGCCCGCCGCACGTCGGCGGACGGGCGGCGATAGCCGCTGTCCTCGTGGAAACCCGAGGTGAAGGAGGTGATCCGGCGTACGAGGTCGGCCCTGACGCCCGGGAGGCCCCGGTCCCAGTCGTCGTCGGAGCCGCTGCCAGAACCACCCGAATTCCGCGCATCCTCGGAATCATCGGAATCATCGGAATCGCCGGAATTGCCGTGTTCATCGAATTCGTCGGATGTGCCGGAGTCGCCGTCGGAGGTCTCGTCACCCGGCGCTCGTGACGACGGGCGACCGCCGTCACCGTCACCGCCACCGCCGTCACCGCCGCCGTGGCGCCCCGCCGACGTCCGGTCGCCGGACGCCCCGGAGCGGCTGTCGTCGTCGGACGGCGAGCCGCACTGGGTGAGGGTCAGCACCCCGGCCGTCACCAGGGCGACAACTCCCAGCAACTTTGCGTTTATTATGGGCCGAATTGGAGGGCGAGTCATGGTTGTATAAAGATATCCCCGTGATGACACGTCCCTCTCGCAGGCTCATACAGGTCTGTGCGACCTCACTCGTCCTCCTCGCGGGCACCGCGTGCGGTCCCTTCGGCGGTTCCGACGACAAGGCCTCCGGCGATCCCACGTTCACCGTCGCCGCGGCGGGCGACATCCTCATCCACCCCAAACTCACCGAGCAGGCCCGCAAGGACGCCAAGGCCACCGGCAAGGGCGACCACGGGCTCGACTTCGGGCCGATGATGGCCGGGATCAAGCCCGTCATCAGCAAGGCCGACCTCGGCATCTGCCACTTCGAGCCGGTCGTGGGCAAGCCCGAGGGCCCCTTCCAGGGCTTCCCGGACTTCGCCGTGCCCCCGCAGATCACCACCGCGGTCAAGGGCGTCGGCTACGACCAGTGCTCCACCGCGTCGAACCACTCCATCGACCACGGCGCCGAGGGCGTCACCCGCACCCTGGACGCGCTCGACAAGGCGGGCCTGAAGCACACCGGTTCGGCGCGCACCGAGGCCGAGTCGAAGAAGCCGCTGATCACCACGGTCAAGGGCGTGAAGGTCGCGCAGCTGTCGTACGCGCTGAACTTCAACGGCCACGAGGTGCCCAAGGGCAAGCCGTGGATCGCCAACCTGACCGACTTCGACGCCATCGCCGCCGCCGAGAAGCAGGCCCGCGCCGCGGGCGCCGAGGTGGTGATCCTCAGCGTCCACTGGGGCAAGGAGTACCAGCCCAACGCCGCCGCCGAGCAGACCGAGCTGGCCCGCCGGATCGCCAAGGAGACCGACATCAACCTGGTGATCGGCCACCACGCGCACGTCGTGCAGCCGATGGAGAAGATCGACGGCACCTGGGTCGCGTACGGACTCGGCAACCAGATCGCGCGCCACGAGCGGCCCAGCGGCCTCACCGAGGAAGGCGTCATCGGCTGGTTCGAGCTCACCAGGCGCGACGGCTCCTGGGACGTGGCCGCCAAGTACGTGCCGACGTTCCTGGAGATCCCGCCGGACCCCGACGAGGCCGGGAAGGTGCCCAAGGACGCCGTGCGGGACTACCGCCTGCTGGTCGTCGCGGACGCGATGCGGGACGGCGGGAAGGTCAGCGGCGAGCGGCGCTCCCGCTACCGGGTCGCCTTCGAGCGCACCGAGGGCACGCTGCTCAACCGCGGCGCCGGTGCCGACGGCCTCAAGCCGCTGGAGAAGCTTCCGGACTGAGCCGCCGCCCCGATCGGGGAACCGCCGGAAGAAGAAGTTCCGGCGAACGGAGGGTGAACGGCCCGTCGCGGCCCAAGCCCGTTGTGGGAGCCGATCTTTGACGTAGCTCACACATGGTTATTCTCGTACATCCATCCGGCCCCGTCATGGGTCATGACATTCCGATCGCCCTGTGCGCGCTGTTACGCCATGGGGTGAGATCCGTACGCCGTGTCACCCCACCGTGTCACTCCAGGAGAGGAGCACCCCCTTGGCCGCTTCGCCCACGAAGCGGCGGCACAAGGTCCGCCGAAGGACCGACATGTCTTTGATCGGCGGAATCCGTCCGCCGATCGCCGTGCTGTCGGTCCTGCTCCTCGCCCTGGCGGGCGTCACCGCCCTCACCCTCGGCCGCGTCGGCCAGGAGGCCGTCCCCAAAGCGGTCCAGCAGTCCCAGCAGCACTTCGCCGAGGACGGCGCCATCGCGCTGCGCGCCTCCATCGACGAGTCCGTCACCGACCTGACGCGCACCGCGGGGCTCTTCAACGCTGGTGACCCCGTGCCCGCCGACGCCGTCCTCGACAAGATCAGCAGCGTCTACCAGAAGTGGATGGGCACCGCGGTCGTCGAGATCCGCTCCGGCAAGCTGCTCGCCGCGCGCGGCGAGAACGTGCCGCTGACGGCCATCGACCGCACCAAGCTCAAGGACGAGGACGGCCTCCAGCCGCGCATGGTCCGCCTGGAGAACGGCGAGACCCGCCTGCTCGCCTTCGCCGTCCTCTCCTGGAAGGGCCAGCCGCAGCAGCTCCTGGTCGCCTCCAGCAGCCTGCGCTTCCCCGGCATCAGCCTCGGCCAGTTCCGCTCCATCGCCGTCGTCGGGCACGACGGCCGGATCCTGAGCACCGCGGGCATCCCCACGCCCGAGCAGGTCAGCGGGCCCTCCGAGCGCCAGGAGGTCCAGCAGGCCAAGCAGCAGCTGAAGGCGTTCGCGCAGACCGCCGCCAAGAAGTCGCGCCAGCACCCGATCCGGTCCAAGGAGCCCGGCTCCGGCGGCTACAAGGGCGTCAGCGGCCACCTCATCGGCGACCGCTTCCACGGCGAGCGCGCCGTCGGCGGCTACGCCTCGCTCGCCCCGCCCGAGGCGGGCGAGTCCACGGTGGCGACCCGGCTCGGCCTCAGCGTCGTCGCGCTCGTCCCCGTCACCGAGGACCAGAAGCGGGCCGACAGCTCCGCCTTCGGCCTGATGGCCGCGGGCGCCCTGCTGCTCATCGGCGGCCTCACCGTCTTCCTGCTGCTGCGCACCGTGCAGCGCCCGCTGATCCGGCTGTTCCTGGAGAGCCGCCGCCTGACCCGCGGCGACCTCAGCCGCCCGGTGACCGCGCCCAAGTACGGCGAGGCCGCCCGCATCGGCGCCGCCCTCGAACGGCTGCGCCGCCAGCTCCTGGGCGAGCCCGCCGAAGCCGCCAAGACCCCCAAGGGCGGCCGCCGCACGTTCGGCACCCGCACGCTCCTGGCGGTCTGCGGCGTGCTGCTGCTGGTCTGGGCGGCGCCGCTGCTGCTGCTGCTCAACCGCGCGGGCGGCGACGTCCAGGTGCCGCAGCAGCTCGTCAACGACCAGCGCGAGCGCACCGACACCATCTCCGACCGGGTGCGCCGCGCCCTCAACGAGGGCCACGCCGACCTCCAGTCGGTGGCCTCCCTCATCGGCGCCCGCACCGAGCCCGACGAGATGGACAAGGTCCTCGACAACACCCTCAACCAGCACAGCCGCTACCGGGCCCTGTACGTGCTCGACGCCAAGGGCAAGGTCCTCTCCGAGGCCGGAAGCGACCCGCGCGCCGCCGGTGACAAGCCGTCCGCGCAGCCCATCCGGGTCCTGGACGACGACGGCAAGGAGCCCGTGATCATCGGCACCGCCGAGGTGCCGGGCCGCGCCGGGACCGCGGTCGTCGGCGAGTTCCGCATCGACTTCCTGAACTCGCTGCTCAAGCGCCCCGGCCTCGGCACGGTCCGCGTCGTCGACAAGGACCGCAAGATCATCGGCGGCAACACCGGCTACCGCGAGTTCCAGGGGCTGCCCGGCGGCCGCATCGACGGCCTCGTGGAGAGCGCGAGCCAGAAGGTCGGCGTCAGCCCGCGCCCCAGCGGCGTGCTCTACCGCGACGGCGACGACGTCCAGATCGCCGCCGCGTCCCCGTTCGCCGGGGGCGGCGCCGCCGAGTCCATCGGCTGGACCGTGGTGAGCTGGCAGCCCGCCTCCGGGCTCGCCATCCCCGAGTACACGCTGCAGAACCGCACGGTCCTCGCCGGACTGCTCGGCGGCACCGCCGCCGCGGCCTGCCTGGGCTGGCTGCACATCATCGTCGTACGTCCGCTGCGCCTCCTCGCCGACCAGGCCGAGAAGCTCGCCGACGGCGACCGTCGCACCGTGCTGTTCCCCGTCCACCACGACGAGGTCGGTGCCGTCACCCGCAGCCTGGAGCTCATCCGGCAGCAACTGGGCTCGCAGCGCAAGCGGGACGGCGCCCCGGCGCCGCTCGCCGGAAGGAACTGAACACCGTGTACTTCCTCTACACCGTCCTCGTGGTGTGCTGCGCCATCCTGCTGGTCGCCGGGGTGATCGAGCAGCGGCGGCACTTCACCAACCTGGAGCACATACCCACGCGGGTGCTGGTCAACGGCATCCGCGGCAAGAGCTCCATCACCCGCCTGTGCGCGGGCGCCCTGCGCGGCGGCGACCTGACCACCGTCGCCAAGACCACCGGCACCGCCGCCCGGTTCATCCACCCGGATGCCACCGAGGAGCCGGTCTACCGCAAGTTCGGCATCGCCAACGTCGTCGAGCAGATCGGCATCGTCCGCCGCGCCGCGGCGTACAACCCGGACGCCCTGGTCATCGAGTGCATGGCCGTGATGCCCGCGCTCCAGGAGATCAACCAGTCCAAGCTGATCCGCTCCACCATCGGCGTGCTGTGCAACGTCCGCGAGGACCACCTCGCGGAGATGGGCCCCACCCTCGACGACGTCGCCCGCTCCCTCTCCCGCTCCATGCCGGAGGACGGCATCTGCGTCACCGCCGAGAAGGACCGCTTCGACATCCTCAAGGAGGAGGCCGACGCCCGGAACTGCCAGCTCATCTACGCCGACCCGGAGACGGTCACCGACGAGGAGCTGCGCGGGTTCAGCTGGTTCACGTTCAAGGAGAACGTGGCCATCGCCCTGAAGGTCGCCGAACTCCTCGGCGTGGAGCGCAAGACGGCCCTCCAGGGCATGTACGACGCCCCGCCGGACCCCGGTGTCCTCTCCGTGGAGCGGTACGTCACCAAGGACGACAAGAAGCTGCGCTTCGCCAACGTCTTCGCGGCCAACGACCCCGAGTCGACGCTGATGAACATCAACCAGCTCCTCGACCTCGGCGCCATCCACCGGCCGCTGAACGTCGTCATCAACTGCCGCCCCGACCGCGTCGAGCGCAACGGCCAGATGGGCGAGATCATCCCCGACCTCCAGCCGGAGAAGGTCTTCGTCATCGGCCACCCCGCCAAGTCCGCGATCGACGCCATCCCCGGCGAGTGGCGCTCGCGCGCCGTCGACCTCGGCGGCGACCGGCGCGACCCCGAGGAGTTCATGGGGCAGCTGCTCGGCCAGCTCGGCCCGAACTCCTCGCTCGTCGCCATCGGCAACATCCACGGCCAGGGCGAGCTGCTCCTGGAGCACCTCGCCGAGCTGCCCGCCGACGAGAGCGAGGACCCCGCGCCGCCGCCCGCCCCCGGCGCGAGCCCCGAGGACACCCAGTCGACCCCGCTGTACGAGCCGCACCTCGACCCGTACCAGCACTACCCGGAGGCGTACGAGAACCGCTACGCCCCGCAGCTCGCCCCGGCCACCCCCGTGCACGTCCCGGCGCAGCGCGCCGGGGAGCAGCAGCCGTACGGGGCGTACGGCGAGCAGCAGTACCAGCAGGCCGGACACCACCAGCAGGCCGGACACCACCAGCAGCACCACCAGCACCCGCAGCAACACCAGCAGCAGTACGAGTACCAGTCCCAGCAGCAGTACGGACAGCAGGCGTACGGCGAGCAGCAGGGCGACCAGGGCTACGGGCAGTACGCGCCGCACGACCCGTACGCCGCGCAGGGCCAGCCCGGCCAGGGCCACCCCGCGCAGGACCCGTACGCCCAGGGCCAGGCACAGGCCCCGTCCCAGGCGTCCTACGCCGCGTACGACCCCCAGGGGGCGCCCGCCTACGACGCGCACCCTCCGTCACAGCCGGAACCCGACCGGCCCCGCGGCCTGTTCGAGCCGCGCGTCCCGCCCGTTTCCCCCGCCGCCGACGACACGCAGCAGTGGCACAGCCCAGGAGAGCCCCGTTGATCCCCTCCGTCCTCACCCCCGAGATCGCCGCGGTCGGTATCGCGCTCGGGCTGCTCTTCTCCCTGGTCTGCTATCTGACCACCAACCTGTCGCCCGGCGGCATGATCACCCCGGGCTGGCTCGCGCTGACCCTCGTCGAGGACCTCCAGCGCGCCGCCATGGTGGTCGGCGTCACCGTCCTGTGCTACCTCTGCACCCTGCTCGTCCAGCGGTTCGTGATCCTCTACGGCAAGCGCCTGTTCGCCGCGGTCGTCCTGACCGGCGTGGTGCTCCAGGCCACCGTGATGATCGTGCTGTCGCTGGAGTTCCCGCTCATGTACAGCAACCAGACCCTCGGCTTCATCGTCCCGGGCCTGATCGCCTACCAGCTCGTGCGCCAGCCCAAGGGCCCCACCCTGCTCGCCACGGGCTCGGTGACGCTCATGGCCTACGTCGTCCTCACCGCCGGGATCCTCCTCGGCTTCATGCCGTCCGCCTGACCCAGGCCTGACTACCGGAGCCACACATGCCGCCCAAGAAGAAGCGCCCCGCCGTCCACGCCGCGACCGTCCTCGCCCTGCTCGCGGGCAGCGTCTACCTCACCGTCGAGCTGCGCAAGGACGAGGACAACAAGACGCCCGAGGTGCAGGCCGTCACCGACTCGCCGGGCCGCCTGGACAACGGCGCCTCGGCGCAGGGCGGCAAGCAGACCTGGGAGCGCCTGCGCAACCCCGACCGCACCGTGCTGCGCACCGAGGGCGGCAAGGTCCTCGCCTCCTTCACCGACGGCGCGCGCACCGCCACGCTCACCGGCCCGAGCCGCACCTTCACCGAGCCCGCCAACACCAAGTCCCGGGTCGTCACCGACGACTGGGTCCGGCTGATGCCGGAGGTGTGGCGCAAGGGCGCGGAGAAGGAGAAGTGGTTCAAGGACTGGTACAAGCAGTACGCCGGGAGCGAGGAGGACGACATCTTCGCCATGGCGTTCCAGTACGTCCAGGGCGCGCCGGTCAAGAAGGACGACGAGGGCATCGCCTACGCCGGTGACGCCAACTTCGGGCCCCTCAACCCCAACGGCAGCGAGGGCAACGACCTGCGCGAGGAGCAGTCCGACTTCTACGACTACCTCGGCATCCCGTACACCTTCCGCGACGGCACCACCATCCAGCCGGAGGCCAAGCGGGCCCGGGCCATCGACTGCTCCGGCTTCATCCGGACCGTCTTCGGCTACCGTGCGCGCTACCCGCTGATGGCCACGGACACCGCCGGTGACGGTCTGCCGCGCACCGCCAACGGCATGGCCCGTGGCAAGGTCGGCGCGCCCGTCATCCCCCTCAAGGGGGTGTCGCCCGCCGACCGCCCCAAGACCATCGACGTCGTCCAGCCCGGCGACCTGGTCTTCTTCAAGCTCGACGCCCGTACGAAGGAACGGCTCGACCACGTCGGCATCTACCTCGGCCACGACGCGGACGGCCACAAGATCTTCATCTCCAGCCGCGAGGAGGTCAACGGGCCGACGATCGGCGACAAGGGCGGTACGTCTCGGCTGGACGGCAACGGGTACTACGCCGCCGCCCTCCGCAGCGCCAAGCGGCTCTGACCGCCGGGGGGTGCCGCCGCCGCTTCCCGCCCCCCGGGGGGTGGGCGGCGGCGCCCGCGCGTGGCGGGTCCCGGTCTCGTCCAGCGCGCGCGGCCCGGTGGGGGGTGCTTTCCCACCCGCCCACCCGTGACCGCCCTGTCATGGTGTGGGCGGTGGCGCCTGCGTGTGGCGGGTCCCGGTCTCGTCCAGCGCGCGCGGCCCGGTGGGGGGTGCTTTCCCACCCGCCCACCCGTGACCGCCCTGTCATGGTGTGGGCGGTGGCGCCTGCGCGTGGTGGGTCCTGCTCTCGTTCGGCGCGTGCGGGCCGGTGGGTGGGAAGACCACTCGCACCCGCCGACGGCGATCACCCCCCACAGGGGGCCCACACCCATGTCGAACCGGCGCCGGGTGGGCGGGTGGGGAAGAGCCCCAGCACGGAGCCGCAGCCGCCGACGGTGAAGGAGCCCCTCAGGGGGCGTTCGCCTGTGTGGGACCGGTGACGGGTGGGCGGGTGGGAAGGGGGGCCCGGTCAGGGGCGGACGGTTCGGGGGCCGAGGGTGCGGGCGCCGAGGGCGGTGACGCGGGCGCGGAGTTCGCGGTCCGCGGTGACCACGACCACCGGTCCCGCAAGGGAGGCGACGACCTCCACGATGCGGTCGTCGCCACTGCCCGGCGCCGAGTCCACGCGGACACCCGGCAGGGACTCCACCCCCCGAGCCCGTCCCTCCACGACGAGGACCACGTCCAGGGGCCCCGGCACCCCGGGCACCCCGTCCGCGGCGACCGGCACCAGCCGGTCCCGCAGCCGCTCCGCGGCCCCCCGCCGGTCCCGCCACCACCCGTCCGGCACGGAACCGACCACGTTCGCGGCGTCCACGACCAGGGTCACTGTGTCCATGCGGCAAGGGTCGCACGCCCGGGTGGGGCGCCCCCACCCGCGCCCATTAGAGTGGGGGCACCGCGACCCCCACAGCTCCGGAATGCCGCATGCCCCCAGCCCTCACCACCTCGGCCGTGAACGGCGACTGGCTCATACGCGGACGCGACGGCAGGCTGTGCGTCTACGGATTCGGCCCGCACGCCGACACGGTCGTCTGCCGCGTGCAGCGCACCCGCGGCGGCCCCTGGACCGCCCCCCGCGTGGTCGGCGGCGACCAGCGCGTGCACCCCGTGCTCGCCGTGGCGCAGGGCGCCGACGGCTACGCCCACCTGGCGTCCTGGCGCCCCACCGTGCCCGGCGAGTCGGGCCTGGTGCACTCCACGCACTTCCAGCCGCACCTGGCCGCCCTCGACTGGAACCCGCTCGGCCACCCGAACAAGAAGGGCGACCGCACCGGCGTACCCGCCGTGACCGTCGACGCCGAGGGCCGCGCCCACGTCTTCGTACCGAACCGCGGCGGCGGACTGAGCATGCGCGGCCAGAAGGAGAAGGGCGGCTGGGGCCCCTGGCGCGACCTCAAGGGCAAGGGGGTGCGCGACGAGGTCGTCGCCGTGACGGGCGAGTCGGGCCGCGTCGTGGCGTACGCGGCGACGGGTGAAGCGATCCTGCGCTGGCGGCAGCACGGCCCGGGCAAGGTCCCGGAGCTGGACGAGCCGCTGCCGGTGCGGGCCCGCCCGGGCACGCTGTGCGCGCTCGCCACGTCCGTCGAGCACACCACCCTGTTCTTCACCGACGAGGACGGCGAGCTGTGCGCCTGGCGCGGCGACGAGGAGCCCGTACGCGTCCTCACGGCCGCGGGGCAGGGCCGTACGCACGCGGTGCGCTGCGACCTGGACGGCCACGACTGCACGCTGCTCGCCCAGCGCGCGGACAGCGGCCGGGTCGCGTTCGCCGCGTACCCGACGGAGCTGGAGTCGGCGGGCGCCTGGTGGACGGAGTCGGGCCCCGCGCTGCCCGTGGACGCGCGGATCGCGCTCGGCGAGGACGCGGACGGCCGGGTGGTCGCGGCGACGTTCGTGCCCGGCACCGGCGAGCTGCGCCTGACCCACCGCAAGGACGAGCCGGGCCTCGCCCTGAAGGCCTGGGAACCGGCCGCCTCCGCCTGAGCGGCCCCGCACACGCCGGTGCCCGGCACGCCCATCGGCGTGCCGGGCACCTTCGCAGGACCGGTGTTACGCGGGGACGCTCGCGATCCCCGGCTCCAGGAACCGCTTGCCGTTGACGCGCTCGCTGACGCCCTCACGGTCCAGGTACGGCGTGACGCCGCCCAGGTGGAAGGGCCAGCCCGCGCCGGTGATCAGGCACAGGTCGATGTCCTGCGCCTCGGCGACGACGCCCTCGTCCAGCATGAGGCCGATCTCCTGCGCGACGGCGTCCAGGACGCGGGCGCGGACCTGCTCCTCGGTGAGGACCGTGTCGCCCTGCTTGAGCAGTGCGACGACCTCCGGGTCCAGCTCCGGCTTGCCGCTGTCGTGGACGTAGAAGCCGCGCTTGCCCGCCTCGACGACCGCCTTCAGGTTCGGGGAGACCGTGAAGCGGTCCGGGAAGGCGCGGTTCAGCGTCTCCGAGACGTGCAGGCCGATGGCCGGGCCGACCAGCTCCAGGAGCACGAGCGGCGACATCGGCAGACCGAGCGGCTCGACGGCCTTCTCGGCCGTGGCGATCGGCGTGCCCTCGTCGATGACGTTCTGGATCTCGCCCATGAAGCGGGTCAGGATGCGGTTCACGACGAACGCCGGGGCGTCCTTCACCAGGACCGCGGTCTTCTTCAGCTTCTTGGCGACGGCGAACGCCGTGGCCAGGGAGGCGTCGTCGGTCCGCTCGCCGCGCACGATCTCCAGCAGCGGCAGGATCGCGACCGGGTTGAAGAAGTGGAAGCCGACGACCCGCTCCGGGTGCTTCAGCTTCGACGCCATCTCCGTCACGGACAGGGAGGAGGTGTTGGTGGCGAGGATCGCGTGGGCCGGGGCGACGGCCTCGACCTCCGCGAACACCTGCTGCTTGACGCCGATCTCCTCGAACACGGCCTCGATGACGAAGTCCGCGTCCGTGAAGCCCTCGGCCTTGTCGAGGACGCCGGTGACCAGGGCCTTGAGGCGGTTGGCCTTGTCCTGGTTGATACGGCCCTTGCCGAGCAGCTTGTCGATCTCGGCGTGGACGTAAGCAACGCCCTTGTCGACGCGCTCCTGGTCGATGTCGGTCAGCACGACCGGCACCTCCAGGCGGCGCAGGAACAGCAGGGCGAGCTGCGAGGCCATCAGACCGGCGCCGACGACGCCGACCTTGGTGACCGGCCGCGCCAGGTCCTTGCTCGGGGCGCCCGCGGGGCGCTTGGCGCGCTTCTGCACCAGGTTGAACGCGTAGATTCCGCTGCGCAGTTCGCCGCCCATGATCAGGTCGGCGAGCGCCGCGTCCTCGGCGTCGAAGCCCTTCTGGAGGTCGCCGTCCTTGGCGGCGGCGATGATCTCCAGGGCTCGGTACGCGGCCGGGGCGGCGCCGTGCACCTTCGCGTCCGCGATGGCCCGGCCGCGCGCGACGGCCGCGTCCCAGCCCTCGCCGCGGTCGACCTCGGCGCGCTCGACGCGGATGTCGCCCTTGAGGACGGACGCCGTCCACACCAGGGACCGCTCCAGGAAGTCCGCGCCCTCGAAGATCGCGTCGGCGATGCCGAGGTCGAAGACCTGCTGGCCCTTGAGCTGCTTGTTCTGGTTCAGCGAGTTCTCGATGATCACCGAGACCGCGCGGTCGGCGCCGATCAGGTTCGGCAGGATCGTGCACCCGCCCCAGCCCGGCACCAGGCCGAGGAAGACCTCGGGCAGCGAGAACGCGGGCAGCGCCTTGGACACGGTCCGGTAGGTGCAGTGCAGCCCGACCTCGACGCCACCGCCCATGGCGGCCCCGTTGTAGTACGCGAACGTCGGCACGGCTAGGGACGACAGCCGCTTGAAGACGTCGTGCCCGCCCCTGCCGATGGCGAGGGCGTCCTCGTGGCGCTTGAGGATCTCCACGCCCTTGAGGTCGGCGCCGACGGCGAAGATGAACGGCTTGCCGGTGATGCCGACGCCGACGATCTCGCCCGCGGCCGCCTCCTTCTCGACCTGGTCGAGGGCGGCGTTCAGGTTCGCGAGGGAGCCCGGGCCGAAGGTGGTCGGCTTGGTGTGGTCAAAGCCGTTGTCGAGGGTGATGAGGGCGAACCGCCCGGCCCCGTACGGCAGATCGAGGTGGCGTACGTGCGCCGACGTGACGACCTCGTCCGGGAACAGCTCGGCGGCACCCTTCAGAAGCTCAGCGGTGGTGGTGCTCACTTGCCCTCCCAGTGGGGGTTCTCCCAGATGACCGTCGCGCCCATGCCGAAGCCGACGCACATGGTGGTGAGGCCGTAGCGGACCTCGGGCTGCTCCTCGAACTGCCGGGCGAGCTGTGTCATCAGGCGGACACCGGAGGAGGCCAGCGGGTGGCCGAACGCGATGGCGCCGCCGTACTGGTTGACGCGCGCGTCGTCGTCGGCGATGCCGTAGTGCTCCAGGAAGGCGAGCACCTGCACGGCGAACGCCTCGTTGATCTCGAACAGGCCGATGTCACCGATGCCGAGACCGGCCTTGGCGAGCGCCTTCTCGGTCGCCGGGATCGGGCCGTAGCCCATGACCTCCGGCTCGACGCCCGCGAAGGCGTACGACACCAGGCGCATCCTCACCGGGAGGCCGTGCTCCCGGGCGAAGTCCTCGGAGGCGATGATCGAGGCGGTGGCGCCGTCGTTCAGGCCCGCCGCGTTGCCCGCCGTGACGCGGCCGTGCGTACGGAACGGGGTCTTCAGCCCGGCGAGGTTCTCCAGGGTGGTGCCCGGCCGCATCGGCTCGTCCTGGGTGGCGAGGCCCCAGCCGGTCTCGCCGCCCTCGGGGCTGGTCCGCCGGACGGAGATCGGCACCAGGTCCTGCTGGATCTTGCCGTTGGCGTACGCCTTGGCGGCCTTCTCCTGCGAGCGCACCGCGTACTCGTCCGCGCGGAGCTTGGTGATGCCCGGGTAGCGGTCGTGCAGGTTCTCGGCGGTCATGCCCATGAACAGGGCGGACTCGTCGACCAGCTTCTCGCTCACGAACCGCGGGTTCGGGTCGACGCCCTCGCCCATCGGGTGGCGGCCCATGTGCTCCACGCCACCGGCGATCACGGCGTCGTACGCGCCGAAGGCGATCGACCCGGCGGTCGTCGTCACGGCGGTCAGCGCGCCCGCGCACATCCGGTCGATCGAGTAGCCCGGCACGGACTGCGGCAGGCCCGCGAGGATCCCGGCCGTGCGGCCGAGGGTCAGCCCCTGGTCACCGATCTGGGTGGTCGCGGCGATGGCGACCTCGTCGATCTTGGCGGGGTCGAGGGCCGGGTTGCGGCGAAGGAGCTCCCGGATCGACTTCACGATCAGGTCGTCGGCGCGGGTCTCGTGGTAGATGCCCTTCGGGCCCGCCTTGCCGAACGGGGTGCGGACGCCGTCGACGAAGACGACGTCCCTGACGGTACGAGGCACGATGGCTCTCCTCCAGGGTGCGGTGCGCCTGCGGCGCGCTTCCTCGGGTCATGCTACTTACCGGTAACTACGAGGCCAAGGGAGTCCCCCTAGAGGTTCACGTCACACCGCGGTTGGCCCGTGTCCGGGGGCCTCTCCCACCCGCCCGCCCGTGACCGCCAGGCCGCGGGGGCACCGCCCCTGGTGGGGGTCACCCGCCGTCGGCGTCTGCGGGTCCGTGCGCTGTGCGGGGCCTGGTTTCCCGCCCGCCCGGGGCTGCCTGGCCGCGGGGGCATCGCCCCTGGTGGGGGTCGCCCGCCGTTGGCGTCTGCGGGTCCGTGCGCTGTGCGGGGCGCTCGCCTGGGGCTGGGGCGCCACCCCTTGGTGGCGGGTTGCCCGCCGTCGGCGTCTGTCCCGTGTGGGGTTTGGTTTCCCGCCCGCCCGCCCGTTACCGGTCCGACACGGGTGGGTGCCCCTGGTGGGGGTTGCCCGCCGTTGGCGTCTGCCGGTCGGTGCCCCGTGTGGGGTTTGGTTTCCCACCCGCCCGCCCGTTACCGGTCCGACACGGGTGGGTGCCCCTGGTGGGGGTTGCCCGCCGTCGGCGCCTGCCGGTCCGTGCCCCGTGCGGGGCCTGGGTCCCCGCCCGCCTGGGGCTGGGGCGTCGCCCCTGGTGGGGGAGGAGGATCCCCGCACTCGCCGATGGCGGTGTACCCCCGCGAGGGGCGTTCGCCCGTGTGGGACCGGTGACGGGCGGGCGGGTGGGAGAGGCCCGCGCGGAGCGCGGGGTGGGGGCGGCAGGCGCCGATGGTGGCGTACCCCCACGAGGGGCGTGCACCTGTGTGGGACCGGTGACGGGCGGGCGGGTGGGAGAGGTCCGCGCGGAGCGCGGGGGTGGGAGGGGAGCCCGCACGGTGAGTCAGCGGGCGGCGGCGGCCAGCGCCGTGGTCAGCGCGGGCGCGACCTGCGCGATCTGCCAGCGCCGCGCCCCATGCGCGGCCAACGCCTCCGACACCGTGTCCACGGACACCACGGCAGGCGGCTCCCAGCACACCCGCCGGACCGTGTCCGGAGTGATCAGGTTCTCCTGGGGCATGCCGAGCCGCTCGGCGAGGGAGGACACGGCGGCCCGAGCGGCGGAGAGCCGCGCCGCGGCGGCGGGGTCCCGGTCAGCCCAGGAGCGGGGCGGCGGCGGCCCGGTCAGCGCCTGACCGGGCTGCGGCAGCTCCGCCTCCGGCAGCGCCTTGGCCCGCTCCACCGCGGCCTGCCACTGCTCGAGCTGGCGCCGCCCCATGCGGTGCCCGAACCCGGGCAGCGCCGTCAGCGCGTGCACGCTCGACGGCAGGGCGAGCGCGGCCTCCACGATGGCGCCGTCGCTGAGCACCTTGCCGGGCGACACGTCCCGCCGCTGCGCGATCCGGTCCCGGGCGGTCCACAGCTCCCGTACGACCGCCATCTGGCGACGGCGGCGCACCTTGTGCATGCCCGACGTGCGGCGCCAGGGGTCCTTGCGGGGCGGCGCGGGCGGCGCGGCGGCGATCGCGGCGAACTCCTCGCGGGCCCACTCCAGCTTCCCCTGCCGGTCCAGCTCCTTCTCCAGGGCGTCGCGCAGGTCGACGAGCAGCTCCACGTCGAGCGCGGCGTAGCGCAGCCAGGGCTCGGGCAGCGGCCGGGTCGACCAGTCGACTGCGGAGTGGCCCTTCTCCAGGACGTACCCGAGGACGCTCTCGACCATCGCGCCGAGGCCGACCCGCGGGAAACCGGCGAGCCGCCCGGCCAGCTCGGTGTCGAAGACGATCGACGGAATCATGCCTATTTCCCGCAGGCACGGCAGGTCCTGCGTGGCCGCGTGCAGCACCCACTCGGTGCCGTCGAGCGCCTCGCCGAGGCCCGACAGGTCGGGGCAGGCGACGGGGTCGATCAGCGCGGTGCCCGCGCCCTCGCGGCGGAGCTGGACGAGGTACGCGCGCTGCCCGTAGCGGTAGCCGGAGGCCCGCTCGGCGTCCACGGCCACGGGGCCCGTACCGGCGGCAAATGCCGCGATGACCTGCGCGAGCGCCTGAGGGTCCGCCACCACGGGCGGGATGCCGTCGCGCGGTTCGAGGAGCGGCGTGGGTGTCCCGTCGACAAAGACGCCTGAGACGCCTTCGTCCGGAGGAGCGCCTCCGGTGGTTCGCAGTGAACTGTCTGCTGCGGTCTCTTGGGCGTCGGTCACCTGTCAAGGGTATCTGTGAACGGACGGCGCCCGTCGACGGAACGTTACGTCGACGGGCGCGCAGGGGGTGTAAATCGGTCAGTGGATGATTCCGGTGCGCAGGGCCACCGCTACCATCCCCGCCCGGTCTCCCGTACCGAGCTTGCGGGCGATGCGGGCGAGGTGGCTCTTGACGGTCAGGGCGGACAGGCCCATGGAGACGCCGATGGCCTTGTTCGACTGGCCCTCGGCGACGAGCCTGAGGACCTCGACCTCACGGCCCGACAGCTCGCGGTAGCCGCCCGGGTGGCTCGGGGCACCCGGGGGGCGGCGGTGCAGGCGGGCGGCGGCCGAGCCGATGGGAGCGGCGCCGGGGCGGGTGGGGAGCCCGACGTTCGTGCGGGTGCCGGTGACGACGTACCCCTTGACGCCGCCCGCGAGCGCGGTGCGGACGGCGCCGATGTCGTCGGCGGCGGAGAGCGCGAGGCCGTTGGGCCAGCCCGCGGCGCGGGTCTCGGACAGCAGGGTGAGGCCGGAGCCGTCGGGCAGGTGGACGTCCGCGACGCAGATGTCGCGGGGGTTGCCGATGCGGGGACGAGCCTCCGCGATGGACGAGGCCTCGATGACGTCCCGCACTCCGAGCGCCCACAGGTGGCGGGTCACGGTGGAGCGGACACGTGGGTCGGCGACGACGACCATGGCGGTCGGCTTGTTCGGGCGGTAGGCGACCAGGCTTGCGGGCTGCTCAAGGAGAACGGACACCAGGCCTCCTGGGGTGGCGGGGACGGGAACGGCTCGGGGATGAAGCCGGGGCGAACCGTGCGTTTCAAGGTCACAGACCTCTTCGGCACCTCGTCCTGCCGCCTTTAGGGAATGATCACGATTTGGTGAGTTTCGCTGGCTCCTGAGCCCCGGGCGGTGTCCTGGGGCCGGGGGAGTCGTTGCCCCGCGCCCCGCGCCCCGCGCCCCGCGCCCCGCGCCCCGCGCCCCGCGCCCCGCGCCCCGTGCCCCGCGCGCCCCGCCCGAGGACGAGCGCGCGGCGCGACGGACGGCTCACGCGCCCCGCGGGCCCCGCCGCTGGGGCAGCGTGACCACCGTGCCGTCCTCGGACCCCGCGGGCGGCAGGCCCGCGATCTGGCTCAGGAGGTCGCACCACGCCGCCAGGTGCGCCCCGGCGTCCGGCACGCCGCCCGCGCCCTCCCGCGGCGTCCAGGAGGCCCGGATCTCGATCTGGGACGCCGGGGGGCGCTCCGCGAGGCCGCCGAAGTAGTGCGAGCCCGCCCGCGTGACCGTGCCGCTGGGCTCGCCGCAGGCCAGGCCCCGCGCCTGGAGCGCGCCCACCAGCCACGACCAGCACACCTCGGGCAGCAGCGGGTCCGCCGCCATCTCCGGCTCCAACTCGGCCCGCACCAGCGTCACCAGACGGAACGTGCCCTTCCAGGCCTCGTGCCCGGCCGGGTCGTGCAGCAGCACCAGGCGCCCGTCCGCGAGGTCGTCCTCGCCGTCGACCACGGCCGCCTCCAGGGCGTACGCGTAGGGGGCCAGCCGCTGGGGCGGCCGTGCCGGGTCGATCTCGATCTGGGGGCGCAGCCGCGCCGCGCGCAGTGCGTCGACCGCGGCGCGGAACGGCGGCGGAGTCGTGTCCGCCGTCCTCCCCGGTGCCCCGTCCATCTCGCCGGTGCCGTCCGACCGTTGTCCCTGAGCCGCAGCCATGCGGGGAAGATTAAGGGGAACGGCGGCCTCGTGCAGGCTGACACCCTTGGGCACCCCTCTCGGGGTGCGCTGTCGCTGTCCCCGGGGGCGGGGTTCCGCCCGCGCGGCGGGCGCCTGTCGCGCTGCGCGCTCGTCCTCAATCGCCGGACGGGCTCTGTGCCGGGTGCGGCTTTTCTCCGTTGGGGGGCTCCGTGCGAGACTCTGGGCGTGACTGTCAACGACGGGGCCAGCGGCCAGCAGAACACAGCTACGTACGACTCGGCCTTCCTGAAGGCGTGCCGCCGTGAGGCCGTGCCGCATACGCCGGTGTGGTTCATGCGGCAGGCGGGGCGGTCGCTGCCGGAGTACCGGAAGGTGCGCGAGGGCACGGCCATGCTGGAGTCGTGCATGCGCCCGGACCTGGTCACGGAGATCACGCTGCAGCCGGTGCGCCGCCACGGCGTGGACGCCGCGATCTACTTCAGCGACATCGTCGTACCGCTGAAGGCCATCGGCGTCGACCTCGACATCAAGCCGGGCGTCGGGCCCGTCGTGGAGCGGCCGATCCGGTCGCGCGCCGACCTGGCGCAGCTCAGGGACCTGACGCCGGACGACGTCGCGTACGTCACCGAGGCCATCGGGATGCTGACCGGCGAGCTGGGCGCGACGCCGCTCATCGGATTCGCGGGGGCGCCTTTCACCCTCGCGAGCTACCTCGTGGAGGGCGGTCCGAGCCGCAACCACGAGCACACCAAGGCCATGATGTACGGCGATCCGCAGCTGTGGGCGGATCTGCTCGACCGGCTCGCGGAGATCACCGCCGCCTTCCTGAAGGTGCAGATCGAGGCGGGCGCGAGCGCCGTGCAGCTCTTCGACTCGTGGGTCGGCGCGCTCGCCCCGGCCGACTACCGGCGCTCGGTGATGCCCGCGTCGGCGAAGGTGTTCCAGGCCGTCGAGTCGTACGGGGTGCCGCGGATCCACTTCGGCGTGGGCACCGGCGAGCTGCTCGGCCTGCTCGGCGAGGCCGGTGCGGACGTGGTGGGCGTCGACTGGCGGGTGCCGCTGGACGAGGCGGCCCGCCGGGTCGGCCCCGGCAAGGCCCTCCAGGGCAACCTGGACCCGGCGGTGCTGTTCTCCAGCACGGAGGCGGTGCGGGAGAAGACCGACGAGGTGCTCGCCGCCGCCGCGGGGCTCGAGGGGCACGTGTTCAACCTGGGCCACGGCGTGCTGCCCTCGACGGACCCCGACGCGCTGACCCGCCTCGTGGAGTACGTCCACACCCGCACCGCCCGCTAGACGGCACAGCCCACCGGCGGCCGCGTCCACGGGTTGGGGCCCGCGCCCGGCACCGCGCAGTGCACCCCCGCGCCCCGGCGCGCCGCCGTGCGGGCGGCGAGCGCGGTCAGGGCGGGCGGCACCCCGTACACCAGGTGGCAGAACTGGTCGGGGGAGTGCCGGGCCGTCCACGCGGGGGCGCTGAACGAGCGCAGGTACGTCGCCCAGTGCCCCTCGAACGTGACCAGCAGGTCGGCGGCGCGGGCGTAGCCGGGCGCCGGGTGCGTGCCCGGGTTGAGGACGACCGGCGCGGCGCCCCGGCCGCGCGCGCAGCGCACCAGGCGGCGGCAGTGCCGCAGCTCGCGGCGGCCGGACGCGACCCGGTCCAGGAAGCAGCCGTCGACCCGGTACCAGTCGCGGTGCCGGTCCAGGTCGGCCGCGACCTCGTGGGCCGCGCGCCGCCCGTACGCCGTGTCGACGTACCCGAGCAGCGGCACCCCGGCCGCGCGCAGGGCGCCCGCGACCGCGGTGAACGCCGGGTCGGGGGCCGTGCCCGGTCCGTCGGCGGCGTTGAGGACCACGCCGTACAGGTCGGGCGCGGCGGCCACCAGCGCCCGCCAGGCCGCGGGGTCCACGGCCGGGTGGACGTACAGCGGCACGAGCAGCGACCTCATGCCCGGTCCGCGGTGACGGGGCGGCCCGCGCCGTCCGCCGCCCACAGCGCGCCGACCGCGTCGGCCAGGCCGTGCTCGGGCGCCCAGCCGAGCGCCCGGGCGGCGGCGGTGACGTCGGCGCACTGCCAGGACACCGCCGTGGACCGGCCGACCCCGGTCAGGGACTCCTCGATCCGCCCCTGGAAGCGGGCCGCGCGCACCAGGCCCGCCACCAGGTCGCGCACCGGCACGGCCCGCCCGCTGCCCACGTTCAGCAGCGGCGGCAGCGGACCCGCGGCGGTCACCGCGAGCGCCACCGCGCGGGCGACGTCGCGTACGTCGACGAAGTCCCGGTGCGCGGACAGGTCGCCCACCTGGATGGTGCCGTGCGGCGACCGGGCCGTGGCGCGGCGCAGTTCGGCGGTGAGGCGGCCCGGCAGCCCCGCGCGGGGGGCGCCGGGGCCGACGGGGTTGGTCACGCGCAGGACGACGGCGTCCAGACCGGAGGCCGTGACGGCGAGGGTGCCCGCCAGCTTGGTGGCGCCGTACGGGGCGACCGGAGCGGCGGGGGCGGCCTCGCCGGTGCGCTTGCCGTGCGCGGTGGGCCCGTACTCGGCGGCCGAGCCCAGGTGCACCAGGCGGGCCGCGGGCGCCGCCTCGCCCAGTGCCGCGCACAGGGCGGCGGGGCCGCGGGCGTTGACCTCGGCCAGGGCCAGCGGGTCGCCGCCGACCGCGCCCGCGCAGTTGACGACGGCGTCGGGCGCGGCCCGCGCGAGCAGCTCGGCGAGCGCGCGGACGGGGGTGGTCGCCAGGTCGCACCGCAGGTCGGCGTGGGGGTCCCGACCTGCGGTGAGCAGCCGTGCGCCGGGCAGGGCGCGCAGCCCGCCCGTGATGTGCCCGCCCAGGTATCCACTGGCTCCGAGGACCAGGACGCGCACGTCAGGCCCCCTTGAGCAGCAGGGCGCGATGGCTGGTGAACTCGGCGTTGGCGCGGTCGTAGTCGTCCGGGCGGCCGATGTCCAGCCAGTAGCCGTCGAACTCGTAGGCGTGCGGCGGGTTGTGGGACTTCAGCAGGTCGATGACGAGTTCGTCGAAGCCGAGCGGCAGGCCCGCCGTGTAGGGGGCGAGGGTGGCGCGGGAGACGCCGTAGACGCCCATGGAGACGCGGTAGTCCACGCTCGGCTTCTCGGTGAAGGCGACCACGCGCCGGTCCTCGGTGGTGAGCACGCCGAAGTCGATGTGCACCTCGCGCGGGTAGGTGGCGATGGTCAGCGGCGCGTTCGACTCCTGGTGGCGGCGGAGCACGTCCGCGTAGTCCAGGTCGGTGAGGACGTCGCCGTTCATCACGAGGAACCGCTCGGGCAGGTGGTCCCGCATCGTCAGGAGCGGGCCCATGGTGCCCAGCGGGCTGTCCTCCTGGGCGTAGGCGACGCTCAGGCCCCAGCGGGAGCCGTCGCCGACGTAGGCGCGGATGATGTGGCCGAGGTGGCCGATGGCGATGGTGCAGCTGGTGAACCCGGCCGCCGCGAGCTGGCGCAGGACGATCTCCAGGATCGCGTACTGGTCGCCGATGGGCACCAGCGGCTTGGGCAGCGCGGTGGTGTACGGGCGGAGCCTGACGCCCTTGCCTCCGGCGAGTATCACTGCGTGCATGGCGGAACTCCCTTGGATGTGGGGGATGTGGTGGGCCGTCAGATGTGTCAGATGTTGTAGACGCCGGTCTTGTAGCGGGCCAGGTGGGCGGGGTCGCGGAAGAAGTCGGCGGTGCGGGCGAGGCCGTGCTCCAGGTCGTGCTCCGGGGCCCAGCCGGTGGCCTCGCGCAGCCGGGTGGCGTCGGCGACCAGGCGCATCACCTCGGAGTTCGGCGGCCGCAGCCGCCGGGGGTCGGCGCGCACGTCGAGGTCGGCGGCCATGACCTTGCCGATGAGCCGCACCAGGTCGCCGATGGAGATCTCGGTTCCGGTCCCGGCGTTGAAGGTGCGGCCGACCACCGCGCGCGCGGGCGCGGTGCCGACGGCGAGGAAGGCGCGCGCGGTGTCCTCGACGTAGGTGAAGTCCCGGGTGGGGCGCAGGTCGCCGAGCGTGATCTGCCGTGACCCGGCGGCGACCTGGCCGATGACGGTGGGGATGACGGCGCGCATCGACTGGCGCGGGCCGAAGGTGTTGAACGGCCGCAGCGTCACCACCGGGGTGCCGAAGCTCGCGTGGTAGCTGTCGGCGAGCCGGTCCGCGCCCGCCTTCGAAGCGGCGTACGGGGACTGGGTGTTGATGGGGTGGTCCTCGGTGATCGGCACGGTCCGGGCGGTGCCGTAGGTCTCGCTGGTGGAGGTGTGCACCAGGCGCGGGGTCTCCGCGTGGCGCACGGCCTCCAGGACGTTGAGGGTGCCGGTGACGTTCGTGTCGACGTAGGAGTGCGGCGCCTGGTACGAGTACGGGATCGCGATGAGCGCGGCCAGGTGGTAGACGGCGTCGGCGTCGGCGACCAGGGTGCGCACCGAGCCCTGGTCGCGGACGTCGCCGAGCTGGACCTCGACCTCGGCGAGCACGTCGGCGGGCAGCGCCTCCAGCCAGCCGTACGACGAGAAGGAGTTGTACTGGACCATCGCGCGCACATGATGGCCCGAGGCCACCAGCGCCTCGGTGAGGTGGGAGCCGATGAACCCTTCGGCGCCGGTGACGGCGGCGAGCGGAGCGGACGTCATGGGGTCTCCTCCAGGGGTGACGGGTCGGGGGTGGGAGGTTCCGGGCGGGGGCCGGGCCCGGGTGGCGCGGGTCAGGCGTGGGCGGTGGGCTTGCCCAAGTGGTGCACGGCGGTGCCGGTCAGGGCGAGCGCGGCGGCGGTACAGGCCACCAGGCGCGCCGTCGCCGGGGACAGCGGGGAGAGCCGCGGCAGGGCGGTGACCGCGGCCGCCGCGGCCAGGCACACGGAGGCCGAGGGCCAGGCCACGCCGAAGGCCTGGAGCAGCAGCGCGGTCCAGAACACGGCGCCGAGGGCGAGGAGTTCGGCGGGCCCGGTGTCGAGCAGCGGCAGGCCCGCGGCGACCGACGCCAGGTACGCCGCCCCGCACACCCCGAGCGCGCGGGCCGCCCGCAGCCGGAATCCGAGCGGTGTCGCGGAGGCGCGCAGCGCGGCCACGGCCAGGCCCCGGTAGCGGTACAGCAGCCACTCGGCGGGGCCCATGCTCAGCGTCAGGACGATCACGGCGTACGGGTCGCGCTGCCCCGCGGCCGTCGCGAGGACCCCGGCGGCGAGCCCGAACAGGCCGTACGGCAGCGACCGCGCCAGGCGCGGGGCCGCCCCCGGCACCGGCTCGGCGCGCAGGGCGGCGCGCAGCGCGAGCCCGGCCGCGCCCGCCGTCAGCAGCACGGTCAGCAGCGGCAGGCCGAGGCGCAGCACCGTCGGCGGCCCCCACCACGGCAGCGGGGCCGCGCCCGCCGCCACCGGCAGCAGCGCGCCGCCGAGCCACCACTCACGGCCCAGCACCAGCAGCACCGCGGCCGCCGCCAGGTAGCAGGACTGGCCGACGGCGAACACGGCGGCCGGGGACGGCCCGGCCACGGCGAACCCCGCCGCGCTGGCGAGGCCCACGCCGAGCGGCGCGCCGCGCAGCAGCGCCAGGCCCGCCTCGCGGCGGCCCGCGGCGAGCCGGACGTACGCGCGGTGGCTGAGCCCCTGCGACCAGGCCCATGACACCAGCGCGGCGGCGACCAGGCCGTGCAGGGCCGCCGCGCCCCGCCAGACGTCGCCCCCGGCGAGCAGGTACGCCGCCCCCGGCAGGGCGAACAGCAGCCCGCGCAGCCCGCAGCGCAGATGGTCGGGCCGCCACGGGTCGCGCTCGGGCGCCGCCGGTTCGGGGTGGCCGCGCGGCACGCGCTCGTAGAGGGCGTCGGCCAGCGAGAACAGGTCGGGGTGCCCGTACTCGTCCTGGACGCGGTCCCCGGTCATCCCCTGCGACTCCAACAGCGCCGCCACCTCGTACGGGTGCACGGCGGCCCCGATGTCGTCGGCCAGTTCGGCGGCGAGGCGGTCCACGGGGTCGTCGGGGCGGGCGGGGCGCAGACAGGCGCGGCGGGGCGCGGACGCGGCGGGGGCGTGCGCGGGCGCCGGGGTGGCGGGGTCCTTCGGCGGGGCGGTGGGGGGCGGGCCGGGGCAGGCCCGGAGGGCCGGGCGGCGCGCCGGGACGTCGCCGCCCCGGGCGCTCGCGGGTCGGCGGGGGAGTCCGTCGCCGTCGTCCTCGGGCGGCGTCAGGGCGATGGGCCCGCTCATCGGCGGGCCTCGCCTTCGCGGGCGGGGCGGGGCGCTGGGGGGAGGGAGGTCATCCGGCGGCCTCGCTTTCGGGGGTGAGGTGGGGGGTGGGGTCCGGGGCGGGGCGGTCCTGGCGGGGCTTCGCGGGGGCGGGGCGGCCCGGGGCCGGGGGCGCGTGGGGGCCCGCGGCGGACGGGGTGCGGTGGGCCGGGGGTGAGGGCGTGCGGCGGACCGGGGGTGTGGGCGTGCGGTGGGCCGGGGTTGAGGGCGGGCGGTGGATCGCGCCTGTGGGTGTGGCGCGGGCCGCGGCCAGCTCGCCGTAGATGCCGCGGAACGCCTCCACCGTCTGCCGCAGCGTGAACTGCTCGATGACGCGCAGCCGGGCCGCCTCGCCCATCGCCGCGCGCCGCTCGGGCGCCGAGAGCAGGTCGACGGCCGCGTCGGCCATGGCCGCCGGGTCGCGCGGCGGCACCACCAGGCCGGTCGGGCCCACCGCCTCGCGCACGCCTCCGACGTCCGTGGACACGGTGGCCCGACCGCACGACATCGCCTCGATCAGCGTGAACGGGAAGCCCTCGCTGATGCTGGACAGCATCACGACGCTGCCCGCCGCGTAGGCGTCCTTGATGTGCTCGACGCGGCCCTCGAAGACCACCGCGTCCCCGTGGCCGAGCGACGCGGCCAGCGCCTCGCAGCGCTCCCGGTAGGCCTCGCCGCCGCGCGGGGTGCCGCCGAACAGCCGCAGCCTGGCCTCCGGAACCTTCTCCCTGACCAGCGCGAAGGCCCGGATCAGCGTCTCCAGGTCCTTGATCGGGTCGACGCGCCCGGCCCAGCTGAGGGTCGGGGTGTCCGGCTCGGGGCCCGCGGGCGGGAACGCCTCCGGGTCCACGCCGTTGTAGACGGTGCGGATCAGCGCCGGGTCGGCGCCGCCGCGCTCCTCCCAGAGCCGGTTGTAGCGGTTGCCCGGCGTGATCAGGGCCGCCGCGCGGTACGTCTCCTCGGCGAGCAGCCGGTAGAACCCGAGCAGCACCGCCTTGACCGGCCACCGGTACGGGCCCGTGCGGTAGCCGAGGTAGCGCTCCCGCAGGTACACGCCGTGCTCGGTCAACAGCAGCGGTACGCCGTGGAGTTGACGGGCGATCAGTCCGGTCATGGCGGCGATGCCGCCGCTCACGGCGTGCGCCACGCCCCGCTCGGGCGGCGGCACCGCGAGCGGGCGCAGCGCGTGTTCCAGCAGGCTGGTGGCGGTGACCGCGTCGTGCAGGGTGGGCCGGGCCGCGGCCACCGCGAGGCCCGGCGCCCGCCACACCGAGGCGAGCACGGCCACCGCCCGGTCGCCGCACAGGGTCGGCGACAGCGCCCCCGCGCGGGCGTGCCGGGCCAGTTCGTACAGGGCCGGACCGAACCCGGCCTCCGCGGCGGGATCGACCAGCGCGGTCAGGAACTCCTCGTACGCCGCGAGGAGTTCCCGCCGAGTACGGCCCCGGGGCGCGCGGCCGCCCGGGGGTGGGCCCCACATGGGGACGCACACGGGTTCCGCCACGTGCGGGGGCAGCCGCCACGTCAGGGGTTCGCAGCCCGTCCCGGTGACCGCCACGATCCGGAAGTCGACGTCCGGCATGCCGCGGACGAGCTGGTCGCACCAGACGCTGACCCCGCCGTGGCTGTGCGGATAGGTGCCCTCGGTCAGCAGGGTGACCCGGGGCGGGGGCGCCTCGCCCGGCGCGGGGGCGGAGGCGGGTGCGGGTGTGGGCATGGGTGGGCGCCTGTCGTGGGTGTGCTCGCCGTCGGCGGGTGCGGGTCGCCGGGGTGCGGTCCGGCGTCGGGGTGCGGCCCAGGCGGCTGAGCGCGGCCCCGGCGGCCCGTGGGGGGTGAACGTGCCGTTCCCGGCGGGCTGGTGGGCCCGCGGGAGCGGCTGGTGGTTCAGCGGGCGGTCGTGACCGGCAGGCCCCGTGGGGGTGTGCCGTCGGTGCCCGGGGGCAGGTAGCGGGCGGCGCCCGGGGGCACCGGGAGGTGCTTGGCGGGTCCGGCCTCGGGCGCGGTGTCCCTGGACGGGGGGCTCGCCGGGGGCGGTTCGGGCAGCGTGAGCGTGACCTGTTCCTGGAGCGGGCCGGGGAGACCCAGCCGGACGCCCTGCCCGCGTAGGGGGAGCCGAACTCCGCGCTGCCGTCGGCGAGTCGCTGCCGGGTCCCGGTGGGCATGGTGGCGGTCGCGGCGACGTCCCGCGGCGCCTGGAGCGTCACCTCGTTCCCGATCCGGTACGCGGTGACCCGCCCCGCGTCGAGGGCCGCGTCCCACGCCGCCCGGGAGCGCAGCTCGGCGCCGATGTCCGCCATGCGCGGGCTCTCCAGCGGCGCGGACGGCGCGAACAGCGCCTCGTAGTCGTCGAGCACCCGGTCCAGGACCGGGTAGGCGATGCGGTCCTCCGCCAGGTTCGACTGGTGCAGGAAGTGCGGCCGCGGGTCGCCGGACAGGACGTGGCCGAGGGCGATCCCGGTCTCCACGGGCACGATGTGGTCCTCGTACCCGGTCTCGTCGTCCAGCGGCTCGTCCAGGCAGGTGGAGACCGGCGAGTCCTCGCAGAGCCCGCTGCCGCCGTCGGACCTGCGGGTGTAGATCCAGTTGTACTCGTCGACCTGCTCGTGGACCTGGCCCGCGTTGTAGAACACGTTCATCGGGAAGCGCGGCACGGTCAGGGCGGGGCCGACCCGGCGCTGGGCGGGCTCGCGGGAGTTGTCCGAGCCGAGCCAGCGGGCGCCGTAGTCGTCGAGGGCCGGGGCCAGGTGGGGGTTGTCGTCGGGCTGCTGCGGCAGCACCCGCAGGCCCGAGTGCTCGCCGGTGACCACCTCGCCGTCGTCCAGCGGCAGTTGGGCGTTCCGGCCCCAGGAGCGGTTGTCGGCGAGCTGGGCGTGGATCTCGGCGCGGGGCACGTACTTGGTGCTGCCGTCCGGGTTCTTCGCGCAGGTCCAGGGCACCTGCGAGGTGTCCTGCACACAGCCGAGGAAGGTGTGCTCCCAGGTGTGGTTGAGCCAGCGGTACGCGCCGCGGTCGGCGATGAGCCGGTCCGCGAGCGGGTCCTCGCCGTCGTTCTCCTCGCGGTGCAGCTCGCTGCCCGCGCCGTTGTACGCCAGGTCCAGGGGCAGGCCCCGGCGCGTGGACCACTCGGCGGCGTGCGTGGCGTCCTCGGGGGTCATCCGGATGCCGTCCTGCTCGCCCTGGCCGGGCGGGCAGTCCACGTCGCCGGGCGTGCAGTTCAGCTCGGTGTCCCAGCGGTCGTCGGAGCCGAACACGTCGTCCACGTGCACGCTGAAGTGCTGGCGCGCGGAGCCGAGCCGCACGCCCTGCGTCATCCAGTCGACGATGCCGCGGGCGAGCAGCGCGAACTGCCGCTGCTGCCGGTTGTAGACGAACGTGACGACCAGCTCGCGGCGCCCGTCGTGCCGGTACTCGCCGACCAGCGAGCCGCGCTCGGAGCCGCCGGGGATCCGGGCGTCCACGTACGGGGTGAAGTCGGCGCCCGGTGCCGGCGTGGCGAGGTAGCCGTAACTCTCGTTCGCCTTGGGGGTGTTGTCCTCGAACGGCACCTGCCCGTCGAGGTACGCGAACGGGCCCGCCCGGCCCGCGGCCGTGACCCGGGCGGGGGTGCCGTCGAGCGGCCCGCTGAACCGCGGGGTCGTCAGGCCCGCCTGGGGGCGCGCGTAGGTGTAGGCGTCCACCTGCCCGATGCCGTACGTCCGCTCGTAGGCGGCGAGCGCGGCCGGTTCCGGCGAGCCCGCGCCGAACGGGTCGTCGTTCGGCAGCACGACGGCCTGGAACCTCGCCCGCGGCCTGCCGTCGACGGTGTCCGCGAGGAATCCCGCGTCGATCGTCGGACGGTCGCTGTCACGCAGGTCGACGGTGGTGTACGGGGTTCCCTGGGCGTCGAGTTCAGCGGCGATCGCGGCGGTCGCGGGGCCGCCGTCGGTCACCACCAGGACGCGCAGGTCGATGCGGGGCTGCTCCGCCGCCGTGGCTGTCGCTGGCGGGGCGGGCAGGGAGAGCGCGAGAAGCAGAGCACCGGCTCCGAGAGCCGCCGCCCGTGCGGTGCGATTCATGTGGTTGGGTCCCCTCCGCGGTCGGATCGTGGCGGTGGTGCCTCCGCCGGACCCGCCCCCCAGCGGTCCGTCCGCACCGTGTGTGTCCGTACCGCTCTTACGGGTCACATGGTGCGTCCTGCCTGGGATTCCTGCGCCGGTTCCGGAATTTCTGGCGGAAAAGAAGGGGCAGCCAGGGAGCTGGTGCGGGGCGGGGGCCCTGGGGGTGGTGAGGTGCTGTGGAACTGGTGGTTCCGGAAGTCGGGCGGGGGTGCGTGGCCGCTCAACGGGGTCGGGTTGCCTCGTCGGCGTAGTGGGTGCGCTTTACAGGTAGCGGGTGTGCGCCGGGCGCGTGCGCGCGGCAGCGCGGGGTTGGGGGTGCCCCGGCAATTGGCCTTCCCTGACCCCTCGGGTACCGGCCGGGCCTTCTCTCCCCCACCCGCCCGCCCTTCCTTCGCGCTGCCGCGCGTGTCCTCAATCGCCGGACGGGCTTTCCCCACCCGCCCGCCCTTCCTTCGCGCTGCCGCGCTTGCCCTCAGACGCCGGGCGGGCTGGGGGGCCGCCAGAATCAAGCCCGTCCGGCGTTTGAGGACGAGCGCGTAGCGCGATGATTCAGCCCGTCCGGCGTTTGAGGACCAGGCCGGAGGCCGACGGGTGGGGGTCCAGGGGGCGGAGCCCCTTGGTTTCGGGAAGGGGCGGGGTGGGGGACAGCCGCGCTTACGCGCCCGCCTCGCGTACCGCCGCCGTCGCCTTGCGCGCGGCGACCAGCACCGGATCCCACACGGGAGAGAACGGCGGCGCGTAGCCGAGGTCGAGCGCGGTCATCCGCTCCACGGTCATCCCGGCCGTCAAGGCCACCGCCGCGACGTCGACCCGCTTCGCCGCCCCCTCCCGCCCCACGATCTGGACGCCGAGCAGCCGCCCCGTACGCCGCTCCGCCAGCATCTTCACCGTCATCAGGCCCGCCCCCGGGTAGTACCCGGCCCGGCTGGTGGACTCGATCGTCGCCGTCACATACCGCAGGCCCGCCGCCCGCGCGTCCTTCTCGCGCAGCCCCGTACGCGCGATCTCCAGGTCGCACACCTTGCTCACGGCCGTCCCCACGACACCGGGGAACGTGGCGTAACCGCCGCCCACGTTCGACCCGATGACCTGCCCGTGCTTGTTCGCGTGCGTGCCGAGCGCGATGTGCCGCTCGCGGCCCGACACCAGGTCGAGGACCTCCACGCAGTCGCCGCCCGCCCAGATCGCCCCGTCCGCGACGGGCCCCCGTACCCGCATGGACAGGTCCGTGAGCAGCCCGCCGTGCTCGCCGAGCGGCAGGCCCGCCGCCCGCGCCAGCTCCGTCTCGGGGCGCACGCCGAGGCCGAGCACCACCACGTCCGCCGGGTACTCGGCGGCCTCCGTGGCCACGGCCCGCACCCGCCCGTCCTCACCGGTGAGGACCTTGGTGACCTCGGCGTCGTTCACCATCGTGATGCCCATGCCGGTCATGGCGTCCCCGACGAGGCGGCCCATGTCCGGGTCGAGCGTGGACATGGGCTGCTCGCCGCGGTTGACGACCGTCACCTCGTAGCCGCGGTTCAACAGCGCCTCGGCCATCTCCACGCCGATGTAGCCCGCGCCGACCACCACCGCCCGCCGCCCCCGCGTCCGCTCCAGCATGTCGAGGAGGGCCTGGCCGTCGTCGAGGGTCTGCACCCCGTGCACGCCCGGCGCGTCGATGCCCGGCAGCGGCGGCCGCACCGGGCGCGCGCCGGTGGCGATCACGAGCTTGTCGTACTCCGTCCAGGTCTCCGCGGCCTGCGCGCCCGCGGCCAGGTCACGGGAGCGCACCCGCCGCCGCGCCGGGTCGATCTCCACGACCTCCGTTCGCATCCGCACATCGATGGCGCGCTCGCGGTGCTCGTCCGGCGTCCGCGCGATCAGGTCGTCCCGCTCGGACACCTCGCCCCCGACCCAGTACGGGATGCCGCACGCCGAGAACGACGTGAACGTCCCCCGCTCGAAGGCGACGATCTCCAACTCCTGCGGCGCCTTGAGCCTGCGCGCCTGCGACGCCGCGGACATCCCCGCGGCGTCGCCTCCGATGACCACCAGTCGTTCCGTCATGGCCTCACGCTACGACGTCGTGCGCGCCCCGCCTCACGAGGCGTCCGGCGTCCTCGGCCACCGCGGGCGGACCACCCGCAGCCACACCAGGACCAGCACCGCCGCGCCCACCACGAACGGCAGGGCCGCGCCCAGGGCCACCGCGCCCCAGCGCAGCACCGTCACGAACGCGCCCCAGCCGCCCGCGAGCGCGTCCACGAACGTCGGGTCGTCGTCGTCCGCGCCGTCGTCCGCGCCCGCCGAAGGCGACTCGGTGAGCGTCAGGGTGATCGTGGCCAGCGTCGTGCGGTCCTTGAGGGAGGCCCGCCGCGCGAGCAGCGACTCCAGGTCCGCCTGACGGGTGCTCAACTGCTCCTCCAGGGACACGATGTCGCTGATCCTCGTGGCCCGGCCGAGCAGCGCCCGCACCCGCGCCACGCTCGCCCGCTGCGTCCGCACCCGGCTCTCGACGTCCACCACCTGCTCGGTGACGTCCTCCGCGTCGGCCGTGCGCCGCACGAGGCGCCCGGTGCCCTCCAGGTCGGTCAGGACCCGCTGGTAACGGTCCTGCGGCACCCGCAGCACCAGACGCGAGCGCTCCCGGCCGTGCCCGTCGCGGTCCGTGGTCTCGGCGCCGACCAGGCCGCCCGCCTCCTGCGCCGCCGTCCGGGCCCGCTCGACGGCGGGCGGCACGTCCTTGACGCGCACCGTGAGCGAGGCGGTGCGGATGAGGTGCGTGCCGTCGGGCACGGCCTGCGCGTCCGCCTTCCCGCGCGCCTTCGCGTCCGCCGCCCGGCCCGCCTTCCCGCCCGCGCCGTCCGCCCCCCGGTCCCGCTCACCCGCCGCGTCCGCCTGGTCGCCCCGCTGGGCCCGCGGCCCGGCGTGCCCGCCCGCGCCCGCGTCCGCGACCGCCTCCTTCCGCGCCCCGCCGCCCGCCGCCTTGCCACTGTCGCCGCCCCCGTCGTCCCCGCCGCCACCGCACCCCGCGAGGGCCAGCGCCCCCGCGAGCAGCACGGCGGCCAGCGCCCGCGCCGACCCGCGCCGCCGCGCCCCTCCCGTAGCGCCCGTCCCCGCCGTGGCGTCCGTACGTCCCGTAGTCCTGGCCCCGCGCATCGCCGTACCCCCGAGCATCGTGATGACTGTTGCCCTACGACGGCCGGGCCCGGCGAAACGTTCGGCGCGGGGGCCGGGCCGGGGCCTTCGGGACGTTCTGAGACAGTGGGGACATGTGCGCAGCGGACTCAGCAACGTACCCAGGTCATGTCGTGGTCGTGGGCGGCGGTATCGCCGGTCTCGCCGCCGCGCACCGGCTGCTCGCGGCGGGCGCCCGCGTCACCGTCGTCGAGGCGTCCGACCGGGTCGGCGGCAAGCTGCTGCCCGGCGAGATCGAGGGCGCCCGGGTCGACCTGGGCGCCGAGTCGATGCTGGCGCGCCGCCCGGAGGCCGTGGGCCTCGCCCGGGAGGTCGGCCTCGGCGACGCGCTCCAGGCGCCCGCGACGGCGAGCGCCGCGATCTGGACGCGCGGCGCCCTGCGGCCCATGCCGAAGGGCCACGTGATGGGCGTGCCCGCCGACGCGTCCGCGCTCGCCGGGGTCCTCTCCGAGGAGGGCCTGCGCCGCATCGAGCGCGAGCGCGACCTGCCGCCCGCCGAGGTCGGCGACGACATCGCCGTGGGCCGGTACGTCGCCGACCGGCTCGGCCGCGAGGTCGTCGACCGGCTCGTCGAGCCGCTGCTCGGCGGCGTGTACGCGGGCGACGCCTACCGCCTGTCGCTGCGCATGGCCGTCCCCCAGCTGTACGAGGCCGCGCGCACCCACACCTCGCTGCTCGACGGCGTCCGCGACCTCCAGCGCCGGGCCGCCGAGCGGCAGCAGACCGGGCCGGTGTTCATGGGCGTCGCGGGCGGCGTGGGCCGCCTGCCGCTGGCCGTCGCCGAGTCGGTCCGGGCGCGCGGCGGCGCGATCCTGCTCGGCACCCCCGTCACCGGCGTGCGCCGCACGGCCGAGGGCTGGGAGGTCACCGCGGGCGGCCGCGCCCTCGCCGCCGACGCCGTGATCCTCGCCGTGCCCGCCCCCTACGCCGCCCGCCTGCTCGCCGCCGAGGCACCCGGCGCCGCCGCCGAGCTGCGCGCCGTCGAGTACGCCTCCATGGCCCTGATGACCCTCGCCTACCGCCGCGCCGACGTCGACCTGCCGGACGGCAGCGGCTTCCTGGTGCCGCCCGTGGACGGGCACACCATCAAGGCGTCCACCTTCGCCTCCCAGAAATGGGCCTGGATCGCCGACGAGAACCCGGACCTGCTGATCCTGCGCACCTCGGTGGGCCGCCACGGCGAGGAGAAGGACCTGGAGCGCGACGACGCCGAGCTGATCGACGTCTCCCGCGCCGACCTGCGCGCCGCGGTCGGCCTCACCGCGCGGCCCGTCGCCACCCGCGTCACCCGCTGGCACGAGGGCCTGCCCCAGTACCCCGTCGGCCACCACGCGCGCGTCGCCCGGATCCGCGAGCAGGCGGGGCGCCTGCCCGGCCTCGCCGTGTGCGGAGCGGCGTACGACGGCGTCGGCATCCCCGCCTGCGTCGCCAGCGCGTACGCCGCCGCCGACCAGGTCACCGGCGACCTGACCGCTGTGCGGCGGCTCACCCGGAACCCGGTGCCGAGCCTCCACGGCGGCGCGGGAGAATAGCGACATGAGTGACGACGCCCCCGCCAAGATCCCCAACGCAGGCAAGAAGGCCAAGGACCTCAACGAGGTCATCCGCTACACGCTGTGGTCCGTCTTCAAGCTGCGCGACGTCCTGCCCGAGAACCGCGCCGGGTACGCGGACGAGGTCCAGGAGCTGTTCGACAAGCTGGCCGCCCAGGACGTGACCGTCCGCGGCACGTACGACGTCTCCGGCCTGCGCGCCGACGCCGACTTTATGATCTGGTGGCACGCGGAGACCGCCGACCAGCTCCAGGAGGCGTACAACCTCTTCCGCCGCACCAGGCTCGGCCGCGCCCTGGAGCCGGTCTGGTCGAACATGGCGCTGCACCGCCCCGCCGAGTTCAACAAGTCCCACATCCCGGCGTTCCTCGCCGACGAGACGCCCCGGAACTACGTGAGCGTCTACCCGTTCGTGCGCTCCTACGACTGGTACCTGCTGCCCGACGAGGACCGCCGCCGCATGCTCGCCGACCACGGCAAGATGGCCCGCGGCTACCCGGACGTGCGCGCCAACACGGTCGCCTCGTTCTCCCTCGGCGACTACGAGTGGATCCTGGCCTTCGAGGCCGACGAGCTGTACCGCATCGTCGACCTCATGCGCCACCTGCGCGGCTCCGAGGCCCGCCTGCACGTCCGCGAGGAGGTGCCGTTCTACACCGGCCGCCGCAAGTCCGTCAGCGAGCTGGTGGACGGCTTGGCGTAGGGCTTCGCCGCCCGCCCGGCCGCCAGCGGCTCGGGCTCCGGGTGCGGGGCGCACTCAGCGCCCCGCACCGGCAGGCGGCCCTTGAGGAGGTACGCCTCCAGATGGCCGTTGACGCAGCGGTTGGGCCCGCCCGCGACGCCGTGCGTGCCCGCGCCCCTCTCGGTCACCAGGACCGAGCCGCCGAGCCGGTCGCGCAGCTTCAGGGCGCCCTTGTAGGGCGTCGCCGCGTCCCGCTCGGCGGCCAGGATCAGCGTCGGCGGCAGTACGTCCGCGGAGGCGCCCACGTCGACGGGCCGCTGGCGCGGCGCGGGCCAGTAGGCGCACGGCAGGTTCATCCACGCGTTGTCCCACGTCTCGAACGGGGCGTGGCGGGCGAGCCGCGTGTTGTCCTCGTCCCACACCCGGAAGTCCGTCGGCCAGGGCGCGTCGTTGCACAGCACCGCCGTGTACACGGCCGTGCCGTTCTCCTCCTCGGCCGCCGCGGCCGGATCCGGCGCGGCCTGCTCGATCAGCGGCTTCGGGTTGCCCTTCAGGTACTGCGACAGGGCCAGGGCCCGCAGCGGCCAGTAGTCGTCGTAGTACCCGGCCTTCAGGAACGCCGCGTGCAGCTGCGCCGAGCCGACCTTGCCGCCCGCGGGCCTGTGGGTCAACTCCGCGCGCACCCGCTCGTAGGACAGGCGCACCTCCTCGGCCGTGGACCCCAGGCGGTACGTCCTGTCGTGCCGGGCCACCCACGCGCGGAAGTCCGCCCAGCGGTCCTCGAAGGCCGCGGACTGGTCGAGGTTGTTGGCGTACCAGATCCGCTCCGGGTCCGGGTCGACGGCCGAGTCGAACACCATGCGGCGCACGTGCGTGGGGAACAGCGTCGCGTACACCGCGCCGAAGTACGTGCCGTACGAGGCGCCCAGGTACGTCAGCTTCCGCTCGCCGAGGGCGGCCCGCAGCACGTCCAGGTCGCGGGCGTTGTTCAGCGACGTGTAGTGCCGCAGCGCCTCGCCGCCGTTGCGCGCGCACCCCAGCGCGTACGCCTTCGCCCGCGCGATCCGCTCCTTCTTGTACGTCTCGTCGGGGTACGTGGGCGACTGCGAGGGCGCCTTGGCGAACTGCTTCGGGTCTTGGCAGGTCAGCGGCGCCGAGCGGGCCACGCCGCGCGGCGCGTAGCCGACGAGGTCGTACGCCGCCGCCAGGCGCCGCCACTCGGGGAGCACGCGCACCAGCGGGAAGTACATGCCGGACGCGCCGGGGCCGCCCGGGTTGAAGACGAGCGCCCCCTGCCGCGCGACCCGCTTGCCGCGCACCTGCCCGGTGGCCTCGCCGCGGCTGACGGTCAGCTTGATCTGCCTGCCGTCCGGGTGCGCGTAGTCCAGCGGCACCGTGACCGTGCCGCAGCGGACGACCGGCGGCAGGCCCTCCGCCTTCGGGCAGGCCCCGAAGCGGATGCCCGCGGCCTCGGCGCGCTGGACGGCCACGGCCACGCCCCGGGCCTCGGGGTCGACGGGGTGGGCGGCGGCGCTGCCCGAGGGAGCGGCGACGAGGGCGGTCAGGACGAGGGATCCGGCGGTTCCGTACAGGGCGGCTGCTCTCATCGCTCTTCAAGTCCCCTTTCGCGGGCATGACGAAAGGGATAATTCGTTCGACGGTGGGCGAAGTAAAGCACCGGCCCGCCGGTGTCGGCTCAATGACCCCGTTGGCCCGTCCCGCGGCCTGTCCCGGGGCCCGTTCCGTGGCCCGTCTCGCGGTAGCCGTCGAGGTTCGGGTCGCGGTGCGAGAGCGCCGCGCGCAGCGCCGGGTCGTTCAGGGCGCGCACTCCGCGCACGGCCAGCGAGGTCAGGTCGTCGCGGGAGGGCAGGGCGCCCAGGAGCCGCTGCCCGGCGGGCGACGCCCAGCGGGTGGTGGGCACCTCGAAGCGGGCGATGGCCAGACAGCTCAGGGTCAGGAACAGCGGCAGCGCGAACCACACCGCGACCGGCAGCGCCCCCTCCCGCCCCGTCCCCGTCCCCGGCAGCAGCGTCGCGCACAGCCCGAGCCCGGCCACCGCCACCGCCGCCGCCCGCACCTGCCGCGCCGCGCCCTGGATGCCCGACCAGGCGCCGTCCGGCACGGCGAGCCCCGCGGCGACGAGCCGGTCGGCGAGCGCCCGCACGGCGTCGGCCGCGGCGGCGGCCCGGCGCACCGGCGCTATCCGCGACTGCCCGTCGGGCCCGATCGCGCCGAGCACCGACCGCTCCATCTCGTCGGGCTCCTCGGGGGCGGCGACCACGGTGGCCCACCCGGTGTGCGCGAGCAGCAGGCGCCGCCGCCGGGCGAGGGACACCAGGGTCACGTCGGCCACGCGTGCGGGCCCGCCCGACAGGAACGCCGCCTCGTACAGGGTGAGCTGGCGCTCCTGAGGGGCGCCGCGCACCTCGCTCGCCGCGGCGCGCACGGCGGCCAGGCACAGCCGCCCGCAGGACAGCGCGGCGAGGGCACAGGCGAGGACCAGCAGCGGAACCCAGAGCATGCCCGTGTTCTATGTGAAGGCCCTGTGACCGCGCTACGGGGATTTCACGATGCGGACGGCTTCTCGGAGGGTGGGACGCGGTGGGGCCGGGAGCCCTGGCGGGCCGCGCTCAGGGGCCCGGCCTGGGACGGGAGACGGCGGGCGGCAGCGTGAACGTCGGGCCCGGCGTCGCGGGCGCGGCCGTCGGCGGCGGGCCGTCCACGGGGCCCGGCGGCGCGGGGGAGCGGGTCACGGGCCCCGGCGCGGCCCCGGCGGCCTCGCGGGCGAGCCGGTCGAAGTCGACCAGGCCGGTGGCCTCCAGGACCTTGATGTGGTCGAGGACCGTGCTGTTCGCGTCGTCGGCGAGCGCCCGCACCAGCGCGTTGCGGGTGGTGGCGCGGACCTGGGCGACCACGGAGAACACCGCGCCGTGCGCGCGCCGCAGGACGTTCGCGAACCGCTCGTCGTACGCCGTGCCGTGCGCGGCGCTCAACTCGTCGAGCCAGCCGCGCTGCTGGGCGGTGGGCTGGCTGGGCAGTTCGAGCCGCAGCGCGGCGGCGACCTCGCGCACGCGGGCGTCGAGGAACGCGTGGCCCTCCACGAGGTGCCGCCCCGCGGTGTGCACGGCGCCGGTCGTGCCGCGCTCCTGGGCCTGCTGGCCCGCGGGCAGCTCCCACAGGCCCGCGAGCCGCACCTTGGTGAGGAACTCCCGGTCGAGCGCGGACAGCGGCCCGTACGCGGTCGGCACGGTCTGCGCGTTCAGGGTGTCGAGGGCGGTGCCGGACCGGTCCTCGTAGGACCACACCGGGAAGACCAGCGCGGCCAGGGTGGCGACGAGTCCGGTCAGGACCAGACCGCCGCCGGTGACGAATCGGGTTCGCATGACGCCTCCTGTAGCGCCACCGCACGTTAACGGCCGCCCGTGGGGCGGTGCGGCGATACCGCGTGGAGTACGCCAACGTCCGTACGGCGCCCGGTGCTCGGGGCGGTCGTGCGCTCCCGTGGGATGCGGGAGCGCCCGCCGAGCGCCGCCCGGGGCTCAGTCCCCGCCGCCCCCGCCCCCGCCGCAGCCGCCCCCGCAGCTCGATCCGCAGCCGCCGCCCCCACCGCACCCGGAGCCACCGCTTCCGCAGCCGCTCCGGCCGCCCTCGCCGTCCCGGTGCGCCGCCCCGCAGCTCGATCCGCCGCAGCCCTCGCCGCCCGCGCACCACACGGTGGCCTCGCCGGACCAGTCGGCGTCGTACGTGTGGTGCGTCGGCGGCGCCGTGGCGGACACCGTCGGCGGGCCGCCGACGCGGTCGCGGCGCGCCTGCGCGAGCCGCTGGCGCAGCGCGGTGTCCCGGACGCCGCGCAGGCCGCGCACGGCGACCTCGCGCGGGGCGCTCGACTCGTCGCGGGTGCGGCGGCGGTAGAGCCGCAGGGCGAGGCGGCCCGAGCGCGTCGTCCGGTCCGCGGCGACGCGGGAGCACAGGATCCCGGCCCAGACGCCGGGCACCATCACCAGGGCGACCAGGAACGGGTCGACGGGAGCCTCCGCGTCGGACGTCGCCCACAGCACCCCGGCGAGCGGCAGCCCCGCCAGGCACACCAGCATGTACGCGAACACCCGGCGCCGCCAGACGCCCAGCGGGGCGGGCGGCACCAGCAGGCCGCGGGCGGCGAGCCCGTCCCCGAGCGCCTGCACGGCGGGCGCGCGCATCGCGGCCGCCCGCAGCCAGTGCAGGGCACCGCTGGGCGCGCCCGCGTAGGCGGCGAGCACCGCGCCCTCGACCGGGTGCCGGGCCACGGCGCCCGGGCGGACCCCGACGACACCGGGGTCCGCGACCGCCAGGCGCCCGTCCTCGTGCAGCGCGGTGAGCGCGGCGTCGACCGCCCGGCCGGGGCCGCCGCCGAGGAACGCCGCCTCGTACGGGTCGTGCACGGACGTGGCCGCGGGCGCCGAGCGGACGCCGGTGAAGCGCCGGGCCGCGCAGACCGTGACGGCGAGGACGGCCAGCGCGGCGGCGACGGCCACGGCGTAGAGGGTCAGGGCGGCTTCGGCGGCCGCGTCCGACAGGGCGGTCTGGATGACGTGGCCCGGGTGGTCAGAGGCGTGGATGGGTCGCATGCGTACATCTCCCCCGTGTGATGTGCGCGGTCAGCTGTGTCTCAGGGCTGTGACGGGGTAGGACGCCCCGGTCCGGCGCACCGGTTCTGGCCGTTCCGCTGAGCGGACTCCGTGCGGTGCGCCGCGGTCGAGCCGTGCCCGGAGGGGCGCGGGCCCTCAGCCGCGCCGCAGGGCGAGCCGCGCCGCGCGCAGCCAGCGCGCCACCGGCCGCCCCTCCAGCGGGCGGGGCCCGGAGCGCTCCAGCCACCAGTGGGTGAGGCGTCCTCGGGCGTCCGCGTCCTCGGGCAGCCCGGCGAGCAGCAGGTGCTCGGCGAAGTCCAGCGCGTCCCGCCGGTAGCCGCCGGTCAGGGGGCGGCCCGTGGCGTACGCGAAGAACGCGCGCCGGTAGCCGTCGCCGAGGATCTCCGGCAGCTCGGGCGCCACCTTCGCGACGACGTCGGCCCGCTTGCCGGTGAGCGCCCGGCCCTGCACCGCGAGGCGCGCCCGGTCGAAGCCCTCCGGCGCGGGCGTGCCCGCGACCAGCGCCGACAGCAGCGCGGCCTCGGCGAGCGCCACGCGCTGCCGGGCCGCGGGCGACGCGGGCACCACCGCGGCGGGCGCGGGCGGCGCGGCGGCGGGCGCGGCGCCGCCGCCGTCCGCCACGGTGGCGCGGATCGCGGCGAGTTCCCGCTCCAGCTCGGCGGGCTCGGGGAAGTTCTCGTCCCGCTCCAGGAGCACGCCGGGCGGGCTGGTGCGCGCGGCGAGGTCGGCGAGCACGTCGAGCACCGCCCGCGGCACCGGGTGGGCGTGGCTGTCGTGCCAGACGCCGTCCCGCTCGAAGCCGCCCGCCACGTGGACGTACGCGATGGCCTCCACCGGCAGCTCGGCGAGCGCCTTCGCCGGGTCCTCGCCGCGGTTGACGTGGTTGGTGTGCAGGTTGGCGACGTCGATGAGCAGCCGTACGCCGGTGCGCTCCACCAGCTCGTACAGGAACTGGCCCTCCGTCAGCTCGTCGTCGGGCCAGGAGATCAGGGCGGCGATGTTCTCCACGGCGAGCGGCACGGGCAGGGCGTCCTGGGCGGCGCGGACGTTCTCGCACAGCACGTCGAGCGCGTCGCGGGTGCGCGGCACCGGCAGCAGGTGGCCCGCCTCAAGGGGGTCGGACGCGGTCAGCGGGCCCCCGGCGCGCACGAACGCGATGTGCTCGGTGACCAGCGGCGCCCCGAGCGCCTGGGCGCGCTCCGCCAGCGCGGCGAGGCGGGCCCCGTCGGGGCGGTCGGCGCCGCCGAGGCCCAGCGACACGCCGTGCGGCACGACGGTGACGCCGCGCTCCCGCAGGCGCAGCAGCGACGCGGGCAGGTGCCCCGGGCAGACGTTCTCGGCGACGACCTCGACCCAGTCGACGCCGGGCATGCGCTCCACGGCGTCCGCGATCTCCGGCCGCCAGCCGATCCCCGTACCGAGCCGCACCATTGCTTCCCCCGTTTCCCGGTCTCCCGGTGTTCGCTGTGCTGTTCGCTCCTGACGCGCCTTCGCATCCTCCTTCGACGCGGGAGTCATGACCGCGGCAGGCACGCCCGAACCTTCCGATCAGCCCCTTCAGAGCTACATTTGAGGTTCCGGACGGTCGGTGCTGACGCTGCCGGGCGGGCCGGGGGAGGGCCGTGACGTGCCGGAGGTGTCGCCGGTGGGGCCCGCGGGGTCGGGCTCAGGGGGCGTCTCGCCGTCGGGCGGCGGGGGGCCGGTGGGGCTGGCCGTGGCGGTCGACGCGTTGCCGTTGGCGATGGCGTCGAAGTCGACGAGGCCGGTGCCCTCCAGCATGGTGATGTGGTCGAGGACGGTCTGGTTGGCGTCCGTCGCGAGCTGCCGCACCAGGGAGTTGCGGGTGCCGTCCCGCACCTGCGCGATCAGCGCGAACACCTTGCCGTGCGCGACCCGCAGCCGGTTGGCGAAGGTGCGCTGGTAGGTGAGGCCGCGCGCCGCGGTCAGCTCCCGCAGCCAGCCCTGCTGCTGCTCGGTGGGCTGGTTCGGCAGCTCCACGCCGAGCTGGGCGGCGACGCCCCGCACCCGCCGGTCGAGGTCGGTGTGGCCGACGATCAGGTGGTCGCCCGCGTCCTTGACCGCCTTGGTGGGCGCCCGCTCCACGGCCTGCTGCCCCGCTGGTATCTCCCACAGGCCCGCGAGCCGCACCTTCACCAGGAAGTCCCGGTCGGTGGCGGACAGCGGCCCCCACCGCGTGGCGACCGTACCGGCGTCGAGGTTGGCCTGGCCGGTGCCGGAGCGGTCCGCGTAGGACCAGACGGGGAAGGCGAGCGCCCCGACGGTGGCGACGAGCGCCGCGATGATCAGGACCGTGCCGTTGACGCCCCGGACGGGCGTGATGCGCCGCACCGTGCCTCCCGCTCGTCTGTGCCCATAGGTGCCCCGTGGTGACACGGGAAGGTACGGCAGGCGCGCGGCGCGCGTTCAGGGCCCCGGGCGGGTGTGACGGGGGTCACGTGGTGGGGTGGCGCTGCCCGCGGCGTTGTCAGTGGCGTGGGCTAGTGTCCGCAGGGCGGACGGGATCACCTCCCGTGCGCTCAACGGACGTACGAGTACAACGAGTACGGGGAGCTGAGCGACCATGACGAAGACGACGCCCGCGGAGCCGGTCGACCTGATCCGCCTGGAGGGCGAGGGCAACAGCGTGGTCATCCGGGTCACGGGCAGGTCGGCCGCGGGGTCGGCCACGCTGACGGGCGAGGTCGTCGTCGACACCGCCTTCGTGCGCGGCACGCTCCCGACGTGGATCGACCCCGGCGACCTCGACGGCTGGCGGGAGACCCTCGACACGCTGGACGGCGGCCAGGACGCGGGCTGGCGCGAGGACGGCAGCGGCGCCGAGCTGTACATAGAGCTGGACCCGGACGGCGAGCGCGCCCACGTCACGGTCACCGACCACGCCATGTCCCTCACGGAGGTCACGGCGACGGTCACGCTCACCGACGAGTGGTTCGACGAGGCGTACGACCGCCTGGACGAGACCCTGCGGACCTGGCCGCTGGACGGGGCGCTGCGGGGCTGAGCGCGGCGGCCCCCGGGCCCCTCCAGGGGCCGAGGTGGCGGTAGGCACCCGGCGCACCCGGGGGATCACCCCAGTGCGCCGGGCCGCCGCCACGGGCGAGGCTGAACGGGCCCTGTCCGCCCCGACGTTGGAGGAACCCGTGGCCGCACCGCGCCCGGCACCGCCCAGTTCGCCGACAGCCACCCGCCCGGCCCGCCCAGCCCGCCAGTACCGTCCGGCCCCGACACCGCGTGCCGCGCGCCGCGCCGCCGTCTCCCTGCTCTGCTGCGGCCTGCTGCTCGCGGGAGCGGGCGCGGGCGCGGTCGGTTCGGCCCCCGCAGCGGCAGCGGCCGAACCGACCGCGCCCGCCCGGACCGCACCGGCGGCCCACGGCCGCGGCACGCTGGTGTCCGCCGAGAAGCTGTACGCCCTCGCCTCCCCGGAGGCGGTGACGGCCGAGCTGCGGCGCGCCGGATTCGGCGCCGACACCGTCCGGCACGGCGTGACCGCCTACCGGCTGGTCTACCGGACCGTCGACCCGCGGGGGCGGCCCACCACCGCGAGCGGCCTGCTCGCGCTGCCCCTGGACGGCGAGCGGCGGCTGCGCACGGTGTCGTTCGCGCACGGCACCGGCGTGCACAAGGACGACGCCCCGTCCATGGAGCGCGGCGACTTCGTCTCCGCTCCGGTCATCGCGCACGCGTCGGCGGGCGCCGCGGCCGTCGCGCCCGACTACCTGGGCATGGGCGAGGGCCCCGGCCTCCACCCCTGGATGGACATCGGCTCGGAGACCACGGCGTCCCTGGACATGCTGCGCGCCGCCCGCGCCTTCGCGCCGCGCACCGGGCACGCCCTGCGGCGCGCCGTCCAGGTCACCGGGTTCTCCCAGGGTGCCTCCGCCGCCCTGGGCCTCGGCAGGGCCCTCCAGGCGGGCGCGGACCGCTGGTTCCGGCTCGGCGCGCTGGCCCCGATCAGCGGCGCGTACGACTTCGGCGGCACCGAGCTGCGGGCGCTGCTCGCGGGAGAGCTGGACACCAAGTCCGGGGTGCTGTACGCGGCGTACACGCTAGTGGCGTTCAACCGGCTGCACGACGTCTACGAAGACCCGGCCGACGTCTTCCGCGCCCCGTACGACCGCACCGTGGAAGGGCTCTTCGACGGCACGCACACCGGCCGGGAGGTGCTGCGGGGCACCCCCGACACGCTCGACGTGCTGCTGACCGAGCGCGGCCGGGCGCTGCTCGCGCGGCCGACCGGCCCGTTCGCCGCCGCCCTGCGCACCACCGACGCCGTGTGCCGCGACTGGGCCCCCCGCGCCCCGGTCCGGCTCTATATGGCCGCGGGCGACGAGCAGGCGACCACCGCCAACACCACCGTCTGCCACGACGCGCTGCGCCGCGACGGCGTGCACGCGCCCGTCGTCGACCTCGGCCCCGTCGACTACGAGGGCTCACGGCACCTGGGGTCCAACGCGGCGGCGACACCGGAGATCGTGCGCTGGTTCGCGGAGCTGGACCGCCGGGGCGGTGACGGCCGGTCAGCGGGCGCGTAGCGCCGGGTGGTCCGCCACGACCGTGCAGGAGCCGGGGGCGATCTCCGTGTACCCGGCGTCGCGCACGACCGGCAGGCCGCTCGCCACCAGCTCCCGCCACCGGCCCGGCTCCGCCGTGCGCACCGCCAGCGGGAACCCGGCGTCCCGCCACGCCGCGCGCTCCGCGTCCGTCAGGTCCCACCAGGCCAGTTGGGCGCCGTGGCCCGCCTGCGCCATCGCCTTGCCCGCCGACATCTCCACGTCGGGGCTCAGCCACAGCACGGGGGCCGTGCCGTCCGGGTCGAGCGGCGGCTCGGGGTCGTCCAGGTCGGTGCCCGACACCTGGAGGCGGGCCAGGTCCTTCGGCCAGCCGTCCAGCGGCACCGGCGGATAGACCCGCACCTCCGCCGACTTGCCGGTCACCGTGATGCCGGGCAGCGCCTCCGCGCGCCGCCACTCCGCGCCGCGCGCCCGGCGCACCACCTTGCGGATCCGGGCGTCCTGCCAGTCCCGCATCGCCCGCGCCCACTCGCCCTCGCCCTGCGACCGCGCGTCGCTCAGGATGGTCAGGACCGCCCGCGCCGCCGTCTGAAGGGCGTCGGTGCGCGCCGGGGGAGCGGCCCGCTCGATGCGCGCCACCAGGGGCAGGACGAACTGCGGGGCCTCGTCGCGCGCGGTGCGCTCGGCACGGAAGGGGCTGTCGGGCGCGGGCCGGTACGCCGACGGGGCCTGGGGCGCCTGGCTCTGGGGCGCCTCGCTCTGGGGCGCCCGGTCCTGGGAAGCGGGTTCGTCGCTGGTCACCCGACCAGTCTGCCAAAGCGCCCCGCGCCGCTAGCCCCGTGCCCCGGCCCGCCCGTGGGCGGCGCCGATCTGCTCCGAGACCCGGACGAACCGGAAGCCCCGCTCCCGCAGCTTCGGCACGATCGCCCGCACGGCGCGCTCCGTCACCGGCGCCGCGCTGCGCGTGCAGTGCAGCACCACCACCGACCCCGGCCGCACCCCGTCCAGGACCTGCCGGGCCACCGCGTCCGCGTCCGTCGCGAACGCGTCTCCGCTCACCACGTCCCACTGCACCGCCGTCACCCCGCTCGGCGCGATCGCCCGCAGGGCCCGCTTGTCGTAGCAGCCGCCGGGAAAGCGGAAGTACGGCACCACGCGCCTGACGCCCGCCGCGCGGAAGGCGGCGAACGCCCGCTCCACGTCGGCCCGCATCCGGTGCGCCGGGACGGCGGGCAGCCCGTAGCAGTCCCGTGTGAACGCGTAGTGGCTGTACGAGTGGTTGGCCACCTCGAACAGCGGGTCGCGCCCGATGGCCCGCGCCTGCGCCGGATACTCCTCGGCCCACCGCCCCGTCATGAAGAACGTCGCCGGAACCCCCAGCCGCCGCAGCGTCGCGACCAGCGCCGGATGGTCGAATCGCTCACCGGCGGCGGCCCGCGCCCCCTGCCCGGCGGTCATGTCGGCGTCGAACGTCAACGCCACGGTGGGCGCCCCCCGCCGGGGGGCGTGCTCGAAGACGGGGGCCAGCCCCTGCGGCCCAGGGGCGAGGCTGGGCACGACCTTGGGGGACGGGGACGGAGGAGCAGGGCGCGGGGTGCCGCCACCGCAGCCGGTGGCAAGAGCGGCGAGCAGTCCAAGAGACAGCCACGCCCGATGCCGTACGAAGATCACCATAAAGGGACAGTAACCGTACAAACAGGCAGAAACCGGAACTTCGGCCCGTCCGGCGTTTGAGGACGAGGCGCGCAGCGCCAACCCCCCTGCCCAAGGCGCCCCGCCAGAAAAAGGCGCCCCGCCAGCGAAGGATGGGAGAATCAGCGGATGTCCGCCCCCGACCTCCACTGGACCGACCCCGCAGGGACGGCGACGCACGCGCGCTGGCACTCCGAGAGCGGCGCCCCGGCCCCCGGCCGCACGGCTCCGGCCGACGACCGCATGAGGGCCGACACGGCCTACCGCCTGGCCTGCGAGGGCACGGCCCTGGTGTGGCACGGCGACTACCAGGGCGCGCGCCAGCTCCTGAAGGCGCTCGGCCGCCGCCTGGACCGGCTGAAGCCGAAGCCGGGCACCACCCCGGCCGAGACGTTCCACCGCCACCGCCAGGCCCGCGGCCACCGGGCCCGCATCCTCGGCATGCTCCTGGTCGTCCTGGAGGGCGACCACGCGCTGGCCCTGCGCAGGGCGCCCGACGTGCGCGCGGCGTGCACGGCGGCGTACGGCCCGCCCACGGGCGCCCGCACCGCCGTCTCGCTGCGCGAACTCCTCGGCGTGATCGGCGCCCATGAGTGGCGCCGCAAGGGCGTGCCGATCGACGCGCTCGGCGGCGACCGCATCCACCCCCACTACGGGGTGTTCTCACCGGTCAGGGGCGAGTACGTGGACCTGGTGGCCCAGGCTCCGCTGCCCGCCGCCGAGGGCGTCGCCTTCGACCTGGGCACCGGCACCGGCGTCCTGGCCGCGGTCCTCGCCCGCCGGGGCGCCGACCGGGTCGTCGCCACCGACAGCAGCCCGCGCGCGCTCGCCTGCGCCCGGGACAACGTCGCACGGCTCGGCCTCACGGACCGGGTGGAGGTCGTGGACAGCGGCGACCTGTACCCGCGGGGCCGGGCCGCGCTGGTCGTGTGCAACCCGCCCTGGCTGCCGGGCCGCCCGACCTCCGCCGTGGAGCAGGGCGTGTACGACCCGGGCGGCGCCATGCTCCGCGCGTTCCTCACCGGCCTCGCCGGTCACCTGGAGCCCGGCGGCGAGGGCTGGCTGATCCTCTCCGACCTGGCCGAGCACCTGGGGCTGCGCACCCGGCGGGAGCTGCTCGACGCGATCGGCGCGGCCGGGCTGCGGGTCGTGGACCGGCTCGACGCCAAGCCGGTCCACCCGCGCGCCAGCGACCCGTCGGACCCGCTGCACACGGCCCGCGCCGCCGAGGTCACCTCGCTGTGGCGGCTGGCGCCCGGCGGGTAGCCCGGGCGCCGGGTGCCGCCCTAGTGGTGCCAGGGGCCCGTCACCGCGAACGTGGTGCCGGGCCCGTAGCAGTTGACGTACATCGTGCGGTGGTCCGGCGAGAACGTGACGCCCGCGAACTCGCCCCACTCGGGCTCCTCGGGGGTGCCCACGTTCTGGGCGTTGCGGGCCAGGGCGTACACCTGGCCGCGCCGCGTCACGCCGTACACGTGCTGCGCGCCGCCGCCGTCCTCGCACACCATCAGGCCGCCGCTGGGCGCGAGGCAGATGTTGTCCGGGGACTCGCCGGGCAGCCGCACGTCGGTGTCCGGGCCGAAGACGATCACCAGGGTGAGGCGGCGCCGCGCCGGGTCGTAGCGCCAGACCTGCCCGTAGTGGTCCCCGGCCGAGCCCTCCTTGCTGCGCGCGTAGCTGGACACGAAGTAGACGCAGCGCCCGCCCCAGTAGCAGCCTTCGAGCTTCTGCGCGTGGGTGATGCCCCGGGGGCCGAAGTCCTGGAGGCGGATGGGGGTCTGCCGGGCGAGCGGGTCGGGTACGTCGACCCACTCGACGCCGTCGAACGCGGCGCCCGCCTCGTCGATCGACGACAGGTCGGGCACGCCCGGCACGCGCATCGCCTGGAGCCTGCCGCCCGCGCGCAGCGAGCCGTGCCCGCCCTCGGGCCGGTCCGGAAGGAAGCGGTAGAAGAGGCCGAAGGGCTTCTGGAAGGCATCCTCCGTCTCGTACACCACGCCGCGCCAGGGGTCGACGGCGATCGCCTCGTGCGCGAAGCGGCCCATCGCGGTGAGCGGCACCGCGCCGGTGCGGCGGGGGTCGGCCGGGTCCACCTCGAAGATGAAGCCGTGGTCCTTGGCGTAGCCGTTGGTGCCCGCCTTGTCCTCGGTCTCCTCGCAGGTCAGCCAGGTGCCCCACGGGGTCGGCCCGCCCGCGCAGTTGACGGCCGTACCGGCGATCGCGACCCGCTCGCCGGTCACCTCGCCGCGCCGGTCCAGGGCGAGGGCCGTGCAGCCGCCCTTGGCCGCCGGGTCGTAGGTCAGGCCCTCGACGGTCGGGACGCCGATCTTCGCGGTGACGCGGTTCTCGTGGTTGCGTACGAGGTTCACGCCGCCGCGGCGGCCGGGGAAGGCCGCCATGCCGTCGTGGTTCGAGGGGACCCGGCCCTCGCCGGAGCGCAGCGGGTCGCCCTCGCGGGACAGGACCTTGTAGCGGAAGCCCTTGGGCAGGTCGAGCAGGCCCTCGGGGTCGGGCACGAGCGGGCCGTAGCCCCTGGTGCCCTGGGTGGCGGCCGTCGCGGTGCCCGCGAACAGCTCGGCGAGGGCGCCGCTGAAGGCGATGGACGCCCCCAGGGCGCCCGTGCGGGCGAGGACCTGGCGTCTGGACGCGGACGGGGGCGCGGACGGATCCGGGGCTGAGGTCGTCGTGTCGGTCATGGTGGGGGCAACCTCCTGCTGGCGGACAGGAACGTGACCCGCATGTGTGTACCACGCGAACTACGGGTTAACGAGACCTCGGGTGCCGTGCCGTTCAGCCGTCGACGAGCCCCTTGGCGTCCCGGGCCAGCGCCGTCAGCCGCGAAATCGCCCGGAAGTACTTCTTCCGGTAGCCGCCGTTCAGCATCTCCTCGCCGAACAGCCGGTCGAAGGGGACGCCGGAGGCGAGCACCGGCACCTCGCGGTCGTACAGCCGGTCGGCGAGCACCACGAGCCGCAGGGCCGTCGACTGGTCGGGCACCGGCGTGACGCCCGTCAGGCACACCGCCCTGATCCCGTCGGTGAGCGCCCCATACCGGCTCGGGTGCACCCGGGCCAGGTGGTCGAGCAGCTGCGGGAAGTCGTCGAGGCTCGCGCCGTCGGTCGCGTACGCGGCCTTGGTGACCTGCTCGTCCGAGTACGGCGCGGGGGCCTCGGGCAGGCCCCGGTGGCGGTAGTCCTCGCCGTCGATGCGCAGCGTCTTGAAGTGCGCGGAAAGCCCCTGGATCTCGCGGAGGAAGTCCGCGGCGGCGAACCGGCCCTCGCCCAGCTTGCCCGGCAGGGTGTTCGAGGTCGCGGCGAGCGCGACGCCCGCCTCCACCAGCTTGCCGAGCAGCGTCGACACCAGGACCGTGTCGCCCGGGTCGTCCAGCTCGAACTCGTCGATGCACAGCAGCCGGTGCCCGCTGAGCGTCCTGACCGTCTGCTGGAAGCCGAGCGCGCCCACCAGGTTGGTCAGCTCGACGAACGTGCCGAACGCCTTCAGGGCGGGCTCGGCCGGGGTCGCGTGCCACAGGGAGGCGAGCAGGTGGGTCTTGCCGACGCCGTACCCGCCGTCGAGGTAGACGCCGCGGGGGCCGGAGGGCGTGGTCTGCTTCGCCCGGCCGAACCACCTGCGCCTGCCGCCCCCGCTCGCGTGTGCGCCCCCGAGCCCGCCCGCGAAGTCGCTCAGGACCTTGACCGCCTCGGTCTGGGAGGGCTGGCTGGGGTCCGGGATGTACGTGTCGAAGCGGACCGCGTCGAAGCGCGGCGGCGGCACCATCTCGGCGACGAGGCGCTCCGCGGGCACGTGCGGCTCGCGGGCGGCGAGGGAGGCGGGGGCCGCTTCGGCTATGGGGCTCTGCCCGGAGGCAGCGGTGGATGCTGACACGATTCTCCACTGTAGGCCGCGTTCGCTCCGTGCGAGACTGCCGACCATGCGACGCCTGTTCCCTGTGATCGACCACACATCCGATTCCGCCGGTTCCGTCGCCGGTTCCGTTGCCGGTTCCGCGGCCGCTCAGGCCCTCGCCGCGGACCGCGAGTGGTCCCTGGACGAGCTGGCCGAGGCCTACGCCTATCCGGCCGACGCCGGGGTGTGGCTGCGCGGCAACATGGTCTCCACCCTGGACGGCGCGGCCCAGCACGACGGCCGCTCCCAGCCCATCTCCCACCCCACCGACATGCGCGTCTTCGGCACCCTGCGGGGGCTCGCGGACGTGGTCGTCGTCGGCGCCCAGACGGTACGCCAGGAGGGCTATCGGCCCGCAAAGGCGCGGGAGGCCTTCGCCGCGCGGCGGGCCGCTGCGGGGCAGACCCCGGCGCCCGCCGTGGCCGTGGTCAGCGCGAGCCTCGACCTGGACTTCACCCTTCCGCTGTTCACCGCGCCGTTGACGCCGACGCTCCTGGTGACCGGCGCGGCGGCGCCCGCCGACCGGATGGAGGCCGCGCGCAAGGCGGGCGCGGAGGTCGTGATCGCCGGTGACGGCGCCGTGGTGGAGCCCGCGCGGGTCGTACGGGAGCTGGGCGAGCGGGGCCTGACCCGGCTGCTCACCGAGGGCGGGCCCCGGATGCTCGGTCAGTTCATCGCCGCGGACGCGCTCGACGAGCTGTGCCTGACGGTGTCCCCGATGCTCGTGGCGGGGGCGGCGCAGCGGATCGCGGACGGGCCCGGGGTCGCGGTGCCCGAGCGGTTCGCACTGACGTCCGTACTGGAGGAGGCCGGGTTCCTGTTCACCCGATACCGTCGGTCCTGAGAATCAGCGGAATCTGCCGTTCCGTTTCGCTTTCGCGGGGCACACTAAAGGTCGCAGCCCCCGTGTCGGCACGGGGCAGGATGGTTTCCGCAGGGGCCCAGTGACGGCCCACGGAGGAGAAGGGCGCCTGTCGTGTTCACAAGCGTACTGATGATCGAGAAGGCCCTGACGTCCGCCGACGTGGAGTTCGTCACCACCTTGCACGGCGACGAGCCGGTCACCTTCCACGTGCTCCTTCAGCCCCGCGGGGACCAGGCGGACCGCCTGCTGCGGGCCATCGACGACGTCGCGCTCGGCGAGCTCGACGACGCGGTGCGGGAGGGGCGGGTGCCGGAGGGGGACGAGGCCGTGGGGCCGGGTGAGCAGGCGCTTCAGGTGTCCCTCGCCGCGTTGCGCGCCGCGGGGAGTGCGGCCGAGGGGCGGCTGATCGAGGATCATCCGCTCGATGCCCTGCGGGAGCTGGTGGACGCGGCCGGGGCCGATGAGGTCATCGTGCTGACCGACCCCCACTACGTGGAGGAGTTCTTCCACCGGGACTGGGCGTCCCGGGCCCGCCACAAGGTGGGCGTCCCGGTCCTCAAACTCTTCTCCCACAGCGAAGCCTGACCTCTTCCCCCACTGGGGGCTCCGCCCCCAGACCCCCCTCTCCCCGGCCTCCGGCCTTGTCCTCAAACGCCGGACGGGCTTGTTCTCCCCACCCGCCCGCCCTTTTCTCGGGGCTCCGCCCCGGACCCCGTATCGCCGCTTCGCGGCCCGCCCCTGGAGGGGGCGGGTGGGCGGGGAAAAAATCCGCCGCGAAGCGGCGGAGCACCACGACGGACGAGGCAGCGGACCACACACCCGCAGGGGGCAGGACCCAGCCCGCCCGGCGTGTGAGGGCGAGGCGCGGAGCGCCGAAGGGGGGGGCCGTGGCGGGCGCCGGGTGGCATCGCTGCTGGGGGCGACCACGCCAAGGATAGGGTGGGGGAGGTACCGCCCTGCTGATCCCTCGGGAGAGAAATGACCGTCGGCCTTCCCCCGCCATGACCCGACCGCACTTCATCGGCATCGGCGGCGCCGGAATGTCGGGCATCGCGAAGATCCTGGCCCAGCGCGGCGCCAAGGTCGCGGGCAGCGACGCGAAGGACTCGGCGACGGCCGACGCCCTGCGCGCGCAGGGCGCCACGGTCCACATCGGGCACGCGGCGGAGCACCTGGCGGACGACGCGAGCTGCGTCGTGGTGTCCTCGGCGATCCGCGCGGACAACCCGGAGCTGGCCCGCGCCACGGAGCTGGGCATCCCGGTGGTGCACCGCTCGGACGCGCTGGCCGCGCTGATGGACGGCCTGCGCCCCATCGCCGTCGCCGGTACGCACGGCAAGACGACGACCACGTCCATGCTGGCGGTCAGCCTGTCGTCCCTCGGCCTGCACCCGTCGTACGCCATCGGCGGCGATCTGGACGCCCCCGGCTCCAACGCCGACCACGGCACCGGCGAGATCTTCGTCGCCGAGGCGGATGAAAGCGACCGCAGCTTCCACAAGTACGCGCCCGAGGTCGCCATCGTCCTCAACGTGGAGCTGGACCACCACGCCAACTACGCGTCCATGGACGAGATCTACGAGTCCTTCGAGACGTTCGCCGACCGGATCGTGCCCGGCGGCACCCTGGTGATCGCCGCGGACCACGAGGGCGCGCGGGAGCTGACCCGCCGCCTGGCCGCGCGGCCCTCGGGCCCGCGCGTCATCACGTACGGCGAGTCCGCCGACGCCGACGTGCGCATCACGGACGTGACGCCGAACGGCCTGAAGAGCGAGGTCACCGCCGTCCTCGACGGCACCGAGCTGACGTTCGCGGTGTCCGTGCCCGGCCGCCACTACGCCCACAACGCGGTCGCCGCGCTCGCCGCGGGCGCCGCCCTCGGCATCCCCGCCGCCGAGCTGGCCCCGGCCCTGGCGTCGTACACCGGCGTCAAGCGCCGCCTCCAGCTCAAGGGCGAGGCGGGCGGCGTCCAGGTCGTCGACTCCTACGCGCACCACCCCACGGAGATGACCGCCGACCTGGAGGCCATGCGCGGCGCGGCGGCGGACGCCCGCCTCCTCGTGCTCTTCCAGCCGCACCTGTTCTCCCGCACCCAGGAGCTGGGCACGGAGATGGGCCAGGCCCTGGCGCTCGCCGACGCCTCCGTCGTCCTCGACATCTACCCGGCGCGCGAGGACCCCATCCCCGGCGTGACCAGCGCGCTCATCGTCGACGCCGCCCGCGCGGCGGGCGCCGACGTGCGGGCCGTCCACGACAAGGACGCCGCGCCCGCCGAGATCGCGGGAATGGCCCGGCCCGGCGATCTCGTTCTCACCATGGGAGCGGGCGACGTCACCGACCTCGGCCCGCGCGTCCTGGACCACCTGTCGAAGTGAGGGAGCCCCGGCCATGTCGTACGAGGTAGAGAAGTCCGATGAGCAGTGGCGCGCGGAGCTGACCCCGGCCGAGTACGCGGTGCTGCGCCAGGCGGGCACGGAGCCCGCCTTCCGGGGCGAGTACACGGACACCAAGACCAAGGGCGTCTACTCCTGCCGGGCGTGCGGCGCGGAGCTGTTCACGTCCACGGAGAAGTTCGAGTCCCACTGCGGCTGGCCGAGCTTCTACGACCCCAAGGACAGCGACGCCGTGGAGCTGCTCACGGACACCTCGCACGGGATGGTCCGCACGGAGGTCCGCTGCGCCCGCTGCGGCTCCCACCTCGGGCACGTCTTCGAGGGAGAGGGCTACCCCACCCCCACGGACCAGCGCTACTGCATCAACTCCATCGCGCTGCGCCTGACGCCCGCCGAGGACTGACCCCGCCGGGACGTCAGTGGAGCGGCACCGTCAGCCACGGGCTGTCCGGGTCCGTCGTCAGGGCGCGGTGGGCGCGCAGGACCGTGGTGTACCAAGGGCCGAACTCCTCCTCGTCGAAGTGCAGGCAGCGGCCCAGCACATAGCCCGCCGAGAACTCCTCCCAGGAGGCGTACGCCGCCCGCGCCTCGTCGGCGGCGCGCTCCAGGGCGGCGGTCAGCTCGGCGTGCGTGGCGTAGCGGGCGCCGCGGCCCCAGCGGGCCATCTTGGCGGCCCGGCCGACGTCCCAGGCGGCGACCGTGCGGACGTACCCGTCGGCGGGCAGCAGGCCGTCCGCGCGGAACCGCGCCTCGTAGCGCAGCACCTTCCCGACCAGGCCGCGCAGGGCCGCCACGAACTGGTCCAGCTCGGGGTCCTCGCCCGGCAGGTGCGGGGTGCCGGGGCCGCCCGCCGACGCCGCGCGGCGGCGCAGCGTCGCCTCCACGCGCTCCCGCCACCGCTCCGGGTCCACCAGCGCGCCCCGCTCGGCGGTCGGCGCGGCGCGGGCGCCGAGGACGAAGTCCCAGTACCAGGGGCTGACCTGACGGTCCAGCAGCTTCTCCTGGACGTCGCGCCACTCCGTGCGGTCCCTGACGCCCCACCACTCCTCAAGCCGGGCCACCTCGTTGCCGTAGCCCGCGCCGTGCCAGTCCAGGGTGTTCCAGGGGTCGCCGTTGGCGAAGCACAGGTGGGCGCCGCAGGCCAGGCCGCGCAGCAGCCGCGGTGACGTCGGCGCGCCGGTGCGGCGGGTCTCGATCCGGTCGGCGAGCCGGTCCGGGCGGTGGTGCTCCTCGTGCAGGTCGGCCCAGACCCGCCGCTCCTCGTCGGTGGTGAGGAAGTACCGCTCGCACGGGGTCCGGGCGTTGACCACCAGGACGTCGACGTCGTCCGGCCAGGCGGCGGCCAGGGTGCCGAGGGTGACGTACTCGTAGACCACGTCGGGGTGCGGGCGCGGCAGGAAGCCCGCCGTGTAGACCTGCGCGACGCGGCGGCCGTCGGGCACGGCGACGCTGAACAGCGGGGGCGCCTCCGGCCGGGCGGCGAAGTCGGTGAGCGGCACCGGCCGGTAGACGCCCTCGACGGCCAGGGCGCGCAGGTACGCGTAGCCGTCGTCGGCGCGCGTCAGCTCGTACAGCAGCTCCTCGAAGTCGGCCGGGGCCTGCCACACGGCGCCGTCGGGCGGCGCCGGGACCACCGGGAACACCTCGTCGTGGTACTCGTCTTCGGTGGCGTGGTCGTCGTCGGTGGCCGCGTACATGCCCCGGTGCTCGCTTCCGTGTGCGGGAGGACTGTCGGGATGATCTTTCCCGACGGGGGGCGGGCGGCCGACGGCGGGGGCCGCGGCTGCCGGTCAGTCGGTGATCCGCAACGGCAGCGACTTCAGGCCGTTGACGAAGTGCGAGACCAGGCGGCGCGGCGGCCCGGCCGGGCGCAGCACCGGCACCACGGCCACCAACTCCTCCAGGAAAACGGTCAGTTGGAGCCGGGCGAAGTGGGCGCCGAGGCAGACGTGCGGGCCGTCGCCGAACGACACGTGCGGGTTCGGCGCGCGCGTCAGGTCCAGCCGGTCGGGCTCGGCGAAGACCCGCTCGTCCCGGTTGGCCGCGCCGTGGAAGACGACCACCTTGTCACCGCGGCGGACGCGGCGCCCGGCCAGCTCGGTGTCGCGGGCGGCCGTGCGCCGGAAGGACAGGACGGGCGGGTGCCAGCGCAGCAACTCCTCGACGGCGCCCGGCACGGGCGCGGCGCCGGTGCGCAGACGGCGCTGCTCGCCCGGGTGCCCGGCCAGCGCGAGCAGCCCGCCCGGCACCGCGCTGCGCACCGTGTCGTTGCCCGCGACCGTCAGCAGGAAGAAGAACATCTCCAGCTCCCCTGCGGCCAGTTCGGGCGTCGTCGCGAGGGCGGTGAGGACGTCGTCACCGGGGTGGCGGCGCTTGTGCGCGGCCAGGTCGGCGGCGTACGCGAACATGTCGCCCAGCAGCGCGGGCGAGCGCGGGTTGACCGGCCGCCCGTCCGGGCCCGTGACCGGCGCGCCCGCCTCGTCCGGGTCCTGGTAGCCGATCACCCGCTGGGTCCAGCGCAGCAGCAGGCCCCGGTCGCTCTGCGGCACGCCGAGCAGGTCGGCGAGGTTGAGCAGCGCGTAGTCGTCGGTGACCGCCGTGACGAGGTCGCAGACGCCGTCCTCGGCGCGGGCCCGCGCCACGGCGCGGGTGAGCAGGCCGCGGGCGCGCCGCCGCGCCACGTCCGCGAAGCGCGCCACGCGGCGCGGCGTGAACGCCCGGCTGACCAGGCGCCGCAGCCTGCCGTGGCCCCCGCCGCCCGCCTCGCCGCCCAGGTCCTGATTGAGCATCATGCGCCGGATGAACGGCAGGTCTTCGGGGTCGGGGTCACGGATCTGCGTCGCGCCGAGGTACGAGGAATACGTCGCCGAGTCCTTCAGGACGGCCACCACGTCCGCGTGCCGCGTGACCGCCCAGAAGCCCGGACCGGCGGGCCAGCCCAGCACGGCGGCCTCGTCCTGCCAGGCCACGGGGTGGTGGTCGCGCAGGACGCGGTAGCGGTCGTACGGGACACGGAGGGCGTAGCGGCGGGGGTCGAAGACGTCGGGGACGGGAGCCGTCACGCGGCGGAGCCACCCGTTCCCGTGGTGACCGTCTCCGGTGTGTCGTCGTCCGCCCGGAGGAAGTCCTCCACCACCCGGATCAGGGCGAGCGGGGTCTCGTCCATGGCGTAGTGGCCCGCGGCCGGGAGTTCGACGAGTTCCCCCGGGGAACCAGGACAGCCAGGTCCGGTGCATCAGGTCGGCGGGCAGAGCGGGGTCCAGCGCGCCGACCACGGCCAGGGCGGGGACCTCGGCGCCCTGGACCTGGTCGTGGAAGTCCTCGACCGCCCAGGAGTCGAGCCAGGCGCGGAACGCCTTGGGGTCGCTGCGGTCCAGGGACCTGGCCACCATGCGGTCCAGCCAGGCGGCGGGGCGGGCGCCGCCGGACGTGACGTCGATGATGGCGCGGCGGTTGCCCGGCTCGTGCGCGGCCGCCGCGAACAGCTCCCACTGCTCGGGCGGCAGCGGCAGCCCGGACGCGGGCACCGGCGAGATCCCCACGAGCCTGCGCACCCGCCGCGGCGCGGCGGCCACGACGCGCTGCGCCACGGTGCCGCCCATGGAGTGCCCGATCAGCGAGAACCGCTCCCAGCCGAGCCGGTCCGCGAGGTCCAGGACGTCCGCGGCGCCCTCCGCCGTGGTGTACGCGCCGACGGTGTCCCTGGCCTCGCCGTAGCCGCGCAGGTCCACCACCGCGTACTGGAACGCGCCCCGGTCGAGGTCCGCGAGCAGCGGCGCGAACGCCGCCCGGTCGCCGAACCAGCCGTGCACGGCGATCACGGGGTGCGGGCCGTCGCCCACCAGGGTGTGCGGAAGGGTGAAGGAGGTCACGACGGTCACGATGACTTTCGTGGCGGGGGTGCGCAAGGGCGCGTACGGGGTGGCACGGGGCGCACGTGACCAGCGTCGAACTCCCTTTCGGGTGCGGGGAGTTCAGTGGTGCGCGCAAGAGCGGGAATCGGCCGGGGGAACTTGTCCGACCGGCTGCGGGCGGCCGGTGCCGATGGTCACAATGTGGCATGGCCATCCGCCGTCTGACCTACCGACTCGACGAGGAGCCGGTCACCGGAGCCGTCCGGCTGATACCCGTCCCTCCGCCTGAGGGGTCCGCGCCCGCCCCCGACCCGGCGCCCGAGCCCGCCGCCCCGCCCGGCGACCCCCGGCAGGCCCTGGACCGCCAGGAGTGGGTCGCGCTGGCCGTCGGCGCCGAGTACGGGCCCGGCGGCGACGGCGGCGGCATCAGCTTCAGCAGGCTCCCCGACGGCGGCGGCCTGCTGTGCGCCACCGCGCGGGCGGGCCGCGCCGTCGAGGCCCTGCACGTCAGCGGCCCCGACACGGGCCGGTTCGCCGAGGACTGGCCGATCACCCAGTGGGAGCCGGACGGCCCGCCCGCCCGCCGTCGCGCGGACGGAGAACCCGCGGAGCCCGAGGACTGGTACGGACCCGCCGCGCTCGCCGCGTTCGCCCGCGCCCACGAGCCGCGCGTGGCCCCGTTCCTCGCCGACGTGCGCCGCCTGTTCGCCGACCCGGCCGGACGGCAGCTCGTCATCGCCGAGGAGAGCCAGGACACCGTCGCCCAGTGGATCGCCCTCGCCTGCGCCTCGCTGCCCGCCGCGTACGTGCCGTACCTGACGTTCACCCTCCGCGCCGCCGACCCCGGCCGGGCCCCGCAGCACATCGTCGGCATCGGACCCGACGCCGACTTCGACCGCTTCGACCCCACCGTGCTCGACCACCTCTACCGCGTCCACGACGGCCTCGACGGGCACGGCAGCCCGCCGCTCGCCGACACCTGGGCGGCCTGGACGGCACGGCTGTGGGTCGCGGGGAAGCCGCCGCGCCCGGCGCGGGACGCCGCCGAGGAGCCCTTCGCGCTCGGTCCCCTGGTGCCGCGCCTGCTGCGCGCCGGACTGCTCACCGGCGCCGACCTCGCCCACCTGGCCCGCCAGGACGGGCCCGACGGCCCGCAGCTGCGCGCGGCCGTCGACGCCCTCGTCGCCGCGCTCGACGACGGCACCGCCGACCCCGGCACCCTCACCGCCGTCTGCCGCGACCTGCACGTCCACGCCCCCACCGCCGCGCAACCCCTCGCGCTCGCCGTGGCCCGGCACCGGCTCGCCGCCGTGCACCCCGACGACCGCGCGCACCAACTCCGCGCGGCCTTCGCCGAGTTGCCCCTCGGTGACGACGGGCGGCGGGCGCTGCGCGGGGAGTTCGGCGGGGACGCCGTCGACGAGCTGTGCCGCGCCCTGAGCGCGCCCCTGGCCACCTGGGGTGAGCCGCTGCGGCGCGCTCTGGACGCCGGTGCCGACGGCGAGGACTGCGTCAGCGTCGCCGCCGTGCGGCTCGCCGCCTATCTGCGCGACCCGACGGGCACCGGCTGCGGCCAGGCCGTGGCCGTCCTGGAACAGGTCGGGCAGGAGCGGTTCACCCGCCGCGTCCTCAAGCAGCTGTGCGCCAAGCTCAGCGCGAAGCGGCTCGACCAGCTCAAGGAGCTGGCCGCCTCACCGCAGGGCGACTGGCTGCGCCGCAACCTCGACGCCCGCTCGCCCCTGCCGCTGCGCCTCGCCGACGCGGCCGTCCGCTGGGGCGGCCCCGGCGGGGCGACCGGCTACGCGCTGTTCTCCAGGATCACCGAGGAGCTGCCGGGGCGCCGCGTGACCGACCCGGCCACGCTGTCCCAGGTGTGGTGGTTCGTCTGGGGCGGCCGCGGACCCGGCCCCGTCGACCTGCCCCGGGTCGCCCGCGCCTGCACCATGCGGCTGCTCGTCGACGCGGACTTCGGCGCACGGATGACGGGGCTGCTCACGGCGCCCGACCGGGTCGACAAGGAACTCGTCTCCTTCGCCCACGAACTGCTGCGCGTGCGAAAGCTGGGCCCGCGGGAGCGGGCCATCGCCGAACTCCTCGTGCTGGCCGACGACATGGCCGAACGCCGCGTCCCGCTCGCCAGGGGGATCGGCCGCTTCCAGGCGCTGCGCGAGGCCGCCCACCCCGTCCCCGTACAGGTGTGGAGCGGAGTGAACCAGTTCCTGGCCCTCGCCCTGGCCCGCAGCGACGCCCAGACCCTGCGCCACACGGCGTTCCCCGTCATGCGCTCCGCGGGCCGCGAACTCCTCGACCCCTACCGGGCGTGCATGCTCAGCGAGAGCAAGAGGGACGAGCTGGCCCGCGAACTCCCGCTGCGTCCCGAGGAGATCGGCGCCTACTACTACCTGTGGCGGCCCCGGCGGTCCGGCGACGTCAGCCACCACTGGCGGCGCGTCAGCGAGGAACTGCTCCGCGAGATCCTCGCGCCCGTCGTCCTCGGCCTGAGCCCGCAGCAGCTCGACGACGCCACCACCGCCGTGGCGCGGGGCCACAACGTCGGCGACGTACAGAAGTGGAACGACTGGCGCCATGGATTGCGTGAAGGGTAGTGCGCGGCTTCCCGACGACGTACAGGTTTCCGACGGCGCACCGGCCCCCGGCGGCGCACCGCTTCACCGGGGCGATCACCCCCCACGTACCGACTGATCCACCTGGAGAGGACCAGCGTGAGCAACAGCAGTGACACCACAGAGATCATCGACAACTTCCCGGGCGGCTCCATGGCCAGCCGCCCCGTGCACTTCATCTGGATGCTCGACTGCTCGGGCTCCATGAGCGTCAACGGCAAGATCGGCGAGCTGAACTTCGCCATCCGCGAGGCCATCCCCGAGATGCAGCAGGCCGCCAACTCCAACCCGGCGGCGTCCCTGCTGGTGCGGGCCATCTCCTTCGCCAGCGGCGCCAGTTGGCACGTCGGCGAGCCCACGCCCGTGGACACCTTCTCCTGGGAGGACGTGCACACCTACGGCGGCACGGACATGGGCGCCGCCTTCAAGCTGGCCGCCGCCGCGCTCCAGACGCCGCCGATGCCGCAGCGCGCGCTGCCGCCGGTGCTCGCGCTCGCCTCGGACGGGCAGCCCACCGACGACTGGCGGGCGGGCCTGCGCGCCATCGACAGCACCCCCTGGGGCAAGCGGGCCGTGCGCGTCGCCGTCGCCATCGGCGACGACGCGGACAAGAGCATGCTCAAGGAGTTCCTGGCCAACCCCGAGCTGGAGCCGCTCCAGGCCCGCAACCCGCGCCAGCTGGCCGCCGCCATCCGCTGGATGTCCACGGCGGTCGTGAAGGACGCGTCGACTCCCAAGGTCGAGGACGGGGGGCCCGCCACGCCCGTCACCCCGCAGCTCACCAAGGGCGACGAAGCCGACATCTGGTGACCGGCGCGCGGGACACGGCGGCCCCCGGGGAGCGCTGGGCGCTGCTCACGGGCGCCGTCCAGGGGGTGGGCAAGAAGTACAGCCAGGACCGGTACGCCGCCAAGGCCACCGCGGACGGCCGTGCCGTCGTCCTCACGGTCGCCGACGGGCACGGCTCCGCCGCGCACTTCCGCAGCGACCTGGGCGCCCGCTGGGCCGTCGAGGAGTTCACGGCGTGCGCGGAGGTCTTCGCGCACGAGGCGGTGCGGGTCGGCGCGGACGCCGCGAGCTGGCCGGGCCTCAGGGCCGAGGCGCGGCTGCTGCCGCAGGCCGTCGGCCACCGCTGGCACCGGCGGGCCCTGCTGCATGACGCCAGCGCGCCCGCGCACGGCGCCTCGCCCGCCCAGCGGGCCCGGGCCAGGGAGCGCGTCACCGGCCGCGGCACCCCGGACCTGGCCGCCTACGGCAGCACGCTGCTCGGCGCCGTCCTCACCGAACACACCCTGCTGTGCTGGCAGTTGGGCGACGGTGACATCGTCCTCGTCGACGCGGGCGGGCAGCCGCACACACCGCTGTCCACCGGGCCCGACATGGGCGACGAGACGGACTCGCTGTGCGAGCCCGAGCCGTGGCGCAAGACCCGTACGTACTGGCAGCCCATCACCGGCGGACCGCCGCCCGCGGTGCTGCTCTCCACCGACGGCCTGTCGAAGAGCTTCGCCGACCACCAGGGCTTCCTGGACTTCGCCACCGGGGTGCGCGAGCGGGCCGCCGAGCAGGGCGTGGCCGCGGTGCAGGGGCAGCTCGGCGACTGGCTGGCGCGGGCGGCGAAGTACTCGGGCGACGACACGACGCTCGTCGGCGCGTTCGCCCGCGCGCCGGGCGGCACCACGCCGCGGGCGGCGAGCCGCACCGACGCCATGGGCGTGGGCGCCAGGGACACGGACGCCACGGACACGGGCGCCAGGGGTGGCAACGGCACGGACGCGGGTCCCGTGAACAGGGGCCCCTCGAACACGGCAGAAGACACACGCGAGCGAGAGACGGGGACGGCAGGATGAGCAACGGCATGCTCGCCCGGGGCAAGAAGCTGGTGACCGAGGACGCCGAACGCGTCACGGTCGAGGAGCTGTTCGGCTCGGGCGGCCAGGGCGAGGTGTACCGCGTCACGACGGCCCGCGGCGACCGCGCCGTCAAGTGGTACTACCCGCAGCTGGCCGACGCCCGGCAGCGGCACATCCTCGAAGGGCTCATCGAGAAGGGCTGGCACGACGACCGGTTCCTGTGGCCGCAGTCCATCGTGATGGACCCCGACGGCCAGGAGCCCGGCTTCGGCTATCTGATGGACGTGCGCCCGGCGCGCTTCCAGGACCTGCCCGCGCTGTTCCGGCGCGACCCGTCCGTCAAGGACGCCACCATGCGCACCCTGGTGACGGTCGCCCTGCACACCGTGGAGGCCTACCGCGCGCTGCACTCCAAGGGCATCGCCTACCGCGACATCAACTGGGGCAACATCTTCTTCGACCCCCGCACCGGCGACGTCCTGGTCTGCGACAACGACAACGCGGTCGTCGAGGGGGAGCTGGCCGGGGTCGCGGGCACCATGGACTTCATGGCGCCGGAGCTGGTCCGCGGCGACAAGGGCGCCCAGCCCGGCACCCAGACCGACCTGCACTCCCTCGCCGTCCTGCTCTTCCTGCTCCTGATGAACGACCACCCCTTCAACGGCGCGCTCGCCATGCGCATCCACTGCATGGGCGAGGCCGCCAAGCGCAAGCTCTACGGCACCGACCCGGTGTTCGTGTACGACCCGAACGACACCCGCAACCGGCCCGTCACCGGCGAGCAGCCCACCGTCATCGCCACCTGGGCGGCCCTGCCGCAGATCCTGCGCGACCTGTTCATCCAGACGTTCACCGAGGGGCTGCGCAGCCCGGCGCGGCGGGTGCGCGAGACGCAGTGGCGGGACGCCCTCAGCCAGGTCCTGGACGCCATCACCCAGTGCCGCGGCTGCGGCAAGCAGAACCTCACCCAGCCGGACGGCGCCCCGCCCAACTGCTGGAAGTGCCGCACCCCGCTCCAACTGCCGCCCCGCCTGGAGCTGGTGACCGCCACGGGTACGACGCTGCGCACCCGCCGCGGCATCCGGCTCGACCCGAGCGCCCGCCTGTACGCCCACCACCTCGACGGCGACCCGGAGCGGCACGACTTCCGCGCCGTCGTCGGAGAGGTCACCGAACACCCCAAGCAGCGCGGGCGGTTCGGCCTGACGAACCGCACCAACCGCGCGTGGACCGCCCGCAAGCTGGACGGCACGGTCCTCGACGTGGAGCCCGGCCGGACCGTCGCCCTCCAGACGGGGCTGCTGCTGGAGTTCGGCGGCGGGGTGGAGGCGGAGGTGAAGGACTGACGGGGCGCGGCACCCCGGGGCGCCCCGAAGGGGCGCGGGGCTGTGTCGATGGGCGGCTGCGCCGCGTGGGCGCGCCCAGCCACGACGGCGGCGGGGGCGCCCCGAAGGGGCGCGGGGAACTGCGCGCCCAGCCACGACGGCCCCGCGCCCGCCAGGCGGCAGTAAGGGGCACGTCCTTAGGCGTGTACTTAGGCGGCTGCGCCACGTGGGCGCGCCCAGCCACGACGGCCCCGCGCCCGCCAAGCGGCAGCAAGAGGCACGCCCCTAGGCGTGAACCCCGCGGCGGCGCAGCCACCGGCGGCGCCACCACCGCGGCGGCCACCAGGCGGTCGACGGCCGCGCGGGCGGCGGCGCCGGGGGCAGCGCCGCGTGGGCCGGGGCGGCGGGGACCGCCACGGCGTCCGGCCGGGGCAGCGGGGCGACCGTCACGGCGCAGGCCGTCGGCGGCACCGCGAACGTGACCGTGCCGCCCGCGGCCCGGTGGCGGCTGCGCGGCACCCGCACCTCGTCGCGCCGTGTGCCGTCGTCCCAGGTGACGAGCGCGAGCACGGCGGGCTCGGGCCAGCGGAAGCGGGCCTCGGCGAGCCCCGCGCCCGTCCGGTAGACCGTCAAGTCATCGACGGAGCAAGGGTGTTCGACGATCACGCTCGGGCCCGCCACCGCGCGGTCGCCCAGGGCGCTCACCGCCGTCATCCGCAGCCGCCGCCCCGGCGGCGCCACCAGATCCCGGTGCAAGGGGCCGCCGTCCGTCCCCGGGGCGGTCGTCGCGAGCGCCCCGAACCGCGCCGACACGTCCGCGCCCCGCGCGACCGGCCCCGCGGGCCACGGCACGACGGTGCTCCCGCCGCGCTCCGGCGCGGTCCACGTCAGGCGCACCCGGTCCCCGGCGCGCCGCGCCGCCAGGTCCGTGACCGGCGTCGGCCACTCCTCGACCCGGGTCGTCAGACGGGCGCCGGGCGACCAGCTGATACCGCCGTCCGGGCCGCCGCCCGGATAGCCGCAGCAGACCTCGTACGTGTACGTCCCCAGCGGCAGCGGCACGTCCAGGAGGCGGTCCCGCTCGCCGGGGACGACCGTGAACGGGGCGCCGTCGTGCGAGCGCCGCACGCGCACGGCGGTCGCCGCCGGGTGCGGCTGCCAGCGCAGCCGGACGCCGTCCGGCACGGGCGCCGCCGACAGGCCGGTCGCGTCCGGGGCGATCAGGACCGGCCCGGTGACGCGCGGCACCCCGGCCACGCGGTCGCCGAGCAGGGGCACGACGGCGTACCGCAGCGGGCGGCCCAGCGGCGCCCGGGCGTCCTCCGCCACCTCCAGCGCGGTGGACGCGACGTCGACGGCCTCCCCGGGCGCGCCGTCCTCGAAGCGCAGCACGCGGTACGAGACGGGCGCGGACCGGGGGCGGGGGCGCGCCCCGGCCGCCAGGCGAGGCGCACGCACCGGTCGTCAACGGCGGCGGCCAGCGGCGGGGTGCCGGAGGCGGCCGGGGCCTGAGCGGTCGCGTCCGCGAGGGCGGTGGCCGCGCGGAAGAGGCCCGTGCGGGTCTCCGACGCGTCCTCAGCGCGGCGCAGCGCGGTGAGCCACACGGTGGCCGCCGTGCGCCAGTCGCCGCGCCGCTCCGCCGCGGCGGCCCGCGCGGCCAGGTCGGCCACCTCGGCGGAACGCGCCCCCAGCGAGCCGAGGAGCCGGGCCAGGACGTGGTCCTGAGGGGCGTCCGGCAGCGGCTCCGCCAGCCGCTCGGCCGCCCGCAGCCGACGGCCCGGCCAGAGGTCGTTGATCCGCTCCGCGGCCCGGCGGCGCTCCCCGTCGGCGGGGAAGCGGGCGTCGACGGCGGCGGCCAGCAGCCGGGCCTCGCTGCGGTGCACGCCGAGCGCGGCCACGTCGTCGACGGTCGTCGGGGCGTCGGCGCCGTCGTCACCCCGGTCCCGGTCCTTGAGCAGGCAGCACACTTCCCACAGCACCACCCGGCGCAGGCCCATCGGGTCGTCGCGGGCAAGGGTCTCCAGGGTGTCCACGACGGCCGCCGCCGTCAGCGCCCGCTGGTCGGCCGAGCCCTGCCAGGCGGCGCGGGCCCCTCGTACGTACGCCACGTCCACGCGCTGCCACACGCCGCCGCGGCCCGGGAACCACAGGCCGTCCAGGACGCGGAAGCCGTCGTCGCGCTCGGCGCGCGGCAGCGTGCCGAACACCCCGGTCGCGGCCCGCTGCCGGGCGGGTTCGCGCAGCAGCTCCGCCGCGTGCCGGAAGCCCAAGTCGCGGATGGCCGCCCGCAGTTCGAGGTAGCCGCGCATGCCGGGGAACTCGGGGAGCGCGGGCAGCGGGGGCAGCGCATCGGTGTCCGTGGCCCGCACGCCGGGCCGCCAGGTCGTCGCCACCGGTCAGCTCCCGGGCCTGGTGAAGAAGTACACGCGCACCACCGCCGTGTCCGGGCGGCTGCTCAGGTCGTGGAAGTCGTCCGTGGCCGTCTTCGACGTGAACATCCCCGGACGGCCCTTGCTCAGCAGGGAGTTGACGCGGTGCGCGTAGACCGTGCCGCTCTGGCCGCCGCCGAAGGTCAGCACCAGCGCGGCCCTGCGGCCCTTCCACTCGCGGGTCGAGCGGCCGATCTGGGAGACGATGCCGCCCCGGTCCGTGCCCCGCACCCGGAACTCCTCCGGTCTGCGCTCCACCGACGGCGGCCCGGTCGGCTTCTTCTTGTCCCGGTCCTTCTCCTTGGCCGACGCCGAGTCCTTGGGCCTGGGGTTGGCGAGCGGGTCGGGGCGGTCCGCCATCGACACCAGGGCGAGGACGAGGAGCAGGTCGGCGAAGAGCCAGCCCGCGAGGACGACCCCGGCGACCCGCCCGCCCCGGGCGCGCCCCCGCCGCCGGGTCACGTGTCACTCCCGGGCCGTGGCGGGGTGGGCCGCCCGGTGGGCGGACGCAGGGCGCGGGTGCGGTCGGAGCGGAGGTCGGAGCCCGGCGGGGTGTCCCCGGGGGCGTCCCCGGGGGCGTCCGGAGGCGTGTCCGTTGGCGGGGCGTCGGCGGGCGGAGCGTCGACGGGGGCCGCGTCCGTGGGGGCGGCCTCGGCCGGACGCCAGGGGCCACCGTTGAGGTGGGGCGTCCCCGGGGCGGTGGCTCCCGGAGGGCCGGAGGCATCGGTTCCGGGCGCGCGGTGGGCCTCTGTCGCCGGGGTGCCGCGCCCGCCGGGGCCAGGGGCGGTGGGCTCGGGGGCGGTGGGCTGGAAGGGGACCGTGGCGGGCGCGGAACCGCCGAGGGGGGCGCCGTACGGGGCGGAGTCCGGGACCGTCGGCTGGAGCGGGTCGGCCTCCGCCGCCGGGGGCACCACGCGGAACGGGTCGGCCCCGTTCCGCACCGGAGCCGCAGGGGGCACGGGAGCCCCAGGAGTCACCGGCGCCGCTGACGGCATCGGGGTCGCGGACGGCATCGGCGACGCCGCGCGCGGGTCGCTGCCCGCCACCGTCCTCTCCACCCGGGCCGCCGCGTCCTGCCAGTGCGCGGCCGCCGCGTCCCACCGCTCGGTCGCCTCGCGCATGCCGTCGACCGCGTCGTTCGTCCGGCCGGTGCTGGACACCAGGGCCTTGGACGCCTGCTCCGTGGCCAGGGCCACCGCCTCCGTCTTGGCGACCAGCTCGCGCTGGGCGGTGAGCAGCGACTTCAGGGACGCCTCGACCGTCGTGCCCGCCGCCTTCACCTGGTCGGCGATCAGGCGCGCCGCGTCGGCGTTGGCGGTGCCCGCGCTGGCCGCCGCCCGCTGGCCGTCGCGCAGCGTCGTGTCGATGCGGTCCGCCGCCGCGCCCAGCTTGGGGATCTCCGCGCTGAGCTTGCCCGCCGCGTCCCGCAGCGACGTGGTGGCGCCGGTGACGGCACCCGTGGCGCTGACGAGCGCCTTGTGGTTCTTCTCCGCCTCGGCGGCAAGGGAGCGCATCTCGCCCGCCGCCTTGGTGAGTTCGGAGGTGAACTGCTTCGGGGAGGCGCTGCGGTGCGGGGCGAGGAGCATCTGAAGCCGCGTCAGCACCGAGGCCAGCGCGGCCAGCAGCCGCTCCCGCTCGGCCTCCTGCTCCGCCTCCTCCTGCTCGGCGCGGGCCCGCACCCGCGCGTGCACCACGGAGAGCAGCACCAGGAGCGCGATCAGGACCACCGCCATCAGCGCCACGTTCTCGAACCGCCCGAGCGGCGAGAGGTGCCCGCCGAAGCCCGACTGCCACAGCTGCAGGAAGGGCCGGGTGGCCTCCTCGCGGTCCACCTTGCTCAGCTCCCCGTACGCGTGCACGGCCTCGCGCAGGCCGAACCACGTCACCAGGAGCGGTACGAAGACGAGGGCGCCGAGCGCCGCCTCCAGGAGGGCGTCCCGGCGGGCGGACGGCCTGCCGCGCTCGACGACGACGCTCTCCGGGCGGGCGTAGGCCGCCACCAGGTCCAGCTCGGCCCACCGGTCGAGGCGCTTGTCGCGCTCCAGGTCGTGGGCGAGCGCGTCGAGTTCCTCGGCGCGCGGACCGAGCTGCGGCTTCCCCGCCAGGTCCTGAAGTTGCTTGATGAGCTCCTGCTTGTTCAGCAGCTGTGCGGGCGTCAAGCGTGTACTCCCTGTCTCGGGCCGTCTCGGGAACGTGGCCTGACCGACGAGGTCCTCGCCCATGAGGCCTCGTCAGTCGAGGACGCCCCCCCTGCCGCGCCGGTTCCTGGCGCCGCGGCCGAGACGCGTCAACAGGGCCTCGGCCTGGGGGTGTTCAGGGTCCCACGTGAGGCACTTGCCGAGGGCCTCAATCGCCTCATCCCTCGCCCCGCGCCGGTGCAGCTCCTCCGCGTGCCGGTAGGTGCGCTGGGCGAGCAGCCCCCGCACCCGTACGTTTGTCGGGTCGTGCCCGTACGCGCAGCGCAGCCACCGCTCCGCGGCCGGGAAGTGGTCCGGTGCCATGTCGGCCATCGCGGCGGCGCAGTGCACGTCGATCATCGCGTCGAGGACCTCGGCGTGCGCCGGGTGCGCGGTGGCCTCCTGCCAGGCCGCGTGGGAGGCCTGTACGGCCAGCTCGTACCGGCCGAGGTCCAACAGGGCCTTGGCGCGGGCAAGTTGACGCCAGGCGCCGCCCGCCCAGGGGCCAGTCTCCCCGCCCCCGCCGGGACCGGTCCCGGCGCCCTCGCCGCCCGCCCCCGTAGGCTTCCCGGCGCTCCCCGCGGGCCGCTCCCCGGCACCGGCGCCCGGGCGCTCCCCGGCGCCCTCGGGCCGCGGCGCCCCGGCACCCTCAGGGCGCGACACCCCGGTGCCCTCCGCCGCCGGACGCTCGCCGAGCCCCTGCCCCAGGCGTTCGCCGAGCCCCCGCGGCTCCGCCCCGGCCCCTTCCGCCGCCCGCCCCCCGGCCCCGCCGCCAGGGGCGCTGCCCGAGCCGCCGCCCGGACCGGCCCCCGAGCCGCCGCCCGGCCCACCGCCCGCGTCGCCCCCCGCGCCCTCGCCCGTCAGGCCCGCCAGCAGTTCCCCGGCCTCCGCCACGATGTCCCGCAGCAGCGCCACCGCCTCCTGGCGGCGCCCCTGCCCGGCCAGTTCCCGCGCCTGCGCGACGTCGCGGCGGGGCGCGCCCTGCGGCTCGTCGGGCCCGAGCAGCGTCGCGGTGAGCGACGGCGCGTCCCCGAGGGTGTCCGTACCGGGGTCCGCCGCCTCCAACGGCCCCTCGTCCAGGGCTCCCTGGCCGGACGGCGAGGCGCCGCCCGCCAGGCGCACCGCGTGCTTCAGGGCGCCCAGCGCCAGTAACTCCGCCGGGCCGTGCACCGTGCGGCAGCCGAGGCCCGCGACGCCCGAGCGCACCACCCGGGTGCGCGTGCCCCCGCCGACGAGCAGCAGCGTGTCCACGTCGGGGCGGCCGAGCGCGGACTCGGTGAGCAGCGCGTGCACCCGGCGCAGCATGCGGCGGACGTGCGGCTCCAGGAACGCGTCCAGGTTCTCCCGGGTGATCCGCATCCGCAGGCCGGGCCCGGGCCCCACGTCCAGGGTGAGCGTCGCCGCCTCGGCCCCCGCCGCGCCCGCGCGCTCGGCGCCGCTCAGGGACTCCCGCGCCTCCTGCGCCCGCTCCCGCAGGGCCAGCCACCGCTCCGGGGCGCCGCCCGTCACCGCCGCGGGCCCCCGGCGCGCCCGCAGCAGCCGCACCCCGGCGGCCAGCGTGGCCTCGTCGAAGGCCCGGCCGCAGGACGTGGCCGCCCCGTCGTACCCGAGGGCGCGGTAGTGCCCCCGAACCCCCCGCACCAGGCCCGCCTCGAAGCCCTCGTACCCCAGGCCGAACACCAGGAACGTGCCGCTGTCCCGGTCCGTGGTGTGGCCGAGGACCGCGGCGAGGGAGTCGCTGATGAGCCGGACCGGCGCCAGCCCCGCCCGGTGCGCGGCGTCGCGCAGGGCCTGGCGCTGCGCCGACTGGTAGGCCGCGGGCACGCTGATCACCGTCTGCGCGACCGGCCCCGGCGCCCGCGCCTCCACCCGCTCCCGCAGCTCCCGCAGCAGGCCCGCCGCCACCGCGTCCGCGGATGCCGTGCGCCCCCGCCACGGCACCGAACCGCCGCCGCCCAGCAGGGACTTCAGGCTGGGGAACAGATACGGCAGGACCCCGGCCGGGGCGGGCGCGGGCACCAGCCACGGCCAGTCGCCCACCGGCAGGTCCAGGCGCCGCACCGGCTGCCCAGGCGCGGAGAACACCGCCCGCACGCCCGTGGCGCCGAAGTCGACGCCGAGGCTGACGCGGTCCTCGGCGGTCCCGTCCGTGGCCCCGGCCACCGCTGCGGTCATCCTCCCGCCGTGTCGTCGGGGACCTGGAGGATGCCTCCGTAGTCCTTCTTGTCGGGCAGCGAGGGCACCGCGCGCTCCGAGTAGGCGACGGCGACCAGGCTGCGCAGGTTCTTCGCCTGCTCGGCCGTCTGGATGCGGTTGCCCTGCCGGTGGGCGGACTTGACCTGCTCCACGGCCTCGCTGATCGCCTTGACCGTCTCCAACGGCGCGCCCTCGGAGGCCAGTTCGGCCTGCCGGAACTGGCTGGCCAGGCCGCACTGGTGGTACATGTCGTCAAGCAGCAGCTCGGTCAGGCGCTTGTACTCGCCGCTGTCGCCCATCTCCACGGCCCGCTGCGCCTGCGCGATGTCGCGGCGCACCTTCAGCTCCTGGGTGTGCTCGACGTACGCGCCGTACCGCTTCAGGAAGTGCTGGGCCTCCCGCTCGGCGAGGCCCAGCTCCTCCCGCAGCACGGCGCTGTCCACCTCCTGCTCGGTCTCGGGCGGCGGGGTGCGCGGCTTGTCGCGGCGCGGCGTCGCCTCCAGGACCATGTCGGTGCCGCGGACGCTGATCCGCACGCTGATGATCCGGTCCGCCGAGTAGTTGAACGACACGTCCACGTGCCGGTTGATGTCGATCTCCTGCGGCAGCTCGAACTCGACCACGCCCTGCTCGTGGTTCTCGCTCGCCACATGGCTGTCGCCCTCGTACACCGGCACCCGGATCAGGCGGCTGTCCGTCGCGTGGAAGGTGCGCTGGCGGGGCTCGGGCAGCGGGAACGGCGTGCCCGCCGGGATGATCGGCACGAACACGTCCCGCTGGGCGCCCTTGACCGCGGCGATGCCCATCGCCATCGGCGTCGACTCGAACAGGCCGGTGGAGCCCACGGGCCGCGCGTTGACCAGGCTCTGCCCGCAGTCCGCGCACCGCTCGGCCGCGTAGTCGTTGGCCTTCTGGCACTCGGCGGCCGGGCACTCCACGCCGTTCAGGGTCTCGGCGAGGACGCCCGCGCCGTAGGCCACGCACTCCATCGGGTTGATGTTCCTGCGGACCTTGTCGGCGCCGAAGAACGCCTCGACCGCCTCGTACACCGGCCGGGTCAGCGTGCCGCCGCCGACGAGGAGGACGTCCGAGATGTCGTCGGGCGTCAGCTCGTACCCCGCGAGGGTCTCCTTGACCAGGTCCATCGTGCGCGTCACCAGCGGCGCGATCAGCCCCTGGAACTCCTCGCGGGTCAGCGACATCTCCACGTCGACGATGCCCTCGGGGCCGCGGTAGGCGGCCGGGACCACGATGTCGGTCTCCGGCAGCTCGTTCAGCTCCCGCTTGGCGGCCTCCGCGGCCTTCTTCGCCTGGAACAGGAACTCCTTGTCGCCGGACGGGTCCACGCCCCGCTCCCGCTTCATCCAGGCGATGATCCGCTCCACGATCGCCAGGTCGAAGTCGTCGCCGCCCAGCCAGATGTCCCCCGCCGAGCGCAGCACCTGGAACTGGCTGTGCCCCTCGCGGTCCTTGACCGTGTTCAGTACGGAGATGTCGAACGTGCCGCCGCCCAGGTCGTACACCAGGACGCGGCTGCGCGCCCCGCCCGGCTTGTGCAGGCCGAACGCGACCGCCGCGGCCGTCGGCTCGTCGACGATCTTCTTCACCACCAGGCCCGCGCTCTCGGCGGCCTCCCGCGTCGCGGCGCGCTGCGCGTCCCGGAAGTACGCGGGCACCGTGATCACCGCGTGCGTCACCTGCTCGCCGAGGGTGCGCGCCGCGTCCCGCACCAGCTTGTCCAGGATCACGCTGGAGATCTCGGAGGGGGCGCGGGTGCGGCCGCCGAGCAGCACGTGCGCGCGCGGGTCGTCGTCCGGGCCCGGCACGATCTCGTAGCTGAGCCGCTCGCGGGCCTGCGCCACCGAGTGGTCCGCGAAGTCCCGGCCCATCAGGCGCTTCACCGACACGATGGTGTCCTTGGGCTGGCGCACCGCCCAGTTGAGGGCGTCCTCGCCGACGAGCGTCTGCTCCTTGGTGTCGCGCCGCACGAGGCCGACCACCGACGGGGTAAGCCGGTCGCCCTTGCTGTTGGTGAGGACCGCGATGTCGCCGCGGTGCGGGTCGTGGGCGGCGACCGCGCTGTTCGTGGTGCCGAGGTCGATGCCGATGGCCTTCATGCGTCAGGGGGTTCCTTCCTGGCTCGCCCGGTCTGCTCCGTCGGTGCCGCCGGTCGCGGCCACCGCCACCCGGGCGGCGCGCAGCACGTGCCCCCGGTATCGATACCCGCGCCGCAGCACCTCAAGGACCTCGTCGGCGGCGGCTCCGGGCGGCGCGGGGCGCACGGCGACGACGTGGTGCGTGGCGGGCTCCGCGCGCTCCCCGACGCGCCCGAGCACGTCGAGTTCCTCGCGGCCCAGGGCCGACTCCAGCTGCCGGGCGACGAGTTCGAGGCTGCGGTGGTACGCCGCCGGGTCCGCGGGCGGCCCGGCGGCGAGCAGCCGGTCGAGGGCGTCGAGGGTGTCGGCGCACACGAGCAGCAGCCGCTCGGTGTGCGCGCGGTGGGCGGCGTCGCGGGCGGCGAGGGCCTTGGTGCCCTCGTACGCGGCCGCCGCGGCCGCCGACGGCCGCTCCGGTGGGTTCACGGGGTCCACGGCGTCACCTCGCCTCACCGCTCGGGGCAGCCGTCGAAGCGGACCAGGGCGCCGATGAGCCGGGCCGCGTCCTCGGCGGACAGCGGCTCCCCGGCGGCCTCGGCGGTCCCAGCGGTCCCGGCGGCCTCAGCCGCCCCGGGCGGGTCATCGCCGAGCGCCGCCAGCAGCGCGTCCGTCTCCGCGACGGCGCCCGGCAGCTCCGCGGCCAGGTCCACGTCGTACCGGAACAGGTCGGCGAGCAGCCGCCCGCGCACCGTGCGCAGCTCGTCCCACGCCGTCTGCGCGGCGGGCGTCATCAGATGCCGCGCCAGCAGCTCGAACGGCACGTCCTGCATCTGGGCGTGCGTGGTCCACGGGGTCACTCCGGCCGGGGCGAGCGCCTGGTACGGGCACGGGGGGCCCGCGGCCGACGGGTCCTTGATCAAGCGGTGCCGCCTCCTTCGGTGGTCAGATCGGCGAGCCAGCGGGACACCGCGTCCAGCAGCGCCCGTCGGACCCGGCCGTCCATGGGGTCCGCGCGGGTCGCGCGGACCAGGTGGTGCAGGGCCTTGCGCACGTCGCCCCCGGCCAGCTCGGACCGGGCGCGGTCGGTGAGCGCCACCGCCCAGGACGCCAGGTCGTCCTCGTCGGGCGGCGGCTCCGCGCCGTCGCTGCGGATCAGCTCGCCCATGCCCGCGACGCCGAGGGCCCTGGCGAGCAGCCGGTCCAGCTCCTCCAGCGACTCGCCCAGCGTCTCGCGGTAGTTGTGCGTCAGGGCCTGGCCGAGGCCGACGTCCAGCAGGCCCAGCGCCTGGTGCAGCAGCGCGAGGCGGGCGGGCAGCGCGTCGGTGCGCTCGTCGAGGGTGAAGACCAGGGCGCGGGCCAGGTTGTCGCGGGCGTGGTTGGAGGCCGGGTTGAGGTCGAGGGCGCGGCGCAGATCGGCCTCCGCGCCGTACACGTCGCAGCGCATGCCGTGCTTGGTGCGGGTGTAGCCGCGCCACACGCCCCGCATCGAGTACAGCGACGACAGGCGCCCGTCGAGCTGGTCGCGGACCTCCCGCTCCAGCGGGCCGAGCACCGGCGGCACCGCCTCGACCAGGGCGATCGCCTCGTCGAGGACACTGCCGCGGCGGGCCAGCGGCTCGTCGACCAGGGCCTCCACGCGGCCGAGCACCGTGCGCACCACCGCCCTCTTCGCCCGTGCCGTCATCCCGGCGCGGCGCGCCACGCCCACCAGGCGCTGCCACTGCTCAAGGGCCGGGCCGAGCCCGCGCTCGCCCTCGGCGAGGGCCGTGCGGGACAGTTCGAGGCGCACCCGCACGGCGAGTTCGACGCCGTCCTGGAGCAGCCGGGCCTGCCGGTGCGGCAGGTGCGCGTACGCGGGGTTGCGGCGCAGCACCTCCTGGCAGCGCGCGCAGCCCGCGACGTGGCGGCGCGCCTCGGCCGCGGCCGCCGGGACCGCGCAGTCCTCGGGCAGCGTGGTGAGCGTCGGGAACGACGGCAGGGCGCGCAGCGCGGGCTCGAACTTGTGCACCGCGTACAGCACCAGGCTCCGCGCCAGCTCGGAGAACGCCCAGCGCAGCTCGCGCGCCGCGTACTCGCCCGGGTCCCGGCCGTCCTTGGCGGCGGCGTCCAGGTCGGCGGCGAGCGCGGCCAGCGGCTGCTGGAGGCCGAACTGCCGCAGATAGTACGGCCCGCAGGCCAGCGCGCCGCGCGCCCCGGGGACGCCGGGCAGGCCGCCGACGTCCTTCAGGACCCGCGCCCCCGTCAGCTCGGCCTCCAGGAACTCGGCCAACTCCGCGTACGTGGCTGCCTGTTGGGGCCGGTTCTGCTCCGTGTGCCGCTGCTCGCACGCGGAGAGCTGCCCGAACAGGTGGCGGCTGACCTCCCAGCGCAGCTGGTTCAGGTCCTCCGCGGTCAGCGCCCGCTCGTAGGCGGCGGCCCGCTCGTCGAGCCAGTCCCGCCAGTACGCGTCGTCGCTGAGCAGCGTCGCCCAGGAGGCGAGCGCCGCCTCCCAGGCGCGCACGGCGTGCTCCCAGGCGCCGGACTGCTCCAGCTCCTGCGCCTGCCACAGGCGGGCCACGGCGAGGCCGTGCACGGCGGCCATGTCGCCGGGCGCCGCCGCCAGGCGCCGCTCCCACTCGGCGGCCGCCGCGTCCCGGCCGCGCGCCAGGAGCAGCAGCAGTGGGGCGTCCTGCGGGAAGCGGGCGCACAGCGCGTCCACCAGGCCGGGCCCGGACTGCTCGTCGTCCGGCGACAGCGCGGCCAGCGCGCCCCGCACCCCCTCGGGCTCGTGCCACCGGTACAGCAGCGCGTCCAGCTGGAGCCGCCGCCCCGACAGGCGCAGCGTCTCCCAGGCGACGCGCTCCGCCCAGGTCATGCCGCCGCGCTCCAGGAGGGTGTACGAGGCGTCGTTCACGGCGTCCATCGACACCCCCGGGTGGACGCCCGCCTCACGCAGCGCCAGGTAGGGGAACGTGGGGTCGCGCAGCGCGCACGGGTCCGCCGCCAGCGGCGCCCGCGTCAGGCCGTCCGCCCACGGCAGCGCGGCGATCAGCCGCAGCAGCCTGCGCCGCCGCACCCCCGCCCGGTCCAGGTCGCCCTCGGCGCGCCCGTACGCGGCGGCGGCGTCGCTCCACCGGCCCTCCGCCTCAAGGGAGCGGCCCTCCGCGTACGCGAGGTGGGCCGCCGCGTCCCGATGGCCGGGGCAGGCGCGGAACGCCTCCGCCGCCCGGTGCCACTCCTGGTGGGCGTCGGCGAGCCGCCCGCGCGCGTACGCGGCGACCGCGGGCACGTCCCGGTGGTCCCCGAGCGGCCCGGCCGCCGCCACGACCGCCGCCCACTCGCCGTCGGCCTCGGCGGCCCGCAGCCGCGCGTACCGGCCGCGCGCCGCGCAGTCCCGGCCGCCGTCCGCCTCGGCGAGCCGCTCGTAGACCTCGGCGCACCGCCGCCACGCGGCCCCGTCGGCGGCCCGCGCCTCCTCGGTACGGGCCCTCGCGTACCGGCGCCGCGTCGGGACGTCCGCCCAGGCGTCGGGCAGCACGCCGTACCCGAGCAGCGCCTCGGCCCAGCGGCCCGCCGCTTCGTGGGCGCGGGCCACCGCGTACAGGTACAGGTGCAGCGGCTCGGTGTCGTCGAGGCCCGGCGCGCCGTCGGCGAACGCCCGCGCGTAGACGTCCCGGGCCGCCGCCCACGCGCCCCGGGCCTCGGCCCCGCGGCCCTCCGCCTTGCGGCGCAGTGCGGCCACCGTGCCCTCGCGGGCGGTGTCCGGCACGTCGGCGAGCAGCCCGCGGGCCGCCGCCCAGTCGCCGCGCTCCTCGACCGCCGCCCGCGCGCGGGCGTACAGGCGGCGCACCCGCACCTCGCCGTCCGCGTACGCGTCCGGCAGCCGCCCGAACCCGTCGATGACGCCGTCCCAGTCCCCGCGCGCGTCCGCGTGCCGACCGCGCGCGTACAGCAGGTGGTCGGCCGTGTCCTCGAAGTCCTCGGGCAGCGCGCCGAGGTGGGTGAGCGCCCCCGCCCAGTCCCCGTCCGCGAGGCAGAGCCGGGCCCGGGCGTAGGTCCGGCGGGCGTCGGCGTCGGCGTGGGGGAGCGGCGCCTGGCCCTGGGGTGCCGTCAGGCTCCGCTGGTGGGGTGCTGTCGGGCCCTGGCCGGGCGTCGTCGGGCCCTGCTGGTGGGGCGTCGTAGGGCCCCGCCGGTGGGGCGCGGTGTCCGTGCCGTCCCGGGCCCCGCACTCGGCGAACGCCGCCACCGCCGCCGCCCAGTCCCCGTCGGCACTCGCCGCCCGCCCCCGCGCGTAGGCACCGCGCACGGCGGCGTCCGCGAACAGGGGCGTACCGGCAGGGTGGCCCGGGGCCCGCCGCTCCCGCTCCGCACAGGCGCGGTACGCCTCCGCCGCCGCGTGCCAGTCGCCCGCCTCCTCCGCCGTGCGCGCCCGGACGTACGCCGTGCGGGCGGCGAGGCCCACGTCGTCGGGGCGCAGGGCGCGGGCCTCGGTCAGGGCGCGGGCCGCGGCGTCCCAGTCGCCGCCCAGCCGGGCCCGGTCGGCGGCGGCGATGGCCTCGGCGACGCGGAGTTCGGCGCGGGCGGCGGCGAGGCGCGCGGCCGCGTCGGCGGAGCCGGACCCGGCGGCCACCACCTTCTCGTACAGCCGGATCGCGCCCTCCCAGTCGGCGACGGCCTCCGCCGCGAGGGCCCGCTCCAGCAGCTCGGCGGCGGTCCGCAGCCGCTCCGCGCGGGCGACCAGGGGGCCCGGCAGCGGGTGCGCGAGCGCGTCGCGGACCACCGCGAGCTGCGCGGCGGCGGCCGCCCCGTCGTGCCCCGAGGCGAGCAGCGCGCACAGCTTCTCCAGCGCGGGCCAGGCCAGTTCGAAGGCGGCCTCGGCGCACAGCCGCCGCTGCTCGTCCTCGTACTGCCGGGTGTACGTGCCCCGCAGGATCGGCTCCACCTGCGCCCACCGGCCGCGGTCGCGCTCGAAGCGGGCCGCGCCGATCACCTTGGTGGCGTTCACGTGCCCGGTGGTGTCCTGGTAGGTGCGCAGCGCGTCCGCGCCCTCGCGCAGCGGGTCGGCGCCCGCGCCGTCGTCGTCGCGCACCTCCCGGGCCTTGAACAGCCAGCCGTGCCGGTAGTCCTCGTGCAGGAACAGCGCGGGCGTCGCCCACTCGACCGCGGTGTGCCGCGGCAGGTGCGACATGCGGCGGCGCGCGGCGGACAGGGCCTCGTCGATGGTCTGGTTGGCCGCCAGGCCCTTCATCAGCGCGGGGCTGAACCGGCCCGCCGAGGCGTCGCTGACCCGCCCCCGCATCGCCACCACCGCGGGCACACCGGCGCCGATCAGCGCCTGCGCGAGCCCCGAGAACGGCTCGGCGTGCGCGCCCCCGGGGACGAACTGTCCGCCCCGGAGCACAGGTTGAGCACGGCGAGCCGCAGCAGGGGCGCCTTGATGAGGATGCCGCTGAGCAGGTCGGCGGGGACGCGGTCGACCCCGCCCGACTCGGTCTCCAGGAGGACGACGCCCTTGCCGATGTCCTCGTCGTACGCCCCGTGGGCGATCAGCAGGACGGCGGTCGGCAGGTCGCTGTGCGCGCCCAGCGCCGCCTCCAGGCGCTCGCGGGTGGCGCCCGCCACGACCGTGGTGCGCACCGCCACCTCGGGCAGCTTCTGGCGCAGCGCGGCGACCTCCGCGTCCGCCCGCAGCGCCGGGCCCGCGCCGGGCGGCGACGCGCACGCCACGAGCAGCCGGATCAGGCTCGGCTCGTCCGCCGGGTCCGGAAGGCGCTGGCCGAGCGGACCGCCGGGCAGCGAACGCACCAGGGAGTAGCCGGGGTTGAGGGCGAGGGACTGCTGCGGCAGCTCCGGCGGCGCGCACAGCGCCTCCAGCGGCAGCTCGCGCAGGCGCGGCGGCAGGTCGAAGCGCAGCCTCAGGCCGCGCGCGGGACGCATGCGCTGGGCGAGGTCGAGGGCCGCGGCTAGGCAGTCCCCGGCGCCGCCGCCGGAGCCCTGCCCGGCGGCGCCGAACAGCAGCCGGTACACGCCGCGGCCCAGCTCCCGCAGCTGCTCGGCCGTGTGCGCCTCGCCCATCGGGGCGAGGCCGAGGTCGGCGTCGACCAGCCGGTCCCAGCGGGCGCGGAACGCCGCGGGTTCGCCGTCCACGGCGATCACGTCGAGGGCGCGGGCCGGTCCGCTCAGGGCGATGAGGTAGCGGGCAGGGCCGCAGGGGCGGACCCGGACGCGCAGTTCCTCGTACTGGAGCACCGCCGTCGCTCACCTCCCGCTCTCGTCGAACTGGTCGCGTACGAAGTCGAGTTCGCTCCGCGCCCGACGGTGCTCCTCCGTGAACTCCGGGTCGTCGGGGAAGTGGACGAGCGCGGCGCCGAGGGCCTCGACGGCCTCCTCCAGGGCGGTGCGGGCGCCGGAGAGGCTGCCGGACGCCCAGCGCCGCAGGGCGAGGTTGCGCAGCACGATACCGAGGCTGATCTGCGCGCGCCGCAGCTGCGGGCTGAGCCGCACCGAGCGGCGCAGGTCGGCCGCCGCGCCGTCCTGGTCGCCGTCCTCCCGGTTGGCCTCGGCGATGCCCCGGTCGGCCAGGGCGCGGGCCAACTGGCCCTCGATGCGGGGGCGTTCGTTGGCGCCGATGACGGACCGGGCGGTCTCCAGGGTGGTCACCGTGCGGGCGAGGTTCCCGGCGCGGTGGGCGTCCCGGGCGGCGGCGAGCGCGAGGGCGGCGATCTCGGCCTGGGCGTGCCGGTAGCGGGCCAGCTCCCTGCTGTGCACCAGGGCGCGGCGCCAGCAGGCGGCGGCGGTCGCGAAGTCGGGGCGGGGCGCGGTGAGCGCGTCGTGGCCGAGCGCGATCCGGGCCCGCAGCGCGAGGTGGCGGGCGTCCCGCGCCAGCCGGTCGTGCCGGTCGGGGAGCCCCGCGTAGCCGGGGTTCAGCACCTCGAACCGCGGGCAGTCCGCCTCGCACACCGCGCCCCGGGCCCGCGCCCGGCAGTCGGGGCACCGCAGCTCGACGAGCGCGGCGAGCGCGTCGCCGGGGTGGCCCTGGTCCAGCTTCAGCCGTGCGAAGCCCAGTTCGGAGAACGCGTGCAGCAGCGCCGTGTCGCTCGCCCGGGCGGCGGCGTACGCCCCGAACTCCCGGGTGCCGCCCAGCGCGCCGATCCGCAGCGGCCCTCCGAGCGGGCCGGTGCCGCCCGCCTCCCTCAGCAGCCGGGCGGCCTCGGCCTCGCGGTGCAGCAGCGCGTCGGGCGGCACCCGGCCGCCGTCGCCCGCGCGCTCCGTCAGCAGCCGCCCGAGGCGGTCGCACAGCGCCCCGCGCACCGCGGGCACGAGCGCCTGCGGCACCTCGGTGCCGTACCGCCGCGCGGCCCCGGCCCGGGCCCGCGCCCAGAACGCGTCGTCGTACAGCAGCGCTCCCCAGGCGCCGACGCACGTCTCGTCGCCGCGACGGGCGGTGTCCTTGGGGGAGTTGAGGGCGGCGAGGGCCAGGGTGTGGGTGACGCGGTGGTCGGCGGGGGCGCGGCGGGTGGCGTCGCCGAGGAGGCCGAGGGCCGCCGCGCGACGGCCGCCCGTGACGAGGGCGGTGGCGTACAGCGGAGCGAACTCGCCCTCGCTGAGGGTGTCCTGCCGCTCCTGGGCGGCGGCGAGCAGCGCGGCGGCCCGCGTCCAGTCCGGCGCGCCGCCGCCGAGCGCGCTGAGCGCGGCCTTCCGCAGCCGCAGGGCGAGCGCCCGCGCGCCCTGCCCGAGCGCGGCGGCGAGCCACCGGCCCTCGTCGTCGAGGCCCCCGGCCCGCTCGGCGGCCCGCAGGTCCGCGAGGGCGAGGTCCGGGCGGCCCGACAGGGCGCGTACGAAGGCGCGTTGCACATGTGCGCGCGGCCCGGCGTCCTCAAGGCAGCGGGTGAAACAGGCCTCGGCCGCCGGGAGTTCCCCGCCGTGGGCCAGCGCGCACCCCATCCAGTACGGCGCCTCGGGCTCCCTGCCCCACGCCTCCAGGAACGAGACCACCGCCCGCCCGACGTCCCCCTGGGCGAGCCGCACCCGCCCCAGCCCGATCCGGGCGCGGGCGGCGAGAGAGGCGGCGCTTGTGCCCTCGCCTTGGCCTCCCGGGGGTACGGGCCCGGGCTGCGCGGGGCCACCGGCCTCCGCCGTGACGCGTGCGACGGCTTCCGCGATGACCGGGTCGTCCACCTCCCCCACCTCCCCGGCGGCCGCCCGGCGGTCGGGTCCCGCGGCGGCGAGCAGCGCGGCGAAACACCGTTCCGCCGCCGCGAGATCACCGCGCTCCAGGGCCGCCTCGCCCTCGGCGCAGGACGCCGCCGCGCGCTCCGCCACGCCTTCCGCCGCGCGTTCCGCCGCGCCTTCGGGGTCGACCCGTACCGCCTCTGCTCCCACGTCCCGCGTGCCCCCGCTCTCCGCCCGGTGGCCGGTCAGTCCGCCGCCTCGTCCAGCTCCGAGCGCCAGCGGCCCTGGTGCCGGTCGTAGTGCAGTGGCCCCGCCCGGAAACCGCTCAGGTCCAGGGCCAGCAACTGCTCATACGCCTCGGGGGGCAGGTCCGGTTCCAGGACGACGCTGAGGCCGCTGCGGTCGTCCCGCAGGACCAGCGGCCGGGGCGCGGCGCCGTCGCGGCGCGTGACCCGGCCCACCGCGCCCTTGAAGGACCGGTACGCGTCCCGCACGGCCTCCGCGCCCAGGCCGCTGAGGAACGCCTGGAGGGGCAGTGAGGCGAGCACCAGCCACGGCACGTCGCCCGCGCCGCGGTGGCCGACGGCGTGGCGCACGCGGGCGGTGCGGACGCCGAGCGCGTCGAGCGCGGCGACCAGGTCCTGGCCGAGGGCGTCGGGGACGTCCGGGTCGAGCAGCAGCTCGGCGCGCAGCGGCGGCGCGTGGGAAGTCATGGGACCTGCTTCTCCGTCTTCTCCGTGCGAGATCCGTGCGGGATCCGTACGAGATCCGTACGGGATCCGTGCGAGATCCGTACGGGATCCGTACGAGAGGGGAATGGGCGTGCGAGCCAAAGGGGGTCGGGGACAAGGGAGTTGAGGGGAGAGGGGCCTGCTCACGGCTCCGCGTCGGACGTCGGCAGCCTAGGGCCGACACCGGTCCGCGCGCCGGGGAATCCGCTCTCCGGCCGGTGCATTTATCCGGAATGAGTGATTCATGGAACTTTCGGAGTGCGCCGGGAGTCTTTCAGAGTGAACGCTGAAGCACGGCTGGCAAGAAGCGCAGCCGACAACACGGGGGTGTATGACCATGACGGACATCGATGCCGCCTTAGACGCCATCGACATCGAACAGCCCGGCGGGGAGCGGGGCGAAGCGGGAGCCGAGGGGCCGCGACCGACCGCGGCCGAGCTCGCGCCGTACGTGGCGCGGTTGCCGATCCCGCCCGTCCTCCGCCCGGCCGGAGGCGACCCGCTGCGGGAGACGGAGATCGCCGTCCGCCCGACCTGGGTGCGGCTGCACCCGCAGCTCCCGCCCACCCTGATGTTCGGGTACGAGGGCTCGGTGCCGGGCCCCACCATCGAGGTGCGCCGGGGCGAGCGCATCCGCATCGCCTGGACGAACCGCGTGCCGAAGGAGACCGAGTTCCCGGTCACGGCGGTCGAGGTGGCGGGCGCCACGCCGCCGGGCAGCGCCCCGCCGCCCACCGCCGAGCCCGGCCGCGCCGGGGTCGAGCCCAACAAGGACGTGGCCGCGCTGCCCGCCTGGACGGTGACGCACGTGCACGGCGCGCAGACGGGCGGCGGCAACGACGGCTGGGCGGACAACGCCGTGGGGTTCGGCGACGCCCAGCTGTCGGAGTACCCCAACGACCACCAGGCGGTCCAGTGGTGGTATCACGACCACGCGATGAACATCACCCGCTGGAACGTGTACGCGGGCCTGTACGGCACGTACCTGGTCCGTGACGACGAGGAGGACGCCCTCCAACTCCCCTCGGGGAAGCGGGAGATCCCCCTCCTCCTCGCCGACCGGAACCTGGACACGGACGAGGACGGCCGCCTCACCGGCCGCCTGCTGCACAAGACGACGATCGTCGACCCGAAGAACCCCGAGACGGGCAAGCCGGTCTCGCTCCCCTTCACCGGCCCGTACACGACGGTCAACGGCCGCATCTGGCCCTACACCGAGGTCTCCCCGGGCTGGTACCGCTTCCGCCTGGTGAACGCGTCCAACGCCCGTGTCTACGACCTCGTCCTGGTCGACGAGGACAACAAGCCCGTGCCGGGCGTGCTCCACCAGATCGGCAGCGACGGCGGGCTGCTGCCCCGCCCGGTGCCCATCGACTTCGACCAGGCGATGCCCACCCTGCCGGTGGCGCCCGCCGAGCGCTTCGACCTCCTGGTGGACTTCCGCACCCTCGCGGGCAAGCGCGTCCGCCTGGTCAACAAGGGGCCGAACAAGCCGCCGGGCGTCCCCGACCAGCTCGGTGACGTGCCGTATCCGCACGTCATGGAGTTCCGCGTCGACAAGGGCGGCGCCCCGGACGGCTTCCGGCTGCCCGAGGTCCTCTCCGGCTCCTTCCGCACCATCGGGCACGGCGTGCCGCACGGCCACCGCCTGGTCGTGCTCACGCCGCCCGCCACCAAGGGCGGCGGGGGACATCCGGAGATGTGGGAGATGGAGGAGGTCAAGGACCCGAGCGGCATCCGGATCCCCAGCGAGGGCGTCATCCAGGTGCGCGGCCCGGACGGCGCGACCAAGACGTACCGCAGGATCGCCCGCACGTTCAACGACGCCCTGGGCTTCACCATCGCCGAGGGCGCCTACGAGCAGTGGAGCTTCCTCAACCTCGCGGTCCGGCCGAACGTGACCCACCCGATGCACATCCACCTGGCGGACTTCCAGCTCCTGGGCCGCGACACGTACGACGTCTCCGGCTTCGACATCGCGATCGGCGGCACCGGCGCCCGCACGCCCATCGTGTACGACCCGGCGAAGCCCGTCCCGGTGGCACCCAACGAACGCGGCTGGAAGGACGTGTTCCGGGTGCCCGGCGGCCAGCAGCTCCGCGTGATCGGCCGCTTCGACGGGGCGTACGGCCGCTTCATGTACCACTGCCACCTGCTGGAGCACGAGGACATGGGCATGATGCGCCCCTTCGTCGTGATGCCGAAGGAGGCCCTGAAGTTCGACCACGGCGGCCATGGAGGAGGCCACGGCGACCACTGACACCCCGCCACCATGAGGACCACCGGCGGCGAACCAAGCCCGTCCGGCGTGTGAGGACGAGCGCGCAGCGCGATCAGGGGGCGCTCAGCAGCCGCTGGGCACCCCCTGACCGCCCGGCGGCATGAGCCGCGGCGGCGTGAGCCACGGCCGCGGCGGCCAGCTCCCGCACGATCGCGTGCGGGCGCGACCCGTCCCCCGCAGCTCCGGCTGGAACAGCGTGGCCAGGAAGAAGGGGTGCCCGGGCAGTTCGGCGACCCGGACCAGGCCGTCCTCGTCGGTGCCGGAGAAGCGAAGCCCGTGGGCGGTGAGGGTCGCCAGGTGCCGCGCGTCGGCCGGGCCGTACGAGCAGTGGTAGCGCTCCAGGGTCCGGTCGGCGCCCAGCACCGACTCGGCGAGCGAGCCCGGGGCCAGCGTCACCGTGCCCTCGTGGCCGACGAGGGAGCAGGCCAGCGGCGCGATCAGCAGGTCGTCGGCGCCCGGGTCGTTCTCGGCGTGCGCGACCCGGGTCAGGCCGCACACATGGCGGGCGTACTCAAGGAGGGTGTGCTGGAAGCCGCCGCAGGTGCCGAGGAACGGGACGCGGTCCTCGCGCGCCGTGCGGATCGCCGCGAGCGCGCCCGCCTCACTGCGGTACGGGCTGCCCGGCAGCACCCACACCGCGTCGAAGCCGGACACCGCGCCGGGCCGCGCCGCGTCCTCGGTGGGGATCCAGTACGCGTCGAGGACCAGCCCGTCGCGGTCGGCGAGGGCTTCGAGGAGCAGCGGGACGCGGGTGTGCGCGGTGACGTTGGGGGAGCGGTCGCCGACGAGGGCGACCCGCGCCGCGGGGCTCGTGTGGTTCACGGTGGTCATGACGGCCATCCTGAGCGGCCCGCCCGTTCACGTCCAACGATGAAAACTGCACCCTCCATCAGGAACGCTGATGACCATCGGTGATCCTTGCGGACATGGACCCGCACCTGCTGCGCACCTTCGTCACCGTGGCCCGCCGCGCCTCCTTCTCGGCCGCCGCCCGCCAGCTCGGCTACACCCAGTCCGCCGTCTCCCAGCACATCGCGGCCCTGGAGCAGGACCTCGGGGCGCCGCTGCTGACCCGCCGCCCGGTGGCGCCGACGCGCGCGGGCGAACGGCTCCTGGAGCACGCGGGCCCGCTGCTGCTGCGCCTTGACGCCGCCCGCGCCGAGGTCGCCGCCCTCGCGGGCGCCCCGGACACCGGCCTCACGCTCGCCGCCGCGCCCACGGCCCTGACACCGGCGGCACTGCGCGCGCTGCCGCCGACCGGCGTGACCCTGCGGGTCCTGCCCCGCGACGAGATCCCGGAGACGGTCGCCACGGGCGCCGCCCACCTGGGGCTCGTCGACGGCCTCACCGCGCCCAGCGACCCGCTGCCCGGCACCGACGTCGCCCCGCTGACCGTCCGGGGCGTCGGCGAGGAGGAGGTGTGCGTGCTGCTGCCCGCCACCCACCCGCTGGCCCGCCGCACCGGCCTGCGCCTCGCCGACCTCACCGACGCCCGCTGGCTGGACGCCCCCGGCGCGGGCCTGCCCCTGGCGCAGCTGCGCGCGGCCGTCGGCGGCACCGGCTTCCGGCCCGCCCTGGCCTACGAGGGCACCGATGTGCGCACCCTCGCCGCCCTCGCCGCGAGCGGCCACGGGCTCACCCTGCTGCCCCGCCCGGCCGCCGCCGCGCCCGGCGCCGTGGCCGTCCCGCTGACCGAGCCGCGCGTCGTCCACCGCACCGAACTGCTGCACACCGGCGCCCTGCGCGGCCCGGCCGCCGACTTCGCCGGACGCCTGGACGTCACCCGTTCGTGAATCGTCACGCCGTGTCACACCGGGTAGGGCTGTGGCCGGAGGCGAGCCATGGAACAGACCGCGTTGCGTCCCAAGCCGATGCCGGGGCATGAGCACGACCCCGGCACCACCACCGCCAAGACCCGCAAGGGGCCCCGCCCGCACGCCGCGCACCGCCGCGGCAGGCGGCTCCTCACGCTGCTGTCCGGCCTGCTCTGCGCGCTGGTGCTGCTTCTGACGGGCGTCGGCCTCGGCACGGTCGGCGCCACCGTCGTCGGCATGAGCCGCCTGGCCGAGATGCAGCGGGGCGCGGCGCCGGGCGCGGGCGCCCCGGGGCAGCCGCAGCCCGGCGCGCCGAAGGGGGCGCCCACCGGCGGGACCCCGGCCGCCGCATCGCCCCGCCCCGAGCCCCGGACCCACCGCCCGGCCGGGCCGCGCCCCGCCCTGGGCGTGGAGGTGGCGGACGCCGGGAGCCGGGGCGGCGCCCTGGTCGTCGGCGTCCACCAGCCGGGCCCGGGGCACGCGGCGGGGCTGGTGCGCGGGGACGTGGTCGTCGCCCTCGCCGGGAGCCGGGTGCGCTCGGCGGGCGACCTGGCGCGGGAGGTGGCGGCGGCGCGCCCCGGCCGGGCCCTGGTGGTGACGGTCCGTCATGCCAGCGGCGTGCGGCAGCGGTTGTCGGTCACGCCAGGGGTCCTGACCTGAGCTGCCCTGAGCTGAACTGAACTGAACGGAGCCGAGCTGACCTGACCTGATCCGCGCTGAGCGGCGGGCCGGGGCGCACCACCCCGAAGCGCCCGGGTCAGACCACCCTGAAGTGGGTGGTCAGCCGCCGCGCGTCGTCCAGGACGTGGAAGGCGAGGCCCACCGGCGCGTCCAGGTCCACCAGGCCCTCGCCCTCCCAGGGCAGCCGCAGCGTCGAGGCCACCCCGGGGCCCACGACGAGCGGCCGTCCGGCGAAGGTGGTCGCGGCGGGCGTGTGCGCGTGCCCCACGATCAGCGCGACGATCTCCGGGTGCCGCGAGACCAGGTCGGCCAGCGGCTCGGGGTGGCGCAGCCGCCAGGTGTCCAGGCGCGGGTGGTGCATCGCCACCGGGTGGTGGTGGAAGGAGAGGATCACCGGCGTACGGCCGTTGAGCGCGCCCAGCCGGTCCTTCAGCCAGGTGTACGTCTCCTCGTCGAGCCGCCCCTCGTCGCTGCCCGGCAGCAGGGAGTCGAGCATCAGGACCTCGGTGCCGCCGACGCGGTGGGCGCGGTTCACCGGCGCGTCGGACGCGGGCTCGTCGAGCAGCCCGGTGCGGTAGGGCCCGCGGGCGTCGTGGTTGCCGGGACAGGTCAGCACGGGCCAGGGCGCGTCGGTGAACAGCAGGCGCGCGGCCTCCTTGTACTCCGACTCGGCGCCGTGGTCCGCGATGTCGCCGGTCACCAGGAGCGCGTCGAGCCTCCCCGGCAGCCCCCGCAGATGGTCCAGGACGCGCTCGGCCCGCTCCGTCGCACGCGGTGTCCCGTCCAGGTGCAGGTCACTGATCTGGGCCAGTACCAGCATGGTCGTACGCCCCTCCCGCTCGCTTCTCGCTAATGGTTGATCAGCATCTAACCATTAGTGCGGGGTGTGGGGAACGGCCACCCGGCGACGAGTGGCCTGTGCCGCGGGGGAGCGGACGTGGAACGATGCCGAGGAACACCCGTACGAACCCGCACCGACCGGCACCGTTCAGCACCCACCCGCACCCACCCGCACCGACCCGCACCGATCCAGGAGGTCCGATGACCGAGGCCGCGCCCGCGCCGTTCACCGTCGACGACTACCGCTCCCGCATGGACCGCGCCGCGCGCGCCGCCGCCGACGCGGGGCTCGCGGGCGTCCTCGTCGCGCCGGGCCCCGACCTGGTGTGGCTCACCGGCTACCGCGTGCCCGCCGAGACCGAGCGGCTCACCCTGCTCGTGCTCGTGCCGGGCCAGGACCCGGAGCTGGTCGTGCCCGCCCTGGAGGCCCCGGACGCCGCCCGCGCCACCGGCGCCCCCGCGCTGCGGCTGCGCGACTGGACCGACGGCGTCGACCCGTACGGCCTGACCGCGCCGCTGCTCGACGCCCGCGGCCGGTTCGCGGTGAGCGACAACGCCTGGGCGATGCATCTGCTCGGCATCCAGAGCCGGTTGCCCGACTCGTCGTACGTGTCGCTCTCCGAGTCCCTGCCGATGCTGCGGGCCGTCAAGGACGCGGCCGAGCTGGACCGCCTCGCCGCGGCCGGTGCCGCCGCCGACGCCGCGTACGACGAGATCCGCCGCCTGCCCTTCGCGGGCCGCAGGGAGACCGAGGTCGCCGCCGACCTCGACGCCCTGCTGCGGAAGTTCGGGCACGAGCAGGTGGACTTCACCATCGTCGGCTCGGGGCCCAACGGCGCGAGCCCGCACCACGAGGCGGGCGAGCGCGTCATCGAGCGCGGCGACATGGTGGTCCTCGACTTCGGCGGCCTGCGCCACGGCTACGGCTCCGACACCACCCGCACCGTGCACGTCGGCGAGCCCACCGCCGAGGAGCGGCGGATCCACGACGTGGTGCGCGAGGCCCAGGACGCCGCCTGCCGCGCGGTGCGGCCCGGCATCGCCTGCCAGGAGGTCGACCGCGTCGCCCGCGCCGTCATCACCGAGGCCGGGTACGGCGAGTACTTCATCCACCGCACCGGCCACGGCATCGGCGTCACCACGCACGAGCCCCCGTACATGATCGAGGGCGAGGAGCAGCCCCTGGTCCCCGGCATGTGCTTCTCCGTGGAGCCCGGCATCTACCTGCCGGGCCGCTTCGGCGTCCGCATCGAGGACATCGTCACGGTCACGGAGGACGGTGGCCGCCGCCTCAACACCACCTCGCACGAACTGGCCCTGGTGAACTGAGGCTCGGGCGCGGCCCGTCACACGAAGTGCGCCAGCACGTCATAGGGCGGCGGCAGCGGCCGGGCACTCGCCTCGTCGAGCCGCCGCACCTGCTCCTCGTCCAGCGACCAGCCCACCGCCCCCAGGTTGTCGGTGAGCTGCTCCACCGACCGCGCCCCGACGATCGGCGCGGTCACCCCGGGCCGCTGGAGCAGCCACCGCAGGGACACCTGGGCGGGCGTGCGCCCGGTCTCCTCGGCCACGGCCAGCACCGCGTCGACGACCCGCCACGTCTCCTCCGTGGCCCGCTCGTCCCACAACCCGCTGCCGCGCGCGTCCTTCGGGGGCGCGTCGCCGCGCCGGTACTTGCCGGACAGCCACCCGGCGTGCAGCGGGCTGTACGGGATGACGCCGACGCCCTCGGCCGCGCACAGCGAGACCAGCTCCCACTCCGCCTGGCGGGCGAGGAGGTTGTAGATCGGCTGGAGGCACACGTACGGCTCCCAGCCGCGCGCGTCCGCCACGTCGAGGGCCTTCTGGAGCTGCCCCGGGCTGTGGTTGCTCGCGCCGAGGTAGCGGACCTTGCCCGCCGTCACCAGCGTGTCGAGCGTGGACAGGGTCTCCTCGATCGGCGTGTGCGCGTCCCACACATGCGTCTGGTAGAGGTCCACGTAGTCGGTGCCGAGGCGGGTGAGGCTCGCGTCCACGGCCGCCAGGACGTGCTTGCGGCTCAGGCCGCGCGCGTTGGGGCCCTCGCGCAGCGGCAGGAACACCTTGGTGGCGATCACCAGGTCGTCCCGTGCGCGGCCCTTCAGCCAGCGCCCCAGCACCTCCTCCGACGCGCCCCGCCCGTAGACGTCGGCGGTGTCGATGAACGTGCCGCCCGCCTCGGTGAAGGCGTCCAGCATCGCGTGCGCGGTCCGCTCGTCGGCCCCGCCGCCGAACGTCATGGCGCCGAAGCACAGCTCGCTGACCCGAAGTCCCGTGCTGCCCAAGTGCCGTTGTTCCATGGGGTGATTTCCTCCTCGGCCGTCGGTCTACTCCGCGGCGAGGACCGCGCACGACCGCGCGGGCAGCCGCAGCGCCCCGTCCGCGCCCGGCGCCGCCACCGGCTCCCAGGCGGCGAGGACGCGGGCGTGCGGCGCGCCCAGCGGCACGTCCACGGGCCGTTCGCCGAGGTTCAGGGCGAGCCGCAGGTCGCCGCGGCGCACCGCGAACCAGCGGGCCCGCTCGTCGTACGCGACGCGCACCGCCGCCAGGTCCGGGTCGAGCAGGTCGGGGCGGGCGCGGCGCAGCGCGATCAGCTCGCGGTGCCAGGCGAGGACGCGCGCGTGCGGCGGCCGCTCGGGCTCGGACCAGTCCAGACAGGAGCGGTCCCGGGTGGCCGGGTCCTGCGGGTCGGGGATGGCCTCCTCGGCCCAGCCGTGCGCGGCGAACTCCCGGCGCCTGCCCCGCCGTACGGCCTCGGCCAGCTCCGGGTCGGTGTGGTCGGTGAAGAACTGCCAGGGCGTACCGGCCGCCCACTCCTCGCCCATGAACAGCATCGGCGTGAACGGTCCGGTCAGGACGAGCGCCGCCGCGCACGCCAGCAGGCCCGGCGGCAGCGCCGCGGCAAGGCGGTCGCCCTGCGCCCGGTTGCCGATCTGGTCGTGGGTCTGCGCGTAGCCCAGCAGGCGGTGGGCGGGGGTGCGCGCCGGGTCCAGGGGCCGCCCGTGGGTGCGGCCCCGGAAGCTGGAGTAGGTGCCGTCGTGGAAGTAGCCGTGGGTGAGCGTCCGGGCGAGCGCGGCGAGGGGCGCCGCCGCGAAGTCCGCGTAGTAGCCCTGGGACTCGCCCGTGAGGGCCGTGTGCAGCGCGTGGTGGAAGTCGTCGTTCCACTGGGCGTGCAGGCCCAGGCCGCCCCGCGCGCGGGGGGTGATGACGCGCGGGTCGTTCAGGTCCGACTCGGCGATCAGCGCGAGCGGCCTGCCGAGTTCGCCGGACAGGGCGTCCACGGCCGCCGCCAGCTCCTCCAGGAACGGCAGGGCACGGGTGTCGCGCAGCGCGTGCACCGCGTCCAGGCGCAGCCCGTCGAGCCGGTAGTGGCGCAGCCAGGCCAGCGCGCTGCCCAGCAGGTAGGCGCGCACCTCGTCCGAGCCGGGCGCGTCCAGGTTCACGGCGGCGCCCCACGGTGTCTGGTGCGTGTCGGTGAAGTACGGCCCGTACGCGGGCAGGTGGTTGCCGGACGGCCCCAGGTGGTTGTGCACCACGTCCAGGACCACCCCGAGTCCGGCGGTGTGCGCCGCGTCCACGAACCGCTTCAGGGCGTCGGGCCCGCCGTACGGCTCGTGCACCGCCCACAGCGACACCCCTTCGTACCCCCACCCGTGCCGCCCCGGGAACGGGCACAGCGGCATCAGCTCCACGTGCGTGACGCCGAGGTCCGCCAGGTGCCCGAGGCGCCCGGCCGCCGCGTCGAGGGTGCCCTCGCGCGTGAACGTGCCGATGTGCAGCTCGTACAGGACCGCGCCCCGCAGACCGCGCCCCGCCCATGGCGCCCGCCACGCGAACCGCCCGTGCTCGACGACCGCGCTGAGCCCGTCGGGCCCGTCCGGCTGCCGCGCCGAGCGCGGATCGGGCAGCACGGGCCCGCCGTCCAGCGAGAAGCCGTACCGCGTGCCGTGCTCCGCTTCGGCGCCGCCCGCCCACCACCCGTCCCGCCCGGCGTCCCGCGCCAGCGGCACCCGCCGCTCGCCCCCGTCCCGTACGGCAAGATCGACCCGCTCCGCCTGCGGTGCCCACACCTCGAACCTCACGGCAGCCCTCTCGTCGGCCCTGCGTCGACGCCCCCCATGGTGCGTCAGAAGCGATCGCGGCGGGGGCGTTCGGCGTTTTCTGGACACCCGGCCTGACCTGGTCGACAATCGTCGGCGTGACCACCTCATCGACGGCTTCCTCCGAGTACGACACACAGTCGGCGCGGGTGACCGACGCCGAGCGGGAGCGGGCCCTCGACGTCCTCAGAGAGGGAGCGGCGCTCGGCCGCCTCTCGCACGACACGTTCGTACGCCGCATGGAGCTGGCCCTCGCCGCCCGCCAGCGGCACGAACTCGCCCGGCTCACCGCCGATCTGCGCACGGAGAACCGCTGGTCGCGCGTGGTCCTGTCGGCCGTCGGCGCGGTCTCCGGCTTCGGCGTGAAGCTGCGCCGGGCCTGGCAGGCCGAGAAGCTGCCGAAGCTGCTGCTCCCGGCGCCCGGCGCGTACCCGCTGCGCATCGGCCGCGACCCGGCGAACGGCCTGCGCCTGAGCCACGACACGGTCTCGCGGGTGCACGCCGAGCTGATCCACCAGGGCGGCCTGTGGGTCCTGCGCGACCTGGGCTCCACCAACGGCACGACGGTGAACGGCCGCAGGGTGATCGGCGCCGCGGTGGTCCGAGCCGGAGACCAGGTCTCCTTCGGCCACATGGCCTTCTGCCTGGCAACAACCTGAAGCCCCCCGAAGCCCCCCACGGGCAGTGCGGGCAGCGCCCCGAAGGGGCGCGGGGAACTGCGCGCCCAGCCCAAACGAACCCGCAGCCAAAGAACAACCCCCAGGGCCACCCCCCTGCTAAAGGCGCCCCCGCCAAGCGAATCGCGCTGCCGCCACAGTCGTCCCCGCCTGGTGCTCCACCTGATGCTCAAGGGGAACCCAGCGCGCCCTGAACCGCTCGGCGAACGCCCCGCTCCACTGCGTCACCAGCTGGTCGAGCCGCGACGCCCCCGGGTCGTCCGCGGCCCGCAGCGTGCGCAGCAGCATCGCCGCGGCCCGCAGCGGAAGCCGCCGCCCGAAGGCGTCCACGCTGCCGACGTACGCCATCGACGTGCCCGCGGGCGGCAGCCGCCCCCAGTCGTCGGCGAGCCCCGGCACCAGGCCGAGCGCCCAGCGCGCCGCCCGCAGCAGCGGCCCGTCCGCGCCCCGCAGCCGCGGCAGCGCGTCCGCCAGGACCTCCTCCACCAGGCCCGCGTCGTGTCTGAGGCGGCGGGCGAAGCCGCGCAGCGCGGCCCGCGGCGCCGGGTGCGCCGACACGTCGTCGACCAGGTCGCTGGCCCACATCGGCACCTCCACGATGGCCGTGGCGCCGCCGTAGCGGTGCGCGTGGTGCCACGTCGTGTGCCGGGCGTCCTCCGGCAGGCTGGGGTAGGCCGCCGCCGAGCCGGGGCCCGGCAGGACGTGCACCCCGGGGCCGGAGACGGGCCAGCCCGCCGCGTCCGACGCGCCGGTCTCCACGGGGATGCCGAGCCGCGCCGCCGACCGGGCGAACGGCGCGGCGAGCCCCGGGATGTCCCGCGTCAGCTGCACCCAGCTGCCGCCCAGGTCCGTGCAGTGCAGCGACACCTGGAGGTAGGGGCGCAGCTCGTCGATGACGCCGGTCAGGGCGCGCGTCTCGGGCGGCAGCCGGTCCGGGGGCAGCACGGACGGCGACCACTCGGGCTGCTCGGGGCCCGCCGGGCGGAAGAAGTGCCGGTGGTAGTCGAGGAGGGTGCGCGGCGCCGGGGTGCGGTGCAGGCTCGCGCCGTCCGGGTCGGCGCACAGCAGGAAGTGCCAGGAGCGGTCCGCGCGCAACTCCTCCTCCCGCACGGCCCGGTGGGCGAGGGCCCGCAGGGTGGAGCCGCCGGTGGGTTCGTTGGCGTGGGCGCCCGCGACGACCAGGACCGCGTGCGGGCAGTGCCCCACGGACAGCAGGTGCAGGGGGCGGCCGCCGCGCGAGGTGCCGACCTGGCGGAGCGCGCACAGGTCCGGGTGGCGTGCCGCGAGGTCCCGCGCGGACGCGACGAGTTCGGCCACACTGGGATAGCGGTTCACCGCCAGGCGACTCACCCCCGACCGGTCCGCTGACGTGAGTCGCAGTACGCCACGGGGAAGTTACCGTGTCAAGCACTTGGGGCGCGGGCTCCGCAGGGCCCTCACAGGTTCGCCGCCCCGGCCCTGCGGGCGCGGCGTCAGCGCCGCTCCAGCAGCGCCACCGGCAGCCGCCGGAAGAGGTCCGCGACGGGCACGCTCCCGCCGAACTCCCGTCCGGGCACGAGCAGATCCCCCCACCGCCCGTCCGGCAGCGCCAGCTCCGTGCCGCGCCAGCCGCCCGCCTCGGCCAGGCGCAGCGACAGCCGCGTCACGGCCACCACCACGTCACCGGAGCGCCGGAACGCCAGGCAGTGCGCGCCGCCCGGGCCGGTCGCCGCCAGCGGCGCGTACGAGCCCGCGCCGCCGAAGAGCCCGGGCCGCCGCGCCCGCAGCCGCAGCGCCGCCACGGTCACCGCCAGCTTCTCGTCCGCGAGGTCCCAGGCGGCCCGGCGCGCCTCAAGCCCCGCGAGCAGGCGCGGGTCGAAGGCGGCCGGGCGGCGGTTGTCGGGGTCGACCAGGGCGTGGAAGGTCCGCTCCGTGCCCTGGTAGAGGTCCGGCACGCCGGGCATCGTCAGGTGCAGCAGGGCACCGCTCAGCACGTTCACGCGGACGTGCGGGGCGAGCCCGGCGGCGAACGCGGCCACGGCGCGCCGCGGCGGCCCGCCGGGACCCGCCCGAAGGAACGCGGCCACCGCCCCCTCGTACCCCTCGTCCGGCTCGGTCCAGCTGGTGTGCAGCCCGGCCTCGCGGACGTGCTTGAGCAGGGCCCCCTGGAGGCGCTCGGCGGACGAGGGGTGCCCGTCCGGCGGGGCGGGGGAGTCCGCCGGGGCGAAGCCCACCGCCGTCTGCCAGGCAGCCCACGCCAGTTGGGGGTCGGGGGCGCGCACCCCGGCCGCGCCCTCGGCGTCCTCGGCGCCCTCGGCCTCCTCGGCGCCCTCGGTCCGGGCGGTCACCTCGGCCAGCAGGTCGGCCCACCGCCCGGGAGCCTGCGTGAGGACGCTGATGCCCGCCCGCACCTCCGCGCTGCGCTTGGTGTCGTGGGTGGTCAGGGCGGTCCCGGTGGCGGGCCAGTCGCGCTGCAGGCGCGCGCAGTACGCGTGGAACTCCGCGACGTCCACGGCGGGCCGCCCGGGCTCGCCGCCCACCTCGGCGGCCGACAGCAGCGGCGTGTGCCGGTAGAACGCCGTGTCCTCCACGGACTTGGCCCGCAGCGCCCCCGCCGTCTGCGCGAACCGCGCCTGGAACTCCGCCCGCGCCGCGCCCCCGTCGGCCGCGCCGAGCAGCAGCCCCCGCACCGCGTCCACCGCCTCGGCCTCCTCGGGGACCGCGAACGCCCCCTTCGCCTCGGCGGCGGCCCCGGCCGTGAGGACCGTGGCGGGGTCGGCGCCCCCGGACGCGTACGGCCGGTACACCTCCAGGCGCACCAGCAGCTCCCGCAGGGCGGTGCGCAGCGCCCACGGGGCGTGGTCGCGCAGCGCGGGGTCGGCCGCGCAGATCCCGCACGCCACGCGCGTGAGCCGGTCGACCTCGGCGGCCAGCTCCCGCGTGACGACCTGGTACGCGGCCCTGCGCACCGTCGCCGCCCAGTCGCCCCCGCGGTCGGCGGGCGGCGCGGCGAACCGCCGGTAGTGGGCGAGGAGTTCACGCGCCCCTGCGGGGTCGGTGAGCACGCCGTCGACGTGCCGCAGCGCGTCGTACCCGGTGGTGCCCGCGACGGGCCACGCGGCGGGCAGCCGCTCGCCGTCGGCGAGGATCTTCTCCACGACCGTCCAGCGCCCGCCGGTCGCCTCGTGCAGCCGCGCGAGGTACGCGCCCGGGTCCGCGAGTCCGTCCGGGTGGTCGACGCGCAGCCCGTCGACGACGCCCTCGTCGAGCAGCCGCAGCACCGTCGCGTGCGTCGCGTCGAACACCCGGGGGTCCTCGACCCGCACCGCGATCAGGTCGGAAATGGTGAAGAAGCGCCGGTAGTTCAGCTCGGTGCGGGCCAGGCGCCACCAGCAGAGCCGGTAGTGCTGGGCGTCCAGGAGCCGGGGCAGCGGCAGCCGCTCGGTGCCCGCGCGCAGCGGGAACACCCGGTCGTGGTAGCGCAGGACGCCGCCGTCGACCCGCAGGTGCTCCAGCTCCGCGCCGAGCCGCCGCCCGAGCACGGGCAGCAGCACCTTGCCGCCGCCCGCCGCCCAGTCGACGTCGAACCAGTGCGCGTACGCCGAGCCGGGGCCGTCGCGCAGCACCTCCCACAGGGCGCGGTTGTGCGCCGGGTCGGCCGCCATGTGGTTCGGCACCACGTCCACGACCAGGCCGAGCCCGGCGCCCCGCGCCGTCCGCGCGAGCGACCGCAGGCCCGCCTCGCCGCCCAGCTCGCCCCGCACCCGCCCGTGGTCGACGACGTCGTACCCGTGCGCCGACCCGGGCACGGCCTCCAGCACCGGCGACAGGTGCAGGTGCGACACGCCGAGCGACGCCAGATACGGCACCGCGGCCTCGGCGGCCGCGAACGGGAACTCCGGCTGGAGCTGCAGCCGGTAGGTCGCGGTGGGCGGCACGGGGACGGCGGACGCGGGAAGCGGAGACGTCATGCGAACGTACGTACCCGCCCCGCGGGCTTTCGTGCCATCGACGCATGCGCGCACCCCCGGCGCCGCCGCTAGCGTCCGAGGATGGCCACGTACGGAGGCGGCACGCGCGCGGAGGGCGGAGCGGCACCGAAGGCGCCGCCGCGCGGCGGGACCGGCGCCGCCTACCGCGAGGTGATCCGGCGCACCGGGGCCGCCCTGCCCGTGCTGTCGTTCCTGGGGCGGCTGCCCGTCGCCGTCATCCAGTTCGGCAGCGTGCTGCTGGTCAGCGAGACCAGCGGCTCGCTCGGCACGGGCGGCGCCGTCGCGTGCGCGCTCGCCCTGGGGCAGGTCACCGCGGGCCCGTTCGTGGGGCGGCTCGCCGACCGGCACGGGCAGCGGCCCGTGGTCCTGGTGTGCGCGGCGCTGAACGCCGTGGCGATCGCGGTGTGCGCCCTCGGCGCGCTGCTCGGCCCGCCCACCCCCGTGCTGCTCGCGCTCGGCGCCCTCGCGGGCGCGACCGTGCCCGGCATCGGCCCGCTGGCCCGCGCCCGCGTCGTGCCGCTGGTGCGCCGCACCGGCGCCGACGAACGGCTGGTGCACACCGCGCTGTCGCTGGAGTCCACCATGGACGAGCTGTCCTTCGTTGTGGGGCCCGCCCTGGTGGGCCTCGCCGCCGTCGCGGGCCACCCCGCGTACGCGTTCGGCGCCGCCGCCGCGCTGGTCGCCGTCTGCGGCACGGGCTTCGCGCTGCACCCCACCGCGCGCGCCGCCGGGGCCGCGCGCCCGGCGCCCGCGCCCCGCGCTCGCGGCGCCCGCGCCCGCCTGCCCCGCCAGGCGCACGTCGTCCGCGTCGGCCTGGCCTGCCTCGGCGTGATGCTCGGCGCCTGCGGGGCGGGCATCGCCGCGCTCACCGAGGAGACGGGCGCGCCCGGACAGGCGGGCCTGGTGTACGCCGCGATGGGCGTCATGAGCGCCGTCACGGGCCTGGCCATGGCGGCGGTGCCGGAGCGCGTCGGGCTGCCCGCGCGCTGGCGGGCCGCGACGGCCGCCGCGGCGCTCCTGTCGCTGCCGCTGCTGTGGACGGACAGCCTCGCGGGCCTGTACGCGGTCGTCACCGTCTTCGGCGCCGTGTACGCCCCGAACCTGGTCACCGGCTTCGCCCTGACCGAGCGGGCCGTGCCGGGGCACCGGCTCGCCGAGGGCATGACGGTCGCGGCGAGCGCCTTCGTCGGCGGGCAGGCGGTCACGCTCGCCGTCGCGGGGCGGCTCGCCGAGGCCCGCGGCGCGAGCGCGGCGTTCGCGCTGGGCAGCGCCGCCGCGGCCGTGGCGTTCGCCGTGGCCCTGTGCGTACGCCCGGTTACGCCGGACGCTGGAGCACCACCAGGCTCCGGTCCGTGAGCGTGATCCGCTCCCCGGCCCGGACCTTCGCCCCCGTGCCGGGCGGCACCCCGTCCTCGCGCGCGGTGTCCACGACCACCTGCCACTGCCGCCCCTGGTTGACCGGCACCACGAACTCCAGCTCCTCGGCGGAGGCGTTGAACAGCAGCAGGAACGAGTCGTCCGTGATCCGCTCGCCGCGCGGCCCCGGCTCGGAGATCGCGTTGCCGTTGAGGAACACCGTCAGGGCGCCCGCCTGCGCCGACTCCCAGTCTTGCTGCGTCATCTCCTCGCCCTCGGGCGTGAACCAGGAGATGTCCGACAGCTCGTCGTGCGTGCCCTCCACGGGGCGGCCGTGGAAGAAGCGGCGCCTGCGGAACACCGGATGGTCGCGCCTGAGCCACGCCATCGCGCGCGTGAACTCCAGCAGGGCGCTCTCGCCCTCGGGCCAGCGCACCCAGGCGACCTCGTTGTCCTGGCAGTACGCGTTGTTGTTGCCGCCCTGCGTGCGGGCGAACTCGTCGCCGTGGCTGAGCATCGGCACGCCCTGCGACAGCATCAGCGTGGCGAGGAAGTTGCGGAGCTGCCGGGCGCGCAGCGCCAGCACGTCCGGGTCGTCGGTCTCGCCCTCGGCGCCGCAGTTCCAGGAGCGGTTGTGGCTCTCGCCGTCCTGGTTGTCCTCGCCGTTGGCCTCGTTGTGCTTGTCGTTGTACGCCACCAGGTCGTGCAGCGTGAAGCCGTCGTGGCAGGTCACGAAGTTGATGGAGGCCAGCGGGCGGCGCCCGTCGCCCTGGTAGAGGTCGGAGGATCCGGTGAGCCGGGAGGCGAACTCCGCGAGCGTGCGCGGCTCGCCCCGCCACAGATCCCGCACCGTGTCGCGGTACTTGCCGTTCCACTCCGTCCACAGCGGCGGGAAGTTCCCCACCTGGTAGCCGCCCTCGCCCACGTCCCACGGCTCGGCGATCAGCTTCACCTGGCTGACCACCGGGTCCTGCTGCACCAGGTCGAAGAACGAGGACAGCCGGTCCACCTCGTGGAACTGCCGGGCAAGGGTCGCCGCGAGGTCGAAGCGGAAGCCGTCCACGTGCATCTCCGTGACCCAGTACCGCAGCGAGTCCATGATCAGCTGGAGCACGTGCGGATTGCGCATCAGGAGCGAGTTGCCGGTGCCCGTGGTGTCCATGTAGTAGCGCGGGTCGTCCTCCACCAGGCGGTAGTACGAGGCGTTGTCCAGGCCCTTGAACGACAGCGTCGGCCCCAGGTGGTTGCCCTCGGCCGTGTGGTTGTACACCACGTCGAGGATCACCTCGATGCCCGCCTCGTGCAGCGCCCTGACCGCCGACTTGAACTCCAGGACCTGCTGGCCCCGGTCGCCCCAGGAGGCGTACGCGTTGTGCGGGGCGAAGAAGCCGATGGTGTTGTAGCCCCAGTAGTTGTTCAGGCCCAGGTCGACCAGGCGGTGGTCGTTCACGAACTGATGGACCGGCATCAGCTCCAGGGCCGTGACGCCGAGCCGCGTCAGGTGCTCGATCACCGCCGGGTGCGCGAGCGCCGCGTACGTGCCGCGCATCTCGTCCGGCAGGTCCGGGTGCAGCATGGTCAGGCCCTTCACATGGGCCTCGTAGATCACGGTCTCGTTGTACGGGATGCGCGGCGGGCGGTCGTCGCCCCAGTCGAAGTACGGATTGACCACCACGGACGTCATCATGTGCGGCGCCGAGTCGAGGTCATTGCGCTGCTCCGGGGCGTCGAAGTGGTAGCCGTACACCTCCTCGCCCCAGGCGATCCGGCCGCTCACCGCCCGCGCGTACGGGTCGAGCAGCAGCTTCGCCGAGTTGCAGCGGAGCCCGCGCGCGGGGTCGTAGGGGCCGTGCGCGCGAAAGCCGTACCGCTGGCCCGGCATCACGCCGGGCAGGTACGCGTGGCGCACGAACGCGTCGGACTCGCGCAGTTCGACCGCCGTCTCCGAGCCGTCGTCGTGCAGCAGACACAGCTCCACGCGGTCGGCGGCCTCGGAGAAGACCGCGAAGTTCGTTCCGGCGCCGTCGTACGCGGCGCCGAGGGGGTACGCCTGCCCAGGCCAGTCCTGCATACCTCTGACTCTTCCACGATCGCCGCCACCTCATGGGTCACCCGCGCCAGACTCTGCCCGAAAGTGGGGCAACCCCAGGGGAGTTGAGTCCGTCTAACCGGCTGACCACATACTCGACATGCCCTGGAAATGGGGCTGGTACGGGGAGATAGGGGAGGAAGTTGCGCAAGCTAGTCAGACGTCACCTCGGCAAGGTGGTGGCGGGCGGCGCGCTCGCCGTCGCGGCGACCGCCGCGACCGTGGCCGTGACGCTGCCGGACGACGCGGGGGCGAAGGACTCCGGCAGCCGCAGCACGGCCGTGGGCACCTCGCGTCAGGACGCCGTCGCACCGGACGGCAGGGTCGAGGCGGCGCCGAACGAGGGCTCCGAGGGGGTCGGCAGCGACCCGCTGACGGACGCGGAGACCGAGCGGGCCGAGAAGATAGCCCTGAACAGCGGCGAACTGCGGGCCAGCGCCCGGAACGTGGAGGGCGACCGGGGGCCGCAGCGGCTCTCCACCAACCTCACCGAGAGCGAGACCGGGGACGAGACCGCCCGCCGCGCGGACATCGTCTACTACGACTACAAGAAGGACACCGTCATCACCAAGACGGTGAACCTGAAGACCAACAAGGTCGAGTCGACGACCAGCTCCCGGAACGTCCAGCCGCCCGCCAACAAGGACGAGCTGGCCGAGGCGGCCGGTCTGCTGATCGCCGACGAGCACGGCAAGGGCCTCAAGGAGGACTACAAGAAGGCCACGGGCAAGGCCCTCACCGGCCCCGGCGACCTGGACCTGAGCGGCTTCATCTTCCGCAAGGACACGGTGGAGCGCGTGCCCTCCGACTTGAGCCAGTGCGGCACGCACCGCTGCGTCCAGGTCGTCGGCAAGGTCAAGAACGGGCCGTGGATCGACACGCGGGCCTTTGTCGTGGACCTGAGCGCCCGCCACGTGGGCCGTCTCGGCTGACCCGCCCGCACCGGGCACCACCCACCTTCTCTCCTCCTGAAGGAGCCACTTCTCGCATGCACGTCACGCACGGCAACAGATTCCCGCGCGCCCGCAGGTGGGCCGGTACGGCCCTCGCGGTCTCCGCGCTCCTCGGCGCCGCGATAACCACGGCGGGCCCCGCGTCGGCGGCCCCCCGAAGCGCCCCGAAGGCCCCCGCGCCCCCGGCCGACTGCAGCGCCGCGTACAAGATCGAGCAGACCGTCGACGGCGGCACGACCTGGCGCATGTGCTGGCACTACAACACGTACTCGGGGCTCATCCTCGACAAGATCAGCTACCAGCCCAAGGGCGAGGCCAAGCCGATCCCGGTGCTCACCAGCGCCCGCCTCGCCCAGATCCACGTGCCCTACGACGACGGCGAGGCCGAGTTCGACGACATCACCGGCGTCGAGATCGGCCGCTTCCTCCAGCAGCTCAAGACCAGTGAGTGTCCCGGCGGCACCATCAAGACCGTGAAGGTCGCCGACCGCGGCAACGTGCCCGGCCTGTGCGTCACCACCCGCGCCCGCGGCCACGCCTACCGCCTGAACAACGACGCCAGCACCTCCGGCAACGGCAAGGTCTACACCGCGCAGGGCAAGGACCTGCTGGTCTACACCGTCAACAAGGCCGCCTGGTACGAGTACATCACCGAGTGGCGCTTCTCCTCGGACGGCACCATCACCTCCAACGTCGGCGCCACCGGCAGCCTCTCGCCGTACGACTTCGACGGCGGCGACGACCGCGGCTGGCCCATCGGCAAGGGCGACCAGGCCAAGGCCGAGAGCCACTCGCACAACGTCTTCTGGCGGCTGAACTTCGGCCTCGACGGCTCGCCCAAGGCCAAGGTCGAGCAGTACGACTCCAAGGTCACCCCGCCGAGCGGCCAGGGCAGCCCCAAGACGAAGACCACCCGCACGCCCATCACCAAGGAGCTGATGGGCGACCGCAAGGACATGCGCTGGTGGCGGGTGGTGAGCACCGCGGGCAAGAACAAGGACAACCACCCGCGCAGCTACGAGATCGTGCCCGGCGCCAGCCAGAAGCACGCCGGACGCCCGTACACCAAGCACGACGTGTACTTCACCCAGTACAAGAAGTGCGAGCAGTACGCGAGCAACAACATCGGCTGCCCCAACGGCTACCCGAAGAGCGTCGACCAGTGGGTGGGCGGCGAGTCCCTGAAGCACCCGATCACCTGGGTCAACATCGGCTTCCACCACATCGCCCGCGACGAGGACCAGCAGCCCATGCCGGTCCACTGGCAGGGCTTCTCGCTGGCCCCGCGCGACGTGACGGCGATGAGCCCGCTCACGCCGAGTGACCTGTCGGGCGTGAACGGCAGGCCGCGCACCTGAAGTTGACCGATGAGCGTGCTCATCGGGGCCATCGGGCTGCACCGCGCGCCGCTCCCGGAGTACCCTTCCTTGATCGTTGACTGGGGGAGAGTCCGGGGAAGTGGAAGGCGGTGCACGGGTGAGCGCGGAGGGGCGGGAGCTGCCCCTGGTGACGCGGGTCACGAGGGGAGCTCCGACGGCGTCCCGCCCACCGCGGTGTCCCTGGCACGGCCGATGGAGACGGGATCCCAGATCGGACCCGAACTGGACTGGGACGCCGACGCCTGGCGCGAGGTGCGTACGCGCGCCCAGCGGGCCGGGCGGGCCTACATCTGGCTGAACCTCGTGGAACAGCGGCTGCGCGCGGTCGTGGCCGCTGTTCTGCGTCCGGTGTACGAGCCCGTCCACGCCGAGGACTGGGTGGTCGCCGCGGCGGGGCCCGCGGGCCACGAGTGGGTGCAGCGGGCCGTCGCCGTGCGCGAGGTCAGCCGCCGCAAGGGCTATCTGCTCGACCCCGCCGACGACAACGTCCTCAGCTTCCTCACCCTGCCGCAGCTGCGGGAGCTGATGGTCCAGCACTGGCCCTGCTTCGAGCCGTACCTCGACGACCGGCGCGAGGTGGAGCTGGCCCTGGACGAGCTGGAGGTCGCCCGGAACGTGGTCTCCCGCAACCGCGCGCTGTCCCCGACGGTCCTCGCCCAGGCCGAGCGGGCCTCCGCGCGGCTGCTCGACATCCTCGGCGCGGGCTCCGACGTGCCGTCGGCGCGGCGGCTCCCGGTCGACGCCGTCGAGCAGCTGGTCGGCGACCGGTACGCGGACGTGGTGGGTGTGCACGCCGACCGGGTGCGGCTGCTGCGGCAGTTCCCCGCGGAGGACCTGTTCGGCGGGGCGCGGCGCGTCGACGCCATCGGCATCGGCCTGAACCTGCTGGTGCAGAACTTCTCCGGCCGCCGCCTGGTGCGGCTCGCGGAGACCGGCTGCCGGGTGCGGCTGCTCTTCCTCAACCCCGCGAGCAGCGCCGTCAAGCGCCGGGAGCGGGAACTGGGCCTCAAGCGCGGCGAGCTGAGCCGCTCCGTGGAGTCCAACATCCTGCACATGCGGCGGGTGCGGTCCCGGCTGAAGGACCCCGGCGCCTTCGAGATCCAGGTCTTCGACGAGACGCCCCGCTTCACGGCGTACCTGGTCGACGGCGACGGCTCCGACGGCATCGCGGTCGTCCAGTCCTATCTGCGCAGGACCCGCGGCATGGAGGCCCCGGTGCTGGTGCTGCGCGGCGGGGGCCGCGTGGTGAGGGCGGGCGATCCCGGCGACCTCGGCGAGAACAGCCTCTTCGCGACCTACCGGGAGGAGTTCGAAGTCGCCTGGGCGGACGCGCGGCCGGTGTCCTGATCCCTCGGTAAGGGCATCCCCGCTCTCCGGGAGCCGCGGTGCGCCCCGGTAAGCGGAATCCGGTCAACTGATTGTCAGTGGCGCATGGGATCGTGGAGGCCACTGGGGGAGAGCACCACGACGAAGGGGGCGGCCATGAGCTGGCACCGAGAGCTGCTGATCGGTTTCGACCTGGAGACCACGGGCACGGATCCGCACCAGGCGCGCATCGTCACGGGGGCGGTGGTGGAGGTCAGGGCCGGGCAGGAGCTGGGCCGCCGCGAGTGGCTCGCCGACCCGGGCGTGCCGATCCCGCCGGACGCGGTGGCGGTGCACGGCATCACCGGCGAGCGCGCCGCCGCCGACGGCAAGCCCGCCGCGGAGGTCGCCGACGCCATCGCCGGGGTCCTCGTGTCGTCCTGGCAGTCGGGCATCCCGGTCGTGGCGTACAACGCCGCGTTCGACCTGACCCTGCTCTCCGCCGAGCTGCGCCGCCACGGCCTGCCGTCCCTGACGGACCGCCTCGGCGGCGCCGACCCGGCCCCCGTCGTCGACCCGTACACGATCGACCGCGCCGTCGACCGCTACCGCCGCGGCAAGCGCAACCTGGAAGCGGTCTGCACGGAGTACGGCGTGGTCCTGGACGCGGCCCACGACGCCGCCTCCGACGCGCTGGCCGCGGCGCGGCTCGCCTGCGCGATAGCCGAGCGCCACGGCAAGGTCGCCGACCTGGGCCCGGCGGAGCTGCACCGGCGCCAAGTGCGGTGGTACGCCGCCTGGGCGGCGGACTTCCAGAGCTTCCTGCGCCGCAAGGGCGACGCGGGCGCGGTGGTCGACGGGGTATGGCCCCTGCGAGCGAGCGCATAGCCGTTGATCGGCCTTCGGCCTCGTCCTCAAACGCCGGACGGGCTGGATTGTCGCGGGCTGGGCTGGATCCTGCCGGTGCGGCAGAGTTTCAGCCCGTCCGGCGTTTGAGGACGAGGCGCGGAGCGCCGATAAAGGCGGGGTGCCAGGGGCAGCCGCCCCTGGTTCGGGAAGGGGTGGGTCTGGGGCGCCCCCCGCGAGGGCTAGAACGGGTGCCAGCGGACCGTCGCATCGCCCTCGCGCAGCGACGCGACCCGCCGCCCGAACTCGGCCAACGCCCGCGGATTGCCCGGCGCGTGCTGCGCCACCCACGCGCAACTGGCCGTCTCCCGCGCCCCGCGCAGCACGGCACACCCCTCCCACTCCCGCACGTCCCACCCGTAGCCGGACGTGAACTCGGCATAGGCGTCCCCGGACACCCCGTACCGGTCGTGGGACAGCGCCATCACCACCAGATCGTGCTCGCGCAGATCGAAGGAGAAGGTCTCCAGGTCCACGAGCACGGGCCCGTCCGGCCCCACGAGGACATTGCGCGGCAGCGCGTCACCGTGGATCGGCCCGGGCGCCAGCCGCGGCGTCAACGCGGCGGCAGCGGCGGCGAAGCCGTCCCGCCGCTCACGGAGGTAGTCCGCGTCAGCGGCGTCGATGGCGTCCCCGGCGAGGGTCAGCCACCGCTCGACCCCGCCGAGCAGCTCGCGCCGCGGCAGCGGAAAGGGCGGCGCGGGCAGCGCGTGCACAAGGCGCAGCAGGGCGGCCAGGTCGGCGGGCCCGGCGGGGCGCTCGGCCGCGGGCAGCCGGTGCCAGAGCGTCACCGGGTGCCCGTCGACGGACCGGGGCGCGGCTTCGGCGGCCCGCACGGCCGGTACGCCACAGGTACGCAGCCACTCGGCGACGGCCAGCTCGCGCCGCGCCCGGTCGAGCAGCTCCGGCGCGTCCCGCCCCACCTTCACCACGAGGCGGTCCACGTCGGCAAGCGCGAACACCGCGTTCTCGCCGAGGGCCAGCAGCCGCGCGCCGTCCGCCGGGAGCCCCGCCGCGTCCAGCAGTTCCCGCGCCCGTGCCTCGTCCATCCCGTGCCTCCCGCACCGAGTGCCGCATCCGGCGGCGGGGGTCCGCCCGCCGCGTCGCAAGTGTCGCATTCGCACAGGCCAGCCGGACTTCCGGCATGCGCGGACGCTTGACGTACCGCCCTCGCGTCAGCACGATGACGGGGGCCGCCTGGGCGGCCAAACCTCCATCAGCCGCCCAAAGGAGCCGATTCCGTGACATTGGCGACCGCGAAGGGGCGGTCCGGCCGGGCGGGCGGACCCGGCGGCCGGGCGCTGGACCACGGCGCCTGGTTCCTGGTGCTGCCCGCGCTGCTGCCGATCCTGGTCCTGAGCGTCGGCCCGCTGCTCTACGGCATCGCGCTCGCCTTCACCGACGCGCAGTCGGGCCGCACCGAGCCCACCGAGTGGATCGGGCTGCTGAACTTCCAGGACCTGCGGCAGGACACGCTGTTCTGGGAGTCGTTCCGCATCGGCCTGCTGTGGGCCGTCGGGGTGACCGTGCCGCAGTTCCTGCTGGCGCTCGGCCTGGCGCTGCTGCTCAACCAGAACCTGCGCTTCCGCTGGCTGGCCCGCTCCCTGGCGATCGTTCCGTGGGCGATGCCCGAGGTGGTCGTCGGCATCATGTGGCGGCTCGTCTACCACCCGGACGCGGGCGTGCTCAACGAGACGCTGCGCGACCTCGGCCTCGGCGACGGCCGGGACTGGCTGACCGGGCTCGGCACGGCACTGCCCGCCGTCATCGTCGTGGGCGTCTGGGCGGGCATGCCGCAGACCACGGTGGCGCTGCTCGCCGGGCTCCAGAACGTGCCGCGCGAGCTGCACGAGGCGGCCGCGATGGACGGCGCGGGCGCCTGGCGCCGCTTCACCACGGTCACCTGGCCCGCCCTGCGGCCCATCGCGCTGTCCATCACCGCCCTCAACTTCATCTGGAACTTCAACTCCTTCGCCCTGGTGTACGTGCTCACCAACGGCGGGCCCGGCGGCCGCACCCGGCTGCCGATGCTGTTCGCGTACGAGGAGGCGTTCCGCTACGGCCAGTTCGGCTACGCGGCGGCGATGGGCTGCGTCATGGTCGCGGTGATCTCGGTGCTGCTCGCCGTGTACCTGGTCGGGCGGCTGAGGGGAGCGGACGAGCGATGACACCACCGACCACCGGGCCCGCGCGCACCGCCCGAACCCCGGAGCCGCCCGAACCCCCGGAGCCGCACGGACCGGCGGGGCCGCCCGCGCGGGCCAGTACGCGGCGCTCCTCGCGTACCTCGCCTTCCTCGCGTTCCCCTTCCTCTGGCTGGTCTCGACGTCCTTCAAACCGGCGCGCGAGCTGGGCAGCCTGCACCCGACCTGGATCCCGAAGGACCCGACCCTCGCCAACTACCGCCAGGCGTTCGACGAGCAGCCCCTGCTCCAGGCCGCGGGCAACTCCCTGGTCGCGGCGGTGAGCGCGGCCTTGATCGCCGTCGTCATCGCGACCCCCATGGCGTACGTCATGGCCCGGCACCGCACCCCGCTGTCGCGGGCGGCGACCGGCTGGGTCGTGGTCAGCCAGGCCTTCCCGTTCGTCCTGGTGATCATCCCGCTGTTCCTGGTCCTGAAGAACCTGCGCCTGATCAACTCGCTGCCGGGACTGATCATGGTGTACGTGGTGTGGGCGCTGCCGTTCGCGCTGTGGATGCTCGTCGGATACGTACGGGCGGTGCCGCGCGAGCTGGAGGAGGCCGCGGCCGTGGACGGCGCGGGCAGGCTGCGCACCCTGGTGTCGGTGACCGCGCCGCTGCTCGCGCCGGGCATCGCGGCGACGGCCCTGTTCGCCTTCATCACCGCGTGGAACGAGTTCTTCTTCGCCCTGGTGCTGCTCAAGACCCCGGAGAAGCAGACGTTGCCGGTCGTCCTCACGCACTTCATCGGCGCGGAGGGCACGGCAGACCTCGGCCCGCTCGCCGCCGCCGCGTTCCTCGCCACGCTGCCGTCGCTCGTCGTCTTCGCGCTCATCCAGCGGCGGATCACGGGCGGGATGCTGGCCGGGGCGGTGAAGAGCTGATGCGCGCGCCCCGCCGCCCGACGGCCACGCCCCACCGCCGCACGGCTCCGCCCCGCCGCCTCGCCGCCGTGGCGGCCGCCCTCGCCCTCCTCCTCTCCGGCTGCTCCGACGGCGGTGACGGCGGCGACGGCAGGGTCACCCTGCGCTTCCAGTCGCTGGCCTGGCAGCAGGAGTCGGTCGAGGCGAACAAGCGGCTCGTACGGGAGTGGAACGCCACCCACCCGGACATCAGGGTCGAGTACGTCCAGGGCAGTTGGACCGGCGTCCACGACCAGCTGCTCACCTCGTTCGAGGGCGGCGAGGCCCCGGACGTCATCCACGACGCCTCCGACGACCTCGCGGACTTCGCGTACGGCGGCTACCTAGCCGACCTGGGCCCCCTGCTGCCGAGGCGCCTCAAGGACGACATCCCGAAGGCCAGCTGGGACACGGCGACCTTCGGCGGCAAGGTGTACGGCGTGCCGTTCCTCCAGGAGCCGCGCGTGCTCGTCGCCAACGCGAAGTGGCTCAGGGAGTCCGGCGTGCGGATCCCGACGCCCGCCAAGCCGTGGAGCTGGGCCGAGTTCCGCTCGGTCACCCGGGAACTGGCCGACGGCAAGGGCAGGTTCGGGGTCGCCTGGCCGCTGAAGGACCCGGTGTCGGCGACGCTCAACCTGTCGCTGTCGGCGGGCGGGAAGCTGTTCCACCGGCGCGCCGACGGCAAGGCCGAGATCCGCTTCGAGGACGCCGACGCGGTGGTGCCGCGCACCGTCCACGACCAGGTCAACGCGGACCGCAGCGCGTCCGCCGCGACCCTCGGCATGGGCGGCTCGGACACCCTGCCCGGCTTCTTCGGCGGCAAGTACGCCATGGTCCCGCTGGGGTTCTCGTACCGCCAGCAGATCGCCCAGCAGGCACCGGAGGGCTTCGACTGGCAGGTGCTGCCCGCGCCCGCGGGCGCCGACGGGCTCGCCCAGGGGGTGAGCCCGCAGACCCTGTCCATCGCCGAGGACAGCCCGCACAAGAAGGAGGCCGCCGCGTTCCTCGACTTCTTCCTGCGGCCCGCCAACATGGTGCGGCTCGCCCGCGGCGACTGGATGCTGCCCACCGGCGAGCGGGCCCTGAAGGACCCGGCGCTGCACACCGCGAAGGACGACTGGGCGACGGGCACCGCGCTCGCCCGGCACCTGCGCCCCGCCCCGCCCAGTCGGTCCGCGGCTATCCCGAGTGGTCGGACAAGATCGCCACGCCCGCGCTCCAGGAGTACTACAGCGGCGCCATCGACCTGGACGAACTGCGCCACCGCCTGGTCGAGGACGGCAACCTCGTCCTCAGGCGCTACCAGCGCTGACGCCTCGGCCCCCCGCTGCCACCGCCGCCGTCACACGGCGACCGACTCCTCCATCTCCTCCTCGGCGTCCCGGTCCTCCCGGGCCTGCTGGGCGGCCGCCGCCGAGGGGGCCTCGGCGGCGCCGGTCAGCGCGGCCCGGCGCCGCTCCACGAGTCCGGCCACCGCCGTGAGCAGCAGGCCCACCGCGAGCCACGCCACCAGCGTCACCGCGGCCCGCCCGACGCCGTGCCCGGCGAAGTACAGGTGTCCCCGGACGCCCTCCACGAAGCCCGCGCCGTTCCAGAAGGAGTGCAGCGAGCCGTAGAAGCCGTTCTGGAGTTCGGGCCGGAAGACCCCGCCGGAGCTGGTGAAGTTGAGCATCACGAAGAGCACCATCATCGCGAGGGTCGTCCAGCGCTTCAGGAACGTGTGCAGGCCGACGCCGATGAGCAGGATGCCCGCCGAGTACAGCCAGGACAGGGCCCACACCCCCACAGCCCGTGGTGCGCGAGGTGGAAGACCGGCCCGGCGAGCGCGGCGCCGATCAGGCTCACGGCGAAGGACACCCCGACGGCGAGCCCGGCGCGCGCCCGCATCCGCAGCGCGCCGCCCGCCCCGCCGAGCACCGCGACGGAGGCGTAGCTGCCGATGCTCACGGCGACGAGCAGGAAGAACAGGCCCTGGCCCGTGGGGTCGTCGGAGACCGGCGGCGCCACGTCGGTGACCTTCAACGGCGTGCCCTGCGCGGCGGCGACCGGCGTGAAGACCTTCTCGGCGGCGAGCGCGCTCATGTCGGAGCCCGCGGAGGCCACCAGCAGCTCGGGCGCCTTGGCGTCCGGGAGGTAGGCGCCGGATATGTCCAGGGACTTCAGCTCGTCGACGGCCTGCGCGCGGGTGGCCAGGGTCCGTACGTCGAGCCTGTCGCCCGCCTCGGCCGCGACGGCGTGGGCGGACGCGTGGGCCCGGGCGTCGGTGCCGACGACGGCGACCGGCAGGTCGTGCGGCTCGGGCGTGACGAAGGCGCTCATATAGGCCAGGCCCATGCCGAGGCACATCAGCAGCGGGGTCAGCAGGTGGACGAGGACGTGGCGCAGGGGGCCACGGGCGGGCGCCGTCATGGAACCTCTCCAGGGGGTGGGCACGGATGGATGGCGCAGGTAGTTGGCATATACAACTCTTACGTCATGTTGTACTGTACAACCATTGGTGGGCCGTGGGAAACGCGGCCGGAGGCGGCGGGGCGAGGAGGCGGCGGCGTGGCCGACCGGGACGAGGCGATCGAGACCATCCAGCGCGAGATGACGGCGTTCGCGCGGCGCGCCCGCGCCACGGCCGCGCGCATGCACCCCGAGCTGTCACTGGTCTCGTTCACGCTGCTCAGCCACCTGGAGTATCAGCAGGGCTGTCGCGCCACGGACCTGGCCGCGCACTACACGCTGGACAAGTCGACCATCAGCCGCCAGGTCGCCGCCCTGGAGCAGGCGGGCCTGGTGGAGCGCCGCCAGGACCCCGCCGACCACCGCGTGCAGGTGCTGCACCTCACCGAGCGCGGCGCCGGGCTGCTCGCGCGGGTCACGGACAGCCGCCGGGTGGCGTTCCGGAAGCGGCTCGCGGACTGGAGCGGGCCCGATCTGGAGCGGTTCGCGGAGTACCTGCTGCGTTACAACGCGGGGGCGGAGACCGAGCGCGGGGTGTAGGGCGGGGTCCGGCTGCGCCGAAATGGATTGCACGAGACGTCTCGTCTCGCTATGGTCGTCGTCATGACCACACGCCAGCGTGCCCATGTCGCCATGTTCTCCATCGCCGCCCACGGGCACGTGAACCCGAGCCTCGAAGTGATCCGGGAGCTCGTCGCCCGCGGCCACCGCGTCACGTACGCGATCCCGCACGCGTTCGCGGACAAGGTCGCCGAGACCGGCGCCGAGCCCGTGCCCTACACCACCATCCTGCCCGGCCCCGACGACGACCCGTCGGCCTGGGGCGAGACCCTCCTCGACAACGTGGAGCCGTTCCTGGCCGACGCGATCCAGGCCCTGCCGCAGCTGGCCGCCGCGTACGAGGGCGACGAGCCGGACGTCGTCCTGTACGACATCACCTCGTATCCGGCCCGGGTCCTCGCCCGCCGCTGGGGCGTGCCCGAGGTCTCCCTGTCGCCGAACCTGGTGGCCTGGGAGGGGTACGAGGAGGAGGTCGCCGAGCCGATGTGGGCGGAGCCCCGGAAGACCGAGCGGGGGCGGGCGTACTACGCGCGCTTCGCGTCCTGGCTGCGGGAGAACGGCATCGATCAGCACCCCGACCCGTTCGTCGGCCGCCCGCCCCGCTCCCTGGTCCTGATCCCCAAGGCGCTGCAGCCGCACGCCGACCGGGTCGACGAGGCCGTGCACACGTTCGTCGGCGCCTGCCAGGGCGACCGGGCCGCGCAGGGCGGCTGGGAGCGCCCGGCGGACGCCGAGAAGGTGCTGCTGGTGTCGCTCGGCTCGGCCTTCACCAAGCAGCCCGGCTTCTACCGCGCGTGCGTCGAGGCGTTCGGCGGCCTGCCGGGCTGGCACATGGTGCTCCAGATCGGTCGGCACGTCGACGAGGCCGAGCTGGGCGACGTACCGGCGAACGTGGAAGTGCGCCGCTGGGTGCCGCAGTTGGCGATCCTGAGGCAGGCCGACGCGTTCATCACGCACGCGGGCGCGGGCGGCAGTCAGGAGGGGCTCGCCACCGGCACGCCGATGGTGGCCGTGCCGCAGGCCGTCGACCAGTTCGGCAACGCCGACATGCTCCAGGCGCTCGGCGTCGCCCGCCACCTGCCGATGGCGGAGGCCACGCCTCAGGCGCTGCGCGCGGCGGTCCTCGCGCTCGTCGACGACCCGGAGGTGGCGCGCAGGCTCGACGAGGTGCGGGCGGGCATGGCGGGGGAGGGCGGCACGAAGCGCGCGGCCGACCTCATCGAGGAGGAGATCGTGCGGGCCCGGCGTGAGGGCGGCGTGAAGGCGGCCGGTCGGGCGGTGTGACCGATTCGCCGCGCTTCGCGGCGGATTGGCCGTGATGGGGGGTGGGGTCCGGGGGTGGTGCCGCGGTCTGACGTAACACTCCGTGAGGCCATTCGGTAACGGCCGGGTCATTCGGTAACGCTCGGATAACGCACGGGCGTCCTGGGACGTCCATGGACTCGTCCCGCTGGTTGGACCCTTACCCCCGGTCAAAGGTTGCGCCGGGCGCTCCTTGTTCCTCGGGGAACGGCTTCCTAGCGTGAGGTGAACTCCGAACCAACGCCAGGAAGTTGTCTCATGCCCTCACTGTCACCGCCACGGAGCGCGTCCGCCCGCAGGGAGATACCGCCCCTCGCCGAGGTGCGCCGCGTCACTCAGAAGAAGCGCGACGCGTGGTGGACCGTGCTGCTCGTCGACCCCCTCGCCACGCCGCTGGTCCGCCAGACCGCGCTGCGCACCCGCGTCACGCCGAACCAGATCACCTGGGGCGCCTTCCTGCTCGGGCTCGGCTCCGCGGTGTGCTTCGCGTTCGGCGACTGGCGGTGGCTGGTGCTCGGCGCGGTGATCTACCACCTGAGCTTCGTCCTGGACTGCATGGACGGCAAGGTCGCGCGCCTGACCGGGCAGGGCTCGGTGTTCGGCGCGTGGCTCGACTTCGTCTTCGACCGCATCCGCGTGATGGTGTGCGCGGTCGCCCTGATGGGCGGTCAGTACGAGCGCACGGGGGACGTCGTGTACGTCTGGCTCGCCCTCGTGGTGGTCGGGCTCGACACGCTGCGGTACATCAACTCCCTTGAGATCTTCAAGGTCCGGCACACCATGCGCAAGCAGATCAAGGCCCGCATGAGGGCCGCCCGGCGCGCCGAGAACCAGGCCGAGCTGGCCTTCATGGAGGACCTGCTGCGGGAGAACCCGGAGGCGGACGTGGAGCGCGACCTGGCCCGCGCGGTCGCGGAGGCGCCGGGCGATGACGCGGGGCCGGGCGGCGGCACGCAGCCGGGCGGCGACGCGGGCCGGGGCGGTGACACGGCGGAGGCACCGGACGGCGCCGAAGGCCTCGGCGGACGGCCCGGCGGCGCCGGGGACGCCCCGGCGGGCGGCGCGGGAGGGGCACAGGCCGTCACTGCGGCCCGCGCGCCGCAGGTCGTCGACCTGCACCAGGAGTTCCGCAGCCGCTTCCCCGCCTACCTGCGGGCGCGCTCCTTCCTGCTGCGGCACCGCATCCGCACGCACCTGGTGAGCGGCGTCGAGTTCCAGATGGGCGTCTTCATCATCGGCCCCCTCTTCGACGTCGTCGTCCCGGCGACGATCGTCTCCGGGGCGCTGCTGCTCGTCTTCGAGCTGGCCATCGTCTACAAACTGCTGCTGTCCACACGGGACTTCACGCGCACGATCGACTCCTTCGAGGAGCGGAAGGCGACCGCCGCGGCATAGGGGCCGCGCCCGCGCCCGGGGCCCCGGGGTCTCCCGGGCCCGGGGCCCCGGCCCGCCGCCGCGGTCCGCGGTGTCGAGGGCCGCGCCGACGGACGCGGCGACGATGACGGCCGTCGCCGCCCACTGCGCCGGTGTCAGGCGCTCACCGAGCACGACGAGACCGAGCAGCGCCGCCATCGCCGGTTCCAGGCACACCAGGACACCGAAGACGCGCGGCGGCACACGCCGCAGCGCCCGCAGCTCCAGGGAGTTGGCCACCACCGTGCTGAGCACCGCCACCGCGAACCCCGTGGCGAGGACCCGGCCGTCCAGGAACGCCCCCGGCTGCGCGGCGAGCCCGTAGGGCAGCGTGAGCAGGGCCGCCCACCCGCTCGCCAGGGCCAGCGCGCCACCGCCCGTGCCGCGCGCGCCCACCTGGGCACTGAGCAGGATGTACGCCGCCCAGCAGGCCGCCGAGCACAGCGCGAGGGCGACACCGGCCCCCGACAGGGCGCCGCCCGGCCGGTAGTTGATCAGGACGACGCCGCCCCCGGCGAGCAGCGCCCACACGACGTGCCGGGCCCGGCGCGCACCGAGCAGCGAGACGACCAGCGCGCCGAGCGACTGCAAGGTGACCGCGAGGCCCAGCGGCAGCCGGTCGAAGCTCTCGTAGACGGTGACGCTCGCCCCGGCCAGTGACGTGCCGAGGCCGAGGACCAGGTACGCCGACGGCCGGTCGGCGGGCAGGCGGGGCCGCCACACGACCCACAGCACGGCCGCGCCGAAGCCGAACCGCAGCGCCGTGACGACCACCGGCACCGCCACGGCGAAGGCGAGCTTCGCCACCGCCTGACCGCCCTGCATCGCCAGCGCGCTGCACACGACCAGGCAACTCCCCGCGGCGGCGGGCGACCACCGGACCGGCGTCCACCGGACCGGCGTCCATCGGACCGGCGCCCACCGGATCAGCCCGCGCCGGACGTTCCCCCGTACCACCGTTCAGCTCCCCGCCTTCCCCGTCTTCCCCGTTTTCCCCGTCTTCCTCCGTTTTTCCCGTCTTCCCCGGTGTGCCGCGCGTGCTTCCCGCCGCCCCCTCGGGGAGTCACCCCTCGTGCGGGCGGCGGTCGGCGGGCGGGCCCCGCAGTGTGATGACCTCCGCCCCCGCCGTGAGCTGCCGGGCCTGGAGCGAGCCGCAGGCGCAGCGGGTCCACACGGTGACGCCCTCGCCGACGCGGTGCCGGGAGAGCGTCCGCGCCGGTTTCTCGTCCGGCCAACCGCAGTACGGACACGCAGACATGGCATGAGTCTCAGCGCCCCGGACCGTACGAGTCCAGGTTCGATTTCCGCACGACACCGTGCACGCCGCCTTCATGATGGAGCGATGATTGACTTGCGCCGCCTCGCCGTGCTGCGGGCGATCGCCCACTACGGCACCGTCACCGCCGCCGCGCAGGCGCTCCACCTGTCGCCGTCCGCGGCCTCCCAGCAGATGCGGCGGCTCAGCCGGGACCTCGGGGTGCCGCTCCTCGAACCGCACGGGCGCCGTGTGCGGCTCGCCCCCGCGGCCCGGGTGCTGCTGCGCCACGCCGACCGCATGGAGCGCTACTGGCAGCGGGCCGAGGCCGGGATGCACGCCACGGTGAGCGCGGCACCCAAGGGCGTGCTGCGCCTGGCGGGCTTCCCCACCGCCGTGTCCGTCCTCCTCGCCCCGCTCGCCGCCCGCCTGGGCGCCCAGTGGCCCGACCTGACGGTGCAGGTCCGCGAGTCGGAGCCCCGGGACTGCTTCGACCTGCTCTTCTCCGGTGACGCCGACCTCGTGATCGTCGAGGCCACCGCGGACAACCCGCCGTACGGCGACAGCCGCTTCGACCAGCGGCCCCTGCTCGACGACCCCTTCGACCTGCTCACCCCGCGCGGCCACCCGCTGGCACAGCGCTCCGCGGTGACGCTCCAGGACCTGGCGCACGAACCCTGGATCGTCGGCACGCCCGGCAGCTCGGCGCGCCACGTCGTCCTGGCCGCCTGCAACAGCGCGGGCTTCACCCCCGACATCGCGCACCAGGCCCTGGAGTGGACCGTGGTCGCCGCGCTCGTCGCCCACGGTCTGGGCATCGCCCTGGTGCCGCACGCGGCCAGTCTTCCGCCGCGCCTCGACCTGGCGCGCACGCCGCTGACGGGCCCGGCCAAGCCGTCGCGGCGGCTGCTGAGCGTCATCCGCGGCGGCAGCGGACACCACCCCGCGATCGCCGCGGCCCTGGCCCACCTCGACACCCTGGTCGCAGGACCGGAGCGGCCCGCCGGGTGACGGCGAGTTCCCGCCACACGGCGACTGGCCGGAACTCGGCGGTCCGCGCGCCGCTTCCTTGACAGCGATCTACCGCCGGATGTTCCCATGAAACGCGTTGGCGCCGTTGACCGTTCGGTCTTCAACTCACCTGTGCGACAACAGAGTTGGCGTGGGCGCCAGGGCATCCACTGGGGCTGGCATGGGGAACACCGCGACCGTCGGCGAAGCGGACTTACGCACCCGGACCCGTGAACTCCTCGCCCTGCCGTTCGTACGGGACGAACTGACGCGCGTGTGGCGCTCGGACGCCGGTGCCTGCCCGCACCCGGCCGCCGTGTACCGCCTGCTCGGCGAGCACGGCCTGCTCGCCCCGCACTGGCCGCGCCGCTACGGAGGCCTCGGCCTCAGCGCGTACGCGTCGGCGACGGTCGCCGAGGAACTGGCCCTGCACGGCGTCCCCGACAGCGTCCGCGTGAACACCGTGGACAACGCCGGGGCCACGCTGCTCATGGCGGGCACGCCCGAGCAGTGCGACCGCCACCTGCCGGGGATGGCCCGGGGCGCCACGGTCTTCTCCGTGCTCTACACGGAGCCCGACGTCGGCAGCGACCTCGGCGGCCTCACCTCCCGGGCCGTACCGGAGCCCGGCGGGGGGTGGCGCCTGAACGGCACCAAGGTGTGGAACGCGCGGACCTCCGTCGCCGAGTACGGCATCCTGGCCGCGCGCGTCGCGGGCCACGGCGCGGACGGGGACGGGGACGGGGACCGGGCCGGGGATCGGGTCGGGGATCGGGTCGGCTTCGCCGGTATCGCCCTGTTCGTCGTGGGGCTCGACGCCCCGGGCGTGCGGGTCGAGCCGGTCGACACCATCAACCACGAGCGGCTCTTCCGGGTGCGGCTGCACGACGTACGGCTGCCGGGCGACGCCCTGGTGGGGCGGCCGGGGCAGGGCTGGCCGCTGCTCACCCGCGCCCTCGGCCTGGAGCGCACCGGCATCAACTTCGCCGCCCGTGCCCGGCGCTGGTACGACCAGCTGACGGCGGGCCTGCGGGCGCGCGGACGCCTCGACGACGCCTGCCGCGAGCACGGCCTGCGCCGCCTCGACGCCGAGATCCGCGCCGCCCGCCTGCTGTCCTGGCGGGCCGTGCGGGACGTGGAGCGGGGGTGTCCGAACGCCGCCGCCGCGGCCGCGGCCAAGTGGTGGGCCAGCGAACTCGCCCAGCGGACGGCCTGGTTGGCGTGGCGGCTGCTGGGCCCGGCGCCGGATCCGCCGGACAGCGACCCGCACTTCCCCGACCTGTGCCTCGCCGCCCGCGAGGCACCGGGCCTGACCCTCGCGGCGGGGACGTCCGAGGTGCTGCTGACCACCGTGGCCACCGAACTCATGGACGGCGGCGACCCCTGGGAGGAGTACTGACATGCCCGTTCCCACCGCGTGGCGGCGGCAACTCGTGCGGGACTTCGCCGCCTCCTGGGCCTCCGACTGGACCACCGACGCCGACGACGGGCCCGGCGCTGACGGCGGGCCCGGGGCCGAGGGCGGGCCCGGAGCCGACGGCGAGCCGCTCCTCGCGCGGGCGCGGCGGGTCATGGCGCGCGACGGCTGGAACGGCCTGTGCGTACCGGTCGGCCAGGGCGGCATGGGCCTCGGCTGGTACGAGGCCGGGCTCCTCGCCGCGGAGCTGGGCCGGGCGCTCCAGCCCGGCGACGCGCTGGACACCGTGCTCGCCGCGCCCTGGTTCGCCGCCGCGCTACCCGAATCCCTGAAGCCGCTGCTGGAAGGCGAGTTGACGGCCGGGGTCCCCCTGCCGCCCCGGCCCGCCGGGCGCGGCGTCGCCCGCTTCACCGGGGCGCCACCCGACCTCGTACTCCAGCCGGGACCGTCCGGCGGGGTGCGCGCCCTGCCCACCGAGGCGCTGTGGGTGACCGCGCGCACCACCCCCGGCGGCCGGGTCGCCGAGGTGCGGCTGCGCGAGGACCTGACCGGCGGGCCCTGGCTGCCCGCGGGGCCGCTGTGGGCCGCGGCGGCGCTGCTGCACAGCGCCCACCTCCTCGGCCTCGGCGCCAGGGCCGTCCGCTCGGCCGTGGAACGGGCCGGGCAGCGGCGGCAGTTCGGGAAGCTCATCGGCGGCCACCAGGCCGTCGGGTTCCCGCTCGCCGCGCAGCGCGCCCGGCTCGAAGGGCTGCGGCTCGCGCTGCACGCCGAGCTGCTGCGGCTCGACGAGACCGCCGACCGCGGGCGGCCCGGCGGGGAGGCCCAGGACGCGGCCGAGGCCCTGCAGGAGGCCGTCCGGCCGCTGGTGGGGGAGTGCGTCGCCCACGCCCTGCACGTCTGCGGCGCCTCCGGCCTCGCCGGCCGGGCCCCCTCGGCCCGGTGCTACCAGCGGTTCCTGGTGGAGGAGGCGCGCGGCGGCCCCGCGCGCCCCGGGGCGCCCGCGCGGGCGGAGCGGCCTTCCGCCGAGCCGCGTTCCGCCGAGCGGCCTTCCGCCGAGCGGCCTTCCGCCGAGCCGCGGTCCCTGTGGGCGCCCGGACCCGCCCCGGCCGCGGCCGCCGCGCTCCAGCGCCGGAGGGTGCCCGCCGCGGTCAACGACACGGCGGCCACCTACCCGCGGGCCGCGTGCCTGCACCACCTCTTCGAACGGGCCGCCGAGCGCCACCCGTCCCGCACGGCCCTGCGCTCGGGGACCGCCGTCCTGACGTACGAGGAACTGGAGGCCCGGGCCAACCGGCTGGCGCACCTGCTGCGCGAGCGGACGGCGGCCGGGCGCGACGACGGGGGCGCGGGCTTCGGCGCGGGCACCCCGGTCGCGCTCTTCATGGACCGCGGTCCCGACGCGATCGCCGCCACCCTCGCCGTGCTCAAGGCCTCCGGCGCCTGTCTGCTCCTGGACCCGGAGCACCCGCCCGAGCGCACGGCGTTCGCGCTGCGGGACAGCGGAGCGGTCGCCGTGCTGACCCACCGGTCGCTGCGCGGGCGGCTGCCCGAGGTCCGCGTGCCCGTGCTGCCCGTCGACGCGTGCCCCCTGGACGGACGACCGGCCGACCGGGTGCCGCCCCGGGCGGGGCCCCGCGACGTCGCCTACCTCGTCTACACCTCCGGGTCCACCGGCACGCCCAAGGGCGTCGAGGTCGAGCACCGCAACCTCGTCAACCGGATGCACTGGGACGCGAGCGCGTTCCCGCTGGGGCCCCGCGACGTGGTGCTCCAGCAGACCGCGCTCGGCTTCGACGCCTCCGTGTGGGAGGTCTTCGCGCCGCTGATGTCGGGCGCGACGCTCGCGCTCGCCCCGCCACGGGCCGCCGCCGACCCGCACGAACTCCTCAAGACGATGGTGCGCACGGGCGTCACCGCCCTCACCTGCGTGCCCGCCGTACTCGACCTGCTCCTGGACGAGAAGGCGCCGCGCCTGGCCGACGTACGGGGCCTGCGGCACATCTTCTGCGGCGGCGAGACGCTTCCGCCGGGCCTGGTGGCGCGTCTGCACCGCTCGGGCACGCACGCCGTCCTGCACAACCTCTACGGGCCGACCGAGTGCGCCATCGACGTCACCCACTGGCGCTGCGGCCCCCGGGACGCCCGCGCGGCCGTGCCCATCGGCAGGCCCCTCGGCAACGTCCGCGTCCACGTCCTCGACGAGGCGGGCGCCCCCGTGCCCGTCGGCTACCCGGGCGAGCTGTACGTCGCGGGCGCCGGGGTGGCGCGCGGCTACCGGAACCGGCCCGCCCTGACCGCCGAGCGCTTCGTGGCCGACCCGTTCGCGGACGAGCCGGGGGCGCGCATGTACCGGACGGGCGACCTGGTGCGGCTGCGCCCCGACGGCGCCCTCGACTTCCTCGGCCGCCAGGACGGCCAGGTCAAGGTGCGCGGTCACCGCGTCGAGCTGGGCGAGATCCGCGACGCCCTGGAGCGCCAGCCCCAGGTGCGCAGGGCGGTGGTCCGGGCGGCCTCGGGGCGCGTCGACGCGTATGTCGTCCCGGCCGCCGCCGAGGCGCCCGACGCGGATCAGCTGCGCCGGCGGCTGCGGCGGACGCTGCCGCCGTACATGGTGCCCTCGCGCATCGCCTTCCTGCCCGCCATCCCGCTGACCCCCCACGGCAAGGTCGACTACGCCGCGCTGCCCGAACCGCCGGGTAAGCCACGTGGCGGCGCCACCGCCAAGGGAGAACTCTCCGCCCTGGAGGCCGAGTTGGCGCGGCTGGCGGCCCGGGTGCTGGGAGTGGGCAGCGTCGGGCCCGCCGAGGACTTCTTCGCCGCCGGGGGCAGCTCGCTGCACGCGGCGCGCTATGTCACACGGGTGCGGGACGAGCTGGGGGTGCGGGTCGACCTGGAGACGTTCCTCGCGGCGCCCACGGTCACGGGCCTGGCCCGGGCGCTGACCGACGCGCACGGGGGAGGCGACGGCGGCGAGGACCGCCACGGCGGCGGCGTTCACGGCGGTGACGGCCCCGGCGGTCCTCCGGAGCGGGGGCGCCGTGCCTGACGCGCCCGCCCGCCGCGTCCGCCTGGTGTGCCTGCCGCACGCGGGCGGCAGCGCCGGGACCTACCGCGCGTGGACGGCGGCCCTGGCGCCGGACGTCGACGTCGTCCCCGTCGAACTCGCGGGCCGCGACAGCCGGGTGCGGGAGCCGCCGCCGACGGACATGGACGCGGTCGTCGCCGACCTGACGGGCCTCCTCGCGGCGCTCGACGAGGGCCCCGCCCCGGCCCCGTACGCCCTGTTCGGGCACAGCCTCGGCGCGATCGTCGCCTACGAGACCGCGCGGGAGACGCAGCGCCTGGGCCGCGCGCCGGTGCTGGTCATCGCGTCCGGCAGCGAGCCGCCCCACCGCGTGGCCGAGGCCTCCCGGGACCGGCACCTGCTGCCCGACGACGCGTTCCTGAGGGAGGTGCTGCGCCTTGGCGGCACGTCCGCGGACGTGCTGCGCGAACCCGAGCTGCTGCGCGTCGTGCTGCCCCGGCTGCGCGCCGACTACCGCGTCGCCGAGACCTACGCGCACCGGCCGGGCCCGCCCCTCACCTGCCCCCTCGCCGTGTACGCGGGCGAGGCCGACCCCACCGTACGGCACGAACTCCTCGCGGACTGGGGGCAGATGACGGCCGCTGGCGGGCGGCCGGTCGTGTCGCGGCGCTTTCCGGGCGGCCACTTCTACCTGGACGACGCGCGGGCCGAGGTCCTCGTGGCGCTCGCCAAGGACCTGGCCGCCGCGCTCCGCGCCTGAACGACCCCACCGAGGAGGCACCGTTGAGCCCGTCCGCACGCCCCCACCCCCTGGCGCCGCTCACCGCCGACGAGATGCGCCGCGCGGTGGCGATCCTCAAGGAACGCCCGGACGTCACCGCGGACATCCGGTTCGTGATGATCGCGCTGCGCGAACCCGACAAGCGGCTGCTGCGCGCGCACGGCGCCGCCGCCGACGGCGGGGACCGCCTTCCGCCCCGCGAGCACCCTCCGCCCCGCGAGGCCTTCATGGTGCTGCGCGACCGCGAGCGGCGCCGCACCTACGAGGCCGTCGTCTCCCTCACCGCGGGAGAGGTGACGCGCTGGGAGCACGTCGAGGGCGCGCAGACCGCCATCACCGACGAGGAGTTCACCCGCTGCGGCGACGCCGTGCGCGCGGACCCGCGCTGGCGGCGGGCGATGGCCGAGCGCGGGGTGCGCGACCACTCGCTGGCGATGGTCGACGCCTGGCCGTACGACCCGGCGGCGGCCCCGGACACCGCCCCCGACCCGCTCCCGGCCGAAGCCCGCCGCCTCGCCTGCGCCCTGACCTTCGTCCGCGCCCACCCTCACGACAACGGCTACGCCCGCCCCGTGGAGAACCTGGTGGCCCTCGTCGACCTCGACTCCCTCCAGGTGCTCGACGTCACCGACCGCGGGGCGGTGCCGCTGCCGCCGCTGTCCGGGAACCACGACCCGGACGCGGCGGCCGGAGCGCCCGGCAACTGGCCCGCCGAGGTGCGCCCGCGCACGGATCTGCGGCCCATCGAGATCACCCAGCCGGACGGGCCGGGCTTCGAGGTCGACGGGTACGCCGTGCGCTGGCAGAAGTGGCACTTCCGGATCGGCTTCAGCGTCCGCGAGGGCCTGGTGCTGCACCAGGTCGGCTACGAGGACCAGGGGCGGATCCGCCCGGTGCTGCACCGGGCCGCGCTGGCCGAGATCTACACCCCGTACGGCGACGCCGGGTTCACCCACCGCTGCAAGAAGGCCTTCGACGAGGGCGAGTACGGGGCCGGGTTCATCGTGAACTCCCTGGAGCCGGGCTGCGACTGCCTGGGCGAGATCCGCTACTTCGACATGACGGCGCACGACCAGGACGGCGAGCCGTCCGCCCTGCGCAACGCCGTCTGCCTGCACGAGGAGGACGTCGGCGTCGCCTGGAAGCACACCGACTTCCGCACCGGACGCGTGGTGACGCGGCGTCAGCGCCGCCTGGTCGTCTCGTCGTTCGCCGTCCTCGGCAACTACCAGTACGGCTACTTCTGGTACCTCTACCTCGACGGCACCCTCCGCTTCGAGGTGAAGCTCACCGGCATGATCTCCACCGGCGCCTTCACCGGCGAGCGGCCGCCGGTGTCCGGAGCCGTCGTCGCCCCCGGGCTCTACGGCCCCCACCACCAGCACTTCTTCAGCATGCGGCTCGACATGGCCGTCGACGGTGACCGCAACTCGGTGTACGAGGTGGACTCGGTGCCGCTGCCGACCGGCCGGGACAATCCGCTCGGCACCGCCTGGCGGACCGAGGCGACGCTGTTGGCCTCGGAGAAGGAGGCCCAGCAGCGCAGGGCGCACGCCGCCACGGGCCGGTTCTGGACCGTGGTGAACCCGCGGGTGCGCAACGGGCTGGGGGAGCCGGTCGGCTACCGGCTCGTGCCGGAGTCCGGCCTGCTGCCCCTGCAGTCGGCGGACACCGGGCAGTGGCACCGGGCCCGGTTCGTCTACGGACATCTGTGGGTCACGGCGTACGACCGGCGCCAGTGGTACGCGGCGGGCGACTACCCGTACCAGAGCCCCGGCGGAGCGGGCCTGCCCGCGTACGTGAGCGGGGACCGGCCGCTGGACGAGGCCGACGTGGTGCTGTGGCACACCTTCGGCGAGCACCATGTCGTGCGCCCCGAGGACTGGCCCGCGATGCCCGTGGTGACCTGCGGCTTCTCGCTGCGGCCGCACGGGTTCTTCGACGGTAACCCCGCACTCGACCTGCCCGCCCCGGCCGCCCACTGCCGCGCGGGCACCGGGGAGGCGACGCCATGAGCACGGACGTGACCGACCGCTACCCCACCCGGCTGCCCCGCCGGGAGGCGAGCCGCCCGCGCACCGACCCCGTGGTGTGGGGCTCGGCCGACGGCGGGCCGCTCACCGCCCGCGACCTCGCGGCGTACGACCGGAACGGCTTCCACGTGTGGCCGGACCTGCTGACGCCCGCGGAGGTCGCCGACCTCACCGGGGAGATCGCCGCCCTGGCCGCCGTGCCGCGCCCGCCGGACGACCACCGGATCGTCTTCGAGGAGGCCTCCGGACAGGTGCGTTCGGTCTTCGAGGTGCACCGGCTCAGCGAGGCCTTCGACCGCCTGGTGCGCGACCCCCGGCTGCTCGGCCTGGCCCGCCAGATCCTCGCCTCGGACGTCTACGTCCACCAGAGCCGCGTCAACTACAAGCCGGGGTTCGGGGGCGGCCCCTTCCCCTGGCACTCCGACTTCGAGACCTGGCACGCCGAGGACGGCATGCCCGCGCCCCGCGCCCTGAGCGTGTCCGTCGCGCTGGCCGAGAACCTGCCCTACAACGGCAGCCTCATGATCATCCCGGGCTCGCACCACACCTTCGTGCCCTGCGTCGGCGAGACCCCGCCCGACCACTACCTCAACTCCCTGCGCACGCACGGCTTCACCGTGGGCATGCCGGACGACGAGGCGGTGGCCGAGCTGGCGCGGAACGCGGGCATCGAGCAGTTCACCGGCCCCGCGGGCGGCGCCGTCGTCTTCGACTCCAACTGCGTGCACGGCTCGAACGGCAACATCACCCCGTACCCCCGCTCCAATGTCTTCGTCGTCTACAACAGCGTCCACAACGCCCTGACCGCCCCGTTCGCGGCCCCCGCCCCCCGCCCGGCGTTCCTCGCGTCCAGAGACTTCACGCCCCTGTGAGGTCCGGCCGAGGCGGGAGGCAGCGGGCGGCGGCCCCCTAGGTGCGGGAAGGGGCGGGCACGGGGGCCGTAGGCAGGTCCGTGCCGTCCGTGCCCTCCTGCCGCTCCAGCTCCGGCAGCCACCGGAGCCACCGCGGCACGTACCAGTTCCGCTCCCCGAGCAGCGCCATCACGGCGGGCAGCAGCACGCCCCGGATGACGGTCGCGTCGATGAGCACGGCCGCCGCGAGCCCCACGCCCATCTGCTTCATGGACTGCATGGACAGCGTCCCGAAGATGGCGAACACGGCGACCATGATGACGGCGGCGCTGGTGACCACCCCGGCGGTGGTGACGACGCCGTGCGTGATGGCCTCCCGCGTGGGCCGCCCCTGAAGCCGCGCCTCCCGGATCCGGGACACCACGAACACGTGGTAGTCCATGGACAGGCCGAAGAGGATCACGAAGAGGAACAGCGGCAGCCACGCCACGATCGCGCCCACGCCCTCCGCGCCGACCAGCGAGGCGCCCCAGCCGTGCTGGAAGACCATGACGAGGACCCCGTAGGCGGCGCCCACCGACAGCAGGTTCAGCAGGATCGACGTGGCGGCGATGGCCAGGGAGCGGAAGGACAGCAGCATCAGCAGGAACGCGAAGGCGATGACGAAGCCGAAGACGGGCGGCGCGGACGAGCGCAGCTGGTCGTTGAAGTCCTTGGACGCGGCGACCTGACCGGTCACGGGCGCCTCGACGCCGTCGACCCGGCCGAGCGTCGCGGGCCGCACGGTGTCCCGGATCAGGTCCAGGCTCTTCTCGGCCCTGCCCTGGTCGGAGCCGCCGACGAGCGGTACGGCGAGCACGGCCACGTTCCGCTGGCGGTGCACGGTCAGCTCCACCGGGCCCTTGGTGGCGCCCGAACCGACCGCCCGCTCGCGGAAGCCGGCGATGGCGCGGGTGACGGCGGGCGCGTCGATGTCGTCGGCCCTGACGACGACCTCGGCGGGTTCGGCCCCGCCGGGGAACGCCTCGTTGACGCGCTCGTACGTCGCGACGATCGGCAGGGAGTCGCCGAACTCCTGGTCCAGGGTGAGGTTCTGGGTCTTCATGCCGAGCGCGGGCACCGCGATCGCGGCGAGCGCGCCCGCCGCGACGACCGTGGCGAGCAGCGGGCGGCGCAGCACACCGCCGACGACCGCGCCCCACAGCCTGCTCTCGCCCGCGCCGCGCCGCCCGCGCCGCCGCGCCCCGCGGCGCGGGAACGGCAGCCGCCCCTTCTCGACGCGCTCGCCGAGCAGCGAGAGCAGCGCGGGCAGCACCGTCACCGAGCCGACCATGGCCACCGCGACGACCATCAGGGACGCCAGGCCCATCGCCTCGAAGTCGGTGATGCCGGTGAAGAGCATGCCCGCCATGGCGACGCACACGGTGATGCCGGAGACCACCACGGCCCGGCCGCTGGTGGCCGCGGCGACGCGCAGCGCCGTGTGCGGATCGCGGCCCTTGGCCCGCTCCTCGCGTTCGCGCCGCAGGTAGAACAGGCAGTAGTCGACGCCGACGGCGAGGCCCACCAGGAGCATCACGGAGTTCGCCACGTCACTCATCGGCTGGACGTGGCTGACGAGCGCCATCAGGCCCATCGTCGCGACGATCGCGGACAGCGCGAGCAGCACGGGCAGCAGCGCCGCCACGAGCGCGCCGAACGCGATCAGCAGGATGCCGAACGCCACCGGCACGGCCGAGTACTCGGCCTGCTGGAAGTCGCTGCCGAAGGCGTCGTCGAAGGTCTTCTCCATGCTGGCGCCGCCGATCTCCTCGACCCGCAGGCCCGCGCCCTCGTGCCGGTCGGCGACCTTCTCGACGGCCTTCTGGACCGGCTCGATCCGGTCGCTCGCGGTCTCCGGGTCGCCGCGCAGGTCGAACTGGACGAGCGCGCTGCGGCCGTCCTTGGAGACGGTCCCCGAGGTGTAGGGGGAGGTGACGGCGGTGACCTCGCCGGTGCCCTCGACCGCCTTCGTCACGTCGGCGACGGCGGCCCGGAAGCGCGCGTCGGTGGCGCGCGGCCCGCCGTCGCCCGCGGCCTGCACCAGCACCGTCTCGCCCGCCGGTTCCTCGACGCCCGCGTCGTCGAGGATGCGCTGCGCCTGGCTGATCTCGCCCTTCAGGTCCTCGTCGGAGGCGTCGACGCGGCCCACCGCCGAGCCGACGCCCATGGCGAGGACGACGAACAGGACCCAGACGCCGACGGCGGCCCACCGGTGCCGTGCGCTCCAGATCCCGGCGCGGGCGGCGAAGCCCCGTACCCGTGTGCCCGATGTATCCGCGTTCCCCATGACGGGACAGCCCCCTGTGTGTGGTGCGGTGGCCCCGTGCCGCCGCCCTCCGTTCGAAGCTAGGGCGGCGGGCTCCGCCTCTCGTCGTGCTGGCCGGTGAGCCCTCGGGGCCCGGCCTCCTCCCTCTGGCTGAATCAAGCCCCTTACACCTATGGGGTCTTGGGCCGGACCGTCTCAGGGCCGGGTGCCGCGCCGTGGCGATGGCTGACGGGGGCGGGCACGGCCGTGCCCGATGTGTCGAGCGAGGTCCCATTTGTTATTACAGAACCTTGTTGAACAAGTCACAGCCGCACAAAGGTATTGATCTGACGCGTCCATTCAGACAAGGTTTCGTCCCAACGCCCGGGGATCTTCAGTTCTTGCGGAACGACGGTTCCCGCGAAGCGACGACTCTCACGGGGCGACGGCCCCGACGGAGCGGCCCGGGCGCAAGCAGCGCGGCTTGAGAACCCCCACACATCCCCCCACAACACCCCACGAGGAGACCCCTCTTCATGGCAGCTCACAAGCGTGCTCGCACGATGAAGCTCACCGCGGCCATAGCCACCGCCGCCACCGCGGTCGGCGTGACCGTCTTCGCCGGGACGTTCGCCGGGGCCTCGACCCCCGCCGAGGGCAAGGTCTACGGCGCCGACGCCAAGGGCGCCGTCGCCGGAAGCTACATCGTGCTGCTCGACGACAAGGCCAGCAAGGACGCCAAGGCCGACCTGGCCGAGGAGTACGGCGGCGACCTCAGCCGCGACTACTCCTCCGCCGTCAACGGCTTCTCCGCCAAGGGCCTGACCGAGACCGAGGCCAAGCGCCTGGCCGCCGACCCGGCCGTCGGCAAGGTCGTCCAGAACAAGAAGTTCTCCATCAAGGCCACCCAGGACAACCCGCCGTCCTGGGGCCTGGACCGCGTCGACCAGGCCGACACCGCGGGCGACCAGAAGTACACGTACCCCGACAAGGCCGGTGAGGGCGCCACCGCCTACGTCATTGACACCGGCGTGCGCGTCAGCCACAAGGACTTCGGCGGCCGCGCGGTCTCCGGCTTCGACGCCGTGGACAACGACGACAACGCCGACGACGGCAACGGCCACGGCACGCACGTCGCGGGCACCATCGCCGGTGCGGCGCACGGCGTCGCCAAGAAGGCCAAGATCGTCGCGGTGCGCGTCCTGGACGACCAGGGTTCCGGCACCACCGAGCAGGTCGTCGCGGGCATCGACTGGGTCACCAAGAACCACCAGGGCCCCTCCGTCGCCAACATGAGCCTCGGCGGCGGCGCCGACGAGGCCCTCGACGAGGCCGTCCGCAAGTCCATCGCCTCCGGCGTCACCTACGCCGTGGCCGCGGGCAACGAGTCCACCGACGCGAGCCAGAGCTCCCCGGCCCGCGTCAAGGAGGCCATCACCGTCGCCTCCTCCACCAAGGACGACCAGCAGTCGGACTTCTCCAACTACGGCTCCGCCGTGGACATCTACGCCCCGGGCTCGGACATCACCTCCGCCTGGAACACCGGTGACGACGCCACCAAGACGATCTCCGGTACGTCCATGGCGACCCCGCACGTCGTCGGCGCCGCGGCCCTGTACGTCGCCGCGCACCCGGACGCCACGCCCGCGGACGTCGCCAAGGCCCTCACCGACGGCGCGACCCCCGACAAGATCTCCAACCCGAGCGAGGGCACGCCCAACAAGCTCCTGAAGGTCGTCGAGTAGCCGAGACGACCCTCAGGCGACGCGGGCGGCCGTCGTGCCCACCCCCACGGGGCACGGCGGCCGCCTTATCGTGGGCGCATGGCGACGAAGATCTACGCGGCGCTGCTGCGCGGCGTCAACGTGGGCGGCAGCCGGAAGGTGCCCATGGCACGGCTGCGCACCCTCCTCGAAGAGCTGGGCCTGGGCGGCGTACGGACGTATCTCCAGAGCGGGAACGCCGTGTTCAGCGCCGACCGCGGCGACGAGGAGAGCCTCGCGGCCGAGGTGGGCGCGGCCCTGGAGAAGGAGTTCGGCTTCCCCGTGGACCTGCTGGTGCGCGACGGCGCCTACCTGCGGGCGGTGGCCGAGGCGTGCCCGTTCCCCGCGGCCGACCTCGAAGGCAGGCAGCTGCACGTCACGTACTTCTCCGCGCCCGTCGACCCGGACCGGTTCGCCGGTCTCGACCGGGCCGCGTTCCTGCCGGAGGAGTTCCGGCTCGGCGACCGCGCCCTGTACCTGTACGCCCCCGACGGACTCGGCCGCTCCCGGCTCGGCGAGGCCCTGAGCCGCCCCGCGCTCACCAAGGGCCTCATCGCCACCAGCCGCAACTGGAACACCGTCGCCAAGCTCGTGGACTGGACCGATGTCTGAGCGCACGCCCGCCGTCGAGGCGGCCATCGAGAACGAGCTGCGCCTCCTCGACCCGGAGGTCCGGGCGTCGCCCGAGCTGTTCGGCAGGCTGCTGCACCCCGAGTTCACCGAGTTCGGCGCGTCCGGCGCCCGCTGGGACCGCGCCTCCGTCGTCCGCGTGCTCACCGCGCGCCCCGAGCCCGGCGCCCGCCCCGTCACGACCTCCCGCATGCGGGGCGTGCAGCTCGCCGACGACGTCGTCCACCTGACCTTCGACACCGAGAGCAACGGCCGCCTGGTGCACCGCAGTTCGCTGTGGCGGCGCACCGACGACGGCTGGCTGCTCTGGTTCCACCAGGGCACGCCGTTCACGCCGCCCGAGGAAGGGTGACGACGCGGTCGCCGCGGAAGGTCGTGTGCGAGACGATCTCGGCGGGGACCGCGAGCCGCGGGTCGGCGAGCAGCGCCCGCACCGCGTCGGGCCGCCCCGCGCCCGGGGCGAGCCCGGCGGCGGAGGTGGCGGCGGCCACGGCGTCGAGCAGCGCCAGGTCGCCGTCCGTGACGTCGGCGTCGTCCTTCTCCATCACGCCCCAGCCGTCCCACGGCAGGGCCTCGACACCGCCGAGCGCCGCCAGGTCCGCCACCACGTCCGCCCGCACCAGCCGCATCCCCCTGATCTCGGGCAGCCCGCTCACCGCGAACGTGTCGGGGTCGGCGCGCCCGGCCCGGCACGCCCGCCAGGCGTCACCGGCCACCACGAACGCGTCGCGCGGCACGTCCAGCGGGTCGAAGGGGATGTGCCCGTAGAACTCGCCGGTGACCTGCGGGTCCACCAGGACCCAGCCGCGCTCGCCCGCCCAGTACTCGGTCACCCAGTGGTTGTCGTTCAGGCCCGGCACGAAGTACGTCCCGTAGCCGCACCGCAGCCGGGCCGGGGTGCCGGTCTCGCGCAGCAGCGCGCACAGCAGCAGCGCGAAGTCCCGGCAGGTCGCCACGAACCGCGCCCCGGGCTCCCGCGGCTCGGTGAGCGGCGTCGCGCCCCGCTCGGCCAGGATCCTGAGGATCTCCGTCACGTACCGGGACTCGGCGTCCTCGTGCATCCGCTCGTCCGGCACCGCGTAGCCGAACGAGCCGCCCTCGCCGCGGTGCAGCAGCGCCCCGCGCACCAGCGGGACGAGCGCGGCCGGTTCGCGGGGGAGCGGCGCGGGGCCGCGGAGCACGTCGAGCAGGGGCCCCGGGGCGCTGTACGGGCTGTGGGTCACGTAGTCGCTGTCCATGCGCGGCACCTTCGGCCCTGCCCCAGGGGCAAGGTCCAGACGCCGGAGGGATCTTGACGCCCCGCCGCGCCCGTGTGCGAGGCTCACCGGCATGCGCTACCTCATCATCGGAGCGGGCGCCGTCGGCGGCAGCGTCGGCGGGCGCCTCGCGGAGGCCGGTCACGACGTGGTGCTCGTCGCGCGCGGAGCGCACCACGCCGCGCTGCGGGAGCACGGCCTGCGGCTCACCACCCCCGACGGCACCCGCGTCCACCGCGTGCCCGCGGTCCGGGGCCCGGCCGAACTCGGCCCGCTGCGGCCGGACGACGTGCTGTTCCTCGCCGTGAAGATCCAGGACGCCGAGGCGGCCCTGGCCGTCTGGGGCCCGCACCCCGTCGCGGGCGGCACCACGGCCGCGGAGGCGCTGCCGCTGGTGTGCGCGCAGAACGGCGTCGAGGGCGAGCGCCTGGCGCTGCGCCGCTTCGCCCGCGTCTACGGCTGCTGTGTGTGGCTGCCCTCCACGTACGTCGAGCCGGGCGCCGTCTCCGCCGCGGGTGCCCCCTACACGGGCATGCTGCACCTGGGCCGCTACCCGGCGGGCACCGACGACACGGTGCGCGGGATCGCCGCCGACCTGGCGGGCGCCAAGCTGCTCGCGCCGGTCACCGCGAACGTGCTGCGCTGGAAGTACGGCAAGCTCCTCGGCAACCTCGGCAACGCCGTCGAGGCCCTGACCGGGCCGCTGCGCGACGACGCGGCGCTCGACCTGTGCGCGCGGGCGCGGGCCGAGGGCCGGGCTGTGTTCGCCGCCGCGGGCATCGAGGCCGTCGGCGAGCGCGAGCAGCGCGAGACCCGCGGCGACCTGGTCACCCTGGAGCCCCTCGACGGCGTCGAGCGCGGCGGCGGCTCCTCCTGGCAGAGCCTCATCCGCGGCACCGGCACCATCGAGGCCGACCACCTCAACGGCGAGATCGTCCTCCTCGGACGGCTGCACGGCGTCCCCACCCCGGTGAACGCCCTGCTGCAACGGCTCGCGAACACCTTCGCCCAGGAGCGCAGGGCGGCGGGCTCGATGCCGGTGGCCGAGCTGGCCAGGCTGGTCAAGGAGGCGTAGGCGGCGGCCACGGCCCCGGGCCTTGGCGGCTGAACCCCCGGCTGCCCCCCGAGGACCGGCGGAACCCGGCCCGGCGATTGGCCCACAGAAGCGGAGCGGAATTGCACCAAGGCCCTGTGCCACCGCTGGCTAACGTTTCCGCCATGACCACCCCGACCGACACCCCCTCCCCGGCGACCGGCCCCACCCGCGTCGACTTCTACTTCGACCCCGCCTGCCCCTTCGCGTGGATCACCTCGCGCTGGCTCCTGGAGGTCGAACGCCACCGCGACCTCGACCTGCGCTTCCACGTGATGAGCCTCTACCTGCACAACATCGGCAACGAACTGCCCGACTGGTACCGGGAACTCGTCGACAAGTCGCTCGGCGTGGTCCGCGTCGTGGCCGCCGCGGCACAGCACCACGGCGAGCAGGTCCAGCGCGACCTGTACACGGCCCTCGGCACCCGCGTCCACGAGGAGAAGAACACCGACTTCCGCGCCGTCGTCCTCGAAGCCCTGGCCGAGACGGGACTCCCGGCCGACCTGGAGCAGGCCGCGTACTACACGGCGTACGACGAGGCGCTGCGCCGCAGCCACGACGCGGGCCGGGAGCCGGAGTCCGGCCAGTACGTGGGCACGCCCACGCTCCACCTCGACGGCACCGCCTGGTTCGGGCCGGTGCTGCGGGCCATTCCGCGCGGCGCGGAGGCGGCGCGGCTGTTCGACAGCTTCCGGGTGCTGGCGGGCCACCCCGACCTGTTCGAGCTGAAGCGGACCCGCACGGGCGGGCTCGACTTCAGCTGAGCGGCCGGGCCGCCGCCCGCCAGGTGAACTGGAGGGTCCGGCCGCCGCCGTCCTCGCGGACCTCGCGGGCCTGCGTGTAGCCGAGGCGCTTGAGGACGTTCACCGACGGCGCGTTCTGGGCGTCGACGGTGGCGTGCACCTCGGTCAGGCCGAGCGTCCGGTGCCCGTACTCGGTCAGCAGCCGGGCCAGCTCCGTGCCGAGGCCGAGGCCCCAGCTGTCCCGCGACAGGCCGTAGACGATCTCGTGGCCGTCCAGCCAGGGCTCCGGCGACGGCTTGATCTCGGCGTGCCCCGCGTACCGCCCCTCGTGGCGCACCGCCCACACCGGGAAGCGCCGCTCCGCGTACACGATGCTGAACAGCCGCCCGAACAGCGCCCGGTCCTCCTCGGCGCTGCGCATCCCGTCACCGAACCAGCGGCCCACGGCCTCGTCCTGGAACAGCGAGACGAAGTCCGCCTCGTCCGCGGCGACGTACGGCGTCAGCAGCAGCCGGTCCGACCGCAGCTCGGGGGCGGGCGGCGGGCCCTCGGGACCGGGGCGGCTCGGCTCGGACGTCACTCGCGTGACGCTAGACGCGCCCCACGAACCCCCGCAAGCGGATTCAGGCCGAAGATCCCCCGCCAGGTCCTCGACACCCCGTCCACCAGCAGCGGGCACCTCTCCCGCGCTACCGCGCCGCCCGCGTACGGAATGGGGCCGGTGGCGGGCGGGCGCCATCCGCCGTGACCGGCGGGCCGCGTCGCCCCGTTCAGACGACAGGCCCTTCCGTCCGGGGCGGGCCTCCGCTCGCGGGCGGCGGGGGGCTCGGCAGAGTGGGGCTGACCGCCCGGGTGCGGCGCCGGGAGCCAGCGGCGGGAGGCTCCGTCCCGCGAGTACGGCGGCACGGTGCCCGTAACGGGCGGGTGGGCGAGGTCCGCCGCGAAGCGGCGGTAGGGGTCGAACCGCGAAGCGGCAGGTTGCCCGCGGTCGGGGCCGGGCCTCCGTCAGCCCGCGGCGGGAAGTTCCGTCGTGCCTGGCCGCCGTCCGGGTACGGAATGCTGCCCGTGACGGGCGGTCGGGTGGGCGAGGTCCGCCGAGAACCGGCGGCAGGCGTCGAACCGCTCAAGCACCACCCGAGCGACGAGATCGGAGTCCCCCAGCACACCCCCCACCACATCGGCCCCCGCCGCACCCCGGGCCACCCGGTCGGGAAGGAGCCCCGGAGCGAGGAAGTAGGGGGCGACGGCCACCCGCCGCACCCCGGGCACACCCCGCAGCGAGCGGACGGCCCCCTCCGTGGGGGGCAGGCCCGCGGAGGCGAACGCAGGCCGCACGGCGCACCAACCGGTACGCCGCCACTCCCGCGCGATGTCAGCGATCACTGCGATCGCCTCCGGGTCGGTGGAGCCCGCCGACGCGAGGACCACGCCGGTCGAGCCCTTGTCGGCGGGGTCGAGCCCCGCCTCGTACAGCCGCTGCTCCAGCGCGGTGAGCAGCAGCGGCGCGGGGCCCAGCACGCCCGCCTGCCGCACCCTCAGGCCCGGCGGCGCCGCACGCAGCGCCGCCGGGATGTCCGCCTTCGCGTGGAAGGCGCGGGTCAGCAGCAGCGGCAGGGCCACCACGTCCCGGGCGCCGTCGGCCGCCAGTGACTCCAACGCCTCCGGTACGGAGGGCGCGTCGAAGTCGAGGAAGCCGGTCTCGACCCGGGTGCCCGGGCGCAGGGCGCGCACACGGCGCACCAGGGCCCGCACGGTCGCCGCGTGCCGGGGGTCGCGGCTGCCGTGGGCGATGACCAGCAGGGCCGGGGGCGCGGGACGGGTGGGATGACGCATGGTGCTCACTTCACCAGCAGACCGCGGCTGCGCAGCACCCACCGCTCCAGCGGACTGAAGATCAGCAGGTCGATGGCGATGCCGACGATCAGGATCAGCAGGATGGCGAGGAAGACCTGCGGCATGCTGCTGTTGGTGCGGCCCGCCTCCAGGAGCTGCCCGAGGCCCATGCCGAGGTCGGGGACTGGGCGATGATCTCGGCGGCCATCAGGGACCGCCAGGAGAACGCCCAGCCCTGCTTCAGCCCCGCCAGATAGCCGGGCAGGGCCGCGGGCATGACGATGTGCCAGGTCCCGCGCAGCCCCGTCGCGCCCAGCGTGCGGCCCGCGCGCAGGAACAGCGGCGGCACCTGGTCCACGCCCGCGACCAGGCCGTTGGCGATGGACGGCACGGCGCCGAGCAGGATCACCGCGTACATCATCTTGTCGTTGAGCCCCAGCCAGATCACCGCGGGCGGCACCCACGCCACCGACGGCAGCGACTGGAGGCCGGACAGGATCGGGCCGATCGCCGCGCGCACGAACTTCACGCGCGCCACGACCAGGCCGAGCGGCGTGCCGATGGCGAGCGCCATCAGGAAGCCGAACATGCCGCGGGACACGGACGTCCAGATGTAGTCGAGCAGGGTGCCCTGGCGCCAGGAGGCCTCGACCTCCTGCCACACGGCGTCCGGCGCGGGCAACTTGTAGCTGTCCGTCACCTCGGCCCACACCAGGACCTGCCAGACGACCAGGACCAGGACGACCGCGGTCACCGGCGGCAGGACCTTCTGCACCAGCGTCTCGCGCAGCGAGGCGCGCCGCGCGGGCGCGGTCTCCAGCGCGTCGAGCCCCGCCTCCAGGCCCGCCAGGTCGTTGCCGTCCCGGCCGGAGTCCTTCCCCAGGGCGGTGGTGGACGTGTCAGTGCTGCCCATGTCGGCGGATCTCCCCCCGCAGTTCCTCGGTGATCTCGACGGACAGCTCCGCCACCGCGGTGTCCTCGATGCGGCGCGGCTGCTCGATGTCGACGGTCCACTCGCGGGCCACCCGGCCCGGCCGGGACGACAGCAGCACCACGCGCTGGGCGAGCCGGACCGCCTCGCGCACGTTGTGCGTGACGAACAGGACCGAGACGGACGTCTCGCGCCAGATGCGGGTCAGCTCGTCGTGCAGGACGTCCCGCGTGATGGCGTCGAGTGCCGCGAACGGCTCGTCCATCAGGAGCAGCTTGCTGTCCTGGGCGAGCGCGCGGGCGAGCGCGACGCGCTGGCGCATGCCGCCGGACAGCTCGTGCACCCGCTTGCCGTGGGCGCCGGTGAGCCGGACCAGCGTCAGCAACTCCTCGGCGCGCTCCCGGCGTTCGGCCTTCGGCACGCCGCGCAGCTTCAGCGCAAGCTCGATGTTCCTGCCCGCGGTCAGCCACGGGAACAGGGCGTGCTCCTGGAACATCAGCGCCGGACGCCCGTCGGTCCTGATCGTGCCCGCGGTGGGCTCGTCGAGGCCCGCCACGAGGTTCAGCAGCGTCGACTTGCCGCAGCCCGAAGCGCCCAGGAGGGTGACGAACTCCCCCTGAGCGACGTCGAGTGTGATGTCATCGAGGACGAGCTGTCCTCCGGCCGGTGTGGCGAAGGACTTCGATACGTGTTCGATGCGCGCGGCGCGGTCGAGCGTGCCCACCCCGCCCTTGTCGGCCTCGGCGAACGTCGTGGCCATGGTCGTCACCTCCTGGGATCCCCGAACTGGCTTTCCGTGTCGCCTACTTGACGCCAAGTCCGGCGTCGTCGGCCGCGGGTTCGCCCGCCGCCTTGAGGACCTTGTTGAGCGGCCTGAGGTCGTAGATGCCCTTCAGGTCCGGCTCCTCCAGGAGGCCCGCCTTCACCGCGTGCTTGGCCTCGGTGTCGAGGGTGGCCGCCAGCGGGTCGTTGGTGAACGCGATCGACTTCCACGCCGGGTCGATGATCTTGGCGGGCAGCGCCTTGCCGGAGTGCTGCTTCAGCTTGGCGTTGGCCGCCGCCTTGGCCTTCTCGGGGTTGTCCTTGATGAACTGGTTGGTCTTCACCGCGCCCCGCAGCACGGCCTCGACGACCTTCGGGTGCTCCTTGAGGAAGTCCTGGCGCACGATGATGTTGGTGATCACGAACTTCTTGCCGGGCCACAGGTCGGCCTCGTCCAGCAGCACCTTGGCACCCTCGGAGACCAGCTTGGACGCGGTGGGCTCGGGCACCCAGGCGCCGTCGATCGAGCCCGACTTGTACGCGTCCGGAGTGATCTTGTTGTCGGTGCGGACGACGGAGACGTCGCCCTTGCCGCTCTGCGCGTCGACCTTCCAGCCCTTCTCGGCGATCCAGTTGAGGAAGGCCACGTCCTGGGTGTTGCCGAGCTGCGGCGTCGCGATCTTCTTGCCCTTGACGTCGTCCAGGGACTTGATCTTCTTGGGGTTCACCACGAGCTTCACGCCGCCGGACGCGGAGCCGCCGATGATCCGCAGGTTCTTGCCCTGGGACTTGGTGTAGCCGTTGATGGCCGGGGACGGGCCGATCCAACTGATGTCGATGGACTTCGAGTTGAGCGCCTCGATCGCCGAGGGCCCCGCGTTGAACTCGGCGTACGTGGCCTTCGTCGCCCCCAGCTCCTTCTGGAACAGGCCCTCCTGGTCGCCGACGAGCGCCGTGCCGTGGGTCAGGTTCGGGAAGTAGCCGATCTTGACCGTGTCCAGGCCCTCGATCTTCTCGGCGTCCGCGGCGATCTTCGCCTTGCCGCCGTCGTCGTCGTCGGAGTCCGAGCCGTACCCGCAGGCGGAGAGGGTGAGCGCGAACAGCGGGAGCACCGCGAGCGCGGTCAGGCGGGTGCGTGGGGAGCGGCGGGGAGCGGTCGTTCGGGGAGCGCGGTGTGCAGGCACGGGAGGTGTTCCTCTCGTTGGCCCGGCGGTCGCACGGTCAGGGTGCGGCCGGGTGGATGTCGGCGGATCTTCGTCTGCGTGCGAAGGGACGGCGGGGGGTGAGGGCGCGCAAGCGGTGCGCGTACGTCTTCACACACATCGCGTCACGCCGCCGGAACCCGCGCCGAGGGCGCCGCTGCCGACGCGGCCGCCCTCCTTCGCGAAGGTCGAGAAGACGTTCGCGAAGGTCGACGGGGCGTCCGCGAAGGCCGCGGGGACATCGGGGGAGCGCATCGCTAGAAGTCCCACCCCTCGTCGTCGGCCGCCGCGGGCGGCTCGGCCCTGGCGAAGGCCTCGCCCGCCATGCCCGCGGTGAGCGTGGTGCCGTCGGCGGGGTCGACGAGCAGGAACGACCCGGTGCGCCGCGAGTCGGCGTACGCGTCGAGGGCGAGCGGCTCGGCGGTGCGCAGCAGCACCCGGCCGATGTCGTTCGCGGCCAGCCGCCCCGGGTTCGGGTGCTGCGACAGGTCGTCCAGGGTGAGCCGCGACGGGATCTGCTTCACGATCGCCTTCACCGTGCGGGTGGTGTGCTTCAGCAGCACCCGCTGGCCGACGGTGAGCGGCTCGTCGGTGAGGTGGCAGACGGTGGCGGCGATGTCCTGGGTGGTCGACGGCGTATCAGTGCTCGGGACGATCATGTCACCCCGTGAGACGTCCAGGTCGTCCTCCAGGAGCACGGTCACCGACTGCGGCGTCCACGCCACGTCGACCGGCTCGCCCAGCAGGTCGATGCCCGCGATCCGCGAGGTGCGGCCCGACGGAAGGACCGTCACCTCCTCGCCGACGCGGAAGGCACCCGCCGCGATCTGCCCCGCGTAGCCCCGGTAGTCCGGGTGCTCGGCGGTCCGCGGCCGGATCACCACCTGCACCGGAAGCCGGGCGTGGCAGCTCGCCAGGTCGTGGCTGACCGGCACGGTCTCCAGGTGCTCCAGGACCGTCGGACCGCCGTACCAGTCCATGTGCCCCGAAGGCTCCACCACGTTGTCACCGGCGAGCGCCGAGATCGGGATCGCGGTGACCTCCGGCACGCCCAGCTCGGTGGCGTACGCCGTGAACTCCTCGGCGATCGCGGCGAACACCGGCTCCGCGTACGCCACCAGGTCCATCTTGTTGACGGCGAGCACCACGTGCGGCACCCGCAGCAGCGCGGCGATCGCGGCGTGCCGCCGGGTCTGCTCGACGACGCCGTTGCGCGCGTCCACCAGGATCACCGTCAGCTCGGCGGTGGAGGCACCCGTCACCATGTTGCGGGTGTACTGCACGTGCCCCGGCGTGTCGGCCAGGATGAACCGGCGGCGCGCGGTGGCGAAGTAGCGGTACGCCACGTCGATGGTGATGCCCTGCTCCCGCTCGGCCCGCAGCCCGTCGGTGAGCAGCGCCAGGTCCGGCGCGTCCTGGCCGCGGCTGCGGGAGGCGTGCGCCACCGCCTCCAACTGGTCGGCGAGCACCGACTTGGAGTCGTGCAGAAGCCGCCCCACCAGCGTGGACTTGCCGTCGTCGACCGATCCGGCGGTGGCGAACCGCAGCAGCGTGGTGGCCGAGAGCTCCTCGGTCGTGATCGTGCTCATGGCTAGAAGTACCCCTCGCGCTTGCGGTCTTCCATCGCGGCCTCGGACAGCTTGTCGTCGGCCCGGGTGGCGCCCCGCTCGGTCAGCCGGGACGCGGCGATCTCGGCGATCACGGCCTCCAGGGTGAGGGCGTCGGAGTCGACGGCGCCCGTGCAGGACATGTCGCCGACCGTGCGGTAGCGGATCAGCCGCGTCTCGACGGCCTCGCCCTCCTTCGGGCCGCCCCAGTCCCCGGCGGTCAGCCACATGCCGTCGCGCCGGAACACCTCCCGCTCGTGCGCGAAGTAGATGCCGGGCAGCTCGATCTTCTCCCGGGCGATGTACTGCCACACGTCCAGCTCGGTCCAGTTCGACAGCGGGAACACCCGCACGTGCTCGCCCGGCGCGTGCCGCCCGTTGTACAGGTTCCACAGCTCCGGCCGCTGCCTGCGCGGATCCCACTGCGAGAACTCGTCCCGCAGCGAGAACACCCGCTCCTTGGCCCGCGCCTTCTCCTCGTCCCTGCGCCCGCCGCCGAACACCGCGTCGAACCGCTCGCTCTGGATCTTCTCCGTCAGCGGCAGGGTCTGCAGCGGGTTGCGGGTGCCGTCCGGCCGCTCCTTGAGGACGCCCCGGTCGATGTAGTCCTGTACGGACGCCACGTGCAGCCGCAGGTTGTGCTGCGCGACCGTGCGGTCCCGGTAGGCGATGACCTCGGGGAAGTTGTGCCCGGTGTCCACGTGCAGCAGCGCGAACGGCACCGGCGCCGGGGTGAACGCCTTCAGCGCCAGGTGCAGCATGACGATCGAGTCCTTGCCGCCGGAGAACAGCAGCACCGGCCGCTCGAACTCCCCCGCCACCTCGCGGAAGATGTGCACCGCCTCGGACTCCAGGGCGTCCAGATGGCTCAGCGCGTACGGGCTGTCCGTGCCCTCGTCCGCGACCTCGGTCGACCCGCTCACGCTGTGTCCCTTTCGTTCGCTTCTCCGCCTGCGCGGCGCAGAGGCGCGGCCATCGTCGTCGTCTGCGGCTGAGCGGCCGCGCACGCGTCGCTCACAGGAGACCCCTCTCACCCAGCAGCGCGTACACCGCGGCCGCCGACTCCGCCACCGTCTGGTCCTGCGACTCGATCCGCAGGTCCGGCGAGTCCGGCTCCTCGTAGGGGTCGTCGACGCCGGTGAGCCCGGAGATCTCGCCCGCGGCCTGCTTGGCGTACAGGCCCTTCACATCGCGTACGGAGCACACCTCGACCGGCGTCGCCACGTGCACCTCCAAGTAGGGCGTGCCGCCCGCCTGGTGGCGCTTGCGGACCGCCTCGCGGCTGTCGGCGAACGGCGCGATCACGGGGACGAGCACCAGCACCCCGTTGCGGGCGAGCAGTTCGGCGACGAAGCCGACGCGCTGCACGTTGGTGTCGCGGTCCGCGCGGCTGAAGCCGAGGCCCGCCGAGAGGAACTCGCGGATCTCGTCGCCGTCGAGCACCTCGACCGCACGGCCCTCGGCGCGCAGGGCGCCCGCCAGCTCGTTCGCGATGGTGGTCTTGCCCGCGCTGGGCAGGCCCGTGAGCCAGACGGTGGCTCCGGTCGTCACGTGGGTCTCCTGGGGGTCGGGGGTCGGTGGGGTCCCTGGGGTCGCCGTGGCCATCAGCCGTGGATCCCGCACTCGGTCTTGGCGCGCCCGGCCCAGCGGCCCGCGCGGGCGTCCTCGCCCTCAAGGAGGCGGCGGGTGCAGGGCGCGCAGCCCACCGAGCCGTAGCCGTCCATGAGCAGCGGGTTGGTGAGCACGCCGTGCTCGGCGACGTACGCGTCCACGTCGTCCTGCGTCCAGCGGGCGATGGGGGAGACCTTCACCTTGCGGCGCTTGGCGTCGAAGCCGACGACCGGGGTGCCCGCCCGGGTCGGCGACTCGTCGCGGCGCAGCCCCGTCGCCCACGCCACATACGGCTCAAGGCCGCGCTGGAGGGGTTCGACCTTGCGCAGGGCGCAGCACAGGTCGGGGTCGCGGTCGTGCAGCCTCGGGCCGTACTGGGCGTCCTGCTCGGCCACCGTCTGGCGGGGCGTGAGCGTGTGCACGGTGACGTCCATGACGGCGGCGACGGCGTCGCGGGTGCCGATGGTCTCCGGGAAGTGGTAGCCGGTGTCGAGGAACACCACGTCCACGCCCGGGCGCGCCCGGGACGCGAGGTGGGCGACCACCGCGTCCTCCATCGAGGAGGTCACGCAGAAGCGGTCGCCGAAGGTGTCGGCGGCCCAGGTGAGGATCTCCAGGGCGGACGCGTCCTCAAGATCGCGCCCGGCGCGCTCGGCGAGCGCCGCCAACTCCTCGTCCGTGTACGGCTGCTGAGCGGTCGTCATATTCGGTCCCCTTCGGCGTCGGTGCGCTGAAGCCCCCGGGCGAGCAGCCCGAGGAACTTCAACTGGAAGGCGCGGTTGCAGGCCGCGCATTCCCAGGCGCCGTGGCCCTGCTCGCCGGGGCGCAGGTCCTCGTCGCCGCAGTAGGGGCAGTGGAAGGGGGCGGCGCGCTCGCTCACGACAGGGCCTCCTCGCTGGCGCGGGCCGCCCAGGCGGCGAACCGCTCGCCGTCCTCGCGCTCCGCCTGGAAGCGCCTGAGCACCCGCTCCACGTAGTCGGGCAGCTCGTCCGCCGTGACCTTCAGGCCGCGCACCTTGCGGCCGAAACCGGCCTCCAGGCCGAGGGCGCCGCCGAGGTGCACCTGGAAGCCCTCGACCTGGTCGCCGTTCTCGTCGAGGACGAGCTGGCCCTTGAGGCCGATGTCGGCGACCTGGATGCGGGCGCAGGCGTTCGGGCAGCCGTTGAGGTTGATGGTGACCGGTTCGTCGAAGTCCGGGATGCGGCGCTCCAGTTCGTCGATGAGCGAGGCGCCGCGCGCCTTGGTCTCGACGATGGCGAGCTTGCAGAACTCGATGCCGGTGCACGCCATGGTGCCGCGCCGGAAGGGGGAGGGCCGGGTGGTCAGGTCCAGCGCGTCCAGGCCCGCCACCAGCGAGTCGACCTGGTCCTCGGCCACGTCGAGCACGATCATCTTCTGCTCGACGGTGGTGCGCAGCCGGTCCGAGCCGTGGGCCGCGGCCAGGTCGGCGATCTTCGTCAGCACGGTGCCGTCGACGCGGCCGACGCGCGGCGCGAAGCCGACGTAGTAGCGGCCGTCGCGCTGCCGGTGCACGCCCACGTGGTCGCGCCAGCGCTCAAGCGGCTGCTCGGGCGCGGGCCCGTCGGCGAGCTTGCGCAGCAGGTACTCGTCCTCCAGGACCTGGCGGAACCTGGCCACGCCCCAGTCGGCGACGAGGAACTTCAGACGGGCGCGGTTGCGCAGGCGGCGGTAGCCGTAGTCGCGGAAGATCGAGATGACGCCCTCGAAGACGTCGGGTACGTCGTCGAGCGGCACCCAGGCGCCGAGCCGCTGGCCGATCTTGGGGTTGGTGGACAGGCCGCCGCCGACCCACACGTCGAAGCCGGGGCCGTACTCGGGGTGGCGCACGCCGACGAACGCCACGTCGTTGATCTCGTGCGCCACGTCGAGCAGCGGCGAGCCGGAGATCGCGGACTTGAACTTGCGCGGCAGGTTGGAGAAGGCCGGGTTGCCGATGACACGGCGGTGGATCTCCTCGACGGCGGGCGTGCCGTCGATGATCTCGTCCTCGGCGATCCCGGCGACCGGCGAGCCGAGGATCACGCGCGGGGTGTCGCCGCAGGCCTCGGTCGTGGACAGGCCCACGGCCTCCAGGCGGCGCCAGATCTCCGGCATGTCCTCGATGCGGATCCAGTGGAACTGGATGTTCTGCCGGTCGGTGATGTCGGCGGTGCCGCGCGCGAACTCCTGCGAGACCTCGCCGATGACGCGCAGCTGCGCGGTGGTCAGGCGCCCGCCGTCGATCCGCACGCGCAGCATGAAGTACTCGTCGTCCAGCTCCTCCGGCTCCAGGACCGCCGTCTTGCCGCCGTCGATGCCGGGCTTGCGCTGGGTGTAGAGCCCCCACCAGCGCATTCGGCCGCGCAGGTCGTTGGGGTCGATGGAGTCGAAGCCGCGCTTCGCGTAGATCGTCTCAATGCGTGTCCGCACATTGAGACCGTCGTCGTCCTTCTTGAACTGCTCGTTGCCGTTCAGCGGCGTGAGGTGGCCCGCCGCCCACTGGCCCTCGCCGCGGTGACGGCTCGCCTTGCGCCGGGGCGCGCCGGGAGCGGCGGTCGCGGGACTTTCCGGGGTGGCAGCCATGGGGTACGTCCTTCACAGCGGGCTGAGAGCGGCTCTGACCTGCGCACTCGCGAAGAAGGCGCGGTGGTGCGCGGGGCGGGGTCAGACAGGGGAAGCGGGGAGAACCGGGAGAAGAGCGGCGGTGCTGGGTCTCTCAGCTCGCCGGACAGATGGCGCTGGACACGCGGACGAGGTCGACGTGACGTCGACTCACCAAGGCGATTCCGGCGCGAGACATGGCGAAAGCGTGGCATGGGCCTTTCGGCCTAGTCCACCGTCGTCCACACTTTGGACGAGTCTGTCTCGCATGCCGGTCAGGGTCCTCGCGGGGGGCGCCCCAGACCCGCCCCTTTCCCGAAACCATGGGGCCAGCCCCCTGGCACCCCCGAATCGGCGCTCCGCGCCTCGCCCTCAAACGCCGGACGGGCTAGAGAGACCATCCGCCCCGAAAGGGGCGGGTGGGCGGGGAACATCCGCCGCGGTAGCGGCGGATCACGGTCAGCCGACGACGGCGAGAGGACAAGACCCAGCCCGTCCGGCGCTTGAGGACGAGCCGCGCAGCGGCGATGGGGCTGCCGCCGGACTCAGGGGTGGGCCCCCGGCCAAGGACCCGGCGTCAGCCGCTCCGGCTCCTGCGAGACCTCCGTGTGGAAGAGCTTGAACCCCCGCCGCAGGTAGTTGTCCATCGCGTGCTCGCCGTCGAGGCTGCACGTGTGCAGCCACACCCGCTTCGTCGGCGGCAGCGAGGGCCACCGCTCACCGAGGTCCCACGCCCGCGCGGTCCCGTACGACAGCAGGTGCCCCCCGATCCGGCGGCCCCGGAACGCGGGGATCAGCCCGAAGTACACGATCTCGACGACACCGCCGTCCTGCGCCTGCAGCTCCACGTACCCCGCGGGCGTCCCCTTCTCGTAGGCGACCCAGGTCTCCACGCCCGGCTGGGACAGGTGCTCCTGCCACTGCGCGTACGTCAGACAGAGCCGGTCGACCCAGTGGATGTCGCCGCCGACGGCGGAGTACAGGAAGCGGCTGAACTCGGGCGAGGGCACCTCGGCCCGGACGATCCGCACGTCGCCGTCGGGCGCGGCCGCGGGGAGCAGGTCGGTGGGAGCCGTCTGCTCCAGGGACCAGGTGGTGAGAGTGATGCTCATGGCGGCCATCGCATCACGGCGGCCCGGTCGGCGGCCACACCCGCCGCCCGCCCCCGGCCCCCTCATGACTCGTGTCACCCCGCACGGGTACGGCCCGTGAGCGCGCCGTGACGTCAAGGCACCGCGCCCGCCCGGGCCCGCGCCACCGCCGGGGCCAGCGAGTGCGGAAGCAGCCGCGCCGGATCGTCCGGCAGGACCAGCTCGACCTCGGCGTCCTCGTGGAAGCGGTAGGGCCGATGGGCGAGCAGCCCGCCCAGATAGCGGCGCACGCGGGACAGTTCGGCGCGCACGGTGACCGTGCGCGCCGGGTCGCCGAACAGGTCCTCGGCGAGGCCCGCCGCGCTGCGGCCCGCGCGGTGCGTCCCGAGCAGGTACAGCAACTCGGCGTGGCGCGGCGACAGCTCGTGCGTCCAGCAGCCCATGGTGCCGGTGACGGCGAGCGACCAGCGGTGCGGGGCGCTGACGTCCACCACGATCCGGGTGGCGGCGTCCCGGTCGGGCCCGCCGTCGTCCTCGACGCGCAGCAGCCAGCCGCCGGGCAGCGGCGCCACCGCGCACTTGCCGAGCGCGGGCAGCCAGGTCCGGCCGTCCGTCAGGGACTTCGGCAGCGGAATCCGGTTCACCGGCGGCATGCCGGTGACGGCGGCCGTCCAGCCGTGCGCGTCCACCGCGACGGCCCGCCCGCCGAGCCGGGCGAGCAGCGGCGCGGCCACCGAACGCAGCTTGTCCAGGGCGGTCAGGTGCTCCTCGCGCAGCCGCGCCTCGGCGAGCTTGGCGACGGACCCGACGAGCGCGAGCGTCGCCGGGTGCACGGTGTCGAGCGGGCCGCTGATGTCCACCACGCCCAGCAGCTGCCCGTCGCGCGGATCGGTGATGGGCGCCCCGGTGCAGGTCCAGTGGTGGTGGGAGCGCACGAAGTGCTCGGCGGAGAACACCTGCATGGGCCGCCGGGTCACCAGCGGCGTGCCGATGCCGTTGGTGCCGACGACGCTCTCGCGCCAGTCCGCGCCGACCTCGAAGCCGTGCCCGTCGGCCATCTTCAGGACGGACCGGTTGCCCTCGCGCCACAGCAGCCGCCCCTCGGCGTCCGCCACCACCATGATGTGCTGCGCGACGTCCGCGACGGACAGCAGCCCCTCGCGCAGCACCGGCAGGATCTGCTTGAGCGGGGACGCCTGCCGCCGCCGCTCCACCTCGTCGGTGTGCAGCACGCCCGCCCGTACGTCGTGCTCGGGGTCGACGCCGGTCTCCAGCATCCGGTCCCAGGACGCCGCTATCAGCGGGCGCGGCCCGACGCGGGGGCGCTGCCCGGCGAGCCGCGCGTCCCGGGCCTCCCGCAGCAGCCGCAGGGCCTGCGCGGCGTTGACGGCGGTCAGCCGGTCCAGGTCGAGCGTCGCGTGCGTGTTCATCACCGGTTCCTCCCGCTCCCCGCGCAGGCCGACTCGGGGGACGTACTCATCGTGCCCCTCCCGGCGCGCCGAAGGACACGCTTCTGCCAGGTCGTTGAAGGCCGAAGTTGCAACCCCCTGCAACTCTGGCGAACAGTCGTGCGGTGTCTGAAACTTGGCGTGCGCCGCCCGCGTGCGGCGCCCGTCCCGACGGGACCTGAAGACCGGGGGTGGTGCCGTGTCGGCGCAGCACCACCCCCGTGACAGCAACCCGTCGGGGTCCGTCCTCCCCCGGGCCTTTGCGAGCCCTTCTCGCACACGGAAGGGCTCGGCAGAGGTGGCGGAGCACGGCCGCCCGCCGGGCGCGCGGGCCTGAGCCGTCAGAGGTGGACGGCGGCCCGGTCGACGACGGCCCCCAGGTCCAGGCTGTGCGGCAGCGTACCGAACGCCGAGCCCCAGTCCCCGCCGAGCCGCGAACCGCAGAACGCGTCCGCCACCGCGGGCGGCGCGTACCGCACCAGCAGCGAGCCCTGGAGCACCAGGGCCATCCGCTCCACCAGGCGCCGCGCCCGCGCCTCGACGCCCTCCAGGTCGGCCAGCTCGGTCAGCAGGTCCTTGATCGCGCCGTCCAGGCGGTGATCGGCGCCCCGGGCCGCGCCCACCTCCTCCAGGAACGCGTTCAGCGCCAGCGGCTCACGCCGGAGCGCCCGCAGCACGTCCAGGGCCTGCACGTTGCCGGAGCCCTCCCAGATGGAGTTCAGCGGCGCCTCGCGCAGCAGCCGCGGCATCCCCGACTCCTCCACGTACCCGTTGCCGCCCAGGCACTCCAGGGCCTCGCCCACCAGCGGCGTGCACCGCTTCGTCACCCAGTACTTCGCGGCGGGCACCGCGATCCGCAGGAACGCCCGCTCGCGCTCGCCCCCGTCGTCGTACGCGGCGGCGAGCCGCAGCGCGAGCGCCGTCGCCGCCTCGGACTCCAGGGCCAGATCGGCGAGGACGTTGCGCATCAGCGGCTTGTCGACCAGCTTGCCGCCGAAGGCCTCGCGGTACGTGGCGTGGTGCGTGGCCTGCGCGACGGCCTGGCGCATCAGCGCCGCGGAGCCGATGACGCAGTCCAGCCGGGTCGCCGCCACCATCTCGATGATGGTGCGCACCCCGCGCCCCTCCTCGCCGACCCGCCGCGCCCAGGTCCCGTCGAACTCCACCTCGCTCGACGCGTTGGACCTGTTCCCCAGTTTGTCCTTGAGCCGCTGGATGGCGAATTCGTTCCGCGACCCGTCCTCCAGGACGCGCGGTACGAGAAAACAGGTGAGCCCGGCGTCCGCCTGCGCCAGGACGAGAAATCCGTCGGACATCGGAGCGGAACAGAACCACTTGTGCCCGACGAGTTCATAGGCGCCGTCCTCGGCGAGCGCCCGCGCCCGCGTCGTATTCGCGCGCACATCGCTGCCGCCCTGCTTCTCCGTCATTCCCATGCCGAAGAGCGCGCCCGCCTTCTCGGCGGCGGGCCGCAGCCCGTCGTCGTACACCGTGGAGGTCAGCCGCGGCTCCCACTCGGCGGCCAGCTCCGGATCGGCGCGCAGCGCGGGCACCGCCGCGTGCGTCATCGACACCGGGCAGCCGTGCCCGGCCTCCGCCTGCGTCCACACCAGGAACCCCGCCGCGCGCCGCACGTGCCCGCCGGGCCGCGTCCAGGCGCCGGTCAGCCCCGCCGAGACGGCCTTCCCCAGCAGCCGGTGCCACGCCGGGTGGAAGGACACCTCGTCGATCCGGTTGCCGTACCGGTCGTGGGTGTGGAGCACCGGCGGGTTCTCGTTGGCGAGCGCGCCCCACTCCTGCGCCTGGGCGGAACCCGCGGTGCGCCCGAGCAGGGAGAGCTCCGCGCGGGCCCCCTCCAGGAGCGCCGGATCGAGATGACGTTCGACGGCTTCGACGAGCGCGCGGTCGCACGTGAAGACGTCGTATCCCACCAGGGGCGGAGCCTGGTTGGTCACTGTGTGGGTGGTGGCTGCCATGCCGATACGGTAAGGAGGTGCACCAGGCAAAAGAAACACCCGGGCGCCCACCGGGCCGCTGGAACCGGGCCCGCGCTCTCTACCGCAACGTCTCCAAGCGCAGGACCGCCTGGCTGCTGCTGAAGGACACCGTCAACTCCTGCATCGAGTACCGCGTCCTCGGCCTCGCCGCGGAGGCGGCGTTCTTCACGCTGCTGTCCGTGCCGCCCCTGCTGCTCAGCCTCATCGGGCTGCTCGCGTACGTGGACCGGTGGACGGGCGCGCACACCATCCAGAGCGTGGAGAACAACATCCTGGAGGCGTCCCGCACCATCCTGTCCGAGAAAGGCGTCCGGGAGATCGCCCAGCCGATACTCGAGGACGTCATGAAGGTCGGCCGCCCCGACGTGGTCTCGATAGGGTTCCTCTTCGCCCTGTGGTCCGGCTCGCGGGCCGTGAACGTCTTCATCGACACCATCACCGTGATGTACGGGCTCGACGGCACCCGCGGCATCGTCAAGACCCGGCTGCTGGCCTTCGGCCTCTTCCTGGTGGCCCTCGTCATCGGCTCCGTCGCGCTGCCGCTGATGGTGGCCGGGCCCGACGCCGTGGTGAAGCTCGTGCCGGGCTCCGCGACCGTGGTGCAGATCCTGTACTGGCCCGTGGTGATCCTGCTCTCCGTCGTCTTCCTGACCACGCTGTATCACGTGTCAGTGCCGGTGCGGTCCCCGTGGGTGGAGGACATGCCCGGCGCGCTCATCGCCCTCGGCATGTGGGTCCTCGGCAGCTTCCTGCTGCGCATCTACCTCACCAGCACGGTGGAGGGGCCCACCATCTACGGCTCCCTCGCCGCGCCCGTCGCCGTGCTCCTGTGGATCGGCGTGTCCGCCTTCGCCGTGCTCGTCGGCGCGGCCGTCAACGCGGCGATCGACCGGGTGTGGCCGTCCGTCGCCACGGCGGCGGCGCGGGCCGCGCAGGACCGGGTACGGGAGGCGCGGGCCGCGGAGCTCGTCGCGCGGGCGGCGGCGCGGGCCGCCGAGGATCCCGACGACCCCGACATGCCCGCGGAGTTCCCCGAGCGCTGGTCCCGCTTCCTCCCCCCGGAAGACGTCACGGGCCGCCTCCGCACCCCCCACACCCGCCGCCAGGACCCTTAGCGGGGGCTCGCCCGCGAATCGGCCTGGCGGCCTCGTCCTCAAGCGCCGGACGGGCTGGATCGTGCGTCCTCGCCGTCGTCAAGCCGCCGCGCTCCGCCGCCCGCTCGTCCCTTTGTCCCACCCGCCCGCCCCCTCCGGGGCGAGCGGGTGGGATCAAGCCCGCCCGGCGTTTGAGGACGAGCGCGCAGCGCGATGATTCAGCCCGTCCGGCGTTTGAGGACGAGCCGCGAAGCGGCAATCGACGGGGGTGCCAGGGGGCGGAGCCCCTTGGTTTCGGGAAGGGGCGGGGTGGGGGAGAATTCACCCCTTCCAGACCCCCGTTTCCGCGGCCTCCCGGACGAAGTCCGAGAATTCCCTCGGCTCCCGCCCGAGTACCTCCCGCACCCCGTCGGAGACATAGGCGTTGCGCCCGTCCAGATTCTCCTCGAAGAACTCCACGAGGAATTCCACCTCCGCCTCCGACACCGCGAACTCCCGCAGCGCACCCCCGTACTCCCGGGCCGACACCGGCACGTACTCCAGCTCCCGCCCGCTCACCGCGGCGATCTCCGCCACCGCGTCCCGGAACGACAGCAGCCGCCCGCCGCTGACCTCCAGGACCTGCCCGGCGTACCGCTCACCGGCGGTGAGCACGGCGACGACGACGTCGGCGATGTCCCGCACGTCGATGAACGGCTCCAGGACCTCACCGGCGGGGAAGACGAACCGCCCCTCGCGCAGGCCGTCGACCAGCGGACCCTCGCTGAAGTTCTGGGCGAACCAACTGGCCCGCACCACGGTCCACCGGGCGACCCCGGACTCGGCCAGTGCCCGCTCCGTGGCGACGGCCTGGGGCTCGCCCCGGGCGGACAGCAGCGTCAGGTGGCGCACGCCCAGCTCGGCGGCCCGCCGCCCGAGCGCGCCCACGGCCTCGGCGGCCCCCGGCGCCCCGACGTCCGGCTGGCAGACCAGGAACGCGGCGTCGGCGCCGCGCAGCGCGTCCGCCCACGTCGAGGGGTCGGACCAGTCGAAGCGGACCTCCGCGGAGCGGGAGGCCGCCCGCACGGTCAGGCCCGCCGCGCGCGCGGCCGCCGCCACCCGGCTCCCGACCCGCCCGGTCGCACCGGTCACCAGCAGGGTCAGGGCGCTGCTCCGGGCCCCCGCGTCCGCCGTCTCGTTCGCCGTCCCGGCCGTCGTCCCGGCCGTCGTCTCGTTCGTCGTCTCATTCGCCGTCTCGTTCGTCATGGAGAGCAGTCAACTTCCGGGCCGCCGCGAGGGCCATCCGCCAGCGGCTCAGCCCCATACGCCTGCGTCTACGCTGCCCGCATGGACGTACTCGCAGGCTTGCTGGAGGGCCCGCGCGCCCGGGGGCCTTCATGATCCGGGCGCTGTTCGAGCCGCCGTGGGCGGTGCGCATCGCGGACGAGGCGCCGCTGTCGGTCATGATCATGGTGCGCGGGGAGGCGTGGCTGGTGCCGGAGGGCACCGACGGCGGCGCGGCCCAGCGCATCCGGCCCGGCGACCTCGCCATCGCCCGCGGACCCGACCCCTACCTCGTCGCGGACCAGCCCGGCACCCGGCCCCGCGCCGAGATCCTGCCGGGCCAGCGCTGCGTGCCGCTGAACGGCACGCCCGACGGCCACTACGGGGACCTCGGGATGCGCGCCTGGGGGCAGCCCGGCGGGTCCACGCAGATGCTGATCGGCACCTACCGGATGCACGGCGAGATGACCGGGCGGCTGCTCGGCGCGCTGCCGCCGCTGCTCGTGCTGCCCACCGAGGTGTGGGACTGCCCGCTCACGCCGTACCTCGCCGAGGAGATCGGCCGGGACGAACCGGGCCAGGACGTCGTCCTCGACCGGCTCCTCGACCTGCTGCTCATCGCGGCCCTGCGCGCCTGGTTCGCCCGCCCGGAGGCCGCGGCCCCCGCCTGGTACCGGGCGCTCGGCGACCCCGTCGTGGGCCCCGTCCTGAAGCTGCTCCAGAACGACCCGGCACACCCCTGGACCGTCGCGTCGCTCGCCGCCGAGGCGGGCGTCTCCCGGGCCGCGCTCGCCCGCCGCTTCAGCGACCTCGTGGGCGAGCCGCCCATGACGTACCTGACCAACTGGCGGCTCGCGCTCGCCGCCGACCTGCTGCGCGACGGCGAGCAGACCATCGCCGCCATCGCCCGCAAGGTCGGCTACGGCAGCGCGTTCGCCCTGTCCAGCGCCTTCAAACGGGTGTACGGCGTCAGCCCCCAGGAGCACCGCACGGGCGCCGCGTAGCCTGGACCCATGACGCCCTTGTCGAGGCGGCAGCAGCACGCCCCGCGCCCGGCCGCGGCGTACGCCGAACGGCCCTCACCGGCTCTGCCCGGCGCCGTCGTCTGGACCAAGGCCGCCGCCACCGGCGGCACGGCCGCCGCCGTCCTGCCCGACGGGTGCATGGACCTGCTGTGGACCGAGGGCAGGCTGTTCGTCGCGGGCCCCGACACCCGCGCCTACCTGCCGGGCCCCGCCCACCCGGGCCGGTACGTCGGCGTCCGCTTCGCCCCCGGCACCGCGCCCGCGCTGCTCGGCGCGCCCGCCCACGCGCTGCGCGACCAGCGCGTCGACCTCGCCGACCTGTGGGGCGCCGCCGACGCCCGGCGGCTCACCGCGCGCGTGGACGCCGCCGCCGACCCCCTGTCCGCCCTGGAGCGGATCGCGGCCGAGCGGCTCGCCGCCGCGCCGCCGCCCGACCGGCTGCTCGCCCGGGTGGTGGAACTGCTGCGCGCGGGCCGCGGCGTCGCCGAGACCGCCGACGCCGTCGGGCTCAGCGCCCGGCAGCTGCACCGCAGGGCGCTGCCCGCCTTCGGCTACGGGCCCAAGACCCTCGCCCGGGTGCTGCGCCTCCAACGGGCCCTGACGCTGGCCCGCGACGGCCTGCCGCACGCCGACACGGCCGCCGCGGCGGGCTTCGCCGACCAGGCCCATCTGGCCCGCGACGTCAAGGACTTGACGGGCCTCACCCTCGGCGAACTGCTGGACCGGGGCTAGGCCGCCCGGGGCGCGAAGAGGTCCACGCCCGTGCCGTCCGGGTCCAGGACCACCGCGTACCGCTGCCCCCACTCCGCGTCGAACGGCTTCAGCTCCGCCCGGTACCCGGCGGCCACCAGGTCCTCGTACACCGCGTCCACCCCCGTCGGCGTACCGCAGTGGAAGGCGAGCCCCACCCGGCCCGCACCGGTGGGGGAGCGCCATCCGGGGTGGAAGGAGCGGACGGTGTCCTCGGTGTCGAGGGCGAGCCGCAGGCCGCCGGGCAGCACCGCCTCGACGTGCGGCAACTCCTCGGCGCCGGGGGCGAATTCGAGGCCCAGGCGGCGGTAGAAGGCGAGCGCGGCCGCCATGTCCGAGACGACGATGCCGACCAGGTCGAACCGGGGCGTGACGCGGGGTGTGGTGGTGTCGCTGTTCATGCCGGGAGCGTAGGCGCGCGCCCGGCGCGCGGTCTTGAAGGAAACGGACACGCGCCACGGCCGTCTCGCCCGGCCGACTGTCGAAGGCCCCGATTCCTCGCTACGGTGGGCACATGGGTATCCCTGGCGAGAACCATCTGGCGGCAGCCGTCGTGGCCCACCGGGGCCGAGTCCTGCTGGTCCGGCGCAGTGAGACCGAGCGGTTCCTGCCGCGGGTGTGGGGGGTGCCCTGCGGAAAGCTCGAACCGGGCGAGAGCCCCCGCGACGGCGTCCTGCGCGAGCTGAAGGAGGAGACCGGCCTGCTCGGGCGCGTCGTGCGCAAGGTCGGCGAGTCCTCCTTCGTCAGCACCTACCGCGGGCGCGAGGTGAAGAACTGGCAGGACAATTTCCTCGTCCGCCCCCTCAGTTTCGACATCACGCTGCCCCTCCCCGACCAGGCGTACCGCTGGCTCACCCCGGACCAGCTGCACACGGTCGAGATCGACGACTACAACCTGGACATCGTGCGCCAGGCCCTCACCCGACTGGGCGAGCGCTCAGCCGCCGCCTGACCCGCCCGGCCCACTCCACGCGTCGGGCCCGCCTGACCGACCCGGCTTGACCCGACTGGCTCCCGGGCCCCTCAGGCCCCTTCGGCCGCGCCCGGCCCCTCCGCCCCGCCGACCAGCTCCGCGAGGCGCTTCAGCTCCTCCAGGTACTCCGCCACGCCCAGCGGCTCCTTCACATATGCCGTCGCCCGCCCGCCCGCGGAGTCGTCCGCGCGCTCCGGCAGCCCCGTGAACACGTCCGTGTGACGGCGCCTGCCCTTGCCCGTCTCCAGGAACAGCGTCACCGCCGTGCCCGGCGACGCGCACCACGCGCGGTGCAGCGCGTGCGGCGGCAGCGCGTACCCGCTGCCCGCCGCGTACTCCGCCGTCTGGACCAGCCGCAGCCGGGCCCGGCCCGCGGGTTCGAGCAGCCAGTCGCTCACCTCCGACAGGGACTCGCGGTAGCGCGCCGCCGTGACCGGGCCGTCCGCCGCCGTCTCGTACAGCTCCATGCCGAGCCTGCCCCGCACCACGTACGACGCCAGCGGGGAGCGGTGGTTGTGGATGTCCTCGCGGCCCGCGCGCCGCGAGCCCGGATGCCAGACGTGGGCGCGCAGCAGGTGCCGGGAGCCGACGTCGACCAGGAGCAGCTTGTCGAAGCCGAGGACGTGGCGGTACGAGAGCCGGGCGCAGCCCGAGGGGTCGCCCAGGCCCGAGGCCAGCTCCGACACCAGTGCGAGGAGCCGCCCGGGGCTGCCGAGTTCGGCGACGACCGCCCGGGCCGCCCGGGCCAGTTCCTCGTCGTCGAGGCCGTCGTGTCGGTCGAGGGCCCCCTCAAGGAGCCGCCTGGCCCGCAGGACGTGCCGACCACCCATGCGGTCACTCCGCCTCTCTCTCGCTGCCGTACCGACCGCCGGGGCGCCGCCCGGGACCACGCCGGACGTCAGCCTTCCGGCTGATACATCCATACGGCATGGGCGCGCAGCGCGGAAAGCCCCTGATAGGTCATCCACAAGGGACGGCCGAGATCATGCCCCTCCCAGTTCCAGATCCCGTCGTGCTGCTGGCGCAGGACACCCTCGACGGCCCGGCCGAGCAGCGCGTGCCAGGCCTCCTCGCGGCCCTCGGTGGCGGCGATCTCCCAGGCGCCGGGCGTCAGCAGGGCCCGTACCACCCAGGCGGCCGTGAAGTGCCGCACAAGCAGCACCTCCTGGCGCCAGGAGTCCTCCGGGTGCGGGCGGCGCACCTGCTCCTGCGCGTTGAGCAGGTCCGCGCACGTGTCGTGGCCGGGCGACGGGCAGGACAGCAGCCAGCGGATGCCGTCCTCGCGGGCCGCGCGGGCGTTGGAGTCCTCGCCGAGGACGCGCGCCGCCCGGTCCAGGGCGACCACCGCGAGCGCCGTGTGCACCGGCGAGGGGCGGGACGCCGACGGGTGCGGGGCGCGCAGGCTCGGGCCCCAGCAGCGGCGGTGCTCCCGCAGCGGATCGGTGATGGTGTGGTCGACGAGGCCGTCGCGCAGCCGGGCGATGGCGGGGGAGTCCGGCGCCGCGCGCAGCAGGCCGCGCAGCACCGTCGTCACCACGTGCGTGCGAGCCAGGCCCGACGGCTCCAGGTCCTCGGTGAAGCGGGCCGCGCAGCGCGCCGCCTCGTCGGCGAGCCGCGCCGGGTCCGCGCCCGCCCGCGCCAGCGCGCCCAGCACCAGCGCCGTCACCTCGGGCCGGGGCACCGAGCCCTGCGAGCGGGCCGCCCAGCCGCCGTCCGGGAGCCGCAGCCGCCACAGCGTGTCCACCAGGTCGGAGGTGCTCAACCTGCCATCGCGCACGCCCAGTTCGAGGACGATGTGCAGGCCGTACGCCGTGCCCGTCGGGGTGGGGCGCACCGGCTGGGTCTGCTCGTCGAGGGCGTGCGGCCAGCCCGTGAGCAGGCCGCGGTGCGGGTCGTCGACGACGGCCAGCTCCTCGCGCAGCGCCGTGTGCGCGGCCGTGCCGAGCGCGGGCAGCGGGCCGGGCGCGGCGGCGCCGCCGGGAGGCGCGCCGGGCGCGGGGGCGGGCGGCGGGGCCTGCGCCTCGGACCGGGCGCGCAGCAGCGCCGCCGACAGCCAGGCGGCCAGGCCCGTGCCGACGCCGCTGACGGCCGCGATGGCGTACCGCGCGGCGTCCGCCGAAATCGCGTCCGGCAACACCCCCACGAGGGACTGGAACACCGCGTAGCCCGCGGCGGCGCAGCCGAAGCCGCCGAGCCAGCCCACGAACCGGCCCTGGTGGGAGTCGTCCGGCGGGGGCGGGGGATCCGGCCGCACCGGGCTGCGGCCGAGCTGCTGCTGTGACACAGGATGTCCCCTCCCCCCAGCGCGGCGCGTGAGTCGTCGTCCCTTCCAGTCTAGGCGTCCGCGCGCCTGTTTCTCCGGGTCACGGGGGGTTTCAAGCCCGGCGGCCCCAGGGCGCGGCGATTCCGCTCGGCCGCGTCCCGGGGCGTCGGCGCCGGATCACCGCACGGGTTCGGCCACCGAGAACGTGAACGCGAACTCGGCGGGCGCCACCCGCAGTTCGTGCTGCGGCAGCACACCGGGCCCGCACGACTGGGTGCCGATGCCGCGCTGCCCGTGGTCGAGGTGCACCCACACCGTGTCACCCGGCGTGAGGTCCGTGCGGTGGGCGGCGGCGTCCAGTTCCTCGGTGCTCCAGCGGCGCGCGGTGAACCAGAACGCGGGGTCGCCCACGACCCGCACGCCGGGCCCCGCGTGGCCCGTGCGCAGCTCGGCCCAGCGGACGTCGGCGCGCGCCCCGTTCTCCTGCGGCCGCACGTACGGGGTGTGCAGGCCGTCCACGGTGGAGCTCCAACGGCCCATGCGGGGCGCCGGGTTGGTGTCCGGGTACGCCTCCTCCGCGGTGCCGAACCAGTGCGCGTACCCGTACGCGGCGGGCAGCCCGAGCCGGACGCCGAGCCGGGGCAGCGGCACCTGCCAGTCACCCTCCGGGGTGACGGACACGGTGAGGGTGAGGGCGGTGCCGTCGGACGTCCAGCGGTAGGCGGTGCGCAGCGCGAGGTCCCGGGCGGCGGGCGCGACCCGGGTGCGCACAGTCAGCGCCTCGTCCGTCGACTCCACGCCGTCCAGGCGGTGCCGCATGCGGTGCAGGCCGAGGCTGCGCCACAGCGGGCCGTAGCGCGTGTCCGGCTGCCAGGGCGCGCCGTCGTCGTTGTCGGTGGGTGCCCGCCACACGTCCAGGCGGGGCGGCGCGGTCAGCACGACGTCGCCGAGGGCGCGCAGCGCGCCGGTGCGGGCGTCGAAGCGGCCGGGGCCGAGGCCGGTGTCGTAGCCGCGGCGCCGGGGCGCGGCGCCGGTGGCGACCGGCACGGGCGGGCGCGCGGTGACGGGGAAGTCGGCGCGCGCCACGCAGTGGTCCAGGGCGGTCCAGTCGGTCTCCTCGCAGACCAGCGCGGACAGGTGCAGCCAGACCTCCGCGTCGGCGGCCTCGGGCGGCCGCGGCAGCTTCACCTCGACGCTCTGGCCGGGGCCCAGGTCCGGCGGCACGTCGAGCGGCCCGGACACCGACGGCACGTCCCCGTCCGCCTGGTACGTCCACTCGAAGGACAGCTCCGACAGGTCCGCGACGTCGTACAGGTTGGTCACCGTGACGGTGCCGCGCGCCGCGTCGTACGCGAACCGCACGGGCTGGATCACGTACTTGTACGCGGTGAGCCCCGGGGACGGCGTCCGGTCGGGGAAGCACAGGCCGTCGCAGACGAAGTTCCCGTCGTGCAGCTCCTCGCCGAAGTCGCCGCCGTACGCGTAGCCGAGGGCGGGGTGCTTCAGGCCGTGGTCGATCCACTCCCACACGAAGCCGCCCTGAAGGCGCTCGTACGTTTCGAAGAGCCGCTGGTACTCGCTCAGGCCGCCCGGCCCGTTCCCCATGGCGTGCCCGTACTCGCAGAGAATGAACGGCAGTTGGGCGCGCTCCTCAGGCCCGCCGTCCTCCCCGCGCCCGATGCGCTCCACCTCCGCGTGGTCGGCGTACATCCGCGAGTACACGTCGGTGTACGCGCGCGACGCGTCGCCCTCGTAGTGCAGCGGCCGGTCCGGGTCGCGCTCGCGGATCCAGGCGGCCATGGCGGCCAGGCCCCTGCCCGTGCCGCACTCGTTGCCGAGCGACCAGACGACCACCGAGGGGTGGTTCTTGTCGCGCTCGACCATGCGGGCCGCGCGGTCCAGGAGCGCCGGGGTGAAGCGGTCGTCGTCGACGGGGTTGCCGCGCCAGCCGCGCATGGTGAAGCCGTGCGTCTCCAGGTCGCACTCGTCGATCACCCACAGGCCCAGCTCGTCGCACAGGTCGAGGAAGGCGGGGTGCGGCGGGTAGTGGGCGGTGCGCACGGCGTTGATGTTGTGCTGCTTCATCAGCAGGACGTCGGCGCGCATCGTGGCGAGGTCCAGGGTGCGGCCGGTCTCCGCGTGGAACTCGTGCCGGTTCACGCCCCGGAACAGCACGGGCCGCCCGTTCACCGTGAGCAGCCCGTCCTCGACGGCGACCGTGCGGAACCCGATCCGCAGCGCGATCCGCTCGCCGGGCGTGGCGAGCACCGCGTCGTACAGCCGCGGCCGCTCCGCCGACCACGGCTCGACCGGCACGGTCACGCTGTCGCCGGTGGCGATGTCCACGCCCAACTCGGGCACGGTGACGCGGCCCGGCACGTCCGCGTCGACGCGCAGCGTGCCGGTGCCCGACTCGTGGTCGTACGACGCGTGCGCGAAGAAGTCCCCGGCGGCGCCCTCCGGGCGGTGCAGCAGCGTCACGTCCCGGAAGATCCCCGGCAGCCACCACTGGTCCTGGTCCTCCAGGTACGACCCCGACGACCACTGGTGCACCCGCACCGCGAGCACGTTGTCCTCGGGGCGCAGCAGGTGCCCCACCGCGAACTCGTGCGGCAGGCGCGAGCCCTTGAAGTCGCCGAGCGGCGTCCCGTTCAGCCACACCTTCGCGCACGAGTCGACGCCGTCGAACCGCAGCGTCACGCCGCCGCCGTCGGGCCAGCCGTCCGGCAGGTCGAAGCGGCACAGGTGGTCACCGGTCGGGTTCTCGGTCGGCACCCGCGGCGGGTCCACGGGAAACGGATACATCTGGTTGGTGTAGGCGGGTGAGCCGTGGCCCTGGAGCACCCAGTGCCCGGGCACCACGACCTCCTCCCACCCCGACGCGTCGTACCCCTCGGCGGCGAACGACTCGTCCTCGGCGTCGGCGCACGGCGAGAGCCTGAAGCGCCAGCTTCCCTTGAGCGACAGCACGGCCGCGTCCGACCCCGCACACCACGCACGCGGCGGCAGACCGCCGGTACCGGGGGACACGTCCTCGTGGTAGGGCAGCAGCTCCATGACTCCATCAGAGCGTGCCGGGGTGGGGGTGCTCAATCATTTCGGGACAGGCGTTGTTGGATTCTTGCCGACGGGTTTGGACGTTTGACGCCTCGGTGGCCAGCAGGTGGCCGGTAGGTGGCGGTGTGGTGGGCGGCGCGTTGCCCGCTGATCGGATGCGTACTCCAGGGCCAGTGTGATCGCTGTCGCGCGATCGTGGCGCGGTCGATCTTGTCCGGGGCGCAGGGCCTCACCGCACGGACGGAAGGGGGCTGGGGTTTCCCGTTTCCCTCCACGGTTGGAAACGGGAAACTCCTTACATCTCGGTCGGGTTTGCGGGATGCTACTCCGGCGAGTGGGAGGACCTGAGTTCCGTTCCGGCAGGTCCTTCCGCGCGCCGAATCGGATTTTCTGTGCAACGTCCTGGACGCCGTGTCGCGACGATCTTTGGCTTGCCTCGCGCTCACTGAGCATCCTTGGCGCCGTCGTTGACTGCGGGCCTCGCTGTGGAGGTACTTGAGGTTGTGGAAGAGGTTTCCCGTGATTTCGGCAGTGAGCTTCGTCGGAGGCGGAGCGAGCGAGGGTTCGGGCTAACCGGGTTCTCTCGTCTGGTCTCCTGCAGCAAGGGTTATCTCAGCAAGGTGGAAAGAGGACTGAAAGCGGCGACTCAGGAATTCGCCGATCAGTGCGATAGCGCCTTGGGGATGAATGGCGAACTGGCGGCGCTCAACAGCAGGGGAAAGCCGAGGGGTATGAAGAGCGGCGTCATTGTCCCCGTCATGGGGCTTCCCGCCTGCCCCTCTCATTTCATGGGCCGCTCCGCTGAACTGGCTCGTATCGCCGCATACCTCAAGGGCGAAAGCAGCCCAGGGCTGTGCGTGCTCAGCGGCATGCCGGGCGCGGGCAAGACCGCCCTGGCGCTCCGAGGAGCCTGGAGCGCGGTGGCGGCCTTCCCCGACGGATGCTTCTTTCTCGACCTCGGGGAGGACGCGCCCGGGGACGCGCGGGACGTCCTCGAATCGTTGCTCAGGCTGCTCGGCGCGCCCACGGAGCGGGTACCGTCCCGGCCTGACGCGCTGGCCAATGTCTGGCGAAGCCACCTCAGAGGGAAGCGCGTGCTGCTCGTCCTCGACAACGTCCGGAGCGCGGCGCAGGTCGCTTCGCTGCTCTCGACCGAACCGGGGTGCAAGATCCTCATCACCAGCCGGAAGCGCCTGACCGCGCTCGATGACGCGACCCACGTGCCTGTCGGAGTCCTGGGCAACGGGGACGCCGACGCGCTGTTCCGCGCGGTGGGCGGGGAGCGTGCCGCGCGTGCGGCGGGGGACACCGTCCGGGCGGTCGTCGAGCAGTGCGGCGGACTGCCGCTGGCGGTACGCATCGCCGCGGCTCGACTTCGCAGCGGTTCGATGCGGACCGTCGCGGAGCTCCACGAACTGCTCTCGCACGAGGGGCGCCGGATCGAGCTGCTTGACGATGGGGACCGCAGTGTCATCGCCCCCCTGGCGGTGTCCTGCAACGAACTGTCTCCCGAGCAGCGGCGGCTGCTCGCCCTGCTGGCGCTGCATCCGGGGCCGGGTGCGGACGCCCGCAGTGTCGCGGCCCTTGCCGGTCTCGAACCGGCAGACACCGTGATGCTGCTGGACGGCCTCGCGGATGTCCACCTAGTGGTCCACGAGTCGGGCCGTGTGTCGATGCACGGTCTCGTGCGGCAGTTCGCCCGGCGCTTCCTCCTTCCGGAGGTGAGTGCCGAAGACCAGCACCATGCCGTTCAACGCCTGATCGCGCACGCTCTTCGCTTCGCCGTCGCGGCGGACAAGGTGCTCACCCCGCAGCGCTATCGGCCGCCTGTCATTCTGGATGACTTTCCCATGCGGGTGGCACCCTTCGATGACCGGGCGGCGGCTGTCGCCTGGTTCGCCGGGGAGTGGCGGTGCCTCGTCGCGCTGTGCCGTATGGCTGGGACGCGTGGGTTGCATTCCCTGTGCTGGCAATTGGCATTCGTCTTGCGGGAATTCTTCTTCCTGGCGAAGCTGTGGGGCCCCTGGATCGAGACCCACTGGGCGGCGGTCGAATCCGCGAGGGCGGCGGGGACGCGTGCCTGGCTCGCCATCAGTCTCGGCAACCTCGGCGTCGCGCACGCGGATCGGGGCGATCTGACCGTCGCCGTCGACTGCTTCCAGCAAGCATTGGCCCTGTACCGGCAACTGGACGATGAGCACGGCGTCGTCAATACCGTCTCCAACTTGGCGTGGGCCGAGATGTACTTGGGCGAGTACGGAAAGTCCCTCGACGGTCTGCGCACGGCGCTGGAGCACTATCGGCGCCTGGGAAACCGGCGCAACGCGACCATCGCGCTACGTGGCATCGCCCTGCTGGAGGCGGAGTTGGAGCTCTGTTCCGCCGCCGTCGAGCACGCACAGAGCGCTCGCGAGGAATTCTCTGCCCTGGGGCTTGAGCTGGACGTCACGATGTCGGTGAACTGTGAGGCCTGGGCTCACTTCCGAGCGGGTGACCACCGTGCCGCCGACCGCTCCTACAAGGAGGCCTTGGCGCTGGCCGAGAGCTGTGGAAGCCGTTACGAGAGGGCGCGTGCCCTGACCGGTCTCGGCAACATCCACCAGGCGTCGGGAGACAGGAAGGGCGCGGTCCGGCTATGGGCTCAGGCTGACGCCCTGTACGGCGGACTCGAACCAGTGATGCTCGGGGAAGCGCGTGTTCGACTGGCCTCCTGATGCCGTAGGCACGTCACCCGCCCCGTACACGACGCACACGACGGCCGAGGTGCTGTCGGGACTCAAGGACCTTCGCAAGGGGTTCGGCATCGATGACCCCGGTGCGCTGGCGCGGGCTGGTCACGCCCTGTGCCGCATGGCCGGAGTCGCCGATGGCGATGGCCCGGCAGTGCGCCGCGCCAAGCTCCGGGCGTACCTGCTGTCGCTGGTCGGCAGGCTTCCGGGGGAGATGGCCAGGCTCGGCTGCTGGGCCCTGGGCCTGGATGGATCGGGGACCGAGCGGTTCGGGCAGCGGCTCACCCGCATCGCGGCACAGCTCGACCGTGAACCACGCACCGCCCGCCGACACGTGGACATGGTGCTTGAGCGTATGGCGGAGGAAGCGGTGGTCATGGCCTCAGGGCACTCGTTCCCATCCGACGAACGGGCACGGGGGGCCGACCGCAGCCCGCGGGCGTGCCCACGGGCCCAGACGCGTGGGGCAGGGGTCCGGGCCGGGTTCCTCCACGGAACTCGGCCCGGACCCCGTGGTGCGTCAACCGACCGACGGCGGGCACAGGTCCCGAAGACCGTCCGCGTGGACCTCTTCCAGCGCGGCTGCCGCGGCGTCGAGCAGCACACACCGCCGATGGTGGTCGCCGCCGACGCAGTCGAGGACCCGCTCGGGGTCGGCTGCGACGATGTCCGCGGGCGAGGTCAGCCCGTCCCGGGCCAGGGCCAGGTAGACGGCCCGGCGAAGCGGGACTTCCACATGCCAGGCGACGGGCACCAGACCCTCGACGATGCCGAGTTCGAGCTGAGCGGGCAAGGTGTCGGGCAGGCTGCCCAGGTCCGCGGTCGGGTGGACGTGGAAGGCGATCTCGATGACCGTCGCCATCACGTCGGCGGCCCGCTGCACCGCGTGCTGGACCGGGCCGGGAGAATCCGTCCTGGTCCTCTTGCTGGGGTCGCTGATCGCGCGCTCGATCTCGGCGAGCCTGATCCCCTCGGCCCACATCAGGCAGGCGATGCTCCGTCGCGCGTGGCTGATGCCGATGCCGCTCCTGGCCGGTTCGCTCAGCAGTCTGGAGAGCACGGGTTCGGCGGCGCCACGCGCCGTGAGCCTTTCGGCGAGCTGGGCCTGCGCCCCGTACGGCGCCTTGGGGGTCCAGTTGAACCGGGTGTCGTGCAGTTCGGAGGCGAGCTGTGCGGCGCAGACCAGCGTGGCGCGGTTGATCTGATCCACCGGCACGGCCTCCAGTGCTTCTGCCACCGCCGCGACGGAATCCACGCACAGGCCGCTGCGGACCGTGAGCTTGCCCAGATGCGTCAGGGCGAGGGTGCGGGGCAGCCCCTCCTGCCTGTGGGGCGCTTCTTTGAGGAAACCGGCGGCGACGAGTTCACGCTCCATGAGCCGGATCTCTGCCTCTGGGAAGGGGTCAGCCCAACCGCTGGCCCTGGCCTGATGCGCGGCGAACGTGGCGGACAGGAATCGGTCGATGTCGGGCCCCGAGCGGCGGCGGGCGAGGGCAACGGGTTCGGTGAGCGCCGAAAGGATCACGGGGCGTACGTCGGTGGAGGGGGCGAGCAGCGCCGACCGTACGCCCTCGGGTTCCCCCTGGATGTACTGCTGCCACTTCTGGTCGGCGTCGGCGGCGCCCCGGGCCACGAGGATGGCGTGCCCGAGCTGCTCTCGCTTCAACAGGCCGAAGCGCCCGGCCCGGCCAGCCATGTTCTTGTACTCGGCCACGGAGTACGGTCGCCCGTCGGGCGAGGGATGCTCCAGCTCGCACACGACAACGGCATCCGCGGGCAGGTTCACGCCCTGAGTCAGGGTGCTCGTGGCCACGAGCACCCGCACCTCGCTCTCCGCGCTAGCGAAGGACAGTTCGAGCAGCCGACGTTCCTCGGCTGTCAGATCCGCGATGTGGAAGGCCACCCCGCCCGCCAGACAGGTACGCAGCAGTTCCGTCGTCCGCCCGCCGTCACCGCCGGACAGGGCTTCGAGGGCGGCGCCCGCCGCGGGCAGGCCGAGCGTGCGGGCCAGACTGAGGGCGAGCTCGCGGGCCCCTGCCCGGGTGGCCCGGAATACGATGACCTGCTGCCCCGCGGCGACCAGTGCGCCGACCAGGCGCGTCACCAGCTGGATGTGCCCGTCGGGCCCCGTGTACTCCTCGGGCTCCAGCATCTGTTCGACCGCCTCGTTCCCCTGCTGGTCCCGGTGCCGATAGCGGCCGTCCGGGCCCAGTACGCCTTCGATCAGGGGGGAGTTCCGGCGTGTGGCCGTGACGAGGTTGGCACGAAGCCAGCGGGCGAACTCGTCGGGCCTTCCGAGCACGGCGGAAAGCCCCACGAGCTGAGGTGTGTCGGCGGCCCCGTCGCGCATGCGCAGCCAGGTGAGCAGGGTCTCAAGGAGTGGACCGCGCTTGGGCAGCGTGAAGGACTGGATCTCGTCCAGCACCAGCACACCCACGCCCAGCAGGTTCGGACGTTTGGGCAGCAGCCCGATGAACTTCTCGTACGTGAGAACAGCGAGTTCGAACTCGCCGCTGATCAAGTCGGGCATCTGATCCCGCAGCTCGCCCGTGGCCCGGATGGTCCTGAATCCCAGAGGTCCGTAGAGGTCCCGGAACCTCTCATACTGTTCGTTCACCAGTGCGCGGGTGGGAAGCAGGAACACCGCCTTCTTTCCCTGGGCCACGGCGCGCATCGCGCTCAGTTCGCCCACCATGGTCTTTCCGGTCGATGTGGGGGCGCTGACGAGCACGTTCATTCCCTCCAGCAGCGCCCCCTGATTGATGGCGTCGATCTGGACCTGATGGAGTTTGTCGATGCGCTTGCCCCATGCTTCCACGACCGGACTTGGGATCTTGTACTCCGCGAGTGATGACAGTTCCGCGGTGACGGGCCGCGGCCGTGTCCCGTCCGCCGTCGCGAGGTATCGCTCGCCCTTGGTAAAGACCTTGAGCGGAATGTTCGAGGTGGTGCAGCCAAGGACGGGCTCCTGGACTGCTTGGGAAGGGTCGCGCCGGTGGGCGCTGACGCTCTTGGAAACGTAATGAGCCAACTTGAGGATGTAGATCTCGCCTTCGTCGACGGCATCGGGAGCGCCGAGCAGGCCCTGGATCAGATAGTGGGTGAGCAGGCCGTGCCGGAATGCTGGTTCCTCGAAGGCCTCTTGGTCCCTTCCGGAGGCCGTGATGACGACAAGCCCGGCTTTGCGCAGTTCATCTATCCGCCGAGTCGCCGAGACGGAGCCATCCCGGCTCGTGCTCCCCTGCGGCACGTGCAGCACCTTGTCCGCCGCGTGTCCGGAGAAGCAGCAGTCAAGGACCAAGAGCAGGGCACGCGCCTGGATTCCGCGCGCCAGTTCGGAAAAGTCGTCCAGCGACAAGGAAGTTTCGGCCAATCGATCCGGCAGGGTGTCATACGTGGCCAGGGCCCCACCGAGAGTTCCATGACCGGAGAAGGCGATCACAACGAAGTCCGCATCCGTGCTGACCTCCGCCAAGTGGCGCATTTCTGCTGTGATCCTCTCCCTGGTGGCCGCATCGTCGAGGAGGAGGGTCGCTTGGCCTTCGAGATTGTCGCTGAACAAGGCGTGAAGCACGGTGGCGTCTCGCTGCGCGTACCGCAGGAGATTGAAATGAGACTCGTAATGGTCGATACCAACGAAGAGCCCGTGAAACGTCATCTGAATTCCCAAGATCACTCGATGTCGAGGCATTCTTGCGAGGCCCGAAAGGAGGCTATGGGAACGGCATGATACGGCAGAAAGGTGGGGGTAGGTAGCTTGTTTTCCAAAAGTGCTCCACGCTCTGGAGCAAGCCAAGGGGGAATATCTTTGGGTAGTTCACCAACAGATGACGGCGTTCCCGGTGAGGGACGCCACGTGCGCCTCCGTCCCGCTGACGTCCGGTACGGGGAAGGGCGGTGCCCGGAATACTTGGCGGCGAAGGTGCGCCTCGACGTACCTCGACCACCGCGAAGCACCACGGCTGTCCGCACATTGACCGCATGGTCACTGGGCCCGCTGCACGACGTCCTGGACAGCGTCGAGTTCGGGAGCCTGTCCGTGGCGGACGCGCTGGCGAAACGGGGAGCCGACGCCAGGCGCCCCCTCCACCCCGCGCTCGCCCAGTGGACCGAGCACGCCGTGCGGAGCTACTTCACCGCGGTCGCCAGGATTCCGGCACCCCCTGGGGTACCGGACGGCGCGCTGCTCGACCCTGTGTCGCGCCTGTGGGCCCGGCAGCGGGGGCCCCTGAAGCCCGGCGACCCCGACGTGTACGAAGAAGTCGTGGGTGACCGGCGCTACGCCGGTCACGGCATCCGCGAGCTGCGCATGGTGCGTACGGCATCCGTCGCGGACCGCCCCCGGGACGACCGGGAGATCGCGCTGGCCGTGGGCGTCCTGGCGGGCGGGAGCCCGGTGCTGAGCGCCCGGTGGGAGCGGAAGCGACTGCGGCTGGGGCGCTTCGACCCGGTCCGGATGGTCCGTCTCGTGGAGATCGGCTGCGCCGACGCCTCGTACCGAGTCCTCTTCGAAGGCACTCCTGAGGAGGCCTATGCCCGCTACGACGCCGATGTGACCGCACACATCGATCGCTTGATCGCGGGCGGCGGCTTCCGCCCCGGGGAGGACTGCGGCAGGTGCGCCGCCGTAGCCCGGTGTCCCGAGGTTCCCTCCCGGCCGGGCTTCCTCGGCGTCACCCACTCCGGCCTACCGCGTCGATCCTGGTCGATGACGACGGGGCGGTCATACCGCGCCTGCCCGGCCCGGGCCCACCTGGCGGACCTGTTCCTGCCGCGGGACGGCTCCATGGAGAACACCGAGGCGATCGTGCGCGGCCAAGCCGTCCACGCGTGGATCGAGAACCTGCACCGCCGGACTCCTCAGCGGCCCTGCAGCCCGGACGACGCACCGGCACAGCACGACGCGTGGGAGTGCGCGGGATGGGCGGTGACCGGGCATCAAGCCCGGCTCGGCGTCCAGATGATCGGCGATCACGCGCTCGTCTGCCCGCTGCGGGACCGTCCGGACGACACCGAGGCCCACCCGGAGCGGCCGGTCGTCGTGTACGACCCCGAGGCCGACGTGGTCGTGATCGCCAAGACGGACCTGCTCTACCGGGTGGGCCACCACTGGACACTGCGAGAGACGAAGACCGCCAAGGCGCCCGGCGAGGGAGATCCGCTGGAGCAGTATCCGCAGCTGGCCCTGGCTGTGCTGCTCGCCCGCGCCGGGGTGCTCCCGGGGGCGGAGGGCTGCCGGGTGGAGCTGGAGCGGCTGACCGGCAGCGGCCCTGTCGTGACCGCGCTCGACGTGGCAGCTCCGGACGTGGTCGCCCAGGCGCGACGCGTCCTGGAGGCGCACGTCTCGCCGTGGCACGCCGACGCGGAGTATCCGACGAAGCCCGGCGAGGCGTGTGGGGACTGCCCGTTCACCCGATGGTGTCCGGACGCGAAGGACGCGAAGGATGCCAAGGACGCCAAGGACGCCAAGGACACGGGGGAGGCCGACGCATGACCGAATGGCTGGTCGGGGCACGGGACGCATCGGCGGAGCGTGCTCATCGTGTGGTGGCGGCAGCCCTGCGCGCCGCCTACGCGTGGACGGTCCGGCGGCAGCGGCGCGACGCCATGCGCGAGGTGGCTCGGATGACCGGTGTCGTGATGGAGGCCCACGGGCCGGGTTCGGGGCCGACCACCCCGCACGACCTCGTCGCCTGTCTGCGACAGCCGCTCGGTCTGCTGCCGGTCCTCGCAGGGGGCTCGGACGACGACATCGCGCGGCTCGTGCTCCTCGACGGCGATGATCGGCTCACCCCTGACGCGTACGACCTGGCGTGCGAATACGCCCTGCCCGTGGGAGGGGCGCCCGACTCCACGCAGTGGATGCCGACCTGGACCAGGATGCGTGCCGAACAGATCCGCAGCGACACCTTCGTCGCGCTCGTCGAGGTCAACGGCCAGCGGGGCTACGTCTCGTCTCGGCAGTTCCTCATCGAGCACCCCGCGGGATCCCACGCCGAACTCAGTGAACGGATCAGCGAGACCGGGGTGCGTCCTCCACGGCGGGGATACACGGAAATCCCCGCCGACCACCTCTACCACGCGTCCGATGGGCAGAGGTGGTGGTGGCCTTGCGCCGTCTGCAGATGGCCGATGGCGGTGACGCGCACGACCGTGCGCTGCCGCTACCGGCCCCACGCGGCGGTCTACCAGGTGCCCCGCGGTAGGAGCGCGGGCTCCCGGCCCACCGTGAAGAGGATTGACGAGGGGCGGCCACGCCTGGCCACCCCGGTGGCCAGGCCCGCGGACGGCTGTCTCTGTGTGGAATTCGGCATCTGGCGATTCCTCGTGGTGCCCGGGGCGAGCGAGCTCAGGGTCAAGCGAAGCCTTGAGGCACTCGGCGCGGCCGTTGAGCTCTGGCCTGAACGTGACTCTTACGACCTGCGCGTCCTGGCTGGCGGCACCGAGTTCCGGGTGGACCTGAAGGAGTACCGCTCCGTACACCGGCTGATCGCGGACCTCCGGGCCAAGCCACCCAGTGTCCGCATCCTCCTGCCGAAGACGCACGAACACCAGAGGGGAACCCTGGAAGCGGCTCTGCCAGCGCTCCGGGTCACCACCGAGACGAAGTTCTGCACCGAGGTACGACGAGCACTGAAGGCGGCATGAGCACTCCTGCATCCATCACCGAGCGGGTCTTTCCCCGCATCATGGGGGCCGCGGCCGGACTCGCGGCCTCCTTCTTCCCCGTCGAGGACAGCGGCGGCTTCCGACGGACGACAACCCGCGACGACGTGCTCTACGTGCTGGACGGACACATCGCGGACTGGTCGGGCTGGGCCGACCTCTCCCACAGGGACGCGCGGCGGTTCACCAGGCTGCTGCGCCGACGCCCGAACCAGCTGGCCAACGCCCGGGCAGCGGGCGGCGTTCTCGACGGCCTGCTCCGCAGCGGTGACGTACCCGGTTGCAGCGCCGTCGACACCGAGAGCGAGCTCGGCCTCGTCGCGGTTGACCCCGGCATGCCCCTGCCCGACTTCGTCGACGGCCTTCTGGACGGACTCGATGAGCTGTACGCGGCGAGGAACAAGGTTCTGCCCACGGCACAGGCCGGTCCGCACACGACCACGACGAGGGTCCTGCGGCCGGACGGCGGACAGCAGACCTTCGTCGAATTCCACTACGAGATCAACCCCCATCACGTCGATCCGGGGCATGCGATCCCCACGGTCAAGGACGCCCCGGAGCTCTCCAACTGCTTTGTCCCCTTCGGGGAGTTGAGGGACATCGCTGCGCGTCTCGACCATGCGGAGCAGCAGCGGGGCAGAAGCGCGTACCGTGTGAAAGCGGTGGAGCGGTTCCAGGAGCAGATCCGTTCCCGGGGGGACGCGCGTGTCGATGGCCTCGATCTGACGGCGGGCAGCCTCAACGAACTCCTCGCCTACACGGGCTTTGGGAAGTCCGTCGTCCTCATCGAGACCTTCGCCTGCTGGGCCGTTCGCCACCGCGTCCCCGTGGCCTTCGTCCTGCCGACCAACGCCAACGTCGTCCAGGCCGTTCACGGCATCGAACGGGCGCTGGAACTCGATGAGACGGAGACCGAGGGCGGCGTCGTACCCCTGGTGTCTCCCCGATCCTTGATCGAGGTGGCGGAGACGGCGGCGGCCCGGGTGACTGAGGAAGGCCCGGACGCCGACTGGATCTGGCAACGGTTCGGGTACGGCTGTGCGCTCGCGGCGGTGGCCGGTGCCGACGACGGAGTCGACCGGTGGCAGCCCGGCAGCGAGCCCTGCGCGAAGCTGCGCAAGCCGTCTCGGGGACGCAAGGACACCACGGTCGCGTGCCCGTGGCGGACGTCCTGCGGCCGCTACCGTGCGGTGCGCCAGGCATGCACGGCGGACGTCATCGTGACCTCCCACGCGAACCTGCTCCTCGGTGTCCTCCAGGCGCCGGTGGAGGACGGCTACGGCGGGGACGACCGGCTGACCGTTGAGGAACTGCTGCTGCGACGCTGTCAGATCGTCGTCATCGACGAGGTGGACGTCTTCCAGAGCATCGCGATCGACAACGCGGGCCGCAACCTCGTCCTCGACCACGCGGGCCGGACCAACACCCCCCTGCGCAAGTTCGACCAGGACTTCGCGGCGGCGTTCGGCCGCCTCCAGGACGAGGTGGACGCCGGAGTGAGGGACGCGTACTTCACCCTCCGCTATCTGTCAGAGACCTATGTGAGCCATCTGACCTACGAGCGGCTCGGTGCGACAACCCCCGCCAAGGGGCGGCGCCCGCGCGGCCCGGGCCGCTACTGGATGGTGCCGCAGCGCTGGGACAACTGGCTGACCGCCCGGCTCTTCGGCCTTGAGGACGAGAAGGTCGACACCCAGCAGCTGGCCCAGTTCCACTCGCTCTTCCTCGGCGAGGGAACACCGGCCCCGGACGAGCCCGCGGTCTTCAGGCACGCGCGGCGACACCTCGCGTCGGTGGTCACTGGAGGGACGGGCGGTGTGTCTCTGCCGTTGGCGCGCGATGCCCTTGAGCGTCTCGTTCACGTCCGAGACGTGCCCGAGGAGCACCGCACCACCACCGTGAACCGGATCCTGCGCCGGGCCATCCTCGAACGGATCCGCCTCTTCCTGCACCGCCTGATGGCCAACAACGCCCAGCTCGTGGACATCGGCGTCGAATCCGCCCAGGACATCGCCGACGCGCTGGGCACATACGGCCGCTGGCGGGTCACCCCGACCGGCCCGCTGGGTCGACTCGTCTTCGCGTTCACCGAGTACTACGACGACACCGGTGGTGATCCGGCGCGCCTGTCGACGGCGGCGTTCGGCGGTGACCCGCACACCTACACCGTGGGGCTCGGCGACACCACCGCCCTGGCGCACGCCGGAGTCCGCCGCATCGTCCTCGGGATGTCGGCCACGTCGTACTTCCCGGGCGCCCCGCACCACCACATCCACACCACTCCCAAGTGGTCGGTTGCGGACGAGAACCCCAACACCGTGCGGATCCTGCCCGCTCCGGTCTACGACGAGGACGGGAGGCACCGCCGGATCTCCGGCCTTGAGGGAGCCGAACGCGCCATGGCGACACAGCTCATCGCGGCGTCCCTGTGGGACCGGTACCTCCGCGATGAGCTGACGGAGTTGGAAGGGAAGGGCCAGGACAGGGCGCGTGTTCTGCTCGCCACGACCTCGTACGCCGCCGCACACCACGTGGCGGAAGGCCTGTCCACGGCCGGGGTCGACTCGACCCGTATCTGCCTGGCGGTCAAGCCCGGCGCGCACACCGAGGGGCAGGAGACAGCGATCGACGCCGGTCGCTGGCGGGAACTGCCCGCCGACCGCCTGGAAGCCTTCCCCTCCGTCGACGGCGCGGACATCCTGATCGCCCCGTTGGCCCGGGTGCAGCGAGGGGTGAACATCATCGGCGAGGACGACAAGTCCGCCCTGGGATCCGTCTGGCTGATCGTCCGTCCCATTCCGCTGATCGACGAGCCCGAGGAACTCGTCGCCCACATCCAGTCGAAGGCACTGGCCGAGCACCCAGGCCCGTCCGACGATCCGCAGGCCCTGCTGGCGAGGCGCCGAAAGGTAGCCGGACAGTACCTCGACGAGATCGTCCGTCGGCCGCCCTACTTCCAGGCCCAGCCCGACGACGTGAAGCTGGGCGTGGTCGCGGAGATCCTGAACGGGGCCGTCCAGCTGATCGGCCGGGCCCGGCGTGGGGGCACCGACGCGACCCTTCACCTGGTGGATGGTGCCCTGCTCGACTCCGCGGGCGGCTCCGATCTGGCCACCCTCATCCTCAAGCTGCGGGACAAGTGGCGGCGCGACAGCGTCCTATCCGCCATGCACGCCTACTACGGCACGACGCTCAAGGCGTTTCTGGACTACGCGGAAGAGAACACCCAGGGAGACGCCTCGTGCTGATCACGCTCGCCTACCGTGTCCGCCGCGCGGACCGGGACGCCCTGCTGGGCACCGTCACGGCCTACCCCCTCACGGAGGAGTTCGCGACGGCCTGGGAGAGCCTGCCGAAACGCGAGGGCCAACGGCGTTTGCGGTACTCCGCGTTGGCCACCGGCCTTGTGGCCGCGACCGGCCGCCCCGCCAAACTGTTCGGTGAGTACCACCTCGCCGAGGAGGAACAGGACACGGGGAGCCGCATGCTGCTCCTCACCAGCGACGCGGCCTATGACCACCGGCTGAGGACCGCCGTACGCGCCTGGGAAGGGCACATTCGTGACGGGAAGGGAACCGCCGTACTCGCGGGGTTGCTGCCCGACCCCGAGCCGGAACGCTCCTTCTCCGACTTCGTGAGGTTCCGCCCGGGCCAGGTACCGGTCATGCCCGGCTGGGTGTTCCGCACCGCGGAGTGGCAGGTGATGAGACGGCTGGCCGCGGCCCCGCTCCGTGTCGACGACCGGGCGCCCGTGGCTCTGTCGCTGGACACGGACGGCTCCCTGCTCGCCTGGGAGGCGGGCGACCTCGTCGTCAACCGCACCGGAACGGCCTTCAGCATGCACAAGGTCACCGCGCGGCTGACCTCCCGCGTCGGCGTCCCAGACCCGGTGCTGTGCTTCGACGCTCACTTGTCCCGGATCTCGCCGCAGGGGAACTGGGCGAAGAACGTCTGGATCCTCCGCGAGGCGAACGCCCCGATCCTGAGGCTGCCCCTTCGGCACCGCTACGACAGGGAGGCCGACACATGGCGTCATCACCTCGACCCGGCCATCGCGCGGATCCTCGAGGCGTGCCAATTGTCGGCGTTGGACATCCCCGACGAACTTCCGCCCGTGCCCGGAGACGTACGACCTCAGCTTTCGAGCACTCGATTTCACGCCCTGGGCAGCGGGCCCGGACCCAGGTTCATGCTGCGGCTGCACGAACACATCGTGGCCACCCTGCCCGAACTCGTACCCCTGCCCTACGAAGTCGACAAGGGCATCAAGCTGGCGCGCCGCGTCACGAGCTATGCCGTAGACGGCCTTCCGGCCGCCGCGGTGGGCCCGAGCGGCAGTGAGCGGGTGACGCTCGCCTGTGTCTACGGCACGGCCGAGGGCCGTGACCGCATGCTCGCCGAACTCGCGGAGCTGACGGGGCGCTCGGTGAACCCCATGGCCGGGGAGCCACCGACGCCCGTGAACGCGCGCTTGGACGTCATCGCCCGCTACTGCCCCGACCTGCTCTCGCACGACACCGTGAACCGCGCCGCGTGTCTCAAGTCGCTGGACCTGCCGTCCGGGCAGGACGGGCTGGTCGCCGCATGGCTGGAGACCGAGCATCACCCCGATCTCCCACGCCGCGAACTCGACGCCAAGCCTCATCTGCGGCGGCTGATGGGGCATTTGGGGGTGCCCACCCAGTTCCTCGCCACCGAACCCGCTGTCCTCCCGCCGAAGGCGTCCCCACGGAGCTCGGAGGCGAAGAAGCACGCTGCTCGGGCTGCCCTGCGGGACCTCCTGCGGGCCGCGGGAGTGTGGGACAAGCGTCTCCTGGAAGCCGTGGCGGCGGGCGGGCGGCCCACCGGGCTCACCCGGAACACCCTGCTGGTCGGCGTCCACGCCCGCCGACAGCAGACGGGGACCACGCGGCCCCCTTGGTCCTCACCATGGTCGCGCTGTACATCGCTCCTGACGACCTCGCGAGCTGCCGCCTCCTGGTGTACAGCGACCGGCAGCGGACATGGGTCCGCGGTGCCCAGGGCACGGCGGACTTCCACGCCGGGGCCATCGGCACGACCCGCTTCGGCCGCACGGGAGAGCAGGCCGAGCTGACGCGGGACGTGGTCGAGTCCCGGCTGGCCGAGCTGCTCGCGCTACAGGCCCGCGGCACACCCATGGTGCTCTTCGTCGACGCGCAGGAAACCCGCACCATCTGGCCCGGACTCCAGAACGCGCACTTGGGCACCGGTCCGCTCCCCGGGGACAGGCTGCGCGACGAGGGCGCCGATGTCGCCGTCGTCCGTCTGAACACCGACCTCAAGGAGATCGGACGCCCCGTCACGCGCCGGGAAAGGGCGAACATGCCAAGCGATCCGGGGAAGCCCGCAGCGCCGGGCCGGAAGGTGTATCGACTCGCGGGCGGGGACCGACCCTGCTGGCTGTTCGCTGGCCGTTCCGTGACGCTCAAGGCCAAGGGAGGCGACCGGGGCGCGCTGTACACGCGATGGACACTGCCCCCTGAGCTCGGCTCTCAGCTCACGGTGCCGTGGCACTCGTACACGGCCAAGGAGATCGTGGTGGCGAGCCCAGGCTCGTGGGCCCCGGAGCAGTTGGCCGGTCTCGCGGCGAGCCTGTGCGAGCAGGCCGTCTCCTGGGACGACCGCACGCAGATGCCGGTGCCGCTGCACATCGCGACCGTCATCGACGAGGATCACCCTGACTACCGGGTCTCCGGGGAGGACGAGGCCTGAGTTTCCACGCTGCCGTCAGGACTCGGTGCCGCTCAGCGGCTTGAGGATGTGGGGCGGCAACTTCCCGAGCGGTGGCCGTGTGTACTCGGGGACACCGGTCATCGCTCGCAGGAGGCCCTCGATGCCCTTGTCGGTCAGCTCCTTGATGTCGTAGTGGTCCACCGTCCACGGGTACAGCTCATCGGGGATGTTGTCCACCGTCTCGTGAGGGAGGACGACGGGCAGCACTTTGGGCGTCCACTTGTCGCGCTCCCGGTGGAGCTTGTTCCTGATGATTCCGGCCTCGCTCCGGATACCTGGGTGGGCCGCGCCGGTGCTTCTGTCGCTGAAGGCCGCCTTGCAGGCGGCGGAAGCGATGACAATGACGAAGTCCAGGTTGTTGATGAGCCCAAGCGACCAAGTTCCCCAGTCCTTGCGCCCGTTGTCGTGGCACTGGTCCAGGTGTGCGTCGATGCCGTTGCGGACCAGGAGGGTGCAGAATTCCCGGACGCGGTTCTTGTGGTAGAGGGTGTCGTGCGCGTAGCAAATGAAGACCGAGGGGTGGTACTCGTCATCGCGGCCTTCGACTGAGGCGGACAGGGAGGGGGTGATGACGCCGGGAGGGTTCGCGGGGGTGGAAAGGTCTAGCCGGAAGTCGGTCGGGGCCTGTGTGGTTCGATATGCGGTCTCGGGACTGACCGTGACGTCGTATCGAGCGCTGAATTCGACGCGCTGGTCGGGCTGCCCGGCCGGGACCAGCAGGACCAGCCAGGCGGAGCACGAGCCGTCTCGGACGCCGGTTCCGTCGGGCGAGACATGCCGCCATCGCACGCCGTGGCCGCCGATGCCGAACGTATCGACCCTGTCCGCGGAGGCCGGAAGCAGCACGTCCGCGGATGTGCCGTCCCCGCACGGCACGAAGTTCAGATACCGGTTGAGTACGTAGGGCTTGGGGGTGTCCGTGAACGTTCCGAAACGAGGGAGGGCATCGACTACGGAAACACGGTTGGCCTCCCCTTCAGATGTGAAATCGAAGGAGATTTCGAACCAGGGCATCGGCGGGCATCCCGGCTCCAACTTGACGTCGTAATTGATCTTAATGAAGTGGGCGTCGTACCCGTCGAACGTTCCCTCGGTGGCGTCGATGCGGTCGATCTGCCAATCCCTGAGAATCACCGCACCGATACGAACGCCGTTCGGCGCCGAATCCATCTTCTTGCCACCCTCGTCGATGAGGGTGAGATCGATGCGGACGTTGTTCTGTGAACCCACGTATGTGCCCTTCCGTCTCCTCTGCGGAGGCGTCACAGTAGCCAGCCCTGAACGCCGTGTAGGCCGCAGCTGGTCAGATGTCAGACTTCTGACACGTTTCTGGGGCCCTAGAGACCCTTGGAGCGGTCGCGTGGCCGCCCGGGAGGGCGCCGTCAGGGGCCGAAGGACGCAGGGGTGCCGGGAGCGCGCAGCGAGACGCGTGGTGAGGCTCGGCGTCTGGTGGAGCGCGGGGGAGAAAAAAGTGGTGGCGCCCGTGCGGGCGTGCCTCTATGTTGAGTGTGGTTCTCGCGGCGGCCGACGGCTGCCGCATTTCAGTGGAGTTGACGAAGCGGAGGTGTGACCGATGGCTGTCGTTGCAGCGGGTGGTGCCCGCGTTCAGACGTTCGTCATGTTCACCTCCGTGGTTCCCGGCTGAGCCTCCTCGTTTTCTGCCGCGTCCTGTGACGGCGCGGGCCGGGGCCGCCCTTGTGAAGGGTTTCCCGTTGTCCTCCTCTCTGTTCTCCGCTTCCTCCGGTGACTCGCACCCGCTCGCTCCCTACGGCTGGGACGACGACTGGGCCGCCGCCTTCGCGCCGTACGCCGAGCGCGGGCTGCTGCCGGGGCGGGTCGTCCGTGTCGACCGGGGCAGCTGCGACCTGGTCGTCACCGAAGAAGGCGTCATCCGCGCCGACACCACGTACGTCACCCCGCACGACCCGCTGAAGGTCATCTGCACCGGCGACTGGGCCGCCGTCGACGCCCCCGGCGGTGACCCGCGGTACGTGCGGGCCTATCTGCCGCGCCGCACCTCGTTCGTGCGGTCCACCTCGTCCAAGCGGTCCGAGGGGCAGATCCTCGCCGCCAACGTCGACCACGCCGTCATCGCCGTGTCCCTCGCCGCGGAGCTGGACCTCGGGCGGATCGAGCGGTTCCTCGCGCTCGGCTGGGAGTCCGGCGCGCAGCCCGTCGTCGTCCTCACCAAGGCCGACCTCGTGCCCGACGCCACCGCCCTGTCGTACCTCGTCCAGGACGTCGAGACCGCCGCGCCCGGCGTGCAGGTGCTGCCCGTCAGCGCCGCCCACGACGACGGCGTCGACGTGCTCGCGGCCGTCGTCTCCGGCGGCACCTCCGTGCTCCTCGGGCAGTCCGGCGCGGGCAAGTCCACGCTCGCCAACGCCCTCGCGGGCGCCGAGGTCATGGACGTCCAGGCCATCCGCGACGTCGACGGCAAGGGGCGGCACACCACCACCACCCGCAACCTCATCCCGCTGCCCGGCGGCGGTGTGCTCGATCGACACCCCCGGTCTGCGCGGCGTCGGGCTCTTCGACGCCGGGAGCGGCGTCGGGCAGGTCTTCGCCGAGATCGAGGAGCTGGCCGAGAGCTGCCGGTTCCTGGACTGCGCGCACGAGGCCGAGCCCGGCTGTGCCGTGCTCGGCGCCGTCGAGGACGGGTCGCTGCCCGAGCGGCGGCTCGACAGCTACCGCAAGCTGCTCCGCGAGAACCAGCGGATCGTCGCCAAGACGGACGCGCGGGTGCGGGCCGAGATGCGCAAGGAGTGGAAGCGGAGGGGGGCTGAGGGGAAGGCCGCGATGTCGCTGAAGCGGGGGCGCTTGCGCTGAGCCCTGGCGGACGGGTGGGCGCGGCTGCCCGCTGCCCCGGGCGGACCTGGCGGCGGCTGGGCCGTCCCGGGCCGTGCGGTGGCCCGGCGGCTGGGGCTGTGCCCACCCGTTCCGCCCTCCGGGCGGACCAGATGCCCACAGATGGTGCCCGGACGGCGGGTGCCCGCGGGACGTGGTGTCCGAATTCCGCTAGCCCGTGGTGTGGGGGTGGGTCACACTGGGGTGATGAGTGATCTCGACACCCGGTACGAGGCCGTTCGCAGCCGTGACGCGCGGTTCGACGGAGAGTTCTTCTTCGCCGTGTCGACGACCGGGATCTACTGTCGGCCGAGTTGCCCGGCCGTGACGCCGAAGCGGCAGAACGTGACGTTCTACCCGACGGCGGCCGCCGCGCAGAGCCACGGGTTCCGGGCCTGCCGACGGTGCCGCCCGGACGCCGTACCGGGGTCCGCGGAGTGGAACGTGCGCGCGGACGTCGTCGGCCGGGCCATGCGGATGATCGGCGACGGCGTCGTGGACCGGGAGGGCGTCGGCGGGCTCGCGACGCGGCTCGGGTACAGCGCGCGGCAGGTGCAGCGCCAGCTCACCGCCGAGCTGGGCGCGGGCCCCGTCGCGCTCGCCCGGGCCCAGCGCGCGCACACCGCGCGGGTGCTGCTCCAGACCACCGATCTGCCGGTCACGGAGATCGCGTTCGCCGCGGGGTTCGCCAGCGTGCGGCAGTTCAACGACACCATCCGGGCCGTGTACGAGCTGTCGCCGACCGGCCTGCGGGCCGCCGCGCCCCAGCGGGGCGGCGGCCGGGCCACACCGTCGGCGGGCATCCCGCTGCGCCTCGCCTACCGCGGCCCCTACCAGGCCGCCGCCGTCTTCGACCTGCTCGCCGACGAGGCGCTGCCCGGCGTGGAGGAGGTCGGCGGCGAGCGCGGCGACCGCACCTACCGGCGCACGCTGCGGCTGCCCCACGCCTCCGGGATCGTGGCCGTCGCGGAGCGCGCCCCCCGCGGGACGGGCGCGGGCAGCGGGTGGCTCGAGGCCCGGCTCCACCTCTCCGACCTGCGGGACCTGACCACGGCCGTCCAGCGTCTGCGCGGCCTCTTCGACCTCGACGCTGACCCGTACGCGGTGGACGAGCGGCTCGGCGCCGACCCCCGGCTCGCGCCGTTCGTGCGGGCCAGGCCGGGGCTGCGGTCGCCGGGCGCGGCGGACCCGGAGGAGTTCGCGGTGCGGGCGGTCGTCGGCGACCGGGAGGCCGAGCGCCTCGTGGCGGAGTACGGCACGCCGCTGCCGACGCCCTGCGGCACCCTCACCCATGTCTTCCCCGCGCCCGCGGCCCTCGCCGACCGGCTGCCGCTGGCCGCCGCGCTCGCCGACGGCCGGGTGCGGCTCGACGCGGGCGCCGACCGCGACGACGCCGAGCAGCAGCTGCGCGCCGTGGATGGGGTGCGCGCCGAGGCGGTCGCGCTCATCCGGATGCGGGCGCTCGGCGACCCGGACGTGCCGCTCCCGGGCGTGCCGGTCGACGACGCGTGGCGGCCCTGGCGGTCGTACGCCGTACGTCATCTTCGTACGGAGACGGTTCCTGGCCTGCGTACGGCGATGACGTTGCCCAGTGGCGCGCGTACGGCGTCGTCAGGGGCGCGGGCCGAGGCGCGGGCCGGGGGCGAGTGCGTCACGGCGTGAGGGCGCGGCGGGCGCGGCGCGCCGCGTACCAGCCGGTCGCCACGAGGGCCGCCGCGAGGGCCGTCGCGCCCGCCGCGGTGGCGCCGGTGGAGGCCAGGCTGCCGCCGGTGCCGCCAGTGCCGCCGGTGCCGGTGGGGGCGGCACCGCTCACGTCACCGGAGCCGGAGCTAGGGGAGCCGGGGGAGCCGGAGCCTCCGGGTCCGTCGGGGCCGTTGTCCGCTCCCGGGTCCCCGGCGCCCGGGCCCGCGCCGCCGTCCGACCCCGAGCCGCCGCCGGTCGGGCCCCCGCCGGACGAGCCGCCGTCCGCCGAGCCGTCGTCCTTGAACGACACCGGCACCCGCACGTCCTGCGACCGGTCCCGCGGCCGCGTGTGGTCCGCCCGGGTCGCGAGGACGCACCGCCGGGTGAGGCAGTCGGTGTGCTGGTCGCGCGCGTCGACGGTCAGGCGCACGGTGAAGGATCCGCCGGGACCGTACGGCGTGGCCAGGTCCTCGGCGCCCGGCGGCGGGTCGTTCGTGATCCACGCGGAGGCCGTCGAGCCGCCGGTGGCGGCGCCGCCCACGCAGGGCGTCGGCGCCTTGCCCGGCCCGTTGTCGACGCACAGGGCGGCGTAGACGCCCTTGCGCACGTCGTAGCCGGTGCCGGTGACGGTCAGCTTCTGGCCCTTGGCGGCCAGGCCGCGTACCGGCGTGACGGTGAGCCGCTGTCCGCCGGGCCCGGTCGCGGAGCCCTCGTCGCCGCCGCCGGGTGCGCGGACCGTGAGCGTGACGGCGACGGTGCGGGCCGTACCGGAGGCGTTGGTGAACTCGGCCCGGTAGCGGTGGCCGTCGAGCGATGCCTTCGCCGCGAACGTGTACGAGGACTTCGTCGCACCCTCGACCGCGTGCCAGGAGCGTCCGCCGTCACCGCTCCGCTGCCACTGGGGGGTCGGCTCGGGGGAGCCCTCCGCGGCGGCCGTCAGGGTCACCTCGGTGCCCTCCGCGGCGGCCACGTCCTCGGGGGAGCGGGTGACCTTCGGCGGGGTGCCGCGTGCGAGCCGGGTGACGCGGCCCTGCGCCGGGCTCGTCACGAACACCTCGGCTCCGCCGGGCGTCACGGCCACGGCGGCCGAGCCCAGTTGGGCCTCGTTGCCGGGGAGGCGCACGGGCGCGGCGGCCTGCTTCAGGGTGCCGGTGTCGACGACGGTGAGGGTGCCGTCGCCGTCGTAGCCGGGCGCGGCCGGGTCGCCGACGTCCTGCCAGGCGACGTACGCGCGACTCCCGTCGAAGGCCGCGTCGCGCGCCAGGTCGGTGCCGTCGAGCGTGCCGCGCGCGGCCCCGTCCGCGTCGAACACCATGACCTTGTCCTCGCGCCCCACCCACACCGAGCCGGTCGCGGGGTCCACGGTCGTGAAGCCCTCCGACCCTTCGGTGACGGGGAGTTCGACGGACTTGGTCACCGTGAAGGAGCCGGTGTCGATCCGGTACAGGCGGCTGTGCGCCAGGTCCGCCGACCACACCGCCGCGCGGCGGGCGTCCACGGCGAACTGCCCGGCGCCGTCCAGCGTCACCGTGCGCCGGACCGCGCCGGTGGCGGTGTTGACCTCGCTGAGCGCGGTGCCCTGGGCCACCAGGGTGGTCCCGGCGGTGAGCCCGGGGCCGACGTCGGTGACCTTGGCGCCGGGGAGCCAGACGCCCTTGGCCTCGGGGTCGCCGCCCCTGGCCGTGCCGAGGCCCTTGAGCGGGTAGTGGAAGACCACGCCGTCACCGGGCAGCGGCGCGGCGATCCTGCGGACCGCCGACTCGCGCGGCTCCCCGGTCGGGCCGGGCGCCTTGGCCGTGTGGCCGCGCACCGTGCCGTCGGCGCGGTCGAGGACGTACAGGCCCCGCTCGTTGACGTCGGCCGTGCCCGGGGCGTCGTCGGAGCCGACGTACAGCTTCTTGGAGTCGGGGTGGACGACGGCGTCGAGGGGTTTGCCCGCGGTGGTGAAGTCCGCCGTACGGTGGTAACTCAGCCCGCCCGCCAGGGAGTTCGCGCCGCCCGCCGTCGGGGCGGACGGCGCGAAGCCCGTGCTGAGCGAGGCGAGCACCAGCGCCGCGGCGGGCAGCGTGGCTGCGCGTCTCATGGTGGGGCCCGGCCTACTGGAAGGTGACCGGGACGTGCACGTCGTACTTGCGGTCGCCGGAGTCGAAGTGGTCGGCGCGCGTGACGATCGCGCACTCCACGGTCTCGCCGCACACGTTGCCGCCGCCCAGGTCGGCCTTGACGTGGATCTTCACCGAGAAGGAGCCGTTCGCGCCGAAGCGGGAGCTGTTGGGTACGGTGCCGCCGCCGACGTTGGAGACCCAGTGCGAGGCGCCGGTGGTGCCGGACTGGTCCTGGCCGCCGAGGCAGGGCGTCGGCTTGTTGGCGCCGGGCGCGCCGTCGACGGCGCACAGGCCGACGTAGATGCCCTGCGAGGTGTTGTAACCGGTGCCGGAGACGGTGACGTTGGCGCCCGCCTTGGCCGCGGTGTCCGGGGCCGTCAGCGCGAGGTGGTACGTCTTGCCGCCGTCGGTGATGGTTCTTCTCGCGGTTGCGTCGGCGGTGGGGGCGGGTGTGGGTGTGGATACGGGGGCGAGGGTGGACGCGGGTGCGGGTGCGGGTGCCGCTGCGGGGGCTGACGTGGGCGTGGACGCTGATCCGGTGGGGGCGAGGGCGAGGGTGAGCGCGGTGGCGGCTAGGGCGGGGAGGAGGGCGCGGGTACGCGTACGCATGGGTGCGGGCACCTTTCTGGGCTCTCTGGCCACTGAGCCCCTTCGGGAGGGGCCCGTTGGTTAGGTAAGGCATACCTAACCTTGCCCACTTCTTGGTGTCAACGCCGTCACCGCCTGTGCCTGTGGCCGCCCCGTCCTCCCCTGCCTCGTGTCGTCCTGCCTCCTCAAGTGCCCCGCGCCGCGCACCCGCTGTGCCGCTGCCCCGCTTTCCCGCTGCCCCGGCGTCAGCCCGCGTCGCCCTCAAGGCCCCAGCTGTGCACGCGCTTCGGGTGCAGGCGGATCACCTCCTCGCTCATGTGCGACCCCAAGTCGTGCGGACCGACGAGGAGTTCGGCCTCGCCCCGGATGTCCACGCCGCGCACCCGCCAGGGGTGTTCGCTCACGATGTCGTCCACGACCAGCGCGACCTTCGGGTTCGCCCGGAGGTTGCGCCACTTCTTCGTGGTGCCCATGGCGTAGCCGCCGATGAGGATGGTCCCGTCGTCGCGCAGGAAGAAGCCCACGGGGTTGGCCTGCGGCTGGCCCTTGGGGTCGACGGTGGCGAGTCTCCCCAGGCGCTGGGACATCAGATAGGCGCGCTCCGCCGCGCTGAATTCGCTCATGACGGGAGGCTGTCATGGGGGGTGAGGGGGCGCATCGGCACGGGGGCCTAGGTCTTGTCCGACGGGTAAGCCTTCAGGCGGCCCTGACTGGGAGGCGTCGGGATCTCGCCCAGAAACTGATCGAGTCGTGACATGACTCGTTGAAGCACGTCGATGGACCCGGCGACATCGCCAGGGAGTTCAAGAGCGTGATCTGCGGCGGGTACTTCGTGGACAGCGTGCGGCAGGGAGTCCGCGATCTGCGGGTCCCACATGTCATCAGCGGAACCGCCGACAAGAAGCGTCGGGGCGGTGGTCCTCCGGAGCGAGTCGACAACATGGCTGCTCGTCAGCAGCGGAGTCAGCCACACTGCTGGAAGGGACCGCTCCGCTGCGCTGCCGCAGGCCAGCGTCCCCAAGGATTTCCCGACCAGCAGACGGCAAGCTCCGTTCTCGGCATCGATGGCCTCGGCGACCTGCCATTCCACCCAGGCGATCTGGTCCTTCTCGGCCCATCGGGGAAGTCCTCCGGTGGGCTCCACCACAGTTCCTGAACGGTCCACCCGTGGCGCAGGAGCGCGGCTCGAGCGAAATGGAGCAGTGGCCGGGCGGGGGAGTACCCAGTTCCGGGCAGTACCAGCGCCACACGGTCAGGAGTACCGCCGAAGCGGGTGGGCATCGCTAGGGGCATGTTCGTACCCTATAAAGCCGTCCGCCCGTCAGGATCGGAGCCAGAGGCGGTGGTTCCGTTGATCGCGGCGCTCGGGAATGGTGTGCGGGATCTGCCGTCGCCGCGGGGAGCGGCGGATACGCATTGAGCTAACGCCTTGTCACCACACAGGTGGTCGGTGCGCGTTCTCGGATGTGCGGCAGCTGGGTGGGGGGCTCGGGTGCGCGGCGGCCGCTGGCGAGCCCCAGTAGCGTGCCGTGCTGATGAGCACGGCACACTGTCCATTCCACGCTGCGCATCCCGCCATGGAATACCTGTCCGCAGTCGGAAGGTGATGCCCTTGACAACCGCCTGGTGGTTCTTCCAGTGCCCTCCCTGCCCTCTGCATTCCTGGTGTGAAGCTGTGCGCAACTGGGTGACCGGAGTGCCCGTAATCCACTGGACGCCCCTGGATGAGCGCGCGAGCCATTTCGAAGCCCTGACTCCTGGCTCAGTGAACTCGACCGCTCACCGCTTGGATTAGCTGGTGCGATATGGCTCGGGCGTGGGGAGCCCGAATCGGGTGCAAAGCTGCGTCACGTCAGAGAAGTCAACTGCGCGCGGGGTATATCCGGTGTGGCATCGCAGTGCCCACTCCGGGGCCTCACAGCGCACGGCCGTGTCGAGGATCTGGCCTACGCCATCGAGGTCGGCTGTAGTGAACTGATGGCCGTTCAGGACGCTCCCGTAGTGAATGACTCCGTGGGCGAGTTCCTCGTACAAGTGGAGATCGACTCGCAGGTGCTCACCATCGTGCAGCACGAAGTTCCATGGCCTGTCGCCGCCCCAAGGCAGTACGCGGTCGATGCCGAGCCGGGAAAACGCGGCGATCAACGGGTCAAGGTCAGCTGCTGGAAGCCAGAGGTCGAGGTCGGAATGTTCGCGGGTCTGCGTGCCCATCAGCGCGTCAACGGCCCATCCGCCACCGACACAGGATCGTGCTTTGTGAGCATCAAGCTCCGCGATCACTGACAACGCCGACTCAGCTGTCATGACGTGCTTGTGCATCCGCCGCTCCGATCTGCTCGCGGTCCTGTGAGCGATGACGCGGCGTGGTTGATGACCGCACGATCCCCGGCATGGTGCCTCACCGGACTCTACCGACTGCGGCAACGCCGTTCGAGAGATCTTGGTAGGCGTCATCGACTTGGCTGGGGGCGCTTTCAGAGAAATCGGCGGGATGGAGCTGGGCCGTGCTTTCCTCGGGCGGGTAGCGGGGGCGATCCATTCGTAGTGCGGCTCGAAGAGTACGGCGGTGACCAGCCGCGGCAGGGCGTCGTCGTTGGGGAAGACCTGGACGACGTCGGTCCTGCGTTTGGTCTCCTGGTTGATCCGTTCCAGCGGGTTCGTCGACTGGATCTTCTCCCAGTGCCGGGGTAGGGGAGACCGCGAACGCGGTCAGGTTCTCCTTCGCCTCCCGTAGCATCGCTTTGACCTTGGGGAACTGGGTGCCAAGCATGTCGGCGACGGTGTCGAGCTGGGTGCGCACGAGCTCCGCGGTGGGTTGGGTGAGGACCGTGCGGATCGTCGCGGCGGCCATCTCGCCGGGGCCCCGGTCGATCACACCCCGCGAGACGATCGGGTGGTTCACTCGCGCCCTGCGGTAGGTCGCGTCCAGGGAGACGTGGGGGGAGGTGTGAGGGAAGCGGACGTGGTCCAGCGGGCGGGTGCTGAACACGGTCAGCGGTTCGTCCAGCGCCGCACAGATCCGCGAGACCCTCCGACTTCGAGATGCCACTGTCCCCGCCCAAGGCTTTAACCAGGCCATCGACGCTGCGGGCGGAGACGCCGTGCACGGATGCCTCCGTGATCACGGCGTAGAGGGCCTGGTCGATGCGGCGCTGGCGTTCCAGCAGCGACGGGAAGAAGCAGCCGGTGCGGACCTTGGGGATCTCCAGTTCAGGTCACCGATCAGTGTGGTCAGTGCCTTCTCCCGGCGCCCGTTGCGGACATTGACCCGCGTCGATGTGTGCTCGTTCCACTCCGCGCAGACGTGGGCACTCGCTTCGGCCTCGATCAGCTCTGCGCCATCCGCGCGGCGATGGCGCGGATCAGCTCGATTCCGTCGGTCGAGCGGAGTGACTCCAGCAGCCGTATCAGCTCAGACTGGCTGTTCACCAAAGAGAGTTACGCGATGGCTCACCCCCTGTTCAGGGAGCGGTGCCCACCCGTGGAAGCGCGCCCCGGGCAGACGCCCGCTCACTGGCAGCCGCTGATCCCGTACATCACGACGAGGGACACGATCAAGTGCGGTACTAGCCGCCCCCATTCGTCGTCCGCAACGTCACCCCGTCCCGCACCGTAGCGACGGCCTTCCTCGCATCCCGTCACCGACCCGTCGGACAGGCTCTAGAGCCTGGGGGCTTGGAGTGTCCTTGGGGCTTTGGGCTTGGGGCTTGGAGGTTGGGGTGGGGTTCGGGGTGCTGCTGGCCGGGGTGGGGTGTCGCTTTCGGGAGGAGACGGGCGCGGGGGCTGCCTTGGAGGGTGCTCCGGGCTTGGGGTGTTGCGTTGGGTTCGGGGTGTAGCTCGGGTTAGAAGGCGTCACCAGGGTTGCAGAGGGTTTTCTGGGCTGGGGTGTCGCCTGGGTTAGGGAGTATCGCCTGGGTTAGGGGGTGTCGCTCGGGCTTGGGGCTTCACCTGAGTTAGAGGGCATAACCCGGGCCTGACGTGTCGCCCGGGGCCGGGGGTGTCACCCGCGTTAGAGGGGACCGCCTGGGTTGGAGGGAGCCACCTGAGTTAGAGGGATCCACCTTGGTTAGAGGGATCCACCTTGGTTAGAGGGCTTCACCCGAGCGGAAGGGATTCACCCGCGCCAGGGAAGGGATTCACCCGCGCCAGACAGCCTCACCCCCTGGAGATCACCGCCCCCACCCACGCCCCCACGATCAGCAGACACGCGTACAGCTCCACGAACACGCTCCAGCCCCCGCTGCGCAGCGCCGTCCGCACCGCCGTCGCCGCCTCCCCGTGCCCGCCCAGCCGCAGCCGCTCCGCCAGGTACATCCCGCCCACGAACCCAGGCGCGGCGCCCACGACCGGCAGTACGCAGAAGCCGACGAGCGCCCCCGCCCCGGCGTACGCCGCGAGCCGCCCCGACGCGCCGGACTCGCGCAGCCGACGCGGCGGGAGTTGCCAGCGCACCGCCTGGGATATCAGCAGCACCAGGGTCGCGCCCACCAGGACGCCCCAGGCCAGGCCGTGCGGGTCCTGGAGCGCCCACCACAGTGCCCCGGCCCACACCAGCCACGACCCGGGCACTCCGGGGACCAGTACCCCGCACAGGCCGAGCAGCATCACCACTCCGACGAGCCCGAGCTCCCACGCTCCCATCTGCCCAGGGTGCGGGATCGGCCGCGGAACCGCAGGTCGCGTTAGTCCTGGGCGGTCCGCTCCCGGCCCCCGCCCGGCGGTGGTCCCGGGCGGTTGCCGCTGCCCGCCTCGCGGGCCACCCAGCCCCGTTCGTACGCGTGCCAGCCGAGCTGGAGGCGGGTCGTCACGCCCGTGAGTTCCATCAGGCGCTTCACGCGCCGCTGCACCGTGCGCAGGCCGAGGTCGAGCTGTTTCGCGACGCTCGCGTCCGTCAGGCCCGCCAGCAGCAGCGACAGGACCTCCAGGTCCGTGCCGTCGGGCCCGTCAGGGGCACTCTCGCGCACCGCGCTCCCCCACCGTCCCCGGCGCCACCACCGTCCCCGGCGCCCCCGGCGCCCCCCGCCCCGCCCTCCCCGAGCCGCAGCGGCAGCGCCGTCCGCCATACCGCCTCGAACAGGCCGGTCAGCGACTCCAGGAGCCCGCTGGCGTGCACCACGAGCGCCGCGGGTTCCGCCGTCCGCGAGGTCAGCGGCACCATCGCGAGCGAGCCGTCCGCGACCACCAGCTTCGTCGGCACGCGGTCCACCACCCGCACCCGTTCGGCCCGGCGGAGCGCCGCAGCGATCTCCGCCAGGCCCGTGGGCGCGGCCAGCACCTCCCGCTCGACCACCACGCGGTAGGCGACGCCGCGGCTGGTGGCCTGTTCCTCGGCGTCGTTCTCCAGGCCCGTGACCGCGACCGGGCGGCCCGTCACGAGGGCGCACACCTCGCGGGTCGCGCCCAGCTGGAGCTGGAGGAAGCGCTGCGAGACGGCCGCGGCGCCCGTCACCACCTCCACCAGGTCGTGCACGCTGGGTTCGGCGGCGCGGGCCCGGTACTCCTCGGCCAGCAGCGTCGCCGCCAGCTCCGCCTTCTCCAGCTCGTGCCGGTGCTGGGTGAGCAGCGCGCCGAGCGCCACGCCCGGCGGCGCCGCCACCCAGCGGCCCGCCCGGCCCGACGCCTGCGCGGCCAGGCCGTGCCGCTCCAGACGGCGCAGCGCCCGCTCCGTCTCCGGCTCGCCCAGCGTGAGGCGGCGCGCCAGATCCGGTACGTCGGCGGCGCCCACCGACACCAGCGCGCGGTACGCCGACTCGTGCGTCTCGTCCAGACCTATCGCAGCCAGCATGCGGCGACGTCCTCCCCCGGCGGCCCACCTGGCGGGCCCCGTTCCCGCTCCTTCGTACGCGCGGCGGTCACGCGTGGCGGAAAGCTGCCACGGCGTGAACCCGCCGCGCACATCATCACCGCACCCACCGCCGGACGGCCAGACGGACCCCGCGCCGCCCCCGCCCCGGCCGTTGGAATTTCCGGATGCACCGTTTTCGTACGCCCTGTGCGGTGGACAATAGGGGCATGAGCCAGCAGGGGGACAGGCACACCGGTCGGAAGGACGACTGGTGGGGGCAGTTGTACGACGATGACCTGAACGACACGGGGCCCGCGGCCGCGGCGGACACTCTGGACGACCGCTTCGCCTCAGCCGCCGGAACGGTGGGCTCCGCCCCGGTTCCCGGCGCCTCGACCGACACCGGCGCCGCGGCCGACACGGCCACCGGCCCCGGCACCACGACCACGGCCGAAACCGGCCCCGGCCCAGGCCCAGGCCTCGGCGCCGCGGCCGACCCGGGCGGCGTGCCGGACCAGCGCCCCGTCCCCACCGACGAGCTGCGGCCCCGCCCGCCCGTCTCACCCCCGGCGCCACCCCCGCCACGCGGAACCCCGGCGCCCCCGGCCACACCCACCGAGGCCCAGCCCTCGGAGGCGCCCCCGCAGGCACCCCCGGATCCGGACCGCGACGGCACGACGGCGGCCCCCACCCAGCCGCCCCGGACACCGCCGCCGCCCCAGGTGTCCCAGGCACCCCAGACACCCGAGCCGCCCCAACCCACCCAGCCGCCCCGCCCACCCCGCTCACCCCGGCCAGAGGCGCCCCCCAGACACGGCCACGCCCCGGAGGCATCGGTTCCGCCCTCGGCGGGGGCCTCGCCCCCAGGCCCGGCCCGCCGCGCGGACGCCTCCTCCGCCCCCGCGGCACCACCCCCGGCACCCCCCTGGCCCCCCGTCCCCACCGGGACCCCGGCCGCCAGCCAGACGGGAGCCTCCACCGGCACGGCCCGCGCCGAGGCGTCCACCGACAGCTCGCCCCGGCCACCGTCCCCGGACCGCACGCCCCCACGGGCCGAGCCCCCCACCACCCCGGACCGCACACCCCCGCAGGCCGACCCACCCACCCCCGACCGGGCACCCGCCCCCACCGAGCCCCGCACCCCCACCCCACCCAACCGCCCCACCCCACCCAACCGACCCGCCAAACCCCCCACACCCCCCGCCTACCGCGCCCCCGCCCCCTGGGCCCCGCCCACCACCTCCACCTCCGGCCCGGTGACCTTCCCCGCGGCGGCCGCCGCCGAGGAGCCCCCCGAGCCCCCCGAGCCCACCGGGAGCGGCACGGCCAAGGCCCCGGCAGTGGCATCCGCCGCCGAGGGGCCCGCGTACGTGGGGACGGGCCGCCGACGTACGAGGCCGAGCCGACCGGGCTGCCCGTGGCCGACCCCGACGACCTGGACGGACTGGTCGCGGACACCGTGCTCGACGGCGCGCGGTACGGCACGTGCACGCTGCGCGCGGCGTCCGTGCGCGGCGACTCCGCGCGCTACCGGGGCGAGCCGCGCCGCGACGCCCTGCTCACCGCCCGCTTCGGCACCGGCGACGACGCGCTCATCCTGGTCGCCACGGCCACCGGCGCCCGCGCCACGCCGGGCGCGCACCGCGCGGCGGCCGACGCCTGCGCCTGGATCGCCCGCGCCGTGGGCCGCAGCCACGTGCGGCTCGCGCAGGACATCAGGGCGGCCCGCCGCGGCGACCTCAAGTCGGGCCTGCACCGGCTCACCGACCGCAGCCTCGGCAAGCTCCGCGCCCGCGCCGCCGAACTCGGCCTGGAACCGGAGGAGTACACGGCGACGCTGCGCTGCCTGCTGCTGCCCGCCGACCCGGAGTGCCGCACCCGGGTGTTCTTCGGCGTCGGCCCCGGCGGCCTGTTCCGGCTGCGCGGCGGCGAGTGGCAGGACATCGAGCCGCGCGTCGCCGACGCCACCGGCGAGGCCGTCGTCGGCTTCGGCTCGCCCCCGTCCGAGGCCGCGCCCTCAGCGCCTTCGGAGACCTCCGAGGGCGACCGGCTCACCATGGACCTCGGCATCACCACACCCCCGAGCCCCTACGAGCCCGCGCCCGCCCCGCCCCGCGACCCGTTCCGCTTCCGGGCCTCCGTCGCCCGCCCGGGTGACACGCTGCTGCTGTGCAGCGGCGGCCTCGCCGACCCGCTGCGCGGCGAGCCGGAACTGGCCGCGCACCTCACCCGCCGCTGGACCGGGGCGGCCCGCCCGGCACCGCCGCGTTCCTCAGCGACGTACAGGTGCGGGTCAAGGGATACGCCGATGACCGCACGGCCGTGGCCGTTTGGGAGGCGTGAGCGCCGCCGCTGTGAATTCATGGACCCATAGCGACCTAAGGGGTGCATGAAGACATGGCCAAGCAGAACGTCGCCGAGCAGTTCGTCGACATCCTCGTCCGCGCCGGGGTCAAGCGGCTCTACGGAGTGGTCGGCGACAGCCTCAATCCCGTCGTCGACGCGATCCGGCGGACCCCGGCGATCGACTGGATCCAGGTCCGGCACGAGGAGACCGCCGCCTTCGCCGCCGGAGCCGAGGCGCAGATCACCGGCACCCTCGCCGCCTGCGCGGGCTCCTGCGGCCCCGGCAACCTCCACCTCATCAACGGCCTCTACGACGCCCACCGCTCCATGGCCCCCGTCCTCGCCCTGGCCTCGCACATCCCGTCGTCCGAGATCGGGCTCGGCTACTTCCAGGAGACCCACCCCGACCAGCTGTTCCGCGAGTGCAGTCATTACAGCGAACTCATCTCCAACCCGAAGCAGATGCCGCGGCTGCTCCAGACGGCCATCCAGCACGCCGTCGGCCAGTCCGGCGTCAGCGTGGTGTCGCTGCCCGGCGACATCGCCTCCGAGCCCGCGCCCGAGAAGGCCGCCGAGACCGCCCTGGTCACCTCCCGCCCATCCGTGCGTCCCGGCGACGCCGAGATCGACAGGCTCGCCGCGATGATCGACGAGGCCGACAAGGTGACGCTGTTCTGCGGCAGCGGCACGGCGGGCGCCCACGCCGAGGTGATGGCCTTCGCCGAGAAGATCAAGTCCCCGTGGGCCACGCCCTGCGGGGCAAGGAGTGGATCCAGTACGACAACCCGTACGACGTCGGCATGAGCGGACTGCTCGGCTACGGCGCCGCCTACGAGGCCACCCACGAGTGCGACCTGCTGATCCTGCTGGGCACCGACTTCCCGTACAACGCCTTCCTGCCCGACGACGTGAAGATCGCGCAGGTCGACGTGCGGCCCGAGCACCTCGGGCGCCGCTCCAAGCTGGACCTCGCCGTGTGGGGCGACGTCCGCGAGACGCTGCGCTGCCTGACGCCCAAGGTGAGCCCGAAGACCAGCCGCCGCTTCCTCGACAAGATGCTGAAGAAACACGCCGACGCGTTGGAAGGCGTCGTCAAGGCCTACACCCGCAAGGTCGACAAGCACATCCCCATCCACCCCGAGTACGTGGCCTCCGTCCTCGACGAACTCGCCGACGACAACGCCGTCTTCACCGTCGACACCGGGATGTGCAACGTCTGGGCCGCCCGCTACATCTCGCCCAACGGCAAGCGCCGCATCATCGGCTCCTTCAGCCACGGCTCGATGGCCAACGCGCTGCCGCAGGCCATCGGCGCCCAGTTCATCGACCGCGGCCGACAGGTCGTGTCGATGTCCGGCGACGGCGGCTTCTCCATGCTGATGGGCGACTTCCTCACGCTCGTGCAGTACGACCTGCCGGTCAAGGTCGTCCTGTTCAACAACTCCTCGCTCGGCATGGTGGAGCTGGAGATGCTGGTCGCGGGCCTGCCGTCGTACGGCACCGGCAACCACAACCCCGACTTCGCGGCCGTGGCGCGGGCCGCCGGGGCCTACGGGGTGCGGGTGGAGAAGCCCAAGCAGCTCGCGGGCGCCCTGAAGGACGCCTTCCGGCACAAGGGGCCCGCCCTCGTCGACATCGTCACCGACCCCAACGCGCTGTCCATCCCGCCGAAGATCAGCGCCGAGATGGTCACCGGGTTCGCACTCTCCGCCTCCAAGATCGTCCTGGACGGCGGCGTCGGCCGGATGCTCCAGATGGCCCGCTCCAACCTGCGCAACGTCCCGCGCCCCTGAGCCGCCTACCCCAGCGGTCGCGCCCCCGCCCCGCCCCGTACCTCCCCGGTTGCGGACCGGGCCCGGCCCGTTCCGCCGCGGGGAGGACGGCACGGCGGGGCGGGCCTGCCTACGCTGGCCGCATGGTCACCGGTGCCGGACTCCGTCGGCGGCTGCCGCGCGGGCGCGTGGCGGACGCCACCCTGGCCTGCGCGGTGTTCCTGCCGGTGGCCCTCGGCAGCCTCTGGTCGCTGCTCGGCCCGCGGCACGAGCCGTGGGCCGTCACCGCCGTCGGCTGGGCGCTGATCACCGGCGCCTGCGGGGCGCTGTACTGGGCGCGGCGCGCCCCCGTGGCCGTCGCCGCGTTCGTCCTCGCCGCGACGGCCGCGTACTACCTGAGCAGCGACTACGACGGGCCGCTGCTGCTGGTGTTCATCGTCGCCCTGTACGTCGTCGCGGCCACGGGGCACCAGCGGGCGGCCCCCCTGCTCGCCGCCGTCGCCCTCGTCGGCACCGCGGCGGGCACCCTCGGCGGCAACCACGACGTGAACGGCGTCGCCCTGTTCATGCTGGCGGGCTGGCTCGTGGCCACCGTCGCGCTCGGCCGCCTGCGCCACGGCCGCCTCGCCTTCGCCCGGGAGGCCGAGCAGCGCGCCGCCACCGAGGAGCGGCTGCGCATCGCCCGCGAACTGCACGACGTCGTCGGCCACCACATCTCGCTCATCAACGTCCAGTCCGCTGCCGCCCTGCGCCGCCTGCGCAAGGACCCCGAGGGCGGCGCCGAACGGGCCGACGCCGCCCTCGACGCGATCAAGCAGTCCAGCAAGGAGGCGCTGCGCGAGCTGCGCGCCACGCTCGGCGTGCTGCGCCAGGCCGACGAGGCCGCCCCCACCGCGCCCGTGCCCGGCCTCGACCGGCTCGGTGACCTCGTCGACGCCGCCCGCCTCGCGGGCCTTCAGGTGCGCGTCCGCACCAGCGGCGAAACCGGCCCGCTGCCCACCGAGGTCGACCTGGCCGCCTACCGCATCGTCCAGGAGTCCCTCACCAACGTGGCCCGGCACGCCCACGCGGGCACCGTCACCGTCCACGTCGCCCACGCCCCCGGCCAGGTCACCGTGGAGATCACCGACGACGGCCGGGGCCCCACGGCAGGCCCCGGCAGCGGCATCAGCGGCATGCGCGAGCGCGCCCGCGCCCTCGGCGGCGAGCTGACCGCGGGCCCCGCCCCCGGCCGCGGCTTCACCGTCCGCGCCCGCCTCCCGTACCGGAACGGAGTACCCACACCGTCATGATCAAGGTCCTGCTGGTGGACGACCAGCGCCTGGTGCGCGCCGGGTTCCGCTCGATCCTGGAGGACGAGGACGACTTCCAGGTCGTGGGCGAGGCGGGCGACGGCGCCGAGGCCGTCACGGCCTGCCGCGCGCTGCTCCCCGACGTCGTCCTCATGGACATCCGCATGCCCGGCGTCGACGGCCTCCAGGCCGCCCGCGACATCGCCGCCGACGCCCGCCTCACCGCCGTCAAGGTCGTCGTCCTGACCACCTTCGACCTGGACGACTACGTGTACGGGGCGCTGCGCGCCGGAGCCGCCGGGTTCCTCGTCAAGGACACCGAACCGGAGGAACTGGTGCACGCGGTGCGGGTCGCGGCCCGCGGCGACGCGCTGATCAGCCCCACCGTGACGCGCCGCCTGATCGCCGAGTTCGCCGGGCGGGTCCGGGCACCGGAGCCCGGCCCGCGCCTGAAGGCCCTCACCGAGCGGGAGAGCGAGGTCATGCGCCTGGTCGCGGCCGGTCTGTCCAACGACGAGATCGCCGCCCGCCTGGTCCTCAGCCCCGCCACCGCCAAGACCCACGTCAGCCGCATCATGACCAAGCTGGCCGTCCGCGACCGCTCCCAACTGGTCGTCCTCGCCTACGAGTCGGGCATGGTCAGCCCCGCCTGGCTCACCGGGGAACACCCGCGGGCGCAACCACCGGGGTAGCCGCACGGGCCCCGCCACGACTCCTGGGGTACGGCGGGTGTCCGCCACGGGCCGACGCGCGGCGCCGCACCGCGCGCCGACGCTGTGGGCCATGAACACCTTCCGCACCCACCGGGACCGGTGACCCATGGCCCCGGACACCGACACCACCCCGCCCGCCCCGCCCACCCGGGCCGCCCGGGACCGCACGGGCGTCTTCGGCCGCGTCGCCGCCTGGTCCCAGCGCCACCGCGTCGCCGCCGTGCTCCTGTGGCTCGCCGTGGTCGCCGCGATCACCGTGGGCTCCCAGGCCGCGGGCAGCGCCTACCGCAACGACTTCACCCTGCCCGGCACCGACTCCCAGGCCGCCGCCGACCTCCTTCAGCGGCACGGCTCCGCGCAGGCCGGGGACAGCGTGCAGATCGTCTTCCGTGACCCCGACGGGATCCGCGGCGACCGCGCCGCCGTCACCGCGCTCCTGGAGCGCGTACGGGACCTGCCGAGCGTCACCGACGTCCGTACCCCCTACGCCGACGCCGCCGCCGTCTCCCGGGACGGCACCGTCGGCTACGCCACCGTCGTCCTGGACGGCAAGGCCGAGTCCGTCCCCAAGGACGACGTCACCCGGATCGTCGACACCGCCCGCGACGCCGCGGGCGGCGGACTGACCGTGGAGGTCGGCGGCGACGCCGTGCGCGCCGCCGAGGAGGAGGGCGGCGCCGCCGAGGGCGCGGGCATGCTCGCCGCGCTCGTCATCCTCGTCCTGCTCTTCGGGTCGGTGGTGGCGGCCCTGCTGCCGCTGGTCACCGCGCTGTTCGCGGTCGGCGGCGCCATCGGCCTGATCGCGCTCGCCTCGCACGCCTTCACCATCGCCGACTTCACCCCGCCCCTGATGACGCTGGTCGGCCTCGGCGTGGGCGTCGACTACGCGCTGCTGATCTTCTACCGGTACCGGCACGAACTCACCCACGGCGCCGACCGGGCGACCGCCGTGCGCACCGCCCTGGACGCCGCGGGCCGCACCGTGTTCTTCGCCGGGTGCACCGTCATCATCGCCCTGCTCGGCCTGGTCGCCCTCGGCCTCGGCTCCCTCCAGGGCGTGGCCCTCGCCGTCGCCCTGACCGTCCTGGTCACCATGGCCGCCTCACTCGTCCTGCTCCCGGCGCTGCTCGCCCTCTTCGGGCCCCGCGTCGAACGGCACGTCCGCAAGCGCGCCGCCCGCGACCTGGCCCGGGGCAGGCAGGAGGGGCGGCGCTGGCGGCGGCTCGCCACGGCCGTGCAGCGGCGGCCGCTGCCCGCGCTCGCCGCCGCCGTGGTGGCGCTGCTCGCGCTGTCCGCCCCGGCCCTCGGCATGCGCCTGGGCTTCGCCGACGCGGGCAACGACCCCGCCGCCACCACCAGCCGCAAGGCCTACGACCTGCTCGCCGACGGCTTCGGGCCCGGCTTCAACGGCCCGCTGCTCGTCGTCGCCCAGGGCGACCCCGGCTCCCTCGACGCCCTGCGCGCCGCCCTCGACCGCACCGACGGCGTCGCCGCCACCACCGAGCCGCTGCCCGCCAAGGGCGCCGACGTGGCCACCGTCATCGCCTTCCCCGAGACGGCGCCGCAGGCCACGGCCACCACCCGGCTCGTCCACGACCTGCGCGACGACGTGCTGCCCCGCCTCGCCGAGCGCACCGACGCCACGTACCTCGTCGGCGGGCCGACCGCCGCGGCGCAGGACTTCGCCGACTCCGTGTCCGCGCGGATGCCGCTGTTCGTCACCCTCGTCGTCGGCCTGTCCGCGCTGCTGCTGATGGCGGTGTTCCGGTCGCTGCTCATCCCCCTCAAGGCCGCCGTGCTCAACCTGCTGTCCATCGCCGCCGCGCTCGGCGCGATCACCCTGGTCTTCCAGCACGGCTGGTTCGGCGTGCGGCCGGGCCCCATCGAGTCGTTCGTCCCCGTGATGATCTTCGCGATCGTGTTCGGCCTCTCCATGGACTACGAGGTGTTCCTGGTGTCCCGCATCCACGAGGAGTGGGAGCGGACCCGGGACGCGGGGCTCGCGGTCCGCGAGGGCCTGGCCGCCACCGGCAGGGTCATCACGGCCGCGGCCGCCATCATGATCGTGGTGTTCGCCGCGTTCGTGCTCAGCCCGAGCCGGATGCTCCAGCAGTTCGGCCTGGGCCTGGCCGTGGCCGTTCTCCTCGACGCCCTCGTCATCCGCTGTCTGATCGTCCCGGCCGCGATGCGTCTGCTCGGGCCCTGCGCCTGGTGGCTGCCCCGCCCGCTGGCCCGCGTCCTGCCGAAGGTCTACCTGGAGCGGCCCCACTAGCGGGGCGCGCCCCGCCGGTGCTCAGGCGGGGCGCAGCCGCAGCGTCAGGATCTGGAACGGCCGCAGGTCGAGGGAGAGCCCGTGCGCTCCGGCGGGCGCCTCGCCCAGCGGCCGTTCCAGCAGGTCGGTGACCTCGGCCCGCAGCACGGGGAACCCCGTGGTCAGCGTGGCCCGCGCCCGCCCGCCCCGGGACTCGTAGAGCCGCACCACCACGTCGCCGCCGCGGTCCTCGGCGAGCTTCACCGACTCCACGGTGACGGCCGGGTCGTCGACCCGCACCAGCGGCGCCGCCTCCGGCGCGGGGGCGACGCGCAGCGGCAGGTTCAGGGCGAGGCCACCGGCGACCGCGTCCCCGGTCGACGCGCCGGGCTGCAGCGCGTACGCGAAGCGGTGCGTGCCGACGTCGGTGGCCGGGTCGGGGCTGTGCGGGGCGCGCAGCAGGGTCAGGCGCACGGTGGTGCCGAGCCCGTCGGCGTGCGCGGCCCGCGTCACGTCGTGCCCGTAGGTGGCGTCGTTGAGCAGCGCGACCCCGTACCCCTCCTCGGCGACCCGCAGCCAGCGGTGCGCGCAGATCTCGTAACGGGCCGCGTCCCAGCTGGTGTTGGCGTGCGTGGGCCGGTGCACGTGCCCGAACTGGATCTCCGCCGTGGACCGTTCGGCGTGCACGTCCAGCGGGAACGCCGCCTTGAGCACCTTCTCCGACTCGCGCCAGTCCACCTCCGTGACCACGTCGAGGCGGCGGCTGCCCGCCGCGAGCCGCAGCTCCTGCGTGATCCGCGAGCCGTCCCCGAAGGCCCGCACGACCCGCACCGACGCCCGCAGCGGCCCGTCCTCCACGAGCCGCACCGACTCGGCGTCCGCCAGGTCGGTGTGCCGGTGGCGGTAGTGCGGGTCGAGGTCCCAGGCGTCGTAGCGGGTGGGGTGGTCGGGGTGCAGCTGGAGCAGGTTGCCGCGGGCGCCGGGGGAGATGACCTCGCGGTCCCGCTCCAGGTCGCGTACGGAGCTGAGCAGCCCGTCGGCGTCGACGGTGACCCGCAGGTGCTCGTTGGTCAGGATGATCTCGCCGCCGGTCCGCGTCGCCGCGGTGACCTCGTCCCCGCCGCCCGCGCCCCCCTCGACGGCCAGGCGGCGGACGCCGAGCGGCCCGACGTCGACCCGGGTGAGGGCCCCGTCGTGCTCGACGACCTCGCTGCGGGCGTACGGGGAGGCGTTCAGGACGGACACCTCTCCGCCGCCCAGGTGCCGCACCGCCGCCGCGGTCAGCTCCTCCAGCTCGGCGAGCACCCGCGCGTACGTCTCGCGGGCCTCCCGGTGCACCCACGCGATGGACGAGCCCGGCAGGATGTCGTGGAACTGGTGCAGCAGCACCGTCTTCCAGATCCGGTCCAGCGCGTCGTACGGGTAGGCGTACCCGGGGTCCTTGAGCGCGGCCGCCGTGCACCACAACTCGGCTTCCCGCAGGGCGTGTTCGCTGCGCCGGTTGCCGCGCTTGGTCGCCGCCTGCGTGGTGTACGTCGCCCGGTGCAGCTCCAGGTACAGCTCGCCCGACCAGACCGGCGCCCGCTCCCCGTACTCCTCCTCGGCCGCCGCGAAGAACGCCGACGGCTTCTCGATCTCCACGCGCGGCGAGCCTTCGAGGGAGCGCAGCCTGCGGGCCCGCTCCAGCATCTCCCGGGTCGGGCCGCCCCCGCCGTCGCCGTGCCCGAACGGGACGAGCGAGCGGGTGGCGCGGCCCTTCTCGGTGAAGTTCCGCTCGGCGTGGGCCAGTTCGGAGCCAAGGAGCTGGGAGTTGTAGGTGTCCACGGGCGGGAAGTGCGTGAACACGCGGGTGCCGTCGATGCCCTCCCACCAGAACGTGTGGTGCGGCATCTTGTTGGACTGGTTCCAGCTCAGCTTCTGCGTGAGGAACCAGCGCACCCCCGCGAGCCGCGCCAGCTGCGGGAACGCCGCGCTGTAGCCGAAGGAGTCCGGCAGCCAGATCTCCTCGGTCTCGACCCCGAACTCCTCCTGGAAGAACCGCTTGCCGTGCACGATCTGCCGGGCGAGCGCCTCCCCGCCCGGCATGTTGGCGTCCGACTCCACCCACATCGAGCCGACCGGCGCCCAACTCCCCTGGGCGACCGCCTTCTTGATCCGCTCCCAGATGTGCGGCTGGTGCTCCTTGACCCACGCGTACTGCTGGGCCTGCGAGCAGGCGAAGACCAGCTCCGGATAGTCCCGCGCCAGCGCCGTCACGTTCGCGAACGTCCGCGACGCCTTGCGGACCGTCTCGCGCAGCGGCCACAGCCACGCCGAGTCGATGTGCGCGTGCCCGGCGGCCGACACGCGGTGCGCGCTGGCGTGGGCCGGGCGGGCGAGCACGTCGGCGAGCGCGGCGCGCGCGGCGGCGGCCGTGCCCGGCACGTCGTGCAGGTCGAGGGCGTCCAGCATGTCCTCGACGGCCCGCAGGATCTCGTGGCGGCGCTGCCGGGCCGGGTCCAGCTCGCCCATCAGCTCCGTCAGGACCTCCACGTCCAGGGTCAGGTGCCACACCTCCTCGTCCAGGACGGCGAGGTCGGCGGAGGCGAACCGGTACAGGGGCCGGTCGCCCGCGGTCAGGACGTCGCCGAGCGGCGTCGGCTCGAAGTCGCGCAGGACCGTCGGGTTGGCCGCCGCCTCCAGGAGCAGGCGCACGGGCTCGCCGCCGTGGGCGCGGGCGGCGATCGGCACGTAACGATTGCATGGGTGAATGCCCTTCAGGGGCACCCCCGAGGCGTCGTACACCAGGCCCTCCGCCTGGAAGCCCGGCCCCTCGCCGGTGAACCCGGGGTCCACCACCACCTCGACGCGCCGCCCCGCCCACTCCTTGGGCACCCGCCCTTCCAGCCGGAACCAGCTCGTCGACCAGGGCCGCCCCCACTCGGTTCCGGTCGCGAAGGGCTCGTAGGCGGCGGCCAGCGCCTCCCGCACCCCGACGGGCTCACCCGGCGCGTGCCACACGGACAGCGCGAGCGGCACCCGGGCGGGGTAGCGCGCGGGCCGGATGAACTGCCTGAGCGCGCGCTCGAGGCGCTCCTCCACCAGCGTTCGGTCGTCGTGCACGGCGGCTCCCTCACCTGGACGGTCCTCAGTGGTACTCGGCTTCACTTCCCCTCCACGCATCGGCGCATCCGTCCCGGAGGATGACCGTTGATTGACGAATCGACATGAGTGCCACGAAGCGTGACGGGCATGCATCCCGTGAGTGCGTTCGAGCAAGAGCCCGGGCAGGGAGGCCTGGGCGCGTCGTCTGACGGGCGGGGATCATGTCGAGACAGGTACCAGGAGGTGCCGCAGTCGAATGGCGGTCGCCTTCGCCGCAACGGGAGGACGAATCGGTCGACGGGATACGCGATGACGGAACACGCGGTGCCGGGCCGCGCGAGCACGGCACGCGCGACGACGGCAGGCGCCAGCTCCGGCGCCGCCTGGGGCGCTCCGATCTGCGGGCGGTGTCCGAGGTCCGCGGGGCGCTGCGCGATCTGCTGCGGAACTGGGGCAGGCCGGGAAAGTCCGAGGTGGCCGAGCTGCTCACCAGCGAACTCGTCACCAACGCGCTGGTGCACACCGACCGGGACGCGGTCCTGACCGCCACCGTGGGGCCGCGGGGGCTGCGCGTGGAGGTACGGGACTTCGTGGGGCGGCGGCCGCGGGTGCGGGCGCCGGACGTCGGTGACGGGACGCACGGGCGGGGGCTGATGCTGGTGCAGTCCCTGGCGGACGCGTGGGGGGTGCGGGCCCACGGGGTGGGGAAGGTGGTGTGGTTCGAGCTGGACGGCGGGGCGGCCTGATCCCTCGCGGGCGCGCCCCGGTCCCGCCCCTTTCCCGAGGCCAGGGGCTGCCGCCCCTGGCACCCCGCCTCATCGCCGCCGCGCGGCGCTTCCTCACGAGCCGGACGGGCTCACCTCAACCGAACTGCTGCTCCAAGTCCTTGAGCTTCTGTTCCAGCGTGTCGAGACGCGGCAGCGTCTGGGTGTCGTCCTCGGCGGTGAGGTCGACGGTCACGGTCGGCCCCTGCTGGCCGGGTTCACTGCGTACGGCCTGGAGGGAGGGCCGGGACCGGACGGGCAACTGCTCCGGCGCCGCCGCCACTATGGCGGGGTCCGCGCCGACCTGCGCGGACCCCGGCGCCGACGCCACCGCCGCGACGTCCACCTGACGGCCGCCGCGCCCGTGGTACCGGCGGCCCCGGCTGATGGCCTTCAACTGGGCCCGCTCCAGCTTCTCCTTGTCGCGCCGACGGGTCCGTGCCTGCTCCTTCTCGCGCCGGTCCTCGCGCACCTCCTCGACGGCCTCGTCGAGGGTGCGGACGCCTTCGAGGAGCATCAGCGACCAGGCGCCGAAGGTCTCGCGGGGCGCGCGCAGCCACCGCACGATGCGGATCTGCGGCAGCGGGCGCGGCACCAGGCCCTGTTCGCGCAGGGCCGCGCGGCGGGTCTGCTTCAGAGCCCGGTCGAACAGGACCGCCGCCGACAGGGACATCCCCGCGAAGAACTGCGGGGCACCGGCGTGGCCGATGCCCCGGGGCGCGTGCACCCAGTTGAACCAGGCGGCCGCCCCCGCGAACGTCCACACCAGGAGGCGGGAGCCGAGGGCCGCGTCACCGTGGCTGGCCTCGCGCACCGCGAGGACGGAGCAGAACATCGCGGCCCCGTCGAGGCCGAACGGCACCAGGTACTCCCAGCCGCCCGACAGGTTCAGGTTCTGCCTGCCGAAGCCGACCAGGCCGTGGAAGGAGAGGGCGGCGGCGACGGCCGCGCAGCAGAAGAGCAGGACGTACGAGGCCGTGCCGTAGAGGGCCTCCTTGCGCCTGCGGCGCTCCTCGCTGCGCTCCCAGGAGTCCTCGGCGACGGCCGCCTTCGCCTGGGCCTTCCTGCCCCGCGCGAGCACCGCCACCGCCACCGCCAAGCCCAGGAGCAGGACGGCGCCGGGGAGCAGCCAGTCCAGCGATATGTCGGTCAGTCTCATCTGGGGTCCCTTGCGTCGCGGTAGGGCGTTTCGGGCGCCATAGTGACCCACGCCCGACGGCGCACAAGGGGTTTTCCGGCAAGAGGCCGCCAAGGGGGTGGTGCGGGCCGCGAAGAGCGCCGTTTCGTTCGAACTGGTGCCTAAGGGGCGTTAGTTGAGTTCGATTAAACGTGCGCGAAGGGGTGGTTGCGGGTGGCGGGAGGGCCCGCGGGCGGGTGGGCGGTCCGGTGTCCGGGGCCGCGTCAGGCGGTGGCCGCGAGCCGGGCGACGCGGTCCGCGTCGCACATCCGCGGGCAGGTGACGCAGGTGTCCTCGGGGCGCAGCGTGTAGAACATGCAGCAGCTCGCGCGGTCGCGGGTCGGCAGCTTCTCGCCGTTCGGCCCGGTGAGTTCGCGGAACGCGGCCGTGCCCACGTACGGCTTGGTGGTGCCCGGCAGCAGGCGCTCCAGCTCGGCCGTCGCCCGCTGCTCCTCGCCGAGCAGGTGGGCCACGTACCAGATGCCCTCGACGATCTCGTCGGTGGCGATGGCCCACAGCGCGCGCCCGCGGCGCCGCATGCGGGGGCCGAAGCCGTCGAGGAGGGGGGCCAGGTGCTCGGCGACCGCGGCCCGCACCTCGGCGCGCAGGGCCTCCTCGTCCGGCACGACGCGGGCGCCGGGCAGGGCCGCCGCCGGGTCGTCCGGGAGGCAGGCGAAGGCGGTGGTCCTGACGGCCATCTTGCCGAGGGCCCGCTGGAAGGCGACGTGCTCCACGGGGTAGCGCGGAACGCGGCGGTGCAGGAACCACGGCACGGTGAACAGCAGGCAGGCGGGCCAGGCGTACCGGTGCAGGGCGAAGCTCGCGACCACGTCGGGGCGGGCCCGCTGCCCGTAGTCCTTCAGGACCTGCGCCTCGTCCCAGGCGAGGAACGCCTCGAAGTCGGGCCCGGCCTCCGCGAGCCGCGCCGCGGTGACCCAGCCGCCGCCCCGCGGGGCCTGTTCGTCCTCGGCCAGCTCCTGGATGCGCAGCCCCGGGAACACCTCGGTGAGCCGGGCGTAGGCGCCCGCGACCGGGCTCTGGGCGCGCTCCGTGTGCGGGGCGCCGGAATCCAGGGTGGGAACGGACATGCGCGGGGACCGCCGAATCACGATCGATTGCAGGTAAGCCTTACCTTACCCGACATGATCGAGGTTTCAACTGCGGTCCGGTCCGCCTAAGGTGCTTCTCGTATGGTTCGGATCGTACGTTTTCGATCCGGGCGCCGACGGGTGGGACGACGGGCGGGACGCGGGAGGCGACCAGTGGAGCGGGCCAGAGCGCACGAGGGGGGCACCCCCGCCCGCTGCGCCACCGCGCGCATTCCGGAGCAGGCGTCGGCCGCGGTGCGGCGTACGTCCGTGCGGGGGCAGGTCCTGGACGCCCTGCGGGCGGCGCTCGTGGAGGGGGAGCTGGAGCCCGGCGCGGTGTACTCCGCGCCCGCGCTCGGCGAGCGGCTCGGGGTGTCGGCGACGCCCGTGCGCGAGGCCATGCAGCAGCTCGCCGTCGAGGGCGCCGTGGAGGTCGTCCCCAACCGCGGGTTCCGGGTCGCCCGGCGCGGCCCGCGCGAGCTGGGCGAGCTGGCCGAGGTGCGGGCGCTCATCGAGGTGCCCGTGGTGCTGCGGCTCGCCGGGTCGGTGCCCGCCGCGCGGTGGGGCGGGCTGCGGCCGCTGGCCGAGGCGACGGTCGCGGCGGCGGCCGGGGGCGACCGGGCCGCGTACGCCGAGGCCGACCGGGCCTTCCACCGGGCGCTGCTCGGGCTCTGTGGCAACGAGCAGCTCGTGCGGGTCGCCGACGACCTCCACCGCCGCTCCCAGTGGCCCCTCGGCGCCGGTCCCGGCCCGGACCTCGCCGCCGACGCGGCGGAGCACGTGGTCCTGCTGGACGCGCTGGCGGAGCGCGACCTCCCGGCGGTGCGGGCCCTGCTGCGCCAGCACTTCGCCCCGGACGACGCCGGACGGGCCGGGAGCGGCCTGCCCGGCGTGTGAGGCCGAGGCCGTGTGAGGCCGAGGCGCGGAGCACCGACCGGGCGGGGGCGAAGGGGCGGGGCGCCACCCGCGCGGGTCAGGTCGCCGGGGAGGTCAGGCCGCCGGGGGCAGGCCAGGCTGCCGGGGAGGCCAGGCCGCCGGGGAGGTCAGGCCGCCGGGGCCGGAGGGTCCAGCTGGGGGGCCAGCCAGGAGGGCACGCCGCCCAGGAGGCGGAACAGCCGCGCGGCCTCGGCCCGCAGGCGCGACGCCTCCGGCTCGGGCTCGGCGTCGGCCAGCGCGGCGAGCGCCGGGGCCGTACCCACCAGGAACCCCAACTCCTCCCGCAGCCGCAGCGATTCGGCGAACCCGTGCCGCGCCTCCGCCAACTCCCCTTCCCGCAGGGCGAGTCCGGCGAGGTGCCGCCAGGTGAAGGAGAGCAGCAGGGAGTCGCCGTGCGCCGTGGCGCCCGCGTGCGCCCGGCGGTACGCGGCGCGGGCCGCCTGCGGTGAGTCCGCCAGGTGCTCGGCCACAAGCCCGCGCCGGTAGTCGAGGAGGGGCCGCCCGGGGGAGCCCGGCGCGAGCAGCGCGGCGGCCCGCCCGAGCGCGGTGCGCGCCTCGTCGGCCCGGTCCCTGACGTTCAACACCGTGGCGGCGTACGCGAGTTGACCGCGCTCGCAGGCGGCGCAGCCCCGGTCCTCGTCGTCCGAGGCGAGCGCCTCCGCGGTGCGCAGCCCGTCCTCCGCCTCCGCCCAGCCCTCGCCGGTGAACAGACAGCGCTCGACGAGGAGCGAGGTTCTCTGGAGCGCGGGCGCCGGTCCCTCGCGGGTGGCGAGCAGCGCGGCGGCGTCGGTCCAGCAGCCGCGCGAGCGCAGCCGCCATACCGCGGTCTGGAGTGGATCGTGCCCTGAGTCAGTTCCGGTACCAGACATGGCGGTATGCGCCACGTTGCCCTCCCCTAGCGCACCATTGAGCTGTTGAGTCGTGGGCGAATCTCAGCATGGATCGGCGCGCCGGGCCAAGGGGCTGGGTGAAAGATTTCACAAACCTGGGGGATGGCCCGCCCGGCAAACATCACCGCGCGCGCGGCCCCGGACGGCGCCCCGGCGGGGCGCCCGGCGCCCCGGTCGGGACCCCGCGCCACCGGGCGCCCGTGGAGAGCAAGCCCGTCCGGCCGGGCCCCGGGCGTCAGCTCATGCGCAGCGCCAGGAAGAAGTCCAGCTTGTCCTCAAGGCGCGACAGGTCACGGCCCGTCAACTGCTCGATGCGGCCCACGCGGTAGCGCAGCGTGTTGACGTGCAGGTGCAGCCGGGTCGCGCAGCGCGTCCACGAGCCGTCGCAGTCGAGGAACGCCTCCAGGGTGGGGATGAGTTCCGCCCGGTGCCTGCGGTCGTACTCCCGCAGCGGGTCGAGGAGGCGTGCGGTGAACGCGCGGCGCACGTCGTCCGGCACGAAGGGGAGCAGCAGTACGTGCGAGGCCAGCTCCTGATGGCCCGCCGCGCAGACCCGGCCGGGGCGCGCGGCGGCGACCCGGCGGGCGTGCCGGGCCTCCTCCAGGGCGCCGCGCAGGCCCTCGGCGGAGTGCACGGACGCGCTGACGCCGAGCGTGAGGCGGCCGTCGTCGCCGAGGCCCGCCGACAGCGGGTCCCGCACGGCGGCGAGCAGCGCGTCGGCGAGCAGCCCCGCCTCGGTGCCCAGGGCGCCGTCGGGGTCGGTGGGCAGCGCGGGCAGCGGCACGAGCGCGATGGCCTCGTCGCCGGTGTGGGCGACGGCGATCCGGTCGGAGGGGTCGGGCCCGGCGGTGGCCGGGTCGACGAGGATCTCCTCGAGCAGGGCCTGGGCGACGGGCCCGCCCTCGACCGGGGACGCGACGGAGCCCGAGGGTCCGGCGGCGCCCGAGGACACGGCCGCGCCAGGGGACCCGGCCGCGCCCCCGTCAGCGCCCCCGTCCCACTCGACCCGCGCCACCACCACCTGCCAGTGCGGCGCCGCCCCGAGCCCCGGCAGCAGCACCGGCGCCGCGACCCGCAGCCGCGCCGCGATCTCGGCGGGCGCGGCACCCGTCTGGACCAGTTCGAGCACTTCCTGGGCGAGACGGCGGCGCACGGTGCGGGCCGCGTCCCTGCGGTCGCGCTCCACGGCGATGAGCTGGGTGACGCCCTGGAGCAGGTCCAGGCGCTCCTCGGGCCAGTCGCCCGCGTCGGCCTCGACGGCCAGCAGCCAGTCGGACAGCACGGTCTCGCGCACGTCCCCGGCGGCGCCCGCCGCGCCGCGCCCGCTGGAGCGGATGGGGAACAGGGAGTACGTCGTCCCGTCCACGCTCACCCGGTGCGGGCCGCGCCGTCCGGTGCGGGCGGCGGCCAGGTGCTCGCCCGCGAGGCGCGCGCGCACCGGCGCGGGCAGGCCGGGGCCCGCCGTGGTGGCCCCGGCGATGGCCCGGCCGACGGGGGAGAGCACCCAGGCCCGCAGGTCCAGGTCGGAGCCGAGCAGGTCGAGGACCACGTCGGGGCCGCCGCCCGCCGGTCCCGAGGTCATCAGGCGGCGGTGGCGGTCCACCACCGCCGCGAGGTCCCCGGCGCGCTCGCCGGACACCTGCCGTACGACGTGCTCGGTGATCGTCGCGAACGCCACCGACTCGTTGACGGCGAACAGCGGAAGCCGGTGGCGCGCGCACGCCTCCACCAGGTCCTCGGGGACGTCGCCCAGCTCTGCCTCACCGGCGGCCAGCGCGGCGACCCCGGCGGTGGTGAGGATCCGTACGAACGGCTCGCTGTCGGCGGCGTCCCGGCGCCAGGCGAGACCGGTGAGCACCAGCTCGCCGCCCGCCAGATACCGGCTCGGGTCGCGCAGATCGGTGGTCATCACGCCCCGCACGCCGCGGTCCAGCTCGTCCTCGCCGCCGAGGAGCCTCAGGCCCAGGGCGTCGGTGTCAAGGAGTGCGCGCAGCCGCATGGTGTCGTCGCCGCCGATCTGTCTCGATTTCACGTGGGGCAGGCCGCACCGGACGCTCCGGCGGCCGGGGCCCTGGGAAGGGCTGGATGGTTTCCAGGGGGATTCCGCGAGGTTTCCGGGGCCCGTTCTTCATACGAATCTACAAGACGACCGGCGTGGCCAGCCAACTCCTTCATGGTTTCGGTGACTGACCCCGTGGGAGGGGCGGGCGGTGTACTGGCCCCACTCCGCGTTGACAGGACATGAACGAGCAGTCGAGAGGCGAGCGGCCCACCTGGCCGGATCCATCGCCTCCGCCCGGCGGCCGAGCCTCCCGCCCCACCCGAGGGCGGGCGGCCGCCGCCGTGTGACGGGGCACGGGCCTGACCGGGCCCGACCGGACCGGCCCTGACCCGGTGCTGGCGGAGCACGAGCACCGGGCGCGCCCCGTGAGCACGACCGGCGCGTACGACCACCAAGCGCGATCATCAAGCACGACGGCCACAACGATCACCGGCACGACTCCCGAGTACGACCCCTGAGTACGACTTCCGAGTACGACCCCCGAGTACGACTCCCGAGCACGACGTCCGGCCGCGACGCCCGACCGCGACGTCCACGCACGACGCCCGACCGCGACGCCCGCGCACTACGCCCGCGCACCACGTCCGCGCACCACGTCCACGCACGACTTCCGCGTACGACTACGAACACGAAGAGAGAGCCGCTCATGGACTTCCTTCGCCCCGCCACCTGGGAGGAGGCGCTCGCCGCGAAGGCCGCGCACCCCACGGCAGTGCCGATCGCGGGTGGCACCGACGTCATGGTCGAGATCAACTTCGACCACCGCCGCCCGGAGTACCTGCTCGACCTGGGCCGCATCGGTGAGCTGCGGGAGTGGGAGGCCGGTGAGGACACCGTCCGGCTCGGCGCCTCCGTTCCGTACGCGCACATCATGGAGCACCTGCGGGCCGAGCTGCCGGGCCTGGCGCTCGCCTCGCACACGGTCGCCTCGCCGCAGATCCGCAACCGCGGCGGCGTCGGCGGCAACCTCGGCACCGCCTCCCCGGCCGGGGACGCCCACCCGGCGCTGCTCGCCGCTGGGGCCGAGGTCGAGGCGCAGTCCGTGCGCGGCACCCGCATGATCCCCATCGACGCCTTCTACACGGGCGTGAAGCGCAACGCCCTCGCCGCCGACGAGCTGATCCGGGCGGTGCACATCAAGAAGGCGGACGGGCCGCAGCAGTACGCGAAGGTCGGCACCCGCAACGCCATGGTGATCGCGGTCTGCGCCTTCGGCATCGCCCTGCACCCCGGGACCCGCACCGTGCGCACCGGCATCGGCTCCGCCGCCCCCACCCCGATCCGCGCGACGGCCGCCGAGGAGTTCCTGAACGCGGCCCTGGAGGAGGGCGGCTTCTGGGAGAGCCGGAAGATCATCACCCCGTCGGTCGCCAAGCGGTTCGCCGAGCTGGTCTCCGGCGCCGCCAACCCCATCGACGACGTCCGCGGCACGGCGAGCTACCGCCGTCACGCCGTCGGCATCATGGCCCGCCGCACGCTCGGCTGGACCTGGGAGTCCTATCGCGGCACCGGCCGCGGCACGGAGGGAGTCGCGTAATGCGTGTCCACTTCACGGTCAACGGCCGTCCGCAGGAAGCCGACGACGTGTGGGAGGGCGAGTCCCTGCTGTACGTGCTGCGCGAGCGGCTAGGCCTGCCCGGCTCCAAGAACGCCTGCGAGCAGGGCGAGTGCGGCTCCTGCACGGTCCGCCTCGACGGCGTGCCCGTGTGTTCCTGCCTGGTCGCCGCCGGGCAGGTGGAGGGCCGCGAGGTCGTCACCGTCGAGGGCCTCGCCGACTTCGCCAAGCGGCGCGCGGAGCGCGGGAGTTGCGCCTCCGGTGCCTGCGGCTCGCCGGGCACGTCGCTCCAGGACGCCCAGCAGTGGTCCGCCAAGGGCACCGACTCGCAGACCGGCGAGGGCGCCGAACTGGCGCCGATCCAGCAGGCGTTCATCGACGCGGGCGCCGTGCAGTGCGGCTTCTGCACCCCGGGCCTGCTGGTCGCCGCCGACGAGATGCTGGAGCGCAACCCCCAGCCCAGCGACGCCGACATCCGCGAGGCCCTGTCCGGCAACCTGTGCCGCTGCACCGGCTACGAGAAGATCCTGGACGCGGTCCGCCTCGCCGCCGCGCGCCGGACCGAGGAGGTCTGAGGACATGGGCACCAACGGCGCTCCCACCAAGCTCACCCAGGGCTCCCCGACCAAGGGCGGCATCGGCGAGTCCACGCTCCGCCCCGACGGCACCCTCAAGGTCACCGGCGAGTTCGCCTACTCGTCCGACATGTGGCACGAGGACATGCTGTGGGGCCAGATCCTGCGCTCCACCGTCGCGCACGCCGAGATCGTCTCCATCGACACCTCCGAGGCTCTCGCCCAGGCGGGCGTGTACGCCGTCCTCACGTACGACGACCTGCCCGCGGACGTCAAGCACTACGGCCTGGAGCTCCAGGACACCCCGGTGCTCGCGCACGGCAAGGTCCGCCACCACGGCGAGCCCGTGGCCCTGGTCGCCGCCGACCACCCGGAGACCGCGCGCCGCGCCGCCGCCAAGATCAAGGTCGAGTACCGAGAATTGCCCGTCATCACCGACGAGGCCAGCGCCCTCGCGCCGGACGCGGTCCTGGTCCACGAGCACCGCGACGACGAGTACGCGGAGATCGTCCCGCACCAGAACATCGTGCACCGCCAGCCCATCGTGCGCGGCGACGCGGCCGCGGCCGCCGAGCGGGCCGATGTCGTCGTCACCGGCGAGTACACGTTCGGCATGCAGGACCAGGCCTTCCTCGGCCCCGAGTCCGGCCTCGCGGTGCCCGCCGAGGACGGCGGCGTCGACCTCTACATCGCCACCCAGTGGCTGCACAAGGACCTGGACCAGATCGCGCCCGTCCTCGGCCTGCCCAAGGACAAGGTCCGCATGACGCTGTCCGGCGTCGGCGGGGCCTTCGGCGGCCGCGAGGACATCTCGATGCAGATCCACGCCTGCCTGCTCGCGCTGCGCACCGGCAAGCCCGTGAAGATCGTCTACAACCGCTTCGAGTCCTTCTTCGGCCATGTCCACCGCCACCCCGCGAAGCTGTTCTACGAGCACGGGGCCACGCGCGACGGCAAGCTGACACACGTGAAGTGCCGCATCGTCCTCGACGGCGGCGCCTACGCGTCGGCGTCCCCGGCGGTCGTCGGCAACGCCTCATCGCTGTCCGTGGGCCCGTACGCCGTCGACGACGTGGACATCGAGGCCCTCGCCCTCTACACCAACAACCCGCCCTGCGGCGCGATGCGCGGCTTCGGCGCGGTCCAGGCGTGCTTCGCCTACGAGGCGCAGATGGACAAGCTGGCGGCCGAACTCGGCCTGGACCCGGTGGAGTTCCGGCAACTGAACGCCATGGAGCAGGGCACGCTCCTGCCGACCGGGCAGGTCGTGGACTCCCCGGCGCCGGTCGCCGAGATCCTGCGCCGCGTCAAGGCCCGGCCGCTGCCGCCCGAGCGCCAGTGGGAGACCACCGAGGGCGCCGACGTGCGCCAGCTGCCCGGCGGCCTGTCCAACACCACGCACGGCGAGGGCGTCGTGCGGGGCGTCGGCTACGCCGTCGGCATCAAGAACGTCGGCTTCTCCGAGGGATTCGACGACTACTCGACGGCCCGGGTGCGGATGGAGGTCGTCGGCGGCGAGCCCGTCGTGACCGTGCACACCGCGATGGCCGAGGTCGGCCAGGGCGGTGTCACCGTGCACGCGCAGATCGCCCGCACCGAACTCGGCGTCGCCCAGGTGACCATCCACCCGGCCGACACCCAGGTGGGCAGCGCCGGTTCGACGTCCGCGTCCCGGCAGACGTACGTCACCGGCGGCGCCGTCAAGAACTCCTGCGAGGCCGTGCGCGAGAAGGTCCTGGAGCTGGGCCGCCGCAAGTTCGGCACCCACCACCCGGCGTGGGCCACCACCGAACTCCTCCTGGAGGGCGGCAAGGTCGTCACCGACGGCGGTGAGGTCCTGGCCGACCTCGTCGACGTACTCGAAGACGACGCCGTCGACATCGAGCTGGAGTGGCGCCACCGGCCCACCCAGCCCTTCGATCTGATCACCGGTCAGGGCAACGGGCACGTCCAGTACTCCTTCGCCGCGCACCGCGCCGTCGTCGAGGTCGACACCGAACTCGGCCTGGTCAAGGTCATCGAGCTGGCCTGCGCGCAGGACGTCGGCAAGGCGCTCAACCCGCTGTCGGTGGTCGGCCAGATCCAGGGCGGCACCACGCAGGGCCTGGGCGTCGCCGTCATGGAGGAGATCGTCGTCGACCCGAAGACCGCGAAGGTCAAGAACCCCTCCTTCACGGACTATCTGATCCCCACCATCCTCGACACGCCGACCATCCCCGTCGACGTCCTCGAACTCGCCGACGAGCACGCCCCGTACGGCCTGCGCGGCGTCGGTGAGGCCCCCACCCTGTCCTCCACCCCGGCGGTCCTCGCCGCCATCCGCGCGGCGACGGGCCTGGAGCTGAACAGGACGCCGGTCCGCCCGGAGCACATCACGGGCACGGCCTGACCCCACCGCCGCCCCGAAGGGCGGGCCCCGCCGCCGGGCGACCATCCACCCGGCGGCCCCGGGTGGTGCTGGGCAACCCCCGCCCCACTGGCCCCCAGCCCGCCCCCCACTCAAGTCCCGTACCAAGACCACACCCAGGACCACACTCGGGCCGTCCCCGGGTCGTGCGCACCCACCCCAAATCCCGCGGTCACCCGCGGGTGCCCCTATGAACCTTGGGAGTAGGCACCATGACCCAGCAGTCAGTGGAGCCCAAGACCACCGCGGAGGACGCGGGCCCCGGCTCGCGCGTCCCCGCCGGGCGGTCTTGGCTCGACCGGTACTTCCACATATCCCCACGGGGATCGACGGTCGCCAGAGAGGTCCGCGGCGGCATCACCACGTTCATGGCGATGGCGTACATCGTCCTGCTCAACCCGCTGATCCTGTCCGGCAAGGACGCGGCGGGCGACACCATGGGCCAGAAGGCCCTGATCACCGCGACGGCCCTGGCCGCGGCCGTCACCACCCTGCTCATGGGCTTCATCGGCAAGGTGCCGCTCGCCCTGGCCGCCGGGCTCTCCGTGTCCGGCGTGATCGCCTCGCAGGTCGCGCCGGAGATGACCTGGCCGCAGGCGATGGGCATGTGCGTGATGTACGGCGGCGTCATCATGCTCCTGGTGGTCACCGGGCTCCGCGAGATGATCATGAACGCGATTCCGCTGGCCCTGAAGCACGCCATCACCATGGGCATCGGCATGTTCATCGCCATCATCGGCCTGGTCAAGGGCGGCTTCGTGCACCAGGGCAAGGCCACCCCGCTCACCCTCGGCCCCACCGGTGAACTCGCGGGCTGGCCCGTGCTGTTGTTCGCGGGCACCCTGCTGCTGATCTTCATGCTCCAGGCCCGGGAGACGCCCGGCGCGATCCTCATCGGCATCGTCACCGGCACCGTCGTGGCGGTGGCCCTGAACGCGATGGACGTCATCGACCCCGAGCAGTGGGCCAACGGCGCCCCGGAGTTGCACGGCGGCGCGGTGTCGGCCCCGGACTTCTCGCTGTTCGGCGACGTCGAGTTCGGCGGCTGGGGCGAGGTCGGCGCGATGACCGTCGGCATGATCGTCTTCACCCTGGTCCTGGCGGGCTTCTTCGACGCCATGGCCACCATCATCGGCGTCGGCAGCGAGGCGGGCCTCGCCGACGACAAGGGCCGCATGCCCGGCCTGTCCAAGGCGCTGTTCATCGACGGCGCGGGCGGCGCGATCGGCGGCGTCGCGGGCGGCTCCGGGCAGACCGTGTTCGTGGAGTCCGCGACCGGCGTCGGCGAGGGCGCCCGCACGGGCCTCGCCTCCGTGGTGACGGGACTATTCTTCGCCGCCTGCTTGTTCTTCACCCCGGTGACCGCGATCGTCCCGCAGGAGGTCGCGTCCGCCGCGCTCGTCGTCATCGGCGCGATGATGATGATGAACGCCCGGCACGTGGACTGGGCCGACCGCGCCACGGCCATCCCGGTCTTCCTGACCGTGGTGCTCATGCCGTTCACGTACACCATCACCACCGGTGTCGCGGCGGGCGTCGTCGCCTGGGTCGCCATCAAGGTGGCGCAGGGCAGGGCACGGGAGATCGGGGCCTTCATGTGGGGCCTGGCCGCGGTCTTCCTCGTGTACTTCGCCCTGAACCCCATCGAGGGGTGGCTGGGCGTCCACTGAGCACAGCCGACCGTGACGCACGTACCGTAGTCGAGGAGGCCGACATGCTGGACATCGCCGAGGAACTGCACCGGTGGGTCGGGCAGGGACGTGACTTCGCCGTCGCCACCGTGGTGGCGGTCGGCGGCAGCGCGCCCCGCCAGCCCGGCGCGGCCCTCGCCGTCGACGCCGACGGCGCGGCGATCGGCTCGGTCTCCGGGGTGTGTCGAGGGCGCGGTCTACGCACTGTGCCAGCAGGTCCTGGACGACGGCGAGCCCGTCGTCGAACGCTTCGGCTACAGCGACGACGACGCCTTTGCCGTGGGCCTGACCTGCGGCGGCGTCATCGACATCCTGGTCACGCCGGTCCGCGCGGACGATCCCGCGCGGCCGGTGTACGCCGCCGCGCTCGCCGCCGCCTCCCGCGGCGAGGCGGCGGCGGTCGCCCGGATCACCTCGGGCCCGCCGGACCTCGTGGGCCGCCCGCTGCTTGTGCGGGGGGCCGTCGACGCCGCGTACGGGGCCGACGGCTCGGAAGGCCGCTCCGAGGGCCCCGCGGGCGAGGACCCCGGCTTCGACGGCGGCCTCGGCGGCCACCCCGAGCTGGACCGCACCGTCGCGGCGGAGGCCCGGGCGATGCTCGACGCCGGGCGCACCGGCACCGTCGAGATCGGCGCGGACGGCTCCCGCTGCGGGCAGCCGATCACCGTGCTCGTGGAGTCCTCCGTACCCCCGCCCCGGATGATCGTCTTCGGCGCCATCGACTTCGCGGCGGCCCTGGTGCGGGCCGGGAAGTTCCTCGGCTACCACGTCACCGTCTGCGACGCGCGGCCCGTCTTCGCCACGCCCGCGCGCTTCCCGGACGCCGACGAGATCGTGGTCCGCTGGCCGCACGAGTACCTGGCCGACACCGACGTCGACGCCCGCACCGTCCTGTGCGTCCTGACGCACGACGCCAAGTTCGACATCCCGCTGCTGCGGCTCGCCCTGCGCCTGCCCGTCGCGTACGTCGGCGCCATGGGCTCGCGCCGCACCCACCTGGACCGCAACGAGCGGCTGCGCGCCGTCGGCGTCACCGAACTCGAACTGGCCCGCCTGCGCTCACCCATCGGCCTGGACCTGGGCGCCCGCACCCCCGAGGAGACCGCCCTCTCCATCGCGGCGGAGATCGTGGCGACCCGCCGAGGCGGCTCCGGCCGCTCCCTGACCGGAGCCCACACCCCCATCCACCACGACGGCCCCCACCACGGCATCGGCTCGGTGGCCTGACGCCCCTCGACGTCGGCGGTTCGTGGCCCGTGGATGCCTCAGCGCTGCCGCCGATCAGGAGCCCCGATCAGTTCCCGAGGGCGGCACGTTACGAGGTGATGAGCCGACTGGTGAAGCCGTCACGGATGAGTCCTTCGTACGCTGCGTGGACGCCGTCCGGGACCTCCTGCTCAAGGGCGAAGCCGAGCTTCGGATACTCGATGACCCGCTGGAGGTCGCCGACGAGCATGTCCAGGACGAGCTTCTCGTCGCCGATGGACTTGAGGTAGTCATCGAACTCCAGTGGCTCAGACGCGCAAAGGATCTCAACGTCGGGCCACAGCTTGCGGGCGGTCGCGAACGATCGGCGTTCCATGTACGGCTTGGAGACCAGCAGCACCGACGCGGGGTGGATGCCGGAAGCGGCCAGGACTTCGCGGGAGAGGGCGATGTTCTGCCCGGTGTTGGTCGCGTTGGGCTCCAGCAGGATCGCGTCGTCGGGGACACCGAGGCCGATGGCGTGCTCGCGGAAGTGGACGGCCTCGCCGCGCGGGAAGACCTGGGCGGTAGTGGGGCTGTTGCCGCCGGTGAACACCAGGTGAGGGAAGAATCCGGCGCGATACAGCTCGGCGGAGTAGGCCGCGACACCGAGGTCATGGCTGCCCAGACCAATAGCCACGTCGGCGGGCCGCGGCACGTGGTGCATCTGGTGGTAGTCCCAGATCAGCTTGGCCTGGCGCCACTGGTCTTCGGTGATGGCCCGCTGGTCGTCGCTCACGTGTGTTCTCCCTGGTCACCGCTTGCCGGGGCCGGTCGGCCCCTCGCTCTTGGCCCTGATGCCCTCGATGCTGCGCAATTGGTGCACGAGCCCGTACCGCGCGGCTGTCCTGGCGGCCTGGTCGAGGACAAGGAGCCCATCATCCCGGGTCGCTGGGTCGGAGAGCAGGATGTGGCCGTGAGCGGTGTCCAGCCGCACACGTTGCATCGGTGATGCGGCGGTCCCGCTGCTGCGGGCGATGTCGACGAAGTACAGGGCCTGGGTGAGGTCGCCAGCGCCACGGCGGGCAAGGGCGAGTTTCTGCTGGGCCACCGACCAGTCCTCGGGTTCTTCCAGGTCTTCGAAGGCGCGGGTCGCTGCCTGGATAACGCGGGTCGCATACTCGTGCTGCCCATCCTTGCTCAGTGCGGTCCCCACCCACAGACGGGCGCGGGCTCGATCGCGGTGGGAGAGCCGATCGTCGACGGCGAGGGCCTCGTAGCGGCGAGCGGCGAACTCCAGCTTCCCGGACATCTCCGCCACCACCGCGAGTGACAGGTCGAGCTGAGCAATGCGGCGCGGGATATCGAGCTGAGCGAAGACCGCGCGGGCGCCTACATACGGGTGCTGGGCCGAGAGCGGACCGACCACCGACCCTTGGTCGCGCTTCAGGTCGCCGAGCAGAGCGGTTGAGCGGGCGAGCAAGTACAGACCCTTCTCGTCCAGCTCAGGAGTTCGGAACCGGGCCAGCCAGCGGCTGAGAAGGCTGTCGGCGAGGACGAAGTCCTGCCGGGACAGGGCGATCACGACTCGGTCCAGGTCGTCCGCCCACGACTCGTAGGCCCAGGCCCGGGGACCTGAGGTGGTAACGCGCCGCCGATCAGCGCTCTGCCCTGGACTGCCCATCTCAGACAGGAGCGTTTCGAACCGCAGATGGACCGAGGCGTCCGCACGGCCGAGCGCGGTGTCGAGGATGGCCTGGGTGTCAGGTCTGGGCTCGGTGGCGGCGAGCTTGCTCTCCCATTTGGATACGGTCGCGACAGCCAGACCGAGCTGTTCGGCGAAGGCCCGCACGCTCAGTCGCAGGGCGAGCCGAAGCGCCTTGGCCTCCAGACCAGTCCAGTGGTGCACGGTCGCCACACGTCACTCCCTTCCCTCTGCCATCGAACCACGGACCGGGCGGTGGGCGGACGGAAGTGGAACGCAAGTAGAACAAGCAGTGATTGGCCGGGGGTTGGGCGGCAGCCAAGCTGAGGACGTCGCCACGCGTCGAGCCCTTTGGACGGACACAACAGCATGGAACCCATCACGGAGCATCGCCAGGTCAGCGGCCCGGTCGTCTACGGCTTCCTCAGGCTGGTACGAGTCTCCGCAGCCCGGCAAGCGGCCCTTGCCGCAACGCTCACCGACTACTGCCGCAGCCACGAGCTGCACCTCTCCGGCCTCTTCACGGACCGCGACGCGTTCTCTGGACCCGATTCCGCAGCCTTCGCCGGGCTCCTCGACGTACTGGCTCTGCCAGACGTCTATGGCGTGCTCGTTCCGGCCATGTCGCACCTGGGACCGAGGGCCATAGCTGTTGCGCGCGGACACCGCATCGAGGCGGCTGGTTCCCGTCTGCTGCTCGTCCGTCGCCCTCGCCCCACGCAGTCGTCCGCCTCCGGCAGTGGTCGTGTTCGCCGCCGTACTCCCGGAACCAACCGCGCCTTGAACGCCGAGTCATGAGGACCGGGATGACCGAGACAACGCAGAGGTTCTTCGACGCGAAGCCCGAATCGGTCGGCCGGGCAAGGGCGTTCACTGCGGAGGTCCTGACGGGCTGGGGCGTGGGCCGAGCTGAGGACGTCCGGCTCTGCGTCTCCGAGCTCGCGACAAACGCGGTGGTTCATGGAACTGCCCTGGAGCACGGCTTCCTGGTCAAGCTCGACCTTGACGAGGAGGTCGTACGGCTGGAGGTGCATGACAGCTGCCCCCTGCTTCCCGAGCCCCGCCGCGCGACCGACACGGACCTGTCCGGACGCGGCTTGACGCTGATCGAGGCCCTCGCTGACGACTGGGGAGTCGAGAACCGGGCCCCCATGGGGAAGATCGTCTGGTCCTGCTTCAAGGTCACAAGAGGGGCGACTGCGTGAGTGCAGTCCTCACCCCACACCCTCGGGAAGGCGTGTGCGGTAGCACGTAGCTAGCGCTACACAGAGGGCTGGGAGCGAGCGACTGAGCCTTCGCATCTATCGCCTCAAATCCGCAACTGTCCCCTATGTAACGCCGGTTGACGTGCCATCCGGCGCCTCACTACAACTCCTCCCTGCTTGTCTCCGCTGCCCCAGGAACTCCTGACGCAGCGGTCAGCCATGCCCGCTTTCCCGCTCTCGCAAGAAGACAGGGAGGTAGTCGGCACAGTGAGGATCGATCACCGAAGAGCGCTGGTCGGCGTAGTCGTATCGGCCGTATTAGGGTCCGCCCTGCCGCAGGTCGCCGTCGCGCAGTCGGCGGCCGACGGCAAGGGCGCCGTGACAGCCGACGCCGATCAGGCGCAGGACGAAGACCAAGGCGAAGACCAAGGCGAAGGCGGAGAGCCGCCCAAGAGTGGCGACCCCGCCCCCAGACGTGAGCGCCTCCCCAAGGGGACGAAGGCGCCCGAGGCCAGGCGCGTCAAGGAACTGACGAACGAGCGCACCCCCAGCACCCGCTTCTGGAAGCTGTCCGACGGCCGCGTGCAGGCGGAGATGTCGGCGTTCCCCACCGCCTACAAGGCGGGCAAGCGCTGGCGGCCGATCGACACCGACGTCACGAAGGCGCGCGAACGGCGCGCGGGCGGCACGTACGCGTACGCCAACACCACGAACACGGGCCGCAGTTACTTCGGCTCCGACGCTCGGCGGCTGCTGCGCTACGAGGCGGGGAGCGGCCAGACCGTGACGCTCGGCCTCGACGGCACGGCGGCGCGGCTCACACCCCGCGTCAAGGGCGACCGGGTGACGTACCGCGACCCGAAGTCCGGCGCGGAGCTGCGCTACCGCGTCGGCGTCGGCCAGGTGAAGGAGGACATCGTCCTCGCCAAGCGGCCGAAGAACCCGGTGTCGTTCGCCTTCCGGCTCGACGCGGACGGGCTGCGGCCCAAGCCGCGCCAGGACGGCTCGATCGCGTTCTTCGGCGAGTACTCCCGCCACCCGGTCCTGGTCATCCCGGCGCCCCACATGACGGACGCCCGGAACGCGACCTCGTCGCCGTACGGGAAGACCGGCACCACCAAGGTCCGGCAGAAGCTCACGCGGCACGGCGGCGCGTGGCGGCTCACCGTCACGCCGGACGCGAGCTGGCTGGCGGCGAAGCAGCGCCGCTACCCCGTGGCCATCGACCCCAGCATCACCATCTCGCCGCGGCCCGCGCAGTCCCAGGACGTGATGGTCCTCTCCGACCAGCCGGGTGTGAACTTCAACGCCAACTGGCGCCTGGCGGTGGGCAGGACGGACACCGGTATCGCCCGCTCCTTCCTGAAGTTCCCGCTCGACGAGATCCCCGCAGGCGTCGACATCGACGCGGCCCGGCTCGGCGTCTACTACGACCAGACCCACACCACCAACGGCAACGACGTCACCGTCGAGGCGCACCGGGCCACCGGCGCCTGGGACGAGGCGACCGCCACCTGGGACAAGACCGACAACCTGGTGGGAGAGCTGTCCGGGACGACCGTCCGCCTCGACGACGGCTCAAAGGGCACCGCGGCCGTCGGCGACTGGCCGAAGGAGACCACCACCGGCGGCGACGCCACCAACAACGACTACGTCTACAACAAGAACTCCGCGCGCAACGAGTCGTACACCTGGCAGCCGACGGTCCCCGAGAAGTCCTCGTACCGCGTGGAGGCCCACTTCCCGAAGGCCTCCGACGCCGCCAAGGACGCCCCGTACACGATCACGTACGACGGCGGAACCAAGACCGGCACGGTCGACCAGAACGGCTCCGAGAGCGACTGGAAGTCCGTGACGAGCGGTCAGCTCGACTTCGCCAAGGGCACCGAGGGCAAGGTCGTGCTCGGCGACACGGGTGACGCGGGCAGGCGCAACATCGCCGACTCCGTGCGCCTGGTGAACCCCGCCCAGGTCGTCAAGGACAAGGGCGAGTACAACCAGTGGCACAACTTCCCCGTCAGGGACACCGTCCAGAAGTGGGTCGACGGCACCGCCAACCACGGCTTCGTCCTGAAGGCCAAGGACGAGTCCGCCGACGCGCCCAAGGGCGGCCCGCGCTACGAGCAGGCCGACTACGACTACGGCGGCGAGACCTCCACCTACCCCCGCCTCACCGTCACCTACGGCAAGGTGGGCAGCGCCCTCGACTCCCCGACGGTCGTCCACAGCAACGGCCCCGAGCTGTCGTGGTCGAAGTACACCAACGGCACCGACGACCCCGACCTCGACATCGCCGAGTACCAGATCCACCGCTCCACCCGCGAAGGCTTCGCACCGGACGACTCCACTCTGATCGCCCCGGTGAGCAAGTCCCGCACCACGTTCCGCGACACCACGGCCAGGCCGACGCCCGACAGCAGCCCGAACGAGATCGGGCGCGTCTACTTCTACCAGGTCGCCGTCAAGACCAAGGACGGGCAGCTCCTCGGCTCGCCCGTGCGCATGGTCGGCATCCCCAAGGCCGGGCGCACCATGAAGCTCATCCAGGCGGGCCAGAGCGACACCACCCTGTCCTCCGCCAAGCCGGACACCAACCTGGACGCCCTGCCCTCCTGGGACGTGGGCCAGACGTGGACCAGCGTCGGCAACAACTCCGACACCTACGGAAAGACCCGCGCGGTCCTGAAGTTCCCCACGGACGGCGTCCCGAAGACCGCCACGATCCTGGAGTCCCAGCTCCAGATGTGGGGCTCGGAGACCACCAGCGAGAGCCGCGGCGCGGTCTACGAACTCCACGCCCTCACCCGCGATTTCGACGAGAAGAAGGCCACCTGGAACAAGGCCGACGCCACCAACGAGTGGACCAAGAAGGGCGGTGACTTCTCGTCGACGGTCTCCGACACCGTCCCCGAGATCACCAGCGACGTCGGCCGCCACTGGTGGGACGCCACCTCCCTGACGCAGAAGTGGGTGGACACCCCCAGCAGCAACAAGGGCGCCCTGATCAAGCTGAAGGACGAGTCCGCGAGCGGCGGCCAGGAGCGCACGCTGTTCCTGTCCGCGGAGGCCAGGGACAAGCAGCTGCGTCCGCTGCTGCGCGTCATCTACGTCGACTCCTCCACCGAGTCGACGTACTACGCCGCGAACACCCCGTCCCGTATGACGGAGGGCCTCACCTACACCACGGACGTCGCCGTCACCAACACCACCGACGCGGCCTGGCCCGCCGGTGAGCGTGAGCTGTCGTACCGCTGGACCCTGCCCGACGGCACGGACGCCACCACGGCCGCCAACCAACTGGAGACCGCGCTACCGGCGTTGGCGCCCGGCAAGTCCGCCACCGTCAAGGCCAAGGTGAAGGCCCCGACGGTCGACGACGGCAACGGCCGCGTGGGCCACGTCCTCACCTGGGACGTCCGCGAGAAGGCCTCCGGCACCTGGCTGTCGCAGCGGCCCGGCATCCCCGGCCTCGCCCAGCGCGTCGCCGTCGAGGACTCGGGCACCGCCGACCAGCTGGGCCTGGAGAAGTTCTACGGCTACACCGGCAAGAACACCGGCGCGGGCTCGACCCTGATGTCCCACCTGGCTTCCGGCAACGCCGTCTGGTCGTACGACGCCTTCAGCAACCCCGGCCGCGGCCTCAACACGTTCCTGCGCCTGTCCTACAACTCCCTGGACACCTCCGACAGCACCCTGGGCCACGGCTGGACCGCGCAGGCGTCCGGCCCGCTGCGCCTCGGCGCCCCGCTGGACTTCGAGCCGGACACCAACCCGACCAAGGCGCACCTCACGGACGGCGACGGCACCACCCACGTCTTCCGCAAGGAGTCCGACGGCGGCTGGACGTCCCCGCCGGGCCTGCACTACCGGCTCAAACCCAAGGCGAACGCCACCTGCGCCGCCGACAACGACACGCTCACCGACGCCTGGTCGCTGACCCGCCCCGACGGCACGCGCTTCCTCCTGGACTGCGACGGCTACCTCACGTCCATCGTCGACACCAACGGCAACACCCAGCGCTACGTCTACGAGGAGCGCGTCTCCGAAGGCCGAACGGTCAAGTTCCTCAAGGAGATCCGCGACCCGGCGAACCGCAGGTCGCTGACCGTCGACTTCTACGAGCGCGGCGACGCGACGTACGACTACATCGACGCCAACGGAAAGCCCGCCAAGGGCACCGACCTCACCAACCCGCGGATCTACGACCACGTGAAGTCCCTCAAGGACATCTCGGGCCGCGAGGTCACCTTCCTGTACACCACGAAGGGCCTGCTGGGCCGCGTGGTCGACGGCGACGGCTCGGCCCAGCCGAAGACCTTCGCGTTCTCGTACGACGAGGCCCAGACCAACCGCAACGCCAAGCTCACCAAGGTCACCGACCCGCGCGACCACGGCACGGCCCTGGACTACGGCACCCGCTGGGCCACCAAGTCGATCACGGACCGCCTCGGCGGCACCACCGGCTTCACCTACGCCGCACGCCCCTCCGGCGGCGGCAAGGAGACCAAGGTCACCGACGCCGAGAAGCACACCACGGTCCACGAGACCGACGACCTGGCCCGCCCGGTCAAGGTCGTCAACGCCAAGTCCGAGCAGACGAAGATGACGTGGGACGGCGACCACAACGTCACGCTCCTGGAGGAGAACAACGGCGCGAAGACGGCGTACTGCTACGACGAGAAGACCGGCTACCCGACGTGGGAGCGCTCGGCGGAGGAGAACAAGGACGGTCTGCCGTCCGCCGACGAGTGCGCCCCCAACAAGTACCCCTCCCACGCGGTCCGTTACGAGTACCAGACCCGCGACGACGGCTATGTCGCCGACCTGAAGAAGAAGACGTCGGCGGAGAACCGCGCCTGGCAGTTCACCTACGACACCAAGGGCAACCTCAAGCAGGTCACCGACCCCAAGGGCGTCGCCACACCCGCCTCCGGCGACTACACGACGACGTACGACTATGACGGCTACGGCCAGCTCACGAAGGCCACGGACGCCAACGGCAACGCGACGCTCTACGCCGACTACGTGTCCTCGGGCTACCCGCGCTCGATCACGGACGCGCTGGGCAAGGCGACGAAGACCGAGTACGACTCCCGGGGCCAGGTCACGGCGGTGACGGACGCGCTGGGCAAGAAGACCACGCAGACGTATGACACGTATGGCCGTCCGCTGGTGTCGAAGGTGCCCAAGGACCAGGCGGCGGGGGTCTACATCACCACTCCCGCCCCCGACTACGACGCGAACGACAATGTCACCAAGTCCACGGCACCCAACGGCGCGGTGTCGACGGCCGTCTATGACAAGGCGGACCAGGTCACGGAGGCGACGGCGCCGAAGGACACGGACACCTCGGGCGAGCGGCGCACCCGGTACGCGTACGACAAGGTCGGCAACCTGCTGACGACGACGGAGCCGAAGGGCGTGGCGACGCCGTCGGACCCCGACGACTACGTGACGACAAACGCCTACGACGAGATCTACCAGCTCACCGAGGTCGTCAACGCCAAGAAGGAGAAGGTCAGTTACGTCTACGACGGCGTCGGCAACCCGGTGAAGGTCACTGACCCGAAGAAGAACCAGTCCTCCGACCCCGACGACTACACCACCAAGACGGCCTACGACCTGAACCACCGGGTCGTCACGGTCACGGACGCGGCGGGTAAGACGGTCAAGCGGACCTACGACAAGGACTCCCTGGTCGTCTCCACGACCGACCAGGAGAACAACACCACCAAGAACCACTACGACGAGCGCGGCAAGCTCACGGCGGTGGATGTCCCGCACAAAGACGGCACACTCCGCACGACGAAGTTCGCCTATGACGAGGTCGGCAACCAGATCAAGGTCTTCACGCCGCGCAGCGTCGCCGCCGACCGCGCTGACGCGTTCGTGGCGGAGACCACGTACGACGCCTTGAACCGTCCCGCGCGGCAGATCCAGCCGTACGACCCGCGGGATGGGCGCTACAACCGGAAGGTCTGGACGGAGACGACGTATGACGCGGTGGGCCGGGTGGCGAAGGTCTCCGCACCGCCTTCCGAGGGCGAGCAGACCCGCGTCGACACGACGTACTCCTACTTCGACAACGGCTGGGTGAAGTCGGCGGAGGACGCGTGGGACATCCGCACGCTGTACGACTACAACGAGCTGGGTCAGCAGACGGCCCGTCAGCTCACGTCGGCGGCGGGTTCGTCGAGCCGGACGATGCGGTGGGGGTACTTCCCCGACGGCAAGCTGAAGTCGCTGGACGACGACGGGGCGCCGGTGGGCCGCAACGAGTTGCTGGGGGAGCCGTCGCAGAGGCTGCCGATCCCGAGGTCGGGCACGTACACCGCGTACGCGGACCGGGCCGGTGACGGCAAGGGCTGGATCAAGCTCGGCAGGCAGGAGTACGAGAAGAACGAGTTCGTGACGCTGAAGGCGCAGGGCGCGGCGAAGGTGAAGCTGGTCCGGGACACCGCGGGTGTGGCGGACACGGAGAACAAGCGCTTCGCGTACGCCTATGACGTCAACGGCAACCTCACCTCGATCGACGACAAGTCCACGGGCACGAAGGTCGACGCGTACACGATCTCCTACACCGGGTTGAACCAGGTCGAGAAGGTCGTGGAGGCACTGGCGGGCCAGGAGAAGAAGACGACGTCGTACACCTACGACGCCAACGGCCAGCCGGAGACGCTGAAGCACCCGGATCAGTACGCCAAGTACACCTACGACCTGCGGGAGCTGGTCAAGGAGGTCTCAGTAGGCAAGTCGCCGTCGGACGGATCTCCCAAGATCACGACGTACGACTACACCCCGAGAGGTGAAAAGAAGCAGGAAACGAAGGCCAACAAGAACACGGTCGACTACGCCTACTACCTCGACGGCGCCCTGAAGTCCCAGACGGAGAAGAAGCCCAACGGCACCCTCGTGTCGTCGCACACCTACGCCTATGACCCCAACGGGAACAAGGCGCAGGACGTGGCGAAGAAGATGAACGCGGACGACACGTCGCAGTATCTGTCGTCGACCACGGACTACTCATACGACCCGGCGGACCGCCTGTCGAAGTCCGTCCGCACGGGCGACGGGGCCGGGACGGAGACCTACGTCCACGACGACAACGCCAACGTCGTCTCCCAGACCGTCAAGGGCAAGACGACGACGTTCGGCTACGACCGCAACCGCCTCCTGAAGACGACGTCGGGCGGGGCGGAGGCCTGGTACACCTACGACCCCTTCGGCCGCCAGGAGTCAGTCACCAGCGGCGGCAAGGTCATCGAGCGCAATGTCTACGACGGCTTCGACCGCATCCGCCAGCACGAGAAGGCGGACGAGTCGTCCGGGGCGCTGAAGGCGACGAAGTACGCCTACGACCCCCTGGACCGCACCGCCTCCCGCACGGAGGCCTCCGGCAAGACCACGGACTACACCTACCTCGGCATGTCCGGGGAAGTCCTGGGCGAGGAAGTCGCGGGCAAGCTCACCAAGTCCTACCAGTACAGCCCCTGGGGCGAACGCCTCTCCCAGGTGAAGCACGCAGCTGACGGCGGTGGCGCGTCAGAGGACACCTACTACGGCTACAACAGCCACACCGACGTCGAGACGTTGACCGACAAGGACGGCAACACCAAGTCCACCTACGGCTACACCGCCTACGGCGACAACGCCCCCTCCGACTTCACCGGCATCGACAAACCCACGGCCACCGACCCCACCAAGGAGTCCTACAACCCCTACCGCTTCAACTCCAAACGCTGGGACGCGGCATCCTCCACCTACGACATGGGCTTCCGCGACTACAGCCCCGGCCTCAACCGCTTCCTCACCCGCGACATGTACAACGGCGCCCTCGCCGACATGAACCTGGTGTCCGACCCACTGACCGGCAACCGCTACGCGTTCGCGGGCGGCAACCCGACCACCTTCTTGGAGTTCGACGGCCACGGCTTCGGGATTCCCGGAGTGGACAACGTGCTCGACGGCATGCGCGAGGGGCTGAAGAACGGCTTCAAGGAAGCGGCCAAGGCCGGTACCAAGCTCGCGGGCAAGCGGAATCCGGTGGGCCTGGCCTTCAGCGCTCTCAGAGCCGCCGGAGTCATCGATGACAACCCATGGGACCGGGCTGTGGACCGCGCGGTGGACAGCGCGGTGGACAACCTGGCGGACGCGGTCTTCGGTGAGGACTCCGGAGGTGGGTCCAGAACACGCGGTCAGACGCTTGAGGAGCGCTGTGATGACGAGCCGCGGTCCAAGCGGTACAACTACCAGCCGCTGAAGGACGGGGCTCCTACTGGGGCCACCGCCCTGATCTGCCCGTCGGATCTCAAGCCCGCGAATTCCCGAACTCCTCGTCCAAGGTCCTTGCCCGACCCGCCTGGGTACGTGTCAGCCAAGGATCAGGCAGGGTTGTGGATATTCAATCGATCTCACATCATTGGCGATCGCTTTCATGGCGAGTGGGTGAGAGAGAACGTGTTCACTGGTTACTGGGAGATGAACCAGAAGGCGATGCTGTCCTGCGAGGACGAGATGGCAAAGGCCCTCAGTAATGGTCAACCAGTACTGTATTCCGGCCAGTTGCACTATGGTGATGGCCGTCAGAACCTGCCGACCGGGATCACCATGACGGCTACGACGTCAAGCGGTCGGCTCTTCAACGAGTCCATAGAGAACAGGCCAGGAGAGCAGGTAACCTGTTGAGCGTCCAGCATTTGGAGCAGGAGCTTCCCGAGCTCTTGCGGCATCGTGCGACAGAAACGCGCGCCATCAACTGGGGTGAGATCTCCGCCGAGCTTGGAACGGAGCTTCCAGCGGACTTCAAGGCGCTGTCCGAAGCCTACCCGCCGCTGACCATCGACGAATTCCTCGCGATTCTCATCCCGACCCCTGGAGCAGAGCGCTTCTTCATCTCCGGGGTGCGGAGACTGCTCGATATGCTGAGGCATCGGCGGGATCGAGGGGCGTCGCGCGGGTATGTCCCCTATCCCGAGGAGCATGGTCTGCTGCCCTGGGGGTCGTCCTCGGAAGGGGACATCTTCTACTGGAAGACCTCAGACGGCGGGCCTGATTCATGGACCATTCTCGTGAGCGGGCGCAACGACGACTGGTGTGAGTTCCAGGGGAGCCTCACGGAGTACCTGGCGGGGCTGGTCTCCGGAGCGGTGCCGCCTGACGGGCTGCCGCCGGACTTCCCGGGGCGTACTCCCACGATCGAGTCCGACTGAGACGGCTCGCTGAGACGATCAGCTGAGGCACCCAGGCCATGCCGGGCGGACTGACTGTGGTCCGCCCGGCATTCTCCGTTCCAACATCGTGAAGAACACCATGCGTTCCACGACGGCCACAGGAGCGGCGGCGTGTCGGAGAAGCCTCTGCCTGGAATCGGCCGACGAGGAAATGACAGCACTCCAGAGCGAATGCCTCGAAAACGCGCGGGGGGTGACGGGAGAGTTGCCTGGAGTGTGGCGTCGCGCCAAGTCATGAATGGTGTGGGGCGGAAGACGCGGCCGACCGTGTCGATCCGACTGTGCTGGTGAAGGAGTATTTGGGTGAATGTGTACCTCGATGTGTGGCTCGATGGGGGTGCAGCGGACCGGGCCAGGGCGGTGACGCGTTGGCTCGATACGTGCTGGCGACGTCTCTTCTCGTCGTATTCCCCTTCTGGACCTTTCTGGGTGGCGTCCTTGGCCCGTGGAGAGCACGACCCTCTTGAGCACTTCTCCGCTGGCGTTGAGCAACGAGATCGGTTCTTTGCGGAGCTGGCACAGCCGCACTTTTGGGCGCAGTTATTGTTCGGTGAAGGCGGCGATTCGGGCCGTGTTGTCTGTTCTTCTGCCTATTTTGAGAGTGAATATGTGTCACTTTCAGCCTCGTTGCTATGCGAAGACCATGTGCTGTCTGACGTCGGATTCTGTGCGCAGCTTGTGGAGTGCGTGGCTGAGGCCGCAAGTACCGTGAATCCAACGTTTGGTCGTATCGAGCTAGGCCCATCACTGGACCGATCCAATCTTGATCTGGCTCTTCGGTGCAAACGGCGTACGTTCCTCCCTGAGTCGCGGGAAGTGCTGCGCGGGTACGCGTGGGTGACGGTCTGTCCCGAGGAGCTGGTCGACCGGCTAGGCGGCTGTGAGGGGCTGGCCTCAACCGGAGCTTTCCACCGGGTGATCCCCCTATCCGCCGGGGGCGCGGTACTACAGGCTTCGGAGACGCTGGCAGGCTATTCGGACGAGGTGCTTGAGCGGGTTTTTCGAGCCTTGTCTCCCGTCCTTCCTTCGGGGGCACCCACGCCTCATGTCGCCTTTCCCGATATCCGGTTCTTCCCTGAGGACGCTCGGAGCGCTGATGCTCGCTAACGGGGGCAGGGGTGGCAACGCCAAGTCCACGTAGGGCTGCACCGCCCATGGCGGCACAGCCTGCCGTCGCCCTGATGGACGGAGTCGAGGTGGGCGAGGTAATCCGCCGATTCGGTGGTGCTCCTGGTGCCGCGCGCTTCCGGCCGTGGGCGTTCCGTCAGCCGCTCGCTACGCGGGTACGCCGGTATGGGAAATCCCCTGACGGTGATCGAGGACAACTGCCGTGTGCGACCTGGCGGGTTGGTCTTGGTCTTACATAAGAGGGCGTCTTGCTGGGCGGTAGTGTGGGGGCGTTTTCCGCAGGAATCCTGCCCATCGCCCGTACGAGAGGCGGCATTATGGCCGGTGCCATGCGGTAGCTCTGCACCCAAGTAGGGACGTGCAGCGGCGAGGCGTGTGCGTTGCCCGGCGAGCCCTTGTCGTCCTCGTCCTGGGGCCTGGGCCAGCAGTTCGCGGTCGGGAGGACCTTCAGCAACGGTTCCAGGGCCTGTCCTGAAAGGCGGTCCGCGCCTCGACGTCGACTTCGAGGTCACTGGTGTCAACGAGGTTGAGTATCTCTTCAATGCTATTCCTCCTTGAACTCCGGGAGCCTGGGCGGCGTACGCAATAGAGTTCCACCGTGGATGCCGATGGGGTGCTCCGTGACGTGGACGGTTTCGATTGGGAAGTGGTGGGAGGCTCTGGCCTGCCCAGACGCTCCGTTTGCTTACCTCGCCTGACCAGGAGGTTTTCGAGGACGCGATCTGGGATCTCTATGATCACGTATTGAACGTGGATACGGTGTCTCCGGCAACCGTTCCCGCTGTTCCGTTTATCGCCCGGCTCGCCGCAGCAGGGGTTCGAAGTCCCGCTCTCCTCTACATGCTGGGGCGCATCGCGGCTGCCGATCACGCGGACGATGGCTCGCCCGACGAAGCGCACGCCGCAGTGGTGACACAACTCCCTCTGTTGCTGCCGATGCTCACCCATGACGACGCGGAAGTACGGCAGTTGGCGGTATGGGTAGTCGCTCAATGCCGCGGCTCTGACCTGGCCCCTAAGGCTCTGTGGGCTCGTTGGCGGGAGGAGCGTCATGCCTCTGTCCGGGCCGATCTCGTGTTCGCCCTGGCCCTGCTGGACCCGGCCCGGGCCACCGGTATGGCTGCCGGACTGCTGACCAGCGCCGAGCCCGACAAGGTCCGTATCGCAGCGGTGGCCGTCAGTCTTCGTCTTGGAGGTGCGTGGACCGATGAGGCGAGGGACACGGTGCTGTCCCTCCTGCCCGTTGGCGATCGATTCGGTGAATCTCCATGGATACGTGAGCCACTGGTTGAGATCGTTCACGACGTGGCCGAGCGCGGTGACATCCCGCAGGCGATCGAAATGCTGGAGATTGGCCTGAAGGCGGTCGGCCTGACGGATCCAGCCGCACGCGACGAACTCCTCCTCGCAGCGAAGAGCGTGGGCGACGAGGTCGCCGAGACGCGGGCCCGGATGCTTCCTGTGCTACTTCCCCTGCTGAAAATCCCGGATGAGAGTCAGCGAGTGATGCGGTATCTGCGGGCGTGGTCGGTATTCGGGTGAGGCAGGGTGCTTTTCGGGAAGCCGCGGGGCGTACGGATGATGTTCCGGTCGAGAGGGCACCGGACGCCGAAGAGGACGCTCCTGGCTGATCGTCGCATCCGGTAGGGAGCCGGTCCGACGCGTCCTCTGGGTGCTTCGGCCTGTTCTTGTCGAAGGTGAGTCAGGAGGTTTCTCTCGGCGTCCGACTCAGGAGCCGACTCGCATGACAGCCCTTCCGCGACGGGAAGCGGCTCGCCTGCCTGGCTCCAGCGTTACCAGAGGTGTCGAGAGGTGCGTTAGGGGCGTTCGTTTCCGGGGCGGGGTGCCGCTCGGCCCGTGCACACCGCCTTCCCATAGGCCCCGTACGCCGTAGCCCGCTGTTGATGGTGGCCTTGGATCGCCAGCGTGCAGTGGGCCTCGCCGCCCTTGGCGGGGAGTTGGATGCGGAGGATGGGTTGTTCGTCGCGGGGGAGTGGGACGGTCTTCTTCCAGGGGAGGGGGACGGCGGTTCTGGTGGCGGTGGTGGTGCGGGTGAGGTAGGTGATGTCGGCCGTGCCCCTGCCGGTCACCTCGTAGGTGACGGGGGTGGTGGGGCGGGGGCTGGCCTCGGGGGAGGGGGTGTTCGTGGTGTGAGTGGAGATCAGTAAGGCCGCGCCCGCCGCTAAGGGGAGGGCCGTCACGGTCGTGATCAAGAGCTTCCGGGGCGTCATGGGTTCAGGCTCCCTGTAGGGGACTCGTGCGTGTCGTGGCGTGGGCCGTCGTCGCGACGCGTGGTTCTACTACGCCCAGCCCCGCGCGGGCCAGCCCCGGCGCGAATGGGGTGATACCGGGCGGGGTGGCGGAGCGCGTCCGTGGGGCTTTCGTGGGGGCCGGGGGGTTGCCAGCATGAGGGCATGGATCAGGGCATGGATCGCCAACTGCACGCGCGGCTCGACGAGTTGATGCGGGATCCGTATCCGCTGTACGAGAGGGCCCGGCGCGCCGCGGGGCTGACGTACGTGCCGGAGCTGCGGGCCTGGCTCGTGGCGCGGGACGCCGACGTGCGGGCGGTGCTGCGGCGGCCCGACGTGTACTCGTCGGCGAACGCCGTCCGCGGGGACACCGTCCCCTGCCAGGCCGCCCTCGCCGTACTCGCCGACAACGGCAGCGGCACCGGCGGCCGCACCCGCGTCGTCGTCACCGCCGACGGCCCCGCCCACCGGCGGCTGCGCGCCCCCATCACGCGCGGCCTGGGCCCGGCCCGGGTCGCCGCCCTGGCCCCGTACGCCGCCGAGCGGGCCGCGGCGCTCGTGGACGCCTTCGCGGGCGACGGCCGCGCGGAACTGATGGCCGCGTACGCCACGCGGCTGCCCGGCGAGGTCATCGGGCGGCTGCTCGGCTTCGACCCGGCGGACGTACCCACGGTCGTCCGCGGCGTGCACAGCACCGAGCGGCTGCTGTTCCGGCCGCTCCCCGAGGGCGAGCAGGTGGCGGCCGCGCACGACATCGTCGCCCTGCGCCGCCTCCTCGACGGCTATGTACGCGACCGGTACGCCGCGCCCCGCGACGACCTCTGCGGCGAGTTCGTCACGTCACTCGGACGGGATGAAGGGGAGGACGGCGACATGGGCGCCCTCACGGACGCCCGGCGCGCCGAACTGGTCGCGCACCTCAACAACTTCCTGATCGCCGGGCACCTCACCACCACCGCGCTCATCGGCACGGCCCTCCTGCACCTGCTGCGCCACCGCGACCAGTGGCGCCTGCTGTGCGCCGAGCCCGAGCGGATCCCGGCCGCCGTCGAGGAGGCGGCCCGGTACGACACCGCACTCCAGGGCTTCCGCCGGATCACCACACGGGCCGTGACGCTCGCCGGGACCGAACTGCCCGCGGGCGCCGAGCTGTTGGTGGCCTTCGGCGCGGCGGGCCGGGACGGCGCCCGGCACCCGCGCCCCGACGCCTTCGACATCACGCGCCCCGCCACCGCCCGGCACCTCGCGTTCGGGCTCGGCGCCCACGCCTGCCCCGGCGCCCAACTCGCCCGCGAACAGGTCCGGTTGACCCTGGCGCTGTTCGCCCGCCGCTTCCCGGGCCTGCGGCTCGACGACGACCGGCCTCCGGTCACGATGCGGCCCACCCTCATCCACCGTGCCCCGGAGGCCCTCCACGTGACGTGGGTCCGGCCCTGACCGCCGAGCGGCGGTGGCGGCCTAGCGGTAGACCTTCCCCGGCTCCGCCTTGCCCGGCGCGAGCAGCTGCGGCACGGTCACGAAGACATAGCCGCGCTTCTTCAGCTCGCTGATGATGCCCGGCACCGCGGGCACCGTGCCCTTGTAGATGTCGTGCAGCAGGATGATGCCGTCGCGGCTGGACTGTTCGAGGACCCGCTTCTGGATCAGGGCGGAGTCGTTCGTCGTGTAGTCCTTCGCGGTCACCGTCCACAGGATCTCCGCGAGGCCCAGGTCGCGGGAGATCTTGTTGATGGTGTCGTTGGTGCGGCCCTGCGGCGGGCGCATCAGCGTCGGCTTCTTGCCGATGAGCTTCTCGATCGCCTTGTTCGGGCGCTCCAGCTCCTCCCGGGCCTCCGCGGGCTTGATCTTCGTGAGGATCTTGTGCGACCAGGTGTGGCTCGCCACCTCATGGCCCTCGCGGTCCATCTGCTTGACCAGCTCGGGGTACTTCACGATGTGGTTCTTGCCGAGCGTGAAGAAGGTCGCGGGCACCTTCTCCTTCTTGAGGATCTTCAGCAGCCGGGGGGTGTTCTCGCTGGGGCCCGCGTCGAAGGTCAGCGCGATGCACTTGGCCTTGCGGCAGTCGACCGTCCCGAACGCGCCCTGGTCCTTCGCCTTCGCGTCGGCGGCGTCCTTGCGCACGGTGCTGGGCGAGACCGTGTCGAGCTTGGTGCAGCCGGACAGGGCCACGGTGGCGGCCAGCGCCGCGGCGCCGAGGAACCACTTCCCCGGATTGTTCATCTTGCGTATGGCAGGCATGCGGGAACTATACACTCCGTGTATATCGAGGCTTTGCGACAGCCAAGCGCGACACCTGCCCGGAATGGCGGCCTCCGTTCGATCGTCCCACAGGGTGCGGAGCCGGGGCGGACCCCGGGTCGGCTCCTGGGTCGGACACCGGGTCGGGCGCCGGGTCGGGCGCCGGATCGCGGTGCCGGTCCAGTGGTACGAGGAGAGGCTCCCGGGGCGGAAGACACGGCCGGGGCCGAAGGGGAACGCCCGGCCCCCGCGGCGTGAGTCGGCGCAAACTCGTCTGGCGGGATGCCTGATTCCTCCCGCACCATGTGCAGTTGCCCGCGGTCCCGCCAGGGGGCGGCGGGCGTGCGAAACGGGGAAACACCATGCCAGGCAGAGCACTGTCCTCAGCCATGCCCGCGAACGCCGCTTCCGCGAACGCCGCCTCCGCGGGTGCCGTCTCCGCGCGGGCCGCCTCGGCGAACGCCGGGCCCACGAACGAGCGGGACACCTCCAGGACGCGGGACGCCGCCGCCAGGACACCACGCCAGGGCCGCGGCCAGGGCGGCTGCCCCGGCAACCACGACACGGGACCCGGCGGCGGCCGAGCACAACCCCAGGGCGAAGGCGAGGTGGTCCCCCCGAAAGCCCGACGGGCACCCCTCCAGCAGGGCAGGGGGGTGCTCGACGGAGCGTTCGCCCTGCTGGAGGCGCTGCGGCTGCGCGGCGGCGAAGCCGGACTCACCGAACTGGCACTGGCCTGCCAGGTGCCCAAGGGCAGCGCCCACCGCCTCCTGGAGCAGCTGGGCCTCGTCGGCGCCGTCGAGCGCCGGGGCAACCGCTACCTCGTCGGACCGCAGCTCTTCCGGCTCGGCCAGGCCTGGCAGCCCTACCCGGGGCTGCGCACCGCCTCCCGGATCCCGCTGCACCGGCTGCGCGCCTCGACGGGCGCCAGCGTCGTGCTCACCGTGCTGCGCGACGAGCTGGCCCTGACCGTGGCGTCGGTGCCCGGCCGCGTGGAAGCGCTGGTTCCGGTGCGCACCGGACTGAGCTTCCCGCTGGACACCGCCGCCGGGCGGGTCTTCACCGGCAGGCCCCACGGCCCCGTACTCGACCGGGAGCAGGTGCAGGAAGGGGTGTCCTGCGTCGCCGTGCCGGTACGGGCGCCGGACGGGCGGACCGTCGCCGCGCTGGCCGCGGTGGTGCCCGCCGACCAGGGGCTCGCGGCCGTCGCCGCCGCGACCGCCGCCGCGTCGGTGGCCATCGAGACCCGGCTGGCCCGCACGCCGCCCCAGGAGCAGGGCTGGCCACCGCACCTGCTCCGCTACTGACCCTGCCGGGACCCGCCGCGCCACCGCGCCTCCCGGGCCGCCCGCGCACTCCCGTGACCCCTGTGTTCCGCTGAGCGGAACACGCGTGGCGCGGGCCGCGCGCCTGGGCCATCGTGGCACCACCCGAGGCGGGGGGAGACCCGGCCGGATTCGGGGCGGGTCTCTGGGGAGGGGCCCGCCGCGGTGCGCGCACCGCCCCGCCGGATCCGGCCCGGCCCGGCCCTCTCGACGACCGGCCGCGTGACGCCTCGTACGCGGCCGGAGCGCCACGCGCCGCGTACGCGGTCGGGGCGCGGCACGGCGTACGCGCTTCAGGTGCGGGTGTACGCGCCCCGGGCGCGACCTGCGTCGTCCGCGCTCCGGGCGTCGAGTGAGGGGAACGGGGCCGAGCGGCCACGGCACCTGCCCCGGCCGTGGCCGCCCGGCGCCCTTCCGGATGACCGCGTACGGCCGTCGGGCGCCGCCGGGCGCGGGCCGGGCACCCCGGTGTCACTCCACCCGCGACTCCCCGCTCTCCGTGTCGTCGTCCGGCAGCCGCACGTCGTTCACGGCGACGTTGACCTCGACCACTTCGAGGCCGGTGATGCGCTCCACGGCGGCGATCACGTTCTCGCGGACGTCGTGGGCGACGTCCGTGATGGGCACGCCGTACTCGACGACGATGTCCAGGTCGATCGCGGTCTGCCGCTCGCCGACCTCCACCTTCACGCCCCGGCCCACGTTCGAGCGCCCGCCGGGGACGCGGTCGCGCACCGCCCCGAGCGCGCGCGAGAGGCCGCCGCCCATGTCGTACACGCCGGGGATCTCCCGCGCGGCCATGCCCGCGATCTTCACCACGACGACATCGGCGATGGACGTCCTGCCGCGCGTCGCCGGGGGTTCACCCGCGCCGGTGCTGCCGCCGCTGAGGGTGGTGGCGCCCGGGGGGCGCTGCGCCACGCCCGCCGTGGTCCGCTCCGTGCCGGGGGAGACGTTCGCCTTGGAATCCAGGTCCTGCGCCATGGTCGCTTCTCCTCGCTCTCGCTCTCGTCCTTCTTGCTCGCTTGCTCGCTTGCTCGCTTGCTCGCTTGCCCTCTTGCTCTCGGGCTCTCTCTTGCTCTCGGGCGTTTCCGCGCGGGCGCGCGCGTTGCTTCGGGCCGTACGGCTGTGACCTCCGGGGCGGTACGGGAGCGGCCTGCGGCCCCCTGACCGCCGTACCCCAGAGTTCTACCGGGCCCGTATCCCGCTGTCTTCCACGTCTGCCACGGTTCAGCGGGATCAGGCCTCTTCGGTCAGGCGGCCCTCCAGGGCGAGGGTGAGGACCGTGCCGGGCTCCGCCCCGGCGCCCCGCCGGAACGCCCGCTCGAACGCCTCGCGGCCGACGGCCGTGAGCGCCAGGTGGCGGCAGTGCTCGCGGACCTCCCGCAGTTCGGGCATGCCCCGCTGGGTGTGGCCGACCGCCTGCCACAGCGTCTCGCTGGTCCCGCACACCAGCGCCGCGACCTCGGCGCGCCCCTGGGCGGCGGCCGCCGCGGCCAGCAGGTCCATGCCGAGGGCGATGCCGAAGCTGTCGCCGATGAGCCGCTTGCCCGCGAGCATCGCGCGGGCGTGCTCGGCGGCCCGGTCCGGCCGGTTCTGGCCGAGGGCGATCAGGGACAGGATGTAGTCGCAGTACGCCCGGGTCCAGCACTCGCCGTGCGCGATGCAGCCCTCGCGCAGCGCGCTGGTGCGGCGCCGGGCCTCGTCGAGGCGGCCGAGGGAGGTCAGCGCGAACGCCTTCACCAGGTGGCAGCGCAGCCGCGAGGGCGAGCGGAACGGCGGCCCCGGGGAGCGGGCCAGGGTCCGCTCGGCGGTGTCCAGGGCCTCGGCGGGCCTGCCCTCCAGCAGGTAGGTGATGCCCAGGAGATAGGCCACGGCGAGCTGCTGCTCGACGTCGTCGGTGAGTTCGGCGCCGCGGGCGCACCGCAGGCCGAGCTGTTCGGCCCGGTCGTGCTCGCCCTGGAGGAGCGCCACCACGCCGAGGGCCCACAGCGCCCGGTCCCGCGCGGGGGTCGCCCGCTCGCTCAGCGCGAGCACCTGCTCCAAGTACGTACGGGCCTCGTGCAGATGGCCGCAGCAGCTCCAGAAGAACGCCACCAGACCGGCCAGTTCGAGGGCGCGCTCGGGGGCGGTCAGGGACAGGTGGTCGAGCGCGGCGCACAGGTCGGTGTGCGCGGCGGCGACGCGCCCGTACCAGGTGACCTGCTCGGGGCCGAGCCAGGCGGCCTCGGCGGCGCGGGCCAGGTCGAGGAAGTACGCGGCGTGCCGGTCGGCGGCGGCGCCGTGCTCGCCCAGCTCCCCGAGCCACAGCAGTCCGTACTCGCGGACGGTGTTCGGCAGCCGGTAGCGGCCCTGTCCGTCCAGGCTGACCACGGACTTGGCGACGAGCGAGAACAGCGCGGTGGTGACGGCGTCGTCGTCGAGCGGGCCGCCGCCGCACACGCCCCGCGCGGTGTCCTCGTCGAAGGGGCCGCGCAACACCGAGAGGCGCGCCCACAGCAGCCGCTCCAGCGGCTCGCACAGCTCGTGGCTCCAGCCGATGGTCGTCCGCAGCGTGCGGTGCCGGGCGGGACGCAGCGGGGCGGCGGCGACCAGGCCCTCGTGGTGGGCGCGGAGGCGGGCGGCCAGCTCGTCGAGCGGGGTGTGCCGCAGCCGGGCGGCGGCCAGCTCCAGGGCGAGCGGGATCCCGTCGAGGCGCTCGCAGATCTCGGTGGCGGCGGCCCTGCGGCGCGCACCGGTGAGCGGGATGCCGGGTACGACGGTCCGGGCGCGGTCGGTGAACAGAGTGAGCGCGTCGCCGTCCGGCGCCAGCGGGCGGACCTCGATGCGGGCCTCGCCCCACAGGCCGAGGGGCTGGCGGCTGGTGGTGAGGACGGTGAGCCCGGGACAGCCCGCGAGCAGGGCGGCCACCAGGTCGCGGCAGGCGTCCACCAGGTGCTCGCAGGAGTCCAGGACGAGCAGGACGCGGCGCGGCGCGAGCCAGGCGCGCAGCGCGTCGAGCGGCATGCGCGGGGTGTGGTCGGCGAGGCCCACGGCGTCGGCCACGGCGCTGATCAGCAGCGCGCCGTCCGGCAGCGCGCTCAGGTCCGCCCAGCGGACCTCGCCGAGCGCCGCCCGCCGCTCGTCGGGAAGACGCCGCAGGGTGTGCGCGGCGAGCCTGCTCTTGCCGACGCCGCCGGTCCCGGTCAGCGTCGTCAGGGTGCGCGGGGCGAGGGCCCGCACAAGTCTGGCCCGCTCGGCCCGACGCCCGATGAAACTGTCTCGTTCTTCCGGCGGATTGCCCAACATCCGGCAATGATCCCCCAGTTGGCCCGTGTGCCACCGCGATGTCGCCGTCACGGGTGACACCCGGCCGTTGCTTGCCACTCGGGGCATTGGGCGCGTCGCGTGCGGGCGTGTCGGTCGGGGGTGGTCGGGGGTGGTCGGGGTGCGGGGTGAACGGGGGAGGGGTGTGGCGCGCACGGGGGAGGGGTGTGGCGCGCGCCGGGGAGGGGTGCGCGCGCTTCGGGGAAAGTGGCTGGTGCTCGGGCTCGGGCACCGTGCTGTGGGTGCCCGGGGTGTTCCGGCCGTCGGGCCCTGGGTGTCCGGGCGTCGAGTCTGGCTCGTCGTGGAACGGGCCTCCGGGGGCGGGGACTTGGTCGTACGGGCCTGAGCGGGCGGTGGCCTGAGCAGGGTGCTGGGCGGCGCGCGAGCGGGTGGGTGCGCCCCTGTCGCGCTCCACGCGCGGGAGCCTCACCGCGCGGAACCGGCCGCCCCGGTGCTCCCGCCCCCCTCTGATCCAACACTTGCGCCAGGTGCCCCCTGGGGGTATACATGTCTCCGTCGATCACATACCCCCCTGGGGTATAAATCCACTGGAGGAACCCATGTCGAACTGCTGCACCCCGAACGGCAGCTGCCACACCCCCGCCACCACCGACACCGGCACCACCCCGGCCACCGCCACCGTCACCAAGGCCGTCTACCGGGCCAACGGCATCGGCAGCGCGCACTGCCAGGGCGTCGTCACCGACGCCGTGCGGGCGCTGGACGGCGTCACCGCCGTCGCCGTCGAGATCGGGACCGGACTGATCACCGTGACCACCGGCGTCGAGGCCGACGAGGCGTTCGACGCGCGGATCGGCGAGGCCGTCGGCGCCGCGGGCTACGACTTCGCGGGCCGCGTGCCCGCCTGACCCGCCCAGCCGGGGCGGCGGTGCCCGCCCGCCCCGTCCGGCCAGGGTCGTACGGCCTGCCTGCTCGCCTGCCTGACCCGCCCGGCCGGGGCCGGGTCCCCCAACCGTCCGTTCCTCAAGAGAGGCCAGCCATGTCAACCGTCAATCCACGCCGCTGGTGGGCCCTGTGGGTGCTCGCCACGGCCCAGTTCATGGTCATCATGGACACCTCGATCATCGGGGTGGCCCTGCCCGAGATGCAGCGGGACCTCGGCTTCTCGCCGGGCGACCTGCAATGGGTGTTCAACGCGTACGTGATCACCTTCGGCGGGCTGCTGCTGCTCGGCGGACGCCTGTCCGACCTGCTGGGCGCCCGGCGGGTGTTCACGGCCGGGTGGGTCGTCCTCATCGCCGGATCGGTTGTCGCGGCCGCCGCCCAGACCGCCTGGGTGGAGGTGCTCGGCCGGGCCGTCCAGGGCGTCGGCGGTGCCCTCATCGCGCCCGCCGCCATGACCCTGCTGATGATCCTCTTCGCCCACGACCCCAGGGAACTCGGCAAGGCCATGGCCCTGTACGGCGCGGCGGCGCCCGCGGGCGGCACGGCCGGGGTCTTCCTCGGCGGCGTCTTCACCGAGTGGCTGAGCTGGCCCTGGGTGTTCATCATCTACGTCCCGATCGGCATCGCCACCCTCGCCGCCACCGGCCTGCTCCCGGCCGTGGCACCCCGCCGCGGCGCCGTCGACGTGCTCGGTGCCGTCACCGTCACCGCGGGTCTCGCGCTGGCCGTCTTCGCCGTCGTACGAGCGCCGGAGGCTGGTTGGGCGGCCACGGAGACCCTGCTCGAACTCGCCGGGGCCGTGGCCCTGTTGGCGCTGTTCTTCGTGATCCAGAAGACCGTGCGCGAGCCGCTGATGCCGCTCGGCATCTGGCGGGTCCCGCGCCTGGGCTCGGCCAACCTGGCGATGACGCTGCTCGGCGCCGCGTGGATCCCCATGTGGTACTTCCTCAACCTCTACCTCCAGCAGGTCCTCGGCTACGGGGCGTTCGCCTCCGGCGCCGCGCTGCTGCCGATGACCGGGCTGCTGATGGTCTTCATGACGACGATCACCGCGCGCCTCCTCGGCCGCTTCGGTGCCAAGCCGCTGATCGGTGGCGGGCTCCTCGTCCTCGCGGCGGGGCTGCTGTGGCTGTCGGCGGTGGAGCCGACCGGGACCTTCGTGGTCGACGTCCTGCCCGCCTCGCTGGTCGCCGCGCTCGGCATGTCGCTGGCGTACATCCCCGCGATGATGGCCGCCCTGTCCGGCGCCCCGCAGGAGCAGGCCGGGCTCGCCTCCGGCATCGTCAACACCACCTACCAGGTGGGGTCGGCCCTGGGCCTGGCCGCGCTCACCGCCCTGGCCACCACTCAGGGCGGCGACCAGCTGGGCGACCTGGCCGCGCTCACGGACGGCTTCAGCGCCGCGTTCCTCGGCGCCGCGATCGTCGCGGCGGCCGCCGGGATCGTCACCCTCCTCGTCATGCGCGCGGACAGCGCCGCCGGGGCCGGGCAGCCGCCGAAGGAGGCGGGCGACCGGGTGGGTGTCTGAGTACGGAAACACCCCAGGCGTCCGCCGTCCCCACCGGGGCGGCGGACGCGGTCGGCTGACCACCTCGCCAAGGACGGAACCCATGACCACCACGCCCCGCCCCACCCCGGCCGGACGCGCCACCACCACCTGGACCCTGCTCCGCAAGGGCGCCACCCACCCCCTGACCCGCCTGGCCACCGCGGCCCTCCTCCAGGCCCTGGCCACCCACCTGAGCCGCACCACCACCCCCGGACCCCACCCCCCCGGACGACCGACCGCCTACCACCAGTCCCGCCGCTTGAAGACGAAGTACAGGCTCACGCACACCACCCCCATCAGCCCGATAGTGCACGGGGCCCCGAACGCCCAGCTCGGCTCTGGCATCCAACCGATGCTCATGTGGTAGATCGGGCTGAGAGGAAGCCACAGATCCGCTGGCACATGCTGAGGTGGAATTCGTAGGTGCCCAAGTCGGGCAGCCGGACGAAGAGGACGTCGTCGGCTTCGTCGTTGACAGCTGGTTCACCGCCGACGGGGCGGCTGAAGTACACGGTCTCGTCGACCCGATACTCCCGCCGCAGGCTCGATCACGGCTCGTGATGCCTAGTTGCCACCATGGTGGTCCCTTCGAGTGCCGTTCCCACCGGTGTCTTGGCCCACTGAGCAAGCAGCAGCGGGTTCTCATCCACGGATTTCAGCAGGCGTGTGATGTCGTCGGCGTCCGGTGCGGAGGGCAGAGCACAAGTGAGGATGGTGCTGCCGGTCGCACTGGAGTGTTCTCCGTATTCTTCGTGGGGATCGTCAGGTTCCCAACGTCCAATCTCGATCTCCCACGAGCTGTCGTCGTCAGACGGATCCGGCGTTTGGACAGTCAAGTAGAAACCGTCAGAGTCGTAGGGCTCCGCAAACAGCTCGCTGCTGGGATCATCCAGGGAAGCCCACCTGCCGCCGCTCCTGGAGTGGGCAGTGACCAGCACTCGGAGGTCGGCGACGGCCTTCTCGCGATCCTCCGGGGAGTATCCGTCCTCACGGCTGTCGAGTTGGGCGCGCGTCCGATCGCTCAGTGTGTCCATTCCATCGTCGAACTTCACGAATGGATGGCCGAAGTCCCAGTGGCGCTCGGGCTCTGGCTCGTCTCCCAGGGAAGTTCCCGAGAAGTCATCGAGTGCTGCCCGCAAATCGCGCTCTTCTAGCTCCAGTTCGGAACGGATCGCCCTGCTGACCGTATCGGGTACCGCCAGCAAGGCGCTGTCCAAGTCGGCCAGCGCCTGGTGGAGTCGCAGGCAGACGTACTCGTACCACAGGCTGTGTGCGCCCTTGAGGAGTTCGCCTCGGGCGGCAGTGTCAGTCAGCGCGGCAAGGTGCTTGCGTGGGTAGTAGCCCACGCGCCGCCCTCGGCGGTCGTGAATGCTGACAGGGACGGTGATGAAGGCGGAGATCCGGTTGAGGGCGTCGACGATGGGAGTCGAGAGGCGTGAGTCGCCGAGGCTCGTCACGGTCTTGGACGCGACGCCGTCCGGCCCCTGGTAGGTCGCAAGGATCTGATTCTTCCCGCGGTTGGCGTGCTGGGAATAGATGGTCAAGGGAACGCCTTTCGCCTGTCCGGCAGACGAGAGCCGAGAACAGATTCGGTGCGTGGGGTGTGAAGTGGAAAGAGGTGGTGGCGAGGGTGCTTTCCGACGCTCCGTACCTAAGACGACCGGGGGTGGCCCAGGTGCTTTCCCGGGCTCCTTCCCGCGTGCAGGCTAGACAGGTGCTCGAGCGCATCGCAAGCGGATTCCCGTCAATCTTTCCTAGCCGTTCTCCCACGGGGCTGCGTCCACCATGGATCTCGGACGGCCACGCCTGCACGTGGTGCACGTGCCAACGGAAGCGGCGTGCGGGAGGACGCCAGTACTCGGAACGCCGGGGGCACGGCTCGCGATGGGGGCATAGGTTCTAGCCGCCTCATACGAGACGGCGGTCAGCTGAGGTCGAGGTGTGCGGTCGGTCGGCCGTCACGGGAAGTCGGCCTGAACGTCCGCGACAACACCTGTTCCTGTCTCGTCGACAGCCCTGGAAAGCGGCCGATGGCGAGATCTCGCGCAGTGACATGTTCCCTGTCCACCTGTTCGCCAGGGGGAGGCGCACTAGGCACTGGGCGCGCGCCTACAGCCAGTCCCGTCGCTTGAAGATGAAGTACAGGCTCACGCACACCACACCCATCAGGCCGATGGCGAACGGGTAGCCGAAGGTCCAGCTCAGCTCGGGCATCTCGTCGAAGTTCATGCCGTAGATCGTGCCGACGAGGGTGGGGGCGAAGAGGATGGCGGCCCAGGAGGAGATCTTCTTGATCTCCTCGTTCTGTTCGAAGCCCGCTTCGGCGAGGGCTCGCATTTCGGCGTTCTGCTGTTGGGTGACCAGGGTGGCGTTGACGGTGAGGATGTCGGTGAGGGCCTGGCGGAAGCCGTCGACTCGTTCGCTGGTGTGGGTGACGTGGTCGGCCACGTCGCGCAGGTAGCGCTGGAGTTCCTCGTCCGTGCCGTACTTGGCGAAGCCCGCCATCAGGCCGTGCAGCATGCCGACCAGGGGGCGGGTGGCGCGCTGGAACTCGACCATTTCGCGGGAGAGTTCGTAGATGCGGCGGGAGACCTCCGGGTCGCCGCTGAAGACCTCGGTCTCGATCTCGTCGATGTCGTTCTGTACGCCCGCCACGACGGGCGCGTAGCCGTCGACGACCGCGTCCAGGATGGCGTACAGGACCGCCTCCGGGCCGAGGCGCAGCAGCTCGGGGGTCTCCTCCATGCGGCGGCGCACGGCGGACAGGTCGGGGGCCGCGCCGTGCCGGACCGTGATGACGAAGTCGGCGCCGACGAACACGTGCAGCTCGCCGAAGTCGACCTCCTCCGACGCGTCCAGGTAGCGGGCCGCGCGCAGCACGACGAACAGGGTGTCGCCGTAGCGCTCCAGCTTCGGGCGCTGGTGGGCCTCCATCGCGTCCTCGACGGCCAGCTCGTGCAGGTCGAACTCGGCGGCCAGCGACAGCAGCTCCGCCTCCGTCGGCCGGGCGAGGCCGATCCACGCCATGCCGTCGGTCCTGCCGCGCAGCTCGCGGTAGGTGTCGGCGAGCGACGTGGGCGACGACACGCGGACCCCGTCCTGGTACAGGGCCGCCTGCACCACGCTCGGCCCCTCGGGCCGCGTCGGCTGCTCCGCGCGCGGCGGGCGGGGTTCGGCGGGCGGCTGCGCCGGGGGCCGCTCCGCCGCGCGTCGCCACGCGTGCTTGCGCGCGGGCTGCGGACGGTGTGCGCGTCGCTCCGGGGTCACCGGGGGCCTCTTCCTGTCGTGGTCGTGGGAGGGGTGGGGCCTTCTGTCTCGGCTCTGGTGGGGGCCTGGGGGCTGGGGGTCCTAGTGGGGTTCTCTGGCCTGTCCTCTGGCGGGGGTCCTTTGGTGTGGTCTCGGAGCAGGATATATGCGGCAAATGAAGCGGAGGGTTGAGGACAGTAGTTGTCCGCAAGGAGGGATAGCGTGTGGGTGTGGGCTCCTTCCGGCCGCAGTTCCGGGTGCGGTTCTGGGTGGGGTTCTGGGTGGGGAGCCCGGTCGGGTCCCAGGGCGGTCCCAGGGGGGGCCGTGGCGTGTTTGAGGGGTGGGCTGTGAAAGGGGACGTGATGGTGAGCGGAGCGAAGACCGGGGGCGCGGGGCGCCGGGCCGGTGCGGTGGTGCCCGTGCTGGGGGTGCGGGAGCTGAACCGCGCCACCCTCGCCCGGCAGCTGCTGCTGCGCCGCGCGCCGATGTCCGCCGAGGACGCCCTCACCCACCTCGTCGGGCTCCAGGCGCAGAACGTCAAGCCGCCGTACTACGCGCTCGCCGCCCGGCTCGACGCCTTCGACCCGCTGGAGCTCTCCGGGCTGATGGGCGACCGCGCGGCCGTGCGGGCCGTCACCATGCGCTCCACCGTCCACACCCTCACCGCCGACGACGTCCTCACCCTGCGGCCCCTCACCCAGCCCGCCATCGACCGCGAGCTGCGCGCCTTCCGCAAGGGGCTCGTCGGCGTCGACCTGGACCGCCTCGCCGCGCTCGCCCGCGCCTTCGTGGAGGACGAGCCGCGTACGCCCGCCCAGATCCGTGCCGAGCTGCTGCGGTACTGGCCCGAGGCCGACCCGCAGTCGCTGGGCATCGCCGCGCGTGCCCGGCTGCCGCTCGTCCAGGTCACGCCGCGCGGGCTGTGGCGGCGCAGCGGGCGCGTCGCGCTCACCACGGCCGAGAAGTGGCTGGGGCGGGAGCCGGAGGAGGCGCCCTCGGTGGACGCTGTCGTCCTGCGCTACCTCGCCGCGTTCGGTCCCGCCTCCGTCAAGGACACGCAGACCTGGTCGGGTCTGACGCGGCTGCGGGACGCCTTCGAACGGCTGCGGCCGCGGCTGCGGGTGTTCCGGGACGAGTACGGGGTGGAGCTGTTCGACCTGCCCGACGCACCGCGGCCGGGGGTGGACGTTCCGGCGCCGCCGCGGTTCCTTCCCGAGTACGACAACCTGCTGCTCTCCCACGCCGATCGCACGCGGGTCGTGCCGCCCGCCCACAAGGATCGGGTGTGGAAGGGGAACCAGTCCTTCTGCACGTTTCTCCTCGACGGCTTTCTGGCGGGGGTGTGGCGGCTTGAGGAGGGCGGGGCGGGGGAGGAGGCCCTGGTCGTCGTCGAGCCGTTCGCCTCGCTGACGCAGGCGGAGCGGGGGGAGGTGGAGGCCGAGGCGGTGCGGATGGCGAGGGTGCTGGTGCCTGACGCCACGTCTCACGACGTGCGCTTCGCTTGAGTTCTGTCTCCCTTCCTTCCGCCCGCCCGCGCTTTCCCGGGGCTCCGCCCGGGGCCCGGATCGGCGCTCCGCGCCTTGTCCTCACACGCCGGACGGGCTGTTTTCCCCGCCCGCCGCCCCAAAAGGGGAGGGTGGGCGGGGAGGGCAATCCGCCGCGGAGCGGCGGAGCACCACGACGGCGCGGTGCGGGCCACACCCGCCCGCACGGGCAGGATCCAGCCCGTCCGGCGCTTGAGGAAGAGCGCGCTGGCGCGATGGGGGCGGGTGGGTGGGAGAAGAGGGCACCCCTGCCAGCCTCAGGGAAGGAGTGCGGCTCGGCGAGCCGCCGATACGGCCTCGCCCCGCGTCCGCGCCCCCAGCCTCCGCATCGCCGACCGCAGGTAGCTCTTCACCGTCTCCGGCCGCAGACCGAGCCGCTCGGCGACCTCGGCGTTGGTGGCGCCCAGGGCGACCCAGGCGAGGACGTCCACCTCACGCGGGGCGAGCGTGACGGCGGCCCCCCGAGGCGCCGCGGCCAGCGTTCCGCACGCCGCGAGGACCTCGTCGCGCAGCACCGGATCGTTGATGCGCGTCGCCAGCGCCCGCAGCGCGGCGTGCGCCTCCCGCATCCGCTCCCACACCGCGCCCCCGCACGCTCCACCACACCCGCACCCGCCCCCGCCCCCAGCTCCGGGCCCGGACCCGCCGCCCCCAGCACCCGCGGCATCCCCGTCGCCCCCGGCACCCCCCGCCACAGCCAGCAGCGCCCGTGTCTCGTCCCGCACCACCAGCGCCTGCTCGACGTCGCGCGCCGCCGCGACCGCCGCGTCGAGGACCCGGTCGCCCAGGGGGAGCGTCGTGCGCAGGGCGCCGTACAGCAGGCCGCGGACTCGGCGGCGTACGACGAGGGGGACCGCGACGACCGAGCGCAGGCCCTCGGCCTCCACGGCGGCGTCGTACTCGTGGCTGATCCGCCGCGACGCGCGGTAGTCGGCCACGGCGCAGGGGCGGGCCAGGGCGGTGGCCTTGCCGCCGAGGCCGTTGCCCGAGGAGATGGCGAGGCCGCTGAGCACGTGCGTGCTGGTGCCGCTCAGCTCGCCGATCCTGATGTGCCCCTCGCCGTCGGCGAGGCCGCCGAAGGCGACCGGCAGCCCCGTCGCGCGCCGCAACCGCAGCAGCGCGCCGCGGACCTGGGACGCCTCACCGCTGTCGGCAGTCGTCACCCGCTCGCCTCCCGCCCCTTCGGCACCCCCGTCCGGGGGTAGTGAGACCTGCATCACGAACTCCACGATGGTACGGATCGGCCGGGACACCAGCCAGAACCGGAAACCCGGAAGAACGGCACGACCAGCACTACGGCGAGACCAGCGGTACAGCCAGACCAGCAGTACGGCGAGAACCGGAAGACCAGGCAGAAGACGAGGGATGCAGATGACGGTGTCGGAGACTCGGACGGGCGCGGGCGGCGGCGGCACGGAGCGGTTCCGCGTCGCGCGGGACTTCCTGCTGCGCCACCGCGAGGACTACGCGACCGCGTACGAGGGCTTCGCCTGGCCGCGCCCCGAGCGGTTCAACTGGGCCCTCGACTGGTTCGACGTGATCGCCGACGGCAACGACCGCACGGCGCTGCACATCGTGGAGGAGGACGGCACCGAGACGAAGCTGTCCTTCGCCGAGCTGTCGCGGCGCTCGGCGCGGGCCGCCAACTGGCTGCGCGAGCGGGGCGTCAGGGCGGGCGACCGGATCATCGTGATGCTGGGCAACCAGGCCGAGCTGTGGGAGGTCGCGCTCGCCGCGATGAAGCTGCGCGCCGTGGTGATCCCGGCGACGCCGCTCCTCGGCGCCGTCGACCTGCGCGACCGCGTCGAGCGCGGCCGGGCCCGGCACGTCGTGGTGCGCTCCGAGGACACCGCCAAGTTCGCCGACGTACCGGGGGACTACACCCGGATCGTGGTCGGCGGCGCCCGCGACGGCTGGACCGGCTACGACGGCGTCGACACCGCCTCCCCCGACTTCACCCCCGACGGCGTCACCCACGCCGACGACCCGCTGATGCTGTACTTCACGTCCGGTACCACCGCCCGGCCCAAGCTCGTCGAGCACACCCATGTGTCGTACCCGGTGGGCCACTTGGCGACGATGTACTGGATCGGGCTGAAGCCCGGCGACGTCCATCTGAACATCTCCTCGCCCGGCTGGGCCAAGCACGCCTGGTCGAACCTGTTCGCGCCGTGGAACGCGGAGGCGACCGTCTTCATCCACAACTACACGCGCTTCGACGCCGGACGCCTGATGCGCGAGATGGACCGGGCGGGCGTCACCAGCTTCTGCGCCCCGCCCACCGTGTGGCGCATGCTCATCCAGGCCGACCTCACCCAGCTGAAGACCCCGCCGCGCGAGGTCGTGGCCGCCGGGGAGCCGCTGAACCCGGAGGTCATCGAGCAGGTGCGGCGCGACTGGGGCGTGACCATCCGCGACGGCTTCGGGCAGACGGAGACGGCCGTACAGGTCGCCAACACGCCCGGGCAGCCGCTCAAGCCGGGCTCCATGGGGCGGCCCACGCCCGGCTTCGCCGTGGAGCTGCTCGACCCGGTCACGGGCGAACCCGGCGCCCAGGAAGGGGAGATCGCCCTCGACCTGTCCACCCGCCCGGTGGGCCTCATGGTCGGCTACCACGGCGACCCGGAGCGCACCGCCGAGGCCATGGCGGGCGGCTACTACCGCACCGGCGACATCGGGGCGCGCGACGCCGAGGGCTATCTGACGTACGTGGGCCGCGCCGACGACGTCTTCAAGGCGTCCGACTACAAGATCTCCCCGTTCGAGCTGGAGAGCGCGCTCCTGGAGCACGAGGCGGTCGCGGAGGCCGCGGTGGTGCCCGCGCCGGACCCGGTGCGGCTCGCCGTGCCGAAGGCGTACGTGGTGCTCGCCGAGGGGTACGAGCCGGGTCCGGACACCGCCAAGCTCCTGTTCGAGCACTCCCGCGCGGTCCTCGCTCCGTACAAGCGCGTACGACGACTGGAGTTCGGCGACCTGCCCAAGACGGTGTCGGGCAAGATTCGCCGCATCGAGCTGCGTGAGGCGACGGCCCAGGGGTCCGACGCCGAGTACCGCGAGGAGGACTTCCGGTGAGCCATCCGCAGGACACGGCGGCACAGGACACGGCGGCCCAGGGCGCGACGGCCCAGGACGCGGCCCTCTCGTACGCGCACGGCACCAGCACGACGCCGCTGCTCGGCGACACCATCGGGCAGAACCTGGCCCGGGCCGTCGCCGCCTGGCCCGACCGGGACGCGCTCGTCGACCTGGGATCCGAAGTCCGCTACACGTACGCCGAGTTCGGCGCCGCCGTCGAGCGGGTGGCCCGCGGGCTGATCGGCGCGGGCGTCGGCAAGGGCGACCGGGTGGGGATCTGGGCGGTGAACTGCGCCGAGTGGGTCCTGGTGCAGTACGCCACCGCCCGTGTCGGCGCCATCATGGTCAACATCAACCCCGCCTACCGCGCCCACGAACTGGCGTATGTGCTGCGGCAGGCCGGGATCTCGCTCCTGGTCGCCACGCCCCGGCACAAGAGCAGCGACTACCGCGCGATGATCGACGAGGTCCGCGGCGACTGCCCACAGCTGCGCCGCGTCCACTACGTCGGCGACGGCACCTGGGACGCCCTCCTCGACGCCGGGCGGTCCGTGACAGAAGCCGAACTCGCCGCCCGCGAAGCCGAGTTGAGCTGCGACGACCCGGTCAACATCCAGTACACGTCCGGCACCACCGGCTTCCCCAAGGGCGCCACGCTCTCCCACCACAACATCCTCAACAACGGCTACTGGGTGGGCCGCACCATCGGCTACACCGAGCGGGACCGCGTCTGCCTGCCCGTGCCCTTCTACCACTGCTTCGGCATGGTCATGGGCAACCTCGCCGCCACCTCGCACAGCGCCTGTGTGGTGATCCCCGCGCCGTCCTTCGACCCGGTGGCCACGCTGCGCGCCGTCGAGCGCGAGCGGTGCACCTCGCTGTACGGCGTCCCGACGATGTTCATCGCCGAGCTGAACCTCGCCGATTTCGCCCGCTACGACCTGTCGTCGCTGCGCACCGGCATCATGGCCGGGTCGCCGTGCCCCGTCGAGGTGATGAAGCGGGTCGTCGCCGAGATGCACATGGAGCAGGTCTCCATCTGCTACGGCATGACGGAGACCTCGCCCGTCTCCACGCAGACCCGCATGGACGACGACCTGGAGCGGCGCACCGCCACCGTCGGCCGGGTCCTTCCGCATATCGAGGTGAAGGTCGTCGACCCCGCCACCGGCGTCACGCTGCCGCGCGGCAGCTCCGGCGAGCTGTGCACCCGCGGCTACAGCGTGATGCTCGGCTACTGGCAGGACCCCGACCGCACCGCCGAGGTCGTCGACGCCGGGCGCTGGATGCACACCGGGGACCTCGCGGTCATGCGCGACGACGGGTACGTGCGGATCGTCGGACGCATCAAGGACATGATCATCCGTGGCGGCGAGAACATCTACCCGCGCGAGATCGAGGAGTTCCTGTACGGCCATCCGAAGATCGCGGACGTCCAGGTGGTCGGCGTGCCGGACGAGCGGTACGGGGAGGTGCCGCTGGCCTGCGTGATCCTCCGCGATGGCGCGGAGGCGCTGACCCTTGACGAACTCCGCGCCTACTGCGAGGGGCGCCTCGCGCACTACAAGGTGCCCGTGCATCTGCGGCTCATGGAGGCCTTCCCGATGACGGTGAGCGGGAAGGTGCGGAAGGTGGAGCTGCGGGAGCGGTTCGGTTAGTACGTCGGCCGGTTCCGGCTGGTACGGGATTCCGGTCTGCCCGGCACCGCTGCCGCGTCGTTACGCGCCGCGGGCCGCCAGTTCGTCCGCCGCGCCGTTGAGGGCCTCCGGTTCGCCGGTGGGGGTGATGCGGAACAGGGGGACGCCCAGTTCGTCGGCGCGGCCGCGGGCGTCGGGCGTGAAGTCGTCCAGGGCGAAGCACACGCACGCCGCGGTGCGGGACAGCGCGGTGAGCCACGCGCACTCCACGTCCCGCAGCGACGCGGGCCGCGCCGACGGCTCGACCTGCGCCACGAGGCCGGGCGCGGTGAGCCGCGTGCCGGACGGCGGCCGCTCGTCGGCGTCGCGCACGTCCTCGTAGCCGAGCCAGCGCAGATACAGCGCCGCCGCCGTCACCGCGTCCCGGGGGCCGCGCACCGGCAGCGGCCGGAACGCGGGCCGGGGCGTCGGCGCGGTCCGCGGCAGCGGGATGTGGGCGGGGGTGAGCCGCTCGCCGCGCCCGCCTCCCGCGCCGCCAAGGGGACCGGGAGCCACCGGCACCCGCAGCACCGTCCCGCACCGGCAGCCCAGTTCCGGATGGGGCCAGTCCGTCTCGCGGCCACAGGCGCCGCAGCGCAGCGTGAGCCAGTCGTCCGCCCAGGTGTGGTGGGCCAGCGGCGTGGCCGGGGCCCCGGCGGCGACCGGCGGTCTGACGGGGGCGCCGCAGACGCAGGGGAACTCCGGGGCCGCGTACGCCTGCTCGTGGCGGCACACCGGACACCGCACCACTGACACACCGTCCGCCACCATCGTCACCCGCCGTCCTCGTGCGCCGCCTTCGTACGCCGTCTTCGTACGTCGTTCTCGTGCGTCGTCTTTGTGCGCTGGTCTCGTCCGCTCGCTCGCCGTTCCTGACGCCCGCCCGGTCCGCCGTCCGCCGACCACCGTCCGCCGCGTGCCGCACGAGCCTGGGCCCATGTTCTAACGGAAAGCAATCACATCGATACCGGTCTGCGCGCACGGAGGCCCCTCCCTGGACGGCTCTCCTGGACGGCCCTCCTGGACGGCTCCCTTGACGGCCCCGACCCGCCCCCCTACATTGCTTCCATATAGCAGAACATTAGTTTCACGATACGGAATTCTCGCTCACCGCGGGGCGCGACGGGAGCCGGATCCGCCAGTCGGAGCAGGAGAACTCAATGGCTCGAATGACCGCTGCCCGCGCGGCAGTTGAGATCCTCAAGCGCGAGGGCGTGAGCAACGCGTTCGGCGTGCCCGGTGCCGCGATCAACCCCTTCTACAAGGCGCTGAAGGAGGGCGGCGGCATCGACCACACGCTCGCCCGCCACGTCGAGGGCGCCTCGCACATGGCCGAGGGCTACACCCGGGCGGCGCCGGGCAACATCGGCGTGTGCGTCGGCACGTCGGGCCCCGCGGGCACCGACATGATCACCGGTCTGTACTCGGCGATCGGCGACTCGGTCCCGATCCTCTGCATCACGGGCCAGGCGCCGACACACGTCATCCACAAGGAGGACTTCCAGGCCGTCGACATCGCCTCGATCGCCCGGCCGGTCACGAAGATGGCGGTCACGGTGCTTGAGGCGGCACAGGTGCCCGGCGTCTTCCAGCAGGCCTTCCACCTGATGCGCTCCGGGCGCCCCGGACCCGTCCTCATCGACCTGCCCATCGACGTCCAGCTCACGGAGATCGAGTTCGACCCGGAGACGTACCAGCCGCTGCCGGTCTACAAGCCCGCCGCGACCCGCGCCCAGATCGAGAAGGCCCTCGGCCTGCTGCTCGCCTCCGAGCGCCCGCTGATCGTCGCGGGCGGCGGCGTCATCAACGCCGACGCCGCCGAACTCCTCGTGGAGTTCGCCGAACTGACGGGCACTCCGGTCGTGCCCACCCTGATGGGCTGGGGCGCCATCCCCGACGACCACGAGCTGAACGCGGGCATGGTGGGCCTCCAGACCTCCCACCGCTACGGCAACGCCACGTTCCTGGAGTCCGACTTCGTCCTCGGCGTCGGCAACCGCTGGGCCAACCGCCACACCGGCTACAAGCTCGACGTGTACCGCGAGGGCCGCACGTTCGTGCACGTCGACATCGAACCCACCCAGATCGGCAAGATCTTCGCCCCGGACTACGGCATCACCTCCGACGCCAGGGCCGCCCTCGCGCTCTTCGTGGAGGCCGCGCGCGAGCTGAAGGCGGCCGGGAAGCTGCCCGACCGCTCGGCCTGGATCGCCGCCGGACAGGAGCGCAGGGCCACGCTCCTGCGGCGTACGCACTTCGACGACATCCCCATCAAGCCGCAGCGCGTGTACGAGGAGATGAACAAGGCCTTCGGCCCCGAGACGCGGTACGTGTCCACGATCGGCCTCTCGCAGATCGCGGGCGCCCAGATGCTGCACGTCTACCGGCCCCGGCACTGGATCAACTGCGGCCAGGCGGGCCCGCTCGGCTGGACCATCCCGGCCGCGCTCGGCGTCGCCAAGGCCGACCCCGAGGGGCAGGTCGTGGCGCTCTCCGGCGACTACGACTTCCAGTTCCTCATCGAGGAGCTGGCCGTCGGCGCCCAGCACCGCATCCCGTACGTGCACGTCCTCGTCAACAACTCCTACCTGGGCCTGATCCGCCAGGCCCAGCTCGGGCTCGACATCGACTTCCAGGTCAACCTGGAGTTCGAGAACGTCAACTCGCCGGAGCTGGGCGTCTACGGCGTCGACCACGTGAAGGTCGCCGAGGGCCTCGGCTGCAAGGCGATCCGCGTGACCGACCCCAACGAACTGGCCGCCGCCTTCGAGCAGGCCAGGAAGCTCGCCGAGGAGTACCGCGTGCCGGTCGTCGTCGAGGCGATCCTGGAGCGGGTCACCAACATCGCGATGAGCCGCACGGCCGACATCAGCGACGTCACCGAGTTCGAGGAGACCGCCACCGAGCCGTGGCACGCACCGAGCGCCATCAGAACGCTCAAGGCCTGACGGACGCCTCCGCCCCGGGGTTCCGCTCCGGGGCGGAGGCCTTCGCGCCGAGCCGTGCCGTGCGCAGCGACGGGAACGCCGCCGCCACCGCGAGCGTCGCGCCCACGCACACCAGGCCGCCGATCGTCACCGCCGCCGAGGGGCCGGTCAGCTCGGCGAGGAAGCCCACCGCCGCGTTGCCCAGCGCGGGCGACACGGTGGCCTGCGCCATCCACAAGCTGCTGACCCGGCCCCGCAGTTCGTCCGGCGTGCCGTGCTGGAGCAGCGCCGAGCGCAGCGTCTCGGAGATCAGGTCGCCGAGCCCGGCGAGCGCCAGGAGTACGAGGGCCAGCGGCAGCCAGGAGCTGAGCCCGACACCGGTCAGCGCGGCGCCCCACAGCAGCACCGCCCCCACCAGGGCGTGGCCGCCCGCGCGGGCCGTCCAGCCGCTGGTCGCCGCGCCCACGAGCGCGCCGAACGCGGGCGCCGCGTACAGCAGGCCTACGGCCGCCGCCCCGCCGCCGAACCGCTCGTCGGCCAGGGCCGGGTACAGCGCCTGCGGCATCGTGAAGACCATCGCCGCCGCGTCGATGAGCAGCAGGCCGAGCACCACCCGGTGCCCCCGCACGAAGCGCAGCCCGTCGGCGAGCGAGCCGAACGCCTGCCGCACGCCCCGGCCCGAGCCCGCCCCGGTCGGCAGCGGCCGGACGAAGAACAGCGCCACCGTGAACACCAGGAACCCGCCCGCGTCGACGGCGTAGCACGCGGCGAGCCCGGGGCCCGCGATGAGCGCGCCGCCCGCCGCCGGGCCGACCAGCGCGGCCAGTTGGGTGGAACCGGAGAGCAACGCGCCTGCCGCGGCCAGGCGTTCGGCGCCCGCGAGCGCCGGGATCGCGGCCAGCATCGCCGGGCCGCCGAGACCCGCGAGCAGCCCGGTGGCGGCGGTCGCCGCGTAGATCACCCAGAGCCGGGGGTCGGGGAGCAGCGCGTTGACCATGAGCGCGGCGGCGACGAAGACCAGCGGGAACCGGGTGACGATCATCAGCCTCCGGCGGTCCGCCCGGTCGGCCAGCACCCCGCCGACCAGGACGCCGACCACCGTCGGCAGCGCGCGGGCCAGGCTGACCAGGCCGATGTGCAGGGACGAGCCGGTGAGGTCGTACACCTGCACCGCCACGGCGACCGACGTCATCAGCGTCCCGGCCATCGCGCCGAGGAAACCGGCGTACAGCAGCCGGAAGTCACGGCTCTCGCGCAGCGGACCGACGTCCATGACGAGCCCGGAGAGACGGGGCATCGGGGACTCCCAGGGAAGTGAGGCAAGCCTTACCCGCACCCACCTTGGCGGGCACCTCCCTTGAAGTCAACATGTGTGAAGTTCTAGCGGCGGCGGTCTCCTCCGTTAGCCTCGGGGGATGACCGGCACGACACGGCGGCGGCCCACGCACCGCAAGGGCCGGGCCACCCTGACCCGCGAGGGCGTGGGCGAGGCCGCCCTCGCCTACCTGGGGCGGCACGGCGCCGCGGCCCTCACCATGCGCTCCCTGGCCGCCGAACTCGGCGTGTCCGCGCGGGCCCTGTACCACTACGTCGAGGACCGCCGTGACCTGATCGCGGTCGCCGCCGAGGTCTTCCAGGCGGGCTGGCGGCCGCCGGGCCTCGACCCCGCCCCCGCCTCCTGGCGGCGCAGCCTGCGCGCCTACTGCGACGACCTGCGCGCCCACTACCGCCGCCACCCCGGCATGACCACCCTCGCCCTCAGCGAGAACATCACCATGGCGGGCCACCCGGCCATGCTGCGCAACGTGGACGCGCTCATCGGCTTCTACGCCGCGCTCGGGCTCACCCCGGCGGACGCCTACCGCGCCTGCATGGAGACCATCCGCCTCGTCGTCGGCTTCGTCGAGTTCGAGGACGCGGTGCGCGACCGGGTGCCGGACCACCTCGACCCGGCCGACCTGGAGGCGCACCCGCCGCCGTGGCTGCGTACGGAGGCGGCGGACGAACTGCCTCATCTGGCGGGCGTCGCCGCGCTCGAACCCGACTCGGCCGACACGCGGTTCGCGTTCGCGGTGGAGGTGTTCACGGACGGGATCGCCGCGCGGCGACGCCGCGCGTAGTGCGCGGCCCTCGCGGGGGCGCCCGGCACCGCTTGATCGGCGCTCCGCGCCTCGTCCTCAAACGCCGGACGGGCTGGATCTTCGCGGGCTGGGCTGGATTCTGCCGGTGCGGCAGGGTTTTAGCCCGTCCGGCGTTTGAGGACGAGGCCGAAGGCCGATTGACGGGGGTGCCAGGGGCGGGGCCCCATGGTTTCGGTGAAGGGGCGGGTCTGGGGCGCCCCCGCGAGGGGCCCGCGGTGGCCCGGCGGCGGTGGTTGCCGACCCCTCTCCCCAGGTCGGAGGGGAACCGGCGGCCACCCTCACCACCGCACTGGCTCGCCGCCAGGCGCACCGCGGGGGCTCAGTCCTCGCGCAGGGCGCGCACCGCGGCCTCCACCCGGCGGCCGTAGTCGGCGTCGGCGGCGTGGAAGTGCGCGAGGTTCTTCTCGATGACGTCGTCGCGGGACACCTGGGAGAGTCCGCCCGCGATGTTGGCGACCAGGCGGGACTTCTCCTCCTCGGACATCAGCCGGTACAGCTCACCGGCCTGGAAGAAGTCGTCGTCCTTGGTGTGGGCGGGCGCCTCGTGGGTGCCGGTGTGGCCGGACACGGCGAGCGGCGCGGCCAGCGGGCGCCCGGTCTCGGCGGGGCCGTCGTAGGAGTTGGGCTCGTAGTTCTTGCGGTCGCGCGGGTAGGCGTTGGTGGCCATGAGGCCGTCGCGGCCGTAGTTGTCGGCGCCGCCGGGCACGGCCTTCGGCGCGTTCACGGCGAGCTGGGTGTGGTTGACGCCCAGGCGGTAGCGGTGCGCGTCGGCGTACGCGAACAGGCGGCCCTGGAGCATCTTGTCCGGCGAGGGGCCGATGCCCGGCACGAAGTTGTTCGGCGAGAACGCGGCCTGCTCGACCTCGGCGAAGACGTTGTCGGGGTTGCGGTCCAGGACCAGGCGGCCCACGCGGACCAGCGGGTAGTCGGCGTGCGGCCACACCTTCGTCAGGTCGAAGGGGTTGAAGCGGTAGGTGGCCGCGTCCGCCGCGGGCATGATCTGCACATGCAGGGTCCAGGACGGGTTGACGCCGCGCTCGATGGCCTGGAGCAGGTCGGTCTGGTGGGAGTTGGGGTCCTTGCCCGCGGTCTCGGCGGCCTGCTCGCTGCTCAGGCAGCGGATGCCCTGGTTCGTCTTGAAGTGGTACTTGACGAAGAAGGCCTCGCCCTTGGCGTTGGTCCACTGGTAGGTGTGCGAGCCGTAGCCGTTCATATGGCGGTAGGAGGCGGGGATGCCGCGGTCGCCCATCAGCCAGGTCACCTGGTGCGTGGCCTCGGGGGCGTGCGCCCAGAAGTCCCAGACGTTGTCGGGCTCCTGCTTGCCGGTGAACGGGTCGCGCTTCTGCGAGTGGATGAAGTCGGGGAATTTCAACGGGTCCTTGATGAAGAACACCGGCGTGTTGTTGCCGACGAGGTCGTAGTTGCCCTCCTCGGTGTAGAACTTGACCGCGAAGCCGCGCGGGTCCCGGACGGCGTCCGCGCCGCCGAGGCTGTCGGCGACGGTGGAGAAGCGCAGGAACACCTCGGTGCGCTTGCCGACTTCGGAGAGGAAGTCGGCGTACGTGTAGTCGGTGACGTCGTCGGTCACCTCGAAGTAGCCGTACGCGCCCGAGCCGCGGGCGTGCACCACGCGCTCCGGGATGCGCTCGCGGTTGAAGCGGGCGAGCTTCTCCAGGAGGTGCTGGTCCTGGAGGAGGAGCGGGCCGCCGACACCTGCGGTGGCGGAATTCTGGTTGTCGGCGACGGGGGCGCCGGACTCGGTCGTGAGCACGCGCTTCGGCATGGTGGTAGGTCGGCCTTCCGTGCAGAACTGCGGGGACTGCGTGAGGTGACGCGAGCGTAGGGACGCCCGATCCGTCACGTCAACAGTTTGTTGAAGTTGGAGGTGGGGCAGGGTTCCGGGCCGCGGCGGCACTTGGGCGCGACAGGACAGGTGTCAGCGCCGCCGCGGCCCGGAAGTCGGTGGGGTCAGGCGGCCCCGGCGCCCGACAGGCGCTCGACGGAGCGCAGCAGCGCGGAGTGGTCCAGGCCGCCGTCGCCCTGGGCGCGCAGCGAGGCGACGAGCTGGGCGACCACCGCGCCGACCGGCAGGGCGGCGCCGACGCTGCGGGCGGCGTCGGTGACGATGCCCATGTCCTTGTGGTGCAGGTCGATGCGGAAGCCCGGCGCGAAGTCCCGGTTCAGGAAGTTGTCCCGCTTGCGGGTCAGGACGGTGGACCCGGCGAGCCCGCCGCCCAGCACGTCGAGCGCGGCCTTGAGGTCGACGCCGGACTTCTCCAGGAAGACCACGGCCTCGGCGCACGCCTGGATGTTCACGGCGACGATGAGCTGGTTGGCGGCCTTCACGGTCTGGCCCGAGCCGTGCGGCCCGCACCGCACGATGGTCTTGCCGAGCGCCTCGAACAGCGGCCTGGCCGCGTCGAAGTCGGCCTGCTCGCCACCGACCATGATGGACAGGACCGCCTCGACGGCGCCCGCCTCACCGCCGGACACCGGCGCGTCCAGGACCCGGATGCCCTTGTCGGCGGCGGCCTTCGCCAGGCCGATGGAGGTCTCGGGGGTGATCGACGACATGTCGATGAGCAGCGTGCCGGGCCGCGCGTTCTCCAGGATGCCGTCGGGGCCGTACGCGATGGCCTCGACCTGCGGCGACGCGGGCACCATCGTGACGACGACGTCGGCGTCGCGGACGGCCTCGGCGACGGTGGCGGCCGCGGTCCCGCCCGCGGCGGCGAGCCGGTCCAGCTTGTCCTGCTCCAGGGTGTAGCCGGTGACGGAGTACCCGGCCTTGATCAGGTTCTCGGACATGGGCGAGCCCATGATCCCGAGTCCGATCCACGCGACCTTGGGGAGCGTGCTCATGGGGAACCTCTTCTCACTGCTTCGGTACGAGGGAGGGGGTGGCCGTCAGCGCGCCGCGCGGGCCCCGGCCGGGAGCCAGCCGAAGGACTCGTGGCTCGGGCGGTCGCCGGGCTTGTACTCCAGGCCGGTCCAGCCCTCGTACCCGGCCTTGTGGAGCTGGTCCAGCAGGTCTTCGAGGGGGAGCGAGCCGGTGCCGGGGGCGCCGCGGCCGGGGGAGTCGGCGATCTGCACGTGCCCGGTCCGGTCGGCGTACGCGGCGATCACCTGCGGCAGGTCCTCGCCGTTCATGGCCAGGTGGTACAGGTCCATCAGGAACTTCGCGTTGCCGAGGCCGGTCGCGGCGTTCACCCGGTCGACGATCTCGACGGCCCTGGCGGCGCTGACGACCGGGTACTTCGGCGACTCGATGGCGTTCAGCGCCTCGACGAGCAGGACCGCGCCGATGCGGTCGGCCGCGCGGGCCGCCAACTGGAGGTTTTCCAGGGCCAGTTCGTCCTGGACGGCCGGGTCGACGCCGTCCACGCGGTTGCCGTACAGGGCGTTGAGCGCGGTGCAGCCGAGGGAGTGCGCGAAGTCGGCCGTCACGTCGACGTTGGCGCGGAACCTCTCGCTCTCCTCGCCGGGCACGGACAGGGCGCCCCGGTCGGGGCCCGGCAGCCGCCCGGCGTAGAAGTTCAGGCCCGTCAGCCGGACGCCCGCGTCCTCGATGGCCCCCTTCAGGGCGTCGAGTTCGGCCCGCTCGGGGACGGGGGCGTCGACCCAGGGCCACCACAGCTCGACGGCCGTGAATCCCGCCGCGGCGGCGGCCGCGGGGCGCTCCAGGAGCGGGAGCTCGGTGAAGAGGATCGACAGGTTCACAGTGAAGCGCCGGTCGGAGTATCCCATGGGGCTTCCGCGCTCCTTCCGTATGACGTAATGCGTATTCCGTTTCCGCGTCACGCACTCCGCGTGTATTCCGTATTGCGGAAGTGTGTTTCTGCTTATCGGAAGACTGCATGCGGTTCGCGGAAGCTGTCAAGGGGTGGCGGGGGAAATTCAGGTCGCCCTGCCGGAGGGCGGCGGCACCGCAGTAGGTTGAGGCCGTGCGATTGAGAGTGGAGTTCACGACCGAGCCCTTCGACCTGGACCAGGCGCCGCCGCACGCGGTGGTGGCGCGGCAGGTCATCCAGGGGGCCGACCTCGACGCCGTGGACGTCGGCCCGTTCGGCAACACCGCCGAGGGCGACGCCGACGCCGTGCTCGCCGCGGTCGACGCGATGCTGCGCAAGACCCTGGGCGCGGGCGCCACCCGCGTCTCCCTCCAGGTGAACGTCCTCGACGGCGGCACCGGGGAGGGGGAGGGATGACCGGCTTCGGGGACGACCCCTTCGCCCTCGCCGTCAAGCCGCTGGTGGACGCCATGGGCGGGCGGATGCTGCCGCCCGAGGAGGCGGGCGAGGACGACGTGGTGCTCGCCTGGGAGGGGCGCGACGTGCTCGCCGTGCGCCTGCCGCAGCTCGCCGACTCCCTCGACCAGATCCTGCTCGCCCTGGAGCGCAAGCACGGCAGGCCCCTCGCCGACCTCGACCGCAAGGCCAAGCAGGAAGTCGTCCGGGCCCTGGAGGCGCGGGGCGCCTTCTCCGTCAGGCACGGCGTGGAGACCGTCGCCACCGCCCTCGGGGTCAGCCGCTTCACCGTCTACAACTACCTGAACCGCTCCACCTGAGGCCCCGGCCCACCAGTCGGCCGAAGCCCCAGGTCACCAGCGAAATCCCGGCAGTTGCACCCGGCCGCCGTCCGTTCATCGGGCGGCGGTCTTTGTTCATCCAAGTTTTCAACAAAGTGTTGACGCCGGGTTTCGGACGGCGTTAGCTATGCGCAGCCCGTCCAGCACAAAGGCCCCGGAGGCCCCCGTGACTTCGAGCACCACGACACCGGGCCTGGCCCGGTTCAACGCCCTCGACGAGGCCGTGGCCCGCGCCGCGCTCCACGAGGTCTGCGCCTCGACGGCCTGGGGGAGCGACCTCCTCGCCCAGCGCCCCTTCCCCACCGCCGACGCCCTGTACGCCGCGAGCGACGCCGCCACGGCGAAGCTCACCGCGGCCGACCTGGCCGAGGCGATGGCGGGGCACCCGCCGATCGGACGCCCGAAGCCGGGCGACCCCACCTCGGCCCGCGAGCAGCGGGGCATGGCCGGGGCCTCCGAGCAGCTCAGGGCCGAGCTGCTCGAACTGAACCTCGCCTACCAGGAGAAGTTCGGCCACGTCTTCCTCATCTGCGCCACCGGCAGGACCGGCGAGCAGATGCGGGACGCGGTCAGGGAACGGATCGGCAACTCGCCCGAGGCCGAGCGCGGTCACGTCCGCACCGAACTGGGCAAGATCAACCGCATCCGCCTCACCCGCCTCCTGGAGGAGCACCCCGCATGAGCACCGCCACCACCGCCTCCGTGTCCACGCACATCCTGGACACCAGCGTCGGCCGCCCCGCCGAGGGCGTCCCCGTCCAGCTCTCCGCGCGCGGCGGCGGCGCCGTGCCGTGGGCGGCGCTCGGCGGCTCGACGACCGACGCGGACGGGCGCTGCAAGGACCTCCCGGCGCTGCCGGAGGGCACCACCCACGTACGGCTCGCCTTCGAGACCGAAGCGTACTTCGCACGGCGGGCCGACTTCGTACAGCAAGCCGAGGCGCAGCAGGACGCCCCCGCGAATCGGGACAGCGGTGCGTTCTTCCCAGAGGTAGTGATCACCTTCGCCGTCAAGCCCGGCGAGCACTACCACGTACCGCTGCTGCTCAACCCGTTCGGCTACTCCGTTTACCGAGGGAGCTAGCAGACACATGCCGACGATCCTGGGCCAGAACCAGTACGGCAAGGCCGAGAACCGAGTCGTGAAGATCACGCGGGACGGCGACACCCACCACATCAAGGACCTGAACGTCTCCGTCGCCCTCTCCGGCGACCTGGACGACGTCCACTACAACGGCTCCAACGCCAACTGCCTGCCGACGGACACCACCAAGAACACCTGCTTCGCCTTCGCCAAGGAGCACGGCATCGAGTCCGCCGAGCAGTACGGCATCCACCTCGCCCGGCACTTCGTGGACAGCCAGCCCTCCATCCACCGGGCGCGCATCCGCATCGAGGAGTACGCCTGGGAGCGCATCGCCGCCTCCGACGCCAACTCCCAGTTCATCGGCGCCGACGAGGTCAAGCACTCCTTCGTCCGCAAGGGGCAGGAGACGCGGCTCGCCCAGATCACCTACGACGGCGAGAAGTTCGAGGTGCTCAGCGGTCTGAAGGACCTGACCGTCATGAACACCACGAACAGCGAGTTCTGGGGCTACATCAAGGACAAGTACACCACGCTCCAGGAGGACTACGACCGCATCCTCGCCACGTCCCTGTCCACGTGGTGGCGGCACAACTGGACCAGCGACGAGCAGCGCATGCCGCACTGGAACAAGTCCTACGAGCAGGCGAAGAAGCACATCCTGCACGCCTTCGTGGAGACCTACTCCCTCTCGCTCCAGCAGACGCTGTACCAGATGGGCTCGCGGGTCATCAACAACCGCGGCGAGATCGACGAGATCCGCTTCTCCGCGCCCAACAAGCACCACTTCCGCCAGGACCTGTCCTTCTGCGGCCTCGACAACGAGGCCAAGGACGGCGCGGTCTACTACGCCGCGGACCGTCCCTACGGCCTCATCGAGGCCACCATCCTGCGCGACGGAGCCGAGGCCAGGATCCCGGTCGACATGACCAACCTCTGACGCGGGCCGCGGGCCCCCGCCGGGGCCCGCCACCTTGGAGGGAACGACTGCTATGGCACAGCCCCCACAAGGGCCGACCGACGGCCCGTGTTCCACCCCGCCGGTACCTGACGGTGCCTCAACTCCCGTCTGCCACCCGGTCGACGAGAAGCTCCACCCCTCGCGGCTCGTCCCCGCGGCGCTCCAGCACATCGCCGCCATGTACGCGGGCGTCGTCACCCCTCCGCTCATCATCGGCCAGGCCGTCGGCCTGGACACCGCCGCCCAGACCCGGCTCATCGCGGCGAGCCTGCTGATCGCGGGCCTCGCCACGCTGCTCCAGACCCTCGGCGTCAAGGGCGTCGTCGGCAACCGCCTGCCGTTCGTCAACGCCGCCTCGTCCGCCGGGATCGCGCCGATCCTCGCCATCGCCGAGAACAGCGACAAGGGCCATCAACTCCCCGCCATCTACGGGGCGGTGATGGTCGCCGGGGTCTTCTGCCTGGCCGTCGGGCCGTTCTTCGGGCGGCTCCTGCGCTTCTTCCCGCCGCTGGTCACCGGAGTCGTCATCACCCTCATCGGCGTGACGCTCATGCCCGTCCCCGTCACCTGGGCGCAGGGCGGCAACAAGGAGGCGGAGGACTTCGGCGACATGCGCTACCTGGCGCTGGCCGCCTTCACCCTCGTCGTCATCCTCTGCTTCCAGCGGTTCGCCCGCGGCTTCTTCCGTCAAGTCGCCCTGCTCATGGGCCTGTTGATCGGTACGGTGGCGGCGATCCCGTTCGGCCTCGCCGACTTCTCCGCGCTCGGGTCCGCGCCCGTCGCGGCGCTGCCCACGCCCTTCGCGTCCGGCGCGCCGGAGTTCAACGCGGCGGCGATCCTCTCCCTGTGCATCGTGATGCTCGTCCTGATGACCGAGTCCAGCGCGGGCATGCTCGCCCTCGGCGAGATCTGCGAGCGCAGGACCGACGGCGCCACCATCACGCGCGGCCTGCGCACCGACGGCATCGCCACCCTCGTGGGGCCGGTCTTCGGCGGCTTCCCGACGTCGGCCTTCGCGCAGAACGTCGGCGTCGTGTCGCTGACGCGGGTGCGCAGCCGCTATGTCGTCGCCGTCGCGGGCGGCGCGCTGATCGTCCTCGGCGCCTTCCCGGTGCTCGGCGCGGTCGTCAGCCTGGTCCCCATGCCGGTCCTCGGCGGCGCGGGCATCGTGCTCTTCGGCTCCATCGCCGTCAGCGGCATCCGCACCCTGTCCCAGGCCGGGCTCGACGACAGCTCCAACATCGTCCTGGTCGCCGTGTCGCTCGGCGCGGGCATCATCCCGCTCGCCGCGCCCGCCTTCTACACCGACTTCCCGGCCTGGGCGCAGACCGTGCTCGGCTCCGGCATCAGCGCGGGCGCCCTCGTCGCCGTCTCGCTGAACCTGTTCTTCCACCACCTCGGCACCCGTGGCGGCGCGCCCAGCGAAGCCGCGGCACTCAAATCTCCCTAGGGTCCTGCCGTGCCCTCCCTCCGGCTCCCCGGGAGCAGGGGGACCCGTCCCGCCACTCACCCCAGAAGGGAAGCTCCATGGCACCTTCGGCAGCCCCTCAGCGCACCGTCATCGAGAACGTGGCCATCGCCACCGTCGACGCCGACGACACCGAGTACGCCTGCGGACACCTCGTCGTCGCGGGCGACCGGATCGAGTCCGTCGGCGCGGGGAAGGCCCCCGAGGGCCTCGCGGACGTCGGGCGCCGCGTCGACGGCACCGGCCACCTCGCGACCCCCGGCCTGATCAACACCCACCACCACTTCTACCAGTGGATCACCCGGGGCCTGGCCACCGACCACAACCTTTTCGACTGGCTGGTCGCGCTCTACCCGACGTGGGCCCGCATCGACGAGGACATGGTCCGCGCCGCCGCCCAGGGCTCCCTCGCCATGATGGCCCGCGGCGGCGTCACCACCGCCATGGACCACCACTACGTCTACCCGCAGGGCACCGGCGACCTCTCGGGCGCCATCATCGGCGCCGCCCGCGACATGGGCGTCCGCTTCACCCTGGCCCGCGGCTCCATGGACCGCGGCGAGAAGGACGGCGGACTGCCCCCGGACTTCGCCGTGGAGAGCCTGGACGCCGCGCTCGCCGCCACCGAGGAGACCGTCAACCAGCACCACGACGCCTCCTTCGGCTCCATGACGCAGGTCGCCGTCGCGCCCTGCTCCCCGTTCTCCGTCTCCACCGAACTCATGCGCCAGGCAGCGGAGTTGGCCCGCCGCCTCGGTGTACGGCTGCACACCCACGGCAGCGAGACGGTGGAGGAGGAGAAGTTCTGCCACGAGCTGTTCGGCATGGGCCCCACCGACTACTTCGCGTCGACGGGCTGGCTGGGCGACGACGTGTGGATGGCGCACTGCGTCCATATGAACGACGACGACATCGCCGCCTTCGCCCGCACCGGCACCGGCGTCGCCCACTGCCCCTCGTCCAACGCCCGGCTCGCCGCCGGGATCGCCCGCGTGCCCGACATGCTGGCCGCGGGCGTCCCCGTTGGCCTCGGCGTGGACGGCACCGCCTCCAACGAGTCCGGCGAACTTCACACCGAGCTGCGCAACGCCCTGCTCATCAACCGCCTCGGCGCCCACCGCCAAGCCGCCCTGACGGCCCGTCAGGCACTGCGCCTGGGCACGTACGGCGGCGCCCGGGTGCTCGGCCGGGCGGACCAGATCGGCTCGCTCGAAGCGGGCAAGCTCGCCGACCTGGTCCTGTGGAAGGTCGACGGCATCGGGCACGCCTCGATCGCCGACCCGGTCACCGCGCTGGTCTTCGGCGCCGCCGCGCCGGTCACCCTCTCCCTCGTCGGCGGCGAGCCGGTCGTCGAGCACGGCCGCCTGGTGCATGCCGACGAGGACGCCATCGCCCGCGCCACGCGGGACGAGGCCCGGCGACTGGCCCGCATCGCGGCCGGAAGCTGACCCCACGAGAACTCCGGTCAGGGGGACGGCCCCTGACCGGACTCAAGCAGCCGAGCGGGCCGCTTGAGTGCCGCCCCGGAACGTGGCCCGACGCCTCACGTTCCCGGGGCGGTGAGCACTGCCTGGGCGCACGACAACCGCATACCGAGCACGTCCGCACCACCTCCCAGAAGCGAAAAGCGCCCGCCACGGCGGGCGCTGGAAAACAACCGGAGGACCCACCGTGGCGAACACGCCCAGGTTCAGCAAGCAGCACCCCACCCCCGGAACGGCTCCCAGTCCCGGAGAGCCTGCCGCCGCGCCGACGGCGGCCAGGCATCCCGTCGACGAGACACTGCCGCCCCTGAAGATGGCGACGACGGGCCTCCAGCACGTCGCCGCCATGTACGCGGGCGTCGTCGCCCCGCCCCTGATCGTCGGCGCGGCCGTCGGCCTGTCCCCGAAGGAACTCACCTTCCTCACCGGCGCCTGCCTGTTCACGGCGGGCCTCGCCACCTTCCTCCAGACCCTCGGCGTCTGGAAGATCGGCGCCCGTCTGCCCTTCGTCAACGGCGTCACCTTCGCGGGCGTCGCCCCCATGATCGCGATCGTCGACTCCACCAAGGACAAGGACGACGCGCTGCCCGTCATCTTCGGCGCCGTCATCGTCGCGGGCCTCCTCGGCTTCCTCGCCGCCCCGTTCTTCTCCAAGGCCGTCCGCTTCTTCCCGCCCGTCGTCACGGGTACGGTCATCACCCTCATCGGCATCTCCCTGATGCCGGTCGCCTTCGGCTGGGCCCAGGGCCCGAACCCGGCGGCGGACGACTACGGCACGGGCAAGTACCTGGCCCTCGCGGGCATCACCCTGCTCATCGTGCTGCTGCTGCGCCGGTTCACCCGGGGCTTCGTGAAACAGATCGCGGTGCTGCTCGGCCTGGTCCTCGGCACGCTCGTGGCGATCCCGTTCGGCGTGACGGACTTCGCCCCGGTCACCGAGGCGGACGCCGTCGGCTTCCCGACGCCGTTCCACTTCGGCGCGCCCCAGTTCCAGGCGGCCGCCATCGTCTCCCTGTGCGTCGTCATGATCGTCTCCATGACGGAGTCCACCGCCGACATGCTGGCGCTCGGCGAGATCGTGGACCGCCCCGCCGACGAGCGGACCATCGCCGCGGGCCTGCGCGCCGACACCCTCGGCTCGGCGGTCAGCCCCCTGTTCAACGGGTTCATGTGCAGCGCGTTCGCCCAGAACATCGGCCTGGTCGCGATGACGAGGATCCGCAGCAGGTACGTCGTCGCCGTCGGCGGCGGCTTCCTCGTCCTGATGGGCCTGTGTCCGATGGCGGCCTCGCTGATCGCGGTCGTCCCCCGCCCGGTCCTCGGCGGCGCGGGCGTGGTCCTGTTCGGCTCGGTCGCCGCCAGCGGCATCCAGACCCTCGTCAAGGCGGGCCTGGAGAAGGACAACAACGTCCTGATCGTCGCGGTCTCCCTGGCCGTCGGCCTCATACCGATAGCGGAGCCGGAGTTCTACCACGCCTTCCCGGAGACCGCGAAGATCATCCTCGACTCGGGCATCTCCACGGGCTGTGTCGCCGCCGTCGTCCTGAACCTCCTCTTCAACCACCTGGGCAAGGGCCAGGAGGCGGACGAGGTGACGGCCCCCATGGAGCCGGGCGAGGACATCGCCGACACCCGGGCGATCTCCAGCCCGTCCGGCGTCTGAGGACGAGCGCGCCCGGGCGGCGGCCCGCTGGCCTGGGGAAGGGGCGGGCCCGGGGCGTCCCCCTCAGCCCACCCCCAGCAGCGCCTGCACCACCGGCTCGGGGTCGAGCGGCCCGATGTGCGAGGCGGCCGGGAAGTCCACCACCCGGAAGCGGTTCCCCGGCGTCCGCGCGTCCGCCTCCCTGACCATCCGGTCCTGGAGCGCGGGAGTGATGAGCCGGTCCCTGCCGAACCGCAGATACGTACGCGGCACCCGCCCCCAGGTCGCGGCCTCCCCGACGGCCCGGTCGTAGGCCACCCGGTCCGACTCGTCGGGCTGGAGCCCCGCGAGCACCCGCCGGAACGCCGCGTCCGGGTAGTCCGCGCACATCATCTCCTTGAACAGCGCCAGCGCCTTGGCGTCGCCCGTACGGAGGTTGAGCCGGACCACGCCGAGCACGGCGGGGTCGCCGACGACCAGCTTGTCGGGCACGACCGCGTCGGCGGCCTCCGGGGCGCCCATGCAGTCGGCGATGGTGGGCAGCGCCGGGCTCGGGCAGTACGCCGCCATGTACACCAGGTGCTCCAGGAGGTGGGGCACGGCGCTGGCGACGCGGCTGACGGAGACGCCGCCCATGCTGTGCCCGACGAGCACCACGCGCCCGTCACCGGCGGCGCGGCGCACCACCCGGGTCACGCGCCGCTCGAAGTCGTCGAGGCCGAGCCGCCCCAGCGGCGTGGGCTCGACGGCGAGCGCGTTCAGGTCCTGGGTCTGGTAGGCCGCCGGGAGGTATGCCTCGGTGCCGTGCAGCGGCTGGTCCACGGCGATGACGCGGTGCCCGCGCAGCGTCAGCTCCCGGGCGATCGCCGCCCAGAACGAACCGGCGCTGTTGGTGCCGTGCACCAGCACATACGTCCGGGGCCCGCGCCCTTGGCCCGCGGCGGTCCCGGCCGCCGCCCCGGCCAGGGCCGTGCCCCCGGCCACCGCTGTGATGCCCCGCAGTACTGTCCGCCTGTTGGTCATGGCGGGGAACGTAACTCCCGTGCGTGAAGGGGCGCAAGAGCCGCCCGTGGCCCCGCGCCCCCGTGCGTCACGCGCCGTCAGCGGCCGATGTGGAACGACTCGCCGTAGACCTTCCAGTCCAGCGGCGGGTTCAGGTTCAGGTTCCGCTTGTTGAGGAAGACCCGCTGGGCGGTGTCGACGCGGCTGGTGTCCTCGTGGGCCTCCTCCTGCTTCATCGCCCACACCCGGGCGTCGAGGAAGGCGTGCAGGTACTTCACCTCGTCGCCGCCCTGCGCCGGGGGCTTGGCGGAACGCAGGGCGCGCTTGCGGATGTTGGTGAAGCTGGTCTTGTCGGAGCCGTCGCCGTGCATGACGATCGCGTCGTAGTAGGCGAACTGGCCGAGGACGCCGATGCCGTCGGCCTTGCCCTGCTTGACGGCCGGGTTGAAGTACACGCGGTCGCGCTCGTCGTTCTGGGCCTGCTGGAAGGCGGGGTCCTGGGCGGCCTTCTTCCAGTCCTTGGTGAAGTTCGGGTCGAGGCCCGCGTGCGAGTCGGTGCCGTTCACGCGGCGCAGCGCGGGAAGGTACTTCTCCAGGACGTTGCCGGGCTTGCGCTCGGCGTACAGCTCGACCAGGTCGAGCATGTCGCCGGTGCCGGAACAGAAGCCGATGATCCCCGCGGTGTAGCCGCGCTTGTCGTTGATGTCCTCGATGTACTTGTACTGCGCCTTCCAGTCCAGCGAGGAGTTCTCCGCGCTGGAGACCAGCTTCATGGCGATTTCCTTCTTCGCCGGGTCGTCGAGCCCGGGGGCGGCGGCGCTCGCCGACTGGGTCGTCAGGAGCGGGCCCGCTATCAGGGCCGCGCCTATCAGGCCGATCAGGGCACGTCGCGAGGTGTGCGGGTGGGGGGTGCGCTGGGCGTGCAACGGGACCTCCAGAGAGGGGAGTTCAGGGTTCCGCGTCGATCGCGTTCTGATAGGAAGGTTTCCTACCAGAGATTCCGTGTGACGTATACCCGTCAAGCACCCGTCGAGTCCGGAACCGTTGGCGGGAATCACTCGCCGCGCTGCCCGATAACGAGCGGTCCAGCGCCCCACGGGGCCCCGGGAGCCCCGTGTACATGGCCGGACATCGCCCTAGTCGCTGCTCACGCTGGTCCGTACGATCCCAGCACCCTCAGCCGCCGCTCATCGCGCCCCGGCCCGTCGCGGCCCGGCGCGACGGCTGAGTCAGCTCCTCCCGCACCACTCCAGTTCCGCTCACAACCCCCACCTCGTGCCGCCGCGCCCTGCGCCGGTACGGCACGGGCACACACTGGATGGGAGAACACGACACATGTCCGCAGTACTGCTCGGAGGCGGCGCCCTCGCCGCCCTGCTGGCCGCGGGTCTGCCCGCGCAGAACCCGGCGGAGTTCAGCGACCCGCCGCCCGACAGGATCGAGATCCAGATAGCGACCGTGAACGGTTCGGGCTGCCCGAGAGGCACGGCCGCCGTCGCCGTGTCCCAGGACAACACCGCCTTCACGGTCACCTACAGCGACTACCTCGCGCAGGCCGGGGGCAACTCCGCGCCCACGGCGTTCCGCAAGAACTGCCAGCTCAGCCTGATCGTCCACGTGCCGCAGGGCTTCACGTACGCGATCGCCAGCGCCGACTACCGCGGCTTCGCCTCGCTCCAGCGCGGCGCCAAGGGCACCGAGAAGGCCTCGTACTACTTCCAGGGCTCCCCGGACACCGGCGCCAAGTCGCACGCCTTCACCGGGCCGGTGGCCGACAACTGGCAGGCCACCGACGAGACCGAGGTCACCCAGCTGGTCTGGGCGCCCTGCGGCAAGAAGCGCAACTTCAACATCAACACCGAGCTGCGCGTCGACCTCGGCAACTCCGACGCCAGCAAGACCAGCTTCATGACGATGGACTCCACCGACGGGGACATCAGCACCATCTACCGTGTGAAGTGGAAGGAGTGCCCGCGCTGACGCCCGCGCCGACCCGGCCCCACGAGGTGCTGACCCGAGCCGGGTGAGGAGGGCGCGTCTCCGGAGGGACCGGCGCCGCCGTCCGGAGACGCGTCACCTCACCCCCGCCGGCCCGCCAGCACGTCCCGCACCCGCTTCGCGATCGCGTACGTGTCCCCCTCGGGCCGCGTGGCGAGCCGCCCCGGCGCGCGGAGCCACCGCTCCTCGACCGCGTACCAGTCGATGTCCCGGGGCGCGCGGTCGCCGTCGAGGGCGGCGCGCAGCTCCGCGAAGTACGTGCGCCAGCGCAGCCGGTAGAGCCCGCCGACCAGGCCCGCCCACTCGCGGTTCGCGTAGTTGCTCAGGCCCGCGTCGGCCCCGGCGCGGGTGCCCCACACGGTGACCAGCGTCAGCTGGTCGTGGGCGAGCCGCTCGCGCTCGCGGGCGTCGGCGCCCCAGGCGCGCGCGTCGGCCACCCACCGCCCGAGCAGATGCCGGGAGTCGGTGGCCACCAGCTGGTCGAGCAGGTCGATCAGGCCGAGCCAGGTGCGGGTGAGCCGGTCGAAGCGGCCGGTGTCCCGCGCGTCGTACGCCGCCTTGATGTGCGGCAGCAGCACCCGGCTCCGGTTGGACAGGGCCTGCCGCGCCACGTCGAGCAGGTCCCGGCGGTAGGCCGTCGACGACCTCAACTCCCGCCGTACGGACAGCAGATGGCCGAGCGCGGGGGCGAACGCGTCGGGGTCGTAGCGTGACGCCTTCGGCGACCAGGAGGCCGCCGAGGCGGCCGTCAGCGAGGGTCGCGCGCCGAACAGGCCGTCCGCGCCCTCGGCCCAGCCGTCCGCGCGGGTGGTGCCGTAACAGGTGCGGCGCAGCACGTCCCAGGCGGCCGTGGCGTGCCGGTCGACACCCCCGTACCGGGACACGGCCCACTGCCCGAACCACTCCTTCAGGTCCAACTCGCCTGTCTGCCAAGGGAGTTCGGAGAACAGCTCGAACGCCGCCGGGTTGTCGTCGGCGGCCTCCGGCAGCAGCGAGATGCCGCGCAGCGCGCTGCCCTCCCTGGTGCGCCAGCGCTCGTACAGGGCGGCCCAGTCGGGGGTGTTGGCGCCGAGCGCGGTGTGTCCGCCGAAGTTCCAGATCGAGCCGAAGGTGTAGGGCGTCGCGCCCCAGTCGGACTCGCGGTCGGTGACGCGCGGATAGCGGTCGCTGAGCCCGTCGACGACGAGCGTGCGGGCGCGGTCCACGGCGTCGGTCAGCTCCTTCGGCGGGTTGTGCCGCCAGCCGAGGACGACCCAGACGGCGTCCGGGTGCGCGGCCCGCAGCGCCTTCTCGACACCCCGCGCCGCCTCGCCCACCGGTACGTCACCGGGTGTCCCGCCCTCGTGCAGCAGGTCCGCCTTGTACATCGTGGAGGGCCCGAACAGCTCGTCCTGCACGCGGTAGAAGGCGGCGGCGACCCGCGCGAACCACTCCGTGCGCGGATCCAGCCAGTCGGGCCGCGCGAAGCCCATCCAGCTGCCCTGCGGCACGGTCCGGGCGCCGGGGTTCCGCGCGGCGAAGCCCGGCGGGACGGTGCCGGAGCAGCCCGGGAGCACGGGCGTCATGCCCAGCTCGCGGAGCCGGTCGGCGATGCGCCGCCCGAGCCGGGCGCGGCGCGCCAGCAGCCGCCGTGACAGCGGGGGCGGGGCCGGGGGAACGACGCCATATTCTGCAGCAGCCACCACGGCTGGTGCGCCGGGGCGGGCAGCCAGGCCCGCAGCTCCGCGTCCCCGTACCCGAACTCCTGGAACACCCGGTGGTGGACGGCGTCCGCGCCGACGTACACCAGCACCTCGTTGTAGCCGTGCAGCGCGAGCACGTCCAGCTCGCGCTCCCAGTACGTCCAGTCGTGGTACGCGTTCGTGTAGCCGTCGTTGGTGTCGTTGAGGGCGAAGCGGTGGGGGACGTTGGCGCGGCGGGTGACGGGCGCGCCGGGAGCGGGCAGCGTCGTCGGCAGGTCGAGCTGGTGGCCCGCCCAGGTGACGTTGGCGCGCGCGGTGTGCTTCAGGTAGTGGTACAGGCCCTTGAGCTGCACGGCCGGGGTGGATCCGGCGATGACGACGGCGCCGCGCTCTCCTGAGACGCGGAAGGTGTCAGGGGGCCCGTCCGGCAGGGGCCTGAACGTGAGCTGGTCGGCGTGGCGGGGCAGCAGGCGCCGGGCGGCGGCCTCGGCGGCGCGCGGGGTCCCCCGGGGGGCCCGGGTGCTCCTGGGCGCGCTGTCGGGGGTGTGGCCGCCGGAGCAGGCCAGGGTCGCTCCGGCGGTCGCCGCGGCGGCCGCGGCCGCTCCGGCGAGGAGGGCGCGGCGGGGGAGTGGGGGCATGGGGGCTCCTTGCCGCTTCGCGGCTCGTCCTCAAACGCCGGACGGGCTGAAACTCTGCCGCGACCGGCAGGATCCAGCCCGTCCGGCGTTTGAGGACGAGGCCGAAGGCCGATGGGCGGGGGTGCCAGGGGGCGGAGCCCCCTGGTTTCGGTGAAGGGGCGGGTCTGGGGCGCCCCGCGACGGGCCGCACACCGCCCGCACCGCTCACAGCCTCTCCAGCGCCCCGTCCACCGTGGCGACGAGCACCTCCCGGTCATCCTGGACCCGGCCGAGCACACGCAGGCCGTAGTACGTGCTCTGCACGTGCCGGGCCAGGGCGCGGGCGTCGCGGTCCACCGGGATCTCGCCCGCCGCCTGGCCCTCGGCGACGACCGCGCGCACCTCGTCCTCGACGCGGCGGAAGTTGCGCCGCACGACCCGCCTGACGTCCGGGTCGAGCGCGGCCAGCTCGATCGCCGCGTTGATCGCGAAGCAGCCGCGCCGGTCGTCGGCGTCGAGATCGCTGTCGACGGAGTGCAGCATCATCGCGCGCAGCCGCTCCTTGGCTGTCCCCGGCCCCCGGAGCCGCTCGACCTGCTCGGCCGTGACGGTCTCGTAGTAGCGGTCGAGGGCCCGCAGATACAGCTCGCGCTTGCCGCCGAAGGTGTTGTACAGGCTGGAGGGGCCAAGGCCCGTGCTCTGGCACAGGTCCCGGGTGGAGGTGCCCTCGTACCCGTGGCGCCAGAAGGTCTCCATGGCGGCGGTGATGACGTGGTCCTCGTCGAACTGTCGTGGCCTGGCCATGCGCCGAGCCTACCCGTTTTGGAACACCTTCTCAAAACTCGTCCCGGCGTCCTGGGGGGCCGCCGTCGCCCGCTCCAGGCGCCCCGCCCACAGCGCCGCCGCGCACCCGAGCGCGGCCAGGCCCGCGCCGACCCAGGCCACCGACGTGTAGCCGTACCCGGCGTCGATGGTCAGGCCGCCCAGCATCGGCGCCAGCGTGTTGCCGACGTTGAACGCGGCCGTGTTGGTGGCGCCGACCAGCGTGGGCGCGTCCGGCGCGAGGGTGAACACCCGGGACTGGAGCGCCGGGTTGGTGACGTACCCGGCCGCGCCCAGCAGGAACACCAGGGCGATGACGACGGCGAGCGTCGTGTGCGCGGTCAGCGCGAGCGCCGCCGAGATCACCGCGAGCGCGGCGAGCCCCCAGCTCAGCGTCCCGACCGCGTGCGCCTGCGCGGTGCGCCCGCCGAGCAGCAGGCCCAGCATGCCGCCCGCCCCGAACAGGGCGAGCACGGCGGGCACCCAGCCCTCGCTCAGGCCGCTCTCGTCGGTGAGCAGCGACGCCAGATACGAGAACGTCACGATGACCGCGCCGAACGCGAAGCCCGTCACGGCGTACGACAGCCAGAGCTGCGGCCGTCGCATGCCGCGCAGTTCGGCGCGCACGGACGGCGCCTCCCGCGCGCCCCGCCCGCCCGGCACGGCGACCGCGGTGGCGGCCAGGCTGACGGCGGTCGCCGCCGCCACCGCCCAGAACGCGGCCCGCCAGCTCGCGGACTGGCTCAGCACCGTCCCCGCCGGGACGCCCACGATGGTCGCGAGCGTCAGGCCGCCCGCGACCAGCGCGACCGCCCGGCTCTTGGCCTCGCCCGGCACCAGCGCCACGGCCGTGGCCACCGCCACGCCCCAGAACCCCGCGTAGGCGAGGGCGCTGACGACCCGCGTCGCGAACAGCACGCCGTACCCCGGCGCGAGCGCGCCCACCACGTGTCCCGCGACGAACACGGCCTGGAGCAGCACCAGCGCCGTGCGGCGCGGCCAGCGCAGCGTCGCCACCGCGAGCAGCGGCGCGCCGACGACCATGCCGATCGCGAAGGCCGAGATGAGCAGCCCGGCGTCGGGTATGGACACGCCCAGGTCCTCGGACATGCCCGGCAGCAGCCCGGACAGCATGAACTCCGACGTCCCCTGGGTGAAGATGCCGAGCGCCAACACATAGACCGCGAGCGGCATGAGACCCCTCCCTCTGTTCCAGCGTTCCCGTTTTTTGAATCACTCGCTTCAGAACTCGGATGGACCCTAGCATGTTCTGAAGCGAGCGCTTCAAAACGAGTGAAGGGCGTTGCCGCGACCCGTGACGGACCCCCGGGTCGGCGCAACAATGCCCACGCCGTCACCTTCTCCCCACAGGAGGCACCATGAGGCACCGTCGGATCGTCGTCCGCTTACTGTGCGCCGCGCTCGTGGCCCTCGGCCCGCTCGCGGCGGCCCCCGGCGCCACCGCCGACACGACCGCCCAGGCGGTGGTGCGCGGCGGCGACCCGCTGTACCGCGGCGGCGGTGGTCGCTGCACCGTCGGCTTCAACGCCACCGACGGCAGGGACTTCTACGGGATCATGGACGGGCAGTGCGGCTCCGTCGGCACCCAGTGGTACGCCGACCCCCGCCTCACCATCCCGGTCGGCGTGACCGAGACGGCGGTCTTCCCCGGCAGCGACTACTCGCTGCTGCGCTACACCAACCGGGACGTCTCCTACCCCAGCGAGGTCAGGTACGGCTCCGGCGGCCTCCGCATCAACGACGCCGACCGGCCGGTCGTGGGCCAGCAGGTCTGCCGCACGGGCCCCACGACCGGCACGCACTGCGGGACCATTCAGTCCCTCAACAGCACGGTCACCTACCCGCAGGGCGTCGTGTACGGGCTCATCCGCACCAACGTCTGCGCCGAACCCGGCGACAGCGGCGGCCCCGCGTTCAGCGGCGACTCCGCCGTCGGCGTCCTCGTCGGCGGCAGCGGCAACTGCGCCTCGGGCGGCACGACGTTCTACCAGCCGGTGGCGCCGATCCTCAGCCGCCACGGCCTGCGCGTCGGGTACTAGGACCAGGCGGGTACCGCGTCAGGTACGACGCCGGGTCTTAGCGGTCGCCGCCGGGCCCGGCGCCGTGCGGTCGGCGCTCGCACAGGGCCGTCTCGACGGCGGCCTGGAGGTCGTCGCTCTGGGCGTCCGAGCTGCCCGGCCCGAGGTTCGCCATGGCCGTGGCCTGCCTGCCGTCGAGCGTCGCGCCGGCCGCCGTCTCGTAGCCGAAGATGTCGCCGGTGTGCCCCCAGTAGCGGCCGCCGCAGGGCAGGGGCCTGCTCTCCAGGCCCAGGCCGTACGCCCGGCCGTCGGCGTCGCCGGTCGGCCGGGTGTTCATCATCTGCCGCAGCTGGGCCCGGCGCAGCAGCCTGCCGCGCGTCAGCGCGCTCAGGAACCGGTTGTGGTCGCCGCCGCTGGAGATCATCGCCCCGCCCGCGCCCGCGACGGAGGGGTTGATGGCGGTGATGTCCCGCAGCGGTGCCTTCGGACCGGGCCGCACATAGCCGCGCGGGTGCGGTCCCGGGATCGCCGGGGAGTCGCCGGGGGCGGATGTGCCGCGCAGGCCGAGGGGGGTGATGACGCGTCGGCGGATCTCGTCGCGGTAGCTGTGCCCGGTCACCCTCTCGATGATCATCCCGGCGAGCAGATAGCCGGTGCTGGAGTAGCTCCAGCCGGTGCCCGGAGCGAAGGTCGGCGGGTGGGCGAGCGCGATGTCCACGAGATCGCGGGCGTCGTGGTGGGCGAGCGGGTCGTCCAGGACGTCCTGGGGCCTGAGGTGGTCGAGGACGTCGGGCACGCCGCTGGTGTGCTGGAGCAGCTGACGGACCGTGATCTTCCGCCCGTCGTTGCCATGTCCGCGTACAACGCCCGGCAGGTAGCGCTCCACGGGCGCGTCGAGGGCGACGCGCCGCTCGCCCACGAGCTGGAGCACCACCGTCGCCACGAACGGCTTGGTCAGGCTGCCGATCCGGAACCGGCTGTCCGGGCGCACCGGCGCCTGACTGCGCACGTCCGCGACCCCGCTGGTGAGCACGGTGGTGCCGCCGCGCCGGTCCTGTACGGCGGCGAGCGCGCCGGGAGCGCCGTCGACCGTGGTCAGGCGGTGCAGGAGGGCGCGGAGGCGGGGGTGGTCGGCGGTGGACGCGGCCGCCGCGGCGGTGTTCCGCCGCGGGGTCGCGTCGTCCGGCGGTGCGCTCAGCGCGACACCGGCCACCGCGGCCAGGGCGAGTAAACCCCCCGTCGCGTGCTTGTGCTTGATCACGTACTGGATCATGTGGGCCCCCTGGTCGTGGGACGGGCACGGGGGCGGGCGTGCCCGCCGTGCGGTGTCCCACGATGGCCGGGGAGGGCGGGGCGCCGCGATGGGGTGATCGTCCGGGCCGCGGTGGGGTTAACCCCCGCCGTCCCGGCTACAGGCCGAGGACGCGCGGGTCCGACGCCAGCGCCCTGAAGTACTCCTTGGGGTCCGGGACCATCTTGCGCGCCTTCAGGTCGAGCAGCCCGCCCACGCCGGTGAGCGTCGCGGACACCGTCCCGTCGGCCTTCGTGACGACCTGCTCGATGGTGAACGTCCGGCCCTCGCCCCACACGAACGCGCAGGACACCGTGACCTCGTCGCCCGCGCGCAGCTCGCTGCGGTAGCGGATCGTGTTCTCCAGCGCCACGGGGCCGACGCCCTTGGAGAGCAGCGCCTCCTGCGAGATGCCCGCCTCGCGCAGGACCGACCAGCGCGCGTGCTCCGCGTACTGGAGGTAGACGGCCTGGTTGAGGTGGCCCTGCGAGTCCGTCTCGTATCCACGGACGGTGATGCTGACGGAGTACGGCTCCTGCGACACGGCTTCCCCTAGTGGCTATGGGTTCTGGTGCAACGCTCAACGGTTGTGCGATCTACGGCATTCCTCGCCCGCCTCGCTCCGTGCCGGGTCCCCGGATCATCCTCGCCCGCCTCGCTCCGTGCCGGGTCCCCGGATCATCCTCGCCCGCCTCGCTCCGTGCCGGGTCCCCGAATCTCCTCGCTCGCCCCCGCCCGCGCCGGGTTCCGCCCGTCGTCTCAGAGCCGCTTCGGTGAGGCCAGCACGTAGCGCTGACCGGAGCGGGTGTCGCCGTGCTCGCTGATCTGCCAGCCCGCGCGCTCCAGGACCGCGCCGCAGGCCCGGACGCCCTCCGGGGTCGGCTCGTGCACCGCCACCGCGTCCAACTGGGCCGTGGCCGTGACCCGGTAGCCCGCGGCGCCGGGGCTCGCGGGGGTGCGGCCCGCGGCCTCCAGGGCTATCGCCACCGCCTGCGCCTGGTGCGTGCGCTCCCAGGGGCAAGGCCTGTCCCGGGCGGCGCCCGGGTTGGTCATGCGGCGTATCTCCAGCAGGCCCTGCCAGGCGGCCCGCACCTCGCGGGAGCGCTGCGCCGGGTCCTCCCCGGCGGGGGGCCGCTCGGTGCCCGTGCGGGCCGTGAAGACGCCCGGCGTGGGCTCGGCCGGGGCCGTCTGAGGTGGGGCGGTGGGGGGCGTCTCGCGGACGCGGTGGCCCGCGGGGGTGAGGAAGTAGGCGTGGGGCGGGCGGGGGTGGCGGAAGGCGAGGCGCTGGCGTGCCAGGGCGGTGAGCTGGGTCTCCGGGCCCGTCAGGCGGCCCGTGGCCGGGTCCGCGGCCTCGATGATGCGTCGCTGCGCTGCCGTTGGCTTGGGCATGGGGCCATGGTGCCGCGTGCCACTGACAGTCGGGCCCTGCCGGGTGGACCCCAGGCCCGCCCCTTCACCGGAACCAGGGGGCTGCCGCCCCCGGCACCCCCGCCTTCCTTGCCGCTGCGCGGCTCGTCCTCACGCGCCGGGCGGGTGGAGGTTCCACGTCGCCACCACCGGGTGGCCGTGCTCCACGCTGAGTCTGCTGACCGTGCCCGTGGCCAGTTGGAAGAGGGCGCCCGCGGACGGGGGAAGGCCCAGGCGCCGGGCGGCGAGGACGCGGAGGAAGTGGCCGTGGGCGAAGAGGAGGACGCTGCCCTCGGTGTTGGCCAGGGCCGCGTCGACCTTGGCCAGCATCCGGTCGGCGCGGGCGCCGACCTGCTCCGGGGACTCGCCGGGGTGCTCGGGCGGCCCGGGGGCGACGCCGTCCCTGAACAGGAACCAGTCGGGGCGGTCCCGGTGGATCTCCACCGTGGTCACGCCCTCGTACGCCCCGTAGTCCCACTCGGTCAGGTCCTCGTCCACGCGGGCGTGGGGGAACCCGGCGAGCGCCGCCGTCTCGCGCGCCCGCTCGCGGGGGCTGCTGAAGACGGCGTCCACCCGGTACCGGCCGAGCAGCGGGCCGAGCGAACGGGCCTGCTCACGGCCGTGCTCCGTGAGCGGGATCTCGGTGAAGCTGGTGTGCTGGCCCGTTAGGGCCCACTCGGTCTCGCCGTGCCGGACCAGAAGAAGATCACCCATGATCGCGATCTTCGCACGCCGGTTCCGCCCATGTATACGAAGTACATAGGCATGGGGCCGTCCGCCTGGGATAGCGATGCTTGCAAGCCTTCCCCCATGGCAATCGAAGGGTATGCATCGTGCATCCGGCTCAGGAGTTCGGCGACAACCCTGTTGACGTGCGAGAAACCGGCCACTACACCGAGGAATACGTGCCCAGCTTCGTCGAGAAGTGGGACGCCCTGATCGACTGGGAGAAGCGCGCGGAGAGCGAGGGCGACTTCTTCATCGACCTGCTCCGACGGCGCGGCGTCAAGAGCGTCCTGGACGTCGCGACCGGCACCGGCTTCCACTCCGTGCGGCTGCTGGCCGCCGGGTTCGACACCACCAGCGCGGACGGCAGCGCCGAGATGCTGGCCGTCGCCTTCGAGAACGGCATGAAGAAGGGCGACCACGTGCTGCGCGTCGTGCACGCGGACTGGCGCTGGCTCAACCGCGACGTGCACGGCGAGTTCGACGCCGTCGTCTGCCTCGGCAACTCCTTCACCCACATCTTCTCGGAGCGCGACCGCCGCAGGGCGCTCGCCGAGTTCTACGGGATGCTCAAGCACGACGGCGTCCTCGTCCTCGACCAGCGCAACTACGACGCGATCCTCGACGACGGCTACACCAGCAGACACAAGTACTACTACTGCGGGGAAGACGTCAGCGTGGAGCCCGAGTACGTCGACGACGGCCTGGTCCGGATGCGCTACCACTTCCCGGACGACTCGGTCTACCACCTCAACATGTATCCGCTGCGCAAGGACTACACCCGCCGCCTCATGGCCGAGGTGGGCTTCCAGCACATCGAGACATACGGCGACTTCCAGCACACCTACCGGGGAGAGCAGCCCGACTTCTTCGTGCACGTCGCCGAGAAGGCCTACCGCCGCGAGGGCGCCCTCGGCGCCGACGCCCCCTACTCCGGGGCCGCCACCGTCGCCCGCGACTACTACAACTCCTCCGACGCCGACACCTTCTACGCCCGCGTGTGGGGCGGCGAGGACATCCACATCGGCCTGTACGAGGACCCCCGCGAACCCATCGCCGAGGCCAGCCGCCGCACCGTCCGGCACATGGCGGCCAAGCTAGGCCTCACCCCGGAGTCCCTGGTCCTCGACCTGGGCTCCGGCTACGGCGGCTCCGCCCGGTTCCTCGCCGAGACCTACGGCTGCCGCGTCCTCGCCCTCAACCTCAGCGAGGTCGAGAACCGCCGCCACCGCGCGCTCAACGCCGCCCGGGGGCTCAGCGACCGCATCGAGGTCGTCGACGGCTCCTTCGAGGACATCCCGTACCCCGACGACCAGGTCGACGTCATCTGGTCGCAGGACGCCTTCCTGCACAGCGGCAGCCGCACCCGCGTCCTGGAGGAGGCGGCCCGGGTGCTGCGGCCCGGCGGGCACCTCGTCTTCACCGACCCCATGGCCACCGACGGCTGTCCCGCCGACGTGCTGCGGCCCATCCTGGACCGCATCCACCTCGACGCCATGGGCTCGCCCGGCTTCTACGCCCGCGAACTCGCCCGGCTCGGCTTCACCCCCGTCACCGACGGCTTCGAGGAGCACCGCGAGCACCTGGTCACGCACTACGCGCGCGTCCGCGAGGAGACCGAGCGCCAGGAGGCGCGAGGCCTCGCCGACGAGGTCAGCGAGGCCTACCTCACGGCGATGAAGGCGGGCCTCACCCGCTGGGTCGACGGCGGCCGCGACGGCCATCTGACCTGGGGGATCTTCCACTACCGGTACGAGGGGAGAGGGTCCGGGAGCTGACACCTGGCGGCGGGCTAGCGGCCGAGCCGACCCCCGCCGAACGCGCCCGTGCCGTCCGCCTGCTTCCACCACGCCTCCAGGGACGCCTGGTCCAGGGACCGCCAGTCGGGGGTCTCCTGGACCAGGGCGCGCCCCAGGCGGCGCCCCAGGTCGACGATCGTGCGGCCCGCGACGGCACGGTCCACGTCGTACGACTCCAGGGCGTCGGGCCAGGTCGTGGCCGTGGTGATGGCCGACTCCAGGACCGTCGCGTCCTGGAGCGCCTTCACCGCGCCCGCGCCCGTGTGCGGGCGCGCCACCGTCGCCGCGTCGCCCGCGAGCAGCACCCGGCCCTGCGCGTAGCGCGGCGCCGTGAAGTCGTACATCGGCTGGAGGAACAGCTCCTCCGGCGTGGTCCGCCGCACCACTTCGCCCCAGTACGGCGGCAGCAACTCCTCGGCCACGTACGCCAGATGGGCGCTGAGCGCGTCCGTGAGGCCGCCCGGCGGCAGGCTCGTCGGCGTGGCGAAGCCCAGCTCCGCGGACAGCTCCGGGGGCGGGGCCGTGTACAGCACCCAGTTGACGCGGTGGCCGCCGGTGCCGTCGGGGATGCGGTAGATGATCGCGTGGCCGCCCGCGAAGACCGCGTACACGCAGTCCTCCGCCGACCACAGCTCCGGGTCGGCCAGGCGCTGCTCGGGGTAGGCGCCGCGCCACGCCAGATAGCCCGCGTACCGCGCGGCGAGGCCCGGGTAGGCGGCCTCGCGCACCACCGAGCGGTAGCCGTCGGCGCCGACGACCACGTCGAACCGCTCGGTGCCGTCGTCCGTCTCCACCGCCGCGCCGCCCGGACAGGGCCGCACCCCGGACACCGTGACGCCGGTGCGGAAGTCCACCGTCTCCGGCACCCGGCGCCGCAACTCGCTCCACAGCGGGCCCCAGTTGTAGGTGCGGAACGGGAAGGGCAGCACCCCGATCTCGTGCCCGCGCGCGTCCGGCGCCGCGTCGTCGCGCACGTACCAGCGCCGTCTGACCAGCTGGACCCAGGGCATGTCGGCGTCCAGATAGCCCGCCGACTCCAGTTCCGCGTAACGGGAGTTGTGCACGGCGAGGCCGACGCCCCGGTCCGCGAGGCGGCCCGCCGCCCGCTCGTACACCGTGATCTCGTCCGCGCCGCCCCGGTGCGCCGCGAGCGCCGCCGCGCACCCCGCGACGCTGCCGCCGACGACGGCCACCCTGCCCGAATGCATCATCGCGCCATCCTGGCAGGGCGAGTGACGTCCTGTCATGACCGAGCGTCAGCGCAGGGACACACCGCGCCCGGCGAAGAACGGCTCGAACTCGGCGAGCGGGAGCGCCGCCGCGCGCGTGGGCGCGTCGATGCCCGACGGGTTGTGGAAGTGCAGGCCCCCGTCCGCCGTGCGCGCCGTGACCAGCACCAGGTGCCCGCCCCGGCCGGGCGCGGGCCGCTTCGGGCGGCGGATCTCGAAGTGCACGGACGCGATGACCGTCCGCCCGTCGTCGAGGAGTCCGCCGATCTCGTCGAGGTCCAGGTGCCGGTGGACGGTGGCCTCGCGGCCATGTGCCTCGCGCACGTACTGAGCGAAGGGGGCGTAGACCAGGCCGTGGATCTCGCCGTCCGCGTCCTCGGTGTACGCCCCGTACTTCAGGGCGCCGTCGCGCAGTTCGAACAGCGAGGGCGCGTGAGGGCCGAGCGCCATCCGCAGACAGGTGAGCCCGCACAGGTGGCCGCACCAGCGCGCGTAGTCGTCGACGGTGGCGGCGCCCGACGTGCGCCAGGCCGGGTCGTCGGCCCGGTCGTGGCCCTCGTACACGATCCTCGCCACCAGGTCGGGCGAGGCGAACTGGGTCAGAACGGGAACCCGGCACGTCGGGCAGAGGGCCATGCGCTCGCCTCCTACTGGCGGTAGCCGCTCAGGAAGCGGCCGATGCGGCTGATCGCCGCGTCGAGGTCGTCAGCGTACGGGAGCGTCAGGATCCGGAAGTGGTCGGGGCGCGGCCAGTTGAAGCCGGTGCCCTGGACGACCTGGATCTTCTCCTGGAGCAGCAGGTCGAGGACGAACTTCTCGTCGTCGTGGACGGGGTGCACCTGCGGGTCCAGGCGCGCGAACGCGTACAGGGCGCCCTGGGGCTTGACGCAGGACACGCCGGGGATCTCGTTGAGCTTCTGCCAGGCGCGGTCGCGCTGCTCGCGCAGGCGGCCGCCGGGCGCGGTCAGCTCGTGGATGGACTGGCGGCCGCCGAGCGCGGCCTGGATCGCGTACTGGGCGGGCGCGTTGGCGCACAGCCGCATGGAGGCCAGCGTCGTCAGGCCCTCCAGATAGTCCTTCGCGTGCTGCTTGGGCCCGCTGACCAGGAGCCAGCCGGAGCGGAAGCCCGCCACGCGGTAGGTCTTGGACAGGCCGCAGAAGGTGAGGACCACCAGGTCGGGGGCGAGGGCGGCGACGCTGTGGTGCACCGCATCGTCGTACAGGATCTGGTCGTAGATCTCGTCGGCGAAGACCATCAGGCCGTGGCGGCGGGCCAGGTCGAGCATGCCCTCCAGGACCTCGCGGGGGTAGACCGCGCCCGTCGGGTTGTTCGGGTTGATGATGACCAGGGCCTTGGTGCGGTCGGTGATCTTCGACGCCAGGTCGTCGAGGTCCGGGTACCAGTCGGCCTGCTCGTCGCACAGGTAGTGCACGGCCTTGCCTCCGGAGAGGGTGGTCACGGCCGTCCACAGGGGGAAGTCCGGGGCGGGGATGAGGACTTCGTCGCCGTCTTCGAGGAGCGCCTGCACGGCCATGGTGACCAGCTCGGACACGCCGTTGCCGAGGAAGACGTCGTCCACGCCGATGTCGTCGACGCCGAGCGCCTGGTAGCGCTGCACCACCGCGCGCCGCGCGGACAGGACGCCGCGCGAGTCCGTGTACCCGTGCGCCCGGGGCAGCATCCGGATCATGTCCTGGACGATCTCCTCGGGCGCCTCGAAGCCGAAGAGCGCGGGGTTGCCCGTGTTCAGGCGCAGCACGCTGTGGCCCGCCTCCTCCAGGGCGTTGGCGTGCTCGATGACCGGGCCCCGGATCTCGTAACAGACCTCGCTGAGCTTGCTGGACTGCCGGAACTCCATGCGGTGTGCCTCCCGTGGCGTGCGTTCCTTGGTTTTACCAAGCTGGAGCTTGGAAAGTCCAACAACTTGTCTAGACTGCGACGCATGCCATATCGACCGCGCCGTAGCTACGACCAGTTCTGTGCCGCCGCCCGCGCCCTCGACGCCGTCGGGGACCGCTGGACCCTGCTGATCGTCCGGGAGCTGCTCGTCGGGCCGCGCCGCTACACCGATCTGCACGCCGACCTGCCGGGCGTGAGCACGGACGTGCTCGCCTCCCGCCTGAAGGACATGGAGCAGGCCGGGCTCACCACGCGGCGCAAGCTGCCGCCGCCCGCCTCCGCGTACGTCTACGAACTCACCGACCGGGGGCGGGAGTTGCTGCCCGTCCTGCGGGCGCTCGCCGCGTGGGGCGCGCCGGACCTGGCCGAGCGGCGCCCCACGGACGCCGTGCGCGCGCACTGGTTCGCGCTGCCGCTGCTCGACGCCGTCGGCGCCGAGGAGGGGGTGCTCGACGTGCGGCTCGAGGAGGGGGAGTTCCACGTGCGGGTGCGGGGCGGGGACGTGTCGTACGGGGACGGGCCCGCGCCGGAGGCGGCGGACGCGCGGATGGTGCTGGACGCGGGGACCGCCGTGGAGGTGGGGCGGGGGGTGCTCAGCGTCTCCGACGGGGTGCGGGGCGGGCGGATCGCCGTGAGCGGGGAGGGCGCGTTGGCCAAGGCGTTGCGGGCGGGGTGAGGGGCGGGACCGGGGCCCTCGCGGGGCGCCCCAGGCCCGCCCCTTCACCGGAACCAGGGGGCTGCCGCCCCCTGGCACCCCCGCCTTCATTGGCGCTTCGCGCCTCGTCCTCAAACGCCGGACGGGCTTGAAATCCCTCGGGCGCCGGACGGGCTTCTTCTTGTCAGCGTGTAGCCGCCCACGCCTGCCAGGGCGGCCAGGGCGCCGCCCACGCCCGTCCAGATCCAGCGGCTCGTCCACCAGCCCGACGACCAGCCGTCCTCCGGCTCGGCCTCGGTGGTCGTGCCGCCCGGCACCAGGGGCGCGCCCAGGGTGCCGTCCACGGCCGCCGCGCCGCCGATGTCCTTCGACGTGGCCTCGACCTCGGCGGTGACCGGCTGGCCCAGGTCGGCGGTCTTCAGACCGGTCGCCGTCAGGCGCACGTAGTACGTGCCCGGCAGCGGGTCGTTCGCCCACGGCTCCGACCAGGCCCGGACCGTGCGCAGCACACAGGCCAGCTCCACCGACCCGGCGCCCTGCGGCGCGGTGCGCGCCTGCATGCCGTACATGCAGGACTGGCGGCGCCGCAGGCCGTCGTACACGTCGATCCGCCAGCGCGCGCTGGACGGCGCCGCCTTCGGCAGCTTCACGGTCGCCTTGACCGTGGGGCGCTGACCGGCGTCCGCCGGGAACGACCAGTACAGGTAGTCACCGGTCGAGGCGTTCGCCGTGGCCGTGTGGCCCTGCGCGATCTTCGTGGCCGTACGGAAGGAGGTGCCCGCGTCGGTGGGCTTGTCGTCGTCTCCGGAGGCGGCGAGCGCCGCGCCGGGAGCGAGCAGCGCCGCCAGACCGGCCAGGCCCACGGCTGCCAACAGCCTTGTCGTCCGCATCAGTTTGTCCTCCAGACCGCGATCCGCCAGCGCGAGAGCCAGCCCCACAGCACACCGCCCACGAAGCCGGTGAGCACCAGGGCGCCGAGCAGCCACCAGCCGCGGCCCAGGCCGAACGCCGCCACGTCGGAGGCGTCGTCCGGGGCGTCCACGACGTCGACGGCCAGCTCGACGGGCAGGCCCGGCTTGCCCTTGGCCGCGGCGGTGCCGTCGGCGGGCGCGTAGGAGTGCGACACCTGGAGGCAGACGGTCTCCTTCTCGTCGGCCTCGTCGTCGTCGCGCTCCGGCTTCGGGTAGCGCAGGCCCGCCGAGATGACGTCGGTGCGGCCGTCGCCCGCCTCCGAGCCGCGCACGATCTCCCGCTGGTGCTTCGTCACGGCCCGCAGCAGCACGCCGTAGTCGTCGCGCACGGCCCGGTCGGCGGCGATGCTCACCGAGGCGCGCAGCTCCTGCCCGGGCGCGACGTCCACGCGGTACCAGCGGTGCTCGCCGAACCGCGCGCGGTCGCTGTACAGGCCCGGCTTCAGCTCCGGGGCGGCGGCGCAGCTCTCGGCGCCGTCGACGGCCACCGGGTTGACCACCGGGTCGGCCGCGCGGTCCACCAACTGGCCCACACGGTCGGTGAGTTCGTCGGTGTGCCGGATGGACGTGTAGGTGCCGCCGGTGGCCTCGGCGATGCAGCTCAGCTGGGCGCGCATCTTGGTGTTGGGGACCAGGCCGAGGGTGTCGACGGTGAGGTTGATGCCCTTGGCGGCGATCTCCCGCGCCACCTCGCACGGGTCAAGGGGCTGGCAGGTGTCCTCGCCGTCGCTGATGAGGACGATGCGGCGCGAGCCCTCGCCGCCCTTCAGGTCGTCGGCGGCCTTCAGCAGCGCCGGGCCGATCGGCGTCCAGCCGGTGGGCGACAGGATGGCCACCGCCGTCTTGGCGTCCCGGCGGTCCAGCGGGCCCACCGGGTAGAGCTGCTCGGTGTCCTTGCAGCCGGTCCTGCGGTCGTCGCCGCGGTAGTTCGCGCCGAGGGTGCGGATGCCCAGCTCGACGTCCTTCGGGGTGGCGTCGATCACCTCGTTGAACGCCTGCTTCGCCGCCGCCATCCGGCTCTTGCCGTCGATGTCCCGGGCCCGCATCGAGCCGCTCACGTCGAGCACCAGCTCGACCTTGGGCTTCGGGCCGCCCTCGGAGTCGTCGGGTTCGTCGGCCGCGTACGCCGCCGAGGGCGCGAGCCCCATGCTCAGGGTCGCGACCAGGGCGCAGAGCCCCGTCGCGAACCGTTTTCCAATGATCATCAGCGGATCTTATGGATCAAGGTCCGGCGGCTCCAAAACGAGCGCGGGCCCGGGCTCGGGAACCGGCCAGGAACCCATCCGGTACGCGCCCGGGAACCGACCCGGTACGCGCCCGGGGACGACTCGGTACGCGCTCGGGAAAACCGTTTGCGCCGTCCGGTTAGGGTGACGGGTGTGCTGCGAGAAGTGACGGCTGTCCGGTATCTGGAACCCCTGCGGGCGGGCGGCTCCGTGCCCGGAGTCGTCGAGGCCGACGACCTCGGGACGTACGTCCTGAAGTTCACCGGCTCCGCGCAGGGCCGCAAGGCGCTGGTCGCCGAGATCGTCGTCGGCGAACTGGCCCGCCGCCTTGGCCTGCGTGTGCCGGAGCTGGTCCTCGCCCGCTTCGACCCCGCCCTCGGCGCGCACGAGCCGCACCAGGAGGTGCGCGACCTCCTCGACCGCAGCGCGGGCCTCAACCTGGGCATGGACTACCTGCCGGGCGCGGCCGACTTCACACCCGACACGGACCTGGACGTGGACCCGCTCGAGGCGGGCCGGGTCGTCTGGCTCGACGCGCTCACCGCGAACGTCGACCGCACGGTGCACAGCTCGAACCTGATGGTCTGGCCCACGTTCGGGGTGCGCGAGCCGAGCCTGTGGCTCATCGACCACGGCGCGGCCCTCGTCTTCCACCACCGCTGGGACGCCTCGACGGTCCTCGCCACCGCCGAGAAGGCCTACGACTTCCGCCAGCACGCCCTCGGCCGCTACGGCCCCGACGTCAAGAAGGCCGACGCGGAGCTGGCCCCGCTGGTGACCAAGGACCTGCTGCGCGAGATCACGGCCGAGATCCCCGACGTGTGGCTGGCCGACGAGCCGGGCTTCCCGACGCCGGACGCCCTGCGCGAGGCGTACGTCACGCACCTGGCGGCCCGTGCCCGCGCCTCCGCCGCCTGGCTCCCCACGGACTTCCCGTCCCGGGCGGAACTGGCGGCCGAGGCCGCGCTCCGCGCCCAGGCCACCGAGGCGGGCCGCCCCGCCTGGCTGAAGAAGGTCCCCAACCTCCACGGCGGCACACATTAGGCACCGGGCCAGAGGGAGCGCCCCGAAGGGGCGCGGGGAACTGCGCGCCCAGCCACGACGCACCCTGAGCTTCGAGATGAGGCCCTAGTTCACCAATTCACCGCAGCCGCTCATACGCGGGCAGCGTGAGGAAGTCCGCGTAGTCCTCGTCCAGGGAGACCTGGAGCAGCAGGTCATGGGCCTCCTGCCACTTGCCCGCGGCGAAGGCGTCCTCACCGAGCTCGCCGCGAATCGCGGCGAGCTCCGCCGCGGCGACCTCGCGCGCGAGGTCGGCCGTCGCGGTCCGCCCGTCGTCGAAGACGACGCCCGCGTTGATCCACTGCCAGATCTGCGACCGCGAGATCTCCGCCGTGGCCGCGTCCTCCATGAGGTTGAAGATGGCGACCGCGCCGAGGCCCCGCAGCCAGGCCTCGATGTAGCGGATGCCGACCTGGACGGCGTTGACCAGGCCGTCGTACGTGGGCTTCGCGTCGAGGGAGTCGATGGCGATGAGGTCGCCGGGGGCGACGGACACGTCCTCGCGCAGGCGGTCCTTCTGGTTCGGCCGGTCGCCGAGGACCTTGTCGAAGGACTCCATGGCGATGGGGACCAGGTCGGGGTGGGCGACCCAGGAGCCGTCGAAGCCGTCACCGGCCTCGCGGTCCTTGTCGGCCCGCACCTTCTCGAAGGCGACCTTGTTGATCTCGGGGTCCTTGCGGGAGGGGATGAACGCGGCCATGCCGCCGATGGCGTGCGCGCCGCGCTTGTGGCAGGTGCGCACGAGCAGTTCGGTGTAGGCGCGCATGAACGGGGCCGTCATCGTGACCGCGTTGCGGTCGGGCAGGACGAACTTGGGGCCGCCGTCGCGGAAGTTCTTGACGATGGAGAAGAGGTAGTCCCAGCGCCCTGCGTTGAGGCCGGAGGCGTGGTCGCGCAGTTCGTAGAGGATCTCCTCCATCTCGTACGCCGCGGTGATGGTCTCGATCAGGACCGTGGCGCGGATGGTGCCCTGCGGGATGCCCACGTGGTCCTGGGCGAAGACGAAGACGTCGTTCCAGAGGCGGGCCTCCAGGTGCGACTCGGTCTTCGGGAGGTAGAAGTACGGGCCCTTGCCGAGGTCGAGCAGGCGCTGGGCGTTGTGGAAGAAGTAGAGGCCGAAGTCGACGAGGGCGCCGGGGACGGGGCGGCCGTCCTCGTCCGTGAGGTGACGCTCATTCAGGTGCCAGCCGCGCGGGCGCATGACGACCGTGGCCAGCTCGGCGGCGTCCTTGAGGGCGTACGACTTGCCGGTGCGCTCGTCGGTGAAGTCGATGCGGCGCTCGTAGGCGTCGGTGAGGTTGAGCTGGCCGAGGATCACGTTCTCCCAGGTGGGGGCGGAGGCGTCCTCGAAGTCGGCGAGCCAGACCTTCGCGCCGGAGTTGAGCGCGTTGATGGTCATCTTGCGGTCGGTGGGGCCGGTGATCTCCACGCGGCGGTCGTTCAGGGCGGCCGGGGCGGGCGCGACCTTCCAGGAGTCGTCGGCGCGGACGGCGGCGGTCTGAGGCAGGAAGTCCAGCGTGGAGGTGCGGGCGATCTCGGCGCGGCGCTCGGCGCGGCGGGCCAGGAGCTCGTCGCGGCGGGGCGTGAACCGCCGGTGCAGCTCGGCCACGAAGGCGAGGGCCGCGGGGGTGAGGACCTCCTCCTGCCGGGGCAGGGGCTCGGCGTCGACGATGGCCAGCGGGGACGGCGCTGGTGCGGACATGAGCTGTCACTTCCTTCAGCGAGCTTGCGGCCCCGCGGCGCGGCACTCGGTCCGGCACTGAGTGCCGCGGTGCCGGAACACGGCTGCGGGCGCCGTCTGAGGTATCGGGCGCTTCTGATCAGTGGATACTAGTTTCCTCATAGTGGAAGTTCAATGGATTGTTGGCGTCGAGATTCTCTTCGTCGACAGAACGCGGCTCTGAGTGCCACGGCTGTCACTCCGTGTGGCCTCGGTCCCCGGGGCGGTCCCCGCGGCGCCGTCTGCGGGGCCGTTCGCGGGGGTTCCCTTCGGGTGTCACTCCAGGCCCTCCAGGTCCGAGAACGTGTCGATGTCGTACGGCGCGGCCACGTCCCCGCACTCCACCAGGGCCAGCTCGGCGGCGTGCTCCCGCAGATAGGCGCGGGCCCCCTGGTCGCCCGTCGCCGACGCGGCGATCCCGTCCCAGTGGTCGGCGCCGAACAGCACCGGGTGGCCGCGCTCGCCGTCGTACGACGCGGCGGCGAGCGTCGCGGGGGAGCGGTAGGCGGCAAGGAGCCGGGCGACGGCCGGGGCGCCGATGCCGGGCTGGTCGACGAGCAGGGCCAGCGCGGCGCGCGCGCCGGTGCCGACCAGCGAGTTCAGGCCGACGCGCAGGGAACTCCCCATGCCGTCACGCCAGTCGGGGTTGTCGACGAGGACGCAGTCCGGCAGGGTGGCCTGCTCGCGTACGACGTCGGCGGTGGCGCCGAGGACGATGTGCACCCGCGTGCAGCCGCCCTCGCGCAGCGCCCGTGCCGCCCGCTCCACGAACAGCTCGCCGCGGTGCTCCAGGAGCGCCTTCGGGCAGCCGCCGAGCCGCCGCCCGCCGCCAGCGGCGAGTAGCAGTCCGGAGACAGGAGGTGACAGTGATTCGGTCATGACTCTTGCTTACCGCATGGGATGTGGGGACCCTATTCCGGCCGGGGCGTGGCCGGAAAGAGTCGGCCGCTGCACAACGAGGTGCGAGGGGGCAGAGCTGTGTTGCGGAGCGTGGGGCAGAGAGCGGTGACGGACGGCGCGGTGACGGGCGGCTACGAGGATCCGCGGGTGACGGAGCTGCGGGCGGCGGTGTCGCGGCTGCGGCGTGAACTCGCCGCGTACCCAGGGGAGTTCCCCGACCGCGGCATAGCCGAGGACGAGTTAGCCGCACTCGCGGCGATGGCTGCCGCCGGGGATCCCGAGGCGCGGCGGTTGCGGCGGTCGCTGTTGCTGGTGGCCGGGGCGATGGGGTCGGTGAGCGCGTTGGCGGGGGCGTTGGCGGGGGTGCGGGGGGCTGTGGAGGGGTTCGGCCGGGCTTGAGCCCTCGCGGGGGGCGCCCCAGACCCGCCCCTTTCCCGAAACCATGGGGCTCCGCCCCCTGGCACCCCCCTTCATTGCCGCTTCGCGGCTCGTCCTCAAACGCCGGACGGGCTATATCCAGCCCGTCCGGCGTTTGAGGACGAGGCCGTCAGGCCGATTCGGGGGTGCCAGGGGGCTGGCCCCTGGTTCGGGAAGGGGCGGGGTTGGGGCCTACGCAGGCGCGGGCTAGGCCACCCACTCGCGGCCGTGGGCCGGGGGCGTTGCCTTCAGGCCAGTGGCCAGGGCCGCCGCCAGCCGCGCGGCGGCGGCCTCGCAGCGGTGCGGGGGCAGCACGTACGGAATCCGGAGGCGGTGCTCATGCGTACCGGGATCCGCGCCGAAGCGCGCCCCGCCCTCGATCCGCACCCCGTGCCCGCGCGCGGCGGCCGCCAGCGCCGAGGCGTAGGGCGCGCCCAGGTCCACCCACAGGCAGAGCCCGCCGGTCGGCAGCCGCCACCGCCACTCGGGCACCTCGCGGGTGAGCGCGGCGGCGAGCGCGTCGCGGGAGGCCCGCAGCCGGGGCAGCCGCTCGGCGAGCACGTCGTCGATGCCCGCGAGCAGCCGCAGCGCGACCAGCTGGTCGAGGACCGACGTCGCCATGTCCGTCGTGATGCGGGCCGTCGCCAGCTCCGTGACGAGGCGTGAGCCCGCCCGCACCCAGCCGATGCGCAGCCCGCCCCAGTGCGACTTGCTCAACGAGCCCACGGTGATGACCTGTTCGGCCACGCCGTGCGGGGCGAGCGAGGCGAACGGCGCGGGCGCGGGCACGTCCAGGGCGATGTCGGCGATCGTCTCGTCGATCAGCAGCCAGGTGCCGGTGGCGCGGGCCGCCTCCAGGACGCGCAGCCGCTGCTCGCGCTCCATCAGCGCGCCCGTCGGGTTCTGGAAGTCCGGTACGAGGTACGCGACGCGGGGCGCCGCCTGCCGCAGCGTCGACTCGACCAGGGCGGTGTCCCAGCCCGTGTCGGTCACCGGCACGGGCGCGGCCCGCAGGCCCGCCCGGACGATCGCGTCCAGGGCGTTCGGGTAGGACGGGTTCTCCACCACGACACGGTCGCCGGGGCGGCCCAGCAGGGTGAGGGTCAGCGAGATGGCGTGCTGCGCGCCGTTGGTGATGAGGATCTGCTCGGGCAGCGTGGGCAGGCCACGGCGCGTGTACCGGTCGGCGACCGCCGCCCGCAACCGGGGCAGCCCGTAGGGGTGGTAGCCCGCCGTCGGCGCGTGCCGCGGCAGTTCGGCGGCGGCCGCCGCGAGCGCGTCGGCGAGCGCGCCCTCCGGCGCCGGGGGCGCCGCCACCGCCAGGTCGATGACGTCCTCGTCGCCGTCGTCGACGCCGTACGCCGCCACGCTCGTCGGGCGGCTGCCCTCCGGCAGCTCCGTCCACGTGCTGGCGCCGCGGCGGCTGCGCGCGTACCCGCCGTCGCGCAGCAGGTCGTACGCGGCCGTCACCGTGGCCCGGCTGACACCCAGTGCCGCGGCCAGTTCGCGCTCGGCGGGCAGCCGGGTGTGCAGCGGCACCCGGCCGTCGAGCAGCAGTGTGCGCACGGCCGCCGCGAGCGCGCGGTATCCGGGCCGGGCGCCCGCCGTGTCCGTGACGAGCCCCGCCAGCTTCGTACCGCCCAGGCGCCTGTCCACGGAGTGGACCACGTGCTCCCCAGCCATGCCAGATCCTTCCGATTGGCCCTGCCGTCCAGGCCAATCAGCGTACAGAGTCACGATCAACCGTGGTGTTGGCCGGGGAACTGGCCTAGGGAGCGGAGCGATGGACATGACGGAGGTGTCCGGCCCGGGGCGCGTGGTCGTGGGCGTCAGCGGGGCGGAGGGGGACCTGGCGGGGCTCGCCGCGCTGCGTGCGGGGGCGCGGGAGGCGCGGCTGCGCGGGGTGCCGCTGGTCGCGGTGCACGCGTGGGAGCCGCCGGAGGGGGAGGGGCTGTATCTGCGGCACCCCGACCGGGCGTGGGCGCGGCACTGGTACGGGGTGGCCCGGGAGCGGCTGGAGCGGGCCTTTGAGGAGGCGTTCGGGGGGCTGCCGGAGGGGGTGGCCGTGGAGCGGCGGGTGGTGCGGGACCGGCCCGGGCGGGCGCTGCTCGGTGTGGCCCGCGGGGAGGGGGACCTGCTGGTGCTCGGGGCGGGCGGCCGGGCGCGGCGGGGGAGGGTGCGGCGGTATGTCGACGCGCGCGCTCGGTGCGCGGTGCTGGTGGTACGGGGCCCGGCGCCGCCGCGGGGGGTGCGGCGGGCGCTGCGGGGGGTGACGGTGGCGGACTTCGCTTCCCTGCCGGATGGCCCCCGATCCCGCCGCTGAAAGGGGCGGGTGGGCGGGGAACATCCGCCGCGAAGCGGCGGATCACGGAGAGCCGACGACGGCGAGCAAGCGACAGATCCAGCCCGCCCGGCGCGTGAGGGCGAGGCGCGAAGCGCCGATCAGGGCGGTCCAGGGCGCCCCCGCCAGCGTCAGTGGGACAGGGCCTCGGACAGCTCCGCCGCCACCTGCTGCAGCACCGGCACGATCGCCCGCGTCGCCTCGTCGGTGACGCGCCCGGCGGGGCCGGAGATGGAGATGGCCGCCGCGGTGGGCGAGTCGGGCACGGGCACGGCCAGGCACCGCACGCCGATCTCCTGCTCGTTGTCGTCCACGGCGTACCCGGCCCTGCGCACCTCGTCGAGCGCGGCGAGGAACCCGTCCGGCGTCGTGATGGTCTTCTCCGTGGCGGCGGGCATCCCGGTCCGGGCCAGCAGCGCGCGCACCTCGTCCGGCGGAGCGTCGGCCAGCAGCGCCTTGCCGACGCCCGTGGAGTGCGGAAGCACCCGGCGGCCGACTTCGGTGAACATGCGCATGGAGTGCTTGGACGGCACCTGCGCCACGTACACGACCTCGTCGCCGTCGAGCAGCGCCATGTTGGCGGTCTCGCCGGTCTCCTCGACCAGGCGCGCCAGGTAGGGCCGCGCCCAGGTGCCGAGCAGGCGGGAGGCGGACTCGCCGAGGCGGATCAGACGGGGGCCGAGCGCGTACCGGCGGTTGGGCTGCTGGCGCACGTACCCGCAGGCGACCAGGGTGCGCATCAGGCGGTGGATCGTCGGCAGCGGCAGGCCGCTGCTCGCGGACAGCTCGCTGAGGCCGACCTCGCCGCCCGCGTCGGCCATGCGCTCCAGCAGGTCGAAGGCGCGCTCAAGGGACTGGACGCCACCGGTCGCGGCGGGCGGTGCGGGCTTCGCGGCGTCGGGGGTCCTTGCGCTTGACGTCGGCACGGCGCGTTCCTTTCAACTGGCAGGCGTATGCAGCCTACCGGCAGCTCCCGCGGGCGTACGCGGAGCGGGCGGGGCGTCGGCGCCGGTCAGTGGGTGTTTGTCCGGTCTCGGGCGGGGGTTCCGACCGCTCTTGACGGTCGCTGTTGTGCGTAGCTACGTTCTGATGGGTGGAATTGTCTTTCCACTTTGTGGAAACGTATAGGCCCTTGACGGAGTGCGCGGCGGCGGGAAAACTCCCTCGGCAGGGACTTCAACAGATCGTTGAAGTTCGTGGGCCCGCCCGATCCCCGCGATTCCCCGCGATGTCCCGTGGCTCCCGCGCGGTCCGCAGGCGTGCCCGCGGTGTGCCGCGGCGCGCCCGAGGCCTGCCCGAGGCGGCGTGAGGCGCGTCCAGGTGTGCTCAGGTGCGCCCAGGCGTGCCGGGAGGTGCCGGGGGCGCCGCGGTTCAGAACCGAAGAGACGACTCAGAACCGAAGAGACGACAGAGAGGGGCCCCGGTGTCCGACGTGGAAGACGTGGAACTGGTGCTGCGCTCCACGCGCGTGGTCACCCCCGACGGCACGCGCGCCGCGTCCGTCGCCGTCCGCGACGGGATCATCGCGTCGGTGGACGCGTACGACGCCGACGTACCCCCGGCGCCCGCCTGGAGGACCTCGGCGACGACGTCCTGCTGCCCGGCCTCGTCGACACCCACGTCCACGTCAACGACCCCGGCCGCACCGAGTGGGAGGGCTTCTGGACCGCCACCCGCGCCGCCGCGGCGGGCGGCATCACCACGCTCGTCGACATGCCGCTCAACTCCCTGCCGCCGACCACGACCGTGGACCACCTGCGCGTCAAGCAGGACGTCGCCCGCCCCAAGGCGCACGTCGACGTCGGCTTCTGGGGCGGCGCGCTGCCCGACAACACGGCGGACCTGAAGCCGCTGCACGACGCGGGCGTCTTCGGCTTCAAGTGCTTCCTCTCGCCCTCGGGAGTCGATGAGTTCCCGGAGCTGAACCAGGATCAACTCGCCGCCGCCATGGGGGAGATCGCCGGGTTCGACGGGCTGCTCATCGTGCACGCCGAGGACCCCCGCGAGCTGGCCGCCGCGCCCGTCAGGACCGGCCCCCGGTACGCGGACTACCTCGACACCCGGCCGCGGATCTCCGAGGACACCGCCATCGAGGGCCTGATCGCGCTCGCCCGGCGCATCGGCGCCCGCGTGCACGTGCTGCACCTGTCGTCGTCCGACGCGCTCCCGCTGATCGCCGCCGCCAAGCGCGACGGGGTGCGCCTGACCGTCGAGACCTGCCCGCACTACCTCACCCTCACCGCCGAGGAAGTCCCCGACGGCGCCAGCGAGTTCAAGTGCTGCCCGCCCATCCGCGAGGCCGCCAACCAGGACCTGCTGTGGCGGGCGCTCGCCGACGGCACCGTCGACTGCGTCGTCACCGACCACTCCCCGTCCACCGCCGACCTCAAGACCGCCGACTTCGCCACCGCCTGGGGCGGCATTTCCGGGCTCCAGCTCAGCCTCTCCGCGATGTGGACCGAGGCGCGGCGGCGCGGCCACACCCTCGACGACCTCGCGCGCTGGATGTCCGCCAACACCGCGCGCCTCGTCGGACTCGACCACAAGGGCGCCATCGAGGCGGGGCGCGACGCGGACTTCGCGGTCCTCGCGCCCGACGCCACCTTCACCGTCGACCCCGCCCGCCTCCAGCACCGCAACCACGTCACCGCCTACGTGGGCAGAACCCTCAGCGGCGTCGTCAGGTCCACCTGGCTGCGGGGCCAACGCATTGTGTCCGAGGGCGAGTTCACCGCGCCCGCGGGCCGACTCCTGGAAAGGAAGAACTGATCACCGTGACGGCGATACCTTCGTTCACCGGCGACGCGAAGCCCTACGGCGGCGGCGAGCCCTACGCCGACTACCGCACCGCCGACTTCCCCTTCACCCGGTACGCCAACCTCGCCGACCGCGCGCTCGGCGCCGCGGTCATCGCCGCCAACGACGAGTTCTTCGCCATGCGGGAGAACCTGCTGCTGCCGGGCGCCGCCGAGTTCGACCCCGAGCACTTCGGCCACAAGGGCAAGGTCATGGACGGCTGGGAGACTCGCCGCCGCCGCGGCGTCAGCGCCGAGCAGCCGTGGCCCGCCGAGGACGACCACGACTGGGCCCTGATCCGCCTCGGCGCCCCCGGCGTGGTCCACGGCGTCGTCGTCGACACCGCCCACTTCCGCGGCAACTACCCGCAGGCCGTCTCCGTGGAGGGCGCGAACGTCGAGGGCGCCCCGACGCCCGGGGAACTCCTCGCCGACGACGTCAAGTGGACCACCCTCGTCCCGCGCACGCCCGTCGGCGGCCACGCCGCGAACGGCTTCGCCGTCGACGTACCCCAGCGCTTCACCCACCTGCGGCTCAACCAGCACCCCGACGGCGGCATCGCCCGCCTGCGCGTGCACGGCGAGGTCGTCGCCGACCCCCTGTGGCTCAGCGCGCTCGGCACCTTCGACGTCGTCGCCCTGGAGCACGGCGGCCGGGTCGAGGACGCCTCCGACCGCTTCTACTCGCCCGCCACCAACACCATCCAGCCCGGCCGGTCCCGGAAGATGGACGACGGCTGGGAGACCCGGCGGCGGCGTGACCGGGGGCACGACTGGATCCGCTACCGGCTGGTCGCGCGGGCCGAGGTGCGCGCCCTGGAAATCGACACCGCGTACCTGAAGGGCAACGCCGCCGGGTGGGCGTCGGTGTCCCTCCGCGACGGGGAGAGCGGGGCGTGGGTGGAGGTGCTGCCGCGGACCCGGCTGCAGCCGGACACCAACCACCGGTTCGTCTTCGACGCGGGGCTCGTCGGCACGCACGCGCGGGTCGACATCTTCCCCGACGGGGGGATCTCGCGCCTGCGGCTGTTCGGCGCGCTGACGCAGGACGGCGCGCGGTCGCTGGCGTCCCGCCACCGCGAACTGGGCGGCTGACCCTCGCGGGGCGCATGCCCTGCTGCTGGGGGCTCGTCGCTGCTGGGGCTCGTCCTCGAACGCCGGACAGGCTGGAACCCTGCGGCAGGTTCGCCCCTCCGGCGTTCGAGGAGCGGGGTCCGGGGCGGAGCCCCAGTTCGGGAAGGGGCGGGTCTGGGGCCACCCGGCAGGGCACCGCTACGCGGCGTGGCCCCCGTCCACCGACACCTCCGCCCCCGTCACGTACCCGGCCTCGTCCCCCGCCAGATACGCCACCAGGGACGCCACCTCGTCGGCCTGCCCGAAGCGACCCACCGCCGTCCCGGCGGCCTGGGACTCGGCGAACGGCCCGTCCGCGGGGTTCATGTCGGTGTCGATGGGCCCGGGGTGCACCACGTTCGCGGTGATGCCCCGCTCGCCCAGCTCCCGGGCGAGCGCCTTGGTGAGCCCGATCAGCGCGGCCTTGCTGGTCGCGTACAGCGTCGCGCCCGGCCCCGGCACCCGCTGGGCGACGCAGCTGCCGATGGTGATGACCCGCCCGCCCCGCCCCATGCGCGCGGCCGCGGCCTGGGAGGCCAGGAACACCCCGCGGACGTTCACGTCGAGCACCCGGTCGACGTCGGCGAGGGCCAGCGTCTCCAGGGGGCCGAGCACGCCGACGCCCGCGTTGTTGACGAGGATGTCCAGGCCGCCCAGGTCGTCCGCGGCGCGCTCCACGGCGCCCGCCGCGTCCCCGGCGTCCGCGGCGTCGGCCCGTACGGCGAAGCCGCGCCGCCCGGCGGTCTCGATCTTGGCGACGACCTCGCGGGCCGCCTCCTCGCCCCGTACGTAGGTGATCGCCACGTCGGCGCCCTCCTGGGCGAGCCGGATCGCGGTCGCGGCGCCGATGCCGCGGCTCCCGCCGGTGACCAGGGCCGTCTTTCCGATGAGTGAAGACATGTCGGTTCCTCGCATGACATTCGGTGATCAGTCGCGTTCATGTGCTTGCGGGTTCAATCAAAGCGGCGTACGCACCCCGGGGCTGGCGGGAAACGGACGCCCAGCTCCGTGGCGGACCGGCGCCCGGCGAGCGATGAGTTCCGGACCGCACCAGGGTCTGAAGAGAGGGGGCGGCCCCGGCACCGAGACCGGCGGCGACCCGGCACCGAGACCGGCAGCGACCCCGGCAGCGACCCCGGCACCGAGACACGGAAGAGGCACCGCCATGAAGCTCACGCTCACCCAGTTCGTCACCCTCGACGGCGTCGTCCAGGCCCCGGGCGGCCCGGAGGAGGACCCGAGCGGCGGGTTCACGCACGGCGGCTGGTCCGTGCCGTACGGGGACGAGGACTTCGGCCGGTTCATGACCGAGGTGTTCGACCGGGCGGACGCGTTCCTGCTGGGACGGCGTACGTACGACGTCTTCGCCGCGTACTGGCCGAGGGTGACCGACCCCGAGGACCCCATCGCCACCCGGCTCAACGGCCTGCCGAAGTACGTGGCCAGCACCACCCTCACCGGCGCCGACTGGCAGGGTACGGAGGTCATCGGCCGCGAGGACCTGGTCAAGGACGTCACCGCGCTCAAGGAGCGGCCCGGCCGCGAGCTCCAGCTGCACGGCAGCGCGGACCTCGCGCGGTCCCTGCTGGCACACGACCTGGTCGACGCGCTGCACCTGCTGACGTTCCCCGTGGTCCTCGGCTCCGGCGGCCGCCTGTTCGCCGAGGGCGGCCTGCCCACCGCGTTCCGGCACACCGGCTCCCGTACGACGTCCAAGGGCGTCGCCATCAACTCGTACGAGCGCGCGGGGCGGCCGGAGTACGGGAGCTACGGTTAACTCCTGGAAAATTCCTGTGACTTGCGTGTGCTTGTCATTGACACCTCAACCTCTACGCGCGTCACACTGGGGTCATGCGAATCCCCCCACGGATCACACGAATCGTCAGCGTCTCCGCTCTCGCCGGTGCCCTGCTCGTCGGCGGCACCGCCACCGGCGTGGCGACGGCGGCGCCCGCCGCCCCGTCCGCGCCCGCGGGCCACTCCGTCGCCGCGGTCGGCGAGATCTGCTATTCGGACCTGCCCGCGCAGGCCCACGACACCCTCGAACTGATCGAGCGGGGCGGGCCGTTCCCGTACCCGCAGGACGGCACCGTCTTCCAGAACAGGGAGGGCATCCTGCCGAAGCAGAGCACCGGCTACTACCACGAGTACACCGTCAAGACCCCGGGCTCGTCCGACCGCGGTGCCCGCCGCATCGTCACCGGCGAGCGCGCCCAGGAGGACTACTACACCGCCGACCACTACCGGTCGTTCGACCTGGTCGACCACGGCTGCTGACCCCGGGCGGCACGGGCCGGGTCACCCGGGCCCGCCCCGGCTCTCGGCGGCGGCGAACAGCGCGCCCGCGAGCACCACGAGCGCGACGCTCAGATACAGCTCGTAGCCCTCGGCGAAGCCGACGCGCTGGACGACGCCCCAGCCGCGCAGCCGACCGCTGAACTCGTGCACCAGGCCCACGGCGCCCTGGAACAGCAGAACGACACCGACACCTTCGAGAAGCCGCTTCATGGCACCGAGCCTCGCCCCGCGGACCCCCCACGCACATCGGCCGCGGGGCGCGGCCGTGCCCGCCGCGAGACGGCCCGGCGCCGGGCGCCGGTGCGCCGAAAGTCGCTGGTGGCGCGACTTTCGTAGCCGATCGCCGCACGCGGACGGGCGCCGCGGCCCGGGGTGCGTAGATTGGTCGCTTGTGAACGACAGCGCACGGACCCAGCCGGGAGCCGGGCGGGCCCCCGACGCGGGATCCTCGTCCCCCGACGTGGGACCCCCGTCCCCCGGCGCGGGATCTCCGTCCCCGGACAAGGGATCCCCGTCCCGCGACGCGGCGGCCCGCGCGGTGGACCTCGACCCCGTGACCCGGCGCAAGTGGTTCCTGCCCTCGGCCATCGCCGCCGAGCTGGACCCCGACCGGCAGCAGGGCCGCACCCGCGCCCGGCGCACCCTGCGGGACTGGCTCGTGGACTTCGCCTGCTTCCTGGTGGCCGTGTTCATCGGGATGGTCGCCGCCGACGAGCTGTCCCGGAACCCCGGCGGCCTCTCCGGCGCCGTGGTCAACTTCGACCAGCTCGTCGGCGCGCTGTCCTGCGCCGCCGTCTGGGCGCGCAGGCGCTGGCCGTTCGGCCTGGCCGTCGCGATGGCCCTGGCCGGGATCGTGTCGACCACCGCGGGCGGCGCCGCCCTCGTCGCCTACTTCACCCTCGCGGTGCACCGGCCCTTCCGGTACTGCGCGTGGGTCGGCGGCGCCGCCGTCACCCTGTCGCTGGTCTTCTTCTGGCTGCGGCCCGACCCGGAACTGCCGTACGTCGCCAGCGTCGTACTGAACGCGGCCTTCGTGGCGACCGCCGTCGCCTGGGGCATGTTCGTCCGCGCCCGGCGGCAGCTCCTGATCGCGCTGCGCGACCGGGCCCGGCGGGCCGAGAGCGAGGCCGCGCTCCGCGCCGAACAGGCCCAGCGGCTCGCCCGCGAGGCCATCGCGCGGGAGATGCACGACGTCCTCGCGCACCGCCTCACCCTGCTCAGCGTGCACGCGGGCGCCCTGGAGTTCCGGCCCGACGCGCCTCAGGAGGAGATCGCCCGCGCCGCCGGAGTCATCCGCGAGAGCGCGCACGAGGCCCTCCAGGACCTGCGCCAGGTGATCGGCGTGCTGCGCGGCGGCGACGCCGACGACTCCGGGCGCCCCCAGCCCACCCTCGCCGCCCTGGACACCCTGGTCGCCGAGTCCCGCGAGGCGGACATGAAGGTCGTGCTCGACCTGCGCGTCTCCGAACCCAAGGCGGTGCCCGCGGCGACCGGCCGCACCGCCTACCGCATCGCCCAGGAGGCCCTGACCAACGCCCGCAAGCACGCGCCGGGCGCCGAGGTGACCGTCACCGTGGCGGGCACCCCCGAGGAGGGCCTGACCCTGACCGTCAGCAACCCGGCGCCCCCCGGTGACGTGCCCCACGTCCCCGGCTCGGGGCAGGGGCTCATCGGGCTCACCGAGCGCGCCTCGCTCGCGGGCGGGCGGCTCAGCCACGGCACCCGGCCCGACGGCGGGTTCCAGGTGGAGGCGTGGCTGCCCTGGGGGTGACCGTTCCGAGGGTGACCGTACTGGGGTGACCGTCTGGGGGTGACCGTCCTGGGGGTGACCCGCTGGAGGGAAGCTCAACTTCCGGTTCGCCGGGGCCTGCTGGGAGCGGGCCCGCGCCGCCCGGCTACCATCGGCCGCCGCAAGCGCAAACGTTCGCAACCGGAGAGGTGAACGCCGTGACGGGGGAGAGCGCGCCGGACGACACCGGCCACTCGCACGAAGGCACACCGTTCCCACGCATACCGAAACTCCCACGCATACGGAAACTCCCACGCGTACGGAAACGGCTCAGAACCCGGCGCGGCGCGCTCGCCGTCGCCAGCGCCGTCGCCGTGCTCGCCGCCGGGCTCGGCACCTGGACGACGGATACCTGGCCCTTCGACGAGGACCGCGACCGCTACTGCTGGGGCGCCTGGGAGCAGGACAGCGGGCCCGGAGTGCTCGGTGACGAGGCCTTCGACGGCGCGGACGGCCGCAGCCGCACCGCCCGCGGCACCGCGCCGACGCCCGCCGAGCCGCGGGGCGGCTGCGTGCTCGCGGTGCGCTCCCAGCACACGTTCAGCGACGGCGACAAGGGCGTCCAGGACACCGAGGTGACGCTCACCTACGGGCCCGCGCCCAGGGCGGCGGCCGCCCGCGTCGAGTGGATCACCACGTTCCTCGGCGACCGCGCGGTGCCGCTGCCCGAGGGGCTGCCCGGCGCCGTCGACGGCCGCCACGGACTGCTGGTGCTGCCCGAGCGCTGCGACACCCGCGACGGGCGGCCCACGGCCGTCACCGTGCGGGCCGAGGAGAAGGGGCCGCGGGACGTCATCGGCGGCAAGGGCCTCGGCAGCGCCGACGACGCCGTGGAACTCCTGCTGGCCGCCGCGAACACGGGCATGCGGGCCGCGGGCTGCGCCCCGAAGGAGCCGCTCCGCGTCACCTCGCCGCTGCTGCGGCTGCCGGAGCAGGAGGACACCTCGCCGTCCACCGCCGCCTGCCGCATCCAGGGGCTCGACGTCGAGGCCGGGTTCGCCGAGGACACGGCGCTGCGCGTGGAGGCCCAGACCGGCGCGGTCACCGACGGCCTACAGGCCTGCTCGGCGCGGATCGGCCGCTCCGCGCTGCGCGGGGAGCGCGAGGACACCCGGATCTTCGACGCCCTGATGGTGCGCGAGCCGCGGCTTTCGGCGCTGCTCGACGGCGTGACCGGCAGCGCGCCGCCCGCGCGCGGCTGGCGCGGCACCGGCGTCTTCGCCGACGGCCACCAGATCGTGCGGGCCCGGTGCGCGGGCCGCCCGACGACGTTCCTGCTGCTCGGCTCCACGGCGCGGGAGACCCGGGGCTACTTCACCGCCTTCACCAACGGCGTGACCCGCCGCCTCGGGTGCGCGCCGGTCGCACCGTCCGCGACCGAGCCGGTCACACCGTCCGCAGCCGAGGGGGAGCACCGATGAGCGACGCGAGGAACGACGGCGGGGCGACACCCGAGAGGGAGGCGGCGTCGGCTGCCGGGGCCGAGGCCGGTGGGGAGCTGAGGGAAACCGGCAACGCCAGCCGGGACTCCGGCACCAGCCGGGACTCCGGTACCGGCCGGGACTCCGGTACCGGCCGGGACCCCGGTACCGGCCGGGACCCCGACACCACCGGGGGAGACGTGGCCGCCGCGACCGCCGCGGCACCCGGGCCGCGCAGGCCCTGGTGGCACTGGCGGCAACTCACCCGCGGCCGGGTGCGGCCCGCCGTCGCCGCCGCGCTCGCCGGGGCGCTGCTCGGCGGCACGGGCGTGGCCTGGCAGGCCGAGGCGGGGCCGTTCGCCAGGGAGCGGGCGTGCTGGGGCGCGTTCGACGAGGACGACGTGGCGGACCTCTTCCACGGCAAGCGGGACATCGAGGCCGCGGAGATACCCGTGAGCCGCGACCGGATCGCCTCGGAGGGCCCGTCCGGCACCTGCACGCTGAAGTCCCCGCGCGGCGCCCGCGTCACCGCCCGGGTGCACCAGCTCGACGTCCGGTTCGGCGGCGCGGGCGACCAGTGGGCCGACGCGTACCTGTCCGCGCGCATGACACCGCTCGGCGGCGGCCTGCTCGGCATGGTGTCGGACACGCGCGCCTGGCTCGCGGTCCCGGAGGGCTGCGTCGGCAGACAGGACGAGCGCGAGGGCCCCCTCGTCGTCGACCTGGAGCGGGGCTGGACCGTGTACGACGAGGAGGTGGACACCGACGAACGCGCCCGGCTCGCCCGCGCCGTGGTCACGCTCGTCAACGACTACATGACCGACCAGGGCTGCGAGCGCACCCTCGCCGACCCCTCCGCCCGCCTCGCCGCGCCCGCCCGGTTCACGGCCGAGAAGCGCGACGCGGTCTGTGGCGTCAAGGGCCTGCGCCTGCGCGCCGGACGGCCCGACACCTACCGCAGCCCGCTGGTCACCGCGGGCGACGCGCCGGTGCGCACCTGCGACCGGGACGTGCTCTTCGACCACCCCTCGCTGCGCCTGATGACCGTTGAGGACCCCCGGCTCGCCGTGCTCTACAAGAACCTGTCGTACGACGGCGGGCACCAGCGCATCACGGCCGTCGGCGACACCAAGCGGTACACCAGGGGAACCGGCTTCCTCCGCGACGACATGGCCCTCTACCAGGCCCGGTGCCAGACCGGCGACGTCACCTTCCTGATCCGGGCGGACGACGGGGAGCGGGCCGCCGACATCCGCGCCCTCATGCCCCGCTACGTGGCCGCCGAGGCCGACCGCGTGGGCTGCGGCCCGCTGCGCCTGAGGTTGCCCGGGTGACCCCGCGCGGCGCCGCACCGGCCCGGGGCGGGCCCCCGCCCCGGGCTCGTTACGGTAGCCCCATGAAACCGATCAGGCTCCTGCTCGTCGACGACGACCCGCTGGTCCGCGCCGGACTGTCCTTCATGCTCGGCGGCGCGGACGACATCGAGATCGTGGGCGAGGCGGGGGACGGCAGCGAGGTCGCCGCCCTCGTGGGCCGGACGCGGCCCGACGTGGTCCTGATGGACATCCGCATGCCGACCGTCGACGGGCTCACCGCCACCGAGGCGCTGCGCGAGCGGCCCGACGCCCCCGAGGTCATCGTCCTCACCACCTTCCACGCCGACGAGCAGGTGCTGCGGGCGCTGCGGGCCGGGGCCGCCGGGTTCGTCCTCAAGGACACGGCGCCCGCGGAGATCGTGGCGGCGGTGCGGTCCGTGGCCGCGGGGGAGCCCGTGCTCTCGCCCACCGTGACCCAGCAGCTCATCTCCCAGGTGACCGGGGGCGGCCCCCAACTCGACCGGCGGCGGCGGGCGTTGACCCGGCTCGACGCCCTGGGGGAGCGCGAGCGGGAGGTGGCCGTCGCCGTGGGGCGCGGGGCGTCCAACGCCGACATCGCCGCCGAACTGTACCTGTCCGTCGCCACCGTCAAGGCCCATGTCTCCCGGGTCCTCACCAAGCTGGACCTCAACAACCGGGTCCAGATCGCCCTCCTGGTCCACGACGCGGGCCTACTGGACGGCTCCTGAACGCCGGACGGGCCGGGTCTTCGCGGGCTGGGCTGGATTCTGCCGGTGCGGCAGCGTCTTAGCCCGTCCGGCGTTTGAGGACGAGGCGCGCAGCGCCAATCAAGCCGCGCCGGGCGCCCACGCCAGAAAGAGGCGCAGGGCGCCCACGCCAGAAAGAGGCCCCCCGCGAGGGAACCGGGCGGCGGTGGCGTTCGTTCACCCGCCACAGCCGCCGAGCCGCGGGGAGCCGCCATGGCAGACCGAAACGCAGAGGTCATCGACCTGGGTGCGTACGAGGACTTCACCGCCGACCCCCACCCCGTCTACGCCGAGTTGAGGGCCCGCGGCCCCATCCACAGAGTCCGCTTCCCGCCCCCGGACCACGAGGACGACCACTACTTGGTGGTGGACCACGAGCTGGCGAGGGCCACCCTCGCCGACCCCCGCCTGACCAAGTCGAGTGACGGCTTCGACAGGGAGCTGCCGGACGAGAAGCTGATCGGCCCGCACCTGCTGTCGGTGGACCCGCCCCGCCACACCCGCCTGCGCGGCCTGATCGCCCGGGAGTTCACCGCCCGCCGCGTCCAGGCGATGGCCCCGCGCGTCCAGGAGATCACGGACGGCCTCCTGGACGCGATGCTCGCCGCGGGCGACCGCGCCGACCTGGTGGAGGCCCTGGCCTTCCCGCTGCCCATGACGGTCATCTGCGAGCTGCTCGGCGTCCCGGACCTGGACCGCGACGAGTTCCGCCGCATGTCGAACGAGGCCATCACGCCGACCACGGAGGCCTGGGAGGAGACGGTCTACGCCGAACTGGCCGCGTATCTGGACATCCTGATAGCGGCCAAGCGCGCGACCCCGGGCGACGACCTGCTCAGCGCCCTGGTGCGCACGCGCGCGGAGGACGGCGACCGCCTGTCCCACGAGGAACTGCGCGGCATGGCCTACCTCCTGCTGATCGCGGGCCACGAGACGACGGTCCACCTCATCACCAACACCGTGCACGCGCTGCTCAGCCGCCCCGCCCAACTGGCCGCGCTGCGCGCCGACATGAGCCTCCTCGACGGCGCCGTCGAGGAAGGCCTGCGCCACGAGAGCCCGGTGGAGAACTCGACCTACCGCTTCACCACCGAGCCCACCGAGATGGGCGGTCTCCTGGTGCCCGCCGGGTCGGCCGTCGTCGTGGGCCTGGCCGCCGCCAACCACGACCCGGGGAAGTACGGCACCCCGCACGACTTCGACCTGCGCCGCGCCCCCCAGGGCCACGTGGCCTTCGGGCACGGCATCCACTTCTGCCTGGGCGCCCCGCTGGCCCGCCTGGAGGGCCGCATAGCCCTGCGCACGCTCCTGGAGCGCTGCCCGGACCTCACCCTGGACGGCACGCCGACCGACTGGCGCCCGGGCCTGCTGATGCGGGGCCTGAGAAGGCTGGACGTGCGCTGGTAGCGCCTCAGGCGGCCGCGCCCCGGCGGTAGGCAGCAGTAGTTACCGGGTGGTAGAAGTCCTGCCATGACAGACGCCGCGCCCGCCCCGGGCCCCCTGGACCTCACGCTCGCCCAGCAGACCCTGGCCGCCCAGCCGTTCAGCCTGCACCTGGGCGCCGAGCTGACCGCCTTCGGCGACGGCGGGGCCACCCTGGAGATCCCGCTGCGGAAGGAACTCCTCCAGCAGAACGGCTTCGTGCACGGCGGCGTCCTGGCGTACGCGGCGGACAACGGCATCACCTTCGCCGCGGGCACCGCCCTCGGCGCCGCCGTGCTGACCTCCGGCTTCACCATCCAGTATGTGCGCCCGGCCAGCGGAGCGCGCCTGGTGGCCCGCGCCCGGGTCGCCGACGCGACGCGCCGTCAGGCCGTGGTCCGCTGCGACCTGTTCGCCGTGGACGCCGACGGCGCCGAGGTGCTGTGCGCGATGGCCCAGGGCACGGTCAGGACCACCGGCCAAGGCGCCGGACCGGCCTCGGGGAGGGGGTGACCCCGGGGCCGCCAGGACCCGGCGGTGGCCATGGGGCCGCCGCCAGGTGCCGGTGGTCTCCGTCACGCCCCGGCGATCTCCGTCAGGCGCACCGGCCGCCGCTCGGCCCGCGACAGCTCGCACGCCTCCGCGATCCGCAGCGCGTGCAGCGCCTCCCGGCCGTCGCAGGGGTTGTCGAGCCGACCGCGCACGACGTCCACGAACGCGGCCAGCTCCGCCTCGTACGCCGGGGCGAAGCGCTCCAGGAAGCCGGGCCAGGGCTTGTCCGGCGCGGCCGGTCCGTCCGGCTCGGCGGAGGTGAGCGGGGTGCGGGCGTCGACGCCGACGGCGATCTGGTCGGCCTCCCCGGCCAGCTCCATGCGGACGTCGTACCCGGCGCCGTTGCACCGCGTCGCCGTCGCCGTCGCGAGCGTGCCGTCGTCCAGGGTCAGGAGCACCGCCGCGGTGTCCACGTCGCCCGCCTCGCGGAACATCGCGGGCCCGGCGTCGGACCCGGTGGCGTACACCTCGGTGACCTCCCGGCCCGTCACCCAGCGCAGGACGTCGAAGTCGTGCACCAGGCAGTCGCGGTACAGGCCGCCGGACAGCGGCAGGTACGCGGCCGGGGGCGGCGCCGGGTCCGAGGTCATGGCGCGGACCGTGTGCAGCCGCCCGAGCCGTCCGGCCCGCACCGCCGCGCGCGCCGCCCGGTACCCGGCGTCGAAGCGCCGCTGGAAGCCCAGCTGCAGAACCGTTCCCGCCGACTCGACCTCGGCGAGCGCGGCCAGCGTCCCCGCCAGGTCGAGGGCGATGGGCTTCTCGCAGAACACTGGAAGGCCCGCCCGCGCCGCCCGGCCGATCAGCCGCGCGTGCGCCGAGGTCGCCGCCGTGATCACCACCGCGTCCACGCCCGCGGCGGCCGCGAACAGGGCGTCCACCGAGTCCGCGGCCGTCGCCCCGGTGCGGGCGGCGAGGTCCGTGGCGCGCGCCGCGTCCACGTCCGCGACCAGCAGCGACTCCACCTCCGGATGGCGGGCCAGGACCGCCGCGTGGAAGGTGCCGATACGTCCCGTTCCGATCAGTCCGATGCGCATGGGCCCCACCTTCGCGACGGACCCGCGCCCCTGTCAATGCTTTGTCCTGACAACAGAACTTCCGAACTTCCCGTCATCTTCTCCCCCGACTACGCTCGCCCCGTGACCGAACCAGCAGCAGCCAAAGCCGCGAAACCGGCCGTGGACCCCACCGTCGCCCTGCATCTCGGCGTCGACCGCAGCAGCCCGGTCCCGCTGTACTTCCAGCTCGCGCAGCAGCTGGAGGCGGCGATCGAGCGCGGCGCCCTGACCCCCGGCAGCCTGCTCGGCAACGAGATCGAGCTGGCCGCCCGGCTCGGCCTCTCCCGGCCCACCGTCCGCCAGGCCATCCAGTCCCTCGTCGACAAGGGCCTGCTCGTGCGCCGCCGCGGCGTGGGCACCCAGGTCGTGCACAGCCAGGTCAAGCGCCCCCTGGAGCTGAGCAGCCTCTACGACGACCTCCAGGCGGCCGGGCAGCGGCCCGAGACCCGCGTCCTGCGCAACGTCACCGAGCCCGCCTCCGCCGAGACCGCCGCCGCGCTCGGCGTGGCCGAGGGCAGCGAGGTCCACCTGGTGGAGCGGCTGCGGCTCGCGCACGGCGAGCCCATGGCGTACCTGCGCAACCACATCCCGGTCGGGCTGCTCGACCTCGACACCGCCCGCCTGGAGGCGACGGGCCTGTACCGGCTCATGCGGGCCGCGGGCATCACCCTGCACAGCGCCCGGCAGTCCGTCGGCGCCCGCGCCGCGAGCGCCACCGAGGCCGAGCTGCTCGCCGAGCCGGAGGGCGCCCCGCTGCTCACCATGCGGCGCACCACCTTCGACGACACCGGCCGCGCCATCGAGTACGGCTCCCACCTGTACCGGGCCTCGCGGTACTCCTTCGAGTTCCAGCTCCTCGTACGGCCGTAGGTCCGTCCGTGGCCGTAAGAATGTTCTGACAAACTCATTGACGCTGGGCCGCGCCCCCCGCTAGAACTCCCACCAGTCGCACAGCAGCGGCCGGGACGAGCCGGGAGAAGGGTGGACGCACCATGCGTACAGCCCGTACAGCCCGCACGGCGGCAGCCGTCGTCGCGGTCGTGGACGTACCGAAGCTGGAGGAGTACACCGCCCGCGGTACCCGATGACCACGGGGCGGACCGGTGTGACCGATACTTGGGCGGCCGGGTCCGCAGACCGGACCCGGCCACACCAGAGAGCAGCACAGCAAGCACAGCGAACGCAGCGAGCACAGCAAGCACTGCAAACTCGGCAGGTACTGCAAACACTGCGCAGCAAGAAGGGCACGGCGACGTGGCAAGGGTTCGGACGGGAGTACGTGCGGTGGGTGCCGTGCTGGTGGCGGTGCTCGGGGCGTCCCTCGTGGGATGCAGCAGCACCGGCGGCAAGCGCGCCGAGGACGCGCGCAAGGCGGCGCAGGCGGGGGGCAGGGCGGCGGTGGACACGCCGCGCTGGACCTTCGCGATGATCACCCACTCGGGCGACGGCGACACGTTCTGGGACATCGTCCAGAGCGGCGCCAAGCAAGCCGCGGTCAAGGACAACATCAAGTTCCTGTACTCGCACCACGACGAGGCGCAGCAGCAGGCACAGCTCGTCGACGCGGCCGTGGACAAGAAGGTCGACGGGATCATCGTCACTCTCGCCAAGCCCGACGCGATGAAGGCCGCCGTGGCCCGCGCCCGCAAGGCCGGGATCCCCGTGGTCACCGTGAACTCGGGCTCCGAGGAGTCCAAGGCCTTCGGCGCGCTCACCCACATCGGCCAGGACGAGACCATCGCGGGCGAGGCCGTCGGCGACGAGCTGAACAAGCGCGGCAGGAAGAAGGCCCTGTGCGTCCTGCACGAGCAGGGCAACGTGGGCCACGAGCAGCGCTGCGCGGGCGCCAAGAAGACCTTCAAGGGCGAGATGCGCAACCTGTACGTCGAGGGCACCAACATGCCCGACGTGCAGTCCTCCATCGAGGCCAGGCTCCAGTCCGACAAGGACATCGACGCGGTCGTCACGCTCGGCGCGCCGTTCGCCGACACGGCCGTCAAGGCCAAGGAGGGCGCGAACAGCAAGGCCGAGATCGACACCTTCGACCTGAACGAGAAGGTCGCCGCGGGCCTGAAGTCCGGCTCCCTCGGCTTCGCCGTCGACCAGCAGCCCTACCTCCAGGGGTACGAGGCCGTGGACCTGCTGTGGCTCTACAAGTACAACGCCGACGTCCTCGGCGGCGGCAAGCCGGTCCTGACCGGTCCGCAGATCGTCACCAAGGACCAGGCGGACGAGCTTGAGGACTACGCGAAGCGGGGTACCCGATGACCGCGACAGCACCGGCAGCACCAGGGAAGCCCGTGAAGGACGTCGACGAGCGGCTGCTCAAGACCTCGCCGCTGAAGAAGCTCCTCGGCCGCCCCGAGCTGGGCTCGGTCGTCGGCGCCGTGGCGGTCTTCCTGTTCTTCGCGATCGTCGCGGACAGCTTCCTCCAGGCCACCAGCCTCGCCACGGTCCTGTACGCGGCCTCCACGATCGGCATCATGGCGGTGCCGGTGGCGCTGCTGATGATCGGCGGCGAGTTCGACCTGTCGGCGGGCGTCATGGTGACGACGTCCGCGCTGATCTCGTCGATGTTCAGCTACCAGATGACCGCGAACGTCTGGGTCGGCGTCGGCGTCTCGCTGCTCGCCACCCTCGCGATCGGCGTCTTCAACGGCGTCATGCTGATCCGCACGGACCCGCCGAGCTTCATCATCACGCTCGGTACGTTCCTGATGCTCACCGGCATGAACCTGGGCTTCACCAAGCTGATCAGCGGCACGGTCTCCACCAAGTCGATCTCCGACATGGAGGGCTTCCCGTCCGCCCAGGACGTCTTCGCCTCGACGATCACCGTCGGCGGCGTCGACTTCAAGATCACGATCGTCTGGTGGCTCGCCATGGTCGCGGTCGCCACCTGGATCCTCCTTCGCACCCGCGCGGGCAACTGGATCTTCGCGGTCGGCGGCGGCGAGCAGGCCGCCCGCGCGGTCGGCGTCCCGGTCGGCAAGACCAAGATCGGCCTCTACATGGGCGTCGCCTTCGGCGCCTGGGTCTCCGGCCAGCACCTGCTGTTCAACTACGACGTCGTGCAGTCCGGCGAGGGCGTCGGCAACGAGCTGATCTACATCATCGCGGCCGTCATCGGCGGCTGCCTGATCACCGGCGGCTACGGCTCGGCGGTGGGCGCCGCGGTCGGCGCGCTGATCTTCGGCATGACCAGCAAGGGCATCGTGTACGCCGAGTGGAACCCGGACTGGTTCAAGTTCTTCCTCGGGGCGATGCTGCTCCTCGCGACCCTGCTGAACGCCTGGGTCCGCAAGCGCGCGGAGGCGACGAAATGACGACCAAGGCCGCCCCGAAGGGCGCCACGGCCGCCGAGGGCCGCACCCCGCTGGTGGAGCTCGACGGCGTCAGCAAGTACTACGGCAACATCCGCGCCCTCGAAGACGTCTCCCTTGAGGTGCACGCGGGGGAGATCTCCTGCGTCCTCGGCGACAACGGCGCGGGCAAGTCCACCCTCATCAAGATCATCGCCGGGCTGCACCAGCACGACGCGGGCACCTTCTCGATCGAGGGCGAGCACACCCGGCTCGCCAGCCCCCGCGAGGCCCTGGACCGCGGCATCGCGACCGTCTACCAGGACCTGGCGGTCGTCCCGCTCATGCCGGTCTGGCGGAACTTCTTCCTCGGCTCCGAGCCGACGAAGGGCAAGGGTCCCCTCAAGCGCCTGGACGTGGAGTTCATGCGGACGACCACCCACGCGGAGCTGCTCCGCATGGGCATCGACCTGCGCGACGTGGACCAGCCCATCGGCACGCTCTCCGGCGGTGAGCGCCAGTGCGTGGCGATCGCCCGCGCCGTCTACTTCGGCGCGAAGGTTCTCGTCCTGGACGAGCCGACGGCGGCTCTTGGCGTGAAGCAGTCCGGCGTCGTCCTGAAGTACGTCGCCGCCGCGCGCGACGCGGGCCTCGGCGTGGTCCTGATCACCCACAACCCGCACCACGCCTATCTGGTCGGCGACCGCTTCGTCCTCCTCAAGCGGGGCGGGATGTTCGGCTCCTACACGCGAGCCGACGTCACCCTCGACGAACTGACCCGCCAGATGGCGGGCGGCTCAGAGCTCGACGACCTCCGTCACGAGCTGGAGCGCGGCCCCGCTGCCTAGGGGGGCCGGTGTGCGCCCCGTAAGGGGCGCGGGGAACTGCGTGCTCAGCCCAAGAAGAGCCGCAGACGCGTCTGCGTGGTGACTCGGCAGACGCGTCTGCGGCTTTTCGCTGGTTGCTCGCGCAGTTCCCCGCGCCCCTTACGGGGCGCCACGCGCACCCCCGGGGTACGGGGTGGTCCCCGTTGTGCGCGCCCCCGCGAGCGTGAGGCAGAATCGGCGCGATGAGCACCTACCGCGACCTCACGCACCGCGGCTCCGCACGAGCCACCGTCCTGCGGACCGTGGGCACGCGTGAACGCCGATCCCATCTGACGGCACCCCGCGTCCCCACCGTCGGCATCGACATCGGCGGCACCAAGGTGATGGCGGGCGTCGTCGACGCCGACGGGCAGATCCTGGAGACCCTGCGCACCGAGACGCCGGACAAGTCCAAGAGCCCCAAGGTCGTCGAGGACACCATCGTCGAGCTGGTCCTGGACCTGTCCGACCGGCACGACGTGCACGCCGTCGGCATCGGCGCCGCGGGCTGGGTCGACGCGGACCGCAACCGCGTCCTGTTCGCCCCGCACCTGTCCTGGCGCAACGAGCCGCTGCGGGACCGCATCTCCGGCCGCCTGGCGGTGCCGGTCATGGTGGACAACGACGCGAACACCGCCGCCTGGGCGGAGTGGCGCTTCGGCGCGGGCCGCGGCGAGGACCACCTCGTCATGATCACGCTCGGCACCGGCATCGGCGGCGCGATCCTGGAGGACGGCCAGGTCAAGCGCGGCAAGTTCGGGGTGGCGGGCGAGTTCGGCCATATGCAGGTCGTGCCCGGCGGCCACCGCTGCCCGTGCGGCAACCGCGGCTGCTGGGAGCAGTACAGCTCCGGCAACGCGCTGGTCCGCGAGGCCCGCGAGCTGGCCGCCGCCGACTCCCCGGTGGCGTACGGCATCGTGGAGCGCGTCAAGGGCAACATCCCGGACATCACCGGGCCCCTGATCACCGAGCTGGCCCGCGAGGGCGACGCCATGTGCGTCGAACTGCTCCAGGACATCGGACAGTGGCTCGGCGTCGGCATCGCCAACCTCGCCGCCGCCCTCGACCCGTCCTGCTTCGTGATCGGCGGCGGCGTCAGCGCCGCCGACGACCTGCTCATCGGCCCGGCCCGGGACGCCTTCCGCCGCCACCTCACCGGCCGCGGCTACCGCCCCGAGGCCCGTATCGCCCGCGCCCAGCTCGGCCCCGAGGCGGGCATGGTGGGCGCCGCGGACCTGGCGCGCCTGGTGGCCCGCCGCTTCCGCCGCGCCAACCGCCGCCGCGTGGAGCGCTACGAGCGGTACGAGCGCTACGCCGAGGCCCGCCGCGCCAACGACCGCACCGCCCAGGGAACCCAGTAGATGACCGTCCCCCGCCAGCCCTCCTCACCGGACCAGCAGGCCGCGAGGCCGCCCGTCGACGGGGAGCGGCGCTCCGAGGACCGCCGCCACATGCTCCGCCGCCGCTGGCTCACGGCGACGATCATCGTGCTGCTCATCGGCATTCCCGCCGGGTATCTGCTGATCTCCGCGAACCAGTCCCGCAACAGCGGCCGCGACAAGGAGAAGAAGTACTCCGCGACCGGTCTCACCGCGGGCTGGCCCTCCAAGGTCCAGCGCCGCCTGTACGACGTGCCCATCCCGCCGTACTCGGCGGAGGTCGCCTACTACGAGACCAACAACTGGCGCACCAGCCGTCTGTACGCGCAGTTCCTCACCAGCAACGAGGGGCTCGCCCGGTTCCTGAAGGAGACCGGGACCAGCGTGGACAAGCTGAAGAAGGACGACATCACGATCAGCAAGCGGGACCGGAACGTCGTGGGGTGGGAGTTCACCGGCCCGGGCCCCTGGTTCGGCGTCACCCACGACCAGGACAACCCGGCTCCCACCCAGGACATCGTGGTGAGCCGCGCCAACCCGAAGCACCCGATGGTCTACGTGGTCTCCACCACGACCCCCTGAGGCCGCCCCCGCGAACGCCGGACGGGCCGGCCGGACGAGCCGGGAAGAGCCCGTCCGGCGTTCGCGGACGCGGCCGGAGGCCGGTCTTCGGAGAGAGCGGGGAGGCGTCGGCCCCCGGTCCGGGAAGGGGCGGGACCGTGGCGCACCGCGAGGCCTAGGCCACGGGCGCGGACACGTCACCCCCCGCCAGATTGCGCAGGGCGGACTGGAGCACCCGCGCGGCCCAGTCGTTGCGGCTCAGCCCGAAGGACTCCGCGATCTTGGTGATCTGGTCGAACTCGCTGACCGGCAGGTCGATCTGGAGCGTGGTGGCCTGCCCGGCGGAGCCGTTGCTCCCGCCCGTCGCGTCCTGCTGGGCCGCGCCCCGTCCGCCGGGCGCGCTCGACGCGCTCGCCGTGCCGGACGTGTTCGGCGGCGGCAGCGGCACGATCTCGCGCTCGGCCATGCTGGCCCGCACCTGCTTGCGCAGCTCCTTGCAGGACCAGGACTGCTGCTCGGCCTTGCGCAGCCAGTAGTCCTGCTCGGCGGCGGGTAACCGGGCCACCTCCGCGTGGTGCGCGAAGCTGAGCGTCTCCCGCCGCCGGTTGTGCTCGAACCTTCTGGCCACCCAGGCGTAGTTGCGCAGCGTCTGGTAGTCGAGCCCGGTCCGCTCGATGGCGTCGCGGTACTGCGAGCCGTAGGAGCTCTCACCGTGGATCATCCAGTCGGCGAGCCACCACACGGACGAGTTGGACACGTTCTTGAGCTGGCTGCCGATGGCCTCCCAGGACTGCCGGGTCATGCCCTGAGGGAACGATATTCCCATTTTGTTCAGCGAACCGTGGATGGCCAGGCGGCTGAGGATGGAGACCTTTCTCGCGTCTATTGCCGCCAAAGGCAACTGAATCTCGCTGGAAGCCATTCAATTATCTCCCGTTGGTTAATTCCAACCAACCCCCCTGTGTGGATGAGTGTGCTGATCGTCGCCCCCCGGCATCACCACACTCGCTGCAATACGACACAAGATGCCGCGCCGTATCACTGGCACGCTAACGAGTCGATCCCGCTTAACACAACCCTGATGTTAAAGCTGGTCCCAGGGTCGTGCGGGTGCCATTCGGCGGGTGCCGTCTCCCTGGTCGGGCGGCCTGTCCCGTGTCCCGTGCAATGTTCGTTGCTTTCGTGAACCTCCCAGGTCAGACGGTATTTGGTGAGATTGCTGAGGGGGTCCGCGGGGAGCCTGTCCCGTTGACGGGACACCGGTCGGCGGCGGCCCGTTCGAGTTTTCCTGGCGGTGCCTCCCTTTCTTGCACCCATAGACCTTCGTTGATGTCGTACGGGTTGACAACGGGTCCGCACCCCGGAGCTGATCAAAGGTCAGGGAAAGTTTGGAGCCGCGCGCAGGTGGCAGTGCCCGGCCCCATGCGCCATGAATTCAGGAAAGGCCCGATTTGCGATCCCGTGCGGCCACCGATATGCGTGCATGCACCATTGACATGCCCCGGCATCTGGAAAGCCCCGAGTCGGCCGACCGGGCCCGGAGATGAAGCGGACGGACAGCCCCCGCATAGCCCCCGCATAGCCCCCGCACAGCCGCCGACCGCCGCGGACAGCCGACGGCCGCCGTCCGGGGCCCGTGGGCACCTGCGCCGCCGACCGCGCCCGGGGTGCCGGACCTGTGCCCGACGGCGGCAGGCTGCGGCGGTTTCGTGGAGGCCGCGACCCCCGTCCATGGGGCGCGGCGACATGTGGGAGCGTGGGCGGGTGAGTGAGACGAACACCCCTGCCCTTCAGTTCCGCTTCGACGGCTCGGATGACGCTCCGGTACTGGTCCTAGGACCGTCACTCGGCACGACCTGGCACATGTGGGACCGGCAGGTGCCCGAGCTGAGCAAGCACTGGCGGGTGCTCCGCTTCGACATGCCCGGACACGGCGGCGCCCCCGCGCACCCCGTGGACTCCGTCGGTGAACTTGCGAACCGGGTCCTCGCCACCCTCGACGAACTCGGCGTGCAGCGCTTCGGCTTCGCGGGCTGCGCCCTCGGCGGCGCGATCGGCGCCGAGCTGGCCCTGCGCCACCCGCACCGCGTCGCCTCCCTCGCGCTGATCGCCACCTCGCCCCGGTTCGGCAGCGCCGACGAGTTCCGCCAGCGCGGCGTGATCGTCCGCAGCAACGGCCTCGACCCCATCGCGCGCACGTCGCCCGAGCGCTGGTTCACGCCCGGCTTCGCCGCCGCCCAGCCCGCGATCACCGACTGGGCCGTGCAGATGGTCCGCACCACCGACCCCGGCTGCTACATCGCCGCCTGCGAGGCGCTCGCCGCCTTCGACATCCGCGCGGAGCTGGGCAGCATAGGGGTCCCGACGCTGGTCCTGGTCGGCTCCGAGGACCAGGTGACCGGGCAGGCCGAGGCCCGCACGCTCGTCGCGGGCATCCCCGACGCCCGCCTCGCCGTCGTGCCCGGCGCCTCCCACCTGGCGCCCGTGGAGCAGCCCGCCGCCGTCACCGACCTGCTCGTACGCCACTTCTCCACCGCCTGGCAGGCCGCCTTGGACCTCGGCGCCACCGGCCAGCACGCCATCGCGGCCCCGCCCGTCAAGCCGGTCCTCGCGCCGCCGCCCGCCGCGCCCGCCGCCGAGATCGCCCCGGTCGAGCAGCCGGAGGCCGCCGAGGCCCCGGCCGACACCTACGCCGAGGGCCTCAAGGTCCGCCGCGAGGTGCTGGGCGACGCGCACGTGGACCGGGCCCTGGCCGCGGCCGACGAGTTCTCCGCCGACTTCCAGGACCTCGTCACGCGGTACGCCTGGGGCGAGATCTGGAACCGGCAGGGCCTGGACCGCCGCACCCGCAGCTGCGTCACGCTGACGGCGCTCGTCGCGGGCGGCCACCTGGAGGAGCTGGGCTTCCACGTCCGCGCCGCGCTGCGCAACGGCCTGACCCCGGCGGAGATCAAGGAGGTCCTGCTCCAGACCGCGGTGTACTGCGGGGTGCCCGCGGCCAACAGCGCCTTCCGCGTCGCCCAGACGGTCATCCGCGAGGAGACGACCCCCCAGGAGTAGCGGCCACCCCCGGGGGCGCGCCGGGCCCCCGGGGGAGCAGGATGGGACCCATGACGACCGGCATGAAGCTCACGAAGCAGTCCCACGCGTGCGTGCGCCTGGAGAAGGACGGGCGCACGCTCGTCGTCGACCCCGGCGGGTTCAGCGAGGCCGACGCGGCCCTCGGCGCGGACGCGATCCTCGTCACCCACGAACACCCCGACCACTTCGACGAGGGGCGGCTGCGCGCCGCCCTGGAGGCCGACCCGGCCACCGAGGTCTGGACCCTGGCGTCCGTCGCCGACCAGCTCGCGGCGGCCTTCCCCGGCCGGGTGCACCGGGTCGGCCACGGCGACGCGTTCGACGCCGCCGGGTTCTCCGTGCAGGTCCACGGCGAGCTGCACGCCGTGATCCACCCGGACCTCCCGCGCGTCACCAACGTCGGCTTCCTCGTCGACGGCGCCGTCTTCCACCCCGGCGACGCCCTCACCGTCCCCGACCACCCCGTGGACACCCTCCTCGTCCCCGTCATGGCCCCCTGGAACAAGATCGCCGAGGTCATCGACTACGTACGGGAGGTCGGCCCGCGGCGCGCGTACGACGTCCACGACGCGCTCCTGACCGACCTGGCCCGGCCCATCTACGACGGTCACATCGGGCGCCTCGGCGGCGCCGAGCACGTGCGGCTCGCGCCGGGGGAGTCGGCGGACCTGTGACTGTCACACCCGGCGGGTAGGTTGTCCGTCATGCGCATCGCCACCTGGAACGTGAACTCGATCACCGCCCGACTGCCCCGGCTGCTCGCCTGGCTGGAGAAGACCGGCACGGACGTGCTGTGCGTCCAGGAGACCAAGTGCACCGCGGAGCAGTTCCCCACCGAGGCCCTGCGCGACCTCGGCTACGAGTCGGCGGTCAACGCCAACGGCCGGTGGAACGGCGTGGCGCTGGTCTCCCGCGTCGGCCTGGACGACGTGGTGACCGGCCTGCCGGGCGGTCCCGACTACGACGGCGCGCAGGAGCCCCGCGCCCTCTCCGCCACCTGCGGCCCCGTCCGCCTCTGGTCGGTCTACGTGCCCAACGGCCGCGAGGTGGACCACGCGCACTACGCCTACAAGCTCCAGTGGTTCGAGGCCCTGCGGGCCGCCGTCGCCAGCGACGCGGCGGGCTCCCGGCCCTTCGCCGTCCTCGGCGACTTCAACGTGGCGCCGACCGACGACGACGTCTGGGACGTCGCGCGCTTCGAGGGCCTCACGCATGTGACGCCCGCCGAGCGCGCCGCGCTCGCCTCCCTGCGGGAGGCCGGTCTCCAGGACGTCGTCCCGCGCCCCCTGAAGTACGACCACCCCTTCACGTACTGGGACTACCGCGAGCTGGGCTTCCCCAAGAACAAGGGCATGCGCATCGACCTCGTCTACGGCAACGGCCCCTTCGCCAAGGGGGTCACCGACGCGTACGTGGACCGCGAGGAGCGCAAGGGCAAGGGCGCCTCCGACCACGCCCCAGTGGTCGTCGACCTGGACGTCTAGCCGCCTTCTTCCCCACCCACCCGCCCTTTCCCGGGGCTCCGCCCCTTGGACCCCGTTATCGCCGCTCCGCGGCTCGTCCTCAAACGCCGGACGGGCTTTTCCCCTGCCCACTCGCGCTTTTTTTGGGGGGCGGGCGGGCAGGGAACGTCCGGCGCTCAAGGACGAGAACGCACCGCGACAGGTCAAGCCCGCCCGGCGTTTGAGGGCGAGCGCGGAGCGCGATGATTCAGCCCGTCCGGCGTGTGAGGACGAGCCGCGCAGCGGCGATGAGGGCGGGGGTGCCAGGGGGCGGCAGCCCCCTGGTTCTGGGTGAAGGGGCGGGTCCGGGGCGCCCCCGCGAGGGCTAGCCGACCAGCGCGCGCAACCGCACCGCCCCCGCCAGCGCGGCGAACCCCGCGTCGCCCGGATGCAAATGATCCCCGCTGTCGTACCGGGGCAGCAGCCGCGACGGCCGCCCGGGATCCCGGGCCACCGCGTCGAAGTCGAGCACCGCGTCGAACGCCCCGCCCTCACGGATGAAGGAGTTCACGGCCACCCGCTCCGCGTCGACCGCGGACGTGCACCGCGCCTCCCCCTCGCACGGCAGCACCGTCGCCCCCACGACCCGCAGCCCCCGCGCCCGCGCCCGCGCGGCGATCTCGCGCAGGCCCGCGACGACGGCGTCGGCGGAGGCGCCCGCCCGGACGTCGTTGACGCCCTCGAAGACGACGACGGTGCGCGCGGACGTCTGCGCGAAGACGTCCCGGTCGAGCCGGTGGAGCGCGCTGACGCCCCCGGTGTCGGCCAAGACCCCGTCACCGGGGTACCGGTCGGTGACGACGCGGTTGGCGGAGACGCCCTGGTTGAGGACGCCGTAGCGCGGCACGGCGGACTGGGCGAGCAGGCGCCGGGCGAGCACGTCGGGCCAGCGCCGGTTGGTGTCGGGCGTGGAGCCGACGCCGTCGGTGAGGGAGTCGCCGAGCAGCACCACGGACCCGGGCCCGCCCGAGACGTCGACGCCGGTCAGCAGCGGCCAGGCCCGCAGGGCGGGGGCGTAGGCCGCCCCGGCGCGATCCGCCGCGTGGTCGCCGGGCCCGCTGACGTACGAGGTCTGGAGGGCCCGGCTGTGCACGGGTGCCGCCGCCACGGTCCCCGGCAGATGGAAACTCACGAGCAGATCCGCGTCCGCGGGCACCGCGAACCGCACGGGATCGCTGAGCGCCTGCGCCCCCGCCGGAACCGTCACCCCGGCGGCCCCGCCGAACCCCAGCGCCACCGGCGCCCCGCGCGCTGCCGCCCCCGCGCCCCGCACCGCGACGGTGGCGCCGCCGATCCGCACCGGCGCCCCCGCGAAGGTGTTGTCGAGCCGGATCCGCACCCGCGGCCCGCCCACGCTGGTGTGCACCACGAGCCGTACGGTCCGGTCCGTCCAGGGCCCCACGGCGGCGTACCCGGACGTGGACGCCGCCCAAGTGCCGGTCCACCCCCGGGTGGTGGCGCGCACGGACAGGGCGAAGACGTGCAGGTCGGGGCGCGCGGTGTCCCGGGGCAGGGTCACCGAGGCCACGGCCCGCCCGCGTGCCAGCGGCACCGTCACCACGTACAGCCGTGCCTTCTCGGCGCGTTGGCCCGACGGCGTGTTGACGTGCGGCAGCGCCACGGCCTTGGTGGCGAGGGGGCCGGTGCGCCAGTCGGGCGCGGTGAGCCGGTAGGTGCCGCGCGAGCCGTCGCGGTACCGGATCGTCCCGGTGCCCCGCGCGGTGCCGCCCGTGCCCGCCACGAGGAAGGCGAGCGCGTCGCCGCGCCCGCGCACCCGCACCGCCTGGCCGTCGGCCCGCACGTTGTCCGGGCGGCCCGCCCGGGTGTCCGGCCAGGTCAGGAGCGCGCCCTCAACGCGCAGGGACCGGCCGGGAGTCCACCCGGCCGCCGCCAGGTCCCGCGCGGACAGCGAGCGGCCCGCGCCGTCGAAGTCGGCGGCGCCGGGGCGGGCGTCGGCGCTGACGGCCCGGTTGTCGAAGAGCCGCTCCAGGGGGAGTGGCCCGGGTCTGTGCGGCGCCGCCCGCGCCGCGCCCACGGGAGCCAGTCCGGTGAGCAGGGCGAGGACGACGGCGGTCCCCCAAGCGCGTCGGTACACGATGGACCCCTTCCACGGTGCGGGCACACAGGGCGGCCGCGACACCCCGCGGCACCGCGAACGACCGCCCGTACCCCCAGAACTGCCAACGGCGGCCAAGGACACCGTCTTTGCCCCCCGCTTCATCCCGCCCGTGCCGCTCGCCCGCCCCCGGCCCGCGCCCCCTGGTGCCACGGGCGCATCCGGATCCCGCCGCTCCAAGCCGTCCGTGCCGGTGCCAGGATGGAGGCATGGATCTTTACGATGAGCGTCTGAGCGTCCCGGCCGCGTGGTGGCTCCTCGTCGTCCTCGGGGGTGTCTGTTCGGCGGGCTGCTGTGGCCGTTCGGGCCGGTGGCGGCCGGGGCCGGGCTGCTGCTCGTCGTCGCCGTCTTCGCGCCGCTCGTGCACCGGTACGGCTCGGCGCGGATCGTGGTGACGCCGGGCACGCTCGTGGTGGGGGACCGCCGGATCCCCATCGACGACCTGGGCACGACGGAGATCCTCGACGCGGGCGAGGCCTTCGAGTGGCGCACGTACAAGGCGAACGCGTACGCGCACCTGCTGCTGCGCAGCTATGTGCCGACCGCGCTGCGGGTGGAGCTGCGCGGACCGCACCACGGCGCCCCTTACCTGTACCTGTCGACGCGCCGCCCGATGAACCTCGCGGCCATCCTCGCGTTCACGCGCCGCTGACCGGGGGCGCGAGGGGCGCGTGGGGCGCGCGCGGGCGCGCTCCCGATTCCCGCGATTCGCCTGATTCCGTGATCAACTGCCGCAAGATACATTCACTGGAACGCGGATCCGCCGTCCGATCGCTCGGGCACCCCACGGAGAGGCCGGTCATGAACATTCCGTTCCTGGACAGGTGGCGCAAGCGGCAGTCGGGCGAGCCGGGCCTCAGGCTCGCGGCGGCCTTCGAGGCGGACCCGGACGGGGTGGCGGAGCTGCTGTCCGAGTGCGAGCTGCTGCGCGCTCAGGCCGAGGGCGCGGGCCTGGAGCTTGACGACTCGCCGGAGTCCCTCGCCGCCCTCGACCAGCTGCTGCCGCGCTGGCGCGACGACCCCGAGACGCTGCCCTGGCTCGGCAACGACGCGGGCCTCTACCTCGGCACGGTCATCGTCCGCACCGTGCCCGGCGCCGTGTGGCACGTCCTGCCGGGCGGCACGCCCGTGGTGCGGCTCGCCTCGGGCCGCGAACTCCAGGTGGTCGCGGAGGGGCTCGACTGGGCGGTGCAGGGCGCCCCCGAACTGTCGCAGGTGTACGCGGAGGCGTCCGAGGGCTAGCCCCGGCGGCCCGGCGGCCAGGCGCCCCCGGGGCGGCCCGGCCGCGTCCGTCCGGCGACGGGCCGTCTCAAATACGGTTAATGCCCATAAGTGCGTGTCGTCCCATAAGTCCCGTTTCGGCGTGGATAGTTTGCGCTGACCGACACAGGCTGAGAGTGGGCAGGTCCGGGCATGGCCGTCGATCCGTTGATCGAGCTGCGTGACGTGAACAAGTACTACGGCGAGTTGCATGTCCTGAAGGACATCGACCTCACCGTCGGCAAGGGGGAGGTGGTCGTGGTCATCGGCCCGTCAGGGTCGGGCAAGTCAACGCTCTGCCGGACGATCAACCGGCTTGAGACCATCCAGTCCGGCGTGATCCGGCTCGACGGGCAGCCGCTGCCCGAGGAGGGCAAGGCCCTCGCGAAGCTGCGCGCCGAAGTCGGCATGGTCTTCCAGTCCTTCAACCTCTTCGCGCACAAGACCGTCCTGCAGAACGTCTCCCTCGCCCAGGTCAAAGTCAGGGGCCGCAAGCGCGACGAGGCGGACCAGCGCTCCCGCGAACTCCTGGAGCGCGTCGGGCTCGCCGCGCACGCCGGGAAGTTCCCCGCGCAGCTCTCCGGCGGCCAGCAGCAGCGCGTGGCCATCGCCCGGGCGCTCGCCATGAACCCGAAGGTGATGCTCTTCGACGAGCCGACCTCGGCCCTCGACCCCGAGATGATCAACGAGGTCCTCGAAGTCATGCAGCAGTTGGCGCGCGACGGCATGACCATGGTCGTCGTCACCCACGAGATGGGCTTCGCCCGCTCCGCCGCCAACCGCGTCGTCTTCATGGCCGACGGCGCCATCATCGAGGACCGCGCCCCCGAGGACTTCTTCACCCACCCGGAGAGCGACCGCGCCAAGGACTTCCTCTCCAAGATCCTCAAGCACTGACGGGGGGATGCGTCCCATGCGTACGACACGTCTGCTCGGGCTGCTCGCGGCCCTGTCGCTCACCGCGCTCGCCACCGCCGCCTGCGGCAAGGAGGGCAGCCCGCCCACCAAGGGCCCCGCCGCCGGGAAACTGCCCGTCTACCGGGTCGCCCAGGACTTCCAGCTGCCCGAGTCCCGTACCTGGCGCAAGGCGAAGAGCCGCGGCCACTTCGTCGTCGGCGCCAAGGAGGACCAGCCCTACCTGGGCGAGAAGGACCCGGCGACCGGGCGCTACTCCGGCTTCGACATCGAGATCGCCAAGATGGTCTCGGCCTCGCTCGGCCTGGACCCGAAGAGGATCTCCTTCAAGACCATCGCCTCCGCCAACCGCGAGACCGCCCTCCAGAACGGCCAGATCGACTACTACGTCGGCACCTACACCATCAACGACAACCGCAAGAAGCTCGTCGGCTTCGGCGGCCCCTACTACATGGCGGGCCAGGGCCTGCTGGTGCGCCACGACGAGGAGGACATCAAGGGGCCCGGCGACCTGGACGGCAAGCGCGTCTGCTCCGCCGCGGGCTCCACCCCCTACCAGCGCATCCAGAAGGACTACCCGAAGGCCACCCTGGTCGCCTACGACACCTACTCGGTGTGCGTCGACAACCTGCTGACGTACCAGGTCGACGCCGTCACCACCGACGACGCGATCCTCATCGGCTACGCCGCGAAGGTCCCCGACGAGCTGAAGGTCGTCGGCAGGCCCTTCTCCAAGGAGCCGTACGGCATCGGCGTCCCCCGGGGCGACAACGCGCTGCGCCTGGCCGTCGACGACGCCCTCGCCGCCCGCGAACGCGACGGCGACTGGAAGAAGGCGTACGACGCGACCCTCGGCCTGTCCGGGGTGCCCGCGCCGGAGCCGCCCGCCATCGACCGCTACCCGGCGAGCTGAGGAGGCGTCATGGACGTACTGACCGACAACTTCTCCACCTTCGGCGAGGGCTTCCTCGGCACCGTCGAACTCACCGTCTACGCCTCCCTCCTGGCGCTCGCGCTCGGCTTCCTCATGGCGTCCTTCCGGGTCGCGCCCGTCGGATCCTTCCGGGTGTTCGGCGCGGTGTGGGTGGCCGTGCTGCGCAACACGCCGCTGACGCTGCTGTTCTTCGCCGTGCTGCTCGGGCTGCCGCGGTTCGGGCTCGTGCTGCCCTTCAAGGTGTTCGCGGTCCTCGCGCTCGGCTGCTACACCTCGGCGTTCATCTGCGAGGCGGTGCGCTCCGGCATCAACACCGTGCCCAAGGGCCAGGGCGAGGCGGCCCGCAGCCTCGGCATGACCTTCGGCCAGACCCTGTCCCTGGTGGTCCTGCCGCAGGCCTTCCGCTCGGTGATCCCACCGGTCGGCTCCACCCTCATCGCGCTCGCCAAGAACTCGGCCATCGCGGGCGCGTTCAGCGTGACCGAGCTGCTCGGCACGTACAAGACCCTCAACGAACTCGGCTACAGCGTCATCTGGTCCTTCGTCTGGATCGCCCTCGGCTACCTGATCATCACCCTCACCATCAGCGCCGTCTTCAACGTCCTCGAGAAGCGCTGGGGAGTCGCCCGGTGACCACCACCGCCACCTCCGGAGAAGCCACCGCCCTCTACGACATCCCGGGTCCGAGGACGCGTCAGCGGCACCGCCTCTACGGCGTCGTCTCGACCGCCGTCATCCTCGGGCTCGTCGGCTGGGTCGTCTACCTCCTGTTCGACACCGACCAGTTCACCCGCACCAAGTGGGCGCCCTTCGAGTACCAGGGCATCCAGGAACTCCTCCTCGACGGCCTCGGCAACACGCTCAAGGCCTTCGCCATCGCCGCCGTGCTCTCCCTGGCCCTCGGAGCGCTGCTCGCGACCGGGCGGCTCTCCGACCACCGGCCGGTGCGCTGGGTGGCCACGGTCGTCGTCGAGTTCTTCCGGGCGATGCCCGTGCTCGTGATGATCTTCTTCGTCTTCGTGGCCCTCAAGGTCCAGCCGCTCCCGGCCCTGGTCACCGGGCTCACCCTCTACAACGGCTCCGTGCTCGCGGAGGTCTTCCGATCCGGTGTCAACTCCGTGGAGCGCGGGCAGAAGGAGGCGGCCTATGCCCTGGGGATGAGAAAGACGCAGGTGATGACGCACGTCCTGGTGCCCCAGGCCGTGCGGGCCATGCTGCCCGCCATCATCAGCCAGCTGGTGGTGGCCCTGAAGGACACCTCGCTCGGGTATCTGATCACCTATGAGGAGTTCCTCCACGCCGGGAAGCTGATCGCGTCGAACCTCGACTACGATTTGCCTTTCATCCCCGTGGTCATGGTGATCTCGCCGATCTACATCGGGATGTGCATGCTGCTGTCGTGGTTCGCCCACTGGGTGTCCCAGCGTCAGCGGCGCAGTCCCAAGACGGAAGCCGTGGACGTCGCCCCGGCTGAACCAGGGACGCTACTGCCGGGCGGGGGTCCCCCAGGGCCCCCGGGCCCTAAGGGGAGCAGTAGCTGGAGGGCCAGGCCCGCCCGGCAGCGGCCGGAGATCACTGCTCGCGCAGGGGGATCGACACGTACGACGGGTCGGTCTTGGGCGAGGAGAAGGTCAGCCGCGCGCCGGTCGGGTTGTGCTCGACATAGAGCGGGTCGACCGTGTCGACCACCAGGGCGAGCCTGTGTCCTGCCGGGACGTCGTAGGCCGTGGAGAACAGCTCCAGGTCGACGGCGAACGGCGTGCCGGGGGTCTTGCCGTGGAAGGTGTACGGCGCGTTGCTGACCAGCTTGCCGAGGCCGAGCGGGCCCACGTCGTAGAGGTACGCGACGAGGGTTCCGCTCTCCTTGGTGCTCGTGACCGTGGTGTGCAGCCTCGCCGTGCCCCGCACCCGCTGCTCCCGCTCGCCGCGCGGGGACTGCCACACGGCCGCGTACCGGCGCGGCAGCAGCGGCACCGACGCCACCGGGGGCAGCTTCAGGAACTGGTCCAGGGCGTTGGACAGCAGCACCAGGCCGCCGTTGGCGCCGGAGTCGGTGTTCGCGTCGATGGTGGTGGTGCCCGCGAGGTCCACCTTGCGCCGGGTGGCGCCGACGGACTTCCAGTCCGGGTAGCCCTCGTAGCCGCCGGTGGAGCGCGACTTCAGCTGGACCGGCTGCTCGCGGTCGATGCCGTTGCGCTCGCCCTTCAGATAGCGGTCGAACCACCGCTGGGTGTTCGCCCAGGTGTCGTTGGGCAGCCCGAACAGGCCGGTGGCCTCGGCCGTGGCGTGGTCGCCGGGGCGGAACTCCAGGCGCTTGGGGCCGGTGAGCTTCTCGTAGAACGAGGCGTAGGCGTTGGGCGGGAAGACGGTGTCGCCCCAGGCGTTGGCGAGCAGGATCGCCGCGCCGTTGGCGTTGACGCGGTCCAGATAGGTCGCGGGGGAGCGCTTGGCGCCCCAGGCGATCATCTCGTCCTCGTGGGCGAGGTCGGAGCCGAGGAAGGCCTTCAGGATCCGCTTCAGCTCGGGGCTCGGGCGGCCGGTGAGCTGGCCAGCCCCGCCGAGCAGCGCGCCCGCCTGGACGTGCTGGGTGCGGCCGCTGTAGATGGACGCCACGAGGTCGCTCCAGCCGCTGAGCGCCGCGACCGCCTTGATCCGCTTGTCGTGCCCGGCGGCGAGCAGGCTGATGCCCGCGCCGTAGCTGATGCCCGCCATGCCGACCTTGTCCGCGTCGGCGGGGGTGTGCTTCAGCGTCCAGTCGATGACCCGGGAGGCGTCGGCGATGTCCTCGGGGCCGCCGACCTCGATCTCGCCGCCGGACTGCCAGAAGCCGCGGGAGTTGTAGCTGACCACGACATAGCCCGCGGCGGCCAGCTTCTTCGCCTGCGCGATGTACTCGATCTGCGGCATCGCCCAGCTGGTGGGCAGCACGATCACGGGGTACGAGCCGTCCGCCGCCGCGCCCGCGGGCGTGACGACGTTGGCCTTGAGGACCGTGCCGCCGTCGCTGGGGATGTCGACGAACCGCACGCCGGGCGCCGTCGCCTCGGGTGCCGCCTGCGCCGCGGGCACGGCACCGGCGACCAGGGCCGCCGACACCGCGCCCAGGGCGGTCGTACGCAGCGCGTTGCGCGTTCTTCCCACGGGTCACTCCTCACACGTGCCGGTGCAAAGTGACCCGAAGGTAACCGCGCGGGCTTACCTTCGGTAACCCATCGGTAAGTTACGTACGGGTAACGATGGTGGGGCGGTGGCGCTTCCGCCGGGCGCCGGGCGGGCTCAGCGCAGGGCGCTCTTGGCCTGCCAGTCGGCCCACGGCACGTTCCACGCGCCGAAGCCATTGCCCGGGTCCGGGGTGCCCTTGGAGCCGCTGCCGGAGACCTCGAAGGGGTCGCCGATCTGCGCCTGCCCGTAGAGCCAGGCGGCGTTGGAGGTGCTCATGCCGACGCAGCCGGAGCTGTGGTTGGTGTTGCCGAAGTACGCCGCGTTCCACGGTGCCGCGTGCGCGTACATGCCCGACCAGGTGAGCCGCATCGAGTAGTCGACCATCTTGTCGTAGGCGTCGCCGAGGCCGACGGTCTCGGAGCGCATGTTGATCGTGCCCTCCTTGGCCATCAGGACCGAGGTGCCGCCCCAGGAGGCCTTCTCGCCGCCGGGCGTGCCCGCGGACATCGGCAGGGACCTGACCGTCCTGCCGTCGCGCACGAGGGTCGCGGTCTTGCTGTCCAGGTCCACCTTGACGACCTGGTTCTTCCCGACGGTCATGGCGGTGTCGTAGTCGCGGACGAACCAGCCGCCGTCCGTGCCGGAGTCGACGCCGTTCAGCTGGGCGTCGAGCTTCACCTCGGTGCCGGGCTTCCAGTAGTCCTTGGGGCGCCAGTCGACGCGGTCCCTGCCGTCGTAGTTCTTGATCCAGCCCCAGGAGCCGACGGTGCCGTCGGACGTGGTGACCTTGAGGTGCTTCTCCACCGCGGCCTTGTTGCGCACGGGGTGGTCGAAGACGATCGACAGGGGCTGGGCCACGCCGACGGTCCGTATGGTGCGGCCGGGCGTGATCGTGACCTTGTTGACCTTCTCGGGCGTGGCCGTGGTGAACGCCTTCGCCGCCTTGCCGCCGCCGTCCGTCGTGGCCGACACGCGGTAGCTGGTGCCGGGGGCGGCCATCCGGGCCGACGTCCAGGTGCGGCCGTCCGCGGAGACCTTCCCGGCCAGCTTCGCGCCCTCGGCGTCGGCGACCGTGACGTCCTTCAGGCGGGCGTCCTGGGGCTGGGCGAGCTTCACGGTGACCGGCACGCCCGCCTTGGCCCGCTCGCCCTTCAGGTTCACGGACAGCTCGGGCTTCTTCGGAGCCGCGCCCTCGTCCGACGAGTCCCCGCCGGAGCAGGCGGACAGGGTGGCCGCCAGCGCCGCGACGCCCGCGACGGCGGCGTGGCGGGGGCGTAGGGAGCGGCGGGGGCTCGGGGACCTGCGGGACCTCAAGGGAAACGTACCTCCGTGCGAATGGTCTGGGCCTGCCCGGAGAGAGGGGTAAAGGTCCGCTTCGGTTCCTAGTCGCCCGGTACGCGCCGACTGTGTGATGAAGGCGTTATGCGCGGCGTACGTTCCGTGGGGCTCCGCTCACATGGCGCGATCTCGCCCCCTACTTGGCGCGGTGGGAGGTGCGCGGTGCCGCGGCCGGGATCGGCTCCTGGGCGGCGCGCGTCACGTCCGCGACCAGCTCGACGACGTCGGGCCCGTACGCGTGCGAGTTCACGACCTTCAGCAGCAGCACGAAGGAGTCGCCGTGCTTGCGGTCCAGGCGCTCGTGGTGGCGGGCCAGATAGCGGGCCGCGGCCTGGCTGGTGATCGCGCGCTGGCCGCAGAAGAGGAACACCGGCCGCGCGTCCTGCCCGGCGGTGAGCCGTGCGAGCACCACGTACTCGGTGCGGCCCGGCTCCATGCGGTAGCGCTCGGCGCCGATCTGGAAGGCGCCGCGGTCCGGGCCCGGCTCGGGGTCGGTGTTGACGCGCACGCCCGGCAGCAGGGAGTGCATATGGGCGGCGAGGCGGCGGTTGACCGCGGGGCTGCCCACGCAGAACTCGGTGCGCTCGCCGAAGCCCTGCTGGACCGCGTCGTGCGCCACCAGCTGGGCGTGCGCGCCGCACTCCCGGGCGAGCGCCGCCAGCTCGATGAGCGCGTACACGTCGTGGCGCGTCACGGTCAGGTCGGGGCCGCCCGCCTCACGGCTCACCACGAGCAGCGACTCCGAGTTCGGGGCAGCCCGAAGAACGCCTGCCGCCGCCGCAGTCTGCGCCCGCGCAGATGCGTGACGACGTACAGGGCGAGGGCGGCGCCGACGGCGGCCGCGCACAGGCCGACGGCGAGAAGGCGCACGTCTTCAGTCATGGGCGCGCATGCTAGCGGCCATTCGTGGCCACGTCGGGCCCCGCCGTGGCGGCGGCGCCGACCCGAAGTTACGCTGCGCAGACGGCTGTTGACTGGAGGTGCGTATGCGTCGTGGTGTGGTACGGAAGCTGTCGCTATGGGCGGTCGGGGGCGTGTTGGTGACGGTCGGTGCGGCCGCGCCCGCTTCGCCTTCGCCCTCGGCTGAACCGGACACGGCGGCCGAATCGACCAGCGGGAGCCAAGGGGACACAAGACGGGAATCGGCCAATGATCCCCATCAGAAGGTGCCGGTGGCCGTCGGCCGGGACGGCGCCGTCGCGAGCGTCGACGCGGACGCCTCCGCGGCCGGGATCGAGGTGCTGCGCGAGGGCGGCAACGCGGTGGACGCGGCGGTCGCCACCGCCGCGGCCCTCGGCGTGACCGAGCCGTACTCGTCCGGCGTGGGCGGCGGCGGATACTTCGTGTACTACGACGCGAAGACCAAGTCCGTGCACACGCTGGACGGCCGCGAGACCGCGCCGCGCACCGCGGACTCCGGCCTGTTCGTCGAGGACGGCAAGCCGCTGCCGTTCGCCGACGCCCAGACCAGCGGCCTCGGCGTCGGCACCCCCGGCACCCCCGCCACCTGGAAGGCGGCGCTCGACAACTGGGGCACCAAGCGGCTGCGGACCCTGCTGAAGCCCGCCGAGCGGATCGCCAGGGACGGCTTCACCGTCGACGCGACCTTCCGCTCCCAGACGAAGGCGAACCAGAAGCGGTTCGAGGACTTCCCCGCCACGGCCGAGCTGTTCCTGCCGGGCGGCAAGCTGCCGGTGGTCGGCTCGACGTTCAAGAACCCCGATCTGGCCGACACCTACGAGGAGTTGGGGCGCGACGGCGTCGGCGCCCTGTACCGCGGCGCCATCGGCCGGGACGTCGTACGGACCGTCAACGAGCCGCCCGTGGACCCGGAGTCCGACCGCGAGGCGCGCCCCGGTGACCTGTCGATGAAGGACCTGCGCGGCTACGGGGTCAAGGAGCTGGCGCCCACGAAGACGAGCTACCGGGGCCTGAAGGTCTACTCGATGGCGCCGTCGTCGTCCGGCGGCACCAGCGTCGGCGAGGCCCTGAACATCCTGGAGCGCACCGATCTGTCGCGCGCCTCCAAGACCCGCTATCTGCACCGCTTCATCGAGGCCAGCCGGATCGCGTTCGCCGACCGGGGGCGCTGGGTCGGCGACCCGGCCTTCGAGGACGTGCCGACCAAGCAGCTCCTGACGCAGAAGTTCGCCGACTCCCGCGCCTGCCTCATCAAGGACGACGCGGTCCTGACCAGCCCGCTCGCACCGGGCGACCCGCGTCACCCCGCACCCTGCGGCACGCGCGGCAAGGCCGCCCCGACGACGTACGAGGGCGACAACACCACGCATCTGACGGTCGCCGACAAGTGGGGCAACGTCGTCGCGTACACCCTGTCGATCGAGTCGACCGGCGGCAGCGGGATCACCGTGCCCGGCCGCGGCTTCATCCTGAACAACGAGCTGACCGACTTCTCCTTCGCGCCCGCGCGCCCCGGCGTGCCCGACCCGAACCTGCCGGGCCCCGGCAAGCGGCCGCGCTCGTCGATGGCGCCGACCATCGTGCTCGACGAGCACGACCGGCCCAAGGTGGCGCTCGGCTCGCCCGGCGGCGCGACCATCATCACCACCGTCCTGCAGACCCTGACCGGCTTCCTCGACCGCGACCTGCCGCTGGTCGAGGCGATCGCGGCGCCGCGCGCGAGCCAGCGCAACGCCGCCCAGACGGAGCTGGAGCCGGGCCTGGACCCCGAGGTGCGCGACGGCCTGGAGGCGCTGGGGCACTCCTTCAAGGACAACCCGGAGATCGGCGCCGCGACGGGCGTGCAGCGGCTGCCGGGCGGCAAGTGGCTCGCGGCGGCGGAGAAGGAGCGCAGGGGCGGCGGCTCGGCGATGGTGGTCCGGCCCACGTCCTAGCGGTCCTCCAGCCCGCCGGGGCGGGCCGCACGGCCCCCGCTTCGGGCGGCGCCCGGTCAGAGCGCCGTCAGGACGCGGGGGCCGTCGTCCGTGATCGCCACCGTGTGCTCCGCGTGGGCCGCGCGGCTGCCGTCGTTCGTCCGGAGGGTCCAGCCGTCCGGTGCCGCGTGGTAGTCGTCGCGGCCGTTGGCTATCAGCATCGGCTCGATGGCGAGCACCATGCCGTGGCGCAGGACCATGCCGCGGCCGGGGCGGCCCTCGTTCGGCACGGCCGGGTCCTCGTGCATGCGGCGGCCGATGCCGTGGCCGCCGAAGCCGTCGGGGATGCCATAGCCCGCGGAGCGGCAGACCGTGCCGATCGCGTGCGCGATGTCGCCGATCCTGTTGCCCACGACCGCCGCCGCGATGCCCGCTTCCAGGGCGCGCTCGGCCGTCTCGATCAGGCGCACGTCCTCGGGGCGCGGCGTGCCCACGACGAAGCTGATCGCGGAGTCGCCCGCCCAGCCGTCGAGGAGGGCGCCGAAGTCCGCGGAGAGCAGGTCGCCGTCCCGCAGGCGGTACTCGCCGGGGATGCCGTGCACGATCGCGTCGTTCACCGAGGCGCAGAGCGTCGCCGGGAAGGGGACCGGGGCGAAGCCCGGGTGGTAGTGCAGGAACGGGGAGGTGGCGCCCGCGTCCTTGAGGACCTGGCGGGCCACCTCGTCCAGGTCGCGCAGGCGGACGCCGACGGCCGCCGCCTCGCGCACCGCGGCCAGGGCGCGCGCGACGACGCGCCCGGCCTCCCGCATGGCGTCGATGGATGGATCTGTCTTGAGTTCGACCACGCCAATTACTATACCGGTATTTGAATGGGGCGCGGGGTAGGCTGGGCGCATGGTGCGCACTCCTCTGACCCCCGAAGAGCGCGAGCGCGGCGAGCGGCTCGGCCGTCTGCTGCGCGAGGCGCGCGGCGAGCGGAGCATGGTCGAGGTCGCCGCGAGCGCCGGGATCTCGGCCGAGACCCTCCGCAAGATCGAGACGGGCCGGGCGCCGACGCCCGCCTTCTTCACGATCGCGGCGCTCGCGGTGACCCTCGAACTGTCTATGGACGAGGTGGCGCGGATGTGCGTGCCGGTGCCGGTGTGACCTCCGCCCGCCCCGGCGCGCGCCCCTCGCTCCGGCGCGCGGCCGCGCCGCCCGCCGCCAGCGCGCCCACGGCCACGGCGAGCGCCACCATCGCGGCGGACACCCACAGCGGCGACCGGTAGCCGAGCCCCGCGGCGATCGCCTGCCCCCCGGCCCACGGCCCGAGCGCCGCACCGATGTTGAACGCGGCCGTGGCGAAGGACCCCCCGAGCGTGGGCGCCGCCGTCGCCGCGTACAGCGCCCGCGCGATCAGCGTCGAGCCGACCGCGAACGACAGCGCGCCCTGGACGAACGCCCACGCCACGGTCGCGGCGGTGTGCCCCGCGGTCAGCGCGAACGCGGTCCAGCCGCCGAGCAGCGCCACCGAACCGGCCACGAGCAGCGGCATCGGACGGCGGTCGGCGAGCCGCCCGGCGAGCGTCACCCCGGCGAACGAGCCGAGCCCGAACAGCGCGAGCAGCGCGGGCACCCAGGCGTCGCCGATGCCGGTGACGTGCGTGGCGAGCGGTTCGAGATAGGTGAAGGCGCAGAACGTCGCGCCGTTCACGAGCGCCCCGAGCAGCAGCGTCACCACCAGGCGCGGTGAGCGCAGGGCGCGCGCCTCGGCCCGCGCGCTGGTGTGCGCGGAGGCGGGCGCGCCCGACGGCACGGACCGGGCGACCGCGACGACCGCGGGCAGCGACACCAGCGCCACCGCCCAGAACGCGGCGCGCCAGCTCCACGCCTGGCCGAGCAGGGCACCGCCCGGCACGCCCGCGACGCACGCCAGCGTGGTGCCGCCGAGCAGGACCGAGGTGGCCCGGCCCTTGGCGTCGGGCGCGACCAGGCTCGTCGCGGTCGCGAGCGCCACCGCGAGGAACCCGGCGTTGGCGAGCGCCCCCACGACCCGGGTGGCGAGCAGCACCCCGTAGCTGGTGGTGAGCGCGCCCACCACGTGGACCAGCAGGAACGTGACGAGGAAGGCGAGCAGCGCCCGGCGGCGCGACCAGCGCAGGCTCAGGACGGCCATCAGGGGCGCCCCGACGATCATTCCCACGGCGAACGCCGAGGTCAGCGACCCGGCGGCCGGAACCGACACATCGAGGTCGGCGGCGATGTCCGACACCAGGCCGGACAGCATGAACTCGGACGTGCCCTGCGCGAACACGGCGAGGCCGAGCAGATAGAGGACCAAGGGCATGGCGGAACTCCAGGGCCATGTCAGCCACGGCGCGCACACGCGCGGCCCGCCGGGCGCCGGGCCCGGGACGGCGCGCGTCCGCGCGGTGGAGAAGCGAGAAGAAAGGGGAAGGTCCGTGACTGCGCGCGGCGATGGTCCCAGGGCGGCGCGACCGCGGAGTTCCGGGGAACCGTCGAGGGGTTCGGGGAACTGCTACGCGGCGTCGGGCCGGATCAGAGGAGGGCCACCGGCGGCGCGGTGGCTAGCGTCTGCTCGCCTCGGGACTGGACATGTGCGCAGACTAGCCACGCTTCCCGCCGCACGTCCACGTAATTAACGTGGGTGCGGAAATCCGTGCGCAGCCGTCCCACGACACGTCCGGTGTTATCTTCCGGACCGGCAGACTCCAAGTCTTCCAGGGGGCGGTGCCCGACCATGTCAGTGGGACAACTGCCGGAGCACATCCGGGAGTTCGCAGAGTACTTGAACGAGTTGGTGGCCCGTCTCGATCAGGCCACCGGGTGGTGCGGCGTGTTCTGGTCCCGGGATCCGGACGGGATGCGGGCCTGCCTCGACGGTGCCGAGGTGCCGCCCTGGGACGTGGTGCAGGCGCTGCTGCACGACCTCGCGGCCGACGCCGGGCCGGGCGTCGCCGAGGCGGAGACGCCCCGCGCGCGGGCCCTGCACGCGGCGTCCGTGGCCGCCCACGACGAGCGCCCCGGCGGCCGGGAACTCCTCAGCGACCGGCTCGACCTGATGCTTCAGGAGCAGCGGTTCGCCCTGGAGCGGCAGCACGAGCTGGCGCGGGCCCTGGCCGTGGCGGCCACCCCCGACGAGGTGGACCGCGTCCATCTGGACCTGGCCTGGGTGCGCGACGACCACGAGCGCGCCGTGGCCCGCTGCAAAGAGCTGCGGCAGCGCATGGAGCGCCTGGACCGGGCGCGGGCGCCCCAGTGGGTGGACTTCGGCACCGGCCCGGACGCCGCGGCGCCCACCGCGCCGCCGGGCACCACCGGGCCCCCGCCCGGTGGTGCCTACGACCCGGTCACGTACGACCCCACGGCGGACGCCGCGTACGAGCCCGCGTACGAGCCGTCGTACGACGCCGCGGAGCCGGTGCGCGAGGCGGCCGCCCCCGGGCGCGGCCGGGGCGCGTCGGGCGACGCGGGCGTCGACCCGGTCCACGACAGGACGGCCGCCGGGTACGACACGCAGGCGGCTCGTGGCCGGACGGTCGCCGTATACGACGGTCACGGCCCCGACGCGTACGCCTCGGACGCGTACGAGGCTGACACGTACGCGTCGGATACGTACGAGGCTGACGCGTACGACTCGGCTGCCCATGACTCCGACGGGTACGACTCCGACTCGTACGCATCCGTCGCGTACGCGTCCGACGTGGATGCCCGCGGCTCCGAGGCGTACGACGCGGTGGATTCCGCGTACGACACCGCCGCGCCCTCATCCGGGGCGGAGCCCGAGCCTCCGCCCGTCCCCGCCGCCCCGCGCGTTCCCGCGCAGGGCACCCGCTCCCGCCTCGGCGGGGTGCTCCGGCGGCCCCGGGGCGCGCGCTTCGCGGGGTCCGGCGGAGCGGCGGCGCGCGGGCACCCGCGCCCGTCGGAGAGTCCGGACGACGAGCGCGCCACCGTCGACGCGGTGCGGGCGCTCATCCGGCTGCGCGGCGAGGGCCGCAGCGGGGAGGCGCACGGCGTGCTCGTGGAGGCGGCCGGATGGCCCGCCGCCCGGCTTCCGCTGTTCGCCGAGGAGTTGCACCACGCGGGCCTGGCCGCCGACTGGGCGACGCTGCTGTGGGAGGCCGCGTCGCTGCCGCCCGACCGGCTCGTGGCCGTCGCCGACGCGCTCGCCGCGGCGGGGCGCGCCGACGACTGCCGCCAGCTGCTGCGCCAGGGCGTGGTGCGGCCCCCGCAGGAGATCGCCGAGGCGCTGCTCGCGCTCGCGGACGCCGGGCGCGAGCGCGAGGCCCGCGCGCTGCTCGACGCGTACGTCCGCATGCGCAGCGCCGAGGACGTCGCGGCCTGCGCGCACACCGACCCGCAGCGGCTGATCCCGCAGCTCCTGGACACGGCGAGAGCGGTGTCCGACCGGCACCAGTGGGACCTCGTGCACGCGCTGCGGGTCGCGGGCCTCACGACCTGAGCCGCCCGTGCCGGGGTGCCCGGCGCGGGCGTTCCGCCTCCCGCTGGCCCGCCGGGCGGCGGCGCTCCTCCGGTCCGGGTCTCGCCCGCTCGGGTGCCAAACAAGATCGACTGCGGCGCTTGCCGACGATGGTCTTGGCAAGGCCGTCGATGAGGCTTACGTTCATGTTTCCACGCACCGGTTCTACGGGCGTAGAGGCTCTCTGACGTCCCGTCGAAGGAGCAGCTCCATGGTCAACGCCGTACGCGCCGCACTGGTCCAGGCGACCTGGACCGGCGACACCGAATCCATGATCGCCAAGCATGAGGAGCACGCCCGCGAGGCCGCCCGGCAGGGCGCCAAGGTGATCGGCTTCCAAGAGGTCTTCAACGCCCCGTACTTCTGCCAGGTCCAGGAGAAGGAGCACTACCGCTGGGCGGAGCCGGTGCCGGACGGGCCGACCACGCGCCGCATGCGGGAGCTGGCGCGCGAGACCGGCATGGTGATCGTGGTGCCGGTCTTCGAGGTCGAGCAGTCCGGGTTCTACTACAACACCGCGGCCGTGATCGACGCCGACGGCAGCTACCTCGGGAAGTACCGCAAGCACCACATCCCCCAAGTCAAGGGATTCTGGGAGAAGTTCTACTTCCGCCCCGGCAACGTCGGCTGGCCCGTCTTCGACACGGCCGTGGGCAGGGTCGGCGTCTACATCTGCTACGACCGCCACTTCCCCGAAGGCTGGCGGCAGTTGGGCCTGAACGGCGCCCAGCTGGTCTACAACCCCTCGGCCACCTCGCGCGGCCTGTCCGCCCACCTGTGGCAGCTGGAGCAGCCCGCGGCGGCCGTCGCCAACGAGTACTTCGTCGCCGCGATCAACCGCGTCGGCCAGGAGGAGTACGGCGACAACGACTTCTACGGCACGAGCTACTTCGTCGACCCGCGCGGCCAGTTCGTCGGCGAGGTCGCCAGCGACAAGGCCGAGGAACTCGTCGTACGGGACCTGGACTTCGACCTGATCGACGAGGTCCGCGAGCAGTGGGCGTTCTACCGGGACCGCCGCCCCGACGCGTACGAAGGGCTGGTCACGCCGTGACGGACCTGTACGCCCGGCACCGGGCCGTCCTGCCGGACTGGCTCGCGCTGTACTACGACGAGCCGATCGAGCTGACCCACGGCGAGGGCCGCCACGTCTTCGACGCCCAGGGGCGGCGCTACCTGGACTTCTTCGGCGGCATCCTCACCACCATGACCGCGCACGCGCTGCCCGAGGTCACCAAGGCCGTCGCCGAGCAGGCGGGCCGCATCATCCACAGCTCCACGCTGTACCTGAACCGCCCCATGGTCGACCTCGCCGAGCGGATCGCCGCCCTGTCCGGCATCCCCGACGCCCGCGTCTTCTTCACCACCTCCGGCACCGAGGCCAACGACACCGCGCTGCTGCTCGCCACCGCCCACCGCCGCTCCAACCAGATCCTGGCGATGCGCAACAGCTACCACGGCCGCTCCTTCACGGCCGTCGGCATCACCGGCAACCAAGGCTGGTCGCCGACCAGCCTCTCGCCATTGCAGACGCTCTACGTCCACGGCGGCGTGCGCGCCCGCGGGCCCTACGCCGCCCTGAGCGACGCCGAGTTCACCGCCGCCTGCGTCGCCGACCTGAGGGACATGCTCGGGCAGACCCGCGGCGGCGTCGCCGCGCTCATCGCCGAGCCGATCCAGGGCGTCGGCGGCTTCACCTCACCGCCCGACGGGCTGTACGCCGCGTTCCGTGAGGTGCTGAACGAGCACGGCATCCTGTGGATCGCCGACGAGGTGCAGACCGGCTGGGGCCGCACCGGCGACCACTTCTGGGGCTGGCAGGCGCACGGCCAGGCCGGGCCGCCGGACATCCTCACCTTCGCCAAGGGCATCGGCAACGGCATGTCGATCGGTGGTGTCGTCGCCCGCGCCGAGGTGATGAACGCCCTCGACGCCAACTCCATCTCCACGTTCGGCGGCTCGCCGGTCACCATGGCCGCGGGCCTCGCCAACCTCACGTACCTCCTGGAGCACGACCTCCAGGGCAACGCGCGCCGGGTCGGCGGGCTGCTCATCGAGCGGCTGCGGGCGATCTGCGCCCAGCTGCCCGTCGTGCGCGAGGTGCGCGGCCGCGGTCTGATGATCGGCGTCGAGCTGGTCGAGCCCGGCACCGGCAGGGCCAACCCGCGGGCGGCCGCCGCCGTCCTGGAGGCGGCCCGCGAGGGCGGCCTGCTCATCGGCAAGGGCGGCGGCCACGACAGCAGCGTGCTGCGGATCGCGCCGCCGCTGTCGCTGACCGTGGCGGAGGCGGAGGCTGGCGCCGCGATCCTTGGGCGGGCCCTCGGCAGTGCGTGAACGCGCGCCGCTGGGTGTGCGCGCCGTGCCGTCTGCCCGTTTGTGTCCGCGGCTTCGTTGTGGCTGGTCGCGCAGTTCCCCGCGCCCCTTCGGGGCGCGGCCCCGCACCCGCCCCGCACTTTCGTACGAAAGGGAGCGCACCACCATGAGTCATCGCACCCTGATCCGTGGCGGGCTCGTCATCACCGCCGCCGAGGAGACCCACGCCGACGTCCTGATCGAGGACGGCCGGATCGCCGCGCTGGCCGCGCACGGCAGCCACGCGGCCGGGAGCTGGACCGCCGACCGCGTCATCGACGCCAGCGGCAAGTACGTCATCCCGGGCGGCGTCGACGCCCACACGCACATGGAGCTGCCCTTCGGCGGCACCTTCGCCTCCGACTCCTTCGAGACCGGCACGCGGGCCGCCGCGTGGGGCGGCACCACGACCATCGTGGACTTCGCCGTGCAGACCGTCGGGCGGCCGCTGCGCGAGGGCCTCGACGCCTGGCACGCCAAGGCCGACGGGCAGTGCGCGATCGACTACGCCTTCCATATGATCCTCTCCGACGTCAACGACCGGACGCTCAAGGAGATGGACCTGCTGGTCGAGGAGGGCATCACCTCCTTCAAGCTGTTCATGGCCTACCCGGGCGTGTTCTACAGCGACGACGGGCAGATCCTGCGGGCCATGCAGCGCTCGGCGGCCAACGGCGGCCTGATCATGATGCACGCCGAGAACGGCATCGCCATCGACGTCCTCGTGGAGCAGGCCCTCCAGCGCGGCGAGACCGACCCCCGCTACCACGGCGAGGTCCGCAAGGCCCTCCTGGAGGCGGAGGCCACCCACCGCGCGATCCAGCTGGCCCGTGTCGCCGGGGCCCCGCTGTACGTCGTGCACGTCTCCGCCGAGGAGGCCGTCGCCGAACTGGCCGCCGCCCGCGACAAGGGCCTGCCGGTCTTCGGCGAGACCTGCCCGCAGTACCTGTTCCTGTCCACGGACAACCTGGCCGAGCCCGGCTTCGAGGGCGCCAAGTACGTCTGCTCCACGCCGCTGCGGCCGCGCGAGCACCAGGCGGCGCTCTGGCGCGGGCTGCGCACCAACGACCTCCAGGTCGTGTCCACCGACCACTGCCCGTTCTGCTTCGCGGGCCAGAAGGAGCTGGGCCGCGGCGACTTCTCGAAGATCCCCAACGGCCTGCCGGGCGTCGAGAACCGCATGGACCTGCTCCACCAGGCCGTCCTTGACGGGCACATCAGCCGCCGCCGCTGGATCGAGATCGCGTGCGCGACCCCGGCCCGGATGTTCGGCCTCTACCCGAAGAAGGGCACCCTCGCGCCGGGCGCCGACGCGGACGTCGTGGTCTACGACCCGACGGCCGAGCAGGTCATGTCCGCCGACACCCACCACATGAACGTCGACTACTCGGCGTACGAGGGCAAGCGCGTCACCGGACGCGTGGAGACCGTCCTGTCGCGCGGCGAAGTCGTCATCGACGGGCGGGAGTTCACCGGTCGCGCCGGACACGGCGGCTACACGCCGCGCGCGACCTGCCAGTACCTGGACTAGGAGGTCCCGTCATGGATTTCGGACTCGTACTGCAGACGGACCCGCCCGCGTCCGCGGTCGTCGACCTGATGCGGCGCGCGGAGGCGAACGGCTTCCGCTACGGCTGGACCTTCGACTCGTCGGTGCTCTGGCAGGAACCCTTTGTGATCTACAGCCAGATCCTGGAGCACACCAGCGCGTTGACGGTCGGCCCCATGGTCACCAACCCGGGCACCCGCACCTGGGAGGTCACCGCCTCCACCTTCGCGACGCTCAACGACATGTTCGGCAACCGCACCGTGTGCGGCATCGGCCGCGGCGACTCCGCGATGCGCGTCGCGGGCCGCAAGCCCCACACCCTGGCCCGCCTGGGCGAGGCCATCGACGTCATCCGCGACCTCGCCGAGGGCCGCGAGGCCGACGTCGGCGGGCAGCGCCTGCGCATCCCCTGGGTCAAGGACGGCAGGCTGCCGGTGTGGATGGCGGCGTACGGGCCCCGGGCGCTCGCCCTCACCGGGCAGAAGGCCGACGGGTTCATCCTCCAGCTCGCCGACCCCTATCTGACCGAGTGGATGGTCAAGGCCGTCCGGGACGCGGCCGCCGCGGCCGGGCGGGATCCGGCCGACGTGAGGATCTGCGTCGCGGCCCCCGCGTATCTGACCGCCGACGACTCGCCCGAGGCCCTGGCCCACGCCCGGGACGAGTGCCGCTGGTTCGGCGGCATGGTCGGCAACCACGTCGCCGACCTGGTGGCCAGGTACGGCGAGCACTCCGACCTGGTGCCCGAGGCGCTGACCGAGTACATCAAGGCCCGCCAGGGCTACGACTACGCGCACCACGGGCGGGCCGGGAACCCCGACACCGCGTTCGTGCCGGACGACATCGTGGACCGCTTCTGTGTGATCGGCACCGCGCGGCACCATGTGGCCAGGATGCGGGAGCTGAAGGCGCTGGGCGTCGACCAGTTCGCGCTCTACGCGATGCACGACGCGCGCGAGCAGGTCATCGAGGGATACGGCGACAGCGTGATCCCCGCCCTGCGGGACTGAGCCCCACCCGACGTACCCGGCGCACGCGGCGCGCGCAAGGCGGGTGGGGCAGGGCCGCGGCCACGCCCCACCCGCCGCAGGGGTCGTCCCGTGCGAGGGTCGCCATGACCGGCGTGGGGTCTGGGGCGTCCCCGCGTGGCATGATCCGGGTGTGACTCTCCTGCCGATGTCGCCGCCGCTGTCACGGAGGGCATTCCCGTGCGCCGCCGCGCTCGCCGTCGCCGTGTTCGCCACCGGCTGCGGGGGCGCGGACGAGGGGGAGCGGCAGGGCGCCGGGGCCGGGGTGCCGTGGCCGTCGGTCTCGGCGGGCCCCCTGGACCGGGACGCTCCGCGGTACGGCACCGAGCCGAGCGGACCGCCGCAGCCGTCCCGGGACTGCTCCCGGAAGACCGGCCCCCTGGTCGAGCCCAGCCCCGTGGACGCCGCGATGGGGCTGCGTGCGATGGGGGTGTGGCTGACCAACTGCGGCCAGCGCCCCTACCGGCTCGACGGCTACCCGGCCGTCCGGGTCCTCGACGCCGACGGCGCCGCCGTCGCCGTACGGGTCCTGAAGGGTGCGGGGGACATCACCACGGGGGTGCCGGACCCGGCCCGCACCCGGTGACGCTGCGGCGCGGCGAGTCGGCGACGGCGGTCGTCGTCTGGCGCAACACCTACACGGACACCACGAAGGCCCCGGTGAAGGGCGAGCACCTGAAGGTCGTGCCGGTGCCGGGCGGCCCCGCGCGGACCGTCACCCCGTACGGCGGCGTCGACCTCGGCTCCACGGGCCGCCTCGGCGTCACGGCGTGGCGGAAGGCCCCGCCGAAGAAGCCGAGGCGACCGCTGCCCACGCCGCCCCCGGCTACGGCACCCGCGCCGTCCACTCCTGCGCGCTGAACTTGGTGCGGGCCAGCTCCTGCGCGCGGGCCAGCTCCGCGTCGGTGACCTTGCCGTCGGTGAGGCCGTAGCGGCTCCGGAAGGAGTCGATCATGCGGTCGATGACGGCCTCGCGGGGCAGGCCCGTCTGGCGGCGCAGGGGGTCGACGCGCTTCTTGGCGCTCTTGGTGCCCTTGTCGGACAGCTTCTCGCGGCCGATGCGCAGCACGTCGAGCATCTTGTCGGCGTCGATGTCGTAGGCCATCGTCACGTGGTGCAGGACCGCGCCGGGGAGCCGCCGGGGCCGACCAGGCGCTTCTGCGCGGCACCGGCGATCTTCCCGGCGTCCGTGGCGATGTCGTTCAGCGGCTGGTACCAGGCCTTGACGCCCATGTCGCCGAGCGCGCCGAGCACCCAGTCGTCCAGGTAGGCGTAGCTGTCCTGGAACGACAGGCCCTGCACCAGTGCGTCGGGCACCGACAGGGAGTACGTGATGGTGTTGCCCGGCTCCACGAACATCGCGCCGCCGCCGGAGATCCGCCGCACCACCCCGATGCCGTGCCGCCGGGCGCCCTCGGGGTCGACCTCGTTGCGCAGCGACTGGAAGCTGCCGATGATCACCGAGGGGGCGCCCCACTCCCAGACGCGCAGCGTCGGCGGGCGGCGCCCGGCGGCGACCTCCTCGGTGAGGACCTGGTCGAGCGCCATGTGCAGGGCGGGCGGCTGCGGGCCCTCGTGGACGAGCTGCCAGTCGTAGTCCGTCCAGTCCGTGGCGTGCGCCAGGGCGCGGCGCACCGCGATCGCCACGCCTTCCGCCGTCAGGCCGTACATCACCGTGCCCGGCGGCAGCGCGGCCTCGACGCGGGCGGCGAGACCGGCCGCGTCCGTGTCGGCCGGGGCGCCCTCCAGGGCGGCGTCGATGGCGAGGATCGCCTCGTCCGGTTCGAGGAAGAAGTCACCGGCCACGCGCACCCGGCGCAGCCGCCCGTCCTCGACGTCCAGGTCGACCACGACGAGCTTGCCGCCGGGGACCTTGTACTCGCCGTGCACCGCGCACCCTCCCTGCCCACGGGACGTCCGGCCCCGGGTTGTGTGTGAATCGTGAAGTCCGGAGTCAACGGTAACCGGCTCCGGACGCCGGGAGCCGCCGACGGGCGCGGGGAGGGCCGGGGGTGGCACGGCGGGGTCCCACCCCCTGGAGCGTTTGGAGGGGGTGGGACCCGTGGAAGGGGCGGGCGGCTAGACGACCCGCCGCGGCGGCTTGCTGAACGGGCAGGGCTGGGAGAAGAACTCCCGGCGCTCCTGCACGTCCCGGAAGTTCGTCTGCGTCGACGCGCCGGTGGCGGCGAGGAGCAGGCCGTCGGTGGAGTGGGGCCCGTCGAGGTAGGCGGCGAGGGGGCTGGCGGTGGCGCTGAGGGGGATGTGGGTGGTGCCGTGGGGGTGTGCGGTGGGGTCGGCCTGGGCGGCGTTGTCGCGCATCTTGCGTACGGTGCGGATGGCGTCGGGGGCGCCGGTGAGGGACTTGGTCTCCTGGCCGCCGAGGTTGTTGCGGGGCAGGTGCAGGTGCATGTCGCGCCAGGCGAAGATGAATACCCGCACGTTCACGCCGTGCCGCTCCAGCAGGGGCAGGAACGGGTCCTTGCAGCCCTCGTCGCGCAGCCGCGCCAGTTCCTGGCCGAACTGGTCGAACAGGTCGGTGAAGAGGTGGAAGCGCATGCTGACGGAGTGGCTGCCGCTGGTCAGGCCGAGGTTCTCGCGGATCTGGTGGTAGTCGTGGGTGCTGAGGTTGTCGACGATGGGCGGCAGGCACACCTCGACGGGGTCGAACAGTTCGCTGGCGCCGTCCAGGACGTGTACGGCGGTGGCGATGTCGCCCTTGCGGGCGTTGAGGATGGCGGCTTCGATGCGGTCGTTGATCTCCCGGACGAGTAGTTCGGGGATCTGGTGCAGGGCGCGGAACTGGGTGAAGTAGGTGTCGCCGGTCAGATGGTGCTCGTGCACGGCGTGGCGCAGCCGGTCGCTGGCGAGCAGCCGCTTGGGGGCGACGTCCGGCGCGGGGTGCGCCGACTTGGCGAGGTTGGCGCTCCACACCCGCGCGTCGTGGTTGGCCACCCGGACGCAGTGCAGCAGGCCGAACCAGGAGTCCTCCAGGCCGCGTTCGGCGATCACGGCGTCGACGTCGATGCGGCCGTCCTGGGCGAGCGCGTTCAGCTGCTGGTCGAAGCGGCGCAGGGCGGGTTCGAACTCCGCGAAGGCCGGGGTCGCGGCCACCTGCCAGCGCGGCGCGTCCCGCCACACCTCGGCGCCGCTGACCCGCAGCGCGGCGATGCTCAGCCGCACCAGGACGCGGTGGAAGCTGCGCACCCAGTGCAGGGCGGCCACGCCCCGCTCCACGTCCAGGGCCCGCAGGTGGCCGCTGGCGCGGTCCAGGAGGTCGGTCAGGTTGTACAGGGCGATCTCGGCGGACTGGTACAGGCCCACGAGCAACGCCTGCGGAGTGACAGGTTCCGCGACGGTCTCGCTCCGCGCGTCCTCAATCGCGCGCAGACTCTGCAGGGCGTAGTAGTGCTCGGCTATGACACCGCGCTCGTTGTGGGCGGCGGGGCGGTCGGCGGCAGGCGTGAGAGGCAAAAGAGTTCCCTTTGAAGGCAGGATTGGTCGGGGGAAAACGCCGTTGGCGCGGGCGCCGGACGGCTGCCGAATGTCGTCTGTCGTGGGGCGTACACGGTGATCGGCGCGCCACACTGACGTGCGGTCAGATTCGATAGACTGGGGGGTTTGCCATGTCCGGTCGCCGGGACAGCTCCCCGCGCGGGGCGGGGTGCGGCGGCGCGCTGCGGCAACTGGCCGAGCGGAACGGTGAATTGGCTGGTGGGGCGGCTATGGCTGTTCGTTGGGGGGTCTGGTCGCCCGGTCCGTGGCTCAAGTGCGCTTGTTTCCAGCGCCGGTTGGCCGTTACAGACTCGCTCAGTCAAGCTGTCGAGTGGTATGGGTAAAAGTGCGTAGCTGCGTTCAAGACGCGTTAGGAACGCGTTAGGGAAGCGCGTTAGGGAAGCACTGAAACGGGGAGACCTCGGTGTCAGGTTTGTCGTGTTTATCTGTGCGTCACTATGAACGCATGCTCAACCTCGCCGTGACGGCGCTGCGGGAACCGGACCCGCAGCTGATTTGGCGCCCGGTCGCGACGGAGTTGCTGAATGCGTGCGGTGGCGAATTCCTGTTCCTGAAACGGGACGGGCCGAGCGGCGAAGGCCAATCGCTGTCTTTCTGGGCGGCCGGTGGGACGGCCGTCCGGGACCTCGACGCGGCGGTGCGGGAGCGGCTCGGGCGCGCCACCCCCCTCGCCGACCACTACGGCGCGACCGGCGACCGGACGCCGCGCACCGCCGCCGACGTCCTCGGTGAACGGGGCTGGCGCGACAGCGGCACGGCGGCGCTGCTGCGCGACGCCCTCGGCACCGACCACCTCCTGGTCCTGCCGCTGCCGGACGGCGCCCGGCCAGTGGGGTACTTCCTCATCTGCCGCTCCGGCACCGACTTCACCGCCGACCACCTCGCCTACGCGCGGCGCATCCAGCCGCTGCTCGCGGGCGTCGACCGGCAGGCCGAACTCCTCGTCCGGCACGCCACCGCCACCCCGCACGCCCGGGACCGGCACACCCCCACCGCCCCCCACCCCCAGACCCCCGAGGCCCCGAACGGCCAACCGGCGCCCGAGGACGGCGCCCCCGGGGGCGACCTCACGCCGCGCGAGCTGACCGTCCTCGGCCTGCTCGGCGACGCGCTGACGGCCGGAGTCATCGCGCGCCGCCTCGGCATCTCCGTCCACACCGTGCAGAAGCACATCCAGAGCATCTACCGCAAGCTCGGCACCAGAGACCGCGTGGCCACGGTGCTGCTGGCCCAGACCCACGGACTGATCCCCGCCGCGGCCACGGCACCGGGATCGCCCCCCGCGAAGGGGCGGCGCCGGGGCTAGCCTGCGGGGCATGTTCACCACGCGCCCCACCCTTCAGGGCACCTTCGGCATGGTGTCGTCCACCCACTGGCTCGCCTCGCAGTCCGCGATGGCCGTCCTGGAAGACGGCGGCAACGCGTACGACGCCGCCGTCGCCGCGGGCTTCGTCCTGCACGTCGTCGAACCGCACCTGAACGGGCCCGCGGGAGAGGTGCCGATCCTCCTCGCGCCCGCGGACGGCCCGGTGCGCGTCCTGTGCGGCCAGGGCGTCGCCCCCCGGGGCGCCACGGTCGCCCACTACCGGGACGCGCTCGGCCTCGACCTGGTGCCGGGCACCGGACCGCTGGCCGCCGCCGTGCCCGGCGCCTTCGACGCCTGGATGCTGCTCCTGAGGGACCACGGCACCAAGCACCTCGCTGACGTCCTGGCGTACGCCATCGGCTACGCCGAGGACGGCCACCCGCCGGTGGAGCGGGTCGGCGCGACCGTCGAGGCGGTGCGGGAGCTGTTCGAGACCGAGTGGACCTCGTCCGCCGAGGTCTACCTGCGGGGCGGACGGCCGCCCGCGCCGGGGGAGTTGTTCCGCAACCCGCGCCTGGCCGCCACCTGGCGGCGCCTGCTCGCCGAGGCCGCCGACAAGGGCGGCGACGACCGGGTCGCACAGATCGAGGCCGCGCGCGAGGTGTGGCGCACCGGGTTCATCGCCGACGCCCTGCTGCGGCAGTCCGCGCGCCCCACCATGGACACCAGCGGCACCCGGCACACCGGCACGCTCACCGCCGCCGACCTCGCCGACTGGTCGGCCACGTACGAGGATCCGGTCACCTACGACTGGCGGGGCTGGACGCTGTGCAAGCCCGGACCCTGGAGCCAGGGCCCCGCCTTCCTCCAGCAACTCGCGCTGCTGCCGCCCGAGTTGCCCGCGTACGGCTCCGCCGCGTACGTGCACCTGCTGGTCGAGGGCTGCAAGCTCGCCATGGCCGACCGCGAGGCCTGGTACGGCGACGTCGCCGACGTGCCCCTGGACGACCTCCTCTCGGACGCCTACAGCGCCCGGCGGCGCGCGCTCATCGGCGCCGCGGCCTCGTACGACCTCAGACCGGGCGACCCCGGCGGCCGCACGCCCCGCCTGTCCGCCCGCGCGCGGGCCGTCGCCTCCGGAGAGTCGGCCTACGACGCGCAGGGCATCGTCGCGGGCACCGGCGCCGCCGCCGGAGCCGGTGAGCCGACCGTCGCCCGGGACGGCGCCACCCGGGGCGACACCTGCCACCTGGACGTCGTCGACCGCTGGGGCAACATGGTCGCGGCCACGCCCTCCGGCGGCTGGCTCCAGTCCAACCCGGTGGTGCCCGAACTCGGCTTCCCCCTCGGCACCCGCCTCCAGATGACCTGGCTGGACGAGGGACTGCCCAACACGCTCACGCCGGGCCGCCGCCCGCGCACCACCCTGACCCCGACCCTCGCCCTCAAGGACGGCGTCCCGGTCATGGCGTTCGGCACGCCCGGCGGCGACCAGCAGGACCAGTGGCAGACGCACTTCTTCCTGGCGGTGGCGCTGCGCGCGACGGTCCGCGGCGGCCTCGACCTCCAAGGCGCCATCGACGCCCCGAACTGGCACAACGACTCCTTCCCCGGCTCCTTCTACCCGCGCGGCATGCGCCCCGGCAGCGTCACCGTGGAGTCCCGCACCGATCCGGCCGTCGTCGCGGAGCTGCGGCGCCGCGGACACGACGTGACCGTCGGGGACGCCTGGTCGGAGGGGCGGCTGTGCGCGGTGGCGCGGGACCCGCGGACCGGGGTGCTGTCGGCGGCGGCCAACCCCCGGGGGATGCAGGGGTACGCGGTGGGGCGGTGAGGGGGCGCCCCGTGCGATGCGGGCGGCCCGTGCGGTGCGGGCGGGCGCGTGAACTTCATCTCGATTCCATCTGGTGTTCACCCCGCGCGCACGGGTTGTCAGTGCGGCGTGCTCTCATGGACACATGATCGAAACGCAGGCAGTCAAGGAAAGCATCGACGACTTTCTCGCACGTCAGGCCGCCGATGTGGAGCAGGTGGTGCGCGCCGCCGCGGCGGCCGAGATCACCCCGAGGTTCCGGCAGCTCGCCGCCGCCGACGTCGTGCAGAAGAGCGGCCCGCACGACCTGGTGACGGTCGCCGACCGGCGCGCGGAGGAGTTCCTCACCCGCGAGCTCACGGCGCTGCTGCCCGGCTCCGTCGTCGTCGGCGAGGAGGCGGTGCACGCCGACCCCGCGAGGTACGAGGCGATAGCGGGCGCGGCCCCGGTGTGGATCGTCGATCCCGTCGACGGGACACGCCAGTTCGTGCACGGCGACCCCGGCTTCTGCACCCTCGTCGCGCTCGCCCTGGACGGCGTGGTCCTCGCCTCGTGGACGTACGCCCCGGCGCTGGACGCGTGCGCGGTGGCGGTCCGCGGCCGCGGCGCCACGCTGAACGGCCAGCGGCTGAGCGCGGGCGCCCCCGAGGACGACCGCCCCCTGAGGGTGGCCACCTCGCACCCGGACTTCACCACCGAGGACCAGAAGCGCGCCCTGCTCGGCGTGTTCAGCGAGGGCTTCGCGCCCCGGCCCTGCGGCTCCGCGGGCCTGGAGTACCTGGCCGTGGCCCGGGGCGACCTGGACGCCGTGGCCTTCAGCTGGGAGCTGGCCTGGGACCACGCCGCGGGCCTCCTCCTGGTCGAGGAGGCGGGCGGCGCCCACCTGACCCGCGACGGCGTCCCCTTCGCCATCACCGGCGGGAACACGCTGCCGTTCACGGCCGCGCGCGACGAGGCCACCGCCCGCCGGGTCGCGACCGCCCTCGCCGACGGCGGCGCCTGACGGCCGCCCGGAGCCGCTGCCGGGGCGCGCGGGATGCGCCAGGGGGACCGGACCCCGGTCGCCGTCAGTCCCCCGGCATATCCTGTGCCGCACTGGCCACCGGCTGACGAAGGAGTCCGAAGGTGCCGTCGATGCTCGATGCCGCCGTCGTGGGGGCGGGACCGAACGGTCTGACCGCCGCCGTCGAGCTGGCCCGCCGCGGCCTGTCGGTGGCCGTCTTCGAAGCCAGGGGCGCGATCGGCGGCGGCGCCCGCACCGAGGAGCTGACGCTGCCCGGCTTCCGGCACGACCCGTGCTCGGCCGCCCACCCCCTCGGGGTCAACTCACCGGCGTTCCGCGCCCTGCCCCTCCAGCGGTACGGCCTCGACTGGGCGCACCCCCCGCTGCCGATGGCGCACCCCTTCCCCGACGGCACCGCCGCCGTGCTCGCGCGCTCCGTCGCCGAGACCGCCGCGTCCTTCGGGCCGCGCGACGCCGGGGCGTACCGACGGCTCGTCGAGCCCTTCCTGCCGCACTGGGACACCCTGGTGCGGGACTTCATGGCGCTGCCGCTGACCGCGCTGCCCCGCGACCCGGTCACGCTCGCCCGCTTCGGGCTCGTCGGCCTGCCGCCGTCGACGTGGCTGACCCGCCGGTTCCGCGACGACCGGGCGCGTGCCCTGTTCGCCGGGCTCGTCGCCCACGTCATCGCGCCCCTGAACGGCCTCGCCACCAGCGCCGTCGGCCTGGTCTTCGCGCTCGCCGCGCACGCCCGCGGCTGGCCCGTCGCCCGCGGCGGCTCCCAGGCGATCAGCGACGCCCTCGCGGCGTACCTGAAGGACCTCGGCGGCGGCATCCACACCGACTACGAGGTCAAGCGCCTCGATGACCTGCCCCCGGCCCGCGCCTACGTCTTCGACACCTCCCCGACGGCCGCCGCCCGCATCGCGGGCCTCGGCCGCTACTACGACGGGTTCCGGTACGGGGCCTCCGTCTTCAAGCTCGACTACGCCCTCGACGGCCCGGTGCCGTGGACCGCGCCCGAGGCCCGCGCCGCCGGGACCGTCCAGATCGGGCCGGGCAGCCGGGACGTCGCCGCCGCGCTGCGCGCCGCCTCCCGGGAGGGGCGCGCCCCGGACGCCCCGTTCCTGATCACCGTGCAGCCCGGCGTCGCCGACCCGACCCGCGCCCCCGAGGGCAAGCAGGTCTTCTGGGCGTACGGACACGTGCCGAACGGCTGGCGCGGTGACCTCACGGACGCCGTGGAGCGCCAGATCGAGCGGTTCGCGCCCGGCTTCCGCGACCGCGTGCTCGCCCGCGCCACTGCGGGCCCGCCCCAGCTCGCCGAGCGCAACGCCAACTACGTGGGCGGCGACATCGCCTGCGGCGCCGCGAGCGGCCTCCAACTGCTGCTGCGGCCCCGGCTCACCCTGTTCCCGTACCGCACCAGACACCCCGCCGTCTTCCTCTGCTCGGCCGCGACGCCGCCCGGCCCCGGCGTGCACGGCATGTCCGGGCACAACGCCGCCAAGGCCGTCTGGAAGCACCTCACCCGCCCCCGGGAGGACCGGTGACCGCCCGCGTCACGCTCGTTCGGGGCGACCTCACCCAGCAGCGAGCCGACGCCCTGGTGAACGCGGCGAACTCCTCCCTGCTCGGCGGAGGCGGCGTCGACGGCGCCCTGCACCGGCGCGGCGGCCCTGCCATCCTGGAGGAGTGCCGCCGCCTGCGCGCCGGGCACTACGGCAAGGGCCTGCCGACCGGGCAGGCCGTCGCCACGACGGCCGGGCGCCTGGACGCCGCGCACGTCATCCACACGGTCGGCCCGGTCTGGTCCGCCACCGAGGACCGCTCCGCGCTGCTGGCCTCCTGCTACCGCGAGTCCCTGCGCGTCGCCGCCGCCGTCGGCGCCCGCACGGTCGCCTTCCCCGCGGTCTCCACGGGGGTGTACGGCTGGCCGATGGACGACGCCGCCCGCATCGCCGTCCACGCCGTCCGCGAGACCCTGGCGGAGGAGCCGGGCCCCGTCGAGGAGGTCCGGTTCGTGCTCTTCGACGACGCGGCGTACCGGACCTTCGAGGAGGCCCTGGCAGCGGAAGCATGATGTCGCATTCCCGCCAGCCAACGCCCTCCGGGATCCCCGATCCTTGACCCATGCCCACCACAGCACCTGGGCCCGCCCCCCATCCGGCCCCGCCCGCCCCGCCCGCACCACAGGCGCCCCACCCCCCAAGAGCAGCCGCGCCCGCAGGGACGCACGGAGACTTCGAGCGCTGTGTGCGGGCCGTGCGGTCCAAGGACGCGCGGTTCGACGGCTGGTTCTTCACCGCCGTACTGACCACCCGGATCTACTGCCGACCGAGCTGCCCGGTGGTGCCGCCCAAGCCGGAGAACATGACCTTCTACCCGAGCGCCGCCGCCTGCCAGCAGGCCGGGTTCCGGGCCTGCAAGCGGTGCCGCCCGGACAGCAGCCCGGGCTCGCCCGAGTGGAACCAGCGCGCCGACGCCGTCGCCCGCGCCATGCGCCTGATCAGCGACGGCGTCGTCGACCGCGAGGGCGTACCCGGGCTCGCCGCCCGCCTCGGCTACAGCACCCGCCAGGTCGAGCGCCACCTGCTCGCCGAACTCGGCGCGGGCCCGCTCGCCCTCGCCCGCGCCCAGCGCGCGCAGACCGCCCGGCTGCTCATCGAGACCACCGCGCTGCCCATGGCGCGGATCGCCTTCGCGGCGGGCTTCTCCTCGATCCGCACGTTCAACGACACCGTCCGTGAGGTCTTCGCCCTCGCCCCCGGCGAGCTGCGCGCCCGCGCCGCGAAGCGCCGCGACACCGGCGCCCCCAGCGCGCCCACCGAGGACGGCGCGCCCGGCACGCTCACCCTGCGGCTGCCGTTCCGCGCCCCGCTGAACCCCGACAACCTCTTCGGCCACCTCATCGCCACCGCCGTCCCCGGAGCCGAGGAGTGGCGCGACGGCGCCTACCGCCGCACGCTGCGGCTGCCGTACGGGCACGGCATCGTCGCCCTCACCCCGCGCCCCGACCACATCGGCTGCCGCCTCACGCTCAGCGACCCGCGCGACCTGACCCTCGCCATCAGCCGCTGCCGCCGCCTGCTCGACCTGGACGCCGACCCCGTCGCCGTGGACGACCAGCTGCGCGCCGACCCGCTGCTCGCCCCGCTCGTCGACAAGGCGCCGGGGCGCCGGGTGCCGCGCACCGTGGACGAGGCCGAGTTCGCCGTGCGCGCCGTCCTCGGGCAGCAGGTCTCCACGGCCGCCGCCCGCACCCACGCCGCGCGCCTGGTCACCGCCCACGGCGAGCCGGTCGACGACCCGGAGGGCGGCCTCACCCACCTGTTCCCGGCGCCCGAGGCGCTCGCCGCGCTCGACCCGGACACCCTCGCGCTGCCCCGCAGCCGCCGCACCACCCTGACCACGCTGGTGCGCCACCTCGCCGACGGCAGCCTCCGGCTCGGCGTCGAGAACGACTGGGAGCGGGCCCGCGCCCAGCTCGCGGAGCTGCCCGGCTTCGGCCCCTGGACGACGGAGGTCATCGCGATGCGGGCGCTCGGCGACCCCGACGCCTTCCTGCCGTCCGACCTCGGCGTGCGGCGCGCCGCCCAGGGGCTCGGCCTGCCGCACACGCCCGCCGCGCTCACCGCCCGCGCGGCGGCCTGGCGCCCGTGGCGCGCGTACGCCGTCCAGTACCTGTGGGCCACCGACGACCACCCCATCAACCACATCCCCGCCTGACGCGCCCAGAGCCCCCGCAGCCCCGAGGACCCCTGATGCACCGCACGCACACCGTCATCGACAGCCCCTACGGGCCGCTCACCCTCGTCGCCACCGACGGCACCCTCAGCGGCCTGTACATGACCGAGCAGCGTCACCGCCCCGCCGAGGAGACCTTCGGCGACCGCGACCCGGACGCCTTCGGGGAGGCCACGGCCCAGCTCAACGCCTACTTCGCGGGCGACCTGAAGGAGTTCGACCTGCCGCTGCGCCTGGACGGCACCCCGTTCCAGCGCACGGTCTGGCAGCAGCTCCTGACGATCCCCTACGGCGAGACCCGTACGTACGGGCAACTGGCCGACGCCCTGGGCAACCCCGCCGCGTCCCGCGCGGTCGGCCTCGCCAACGGCAAGAACCCCATCGGCGTCATCGTCCCCTGCCACCGCGTCGTCGGCGCGAACGGGAGCCTCACCGGCTACGGCGGCGGCCTCGACCGCAAGCGGCGGCTGCTGGAGTTCGAGAGCGGCGCGGCACTGTTCTGAGCGCCCGAGCCGGAGCCGCCGCCCCGGCACCGCGCAGTCCCCGGGGCCATCCGACGACTCGGCCCGCCCCGGCGTCAGCCGACCCGGCGCCCGTCCTCCAGCTCCACCGCGCCCCCGCCCGCCTCCAGCGCGTCGAGCGCGACGAGCACGCGGCGCGCGAGCCGCTCCGGCAGATACGCCGACAGCTCCTCGCGCGCCACCAGGCGCCAGGACAGCAGCTCCTCCTCCTGGAGCCGGATCGACGCGAACCGCTCGTCGCCGAGCACCCCGCCGTCGTACAGATACGCCACCAGCGGCGGCCGCTCGTCGGTGCCCGGCACCCAGTCCACGGCCAGCAGCCCGCCAAGCTCCAGGTCGAGCCCGACCTCCTCGACGGTCTCGCGCCGCGCGCCCTGCCGCGGGGACTCGCCGTCGTCCGACTCGACGGTCCCGCCCGGAAGCGCCCACCCCTCACGGTAGTTGGGCTCGACGAGCAGCACGCGACCCGCCCGGTCACGGATGAGGGCGGCGGCGCCGACGAGGACGCGGGGGAGGCCCGCGATGTAGGTGGCGAAGTCGAGAGTGGTCACGAGGGGAAGGGTAGCGGCGCCGATCACTCGTCGGCGAAAGCGGATGAGTCCGCCGCATCACCCGACGTCCCGGCCGATTCCAGAGACACCCTGGCCAATTCGGTCGTACGGGACGCGAGTTCGCTGACGCGCGCCCCGTCGTACCCGAACACCGCGCTCCTGACGCGGTCCTGGAGCGGCTCGCGCCACTGCGCGGGCAGCGCCGCGGCGCCGCACCGCACGCCCGCGACCGAACCGGCGGTCGCCCCGTTGGAGTCCGTGTCCAGGCCGCCGCGCACCGTCAGGGCGATGGTGCGCGTGAAGTCCCCCTCGCCGTACGCGAGTCCGGCCGTGAGGACGGCGACGTTCGGCACCGCGTGGATCCACCCGAGCCCGGCCGTCTCCCGCTCCATCGTGGCGAGGGTCTCCGACCAGTCGAGACCGGCCCCGTGCAGGGCGAGCACGCGCCGCACCGTGCGCGCGACGCGGCTGCCCGCCGGGATCACGGCGAGCGCCCCGGACACGGCGTCCCGCACGGTCGGCGCGGTGAACGCCCCCGCGACGAGCGCCGCCGCCCACATCGCCGCGTACACGCCGTTGCCGGTGTGCGACAGGACCGCGTCGCGGCGGGCGAGCGCCGCCGCACGGCGCGGGTCGCCCGGACAGGTCCAGCCGAAGACGTCGGCGCGGATCAGCGCGCCGATCCAGTCCTGGTACGGGTTGTCGTACGTCGCTGTCAGCGGCGGCCTGAGGCCGTTCACGAGGTTGCGGTACGCCGCGCGCTCCGCCGTGAACGTCTGGCGGTAGGGCAGCCGCGCCAGCCACAGCTCGCCCACCTGCTCCGTGGTGAACGCGAAGCCGTGCGTCCGCAGCAGCTCAAGGCCGAGGATCGCGTAGTCCACGTCGTCGTCCCGGCAGCTGCCGTCGATCCGCCCGCGCACGCACCGCGGCCACTCGGGGCGCAGCTCGAAGCCGGTCGCGCCCGGCGGGGAGCGGGCAGGTAGTCGGTGAGCGGGAGGGCGTCCGTGAGCCGCAGGTAGCGGTCGATGCGGTCGCGGGTCCAGTGGTCGCCGCGCTCGACGGGCTTGCCCAGCATGTTGCCCGCGATCCGGCCGAGCCAGCCGCCGTGGACACGGTCCGCGAGCATCGCGGCGGTGGCGGCAGGCGCGGCGGGTGCGGCGGGCGTGGGGCCTCGTGGCGTCGGCGTCATGCGTCCGGTGTACCCGATTCCCGGCCCCGGCGCGCCCCGCCGACCGACACCCGAACACCCCTGGGCAGGGCGCCCGCCCTGCGGTTATGGTCGCAGCGGCGCGACTGCCTTGACATGCGCAAGGCTGGAAGCAAGGGGATTGATAGGTGGCGGACGCTCCCATCACGGCGGAACACGACACGGCGCCCGGCGACGGCGGGCACGTGCTGATCGCGGCGGACAAGTTCAAGGGGTCGCTCACGGCCGTGCAGGTCGCGCGGCGCGTGACCGCGGGCCTGCGGGCCGTCGTACCGGACCTGCCGGTGCGGGCGCTGCCCGTCGCCGACGGCGGCGACGGCACGGTCGACGCGGCGGTCGCCGCCGGGTTCGAGCGCCGCGAGGTGCGGGTCACGGGCCCGCTCGGCACCGAGGTCACCGCGGCGTACGCGCTGCGCGAGCGCACCGCCGTCGTGGAGATGGCCGAGGCCTCGGGCCTCCAGCGGCTGCCGGACGGCGTGTTCGCGCCGCTCACGGCGACGACGTACGGCACGGGCGAACTGCTGGGCGCCGCCCTGGACGCGGGCGCGCGCACCGTCGTCTTCGGAGTCGGCGGCAGCGCCACGACCGACGGCGGCGCGGGCATGCTGGCCGCGCTCGGCGCCCGCTTCCTGGACGCCGACGGCGCGCCCGTGGCGCCCGGCGGCGGCCCGCTGCGGCACCTGGCGTCCGCCGACCTGTCCGGGCTCGACCCGCGGCTCGCGGACACCGAGATCGTCCTCGCCAGCGACGTCGACAACCCGCTGACCGGCCCCAAGGGCGCCGCCGCGGTGTACGGGCCGCAGAAGGGCGCCACCGAGGAGGACGTCGCCGCCCTCGATACGGCCCTCGCCCACTTCGCCCGGGTCCTGGGGCGGACCCTGGGCCCCCGGGCGCTCGACCACGCCGACGCGCCGGGCGCAGGGGCGGCGGGCGGCATCGGCTACGGGGCGCTCGTCGCGCTCGGCGCCTCCTTCCGGCCCGGCATCGACGTCATGCTCGACGTCCTCGGCTTCGCGCCCGCGCTCGCCGGTGCCCGCCTCGTCATCACCGGCGAGGGCTCCCTCGACGAGCAGACCCTCCACGGCAAGGCCCCCGCCGGGGTGGCCGCCGCGGCCCGCGCCGCGGGCGTCGAGGCCGTCGCGGTCTGCGGGCGCCTCGCGCTGCCGCCCCAGGCGCTCGGCGCCGCCGGTATCCGCAGGGCGTACGCCCTCACCGACATCGAGCCGGACGTCACCCGCTGCGTGGCCGAGGCGGGCCCCCTCCTGGAACGCCTCGCGGCGCGCGTCGCCCGGGACTTCCTGAACTGACCCCGCGCCGCCGCGTGCCACGGACCCGCCGCAACGGCGGGAATCCGCCCGGCCGCGCCTCTAGAGTGCGAGGTGGCGCGGCCACGCGCCCGGAACGGGCCCCGGCGGGGCGTGAGGTCCGCACGCCCCGCCGGGGCGGGTGCCACTGCGACCAGAAGGGCGAGACGGGCACATGAGGGTGGAACTTCCGCCGGAACCGGCGTACTTCGTCGACCGCGACGAGCAGCGGGAGCGCGTCCTGCGGGAGGTGGACGCGTGGACCGGGCGCTCCCGGCCCCTCGTGGTGACCCTCAGCGGCCCCGGAGGCATGGGGAAGACGGAGCTGGCCCGGCTGCTCGCCCGCGTGCTGCGGGACCGCTTTCCCGACGGCGTCCTCTCCGTCGACCTCGACGACTTCCGCCTCGGCGGCGTCATGGACCCCGGAGACGTGCTGGCGCAGCTCCTTGAGTCCCTGGACGTGGAACCGCAGTTCGTCGCGGCACGGTTCGCGGACCGCTGCCGCCAGTACTGGGACCGGACCTCCGCCGCGAAACTGCTGGTGATCGTGGACAACGCGCGGTACGCCTCGGAGGTCGTCCCGCTGCTTCCGGCGTCGGGCGACAGCCTCGTGCTCGTCACCAGCCACGGCCCGCTGTACGACCTGGAGGACGGGGCCGCCGTCGGGCTCACCCTGCCGCCGCTGGAGGAGTGGGCCGCGACGGAGCTGCTCGGGCTGATCGTCCGGGACGACCGGCTCGCCGCCGACCCCGACGCGGTGCGCGCCCTGGTGCGCGTGTGCGAGGGCCTGCCCGCGGCCCTGCGCGTCGCCGGAGCCTGGGTCCGCGCACACCGGCTGCGCCCGCTGTCCCGGCTCGTCCCGCAGCTTCGGGGAGAGCTGGAGAGCAAGGGCGTCGCCGATGTGGAGCGGATCTGGGACACCGTGTACGACGGCCTGTCGCCCACCGCGGCCCAGCTGTACCGCCTGCTGCCGCACCACCCCGGCGCGACGTTCACCCAGGAGTCGGCGACCGCCCTGCTGGGCCTCGGGCCGGAGGCCTGCGAGGACGCCCTGGAGGAACTGGACCGGGCGGGGTTACTCGACCTGCGCGCCGTGCTGGGCGCGGGCGACGGCAGGATGCGACTGCCCGGGCCCCTGCGCGCGCACGCCGTGCGCCGCTCGCGCCGGGACGCCCGGGAAGGGGAGCCGGACGAGGCGCTGCCGCGGCTGCTGCGCTGGTTCGTCCGGCAGGCACAGCGGGCCGACCGGTTCGCCGCGGGCCGCCGTCTGACCGTGGTGGACGAGTTCGCCGCCGTGACCGGCGCGCCGGACGCCCCGCTGGAGGACCCCCAGGCGACCACGGACCCGGACCTCAGGGCCGAGCGCTCCGACCGCGCGTCGCGCTGGCTGTACGAGGAGCGCCACGCCGTCTTCGCCGCCCTGCGGCTGGCCCACGAGCGGAAGCTGGACGCGGAGGCCGTCGCCCTGTCCGAGGCCGTGTGGACGTACGCCCTCGACCACCCCCACCAGTCCGACGTCATCGGCCTGTTCCAGCTCGCCGTGGACTCCGCGGTCCGGGACGGCACGCGGCCCGCGTGGCTGGCGCGGACGCGCTGCCAGCTCGCCCGGCACCTCTGGCAGAGCGGACGGCTGAGCGAGGCGGAGCGCCAGCTCGACCGGGCCGAGGAGACCTGCGCCCTGCTGGGGGCGGACGAACGCGACCGCAAGCTTGCCGCGTCGGTCATCGAGTTCCGCGGCATGCTCAACGGGGCGCGCGGGCAGTGGAGCGCCGCCGCGGCCGACTTCGAGCGCTCCCGGGACCTGCACAGGGCGATCCCCAACCCCTACGGAGCGATGCTGCTGACCTACCGGCTGGGCGAGGCCCGGGCGGAACTCGGCGACCTGGAGACGGCGCACCGCCTGCTGTCCGACGCGCACGAGCGGGCCGCGGAGCTGGGCCGCGAGAGGATGACCCGGCGCACCGGCTTCGCACTCGCCGGGGTGCTGCGCCGACTCGGCCGCACCCAGGAGTCCCGGCCGCTGTACGAGCTGTCGCTGCGCGCCGCCCGCCGACGCGGCTCCGGCTTCGACGAGGCCCGGGTGCACGAGGCGATGGCCGCGCTGGCCCAGTCCGAGGGGCGCACCGCGGACGCCGCGGACCACCGCGCGGCCGCCCTCGGCATCCGGCGCCGCAACGGCCTCAGCGGGGAGGGCGACGGGGCCCCGTAAGCACGAGGCCGGGCCTAGACGGGCTCGGCGGTCTCGGCGGGCGTCGCCGCGCGCAGCAGTACGTCGAAGGCCCGCTCCCCGATGAGGCACGTCAGCCGTGTCGGGGACGCGGGCGGCGCCCCGCGGGTGAGCAGCCAGGCGTGGACGGCCGAGGCCGCGGCGGCCGGGTCGGCGCGCACGATCCGCCCGCCTTCACGGCGGGGCTCGACCTCGACGGCGTACGGCTGCTCGTGGCCGCGGGTCCGCAGCACACAGCGGCCCGACGGCAGGATCGCGGCGGCCGAACGGCAGCCCGGGTACGCGGAGAGCACCTGCCGCGCCCATCCGTCCGCGGTCCAGGACACGCCCGCCTGGTGGGGCGCCGCGGACACCGGGCGCCGGTACAGCAGTCCCGCCGACCGCGTGAGCGGTTCGATCGCGGGCCCGTGCTCCACGGCCAGGTGGTGGCCGGGAGCGCCGATGCCCGCGGGGCGCCGTTCCACGCGCACGCGCTCCGCCGCCACCTCGGCGGTGACGTCGAACGCTGTGGGGGTGCGGTCGGCGGGGCGGGGAGCGGGCAGCGGCCGCGGCGGGCTGCTCACGGGCGGAGGGGTGAGGCCGAGGAGGGCGTACAGCTCGGACCGCAGCCGGTGCAGGGCGCCGCCCTGGTGGGCGAACGCCGCCTGCGCGGCCGCGCGTCCGGTGCCGGGCCGATAGGCCGCCAGGGACTCCTCCAGGGCCTCGGCGCTCCCCAGCCGGGGCACCTGGCGCAGGAGCGTGTCCATGGGGCTGCCGGGGATGAGTTCGGTGCCGCCCTGGTAGGCGCCGATGACGGGCCGGTCCTCGGCGGCGCAGTAGTACAGGGCCGTTGAGCCGTGGTCGGTGATGAGCGCGTCGGCGGCGATGAGGACCGAGGCCCAGTCCTCTCGCGGGTGCGCGAGGACCAGGCCCGCGTCCAGGGCGGGCGCGAGGCGGGCGGACAGCTCGCAGGCGCCGAGGCGGCTGTGCTCGTTGGGGTGGGCCACCAGTGCCAGTTGGTACGCGTCGTACGGAAGGTGCGCGGCCAGCCGGGCGGGCAGGTCGGGGTGGCGCCGCAGCAGCGACTCGGCTCCCCAGGTCGAGGTGAGCACCACGAGCTTCCGCGCCCCGGTGCCCAGGGCCGCGCGGTAGCGCTCCCGCTGGGGGCGGGAGGCGAGGACGCGCTCCAGGGTGGGGTCGCCGATGACCTTGGCGCGGTCGGCAGCGCGCGGATCGGCTGCGGCGAGCCGGGCCACCTGCTCGGGGTGGGCGACCGCGTGCAGCACGATCGGCGCGGTGCCGTCGCTCTCCGGGGCGAGGTGCGCGGGGTCGAGGCCGGACGCCGAGTCGGAGCCCTCACCGGGGATGGACTTGCTGTATCCGGCGCCGTGCGGCAGCAGTACGCGCCGTCCGTGGAGCAGACGCAGGTCGCCCTTGGGGCTGGCGACGAGGATGAGGTCGTACGAGCGGCCGCACGCCTCGCTCCAGGGCACGGTGCGTCCGCCTGCGCCGTCGATGGCGGAGAGCACGTCGGCGTCGAAGTCGGAGCCGGGGACCAGGGTGAACAGGCGGGTGATCCGGTCGTCGCCGGAGAGGGCGGGGAGCGCGTCCAGGAGGCGGTGGAGCGCCACCGTGGAGCGCGCGGCGAGCAGCACCGTCGCCCGTCGCCCGTCGCCCGTCGCCCGTCGCCCGTCGCCCGTCGCCCGTCGCCCGTCGCCCGTCGCCCGTCGCCCGTCGCCCGTCGCGTCAACCTTTCCCATGCTAGTGGGGGAGGGCGGGCGGAATGTGCCGTTTTGGTGAATTGGGGGTGATTCCTGGGCGTCCGGCGACATGATCCGATCGTAACGTCGCCGCCTTCGGAGCCCGCGTGATCCGTGACGCACTCGCGCCGGGCGCCGTGCCGGGCGCGGGGCGGGGCGGAAGGATGGCGGCCATGAGTGAGTGGGGCATCGCGCTGATCGCCGCGGGGTCGGCGGTCGTCGGCAGCGTCGTCACGGGCTGGTTCACGCGCAGTACGGGCGTGCGGCAGGCCGAGGCGGCCCGGCACGCGGGGGACCGGCAGGCGGACGCGCTGCTCGCGTCGGTGCGGCTGACCCTGCGGGGCGCGTCCGAGGAGCGCGCGCTCACGCTCCGGCGGCAGGTCTACGCCGAGTTCCTCGGGGCCGCGGAGGCGCGGATCCTGACGGAGCGGACCGGGCGGGCCCAGGGCGACGAGGCGGCCCTGCTGCAACGGGCCCACGGCGGAGTCGTCCTGGAGGGCCCGGCGGACGTCGTCGCCGCCGCGGGCCGCCTCCTCGACGGCCTGCGCCGCCACGAGCCGCCCGACGCCCTCGACCGCGCGAAGCTGGCCTTCGTCGAGGCGGCCCAGCGGGCCCTGAACGCTCCGGGCCACAGCGGCTGACCCCCGCCGCGCTGGCCCGGGCGGCTGACCCCCGCCGCGACGGGCGCGGAGCAGCAGCGAGCGCCGTGCACGGTCCGTGCACGGCGCTCGCCGGTGTCGCTGTGAAGGGCGCGTGGCGCCGGGCCCGCCCGGCGCCACCGCACGAAGGGGACTACGGCACCTGCGTGGCCCGCGCCTCGCGCCGGTTGTCCCGGAAGTTGTTCACCCGCCGCGCCGTGGCGAAGAGGGGGATCACCGCGCCGAGGACGAGCTGGAGGGCGCAGCCGGTCTGGAGCAGCAACTGGCCACCGGGCGCGTCGAAGGCCCACGCCGCGAGCAGCCCCATGGCCGAGACGATCCACGCCAGCATCGCCACCGCGAGGGGCCCCCGCGGCTTCGGGTACTCGACGCGGCTGACCATCAGCCAGGCCGTGCCGAGGATGGCGAGCAGCGTCGCCACGAACGGCAGCTCCAGGAGCACGATCGAGACGACCGTCAGCGCCCCGAAGGGCGAGGGCATCCCCTGGAACACCCCGTCCCGCAGGGTCACGCAGGAGAATCTCGCAAGCCGCAGCACCACCGCCAGCAGCACCACGATCGCCCCGACCGCCGCCACCCGCTGGTGCGCCCCCTCGCCGACCACGCCGTACACCAGCACGAAGTACGCCGGGGCCAGGCCGAAGCTGATCAGGTCGGAGAGGTTGTCCAGCTCCGCGCCCATCGGCGACGACCGCAGCTTGCGCGCCACGAGGCCGTCGAACAGGTCGAAGACCGCGGCGCACAGCATCAGGATCACGGCCGTGGCGGCGCTGTTGCGGGCCATGCCGGACTCGTCACCCGTGAGGTGCGGGATGAGGATGCCGGTGGTGGTGAAGTACACCGCCATGAAACCGCACGTGGCGTTGCCGAGCGTGAGCGTGTCCGCTATCGACAGGCGCAGCGACAGCGGCATCTCCTCGTCGGCGTCGTCCACGGCATCGGCGGCCTCGGGCACCCAGCCCGCCGGTGTCTCGGGATCAGTCACGGTCAATGCGAGTCACCCCAGCCACGGTCTTCTGCCCCACCTCGACGTCCACCTCGACGCCCTCGGGCAGGTAGAGGTCGACGCGTGAGCCGAAGCGGATCAGGCCGATGCGCTCACCCTGCTCCACCTTGGTGCCCTGCGGCACGTACGGCACGATGCGCCGCGCCACCGCACCGGCGATCTGGATCATCTCGATGTCACCGAGCTCGGTGTCGAAGTGCCAGACGACGCGCTCGTTGTTCTCGCTCTCCTTGTTGAAGGCGGGGACGAAGCCGCCCGGGATGTGCTCCACGGACGTCACCGTCCCGGCCAGGGGAGCGCGGTTGACGTGGACGTTCAACGGGCTCATGAAGATCGCGACGCGGGTGCGCCCGTCCTTCCACGGCATGATGCTCTGTACGACGCCGTCGGCGGGAGAGATGACCCTGCCCGGGGTGATCTCGCGCTCCGGGTCGCGGAAGAACCACAGCATGCCCGCCGCGAGCGCGGTGGTGGGAACGGCGAGGGCCGCGGCCCCCTTGGACCGGCGCGCGCGGGCCAGGCTGAGTGCCGCGGTGGCGACGGTCGGCAGGAGCCACGGCGATGCTCCGCGCGCGAGGCGTACGCCAGCGAGGCTGTCGCGAGGTGCAGAGGTTTGGCTGTGGGGCATGGATGACCTTCGTAGCGGATGATGCCGCACTGCGTACGGGGGACGGCGGCTTTCCCGGGATCGTATCGGTTGCGAGCCACAACTGGGCAAGCCAGGAAGCCGAGTCGGCCGCCCGCGGGTGCTGACAGGGTGTGATCTTCTTCTCGATAGGATCTCGAAGAAATCACCCCAAGCCGGACATTCAGCCCTGGAATCGATACTCTTCGAGGAGTCGTCGGCCAATGATCATTTTCTGGATCTCGGCGGTACCTTCACCGATCAGCAGCATCGGTGCCTCGCGGTAGAGACGCTCGATCTCGTACTCCTTCGAGAAGCCGTAGCCACCGTGGATCCGGAACGCGTCCTCTACGACTTCCTTGCAGTATTCGGACGCCAGGTACTTCGCCATTCCCGCTTCGAGGTCGTTTCGCTCCCCGGAATCCTTTTTGCGTGCTGCGTTCACCATCATCGCATGGGCGGCCTCGACCTTGGTAGCCATCTCCGCGAGCTTGAACTGAATCGCCTGGTGCTGGGCGATCGGCTTGCCGAAAGTGTGCCGTTGCTGGGCATATCGGACACCCAGCTCAAAGGCACGCTGTGCGACGCCGCAACCACGCGCCGCTACGTTCACGCGGCCGACCTCGACGCCGTCCATCATTTGGTAAAACCCCCGGCCGGTGACGCCGCCGAGGACGCGATTGGCCGGAATGCGCAGGCCGTCCATGATGAGCTCGGTCGTGTCGACGCCCTTGTAACCCATCTTGTCGATCTTTCCGGGAATGGTCAGACCCGGGCGGACCTCACCGAAGCCCGGCTCCTTCTCCACCAGGAAGGTCGTCATCGACTTGTGGGGCGCGGTCCCCTCGGGGTGTCCTTCGTCACTTCTGACGAGCACGGCGACCAGCGTTGACGTCCCGCCGTTGGTCAGCCACATCTTCTGGCCGTCCAGGACGTACTCGTCGCCGTCCCTGACCGCCTTCGACGTGATCGCCGACACGTCCGAGCCGAGCCCCGGCTCCGACATCGAGAACGCGCCCCGCACCTCGCCCGTCGCCATGCGTGGCAGGAAGTGGTCCTTCTGCTCCCGCGTCCCGTGCTGCTTGAGCATGTACGCCACGATGAAGTGGGTGTTGACGATGCCGGAGACCGACATCCAGCCGCGCGCGATCTCCTCCACGCACAGCGCGTACGTCAGGAGCGACTCGCCGAGGCCCCCGTACTCCTCCGGGATCATCAGGCCGAACAGGCCCAACTCCTTGAGCCCGTCCACGATCGCCTGCGGGTACTCGTCGCGGTGCTCAAGCTCCGTGGCGACCGGGATGATCTCCTTGTCGACGAAGTCACGGACGGTGGCCAGGATTTCCCGCTGGACGTCGGTGAGGCCGTGGGTCTGGGCGAGTCGGCTCATGGCTACTTCTCCTGGGTCTTCGGCTCCGGGCGGCCGGGCTGCTCGCCGCCGCGCTCCTTGATGTACGTCTCGGTCGGCACCATCACCTTGCGCCGGAACACGCAGACCAGCGTGCCGTCCTGCTTGTAGCCCCGCGTCTCCACGTGGACGATGCCGCGGTCCGACTTCGACCGCGACGGCGTCTTGTCGAGGACCGTCGTCTCGCCGTAGATCGTGTCGCCGTGGAACGTCGGCGCCACGTGCTTGAGCGACTCGATCTCCAGGTTCGCGATCGCCTTCCCGGACACGTCCGGCACGGACATGCCGAGCAGCAGCGAGTAGACGTAGTTGCCCACGACGACGTTCTTCCCGAAGTCCGTCGTCGTCTCCGCGTAGTTGCTGTCCAGGTGCAGCGGGTGGTGGTTCATGGTGAGCAGGCAGAAGAGGTGGTCGTCGTACTCGGTGACCGTCTTGCCGGGCCAGTGCCGATAGACGTCACCGACCGTGAACTCCTCGTATGTGCGGCCGAACTGCATGGTGCTGCCCTCCGGGGCGAGGTCTGCCAGGCCCCCGCGGGGGCCTGGAAAGGACGGGGAACGGGGCTTCGGGCCCCGAACTGCTCGATGCCGTGTCAGTCCGAGGGCGCCTCGAACGTGGACGTGCGGCGCATGCCCGCCGCACGGCCCTTGCCCGCGATGACCAGGGCCATCTTCCGGCTCGCCTCGTCGATCATCTCGTCGCCGAGCATCGCCGAGCCCTTCTTGCCGCCCGCCTCGGACGTGTAGTACGCGTACGCGTCCAGGATCAGCTCGGCGTGGTCGTAGTCCTCCTGGGACGGCGAGAACACCTCGTTGGCGGCCTCCACCTGGCCCGGGTGCAGCACCCACTTGCCGTCGAAGCCGAGGGCGGCGGCGCGCTGGGCGACCTCGCGGTAGCCGTCGACGTTCTTGATCTGGAGGAAGGGGCCGTCGATCGCCTGGAGGTCGTGGGTGCGGGCGGCCATCAGGATGCGCATCAGGATGTAGTGGTACGCGTCCGCCGGGTAGCCGGGCGGCTGCATGCCCACGACGAGCGACTTCATGTTGATCGACGCCATGAAGTCGGCCGGGCCGAAGATGATCGTCTCAAGACGTGACGAGGCACCGGCGATCTCGTCAACATTGACCAGACCCTTCGCGTTCTCGATCTGCGCCTCAATGCCGATCCGCCCGACCTCAAGGCCCATCGTCTTCTCGATCTGCGTCAGCAGCAGGTCAAGGGCCACCACCTGCTGGGCGTCCTGCACCTTGGGCAGCATGATGCAGTCAAGATTGACGCCCGCGCCCTCAACAACGGTCACGACATCGCGGTACGTCCACTCCGTCGTCCAGTCGTTGACGCGCACCACCCGTGTCTTGCCCGTCCAGTCGCCCTCGTTGAGGAACTTGACGATGGTGTGCCGCGCCTCCGGCTTGGCGAGCGGCGCGCACGCGTCCTCCAGGTCGAGGAAGACCTGGTCGGCGGGCAGGCCCTGGGCCTTCTCCAGGAAGCGGGGGTTGGAACCGGGGACCGCGAGGCAGGAGCGGCGCGGGCGGAGCCGGTTCACGGCCGGGGACTGCTGGGTCATGCGGGGACCTCCAGGGGGTCGAGGTGGTTCGCTGTCCGGATCTCGTCGACGATACGGCCGATGATCTCCGTGATGCCGAAGTCCTTGGGGGTGAACACGGCGGCCACACCCGCCGCCCTCAGGTCCTCGGCGTCGCTGCTGGGGATGATGCCGCCCGCGATCACGGGGATGTCGTGGGCCCCGGCGGCGCGCAGCCGGGTCAGGACGTCCGGCACGAGCTGCGCGTGCGAGCCGGACAGGATCGACAGGCCCACGGCGTGCACGTCCTCCGCGAGCGCCGCGTCGACGATCTGCTCGGGCGTGAGCCGGATGCCCTGGTAGACGACCTCGAACCCGGCGTCACGGGCGCGCACCGCGATCTGCTCGGCGCCGTTGGAGTGCCCGTCGAGGCCCGGCTTGCCCACCAGGAAGCGGAGCTTGCCGGTGCCGAGGTCGGCGGCCGTCTTCTCCACCTTCTCGCGCACCAGGGCCAGCGGCGTGCCCGCCTCCGCGGTGACGGCCACCGGCGCCCCGGAGACGCCCGTCGGCGCCCGGAACTCCCCGAAGACCTCTCGCAGGGCGCCCGCCCACTCGCCGGTGGTCACCCCGGCGCGGGCGCACTCCAAGGTGGCCTCCATCAGGTTGCCGGTCCCGGCCGCGACCTCCTTGAGCCGGTCCAGGGTCTGCCGCACGGTCGGGTAGTGGAACGGGTCGCCGCCGCCCTGCCGGTCCGAGGACTCCTGCCGCGTGGCGCGCCACTCCCTGACCGCCGCCACCACGCGGGCCTCGACCGCCGGGTCGACCGTCATGATCGCCGTGTCCAGGTCGGCGGTGAGGGGCTCGGCTCCGTCGACTCGAAGACGTTGACGCCCACGATCTTGTCGTCGCCCGCCTCGATGCGCGCCCTGCGCTCCGCGTGCGACGCCACCAGCTGCGCCTTCAGATAGCCGGACTCCACGGCGGCCATCGCGCCGCCCATCTGCTCGATGCGGTCCATCTCCTCAAGGCACTCCTCGACGAGCGCGTCCACCTTGGCCTCGATGACGTGCGAGCCCGCGAAGATGTCGTCGTACTCAAGGAGGTCCGACTCGTGCGCGAGGACCTGCTGGATGCGCAGCGACCACTGCTGGTCCCAGGGGCGCGGCAGGCCGAGCGCCTCGTTCCACGCCGGGAGCTGCACCGCCCGCGCGCGGGCGTCCTTCGACAGCGTGACCGCGAGCATCTCCAGGACGATGCGCTGGACGTTGTTCTCCGGCTGCGCCTCGGTCAGGCCCAGCGAGTTGACCTGCACGCCGTAGCGGAACCGCCGCTGCTTGGGGTCGGTGACCCCGTACCGCTCGCGCGTGACCCGGTCCCAGATGCGCCCGAACGCCCGCATCTTGCACATCTCCTCGATGAACCGGACGCCCGCGTTCACGAAGAACGAGATCCGGGCGACCACGTCCCCGAACCTCTCCTCGGGCACCTGCCCGGAGGCGCGCACCGCGTCGAGCACGGCGATCGCCGTGCTCATCGCGTACGCGATCTCCTGCACCGGCGTCGCCCCCGCCTCCTGGAGGTGGTAGGAGCAGATGTTGATCGGGTTCCACTTGGGGATGTGTGCCACCGTGTACGTGATCATGTCGGTGGTCAGGCGGAGGCTCGGCCCCGGTGGGAACACATGGGTGCCGCGCGACAGGTACTCCTTGACGATGTCGTTCTGCGTCGTCCCCTGGAGCTTGCCGATGTCGGCGCCCTGCTCCTCCGCGACGACCTGGTACAGCGCGAGCAGCCACATGGCGGTCGCGTTGATCGTCATGGAGGTGTTCATCTGCTCCAGGGGGATGTCCTGGAACAGCCGCCGCATGTCCCCGAGGTGGGAGACCGGGACGCCGACCCGGCCCACCTCGCCGCGCGCGAGGACGTGGTCGGGGTCGTAGCCGGTCTGCGTCGGCAGGTCGAAGGCGACCGACAGGCCCGTCTGGCCCTTGGCGAGGTTGCGCCGGTACAGCTCGTTGGACGCCTCGGCCGTGGAGTGACCGGCGTAGGTCCGCATCAGCCACGGCCGGTCCTTGTGACGTTCCGTCATGGGTGGGCCCCGCCCCCTCAGACGTCGCGGAAGCGGTTGATGGCGTCCAGGTGCCTGGCGCGCTTCTCCTGGTCGCGCACGCCGAGCCCTTCCTCGGGCGCGAGGGCGAGGACGCCGACCTTGCCCTGGTGCAGGTTGCGGTGCACGTCGTACGCGGCCTGCCCGGTCTCCTCCAGGGGGTAGACCTTCGACAGGGTCGGGTGGATCTTGCCCTTGGCGATGAGCCGGTTGGCCTCCCACGCCTCGCGGTAGTTGGCGAAGTGCGAGCCGATGATGCGCTTCAGGGACATCCACAGGTACCGGTTGTCGTACTCGTGCAGATAGCCCGAGGTGGAGGCGCAGGTGGTGATGGTGCCGCCCTTGCGGGTGACGTACACGGACGCGCCGAAGGTCTCGCGGCCCGGGTGCTCGAAGACGATGTCGATGTCCTCGCCGCCGGTCAGCTCGCGGATGCGCTTGCCGAAGCGCTTCCACTCCTTGGGGTCCTGGGTGCGCTCGTCCTTCCAGAACCTGTAGCCCTCGGCGTTGCGGTCGATGATCGCCTCGGCGCCCATGGCGCGGCAGATCTCCGCCTTCTGCGGGCTGCTCACCACGCAGATGGGGTTGGCGCCCCCGGCGAGCGCGAACTGCGTGGCGTACGAGCCGAGTCCGCCGCTCGCGCCCCAGATCAGGACGTTGTCGCCCTGCTTCATTCCGGCGCCGTTACGGGAGACGAGCTGCCGGTAGGCGGTGGAGTTCACCAGGCCCGGAGCGGCGGCCTCCTCCCAGCTCAGGTGGTCCGGCTTGGGCATGAGCTGGTTGGACTTCACCAGGGCGATCTCGGCGAGGCCGCCGAAGTTGGTCTCGAAGCCCCAGATGCGCTGCTCGGGGTCGAGCATGGTGTCGTTGTGCCCGTCGCTGGACTCCAGCTCCACGGACAGGCAGTGCGCGACGACCTCGTCGCCGGGCCGCCAGGCGTTGACGCCCGGTCCGGTGCGCAGGACGACGCCCGCGAGGTCGGAGCCGATGATGTGGTACGGCAGATCGTGACGCCTGGTCAGATCGCTCAGCTTCCCGTACCGCTCCAGGAAGCCGAAGGTCGGCAGCGGCTCGAAGATCGACGTCCAGACGGAGTTGTAGTTCACGGACGAGGCCATGACGGCCACCAGGGCCTCGCCCGGGCCGAGTTCGGGCACCGGCACCTCGTCCAGGTGCAGGGACTTGCGCGGGTCCTTGTCGCGCGTGGCGAGCCCGGCGAACATCTCGGTCTCGTCCTTGTGCACGGTGATCGCGCGGTACGCGTCGGGCAGCGGCAGCGCGGCGAAGTCGGCGGCCGACGTGTCCGGCGATTGGATCGCGTCCAGGATTTCCTGCATGGGTTGCCTCCGGCGAAGGGCGCCCTGGGCCGGGCGCTCTGAGGGGTACGTCGGGGTGGTCCTTGGAAAAGCGGAGAGGGTGCCGTCGGTTCGGCGGAGGTGGAGCGGTGTGCGAGGTGCTGGCGGCGCCTTTGGTGGGACGCGGGGTGCCTGTGACGCAGGCGTCCGGGCGCGCGGGACCGTGGTCCGCGGGGACAGTTCGGGGGCGGGGTTTTCCCGTCCTCCGGTCGCCCGGACGACATCAACGTATGACACCGCGTGCCAGTCGGCAAGACACTCAGTGCCAACAATTTCTCTCAATTGTCAGCGGGTGGGTTCATCTGAGCGATGATCGATCATTGCAGGTCAGGGGTGGTTTCCCTCGCGGGGGCGCCCCAGACCCGCCCCTTCCCGAACCAGGGGCTGCCGCCCCTGGCACCCCGCTTCATTGCCGCTTCGCGGCTCGTCCTCAAGCGCCGGACGGGCTGAAAACAGACCACCCGCCCAGAAAGGGGCGGGTGGGCGGGGATCACGGAGAGCCGACAACGGCGAGAAGGCGGGGGACCAGCCCGTCCGGCGCTTGAGGACGAGCCGCGAAGCGGCGACGGGACGGCACAGGGCGCCTCCGCCAGGTCAGCGGCGCAGGGCCTTCTCGATCGTCCGCATGACCTCGTCGAGCGGGGCGTCCGTGCGGGCCACCGCGACCAGCACCTCCCCGCCGTCGGACACGGTCGCCGCCCCGGCGGGCGCCGCGTCCCGCCCGGCCCCGATGCCCGTGCCGAAGGTCCGCCGCACGATGCCGAAGGCGTGGTCGAGCTGGGCCTCCACGTCGCCCTGCCCCCCGGCCCGCAGCCACCGCCGCAGCACGTGGTTGTGGGCCGTGACGACGGCCGACGCGGCGACCTCGGCGAGCAGCGGGTCGTCGTTGCCGTGGTGGTGCGCGTGCTCGTCGAAGTGGCCGAGCAGATAGCGCGTGAAGAGCCGTTCGTAGCGCGCCACGGAGGCGATCTCGCGCTCCCGGAGCGTCGGCACCTCCCGTGTGAGCCGGTACCGCTCCACGGAGACGGCGGGCGAGGCCGCGTACATCTTCATGACTTCCTTGATGCCGCGGCACACGGTGTCGAGGGGGTGCTCGTGGGCGGGGGCGGCGTTGAGGACGGCCTCCGCGCGGATCAGGGTGTCGTCGTGGTCGGGGAAGATCGCCTCTTCCTTGGACCGGAAGTGGCGGAAGAAGGTGCGCCGGGCGACCCCGGCGGCGGCGGCGATCTCGTCGACGGTCGTCGCCTCGTACCCCTTGGTCGCGAACAGCTCCATGGCCGCGGCCGCCAGCTCACGGCGCATTTTGAGCCGCTGCGCGGCGGCACGGCTGCCCGCGGCGCTCTCCGGAGCGTCGGGCGTAGCGGTCGTACGAGAGGACTTGGCGGCCTTGGACATGCCCTGAACGTACTGCATGTGCGCAGGCGAGTGCGCCCGCGGGACGGGGCTGCCCGACGGTTCGAGCAGCCCGCCCCAGTCCGCGCGCCCGGCGCGCACCGCGCCGTACGCGCCAGTGCCCGCCGGTCCGTCCGGGTCAGCGCCGGGCATGTTCGCGGAAGCCGCGGCCGGTCTTGCGGCCGAGGCAGCCCGCGGCCACCAGGTGTTCCAGGAGCGGCGCGGGCGCGAGGCCGGGCTCGCGGAACTCGCGGTGCAGCACCTTCTCGATGGCGAGCGACACGTCCAGGCCGACGACGTCAAGCAGCTCGAAGGGGCCCATGGGGTAGCCGCCGCCGAGCTTCATCGCCGCGTCGATGTCGTCGAGAGACGCGTAGTGCTCCTGGACCATCTTGATCGCGTTGTTGAGGTACGGGAACAGCAGCGCGTTCACGATGAAACCGGCGCGGTCGCCGCAGTCCACCGGGTGCTTCTTGAGCGTCGCGCACAGCTCGCGGGCCGTGGCGTGCACCTCGTCGGTGGTCAGCACCGTGCGGACCACCTCGACGAGCTTCATGGCGGGCGCCGGGTTGAAGAAGTGCAGGCCGATCACGTCGCCGGGGCGCGAGGTGGCGCGGGCGCAGGCGATCACCGGCAGCGAGGAGGTCGTGGTGGCGAGGACCGCGCCCGGCTTGCAGACCTTGTCCAGGGTCGCGAAGAGCTGCCGCTTGACCTCCAGGTCCTCCGCGACCGCCTCCAGGGCGAGGTCGACGTCCGCGAACGCCTCGTAGGAGCCGCTGGGCGTGATCCGGTCCAGGGTCCTGGCGGCGGCGTCCGCGGTCATGCGGCCCTTGTCGACCGAGCGCGAGAGCGACTTGGCGATCCGGTGCTTGGCCGCGGCCGCCTTCTCCTCGGTGCGGGCGGCGAGCACCACGCCGTACCCGGCCTTCGCGAACACCTCCGCGATGCCGGAGGCCATCGTTCCGGACCCGGCCACGCCGACGGAGCGCACCTCGCGGCCCCGCACCGCCTGCGCGCCCTCGGCCGGGGTCAGCGCGTCGGGCACCACCTCGGCGCTGTCGGGCGCGGCGTACGTGTAGAAGCCGCGGCCCGCCTTGCGGCCGGTCAGGCCCGCCTCGCTGAGCTGCCCCAGGATCGGTGCGGGCGCGTGCAGCCGGTCCTGGGACGCGGCGTACATGGCGTCCAGGACCGTGCGGGCGGTGTCGACGCCGATCAGGTCGAGCAGCGCCAGCGGGCCCATGGGCAGGCCGCAGCCGAGGCGCATCGCCGCGTCGATGTCCTCGCGGCTCGCGTACTTCGCCTCGTACATCGCCGCGGCCTGGTTGAGGTAGCCGAAGAGCAGCCCGTCGGCGACGAAGCCGGGGCGGTCGCCGACCGGGACGGGCTCCTTGCCGAGCGCGAGCGCGAGGTCGGTGACGGCGGCGACGGCCGTCGGCGCGGTGAGCACGGACGACACGACCTCGACGAGCTTCATGGCGGGCGCCGGGTTGAAGAAGTGCAGGCCGAGGACGCGCTCGGGGCGGGCGGACTCGGCGGCGAGCCGGGTCACGGACAGCGCGTTGGTGCCGGTCGCGAGGATCGCGTCGGGGCGCACGACCCCGTCGAGCTCGCGGAAGATCTGCTGCTTGATCTCGTACGACTCCGGGGCGACCTCGATCACCAGGTCGGCGTCCGCCGCGGCGCGCAGGTCGGTGAAGGTGCGGAACCGGGCGAGGGCCTGCTCGCGTCGGCCCTCCGTGAGGCGGCCGCGGCGCACGGCGCGCGCGGTGGACGCCTCCAGGGCGGCGACGGCACGGGCGGCGGCCTGTTCGCTGACGTCGACGCCGATGACCTCGCGGCCCGCGACGGCGAGCACTTCGGCGATGCCGGTGCCCATGGTGCCGAGGCCCACGACGGCGACGGTGGCGAGGGGAGCGGGGGAGGTGCCGGACGACACGGGCGTGGACGAGGACGCGGGAGTGTCCATGCGGGGACTCCAGGAAGTGAGTGACGACTGAGGGGGCGCACGCGCGGGGCGCGCACGAGGGGCGCGCCAGGCACACGGGCACGCGCGCGTGGCGGCCACGCGGGCGGGCGTGAAGTGGCTTACGGCGCGCGGTGGTTGCGCGAGGGGAGAGCCGACGGGCCCTGTCCCGGGGCCGCGCCGTCCTGCGGTACGTGCGTACCGAACCGACAACACTCACGACGGCTGCGTCACCAGGCCGTCAAGAGCTGTGGGAACTAACTGGGGAACTGCGTACGGGGAGTGCGCCCCGCTCACTTGAGATTAACCGGTGAGTAACGAGCGCGCCAGCCCCCGGTGCCTGTGACCTCCGTCGCGACTACGCTCCCCTCATGGATGCGGAGTTGCGGACGGTGACGGATCGCTTACGACGCGAGGCTTCGGCATCGGGGGCGCTGGACGCGTACGGCAGGCTGCTGGCCGTCAGTGACCCCGACGAACTCGCGGGGATGCTCCACGCGGCCGGACAGCCGCTGTGGGCGCGGGAGTTGGCGGCGGTGAAACTCGGCGCGGCGGGGACAAGCGCGCCTTCGAGTCCCTGGTGCTGCTGCTCAACCACCGGGATCCGCCCCGCTGCGCCGCGGCCGCCTACGCGCTCGCCCGGCTCGGCGACCCGCGCACGGCCCGCGCGGCGGCCGCGCTCGCCACGAACGAACTGCGCGTCGCCTACGCCCTGCACCCGGTGCGGCTGCTGACCGAACTGCGGGCCCCGGAGTCCGCCCCGGCCCTGATCATCACGCTCCAGCGGCGCCTGACGCCCAACGACCCCTACAACAAGGTGGCGCTGGCCTGCGTGGAAGGGCTCGGCGCGCTCGGGGACCCGCGGGCCATCCCGGTCCTCAGGGCCGCCTGCGCCCACCCGCGTCTGGCCGCGGCGGCGTCGGCGGCACTCGCACGGGTCTCGGCGTCGGGCCCCGGCGTCGGCTCCCGGCACGGGAAGGGGCGCCGCTGACGCCGGTGCGGGGCCCGGGCTAGGCCGCGGGCTCCTCCGGCACCATCGCCAGCGCCTCTATCTCCATCAGGAACGCCGGGTCGACGAGCCCCGCCACCCGCACCGCCGAGGACGCCGGGAGGCGGGCCGGGTCCAGGAAGGCTTCCCGTGCGGCGCGCACCGCGGGCATGTGCGCCATGTCCGTCACGAAGTACGTCAGCTTGATCACGTCGTCGAACGTGGCGCCCGCGGCGGCCAGGCAGCGCCGCAGGTTCTCGAAGACCTGCCGGGCCTGGGCCGCGGCGTCGCCCTCGCCGACCAGCTTGCCCTCCTCGTCGAGGGCGAGCTGGCCGGAGACGGCGACCAGGCGGCCCGTGCCGGTCACGACGTGGGTGTACGCCGTCGCCGGGGCGACGCCGTCGGGAGCGGGGATGTGCGTCAGTCGGCTCATGATCCCCATGGTGGACCATGGGTCTGACAACGCCCCGGCCGGGCCGCCGGATCAGCCGCGGAAGCCGATGATCCCGTGCAGCTCCCCGCCGGGTGACGCGGCGCCCCTGGCGGTGGCGCGCCCCGGCTTCGGGTCCGGGAGCGCCCGGCAGACCGCGTCGACCTCGCCGCCGCTGTGCGGCACCTTGCCGTTGGTCAGATACGCCGCCAAGTGCCGGTCGAGGCAGGCGTTCCCGCTCAGTGTGACGCCGTGGTTGCCGCCGCCCAGCTCCACCACCAGGCTCGAACCGCGCAGCTTGCGGTGGAGGGTGGCCGCGCCTTCGTAGGGCGTGGCCGCGTCGTCGGTGGCCTGGAGGAGCAGCACCGGCGGCACCGAGCGGTTGGTGACCTCCGGGGGGCTCAGCGGTTTGGTCGGCCAGAACGCGCACGGCGCGTTGTACCAGGCGTTGTTCCAGGTGAGGAAGGGCGCCTTGGCGTGCACCCGGTCGTGGTCGTGGCGCCACCGGCTCCAGTCGCGCGGCCAGCCCGCGTCCCGGCACTGCACCGCGGAGTAGACCGAGTAGCCGTTCTCACCCGCGGCGTCCACGGCGCCGAGGTCCTCGTACGCGTCCACGAGCGGGTCCGGGTCCTTGCGGTTCACGTACGCGGCGAACGCCTTGGCGAGGACCGGCCAGTAGCCGTTGAAGTAGCCGCCGCTGAGGTAGGTGTCCTCCAGTTCGGCCGAGCCCACCTCGCGGCCCGCGGGCTTGCGGGCGAGCGCGGCGTGCATCGCGTACCACTTGGCCTCGACCCTCGCCGGGTCCCTGCCGAGCTTGTACGTCGTGTGGTGCCTGGCCACCCAGGCGAGGAACGCCTTGTGGCGGGCGTCGAAGGCGAAGTCCTGGGCGAGGTTGGCCTCGTACCAGACCTTCGTCGGGTCGACCACGGAGTCGAGGGCCATGCGGCGCACGCGGTCCGGGTACAGCTTCGCGTAGACGGCGCCCAGGTACGTCCCGTACGAGTAGCCGAAGTAGTTGATCTTCCTGGCGCCGAGCGCGGTCCGGATGGCGTCCAGGTCCTTGGCGGCGCTGACCGTGTCGATGAACGGCAGCAGGTCCGCGTACTTCTTGGCGCAGGCCGTGGCGAACGCCCGCGCGCGGGTGAGGTTCGCCCGCTCCAGGGCGGGGGTCTTCGGTACGGAGGCGGGGCGCACCGGCGCGGCGTGCCCGGGGCGGCAGGTGAGGGCGGGCTCGCTCCTGCCGACGCCGCGCGGGTCGAAGCCCACGACGTCGTACCGCGCGGCCACCTTCTTCGGCAGCGACTTGGCGACGAACCCGGCCAGGGTGAGGCCGCTGCCGCCGGGGCCGCCGGGGTTGACCAGGAGCGGGCCCTGGTACGTCCGCGCGGTGTGGGGGACGCGGGACAGGGCGAGCGCGATCTGCCGCCCGTGCCGGTGGTCGTGGTCCAGCGGCACCTTCAGGGTGGCGCATTCGAGCTTCGGATAGGCCTGCGTCGGGCACTTCCGCCAGGTGAGCGGCCGTGTGGTGAGGGGCTGTGTGGTGCGGGACTTCGCGGTGTGCGGCACGGCCGTTTCGCCCGCGCCCGCGGCGGACGGCACCGCCGTGACGAGACCGGCGGTCAGGGCCGCGACGCCGCACAGACAGACGGCGCGTGTTCTCATCGGGCCTCCCAGGACGGAGGGTTCGGGGCCGTGCGGCCCACGGCCCCCGCGGCATCGTCCCGGAAACCCCTCCCGGAAGGGGTCGTTCAGGCAAGGGATGACCCGAAGGGGGCACGCCCCGCCGCGAGGGGGACGGGCCCGCGCTCACAGCAGTGTGAGCTGTGTGCCGCCCGGTGTCCTCTCGGTCTCCTGGGGCGCCGCCTCGGGGGCGGGGAGGCGACGGGCCGCGCCCGCGCGCGTGGGGCCGATGCCGAACCCCTCGGCCAGCTCGTGCACATGGCGGGTGATCCGGCGCTGGTACCACTTCGGGGCGTAGGCCCCCTCTACGTAGAGCCGCTCGAAGCGCCGCACCAGATGCGGGTGGTGGCGCCCCAGCCACTCCATGAACCACTCGCGCGCTCCGGGGCGCAGGTGCAGCACCAGGGGGGTCACCGACGTCGCCCCGGCGGCCGCGATCGCCCGCACCGTGGCCCGCAGCTGGTCCGGGTGGTCGCCGAGGAACGGGATCACCGGCGCCATCAGGACGCCGCAGCCGATGCCGTGCTCGCTCAGGGTGCGGACGACGTCCAGGCGGCGCTCCGGAGCGGGCGTGCCCGGCTCCACGGTGCGCCACAGCGCCTCGTCGAGGAAGCCGACGGAGACGGAGATGCCCACGTCGGTGACGGCGGCGGCCTCGCGCAGCAGGTCGAGGTCGCGCAGGATGAGCGTCCCCTTGGTGAGGATCGAGAACGGGTTCGCGTGGTCGCGCAGGGCCGCGATGATGCCCGGCATCAGCCGGTAGCGGCCCTCGGCGCGCTGGTAGCAGTCGACGTTCGTGCCCATGGCGATGTGGTCGCCGTGCCAGCGGGGCGAGGCGAGCTGGCGGCGCAGGACGTCGGGCGCGTTGACCTTCACGACGATCTGGCTGTCGAAGCCGAGGCCGGTGTCCAGGTCCAGATAGCTGTGGGTCTTGCGCGCGAAGCAGTACACGCACGCGTGCGTGCAGCCCCGGTAGGGGTTGACCGTCCACTCGAAGGGCATGCGGGACGCCCCGGGGACCCGGTTCACGATCGTCCTGGCGCGGATCTCGTGGAAGGTGATCCCGCGGAACTCCGGAGTGTCGACGGTCCGTGTGGTCACCGCGTCCGCGCCGAACAGGGCGGCGTCCACGGAGCCGCGCCGTGGCCCGTCGGACAGGTTCTCCCAGCGCATGGCGCCTCCTGGGTATCAGTGACCAGCATGAACCACAGAATAGAACACATGTTCCCTTGATCGTGCGAGCGGGACCCGGACCCGATTTGGGGCCCCGGTGTGCGGGGTGGTTGGCTGACGTCGACCCCCCGAGACACCAACTGCTGGAGGAAGTGCAATGGCGCAGGTCGAGGCGACCACGGAGCGGATCATCGCGGCGCGGCCGGAGGACGTCTTCGATGCCCTGGCCGACTACAGCGGCACGCGCGCGAAGATCCTTTCGGAGCACTACAGCGAGTACGAGGTGCGCGAGGGCGGCGACGGCGAGGGCACCCTCGTCCACTGGAAGCTCCAGGCCACCAGCAAGCGCGTCCGCGACTGCCTGCTGGAGGTGACCGAGCCCACCGACGGCGAACTCGTCGAGAAGGACCGCAACTCGTCCATGGTCACCACCTGGCGCGTGACCCCGGCGGGCGAGGGGCAGGCCCGCGTGGTCGTCTCCACCGTGTGGAACGGCGCGGGCGGCATCGGCGGCTTCTTCGAGAAGACCTTCGCGCCCAAGGGCCTCGCCCGGATCTACGACCAGGTCCTCGGCAAGCTCGCCGCCGAAGTGGAGAAGTAGCCCCGAGCGGTACGGCGGGCCCCGCCCCCGGAACGGCTCCGCTCCCCACGGGAGTTGGCCCGGCCCGCCCCCGCGGACCGGCCCGGTGCGCGCCGGTCCGCGCCGCCGGGTCGGTCGGCCAACTCCCGTATCAGCCCCAGGGGTTACCGCCGACCTCACCGTTTCGAGTGGTTTCCGGCATGGCCCCGGTCGTGCGCCGTAGCGCTCCCACCGGCCGATATGCGCGCCGGTGCACTCCCCTGGGGCAACTCGTCGTACTTGCCCGCAGTTGTCGCGTAATGCGAGAAAAGGGCGGCGCAGGCGCGACGAGGGGAGCAGCAAGTGGGCGGGACGACGCTGGCGATGAGCGCCGAACACGGCGAACGGGCCCTCCAGGGGCCCCGGACGGCCGGACCGGACCAGGAGTCGCCGCCCCCGCCGGAAGCCGCGGAGAAGGCCGCACACGGCCTCAGCCCCGCCCGGGTCCGGATGGTGTTCCTCGGGCTGATGCTGGCCCTGCTCCTCGCCGCGCTGGAGCAGATGATCGTCGCCACCGCGCTGCCCCGCATCGTGGGCGAGCTGCACGGCCTGGACCGGATGTCCTGGGCCATCACCGCGTATCTGCTCACGTCCACCGTGGGCCTGCCGATCTACGGCAAGCTCGGCGACCTCTACGGACGCAAGGGCGTGTTCCAGTTCGCGATCGTCGTCTTCGTGATCGGCTCCGCGCTCGCGGGCGCCGCGCGCACCATGGACCAGCTCATCGCCTTCCGCGCCGTCCAGGGCGTGGGGGCGGGCGGCCTGATGATCGGCGTCCAGGCGATCATCGCCGACATCGTGCCGCCCCGCGCGCGAGGCCGCTACATGGGCATGATCGGCGCCGCCTTCGGCCTCGCCTCCGTAGCGGGCCCCCTGCTCGGCGGCTTCTTCACCGACCACGTCTCCTGGCGCTGGTGCTTCTACATCAACGTGCCCTTCGGACTGGTCACCCTGCTCGTCGTCGCGGCCGTCCTGAAGCTCCCCAAGCCCGCCACCCGGGGCAGGCTCGACGTCCTCGGGGCGCTGCTGCTGACCGCCGCCTCCACCTGCCTGGTGCTGCTGACCAGTTGGGGCGGCACCGAGTACGCCTGGGACTCCCGCGTCATCCTGGGGCTCGCCGCCGGAGCGGTCGCCGCGACCGTCCTGTTCCTCGTCGCCGAGCGCCACGCCGCCGAACCGGTCATCCCCCTGCGCCTGTTCCGTGACTCCGTGTTCAACATCACCGGCCTGGTGGGCCTCGTCGTGGGGGTCGCCCTCTTCGGAGCGGCCAGCTACCTGCCGACGTACCTGCAGATGGTGGACGGCGCGAGCGCCACGGAGTCCGGCCTGCTGATGCTGCCCATGATGGGCGGCGTCGTCGGCGCCTCGATCCTCGCCGGACAGCTCATCAGCCACACCGGGCACTACCGGATCTACCCGATCCTCGGCGGCGCCCTCTCCGCCGTCGGCATGTACCTGCTCTCCCGCCTGGAGGCCGACACCCCACGGCTGCACTACAGCCTGTGGATGGCCGTCCTCGGCGCCGGGGTCGGCCTGGTGATGCCGGTGCTGATCCTCGCCGTCCAGAACGCCGTGCCACCCGCCGACCTGGGCACCGCCACCAGCGCCAACAACTACTTCCGGCAGATCGGCGGCAGCGTGGGCGCCGCCGTCTTCGGCACTCTGTTCGCCGACCGCCTCACCGACGCGCTCGCCGACCGGCTGCCCACGGGCGCCGGACTGCCGGACCCCGAGTCGATCACCCCCGAGATCGTGCACGCGATGCCCGCCTCCCTGCGGGAGGGCTACATCCAGGCGTACGCCGACGCGATGCCGCGGATCTTCCTCTACCTGGTGCCGGTGCTCGTCCTCGGCCTGCTGTTCGCCTTCTTCCTCAAGGAGACCCCCCTGTTGTCCAGTGCCGCGTCCTCGCACGCCTCCCTCGCCGAGCCCGCAGCCGTACCCGAGGCCCGCTCCCCGTACGTCGCTGGGGTGCCCGTCTGCGGCACCGTGCAGCACCCCGACGGCACCGTCGTGCCCCGCGCCGCCCTCACCCTCATCGACGTCGCGGGCCAGCAGATCGGGCGCGGCGCCAGCGGGGACGACGGGCGCTACGCGCTCGCCACGCCCGGTGCCGGATCGTTCGTGCTGATCGCCGCCGCGGGCGGCCACCAGCCGCAGGCCGTCACCGTCACCGTCGGCGAGCGACCCGTGGAGCTCGACGTGGTGCTCGGCGGCGCCGGACGCCTCGCCGGGACCGTGCGCACCGCCGACGGCACGCCCGTCAGGGACGCCGCCGTGACCCTCACGGACGTGCGCGGCGACGTCGTCGCCACGACCCGCAGCGGACGCGAGGGCTCCTACGTGATCACGGAGCTGGTGGCGGGGGAGTACACGCTCGCCGCGAGCGCCCCCGCGTTTCGTCCCGCCGCCCTCCCGGTCAGCGTCCAGGCCTCCCGGGAGACCCGCCAGGACGTCGAGCTGGCTGGGGGAGCGGTGCTGCGCGGCACGGTGCGGGCCACCGGCGGGCGGCCCGTCGAGGACGCGCGCGTGACGCTCCTGGACGCCGCGGGCAACGTCGTCGACACGCTGACCACCGGCGTCGACGGCACGTTCCGGTTCGTCGACCTGTCGTCCGGCGAGTACACGGTGATCGCCGCGGGCTACCCGCCGGTCGCCACGGTCCTCCAGGTCGCCGGGGGCGGCCGGACGGAGCGGGACCTGCAACTGGGCCACGAGGACTGAGCCGGGACCGGCCCGAAGGGCGGCCCGGGATGGTCCCACGACCCCGCCGTGCGCTCCGGAGGCGCCCCCGTGCGGGGCAATTCTCCCAAGGCGCCGCACGGTAACCCCCCACAGCCGTACGGTTGGTGAGGGGAGACGGTGCAGATCTTGCCGTACCGTGGGAAGGAGCCTTGGCCATGGAGCGTGGGACCCCGGACGGCGAGCCGGTGCCGCGGAGCGGCGTGCCCGGCCGCGTCCCCCTGGCTGTGGTCGTCGTCGACGGCGAAGGCCTCGTCTCCCACTGGAGCGTCGGCGCGCGCCGCCTGTTCGGCCACTCCAAGGACGAGGCCGTGGGCCGCCCCGCGGGCGACCTGCTGCCGGTCTCCGGCGCCCTGCCCCAGGACACCGCCCCCGGCTCCCCGTACGGCGCGTACGACACCCTCGGGCCCGACCTCGGCAGCTCCCTGGACGGCCGCACCTCCTACCCCGCCGCGGGCCGCGCCCGCCTGACCGTGCCGGTGCGCGGCGGACGGCGCGTGGACGTGCTGTGGTGGGCCTACCCGCTGGTCGGCCCCGGGCGCGAGCGGCTGCTCGTGCTCGCCGCGGACGCCGCGCGCCTGACCGCGGCCGACGCTCCGGAGCGCGGCCGGGTCGAGCGCATAGCACCCGCCTTCGCCCTGCACACCGACTTCCCCGGCGCCGACGAACTCGCCGGGCGGCTGCCCGAGATCCTCCCCAGCATGAGCGTCGGCGAAAGCGCCCGCATCGTGGCACAGGTCCTCGAACTGGGCTATCCCGTCCTCGAGTTCAGCCAGCACGACCGCGTGCCCGTCACACCGGACTGGGGCGTGACGCGCCGCGCCGAGCGCCGGGCGCGCCGGGAGCGCGCCGCCGCCGCGGCCACCGGCGGCGCCCCCGCGCAGGGCGCCCCGGACACGGGCGAGGGCAACGAGGACAGTGAGGACGGCGAAGACCTGGAGTACGCGGCGGTGCGCGAGCGCCTCGAATTCCTCAACGAGGTCAGCGCCCGCATCGGCTCCTCACTCGACCTGGCGCGCACCATCCAGGAGGTCAGCAAGGCCGTCGTCCCGCGCTTCACGGACGTGGCGGGCACCTACCTGCGCGAACAGGTCGTCGCGGGCGAGGGCTTCCCCGACGGCGTCCCGGACGAGACCACCCTGTGGCACCGCGTCGCCGTGGAGCACACCGACGAGCCGGGCCGCTGGGACGACGTCGTGCCGGTCGGCGAGTCCATGCCGTTCCCCGCGCACACGCCGTTCTTCCAGTGCATGACCTCCGGAGAGCCCGTCCTCGTACCCCGCATCTCCGAAGAGATGGGCAACGCGATCGCCTCGCAGTTCGAGAAGCGCGACATCCGGCCGCTGATCAACCACCGGTCGATGCTGGTCGTGCCCCTGAAGGCGCGCAACGTGGTGCTCGGGTTCATGATCCTGCTGCGCCACCGGGAGCGGCCCGTCTTCAACGACATGGACCGCGTCACCGGCGCCGAACTGGCCGCCCGCGCGGGCCTCGTGCTCGACAACGCCCGCATGTACACCTACCAGGAGTCGGTCGCCGACACCCTCCAGGACAGCATGCTGCCGCACATCGAGCCCCGCATGTCCGGCTGCGACATCGCGACCCGCTACCTCCCGGGCACCCTGCTCGGCCGGGTCGGCGGTGACTGGTTCGACTCCGTGAAGCTGCCCGGCGCCCGCACGGCCCTGGTCGTCGGGGACGTGATGGGCCACGGCCTGAACTCGGCGGCGATGATGGGCCAGTTGCGCACCGCCGTGCAGACCATGGCCGCCCTCGACCTGCCGCCCGCCCAGCTCCTGAGGAACCTCGACGACCTGGCGCAGCGGCTCGGCGAGCACTACCTGGCGACGTGCCTGTACGCCGTGTACGACCCGATCGCGGGCCATCTGGACCTGGCCAACGCGGGCCACATCCCGCCCGTCCTGGTGCGCGCCGCGGACGGCCGCAGCGAGCTGCTCGACCTGCCGACCGGGGCGCCCATCGGCGTCGGCGGCGTGCCCTTCGAGTCGGTACGGGTGCGGGTCGCGCCCGGCGACCGGCTCCTGATGTGCACCGACGGCCTCGTGGAGGTGCGCGGCGAGGACATCGGCGTGGGCCTCGCCACGCTGGTGGAGTCGGCCGCCCACCCCGCCGCCTCCATGGACGCCGCCTGCGACACCATCATCCGCGCCCTCAACACCCGCGGTGGGCGCAAGGACGACGTGGCCCTGCTGATGGCCCGGCTCAACGGCGTCCCGTCCGCGAACGTCGGGCACTGGCGGCTCGTCGCCGACCCCAGCGAGGTCAGCAGGGCCCGCGACCTGGTGCGGGACCGGCTGCGCGACTGGGGCCTCGACGCCCTGGAGGACACCGCGGCCCTCCTGGCCAGCGAGCTGGTCACCAACGCCGTACGGCACGCCCAGGGCCGACGCATCGGGCTGCGCCTGGTCCACGCGGGACGGCTGCTGTGCGAGGTCGAGGACGACGACGTCGCGCTGCCGTCCCTCCTGAACGCGGGCCCGTCCGACGAGTTCGGGCGCGGCCTGCGCATCGTCACCGGCCTCGCCAAGGAGTGGGGCACCAGCCGCACCAGCACGGGCAAGACCGTGTGGTTCGAGCTGGAGGCACCGCGCCGGTAGCCACGGGGGACGCCGGGGCGTCGGACGGGGTGGTGCGGCGACGTCAGGGCGCACGCCGGGGGAGGCGTCGCGCACGCCCGGGGAACGCGGATCGAAAGCCCCGTGAAGGTGCGCGCACGCGGCTTGTCGCGCGCCCCGGCGAGCGGTAGACCGATCTTGCCGTCGGCTTCGGCGGCGGTCGTCGCACCTGGGGAGCTGGACATGAGTGTCACCGATCGGTACCGGCAGGCGTGGGAGGGCTTCTGGGGCGACGCGCCGCCCGAAGAGGGCGCCGTCTTCTGGGACGCCTCGCCCGCCCTGACCGTCGGCCGCCATCTGACCCTGTTCGAACCCCACTTGGCGGCGCCCGGCCTGCCGCTCCTTGACCTCGGCTGCGGCAACGGCACCCAGACCCGCTTCCTCGCCGACCGCTTCCCGCACGTCCTCGGCGTCGACCTCGCCGAGGCCGCCGTCGAGCACGCGCGGCGCGCCGACCCCGCGGGGCAGGCCGAGTACCGGCAGCTCGACGCGGTGGACAAGGCCGCCACCGACCAGCTCCACGCGGAACTCGGCGATGTGAACGTGTACATGCGCGGCGTCCTGCACCAGTGCGAGCCGGACGACCGGCAGCCGCTGGTCGACGCCATCGCCACGCTCGTCGGCACCCGCGGCAGGGCCTTCGTCGTGGAGCTCGCCGAGGCCGCCGGGCGTCGGCTCAAGGGCCTGGTCGAGGCGGCCGGAGGGCCGCCGCCGAAGCTGGCCCCGGTCTTCGCGCACGGCATCGCGCCGGGCGAGGTCGCCGACGCGGCCGTGCCGGAGCACGTGCGCGCCGCGGGCCTCACCGTCCTCGCCAGCGGAGAACTGCCCCTGCTCACCACCGAGACCACGGCCGACGGCACCCGCATCGAACTGCCGTCGACATGGCTGGTGGTGGGCCGCCCGTGAACCCCGCCTAGGCCGACGGCCGAGCGGCGCCCGCCGCGCCGCTCGGACCGCCAGTGGTCTGGGCCAGTGAGAGTTATCCACAGGCCTGGCACGGGGTCGGCGTGACCGCGTACGGTTTCGAGGCATGAAGATCCTCATCAGCGCCGACATGGAAGGCGCCACGGGTGTGACCTGGCCCGCAGACGTGCTTCCGGGCACGCCGCAGTGGGAGCGGTGCCGCTCGATGTTCACCTCGGACGTGAACGCGGCCGTGCTCGGCTTCTTCGACGGCGGCGCCGACGAGGTGCTCATCAACGAGGCGCACTGGACGATGCGCAATCTGCTGCTGGAGCGGCTCGACGAGCGGGCCGAGATGCTCACCGGCCGCCACAAGTCCCTGTCGATGGTCGAAGGCGTCCAGCACGACGACGTGGACGGCATCGCCTTCATCGGCTACCACGCGGGCGCGGGCATGGAGGGCGTCCTCGCGCACACCTACCTCGCCAACCAGATCACCGGCGTGTGGGTCAACGGCGTGCGCGCCAGCGAGGGCCTGCTGAACTCCCACGTCGTCGCCGAGTTCGGCGTCCCCGTCGTCCTCGTCACCGGCGACGACCTGGCCTGCGAGGACGCCCTGGGGTACGCGCCGGGCGCGCTGAAGGTCGCCGTCAAGGACCACGTGTCGCGGTACGCGGCGGTGTGCCGCACGCCCACCCGCACGGCGACCGACATCCGCGCCGCCGCCAAGCAGGCCGCGGCCCTCGCCGTGCGGCACGAGCCGGTGCTGGGCGGCCCCTTCACGGTGGAGGTCGAGTTCGACGCCGAGCACCTGTCGATGGCGGCGACGGTCGTTCCGGGCGTGCGGCGCGTGGCGGAGCGCAAAGTCGCGTACGTGAGCGACACCATGTACGAGGGCATTCGCACCTTCAAGGCGGTCACCACGATCGCCTCCGCCGCGGTTGAGGAGCAGTATGGCTGACCAGGTCGACCCGCAAGCACTGGACGAGGTCGTCCGGTTCACCTCCGAGCTCATCCGCATCGACACCACCAACCACGGCGACGACACCTGCCGCGAGCGCCCCGCCGCCGAGTACGCGGCGGCGCTGCTCGCCGACACCGGCATCGAGCCCATGCTCCTGGAGCGCACCCCGGGCCGGACGAACGTGGTCGCCCGCATCGAGGGCACCGAGCCGGGCGCCGACGCGCTGCTCGTCCACGGCCACCTGGACGTCGTCCCGGCCGAGGCCGCCGACTGGAGCGTGCACCCCTTCTCCGGAGAGGTCCGCGACGGCGTCGTGTGGGGGCGCGGCGCCATCGACATGAAGAACATGGACGCGATGATCCTGGCGGTCGTCCGCGGCTGGGCGCGCGCGGGCGTCCGCCCGCGGCGGGACATCGTGATCGCGTTCACCGCCGACGAGGAGGCCAGCGCCCGCGACGGCTCCGGCTTCCTCGCCGACGAGCACGCCGACCTCTTCGAGGGCTGCACGGAGGGCATCAGCGAGTCCGGCGCGTTCACCTTCCACGACGGCCGGGGCAACCAGCTCTATCCGATCGCGGCCGGGGAGCGCGGCACCGGCTGGCTCAAGCTCACCGCCCGCGGCACGGCGGGCCACGGCTCCAAGGTGAACAAGGACAACGCGGTCAGCAGGCTCGCCGCCGCCATCCACCGCATCGGGGAGCACCAGTGGCCGCTCCGGCTCACGCCCACGGTGCGCGCCGCCCTGGTGGAGCTGGCCGGGCTCTACGGCCTCCAGGCCGACCCGGACGCGCCCGGCTTCGACGTCGACGCCTTCCTGGAGAAGCTCGGCCCCACCGCGGCCCTGGTCGAGCCCACGGTGCGCAACAGCGCCAACCCGACGATGCTGCGCTCCGGTTACAAGGTCAACGTGATCCCGGGCGAGGCCACCGCCTACGTCGACGGCAGATATCTGCCCGGCGGCGAGGAAGAGTTCCGCACCACCCTTGACCGGCTCACCGGACCGGACGTCGACTGGGAGTTCCACCACAGGGAGGTGGCACTCCAGGCGCCGGTGGACACGCCCACGTTCGCGAAGATGCGCGCGGCCGTGGCCGAGTTCGCCCCGGAAGGCCGTGTCGTGCCGTACTGCATGTCGGGCGGTACGGACGCCAAGCAGTTCTCGCGGCTCGGCATCCTCGGCTACGGCTTCTCACCGCTGAAGACGCCCGAGGGCTTCGACTACCAGGCGCTCTTCCACGGGGTGGACGAGCGCGTTCCGGTCGAGGCACTGCACTTCGGCACCCGGGTACTCGACCGCTATCCGAGGACGGCCTGACGAACGATGGGGGAGATGGACGACATGGCGCAGACCAAGCCGTACGGCTCGTGGCTGTCCCCGATCGACGCCGCGCTCGCCGCGGCGAACGACGGCCACCCCGCGTTCGTCGGCTTCGTGGGGGACGAGGCCTGGTGGACGGAGCCCCGCCCCATGGAGGGCGGTCGGCGCGCCCTGGTGCGGCGCCGCGCGGACGGCGGCGAGCACACGGTGCTGGCCGCCCCGTGGAACGTGCGCAGCCGCGTCATCGAGTACGGCGGCCGCCCCTGGACCGGCGCCGCCCGCCCGGACACGGGGCGCGGACCGCTGCTGGTCTTCGTGAACTTCGCCGACCAGCGCCTGTACGCGTACGAGCCGGACGCCCCCGGGGCCGAGCCGAGACCCCTCACTCCCCTGTCGGGCGTCGGCGGCGGCCTGCGCTGGGCCGATCCGAGCCTGCGGCTGGACCAGGGCGAGGTGTGGTGCGTCCTTGAGGAGTTCACCGGGGACGGGCCGACGGACGTGCGGCGGGTCCTGGCGGCCGTGCCGCTCGACGGGTCGGCCGCCGAGGACCGGGCGCGGGTGCGGGAGCTGTCCGACGGGCGGCACCGCTTCGTCACCGGCCCGCGCCTGTCGCCGGACGGCACGCGGGTGGCGTGGCTCGCCTGGGACCACCCGCGGATGCCCTGGGACGGCACGGAGCTGATGGTCGCCGACGTGCGCGCCGACGGCACCTTCGCGGGCGCGCGCGGCGTCGCGGGCGGCCCCGAGGAGTCGATCCCCCAGGTGGAGTGGGCGCCGGACGGGCGCCTGCTGTTCGCCAGCGACCGCACGGGCTGGTGGAACCTCTACCGCGCCGACCTGGACGCCCCCGAGGGCGCGGTCGGCTCCGTGGTGCCGCTGTGCCTGCGCGAGGAGGAGTTCGCCGGGCCGCTGTGGCAGCTTGGCATGAGCTGGTTCGCGCCGTTGGAGAGCGGGCTGATCGCCGTGGTGCACGGCAGCGGCGCCACCGCGCTCGGCATACTCGACCCGGAGACCGGGGAGGTCGTGGACGCCGCCGGACCGTGGACGGAGTGGTCGGCCACCGTCGCCGTCAGCGGCACCCGCGTCGCCGGGATCGCCGCGAGCCCCCGCAGCGCGTACGAGGTCGTGGAGCTGGACACCCGCACCGGCCGGGCCCGCGTGATCGGCGCCGCGCACGACGACCCCGTGGACCCCACGTACTATCCCGAGCCGCAGATCCGCACGTTCCTCGGCCCGGACGGACGCGAGATCCACGCCCACGTCTACCCGCCGCACCACCCCGGCCACGTCGCGCCCGACGACGAGCTGCCGCCGTACGTGGTGTGGGCGCACGGCGGCCCCACCTCGCGGGCGCCCCTCGTCCTCGACCTGGTGATCGCCTACTTCACCTCCCGGGGCATCGGCGTCGCCGAGGTCAACTACGGCGGCTCCACGGGGTACGGCCGGGAGTACCGCAACAGGCTCCGCGAGCAGTGGGGCATCGTCGACGTCGAGGACTGCGCGGCCGTCGCGCTCGCCCTCGCCGACGAGGGCACGGCCGACCGGGCGCGGCTCGCGATCCGCGGCGGCAGCGCGGGCGGCTGGACGACGGCGGCGTCCCTGACGACCACCGACGTGTACGCGTGCGGGACGATCATCTATCCCGTCCTCGACCTGGTCTCCTGGGGCAGCGGCGAGACCCACGACTTCGAGTCGCGGTACCTGGAGACGCTGATCGGGCCCTTCGACGAGGTGCCGGGCCGCTACGAGGAGCGCTCGCCCACCCGGCACGCCGACCGGATCGCCGTGCCGTTCCTGCTGCTCCAGGGCCTGGACGACGTGATCTGTCCGCCCGCGCAGTGCGAGCGGTTCCTGGAGCACATGGAGGGGGCGAAGGGCACCGGTCGACGCGGGGTGCCGCACGCGTACATCGCCTTCGAGGGCGAGGGCCACGGCTTCCGCCGCGCCGACACCCTGGTCCGCGCCCTCGAAGCGGAACTGTCCCTGTACGCCCAGGTGTTCCGGCTGGACCCAGCGGGCGGCCTGCCGACCCTGGAGCTGACCAAGTGACCGCGCCCCTGCCCACCGCCGCCGCGGCGGTGCCCCTGGCCCGGCCGCCCCGGCTGGTGCCCGGTGCCCGCGTCGCCGTCGTCGCGCCGAGCGGGCCGGTGCCGGAGGACCGGCTCGAAGCGGGCCTGGACATCCTGCGCGGCTGGGACCTGGACCCGGTCGTCGCCCCCCATGTCCTGGACGTCCACCCCCGGTTCGGCTACCTCGCGGGCACCGACGCGGACCGGGCCGCGGACCTGGAGCGGGCCTGGTGCGACCCCGAGGTGACGGCGGTGTTCTGCGCCCGGGGCGGGTACGGGGCGGCACGGATGGTCGAGCTGCTCGACTGGGACGCGATGCGGGCGGCGGGACCCAAGGTGTTCCTGGGGTACAGCGACATCACGACGCTGCACGAGGCGTTCGCGCGGCGCATGGGCCTCGCCACGCTGCACGGCCCGATGGTCGCCGCGGCCGACTTCCTGAAGAACGCCCGGGCCCAGGACCACCTGCGCGCCACGCTGTTCGAGCCGGAGGCCGTCCAGGTCATCGCCTCCGCAGGAGCGGTGCTGCGCGGCGGCCGGGCCCGGGGCGTCACGCTCGGCGGCTGCCTGTCCCTGCTGGCGGCCGACCTCGGCACGCCGGGCGCCCGCCGCTCCGCGCGCGGCGGGCTGCTCCTCCTGGAGGACATCGGCGAGGAGGCGTACCGCCTGGACCGCTATCTCACCCAGCTGTCCCGGGCGGGCTGGCTGGACGGGGTGGCGGCGATCGCGCTCGGCTCCTGGGAGGACTGTGACGCGTACGACGAGCTGCGCCCCCTCTTCCTCGACCGGCTCGGCGGTCTCGGGGTGCCCCTGGTGGAGGAGTTCGGTTTCGGCCACTGCGACGGGGCGCTGACGGTGCCGTTCGGTGTCCCCGCCGAACTGGACGCGGACGCGGGGACGCTGACGCTGGAGGTGCCTGCGCTGGCGTAGCGTGCGGTCCTTGCGGGGGCTTGCGCGGAGGTGGCCATTGCGGCACCCCTGGCGGTCGGAGCCTTCGCGGTCGCAGCCCCGGCGATCGGCACCGCAGGCGGCCCGAGCCCCGGCGGCCAGCGCCCCGCCCCGGTTCAGCCCGTCGCCCGCGCCGCAGCGCCCGCCCGCCACTCGCGGCCGATCTGGCGCAGCAGGGCGGGGTAGACGCCGAGGTAGCGGAAGGGCTTGATGCCCAGCATGTAGAGGGAGCCGAGGCGGCCGTTGGGCTTGACCAGGACAGTCAGCACGCCGTGGTAGCCGCCGTCGGCGTCCGGCACCCAGCCAATGTGCATGGCCATGTGCACCGTGCGGTTGGCGCTCTCCGCGAGCCATTCGTCGTGCGTCTGGTAGACGGAGGTGAAGGGCACGGCCCGCAGGTCGGGGCCGCGGGTGCCGTCGCGGAGGTCTTCGGGAAGCCGGTCGCGCAGGGTGCGCACGCGGGTTCCGATGCCCGCCGAGGGGCGGTCCCAGCCGAGCAGCGCCCCGAGCCGCCAGCGCACTTTGAACAGCAGGCGCGGCACGGCACCCTCGATGGGCGCGCCCTCCTCCGGGGCGTCGCTGGCGAACTGGTGCACCAGGTGCGTGAGGTCGTCGGGGCCGCCCGGGGTCGGCAGGGCCCACACGTCCTCGGCGCGGAAGTCGCTGGCGAACTCGTGGCTGCGCCAGGGGCGGGAGGTGTACGCGGTGCGGGGAAGTCGCATGAGGTGCCCTCTCTCCATCCGGTCCGTACCGGTGCCGTCGGATCCGCACCCGCCCCGCCCCGTCCCGTGGCTGCGGCGCACGCGTCAGCGGCGTCACGCGCGGGCGGAACTTGGACGGACGCCAGCTCGGGCGGGGCTCGGACGGACGCCAGCTCGGGCGGACGGAACTCGGGCGGACGGAACTCGGGCGGACGGAACTCGGGCGGCTAGGATCTATACGCTGCCGTATAAAGCAAGGTAGCAGGGTCTATACGACGCCGTATAGATCGGTTGGGGCGGCCAGGACGTGAGAGGGGACACAGCATGGGCGCGATCCGCACGCCGCGCGGGACGTGGATCGAGGAGGGGCTGCGGGCCCTGGCCGCCGGGGGCCCGGAGGCGGTCCGGATCGAGCCGCTCGCGCAGGCGCTCGGCGTCAGCAAGGGCGGCTTCTACGGCTACTTCCGCAACCGGGACGCGCTGCTCGCGGAGATGCTCGACACGTGGGAGCACGAGGTGGCGGAGGCGGTGATCGAGGAGGTGGAGCGCGACGGGGGCGACGCCAGGACCCGCCTGGAGCGGCTGTTCGCCTTGGCCGAGGCGAGCGACGGGGTGCCGAGGGGCGTGGCGGTCGAACTCGCGGTCCGGGACTGGGCGCGGCGCGACGAGGGCGTGGCGCGGCGCCTGAAGCGGGTCGACAACCGGCGCATGGAGTACCTGCGTTCGCTGTACGGAGCCTTCTGCGCCGACGAGGACGACGTCGAGGCGCGCTGCGTCATCACGTTCTCGCTGCGGATCAGCGAACACCTCATCGCCGCCGATCACGGGGGCCGCAGCCGGGCGGAGGTGCTGGCGCTGACGGCGAAGTGGTTGTTGCGGTAGGTGGGGGGCTCCGGGGTGGGCGTCGGCGTCCGGTGGGGCGCGAGGGCCGGGGGTGGGCCAGGCGGGGCGACCGCTAGGCGGGGTGACCGCCAGGTGGGGTGACCGCCAGGCGGGGCGACCGTCGGGCGGGGCGACCGTCGGGCGAGGCCGGGCCCGGTAGCCGTCCAGGACCCGGCCGCCAGTTCCTCGGTCACCCGTATGGCTCAGCGTCGCCCCGCTCCCACCGCGCGGGTGCCCGTGGTGCCGCCCATGCTGAAGCCATGAGCCCCAACACTTCCAAGGGCGGCTCCAAGAGCCCCTCCAAAGGCGGCCTGGGCGACCTGATGACGCCCGGCAGGGTGACCGTCGCCGTGCTTGCCCTGCTCACCCTGATCTTCATCTTCGAGAACACCCGCAACACCAAGATCCGGCTGCTGATCCCCGAAGTGTCCATGCCGCTGTGGATGGCGCTGCTCGGAACGGGCCTGATCGGCGCGCTGTGCGGGGCGTACTTCATGGGGCGGCGCCGCTGAGGCGCGCGGCCGGGCCCCGGTAGCGTGGGCGGATGCCCGACCCGACCATCGCCCCGGCCCGCGCCGACGGCCCCGGCTACCTCGCCACCGGCCCCCGCGTGGGCATACGCCCCTTCACCCGCGCCGACGGCGCCGAGTTCACGGCCCGCGCCCGGCAGAGCCAGGAGTTGCACCGGCCCTGGTTGTTCCCACCGAAGACGCCGGAGGCCTACGCGGCGTACGCGGACACGCTCATCGGCGACCCGGCCAAGGCCGGGTTCCTGGTGTGCGAGCGGGGCTCCGGCGCCATCGCCGGGTTCATCAACATCAACAACATCGTCGAGGGCGGCTTCCGCAGCGGCGCGCTCGGCTACGGGGCGTTCGCGCACGCCGCGGGCCGCGGCCTGATGCGGGAGGCGCTGGGCCTGGTCGTGGCGTACGCGTTCGGCGAACTGCGGCTGCACCGCCTGGAGATCAACGTGCAGCCGGGCAACGCCGCGTCGATCGCGCTCGCCCGGAGCGCGGGCTTCCGGCTCGAGGGCTTCTCGCCGGACTTCCTGTTTGTCGACGGGGCGTGGCGCGATCACCAGCGGTGGGCGCTTACGGTCGAGATGACGTCCCCGCCGCAGTGACGTCGCCGCCGAGGTGACGTCGCCGCCGAGGTGACGTGGTCCGGGGGCGTAGGGGGGGATAGGGGGGCGTCACGGCTGTGACGGTCTCGCCAGCGAGACGGGCTCTCGCGGACGGGGTGGGCTCTCGCGGACTAGGCGGGGGCTTGCGGACGGGGTGGGCTCTCGCGGGCGAGACAGGTTCTCACTGAGGAGGCGGGCTCTAACCGCCGTGATGGCCCCTCGCCGATGTGACAGGCTCTCACCGGCGTGACGACACCTCACCGATGCGTGGCTTCTCGGCTACGAGACGGACCCTTAGCTATGGCATCGGCTCTCGCCAGTGTGATGGCTCCTCAGCGACGTGACAGCCTCTCACCAGCGTGATGGCACCTCACCGACGGGCAGCCTCTCGGCAACGTCATGGGCTCCCACCGACGTAATGGCTTCTCGACGGCGTGAGAGCCTCTCACTGACATGACGACGCCTCACCGGCGGATGGCCCCTCAACTGGGTGGCGGCCCTTCAACTGAGTGAGAGCCTCTCAACTGAGTGACGGGCCCTCAACTGCTTGAGGGGTCCTCAGCAACGCGATGGCCTCTCACCGCCAAGAAGACCTCTCCCCAACGCGGCGCCCTCTCCCCAACGCGATGCCCTCTACTTAACGCAACGACCTCCCCACCGTCGAGATGACCTCTCCCCGACAAGACAATCCGCCCCCGGCAAGGCACCCCGCCTCCCGGCAAGGCACCCCGCCTCTCGGCAAGGCACCCCGCCCCCGGCAAGACACCCCCTCACCGACGAGACGCCCTCCCCGCCTTCCGGTTGACCTTCATCGTGTCCAGGTCGGTGGGGAACGACCGCAGGTCGCGGAAGCCGCAGCCGCGGTCCGCGAGCAGCCGCTCGGCCTTCTCCTCCGCGAGCGCGCCCGCCATCTCCGGGCCGTCCTCGGCGTCGGAGATGACCTCGAACCGGTACGAGAAGTGCTTCAGCGGCACGTCGTACGCGAGTGAGCCCTCCGGTGTGAACCGCATCGCCGCCAGGCCGTGTTCGGTGGCCTCGGCGGTGAGGCGGGCGTGGGCCTCGTCGGTCAGCCCGTCCCAGGTGCCGCGGACGATGACCCGGTAGGTGTGCTGGGTTCCCATGTTCCTCGCTGCCCCTCGCCGTCTCGCGCTGCCCCTCGCCGTCTCGCGCTGTCTCGCGCCGTCTCGCGCTGTCTCCTGTGTCTCACCTGCGTGGAGACCATTGAAGGCGTCAGCGTACGTCGCGGAGGATGGCGCGCATGCGGAATATCGTGGTGATCGACGCCCCCTCCAACCTGGGTCTGCGCCCGCCCGCGCCCGGCACCGTGCCGGGCTGCTACAAACTCGCGGGGGCGCTGCGCGACCGCGGCATCCTGCGCCGCCTGAACGCAGCGGAGGGCGGCGTCGTCGTCCCGCCGCGCTACGACCGCGGCGACTGGCAGGAGGGCGACGGCGTCTTCAACGCGGCGGCCATAGCGGCGTACACGCCCAAGCTCGCCGACCGCGTCGAGCGGTATGTGCGCGCCGGTGACCTGCCCGTCGTGCTCGGCGGCGACTGCTCCATCCAGCTCGGTGCCGCCCTCGCGCTGCGCCGCGTCGGCCGCTTCGGGCTCGCCGCGATCGACGCCTCCGCCGACTTCCGCCACCCCGGCAACTCCGACCGCGTCGGCGCCGCGGGCGGCGAGGAGTTGGCCCTCGCCACCGGGCGCGGCCAGGCGGACCTCACGAACCTCGAAGGGCTCGGGCCCTATCTGCGCGACGAGGACGTGCGCCTGTTCGGGATGCGGGACGGTGACGAGGACCGCGAGGAGTTGGCGGGCCTGAAGATCCCCACCGTCACCGTCGGCGAGCTGCGCCAGTGGGGCGCCGACGACGTGGCCCGCTCCGGCCTCGCCAGCCTGGAGCACACCGCCCTGGACGGCTTCTGGGTGCACCTGGACGCCGATGTGCTCGACCCGGGCGTGATGCCCGCCGTCGACGCCCCCGACCCCGACGGCCTGCACCCGGATGAACTGCTCGCGCTGCTGCGCCCGTTGGTGCGCTCACCGCGCTGTGTCGGGATCAACGTGACGATCTACGACCCCGACCTGGACCCCGACGGCACGGCGGGCGACGTGCTCACCGACACCGTGGTCGCCGCCTTCACCGGCCCCTGACGCACGGCCGCCTTCACCGGCCCCTGACGCACGGGCGTCTTCACCGGCCCCTGACGCCCCCTCACGGATCCCGGCCCGCACGGGCCCTGTTCGGGGCCGCGACAAGGGTGTTCCATGGTCGTCGGGGCCGCCGGAGGCCACCGGGGCCGCCGGGGGCTTCGGGACGCGCCGCGTACCGGCGGCATCAGGGAGGGCACCTTGGCGACGACCGTACGACGTGACGCGATCACCCTGCCCGCGGCCGAGTTGGGCCCCGACAACCCACTGCCGCCGCTGCGCCCGCGGCGCAGACCGCACACGGTCGACGAGCGGATCAGGGACGGCCTGCCGCGCGACATGGCGCGGCAGCTCGCCTACGCGCCGCTGACCTCCGTGCTGCCCGCGCCCCTCCGCGACGGCTACGGCCGGGCCCGGACACCGGTGTCCCTCGACGCGATCGTCATCGAGAACGAGCGGCTGCGCGCCACCGTCCTGCCGGGGCTCGGCGGCCGCGTGCACTCGCTGCTGCACAAGCCGACGGGCCGCGAACTGCTCTACCGGAACCCGGTGTTCCAGCCCGCGGACTTCGCACTGAACGGCGCCTGGTTCTCCGGGGGCATCGAGTGGAACGTCGGCGCCACCGGCCACACCACGCTGGCCTGCGCGCCGCTGCACGCCGCGCTGCTGACCGCGCCCGACGGCGGCCCCATGGTGCGCCTGTGGGAGTGGGAGCGGCTGCGGGACGTGCCCTTCCAGGTGGACCTGTGGCTGCCGGGCGACTCCGACTTCCTGTACGTGGGCGCGCGCGTCCGCAACCCGCACGAGCGGCCGGTGCCCGTCTACTGGTGGTCGAACACGGCGGTGCCCGAGGAGCGCAGGGTCATCGCACCCGCCGACGAGGCCTGGGGGTACGACTACGCGCGCGCCCTCACGCGCGTGCCGGTGCCCGAACACGACGGCGTGGACCGCTCCTACCCGGCGCGCGGGGCGCACGCGGCGGACTGCTTCTACGACGTGCCGAACGGCGCCCGCCGCTGGATCGCCGCTCTGGACGCCGACGGGTACGGCCTCGTCCAGACCTCCACGGACACTCTGCGCGGCCGCAAGCTCTTCGCGTGGGGCTCGGGCCCCGGCGGGCGCCGCTGGCAGCGGTGGCTGACCGAGCCCGGCACCGGCGGCTACGCCGAGATCCAGGCGGGCCTCGCCCGCACCCAGCTGGAGCACGTGCGCCTGGACGCGGAGAGCGAGGTCGCCTGGCTGGAGGCGTACGGCCCGCTGTCCGCGCCCGCCCAGCAGGTGCACGGCGCCGACTGGGCGGCGGCGCGCGCCGCGGTGGAGACGGCGCTCGCGGCGGCGCTGCCCGCCGCCGAGGTCCGTGCGCGCTACGACAGCTGGCGGGCGTACGCGGACGCGGATCCGGAGGAGACGCTGGCGACCGGTTCCGGCTGGGGCGCCCTTGAGGTGCTGCGCGCCCAGTACAAGCTGCCGGGCACGCCCTTCACGGAGGAGGCGCTCGGGCCGGAGCAGGAGCCGTGGCTCGCCCTGCTGCGGACCGGGGCCGTGCCGGAGCCGCGCCGGGTGGGGCCGCCCGGGCCGACCCTGGTCGCCCCGCACTGGCGGGACATGCTGGAGACCGCGCCCGCCCGGCCGCACACCGAGTACCACCTCGGGGTCGCCCAGTGGCACGCCGGGGACCGCGCGCAGGCCGTGCGGAGCTGGGAGCGGGGCCTGGAACTCGCCCCGTCCCGCTGGGCGCTGCTGCGCTGCCTCGCCGTCGCCGACCAGGAGTCCGGATACGACGAGCGCGCCGCGGACCGCTACGCGGAGGCCTTCGACGACCTGTGCGCGGAGCGCCGCGACGACGGCGCCGTGTGGACGGCCGTGACGGCGGCGCTCGGCCGTGAGGCCCTGGAGGCGCTGCTCGCGGTGGCGCGGCCCCGGGACGCGCGCGCCGTCTGGGACCGGCTGCACCCCCGCACGCGCGCCACCGGCCGCTTCCGCCTCCTAGAGGCGCGGCTGCTCCTCGCGGAGGGCGACCGGACCGCCGCGCGGGCCGTCTTCGACGAGGGCTTCGAGGTGGCGGACCTGCGGGAGGGCGACGAGTCCCTGACGGAGGCGTGGGCGGCGGTCACCGGGGGCGCGGAGCCGCTGCCACGGGCGTACGACTTCCGGATGCGGCCCTAGCGAGACCTGCGGCCCCGCAGGCGTGCGGCCCGCAGGCGTGCGCCCCCCCGGGAGGGGCTAGTGGGCCGCCGTCGCGTTGCGGTCGACGTACTCCAGGATCGTGCCGTCCGGGTGCATCGCGATCAGGTTGCGGCCCGCGGGGGTCGGGACCGGGCCCGCGACGATGTGCGCGCCCGCCGCCGTGAGCGTGGCGTGCGCCTCGTCGACGTCCTTGACGGCGATGGTCGCGGTGACCTTGCGCAGCACGTCCAGCTCCTGCTCGGGGCCGCTCATCAACAGAAAGCACCCGACCGAGGCGACGGAGACACCGCCCCGCTCGAAGCGCATCGCCGTGCTGCCCGTGAGCTGCTCGTAGAAGGCGACGGACGCCTCCAGATCCCTGACGCAGACACGCAGCACCGTTCCCAGGATTTCCATATGAGCGAGCCTAGTTGGCCGGGGCGGGGCAGGAGATCCTTTCGGCCGACCTCAGCGAGCGCCGACCGGCACCCGGCGCGGCCCGCACCGCCGTGACCCGCACCGCAGTGACCCGCGCCGCCGTGGCCATCGGGTGCCCCGGGGCGGGCGCCGTTACGCGCCGGGAGCCGGGGGTACCCGGGCGCCATGACTACATCAGACAGCTACAGCTCGGGCAACAGGGACAACAGGGGCGCGATGGACCCGGCGGGCCACGCGTCGAGCGCGACGTCCGGCAGGGCGCCGGGAGCGCCCGGCACCGCCGCGCCGGTCCCCGACAGCGGCCTGGGCACCGCTCTCGCCCAGGTCGTCCAGGACGCGGTGCGCGCCTCGATCCGGGAGACGCTGCGCACCGAACTGCGCGCGGAGTTCGACGAGATGGCGCGCAAGCAGCGCCGCAGGGCCTCGCTGTACGCGGCGTCCGGCGTCGTCGGCCTGTACGCGGGCGCGGCGGCGGCGCTCACCCTGGGGATCGTCCTCGCCCTGGGCCTGCCCGACTGGGCCGCCGCCCTGATCGTCACCGTGCTGCTCGCCGGTGCCGCCGTGCTGCTGCGCAACGCCGCCCGGCCCACCGCGCGGAGCGGAGCGGCCCCGCAGGCCAGGCCCGACCCGCACCCCGACCCCCAGGCGACGCCCCCGGACCCAGCCCCGTACGCGGCGGCCGCGCGTCCCGACCCGCACGCGGCGGCCCCCCGCCCCGACCCGCACGTACCGGCGCCCCGCGACCCCGCGGCGGCCCAGGACCCGCTGATGCCGCCGCGCCGCGACCCCGCGGCACCCGCGCCGGACGGTCGGCAGACGGGCGGTCGGCGGACGGACCCGACCCCCGACCCGGCGGCCCCGGCGCCTCCCCGCCCCGAGGACCCGCCGCGGGAGGCCGCCCGCCCGGCCGCCCGCCCCACGGCCCCGCCTCCCGGCACCGCCGACTTCCCCTCGGTGCCGCCCGGTGGTGCCGGTCGGCGGGCGCGGTGAGCCGTGCGACGCCATCGGACGACCGTCGTCGTGACCGGCGCGAGCGGCGGCGTGGGCCGGGCCGTGGCGAGGGAGTTCGCCGCCCGCGGCTACCGGGTCGCGCTGCTCGCCCGCGGTGAGGCGGGCCTCGCGGCGGCCGTCGAGGACGTGCGGCGGGCGGGCGGCGAACCGCTCGCCGTCGCCGTCGACGTGGCGGACGCGCAGGCCGTCGAGGACGCGGCGCAGGCGGTGGAGGACGGTCTCGGGCCGATCGACATCTGGGTCAACGCCGCCTTCGCCGGGGTGTTCGCCCCGTTCACGGAGGTCTCCGCCGACGAGTTCCGGCGCGTCACCGACGTCACCTACCTGGGCACGGTGTTCGGCACGGCGGCGGCGCTGCGGCGGATGCTGCCGCGCGGGCGCGGCACGATCGTGCAGACCGGCTCGGCGCTCGCCTACCGCGGCATCCCGCTCCAGTCCGCGTACTGCGGCGCGAAGCACGCGATCCAGGGCTTCAACGAGTCCCTGCGGTGCGAGCTGCTGCGCTCCGGGACGCGCGTGCGGACGACGATGGTGCAGCTGCCCGGGCTCAACACGCCCCAGTTCGACTGGGTCCTCAACCGCATGCCGGGGCGGCCCCGCCCGGTCGCGCCGCTCTACCAGCCCGAGGTCGCCGCCCGCGCCATCGTCCACGCCGCCCGCCACCCCCGGCGCCGCGAGTACTGGGTGGGCGGCACCACCGCGGCCACGCTGCTCGCCAACGCCGTGGCCCCCGGAGCGCTCGACCGCTACCTCGCCCGCACCGGGTACGACGCCCAGCAGACGCCCCCCGACGACACCGGCGCGAACGGCTCCGCCGACGCCGACCACGGCACCGGCAACCTGTGGGTGCCGCGCGACGGCGCGCGGGGCCGGGACCACGGCGCGCGCGGCCGGTTCGACGCGGAGGCGCGGCCCGGCAGCGCCCAGGAGTGGTTCTCGCGCAACCGCAACCGGGTCGGCGCGCTCGCCGCGTCAACGGCGGTCGTCGGCCTGGTGCTCGGCCGGGGCCGCCGGGGGCCGCGCCGCCCACCCCGTCACCCGTAGCACCGCCGCGGCCACCTCGCTCACCGTGCGGCCGTCCGTCGGCACCCGGTGGGTGTCCGCGGGCACGCGCGTGTCCAGGTGCCGCGCCATGAACGCGCTGCGGCGCAGCTGCGCGTCCAGCTCCGAGCCCCGCTCACGGCCCGCCAGGCGCCGCTGGACCGCGGCGTCCGACGCGGTGAGCAGCACGCGGACGAGCCGGGCGGGGCCCAGGGCCTCGGTGAAGATCCAGCCCTCGCTGTCCAGGACGCTCGCGGTGTTCGTGTAGACCAGGCGACGGCAGCCGAGGTCCGCGTAGTTGGCCCACAGCGCGGCCAGGTTGCGGCAGGTGAGCCGGGAGCGGTCCGGGTCGCCCGGCGGCGCCGGGTGCACGGCGTCCAGGACGTCGCCCTCGATCAGGGCGTGCCCGACGTCCGCCGCCCGCAACAGGGCCGCGACCTCCCAGCCCACCGACGACTTTCCGACGCCCGACCGGCCGCCGATGAGCAGGACGTCGGGTGCGTCGGGTAGGGCGGGTACTTCCGAAGCGGGGCCCGATGGCCGCGTTGCCGAGTGCATGCCCGTGATCGTGACAAGGCGGGCCGCACGCGCGCCACCGGATTCGGCCGGGCCTCACGCCACCCGGTACTCCTCCACGTCCAGGGTCCGCAGCGTGAGCCCGTGCCCGGCCCCGCCGTCCGGCCGCACCTCGCCCCCGGTCGGGTCGAGCGCCCCGTCGAAGAACATCGACTCGATCCGCACGTGGTCGTGGAACCACTCGACGTGCCGCAGGTTCGGCACGCACGCCGCGGCCGCCGCGTGCGCGTGCGGCGCGCCGTGCGCGGACACCTCAAGGCCGTGCGCCTGGGCGAGCGCCGCCGCGCGCAGCCACTCGGTGAGGCCGCCGCAGCGGGTGGCGTCGACCTGGACGCAGTCGACGGCGCGCACCAGGCGCGCGAAGTACGGCAGGTCGTAGCCGTACTCGCCCGCCGTGACGTCGCAGACGAGCGCGTCCCGCACCAGCGCCAGGCCCGTCAGGTCGTCGGACGACACCGGCTCCTCGAACCAGCCCACGCCGTACTCGGCGAACGCCCGGCCTACCCGCACCGCCTGCTTGCGCGTGTAGCCGCCGTTGGCGTCGACGTACAGCTCGGCCTGGCCGCCGATGACCTGGCGTGCCGTCCGCACCCGGGCCAGGTCGCGGGCGGCGGCCCGGCCCCAGCTCTCCCCGACCTTGATCTTGACGCGGGGGATGCGCTGCCCGTGCACCCAGCCGTTGAGCTGCGCCGCCAGGTGCGTGTCGTGGTACGTGGTGAAGCCGCCGCTGCCGTACACGGGCACCGCGTCGCGGGCCGTGCCGAGCAGCCGTGCCAGGGGCAGCCCGAGCAGCCGGGCCTTGAGGTCCCACAGGGCGATGTCGACGGCGGAGACCGCGCACGCGGCGAGGCCCGGGCGGCCCGCGTTGCGCACGGCCTTGACCATCGCGTCGTGCGCCGCGGGCACGTCCAGGGCGTCGCGGCCCGCGAGCACCGGCGTCAGCTGCTCGCGCACCACCTCGACCGCGGCGGCGGGCGCGTACGTCCAGCCGGTGCCGGTGGCGTCGGCCGCGGTGACTTCCACGAGGCACAGGGTGGTGGTGTCCCAGGCGAACGTGCCGTCCGCCTCCGGCGCGTCGGCGGGCACCGTGTACGCGGACACGGCCGGTGCCGTCAGGAGCGGCCCGTCCCTCATCGCCGGGCCTCCCCGACGGCCGGGGCCCTGACGCCCGCCCGCGCGCCCCGCGCGAGCAGCGCGGCCGTGCGGTCCGCGAGGGCCATGATGGTCAGTGCCGGGTTGGCGGCGCCCTGCGTCGGCAGCACGCTGCCGTCGGTGACCAGCAGGTTGGGCACCGCGAACGTGCGGCACGCGGCGTCCACGACGGCGTGCCGCGGGTCGGTGCCCATGCGGCAGCCGCCCACCAGGTGCGCGTACCGCTCCACCGTGATCAGCTCCCGTGCCCCGGCGGCCCGCAGGACGTCCTCCATGACCGTCTGGGCCGCCGCCATCTGGGCTTCGTCGTTGGCGCAGCGGCCGTGGGTGAAGCGGGCCACGGGCAGGCCGTGCCGGTCGGTGACGGACGGCTCCACGGTGACGCGGTTGCGGGCCTGCGGCAGGAACTCGCACAGCGCGCCGAGGACGCCCCAGTGGACGTACTCCCGCATGCGGGACCGCAGTTCGGACCCCCAGTACCCGGCGGCCGTCAGGTGCTCGGCCCACACGATCGGCAGCGGCGACACCGTCTGCACGGCGAACCCGCGCCGGTAGGGGCGGGCCGGGTCGGTCTCGTAGAACTCCTCCGTGGACACCTCCGGCGGCGGCGCCTTGTACATGCGGATCTCGTCGTCGAAGCGGCCCGCGGTCTGCGGCGCGCCCTGCACCATCACATACCGTCCCACCTGGTCGTACTCGCCGCACAGACCGGAGTTGAGGAGCAGCCGCGGCGTCTCGATGGCGTAGCCCGCGAGCGCCACGTGCCGGGCCCGCTGGAAGCGCTCGCGGCCACCGCGGAAGTAGCGCACGCCGGTGGCGTACCGGCCGTCGGTCTCCACGTACGCCGCCATGGCGTCGGCGCGGATCTCCGCGCCGTGCGCGAGCGCGTCCGGCACGTGCGTGATCAGCGGGGACGCCTTCGCGTTGACCTTGCAGCCCTGGAGGCAGAAGCCGCGGTAGACGCAGTGCGGGCGGTTGCCGAAGCGGCCGTTGGTGATCGCGACCGGGCCGATCCGCGCCTCGATGCCGAGGGCGGCGCAGCCCTCCAGCATCATCTGCCCGTTGCCGCCGAGCGGGTGCGGGGGGTGCGGGTAGGGGTGCGGGTCGCCCCACGGCCAGAACTGGCCCGCGACGGGCAGCTCCCGCTCCATGCGCACGTAGTACGGCTTGAGGTCGGCGTACGAGATCGGCCAGTCGGCGCCGACGCCGTCCGTGGAGCGGGTGCGGAAGTCGGAGGGGTGCAGGCGCGGCGCGTACCCGGCGAAGTGGTTCATCGAACCGCCCACGCCCCGGCCGGAGTTGTTGGCGCCGAGCGGCACGGGGTGGTCGCCGTCGACCAGGCGCGGCTCGTTCCAGTACAGGCCGTGCGCGCCCGCCTCGTCGCTCACCCAGTCCCGCTCCACGTCCCAGAACGGGCCCGCCTCCAGGCACACCACGCGCCAGCCCGCCCGTGCCATGCGCTGGGTGAGGACGGCGCCGCCCGCGCCGCAGCCCACGACGACCAGGTCGACCTCGTCGCCGTCGTCGAAGTGCCGCATCCGGGCGAGCAGTCCGGGGTCGAAGCGCCGGTCGCCGTGCGGCAGCAGCCAGGCGGAGGCGTTGCGGGCGCGCACGTCCGACTGGGGCCGCAGGGTCTCGCGCAGGGTCTGCCAGGCGCCGCTCATCGCGGTGGCTCCTCCTCCCAGGGCTCGCGCAGGCCGCGGCCGAGGCGCACATAGCCGCGCGGGTAGGCCGGTCCGCCGAAGCCGGTCTCCGCCCAGGTCGCCGGGTGCGCCCAGAAGGCGGCGCAGGCGTAGCGCGTCCACAGGGTCCACACGCGCGCGGCGGGCATGCCGTGCCAGTCGCGGGGCCCGAGGTGGCGTACGTGGGTGAGCAGGCGGTGCCGGTCGCCGTGACCGAGCGCGGCGAAGCCCCGGCCGTCGTGGCGGGCCCGCGCGTCCGCGTCGAGCGCGGCCAGCGAGCGGCGCCAGGCGTCGCCGTCGTCGGGCAGGTCCGCGTAGCGCCAGCCGTCGCCGTCGTGGCGGGCGAGGCGGGCGTCGATGTCGGCGAGGACCGGGATCGGGTCCGGGTACCGGTCGGGGTCGGGGTCCCGGTCGGGGTCCTGCTCGGGGCCGGGGGCCCGGGGTCCTCCCAGCGGGCCAGCAGGTGGTCGAGGAGGGGCTCGGCGACGGCCTGCTCGGCGGGTGTGAAGAACGCCAGCGGCGGGCGCGGGCCGAGCCGGGCGAGCACCACGGCCGCCGTGACCCGGTCCCAGGCACCGGCCTGGCTCAGCGGCGGCCGGGCGTGGGCGGCCCCGCCGGGCCCCCGCGCCCTCGCCCCCCTTCGGCGCACCGCTCAGCGCTCCCGGCGCAGCGCCGACGCCAGCAGGCCCATGCCGCCGACCATGCTCATCAGGAGCGGCGCGAACAGGGGCGGCCCGAACTCGACGTTGTAGCGGGCCATGCGCCAGCCGCCGGGGCGCTGCGCGATGCCCCGCACATGCAGATAGGCGCCCTGCACGCCGTTGGCGGTGAGCGCGAGCGACGCCAGCGGCAGCAGGGTGCGCGCCGCGCGCTCGTCGGCGTACGCGGCCACGCCCGCCGCCACGCCGACCGGGCCGAGCGCCACCGGCCACCACATCACGCGGTTGCCGAACGCCGCCCGGTCGTGCTCCAGGTAGATCTCCGCCGCCGTGACCGCCGAGCCCGCCGCCGTCAGCAGGGAGAGCGAGCGCTGGAGGCGGCCGTGACGCACGTCGTGGACGGGGTGGCGGACCGGCGTGCGCATCAGGCGTCGCCCCGCAGCCGGGGCAGCACCTTCGTGCGGTAGAAGTCGAAGAAGCCCCGCTGGTCGGGGCCGATCTGGCCGACGTACACATGGTCGAACCCGGCGTCCGCGAACGCCCTGAGCGCCGCCACGTGCTCGTCGGGGTCGTCGCCGCAGGGGAAGGAGGACGCGGCGGCCTCGTCGGTGATCAGCGGCGACAGCTGCTCGAAGTGGCGCGGCGACGGCAGGATCTGGCCCATCTCGCCGGGCAGCAGCTGGTTGCCCCACAGCTTGTTGGCGCGGCGCGCCGCCGCGTCGCGGTCCTGGTCGTAGGCCACCTTCAGGCCGCCGCTGACCGGCTTGCCGCCCCCGCCGCCCTTGCGGTAGCGCTCCACCAGGGACTGGTCGGGCGACATCGTGATGAAGCCGTCGCCGACGCGGGCCGCGAGGGCCGTCGCCTTCGGGCCGAAGCCGGAGATGTCCACCGGCACCGGCTCGTCCGGCACGGTGTACAGGCGGGCGTTCTCCACCGTGTAGTGCGTGCCGCGGTGGTTGACCTCTTCGCCGGTGAACAGGTTCCGCATCACCTGGACGGCCTCTTCCAGCATCTCCAGGCGGACGTGCGCGGGCGGCCAGGGGCCGCCGACGATGTGCTCGTTCAGGGCCTCGCCGCTGCCGACGCCGAGCCGGAACCGGCCGCCCGTCATCACCGCGGTGGTCGCGGCGGCCTGTGCGATGACCGCCGGGTGCGTGCGCACGGTCGGGCAGGTCACGGCGGTGCCGAGCGGCAGCGACACCGCCTCGGCGAGGGCGCCGAGCACGGACCAGACGAACGGGGACTGGCCCTGCGCCGCGTTCCACGGGTGGTAGTGATCGGAGATCCACAGCTCCTCGAACCCGGCCTGCTCGGCCATGCGGGCCTGTTCGAGCAGCTCGGCGGGTGCGAACTCCTCGGTCGCGAGAAAGTATCCGTACGCGGGCATGGGCGTGCCTTTCGCTGCCGTCGGTGCCGGTGGCTCCCGGCTCCTGGCCCCCGGTGGGTCGGTGCCGTGGGCCCCCGGTCCTCCGTCCTCGGTGGTACGCACCGGGTATCCCGGGCGCGGGCCGCCAAACGGACGGGCGTTTCGCACCGCCGGTCACGGGCACGCGGGAGGTCCGTGCCGGACTGTGCCCGCGCCCGTGCCGGACCGTGCCCGTGCCGGAGCGCACCCGGCCCGGCGCCGGACCGCGCCCGGGAGGCGGAGCAGCCGCGCACGCCCGAGCGCCGGGGAAGCCGGACCACGCCTGAGGACCGGAGGAGATCGTGAGCCGCCCAAGGAACCGACCGGACACCCACCAGGAGACCCGCCCGGACACCGGCGTCGACGCCCGCCCGGACGGTCGGCACGACGGCCGACCAGGCACCCCACCGGGCGCCCAGCTGGACACCGGCCCCGACACGGGCCCCAGCACCGGCCCCGACACCGGACCGGGCGCCCGGCCCGGCCGCCGCCCCCACGTGGTGATCGTCGGCGCAGGATTCGCCGGGTTCCAGACCGCCCGCACCCTGTCGAGGCTGACCCGGCACCGCGCCGACATCACCCTGCTCAACCCCACCGACTACTTCCTGTACCTGCCGCTGCTGCCGCAGGTCGCCGCGGGCGTCCTCGAACCCCGCCGGGTCACCGTCTCGCTCGCGGGCGCGCTGCGGCACGTGCGCCTGGTGCTCGGCGAGGCCGACGGCGTCGACCTGGAGGGCCGCACCGTGCGCTACCACGGCCCCGAGGGCGAGCGCGGAGAGCTGCGCTACGACCGCCTCGTGCTGTGCGTCGGCAGCGTCAACAAGCTCCTGCCCGTGCCCGGCGTCGCCGAGCACGCGCACGGCTTCCGCGGCATCCCGGAGGCCCTGTACCTGCGCGACCACATCACCCGGCAGATAGAACTCGCCGCCGCCGCGCCCGACCCGGCGACCTGCCGGGCCCGCTGCACGTTCGTGGTCGTCGGCGCCGGGTACACCGGCGTCGAACTCGCCGCGCACGGGCAGCTCTTCACCTCGTCCCTGGTGCGCCGCCAGCCGCTGCGCGCGGGCATCGAACCCCGCTGGCTGCTCCTGGACATCGCGCCCCGCGTCCTTCCCGAACTCGACCGGCGCCTGTCGTCCACCGCCGAGCGCGTCCTGCGCCAGCGCGGCGTGGAGGTGCGCACCGGCACGTCCGTGAAGGAGGCCACGCACGACGGCGTCCTCCTCGACGACGGCGACACCGTCGCCACCCGCACCCTCGTGTGGTGCGTGGGCGTACGGCCCGACCCGCTCGTCGAGAACGTCGGGCGGCCCCTGGAGCGCGGCCGCCTGGTCGTCGACCCCTTCCTCAACGTGCCAGGACACCCGGAGGTGTTCGCCTGCGGCGACGCCGCCGCCGTGCCCGACCTCGGCCAGCCCGGCACGTACACCGCGATGACCGCCCAGCACGCCTGGCGGCAGGGCAAGATCGCGGGCCAGAACGTCGCCGCCTCCCTCGGCGTCGGCAAGCGGCGCACCTACCGCCACCGCGACCTCGGCTTCACCGTCGACCTGGGCGGCGTCCAGGCCGCCGCCAACCCCCTGGGCGTCCCGCTGTCGGGGCCGCTCGCCGGGGCCGTCACCCGCGGCTACCACCTGGCCGCCATGCCCGGCAACCGCGTCCGGGTCGCCGCCGACTGGCTGCTCGACGCCGTCCTGCCGCGCCAGGGCGTCCAGCTGGGCCTCGTGCGGTCCTGGTCGGTGCCGCTCGACACGGCCTCACCGGAGCTGGCCCGCGTCCCGGGGGCACCGCACGAGCCGTCCGGCGACACCACCGCCCCCGCCGACCGCCCCGACAAGACCCCCGAGCCGAAGGAGGAGGACTGACCATGGCGGACGCGACCAACCCCGGCCAGGGCCGGGACCAACTCGCCGAACTGGCCGCCCAGTTGCGCGTGGACTCCGTGCGCGCCGCGGACGCCGCCGGATCCGGGCACCCCACCTCGTCCCTGTCCGCGGCCGACCTGATGGCGGTGCTCCTGGCCCGCCACCTCCAGTACGACTTCACCCGCCCCGAGCACCCCGGCAACGACCGGTTCATCCTCTCCAAGGGGCACGCCTCGCCGCTGCTGTACTCCGCGTACAAGGCCGCGGGCGCCATCGACGACGACGAGCTGCTCACCTTCCGGGCGCGCGGCAGCCGCCTCGAAGGGCATCCCACGCCGCGCCGCCTGCCCTGGGTGGAGGTCGCCACCGGGTCGCTCGGGCAGGGCCTGGCCGTCGGCGTCGGCATGGCGCTGTCCGGGAAGCGGCTCGACCGGATCCCGTACCGCGTGTGGGTGCTGTGCGGCGACAGCGAACTCGCCGAGGGCTCCGTGTGGGAGGCCGCGGAGCACGCCGCGTACGAGCACCTGGACAACCTCACCGCGCTCGTCGACGTCAACCGGCTCGGCCAGCGCGGGCCCACCCGGCACGGCTGGGACCTGGACGCCTACGCGCGCCGCTTCGCCGCCTTCGGCTGGCACGTCGTCGAGGTCGACGGGCACGACACCGAGGAGATCGACCGGGCCCTGCACGAGGCCCGCTCCACCGCGGGCCAGCCCACCGCGGTCCTCGCCCGCACCGTCAAGGGCAAGGGCGTGAGCGCCGCGGAGGACCGCGAGGGCCTGCACGGCAAGCCCATCGCCGACGCGGACGCGGCCATCCGCGAACTCGGCGGCGTACGCCACACCCACGTCAACGTGCAGGCGCCCCGGCGGCCCGCGTCCTGCGCGCCACCCGCAGCGGCCACCTCGACCTGCCGCGCTACGAACCCGGCAGCGAGGTCGCCACCCGCGACGCCTACGGGCAGGCCCTCGCCGCGCTCGGCGCCGCCCGCGGCGACGTGGTGGCCCTGGACGGCGAGGTCAGCGACTCCACGCGCGCCGAGTACTTCGCGAAGGACCACCCCGAGCGGTTCTTCGAGTGCTACATCGCCGAGCAGCAGCTCGTCGCGGCGGCCGTCGGCCTCGCGCGGCGCGGCTGGGTGCCGTACGCCTCCACGTTCGCGGCGTTCCTCACCCGTGCCCACGACTTCGTGCGCATGGCGGCCATCGGGGGCGCGGGCGTGAACCTCGTCGGCTCCCACGCGGGCGTCGCCATCGGCCGGGACGGGCCCTCCCAGATGGGCCTGGAGGACCTGGCCCTGTTCCGGTCCGTGCACGACGCGACCGTCCTCTACCCGTGCGACGCCCCCCAGACGGCGCGCCTGGTGGCGGCCATGGCCGACCTCGACGGGGTGCGCTACCTACGCACCTCGCGCGGCGCCACGCCCGTCCTGTACGGGCCCGACGAGGAGTTCCCCGTCGGCGGGTCCAAGGTGCTGCGCTCGTCCGACGGGGACCGGGTCACGCTGGTCGCGGCGGGCGTGACGGTGCACGAGGCGCTGGCCGCCGCGGAGACCCTCGACCGGGCGGGCATCCAGGTGGGCGTCGTCGACCTGTACTCCGTCAAGCCCGTCGACCGCGACACGCTGCGCGCCTGCGCGCGGCGCACCGGGTGCCTGGTGACCGTCGAGGACCACCGGCCCGAGGGCGGGCTCGGGGACGCCGTCCTGGACGCCTTCACCGACGGCGAGCCGGTGCCGCGCCTCGTGCGGCTCGCCGTGAACGGGATGCCGGGTTCCGCGGGGGAGGGGGAGCAGCTGCGGGCCGCCGGGATCGACGCGGAGTCCATCGCGGCGGCGGTGCGCCTCCTGGTCGAACACGTCGTCCGCTAGCCGTCCCGCCCCCGCCCGCCCGCCTTCGGCCGCCCGGGGCCGCGGCCCCCTGGTCCGGGGCGGGGCGGGTCGGGGGCGTACCGCGAGGAGGAACCGTGACCCGCGCCCACACCGTCCGCGCAGGCCACCACACGGTGACCCTGCACCGCCCCGACAAGCCGTTCTTCCCGCCCTCCGGCCACGTCGCCGCGTACAGCAAGGGCGACCTCTTCGACTACTACCGGGCCGTCGCCCCCGCCATGCTGCCCCACCTCAGGGGCCGCCCCCTGATGCTGGAGCGGCATCCGGACGGGGTGCGCGGCCCGCGGTTCATGCAGAAGGACACCCCCGACCACTACCCGGAGTGGATCACCCGGGCGACGGTGCCCAAGGAGGGCGGCACCGTCACGCACACCGTGTGCGACACCACGGCGACGCTGCTCTACCTCGCCGACCAGGCCTGCGTGACCCCGCACCGCTGGCTGTCCCGCGTGGGCCGCCTGGAGAGCCCCGACCGGATGGTGTTCGACCTGGACCCAGCGGGCGAGGGCGCGCCGCCCGAGGTGTTCGGCCCCGTGCGCACGGCGGCCCGGCTGCTGGGCGCCCTGCTCGACGAGGTGGGCCTGCCGTCCGCCCTGATGACCACCGGCTCGCGCGGCCTCCATGTGATCGTGCCGCTCGACGGCCGCCACCACGTCGACGACGTACGGGAGTTCGCCAAGGACCTCACCGCGCACCTCGCCGCCGCGCACCCGGACCTGCTCACCACCGCCGTCCGCAAGAAGGACCGCGGCGACCGCCTCTACCTCGACGTCCAGCGCAACGCGTACGCGCAGACCGCCGTCGCCCCCTACGCCGTGCGCGCCAAGCCGGGAGCGCCCGTCGCCGTGCCGCTGGCCTGGGGGCAGTTGGACGACCCGGGCACCCACGCCGCCCGCTGGACCATCGCCGACGCCCTCGACCAGGCCCGCGCCGACCCGTGGCGGGGCGCGTTCCGCTCGCCCCGCGCGCTCGGCCCCGCGCGGCGGAGGCTGCGCGCCCTGGCCGGGTGACGGGGGCGGAGGTTTGGCCGACCTGCTCGGGGTGACCCGGAGCAGGAGGTGGCCATGACTGATACGTCTCGCACATCCCGTACGTCCCGTACGTCGAGTGACAGCGACGGGAAGGCCGCGCGGCAGTCGGAGCCGGGGCCCGTGGAGGTCCTGGGACGCGCCCGCGCCCAGCTCGCGGAGCTGACCGGACTCACCGCCGAGTCGGTGTCGTCCTTCGAACGCGTCGACGAGGGCTGGGAGTTGGAGGTCGAGGTACTGGAACTCGCCCGCGTGCCCGACACGATGAGCCTGCTCGCGACCTACGCCGTGAGCCTGGACCCGCAGGGCGGACTCACCGCCTACCGGCGGGTGCGCCGCTACGAACGCGGCCGGGCCGACCCGTCGCCCCGCGCGGGCGGCGGCTGAACGGCCCCCGCGGCCCCGGCGGGGCCCACGGACCACCCGGAACGACCCCACCCGGAAAGACCACTGACAGCACCACCCCGAAGACAACCCCGAGTCAAGGAGGACCGGTCGGTATGACCGTTGTCCCGGCACAGCAGAGCGGCGGCGCGGGCGGCACCAGCGGCCTGTACGACGTCGTCGAACTCATCCTCGACCGCGGGCTCGTGATCGACGCGTTCGTGCGCGTCTCGCTCGTCGGCATCGAGATCCTCAAGGTCGACGTGCGCGTCGTGGTGGCGAGCGTCGACACCTATCTGCGCTTCGCCGAGGCCTGCAACCGCCTCGACCTGGAGGCGGGCCCGCACAAGAGCCCCGGCCTGCCCGACATGGTCGGCGAGATCACCGAGTCCGGCGCGCGCGGCAAGTCCAAGGGCGCCCTGTCCGGCGCCGCGCAGACCGTGTCGGACGCCTTCCGCCAGGCCCGCGAGGAGGGCCGCGACGAGGAGGAGTCCCGGCCCCGCGCCCGCCGCACCACGTCCCGCAGCCGGAAGGAGGAGAAGGAGTGACCACCTACATCTACGGCATCGCCGACACCGCGCACCCCGCGCTGCCGGACGGCATGGGCGGCATCGGCGACCCCCAGCGCCCGGTGCGGGTGCTGCGGCACGGCGGCCTCGCCGCGCTCGTCAGCGACAGCCCCGACGACCTGCGCCCCAAGCGCCGCGACCTGCTCGCGCACCAGAGCGTCCTGGACGAGGCGGGCGCGGGCGGCCCCGTCCTGCCGATGCGCTTCGGCAGCCTCGCCCACGACGACCAGGCCGTCCTCGACGTCCTGGACGAGCTGGCGGACCACTACCAGGAGCGGCTGCGCGCCCTCGAAGGGCGCGCCGAGTACAACGTGAAGGCCGCCCACGACGAGCAGGCCGTGCTGCACAAGGTGCTCTCCGAGAACGCCGAGCTGCGCGCGGTCGCCGAGGCCAACCGGGCCGCTGGCGGGGGTACGTACGAGCAGAAGCTGCGGCTCGGCGAGCAGCTCACCGAGGCGGTGCGCGCCCGGGAGGCCGTCGACGCCGCCGCCGTGCGCGAGGCGCTCGAACCGTGCGCCGACGCCGCCAGCACGGGCCCCGAGGGCACCGGCTGGCTGGCCAACGTCTCGTTCCTGGTGCGCCGCGACACCGCCGACTCCTTCGTCGCCGCCGTCGAGAAGCTCCGCAAGGAGCAGCCGCACCTGGACGTGCGCGTGCACGGCCCGCTGCCGCCGTACAGCTTCGTCGACCCGGGCCCGGCACAGCCCGCCGGGGCCAGCGACGTGGCGGCCGCCCGGTGAGGGCGGTGAGGCCCGCCCATGGGACTCGTCGGTGAACTGCTCGCGCTTCCGTTCGCCCCTGCCCGGGGCACCCTGTGGGTGCTCCGGCAGGTGGCCGCGGAGGCGGAGCGGCAGTACTACGACCCCTCGGTCATTCGTCAGGAACTCGCCCAGCTCACCGAGCGGTTGGAGGCGGGCGAGATCGACGAGGACACCTTCGACCGCCGCGAGGACGAGCTGCTCGCCCGGCTCGGCCACGGCGGCGGACCGCACCAGGACAGGACACCCACACGATGAATCGCACGGCACTCGGCCTCGCGGTGGGCGCGGGGTACGTTCTCGGCCGCACCAAGAAGGCGAAGCTCGCCTTGGCCGTCGGCACGCTGGTGGCGGGGAAGAAGCTCCAGCTGAACCCCGCGGCCCTGGCGCAGGCGGTGACCCGGCAGATCCAGGACAACCCGCAGTTCAAGGAGATCGGCGACCAGCTCAGGCAGGACCTGAAGGGCGTCGGCAAGGCAGCCACCGGCACGCTGCTCGACCGCCCCATCGGCTCCCTGGCCGACCGGCTGCACGACCGCACCCTTGACGTCCGGGACCGCATCGAGGGCGTGGTGCCCGGCACCGGATCCGACGGATCTGACGACGGGCCTGACGACGGGTCGGACGACGGGCCCGAGGACGCCGGTGAACGCGACGAGCCCGCCGCTGAGCGCGCGTCCGGCAAGGCCCGCGGGACGGCGAAGCGCGCCGCGAAGACCGCCAAGAGCCGGTCCACCGGCTCCCGCGAGCCACGGCAGACCTCCGCCCGGCAGCAGCAGAAGCAGCAGAAGCCGAAGAAGGCGACGGCCGCGAAGAAGACCACGGCCGGTGCGCGGCGGTCCCGCAAGACGGCGGGCGCGAAGGGCGGCGGCGATGACGACTGACACCCGTGACGACACCCGAAGCGGCGGCGGTGCGCTGAGCGCCGTCGCCCACAGCCCGGCCGCGGACCGCCTCAAGGACGAGGCGCGCGCCTACCTCATGGCGCAGGCCGAACGCGCCCTGATCGGCGTGGGCCGCAAGCTCGGCGAGACCACCACGAAGCTGACCGACGTCGCCGAGGGCCGCAGCCCCGGCTTCCGCGCGCTCGCCCTCGAAGGCGGCCGCAAGCTCGCCGCGGGCAAGGGCCCGCTGCGCAGTGCCGTGGAGGTCGGCGGCGCCCGTCTGAAGGACTCCGTGAAGGAGGCGCTGAGCGGCGCGCTCCGCAAGGGCGGCAAGGGCGGCAAGGGCGGCAGCGGAGGACGGCCGACCGTCATCCTCGAGTACGTCGACGTCGGCGTGCCGGTGTCGGACGCGTACGACCAGTGGACGCGGTTCGAGGACTTCGCCAACTTCACCAAGGGCGTCCAGAGCGCCGACACGGTGAGCGACACCGAGTCCGACTGGCGGGTCAAGGTCTTCTGGTCCAGCCGCAGTTGGCGGGCCCGCATCACCGACCAGGTCCGCGACGAGCGCATCGCCTGGACGTCGGAGGGCGCCAAGGGCACCACCCGGGGCGCGGTCACCTTCCACCCGCTCGCCGACCGGCTCACCCGCGTCGTCCTGGTCATCGAGTACTACCCGCAGGGCCTGTTCGAGAAGACCGGCAACCTCTGGCGCGCCCAGGGCCGCCGCGCCCGCCTCGACCTCAAGCACTACGCCCGCCACCTCGCGCTGCGCCCGCCGGAGGACGAGGAGGCCGAGCACGAGGACGCCGAACACGAGGACGTCGAGCACGAGGACGCCGGGCGCGAGGGGGCCGCGGACGAGCCCGACGAGGACGCGTACGAAGACGAGGCCCGGTACGAGGACGACGAACCGGACGCCGACGACGAGCGGGACGCGGAGGACGCGTACGCCGAGGACGAGCCGGACGCCGAGGACACGTACGCCGAGGACGCTGAGGACGCCGAGGACGACGCATACGAAGGAAGCGAAGACGACGAGGAAGGCGAAGAGGTCGGAGAGGTCGACGAGGGTGAGGAGGGCGACGTGGACGAGGACGCCTACGCCCCCTCCGGTGGCCGGAGCCGCCGATGACCTCCGCGAGCCGCCTGCCCGACCCGTACTCCTCCCAGGGCGGCGGGACCAACCTCGCCGACGTCCTCGAACGCGTCCTGGACAAGGGCGTCGTCATCGCCGGGGACATCCGCATCAACCTCCTCGACATCGAGCTGCTGACGGTCAAGCTGCGGCTCGTCGTCGCCTCCGTGGAGCGCGCGAAGGAGATGGGGATCGACTGGTGGGAGGACGACCCGGCCCTGTCGAGCAACGCCCGGCGCAGTGAACTGGCCCGGGAGAACGCCGAGTTGAGACAGCGCTTGGAACGCCTTGAGCTGGCGCGCGGCGAGGGCGCGCCGACGTCCGGCGGGGAAGGTGCGCACGACCGTGACCAATGACACCGAGGACACCGAAGACACCGAGGACACCGAGGACGTGGACCTCCGCTACGTCTACGCCGTGTGCCGCCCCCCGCTGGCGGCACCGCTGCAGGCCGACCTCACCGGAGTCGCGGGAGCCCCGCCCCGGCAGCTCGCCCACAACGGCCTGGTGGCCGTCGTCGGGACGGTGCCGGGGCGGGACTTCGCGCGGGAGCCGCTCAGCGCCCATCTGGAGGACCTCGACTGGCTGGCGGAGACGGCCCGCGCGCACCAGAACGTCGTCGCCGCGCTCACCACCGTCACCTGCCCGCTGCCGCTGCGGCTCGGGACGGTCTTCCGGGACGACAGCGGCGTACGCACCATGCTGGAGCGGGAGGCCGTGAAGCTCGCCCGGATCCTGGACCGGATCGACGGGCACGTGGAGTGGGGCGTGAAGGTGTGGCTCGGCGACAGCGGCACCGACGTCAGGGAGGTCGCCGACGGCCTCGCCGCGTCCGGTGCGGCGCCGTCGCAGCCGCCCTCGGACGCCGAGGGGGCGGGGCGCGCCTATCTGCGGCGCCGCTGCTCGCAGCGGACGGCGCGGGAGGACGCGCTGGCGCAGGCCGAGGAGTTTGCGCGGCGGCTGCACGGCGATCTGACGGTGTACGCCGCCGACGCCCGGCTCCACCCCGTGCAGAGCAGCGCGCTCACCCGGCCGCACTGGGGGCGGAACATCCTCAACGCCGCCTATCTGGTGCGGCGGGCGCAGGCGGAGGAGTTCCTGGACCTGGTGGGGCGCACGCAGGGCGACCTGCCGGGCCTGCGCGTGGAGGTGACCGGCCCCTGGGCGGCGTACTCCTTCACCGACGACGACCCGGGCGGCGACCCCGGCGGCGACCCCGATGTCGTCCTCGGCGACGTCCCGAACGGCGCTCCGGGCGGCCGGGTGTGAACCCCGCCACGCGGGAGGTCGCGCTCGTCGACCTGCTCGACCGGCTGCTCGCGGGCGGCGTCGTGATCGCCGGTGACCTCACCCTGCGCATCGCGGACGTGGATCTCGTGCGCATCGACCTGAAGGCGCTGATCAGCGCGGTGAACGCGCAGGTGCCATCGCCCTGGCCCATGGCGCCCGAGGGCCCCGGAACGCCCGGGCCCGGAACGCCCGAGGGGCCCGAGGAGCCCAAGGGACTCAAGGGATCCAAGGGATCCGAGGGAACGGAAGGACGGGAGCAGGATGCCCGCTGAGCTGGATCTCGACCCCGACACCGTGGAGCGCGACCTGGTCGCGCTCGTGCTGACCGTCGTGGAGCTGCTGCGGCAGCTCATGGAGCGGCAGGCGCTCAGGCGCTTCGAGACGGGGGAGCTGACCGAGGATCAGGAGGAGAGGATCGGGCGGACGCTGATGCTCCTGGAGGACCGCATGACGCGGCTGCGGGAGCGGTACGGGCTGCGGCCCGAGGACCTGAATCTGGACCTCGGGCCGCTGGGTCCGCTGCTTCCCAGGGAATGACCGCCGCTACCACCGGTACCAGCGGGGCCGCGCGCCACCGGCGCTCGGGCCCGCGCCCCGCAGCAGGAAGCCGAGGAGCCAGACGATCAGCACCGCGATGGCGATCCACCACAGGACCTTCACCGCGAAGCCGAAACCGGCGAGCAGCAGGATGAGCAGCAGGACGACAAGAAGGGGAACCATAGTGTGTACCTCCTGCACTCCGGGTGTCCCCAACGCGGCGTTCTACGCCGCCCCCTTTGGTCCCGACCTGCGCCGCGACCACCCGGCGCCGGGTTCGCGCCCCGGACGTGCCGCCCTCGCCGCCCTCGTCCCGCTACGCGGGCGTCCGGCACAGCACCTCTCCGTGCAGCACCGCGAACCAGCCGTCGTCGGCGCGGCCCCACTCCCGCCACGCCTCGGCGACGTCCCGCAGCCGCTCCGCGTCCGCGTGCCCGCCGTCGCGCGCCATGTCGGCGTACGTGGACGACACCGTGCGGTCCGCCCACAGGCCGCTCCACCAGGCGCGCTCCTCGGGCGTGCTGTAGCACCAGGCGGACGCGGTGGCGGTGATGTCGGTGAATCCGGCCCGCAGGGCCCAGGACCTGAGCAGCCGCCCGGCGTCCGGCTCGCCGCCGCCCGCGCGGGCCACCCGCCGGTAGAGGGCGAGCCAGTCGTCCATGCCGGGGGAGGCGGGGTGCCAGGTCATGGCCGCGTAGTCGCTGTCGCGGGCGGCGACCAGGCCGCCCGGCGCGCAGACCCGGCGCATCTCGCGCAGCGCGGCCACCGGGTCGCTCACGTGCTGGAGCACCTGGTGGGCGTGGACGACGTCGAAGGCGCCGTCCGGGTAGGGGAGCGCGAACACGTCGGCGACGGCGAACTCCACGTTGCCCAGGCCGCGTTCGGCGGCCGTGGCGCGCGCCTGCGCCAGGACGCCGGGGGCCCGGTCCACGCCGGTGACGTGCCCGCCCGGGACGAGGGCCGCCAGGTCGGCGGTGATGGTGCCGGGCCCGCAGCCGACGTCGAGGACCCGCATGTCCGGCCGGAGCGAACCGAGCAGGTACGCGGCGGAGTTGGCGGCGGTGCGCCAGGAGTGGGAGCGCAGCACGGACTCGTGGTGGCCGTGCGTGTAGACGGCGGTGTCGGCCTGGGGACGCGCGGTCGCGGTGGTCGCGGTCGTCGTGGCGGTCTCAGTCGTGGCGGTCTCAGAGGTGTCGGGCATGGTCGGACCGTACGCCCCTCGCCTGAATAATGAGACCCGCGTATCGGGATATGAGATACGCGGGTCGGGTCGGGGGCGAGCCGGTGCGGCACGGCTGCTGCCCGCGTCGGGGCGGCCCGCGCCGGGGCGGGCCGTGCCGCACCGCGTCAGTGCGTCCCCGGCGGCCGGTACGCCACCAGCGCCTCCGGCAGCTTGTCGATCAGCAGGTCGCCCGCCACCGGCGTGATCTCGCCGTCGTAGGCGACCATCGTGCCGGGCGCGAGGCCGTCGACGCGCAGCCGGTGCGGCCGGATCGCGGTCTGGAACGGCGAGCGCTCCACCGGCGAGCTGACGGCCGCCGCGAGCAGCCGGGCGCCGGGCCTGCGGCCGCCGTGCACGACGCGCACGTCGAGCAGCCCGTCGGCGAGGTCGACGCGCCGCGCGGGCGCGAGCCCGATGCGGTGGTACACGCAGTTCCCGGCGAACAGCAGCCACAGCGCCCGCTCGGCGCCCTGGAACTCGGCCCGCAGCGGCTGCTGCCGGGCGCGCAGCACATGGGCGGCGGCGAGCACCCCCGCGGGCCAGCCGCCGACCAGCCGCGACCAGCGCTCCCGCTCCCGCACCAGCTCCGGGTACACGCCGAGGCTGAACGTGTTGAGGAAGTACCCCTCCTGGGCCCCGAGGCCGTCAGGGCCGCCCACGCCCCCGGAGCCCTCGCCGCGCTCACCCCCCTCGACGCCGCTCGCGCGGAACCGCCCCACGTCCACGGCCACCGCGTCCCCCGCCTCCACCGCCCGCGCCAACGCCCGCGTGTCGTCGGCCCGCAGGTCCACCGCGAAGTGGTTCAGCGTGCCGCCGGGCACCACGACCAGGGGCAGGTTGTGGCGCAGCGCGGTCGCCGCCGCCGTGTTCACGGTGCCGTCGCCGCCGCACACGCCGAGGGCGCGGGCGCCCTGCGCGGCCTTCTCCAACTCGGCGGGCACGTCCTCGGGCGCGCAGTGCACCGCCTCCGCGTGCGGCAGCGCGTCAAGGAGCGCCTGGGCCCGCTCCGGTGAACGGGCGCCGTTGTTCACGACCACCACCAGGCCGCGCCCGCCGGGCAGCGCCGGGGCGTCGGTGCGCGCGCGGGCCGGGGGCGGCACCAGGTCCCGGGTCGGCACCAGGCCGCGTACGGCGAAGGCGGCACCGGCGCCGAGGGCGGCACCGGCGAGGACGTCGCTGGGGAAGTGCACGCCGGTGTAGACGCGCGACAGGGCCACCGCCCCCGCGAGCGGCGCGACGGCCGCGCCGAGTCCGCGCGACTCCAGGGCGACCCCCGTGGCGAAGGCCGCGGCCGACGCCGCGTGCCCGGACGGGAAGGACGTGGTGACGGGCTGGCGCTTCAGGCGCCGCACCAGCGGCACCGCGTCCAGCACCGGCCGCGTCCTGCGCACCGACCGCTTGCCGAGCGTGTTGATGGTCGCCGACGCCAGCGCGAGCGAGGCGACGCCCCGGGCGGCGGCGCGGCGGGCGCGCGGGTGCCCGGCGGCGGCGAGCCCGGCGGCGGTGGCGAACCACAGCACGCCGTGGTTGGCGGCCCGGCTCAGGCGCGGCAGCACCCGGTCGGCGCCCGGCCAGTGCCGCGAGGCCACGGTGTCGAAGACCCGGCAGTCGAGCGCCACGAGGCGGGCGCGGAGCCCGCGGGCGGGGGCAGCGGAAGTTCGGCATCAGGACTCATGGCAACCGCGTACCCGGGAGCGGCCCGCCGCAAAGCCGCTGATCCCCGCGCCGGTTCCGCGCTCCCGCGGCGCCCGTGCCCGGTCGCGGCACCGCCCGTGCCCGGCTCCGTCCGCCGTCGCCTCCGCCCCGCCCGTAAACCGTTTGCCCAGCCCACAGGCCGCCCCGGACAATCCCCGCATGGGACATCTGGAAGCCGCGCACATCGAGTACTACCTGCCGGACGGCCGCGCGCTGCTCGGCGATGTCTCCTTCCGCGTGGCCGAGGGCACGTCGGCGGCGCTCGTCGGGCCGAACGGCGCGGGCAAGACCACGCTGCTCAAGCTGATCGCGGGCGAGCTGCAGGCGCACGGCGGCACGGTCACGGTGAGCGGCGGACTCGGCGTCATGCCGCAGTTCGTCGGCTCGGTGCGGGACGAGAGCACCGTGCGCGACCTGCTGGTCTCCGTCGCCCACCCGCGCATCCGGGAGGCCGCGCGGGCCGTCGACCGCGCCGAGCACGCCATCCTGACCGTCGACGACGAGGCCGCCCAGCTCCAGTACGCGCAGGCCCTGTCCGACTGGGCGGAGGCCCGGGGGTACGAGGCGGAGACGCTGTGGGACATCTGCACCACGGCCGCGCTCGGCGTCCCGTACGACAAGGCCCAGTGGCGCGAGGTGCGCACGCTGTCCGGCGGCGAGCAGAAGCGCCTGGTCCTCGAAGCGCTGCTGCGCGGCACGGACGAGGTGCTGCTCCTGGACGAGCCGGACAACTACCTGGACGTGCCCGGCAAGCGCTGGCTCGAGGAGCGGCTGAGGGAGACCCGCAAGACGGTCCTGTTCGTCAGCCACGACCGCGAGCTGCTCGCCCGCGCCGCCGACCGCATCGTCAGCGTCGAGCCGAGCCCCGGCGGCTCCGAGGTGTGGGTGCACGGCGGCGGCTTCGGCACCTACCACGAGGCCCGCCAGGAGCGCTTCGCCCGCTTCGAGGAGCTGCGCCGCCGCTGGGACGAGAAGCACGCGCAGCTCAAGCGGCTCGTGCTCGACATGCAGCAGTACGCCTCGCGCAGCGACGAGATGGCCTCGCGCTACCAGGCCGCGAAGACCAGGCTGCGCAAGTTCGAGGAGGCGGGCCCGCCGCCCGAGCCGCCCCGCAAGCAGGACATCACCATGCGCCTGCACGGCGGCCGCACCGGAGTGCGCGCCATCACCTGCAAGAACCTGGAACTGACGGGCCTGATGAAACCCTTCGACCTGGAGGTGTTCTACGGCGAGCGGGTCGCCGTCCTCGGCTCCAACGGCTCGGGCAAGTCGCACTTCCTGCGCCTGCTCGCGGGCGACTTCGGCCAGCCCGAGAACCCGGTGGCGCACACGGGCGAGTGGAAGCTCGGCGCGCGCGTCGTGCCCGGGCACTTCGCGCAGACCCACGCCCACCCGGAGCTGTTCGGCCGCACCCTGCTCGACATCCTGTGGCGCGAGCACGCCAAAGACCGGGGCGCGGCGATGTCCCGCCTGCGGCGGTACGAGCTGACCGCGCAGGCCGAGCAGCGCTTCGAGAAGCTGTCCGGCGGCCAGCAGGCCCGCTTCCAGATCCTGCTGCTCGAACTGGCGGGCGCCACGGCCCTGTTGCTCGACGAGCCCACCGACAACCTCGACCTGGAGTCCGCCGAGGCCCTCCAGGAGGGCCTGGAGGCGTACGAGGGCACGGTCCTCGCGGTCACCCACGACCGCTGGTTCGCCCGCTCCTTCGACCGCTTCCTGGTGTTCGGCGCGGACGGCCGGGTGCGCGAGACCCCCGAGCCGGTGTGGGACGAGCGCAGGGTGGAGCGCGCGCGGTAGCGTGGTGGGCTGCGCGGCGCAAACCCCTCGTACGCTGCGCGGTTGGGGGAGAAGGTGTCCTTGAGGACGTCCTTCAGGACGGACGACGTGGACGAGGCCCGGGCGATGATCGAGGCCACGTACTACAGCAACTTCATGGACGTGCTGCACGGCACGGGGGTCTTCCGGGCCCGGTTCGACATCGGGGCGCTCGGCGCGCTCACCGTCGGCGACCTCTCCTGCGGCGCCGACGTGCGCATGCGCTGCGGCGAACTGGGCGCCTACCACGTCGACGTGCTCCTCAGCGGCCAGCTCACCTGGCGGCAGGGGCCCGCGCCCGCCACCCGCGCCGTGCCGGGCACGGCCGCCGTCTTCCAGCCGCTCGGCGACACGGTCCTGGAGCGCTGGAGCGGCGACTGCCGGATGTTCGCCGTCAAGCTGGACCGCGCGGCCGTGGAGCAGAGCCTGGAGAAGCTGCTCGGCAGGCCCGTGCGCGGACCCGTCACCTTCGCCCCCGCCTTCGACATCAGCTCCGGACCCGGGCGCGGCTGGGCCCGGCTCGTGCGCACGGTCGCCGACGACCTGCGCGAGGGCACCGGCGCCCTCGCCCAGCCGCTCGTCGCCGCCCCCCTCCAGGAGGCCCTGCTGCACGGCCTGCTGCTGTCCGCCGGGCACCGCTACCGCGACCAGCTCACCGACCCGGCGCAGGCGCTGCGCCCCGCGCCGGTCAAGCGCGCCATGGACGCCGTGCACGAGCGGCCGGACCACCCCTTCACCACCGCCGCGCTCGCCGCCGAGGCCCGCGTCGGCGTCCGCTGGCTCCAGGAGGCCTTCCGCCGCTACGTGGGCATGTCCCCGATGGCGTACGTACGGGACGTGCGGCTCAGCCGGGCGCGCGCGGAGCTGGTCGCGGCCTGCCCCGAGGAGCGCCACGTCAGCGAGGTCGCCCACCGCTGGGGCTTCGCCCACCTCGGCCGCTTCGCCGAGCAGTACCGGGCCCGCTTCGGCGAACTGCCGTCGGAGACGCTGCGGGGCTGACGGGCGGACGCTGCGGGGCTGACGGGCGGCCGACGAGTAGGGGACGCCCGGGGCGGGGCCGGGGTTGTACGCGCGCCCCCGCCCGATTCGGACACGCTGCGCTTCGCGGACAGCCACCGCGCTCAGCGGATCGTGACCGGCGAGTAGCGCGCCTAATGTGTCGCTGTCGCCGGGTGGACCGGTCGGCGTCGCGGGGGCCCTAGCCTTCTCCCGTGCCGTCGTTCCGTGGACGGATCCCCGGCGCACATCCGGCCCGGCGCTCCCTGAGCCGGGCCGGTCGAGCCAGCGGGCCCGGTCCGTTCCCCCTCGACACATATCCCCCGTGTGTGTCCACCGGGCCCGCCTCGCTCGTCCCCTCCTCTCGTCCCCCCTCGTCCCCCCTCGTCCCGCTCCCGTCCGGGCGCCCTCCTCCTGCGTGCGGCGGCCCGTGCCGGTAAGACTCGTACGCGTACGGGCACACCCCTCACCCGACGGGAGACCCCATGAGCGCGACGACCGACGGCGAGCGGCTCCTGGAGCGGCACGGCCGGGCCCTGGACGCCTTCACCGACCGGGTGCACGGCATCCGCGCCGACCAGTGGGGCGCGCCCACGCCCTGCGCGGAGTGGTCGGTGCGGGACCTGGTCAACCACCTCGCGGCCGAGCAGGCGTGGGCGGTGCCCCTGGTCCGCGACGGCGCCACCATCGAGGCCGTCGGCGACGCCTACGACGGCGATGTGCTCGGCGCCGACCCGGTCGCCGCCTGGGACGGCGCCGCCGCGGCCGCCCGCGCCGCCTTCCGCGAACCCGGCGCCCTGGACCGCACCGTGCACCTGTCCTACGGCGACACGCCCGCGCCCGACTACTGCGCCCAGATGGTCACCGACCTCGTCGTGCACACCTGGGACCTGTCCCGCGCCGTCGGCGCCCCCGAGCGCCTGCCGGACGACCTAGTCGCCCACGCGCTGCACGAGGTCGCCCCGTACGCCGCCGACCTCGCCGGGACCGGCCTGTTCGCCCGTCCCGTACCGCCCCCGCCGGGCGCGGACGAGCAGACCAGGCTCCTGTGCCTGCTCGGCCGCAGGCCCTGACCGGCGCCGGGCGGCTCAGCTCCGCGCCACCGGCCGGTCCCAGTACCGGTGCCCGGCGACCGCCTCGGTGAACGCCCGCAGGAACGGCTCCCCGGCCGGTCCCGGCGCGGTGTCCGTCACCACCCCGCGGTCGGCGACCGCCTGCCCCGGCTCCGCGGCGAGCCGCAGGTCGTCGGCGCCGAGCGCGCCGAGGGCGGCGACGCCCGCGCCGAGCGCCCCCACCGGCTTGCCGTGCCGGTAGGCGTCCCGCACGAACCGCAGCGCGTCCGGGTCGGCCAGCGCCGTCGGCGCGCCCGCCGGGCCGCCCGGCACCAGCACCGCGTCGTACAGGACCGACGCCACCGTCGGCAGCGCCCGGTCCACGGCGTGCCGCTCGCCGTCCGCGCCCGTCACCGAGCCGTCCCGCGGCGCCAGCGCCTCGACCACGGCGCCCTCCGCGGCCAGCGCCTCCCGCACCGAGGTGACCTGCTCGGCGTCCACGCCGTCGGTGACCAGGACCGCGACCTGCCGGGTGCGGATCGAGCCGTCGCCGCGCTGCGCCACGAGGCTGAGCGCGGGGGAGACGGCCGTCTTGCGGGGCTCGTCGGCTCCCGCCTCGGGCGCGGGCACGCCGATACCCTCGGCGACCGCCGCCGCCAGCGCGTGGTCCACGCGGGCGAGTTCCGCCACCGTGCGGGACCGCACCGTCAGCGCCCCGACCTTGCCGAGTTCGAACCGGAAGGCGTCCACGATGTGCCGCTGCTCCCAGTCGGCCATGCTGTGCCAGAACAGGGCGGCCTGGCTGTAGTGGTCGCGGAAGCTGGGGCTGCGCTGGCGGATCTTGGCGCCGTCGACGCGCTCGGCGTAGTGCGTGTACGCGTGCCCGTCGGGGCCCGCTACCGCCGGGCAGCCCGCGCCGAGCGAGTTGGGCGAGTAGTTGGTGCCGCTGTGCAGGGCGCTCTGGTGGTAGCCGTCGCGCTGGTTGGTGCGCACCGGCGCCACCGGGCGGTTCACCGGGATCTGGGCGAAGTTGGGGCCGCCCAGGCGGATCAGCTGCGTGTCCAGGTAGGAGAAGTTGCGGGCCTGGAGCAGCGGGTCGTTGGTGAAGTCGATGCCCGGCACCACGTTCGCCGTGTGGAAGGCGACCTGCTCGGTCTCGGCGAAGAAATTCTCCGGGTTGCGGTCGAGCACCATCCGGCCGATCGGCCGCACCGGCACCTGCTCCTCCGGGATGATCTTCGTGGGGTCGAGCAGATCGAAGTCGAAGGCGAACTCGTCCTCCTCGGGGACGAGTTGGACACCCAGCTCGTACTCGGGGTACTCGCCCGCCTCGATCGCGTCCCACAGGTCGCGCCGGTTGAAGTCCGGGTCGCGGCCCTGGCACTCCTGCGCCTCGTCCCACACCAGCGAGTGCGTGCCGAGCTTCGGCTTCCAGTGGAACTTCACGAACGTGCCGCGCCCCTGGGCGTTGACGAACCGGAAGGTGTGCACCCCGAAGCCCTGCATCATGCGGTAGCTGCGCGGGATGGCCCGGTCCGACATCAGCCACATGATGGCGTGCAGCGTCTCCGGCTGGAGCGACACGAAGTCCCACAGGGTGTCGTGCGCGGAGGCGCCCGTCGGGATGTCGTTGTGCGGCTCCGGCTTCACCGCGTGCACGAAGTCGGGGAACTTGATGCCGTCCTGGATGAAGAACACCGGGAAGTTGTTCCCGACCAGGTCGTAGTTGCCCTCCGAGGTGTAGAACTTGGTGGCGAAACCGCGCACGTCCCGCACCGTGTCCGCCGACCCCTTCGGCCCCTGCACGGTCGAGAACCGCACGAACACCGGCGTGCGCACCGACGGGTCCTGGAGGAAGGCGGCCCGCGTGAACTCCGCGCAGGACTCGTACGGTTCGAAGTAGCCGTACGCGCCCGCGCCCCGCGCGTGCACCACCCGCTCGGGGATCCGCTCGTGGTCGAAGCGCGTCAGCTTCTCCCGGAAGTGGAAGTCCTCAAGCAGGGTGGGCCCGCGCGCGCCCGCGGCCAGGGAGTCGTCGGTGTGGTCGACCACCACGCCCTGGTCGGTGGTGAGCGGGCCGCCCGCCGGGTCCGCCGCCCGGTAGTGGTCGCGCTGGCGCTGCTTGCCGTCCGGCTCGTGCGGCCGGTCCGCCGGGGCCGTCATGCCGCCGCCCCGCGGGTGAACTCCGCCATGAAGGCCTCGCAGAACGCCTTCAGGTCGTCCGGCTTGCGGCTGGTGATCAGCGTCGGCGCGGCGCCGTCGCACACCTTCACCTGCTCGTCCACCCAGATGCCGCCCGCGTTGCGGATGTCCGTGGCGAGGCTCGGCCAGGAGGTGAGGGTGCGGTCGCGCACCACGTCCGCCTCGATCAGCGTCCACGGGGCGTGGCAGATCGCCGCCACCGGGCGGCCCAGCTCGCAGAAGGCGCGTACGAACGCGACCGCCGCCTCCTCCGTGCGCAGCCGGTCCGGGTTGGCGACGCCGCCCGGCAGCACCAGGCCGTCGAACTCGTCCGGCGCGACCTCGCCCACCACCTGGTCGACGGGGAAGGTGTCGCCCTTGTCGAGGTGGTGGAAGGCCTGCACGGTGCCGGGCTCGACCGAGACCAGGACCGGCTCGGCGCCCGCGTCCACGACGGCCTGCCAGGGCTCGGTCAGCTCCACCTGTTCGACGCCCTCGGGGGCGACGAGAAATGCGATGCGCATGCGGTCAGCGTCCTTTCCGTCCTTGCTCGACGCCCCTGCGGCGTGCGGGGGCGTGCGTGCGGTGTTGCGTGCGGTTGTCGCCGGGCGTGTGCGGGGCGTGCCCGGGGCGCCGCCCGGAGTGCGCGGCGCTGCTCGGGGCGGGGCCGGACCGGCTCGGGGGCCGGGCTGCCGGGCCCGCCCGGCTGCTCGATGCCCGGCACGTCCCGGGCCGTGCCGGGAGCGTCCGGGCCGTGCCGCTTCGGTCACCAGTGTGGTGGCGTGTGCCGTTCCGCGCCGGTCGGCGGCTGACCGCGCGGTCAGACCAGGCTCGGTCCCGGCGGTTCGTCCGGCCCCGCGCGGCTGATGTCGGCCAGCGCGGAGGACGGGTCCTGCGCGATCGCCAGGTCTCCGATGCTGACCATCCCGATGGGCTGGCCGTCCTCGACCACGGGCAGCCTGCGCACCGCGTGGTCGCGCATCAGGCCCACCGCGGCCGACACCTCGTCGTCGGGCCCCACCACCACCGGGTTCGGCGTGCACACGGCCTGTGCGCTCACCGTCAGCGGGTCGGCGCCGTCCGCCACGGCCCGGGTGGTGATGTCCCGGTCGGTGAGCACCCCGAGGACCCGGCCTTCCCCCGCCACGACGACGTCGCCGATGCCCTGGGCGCGCATCAGCTGCGCGGCCTCCACCAGGGAGGCGTCGGGACTGACCGCGACGACCCCTGTGGTCATGACTTCCCTCACGTACTCCGCCATGTCTGTGCCCCTTCCGACCCCTTGGTTGAGGCCCCTTGCGTCCCGGTGTCCGTCTCGTTCGCCGGGTGCGGGTGTCCGTGTGACCCCGGCCGCAGTACCCCGCGCCCGCCCCTCTATGCACGCCCCGCCCCGACCGGCCGCGTTCCGGCGTGCGCCGGAGGTTTGCCGGCACGGGCGGGGGAGACCCGGGGCGCGACCCTTCGGACCGGGACTCCGCGGCACGCCGGAGCCCGGCACTTCACGCTGGAGGGGAGGAGCGGTCATGGCGGTTCTCACCGTGTTCATCCCCGTGGTGCTGCTGGGCGTGGTCCTCGCGCTCGGCCGGTACGAGGAACTGCTGCTGCCGCCCGCGCCCCGCCCCGACGAGCCGGACGAGGCACTGGACGGCGCACACCGCGCCCTGTGAAGGACGCGGCCGGGCGGCGCCCGGCCCGCACATCGGGCACCGCCCACCCTCCGCCGCGCCCCGGGGAGCGCGCCCCGCTCAGTCCCGCTTGCCGCCCCCGGACATGAACTCCTGCACCTTCGCCTTCAGCCCCTGCTTCACCACCGAGCCCCGGTCCGCGTCGCCCTTGAGCAGCGCCGCCGCCGTCGCCTCCAGCTGGTCCCAGGTGGCGTGCGGCGGGATCGGCGGCACCGCCGGGTCCGTGCGGAACTCCACGACCGCCGGGCCGGGCGCGTCCAGGGCCGCGCGCCAGCCCGCCTCCACGTCCTCCGGCTTCTCCACGCGGATGCCCGTCAGACCGATGGAGCGCGCGAAGTCCGCGTACGGCACGTCCGGGAGCGACTGCGACGGCAGGAACGACGGGGCGCCCTCCATGGCCCGCATCTCCCACGTCACCTGGTTCAGGTCCTGGTTGTTCCACACGCCGACGACCAGGCGCGGGTCGTCCCAGCGGTGCCGGTACTTGGCCGCCGTGATCAGCTCCGCGAGGCCGTTCATCTGCATCGCGCCGTCCCCGACGAGCGCCACCACGGGCCGGTTCGGGTGCGCGAACTTCGCGCCGATCGCGTACGGCACGCCGCAGCCCATCGTCGCGAGGGTGCCCGACAGCGAGGCCCGCATGTCCCCGCGCAGCGTCAGATGGCGGGCGTACCAGTTGGCCGTCGAGCCCGAGTCGGACGTGATGATCGCGTCGTCGGGCAGCAGCGGGTCCAGGGCGCGCGCCACGTGCTCCGGGTTGACGGGGTCGGCGCTCAGGCCCGCGCGGCGCTCCATCACCTCGTGCCAGCGCCGCACGTTCGCGCACACCTCGTCGTACCACTCCCGTCCCGTCTCCCGGCGCTCCCGCGAGATCAGCGGGATCAGCCGCCGCAGCGTCTCACGCGCGTCCCCGACGAGGTTCACCTCGTACGGGTAGCGCATCCCGACCATGTGCGGGTCGATGTCGATCTGCACGGCCCGTGCCTTTCCGTACTCCGGCAGGAACTGCGAGTACGGGAAGCTGGAGCCGATCGTCAGGAGCGTGTCGCAGTCGCGCATCAGCTCGTACGAGGGCCGGGTGCCGAGCAGGCCGATCGCGCCGGTGACGTACGGCAGCTCGTCGCTGAGGGCGTCCTTGCCGAGCAGCGCCTTGGCGACGCCCGCGCCGAGCAGGGCCGCGACCTCCTCGACCTCCGCGCGGGCGCCCGCCGCGCCCTGGCCGATGAGGATCGCCGCCCGGTTCCCGGCGTTGAGCACCTCTGCGGCCCGCTCCAGGGCCGTCGGCGAGGGCAGCGCCGTCCACGCGGAGCGGTCCAGGCTGGAGGGCACCATCTTGAACGCGTGCGACGGCGGGCTGTACTCCAGCTCCTGCACATCGCCCGGGACGATCACCGCGGTGGGGCAGCGGCGGGCGTACGCGGTGCGGATCGCCCGGTCCAGGACGTTGGGCAGCTGCTCGGGGACCGTCACCGTCTCCACGAAGTCGGACGCGACGTCCTTGAACAGCGTGTGCAGGTCGACCTCCTGCTGGTACGAGCCGCCCATCGCGCTGCGGTGGGTCTGCCCGACGAGCGCCAGCACCGGCACGTGGTCCAGTTTCGCGTCGTACAGGCCGTTCAGCAGGTGGACCGCGCCCGGTCCCGACGTGGCGACGCACACCCCGAGCCGCTGCCCGAACTTGGCGTAGCCCACCGCCTGGAACGCGGACATCTCCTCGTGCCGCGACTGGACGAAGCGCGGCTGGTCGTCGGCGCGGCCCCAGGCCGCGAGGAGGCCGTTGATGCCGTCCCCGGGATAGCCGAAGACGCACGAGACGTCCCAGGCCCGCAGCCTCTCCAGTATGTGATCGGCGACCTTCGTGCTCATGGGGAACTCCTCCTGCGCCCGGTGTCGGCTCGGTCCCGGCCGGGTTTCCTGGGCGCGGCGGAGAAACCCCCGGTCGTCACCGGGGGGTGTTTGACGAGCGGCGACCCGGGCAGGCGGAAGACAGTGCTTCGGACCGGAGGCACGCCCGTGGGAGTGATCCCGCTTCACCCCGGGTGTGCCCTGTCCAGGCGCACCCCGAGCGCTCCCACGGTGTCCGCCCACCCAAGGCACCGGCAAGGGAGTTGTCACCCTCATGCGATCCAACGCACCCCACCGTCCGCCGAGGAACCAGACCCGACCGGCGCGCGGCGGCTCCCACGCCCAGCGCGCAGACCGCTCCGGTCGGCGGCGGCACCCGCACGACGACGCCCCGGACACCGCCGAGGCGTTCCGCAAGCTGTGCGAGATGCCCCACGGCCCCCGCAGGGACGCCCTGCGCGAGGAGATCGTGCGGGCCTGGCTGCCCATGGCCGAGCGGCTCGCGGGCCGCTTCCGCAACCGCGGCGAGTCCCTCGACGACCTGCGCCAGGTCGCGGCGCTCGGCCTGGTCAAGGCCGTCGACCGGTATGACCCGCGGCGCGGCAACGCCTTCGAGAGCTACGCCGTGCCGACCGTCACCGGCGAGATCAAACGCCACTTCCGCGACCACATGTGGACCCTGCATGTGCCGCGCCGCGTCCAGGACCTGCGCAACCGTGTGCGGTTCGCCTGCCAGGACCTGTCCCAGACGGTCTCCGGGCGCGCCCCGACCATCGCCGAGATCGCCGAGCGGGCCCGGATGAGCGAGGAGGACGCCGCCACCGGCCTGGAGGCCCTCGACAGCTTCACCGCGCTGTCCCTGGACGCCGAGCTGCCCGGCAGCGACGACGGCTACGCCCTGCGCGACACGCTCGGCGGCCCCGACCCCGCGCTCGACGTCGTCGTCGACCGCGAGGCCGTCAAACCGTGCCTGGCCAAGCTGCCGGAGCGCGAGCGGACCATTCTGTACATGCGGTTCTTCGGCGACATGACGCAGAGCCGCATCGCCGAGCACCTGGGCATCTCGCAGATGCACGTGTCGCGCCTGATCAGCCGCTGCTGCGGGCGGCTGCGCGAGGAGGTCCTGCGCGAGTCCGCCCGGCACGCCGGGCGCGCGGGGCACGGCGCCGGGCGCACGACCGGGCACGCCGCCGGGCGCCCCGGGCGGTCGGCGGACCCGGAAGGCGCGGCGCGTGACACCGCGGAGACCGTGGAGACCGCGGGTGTCGCGGGTGCCGCGGATGTCGCGGATGTCGGGGACGGCGCCCGGGACGCCCTCAGGGATGACGAGGTCATGCCGAACGCCGCATAGCCAGGGCGATGTGGCGTGACATCGTGTCGACGGCCTGCGCCTCCGCCATCGAGAAGGCGAGGCGCGGGCCGGTCCTGAACAGGCTGAGCACGCCCTCGACCGGCCCGTCCGTACGGGCGGCGAGCGGCACGCACAGCAGCGACGTGACGTTCGCCCGCACCAGCAGGGGCGCGCCGGACGCGTCCCGGCCGAAGCCGTCCGGCGGCTCGGGCCGCACCTGGAGCGCGGGCGCCGCGCACCGCGTGGTCTCCATGACCAGCGGCGCCCCGGCCGGGTCCCGCGCGAGCAGCTCCGCCGCCAGGCCGTCCTGCTCCCGCGGGCCGAGCACCACCGTCCGGCGGGGCCCCGGGGCGCCCTCGTCGACTATCACCCAGTCGGCGAACCGGCCGTGCAGCACGTCCGCGGCGCGCTCCAGGACGGCGGTCGGCTCGCCCGCGGGCGCCGTGAGCAGCGCCGCCGTCATCGCGTCGGCCAGTTCGAGGAGTTCGGCGTGCCGGGTCGCCTCCGCCAGGTCGGGGGCGCGGCCCAGCTGCCTCGGCGGCCGGGGGTCGTGCGTGCTCGCGGGCTGGAGGGCGACCAGCACCACCGTGCGGGGCTCGGTGCCCGGGCGCAGCGCGGTCAGCGTCGCCCGCACCGGCACCTGCGGGTGGTGCTGGAGCCGCACCGTCAGGCTTCGGTCGCCCTCGCTGCGGGCCACCGCCGCGGCCTGGGAGCGGAACGCGCTGCGGTCCGGCTGCGTCAGGAACCCGGTCAGCGGGCGGCCGGTCGCGTATCCGCCGCGCACGCCCGTGAACCCGGTGGCCGCGAAGTTCATGCGCCGCACCACGGTCTCGGCGTCCACCAGGACGATCGGCAGCGGGAACCGCTGGAACACCGCGCGCAGCAGCCGCTGTTCCTCCCGGTCCGACGCGCTGGCCGTCGACGGCCCGTCGGTGAGCTGCTCGAAGCCCGGCCACAGCCGCTCGACCACGTGGTCCAGTTCGAACAGCGCCGCGTCCAGCATGGGACGCAGATCACCGGCGGGGGCGGAGCGCGATGCCTTCAACTCCGCGACGCGGCGCACGAAGTCCGCGAGCTCCCCACCGAACTCCTCGGTTGGCGTCATGCGTCGAACCTAACCGCTGCGCTCGTTTTCCGGAGGGGTGACCGGGAAGCCGAAAGAAGAGGCAGACGACGGAGACGACAGAGAAGCAGACGAAGACGACACCGGACGGAACGGCGCCGGAACGAGGACTGTGGCGCGCGGGCACGTTCAGACACGTGCGGGCCCGCGCGGGCAGCGGAGACGGAGGCAGGACGAGGAGGCATGCGATGCCGATGCTCAGGGACAGGGAAGGACCCGAGGGGCCGGAGTCAGCGCTTCCGGCGCGGCGGCTCTCGGAGCTGGCCGAGCAGGCCGTGCGCTGCACCACGGCGTGCTGCGGCGCGGGCGCCACGGTCTTCGACGGCGGTGACGAACTCCCCACCGCGGTCACGCACCCCGACCTCGCGGGGCTCGTCTCGGTCCAGTTGCGCTCCGGCGACGGGCCGATCCCGGTCGCGCAGGAGCGGGGACGTCCCGTGGACGCGAAGGACCTGCTGCACGACGACCGCTGGCCCGAGTACCGCGCCCTCGCGCTCGACTCCGGCGTACGCGCCAGCGTCACCCTGCCGTTCAGGCGCTCCGGGCTCACCCTCACGATCAGCCTGTTCAGCTTCCGCCCGCACGCCCTGGACGACGCCGTCTGCGGCCCCGCCCAGGCCCTCGGCGACCTCGCGACGGCCGGTCTCGTCCGTGACCGCCGCTACCGGGCGGCCCTCACGGAGCTGGACCACCTGGGCGAGGCGCTGCGCACCCGCCCGGTCGTCGACCAGGCCTGCGGCATCATCATGCACGTCCTGAGCTGCGACGCCGACCAGGCCTTCGCCCTGCTGCGCCGCATCTCCCAGCGCTCCAACCGCAAGCTCACCGGCGTGGCCACGGCCCTGGTCCGCACCAAGGGCAAGGGCCTGGAGGCCGAACTGGCGACGCTGGCGGAGTGACCCCGGGCCCCGCCCGTCCCCGCTGCGGGCGGCTGGTCCGCCCGGAGACCGGAGACCGCAGAGCGGAACGGGCGGGGACAGCCCCGGCCGCCGGGCCACCGCGAAGCCAAGGGGTGAGCAGGGCGCCCCCTGCTCACCCGGCCGGAGGCCACACCGCGCGGATGCCGCCCGGTCAGGCTCGAATGACCTCATGCGCCCAACCGCACGCCTCGCCCCCCGATCCCTCCCCACGGCCGCGACCGCGGCGACCGCCACCCTCTGCCTGCTCACCGCGGCCCCGCCCGCCCACGCGGACAACACCGCCACCACGGCGGCCGAGGTCACCCCCGCCCAGGCCGCCCCCGGCGAACAGGTCACCGTCTCCGTGGCCTGCCCGGCCACCGGCGGCCCGCCCCCGCAGACCATCGACGCCAGCTCACCGGCGTTCGAGCAGGGCACGGTCCGGCTCCAGCACGTCCAGAACCAGGACGAGACGGCCGGTGGAACCGCGTACCAGGGAACGGCCCGCATCGCCGCGACCACGACCACCACCGCCACCGCGGGCTTCGGAGCCGAAGACCTGGAAGATCCCGAAGGCCTGGTAGACCCCGAAGACCTGGAAGGAACCGAAGGCCTGGACGCAGTGGGCGACGCGGTGGGCGACGCGGTGGGCGGCACGGCGGGCGACACATGGAACGTGGACGGCACCTGCCCCGGCGACGGCCCCTGGCAGGCCACGTTCACCGTCACCGGCGCGGCCGCCCCCACGCACCAGCCCCCGCACACCCCCACCCATACCCCCACCCACACGCACACCCCCACGCACACCGCGCACCCGGCCCCGCACGGCGTCCACGCGGGCGGCGGCGGTGCGTTCAGCGACTCGCCCGCCGCCCTCGTCGCGGGCGGTGTCCTCGTCGCGGGCGCGTTCGGGCTCGCGCTGCACCGGCTGCGCCGCGACCGCGCGTCAACCCGCTGACCCCCGCCGCCCCACCCGTTCGGCCACCGGAAGGTGGAGCGGCGCCGCCGTGGGTACGCAGAGACCCGACGGCACACCAATGGACACGGCTGGCCACGGGAGCGCACGGAGGTGCCCATGCGGCGGTCACACCACGCGGAACGCGGCCGCGTGCGCTACGGGCCACCCCTGCCGGAGCCCGGTCTCCCGGTCCTGCCGGAGCTGGCCGCCGTGGTCGCGGCCGCCGCGGACCGCGCCCACGCCGAGGCGCCGGGCGGCGCCCCGGGCCTGCGCGACGCCGCCTGCGGGTACTGGGCGCGCCGCGGCCTGCCCGCCGTACGCGACCAGGTCCTCGCCGCACCCGGCGCGGCCCCGCTGCTGCTCGCGCTCGCCGCCGCGCTCGGCGGCGACGTGCTCGTGCCGCGCCCCTGCGCCGCCTGGTGGGCGCCCCAGATCCGCCTCCTCGGCCGCTCGGTCTACCACGTGCCGACGCCCGCCGAGAGCGGCGGCGCCCCCGACGCGTACGCGCTCCTGGAGACCGTACGCCGCGTACGGGCCGAGGGCGGCGCGCCGAAGCTGCTCGTGCTGTCCGTCGCGGACGACCCGACCGCGACGGTGCCGCCGCCCGAGGTGGTGCACGAGGCCGTCGAGGCCGCGGCGGGGGAGGGGCTGCACGTCGTCAGCGACGAGACCTGGCGCGACACCCTGCACCGCCCGCGCGAGACCGTCCTCGTCGACCCCGCCGAGATGGCCCCCGACCGGGTCACCGTCCTGTGCGACCTGTCGGGCCCGTTCCTGCCGCCCGCGCTGCCCGCCGCCGTGGCCCGCTTCCCCGCGGACGGCCCAGGCGCCGCGCTGCGCGCCCGCGCCCTCGACGCGCTCACCGCGCTCGGCGCGTCCCTCGCCGCACCGGCGGCCGCCGCGGCCGCCTACGCGCTCGGCGAGCCGGACGCGGTCAGCGAGCGCCTGGCCGCCGCGAACCGCGTGCACGCGCGCGTGGCCGCCGCCGTCCGGGACGCCGCCGTCGCGGCCGGTGCGCTCGCCCGGCCGCCGCAGGCGGGGCGGCACGTGTACGTGGACCTCGGTCCGCTGCGCACACGGCTGGCGGCGGCCGGTGCCACGGACGCGCAGGAGCTGGAGGACCTCCTCCAGGACCGGCTCGGCATGCCCGCTCCCGGCGGGCACCGCTTCGGCGACGACATCGACGCGCTGCGGGTGCGCCTGTCCACCGGAGCGTTCCTCGGCGGCGGCCCCGAGCGGCGCGCGGCCGCGCTGGCTGTGCCGGACCCGCTGGCGTCGGCGCCGGTGGAACGCGTACTGACCAGGGTCACAGCGGTGTTCGACGACCTCCGCGCGACAGCACGGCGAGAGGAGCCTCCTCGGTGACGCAGCAGACGCAGCAGACGCAACAGACGCAGTGGTCCGGAACGGAGCCGACGACAGGGCAGGCAGGGCAACCAGGGCAACCAGGGCAACCAGGGCGGGCGGGACAGGCGGGGCAGGGGCAAGGGCACACCGGCGGCGGTGCGGGTGCCGGGGGTGGCGTGCGGGGCGCACGCGGCGCGGCACGCGCCCCCGGTGCTCCCGCCGCCGTGCCTCGCCGCCCGGAGGCGGCGCCCGTGCGCCTGTGGCCCCGGTCGTTCGCGGACCGGCTGACCGCGCCGCTGCCCGGGCTGCGGGCCTTCGCCCGGTTCGCCCGCGAGGGCGCGCTGCGGCCGGGGCCCGAGGGTCTCGCCGACATTCCCGAGCTGCCCTTCGAGCCGGGGCCGCTGCCGCGCGTCGACGCCCGCACCGTCGCCGTGACCTGGGCGGGCCACGCGAGCTGGGTCGTCCGCGTCGGCGGGCTCACCGTGCTCACCGACCCCGTCTGGTCCCGGAAGATCCTCGGCACTCCGGCGCGCGTCACCCCCGTCGGCGTGGCCTGGAGCGCGCTGCCGCGCGTCGACGCCGTCGTCATCAGCCACAACCACTACGACCACCTGGACGCGCCCACCCTCAGGCGGCTGCCGCGCGACACCCCGGTGTTCGTGCCCGCCGGGCTCGGCCGGTGGTTCACACGCCGCCGCTTCACACGGGTGACCGAGCTGGACTGGTGGGAGTCCGCCGCGCTCGGCGGGGTCCGCTTCGACTTCGTACCCGCCCACCACTGGTCCCGGCGGGGCCTGCGGGACACCTGCCGCAGCCTGTGGGGCGGGTGGGTGCTCACCGACGCCGACGGGCAGCGGGTGTACTTCGCGGGGGACACCGGCTACGGGCACTGGTTCGCGCGGATCGGCGAGCGCTACCCGGGCATCGACCTCGCGCTGCTGCCCATCGGGGCGTACGCGCCGCGCTGGTGGCTGCGGGACGTGCACTGCGATCCGGAGGAGGCGGTGCGGGCCGCGGTCGACGTGGGGGCGCGGCGGATGGCCCCCATGCACTGGGGGACGTTCCTGCTGTCGGCGGAGCCGGTCAGGGAGCCGCTGGTGCGGGTGCGGGACGCCTGGCGGCGGGCCGGGCTCGCCGCGGAGGACCTGTGGGACCTGCCGGTGGGCGGGTCGCGGGTGCTCGGCTCACACGCCGGACGGGCTTGATCTCCGCACTCGGCGCCAGAGCGTGGGGGCCAGGCTGATCGACACCGTCAGGCCCACCGCCAGGGCCACGCCCTGCCAGGGCTCCTTGAACAGGGAGCCGCCGAGGATGCCGATGAGCTGGTACGTCACCGCCCAGGCCAGGCACGCCGGGAGGTTGCCGCGGGCGAACGCGCGCAGCGGCATGCGCGCCAGGAGGCACGCCAGCATCACCGGGAGGCGGCCCGCCGGGACCAGCCGGGACAGGACGAGCACCAGGACGCCGTGGTCCTCGAGCTTGTCCTGGGCCTGGGCGAGCCGCTCCTCCGGGGCGCGGTCGCGGATCGCCTCCAGCCAGCGCGAGCCGTTCTTGGAGCGCATGCCGCGCTGCCCGAGCCAGTACAGGCCCATGTCGCCCACGAACGCGGCGAGCGACGCCACGCCGAACACGATGAGCAGCGCGAACGGCGAGGTGTCCGTCCGGTGGAAGGCCACCACCGCCGCCGAACTCACCAGCGCGCCGGTCGGCACCACCGGCACCAGCGCGCCGAGCACCACCAGCAGGAACAGCGACGGATAGCCGACGGCCTGCTGCGTGGACTCCGGCGTCACCTGGGACGCCGCGGCGAGCATCACCGCGCGGCCCCGGCGCGCACGCTCTCGCCGTGCCCCAGCAGGTGCACCGCCACGTCCGGCGCGCGGCGCGCGGCCTGCCGGACGAACTCGCCGCCCGGGGCGTGGAACTCGTGCGGGCGCACCGCGTCCATGCCGATCGGCCAGTACGTGCCGTAGTGCACCGGCACCGCGCTGCGCGGCGCGATCCGCGCGACGGCCTCCGCGGCCCGCGCCGGGTCGAGGTGGCCGTGCCCGAGGTACGGGCCCCAGCCGCCGACCGGCAGCAGCGCCACGTCGACGGCGCCGACCTCGTCGGCCATCGCGTCGAACAGGCCGGTGTCCCCGGCGAAGTAGGTGCGGGCCGCGCCCTCGACGACATAGCCGAGCGCGGGGGAGCGGCGCGGACCCACGGGGAGCCGCCTGCCGTCGTGCAGCGCGGGCACCACGCGGACGACGAGGTCGCCGACCGGCACCTCGTCGCCCGGCGCGACCTCCGTGAACCGCAGGTGGGACAGCCTGCGCAGACCCGGTACGGAGCGGGCGGCGCCCCGTGGGACCAGGGCGCGGGTGCCCGGGGCGAGCCGGGTCAGCGACGGCACGTGCAGGTGGTCGGCGTGCAGGTGCGACAGCAGCACGACGTCCGCGCGGGCCGCCTGCGGCGGCGGGAGCGGGCCCCTGCGGCGGCGCAAGTGCGCGAGGCGGCGCACGAACAGCGGATCGGTCAGCACACGGGTGCCCGAGTCCTCTACCGTGCAGGTGGCATGACCCCACCAGGTAACCGTGACGTCCGCCCGCACCCGTTCCTCCTTCGTGTGACTGTCAACGAGCCTACGGCCAGGAGTAGGGTCAACGGCTGACACCGGAGGTGAGGGGGACGCCATGGGAAAACCCGGCGGCGGCAGCGGCGGCGGCCGCGCGGTGCGCGTCGCGGCGATCGCCAGCCTGACACCTCTGGAGGAGCTGGACGCCGACCCGTTCCTCGTCGACTCGCGCAGCCAGCACGCCATGTGCGCGAAGTGGGCCGCCGCCCAGGGGTACGTGGTGACCCGCGAGCTGGTCGTCCGCGGGCTGCGCACCGACCACGCCGTGCTGTGGAGCGACGTCGACGCGGGCCTCGTCGACCTCTTCGTCGTCCCCTGCCGACGCGTCCTGGAGCGGGCGCTGCGGTCCGCCGACGAGTTCACCGCGGAGTGTGCGCGGCGGGGGGTGCGGGTGGAGACCGCGGGGTTGGCGGAGCCCGCCTACGACGCGGGGATGAAGGCGCGGGTGCATCGGCGGTTGTCTATGCCTACTGCCGGGTACGACGGCTGCTGAACCTGGCGCCTGCGCCCTCTGCCGCCCTGGGCGCCGCCCCCGCCCGCCCGTACTCCCCGGCTTCGGTCGCCCCGGGCCCTCTGTTGGCGCGCATTCCCTGCTTCAGCGCCCGCTTGCGCTGCGCGGCGTTCACCCACCCGCCCGCCCGCACTCCCTGGCTTTGGTCGCCCCCGGCCCCGCTGTGGGCGCGCACTCCCTGCTTCAGCACCCGCTGGCGCTGCGCGGCGTTCGCCCACCCACCCGCCCGCACTCTCTGGCTTCGGTCGCCCCGCCCGCGCGCTCCCCGGCTTATCGCGGCCCTTCGCCGCGCGGCGTTTCCCCACCCGCCCGCCCGTACCCCCTGGCTCCGGTCGCCCCGATCCTTTGTCCGCCCGCGCGCTCCCGGCTTCGGTTGCCCGGGCCCCTTCCCCCCGCCCGTCCGCCCGCACGCTCCCCGGCTTGGTGCTCCCTTGCGCGGTGCGCCGTTTCCCCACCCACCCGCAGTCTCCAGCTTCGGCCCCCCTGATCCTCGCCCCCCGCCCCCTGTGCTCGCGCGTGCTCCCCGGCCTATTGCTGCCCTTCGCCGCGCGGCGTTCTCCCGCCTACCGCCCGTACCCCCTGGCTCCGGTCACCCCGGCCCCTCGCCCCCGCCCTTCCGCACTCACCCACCCGTGCCCCCGCGGTCAGGGGGGCTCGGGGGAGGGGGACGGGGCGCCCAAGCTGGGGAGTGCGGGTGGGTGGGTGGGAGAACGCCGTGGAGCTGAGGGGTGCGGTGTTGGGGAGCCAAGGCCTGGGGGTGCGGGTGGGTGGGTGGGGGATCGCCCTGTAGCGAAGCGGGGGGTGGTGTTCGGGCGGGCAGGGGCGGGACGGCGTCGTGCCGCGAGGGGGCCAGGCCGGGGGCGGGTGGGTGGGCGGTGCCGTGCCGTGGAGGGGGACCGGGGCGGCGGTGGGGGCCCATGGCCTGTGCGACGCTGGGGGGACGCGAGGATCAGTGAGGCGGGGCAGCGGTGCGCGATGGCAGGTGGCGGACGGTAGGGCGGGCCCTGGGGCGCGTCATCGCGGTGTGGGCGGTGAGCACGGCCACGATGCTCGCCCTGGCCGGGATCCTGCCGGACTTCAAGCTCCAGTCGGACGACGGCGACAGTGCCACCCGCATCGCGATCACCGCGGCCCTCGGTGCCGGGGCCTTCGGCCTGCTCTCCGCGCTGGTGTGGCCCCTGCTGGTCCGCGCGCTGCTCCTCGTACCCGCCCTGGTCCTCGGCCTGCTGAACTTCTTCCTCAACGGCTCGCTGCTGCTGCTCGCGCTGCGGCTCATCCCGGACGGCCGCGGCGACGCCAACGCCGAGACGGCCGTGGTCGTGGCGGCGGTGATGTCGGCGGTGGCGTCGGCGACGGGCGGCGCGCTCGCCGTCCGCGACGACGACGCCTACCGCCGCAGGCTGTACCGCCTGGCCGACCGCAGGCGCCGCCGTGACCAGGACGCGCGCCGCCCCAGCGGCCCCGGCACGGTGTTCGTGCAGTTGGACGGCGTCGGTCACGACGTCCTGACCGACGCCGTCGCCAAGGGGCTGATGCCCACCGTCGCCCGCTGGCTCGGCGCCGACGGCCACGAGGCCACCCACCGGCTCACCCCCTGGCGCACCGACTGGTCCAGCCAGACCGGCGCCAGCCAGCTCGGCATCCTGCACGGCAGCACGTACGACGTGCCCGCCTTCCGCTGGTACGAGAAGGACACCGGCGAGGTCATGGTCTCCAACCGGCCCGCGTCCGCCGTGGAGCTCCAGCGGCGCGCCATCGCGCGGACCGGCGACGCCGGGCTGCTCGCCGTCGACGGGGCGAGCCGCGGGAACCTGTTCAGCGGGGGCGCGGAGCAGCTCGCGCTTGTGCTGTCGATGGCCGCGCGGCGCGGCCGGGAGAACCGGTCCCGGGCCGGGTACTTCGCGTACTTCTCCGACCCCGCGAACGCGGTCCGCACCGCTTTGTCGTTCGTCGCCGAGGTCGGCCGGGAGATCGGCGAGTCGACCCGCGCCCGCATCCGCAGACGCCGCCCGCGCGTCAGCCGGGGCGGCCTCTACCCGTTCATCCGGGCCTTCGCCACCGTCGTCGAGCGGGATGTCGTGGTCGCCGCCGTCATCGGCGACATGCTCGCCGGGCGCGCCGCCGTGTACGCGGACCTGGTGGCGTACGACGAGGTGGCCCACCACTCGGGACCGGCGAGCGGCGACGCGGAGAAGGTCCTCAGACGCCTCGACCGGTCCCTGGCGCTGCTCGCCAAGGTCGCCGAGCACGCGCCGCGCCCGTACCGCATCGTGCTCCTGTCGGACCATGGCCAGAGCCCCGGCGAGACCTTCCGCGCCCGCTACGGCCTGACCCTCGCCGACCTGGTGCGGGCGGGGTGCGGACTGCCCGTGCCGCGCCGGGCGCGCCGCACCCACAGCGGCGCCGAGGCCCGCGCCGCCGTGCGGGCGGCGCTGCGCCGCCCCGTCGAGGAGGGCACCGGCGAGCACCGGCCTCGCCGCCGCGCCGAGCCGATCGTGCTGGCGTCCGGGAACCTGGGGCTCGTGTCGTTCCCGGACGTGCCCCGCCGCATGACGCGCGAGGAGATCGACGACCGCCACCCGGCGCTGCTGCCGACGCTCGCCAACCACCCGGGCATCGGCTTCCTCCTCGTACGGAGCGAGGAGCGCGGGCCCTTGGTCCTCGGGGCGCGCGGCGCGGAGGTGTACCTGGACGAGCTGGGCCCCGACGCGGACCCGGACGCGCTCGGGCCGCTCGCCGACTTCGGGCCCGGCGCCGCCGACGCGGTGCGGCGCACCGACACCTTCCCGCACACCGCCGACATCATGGTCAACTCCGCGTACGAGCCGCTGGACGGCGAAGTCCTCGCCTTCGAGGAGCAGATTGGCTCGCACGGCGGCCTCGGCGGCGCCCAGTCCCGGCCGTTCCTGCTCTCGCCGCTCGCCCTGTCCCCGCCCATCGACGACGGGAGCGGCGGGGGCGGCCACGGCGGCGAGCTGGTGGGCGCCGAGGCCGTGCACCGGGTGCTGCGGCGCTGGCTCGGCGAGGACCTCGGCGCGCGGGTGCCCGTGGACGCCGTGCGGGACGTCCCCGCGGACGCCCCCGCGGGCACCTCCGTGGGTGTCGCGCGGGCCGTGGACGATTGCCTTCCCGAGGGTGACGGCTCGCAAGCATTTCCGGTCGCCGACCCCCTCGTACAGGACAAAAGTCAGTGATTTTGCGCTGCGTGGGCCGTGCCCGACCATGGGCGGGCGCCCGGCGATCCCGGGCGCCCGGCACGACGAGAGGCGCACCACCCCATGCACGACACCGGAACCGCAGCACCGTCGGCTCCGGCCCCGAAGCAGGACACGGCACCGCACCCCGGCACCTCCGGTGACCACAAGCACGCCCGCCGCTTCGGACTGCCCGTCGCCACCTGCCTCGTCATGGGCAACATCATCGGCGGCGGCATCTTCCTGCTCCCGGCCTCCGTCGCCCCCTTCGGCACCGTCAGCCTGGTCGCGTTCGCCGTCCTGACCGCCGGGGCCATCGCCCTCGCGCTGGTCTTCGGGCGGCTCGCCGAGCGCGACCCGCGCACCGGCGGCCCCTACGTGTACGCGCGCGCCGCGTTCGGCGACTTCGCGGGCTTCCTCGCCGCCTGGTCGTACTGGATCACGACATGGGTGTCGAACGCGGCGCTCGCCGTCGCCGCCGTCGGCTACCTGGACGTCCTTGTCCCCGTCGCCGACCACAAGGCGACCGCCTGCCTGGCCGCGCTGGTCCTGCAACTGCTGCCCGCGCTCGCCAACTTCGCCGGGACGCGGTACGTCGGCGCGGTGCAGCTCGTCGCCACCGTCCTGAAGTTCCTGCCGCTGCTGCTGGTGGCCTTCGGCGGCCTGTTCTTCTTCGACCCCGACAACCTCGGCCCCTTCCAGGCCGGTGACGAGGGCCCGATCGGCGCGGTGTCCGCGTCCGCCGCGATCCTGCTCTTCTCGTACCTGGGCGTGGAGTCGGCGGCCGTCAGCGCGGGCGAGGTGCGCGACCCGCGGCGCAACGTCGGCCGCGCCACCATCCTCGGCACGCTCGGCGCCGCCCTCGTCTACCTGCTCGGCACCCTCGCCGTCTTCGGCACCGTCGCCCACGACAAGCTCGTCACGTCCACCGCGCCGTTCTCCGACGCCGTCGACGTCATGTTCGGCGGCTCGTGGGGCGGCACCGCCGTCGCGCTCGCCGCGCTCGTGTCGATGGTCGGCGCCCTCAACGGCTGGACGCTGCTGAGCGCCCAGACGCCGTACGCCGCCGCCCGCGACGGCCTCTTCCCGGCCGCGTTCGCCAGGAAGAAGCGCGGCGTGCCCACCACCGGCGTCCTCGTCACCGTCGTGCTCGCCTCGCTGCTGACCGTCTACAACTACACGGCGGGCCCGTCCGGCGTCTTCGAGGTCCTGGTGCTCGTCACGACGTTCACCGCGACCGTGCCCTACCTCCTCGCGACCGCCGCGCAGATCTACTTCCTGCTCTCCGGGCAGGGCGCGCGCGTCCACCGCTCCCGCCTGGTGCGGGACGCGGTGCTCGCCGCCGTCGCGTTCGCCTTCTCGATGTGGCTGGTCGCGGGCGCCGGGTACACGGCCGTCTACCAGGGCGTGCTGTTCCTGTTCGCGGGCGTGCTGGTGTACGCGTGGATGGCGGCCCGCAAGCAGCGGACCGCCACCTCTTCCGGCTGAGCTACCGCGCGAGGGGTGCCGTCACCCAGCGCAGGGTCCTGTACTCGCTGCCCTCCGCGCCGATCTCGATCAGCTTCCGGGCGGCCGGGTAGGCCTCGTTGCCCTCGACCTCGTACCCCACGACGAACGTTCCCGGCACGTCGCTGACCAGCGGCTGCGGCCCGGGCACGGCGGAGCGCGCGGCGTCGCCGCCGGTGGCCTTGGCCGCGAGGTGCGCCAGCAGCCGCCGCTGCGCGACGGCGAGCGCCTCCTGCGGGTCGCTGACCGGCGGGGCCGCGGCCGCCTCCATGCCCCGGCCCGAGGGGGCCGCGACCCGGCTGCTGGGCGCCCGCGTGCCGCCCGTGGCCTGCCGCGTCGACAGCTGCGCCTGCACGACCGTGCCGTCGTTGTCGAGGCCGACGCGGATCACGCCGCGGCCGGGCGTGATGACCGGGACGCCGCCGAAGGCCTGCCGGAACGTGACGTGCGTCTGCAGGGTGGTCGGGGCGCCGGTCTCCGTGCCGTCCTTGGTGCCGGAGTTCTGCATCAGGTCGTGCACGCCGTCCACGACCAGCTCGGCGCCGTCGGCGTGCTGTTCGGCGAAGGCCCGCGCCAGCTCGACCGCGCGGCCCGTCTCCAGGGGCGTCGTGTTGCGGTGGTTGGCCTCGGCGAGCCGCACCCAGCGCACCGCGTGCGGGCCGGTGGACACGGTGCGGTCGCCGGAGCTGGCGCTGAGCACGCCCTGCCGCTCCACCCGCACCTCTTCGAGGGCCGCCGCGGGGAAGGACGCCAGCCGCCCGGTCCGGGTCAGCTCGGCGCTCGGGTCGCGCGGCGCGAGCTGGACGACCTCGGCGCCCTCGGGCACGGCGGCCAGCGGCTCGGCGAGCGACGCGCGGGCGTAGTACCAGCGCCACGCGTACCAGTGGTCGGGCACGGCGTCGCGGTAGAAGTTCCGCTCCGTGCTGAGCCGGTTGACGGCCTCGGCCTGGGTGGCGCCGACGGCGCAGACGGACGGGGCCTGGTGCGTGGAGATGTCCCAGCTGGCGTTCAGCCAGGCGTCGCAGAACGTCTGCCCCGACCGCCACTTGGCCCAGAAATTGCTGCCGTAGTCGGGGTTGTCGACGCTGGTCGTCTCGAAGCCGAACAGCATCCGGAAGCCCGTGTTGGGCCCCGCCCAGGTGCGGATCGGCGAGTGCCCGCCGAGGACCCGCAGCGACAGGCACGTCGACCAGAACACGTACTTGGCCTTCTCGTTGCCGAGCGCCATCCGGCTGGAGACCGCGTCGGTGCGCCCGTCCCACGCCGCGCCCAGCGGCGCGGAGAACACCCCGTTGCCGTCCATGGTGCCGTGGCCCGAGTGGTACACGGCGCATGCCGCGTCCATGCCGTACCGGTCCTGCCAGTTGTCGTACGTCTCCTCGTACGCCCACACCTGGACGCCGCCGTCGGCGAACCAGAAGTTGCGGTCGTAGAACTGCTGGAGGTACGCGAGGAAGCCGGTGGCGTCCTCGTGCGTGTAGTACAGCGGTGACGCGGTGGCGAACCTCTCGACGCTGAACGCGCCCCACCACCCGAACGTGGAGTCCCGCTCCCCGGCCGCACCCGGCTTCTCCGGCTCCACCGGAGACGGTCCGCGGTCCTCGTAGATCATGCGCATGCCTGCCCCCTGAGTGATCTCCCCCTCACGTGGCCGACGGGCACGTGGCCGGGGGGCCCAAAAGTGTCACCGCCAGGGGGTGTTGCCCAGGCGCGATTCAGGCCATAGCGGGCGGGCGGAACGCGCCCCGCGGGTGCCGCGCCGCCCCAGCGGCCCCGCTGGCCCGAGCGCGCGAACGGCGGCCGCGTCCCGCGCGGGACCGGTGCCCCCGCGCGGGCGGCCCGCCCTTCCGGGACCCGCGCTGCCCCCTGCGCCGTTCGCCCCGCGCCCCGGGGAGCAGCGCGGCCCCCTCGAACACGCGGGGCGGGCAGCCGGGGGCCGGGCCGCGGAGGCGCCGCCCCCGGTTGCCGGGGCCCGGCCGGGGGCTTCGCGGCTGGCGCGGCTCTGGCTCGATTCCGCTCGGGCCCGCTCGGACGTGACTGGCGGGAAAGCACGGGGTGATGGGGGTGTTTCCGGCCGGTGATGCGACCGTCCACATGCGACGTTTTCCCCGGAGTGTGATCGGATGGAGCCCACCGCACTTCACCGAAGGGATTTGGCATCGTGGCTACCACGCGCTCCGCGCACACGGTCTGGGAAGGCAGCCTGACGGAGGGCTCCGGCACCGTCACCTTCGACTCCTCGGGCATCGGGCAGCAGGCCGTGTCCTGGCCGTCCCGCGCCGAGGAGGCGAACGGCAGGACCAGCCCCGAGGAGCTGATCGCCGCCGCGCACTCCAGCTGCTTCTCCATGGCCCTGTCGCACGGCCTGACCGGCGCGGGCACCCCGCCCACCAAGCTGGTCACCTCCGCCGACGTGACCTTCCAGCCCGGCACCGGCATCACCGGCATCCACCTCACCGTCGAGGGCGAGGTGCCCGGCATCGACGAGGCCGCCTTCGTCTCGGCCGCCGAGAACGCTAAGGCCAACTGCCCGGTCAGCCAGGCCCTGACCGGCACGACGATCACGCTGTCGGCCAAGCTCGCCTGACGGGCCGTCCGCACACAGGAGCCGCCGTCCCGGTCGCCGGGGCGGCGGCTCCGCCGTGTCCCGGCCCGCGCCCGGCCCGGCCCGCGCCCGGCCCGCGCCCGGCCCTGACGGCGCCCGGCCCTGGCGGCCCGTGGCCTTGACGGCACGCGGCATTGACAACAGCCCGCTCAAGTTTTGTGCTGGAGGTTGGAGTATCGCCGCGTCGGAAGGGGTTGTTGGACATGGCACGTGCGGTCGGGATCGATCTCGGGACGACGAACTCCGTGGTCGCCGTCCTGGAAGGCGGTGAGCCCACCGTCATCGCGAACGCGGAGGGCGCCCGCACCACCCCGTCGGTCGTCGCCTTCGCCAAGAGCGGCGACGTGCTCGTCGGCGAGGTCGCCAAGCGGCAGGCCGTCACGAACGTGGAGCGCACCGCGCGCTCCGTCAAGCGCCACATGGGCGACCCGGGCTGGCGCTTCCCGGGCACCGGCAGCGTCGACGGCCGCACGTACACGGCGCAGGAGCTGTCCGCGCGCGTCCTGCAGAAGCTCAAGCGCGACGCCGAGTCCTACCTCGGCGAGGACGTCACCGACGCCGTCGTGACCGTGCCCGCGTACTTCGACGACACCCAGCGCCAGGCCACCAAGGAGGCCGGGGAGATCGCGGGCCTCAACGTGCTGCGGATCATCAACGAGCCGACGGCCGCCGCGCTCGCGTACGGCCTCGACAAGGAGAACGACCAGACGGTCCTCGTCTTCGACCTCGGCGGCGGCACCTTCGACGTGTCGCTCCTGGAGATGGGCGACGGCGTCATCGAGGTGAAGGCCACCAACGGCGACACCCGGCTCGGCGGCGACGACTGGGACCAGCGGATCGTGGAGCACCTGGTCACGCAGTTCAAGAACGCCCACGGCATCGACCTCGGCAAGGACAAGATGGCCCTCCAGCGGCTGCGCGAGGGCGCCGAGAAGGCGAAGATCGAGCTGTCCTCGTCCAGCGAGACCGACATCAACCTGCCGTACGTCACCGCGTCCGCCGACGGCCCGCTGCACCTCGCCGAGAAGCTGACCCCGCGCCCAGTTCCAGCAGCTGACCGCTGATCTGCTCGACCGCTGCAAGGGCCCCTTCCACCAGGCCGTCAAGGACGCGGGCGTGCCGCTCTCCGCGATCGACCACGTCGTCCTCGTCGGCGGCTCCACGCGCATGCCCGCCGTCGCCGACCTGGTGCGGGAACTCACCGGCAGGGACCCGCACAAGGGCGTCAACCCCGACGAGGTCGTGGCGCTCGGCGCCGCCCTCCAGGCGGGCGTGATCCGCGGCGACGTCAAGGACGTGCTGCTGCTCGACGTGACCCCGCTGTCCCTCGGCATCGAGACCAAGGGCGGCATCATGACCAAGCTCATCGAGCGCAACACGACCATTCCGACGCGCCGTTCGGAGACGTTCTCCACCGCCGAGGACAACCAGCCCTCGGTCGGCATCCAGGTCTTCCAGGGCGAGCGGGAGATCGCCGCGTACAACAAGAAGCTCGGCGTGTTCGACCTGACCGGGCTGCCGCCCGCGCCGCGGGGCGTGCCGAAGATCGAGGTGACCTTCGACATCGACGCCAACGGGATCATGCACGTGTCCGCGAAGGACGAGGCCACCGGGCGCGAGCAGCGCATGACGGTCACCGGCGGCTCCGCGCTGCCCAAGGAGGACATCGACCGGATGGTCCGCGAGGCCGAGCAGCACGCCGAGGAGGACCGCAGGCGCCGCGAGGCCGCCGAGACCCGCAACCAGGCCGAGCAACTCGTCTACCAGACCGAGCGGTTCCTCGGCGAGAACGGCGAGCGGGTCCCCGCCGGGACCAGGTCCGAGGTGGAGGCCGCGGCCGCCGAGCTGAAGGCGCTCCTGGAGGGCGCGGACAGCTCGGACACGGCCGCCCTGCGCGCCGGTGTGGAGAAGCTCGCGGCCGTCAGCCAGAAGATGGGGCAGGCGATGTACGCGGCGGCGTCTCCGGCGGGCGAGCGGCAGGGCGCGGCGGACGACGGCGCCGGGGCCGGTCCGCGGGCACGGGCGGGCGCGGACGACACCGTCGTGGACGCGGAGATCGTGGACGACGAGGGCGGCGCCAAGGAGGACGGCACGGCCGACGGCAAGGACGGCGAGGACGGCAAGGGGGCGGGCGGCCGGAGCGGGGGCTGAGCGCCGTCCGTCCGGCGGTGCCCGGGGCTAGCCCCTGTCCTGGAGGAACTTCACCGTCGCCGGGTCGGCCGGGAGCAGCGTCTCCACGGCCAGCTCGGCGACGGTCACGTCCATCGGCGTGTTGAACGTCGAGATCGACGACATGAAGGACAGCACCTGGCCCTCGTGCTCGATCCGCAGCGGCAGCGCGAAGTGCGGCACCTGCCCGTCCGTCACGGTGTCCTCGCCGGGGTCCTCGACCGGGTACGCGGCCACCTCCTCGTACAGCGCCCGCAGTTCGGCGGAGCGCTGGAGCGCGATCTGCCGCTCCATCTGGTGCAGCAGGTGCCCGCGCCACTCCCGCAGGTTGCGGATCCTCGGGGCCAGGCCCTCGGGGTGCAGCACGATCCGCATGGCGTTCGGCGGCGGCGCGAGCAGGTGCTCGGGCAGGCCGTCGAGGAGCGCCGCGATGCCGCGGTTCGCCGCGACCACCTGGTACGTGGCGTCCACGACCAGCGCCGGGTACGGCTCGAAGCCCCGCAGCAGCTGGTCAAGGCCGGTGCGCAGCGCGGCCATCGACGGGTCGTCCAGCGGTGTCCGGGCGAACCTCGGCGCGTAACCGGCCGCCAGCAGCAGGGCGTTGCGGTCGCGCACCGGCACGTCGAGGTGCTCGGCGAGCTTGAGGACGAACTCCTCGCTCGGCTTGGCGCGGCCGGTCTCGACGAAGCTGATGTGCCGCGCCGAGGACTCCGCGCGCAGCGCCAGCTCCAACTGGCTCACGCGCCGCCGCAGCCGCCAGTCCCGCAGCAGCGCGCCCACCTCGGAGCGCCCGGCCGGGGGCCGGGCGTCGGCTCCGCCGTTCTTCCTGCCGGGCGCGCGTGTCGTCATACCGGGAACGGTAGTCGAGGAGCGGCCCGCTCCGAGCCGGATTCCGGCACGGACCGCGCCCGCCGCACGGCCGGATGCGTGCGCCGCACGGTCCCCGCCGCGACCCCCTGTGGCACGCTGGCACCACGCCCGGGAGCACCGTCCCGGGGCGCCCCCGCAGGACCCCGTGAAAGGAGCGCGGCCATGCCCGAACCGCTGTCGCAGAAGGAGATCGAGGACCGGCTCGCCGAGCTGCCCGGCTGGTCCCTCTCCGGTGACCGGATCACCCGCTCCTACCGCCTCGGCTCGCACTTCGCGGCCACCGCGCTCGTCGTGCACATCTCGCAGACGCAGGAGGAGCTGGGCCACCACGCGGAGCTGACCCTCGGCTACGACACGGTGGAGCTGTCCGTGCACACGCACAGCGCGGGCGGCGCGCTCACCGCCCTCGACTTCGAACTCGCCCGCCGGGTCGAGGAACTGGCACCGGGCCATGGCGCGCAGTGACGCCCCCGAGGTGACCGCCGCGGGCCCGCGCGGCGCGCACATGCTCGACTACGGCAAGGAGGCCGTGCGGTACGACGCGTCCCGCGGCGGCGAGCCCCGCGCCGCCGCGGCGGCCGCCGCCGTGCTCTCCCTGGTGCCGGACGGCGCCCGCTCCCTGCTGGACGTCGCCTGCGGCACCGGCCTGGTCACCAGGCGGTTCGCCGAGCGTCCCGGCCTGCGCGTCACGGGCGTGGACGCGACGTACGCCATGGCGCGCAGGGCCGCCGAGCGGGTGCCCGGCGTGATCGTGCTCGGCGACTGCCACCGGCTGCCGTTCGGGGACGCCGAGTTCGACGCGGTGACGACGGTGTGGCTGCTGCACCTGCTGGAGGACCCGGACGAGGCGCGCGCGGTGGTCGCCGAGTGCGCGCGCGTCCTGCGGCCCGGCGGGGTGCTCGTCACCACCGTCGACAAGGCGGCCTCGCACAACGTGGGCAGCGACATCGACGCCGCCCTCGCCGGACGCCCGCTGCGGGCGCCGGTGGACGGCGCGGCGCGCGTGGCCTCGTACGCCGCGTCCTGCGGCCTGGTGGCGGCGGGCCGCTCCCGCTTCCGCGGGCACGGCCAGGGCCGCAGCCCGCGCAGCACACTGGAGGACCTGCGCCGCGGCTGGTTCACCAGCATCCCCCCGGACGGCCCCACGGCGCAGGGTTTCGCGGACCGCCTCGCGGCCCTGCCCGACCAGGACGTCCGCCGCCCGGACCCGGAGTTCCCGCTGCGCGCCTTCCGCAAGCCGCCCGCCTGACCCCGGGCTCCGTACGGTACGGATTTTGCGGAAACGGCAAGCCGACTGGCCGCTTCCGCGCCTCGGGGCGCAGGCTTGCGATGTTCCCGGAGAGAGGTGGCGAGGCGCATGACGGCGTACGAGGAGCAGGCGCGCGGCGGCGGTCAGGAGACCCACGGGGCCCACGGGTCCCACGGATCCCACGAGCCCCGTAAGTCCCATGGGCACGGCGGCGGTCACGGCCACGGGCACGGGCACGGTCATGGGCACGGCGGTGGCGCGGAGATCGACTGGGTGGAGATGGGACCGGTCCTGGAGCAGAACGCCGAGGTCACGGCGCCGGTGTACCGGGACGTCGCGGCCTGGCTGCGGGAGCTGCGCGGGCCGGGCGGCGAGCCCGGTCTGGTCGTGGACGCGGGCAGCGGCCCGGGCGTGGTGACCTGTCTGCTCGCCGAGGCGTTCCCGGCGGCGCGGGTGGTCGCGGCGGACCCGGAGCGGGCGCTCCTGGAGCGCGCGGCGGCGCGCGCCGAGCGCCTCGGCCTCGGCGACCGCGTCAGCACGCACCAGGCGGAGCTTCCCGACGGCCTGGGCGCGTTGCCGCCCGCCGAGCTGATCTGGGCCGCGCGCTCGGTGCACCACGTCGGCGACCAGGTGGCCGCGCTGGCCGCGCTCGGCGACCGGCTCGCCCCCGGCGGCGCCCTCGCCGTCCTCGAAGGCGGTCTGCCCCCGCGCAGCCTGCCCCGCGACATCGGCATCGGCAGGCCGGGTCTCCAGGCCCGCCTGGACGCGGCCAACGAGGAGTGGTTCACGCGGATGCGGGCGTCCCTGCCCGGCGCCAAGGAGACCGTGGAGGACTGGCCCTCGCTGCTCGCGGAGGCGGGCCTGCGGCACACCGCGACCCGCTCCTTCCTGCTCGACCTGCCCGCACCCCTGGACGACCGGGCGCGGGCCCACGTCATCGCCGTCTTCGAGCGCTACCGCCACCTCGCGGACCCGGCTGAGGCCGAGGAGGGAGGCGTCTCGCCGCTGTCGCCACAGGACGCGGCGGTCCTGGACCGGCTCCTCGACCCGGCGGACCCGCGGAGCCTGCACCGGCGCTCGGACGCGTACCTGCTGGTGGCGCACACGGTGCACGTCGCGGTCAGGGACTGACGCCCCCGGCCCGCGCGGGCGGGGCGCGGCCGGGGGGCGACCGCCGCCCGGCCCGCGCGGCTCAGGCCCGCAGCTCCGCGAGGCGGGCCAGCGCGTCGTCGGCCGACTCCCGCTCGCCGTCCGGCAGCTCGACCTCCGCGGCCCGGGCGCACAGCCGCGCGGCGAGGCCGTCGTCGCCGAGCCGCTGGGCGATGTCCCCGCGCAGCACGAGCATCCGCACGAGCTGCGCGGGCGTCGGCCGCTCGTCCGTCAGCGCGAGCGCCCGGTCGAGCACCTTCGCGGCGCCCTCCAGGTCCCCCTTGGAGTCCGTGTACAGGTCGGCGATGTGCAGCGCCCGCGCGAAGGTGCCCTTCGGCGGCCGCCGGTGCGACTGGTCGTCGCTGATCGCCTGCCCGACGCGGACGCAGTTTCCGCCGGGGTCGGTCATCAGGAACTGCCGCACCCCGTACGACATGTCCTTCAGCGGCCCGATCCGCGGCAGGCCCCGCCGCGGCACCTTGCCGTACGCCGCCTTGAGACCGTCCCGGAACGCCGTGTGCAGGGCGTCGACGTCGTCCGTGAGGATGTAGCACCCCGAGTACGACTCGGTCGGCTCGTACCCCTTCATCCCGAAGAACTGCAGCTCCACGGGGCCGCGTTCGACGACGGCGTACGCGTACGGCGCCTTCTGAAGGAACGTGGTCGCGAACCCGAGGGCGGTGTAGAAGTCAACGACCGGCTGGATGGCCTGGCAGGGGAGCAGGGGGATCGTCTTCTCGGTCATGCGCGTCAGTCTAGTCAAATTTGATTAATGCGACCAGAGGGAGCCCGTCCGCCTCCCCTCGTGACGAGGGTGGCGGGGCGGGCTGGTGGAGCGGTCCGGGGGTCCCGGGCCTTACGCCACGTGGAAGGCCGCCGGGTCGGGGCCGAGGCGGCGGTCCTCGTTCAGGGCGCTGATCGCCGCCATGTCCTCCGGGTCCAGCTCGAAGTCGAACACCGCGATGTTCTCCTTGATGCGGGACGGGGTCACGGACTTGGGGATGACCACGTTGCCGAGCTGGATGTGCCAGCGCAGGACGACCTGCGCGGGGGTGCGGCCGTGCTTCTGGGCGATGGCCACGATCGCGGGCACCTCCAGGAGGCCCTTGCCCTGGCCGAGCGGCGACCAGGCCTCGGTGGCGATGCCCTGCTCCGCGTGGTACTCGCGGGTCGCGCGCTGCTGGAGGTGCGGGTGCAGCTCGATCTGGTTCACGGCCGGGATCACCGACGTGGCGTCGATGAGGCGCTCCAGGTGCTCCGGCAGGAAGTTGGAGACGCCGATGGCCTTGGCGCGGCCGTCCGCGAGGATCTTCTCGAAGGCCTTGTATGTGTCGATGTACCGGTCGTTGTCCGGCATCGGCCAGTGGATCAGGTACAGGTCGACGTAGTCGAGGCCGAGCTTGGCGAGGGACGTGTCGAACGCCTTGAGCGTGGAGTCGTAGCCCTGCGCGTTGTTCCACAGCTTCGTCGTGACGAACAGCTCCTCGCGGGCCAGGCCGGAGGAGGCGAGGGCCTTGCCGGTGCCCTCCTCGTTCTCGTAGGCCGCCGCGGTGTCGACGCTGCGGTACCCGGCCTCCAGCGCCGTCGCCACGGCCCGCTCCGCCTCGTCGTCCGGCACCTGCCAGACGCCGAAGCCGAGCTGCGGCATCTCGATGCCGTTGTTCAGGATGATCGGGGGGACCTTGCTCACGAGCTCTCGATCCTTAACGTCGTCGGGTGGTACGTCCATCGTCAACGATCAGGGCCCCGGCCGCATTCCTTGCGGGCCCCACGGATCCTTGCCGCCCTCCGTGGTGGGTTCCCGCTCCTCGCGGCCGCCCGTGGTTCCTGGCTCCTCGCGGCCGCCCGTGGTTCCCGGCTCCTCGCGCCCGCCCCCGTGGTTCCCAGCTCCTCGCGGCCGCCCCCGTGGTTCCGGCGGTGCGGCGCCGCGCGGGCGGGCGGGGCGGCGCGCCGGGGCCCTGAGAATGGCCGGATATGGCTCCGCCCTATCGGTCCGAACCATTGACCGCGTCCCGTCATGCCGCGACTCTGTTGCACGTCGCTGAACGCAGGCCATCCATGTGAACGCCCTCCACTCCGTGGTGGACGCCTGCCTCAGCGCCTCCTGAGCCCCCCACCCCGTCAGGAAGGCAGGAACGAGGCATGAACCCAGGCACGAACGGACACGAGCAGGAGACGCCGGAGCACACCCCCGGCGAGAGCACCCCCACGGCCTGGCAGACCCCCGAGTACACGGTCGTCGAGACCTCCCTTGAGGTCACCGCGTACCGCCTGGCCGACCGGTAGCGACCGCCGTGCTGCTGCTGGTGCTCGGCACCGCGGCGGGCGGCGGACTGCCCCAGTGGAACTGCGCGTGCCCCGGTTGCGCCGGGGCGCGCGCCCACCCCGCGCGCCGCCGCCTGCACGCCTCGCTCGCCGTCCGCGCGCGCCCTGGCCGCTGGTACCTCGTCAACGCCACCCCCGACATCGGCCCGCAGATCGAGGCCCACCCCGAGCTGCTGCCCTCCTCGGCTCCGGGCGCCGACGCGCGCCGCTCGCCGCTGGCCGGGGTCGTCCTCACCGACGCCGAACTGGACCACACCCTCGGCATCGCCCGCCTGCGGGAGGCCAGGGACGGCGTGGACGTCCTCGCGACCGCGCCGGTGCGCTCCGCCGTGCGCGAACGCCTCGGCCTCGGCGCCGTCCTCGACCCGTACACCACGGTCCGCTGGCGCGCCCTTTCGGGCACGGGCGTGCCCCTGGAGGAGGGGTCGGCGATCCGGGTCGGCGCGGTTCCGGTTTCGGCCAAGCGCCCGCGGTACGCCGCCGCCGCGGAGCCCGACCCCGCCTGGTCGGTGGCGCTGCGCCTGCACGACACCGGCAGCGGCCGCACCGTGCTCTACGCGCCCGCGCTCGCCTCCTGGTCCGAGGCGTTCGAGGCCGCCGCCCGCGAGGCCGACGTCGTCTTCGCCGACGGCACCTTCTGGGACGACGACGAGCCCGTGCGGGCGGGCTTCTCCCAGCGGACCGCCACCGCCATGGGGCACCTGCCCGTGACCGGGCCCGGCGGCACCGCCCACCGGCTCGCCGCGCTGCCGGGCCGCTGCCTGTACACCCATCTGAACAACACCAACCCACTCGGGGACCCCCACGCGGAGCAGCACAAGCGGCTCGCCGAGTGGGGGCTCGAAGTCGCCGCGGACCGGATGGTGATCGAGCTGTGAGCATGAACGTCATGACCTCCACCGAGAGCGGGCCCGCCGACGCCGCCGGGACGCCCACCGAAGCCGACGCCGCCGGGACGCCCACCCGAGCCGTCGGCCCCGGGGCGCGCCCCGCGGCCGACGGCGCCTCCTCCGCCGCGGACGCCCCCTGGAGCGCCGACGAGCTGACCGAGCGGCTGCGCGCCGTCGCCGCCGAGCGCTACCACGACCGCCACCCCTTCAACGTCCGCATGCACGAGGGCACCCTGACCCGCGGGGAGCTGCGCCGCTGGATCGCCAACCGGTTCCACTACCAGCGCCACATCCCCGTCAAGGACGCCCTGATCCTGGCCAAGTTCGACGACCCCGCGCTGCGCCGGAGCTGGGCCCGGCGGATCCGGGACCACGACGGGGAGCGCACGGGCGAGGGCGGCATCGAGCGGTGGCTGCGCCTCGGCGAGGCGGCGGGCCTGGCCCGCGAGGAGCTGCTCGACGCCTCCCGGGTGCTGCCCGGGGTGCGCCTCGCCGTCGACGGCTACGTCAACTTCTGCCGCCTCAGGCCCGCGCTCGACGCGGTCGCCGCCTCGCTCACCGAGCTGTCCGCGCCGGATCTGATGCGCACCCGCATCGCCGCGTTCCAGAAGCACTACCCGTGGATCGACGCCGACGGGCTCGCCTACTTCCAGGGGCGGGTCTCCCAGGGCGGCCGCGACGGCCAGGAGGCCCTGGCCCTCGTCCGCGCCTGGGCGCGCACCCGCGCACAGCAGGAGCGCGCGGTCGCCGCGCTCGCCTTCAAGTGCGACGTGCTGTGGTCGCTGCTGGACGCCGTCGACCGGGGCGGCGCGGGGGAGCGGACCGGGGCCGGTGAGGGGCCGTGACCGGTGCCGTACGGCTCGACTGGCGGCCCGTCCTCGACCGGTCCGTGCTGCTCCGGCACGACCGGGTGCGCGGCGTCGACCTGCTGATGCTGCCCGAGCGCGTGGTGGTGCTGCGCGGCGCGGCGGCGGCCATCGTGGCGCTGTGCGACGGCGGGCGCGATGTGACGGCCATCGTCGCCGAGCTGGCGCGGCGGCACCCGGGCGCGCCGGTCGCCGACGAAGTCCCGCCGTTCCTGGAGCGGTTGAGGGCACAGGGGTGGCTGAGGTGACCGCACCCCCGCCGGGCCCGGCCCCCGCGCCCGTCCCGGACCCGCCCTGGGCGTTGCTCGCCGAGCTGACCCACGCCTGCCCGCTGCGCTGCGCTTACTGCTCCAACCCCGTCAAACTGGTCGGTCGGTCAGGGGAGTTGACCGGCGACGAGTGGGCCGACGTGCTGGCGCAGGCCGCTGACCTGGGCGTCGTCCAGACGCATCTGTCCGGCGGCGAGCCGCTGCTGCGGCGCGACCTGACGCGGATCGTCGCGGCGGCCGACGGCGCGGGCATCCACACCCAGCTCGTCACCAGTGGCGTCGGCCTGCACGCCGACCGCCTCGCCGAGCTGGTGGCCGCGGGCCTGCGCAGCGTGCAGCTGTCCGTGCAGCACACCGACCCGGCGAGGGCCCTGGAGATCGCGGGCGCGCGGGCCTTCGACGCCAAGCGGCGGGCGGCGGAGCTGGTGCGGGCCGCCGGGCTGCCGCTCGGCCTGAACGCCGTGCTGCACCGCGCCAACCTCGACGCCCTGGACGACCTCGTGGAGCTGGGCCTGGCCTGGGGCGCCGACCGCGTCGAGCTGGCCAACACCCAGTTCTACGGCTGGGCCCTGCGCAACCGCGCCGCCCTGCTCCCGGACCCCGGGCAGGTGGCCCGCGCCCGGGCGGCCGTCGAGCGCTGGCGGCGGCGGCTCGCCGGGCGCATGGAGCTGGTCTGGGTCCTCCCCGACTACGTCGACGCCGTGGCGAAGCCCTGCATGGGCGGCTGGGGCGCGGTCTCCCTGACCGTCGCCCCGGACGGCTCCGCGCTGCCCTGCCCGGCCGCCGCCGACCTGCTCGGCCCGGCCGCGCCGAACGTGCGGGACCACCGGCTCGCCTGGATCTGGCGGGAGTCGGAGGCGTTCAACCGCTACCGGGGCGAGGCCTGGATGCCCGAGCCCTGCCGGTCCTGCGAGCTGCGCGCCGTCGACTTCGGCGGCTGCCGCTGCCAGGCGCACGCCCTCACCGGCGACGCCGCCCGCACGGACCCCGTCTGCCGCCGCTCGCCCGACCACGGCACCGTGCGCGCCCTGGTCGACGCGGCCCGCGGGCCCGCCCCGGGCGCCGCCTACGCCTACCGCGAAGGAGGGTCATGAGACACCTCGGCGGACCGCTGCCCGCGGGCGCGCTCGCCCGCGCCCGGCGGACCCACGACCGCCACGGGCTTCAGCGCCGCCCTGAAGGGGTCCGGCGCCTTCCCGGTCACGAACGAACCACCACGGAAGGGCAGGTGAGCCGGGCATGACCCCCTCCCGAAGGGCCGTCCTGGGCGCGGCACTCGGCATCGGCGCGGGCGCGGCGACCTCGGCCGCAGGGCTGGCGTCCGCCTCCGGGGTGCCGTCCGCCTCCGGGGTGCCGTCCGCCTCCGGGGTGCCGTCCGCCGCCGGAGCGCCGTCCGCCGTGGCCGCGCCCGACGCCGCGTGGCGGCTGCGCTGGTCCCCCTCCGCCCGTAAGGTCGGCACCCGCGCCTTCGAGACCCTGGAGGACGACCGCGCGGGCTCCCACCCGGCCGCCAAGCCGCACATCAGGGCCGACGGCGACGCCTTCCGCTTCGACATCCACACCGTCGACCGCGACACCAGTACCGACCGCCAGCGCCAGGAGGTCACCGGCTGCCGCGACGGCGACTCCTACCTCACCTGGCGGCAGGGCCAGACCTGGCGGGTCACCTACCGCATGTACCTGCCGAGTTCGCTGAAGGCGACGACGACCTTCACGCACATCATGCAGATGAAGCAGCCCGGCCTGGGCAGCGCGCCCCTCGTCGTGCAGTCGCTGCGCCGCGTCGACGGCAGGCAGACCATCGAGCTGAAGGTCGTCCAGGGCGACGTCCTGGTCGGCCGCGCCGACCTGGAGCCGCTGCACGACACCTGGACCGGCGTCGACTTCCGGATCACGATCGGCGACGGCTCGTCAGGGGCCGTGCGCTGGATCCTCACGAGCGGCGGCACGACCGTCGTCGACGCGTCCCGGTCCGGCGTCGACACCTTCCTCGCCGACCGCGTACGGCCCAAGTGGGGCATCTACCGCTCCCTCGGCGACACCTCCGGCTCGCTCCAGGACACCTACCTCCTCCTCACCGACCTGCGGGCCTACCAGCTCGGCTGAGCCCGGGTCCGGCCGCGCGCTCCCCACCCCACCCCCCACACCCCACGGAGGCACCCATGCACCGAAACAGCCGGTCCACCGCCAGGAGGGCGGCCCTCACCGCGAGCGCCGTCCTGGCGGCGGGGCTCGTGGCGCACGCCCCGTCGGCTGCCGCCGGGACCGGACCGTCCGGGCCGCCCGCCCCCGCGAGCCAGCCCAGCGGCATCAAGACGATCTCGTCCGGCTGGACCATCCCGTGGGGCACCGCCTGGCTGCCCGACGGGAAGTCCGCGCTCGTCACCGAACGGGACGACTTCCGCGTCTGGTCGGTGTCCGCGGACGGCGCCACCAGGAAGCAGCTCGGCACGGTGCCCGAGTCCCAGACGACCGGCGGCGAGGGCGGCCTCATGGGCATAGCCGTCGACCCGCAGTGGGAGGCCAACCACTACGTCTACGTCATGCACACCTCCTCCGAGGGCAACCGCGTCGCCCGCATGACCTACGACGGCTCCTCGCTCGGCGGCTACACGGTCCTGGTCAAGGGCATCAAGAAGGCCAAGTACCACAACGGCGGCCGCCTCGCCTTCGGGCCCGACGGCTATCTGTACGCCACCACCGGCGACGCCCAGTCCAAGCCGCTCGCCCAGGACAAGGACTCGCTCAACGGCAAGATCCTTCGCCTGACCCGCGACGGGAAGCCCGCCCCCGGCAACCCCTTCGGCACCTACGTGTACAGCCTGGGCCACCGCAACCCGCAGGGCCTGGCCTTCGACGCGCGAGGACGGCTGTGGTCGGCGGAGCTGGGCGACGCCACCCGGGACGAGCTGAATCTCATCAAGCCAGGGCGGAACTACGGCTGGCCGGAGTGCGAGGGCACCTGCGACGTCGCCGGGATGACCAACCCGAAGACGACCTGGGGCGTCGGAGAGGCCTCCCCGAGCGGGATCGCCGTCGTCGACGGCGCCGTCTACATGGCGGCCCTCAAGGGCGAGCGCCTGTGGCGCATCCCCCTCAACGAGGGCAGCGAGAACGTCGGCACGCCCAAGGCGTTCTACACCCGCTCCTACGGCCGCCTGCGCGCGGTGACGGCGGTGCCGGGCGCGCACGCGCTGTGGCTGTCGACCACCAACGCCGACGGCAACGGCGGCCAGCCGGACGGCTCCGACAAGATCTTCCGCGTCTCCCTCGGCTAGCGCACCACCGGGCCCACCGCGTCTCCACCGCGGCGCGCGCCGCCGGGCTCAGGGGTAGAGCGCGTCGACCTCGGCCGCGTACGCCTCCTCGATCGCCCGGCGCTTGAGCTTCAGGGACGGCGTGAGCAGCCCGTGCTCCTCGGAGAACCGGTGGGCGAGGATGCGGAAGGTGCGGATCGACTCGGCCTGCGAGACCAGGGTGTTGGCGGCCACCACCGCCCGGCGGATCTCGGTCTCCAGGTCCGGGTCGTGCACGAGGTCCGCGGGCGCCAGGGGCGGCTTGTCGCGCATGGCCAGCCAGTGCTCGACGGCCTCGGCGTCCAGGGTGACCAGGGCCGCGATGTACGGCCGGTCGTTGCCGACGACCAGGCACTGGGCGACCAGCGGATGGTCCCGCACCCGCTCCTCAAGACGCGCGGGCGACACGCTCTTGCCGCCGGAGGTCACCAGGATCTCCTTCTTGCGCCCGGTGATGGTCAGATAGCCGTCCTCGTCGAGGGAGCCCAGGTCGCCGGTGGCGAGCCAGCCGTCGCGCAGCGCCGCCTCGGTGGCCTTGGGGTTGTTGAGGTAGCCCTGGAAGACGTGGGCGCCGCGCAGCCACACCTCGCCGTCCTCCGCGATGCGCACGGTCGTGCCGGGCACGGCCTGGCCGACCGTGCCGTAGCGGGTGCGCTCCGGGGGGTTCGCGGTCGCGGCGGCCGTCGACTCCGTCAGGCCGTACCCCTCGAAGACCGTCACCCCGGCACCGGCGAAGAACAGACCGAGCCGCCGGTCCATGGCGGAGCCGCCGGACATCGCGTGCCGCACCCGGCCGCCCAGCGCCTCGCGCACCTTGGCGTACACCAGCTTGTCGAAGACCTGGTGCTGCATGCGCAGCGCCGCCGACGGCCCCGGACCGGTGCCGAAGGCCCGGGCCTCCAGGGCGTCGGCGTACTTGACGGCCACCTCCACGGCCTTGTCGAAGGCGCCCGCCCTGCCCTCCCGCTCGGCCTTGCGCCGGGCCGCGTTGAAGACCTTCTCGAAGACGTACGGCACGGCCAGGACGAACGTCGGCCGGAACGCCGCGAGGTCGCCGAGCAGCGCCGCCGCGCTCAGGCTCGGCTGGTGGCCGAGCTTGACCCGGCCGCGCACCGCCGCCACCTGCACCATGCGCCCGAAGACATGCGCGAGCGGCAGGAACAGCAGGGTGGACGCCTCGTCGCCGCGCTTGGAGCGGAACACCGGCTCCCAGCGCGCGATGACCGTGTCCACCTCGAACATGAAGTTCGCGTGGCTGAGCACACAGCCCTTGGGTCTGCCCGTGGTGCCGGAGGTGTAGATGACGGTGGCGACCGAGTCCGGCGTGATGGCGCGGCGGTGCCGGTGCACCACCTCCTCGTCCAGCTCCCGGCCCGCCTGGTTGAGTTCGCGCACCGCGTCGGCGTCGAGCTGCCACAGGCGGCGCAGCAGCGGCAGCCGGTCGACGACCGAGCCGATCGTCATGGCGTGGTCGCCGTGCTCCACCATCGCCGCCGTGACCTGCGCGTCGTGCAGCATCCACAGGACCTGGTCGGCCGACGACGTGGGGTAGACGGGCACGACCTGCGCGCCGACGGTCCACAGCGCGAAGTCGAAGAGCGTCCACTCGTAGCGGGTGCGGCACATGATGGCGACCCGGTCGCCGAACCGCACGCCCTGCGCCAGCAGCCCCTTGGCGAGCGCCAGGACCTCGTCGCGGAACTCCGCGGACGTCACGTCCCGCCAGGCGCCGCCCGGCTCCTCGGTCTTGCGGGCGAGCACGACCCGGTGCGGATCCTCAAGGGCATGGTCGAAGACGGCGTCGGCAAGGCCGCCCACCCTCGGAGCCGTCGCCAGGGGAGGGTTCGTGAACTCGCGCAATGGTGCTCCTTGTGGCGCTCCGCACAGCGCCGGTGACGGTACCCCACCCCCGACCCGTGCGGGAGGGGGGTGGGACGCGCCCGCAGGCGCGCGATCGTCACAGGTCAGCGGGTGAAATGCGGCCACAAGGGCAGAGGCCGGACAGATTCCTGACGGTGGAGTAAGTTCCGGGCCGGTAATCTCCACCGAATCTGTACGCGGCGGTTACGCGCCGACGCGCTCCCCGGCGGCGGCCGTCCCGGGCGCCCCTGAGGGAGCGGCGGGCGCCTGGCCCGCGCCGCCCGTCCGCTTGGCCCGGACCATCACCAGAACGGCGACGCCCGCCACGAGGCCGGTGACGCCCGCCATGAGCGAGGCCCCGTTCAGCCCGGACGCGAACGCCGCGCGCACGCTGTGCTCGGAGAACGCTCCCCGCAGGGCCCCGGCCCCGCCGCCCGCCGCGGTGTGCGCCGCGTCCTGGCCGAGCGCGTCCGCCATCCGCGAGGTCAGGACCGTGCCGAACACGGCGACGCCCAGCGCGTAGCCGAGCTGTCGGCACGTGTTCACCGCCCCACCCGCCGTGCCCGCGTTCGCCGGGGGCACCGCCGCCAGGGCCGCGCCCGCGAGGCCCGGTGACACCAGGCCCGCGCCCACGCCCGTGACCGAGAGCCCGGGTATCAGCGCGGGCCACGACGAGTCGGCGTCCAGCGTCGCGAGCGCGCAGCCGCCCGCGCCTATCAGCAGCAGGCCGACCCCGATCACGTACCGCGCGGACACGCCGTGCAGCAGCCGCCCACTGACCGCGGCGACGACGAAGGAGAGCCCGGCGAGCGGCACCAGCGCGAGGCTGCCCCGCACCGCGCTCATCCCGAGGACCGTCTGGAGCCAGATCGAGAGGTACGGCATGAGGCCGAACGCCGCCATGTTGGTGCCGATCGCGCCGACCAGGACCCCCGTGAAGGCGGGCTCGCGCAGCAGGCGCAGGTCGAGGAGCGGGTGCGCGACCCGCCGTTCGACGGCCACGAACGCGCTCAGCGCGAGCGCCGCGACCGCGAAGGTGACGGCGGTCGCCGCCGACCCCCAGCCCACGGCTCCGGCCCGCACCACGCCGTAGGTCACCGCTCCCACGAACAGCGCGAACATCGCCGTGCCCGCCCAGTCGACACGGCGCCCGCCCGCTCCCCGCACGCCCGGGCGCGACGGCGGCAGCAGACGCAGCGTCAGCCAGATCGCGGCCACGCTCACCGGCAGGTTCACGAAGAAGATCCAGCGCCAGCCGGGCCCCGCGGTGAGCAGTCCGCCCACGATCGGCCCGAGCGCGGCGGCGCCCCCGCTCACCGCGCCCCACACGCCGAGCGCGACCGAGCGGTCCTTGCCCTGGTAGGCGGCGCCGAGCAGCGGCAGCGTCGTCGCGAACATCGCGGCGGCCCCGAGCCCCTGCACCGCCCGCGCCGCCACCAGGAACTCCGCGCTCGTCGCGAGCCCGCAGCCCAGCGAGGCGAGCGCGAAGACGGCGGTCCCCGCGACCTGCACGCGGCGCCTGCCGACGACGTCGGCGGCGGCGCCGATACCGAGCAGCAGCGCGGCGAGCGCGAGCGCGTAGCCGTCGATGACCCACTGCACATCGCTCAGCGAGGCGTCGAGAGCCGGTGCCATGTCGGGCACCGCCACGACCACGATCGTCACGTCCAGCAGCAGCATGAACGTGCCCAAGCAGACCGCGGTGAGCGGCCCCCACTTACGCATCGGCGAACTCCTTCGTGCTTCTTGTGCGACAGGTGCGTATGCCTCGTACGATGAGTCGGCGCCGGACGAAACCACGCACCAGGACCAGAACGGCGCCGGAAATCGACTTCGCGAGGGGAGTGGACGGTGGAATCCCACACCACGGAACGCCATGCGGGCGGCCGCGACGACGGCGGGGACCAGGGCGGCCGCGACGACCGAAGCGACCTCGACCTGAAGCTCGTGCACGCCCTGGAGGTCGACGCCCGCGCCCCCTTCAGCCGCCTCGCGGCGGTCCTCGGCGTCTCCGACCAGACCGTCGCCCGCCGCTACCGGAAGCTGCGTGCCGAGGCCCGGCTCCGCGTCGTCGCCGTCCGCGAGCGCGAGGACGAGTGGCTGCTCAGGCTCCGCTGCACCCCCGACAGCGCCCAGGCCATCGCCACGGCCCTGGCCAAGCGGCCCGACACCGCGTGGATCCACATCACCTCGGCGGGCACGGAGGTGGTCTGCATGTCCCTGCCCCGGGACCCCGGCGACTACGACGACCTGATGTTCGGCAAGCTCCTGCGCACCCCGCACATCGTGGAGATCCGCGCGCACCAGCTCCTGCACCGCTTCTACGGCGGGCGCACCGGCTGGATCGGCAAGCACGGGCCGCTCACACCCGGCCAGGTGGCCGCGCTCACCCCCGCCCGCCCGCACGGGCCACGGCCCCCCGGGCCCGCACGGATCACCCCCGAGGACGAGCCGCTGATCGCCGCGCTCAAGCCCGACGGCCGGGCCACCTACCCCGAGCTGGGGCGCGCCACCGGCCGCTCCGAGTCCGCGGTCAAGCGCCGCCTGGCCCAGCTGCTCGACTCCGGCGCGCTGTACCTGGACACCGAGTACGACACCGAGTACTTCGGCTTCGGCACGGCCGCGATGCTCTGGATCACCGTCGCGCCGCGCCTGCTGCGCGCGGTCGGCGAGGCGATGGCGGAGCACCCCGAGATCGCCCACGCCTCCGCGACGACGGGCCCCTCCAACCTCATGGCCAGCGCCCACACCCGCGACACCAAGGAGCTGTACACGTATCTGAGCGACAGGCTCGGCACCCTCGACGGTGTGCAGCACGTGGAGGCCGCGCCGCTGCTGCGGCGGTACAAGCAGCTCACGTACCAGTACCCGCCCCACTAGGCGGGCGCCCCCGGTGCAGCCGGTCGCCGCCCGCCAGGATCGCGCGCGCCAGGGCGTCCGCGGCGCCGCCCGCCGACGGCCGCGGCTCCACGTGCCGCAGGACGAAGTCCACCGCGCCCAGCTCCGGCAGCCCCGCCCGCTCCGGCAGCCGCGCCAGGCCCGGCGGGATCAGGCCCCGTGAGTGCGCCATCACGCCGAGGCCCGCCCGCGCGGCGGCGACCAGGCCGTTGAGGCTGCCGCTGGTGCAGGCCACGCGCCAGGGGCGGCCCGCGCGCTCCAGGGCCGCCATGGCGAGGGCGCGTGTGATGCCCGGCGGCGGGTACACGATGAGCGGCACCGGGCGCGCCGGGTCGAGGCGGAGCCGGGGCGCGCCGATCCACACCAGGTCGTCGCGCCACACCAGCTCGCCGCGCGGGTCCTCGGGGCGCCGCTTGGCGAGCACCAGGTCGAGGCGGCCCGCGTCGAGCCGCTCGTGCAGGGTGCCGGACAGCTCGACCGTCAACTCCAGATCGACCTCGGGGTGGCCGCGCCGGAACGACTGCAGGATGTCGGGGAGCCGCGTCAGGACGAAGTCCTCGGACGCCCCGAACCGCAGCCGCCCGCCGGGCCGGACGCCGGTGAAGTGGGCCGTGGCCTGCTCGTGCACCTCCAGGATGCGGCGCGCGAAGCCCAGCATGGCCTCGCCGTCCTCGGTCAGCTCCACGCTGTGCGTGTCCCGCGTGAACAGCGGGCGCCCGGTCGCGTCCTCCAGGCGCCGCACATGCTGGCTCACCGTCGACTGGCGCAGCCCGAGGCGGCGCGCGGCCTGCGTGAAGCTGAGCGTCTGCGCCACCGCGAGGAACGTACGGAGCTGGGCGGGGTCGTACACGCGCCCAGCCTAGCGCGCCCATCGCGGAACGTGATGACAGTGAGAACGGTGTACGGGATTCCCGATCAAGGCGGACAGGAGGATCATGGAGAGGGCACGTACCGCCCCCGGAGCCGCCCCCCCGCAGCCCTGAAGGCACAGACCCCCAGCCCCTGAACCCCCGAGAGCATGGAGCACTGTGAAACGCCCGTCCTGGCCGTCCTGGATGCCCGTCGATCCCTTCATCGCGGTGCTCCTGGCCACCGTCGGCCTCGCCGCGCTGCTCCCGGCGCGCGGCCCGGCCGCCGACGCGGTCTCCGGGGTGTCGACCGGGGCGGTCGCGCTGCTGTTCTTCCTGTACGGCGCCCGCCTGTCGACCCGTGAGGCCCTGGACGGGCTGCGCCACTGGCGGCTGCACCTGACCGTGCTGCTCTGCACGTTCGCCGTGTTCCCGCTGCTCGGCCTCGCCGCCAAGGGCCTGGTGCCGCACGTCCTGACGCCCGCCCTCTACAGCGGCTTCCTGTTCCTGACCCTGGTGCCCTCCACGATCCAGTCGTCGATCGCCTTCACGTCCCTGGCTCGCGGCAACGTGCCCGCGGCGATCTGCGCGGGCACGTTCTCCTCGCTCGCGGGCATCGTCCTCACCCCGCTCCTGGTGGCGTGGCTGCTCGCGGACACCGGCGGCGGGTTCTCCGCCGACGCGTTCTTGAAGATCGTCCTCCAGCTCCTGGTGCCGTTCCTCGCCGGACAGCTGCTGCGCCCCTGGATCGGCGGGTTCGTCACCCGCCACAAGAAGGTCCTGAGCCTCGTCGACCGCGGCTCGATCCTGCTGGTCGTCTACGCCGCGTTCAGCCTGGGCGTGGAGCGCGGCATCTGGCACCAGGTCACCCCGGCCCGGCTCGCCGCGCTGCTCGGCGTGGAGGCCGTGCTCCTCGCGGTGATGCTCACGCTGACCTGGTACGGGACCAAGCGGCTCGGCTTCGACCGGGCGGACCGGATCGCGATCCAGTTCGCCGGGTCGAAGAAGTCCCTGGCCGCCGGGTTGCCCATGGCCAGCGTCCTGTTCGGCGCCGAGGCCTCGCTGGCGGTGCTGCCGCTGATGCTGTTCCACCAGATGCAGCTCATGGTGTGCGCGGTGATCGCCAAGCGCCGCTCCCGGGACCCGGAGGAGTTCACCCGGCGTCCCTCAGGTCCCCGGGTCCCCCGGGTTCCGCAGCCGCAGCGTCACGAACCGCGGCCGGTACAGCTCCACGTTCCGGTTGACCTGCGCCTGCCCGCCGACGCCCGCCGTCCCCGTGTCCCGCCAGTTGTTGACGTCGTAGCTGAGCACGATCCGCCCGTCGCCGCCGAGCGCGGGGTGGGCCTGCGGGTTGTACGCCGCCGTGGTGCCGTCGGCCGCGGTGTCGCCGGGCAGCGGCGGCGCGAAGCCGCGGGCGGGCCCGTGCCAGGGGCCGGTGGGGGAGCAGGACCAGTAGGAGGTGACGGTCGTCAGGCCGCGCGCCCCCGCCGCCATGGTCAGCAGGACGTACGTCCCCTCGCTGCGTACGACGGTGAAGGCGCTGCCCACGCCCTTGTGGCCGCCGTCGCCGAGCACCGGCCGCCCGGTGCCCGACCGGGACCAGGCGCGGCCGTTCCAGTAGCGCCACGCGGTGGGGTCCGCCAGTTCGCCGCGCGGCACCCGGGCGACGTACGCGTGCGAGGAGGGCCGGGACGCGGTCTGCGCGTCGTTGCCGCCGAACACGTAGGTGACGTCGCCGTCGTCGACCAGGGTGGTGCCGAACAGGACGCGCCGCTCGGGGTCGGGGACGCCGCGCTGGTCGGAGATCTGCGTGATGCCCTCGACGGTCAGGTCCGGCAGCGACAGCGTGGCGACCTCGGTGGCGGCGGGCACCCCGAAGATCCACGGCTTGGGGCCGGTGGCGCGGGTCCACAGCAGCACGCGCACCACCTGCTCGTCGTCGCCGGGGCCGCGCGGCTCGACCGTCGCGGCGACCGGCCAGCGCCACTGCCCCGGCGCGGGGTCGGCGAACAGCGGGGTCGGCAGGGTGCGCTCCAGGGCGCCCGAACGGGACGTCACCACGCCGGAGTTGCGCACCATCGGCGCGTTCGGCGCGCGCCACTTGTGCGGCTGCCCCTCCTGGTTGGGCGGCGGGTTGACCCGGCCGAGGAAGGTGTCGGAGAACAGCCAGAGGAGCCGCCCGTCCGGCAGCCGCACCGAGTGGGTGCCGTCACCGCCGGACCAGTCGTCGTCCCGGGCGGCGTCGTCCCCGTACGCCGCGAACGCGTCGGTGAGCCGGGACTCCGGCGCCCACGACCCGACCGCGCGGGCCGGGCAGGTGCCGCCGCCGCGCCGCTCGCCGTCCGGCCAGGCGACGAGCAGCACCGCGACGCAGGCCAGGACGAGCGGCAGGGCGAGCCAGAGGCGGCGTGAACTCCGGCCGCCCTGCCGTGGGTCGGCGGTGGGGGTGGGGGCGTGGGGGCGTGTGGCGTGGGACACGCCGGGGACGCTGAGTTCCTGCCGCGCACGTGGTCCATGGGGAGCCAGACGACGGTGTCCCGCGTCACAGCCGCCCGGGCCCGGTCCGGGGCGGCGAGCGCGGCCACCTCGTCGTCGCCGAGCGCCCGGCTAAAGACGCGGACGTCGTCGATGGCGCCGGTGAAGTGGGCGCGGCTGTCCATGCGCTGCCCGACGTGCACGCCGAAGGGGGAGTTGCGGCTGACCGTGCCCGGCACGTCGGCCCGTGTCAGCGGCGCCCCGTCGACGAACAGCGTGAGCTGGCCGCCGCCCCTGCGCAGCACGACGTGGTGCCAGGCCCCGTCGGTGTAGGCGCCGCTGGCGCTCAGGGACGCCGAGCGGGGCGGGGCGCCGCCGTCGCGGGTGGTGATCAGGCCGGTGAGGCGGTTGTTCGCGGGCTCGGCGCGCAGCCACACCTGCGGCTGGTTGGTGCCGATGCCGCCCATCCACAGCAGCGGCTGCTCGCCGCTGGCCGCCGTGGAGCGGAACCACAGCGAGGCCGTGAAGTCCCGGGTGCCGAGCGGCAGATCGGGCCGGTGGCGCAGGCGCACCGCGTCGTCGACGCCGTCGAAGGCCAGGGCGTCGCCGCGCACCCCGTCGGTGGTCCGGGCGCCGCCGAGGACCAGCGCGGAGCGCGCGCCGGGCGCCCAGTCGGAGGTCCGCGGGTCCGGGCCGCGGCGCGGCTTCAGCCAGTCCTCGGTGAACCGCGCGAAGCGGATCTCGTCGCGCGCGTCCACCGGGCCGCCCTCGTACATCAGGCCCACGTGCTCCTCGTCCGCGGCCACCATGTCCGAGTAGCCGGACCAGTCGGTGGTGACGACGGTGGAGCGGTCGAAGCTGTCCCAGGTGCGGCCGCCGTCGTAGGAGGAGCGGACCGTCATGGTGCGGCGGCGGTCCGGGTCGCCGGGGCAGGCGAGCAGCAGCCGCCCGCGCCAGCGGAGCGTCGAGCCCTGCACCTGCGGCGTGTACAGGTCGGGCTGGGCCTCGAAGGGCCGGGCGTAGCTGTCGCCGCCGTCGCGGCTGACGGTGTGGGTGCGGTGGCCGAGGTCGGTGCCGTCCTGTTCGCGCCCGCTGACGTAGATCGCGCCGTCGTGCCGCTCGGTGATGGTCATCTCCGAGGGCTTCTGCCGGAAGGTGCCGTCGTCGGCCGCGACGGGGTACGTCTCGGTGGCGCCGATGCGCCAGTGGTCGCCGCCGTCGTCGCTGACGATCAGCGAGGCGTGGTTCTCGGTGACCCGGCCGCCGCTGTACGACTCGGCGTTGACCGCGAAGACCAGGCGGCCCTTGTGGCGGCCGCGGGTGAGCTGGATGCCGTGCACGGGCCCGGTCGCGTACCAGGAGTTCCAGGTGGCGGGCAGGATCTCGCGGCTGAGGTCGCGCGGCGCCGACCAGGTCGCGCCGTCGTCGTCGCTGTACTGGAGGTGGGGCGTGCGGTCGCAGGGCACGTCGCAGTTGCGGCCGTCGTGGCGGCCCGTGTTGTACGTCTCGGCGAGCAGGATCCGGCCGGTCTCGCGGTCCACGACCGGCGCCGGGTTGCCGTGCGTGTCGCCCGCGCCCTCGTTGATCACCTGGAGCGGGCCCCAGGTGCGGCCGCCGTCGACGGAGCGCTTGAGGACCAGGTCGATGTCGCCCGCGTCGCCGCAGTCGTTGACCCGGCCCTCCGCGAAGGCGAGCAGCGTGCCCTTCACCGTCTTCACGATGGCGGGTATGCGGAAGCAGGCGTAGCCGGGATCCTGGGTGGCCTTGAACAGGACCTGCTGCTCGAACGGCGGCGCCGCCGCGTCGGCGGCCTCGGCCGTGCCGCCCGCCGCGGGCGGCAGGGCGAGGGCGGCCAGGACACCGGCGACGGCCGCGGCCAGCGCGGCGACCGAGCGGCGCGCGGCCCGGAGCCGGGAGGCTCCGGGCCGGGCGGATCTGGGGCGTACACGGGGGCGTACACAAGGTCTTGACGGCATGGTGCGGGCCCTTCATGTCTCATATCGACTGGACATACGGACATCCCACGTCCAAGGTGCGCCCGGCCGACGCTACTTGGGGCACTGGGGGCACACAAGAACCCTGCGTGATGCTGAAGCCATACGGGCGAGCGGTCCCGGAATCAACCCGCCTAACGGGTGAGATTGAAGCTCTGCCTGGGGTGCTCGGGGTCGCTTCGGGGTCTCCTTGGGGGCTGCTCGGGGGCTGCTCAGTGGTTGCCCGGGGGCCGCTCCGAGTCCGCTCAGGTCCCTGCCGGGGCCGTTCCGGGGTCGTTCCCGAGCCGCTCCGGGGTCGCTCCGGGGCCGCTCAGGGCGTGAGCACGACCTTGCCGAGGTTGGCGCGGGACTCGACCGCCTGGTGCGCCCGCGCCGCGTCCTCCAGGGCGAACTCGGCGTGCACGGCGGGCCGCAGCGCGCCCGCCGCGAACAGCCGCCACAGCTCCACGCGCCACGCCTCGTACAGCTCGGGCCAATCCTGGGCGATCAGCCGCATCTGAAAGCCCGTCACCGACTTGGCGCCGACGAGCAGGTCGTACGCCTCGACGGTGCCGCCGCCCGAGCTGTACGCCACCAGGCGGCCGTGCGGCGCCAGGGACCGCACGGCCGGGCCGAGCAGGTCACCGCCGACCGCGTCCAGGCAGTAGTCGGCCGGTGTGCCCCAGTCCCCGGCGTCGTACGTGACCACCTCGTCGGCGCCGACGCCCCGGACGAAGTCCGCCTTGGCCGGGTCCGAGACGGCGCCCACGACGCGTCCGGCGCCCTGGAGCCGGGCCAGTTGCACCGCCAGGTGGCCCACCCCGCTGGCCGCCGCCGTCACCAGGGCGGTCTCGCCGGGCTCGGGCCGCGCCGCGCGCAGCGCCCCGTACGCGACCAGGCCGCTGCGGACGAGCGCCACCGCGTCGACGGCGCTCGCCCCGTCCGGCACGGGCGAGGCCATCGCGGTGGCGAGCAGCGCGTAGTCGGCGTAGCCGTGCCCGAAGACCAGGCCGGTGACGCGGTCGCCGACCGCGAACCCCGTGACCTGGGGGCCGAGCCCGGCCACCTCGCCCGCGACCTCGCCGCCCAGCGGTATCGGCTCGCGCGCCTCGCGCACCTTGCGCACGACGGGCAGCGTCACACCGACGGCCGCGACCCGCACCAGCAGCTCACCCGGGCCGGGCGACGGCACCGGGGCCTCTTCGAGCCGCAGGACTTCGGGGCCGCCGCTGTGGTCGTAGCGGACACGGCGCATGGGTGCCTCCCTGACGCAGAAACGTTGGTGGTCCCAACGGTAACCACGTTTTCATTGGGAAGTCCAACGGTTCTTCGGTACGCTCGTGCCATGCCCGAGACCCCGCCCGCGCCGTCCACCATCCGCACCCTGCCGAGCTGGCTCCTCGGCCGTGCCGCCGCACGGGGCCGCGCCCTGGTCGCCGAGGCCCTCGCCGCCGAGGGCATGAAGATGTGGCACCACGTCGTCCTGGCCGCCGTCGCCGACCTCGGCCCCGTCGCCCAGGCCGACCTCGGCCGCAGCGTCGCGCTCGACCCCAAGGACATGGTCGGCGTCCTCAACGACCTCCAGCGGGCGGGCCTGGTCGACCGCGCCCCCGACCCCGCCGACCGCCGCAAGAACGCGGTGACCATCACCGACGAGGGCCGCCGCACGATCCGCCGCTGCGCCCGGGCGGCCCGCGAGGCCAACGCGGAACTCCTGGCGCCGCTGACGGAGGGGGAGCGGGAGCAGTTCATGGAGATGCTGACGCGCCTCGCCCTGCCCAGCCGGGAACCAAGCCCGCCCGGCGCTTGAGGACGGGCTGGCTGGGAAAGAGCCCGCCCGGCGTTTGAGGGCGAGCGCGCAGCGCGAAAAAGAGGACGAGCGGCCGGAGAATGAGCCCGCCCGGCGTTTGAGGGCGAGCGCGCAGCGCGAAGAAAGGGCGGGCGGGTGGGGAAAGAGGACCCCCACCGGCACCGGTGCCTAACCCCCGTCGACCCCAGCCCGGAGGGCGACCCGGTGCTCACCCGCGTACACGTTCATGGAGCGCCCCCGCAGGAACCCCACCAGCGTGAGCCCCGCCTCCGCTGCCAGGTCGACGGCGAGCGAGGACGGCGCGGACACGGCGGCGAGCACGGGGACGCCCGCCATCACGGCCTTCTGGGCGAGTTCGAAGGAGGCGCGCCCCGACACCAGCAGGACCGTGCGGGCCAGCGGCAGCCGCCCGTCCTGGAGCGCGCGGCCCACGAGCTTGTCGACGGCGTTGTGGCGGCCCACGTCCTCGCGTACGTCGATCAGCTCGCCGTCCTCGGAGAACAGCGCGGCGGCGTGCAGCCCCCCGGTCCGGTCGAAGACGCGCTGGGCGGCGCGCAGCCGGTCGGGCAGCGCGGCGAGCAGCTCGGGCGTGAGCCGGACCGGGGCGTCGCCGTCCGCGATGGGCCAGCGCGCCGTGGTGCGGACCGCGTCCAGGCTGGCCTTGCCGCACAGGCCGCAGGACGAGGTGGTGTAGACGTTGCGCTCCAGGGTGATGTCGGGCAGGGCGACGTCCGGGGCGGTGGTCACGTCGACGACGTTGTACGTGTTCGACCCGTCCGCCGTCGCCCCCGCGCAGTACACGATGTTGCGCAGCTCGTCGGCCGCGCCGAGGACGCCCTCGCTGACCAGGAAGCCCGCCGCGAGCGCGAAGTCGTCGCCCGGCGTGCGCATGGTGATCGCCAGCGGCTTGCCGTTGAGCCGGATCTCCAAGGGCTCCTCGGCGACGAGCGTGTCCGGCCGCTCGCTGACCGCGCCGTCGCGCACGCGGACGACGCGGCGGCGCTCGGTGACTCGTCCCATGGTGATCAGCCGGTCCTGTCCGTGTCCGTGCTCGGTTCCGTCGGTCTCATTGTCCTGCACACTCATTGTCCTGCGCGTGCCCCGGCCCTCGGCGTCCTGCGCGTGCCCCGTCGCGCGGGCGTCCTGCGCGTGCCCGGCCCCGGCCCCGGGCCGCGGGCTCCGCTCGGCGCGTCCGCGAAGAGGCGACGCGATGATGAGAAGTGTCCAAACGCGGCGCCCCAATCCTGTCGCATTACGTCACCTCGTACCCGTGAGTCGCTGAGCAGACTGGACGGTCCTGCACAAGCACCACGAGGGGACCCGCCCATGCCCGGCTCACGCATCGCCGCCGTCGGCCACTACCAGCCCGCCAGGGTGCTGACCAACGACGAGCTGGCGGGCATGGTCGACACCAGCGACGCGTGGATCAGCTCCCGGGTCGGCATCCGCACCCGCCACATCGCGGGCCCCGAGGAGCCGGTCGACGAGCTGGCCGCGCACGCGGCGGCCAAGGCGCTCGCCGCCGCGGGCCGGACGGCCGCCTCGGTCGACCTGGTGGTGGTCGCCACCTCCACGGCCATCGACCGCTCGCCCAACACGGCCGCCCGCGTCGCCGCCCGGCTCGGCCTGCCCGCGCCCGCCGCGCTGGACGTGAACGTGGTCTGCGCGGGCTTCACCCACGCCCTCGCCACCGCCGACCACGCCGTGCGGGCCGGGGCGTCGCGCCGGGCCCTGGTCATCGGCGCCGACAAGATGTCCGACGTCACCGACTGGACGGACCGCACCACGTGCGTCCTGGTCGGCGACGGCGCGGGCGCGGCCGTCGTCGAGGCGTGCGGGCCCGACGAGGAGCCGGGGATCTCGCCGGTGCTGTGGGGGTCCGTGCCGGAGATGGGGCACGCGGTGCGCATCGAGGGGCAGCCCGCGCGGTTCGCGCAGGAGGGCCAGAGCGTGTACCGCTGGGCGACCACGCGGCTTCCGCCGCTGGCCCGCGCCACCTGCGAGCGCGCCGGGCTCGCGCCCGCCGACCTCGCGGCCGTGGTGCTGCACCAGGCCAACCTGCGCATCGTCGAACCCCTCGCCGACCGCATCGGCGCGGTGAACGCCGTCGTCGCGCGGGACGTCGTGGACTCGGGCAACACGTCGGCGGCCTCGGTGCCGCTGGCCCTGTCCAAGCTGGTGGAGCGGGGGAGATCACGACGGGCGACCCGGTGCTGCTGTTCGGCTTCGGCGGGAACCTGTCGTACGCGGGACAGGTGGTGCGGTGCCCGTGAGGGCTGGCGGGGCGGCAACTCCCTCTGGCCCAGGCCCCGGTGCTCGGTAAACTGTAGACAAAAGCCAATCGCCCGGCAGGCGCAGGAGGGGGACCGGCATGTTGTCCACAGGACTGCCGCAGGGGACGGTGCCGAAGCTGGAGCGGCCGGGACCGCTGCGCGAGCGGGTCTACGAGGCCCTCCTCGAACTCATCACCACGCGCGCCCTGCGCCCCGGCCAGCACCTGGTCGAGAGCGAACTCGCCGGGCACCTGGGCGTCTCCCGGCAGCCCGTGCGCGAGGCGCTCCAGCGGCTCAACACCGAGGGGTGGGTGGACCTCTGGCCCGCCCAGGGCGCGTTCGTGCACGAGCCGACGGAGGAGGAGGCCGACCAGCTCCTCACCGTCCGTACGCTCCTGGAGACCGAGGCGGCCCGCCTGGCCGCGGCGGGCGCCGACGCCGCCGGGGTCGCCGCGCTGGAGGAGCTGTGCGCCCGCGGCGAGGCGGCCGTCGCCGACGGCGACGTGGACCTCGTCGTCGCGACGAACGCCGCGTTCCACGCCAAGGTCATGGAACTCGGGGGCAACGCGGTCCTGGCGGAGCTGGCCGGGCAGGTGGACCGGCGGGTCCGCTGGTACTACACGCCGGTGGCCCGCCAGCGGGGGATCCAGTCGTGGGTGGAGCACCGGGCGCTGATCGCGGCGATCGCCGCGCGCGACGAGGCGCGGGCGGTGGACGTGATGCGGGCCCACACGGAACACACGCGCCGCACCTACCACGACCGCGCCCAACCCTGACCTGGCGGGGCGCCTTGTGCCGTTGATCGCCGCTGCGCGGCTCGTCCTCAAGCGCCGGACGGGCTGGGACTCGCCTTCTCGCCGCCGTCGGCTCTCCGCGCTCCGCCGCCCGCCCCTTCCGGGGGCGAGCCCCCTGACGAACCGCGCAGCACGACGAATTCAGCCCGTCCGGCGTTTGAGGACGAGCCGCGCAGCGGTGAGGAGGAGCGGGGTGCTAGGGGGCGCCGCCCCCTAGTTCGGGAAGGGGCGGGTCTGGGGCGCCCCCGCCAGGGACGGACTTTGTCCCTTCGTAGGAGAAAGTCGCCCCCAATTCCCGCGCAAGTTCTTCCCACCCCCGGCACGCACTGCTACGTTCCCCTCGAAAGCCCAACACGCAAGAGGGACAAGGCCGAAGAGGCGGGGAGGGGCGCGTGAGACGCATGACGGCTCGACCCGCCAACGCGCACCAGGCCCGCCTGCTGCGCCTGTTGAGGGACGGCGGCCCCAACTCCCGCGCCCAGCTGGGCGACCAGGTCGACCTGTCGCGGTCCAAGCTGGCCGTGGAGGTGGACCGCCTCCTGGAGACGGGACTCGTGGTCGCCGACGGCCTCGCCGCGTCCCGCGGCGGCCGCCGCTCCCACAACATCCGCCTCGCCCCGAACCTCCGCTTCCTCGGCGTGGACATCGGCGCCACCTCGGTCGACGTCGCCGTCACCAACGCCGAGCTGGAGGTGCTCGGGCACATCAACCAGCCCATGGACGTCCGCGAGGGCCCGGTCGCGGTCTTCGAGCAAGTCCTGTCCATGGCGGCGAAGTTGCGGGCGAGCGGGCTCGCGGAGGGCTTCGACGGCGCCGGAATCGGCGTACCGGGACCCGTCCGCTTCCCCGAGGGCGTCCCGGTCGCGCCGCCGATCATGCCGGGCTGGGACGGCTTCCCCGTGCGGGAGGCGCTCAGCCAGGAACTCGGCTGCCCGGTCATGGTCGACAACGACGTGAACCTGATGGCGATGGGCGAGCAGCACGCGGGCGTCGCCCGCTCCGTGGGCGACTTCCTCTGCGTGAAGATCGGCACCGGCATCGGCTGCGGCATCGTCGTCGGCGGCGAGGTCTACCGCGGCACGACGGGCAGCGCGGGCGACATCGGCCACATCCAGGTCGAGCCCGAGGGCCGCGCCTGCGCCTGCGGCAACAAGGGCTGCCTGGAGGCGTACTTCAGCGGCGCGGCGCTCGCCCGCGACGCCGAGGACGCCGCCCGCCAGGGGAGTTCCCCGAGCTCGGCACCCGCCTGGAGAACTCCGGCGCCCTCACCGCCGTCGACGTCGCCGCGGCCGCCGCCGCCGGTGACGCCGCCGCGCTCGACCTGATCCGGGCGGGCGGCAACCGCACCGGCCAGGTCATCGCCGGTCTCGTCAGCTTCTTCAACCCGGGCCTCGTGGTGATCGGCGGCGGCGTCACGGGCCTCGGCCACACCCTGCTCGCCGCGATCCGCACCCAGGTCTACCGCCAGTCGCTGCCCCTGGCGACCGGCAACCTGCCCATCGTCCTCGGCGAACTCGGCCCCACCGCCGGTGTCACCGGCGCCGCCCGGCTCATCAGCGACCACCTGTTCTCACCCGCCTGAGCCGGGCCGCCCCCGGCCCCCCTGGCGGCCCCCGGCCGTTCCCGCGGCACCCCCAGCACAGCGCGCACCCTGCTCTGCCCTGAAACCCCTGACACCGGCCACACCCGCACAAGGGACCCGTCATGGCACCAGAACCACCGCTGCTCCGCATGTCCGGCATCACCAAGTCGTTCCCCGGCGTCCGCGCCCTCGACGGCGTCGACCTGCACGTCCAGGCCGGTGAAACGCACTGCCTGCTCGGGCAGAACGGCGCGGGCAAGTCCACCCTCATCAAGGTCCTCGCGGGCGTCCACCAGCCCGACGGCGGCACCATCGCCTGGCGCGGCGCCCCGGTCACCCTGCGCTCGCCGACCGCCGCCATGCGCCTCGGCATCGCCACCATCTACCAGGAACTGGACCTGGTGGAGCACCTGTCCGTCGCCGAGAACGTCTTCCTCGGGCATGAGCCGACCGCCGCCGGATTCCTCGTCCGGGGGCGGGCGGCACGCGCGGCAACGGCCGTACTGCTCCAGCGACTCGGCCACCCCGAGATCGACCCGGGGCGGCTCGTCGGCGAACTGTCCGCCGCCCAGCGGCAGATCGTGTCGATGGCCCGCGCCCTCTCCCACGACGTGCGCCTGATCGTCATGGACGAGCCGTCCGCCGCCCTCGACCCGGACGAGGTCGACAACCTCTTCCGGATCGTCACCGACCTCACCGACGACGGTGTCGCCGTGGTCTACATCTCCCACCGGCTCGAAGAGATCCGCCGCATCGGCGACCGCGTCACCGTCCTGAAGGACGGCCGGGCCGTCGCGGGCGGACTGCCCGCCCGGCAGACGCCCACCAGGGAGATCGTCGCCCTGATGACCGGCCGCGACGTCGCGTACGTCTTCCCGCGGCGGCCCCCCGACACCCGCCCGCCCACCAGGGAGCCCGTCCTGACCGTCCACGGCCTCGCCCGCGCGGGCGAGTTCGCGCCCTTCGACCTCGAACTGCGCCCCGGGGAGATCGTCGGCCTCGCCGGGCTCGTCGGCTCCGGCCGCTCGGAGATCCTGGAGACGATCTACGGCGCCCGCAGGCCCACCGCGGGACACGTCCGCGTGGACGGCGGGCGGCTGCGCCCCGGCAGCGTCCGCGCCGCCGTGCGCGCCGGGCTCGGCCTCGCCCCCGAGGAGCGCAAGGCACAGGCCCTGCTGATGCCGGAGTCCGTCACCCGCAATGTGTCGGTGTCGTCCATGTCCCGCTTCTCGTACGGCGGTTGGCTGGACCGCAGCCGGGAGCGGGAGGCCGCCCGCGCCGCCACCCGAGAGCTGTCCCTGCGGCCTGACAACCCCTCAGCCCCCGTGCGCACACTGTCCGGCGGCAACCAGCAGAAGGCCGTGCTCGCCCGCTGGCTGCTGCGCGGCTGCAAGGTGCTGCTCCTCGACGAGCCCACGCGCGGCGTCGACGTCGGCGCCCGCGCCGAGCTGTACGCCGTCGTACGCCGCCTCGCCGACGACGGCCTCGGCGTGCTGCTCGTCTCCAGCGAACTCCCCGAGGTCCTCGGCCTCGCCGACCGCGTCCTGGTGCTGCGCGAGGGGCACGTCGTGCACGAGGCGCCCGCGCGCGACCTCGACGAGCACCGGGTGCTCGACCTGGTCCTCGCCTCCGGCACGTCGGGCCCGTACACCACACCCGGAGCCCCAGGCGCGTCCGGTGCCGCGCCGGACGACACCACCCCCACGGAAGGAGGCCCGGCGTCATGACGCAGCCCGCATCGCCCGCCCGGCCCGTCACCGAGAAGAGCCCGCCGTCCGACGGCGAGCGAAGCCCCCTGAAGTCCCTGGCCGCCCGCGCCGACCTGCGGACCCTGTCGCTGCTCGGCGTCCTCGCCGCGCTCGTCGTGGTCGGCGGCGTCACCCAGCCCGACGCGTTCCTCGACACCGACAACGTCCAGCTGATCCTCACCCAGGCGTCCGTCATCGGCGTCGTCACCGTCGGCATGACCTTCGTGATCATCTCCGGCGGCATCGACCTGTCGGTCGGCGCGATCGTGGCGCTGGCGTCGGTGTGGGCGACGACCGTGGCCACACAGGAGTACGGCTTCGCGGGCATCCTGTTCACGGCCGTCGTCGTGGGCCTCGGGTGCGGCCTGGTGAACGGGCTGCTCATCGCGTACGGCGGCGTGGTGCCGTTCATCGCGACCCTCGCCATGCTCGCCTCCGGGCGCGGGCTCGCCCTGGAGATCACCGACGGCAAGACGCAGATGGTGACCGTGGACGGCGTGCTCCGGCTCGGCGAGCGCGACTCCTATGTGCTGGGCGTCCCGCCGCTGGTGCTGGTCTTCGCCGCCGTGACCGCCGTCGGCTGGCTGCTGCTGAACCGCACCACCTTCGGCCGCCGCTCGGTCGCCGTCGGCGGCAACGCGGAGGCCGCGCGGCTCGCGGGCATCGACGTACGCAGGCAGCGGCTCTACCTCTACCTGCTGTCCGGCCTGTGCTGCGGCATCGCCGCGTTCCTGCTGATCGTCCTGTCCGGCTCGGGCCAGAACACCAACGGCAACCTGTACGAACTCGACGCCATCGCCGCCACGATCATCGGCGGCACCCTGCTCAGCGGCGGGCGCGGCACCGTCACCGGCTCCGTGCTCGGCGTACTGATCTTCACCACGATCACCAACATCTTCGCGCTGAACAACCTGGAGACCGCCGTCCAGCAGATCGCCAAGGGCGCCATCATCGTCGCCGCCGTCCTGGTCCAGCGCCGCACCTCCACCACGTGAAGGGGAGCAAGCCATGCCACAGTCCACGAGCCGCAGAGGGCTGCTCTTCGGGGCGGCCGCCGTCTCCGCCGGGGCCGTCCTGACCGGCTGCACCAGCAACGAGCCCAAGGACTCCGGGGGCGACGCCCCGGACAACTCGCAGGCCGTCGCCGACGACAAGCCCGGCAAGCACGTCACCATCGGCTTCGCCGGGCCCCAGGCCGACCACGGCTGGCTGAACGCCATCAACGACCAGGCCAGGTCCCGGGCGAAGAAGTACGAGGACGTCACCCTGGAGGCCACCGAGGGCTCCAACGACACCGCCGCGCAGATCGGCCAGGTCGAGACCCTGATCAACAAGAAGGTCGACGTCCTGGTGGTGCTGCCCGCCGACGGCAAGGCCCTCACCCGGGTCGGCCTGAAGGCCATGCGGGCCGGGATCCCCGTGGTGAACCTCGACCGGATCTTCGCCTCCGCGCAGGCCTACCGCTGCTGGATCGGCGGCGACAACTACGGCATGGGCCTCAACGCCGGGCACTACATCGGCGAGAAGCTCAAGGGCAAGAAGAACGCCAAGGTCGTGGAGCTGGCCGGGCTCGACAACCTGGAGCTGACCAAGCAGCGCACGACCGGCTTCGACGACGCCCTGAAGAACTACCCGAACATCGAGAAGGTCGCCCGGCAGGCCGCCGAGTTCACCGTCGAGTCCGGCCAGGCGAAGATGTCCCAGCTCCTCCAGGCGCAGAAGGACTTCGACGCGCTGTGGAACCACGACGACGACCAGGGCGTGGGCGCCCTGCGCGCCATCAAGCAGGCGGGCCGCGACGACTTCCTGATGGTCGGCGGCGCGGGCGCGCTCTCCGCGTTCCAGGAGATCAAGCAGGACCGGGGCGTGCTGAAGGCCACCGTCCTGTACCCGCCGACGATGGCCGCCTCCGCGATCGACCTCGCGCGGGCGCTCGCCCAGGGCAAGGGCGTCAGCGGCATGGCCGAGTTCGAGATCCCGGCGTCCATCACGCTGTACTCGGCCGTCGTCGACAAGGACAACGTCGACCAGTACATGCCCACCGGCTTCAAGTGAGGCCACCGGCTTCACGTGCGGCACGCTTCCGCCCCGTGCCGCACACGTCCGCCCCCGCGCCGCACACGTCCGCCCCGGGCGCACGCGTCTGCCTCGTGCCGCACACGTCTGCCCCGGGGCGCACGCGTCGAACGCCGCGCCGTACGCCGTACGTGTCGATGCCGTACGCGCCGATGCCGTACGCGCCGAACAGGAGGAGCACCGCATGACTGAGACGGAGCACGACGCCGGGAAGCGTCCGCTGGGCGTGGGCATGGTCGGATACGCGTTCATGGGCGCGGCCCACTCCCAGGGGTGGCGGACCGTCCCCCGCGCCTTCGACGTCCCCCTCGCCCCGGTGCTCGCGGCGGTCTGCGGCCGCGACGGCACGGCCGTGCGGGCGGCGGCCGACCGGCTCGGCTGGGCCGCCGCGGAGACCGACTGGCGGGCGCTCATCGCCCGCGACGACGTCGACCTCGTCGACATCTGCACCCCCGGCGACAGCCACGCGGAGATCGCCATCGCCGCCCTGGACGCGGGCAAGCACGTGCTGTGCGAGAAGCCGCTCGCCAACACCGTGGCGGAGGCCGAGGCCATGCTGGCCGCCGCCGAACGGGCCCGCGCACGCGGCCAGATGGCGATGGTCGGCTTCAACTACCGTCGCGTGCCCGCGCTCAGCCTCGCCCGCGACATGGTCGCCGCGGGGCGCCTCGGGGCGCTGCGGCACGTCCGGCTGACGTACCTTCAGGACTGGCTGGTCGACCCGGACTTCCCGCTCACCTGGCGGCTGCGCAGGGAGCGGGCCGGGTCCGGGGCCCTCGGCGACCTGGGCGCGCACATCGTGGACCTCGCGCAGTTCCTCACCGGCGAGCCCATCGCGGGCGTGTCCGCGCTCACCGAGACCTTCGTGCGGCGGCGACCGGTCGCGGGCGGCGCGTCCAGCGGCCTCGGCGCGGCGGGCGGCGCCGGGGCGGGGGACGGCGGGGCGGGCGGCGCCGGGGCGGGCGGCGCCGGGACGGGCCGGGTCACCGTCGACGACGCGGCGGTCTTCACCGCCCGCTTCCCCTCCGGTGCCCTCGCCACCTTCGAGGCCACACGGTTCGCGGCGGGCCGCAAGAACGCGCTGCGCCTCGAACTCAACGGCTCCGACGGCTCGTTGGCCTTCGACCTGGAACGCCTCAACGAGCTGTCCTTCCACGACCACACCGAACCCGCCACCTCGTCCGGCTTCCGCCGCATCCTCGTCACCGAGCCCGGCCACCCCTACCTGGAGGCCTGGTGGCCGCCGGGGCACGCCCTCGGCTACGAGCACACCTTCGTGCACCAGGCCCGCGACCTGCTGGACGCCATCGCCACCGGCACCCCGCCCGAGCCGTCCTTCGCCGACGGGCTCGCGGTGCAGCGCGTCCTCGCGGCCGTCGAGGAGAGCGCCGGGAAGAACTCCGTGTACACGCCGGTCCCCCCGCCGACCGCCCCTTGAGGAGGCGCCGCATGCCCCGCTCGTTCACGCTCTTCACAGGCCAGTGGGCGGACCTGCCCCTCGAAGAGGTCTGCTCCCTCGCGCGCGACTTCGGCTACGACGGCCTCGAACTCGCCTGCTGGGGCGACCACTTCGAAGTCGACAAGGCGCTCGCCGACCCCGCGTACGTCGAGGGCCGCCACGCGCTGCTCGACCGGCACGGCCTCAAGTGCTGGGCCATCTCCAACCACCTGGTCGGCCAGGCGGTCTGCGACGCCATCATCGACGAGCGCCACCAGGCGATCCTGCCCGCCCGCATCTGGGGCGACGGCGACCCGGAGGGCGTACGCCGCCGGGCCGCCGCCGAGATGGCGGACACGGCGCGGGCCGCCGCGGCCTTCGGCGTCGACACGGTGGTCGGGTTCACGGGGTCGGCCATCTGGCACCTGGTGGCGATGTTCCCGCCCGCCCCCGAGTCGATGATCGAGCGCGGCTACGCGGACTTCGCCGAGCGCTGGAACCCGATCCTCGACGTCTTCGACGCCGAGGGCGTCCGGTTCGCGCACGAGGTGCACCCCAGCGAGATCGCCTACGACTACTGGACGACGCACCGCGCCCTGGAGGCGGTCGGCCACCGCCCGGCCTTCGGCCTGAACTTCGACCCCTCCCATTTCGTCTGGCAGGACCTCGACCCCGTCGGCTTCCTCTGGGACTTCCGGGACCGGATCTACCACGTCGACTGCAAGGAGGCCCGGCGCCGCCTGGACGGCCGCAACGGGCGGCTCGGCTCCCACCTGCCGTGGGGGGACCCGCGGCGCGGCTGGGACTTCGTCTCCGCGGGGCACGGGGACGTGCCCTGGGAGGACGTGTTCCGGATGCTGCGGTCCATCGCGTACGAGGGGCCCGTGTCGGTGGAGTGGGAGGACGCGGGCATGGACCGGCTTCAGGGCGCGCCGGAGGCCTTGCGGCGGTTGAAGGCGTACGACTTCGACCCGCCGGGCGCGGCGTTCGACGCGGCGTTCGCGAGGTGACCCGGCCGGGGGCTCCCCAATCCCGCCCCTCCCCGAACCAGGGGGCTCCGCCCCCTGGCACCCCCGTCGATCGGCCTTCGGCCTCGTCCTCAAGCGCCGGACGGGCTGGATCTGTTGTGCTCGCCGTCCTCGGCTCTGCGTAATCCGCCGCTCCGCGACGCACGTCCTCCCGCCCGCCCGGCGCTTGAGGACGAGCGCGGAGCGCACCGATCCAGCCTGTCCGGCGTTCGAGGACGAGCGCGCCAGCGCGATGATGTAGCCCGTCCGGCGTTTGAGGACGAGGCCGCCAGGCCGATTTTCGGGGGTGCCAGGGGGCTGGCCCCCTGGTTTTGGGAAAGGGGTGGGACTGGGGCGCCCCGCGAGGCACCAGTCCACCCACTTTGTCCCGCCCCAGGAAGAAGCCCAACTCCGCTGCCGCACAAGGGCTATCCGCGACGGACAAACATGGCTACCGTTCCGTGATGTGTACAGGACATACCCTCTCCCGGGGTGACGGCGCACCCCGGGCGCCCCGCACGCACCGGCACCAACGGCCCCCTCACCGGAGGACCCCGTGCACAGACCGCGCAAGCCCCTGCCCCTGCTCGCAGGGCTCACCGGCACCCTGCTCACCGCCGCCACGCTCACCCTCGCCGCCCCCACCAGCCCCGCCCAGGCCGCCCCGGGGCCCACCGCCGAGGACTTCCAGCAGGTCACCCTCGCCAAGGGGGAACCGGAGATGGGCGAGCCCATGACGCTCGCCGTCCTCCCGGACCGCTCCGTCCTGCACACCTCCCGCGACGGCACGGTCCGCCTGACGACCGCCTCCGGAGAGACGAAGACGGCCGGGAAGATCCCGGTGTACACGCACGACGAGGAGGGCCTGCAGGGCATCGCCGTCGACCCGGGCTTCACCAAGAACCGGGCGGTCTACCTCTACTACGCCCCGCCCCTGAACACCCCGGCGGGCGACGCCCCGAACGACGGCACCGCCGCGGACTTCCAGAAGTTCGACGGCGTGAACCGCCTGTCCCGCTTCGTGCTCAAGGCCGACGGCACGCTCGACAAGTCCAGCGAGAAGAAGGTCCTCGACGTCCCCGCCAACCGCGGCATCTGCTGTCACGTCGGCGGCGACATCGACTTCGACCAGCAGGGCAACCTGTACCTGTCGACGGGCGACGACTCCAACCCGTTCGCCTCCGACGGATTCACGCCCATCGACGAGCGCGCCTCCCGCAACCCGGCGTACGACGCCCAGCGCACCTCCGCCAACACCAACGACCTGCGCGGCAAGATCCTCCGCATCAAGGTCAGGAGCGACGGCTCGTACTCCATACCCAAGGGCAACCTCTTCGCCAAGGGAACCAAGAAGACCCGCCCCGAGATCTACGCGATGGGCTTCCGCAACCCCTTCCGGATGAGCGTCGACAAGCCCACCGGCATCGTCTACGTCGGTGACTACGGCCCCGACGCGGGCGCCGCCGACCCCCGGCGCGGCCCTGCCGGGCAGGTCGAGTTCGCCCGCGTCACCAAGCCCGGCAACTACGGCTGGCCGTACTGCACCGGCAAGAACGACGCGTACGTCGACTACGACTTCGCGACCGGCACCTCCGGCTCCGCCTTCGACTGCGCCGCGCCGAGGAACGCGTCGCCGCGCAACACCGGACGGACCGCGCTGCCGCCCGCGCAGCCCGCGTGGATCCCCTACGACGGCGGCTCCGTCCCCGAGTTCGGCTCCGGCTCCGAGTCGCCGATGGGCGGCCCGGTCTACCGCTACGACGCGAAGCTGGACTCTCCGGTGAAGTTCCCCGAGGCGTACGACGGGGACTTCTTCGCGGGCGAGTTCGGGCGCCGCTGGATCAAGCGCGTCGACCAGGGCGCCGACGGCACCGTGAAGTCCATCAACGCCTTCCCCTGGAAGGGCACCCAGGTGATGGACATGCAGTTCGGCCCGGACGGCGCGCTGTACGTCCTCGACTACGGCACCGGCTACTTCAACGGCGACCAGAACTCCGCCCTCTACCGCATCGAGAACGCCACCGGCGGCCACTCGCCCGTCGTGGACGCCTCAGCGACGGTCACCAGCGGCCAGGCACCCCTGAAAACCCAGTTCACAGCCAAGGCGACGGACGCCGACGGTGACGCCCTGACGTACAGGTGGGACTTCGGCGACGGCACCAGCTCCACCGAGCAGAACCCCACGCACACCTACGACAAGAACGGCGTCTACACCGCCACCGTCACCGCCAAGGACCCCTCGGGCCGCACCGGCAGCGCCAGCGCCCACATCACCGTAGGCAACACCGCGCCCACCGTGAAGCTCGAACTCCCCGCAGACGGCCAACTGTTCACCTTCGGCGACAAGGTGCCCTTCAAGGTCACCGTGACCGACCCCGAAGACGGCGCCGTGGACTGCGCCAAGGTCAAGGTCACCCACATCCTCGGCCACGACAGCCACGGCCACCCCGTGACCTCCGCCAACGGCTGCGAGGGCACCCTCCAGACGTCCAAGGACAGCGAACACGACCCGAACGCCAACATCTTCGGGGTCTTCGACGCCGAGTACACCGACAAAGGCGCGAACGACCAGCCCCCGCTGACCACCCACGACCAGAGCGTCACCCAGACCCGCCAGCGCCAGGCCGAGCACTACGGCGACTCCCAGGGCGTGAACATCATCAGCCACGCCCCGGCCCACGGCGGCAAGACCGTCGGCGACATCCACGACGGCGACTGGATCTCCTTCAAGCCGTACGTCCTGTCCAACGCCACCAAGCTGACCGCGCGCGTCGCCTCCGCCGGTTCCGGCGGCACCCTGGAGATCCGCGCGGGCGCCCCCGACGGGACCCTGCTCGGCACCGCCAAGGTCGACCCGACCGGCTCCTGGGAGACGTACACGGATGTCACCACGCCCCTCGCGGGCGCGCCCGCCGCGACGACCACGCTCTATCTGGTCTTCAAGGGCACGGGCACCGGCGCGCTGTACGACGTCGACGACTTCACCTTCACCACCGGCTGACAGGGAGGTACCGCGATGCGCGCACGAGCACGGCTCGCCGTCGCCACGACGGCCGCCACCCTGCTGATCGGCTGCGCGTCGGGACCCGCGTCGTCCGAGCCGGGGCCGGGGCCCGACCGCCCCGGCTCCGGCCCCCGCGAGGACTCCGCACGCGTGCTCGTCTTCTCCAGGACCGCCGGGTTCCGCCACGACTCCATCCCCGACGGCGTCGCGGCCGTACGCGCCCTCGGCGCCGCCCACGGCTTCGCCGTCGACGCCACGGAGGACGCCCGGGCCTTCACGGCGAAGAACCTGGCCCGCTACGACGCCGTCCTGTGGCTCTCCACCACCGGCGACGTCCTGAACGCCCAGCAGCAGCACGCCTTCGAGCGGTACATCCGCGCGGGCGGCGGCTACGTCGGCGTCCACGCGGCCGCCGACACCGAGTACGACTGGCCCTTCTACGGCGGCCTCGTGGGCGCCCGCTTCCAGTCCCACCCCGCGATCCAGCCCGCGCGGGTGACGGTCGAGGACCACGCCCACCCGGCCACCGCCCACCTCGGCGCGGTCTGGGACCGCACCGACGAGTGGTACAACTACCGCACCAATCCGCGCGACCACGCCTGGGTCCTCGCCTCCCTCGACGAGTCGTCGTACACCGGCGGCACCATGGGCGGCGACCACCCCATCGCCTGGTGCGCACCGTACGACGGCGGCCGCTCCTTCTACACCGGCGGCGGCCACACCAAGGAGTCCTTCGCCGACCCCGCCTTCCGCCAGCACCTCCTCGGCGGCATCCGCTACGCCACCGGCGCCACCCGCGCGGACTGCCGCCCCGAGCGGGGCTACGCCCCCTGTTCGACGGCAGCGCCGCATCGCTGGGCAAGTGGAAGCAGGCCGGACCCGGCTCCTTCACCCTCGACGACGACGGAACGATCACCTCCGTCGGCGGGATGGGCCTGCTCTGGTACGCCGACCGGTCCTTCGGCTCGTACTCCCTGAAGCTCGACTGGAAGATGACCGGCACCGACAAGGACGACAACTCCGGTGTCTTCGTGGGCTTCCCTCCCTCCGACGATCCATGGTCGGCTGTCAACAACGGCTACGAGATCCAGATCGACGCCAGCGACGTCCCGGAGAAGACCACCGGAGCCGTCTACGGCTTCCAGTCCGCCGACCTCACCGCCCGAGACAAGGCGCTCAATCCGCCGGGGGAGTGGAACACCTACGAACTCCGCGTCGAGGACGAGCGCCTGCGGATCTACCTGAACGGCACCCTGATCAACGACTACACCAACACGGACCCCGCGCGGAGCCTGCGTGACGGCCACATCGGCATCCAGAACCACGGCGCCGACGACCAGGTCGCGTTCCGCGACATCCGGATCCGAGAACTGCCCGCCGCCGGGCGCCCGTCCGCCGACGGCGCCCCCTGAGCGACGGTGGGCGGAGGACGCCGGACCTCCGCCCGCCGTCTCACCCCCTCGCGGGGAGCGACGACGACCGAGCGTGCGTGAACGACAGGAGGCAGCCGTGTCCACTACTGAAAGCGCGGGCCCCATCGGGGTGTGGCTGATCGGCGCCCGGGGGTCCGTCGCCACGACGGCCATCGCGGGCTGTGCGGCCATGACGGCGGGCCTGCACCCACCCGTCGGCGTCGTCACCGAGACCCCACCGTTCGCGCACGCCGGACTGCCCGCCCTGTCCTCCCTCGTCTTCGGCGGCCATGACACCCAGGAGTGCCCGCTGCCCAAGCGCGCCGAGGAACTGGCCGCCGGGGGCGTCCTGCCCCACGGCCTGCCCACCGCCGTCCGCGCCGAACTCGCCGCCGCCGACGCCGAAATCCGCACCGGCGGCCCCCTGCCCGGCGACACCCGCACCGACGAGGAACTGATCACCGCGTTCGCCTCCGAAATCTCCGACTTCATACGCCGCCGGGGCCTCGCCCGAGCGGTCGTGATCAACGTGGCCTCGACGGAGCCGGTGCCGGGGGCTGGCGGGGCGTCTGCTGGCGGGGCGCCTGATGCCGGGTCTGGCGGGGCGCCTGATGCCGGGCCTGGCGGGGCGCCTGATGCCGGGCCTGGCAGGGCGCCTGATGCCGGGCCTGGCAGGGCGCCTGTTGCCGGGCCTGGGGATCGGCCTGGTGCCGGGCTTGGGGCCGGGACGCCTGGGGGTGGGCCTGGTGGCGGGGCGGGGGGTGCGCGTGGGGCCGGTGCCCCTGAGGCGGGGGCCGTGACCCCTGAGGCGGGGACGGCCTCCAGCAGGGGGCTCGCCCGCGATGCGGGGGCAGCGGGCGCTGGCGCCGGGGGTGCGTCCGGTGGCGTGGGGGGCGCGTGTGGGGGTGTGGGCGCGGGCGCGGGGGACGCGTCCGGCGGCACTGGCGCTGGCGCTGGCGCTGGCGTGGCTCGCGGCTCGGGGGCAGGCGTGGCTCTCGGCTCGGGGGCGGGCCCTGGGCCTTGGGTGGCACCGGGCGTCGGGGGCGCCCCCGGTGCCCGGCTGCCCGCCAGCTCCCTCTACGCGGCGGCTGCCCTCCGCGCGGGCTGCCCCTATGTGAACTTCACCCCCTCCGCCGGGCTGCACCACCCGGCCCTCGCCGACCTCGCCGCCTCCTCCCGCCTTCCCTACGCGGGACGCGACGGCAAGACCGGGCAGACCCTGCTGCGCTCCGTCCTCGGCCCGATGTTCGCCCAGCGGGCCCTCGCCGTCCGTGCCTGGTCCGGCACCAACCTCCTGGGCGGCGGCGACGGCGCCGCCCTCGCCGACCCCGCCGCTGCCGCCGCCAAGAACGCGGGCAAGGAACGCGTCCTCACCGACACCCTCGGCACCGCCCCCGAGGGCGAGGTCCACATCGACGACGTCCCCGCGCTCGGCGACTGGAAGACCGCCTGGGACCACATCGCCTTCGACGGCTTCCTCGGCACCCGCATGACCCTCCAGACCACCTGGCAGGGCTGCGACTCCGCCCTCGCCGCCCCCCTCGTCCTCGACCTGGCCCGCCTGCTGGCCCGCGCCCACCAGCGCGGCCGCACCGGCCCCCTTCCCGAACTCGCCTTCTACTTCAAGGACCCCGACCCCGGCGCCACCTCCGCCCTCGCCGAGCAGTACGCGGCGCTCGTGGCGTTCGCCGCCTCACTGCGGGACGAGGTGACCGGGGCGTGACCACGACACGGGCAGGCCGGTGGGGCAACGCGCCCGGCGGCGGGGGCCGACCCCGGCGGCGCGCATGGAGCCGGACGCTGGGGCGGCTGTGGGGCGGCTCGGACTCCGCCGCGCCGTGCGGCCCCGAAGCGAGCGCCCCCCAGACCACGCCCGGCTCCCGGACCCCACCGGACGCCCGGACCGCGCCCGGCTCCGGGTCACCGCCGGGCCCGCGCACGAGCCCCCGCCCTGCCGCCCGCTTACGCCCCAGCCGCGGTGGCCCCGGCACTCGGCCGCGCCCTGAGGCCAGCCCCGGCGCCCGCGCCCGCGCCTGGGTCGAACTCCTGCGGCTGCCCGCCCTGTTCACCGTCCCCGGCGACGCCCTCGCCGGTGCCGCGACCGGACTGCGCCCCGGACGCGGGACCCTCCTCGCCATCGGTTCCTCCCTCTGCCTGTACGAAGCGGGCATGGCCCTCAACGACTGGGCCGACCGCGCCGAAGACGCCGTCGACCGCCCGCACCGGCCCATCCCCTCGGGGCGCATCACCCCCACGGCCGCCCTGACCGCCGCGGCCGCCCTCACGACGGCGGGCCTGGCCCTCGCCGCCCGCGCGGGCCGCCCCGCCCTCACCGTGGCCACGGCCCTCGCGGGCACCGTCTGGGCCTACGACCTCGGCCTCAAACGCACCCCCGCGGGCCCCGCTACCATGGCCATGGCCCGAGGCCTCGACCTCCTGCTCGGCGCCACCGCCACAGTCACCGCCACCACCAAGGCCACCGCCCGCCGCTCCCGGTCGGCGCCGACAGCGTCCCCCACCGGGCACACGCGGCCCACCGGGCTGGTCCTCCGTCCCATGCCCGCCCCCGGCTGGCGACTGCTGAAGCCCGCCCTGCCCGCAGCCGCCACCCTCGGCGCGCATACCCTCGCCGTCACCTCCGTCTCCCGGCAGGAGACCCAGGGCGGCTCCGTCATCGCCCCGCTGGGAGCCCTGGCCACGACGCTCGCCCTGACCCGCGCGATGGCGAACCCCGGCCCCCAGCCGGGCTCGCCCCCGGAGGGGCAACCGGGCCCACACCCGAATGGCCAGCCGGATCTACGTCCTGCCGGTGGGCCAGGGGCGGCCGGACTCCCGGCCGAGCGGCGGTCGGCGGGGCGGCGGTCGCCGAGGCGGCAGCCAGTGCAGGGGAGCCCGGGGGAGCGGCGCCCGGCGGATCGGCGCCTGGGGGAGCGGCGGCCCACGGCCCGCCTCGGCCTGACGGGCCATCCCCACCCTGCCCCCTCAGGCCGCGCCCCCGAGTCTCCCGGCACCCGCGACCTGGCGCGCACCGCGCTCGCCCTGACCTACGCCACCACGGCCGCCCGACCCTACTGGCACGCCGCCCTCAACCCCTCACCTCCTTTGACCCAGCGCGCCGTCGGCGGCGGTATCCGCGCCCTGATCCCGCTCCAGGCCGTCCTCGCCGCGCGGTCCGGGTCCCTTGGCACCGCCCTGCTGACGGCGGCCCTCGCCCCAGCGGCCCGCCGCTTCGCCCGGAAGGTGAGCATCACATGAGCGCCCCCAACGCCCCGGACACCCCAGGTGCTCCGAACACCCAGGGTGCTCCGCACACCACAGGCGCTCTGGACGCCCGGGCTGCCCCGGGCACCAACGGCACGCCCCACACCCGCCCCCTTCGCTTCGGCTACGGCACGAACGGCCTCACCGACCTCCGCCTCGACGACGCCCTCGGTCTCCTCGCCGACCTCGGCTACTCCGGAGTCGGTCTCACCCTCGACCACATGCACCTCGATCCACTCGCCCCCGATCTGGCCGCCCGCACCCGCCACGTCGCCCGGCGCCTGGACCGGCTCGGCCTGACGGCCACCATCGAAACCGGTGCCCGCTACGTCCTCGACCCGCGCCGCAAGCACGGCCCCTCCCTGCTCGACCCCGACCCGGACCGCCGCGCCAGCCGCGTCCGCCTCCTCGTCCGCGCCGTCCAGGTCGCCGCGGACCTCGGCGCCCACGCCGTCCACTGCTTCAGCGGCATCACCCCCGACGGCACCCCTGACGCCACCGCCTGGCAACGGCTCGCCGACGGGCTCGCCTCCGTCCTCGACGCCGCGTCCAGCGCCCGCATCCCCCTCGCCGTCGAACCCGAACCCGGTCACCTCCTCGCCACCCTCGCCGACTTCCACCACCTCCGCCGGGTCCTCGACGACCCCGTACTCCTGGGCCTGACCCTCGACATCGGCCACTGCCAGTGCCTCGAACCCGAGCCACCCGCCGACTGCGTCCGCGCCGCTGCTCCCTGGCTGCGGCACGTCCAGATCGAGGACATGCGCCGAGGCGTCCACGAACACCTCCCCTTCGGCGACGGCGAGATCGACTTCCCGCCCGTCCTGCGCGCCCTCGCCGACTGCGGCTACCAGGGCCTGACCGTCGTCGAACTGCCCCGCCACTCCCACGCGGGCCCCGAACTCGCCGCCCGCTCCCTGGACTTCCTGCACCACGCCGCCGCCCTCGCGGCCACCCCCGCACCCGGCGGCTCTCCCTCCTTCCGTCCCGCCTCCGGCCCCTCCACCACCCCAGCGGCGGTCCGCGAGGCCTCACCCCGAGGAGGAACGCCGTGACCGAGCCCTCCGAAGTCGCCGACCTGGAAGTCGCCGACCTGCGCACCCGCCTCGAAGCCGCCCTCGGCGGCGCCGCCCGCGCCTGGCTCGACCAGGCCACTGCCGAGGCCACCGCCGCGTCCACCGCGCTCCCCGCGTCCGAAGCGCCGACGTCGTACGCCGCCCCCGTCTGGCAGTTACGCTTCGCCGAGGCGGGCCGCCGCTGCGGACCCGAGCACGCCGACGCCGCCCGTCTGCTCCTCCTGCACGCCGCCCGCGCCGACGCCGCCACCCTCACCGGCCTCTACGAACAGGGCACCGCCGCCGAACGCCGCGCCGTCCTGCGCTCCCTGGCCCTCCTGGTGCCCGGCCCCACCGCGCTGCCGCTGGTCCAGGACGCCCTGCGCACCAACGACACCCGGCTCGTCGCCGCCGCGCTCGGCCCCTACGCCGCCGCTCACCTGCCCGCCCACGAATGGCGGCACGCCGTCCTCAAGTGCCTGTTCACCGGTGTCCCCGTGGGGGCCGTGGCGGACCTGGAGCGCCGCGCCAGCGGGGACGCGGAACTGGCCCGCATGCTCGCCGACTACGCCGCCGAACGCACCGCCGCGGGACGTCCCGTGCCCGACGATCTCCACCGCGTCCTGAACCTCGCCGCCCCCTCGACCCGGGGCCACCGGCCCTCCACAGCACCCGCCACCCCCACCGGACCCGCCGCCGTCACGACCCCCTCCACCACCGGCGCGGAGCACGAGGCACAGGAGCCCTGATGCGTATCTTCGACCCCCACATCCACATGACCTCCCGCACCACCGACGACTACCAGGCGATGTACGCCGCTGGTGTGCGCGCGGTCGTCGAGCCCGCCTTCTGGCTGGGGCAGCCCCGCACCTCGCCCGCGTCCTTCGTCGACTACTTCGACTCCCTCCTCGGCTGGGAGCCCTTCCGCGCCGCCCAGTACGGCATCGCCCACCACTGCACGATCGCGCTGAACCCCAAGGAGGCCAACGACCCTCGCTGCACGCCCGTCCTCGACCTGCTGCCGCGCTACCTCGTCAAGGACCATGTCGTCGCCGTCGGTGAGATCGGCTACGACTCCATGACACCGGCCGAGGACGCGGCGCTCGCCGCCCAGCTCCAGCTCGCCGCCGACCACGAGCTGCCCGCCCTGGTGCACACTCCGCACCGCGACAAGCTCGCGGGCCTGGGCCGCACCCTCGACGTCGTCGCCGAGTCCGCCCTCGCCCCGGACCGCGTCCTGATCGACCACCTCAACGAGACCACCGTGAAGGAGGCCAAGGACGCGGGCTGCTGGCTCGGCTTCTCCGTGTACCCCGACACCAAGATGGACGAGGACCGGATGGTCGCGATCCTGCGGGACCACGGGCCGGAGCGGGTGCTGGTCAACTCCGCCGCCGACTGGGGCAAGAGCGATCCGCTCAAGACCCGCAAGGTCGCCGACGCCATGCTGGACGCCGGGTTCGACGAGGACGACGTCGACCGCGTCCTGTGGCGCAACCCCGTCGCCTTCTACGGGCTCAGCGGCCGACTCGACCTCGACGTCCAGGACCCCGCCGCCACCCACGAGGGCAACTCCATCCTGCGCGGCGGTGCCTGAGCCATGCGCTTCCGCCACCCCGACGGCTCCACCATCCACCTCGCCTACTGCACCAATGTGCACCCCGCCGAGACCCTCGACGGTGTCCTCGCCCAACTGCGTGACCACTGCGAGCCCGTCCGCAAGCGGCTCGGCCGCGACCGCCTCGGCATCGGCCTGTGGCTTGCCAGGGACGCCGCGCACACCCTCGTCACCGATCCCTCCGCGCTGCGGGGTCTGCGCTGCGCACTCGACCAGCGCGGCCTCGAGGTCGTCACCCTCAACGGCTTCCCCTATGACGGCTTCGGCTCCGGAGAGGTCAAGTACCGCGTCTACAAGCCGGACTGGGCCGACTCCGAACGCCTGGAACACACCACCGCGCTGGCCCGGGTCCTCGCCCAGCTGCTGCCCGACGACGTCACCGAAGGCACCATCTCCACCCTGCCCCTCGCCTGGCGGACCGCCTTCGACGCCGATCGCGCCGCCGCGGCCCACGCCGCCCTGACCACCCTCGGCCACCGCCTGGACGCGCTCGCCGAACTGACCGGCGCCTCCCTGCGCGTCGGCCTCGAACCCGAGCCCGGCTGCACCGTGGAAACCACCCGGGACGCCATCGCCCCCCTCACCGCCGTCGGCCACGACCGTATCGGCGTCTGCGTCGACACCTGCCACCTCGCCACCTCCTTCGAAGATCCGCACACCGCGCTGGACGCGCTCGCCACCGCGGGCATTCCCGTCGTCAAGTCCCAACTGTCCGCGGCCCTGCACGCCGAACACCCCCACCTGCCCGAAGTCCGCACGGCACTCGCCGCCTTCGCCGAACCCCGCTTCCTGCACCAGACCCGCGCCCACCCCCATGAACCCGGCGACCCCCCGGCCGGACGGGCCTCCGCCCCGCACACCTCCGCCACCGCTACCCTGCGCGGCACCGACGACCTCACCGAAGCCCTCACCACCGACGCCCTGCCGGACACCACGCCGTGGCGCTCCCACTTCCACGTACCGCTGCACGCCGCACCCGCGCCGCCCCTCACCTCCACCCTTCCGGTCCTCAAAGACACGCTCGCCCACCTCGTCGGCGGACCGCACCCCCGCACCCGTCACCTCGAAGTCGAGACCTACACCTGGCAGGCCCTCCCGCCCGAGCTGCGCCCCCGCGCCCGCCCCCAGCTCGCCGACGGCATCGCCGCCGAACTCTCCCTCGCCCGCGAGCTGCTGACAGACCTCGGCCTGAAGGAACTGCCATGACACCTCCCGCTCCCGTCACCCGTCGGCCGACCCCGCTGCTCGTCCTGGACGTCGTCGGCCTCACCCCCCGCCTCCTGGCCCACATGCCGCGCCTGACCGCCCTCGCCGAGACGGGCTCCCAGGCACCGCTGAGCACGGTGCTGCCTGCGGTGACCTGCGCGGCCCAGTCGACGTTCCTGACCGGCACCCTGCCCGCCGAGCACGGCATCGTGGGCAACGGCTGGTACTTCCGCGAACTCGGCGACGTCCTGCTGTGGCGCCAGCACAACGGCCTGGTCGCGGGCGACAAGCTCTGGGATGCCGCGCGCCGCGCCCACCCCGGCTACACCGTCGCCAACATCTGCTGGTGGTACGCCATGGGCGCCGACACCGACATCACCGTCACGCCCCGCCCGGTGTACTACGCCGACGGCCGCAAGGAGCCCGACTGCTACACCCGGCCGCCCGCCTTGCACGACGAACTCACCGCGAAGTTCGGCACATTCCCCCTGTTCCACTTCTGGGGCCCCGGCGCCGACCTCGTCTCCAGCCGCTGGATCGTCGACGCCACCCGGCACATCATCACCACCCGCGGCCCCGACCTGGCCCTGTGCTACCTCCCTCACCTCGACTACGACCTCCAGCGCTACGGCCCTGACGACCCGCGCGCCCACCGAGCGGCCGCCGACCTGGACGCCGCCCTCGCTCCTCTCCTCACCGACGCCGAGGCCGAAGGCCGCACCGTCGTCGCCCTGTCCGAGTACGGCATCACCCGCGTGAGCCGCCCCGTCGACATCAACCGCGCGCTGCGCCGCGCGGGCCTTCTGGAAGTGCACACCCAGGACGGCATGGAGTACCTCGACCCCATGGCCTCCCGCGCTTTCGCCGTCGCCGACCACCAGATCGCCCACGTCTATGTGCGCAGGTCCGAAGACCTGGAGGCCACCCGCGCCGCCCTGAGCGACCTGCCCGGCCTCGAACAGCTCCTGGACGACGAGGGCAAGAAGGCCCACCACCTGGACCACCCGCGCTCCGGCGAACTGGTCGCCGTCGCCGCACCGGACGCCTGGTTCACGTACTACTACTGGCTCGACGACGCCCGCGCGCCCGACTTCGCGCAGCTCGTCGAGATCCACCGCAAGCCCGGCTATGACCCCGTCGAGCTCTTCATGGACCCCGAAGACCCCTACGTCAAGGTCAAGGCCGCGTCCGCCCTGGCCCGCAAGAAGCTCGGCATGCGCTACCGCATGGCCGTCGTGCCCCTCGACCCGTCACCTATTCGCGGCAGCCATGGCCGCCTCCCGACGAACGAGGACGAAGGTCCGCTCATTCTGTGCTCCACCCCCCGTGCTGTCACCGGCCGCGTCGCGGCCACCGATGTGAAGTCCCTGCTGCTCGGGCTCGCGGGACTGAACTGACGCCCGCGAAGACCCTCGTGGACGCGGCACCGCCCGCGCCCCGCTCGGCGGCGGCGTCGTTCGCGCCGCCTCGTCCGCGTGCCTTCCACTCAACCAAAGCGCGATCGCCCTGCCATCAGGGTTCGCCCCGGACCTCACCCCGATCCGCTTTTCGAACGCATCCCCCACCCCGCCCTGACCTGCTCCACCCTGATTCCACTCCGGGAGGCCCACATGAGCCGCAAGCCCACGCCCCACGACCCCGAACTCGCCCGCAGGCTCAGCAGACGCGGCATGCTCGGCGTGGCCGCGGGCGCCACCGCGGCGGCCCTCGCGGGCACCACCGCCACCGCCAGCCCGGCGGCCGCGCACCCCGCCGCCCGCCCCACGAGCAAGGGCCGCGGCCGTCCCGTCCTGCCGCCCGGCCGCCTCGGTGTCCAGCTGTACAGCCTGCGCGACAAGGTCACGACGCTCGGCTTCGCCACCGTCTTCGCCGAGCTGGAGCGGTACGGTTACGACGAGATCGAGTTCGCCGGATACACCCAGGGCTCCGCGGGGCCCATCACGCTCGCCCAGCTCAAGCGGCTGGCCCGTGACCACGGGCTGCACCCCATCGGCAGCCACGTCGGCTACTACGACGACGGCAACCCGAACGCGTACACGTTCGCGCAGAACCTCACCAAGGTGCTCGACGACGCCGAGGCACTCGGCCTCAAGCACATCGGCACCGCTTCAGGGCCCTTCCGCTACGGCGCCACCGTCGACGCGTGGAAGCGCGCCGCCGAGGACTTCAACACCTACGGAGCGGCGGCCCGTGCCCGGGGCATGCGGTTCTACCAGCACAACCACGCCGAGGAGTTCTCCTTCGCCATCGACAAGCCCAGCACCCGCCTGTACGACGTGCTGCTGGGCGAGACCGACCCCGACCTGGTGTTCCTGGAGATGGACATCTACTGGGCGTACTCGGCGCAGTTCCGCTTCGGCAAGCAGGCGGACGGCACCCCGCGCCCCTTCGACCCGCTCGACTACGTGCTCCGGCGGCCGCACCGCTACCCGCTGTTCCACGTCAAGGACGGCCTGCGCGACGACTCCGCCCGCGACGGCTACCGCATGGTGGACGTCGGCGACGGAGACATCGACTACCGGCGGTTCCTGTCCAAGGTGACCGCCCGCACCCCTGGAGGGCGGCGCTCCCACCACTGGCAGACCGAGCACGACAACCCGACCGAGTCCTTCGCGTTCGCCCGCAAGTCCAGCGCCCATCTGCACGCGCTGCGGGAACGCTGCGGAGAGTGACACAGCGACAGGTATGCCGCCGGGCCGGTCCACGCGTCAGCCCCCCCGGCCGTCACCCCGCGGCACTGGGCCCGGCCACCATTACGGCGACCGGGCCCCGCTCTCCGAAGAGGCCGTTCCTCCCCGGAGAGGCGGCTCAGCTCGCCCCGGGAGGGCTGCTCAGCCCGGCTGTCCCGGTCTGAGCCCGTGCCGTCGGCGCGCCCGGCTGGCGCAGCAGCAGTGACAGCGCAGCCGCGAGGAGCGACACGGCACCGGCCGTCGTGTAGGCGCCGACATAGCCCCAGGAGTGCACGACCATCGCGCCGACACCGCCGCCGAACAGGCCGCTGACGAGCTTGGCGCTGTAGACCATGCCGTAGTTGGACGCGTTGTTGTTCTCTCCGAAGTAGTCGGGCACCAGGGCGGCGAACAGCGGATAGAACGCGCCGCCCGCGAAGCCCGACAGGAACGCGAAGACCAGGAACAGCGGCTGGTTGCGGATCTCGCCCGCCCACAGGACGCCGAACTGCGCCACCGACAGGGCCAGACAGACGTACGTGAGCGTGGGCCGCCGCCCCAGGCGGTCCGAGAGCCAGCCCACCACACCCCGCCCCGTACCGTTGATCACCGACATGACGCCCATGGACGACGCGGCGATCATCGGACCGAAGCCCATCTCCTTGGCGAACGGCACCTGGAAGGAGATGCCGAAGATCGACACCCCGGCGCAGCACAGCATGCACACCCACATCAGCGGCACGACACCGGTGCGCAACGCCTCCCCCGGAGTGAACTGGGCGGTGGCGGGCGGGTTCTTGGCCAGCGCGACGGCCGTGCGTCCGGCTGCCCCGTGCCGCAGCGGATCGACGTGCGCGGGCCACCAGTTCTTCGGCGGGTCCTTGAAGAACAGGCCCGCCACCAGGGTGACGGCGAGGACGTAGAGGCCGACGAGGTCGAGCACCACACGGTAGTTGGAGGTGTCGAACCCGTAGGAGAACAGGAAGATGAACGGCACCGCCCCGTAGGCGAAGCCTCCGTTGACGAAGCCCGTCTTGCCGCCGCGCCGCTCCGGGTACCACTTGCCGACCATGTTCACGCACGTCGAGTAGATCAGTCCGGAGCCGACGCCGCCCAGCAGCCCGAAGCCTGCCATCGCCGCCGCCACGTTGGGCGCGTGGCTGAGGCTCACGAAGCCGAGCAGCGACAGGACGGCCCCCGTGACCATCGCCGCTCTGCTGGTCAGGACGCCCTTCTCCCGGAGCTTCCCGGCGGGGAAGGAGACGCCCGCCTGGAAGAAGATCCAGACGCTGAGCACCCAGAAGGTGTTGGACGACGTCCAGTGGTGCGCCGCGGACAGGGTGTCCTCCGCCGCTCCGTAGGCGTACTCGAAGACACTGATCGCGATCATGGCCACCCAGGGGAGGACGACCATCGTCCAGCGGGGGCGGCCGAGGATCTCCCGGTCGCTCTCGCCGACGCGGTAGACGCGTCCGCGTGCGTCGGTGATCTCCCGGTAGCGGTGCGGCGCGTCCGCGCGGCCGGACGCGCCGCGCTCGGCTAAGGGCTCCGCCGTCATGTCAAGCCATCTCCTCGCCTCAGGGATGCGGGTTCGGGACGATCCGCCGGACGTGGGACCTGCCCGGCGCCTTCAGAAACGGGGCGAGCACAGCCGACGCGAGGCCGATGGACCCGGCCGTCACGAACGCGCCTTCGTAGTCCCACGCGTCCACCACGGCGGCCCCTGGCGGAGCCAGCGAGTCCGGGGATCGGCTTCGAGCGTGCTGCCCATGGAACCCGGCACCAGGACGCCGAACCGCGCCGTGCCGGGCACCCGTCAGACCACGGTCAGCGTGGGGCGCCGTCCGTAGTGGTGCGCGGCGCGGCCGCGTCCACGGAGGCGCCGCCGAGCCTCCGGGCGGCGCGCGCCCACTGGTACTTCGCCGCGAGTACCGCGACCGGCTTCTCCGTGGTGTACGGGTACGCCACGACGCCCCGCTCGTAGAGGTACTGGCAGGCCTCCTCCACTTCGACGTCGCCCGCGAGTGAGGCGACGACCGGCTTGTCGATGCCGCGCTCACGGAACTCCGCGACCACCCGGGCCGTCAGTTCGGCGAAGACCATCGGCGGGGTGACGATGGTGTGCCAGTAGCCGAGGACGAGGGCGTGGACGCGCGGGTCTTCCAGGCCGAGCCGGATCGTCGCCTCGTACGTCGACGGGGGCTCGCCCCCGGTGATGTCCACGGGGTTGCCCGCGGCGCCGAACGGCGGGATGAACCTCCGGAAGGCGGCGTTCAGGTCATCCGGGATGTCCATCAGGCGCAGGCCGTGATCGGTGACCGCGTCGGACAGCAGCACGCCGGAGCCGCCCGCACCGGTGATGATGACGACGTTGTCCCCCTGAGGCGTCGGCAGCACCGGCAGCGCACGGGCGTACTCCAGCATCTCGTTGAGCCCGGGTGCACGGATCACGCCCGCCTGGCGCAGGACGTCGTCGTACACGGCGTCGTTGCCCGCGAGAGCCCCCGTGTGCGAGCCCGCCGCCCTGGCACCGGCGGCCGTGCGTCCCGCCTTCAGGACCACCACCGGCTTCTTCGGGACCGTGGCGCGCGCCGCCTCTACGAAGGCGCGGCCGTCCTTGAGGTCCTCCAGGTGCATGGCGACGCACTGGGTGCGGGGGTCCTCACCGAACCAGGTCAGCAGGTCGTCCTCGTCCAGGTCCGCCTTGTTGCCGAGCCCCACGATGGCGGAGACGCCCGTCTTCGTGGAGCGGGCGAAGCCGAGGACGGCCATGCCGATGCCGCCGGACTGCGAGGTGAGCGCCACCCCGCCCTTGACGTCGTAGGGCGTGCAGAACGTGGCGCACAGGTCCTGCCAGGTCGAGTAGTAGCCGTAGATGTTGGGCCCGAGCAGCCGCACTCCGTAGCGTCGGCCGACGGCGACGATCTCGTCCTGGAGGGCGTGCTCCCCGGTCTCGGCGAACCCCGACGGAATGAGCACCGCGTTCGGGATGCCCTTGCGCCCGACGTCTTCCAGGGCGCGCGCGACGAAGGCGGCGGGGATCGCGAACACGGCCACGTCCACCTCACCGGGGATGTCCGTGACGCTCCGGTGGGCCTTGCGGCCGAGGATGTCGTCGGCCTTGGGGTTCACGGGGTGGATCTCGCCTGGGAAGCCCCCGTCGACGAGGTTGCGCATCACCGAGTTGCCGATCTTCCCCGGCTCGTTGGAGGCGCCGATGACGGCGATGGAACGGGGCTGCATCAGGCGCCGCATCGACGCGAGCATCTGCGCGCGCGTGTAGGTGGGACGCTCCCTGGGCGTCTCCTCGGAGAGGATGACGCGGACGTCCGCCGCGAGCGCCCCCTCCGGGGTGGCGATCACCGGGTTGAGGTCGACCTCCGCGATCTGAGGGAAGTCCGTGACGAGCCGGGAGACCCGGCGTATCTGCTCGGCGAGCGCCCACCGGTCCACCGCGGGGGCGCCGCGCACCCCGCGCAGCACCTCGGCCGCGCCGATGGAGTCGAGCATCGAGACGGCCTCGTCGGCGTCGACGGGCGCGAGACGGAACGTCACGTCCTTGAGGACCTCCACCAGGACGCCTCCGAGCCCGAACGCGACGACCTTCCCGAACGTCGGGTCGGTGACCGCCCCGACGATCACCTCCCGAGCCCCGGGGCCCGACGGCAGCAGCTCCTGCACCTGCACGCCGTCGAGGCGCGCGCCGGGCGCGTACGCCCGCGCGTTGTCGACGAGCCGGTGGAACGCCGCGCGCACCTCGTCTGCGCCGTCCACGCCGACGAGCACGCCGCCCGCGTCGGTCTTGTGCGGTATGTCCGGAGAAACGATCTTCATGACGACGGGGCCGCCGAAGCGGGCCGCGCACGCCACGGCCTCGTCGACGTCCCGGGCCAGCTCCTCGCCGGGCACGGCGATGCCGTACTCGTCCGCGAGGACCTTGGCCTCGGGTGCCGTCAGCGCCGTACGCCCGTCGGCGCGCACGGAGTCGAGCAGCGCCCGCACCCGCTCGGCACGGTCCCCGTCGCGATCCTCGGCTCGGCGGTCGGAGCGGCCCGCAGCGCGGACTTCGGCGTGGCGGCCCGAGGAGCCCGCGGCAACCTCGGCGTCGCCGCCGGAAGGGCCCTCAACGCGTACCCAGGCGTGGCGGTCGGCGGTCATTCAGATCACCCCGTCCGACTTGAGCAGGCTCAGTTCCCCGGCTGTCAGACCGAGTTCACCGATGTACACGTCCTCGTTGTGCTCGCCGAGCAGCGGCGAGGCGACGACGTCCACGGGCGAGTCGGAGAGCTTCAGCGGCGATCCGACGGTCTTGAACGAACCGCGTTCGGGGTGGGGGACGTCGACGACCATCTCGTTGGCGGCCAGCGAGGCGTCCTCGATGATCTCCTTGGTCGACAGGATCGGCCCGCAGGGGACGTTGTGCGCGTTGAGCCGCTCCAGGACCTCCCACTTGGGCAGCGTCGACGTCCACTCCTCGATGAGCTGGAACATCTTGGTGAGCCGCGGCAGTCGCGCCTCGGGCGTCGCCCAGTCGGGGTCGTCGGCGAGTTCGGGGCGGCCGATCAGCTCGGTCAGGGGCCGCCAGCCGACGGGCTGCACGATGACGTACACATAGTCGTTGGGGCCGCCGGGGGCGCACCTGACGGCCCAGCCGGGCTGGCCGCCGCCGGACGCGTTTCCCGACCGGGGAACTTCGTCGCCGAAGTCGTCGTTGGGATATTCAGCGAGCGGGCCGTGAGCCAGGCGCTGCTGATCGCGCAGCTTCACCCGACAGAGGTTGAGCACGGCGTGCTGCATGGCCACGTTGACCCGCTGCCCACGCCCGGTGTTCTCCCGCTGGAACAGCGCCGCGAGAATCCCCGCCACGGCGTGTATGCCCGTGCCCGAGTCACCGATCTGCGCGCCGGTGGCCAGCGGCGGGCCGTCCTCGAAGCCGGTCGTGGCCATCGCGCCGCCCATGGCCTGCGCCACGACCTCGTACGCCTTGAAACTGGTGTACGGGCCCTCACCGAACCCCTTGATGGAGGCATAGACGATACGCGGATTGATCTCCTGGACGCGTTCCCAGGTGAAGCCCATGCGGTCCACCGCGCCCGGGCCGAAGTTCTCGACCAGCACGTCCGAGCGGCGGATCAACTCGGTGAGCAGCTCCTTGCCGCGCTCGGTCTTGGTGTTGAGGGTGATGCTGCGCTTGTTGCAGTTGAGCATCGTGAAGTACAGCGAGTCCACGTCCGGCAGGTCGCGCAGCTGGGAGCGGGTGATGTCGCCGGTCGGGGCCTCCAGCTTCACCACGTCGGCGCCGAGCCAGGCGAGGAGTTGGGTGGCGGAGGGGCCGGACTGGACGTGCGTCATGTCGAGGACGCGGATTCCTTCGAGGGCCTTGCTCGCGCGGTGACGGGTCACGGCGTGCTCACCTCACTTGTACATGGTCTGGTTCATGGTTCCGGGGGCGTACGCGTCCGGGTCGACCCAGACGTTGATGAGGGACGGCTTGCCGGACTCCCGTGCGCGGCGCAGGGCCGGGCCGATGTCGGCGGGGTCGCGGACCTCCTCGCCGTGACCGCCGAGCATGCGGGCGAACTGGTCGTAGGGGACGTCGCCGAGGGTGTTGCCGACGCGTTCGCGGTCCGCGCCGTACTTGGCGCGCTGGCCGTAGCGGATCTGGTTCATGGAGGAGTTGTTGCCGACGATGCCGACGAAGGGGAGGTGGTAGCGCACCAGGGTCTCGAAGTCCCAGCCGGTGAGGCTGAAGGCGCCGTCGCCGAAGAGGGCCACCACTTCCTTGTCGGGGCGCGCCTGCTTGGCGGCGAGCACGAAGGGGATGCCGACGCCGAGCGTGCCGAGCGGGCCCGGGTCCATCCAGTGCCCGGGGGCCTTGGGCTGGACGACCTGACCGGAGAACGTGACGATGTCACCGCCGTCGCCTATGTAGATCGAGTCCTCGGTGAGGAAGTCGTTGATCTCGCTGACCAGGCGGTAGGGGTGAATGGGGGAGGTGTCGGACCTGAGGTGGGGCAGGCGCTTGTCGACGGCGGCCTGCTCGGCGGTGCGCAATTCCTCCAGCCACTCCTTGCGCCGGGACGCGCCGCCGTTGAGCCGCCCGGAGGCCGCCGCCGTGACGGACTCCAGGATCAGCCCGGCGTCGCCGACGATGCCGAGGTCGATGTCGCGGTTCTTGCCGACGGTGCGGTAGTCGAGGTCGATCTGGACGACCGTCGCCTGTGTGGAGAGCCGCTTGCCGTAGCCCATGCGGAAGTCGAAGGGGGTGCCGACGACGACGATGAGATCGGCGTTGGCGAAGGCGTAGCGCCGGGAGAGCTGGAAGTGGTGCGGGTCGCCCGGCGGGAGTGTGCCGCGTCCGGCGCCGTTCATGTACGCGGGCACGTTGAGCGTCCGCACCAGCTCGACGGCGGCCGTGGTGCCGCGCGTCGTCCACACCTGGCTGCCCAGCAGGATCGCGGGCTTCTCGGCGTGCACCAGCAGGTCGGCCAGCCTCTCCACGGCTTCGGGGTCGCCGGGTGAGCGGGTCGAGGCGCGGTAGTGCCCCGGGCGCGGGACCCGGGCCTGCTCCACGGGCACCTTCGCGTCGAGGACGTCGCGCGGTATCTCCAGGAAGGAGGGTCCCGGTGCGCCGTGGTAGCACTCGCGGAAGGCCATGGACACCATGTCGGCGGCGCGCGCCGTGTCCGGGACGGTCGCGGCGAACTTGGTGATCGGCGTCATCATGTCGACGTGCGGCAGGTCCTGGAGGGAGCCCATCTTGTGCTGGGTGCGGGCGCCTTGGCCGCCGATCAGGAGCATGGGGGACTCGGCGCGGAAGGCGTTGGCCACGCCCGTGACGGCGTCGGTGGTGCCGGGGCCCGCCGTCACCACCGCGCAGCCCGGCTTGCCGGTGACGCGGGCGTAGCCGTCGGCGGCGTGGGCGGCGACCTGTTCGTGGCGTACGTCGACGACGTCGATGCCCTCGTCGACGCAGCCGTCGTAGATGTCGATGATGTGGCCGCCACAGAGGGTGTAGATGACCTCCACACCCTCCGCCTTCAGTGCCTTGGCGACCAGGTGTCCACCGGAGATGTGGGGGTGGCTGGTGGTGTCGCTGCCGTCGTCGGCCATGGCGGAACCCTGTCCCTTCGTAGGGGAGTGGGAGTGCGCCCGTGCCTGCTCGGGACGCCCTCGCAGTACATTGCATACAGTCGACGAATACTGTATGAAGCCCGTTATCCCGCATCCCAAGAGCGGTGTCCAGGGGGCGTAGGGTGCCTTTCGGACAGGTGTGGGCCGGGGAGCGCACAGGGGATGGGCGGGAGACGCCGACGAGCGTGACCCGGAGGAACCCGCGGCGGAGCAGGGCGGGTTGAGGGCCGAGGCCCCCGAAAGCGGGCGCCGCGGAGACGCCTTCGTACTCGACGTGAAAGCGACCCTCGGCGGCAGCACCCGGCGGCAGCACCCGGCGGCAGCACCCGGCGGCAGCACCCGGCGGCAGCTCCCGGCGGCAACGTCCGGTGGCCGCGCCCGCTCCCGGCAGGCGTGGTGGGACACCCCCCAGGGGGCGAGGTCCGGTTCCTGGCCGCTAGCCGATGCCCTGCCGGTCCGGCAGCAGGGCGAAGGCGCGGTCCGCCGCCTCCGGCACCTGGCGCTCCACCGCCTGCTCCAGGAGCGCGCGGTGCCGGACCAGCGGCGCCTTGCGGTCCTCGGGCACGAGCAGCAGCAGATCGTCGATCCCGGCCAGCATGCGCCGCGTGACCTGCGGGTTGCCGGGTGCCAGGGCGCGGATCTCGGCGAGCCCGAGGTCGACCAGGTCCGGCCAGCCCGGCACCGGCTGCACCAGGCGCACCGCGCCCCGCCGGTCCCGGTGGCGCAGGGTCCCCAGCGGATGGCGGGCGACCGACGCCAGGAACTGCACGATGCGGTCCAGGGCCTGCACGGCCGTCGTCGGATCGTTCACGGCCGGGGACAGTGCCCGCAGCGCGATGTCGGAGAGCTGCCGCAGCCCGAACCCGAGATCCTGGTGGAAGGTCCGCTCCACCCCCACGGAGACGGTGTACCGCAGCGCGCGGCGGCCCGGCGGCGGCCCGCCGTGCACCGTGAACAGCGGGGTCCCCGGCACGACGAAGTCCCCCGTCCGCGGCAGCAGCCGCAGCACGACCCCCTGGCGCCGGGCGACCCGCACGGCCCGCGCGATGTTCACGTCCCGCAGCACCCCGGCCCGCCCCTGGTAGGCGATACGCCCCGTCTCGGGTCCCAGGGCCTCCCCGGCGGCCTCCTCCTCCGTCGGCTGCTTCACGGCGACGCGGAACGCCTCCCGGGCGATGCGGTCGATCACGAAGCCGACCCGCATCATCCGCAGCGTGCCGTTCACATAGGCGACGAAGAGGAACAGGCTCAGCAGCACCATCAGGACCGCGAGCACGCTCTCGACCAGCGGCACGTTCGACACGAGCCGCGGATCCTCCTCGCTGTCGAACGACGTCAGCGTCATCAGGGAGAACAGGAACGTCGCCAGGAACCCCGCGAGGGTCACCTTTGTGATGCGGGACCGTACGTACAGCCGCACCACCCGGGGGCTGAACTGGCCGCTGGCCATCTGCACGGCCACCAGCGAGATGCTGAAGACCACACCGATGAACGTCATCATCGCCGAGCCGATGGTGCTGATCACCGCCTTGGCGTCCTCGGAGACCCGCATGAGGTCCTGGAGGGTGTCGTAGTCCCCGTCGTCCCGCAGGACCGACACCAGCGTCGCGTCGGCCTCCACCGCGACCCACCACAGCAGCAGCGCGCCCACCAGCCCCGCCGTCGGCGCGAACCACATCGTGTCCCGCAGATGCTCCCGCAGCGGCGACAGCATCCGGGGCGGCCGTACCCGCACGTCACCCAGTGCATCCGTAACCGAACCGTCACTCATGGTGAGACTGTAGGTGCGGCGGAACCCGATCCGCCGGATCGCGCGGCCACCCGGCGGACGGTACGGATACGCAGGTGAAAGGCACTCCGAAACCTTGGTATTGTTGTTCTCGTCGCCGCGGGGAACACCCCGGAGCGACACTCACCTAGTCCGGGTGGCGGAATGGCAGACGCGCTAGCTTGAGGTGCTAGTGCCCTTTATTGGGCGTGGGGGTTCAAGTCCCCCCTCGGACACCAGTAGAACCAGAAGAACCCCAGTTGACCTGGGGTTCTTCTGGTTTTCCGGCTGTGGCGTGACCCGCCACGTGACTCATGATCGAGTGAACTTCCAAGTCGGCTCAAGGGGTAACGTCCATACGGCTGGCACGGGGAGGCGTGTCGGTACGCAGTCCGGTCCGTAGCCCTGTGCGGGAAGATCCAGTCGACGCTGAGCCCAGCTCCTTGCGTGCTGGCCCGCCTTGAGTCAGGCGCTGCGAACATCGATTGTCAGTCCTGGCGCCTACTGTGCGCTCATGAACGATAACCAGCAGAAGTCTACTCCCGGTCAGCGCCCAGCTCGGTCCGAGAGCACGCGAGGGGCAGCCCCAGTCGAAGGGTCGGAAGGCGAGGGGGCAACGAAAGGTATTGCTCTATATCATGATATGCGGGTCGAAGAGGACTTCACCAAATGCGCCACCCGCCTCTTCTCGGTCCTCAAGCAGGCCGCCGCGACCAGCCCTGGCGCGCGGCGATACCTCTTCCTCGACATTCAAGGGCACCGCAACGCCGCCGGTGGCTTCGACGCCGATGCCCTTGAGATCATCCAGGAGTTCCTACTGGGGTTCCTCGGCCCCTACCTCACGGAGATCAGCACACCGCTCTACCACGTGAGAAATCCACGGCCGCAGCGTGAGGACGTACCCGACGTCCTGAACATACGAGACCCGGATCGTGAACACGCCTACGACCATCACGAGCTGCGCGTGCGCAATCGGGAAAGCCACCCCGACCAACGCCGCTCCAGACCCCCGGTCCGGGCCATCGCCGACTATCTCGGTCTTGCTGAGCCGATCTGTCTCATCTGCTGGCAGGCGCCGGTGGAAAGAGCCCATGTGGTCCCAGAGTCGCTCGGTGGCTCCAACGATGTGCGCAACTTCGCCCTCCTCTGCCCGGCGCACCACCGTGAGGCCCCAGACGTCGCGGACGCTGAGGCGTTCTGGTCTTGGGTCGATTACGCCTGTGAACGCGACGGCCACATGAAGTGGCAAGGTGTGGATGCCGAGATGCTGGCCACAGCGGAGCGTATCGGTCTCCGCATCGACCCGTCCGGACCGGTGCGAAAGAGCCTTCACCATTTCGGTCGCGTCCGTGACGAACTCGTGCGTCACTACGGCTGGCGCCCTGAGGACTTCGCCGGTGGCGACCACTGGGGTGCGCTGATGGAGGAGTTCCACACGGTGATGGACGCCGCGACCAGTACTCACTTCAATGTGGCCAAGAAGGCATCCACCGAGGCGTGGGCCTTCGAAGTAGCTCGCAGACGCCTGCGGGACGGGGTGACGGATCCGGGGCGGGCCAGGACCTGCGGTCGGTGTCGAACCATCCCTCGGTTGAGCTGGCCGAGCGGACGGTGCGCAAATCACCCGAGAGCGGTTCTGCGTGGAGCCTTGTCGATGCCGCGCGCAGAGCCGACTTCGCCACCGAGGCGGCGAAACTCGTGCACGACATCATCGTCTCCGCGGGGGCGACCAGCGCTGAAGAGGTGTTGCGGGGCGTCAAGGAAGAGCTCGCGGACCGTACCGCGCAGTTCGAGCGACTGGCTGCCGAGCTGATGGGACAAGCAGTCTGCCGACACTGCGGCCATGCAATAGCCCGCATCGGGGACGCTCCCTGGCGCCATAGTGCCGCGGCGCCGATGTCCCGTGGCTGTCGGGCCGCCAGTTTCGATCGAGACGGCACTTGGGACAATTCCCTCGACCGAGCTTGGAAGGCGAGCCCACCGAAGACGTATCACTGAGATGGCTGCGGGTGCTGGTAGAGCTATGACGGCATGTTGCCTCGGACACGAGCAGAGACTAGTTGACCTGGTGTTCTTTGCATTCTGCTGAGGGCAGGGGTGACGGGGGCGGGCTCCCGTTTCCGGAGCCACATCCGATGCCGTTCCCGGGGGCCGGGACCGGTCCCGGGCCCCGTGGTGGACAGTGGCCCGGTCGTTGCCCCCGTGGCCTCGCAGCGCGAGGTGGGTCAGGGAGTCGCCGGATGCGCACGGTCGCTCGGATGCCGCTCGTCGTCGCGTTCGCGGTGGCCGGGGTCTTCCTCCAGGCCGTGGTGCACGCCTGGTCGGCGGTGGGGGTGCTGCGTTTCGTGGACGACCGGCTCGCGCACGGCCAGGACGTGCCCGACGCCGCGACGGTGCGGGCGGTGATGTACGCCTGGATCGCGCTCGCGGGCGGGATGGCCCTCGTCGGCCTGGGGGCGCTGCTGCGGTACCGGTGGACGCGGATCGCGGTCATCGCCGTCGAGTGCGTGCTCGCGCTGCTGTTCCTGCTGCCCCTGGGGTATCTGGCGCTGCTCGCGCCGCTCGTCGGCACGGACCTGCTCGAGGACGCCTTCGGGCTCACCCCGCGGAGCGTGATCCTGCTCGTCTGCGGGCTTCTCGCCGCCGTAGCGATCGGGCGGGCGATGTTCTGCGCCGCCGCGGTGTCCTGGTTCACCCGGTGAGCCGGGACAGGGGAGGGCTCGGGTGCGGGCCCTCCCCTGGTGCGGAGGGGTCAGAAGCGCACCGGCAGGGCGGTGAGGTGCGTGCCCTCGCCCGGCACCGGAGCGTACTGGAGGGCGTCGCGCGCCACCGCGAGCCGCAGCCCGTCGTGCTTGACCAGCAGCTGGTGGAGGACGACCTCCGTCTCCAGCTTCGCCAGGGACGCGCCGATGCAGTAGTGCGGCCCGTGGCCGAGGGCGACGTGGCCCACGCCCGCGCCGAGCTTGCGGGAGATGTTGAGCCGCGTCGGGTCCTCGAACTCGGCCGGGTCGTGGTTCGCGCCCTTCAGGGACGCGTTGACGACCTCGCCCGCCTTGATCGGGCAGCCCTTGAACTCCAGGTCCTCCGTCGCGTACAGCGGCGATCCCATGGGCACGGCGCTGACGAAGCGCAGCAGCTCGGGAACGGCCGTGGTGCTCAGCAGCTCCGGCTCGGCCCGCAGCTTCGCCAGCTCCTCCGGGTGGTCGAGGAGGGCGAGGACGGCCTCGCTGAGGAAGTGCGCGGGCGGCGCGATGCCCGTGTTGATGAGCAACAGGAAGACCGCGATGATCTCCGTGTCGGTGAGCTTGCCCTCGCCCGTGTCCTGGAGCAGGGCGGAGACCAGGTCGTCGCTGGGCTCGGCGCGGCGCTTCTCGATCAGGGCCTTGCCGTACTCGACGATCCCCTGGATCGCTGGAATGAAGTGCTCCGGATCGCCGGAGGCGTAGCCCTGGATGAAGCCCTGGACGGTCGGCTGGTCCTCCGCGGCCACGCCCATCAGCTCGCAGATGGCGGTGGCGGCGACGATGTAGCCCAGCTCGCCGACGAGGTCGGCCTCGCCCTTGGCCTTCAGCGCGGTGAACAGCTCCTCGGTGACCTGTTCCAGCTTCGGGCGCAGCGCGTTGACCCGGCGGGCCGTGAAGGAACGGATGACGAGGTTGCGCAGACGGGTGTGCTCCTCGCCGTCGGAGAGCACCATGATGCCCAGGTACTGGGCGTACTCCGCGGGCAGGCCGTAGGCCGCGATCATCTGGTCCGCGATGCTCGGGCCCTCCTGGCCCGGCAGCTTGGTGGCGTCACGGACGAAGCGCGGGTCCATCAGGGCGTCCTTGGCGTCTTCGTAGCCCATGGCGAGCCAGACCGGGGTCTCCAGGCCGGGGAGCGACGCGTGGACGAGCGGGCCCTGCTCCCGCAGAGCCGGGTATTTTGACGGGTCGCTAATGCTTTCGGGCGTCAGGGTGACGAGGTGCTCCGACTGTTCCGACACGATGAATCCTTCTCCTTTAAGGTATGCGGAAATCCCCGCGCCAGCCCCGGTCTCCCTGCGCGTGCAACGAGTTCGTCGGGGTGGTGGTGACCCGCCCCGGCCTGAACCGGGGTTTTGCTACGGGGTACGGGCGATGCCGCGGCTGATTCCCACCGCGTCCCCACGCGGCGGATTTCAGGCTTTCCGCTCGCGGCGGGAGAGTATCGACGCACGGTTCTGTCCCGCCGTCAACACCCTCGGCGGCCGTCGGCATCGGGGCAGAACATATCAGCGGGTAGATCTTTTTCCAGGGCGAGTTCCGGGCGTGGCCGGACGGGCCCGGGGGGTGGCGCGGCTCGCGGCGGGGGGCTCGGCGGCCCGTAACTACGGCCGATGCGCGGCCTGTTGGCAAGAGGGCCGAAGTGAGGACGCGTGGGGCGGCGGTGAAGTTGCCTGTCGGCTCAGAGAAATCTTCGGGGCGCGCCCCGGAGCCGTCTGTTTCCCCTGGAATGCCGTGCGGGGCGGGTGAGTAAAGGGGCGCGGGCGATAAGAAGACGTCAAAGTTCCGGGAATTGGGGGAGTGGCACCCGGATCGCGGCCCTCCGGGGCGGCCTGAATGGCGCGCGATTTCGATCAGGGGGTACGGCGACGGGGAGTGCGGCGACGCAGGGTGCGGGGTGTCTCAATGCGGCCTCTGGGGTGTGCTCCGGCCTTTAAGGAAGCGGGGTGTCAAGGTTTCGTATAAAGCTGGTGTGAGACGTCCGGTCGGCGGGACAGGCCAAGTCTGGCGGGGCTTTGGGCGCGCCGTACTGTGGTGCTCTTTCGGTGAGTTGGGGCGCTCTTTCGGTGTTCTCGGTGTTCTGCCGGAATTCGCAGGGCGGGGCCGGGATTCACACGAGGGAACCGGGAGGCGGGGTACGGGGGCGGGGCGCATCCGGGGGAGGAGAGGGGAGGGAGGCGGGCCGGGCGGCCGGGCGGTGCGTCAGGGGAGCGAGTGCCGTCTCTTGGGTCCTGCCGTCCGGGGGGCCGGACGGTCCAAGGGTGCCTGGAGCGCGTCAGGGGCCCAGAAGGCGTACCAAGGGATCGTCAAGCGCGCGCTGATGGAGCCGAGTGCGCGTCAAGGGAGCCGGGCGCGCGTCAGCGGACCCGGAGCAGGCGCTGGCGGACCCGGGCATGCCTCAGCGGCCCCGAAGCAGGCGATGGCCGACCCGGGCACCCCCAGCGGCAGCGGAGGAGAAAGCGCACGCCAAGGCGCCGGGCGCCCCCAGCCGCCCCCTCCAACCCCAGCCCCAGGCCTCAGTTCCTAGCCCCCGGGCCCACCCCTCAGCCCCTCCCGCCCCCGCCAGCCAAAAGCTCCGCCACCGCGATGCCCGACACCCGCGTCGCCCCGTGCGTGACCATGTGCACGGCGCCCAGCGCACCCCCCGCGGGCACCCCCATCTCCACCACCAGGGCGTCCGGGCGGGAGCGCAGCAGGCGGGTCAGGGCCTCGGTCATCCAGCGGTGCCGGGCGGCGTCGCGCACGACCACCACCAAGGCGCGGCCCGTGGCCGGGGCGAGCGCCGCGCGGGCCAGGACGTCGCCGGTGCCGTCGAGTTCGGGCTCCGTGAGGCGCACGGACGTGGTGTCGGGGCGCAGGGCGCGCAGCGGGGCGGCCACGCCCCAGGGGGTGCCGCCGTCCACGGCCGGGTTCATGACGGGGGACAGCTCCACGACGTGCGGTGACCCAGCGACTGGAATAAGGCATTCCGAATCTGGCGCCCCGGGCCGCCGGTGGACGCGCACCGCGCGCCGGGCCGCCACGAGCCCGATGTCGCTCGGCGCCCCGGCGCGGTCCACGGCACGGGCCCGCGCCCCCGACCACGCCGCGAACTCCTGGACGCGCGCGGCGGCCTCGGCGAGCCGCTCCTCCGGCAGCGCCCCGTCGAGCACCGCCTTGACGAGGGCGCCCGCGAGCAGCTCCACGGTGGACTGCTCGGCGCTGTCGCCGCCCACGCAGACAGCGTCCACGCCGCCCGCGACCGCGCGCACCGTGGCGCCGTCGATGCCGTACCGGTCGGTGACCGCGCCCATCTCGATGCCGTCCGTGACGACCATCCCGGTGAAGCCGAGGTCGCGGCGGAGCAGGTCGTTCAGGACGCGCGGGCTGAGGGTCGCGGGCAGCGTCGCGTCGTACGCGGGGACGAGCAGATGGGCCGTCATGACGGCCCGGACGCCCGACTCCATCGCGGCGATGAACGGCGGCAGGGCCGTCCGCGCGATCTCCGCGGCGCCGCCCGAGACCTTCGGCAGGCCGAAGTGCGGGTCGACGGAGGTGTCGCCGTGGCCGGGGAAGTGCTTGGCGCACGCGGCGACCCCGGCCTCCTGGAGGCCGCGGATCCAGGCGGCGGTGTGCCGCGCGACGACGTCGGTGCGGGCACCGAAGGAGCGCACGCCGATGACCGGGTTCAGCGGGTTGGAGTTGACGTCGGCGCTCGGCGCGTAGTTCAGCGTGACGCCCGCGGCGTGGAGTTCGCGCCCGATGTCGTGGGCGACGCGCTCGGTGAGGTCGATGTCGTCGACGGCGCCGAGGGCGAGGTTGCCGGGGCGTGACGCGCCCGTCCACGCCTCCATGCGCGTGACGTCGCCCGCCTCCTCGTCGATGGCGACGATCAGGTCCGGGTTCTCGGCGCGCAGCGACGCGGTGAGCGCGGCGACCTGCTCCGGGCCGACGATGTTCCGGCTGAACAGGACGACGGCGCCGAGCCCGTCGGCGATCCGGCGGCGGAGCCAGTCAGGGGCCGCGGTGGTGCCCTCGAAGCCCGGCTGGAGGACGGAGTTGGCGAGCCGCTCCAGCTTCGGGTGACTGCTCGGGACCATGCCTGGACCTCCGGGGAAAGGGTGGGTCGGCGACGCGCTGGGCTGGCCGGATGCGGCTTGGTACAGGCCAATCGGATGTTGGCTCAGACCAATAGCACTGTCAAGGCATGCGAACCCGCTGGAAACAGAGGGTGAACCGGCAGAAGGGGCGCCCCGGCCGTGCCGTGCGGGGCGCCTCGCCCCTGCCGTGCGGGGCGCCCCGGCCGCGCCGTCCCGCACGGCGCGGGGCGGCGGCGCCCACGCCGCAGCCTCCTCCCGCCCCGGCCACCGCGTGGTGAGGCCACCTTGATGGCCGCCGCCGCACGCGATGGAATGCGGAGATCGCCGCGCTAGAACGCGGAGACCACCGCGAGATCGCCGCGACGGAATGCGGAGACCACCGCGAGATCCCTGCGATGGAACACGGAGACCCCGCGAGATCCCCGCGACGGAACGCGGAGATCAGCGCCCGAGCAGAGGAGGCCCACGTGCGTCGGTACGAACTCGTCGGCAGGCGGGACATCAGGCTGGTCAGCGACGCCCCGGTGCCGGAGCCGGGGCCGGGGCAGGTCCTGGTGCGCGTGCGCGCGTGCAGCGTCTGCAACCGCAGCGACCTCGCGTACTACCACTACTACGGCCTCAGGGAGCACTGCGCGACGGGCTGTTACGGCCATGAGATAGCCGGTCTTGTCGAGGCGGTCGGCCCCGGCGTCACCCGGGTCGGGCCCGGGCAGCGCGTCTTCGTCCGTACGCCGCTCACGTCCGGGTACGCCGAATTCGCCCTGGCCCGAGAGGTCGCCGTCGGCGCGCTGCCCGACGCCGTGCCCTTCGAGCAGGGGTCGATGCTCCAGCTCCTGCCGCTCGCGGTGCACGCCACGCGCGGCGTCGGGCTCGGCGACCGCGTCGTGATCGTCGGGCAGGGGCCCGTCGGCCAGATGGCGCTGCGGATGGCGCGCCAGCGCGGCGCCGCCCACGTCACGGCGGTCGACCTGGACGCGTGGCGCCTGGAGCGCTCCCGCGCCGCGGGCGCCGACGCGGTGCGGCGCGTGGACGGGAGCGCCGGTCAACTGGCCGCGCTCAAGGGCGACTTCGCCGCCGAGGGCGAGGAGTACGACGTCGCGATCGACGCCGTCGGTACGCCCACCACCCTCAACGCCTGCGTCGGCCTCGTACGCCAGAACGGCCTCGTCGTCATGCTGGGCACCCACCACGTGGACACGCACGTCACCGTCGACCTCGTCGCCTGGGAGCGCAAGGGGCTGCGGGTGCACAGCTCCGCCGAGCCGGTGGACACCGCCCGCGCCGAGGCCCTCGCCGTCGCCGAACGCGTCGCCCACCGCCGCACCGCGAGCCTGCGCCTGCCCGAGCTGCACACCCATACGTACGGGCTCGACGAACTCCCCAAGGCGATGGAGCAGTTGTCCGCCAGCAGGTCCCTCTACCCGGACGCCGAACGCGCGCCCTTCGACGGGCCGCCCGCCGAGACCCTGAAGGTCGTCATCGTCCCGTGACCAGGCCCGTGACCAGGCCCGTGACCAGGCCCATGACCAGGCCCGTGACCAGACCCGTGACCAGGCCCGGACGCCCTGTACGGCACTCCGCCGACCTTCCGGGAGCCGCGTGATGAGGTGGGCGATCGCCGGATACGGCGACGTCGTGGAGCGGCGCGTGCTGCCCGCGCTGCGCGCGCTCGGCGAACGACCGGCGTACCTGTGGGGCCGTGACGCGGACCGGGCGGCGCGCGTCGCCGCCCGGCACGGCGTGCCGCGCTCCGGCAGCGACGAGGACGCGCTGTTCGGCGACGGGATCGACGCGGTGTACGTGGCCACGCCCGTGGTCCGCCATGTGCCGCTGGCCCGGCGGGCGTTGGCCGCCGGGCTGCCCGTGCTCGTGGAGAAGCCGCTGGCGGGGGGCCTCGACCAGTCACTGGAGGCCGACGGCCACCCGTGTGCCGCGGTCGCGTACTACCGCAGGCTCGCCCCCGCCGTACGCCGCCTGCGCGCCGCACTCGACACCTGGACGCCGCGCCATGTGGAGGTGCGGTTCCGCTGCGCCTTCGCACCGGGGCCGACGCACCCCATGCGGTGGCGCACCGACCCCGCGCTCTCCGGCGGCGGAGTGCTGGCGGACGCGGGCAGCCACCGGCTCGACCTGCTGGTGATGGCGTTCGGACGGCCCAGCCGGGTGCGGGGAGGCTCGGACACCGCTTCCCCGAGGGGGCGGAGCGGCGGGCCGAGGTGGAGCTGGCGTGGGCGTCCGGCGTGCGGGCGCGGCTCATCGCGGAGTGGAGCGACGAACCGCCGCTCGACCGGATCGAGCTGACCGGCGACGGCCGCGTCCTCACGCTCGACCCGCTCGACTCGGGCCGCCTGCGCGTCCAGGGGCCGGACGGCTCACGGACGCTGACGCTGCCGCCCGCCACGAACCCGCACGAGCCGCTGATCGCCGACTTCGCGCGGGCGGCGGCGCTCGGCCGCCCGCCCGCGTGCCCGGTGGCCGACGCCCGCGCCGTCGACGAGATCATCGCCGCCGTGACCCGCCAGAGCCGTACCGACAGCGGTGGCCCGGCTCACGCCCCGTCGTCCGCCGACCAGGGGCGCAGCCAGCGCGGGTCGGGCGTGTCCGACTGACGTACGAAACGGGCGTCGACGGACAGCCGCATGGCGTCCGTGGCCGAGTCGAGGGAGGCGTGGATGACGTTCGGCACGTGCACCATCAGGTCGCCCGCGGCGAAGTCAGCCCACAGCCAGCGGCGGTCCAGGCTGCGCGCCGTGAACTCCAGGTCGTGGCAGATCTGCCGCCGGTCCTCCGGCCGGTCCGTGGTGTCGCGCAGCGGCTCGTACGCCGACGGCGGCAGCGTGTGCGAGCCCTCCAGGTAGACCAGGGCGCCCGCCTCGGGCGGGCAGTCGCCCACCGGGATCCACATGGTCACGACCCGCTCCGAGCCCTGGTCCATGTAGTCGAAGTCCACGTGGGCGCGCGAGGCGCGCCGCGAGCCCCGGTGGAAGTGGCGCAGGATGCGGCGCGGCAGCATCCGGGCCTTGCCGTCCAGCAGGTCGGCCGCCAGCTCCGCGAGCCGCGGGTCGTCGAGGAACCGGTCGAAGGTGCCGGAGCGCACGAACGCGTGCGCTGGGTGCCCGGCCACGCCGTGCTCGGGCAGGCCCTCGGGCACCCGGCCCGAGAACACGCCGTCCCGGGGCGTGGTGCCGGGCGCCAGATAGCCCGGCGGGAACCGCGAGAAGTACGCGGCCCGCAGCCGCAGCACGTCCTCCCGGTCGAGGAAGCCCGGCAGATACAGATAGCCGTCCTCGCGCAGCCTGGCCCGCAGCGCCGCCGGGTCGCGGCGCTGCTCGGCGCCCGTGGCGCGCAGCGGGCCGAACAGCTCGGGGGAAAAGGGTATGGGTATGCCGTTCGACGAGAGGTTCATGGGGAGTCCCTGAGGGGTCGTCAAGCGAAAGTGGTCATCGGACCGTCGAGTGCCGCCTTCGGTTCGTTTCGGTGGCCGTGTGCCAGGCCGTGTGCCAGGCCGTGCGTGCGGCCCACGTGTGCGGGATGTGCGTACGGCCCATGTGTGCGGTGTGCGTACGGGGGTCGTGCGAACGGGTCAATAGACGCCCTCCACGGCCTGCTGAACGTCCGTCAGGCCGTCGTGGAACGTCTGGACGGCGGCCACCCCGTCCCAGGGGAACCACGGGTGCGGTCCCGTCCTGATCGCGCTGTCCCGTTCGAGGAGGTTGGGCAGGAAGAGGTCTTCGAGCAGGGTGGTCACCCGCACCCGGCCGCGCTCGCCCACACCCACCTCGCGCCACGGGTCGGCCGGGTCGACCACCTGGAGCACGGCGAACGGCGGCGGCAGGTGGTAGCTGTGCCCGGTGCCCTCGGGCAGCGGCGGCGCGCCCGGCACGGCGTCGGCCTGGAGGGCGTGGCCCGCCAGCGTGTTGCCGTACGTGTCGATCCACTGCACGCCGTCCAGGTGCTCCTGGCGCAGGAACGCGGCCTCGGCGGCGCTGCACGTGGTGCCGCCGGTGCACACCGCGCGGATGCCGTAGGTGTGCAGCGGGCGCGGCACGCGCATCGCCAGCTCCAGGAGCAGCCGCGAGGTGGTGAACAGCAGCGCGGGCCGCTCACCGTTCAGCAGCGTCAGCGTCTGCTCCACCAGGTGGCCGGTGTAGGCGTCCGCCTCGCCGCCCGCGCGCAGGGCCGCCTTCACCCAGCGCGGGTCGAAGTCGATCGCGAACACCGCCCCGCGCCAGGAGTCCGCGAGACCCTCCACGAAGTGCCCGTACGCGTGCGGGCCGCTCGGCGTCATCGCGAGCACGTCGCCGCCCGCCACGCCGCGCGCCTCCAGGACGGTGCGGTAGACCTCCACGTCGTACGCGAGGCGCGTGACGTTCACGATCCGGCAGGGCGCGCCCGTGGTGCCGCCCGTCTCGAACACGCGGAACGGGCGGTCCCGGTAGCCGCGCGGACGCAGGTCGAGCGCGCTGGCGGCGCGCAGCTCGGCCTTGTCGAACAGCCCGAACTGCTCCAGGTCGGCGAAGCCCCCGACGTCGGTGAGCGGGTCGAAGCCGAGCCGCTCGCGCCGGGAGACCCAGAACGGCGAGCCCGTCTCGGGCGAGAAGTGCCAGCGCATCATGCGCCGCGTCCACGCGTCGAGGTCCACGGCCAGCTCGGGCACCCGGGAGCGCAGCGTGTCGTACAGGTTCGCGAAGGTCACCTCAGGGGTGCCGTGATCACGGGCCGCGGTCGTCATGCGCCGCCTCCTGGGTCGCGGGGGTCCCCCGGTCGTGCCGGTGGACGAAGAGGGAGCGGTCGGCGATGGCCCGGGCCGCGTCCGGCGCGGCGGCGAGCACGACGGCGGACGGGAAGGGCACCTCGTGCCCGACCAGCGGATGCGCCACGTCCGGCCCGGTGAACACGCCGTCCAGCAGCGCGAGGTGGGGGCGCACGTACACCTCGCCCGCCGCGCCGCGCACGACCGTCGGCTCGCGGGTGAGCAGCCGGTCGCCGGGCCCGAGCCGCTCGCGTACGGAGGCGGCGGCCCGCTCGGCCTCGCCGGGGGAGCGGAAGGCGGTGAGCGGCCAGTCGGGGGCGGCCGGGTCCGGGACGGGCCCCGGGTGCAGCGCGTCGAGCGCCGCCGCCAGGGCCTTCGCCAGCGGCTCCGCGAGGCCCTCGTCGGCGCACACCGCCGTGCGGACGTTGCTGCAGAACCGCCCCGAGTCGGCCGCGACCAGCGGCAGCAGCCACGCCACCGCCTCCTCGACCGGCAGGTCCCGCGGCACCAGGGCACAGCCGCGCCCCGGCCCGTGCAGGGTCAGCGTCGGCGCGCCGCGCACCGACGCGGCGAGCCCGGCGCCGCCGTACACCACGTGCCGGTCGGTGAGCTTCACCAGGCCGTGCAGCGCGCGCTGTTCAGTGGGGTACAGGCCGAGCCTGGCCGGTGGCCAGCCCGCCCCGAGCAGCGCCGCGACGAGCCGGGCGGCGGACAGCGGTTCGCGGCGGCTCGGGCGCACCCACACGCCCGCCGACCGCTCGGCCTGGTCGAGCACCGAGTCCAGGCAGGTGAAGGTGTTCCCGGGCAGCGACACCAGGGCCAGCGCCGCGTCGGGGGCGGGGGCGGGTGCGGCACGGCCTTCGACGCCCTCGCGCAGCATCCGGCACCAGCGGTCGACCAGCGGCCCCGGAAGGCCCGCGGTCTCCCACAGCGCGGCCCGGAACTCCTCGGCGCTCTGCGGGCCGACGCCGCCCACGGTCACCGTGCCGTGCGCGAACGACTCCAGGGCGGACAGCAGCAGCTCGCGCCGCCCGGTGAGCGGCGGCAGCCCGTCCCGCACGCCGTCCCACCAGCGGCGGTCGGCGTGCGCCACGATCTCCGGTACGAGGGCGAGGCGCCGCCCGGTGCCGCCGGGCAGCGGCGCGCTGTCCAGGGAGCCCTGCCAGGTGCCCTGGCGGAACGCGGAGACGGTGGGCCCGCTCGCGGCGCCCGCGGTGCCGCTCACGACAGCTCGGCCCGCAGCGCCGCGACCACGCGGAACTGCTCGGCCCGGGTCAGCGTCGGGTACAGGGGCAGGGCGATGTGGTGGCGCGCGAACCAGCGGGCCCGCGGGAAGGGGCCTTCGGCTTCGGCCCCGCCTCTGGTCCCGGCTCCGGTCTCGGCTTCGGTCCCGCCTCCGGTCCCGGCTTCCGTCCCGGCCTCCGGCGCGGTCCGGGTGAAGTACGGCTGGTCGCACAGGAGGTGGTCGTACACCTCGCCCGCGAGCGCGACGCCGTGCCGCTCCCGCAGCCGCTTCTTCAGCAGGGCGCGGTCCACGGGCCCGTCCAGGTAGGCGAGGTACTTGTAGTAGTTGCCGCGGACGCCCTCGGGCACGGTGTGGGCGCGCAGGTGCGGCACGCCGTCGAGGAGTTCGTCGTAGGCGGCGGCGAGGTCGCGGCGCGCAGCCAGGGTGCGGTCGAACCGCTCCAGGTCGACGGTGCCGACGGCGGCGTGGAGTTCGCTCAGGCGCCAGTTGCCGCCGGGGCGGTCGTGCAGGGTGGACCCCTGCGCGCTCTTGCCGTGGTCGCGCCAGCGCCGCACCTGCTCGGCGTCGGACGCCGGGTCGGCCCCCGCGCAGGTGACCAGGCCGCCCTCGCCGCTCACGGCGACCTTCGTCGGGAAGAAGGAGAAGGCCCCGAACCGGCCGAAGGAGCCCGCGAAGCGGCCGTCGAGGGTCGCGCCGAGTGCGTGCGCGGCGTCCTCCACGACCGCGACGCCGCGCTCCGCGCACAGCGCGACGACCTCGCCGAGCAGCGGCGACACGATGCCGCCGATGTGCACGGGCAGCACCGCCGCGGTGTCCGGGTACCGGTCAAGGGCCGTGCGCAGCGCCGCCGGGTCCAGGCCGAGGCCGTCCAGCTCGATGTCCACGAACCGCACCCGCGCCCCGGCCCGCACGGCCGCCGCCGCCGTCGCGAAGAACGTGTTCACGGGGACGAGCACGGTGCGGTCCGCCACGCCGACGATGCGCAGCGCGATCTCCAGGGCCGCCGCGCCCGACGCGACGGCGACGCCCGCCACGCCCGTCCAGGTCCGCGCCCGGTCCTCGAAGCGGGCCAGCTCCGGGCCCTGCGTGAGGTGCCCGGAGGCGAGGGCCAGGTCCACGCGGTCGAGGATCGCGCGCCGGTCGGCGACGTCGAAGTGGATGCGCTGGGCGGGCACGTCGGCTGCGGCGTCCGCGGGCTGCGCCAGGGCGCGGGTGAGGAAGTCCACCGCGTGCCCGACGTGGGTGCCGTGCCCCATGGGCAGCTCGCGCACCTCAAGGGGTCCGCTCGCGGTGGCGTACGCGCGGCGCACGGCGTCCGCGGCGGCCCGCGCGTCGGCCGGTTCCAGGTAGGCGTCGGCCGTGCCGTACTGGAGGTGCAGCGGCGCCGGGGCGAGCGCCGCGTACAGGTCCGGCAGGTCCGCGTACTCCAGGACGCCCGGCAGGACCGCGCCCTCGTGGCCGGTCAGCAGCCGCGCGAACAGCGCCGGATAGCTGCCGAGGTGGCTCGCCGCGCACACCGGCAGCGGGCGCGGCCCCAGCAGCGCGGTGTGCAGGGCCACCGCCGCGCCCAGGCTGTGCCCGAACAGGCCGACCCGCTCCGGGTCGGCCAGCGGATGGGCGGTGAGCAGGTCGAGCGCGCCCAGCGCGTCCCCGACGAGCGCGCCGAGCAGCGACCGGCCCGTCAGCGCGAACGCGTGCGCGAGCAGCGTGCCCTCGTCCCGGCCCGCCCGGCGCTCCTCGTCCAGGCCGCCGCCGATGCCGTGCTCGATGGACAGCGTGACGAACCCCGCCCGCGCCAAGTGCTCGGCGACGTTGCGGTCCGGGAAGTCCGGCGGGGTCTCGCCGGTGAGCTGCTCCATGCGGGCGTGTCTGCCGCCGAGGACCAGGACGGCGGGGCGGCGGCCCGTGGTGTCCTCGGGGGCGAGCAGCGTGCCGTGGAAGGTGCCGCGCACCGGCGAGGTGAGCGTGAGGCGGTCGCGGCGCAGGCCCTCGGCGGTGGTGGTCGTGGTGGCGGCGACCCCGAGGGGGGCGGGGGTCACGCGGGCCAGGCGGGCGAGCGTCGCGCGGAGCGTGCGGGACCACGCGGCGTGGGCCTCGGGGGTGTCGACGGACGGGGGGCGGCGGAGGGTGGGCTCCGTGGTGAGCAGATGGCGCAGGTGGGTGGTCTGCATGCGGGTGTTGCTCGCTCCTGTGGGCTACGGGTGGGTGGTTCCTCGCGGGGCGCCCCAGACCCGCCCCTTCCCGAACCAGGGGGCTCCGCGGATCGCGGAGAGCCGAAGGCAGCGAGTCCGCGGGCGCTCCAGCCCGTCCGGCGTCTGAGGACGGGGCGCGGAGCGCTGACGAGCACGGTGCGGGGCGCCCCCGCCGGGAAAGGGTCAGACGAAGTCGGCGTGGAGGGTTTCCGGCACCTCGACGGCGTACGCCGACAACGCCTCGTCCAGCTGGATCTGCCCCCGCTGCAGCAGTTCGAGCAACTCGTTCTGCGGCCGGTAGAAGCACGACTTGCACAGGTCGGTCCGGCGCGGGTTGGAGGCCTCCCACTCGGCGCGCGGGCCGCCTTCGAGGACCGTCGGATAGCCGAGGTCGACGACGTCCCCGATGCGGTAGCGGCTGTTGAGGTGCACCTGGGGGCAGGGGTAGAGGTGCCCGTCGGCGCCGACCGCCGTCACGAAGCGGCTGTAGTGGCAGCGCTCGAAGTCGCCCTCGACGGTCTCCACCTGGTCCATCGGGCCCCGGTCCAGCTTCGGCACCGAGACCTCGAAGGCGTCCGTGGACATCTCGGCCGCCTCGACGAGCGACGCGGAGATCTCCTCCATGACGGTCTCGATGGTTTCGTGGCCCATGGCGCTGTAGAACTCGGGCTCGAAGCGGACGTAGTGCGCTCCGGACTCGTGGGCGATGCGGGCCGCCGCCACGATCTCGCGGTAGTTCTGCATCGTGATCACGTAGTTGAAGCCGATCCGGAAGTCCGGCGCCACGGCGTTCGCGCGCAGGCGGCCGATGTTGTCGACGAACTTCGAGAACGTCTGCTCGCGGTCGCGGGTGATGTCGTTGAACGTGGCCTCCGTGCCCGCGTTCATGCCGACCCGCACCCAGGTGTGGGTGTTGATGACGGCGTCGGCGATCTTCGGGCGGCCGAGCCGGGAGCCGTTGGTGATCAGGCCGATGTGCAGGCCCACGTCGTGCCCGGCGTGACAGATGTCGGCGTAGCCCGGGTGGATGGTGCACTCGCCGCTGCCGCAGAACGTCACGGCGCGGCCCTCGTTCTCGGCGAACTCCTTGAGGAGGTTGATCGCCTTGTCGGTGGTGATGGAGTCCTTGAACGAGAACAGGTCGTAGAACTGCTCCTCGTTCGGCGAGTGGAAGTTGCAGAAATTGCAGCGCATATTGCAGGCGCCCATGATGCCGATCCGCATGTGGATCGGTTTGATCTCCTGACCGGCCACGAATCGCCGGAGAAGATCTCCGTGGGCCATGACTTTCTGGGGGGAGTGCGCCTGATCGAGGCTGACGTCGGGGAGCCCTTCGCGGTTCCGCGGCGCGGCCATTTCCAAATCGCGGGCAGCTTCGGTGCTGGTCACGAACCCTCCACACACGTAGTGGGCAGCGTTTTGCCTTGTGCTAGCGACCTTCGCGACAGTAGGAGAGCGCTTCCAGAGGTGTCAACGGGTCTAGACATCCAGGAAGTTGAGTAAACATCTAACTCGCCGTGGGTTTAGGCCAAATGTTTCCGGCAGGTGTTCTCGTCACATGCCAGGGGGGCGCGCCTGGTCAGGGTCGCACCGGGCGGCGCCCCCGGGGCGCCCCGTCGGGGTGGAGGTCAGGACAGATGCCGGGGCGGGCCGCCCTTCTCAGGGGCAGGGCTTCTTGAACAGGTGCGAGAACGTGCGGTACGTCTGCGCCGCCCCGCCGCCCGGCGGCGCCGGGTACTCGATCACCGGTATCGGCTTGCACACCGGCCACTGGCGGGTGTCGTCGTCGGTCGAGGACTTCACGAAGCCGTACGTACCGGCGGCGCCCAGCAGGCAGTTGACGCACTTGGTGGCGGAGCCGGTCTCCAGGATGGTCGCGTCGATCAGGGTGTTGTACACATCGTCCTTGGTCGGCGTGCGCTCCGGGGCCGGGGTGCCCCGCCGTCCCCCGCGTCCTCGTTCGCATCGGAGTACGAGCGGTCGAACGCGTCCGCGAGGAGCGTGAAGGCGTCGTGGTACATGATCGCGTAGCCGTCGTCGAGGGCCTTCTCGCCGATGTCGTGCCGCCGGTCGAGCCGGTCGAAGTACGTGCGGAAGTCCCGCAGGCCCTTCGGCGCTCCGGTGCCGGGGCCCTTCCACCAGTCGGGCGACACCGAGGCCGCGGCCACGATCGTGATCTTTGTGTCCCGCAGCATGCGGGTGATTTCCGCCGTGGTCAGAGTGGGTTCAAGGCCGATGCCGACTTTCAGAATGCGCACCGGCCTGCCGCCCTCACATGTTCCCTCCTGTGACAGGCGTTTCACGAGTGCCGGGAGATCCTGATCGCGACCCGCGAAGAACACCGTGTCCGAACCGGTCAGACAGATCTTCTGTACGGCGGACTGGAATCGCTGCGGGATACCGGCCGCCGGACCGGTCGAGCCGAGGAACGACGCCGAGCGCTTGCGCAGCCCGTACTTTCCACCGAATTTCCGCTCCAGGAGCCGGTGGAGATTGCGGGAGTACACGTCGTCGGGACGGCTGTCGAAGACCAGGAAACCCTTGCCCGCGCCCGGCTTCTTCTTCAGGTAGTGGGCGAGCGCGTCCGCGAACATCTCGTTGTTCGGTGAGGTCTTGAAGAAATAGGGGGCGTTCATGTCGGCGGAGGTGATGACGGGGCCGACCGTGGCGATGCGGCGGCGGCTCAGCTCCCGCATCGCGTCCCGCGTCTCGGGCGTGCTGCTCGGCAGGCCCATCACGCCCACGAGCGGCGACTGCCGGTCGTCCGTCAGCGCCGCCAGGTCGTCGATCACCGGCCGCCACTGGTCGAGGTCCTTGCCGTCGGGCGCCATCAGGAGCTGGTAGTGCGGGCCGCTGCCGCTGTTGTGGCGCAGCTGGGCGGCGTGCGCGCCCGCCAGGGCCCGGCGGATCATCGCCTCGGTCATGGCGCTGGAGTCGTCCGACGTGAAGGGCATCATCAGCGCGATCCGGCCGTACGGCATCGGGGCCTCCCCCTTGGCCGGGTCCTCCCAGGCGCGCCTGACCCGCGCGTTCTCGTCCGCGACGGCCGCGATGAGCCCCTTGAGACCGGCGTCCGCGTCGAACGCGCCCTCGGTGACGCCCACGCACTCCCCGTCGCGCTTCTCCAGGCCGCCCGCGCAGTCCTCGGGGCGCAGCGTCAGGTACAGGACCACGCCCACGGCGATCAGGGCCAGCGGGACGAGCACGGCGACGGCCTTGTCGAGGGGACCGAAGCCGTTGCGGCGGCTCAGCAGACGCATGGTTCCTCACAGTTCGGGCAGCGGCAGCGGCCGCTTCTCACGGGCGGCGGTCGGCCAGGTGCGGGCGGCCTGGCTCAGGACGGCGCGCCACGTCTGGTGCCGCAGCGACAGGAAGGCCAGCTCGGCCCCGATGTCGTCGCACAGGTCGGCCTCCGGCTCCGCGAGCGCGTCGGACAGGTACCACAGGCCGTGCAGCAGCCTGTTGATGCAGCGGTCGATCTCGTCGATGTCCTGGTAGCGGTCGTCGTGGGCGCCCGCCGCCACCGCGGCGCGGTCGTCGTCCCAGTCGGCCGCCGGGGGCGCCGGTGCCGTGGCCGCGTACGCCAGGCAGGCCAGCCAGCGCAGCGCGCTCGGCCGGTCCTGCTCGGACTGGAACTCCTCGGACAGCGCCGCCACCACCGTCTTCGCCTCGCCGGACGCCAGGGTGTGGCGCAGCGCGTCGGCCTCGCTGTCCTCGCCCCGCGTGGTGTGGTGGCGGCGCAGGAAGCCGTGGATCTCCTGCCAGCCGCGGCGCGAGTCGGCGCCCTGCGAGGTGCGGCGCGCCTCGTGCACCAGCAGCGTGTGCAGCAGCGGGTCGGCGGCCAGCGGGCGGTCCTGCGGGGTGTCCCGCTGCCAGCGCTCGGCCTCCAGGTAGTCGGCGGCCGCGTTCGCGGGCAGCTGCTCGGGGCCCTCCAGGCGCAGATGCGCGGCCAGGGCCTGCGCCGCCGTGCTGTCCCGGGCCAGCGACAGCGGGACGAGCCGGGCCCGCTGCTGCGGCGACGGAAGCAGCCGCTCCAGGATGGCCTCCGTGACGGGGCGGCCGTCGCCGGTGGTCAGGTCGAGCAGCTGGCGCGGCCCGAGCCGGGCGGCCCCCGCGCCGCCCGCGGCGGCTGCGTGCCGCAGCACCGCGTCGCACAGCACCCGGCTGGCCAGGGGGTGCCCGCCGGTCACGGTGTGCAGGGCGGACGGCAGGTAGGAGTGCAGCGGCGCGGGCGCGGCGTCCAGCATCAGCAGCACGTCGTCGCGGCTGAGCGGGGTGAGCGGCACCACGAGCAGCCCCGCGGACGGCGCGTGCCCCCGGCGCCGCCAGTGCGAGGACGTCACGAGGTCCGGCAGCTCGCGGTGGACGGCGTCGGTGGCGTCCGGCGGCGCGTCGCCCAGCCGGGTCGCGACCACCACGAGCGGGTCGGGGCGCTCGGCGCCGGGCCGCGCGCGGTACTCCAGGACCAGGTCGACCAGACGGGCCCCGGCGGGGGAGTGCGTGTTGTCGAGCAGCACCAGGGGGCGCGGGTCGCGGTTGAGGCGCTGCCACTTGCTGCGGGCGGCGGCGACGTCCTCCAGGAAGGCGTGCACCAGGGTCTGCTCGGCGGCGTCGCGGTAGTCGCCGCCGCGGCGGAACCAGTCGGCGAGCCGCAGCAGCCCCTCGGGTCCCTGCGGGCCGTCCGGCGCGGCGCCCTCGGGCGCCTCGGCGTACCGGTCCTGGTACCACTGGCGCAGCGGGGCGGCGCCGCGGGCGCGCGTGTAGCGCTCGAAGAACTCGGCGAGCACCGCGTGGGTGACCGCGTGCGCGTCGGCCGCGGCCCCCGCCCGCGCCCCGTCGTCGAGGCGGGCCCGCACCCGGGCGTCCCAGCGCCGGGCGACCTCCGCCTCCGTACCGGACTCCAGATGGCAGGCGATCAGCAGGCGGGCGATGCGCGCGGTGGCGCGCGCCCGCACCTGAGGGGACCCGCCCGCGGCGCCGCCGAAGACGGCCGTCAGGCCGGGCAGCAGCAGCGGGAAGCGCCTGCTCAGGTCGGGTGCGAGGGAGCGCACCAGCTCTTCGAGGAGCTCGACCACGAGCGCCGACGCGGCGGTGTCCACCCGCGCCAGCGGCAGCCGCCCGGCGTAGTGCCGCTCCAGGGCGGCGAGGACGGCGGTGCGGCCCATGCCATGCCGTCCGGTCACGAGGACCAGGGGGAGGTCCTTGTCGTACTCCCAGGGCACGCGGGCGCGTTCGGCATAGGCGAGGCCGGTGAGGCGGGGGACGAGGGAGTGGAGGAGCGGATCGCGTGCGTACAGCCGAGGCGTTTCGGATGTGTGCATCTCGCCGGATTCCGCTCCCGTCGCTGCCCTCTCGGTCCTCTGGGCCCTCTCGGTCCTCGCGTCACGCGTCCCTGGCGACCGGCCCGGGCAAGGGGTCCTGGCGACCGGACCGTGTCAACCGCCCCGCGGGGGCAAGAAGTTACACCCCTCACTATCCCCTGGCCAGGGCTTTCGGGGCATGGGAACGCGCATATTACGGCGGATTGGGGCCCTGGATACGGCAGTCGGCGGGCGCGGCGGCGGAAGCGCCGTCCGTGGCCGGATCGTTACGGAGCGCGTCGGCTCAGGTGCGGGGGCGCACGGCCAGCTCCACGCCCGCGGGCGGCTCCCCGGCGACCTCGCCCGGGTAGTCGAGCTGGATCCGGCGCAGCGAGCGCAGCCCCGCCAGGTGCACCAGGTCGACGCTGTCGAAGAGAGTCAGCTGGATCTCCTCGAGTCCCGGCAGGCGGCGGGCGATCCGCCGCAGGGACACCGTCGCGCCGACCCGGGAGCGGACCTCCAGGCGGGTGAGCTGCGGGATGCGGGTGCCCGGTGGGAAGAGCATCATGCTCAGCTGCTCGTGCGACAGGCGCAGCGTGCGCAGCGCGGGCAACTCGGCGAGCAGGGCGTCCCAGTCGTCGGGCCGCAGCCGGTCGCTCGCGTTGTGCAGCCGCAGCTCGCGCAGCTCCGTCAGCTGGGTGATGGCCGCCAGCTCCACCGCGTCCGGCGGCAGCGCGAGCAGCCGCAGCGCGCCGGGCCGCGGCAGGTCGCGCAGGCCGCGCCAGGGCACGGCGGCGCCGAGCAGCAGCGCGTCCAGGCGCGGACAGGCGGACAGCCGGGCCAGCGGCTCCAGTTGGGGCAGGTCGGTGAGGGTGAGCCTGCGCAGCAGCGGCAGCCGGGCCAGCGGCGCGGTGTCGCTGACGGCCCGGCAGCCGTGCAGGCCGAGCACTTCGAGCCCGGCGAACGCGGCGAGGAAGCCGAGGCCGGTCAGCCGCATGTTGCCGCGGAGGCGCAGCTCCCGCAGGCCCTCGGGGTTCAGCGCCCCGAGGACGTCCATCTCCGTGAAGTCGCCCTGGAGCACGACGCGTTCGTACCCCGACATGCCGCTCAGCGCCTTCAGCTCGGCCGGGGAGCGGACCGTGACGGCCTCGCTCGCGCCGGACGCGAGCAGCGGCTTGATGATCTCCTCGGCGTACTCCTCGGTGTCGAACCGGTCCCAGTGGGCGAGCAGCTGGGCCCGCACCGCGGACTGCCGGGTGGTGCGGAAGTCCCGCAGCCGGGCGAGGGCCGCGTCGCCGCCGATGCGGCAGATGGCGTGCACCGTCGTCACCTCGCCGTCGCCGGTGAGGCTGTCCGCGTCGGGCAGCAGGCCGAGCAGCAGCGTCCCGGCCTCCGCGAGGGTGCGGGCCTCGCGCATGGTGCGCGGCGGCAGGAGTTGCGCGGCGCGCTCCTCGACGGTGGCGCGCACGTCCGGGTCGAGGCGGGTGGCCTGGTCGAGCGAGGCGAGGGCGAGCAGCCTGAGGCGGGTGCGCACGGATTCGTCCCCCTCGCGGTCGGCCCGGACGGTCAGCCGGGTCAGCAGGTCGGCGCGCTCGTCGGGGCGCGCCTGGGCGACGGCCATCTGGACGACGTCCTCCCACCCGTCGAGGTGGGCGTGCGCGACGAGCGCCCCGATGTCGTGGTCCTCCAGGGCGGCCTTCGCGCCGAGGAAGTCCTGGAAGGTGCGGTGGATGAAATCGACGGCGCCCTCGGCGGGCTCGCGCAGGATGCCCGAGCGGTCCAGGAGCAGCCGCAGCACGTCCTCCGCGGACCCGGCCCGCGCCAGCTGCGGCACGGACGGGCGCAGCCGCTCCACCAGGTCGACGGCGTGGCGCCGTTCAAGGCGGGTGCGCTCGTTGCGGATCAGCCAGTACGCGAGCCGCTTCAGGGGCTCCGTCGCGGACTTCTGGTCGAGCTTCGGCGGGCGCCTGCCGTACAGGTCGCGCTCCCGGTCGCGGCGCTCCAGGAGCATGGACAGGGCCGCCTCGTACAGCGCCACCCGGCCCTGCGGCAGGAAGCCGCGGCGCTCGCGGTGCAGCGCGCAGATCAGCGAGCACAGCAGCGGGTTGGTGGCGAGGCGGCTCAGCTCGGGGCTGGCCCGCAGCGACCGCAGCAGCGTGTCGGCGAGGTCGCCGCCCGCGCCCGCCGCCTGGTGCCAGCGCTGGATGAAGCGGCGCACGTCGACGGGGCGCAGCGGGGTGAGCGTGAACTCGCGGAAGCCCTCACGGGCCAGCCAGCCCCGCGGCAGCGCGGACGGGCGGGTGGTCACCAGCCACAGGTTGCCGGGGAAGGCGGCCCGCAGCTTGGCGAGCCAGGCCCGGGTCCGGGGGCGCTCGGCCTCCGGGATCTCGTCGACGCCGTCGATCAGGAGCACCCCGCGCCCGGCCTGGAGCAGCCGCACCGCCCACCCCTTGGGCTCGGAGCCCGCGAGGGGGCAGCCGATCCACTCCAGGAAGCCGTCGGGCAGCGGCAGTTCGGTGTCGTCGCGGGCGAGGGTGCGCAGCGGCAGCACGAACGGGACCCGGCCGAGGAGCTGCGGCAGGTGGCCCGGCACCCTCTCCTGCCGGGCGCAGGTGAGCGCGAGCCACTGCACCAGCGTGGTCTTGCCGGTCCCGGCGACGCCGCGCAGCAGCACCCGGTCGTGCCCGGCGAGGGCGGCCTCGACGGGGCCCGCGGCGCGCTCCGACTCGGGGTCCGGGTCGACGCCGCGCCCGTCGGGGTCCGCGTCGCCGTTGCCGGGCACGGGCAGCGGCTCGGCGGGGTCGCGCGCGGGCACCGCCTCCAGGCTCAGATAGGCGGTCTCCAGGGGCCAGGCCTGGCTCTGCGCGTCATGCAGGTCGACGCCGTAGATGGTCAGGGTGCTGTGCTGGCCCACGACGTAGTCGGCGTACCGCCGCTCGAACTCGGTGTCCTCGGCGAGCGTCGTCGGCAGCCGCTCAAGGAGCAGCCGCAGCTGTTCCTTCTGTGCGCTCAGGCCCCGGCGCAGCTCGACCTGGCTGCGCGCCTCGAAGCCGGGGCGCTTGCTGAACTGGTGGACCAGGTGCAGGCAGGCGGTGACGAGGAGGCGGTCGTGCAGCCGGGCGGCCTCGGCGCTGAGCAGGTCACGGGTCTCGGGGGCGCTGGCCCGCACCAGGGCCTCGGCGAGCTTCTCCGGGCCCAGGTCGTAGGCCTGTACGTCGTCCATGTCGAGGTCGCCGAGGGCGCGCAGGGTGTGGCCGAGGGCGTACCCGACGGCGTTCTGCTCGTCCCGCGCGACGGGCGGGTCGTGCGGGCCCGCGGCGCGCACCGCGCGGCGCACCAGCTCCCGGGCGAGCTGGTAGAGGTCGGCCTCGCTGAGGGTGCGCTGGTCGCCGGTGAACGACAGCAACCGCCGCAGCCGCACCGGCCGTTCGCCGAACTCCGCGCCCGGCCCGCTCGGCGGTGGCAGCAGCAGCTTCTTGACGAGCGGCACCATCACCGACGACGCGATCCGCAGCCCCACCGTTCCGGCGTCCACCCAAGCCCCCATCCGCGAACGGAACGCACTGTGGAACCTTAGACGCTGGGACGGCGGGACGCAGGGGGTCGCGGACGGCGGGGCGCGGTGCGTCCGGGGGCGGGGGAGCGTGCGCCGGGCGGGCGGGGGCGCGGCCCCGGGGTGATCAACTCCCTACCGCGATCCCGCCGGAGGCACTACGGGGATCCAGGCCCCTCGGGTTAGCCTCGCAGGGTGACGACATCTGCTGCACAGCGCCGGGCGCCGAGGCTGTACGCCATCAGTGACCTGCATGTGGCGTACGCCGAGAACAGGAAGTTCGTCGACGAGCTATGGCCGGAACACGAGGGCGACTGGCTGATAGTCGCCGGTGACGCGGCCGAGATGATGGCCGACATCGAGTGGTCCCTGCGCACGCTCGCCGAGCGGTTCCACACGGTGGTCTGGGTGCCCGGCAACCACGAGCTGTGGACGCCCCGCGACGACCCGAACCAGTCGCGCGGCGAGGCCCGCTACCGCCAGCTCGTCGACCTCTGCCGCGAGTTGGGCGTGCACACGCCCGAGGACCCGTTCCCCGTGTGGCGGGGCGAGGGCGGCCCCGTGACCCTCGCGCCGCTGTTCCTGCTGTACGACTACACCTTCCGGCCCCCGGGCACCCACGGCAAGCGCGACGCCCTCGAAGTCGCCTACGAGACCGGCGTGGTCTGCACCGACGAGGTGCTGCTCCACCCCGACCCGTACACTACGCGCGACGACTGGTGCCGCGCCCGCGTCGCGCTCACCAAGGAGCGGCTCGACGCGCTCGACCCCGATACGCGCACCGTCCTCATCAACCACTGGCCGATCGTCCGCGAGCCCACCCGCATCCTGCGCTACCCCGAGTTCGCCCTGTGGTGCGGCACGGAGGCCACCGCCGACTGGCCGGTGCGCTACCGCGCGGAGGCCGTCGTCTACGGCCATCTGCACATCCCCCGCACCACGTGGCACGACGGCGTCCGGCACGAGGAGGTCTCCGTCGGCTACCCGCGCGAGTGGAAGCGCGAGCGGCACCCCAACCCGCGCCTGCGGCAGATCCTGCCCGCGCCGGGGACGGCGGACTGACCCCGCGCGGCGTACGGCGGGCTGAGCCCCGCGCCGTGTACAGCGGGCCGCCCGCGCCCTCCGCCGTGGGCTGACGCGTGTCGTCAGCGGCGTGTCAGCCACCCCCGTGAAGCTGGGTCGCACGAAGCGCACAGACGTCACGGGAGCCACAGGAGGGCACCATGCGGCTGACGGTACGGGGGCACGCGCGCGGACTCGGCGCGTCGACCGAGGCGACTGAGGTGGCCGAGGGGACTGAGGCGACTGACGTGGCCGACGTGACCGCGGCGATCGCGGTGACTGAGGTGACTGAGACGACCGAGGGGCTGGTCCGGCGATGACCAGCCAGCAGATCCAGCTTCTGTTCGTGGACCTGGCCCTGATCCTCGCGCTGGCCCGGGGCCTCGGCGCGCTGGCCGCCCGCCTCGGCCAGCCGCCCGTCGTCGGCGAGATCCTCGGCGGCATCCTGCTCGGCCCGACGCTGTTCGGCACGCTCCTGTCCGACCACCTGTTCCCCGGCGACGTACGCCCCCTGCTCACGGCGCTCGCGGACATCGGCGTCGGGCTCTTCATGTTCATGGTGGGCCTGGAGCTGGAGCACCGGGTGCTGCGCGGCCGCACCCGGGTCAGCGCGGGGGCCGCGCTCGGCTCGACCCTGGTGCCGTTCGTGCTCGGCGTCGGCCTCGGCTGCTACCTGCTGCGCGACCACGCCACCGAGCAGCGCACCGCGTTCGTCGTCTTCATGGGCCTCGCGGTGTCCGTGACCGCCTTCCCCGTGCTCGCCCGCATCCTCGCCGACCGGGGCCTGTCCCGCACGGAGATCGGCGGGATCGCGCTCGCCACGGCCGCGCTCGTCGACATCGTCGCCTGGTCGGCGCTCGCCGGGGTGCAGGCCGTCGTCGGCGGCGCCGACGACTACTGGCGCGTGGCCCTGCTGCTGCCGTTCGCCGCGCTCCTGGTGGCGCTGCGCCCGCTGCTGCGCCGGATCGTCACCGCCCCGGCGGGGCCCGACGGCGGGGTCGCGCCGCTCAGCGCGAACCGGCTGGGCGTGATCCACGTCGGCGCGCTCCTGTCGGCCGCCGCCACCGAGGCCATGGGCATGCACTACATCTTCGGCGCGTTCCTGTTCGGCGCGGTGCTGCCGCGCGACGCCGCCGGGGCGCTGCGCGACGACGTGTGCGAGCGCACCGGGCAGGTCACCTCGCTGCTGCTGCCGGTGTACTTCGTGGTGGCGGGCCTGAAGGTGGATCTGCGCGGCCTCGGCCCGAGCGGCGCAGTGGACCTCGCGGTCATCCTCCTGGTGGCCGTGGTGGGCAAGTTCTGCGGCACCTACGCGGGCGCCCGCTCGCAGGGCCTCGCGCCCTACGGGGCGAGCCGACTGGCCGCGATGATGAACACCCGGGGCCTGACCGAGCTGGTGATCCTGGGCGTCGGCCTGCACCTCGGCCTGCTCGACCGGCCGCTGTACTCGCTGCTGGTCGTCATGGCCCTGGTCACCACGGCCATGACCGGCCCGGTCCTCACCCTGATCGAACGGCGCGCGGCCCGCGCGGACCGGGCGCCCGGGGCGCGGGACGCCGCGGCTGAGGGCACGGCCCGGGACCGGGCCCGGACGGGCTCCCTGTCGTAGCCGGGGCGGGCGGGGGCAGCCGGGCTCACGCGCAATCACCCCGTGCGCGGGCCCGCGTTCCCTGAAACCATGGCACGGTCCGCCACGGGGAGAGCCGCGGAAGGGGCCGCCACATGACCGACGCCGACCGCACGCCGGACGCGGGACGCCCGCCCGGCCCCGACCGTCCGCCGGGCGCGAGCGCGCGCTTCACCGGCCGGGTGGCCGTCGTCACCGGCGGCGCCTCCGGCATCGGCGCCGCCACCGCCCGGCGCCTCGCCGCCGAGGGCGCGGCCGTCGTCGTCGCCGACGTGGCCGCCGAGCGGGGAGCGGCCGTCGCCGACGGCATCCGGGACGGCGGCGGGCGCGCGGCGTTCGTGGCGGCGGACGTGGCCGACACCGACGACTGGGGGCGCGTGGTCGAGACCGCGCGCCGCTTCGGCCCCGTGGGAGTGCTCGTCAGCAACGCGTACGCCGCCGAGATCGCCCCCGCGCACGAGATGACCGGCGCCTCCTGGGAGCGGCAGCTCGCGGTGAACGTCACCGGCGCGTTCCTCGGCTTCAAGGCCGCCCTGCCCGACCTGCGCGCGCACCGCGGCGCCGTCGTCCTCACCTCGTCGGTCCACGCCCACAAGGGCCTGCCCGGACGTCCCGCGTACGCCGCCAGCAAGGGCGCGCTGCTCTCGCTGTGCTCCCAGCTCGCCGTCGAGTACGGGCCCGAGGTGCGGGTCAACGCGGTGCTGCCGGGGCCGATCCTCACGCCCGCCTGGGACCGCGTCCCCGCCGAGGCGCGGCGGCTGACCGTCGAGGGCACGGCGGCGCGGCGGCTCGGGACGCCGGAGGAGGTCGCCGCGGCCATCGCGTTCCTCGCCGCGGACGAGGCGGCGTACGTCACCGGGGCGAGCCTGGTGGTGGACGGGGGCTGGAGCGTGGTGAAGGCGTCCGCGTGAGACCCACGAGCGCCCCCGGCGGCACGCCACCGGCCATACGGACCGGCCGTAGGCACCAGTGGCTCGCACCGGCCGTACGGACCGGCCGTAGGCACCAGCGGCTCGCACCGGCCGTACGCACCGGTCAGGAGGACCCCTAGCACCGCCCAGGAGGCACCGTGAAGATCACCCGCGTGGAGACCTTCCTCGTTCCGCCGCGCTGGCTGTTCTGCCGCGTGGAGACCGACGACGGTGTCGTCGGCTGGGGCGAGCCCGTCGTCGAGGGCCGCGCCGAGGTGGTGCGGGCCGCCGTGCGGGTGCTCGCCGAACACCTCGTCGGGCAGGACCCGCTGCGCGTCCAGGACCACTGGCAGGTGCTCACCAAGGGCGGCTTCTACCGGGGCGGCCCCGTCCTGTCGAGCGCCGTCGCGGGCCTCGACCAGGCACTGTGGGACATCGCGGGCAAGACGTACGGGGCTCCGGTGCACGCGCTGCTCGGCGGGCCGGTGCGGGAGCGGGCCCGGGTGTACGCCTGGGTGGGCGGCGACGAGCCCGCGGACCTGGCCGAGCAGATCGCCGCCCAGGTCGACGCGGGCTTCACGGCGGTCAAGATGAACGCCGCCGGGGTGACGTCGCCGATCGCCACGCCCGCCGAGACGGCGGCCGTCGTCGACCGGGTCGCCGTGGCCCGCGACGTGCTCGGCCCGCACCGCGACGTCGCCGTCGACTTCCACGGCCGCCTCACGCCCGCCAGCGCCCGCCGCGTCCTGGCCGAACTCGCCCCGCTGCACCCGCTGTTCGCCGAGGAGCCGCTGCTGCCCGAGCAGGGGCACCTCCTCGCGGGCCTGGTCGCGGCGAGCCCCGTGCCGATCGCCACCGGCGAACGCCTCTACGGGCGCGCCGAGTTCCTGCCCGCGCTCACCGCAGGGATCGCCGTCGCCCAGCCCGACCTGTCGCACGCGGGCGGCATCACGGAGGTCGTGCGGATCGCCGCGCTCGCCGAGACGTACGGGGCGCTGCTCGCCCCGCACTGCCCGCTCGGCCCGATCGCGCTCGCCGCCAGCCTCCAAATGGCCTGGCTGACGCCGAACTTCCTCATCCAGGAGCAGAGCCGGGGCATCCACTACCACAAGGCCGCCGACCTGCTGTCGTACGTCGTGGACACCGAGCCGTTCCGCTTCACCGGCGGCCACGCCCACCGGTGCGACCGGCCGGGCCTCGGCGTCGATGTCGACGAGGCGGCCGTGCGGGCCGCGGACCGGCGCGGCCACGCCTGGCGCAACCCGGTGTGGCGGCGGTCGGACGGCTCGTTCGCGGAGTGGTAGCCGCACTAACGCGGCGAGGGCAGCGCCAACTCCCGCAGCCAGGAGGGCCGCACCACCCCCATGCCGAGGCCCGTCGGCACGGGCACCGTCCCGCGGCGCAGGTCCTCCTCGCGGTAGCGGCGGCAGTCCCGGTGCCAGATGTGGATGCCCGCCATCCAGTGCTTGAGCCGCTCGACGTGCCCGTCCAGGGCCGCGCGGGCCGCGTCGCCCAGCGCGAAGTCGTCGTACAGGACGGGCAGTTCGTGCGCGATGACGTGCTGGAACTGGCGCATCCGGGAGCGCATCAGGTCGTCGACGATGCCGACGGCCGTCGGGTAGTCGCAGTCGAAGAAGTGCTGCACGACCAGGACGCCGTTGTGGATCTCGCCCTCGTACTCGATCTCCTTCTGGTACGAGAAGAGGTCGTTCATCAGGCAGGCGTAGTCGGCGGCGGAGTTCTCCAGGCTGCGCATCGGGCCGCTCTCGTAGACCTCGCGCGGCACCGCGTCGCCGCGGCCGAGGCGGCTGAGGAGCATGGTGAGGTCGGAGCCGAAGGTGACGCGGCGCATCTCCAGGTAGTCGACGGGCTCGGGGACGCGGTGCTGCGCCTGGTTGGCCAGCTCCCACAGCCAGCTGTCCGTCATGGTGACGACGGAGCGGCGCAGCGCGGCCCGCTCCTCGTCGTCGAGGGAGGCGGCGGTGCGCCGCCACAGGTCGTCCAGGCCGCGCTCCAGGGCGTTGAGGGGCGGCGGCGCCGGGGTGTCGCCGAGCGGCATGAACAGCGCGAGCCGGTCGGTGCACGCCTTCGCGCCGGGCAGGTCCCGGGTCCTGCCGAACACCGCGGGATAGTAGTCGTCGGCGTACGTCCCCCAGGTCAGCCAGCCCGTGGACAGGTCGAGCCGCGCGGGCGTCGCGTCCGGGTGGATCCCGGCCGCGCACAGCGCCAGGTCGTACCCGGCGAGCTTGTGCGCGTCCCAGATCCCGGAGCCCGGCACGCCGGGCTGCGGTTCGAGCAGGCCCATGCGGGCGGCCCAGTCGATCACCTCGCGGCGGGCCCGCTGGAGGTACGGGCTCAGGGTCGTCCCGTACGGCAGGTCGAAGTCCGGCAGCAGGGACGGGCCGACGTGCTGGTACGGGACGTGCGTGAACCGCCGTGCCCGCTGGGCGCCGGTCGGCGACAGCAGCGCCTTGACGCCGCTCGCGGACGTGCCGAACCCGGTCGGGCCCGCGAGCGGTGAGGCGCCGGTGCCCTCGACGGCGCCCTCGTTCATGTAGCGGCTGGAGCGCAGGTGCCACTCGTGGCCGCCCGACTGCCAGTCCTGGAGCCCCTTCACGTACGCGAGGACGTCCGCGCACTCCCGGGGCGGCAGCGCCCGCTCGGCGAACAGCGGCGGCAGCTCCGTGACGACCGTGTCCTCGAACTGCTGCATGCGCGAGGTGAGCAGGTCGTTGACGGAGTCGGCGGCCTCCTGCGTGGTGCAGCCGAGGAAGGTCTCCAGGACGAGCACGCCGTTGCTCAGCTCGCCCTCCTCCTCGATCTCGCGCTGGTACGAGAACAGGTCGTTGCGCAGGTGCACGGCGTCCGCGAACGTGTCCCTGAGCACCCGCAGCGGCCGCGAGTCCGCCACGCCGGGCGGCACTTCGGCCGCCGCCGCGTACTCGATGAGGCCCGCGGACCACGGGGCGCCGCCGACCTTGCGGCGCATCTCGATGTACTCGACGGGGTTGGCGATCCGGCCCGCGTTGATGTTGGACAGCTCCCACAGCGACTCGTTGAGGAGGCCCCGGGTGCTCTCCGCGAAGCGGGCGCGCCAGTCGTAGGACATGCCGGGCACCGTGCGCCGCCACAGGTCGGCGAGGCCCGCCTCGACGGGGTTCGTCGGCTCCGGCATGGGCGTGGCGAGGTCCATCGGCATGAACGCGGGCAGCCGGTCCAGATAGGCCTTGCCGCCCTCGCGGTCCTGGGTGCGCTTGAACAGTTCGAGGAAGTGGTCGTCGAAGAAGAACACCCACACGTACCAGTCGGTGACCAGGGACAGGGCCTGCTCGCCGCAGTCCGGGTGGGTGTAGGCGCACAGCAGCGCGTAGTCGTGCGCGTCCAGGTCGGCCTGCTCCCACACGCCCGAGCCCTCCAGCATGCCCATCTCCCGCGCCCACGCGCGCGCGTGGGAACGCGCCGCCTCCACATGGGGGTTGAGGCGCGCGGGGTGCGCCATGTAGAAGTCCGGCAGTTCGAAGGGCTGGGACGGCTGGGACATCGCGGCTGTCTCCTCACGCGGGGCGTACGACCAGCCGAGCACTACCCCCGACGCGCCGTCCGATGCGGCGGACCGGCGCCGGTCACACCATCGCGTGATACGCCGAACGGGAGGAAGGGGGTTGTTCAGGATGGTTCAAACGGGTGTACGGGGTGAGGGGTTGGGGGCGGACGGGGAGGGGGCGCCTGGGGGCGCGGGGGTGGCGGTGCCTGGGGCCGCGCCCTCGGCGGAGCCGAGGTCCGCCGCCGTCAGCCCCGTGGTTTCGAGGTCCGCCGTCGTGATCCCCGCGGCTTCGAGGTCCGCCACCGTCAGCCCGGCCGCCGCCAGGTCCGCCGCGGTCAGCTCGCCCGCGATCGACGCGCGGATCGCCGCCACCCGGCCCGCGAGCCGCTGCCGTTGGGCGGTGAGGCGGGCGATCTCCGCGTCGATCTGCTCGATGCGCTGCTCCGCGACCCCCGGTTCCAGCCCGCAGCGCATGCGGGCCGCCTCGCCGGGCCGCGGCAGCCCGTCCGCGCCGAGGCGGTCGATGCCGTCCGCGCACCCCCGGATGTCCTCCACGGTCAGGCCGAGCGCCAGCAGCTGCCGGATGACGCGCACCCGCGCCACGTCCTCCGGCCCGTACACCCGCTGCCCGGTCGCCGTGCGGCGCGGCGGGCGCAGCACCCCGCGCTGCTCGTAGAACCGTAGCGCCCTCGGCGTCGTCCCCGCGGCCGCCGCCGCGTCGCCGATCCGCATCCGTCCCCCTCGCGGGCCGCACCTGCCGGGCCGCCACGCCCCGCCGGGCGCGCGGTCACAGCTCGACGACCACCGTCCCCTTGTGCCGACCCTCGAACACCTCGCCCAACGCGCCCGGAGCGGCGGCCATTCCCGCGACCCGCACCACCGGGAAGGTGAGCGCGCCCGCGCGCAGCCACGCCCCGAACCGCTCAAGCCACTCGGCGGCCTCCTCGGGGTCGGCGGGCGTGCCCGTGCCGCGCAGCGTGACCTGCTTGAGGATCAGCTGGAACGAGTCGAGCGTGACGGGCGCGCTCGCCCCGTCGCGCTCCGGCGCCAACTGCCCGGACAGCGCGCCGACGAGGGCGAACCGCGCGCCCTTGCGGGCCGCGCCGAGCGCCGCGCGCAGCTCGTCGCCGCCCACGTTGTCGAAGACCACGTCGACGCCGTCGGGCGCCGCCTGCGCCAACTGCTCGGCCAGTGGCCCCGCTCCGCGCCGCACCACGGCGTCGTAGCCGAGCGTCCCGGTCATCCACTCCGCCTTGTGCGCGGACCCGGTGGAGCCGATGACGCGGCCCGCGCCGAGCAGCCGCGCGATCTGCCCCGCCAGGGAGCCGACGGAGCCCGCGCCGCCGGTCACGAACACCGTGTCCCCCTCGCGCACGTCCGCGGTGCGGGTCAGCGCGTGGTACGCCGTCAGGCCCTGGGAGAGGTGGGCGACCGGGTCGGGCAGCTCGTCGCCGAGCGGGCGGCACGCGGCGACGGGCACGGCGGCGTACTCGCGCCACCCCTGGAAGTGGTACACGCTCGTGCCGACGCGCGGGCCGCCGTCGCGCGGGCCGCCGTCGCCGGGCGCCGCGACGACCTCGCCGACGGTGGCCCCGATGAGCGGGTCACCGACGCCGATCGGCGGGAACGGCGCGTCGGGCACGCTCCCGGCGATCAGGGTCCGCAGGGCCGCCGAGACGTGGAAGTACCGGTTGCGGACCAGGACCTCGCCGTCCTTGGGGGAGGGGAGCGGGACCTCGACGACCTCGAAGTGCCGCGCCTGCGGCAGGCCCTCGGGGACGGCGGCGAGCCGCACCTCGCGGGAGACGGCGGGGAGAGCGGACGAAGCGGACATGCTGGCTCCTCGATCGAGACGGCCGGACGGGCAGACGGCCCGGCGGGCAGGCGTTCCGGCGGCCGGACGGCCAGGCGGTCCGGGCCGTCAGGCGGGCCGCGAAGCTAACCCCTGACGTGCGGGTCAAGGGCAAGCCCCGGCGTGCCGGGCACCGCGCCGGAGGCGCCTACTGATGCATCAGTCAGAATCGCAATCACCAGTAAAAAAGCGCTTCTGTGCCCTTCATGTTGTGCTGATCTCAACGCATGGGTACCGTGGCGGCCATGGAGCAAGACCCCGATGTGCCCGCCCGGGTCCGCGAGGTGATCGCCGCCGCGGGCGTGACGCAGCGCGAGTTCGCCCGCCGCGTCGTCATGGACCCGTCGAAGCTGTCCCGCTCGCTCGGCGGCACCCGCCGCTTCACGGCGGCGGAGCTGGCCCGCATCGCCGACGAGGGCGGCGTCGACGCGGGCTGGCTGCTCGGCGCGCGCGGCCGGGCGCCCGCGCCCGGCCCGTCGGCCCGGCCCGCGTCCGGCGCCCCGCCCGAGGGCCGCCCCCTCCAGATCGTCCGCGAGACCGTCCGCCTCATCGCCGAGCACGGCTTCCACGCGGTCCGCGTCCAGGACATCGCCCAGGCCTGCGCCACCAGCACCGCCGCCATCCACTACCACTTCCCGGGCCGCGCCGACCTCCTGGAGGCCGCCGTCCGCTGGTGCATGGACGAGGACACCGCCCGCCGCGCCGCCCGCGTGGCCGACGCCGCCGACGCCGCCGAGGAACTGCGGCAGCTCATCGACCTCCAGATCCCGCGCACCCCGCGCCAGCGCGACCAGTGGTCCGTCTGGCTCGACCTGTGGGCGGAGGCCGCCCGCTCCACCGACATCGGCCGCCTGCACGCCGACTACTACCGGCAGTGGCGCGCCACCGTCGCCGACGTCATCCGGCGCGGCGTCGCCCAGGGCGCCTTCCGCCCGGTCGCCCCGGACGCCGCCGCGCTGCACCTGACGGCGCTCATCGACGGCCTCGCCACCCAGGTGCTGGCCTCCACCGGTGCCCCCGAAGCCGAGGGCACCAGCGCCGACGCCATGCACGCCGCCCTGCTCGCCCACGTGGCGGCCACACTGACACCCCCCTCGCCCTGACCGGCGTACCCCCGCACCGCCCCACGCACCCACCCAGGCACCGCGCACCGCCGCGCCCAGCCACCGCCGCACCGACCCACCCAGGCACCCACGCACCTCCGTACCGCCGCCGCACCGACGGCACGCACCCGCCCCCGAGGGAGAGCCCGCCATGCCCGTGAACGAGAACGTCATCATCACCTGCGCCCTCACCGGCGCCGGTGACACCGTCCGCAAGAGCCCCCACGTGCCGGTCACCCCCGAGCAGATAGCCAAGGACGCCGTCGCCGCCGCCGAAGCCGGAGCCGCCGCCGTCCACATCCACGTACGCGACCCGGAGACCGGCGCCCCCTCCCGCGACCCGCGCCTGTACCGCGAGGTCGTCGAACGCGTGAAGGAGACCGGCACCGACGTCGTCATCAACCTCACCGCGGGCATGGGCGGCGACCTCGTCATCGACCCCGACGAGCCGCTCACGCACCTGCCGGGCACCGACCTCGTCAGCGGCCTCGACCGCCTGCCGCACGTCGAGGAGCTGCTCCCCGACATCTGCACCCTGGACTGCGGCTCCCTCAACTTCGGCGACGGCTCCAACCTCTACGTCTCCACCCCCGACATGCTGCGCGCCGGAGCCCGGCGCATCCAGGAGCTGGGAGTGCGGCCGGAGCTGGAGATCTTCGACACCGGGCAGCTGTGGTTCGCCAAGCAGCTGCTCGCCGAGGGGCTGCTCGACCAGCCGACCGTCTTCCAGCTCTGCATGGGCGTCCCGTGGGGCGCGCCCGCCGACCCGGGCGTCCTCCAGTCCATGGTCAACGCGCTCCCCGAAGGCGCCCAGTGGGCGAGCTTCGCGCTCGGCCGCATGCAGATGCCGTGGGTCGCCCAGTCGCTGCTCCTCGGCGGCCACGTGCGGGTCGGCCTGGAGGACAACCTGTACCTCGGCAAGGGCACCAAGGCCACCAACGCCCAACTCGTCGAGCGCGCCGTCCAGATCGTGGAGGCCCTCGGCTCCCGCGTCGCCACCCCCGACGAGGCCCGTGCCCAGCTCGGCCTCAAGCCCCGCGCCTGACCCCGGAGGACCCCTCATGACCACGACCACCCCCGAGGACGTACGCCGCGTCGCCTGCGTCGGCGCCGGTGTCATCGGCGGCGGCTGGGCCGCCCACTTCCTCGCCCGCGGCTACGACGTCACCGCCTGGGACCCCGCCCCCGACGCCGAGGCACGGCTGCGCCGCCTCGTGGACGCCGCCTGGCCCGCGCTCACCCGGCTCGGCCTCGCCGACGGCGCCTCGCGCGACCGCCTCACCGTCACCGCCACCCTCGAAGAGGCCGTCGCCGACGCCCAGTTCGTCCAGGAGAGCGCGCCCGAGAAGCTGGAGCTCAAGCGGGACCTGCTGGCCCGCCTCGACGCGGCCGCGCCCCCGGGCGTCGTCATCGCCTCCTCCACCTCCGGCTTCCCCATGACCGACATGCAGACCCAGGCCGCCGACCCCGGCCGCCTCGTCGTCGGCCACCCCTTCAACCCGCCCTATCTGATCCCGCTCGTGGAGGTCGTCGGCGGCGAGCACACCACCGCCGACGCGGTCGGCTGGGCGGCGCGCTTCTACGAAGCCGCGGGCAAATCCGTCATCACCATGGACCGCGAGGTCCCCGGCTTCATCGCCAACCGCCTCCAGGAGGCCCTGTGGCGCGAGGCGCTGCACATGGTCGCCAACGGCGAGGCCACCGTGCGCGAGATCGACGCCTCCATCACCGAAGGGCCCGGCCTGCGCTGGGCGTTCATGGGCCCCATGCTCACCTTCGCGCTCGCGGGCGGCGAGGGCGGCATGGCGCATATGCTCGACCACTTCGGCCCCTCCCTGAAGTCCCCCTGGACCCGCCTCGAAGCCCCCGAACTCGACAAGGAGCTGTACGACGCCGTCGTCGCCGGATGCGACGAGGCCGCCGCCGGGCGCACCATCGCCGACCTCGTCGCCGAGCGCGACCAGGGCGTCATCGACGTGCTGCGCGCCACCGGACGGCTGCCCGGACAGCGGGAGGGGCGCGCGTGAGCCTGCCCGCGCCGGGCCCCGGCCTGCCCCTGTTCCGGGAGACCGTCCGCCCCGAGTGGATCGACTACAACGGCCACATGAGCGAGGCCTTCTACGTCCTGGTCTTCGGGTACGCCACCGACGCCCTGATGGACGCCACGGGCCTGGACGCCGCCTACCGGACCGCGACCGGCTGCTCCCTGTACACGGTCGAGGCCCACGTCCGCTATCTGAACGACGTGGCCGAGGGCACCGAACTCGCCGTGCGCACCCGCGTCCTCGGCGTCGACGCGAAGAAGGCCCGCTTCACGCACGAGATGTACGCGCTCCCCGCGGCGGACAGCGGCGCGAGCGGCCCGCCGGTGGCCACCACCGAACTGCTCGCGCTCCACGTCGACCAGGGCGCGGGCCGCTCCACGCCCTTCCCCGACGCGGTCCGCGCCCGCCTCGCGGCCCTCACGGAGGCGGCCCCGCGGTGGGCGGGCCGTTCGATCACGGAGGTCAGGTCCACGTAACGTGGGCCGCGCAGAGCGGTTCTCGTAGCGGTCTACAGCGACAAGGTGGTGCACCCGTGCGGCTCGTCATCCTCGGTGGCGGCGGTTTCCGCGTCCCTCTCGTCTACCGGGCGCTGCTCGGCGACCGCGCCGAGGGGCGGGTCACCGAAGTGGTCCTGCACGACGTGGACGCCGGGCGCCTGGACGCGATCGCGCGGGTCCTCGCCGACCAGGCCGCCGGGGTGCCCGACGCCCCGGCGGTGCGGGTCACCACGGACCTCGACGAGGCGCTGCGCGGCGCCGACTTCGTGTTCTCCGCGATCCGCGTCGGCGGGCTCGCCGGGCGCGCCGCGGACGAGCGCGTCGCGCTCGCCGAGGGCGTCCTCGGCCAGGAGACCGTCGGCGCGGGCGGCATCGCGTACGGACTGCGGACCGTGCCCGTGGCCGTCGACATCGCCCGGCGCGTCAAGCGGCTCGCGCCCGACGCGTGGGTCATCAACTTCACCAACCCCGCGGGCCTGGTCACCGAGGCGATGTCCCGGCACATCGGCGACCGCGCCATCGGCATCTGCGACTCCCCGGTCGGCCTCGGCCGCCGCGTCGCGGGGCTGCTCGGCGTGGCGCCCGGCCGGGCCTGGCTCGACTACGTGGGCCTGAACCACCTGGGCTGGCTGCGCGGCCTCGAGGTCGACGGGCGCGACCTGCTGCCCGCGCTGCTCGCCGACCGCGACCTGCTCGGCTCCTTCGAGGAGGGCAAGCTGTTCGGCGCCGACTGGCTCCAGTCGCTCGGCGCCATCCCCAACGAGTACCTGCACTACTACTACTTCAACCGCGAGACCGTCGCCGCCTACCAGCGGGCCGAGCGCACCCGCGGCGCGTTCCTGCACGACCAGCAGGCCCGCTTCTACGACACGCTGCGCGACCACCCCGACGCGCCCGCCTTCCCCGCCTGGGACGCGACCCGCGCGGAGCGCGAGGCCACGTACATGGCGGCGAGCCGCGAGGCCGCGGGCGCCGGGGAGCGCGCCCCGGAGGACCTGGAGTCCGGCGGCTACGAAGGGGTCGCGCTGGCCCTGATGCGGGCCATCGCCCACGACGAGCGGACCACGCTGATCCTCAACGTCCGCAACCGCACCACCCTGTCGGTCCTCGACGCGGACGCGGTCATCGAGGTGCCCTGCCTGGTCGACGCGGGCGGCGCGCGCCCGGTGTCCGTCGCCCCGCTGCCCGCACACGCCACCGGCCTGGTCTGCGCGGTCAAGGCGGTCGAGCGCGAGGTGCTGGCCGCGGCGGAGAGCGGGTCGCGCGCGACGGCCGTGAAGGCGTTCGCGCTGCACCCGCTGGTCGACTCGGTGTCGGTGGCCCGCCGCCTGGTGGACGGCTACCGGGCCGCGCACCCGGGGCTGGCGTACCTGAACTGAGGCCCCCGCCCCGGGCGGCCGGGTGAGCCGGGTGCCGTGGCCCGGGCCCGCGCCCCTCGAAGTGACGCGGGACACCCTGTCGCGACACGGCGGCCGCCTGACATGATCACGGAATGCGTGCCGTGCCGTCCCCGTCGTCTCCGCCGCCGCCCCCGTCGCCCCCGTCGTCGGCTGCCCGCCCCTGCACCCTGGTCGTCTGCCGGGGCTGCTGCTGCGGCGACGCGGTCAAGCACCCCGGCACCGACCACGCCGGGCAGCTGGCGCGGCTGCGGGCCGCGGCGGAGCGGTCCGGCGGGCGGTTCGCGGTCCGCACCAGCGACTGCCTCGGGCCCTGCGGCCAGGCCAACGTCGTGGTCGTGCAGCCGTCCCGGCAGGGCAGGCTGAACGGCGGCCGCCCGGCGTGGGTGGGCTTCACCCTCGACGACGCCTCGGTGGACGAGATCCTCGCGTGGGCCGACGCGGGCGGCCCCGGCCTCGCGGAGCCGCCCGCCGCGCTGACGCTGCAACTCGTCGAACCGCGCCAGGGCTAGCGGCCGGGTACGCCCGGCGACGGCGTCACGCCGCCCCGAGCACCTGGTCCACGAAGCCGTGCAGATTGCGCAGCGTGCGCGCGTGCTGCTCCTCCAGGGTGAGGCTCTCCTCCAGGCGGCGCGTCAGCGTGGGCGTCCTCTTCCCCGCACGTACAGGGAGCAGGCGAGGTCCGCGCACACGTACACCCCCACCGAGTTGCCCTGCCGCCCCGCCTCGCCCGCGCGGGGCGCGACGAGCAGCGCGATGCCGCTGCCCGTCTGGGGCGTCACGCACACCGAGCAGATGCTGGACTTCAGCGCGGCGCGCTTCACGCCCGTGGAGGCGCGCAGCGCGACGCCGACAAGGCCGCCGTCGCGCTCCGCCACGATGTACCCCCGCTCCGGGGCCTTCGGGTCGCGCCAGCCCAGGAAGTCCAGGTCGGCCCAGGGGGTCTTGGCGAACCCGGTGGGCAGCGTGAGCCGACGGGCCTCGCCCTTGGAACAGTTCACGAACGCGTTGCGGATGTCTTTCTCGCCCAAGGGATTCATGGTCCGGAAGCTATCAACGCCCCCTGACCTGCGTCGTCCCATTTACTGGCGGGCCCCGCCCCCTGAGCGCCCGCCGCCCGCGCGGCCCGGAACGGGATTGGGCGGCGCAGCCGGAAGCCGAGCGACTCGTACAGCCGGATCGCGCCGGTGTTGTGCGCCCCCGTGTGCAGGAACGGCGTCTCGCCGCGCTCCCTGATGCCGTACGCGACGGCCAGGACGAGCCGCCGGGCGAGCCCCCGGCCGCGGTGCGCCGGGTCGGTGCAGACCGCGCTGATCTCCGTCCAGCCCGGCGGGTGCAGCCGCTCCCCGGCCATCGCGACGAGGGCGCCCTCGTGCCGCAGGCCCAGATAGGTGCCCAGCTCCACGGTGCGGGCCCGGAACGGGCCGGGCCGGGTGCGCGCGACCAGGTCCAGCATCTCGGGCACGTCGTCCGGGCCGAGCCGCACGGCCTCGGCGTCCGGCGCCGCCGGTATCCCGTCGTCGACGAGCTGCACGCCCGCCACGTCGGCCGTGTACTCCCAGCCGTCGGGCACCGCCGCCGTGACGCCGGGCAGCGGTATCTCCTCGCCGGGCGCGAACAGCGCGCGCAGGTCCGCCCAGTCCCCGGCGTCCGGACGGTCGGGCAGGCCGAGCCACGGCGAGACGTCGGCGGGGTAGCGCACGATCCGCCCGCGCCGCTCGGCGAGGTGGGCGTGCGGGCCGGTCAGGGAGGCGTATCCGGGGTTGTCCAGCGGGTGGGCCGCCGTGGTGACGGCGTCCGGGCCGCCCGCGGGGGCGAACCGTTCGCCCGGCCCGGCGCGCCCGGAGCGCGCTTCCTGAGCGGCCAGCCCATCCTGTGCGAGGTGCCGGTCCCGCGTGGTCCGCCCGTCCTGTGCGACCTGCCCGTCCCGCGTGATCGGCGCGGTCTGCTCGATCACGCCCCGACCTCGATCACGATCTTGCCGAGGGCGTGCCCCTCCTCGACGGCGCGCAGCGCCTCACCGGCCCGCTCCAGCGGGTACGTGGCCGTGATGTGCGGCCGCAGCACGTCGGCGGCGGCGAGCGCGCCCACCGCGTCGAGCACCGCCGCCGTCCGCGCCCGCGCCACGGCGGAGCCGCCGAGCTCGTCCACGATCTGCTTGCCGCCCGCCGTGATGAGCCTGGCGCGGTCGGCGACCAGCTCCGCGACGGTCCGCAGGTGGTCGCCGCCGACGAGGTCGAACACGGCGTCCACGCCGTCCGGCGCCGCCGCGCGCACCCGCTCCACCAGGCCGGGGCCCGACTCCACGTGCGTGACGCCGAGCGAGGTGACGTAGTCCTTCTTGGCGGCGCTCGCCGTGCCGACGACCCGGACGCCCTCGTGCAGGGCGAGCCGGGCCGCGTAGCCGCCCACGCCACCGCCGACACCCGTGATCAGCAGGGTCGATCCGGCGGGCAGCGCGAGCTGGCGGATGCCGTCGTACGCGGTCGCGGCGGCGACGGGCAGCGCGGCGGCCTCCGCGAAGGACAGGCCGTCCGGCTTGTGCGCGGCGATCGCCGCGGGCAGCAGCGTGTGCGTGGCGTACCCGCCGGTGAGCGTCGACCCGAACACCGCGTCGCCGACCGCGAACCCCTCCACGTCGGGGCCGACCCGCTCGACCACGCCCGCGGCCTCGCTGCCGAGGACCTCCGGCAGCTCGGCGGGGGCCTGCCCGGGCCTGCGGTAGCCGCTGCGCAGCTTGTGGTCCACGGGGTTGACGCCCGCCGCCCGCACGGCGATCAGCAGCTGGCCCGGGCCCGGCTCCGGGACGTCCCGGTCAATCAGGGCCTCCACCTCGGGGCCGCCGTGCCGGGTGTAGACGTACGCCTTGGCCATGTGCTCCTCGCTCTCCTCCTGAAGATCCCTCTTCACGGGATCTCAAGGCGTCGCTCCCCGCCCGCATTCCGTCCCGGGCGAAGAGTTCACGAGGCGGCAACGTTCCCTCGCGAGGTGGCGGGCGGGCGCCCCGCGGAACCGCCCGAAAAACGGGTGAACGCCCAGCTCCGTCCCCGCTAGCATGCGGCATGACCCGCACCCACCGCCCCAGCGGCGGCCCTCCGGACAAGCCCACCCTCACCGGGCTGGAAGCCACCTGGTCCCGGCGGTGGGAAGAGAACGGCGTATACGCCTTCGACGAGCCCGCCGCCCGCGGGGGCCCGCGGAACACGGTCTTCTCCATCGACACCCCGCCCCCCACGGTCAGCGGCTCCCTGCACGTCGGCCACGTCTTCTCGTACACGCACACCGACGCGATCGCCCGCTACCAGCGCATGCGCGGCAAGAACGTCTTCTACCCGATGGGCTGGGACGACAACGGCCTGCCGACCGAGCGCCGGGTCCAGAACCACTACGGCGTCCGCTGCGACCCGGCGCTGCCCTACGACCCGGACTTCACGCCGCCGCAGGAGCCCGGCAAGCGGCAGCTGCCGATCTCCCGCCGGAACTTCGTCGAGCTGTGCGAGCGCCTCACCGTCGAGGACGAGCGGGCCTTCGAGGAGCTGTGGCGCACGCTCGGCCTGTCGGTCGACTGGAGCCGTACGTACCAGACGATCGACGCGCGGGCCCGCGCCACGTCGCAGCGCGCCTTCCTCGACGACCTCGCGCGCGGCGACGCCTACCTCGCGGAGGCGCCCACGCTGTGGGACGTCACGTTCCGCACGGCGGTCGCGCAGGCGGAGCTGGAGGACCGCGAGCGCCCGGCCGCGTACCACCGCCTCGGCTTCCACGGCCCCGACGGCCGCACGGTCCTGATCGAGACGACCCGCCCGGAGCTGCTGCCCGCGTGCGTGGCGCTGGTCGCGCACCCCGACGACGAGCGCTACCGGGACCTGTTCGGCACGACGGTCCGCACCCCGCTGTTCGGCGTCGAGGTGCCCGTCGTCGCCCACCGCCTGGCGGCGCCCGACAAGGGCACCGGCATCGCCATGGTCTGCACGTTCGGCGACACCACGGACGTGGTCTGGTGGCGCGAACTGCGGCTCGCCACCCGGCCCGTCATCGGCTGGGGCGGCCGCTTCCTCGCCGAGCCGCCGAGCGGCCTCGACACCGAGGAGGCCCGCGCGGCGTACGCCCGCCTCGTGGGCGCGACGGCCCACACCGCGCGCGAGCGCGTCGTCGACGCGCTGCGCGCCAGCGGCGAACTGCACGGCGAGCCGCGGCCCGTCACGCACGCGGTGAAGTTCTACGAGAAGGGCGACAAGCCCCTGGAGATCGTCACCACCCGCCAGTGGTACCTGCGCAACGGCGGCCGCGACGAGCGCCTGCGCGCCGAACTCCTCGCCCGCGGCGAGGAGCTGCGCTGGCATCCGCCGCACATGCGGGTCCGCTACGACACCTGGGTCGGCGGGCTCAACGCCGACTGGCTGATCAGCCGCCAGCGCTTCTTCGGCGTCCCCATCCCGCTGTGGTACCCCCTGGACGCCGACGGCAGCCCCGACCACTCCCGCCCGATCGTGCCCGACGCGTCCGCGCTGCCGGTCGACCCCAGCTCCGAGGCGCCGCCCGGGTACGCGGAGGACCAGCGGGGCGAGCCGCACGGCTTCACCGGCGACCCCGACGTCATGGACACCTGGGCCACGTCGTCGCTCACCCCGCAGATCGCGGGGCGGCAGCTCACCGACCCGGAGCTGTTCGCGAGCGTCTTCCCGATGGACCTGCGCCCCCAGGCCCACGAGATCATCCGCACCTGGCTGTTCTCGACGACCGTGCGCGCCCACGTCGGACACGGGACGCTGCCGTGGCGGCACGCGGCGATCTCCGGCTGGATCCTCGACCCCGACCGCAAGAAGATGTCCAAGTCCCGGGGCAACGCGGTCACGCCCACGGACCTGCTCGCCCAGTACGGCTCCGACGCGGTGCGCTACTGGGCGGCGAGCGGGCGCCCCGGCACCGACACGGCGTTCGACACCGGCCAGATGCGGATCGGCCGCCGCCTCGCGACGAAGCTGCTGAACGTCGGCACGTTCGTGCTCGGCCTCGGCGGCGCCCCGGGGACGGCCGACGCGGCCACCGAGCCGCTCGACCGCGCGCTGCTCGCCGACCTCGCCGCGACGGTCGAGGAGGCCACGGCCGCGTACGAGGACTTCGACTACGCCCGGGCGCTCGCCCGCACCGAGCGGTTCTTCTGGACCTTCTGCGACGACTACGTGGAGCTGGTCAAGGCCCGCGCCTACGGCGACCACGGCGGCGCGGAGGGCCGCGACTCGGCGCGGGCGGCGCTGGCCACCGCCCTCGACACGGTGGTCCGCCTCTTCGCGCCGGTCCTGCCGTTCGTCACCGAGGAGGTCTGGTCCTGGTACGCGACAGGGTCGGTCCACCGGGCGGCGTGGCCGTCGGCCGACGCCCTGCGGGCTCCCGGCGCGGACGCCGCCGTGCTGGGGGCGGCGGCCGAGGTCATCGCGGCCGTCCGCAAGGCGAAGTCGCTGGCGAAGCTGTCGATGCGGGCGGAGGTGGGGGAGGCCGTGGTCCAGGGCTCCCGCGCGGACCTCGACCGCGTCGCCCTCGCCCGGGCCGACGTCCGCGCCGCGGGCCGAGTGACCACCCTCACCCTCCACGAGGCGCCCGGCCCCCTCAGCACGCGAGTCACCCTCGCGGGGGCGCCCCAGACCCGCCCCTTCCCGAACTAGGGGCGGCTGCCCCTGGCACCCCGCTTCGATCGCCGCTCCGCGGCTCGTCCTCAAACGCCGGACGGGCTTGATCTGTCGCGCTGGCGCGCTCGCCCTCAAACGCCGGGCGGGCTCGGTTTTCCCCGCCCACCCGCCGCCCGGAGGGGGCGGGTGGGCGGGAACATCCGCCGCGAAGCGGCGGATCACGGAGAGCCGATGACGGTGAGAAGGCAAGAACCAGCCTGTCCGGCGCTTGAGGACGAGGCGCGCAGCGCCGAAAGCGGAGAGCCGACGACGGCGAGGGCACAGGACGGCAGCCCGCCCGGCGAGTGAGGGCGGGGCGCGCAGCGCCGAGGGGGCAGTCCAGGGCGCCCCCGCCAGGTAAGGTGCGGCGGGTGACAACCCAATCGAACACCCCTGCGGGCTGGTACCCCGACCCCCAGGGCGCAGCGCAGCTCCTCCGCTGGTGGGACGGTTCCCAGTGGACCGAGCACACCAGCCAGGCCCCGCAGGGCGCGCAGGCTCCGGCGGCGGCAGCCGTCCAGGAGCAGGCACCGCCCGCCGTGCCGCCGCAGGCGGCCCCCGTGGCGGACCCGGCGAAGGTCCAGCGCCAGGTGCAGCAGCAGGCCGGAGTCGCGCCGACCGCGCAGGGCGGCGGCACGCTGTTCACCGAGCCGGTCCTGGTGGTGAACCAGAAGGCCAAGCTCATCGAGCTGACCAACGAGTACAGCGTCATGGACCAGTCGGGCAGCGCGATCGGCTCGGTCGTGCAGGTCGGCCAGAGCACCCTGAAGAAGGTCGCCCGCTTCGTGGCGAGCGTCGACCAGTTCATGACGCACCGCCTGGAGATCCGCGACGCCCACGGTCAGCCGCAGCTCGTCCTGACCCGGCCGCGGAAGTTCATGAAGTCGCGGGTCATCGTGGAGCGCCCGGACGGGCAGCCGGTCGGCGAGATCGTCCAGCAGAACGTCATCGGCAAGATCAACTTCGGCATGATGGTGAACGGCCAGCAGGTCGGCGCGATCAAGGCGGAGAACTGGCGCGCCTGGAACTTCTCGATCGTGGACCACACCGACAACGAGGTGGCCCGGATCACGAAGACCTGGGAGGGCCTGGCCAAGACCCTGTTCACCACGGCGGACAACTACGTCCTCCAGATCCACTACCAGCTCCCGGACCCGCTCCTGAGCCTGGTCGTGGCGACGGCCCTCACGGTCGACACGGCCCTGAAGCAGGACTCCCGCGGCCTCGGCTGAGCACCACGACGCCACGGGACCGGCGTCCGCGTACGGCGACGGCCGCGCCCCTGGCCAGGGGCGCGGCCGTCGCCGTACAACCGCGCGGAGGCACGCGTTCAGCACGACCGGGCGGGCACCGTCCGCTCCGCGGGCGCGGCCCCCGGCTGGCCGGGGATCGAGGCCAGGGTGCCGGAGGCGGAGGGCGCCGCGGCAGCGGGCGCGAGCCGGGAGGAGCGGCTGAGCAGCACCACTCCGTAGGAGGCGACCAGCGCGCCCACGACGGCGGCGCACACCCCACCGGCCCCGCCCCGCAGCCGCTCGCCGAGCAGGGCGACGCCGATGGCCGCCGCGGCGACGGGGTTGGCGAGGGTGACGACGGCGAGGGGCGCGCCGAGGCCGCCCCGGTAGGCCGTCTGGGACAGCAGCAGGCCCCCGACGGCGAACGCCGCGACGAGCAGCGCCACCACCACGACCTGCGCGCTGAGCAGCGGCCCCGAGCGGTCGGTCGCCGCGACCGTCACCGTCTGCGTGAGGGCGGAGGCGACGCCCGAGGCGAAGCCGGACGCGGTCGCGTGCCGCAGCCCGGGGCGGGTGCCGGGCCGGGAGAGGAGGCCGATGACCGCGGCCGTGACCGCGGCGACCGTCACGGCCTCCGGCAGCGACAGGACGTCGTCCGGCGCGGGTCCCGTCGCGGTGAGCAGCAGGGCGCCCAGGCCGATGAGGGTGAGCCCCGTGCCGCGCCACTCCAGGCGCGTGACCCGGCGCCCGGCCAGGCGCGCGCCCAGTGGCACGGCGGCCACCAGGGTGAGCGCGCCGAGCGGCTGCACCAGGGTGAGCGGGCCGTACTTGAGCGCCGCCACGTGCAGCAGCGCCGCCGCCGCGTTGAGCCCGACGGACGCCCACCACGCCCCGCTGGCGAGCAGCCGCAGCATCCGGCGTCCGGTGCCCGCCACCCGGGCCGCGAGGCGCTCCTGGGCGACGGCCGCGGCGGCGTACGCGGCGGCCGAGACGAGCGAGAGCGCCACGGCGAGCAGCGGGGCGCTCACCGCTGGGCCCCGGACGCGACCGGTTCGGGCACGGAAGGCACGGAGGGCGCAGATGGCGCAGATGGCGCAGGGGGTGCGGGTGGCGCGGTGGGCGCCGGTGTCGAGCGGCGCACGACCAGGGAGTGCGCCGGGCGCGCCGGGCGGGGCGGGCGGAGGACCGCGAGCGCGATCCCGAGCAGCGCGGCCGCCACGAGCGCGTCGAGCCAGTAGTGGTTGGCGGTGCCGACGATGACCACGAGCGTGACCAGCGGGTGCAGCAGCCACAGCCAGCGCCACCGGGAGCCGGTCGCCGCGATCAGGCCGATCGCCACCATCAGCGCCCAGCCGAAGTGCAGGGACGGCATGGCCGCGAACTGGTTGGCCATCGAGTCGGTCGCGGGCTTCGCGGCGTACACCGAGGGTCCGTACACCTGCGCCGTGTCCACGAGGTGCGCGGCGGCGAGCAGGCGCGGCGGCGCCAGCGGGAAGCCGAGGTGGAGCAGCAGCGCGACCGCCGTCAGGGCGGCCAGGATCCGCCGGGCCCAGACGTAGTGCCGGGGGCGGCGCGCGTACAGCCACACCAGGAACAGCAGCGTCGCCGGGAAGTGCACGGTCGCGTAGTAGGTGTTCGCGACGTGGACGAGGGTGTCGCTGCTCAGCAGCGCGTCCTGGACGCTGCCCTCGCCGGGCAGGCGCAGGGCGCGCTCGGCGTCCCACACGCGGTGCGCGTTGCGGAACGCCTCGCCCGTGTGCCCGTTGGCGAGCTGGCGGCCGAACTTGTACACGAGGAAGAGCCCGGCGACCAGCAGCAGCTCGCGGACCAGCGGCGGCCGACCGGACCGGGCCCGGCCGCGGGAGGTGTCGGCGCCCGTGCCGGGGGGCGCGTCCGGGTGCGCGGAGGGTGCTCCCGGCGGCCCGGAGGCTATCTCCGGCTCCTGTTCGGCAGGCCCGCTCCGGTCTGCGCGGGCTGCTCGGGATACGCGGGTCTTCATGCCCCCGGCCCCTTTACGTGACGACTGGGTTGGTGCGCCGACGCACGCCTCCTGGCACACCACGCCTCCTGGCACACATCGAAACGCCATTGTACCGATACGGTCGCGTACCGATACGTCAGCGTACCGGTACACTGGCGTATCGGTAGGCGTGGCCGGTCGGGCCGCCGCATCGAGGAGACGAGACATGACGGCGCGGGAACGGACGGACGAGCGGGCGTGCGGCCAGGTGGCGGCGCGCCGCTCCAAGATCACGCCCGAGCGGGAGCAGGAGTTCTACGACGCCGTCCTCGACCAGCTCCGCGCCTGCGGGTACGAGGCCGTGACCATGGAGGGCGTGGCCGCCCGCGCCAAGTGCAGCAAGTCCACGCTCTACCGCCAGTGGAAGACCAAGCCCCAGTTCGTGGCCGCCGCGCTGCGCGCCAACCGGTGCGTGCGCTTCGAGGGCATCGACACCGGCTCGCTCGCCGGTGACCTGCGTGCGGCGGCGTGCTCGGCCGCCGCCTGGAGCGAGCGGGACACCCTGCTCGTGCAGGCGCTCGGGCACGCGGTGCAGCAGGACGCGGACCTCCGGCGGGCGCTGCGCGAGGCCCTGGTGGAGCCCGAGCTGCGGGCGATCGAGGCGATGGTGCGGCGCGGGGTCGAGCGCGGCGAGATCCCCGAGGGGCACCCGGCGGCCGAGTTCATCGCGGCCCAGCTCATCGGCGTGCTGCGGGTCCGCCCGTTCCTGGACGGCGAGAACGCGGACGTGGCGTATCTGACGCGGTTCGTCGAGGCGGTGCTGCTGCCGGTGCTCGGCCTGGCCGACGCGCCCGCGCAGGACGCGCCGTCGGGTGCACCGGCGGCGGGCGCCCCCTAGAACGTGGGCCCGGGTCCGCGGGTTGGATGACCGGACCGGGGCCTGCTCGCGCCGCACCGTGGGGACGGGGTCGGCGCGCAACCCCCCGCCGGGCGGGCCGAGTTCGCTCGGCCCGCCCGGCCTTGTCAGGAGGCGGCGCCGGGCCTCGTCAGGGGCGGCGCCCGGGTCTGCCGCGACGGCGGCGCCCAAGTCTGTCCGGCCCCGCGAGGGCCCGGTGGCGTCACAGCGCGGCGGAGACGTCCCGCCCGGTCCGTGCGTACGGGCCCGCGCCCTGGTCGTTGACCTGCTGGCCGTCGCCGCCCGCGCCGCCGCGGGCCGCCTTGATGCCCTTGGCGATCCGGTCCATGGACGACAGGGGCGGCGCGTCGTCGTGGACGTCGATGCCGAAGCGGACCAGCACCAGGGTCGTGTCATCGGTGGGCGAGGTGAAGGCGAGTGACTGGACGTACCCGTCGGGGCCCTTGCGGGTGACGGCCTTCCAGCGGACCAGATAGCCCTTCTGCCCGGCGACGGTGACCGACCGGGACGCCAGTTCCTTGTGCGACTTCAGTGTGCCGCCGTAGATCGGGCCGCCGTACGATTCCTCGGCGTTCTTCTCGATGTCGGCCTTGGCCACGGCCTCGGGGCTGCTCCCGGTGACCTTCATGGCGCGGGCGGGCGCCGAGAACGCGCCGCCGCGGACGCAGGTCTTCGACGTCTCCCCGGGGCACGGGTACTTCCCGGTCGTCACGCTCGCGCCGACGCCGCCGCGGCCCGACTGGCCCTCCCAGCCGTCCGGCACGGGCACGCTGATCCCGCTCGCCCGGTCGGTCGCGTACCCCTCCTCGGACGGCGGGGCGTCGGACGGGCCGGGGGACGGCGAACCCTCCGGGTTCCCCGGGGACTTGTCGCCGCCGTCCCCGCTGTCGCCGTCGCTGTCGCCGTCGCCGTCGTCCGGGCCGGGCTTCACGGGCGCGGACGACGACGGGGACCCCGCGTCGTCGTCGCCGTCGTCGTCGGCGGTCAGCGCGTAGACCCCGCCGCCGATGCCCGCGAGCACCGCCACCGCCACGCCGACGCCTATCGCCGTCCGTATGCGGCGGCGCCGCGGATCGTGCGGCGGTGGCCCGGGGTACGGCGCGGGGAACGGTCCGGGGGGCGCGGGGGCGGCGCCCGGCGCGCGGACGTGGTCCGTCCACTTCGACCCGTCCCACCACCGCTCGGAGGGCGGGGCGCCGGGAGCCTGCCTGGGGTCGGGATACCAGCCGGGGGGAGTCGCGTGCGTCATGCGCGTCAGCGTATGGGCACCTCCTGAAATCCGGATGAGAGGGGCCGTCAACTCCTGCCCGGCCGCCGACTTCTTCCCGCCCGCGGATTCCTTCCCGACCCCCGACTCCCTTCCGGCCGCGGATTCCTTCCCGACCCTCTCCTTCTCGACCGTCGGCTCCTTCCCGGCCGCCCTCGCCGCGCGCCGCGTTCCGGCCGCCGCGCGGCGCTGCGGCCGGACCGTGCCGTCAGCCCCGGACGTGCCCGTCCACCACGAGCCGCGTGGGCGCCACGAAGTCCCCCGGGGCCTGTGGGCCGTGGGGCGCGAGGCCGGGCAGCCGCAGCCCCGCGCGCCCCGGCGTGATCGACCCGAGGACGCTCGCGTGCCGTGCGCCGGTGCTCGCCGGGACGGTGCCGGGCAGCCCGTGCGCCGTCAGGAAGCCGAGCACCGCGAACGCGTACGCCTCCTTCGCCGCCGACGGGAGCCCGAAGTCGTCGGAGCCCCGCACCGGCACCGCCGAGCCCAACTCGGCCCGCAGCATGGCCATGAGCGTCGGGTTCCGGATCCCGCCGCCGGAGGCGATCACCTCGCTGGCCTTCACCGCGCGCACCGCGTCGGCGACCGTCACCGCCGTCAGCCGGGTGAGCGTCGCCACGACGTCCTCCGCCGCCAGGTCCTCGAAACCGGCGAGGGCACGGCGTAGATACGGCAGGTGGAACAGCTCCTTGCCCGTCGTCTTCGGCGCGGGCAGCGCGTAGTACGGCTCGGCGAGCAGCCGCGCGAGCAGCTCGGGGTGCACGGCGCCGCGCGCCGCGAGCGCCCCGTCCCTGTCGTACGCGAGCGCCCCCTCGCGCCCCAGCGGCGTCAACTCCCGCACCGCCGCGTCGATCAGGGCGTTGGCGGGGCCGGTGTCGAACGCCGTGCCGTCCGGGGCGGTGATGTTGGCGATGCCGCCCAGGTTCAGCGCGACCGGGGCGCCCGGCCTGCCGCGCAGCCACATCTGGTCCACCAGGCTCACCAGGGGCGCGCCCTGACCGCCCGCCGCCACGTCCCGCGGCCGGAAGTCGGACACCACCGGCAGGCCCGTCGCCTCCGCGATCCACGCGGGCTGCCCGATCTGGAGCGTGCCGCGCACCGTGCCGTCCTCCACCCAGTGGAAGACGGTCTGCCCGTGCGAGGCGACCAGCTCCGCGGCGCCGTCGCACAGGTCGCGGTCAGCCTCCACGGCCGCACCGGCGAACGCCCGCCCGATCAGCGTGTCCAGGCGGCACACGTCGGCCAGCGTGGTGCTCGCCGGGGGCAGGGCGGCGGCGAGCGCCGCGCGCAGCGCCTCGTCGTACCCGCGGCTGATCAGGCCGAGCGGGGTCAGGACGAGCCGGTCGCCGTCGAGGGCGAGGTCGACGGCACCGGCGTCGATGGCGTCGTAGGAGGTGCCGGACATGAGGCCGATAACGCGCACGGGGGTCTCCTTCTGGCTGGCGGTGTACCCGGCACCGAGTCTCGGGGGCCGACGGGCCCGACCCCCACTATCCCGCCACGCTCCGGCGGGGCCGCACCGGGGCGGCCCCGCCGGAGCGCGGCTTGCCCTCAGGCGCCGGGCGGGCTTGAAACCCCGGCCCGTTGGAGGCACGGTGGCGCGCTCGGCCCTTCCCGCCCGAGAAGGAGCGGCGTGCCGAGCCCGGTGCGGGGACGCGCGTTACGGGATGACCCTGGCGCGCCAGGTGCCAGGGGTGCCCCACGCGCCGCGCAGGGCACGGGCCTTGCGGATCCACAGGGAGACGTCGGCCTCGGCCGCGTACCCCAGCGCCCCGTGCGACTGGAGCGCGGCCCGCGCGGCGCGGTACCCGGCCTCCCCGGCGGCCAGCTTGGCCGAGGCGAGATCCCCCAGGGGCCGTCCGCCTCCAGGGACACCGCGGCGCCGAACACCAGGGGACGGGCGAACTCAAGGCCCACCAGCACGTCCGCGAGGCGGTGCTTGACCGCCTGGAAGGAGCCGACGGGCACGCCGAACTGGGTCCGCTGCTTCACATACGCCACCGTGCGGTCCAAGAGCGCGTACCCGACGCCCAGGCACTGCGCGGCCGTGGCGAGCGCCGCCCACCGCAGGGCGTGCCGCGCCGCGTCGTCCGCCGCGGGGCCGGTGGCCAGGACCTCGCCGCCGGGCAGCGGGCGCGCGAGGCGCCGCGCGGGGTCGAGGGACGCCCGCGGCGGGCCGTGCCCGGGGGCCAGCCGCACGAGGCCGTCCCCGGCGGCGAGGACGTACGTCGCCGCGTCCGCGTCCAGCGCGTACGGACCCGTCTCGGCGAGCGCCACCGTGGCGCGCGCCTCGCCCGACACGAGCGACGGCAGCAGCCGCTTGGCCGCGTCGGGCTCGCCCCGCTCGGCGAGGCGGGAGAGCAGCGCCGCCGCCACCGCCGTCTCCACCAGCGGCCCCGGCACCGCGTGCCGACCCACCTCTACGAAGGCGACGGCCAGCTCTACGGGGAGCGGCCCCACCCCCTCGTACTCGGCGTCGGCGGCGAGCGCGAACACCCCGGTGGCCGCCAGGCGCCGCCACAGCGCCGCTCCCTGGGCTAGGTCCCCGTCGGCCCAGGCGCGCGCGGCGGCGGGGGCTTCAGCGGCCGTCAGCAGGGCGTCCAGGGACCGGGCGAACGCGCGCTGCTCGTCGTCCAGGAGGAACCTCATCCGCGGCGCCCCCTCGGCAGCCCGAGCAGGCGCTCGGCGATGATGTCGCGCTGGATCTCGTTCGTCCCCGCATAGATCGGACCGGCCAGCGAGAAGACGTACCCCTCCATCCAGTCCGCGCCCCCGGGGCCCGGGCCCGTCAACTCGCCGTCCGCGCCGAGCAGGTCGAGGGCCGTCTCGTGCGCCGCGATGTCGTACTCCGACCAGAACACCTTGGTGAGGCTGGAGTCCGCGCCGGGCGGACCGGGGGGCGCCTCGCCCGCCGCGCGGCGCGAGACGGCCGCCCAGGCGTGGAGCTGGTACGCGCGGGCGCCGGTCACCGCGTCGGCCACGCGGTCCCGCAGGGCCGTGTCCCGCGGGTCGCCGTGCGCGCGCCACAGCCGCACCAGCCTGTCGGCCGTCGCCAGGAAGCGGCCGGGGGAGCGCAGCGTCACACCGCGCTCGTCGCCCGTCGTCGCCATCGCGATCCGCCAGCCCTGGCCCGGCTCGCCGACCACGTCCTCGTCCGGCACGAACACCTCGTCCAGGAACAGCTCCGCGAACGCGGGCTTGCCGTCGAGGCGCCCGATGGGCCGCACGGTGACGCCGTCCGCGTCGAGCGGGAACATCACGTACGTCAGGCCCCGGTGCGGCCGGTCCGCCCCCGGGTCGCTGCGGAACAGGCCGAACGCGCGGTCGGCGAACGCCGCCCGCGACGACCACGTCTTCTGCCCGCTCAGCCGCCAACCGCCGGGCACCCGCCGCGCGGTGGACCGCAGCGCCGCCAGGTCGGACCCGGCCTCCGGCTCCGACCACGCCTGCGCCCAGACGACCTCGCCGCGCGCCATGGGCGGCAGGATGCGCGCCCGCTGCTCCGGGGTGCCGTGGGCGAGCAGCGTGGGCGCGAGCAGGCTGATGCCGTTCTGCGAGACGCGGCCCGGTGCCCCCGCCCGGTGGTACTCCTCCTCGAAGAGGAGCCACTGGACGAGGCCGACGCCCCGGCCCCCGTACTCCTCGGGCCAGGTGACGGCCGACCAGCGGTCCGCGGCGAGCTCGCGCTCCCACTCCCGGTGGGCGGCGAAGCCCGCCGCGGTCTCCAGGGACGGCAGCGGGGCGCGCGGCACGTGCGCGGCCAGCCAGGCGCGCGCCTGGCGCCTGAACTCCTCTTCCGCCGCCGTGAAGTCGAGATCCATGCGGGCGTCACCCCTCGAAGCTCTTCCCTAACAAGTGTTTGGTAGATTACCGTGGGTGAGGTGAGCCGTCGAGGGCGCGAGGGAGGCCCCATGAGCACGCCTGAGTACGTGCGCGGGCACGGCCTGCTCGCCGACCGCGCGGCCGTCGTCACTGCGGCCGCCGGGTCGGGCGTAGGCGGCGCCACCGCCCGCCGCCTCCTGGAGGAGGGCGCCCGCGTGGTCATCGGCGACGCCCACCCGCGGCGCACCAAGGAGGCTGTGGCGTGCCTGGCGGCCGAGTTCGGCCCCGACCGCGTCGACGGCACGGTGTGCGACGTCACGGACGAGCAGCAGGTGCGCGCCCTGTTCGACCTGGCGGAGCGCGCCCACGGCCGTCTGGACATCGTCGTGAACAACGCGGGCCTCGGCGGCACCTGCGAGCTGACGGACATGACCGACGACCAGTGGGCCACCGTCATCGACGTCACACTGACGGGCACGTTCCGCTGCACTCGCGCCGCCCTGCGCCGCCTGCGCGCCACGGGCCGCGGCGGAGTCATCGTGAACAACGCCTCGGTGCTCGGCTGGCGCGCCCAGGCGGGCCAGGGGCACTACGCCGCGGCGAAGGCGGGCGTCATGGCCCTCACGCGCTGCGCCGCCCTCGAAGCGGCACCCCACGGGATCCGGGTCAACGCGGTCGCGCCCAGCCTCGCCCTGCACCCCCACCTGGCCAGGGTCACCCCGCCGGGGCTGCTCGACGAACTGGCCGCGCGCGAGGCGTTCGGACGGCCCGCCGAGCCCTGGGAGATGGCCAACGTCATCGTCTTCCTGGCCAGCGACTACTCCTCGTACCTGACGGGCGAGACGGTCTCGGCCAGCAGCCAGCACCCGTAGCCGACAGCCATGGGCGGAGAATGGCCGTGTGCCGACACAGAGACAACAGCGACAGCAGCAGCCGGACACCGACGAGCGAACGCCCCCGGGCGGCGGCCGTGGGACTGCGAGGTCCGGCCGCGCAAAGCCCCCCGGCGGCGCGGCGGGGAACGCCCCGGGCGGCGCGGCGAAGAAGCCCGCCCGAGGGAGGAAGCAGCCCGTGACCCCGTCGGCGGAGCGCCGCGACGAACTGCTCAGGATCGCCGCGGACGTGTTCGCCGAGCAGGGGTACAACGCCACGACGGTCCGCAAGATCGCCGACGCCGCGGGCATGCTCGCCGGGAGCCTCTACTACCACTTCGACTCCAAGGAGTCGATGCTCGAAGAGATCCTGCGGACGTTCCTGACGGAGCTGTGGGACGGGTACGACGCGGTCCTCGCCGCGCCGCTCGGCCCCCGCGAGACCCTGGAGGCCCTTGTCACGGAGTCCTTCCGCGAGATCGACCGGCACCGGTCCGCCGTCGCGATCTACCAGAAGGAGTCCCGGCACCTGGTCGCCCAGACCCGGTTCGAGTACCTGGTGGAGTCCCAGCAGCGCTTCGAGAAGACCTGGCTCGCCACCCTCGAACGCGGCGTCGCCGAAGGCGTCTTCCGCGCCGACCTGGACATCCGGCTCGCCTACCGCTTCGTACGGGACACGGTCTGGGTCGCCGCGTCCTGGTATCGGCCGGGCGGCGGCCACAGCCCCGAGGAGATCGCCCGCCAGTACCTGTCGATGGTCCTGGACGGCCTCAGCGTCCGCGCCTAGGCGCCGTGCCCGCCGCGCCCGCCGTGCCCGCCGCGCCCGCCGTGCCCGCCGTGCGGCACCGTGAGGTCGCCCGGTCGTGGCACGCCGGTCGCGGCACCCCGGTCGCCGGTGCGCCGTCGGTCGCCGCCGGTAGCGCCCACGCGGCGGAGCCGCCACCGACACGGCCCGCGCCCCCGGGCGCCCCGCACCGCGGTCGTCCACCGCGACCGCCGACAGCCGCGACCCGCGCGCAGGCCGCCCGGCGTCGCCCGACACCCGAGGAGCACGCAGCCATGGCCGAGGCCTACATCGTCGAGGCGGTCCGCACCCCGGTGGGCAAGCGCGGCGGCGGCCTCGCCGCTGTCCACCCCGCCGACCTGGGCGCCCATGTGCTCACGGCGCTGATGGAGCGCAGCGGCGTGGACCCGGCCGCCGTCGACGACGTCGTCTTCGGCTGCCTCGACGCGGTCGGACCGCAGGCGGGCGACATCGCCCGCACGAGCTGGCTCGCCGCCGGACTGCCCGAGGAGGTGCCCGGCGTCACGGTCGACCGGCAGTGCGGATCCTCCCAGCAGGCCCTGCACTTCGCCGCCCAGGCCATCCTCTCCGGCACCCAGGACCTCGTGGTCGCGGGCGGCACGCAGAACATGTCGATGATCCCCATCGCCTTCGCCTCCCGCCGGGCCGCCGAGCCCCTCGGCCTCACCGAAGGGCCGTTCGCGGGCAGCACCGGCTGGCGCGCCCGCTACGGGGACCAGCCGGTCAACCAGTTCCACGGCGCCCAGCTCATCGCCGGGCGCTGGGGCATCTCCCGCGCGGACATGGAGGAGTTCGCGCTCCGCTCCCACCGGCGCGCGGTCCGCGCCGCCGACGAGGGCCGCTTCGACCGCGAACTCGTCGCCTGCGCCGACGTCACCGCGGACGAGGGCCCCCGCCGCGACACCACCCGCGCCAAGATGGCCGCCCTCAGGCCCGTCACGGACGGCGGCACCCTCACCGCCGCCTGCTCCTCCCAGGTCTCCGACGGCGCCGCCGCCCTGCTCATCGCCGGTGAACGGGCCGTGCGCGACCACGGGTTGACGCCCCGAGCCCGCGTCCACCACCTCTCCGCCCGCGGCGAGGACCCCATCCGGATGCTCTCCGCGCCCATACCGGCCACGGCCCGCGCTCTGAAGAAGACCGGCCTCACCCTGGACGACATCGACCTCGTCGAGATCAACGAGGCGTTCGCGCCAGTCGTCCTCGCCTGGCTGAAGGAGACCGGCGCCGACCCGGACAAGGTCAACGTGAACGGCGGCGCGATCGCTCTCGGTCACCCCCTCGGGGCCACCGGCGCCCGCCTGATGACGACCCTGCTGCACGAACTGGAGCGCACCGGAGGCCGGTTCGGCCTCCAGACCATGTGCGAAGGAGGCGGCCAGGCCAACGTCACCATCGTCGAACGCCTCTGACCTCCGCGGGACCCCGCCAACCGGAACCACCGGGCCCCGGTGGCCGCCTCTCGCACCGCCCGCCACCCCCCGCCGCACGGCCCTGGCATATGACAGCCTGTCACCCCTGGCGGGAGTGCCTTGCCGGTCCGCCCACCCTGACCGCTCCGACCCGGCTAGTCTCAAGTTCTGTACGTCGATTGAGCGACCCCGGGAGGTAGCGCGATGACGCAGGGACGGCCCGGAGGCGGCGCCTGGGCCCCGCTGTGGGAGCGCGACGACGAGATCGCCGCGGCCGAGCGCGCGGTGGCAGGTCTGTGCTCGGACATGACGACCGAAGGCGGCCTGCTCGTCTTCAGCGGAGAGGCCGGAATCGGCAAGACCGCGCTGCTGTCCGCAGTGCGCCGCATCGCCGACGGCCGGGCCACCGTGTGGTCCGCCCGCGGCGGCGAGACCGTCACGTCCGTTCCGTACAACGTCGTTCGCCAACTGCTCCAGCCCGCGCTCGTCGCCCTCTCCCCCGAAGAGGTCCGCGAGTACCTGGGCGACTGGCACGAGATCGCGGGCCCCGCGCTCGGGATAACGGAACCGGGCAGCGGCCGCCCCGACCCGCAGGCCGTGTGCGACGGCCTCGTCTCCGTCGTCGCCCGCCTCGCCCACGTGCACTGGCCGCTGGTGCTGCTCGTCGACGACGCGCACTGGGTCGACCAGGAGACGCTGCGCTGGCTCGCCGCGTTCGCCGAGCGCCTCGACGAGGTGCCCGTCCTCGTCGTGGTCGCCCACCGGCCCGGCGAGGCGACCGGCGAAAGCGCCCGCTACCTGGAGCGGATCGGCGCCGCGGCCCACCCCTCGCCCCCGCTGCGCGCCCTCACCCCGGACGCCACCGCGGGACTGACCCGCGCCACCCTCGGCGAGCACGCCGACGCCCCGTTCTGCCGCGAGGTATGGGCGGTCACCGGCGGCAACCCCTACGAATCCGTGGAACTCCTCGCCAAGGTCCAGGACAGCGAGCTGGAACCCGTCGAGTCCTCCGCGGCCGAGCTGCGCGACCTGAACCGCTCGGCGCGCGGCCGCGGCCTCGTCGCCCGCCTGGAGGAACTCGGCACGGACGCCACCCGCTTCGCCTGGGCCGCGGCGATCCTCGGCTCCGAGATCTCCGTCGAACTCGCCGCGTCCCTCGCCGGAATGCCCCGCGACGCGGCCGAGCGGTGCGCGGAGCGGCTGTCCCTGGCCCGCATCCTCACCAGCGGCGACGCGGGCCTCGAGTTCGTGCACCCGCTGATCGCCACCGCCGTCTACACCTCCATCCCGGCCGCCACCCGCACCGCCATGCACGGGCGCGCCGCCTGGGCCGTCACCCGCTCCGGCCGCGGCGCCGCCGCGGCCTCCCGGCACCTGCTGGAGGTCCACCCGGACGACGACCCCGAACTCGTCGGGCAGCTGCGCGAAGCGGCCACTGAGCACCTCGCCGTCGGCGCGCCCGACGCGGCCCGCCGCTGCCTGGAGCGGGCCCTGCGCGAGCCGCCCCGGCCCGGCGTGCACGCCCTGGTCCTCTACGAACTGGGCTGCGCCACACTGCTCACCTCGCCCGCCACCACCATCGGGCACCTGCGCGAGGCCCTGTCCCGCGGCGGCCTCAGCCAGGAGCTGCGCGTCGACGCCGTCTGCCGCCTCTCCCAGGCCCTCGTGCACAACGACCAGCTCGGCGAGGGCCTGCGCGTCATCACCGAGGAGGCCGCCCGGCTCGAACCGGGCCCCGCACGGCTGCGGCTCCAGGCCGTGCACTTCATGTGGGAGGGCATCCACGCGGGCGAGGAGGACTCACCCGGCCGCTCCCGGCGCCTGGCCGCGCTCGCCGACCCGCTGACCGGACGTGACAACGCCGAGCGGGCGATGCTCATCCTGCGCGCCTTCGACGCGATGACCCGGGGCGAGAACGCCGAGGTGGTCGTGGAGCTGTGCGACCGCGCCCTCGTCAACGGCCGCCTCGCGCCCGGCCTCGGCTGGACCGACGCCGAGTGGAGCTTCGAGCTGCGCCTGATGCTCGGCAGCGCCTACGCCTTCGCCGACCGGCTCGACCGCGCCGAGAGCCTGTTCACCGAGGCCGTGCGGGCGTACGAGACCGCGGGCTGGACCGGCGGCCACCTGGCGCTCGCCCACGCCTTCCTCGGCTATGTGTACCGCAGGCGCGGACGCCTCAGGGACGCCGAGAACTCGCTGCGCGAGAGCCTGCGGCTCGCCGACCGCGTGGGCCAGGGCCGACTTCCGATGCACTGGGAGGTGGCCAGCATGCTCATCGACACGCTGCTCGCCCGCGGCCACGCCGAACAGGCCAGGTCCGTCGCCGACCGCTACGGCTTCGCCCCGCCGTCCGCCTCCACGATCTACGTCCCCGACGCCATGTCGGTGCGCGGACGCCTGCTGCTCGCGCTCGGCGACCGCGAGGCGGGCCTCAACGAACTGGAGTCCGCCGCCAAGGTGCTGACGGCCCGCGGCCAGTACAACACGGTGCTCGCGCCCTGGGCGTACGACCTCGCGCGGGCCCTCGCCGACGAGGATCCGCGGCGCGCCGCCGACCTCGTCGCCGACGCCCGCGTGCAGGCCGAGCGGTTCGGCACGGACACCGCGATCGGCGAGGCCCTGCGCTGCGAGGCCGCGCTGGCCTCGGGCCAGCGCGCCACCGTCCTGTACGGCAAGGCCGCGGCCTATCTGGAGGAATCGCCGTGCGCGTACGAACACGCCCTCGCGCGGGTCGAGTACGGGGTCGCCTCGGGCAGCGTGGACGAGCTGGAACGGGGGCTGGCGCTGGCGCGCAGCTGCGGAGCGGATGGGCTGGCCGCCCGGGCTGAGCGGTTCCTGGCCGGGGTCTAGTCCTTGGTGACCCGGGGTCCGGGGCGCCGCCTGCGGGGGCCGAGCCCCGGGCCCCCGTCTTTCGGCGCTCCGCGCCTCGTCCTCAAGCGCCGGACGGGCTGGAATTCCCTCGGCGTGCGCTGTCACGGCGCGGTGCCGTGTCACGGTGCGGCGCTGCGTCACGGTGCGGTGCCGTTCTGGATGCCCCGCAATCCGGCCAGGACTTCCTCCGCCTCCCTCACCATCCGCGTGATGAGTTCCGCGCACGACGGGAGATCATCCAGTACCGCCGCCACCTGGCCCGCGGCCATGACCCCGCGGTCCGGGTCGCCGTCGACCATCGCTGACTTGAGCAGCCGGGGCGTGTTCGCCGCCAGGAGGGTCTGGGGCCAGGTCAGGGACTTGGCGGCCCTCAACGCGCGGCCCTCTCGCAGCAGTTGGGGCCAGGTCAGGCCGGACGCGCGGCGGTGGGCGCGGGCGTGGCGGGCGGCCATGAGCAGGGAGGCGAGGGGGCCCGAGCGCTCCAGGGACGCCACCAGGGGCGTGCGGAGCATGCGGTGGGGGAGGCCGTCCACGCGCGTGGTGAGCGTGATGTCCCGGGCCGTCGCCGCCAGGTAGCGGGCCTTCACCGCGTCCGGGACGGGGGAGTCGGACGTGAGCAGGAAGCGGGTGCCCATGGCGACGCCCGCGGCGCCGTAGGCCAGGGCCGCGACCAGGCCGCGGCCGTCGTGGAAGCCGCCCGCCGCGATCACCGGGATGTCCACGGCGTCCACGACCTGGGGGAGCAGCACGGTCGTGGCGACGTCACCGGTGTGGCCGCCGCCCTCGCCGCCCTGGACGAGGACCGCGTCCGCGCCCCACGCGGCGACCTTCTCCGCGTGCCGCCGCGCGCCCACGGAGGGGATCACCACGACCCCGGCGTCCTTCAACGCGGCCATCAGGGACGGGGAGGGGGCGAGCGCGAAGGACGCCACGCGGACGCCCTCGTCGACGACCAGCCGGACCCGGTCGGGCGCGTCCGCCGCGTCGGCGCGCAGGTTCACGCCGAACGGGGCGTCCGTGCGCGCCCGCACCTCTCTGATCGCGGCGCGGAGCTGGGGCAGCGTCATCGTGGCGGACGCCAGGACGCCGAGCCCGCCCGCGTTCGCCGTCGCCGACACCAGGCGGGGGCCCGCGACCCAGCCCATGCCGGTCTGCACGACCGGGTGGCGCACCCCGAGGAGCCGGGTCAACGGGGTGCTGAGGGACGGCTCCGACGACGCGAGCGACCCTGGTGACCCGGGCGGCCCGGGTGACCCGGGAGACGCGGGCGGCAGGGGCGTCATGGCCGCACCTCCCGCTCGCGCAGGCCCGCGGGATCCAGGACCTCGCGGATCAGGCGCAGCTCCTCGGCGGTGGGCGCGCGCGTGGGCCCGAGCGCGGGGGACACCGCCAGGTCGAAGGCCGTCGCCGCGCGGACCTCGGCCACGCTCACCCCGGGGTGCACCGACACCAGGCGCAGCGTGCGGTCGGGGCCCTCGAAGTCGAAGACGCCGAGCTGCGACACCACGCGGCGCAGCTCGTGGAAGCGGGTCGCCGACGGGCCCGCCGCGGCCGCGCTGTCGTACCCGACACCGCTGATCATGTCGACCTTCTCGACGAACACGCGGGGGCCGTGCCTCGGGATCCAGTAGCTGACCGGGTTGTTCGCCGTGTTCACCGGGGCGCCGCGGGAGCCGAGGAGCTGGCGGGTGGGGCGGTGCCAGTCGCCGACGCACGAGATGTTCTGGTTGCCGAAGCGGTCGAGCTGGCTCGCGCCCATCATCACGTGTCTGCGCCCGCCCATCGCCATCGTCAGATGGCGGCGGTACGGCAGCCAGCCCTCCGTCACCGCCGAGGGCGCCCCGACAGCAGGAACGTCGCCCATCAGGAGGGCCTCGCCGTCCGTGAGCAGCAGGTCCGGCGCGAACGTCAGCTTCGCCAGGCGGGCGGCCACCGTCGGCAGCGTGCCCATCGGCGCGGCCAGGATCTCGCCGTCGCCCCGCCACGCCTCGGCGCAGGCCACGACGCAGTACTCGGCGCGGGTCGCGGCACCGGGCCGTGCCGCGGGCGGTGCCGTGGGCCGGGTGGTCATCGCCGCTCCTCGTGCCAGGCCGTGACGGCCGACCGGTAGTCCTTCTCGTCGCCGGAGAGGAAGCGGTCGTGGAACGCCGCCCAGGCCGAGGGGTCGGCGGCCGCGGTGGCGTACTCCCGTTGGAAGGGCTCGTCGCGGCCGTAGTCCGGCGCGCAGGACGTGAAGTGCGCGCCGTGCGGCGTCTCGGTGACGCCCGCCACCGCGTGGCGGGAGACCAGCAGCGTCTGGGGGGCCGCGTTCCGCGTGAGATCGACGGTGTCCACGATCCGCTCGCACGACACGTACGCCGCGTCGGCGGCCTCGCAGAACAGGTCGTCGACGTACGGATCGGGGCCCAGGTACTGGCCGTTGCCCAGGCGGTCCGCGCGGTTCAGGTGCACCAGGGCCGCGTCCAGGCGCAGTGGTGGGACGGCCACCAGCTCCTCCCCGTCGTCATACGGCGATCTGACCGTGCGCAGGCGGGGGTTGACGCGCAGCACGTCCGAGCCGAGGCCCGCGCGGATCGGCAGGAACGGCAGGCGCTGCGCGGCGGCCGTGAGCCCCTGGAGGAACATCGCCTCGTCCAGCTCGACCAGGTCGAGCGCACCCCGCTCGCGCGCCGACCGGAAGTGCGGCTCCAGGGGGATCGAGTCGAGCGTCACGAACGGCGCGACCAGCGTCCGCACGCGCCCGGCGGCGGCGAGCAGGCCGACATCCGGGCCGCCGCACGAGACCACCGTCAGATCGGTCACCGGCGAGCGCAGCAGCGCCCGCACCAGGGCCATCGGCTTGCGGCGCGCGCCCCAGCCGCCGATGCCGAGCGTCATCCCGCTCTCCAGGCACCCCACGACCTCGTCGGGCGTCATGACCTTGTCGCTCACGCCGCGCCCCCTCCGTCGCGCACGCCCGTGCCGTCCGCCGCGGGGCCGCCCGCTCCGAACCCGGCGCGGACGCGGTCCGCCACGCCGCTCAGGCCCGCCTCGAAGGTGAAGCCCTGCTCGAAGCGGTAGCTGCGGCGGACGTCGACCGGGTCGATGCCGTTGAGCGCGGCCTTCGCCAGGCGCAGCAGCGCCCCGTCCTTGCGGGCTATCTCACGGGCCAGCTCCAGGGCCGCCGCACGCAGCTCGGGGCGCGGGACCACGCGCCACACCGAGCCGTGCGCGTGCAGCTCGGCGGCCGTGGCCGTGCGCGACGTGTAGTACAGCGCGCGCATCAGGTGCTGGGGGACCAGGCGGGACAGGTGCGTGGCCGCGCCCAGGGCGCCGCGGTCCAGCTCCGGGAGGCCGAACGTGGCGTCGGCGCTCGCCACGATCGCGTCCGCGTTGCCCACGAGGCCGATGCCGCCGCCCAGGCAGAAGCCCTGCACGGCGGCGACCACCGGGACCTCGCACTCGTACACCGCGGCGAAGGCGCTGGCGCAGCCGTGGTTGGCGTCGAGCAGCGCCCTGCCGTCCCGGGCGCGCTGGAGCTCCTTGAGGTCCACGCCCGCGTTGAACCCCCGGCCCTCGGCGGCCAGGACCACGCACCGCACGCCCGGGTCGCGCCCGGCCGCGCGCACGGCCTCAGCGAGGTCGAACCAGCCTCGCGCGGGCAGCGCGTTCACCGGGGCGTAGTCCACGGTGACCACGGCCACGCCCCCGTCCGGGGAGGAAGTGGAGACAGGCATCAGCTCATCCGCTACCTTTCAACCCAGCGCCTTCAACCAAACATTTGTTAGTCACTCGGAAGGTAGCAGCCATGACTGACAACCGACAGGTGGTCGTCGTCACCGGCGGCACCCGCGGCGTCGGCGCGGGCATCGCCCGGGGCTTCCTCGCGGCCGGGGCCCACGTCGTCGTCTGCGCCCGCAGGCCGCCCGGCGCGCCCGTCGAAGTGCTTGGCGCCACCGCCGAGTTCCGCGCCGTCGACCTGCGCGACGCGGACGCCGCCCGGGACGTGCTCACCGGCGTCGCCGCGGACCACGGGCGGCTGGACGTCCTGGTGAACAACGCGGGCGGCACCCCCTTCGGCCTGCTCGCCGAGTCGTCCGCGCGCCGCCAGGCCAAGATCGTGGAGCTGAACCTGCTCGCCCCGCTGTACGCCTCCCTCGCCGCCCACGAGGTGATGTGCCGTCAGGCGGACGGCGGCGGCATCGTGATGATCGGCAGCGTCAGCGGCACCCGCCCCTCACCCGGCTCCGGGGCGTACGGCGCGGCCAAGGCGGGCCTGGAGAACCTGGCGCGCACCATGGCCGTCGAGTGGGCCCCGCGCGTGCGCGTGAACACGGTCGTCCTCGGCCTCGTCCGCACCGAGAGCGCCCCTCTGCACTACGGGGACGAGGACGGCGTCCGGGCCGTGGCCCGCACCATCCCGCTCGGCCGCCTCGCCGAGCCCGCGGACGCGGCCGACGCCTGCGTCTTCCTCGCCTCCCCGGCCGCGCGCTACATCAGCGGCGCGTCCCTGCACCTGCACGGCGGCGGTGAGCGCCCCGCGTTCCTGGACGCCGCGACCGTGAACCACTGACGCGCACCACCGAGCGAAGGAGCCGGGTATGCGAAGGAGTCGCGCATGACCGCCGTCGAGTCGCGTAAGGCCGCCGCCGAACGGGGCATCTGCGCGGGCCGCGTCGTGATCGTCACCGGCGCGGGCCGGGGCCTCGGCCGCGCCCACGCCCGCGCGTTCGCCGCCGAGGGGGCCAGGGTCGTCGTCAATGACCTCGGGGTGGCCGCCGACGGTTCGGGCGTCTCCGGCGGGCCCGCGCAGGACGTCGTCGAGGAGATCCGCGCCGCGGGCGGCGACGCGGTCGCCCACCGTGGTGACGTCGCCACCGCCGAGGGTGCCGCCTCCCTCGTCCACGCCGCCCTGGAGACGTACGGACGCCTGGACGCGCTCGTCAACAACGCGGGGTTCCTGCGCGACCGCATGCTCGTCAACCTGGACGAGGACGACTGGGACGCGGTCGTGCGCGTCCACCTCAAGGGGCACTTCCTGCCCCTGAAGCACGCGGCCGCGCACTGGCGGGCCGAGGCCAAGGCGGGCCGCCCGCCGCACGCGTGCGTGGTCAACACCAGCTCCGGAGCGGGGCTCCTCGGCAGCGTCGGCCAGGGCAACTACTGCGCCGCCAAGGCGGGCGTCCTCGGGCTCACCCTGGTGGCCGCCGCCGAACTCGCCTCCTACGGAGTGCGGGTGAACGCCATCGCGCCCGCCGCCCGCACCCGGATGACCGAGACGACGTTCGCCGACGCGATGGCCGCCCCCGAAGAGGGCGGTTTCGACGCCATGGCCCCGGAGAACGTGTCCCCGCTGGTCGTGTGGCTCGGCTCCACCGCGTCGGCCTCCGTGACCGGCCGGGTCTTCGCCGTGGAGGGCGGCCGGGTCACCGTCATGGAGGGGTGGCGGCCGGGCCCCAGCGACGACTGCGGAGCCCGGCGCACCCCCGCGTCCGCGGGGGAGGCGGCCCTGAAGCTGCTGGCGCGGGCGGAGGCGCCGCAGGCGGTGTACGGGGCGCGGTGAGCGGCCCCGGAGCCCCGTACGGAGTGGTCATCCGCCGTACGGGTCGCGCAGGTGCTGGCGCAGGGCCGTGCCCACGGGCTCGGGGCGTTCCGCCGGGGCCAGGTGGGAGGCCCCCGGCACCTCGACCACCGTGACCTCCCCCGCCACCCCTTCGGCGATCTCCCGGCCGTGCTCCGGAGGCGTGGCCGGGTCCTCCAGGCCGGTCACCACCAGCGTGGGCGCCGTGATCGCGGACAGCGACTCCCGGAGGTCGAACGCGGCCAGCGCGTCGCAGCACGCGGCGTACGCGGCCGCGTCGGCGCCGCGGTGGTCCGCCACGAGGCGCGGCACGGTGAAGCCGGGCGTGAACCAGCGCTCGGGCGCGGTCCTCGCCAGCTCGGCGAGGCCCTCACGGCGTACGAGAGCCGCCCGTTGCCGCCAGGGCCCGGCCCCGCCGAAGTGGGCCGATGAGCACACGACGGCGAGCCGCGCGATCCGCTCCGGGTGGTGCGCCGCGAGGTGCAGCCCGATCGCCCCGCCCAAGGAGACCCCCGCGTACCCGAAGCGATCGGCGCCGAGCCGGTCCGCGAGCTCCAGGACGAGCGCGGCGAGGTCGGCGACGGTCGCCCCCGCGGCGATGAGCCCGGGCGACGAGCCGCCGTGCCCGGGGAGGTCGTACCGGATGACCCGGTGCCGCCCGGCCACGTGCGGCACCACCCCGTCCCACAGCGCGGCGGAGGTTCCGAGGGACGGCCCGAGGATCAGCGGGCTGCCCGCGCCGGGCCCGTCCTCGCGGTGATGGAGGCGCGCGGGATGGGGCTCGGGACGGTCGGTCCGTGCGGTCACTGTCGCTCCAGGGAGTTCTGTGTCTCTAGAGGGGCGGGGGCGTCTCGGGAGGGACGGAGGTCCCTTCGGAGAGACAGGGGTGCCTTCGGAGGGGCGGGGTGTCTCCGGAGGGGCGGGGGGTGTCTCCGGGGGACGGGGGTGCCTTCGGAGGGGCGGGGAGGTGTCTCCGGAGGAGAGGACGTCACCGGGCGGCGCGGCGGACGGCGTCGGGCGGCCCGGTCGGCGGTGTCACCTCCGCTCCAGCGCCCGGTCCGTGAGGGCCCCGGCGGAGCCCGTCCAGCGCGCGGGGTCGGCCAGCGCCGCCAGTGCCTGCGGGTCGGCCGGGTCCCCCTCCGGCGCGTGCGGCCACTCCACCGTCCCCAGGAGGTCCCCCAGCTCTCCGTCGCCGTCCCGGACCCGCCGCGTCAACTCCCGTACCACCTCCACCGCTCGCGCCCGCCCCACCCGTGGGGTCAACCGTGCGACGACCGCCTCCGAGGCGACCAGCCCCCCGGTCAGGTGCAGGTGTGCGCGCATCACGTGGGCGTGCACCCGCAGGTCCGCGCTCAGTCCGGCGGTGGCGCGGGCCGCTCCGGCGGTGACGCGGAGCAGGTCGCGGAGGGGTTCCCACTCGGCGTGCCAGGTGCCCGGGGGCCGCTCGTCGGGGGCGGGGAGGGCGGCGAGGAGGGTCGCCGCGAGGGCGGGGGCGCGGTGGGCGGCGGCCGCGATGAGCGTGGCGCGCACGGGGTTCCGCTTGTGCGGCATCGCGGAGGAGCCGCCGCCGGTGCCTTCGGAGACCTCCGCGATCTCCGTACGGGACAGCGTCAGGACGTCGGCGGCGGCCTTGCCGAGCGCCCCGGCCGTGAAGGCGAGCGCGGCGGCCAGGTCCGCCACGGGCGTGCGCAGGCTGTGCCAGGGCAGCACGGGCTCGGCGAGGCCCACCTCGCGCGCGTAGGCGCCGACGAGCCGCAGCCCCACCCCGCCGCTCCCGGCGGCCTCGGTGGCCCGGGCTCCGCCGTCCGCCCCCAGGACCCCGTACGCGTCGAACGCCGCCAGCGTCCCCACCGCCCCGCCCAGCTGCGCGGGCAGCGACGCCCGTACCCGGGTCAGCCGGTCCCGCGCGTCCAGGACCAGGGAACGCCACCCGGCGGCCTTGAGGCCGAACGTGGTGGGGGCCGCGTGCTGGGTGAGGGTGCGGCCCGGCATGGGGGTGTCGCGGTGGGCCGCCGCGAGCCGCGCCCAGGCGCGGTCCGCGTGGCCGAGGTCCGCCAGGATCAGGTCCAGGGTGCGGGCGGCGACCAGCATCATCGCCGTGTCGAGGATGTCCTGGCTGGTCGCGCCCCGGTGCACGTACTGCGCCGCGTGCCCGGGCACGGCCGCCGTCAGGTCCGCGACCAGCGGGATCACCGGATTGCCGCCGTCCCGGGCGCGCAGCGCGAGATCCCGTACGTCGAAGGGGTGCGCGGCGGCGACCGAGGTGACCGCCGCGGCGGCCTCGGGCGGCGCCATGCCCACGGCCGCCTGCGCCCGCGTCAGGGCCGCCTCCGCGTCCAGCAGGGCCCGCAGGAACGCCGGGTCGCCCGTGGCCCGTTCCGCCTCCGTCCCGGCCCGGCCCGGGGCGAGCAGGCCGTGGTCGGACCCGGCCTCCTCCGGGGCGCTCACGGGAACTCCAGGAACACCGTCTCGTCCTCGCCCTGGAGCCGGATGTCGAAGCGGTACGCGCCGTGCGGGCCGGGGCGGGCGAGGAGCGTGCCGCGGCGCTCGACGGGCAGCGCCGCGAGCAGCGGGTCGCCGGGCGCGTCCCGGACGTACGCCCGCGTGCGCACATGGCGCAGCAGGCCGCGCGCGAAGACCGCGATCGCCACGTACGGCACGCCGCCCGGCGGCAGCGTCCGCACCGCCCAGTGTCCGTCGTCGTCCGTCGCGACGCGGCCGAAGCCCGTGAACGCGACGCCGTCCCGCCCGGCGGGCAGGCCCGTCGCCGCGTCGCGCCGCAGCGACCCGGGCGCCCCCGCGCGCGAGCCGTCTGGAGCGGGCTGCCAGGTCTCCACGAGCGCGTCCGGCACGGGGCGCCCCGCGCCGTCGTACACGTACCCGTGCAGGGTGATCGCGTCCGGGTGGCCGACGGGGGCCACGTCGCCGCCGCGCGGCACGGGCAGGGCGTAGCCGTAGAAGGGGCCGATGGTCTGCGAGGGGGTCACCGCGGGGGCCGCGTCCGGGGGACCGGACGGCGCGGACGGCGCGGACGGCGCCGGGACGGAGGCGGTCATCGGGCGGCGCCCCTCCCGGAGCCCGCGGGTTCTTCGGATCCCCCGGGTTCTTCGAAGGGCGTGGCGGACGGCCCGTCCAGGACGATGTCCCAGCGGTAGCCCAGCGCCCACTCGGGCACCGTCAGACCGTGGTCGTACGCGGCGACGAGCCGCTGGCGCGCCGTCGCGTCCGGGATGCCCCCGAGCACCGGGTCGTAGGCGAGCAGCGGGTCTCCGGGGAAGTACATCTGCGTCACCAGGCGCTGCGCGAACGCCGTGCCGAAGACGGAGAAGTGCAGGTGCGCGGGGCGCCAGGCGTTGACGTGGTTGCGCCACGGGTAGGCGCCGGGCCGGATGGTCGTGAACGCGTACCCGCCGTCGTCGTCGGTGAGGCAGCGGCCGAAGCCCGTGAAGTTCGGGTCGAGCGGCGCCTGGTGCCGGTCCAGGCGGTGGGCGTACCGGCCCGCCGCGTTGGCCTGCCACAGCTCCACCAGCTGGCCGCGCACGGGGCGGCCGTCGCGGTCGGTGACCCGGCCGGAGACGGTGATGCGCTCCCCGAGGGGCGCACCCGTGTGATGGCTCGTCAGGTCGCTGTCCATGGGGGCGACGTCCGTGACTCCGAAGACGGGGCCGGTCAGCTCCACCGCCTCCGGGTCGAGGACCGGCACGGCCGGGTGCCGGGGGACGCGGTGCTCGCTGCTGCGGTAGGGCGGGTAGGAGTGGGCCGGGTGCCGTGGTGGCGCGGGTGTCCCGGCGGGGGCCGGGGCGTCGGGTCCGCGCGCCTCGGCGGGCGCGGAACGGGGGCTCATGTCCGGCTGCTCCTTCCGGTCGGGCGCGGCGGGCCGGGCACCCGCACCGGCGCCGCCGTCCTGGCGACGATCTCGGCGGGGTCCACGCCCGGCGCGCACTCGGTCAGTTCCAGGCCGTCCTCGGTGACGTCGAGTACGCCGAGGTCGGTGATGACGCGGTGCACACAGCGCCTGCCGGTGAGCGGCAGCGTGCACTCCGGCACGAGCTTGGGCGTGCCGTCCTTCGCGGTGTGCGTCATGGTCACGATCACCGAACGGGCGCCGTGCACCAGGTCCATCGCGCCGCCGATGCCGGTCACGAGGCGCCCGGGGACCGCCCAGTTGGCGAGGTCGCCGCGCGCGGAGACCTGCATGGCGCCGAGCACCGCGACGTCGATGCGGCCGCCGCGGATCATCCCGAAGGACAGCGCGGAGTCCACGTACGCGGCGCCCGGCAGCGCCGTGACGGTCTCCTTCCCGGCGTTGATCAGGTCCGGGTCCACCGCGTCGGCCGCGGGGTAGGGGCCGACCCCCAGGATCCCGTTCTCGGAGGCGATCACCACCTCGACGTCCGGCGGCAGGTGGTTGGGGATCAGCGTGGGCAGGCCGATGCCCAGGTTCACATAGCCGCCGTCGGGCAGCTCGCGGGCCGCCCTGGCGGCCATCTGCTCGCGGGTCCAGGGCATCAGGCGCTCACCGTCCGCTTCTCGACGCGCTTGTCGGCGGCCTCGGCGGGGCTGAGCGGCACGACACGGCGTACGAAGATCCCGGGCAGGTGCACGGCGTCCGGGTCGATGGCGCCCGGCTCGACCAGCTCCTCCACCTCCGCGACCGTGACCCGGCCCGCCATCGCGGCCAGCGGGTTGAAGTTCCGGCTGGCCTTGGCGAACACCAGGTTGCCGTGCCGGTCGCCGCGCGCGGCGCGCACCAGCGCGAAGTCCGTGCGGATGCCGTGCTCCAGGACGTACGGGACGCCGTCGAACTCCCGCACCTCCTTGGGCGGCGAGGCCACCGCGACGCCGCCCCGCCCGTCGTAGCGCCACGGCAGGCCGCCCTCGGCGACCTGGGTGCCCACCCCGGCGGGCGTGTAGAAGGCGGGGATGCCGCAGCCCCCGGCCCGCAGCCGCTCCGCGAGTGTGCCCTGGGGGATCAGCTCGACCTCCAGATCACCGGCGAGGTACTGGCGTTCGAACTCCTTGTTCGCGCCGATGTACGAGGCCGTGACGCGGGCGACGCGGCGGGCCGCGAGCAGCACGGCGAGGCCCGTGCCGAGCGCCCCGCAGTTGTTCGACACCACGCTCAGGCCCGTGGTGCCGCGCTCGTGCAGGGCGGTGATCAGCGCGTTCGGCACGCCGCTGAGTCCGAAGCCGCCGACGGCGAGCGAGGCGCCGTCCGGCACGTCGGCCACCGCTTCCGCGGCCGTGTCGACCACCTTGTCCATCGGATCGGGCCCCGCCTTCCGCCGGGTCAGGCGCCGCGACCGGCGGTCATCCCGCCGGAATCACCGCGATTAATCAGCGCACTGACTATTTCTGCGCGCGGTCGCCCGCGCGCCTCCTGGGCTGATCCTCACGCTGCCACCGGCCGTTGGGGGCGTCAAGGGCACGGCCACCGGGTATTGTTCAGTGCACCAACGAAAATTGGACACTCATCGACCCGTTCGCTGGCTCATCGATGCGATGAGCCGGACAGCGTGAGGAGCCGCCATGGCCGCGGTGGACCTGACCACTCACCCCGGGCACCTGGCCCGGCGCCTCCAGCAGGCGCACTACCTGCTGTGGAACGCGATGGTCTCCGAGGAGACCACGTCGCCGCAGTTCGCCGTCCTCAACGCCCTGGTGGCCGAACCCGGGCTCGACCAGCGCGGCGTGGGGGAGCGGGTGGGCCTCGACCGCTCCACCATCGCCGAGGTGATCAGCCGCCTCAGCCGCCGCGGGCTCATCGACAAGGTGCGCGACCCGCAGGACGGCCGCCGCTCGCTGCTGCGGCTCACCGCCGAAGGCCACCGGGCACACCGCAAGCTGACGGTGCGCACGGCACGCATGAACCAGGTCTTCCTGGCGCCGCTGACCGGCGAGGAGCGGGCCGTCTTCCTCGACCTGCTCCAGCGGGTCGCGGACGCCGCCGAGCACCTGCGCAACCCCGAGTCGGTGCCCGTCACTCCGGGGTGAACACCACCCACACGGGGCCGCGCGCGAACGGCAGCGGCTCCCTGTCCCGGGTGGTGAACTCCGTGCCGTCCCGCGCGGACGGGCGGTGCCACCGCGCTTCGTAGGCGCGGCCGTCGCGCAGCACCCGCGCGCTGCCGGAGCCGACGGCGTCGGTGAGCGGCGAGCTGTTGCCCGAGCGGTCGTGGAAGCGCGAGTCGCGGATGTCGACCCGCTGGATCACGACCGTGGCGGCGGTCAGCGCCGCCCCCGACGCCGTGCGGGCCGGGGCGCCGTCCATCGCCACGTGCCAGCGGCCCTCGTACTCGACCCAGGTGAACGCGAAGCGCGCCGACGGGAACCGGACCGTGCGCCGGGTCTCGGGCGTCCCGCCCTCGGGGCGCGCGCCGAACCGGAAGCCCGTGCTCTCCAGGCCGCTCGCCTGCGGGCGCGCGCCCAGGTCCCTGGGGCGCAGATAGAGGTTGTGCGGGGCGGGCCGCCCGCCGTCCCGGACGTACGCGCGGGACGGGGCCTTCCCCGGGGGCAGCGCGCGCAGCGGAGCCCGGTCGATCAGCGGCAGCAGCTTCGACTGCGCCCCGGAGAACGCGAGCGTCGGCCGGTCGAACTGGCGCAGCAGCTCCAGATCCGTCTCCCGGGCGCTGCGCACCGGTCCGATCAGCGCCGGAAGCCGCCGCGCGTACACGGCGAGGAAGCGGCTGAGCCCGGCCTCCACCCGCTCCACGTAGACGACGTCCGCGGCCTCCAGGCCGGTCTGCGGGCGCGCCTGCCCCACGTTGTCGACCTTCACCGCGAGGACCCGGCCCCCGTCCCCGGCTCCGGGCCGGTCCCCGTCCGGCCGGTCCTTGAGGGTGCAGCCCGGCACCAAGGCGGCGAGCGCGGCCCCCGCGAGGGCCGCCCGCCACGCCCGTGCACCGCGCCCCGCCCGTCCCGCCCGCCCCGTGGGGATCCGCCGTCGCCGCTCCATGCGGGGGATGTACCCCGAGCGGCCCGCCCTCAGCCGAAGTCGAGGGCGTTGGGAAGCCCCAGCCGGTAGCGGGCCCGGTCGTGGCGCTTGAGGGACTCCAGCTCCGGGGCGCGGTACAGGGGCTTCACCGGGCACCGGGGGGCGTTCGAACCCGCCCGGTCCAGCAGGGCGTTGACTGCCTGGCGGGCGGCGGCGTTGGCGCCCTCCATGGTCGCCAGGTCGATGTCCACGGCCACGTAGTCGCCCGCGAGGAACAGGTTGGGGATCTTCGTCGCGGCCGTCGGGCGGTGGTGCAGCGTGCCCACGGGGTGGATGAGGAGTTCGTCGTCGTTCGTCGGGTTCGGGCCGCCGATGCCGTCGACGCCCGGGTCGAGGATCCACGAGTGCAGGTGCGCGTCGCTGAGGACGGCCTTGCCGGTGTCGTTCAGGGAGGCCTTGAGCTGCGCCCACACCTCGCGGGCCACCTCGTCGCGGGTGCACTTCTTGGCCGTCTTGCCGTACAGGATCCCCGGCTTGTCCCACTCGGAGATGTCCACCGACAGGCAGTCCACCGCGGTCCCGTCCCCGTAGTCGGCGGGGAAGTCGCGGCCCTTCCAGTGCGCCGCCTGCGCGATGCCCGTCAGGGACCAGGGCGAGTCGACGCAGTTGAAGTGCCCGTCGACGACGTCCGGGCGGCGGGTCAGATAGAACTGGATGCCCGTCATCCAGTCCGTCTGGAGCCTGTCGCAGCGACCGAGCTGCGGATCGGCCGCCCGGAGCCTCGCGCCCCACGTCCTGCGCGCGTGCTCCACCGGCATGGCCTGCACGTAGTGGTCGGCCGTGACGTCGTGCCGGGCGCCCTTCGGGTCCTCCACCACCGCCTTGGCGACGCGCCCGTCCCCGTACACCACCTCCCGCACCGTCCAGCCCACCCGGAACTCCACCCCGAGCGACGTCAGATGGGTCACCCACGGGTCGATCCACGCCTCGTTCGTCGGCGCGTTCAGGATCCGGTCGGGCGGGCCGTCCGCGCCCCGGCCGAGCGCGTTGAACACGAAGGCCTCACCGAGGGTGCCGACCGTGCGGGTGCTGGCCACCTCGGCCTTCGTCGCCACGATGTTGCGGGTGACGCCGATCGCGAGGATGCGCTGGTAGTCCTTCGACATCCGCGCCGCGCGCACGAACGTCCACCACGGCGTGGCCTCCCACTGGTCGTCGCGGCGCTCGTCGCAGCTGGTGAGGAACACCAGGGCGCGGTTCACGAAGTACGCGACCTCGTGCGCCGGGATGCTGAACGCGGTGTCCAGGAACGCGGTCAGGGCCCGGCCGATCTCCTCCGGGGTGAGGTCGGCCGGTGCGCCGTCCCGGCCCGGAATGGGCAGCCGGACGTCCTCGCGGCCGTCCGCGCGGGCGAAGCTCATCTCCGGCGGGGCGATCAGGTTGTCCCACACGCCGTTGCGGTTTCCGGGGAAGGGGATGCGGCGCATCGTGTCCGGGAGGTTGTGGTAGATGCCCGGGATGAAGCGGAAGCCGTGCTCGGCGGGCAGCGGCCTCCGGCCGCCCTTCGCGCTGTCCGGCACTCCGAAGCTGCGCGCCTTGCCGCCGAGGGCGCGCCGTTCGTAGACGGTGACGGCGAAGCCGCGCTCGGCGAGTTCGTGGGCGGCGGTCAGGCCCGCCACGCCGCCCCCGAGGACGGCGACCGTCTGCCGTGCCCGCGCCCGTCGCCCGGGGGCCGCGTGGGCGGGGCCCGGCAGCGCGCCCAGGCCCAGCGCGGCGGCGCCGCCGGTCGCCGCCGCCGTGGCGACGAAGGTTCTGCGGGTGCTGCCGGATACCTGCGAATGCCCCATGCGCCGTCCCCTTACCGATGGTAACTCGGGTGTCGGGGGCGGAGCGTATAGGGGCCGGTGGGCAGTCGGAAGGCGGTGGCGCACGTTGGCCGGAAATGATCCGGGGGTGCCGGTGGGGCGGCCCTGGGGGGCGGGGCCGCCGGGAGTGGTGCGACCCGTGGGGCGGGGCGGTCAGGAGGTGACCGGGGGCGAGCCGAGGACCGACGCCAGGTCGTAGCGGGAGGGCTCGTCCAGCTGGGCGTACGTGCAGGACTCCGGCGCGCGATCGGGGCGCCAGGTGCGGAACTGCGCCGTGTGCCGGAACCGGGCGCCGTTCTCCATGTGGTCGTACGCCACCTCGCACACCCGTTCCGGCCGCAGCGGCTCCCACGTGAGGTCCTTCTTGCCCGACCAGCGGTTCACCGCGCCCGGCAGGCGCGCGCTCTCGTGCGCCGCCTCGTCGGCCCAGGCCGCCCAGGGGTGCCCGGCCGCGGACTCCATCCGCAGCGGCGCCAGCTCCGCCATCAGCTCCGCGCGCCGCTTCATCGAGAACGCCGCGCACACCCCGACGTGCTGCAGGGTGCCCCCGTCGTCGTACAGGCCGAGCAGCAGCGAGCCGACCACCGGGCCGCTCTTGTGGTAGCGGAAGCCCGCGACCACGCAGTCCGCCGTCCGCTCGTGCTTGACCTTGAACATCAGGCGCTCGTTCTGCCGGTAGCGCAGGTCGCGCGGCTTGGCGACGATCCCGTCGAGCCCGGCGCCCTCGTAGCGCTCGAACCACTGCCGTGCCTCGTCCTGGTCGAGGGTCATCGGCGCCAGGTGGACCGGCGCGGTGACGCCCTCCAGGGCCTTGGCGAGCAGCATCCGGCGGTCGCTCAGGGGCAGGTCGAGCAGCGCCTCGTCGAACAGGGCGAGCAGGTCGAACGCCACGAACGACGCCGGGGTCCGCTCGGCGAGCAGCCGCACCCGGGAGTCGGCCGGGTGGATGCGCTCGGTCAGGGCGTCGAAGTCGAGCCGCCCGTCACGCGCGATGACGATCTCGCCGTCCACCACGCACCGCCGCGGCAGCCGCTCCGTGAGCGCCGCGACCAGCTCGGGGAAGTAGCGGGTGAGCGGCTTCGCCCCCCGGCTGCCGATCTCGATCTCGTCGCCGTCCCGGAAGACCACCGCCCGGAAGCCGTCCCACTTCGCCTCGTACTGCATGCCGGGCGGGATGCGGGCCACGGACTTGGCGAGCATCGGCTTCACGGGCGGCATCACCGGCAGGTCCATGATCCGACTCTAGGAGCGCCCGGCGCGCTCCGCTCCTTGTGCGCCGCCCGCGCCGCCGTCCCTGGGCCAGGCCTCGGCCAGCGTCGTCATGTCGTCCTTCCGCGGGCCGAGCGTCATCACACCGCACGTGTCGCCTTCGGGGTACGCGATGAGGCGGGCCCCGCCGACGCGTGCCTCGCCGACCGGCCGCCGCGGCGCGGACGCCAGCGTGGCCAGCTCCTCGCGTGCGGCACCGCCCAGGGGGATCGCGCCGACCTGTTTCAGGCGCGCGGGCGGCGGCGCGGGGGCGGCGGCGCCCCGGAGCGCGGTGGAGCGGGGCCGGTCGTCGTCGCTCCCGCCGACCGTGCGGGCCGCGGCGGTCAGTCAGGCGCAGAGGCCGAACGCCAGCGGCCGTAGGGTGCGGAAGATCAGCAGGGAAGCCCATCGATCAAGGCCCGGCGGGTCGATCTGCTCCCCATGGGTGAAATGCTCGTTCTGCGCCATTCACGGCTTACGTCTAGCGTGGTCCCATGGGTCCGGGTAGGGCGGTGGAGCTGACGGCCGGGGAGCGCACGGTGCGGCTCTCCAGCCCCGACCGCGTGCTCTTCCCGGAGCGCGGCTTCACCAAGCGGGACCTGGCCGAGTACTTCATCGCCGTCGGCGACGGCGTCGTCCGGGCGCTGCGGGACCGGCCGACGACCCTGGAGCGGTACCCCGAGGGCGTCGGCGGCGAGTCCTTCTACCAGAAGCGCGCGCCGAAGAACCTGCCCGACTGGATCCCCACCGGCACCATCACCTTCCCCAGCGGCCGCACCGCCGACGAGATCTGCCCCACGGAGGTCGCCGCCGTGGTGTGGGCCGCCCAGTACGGCACCCTCACCTTCCACCCCTGGCCCGTGCGCCGCGCCGACCCCGACCACCCCGACGAACTGCGCCTCGACCTCGACCCGCAGCCCGGCACCGACTACGCCGACGCGGTGCGCGCCGCCCGTGAACTCCGCGCGGTCCTCGACGAGTTCGGGCTGCGCGGCTGGCCCAAGACCTCCGGCGGGCGCGGCCTCCACGTCTTCGTGCCGATCGAGCCCCGCTGGACCTTCGTCGAGGTGCGACGGGCGGCGATCGCCTGCGGCCGGGAGCTGGAGCGGCGCATGCCGGACGCGGTGACGACGGCCTGGTGGAAGGAGGAGCGCGGCGAGCGGATCTTCGTCGACTACAACCAGACCGCCCGGGACCGCACCATCGCCTCCGCCTACTCGGTCCGCGCCCGCCCGCACGCCCCCGTGTCGGCGCCGCTGCGCTGGGACGAACTGGACGACGCGGTGCCGCGCGACTTCGACCTGGGGACGATGCCGAAACGCTTCGCCCAACTCGGGGACGTGCACGCGGACATGGACGAGCACGCCTTCTCGCTGTCCGGCCTCCTGGAGCAGGCCGACCGCGACGAGCGCGACCACGGCCTCGGCGACCTGCCGTACCCGCCGGAGTACCCGAAGATGCCGGGCGAGCCCAAGCGCGTACCGCCGAGCCGGGCCCGCCGCGACGCCACCTGACCCAGCCGCCGCACCCGCCCCGTGGGGGTTCCGATGAGCGACGACGTCCTGTCGGTCGTCCCCGCCGACCCGCGCTGGCAGCCCGGCGCGGACGCCGCCGAGCGCGCCACGGCCGTGGTCGGCTCCCTCGTCGAGGACCCGGGCGCGGAGCCCGGCGCGCGGCCCGTCGCCGAGATCGAGGTCACCTGGCACGACGCCATCGCGATCGTGGACTGCGGGGAGAACCTCCAGCGGATCACCTGCCCGCGCTGCGGCGCCTCGATCGCCACCGAGTGGTGGGCGGACCTCGTGGCGGCGGCCGCGGACGGCCTCCCGGACCTGGACGTCCACCTCCCGTGCTGCGGCGCCCGGACCACGCTCGACACCCTCGGCTTCGACCAGCCGTGCGCCTTCGCCCGCTTCCGGATCGCCGTCTGGAACCCCGGCCGCGACCGGTTCACCCCCGACGAACTCGCGGTCGTCGGCGAGGCGTTGGGGCACCCGGTCCGGCAGGTCCTGGCGCACCGGTGACCCGGAACGCGCGTGGGCCCCTCCGTACGAGAGGGGCCCACGGACGCACCTACGGGTGCCTCACAGCTCCTTGATCCTGATGTCCCGGTACGACACCACGTCCGTGACCCCGTGGACCTGGAGGCCCACATGGCCGGTCGCGTAGCGGCGCCCGTCCGTGCCGGGGTCGTCGCCGCGCGGCGGCTCGAAGACCTGGCCGCCCGTGTTGTCGAACTCGTTGATCAGGGTGCCGTTGCGGTACACCGAGTAGTGCTGGTCGACCACGCGGATCTCGTAGTCGTTCCAGGTCCCCTTGGGCGTCACGCCCGCGCCCGCGAGGCCGACGCGGTCGAAGCCGTACACCGACCCGGTCTTGTACATGTCGCCGTCGGGCCGGTCGAGGACCTGCACCTCGTGGCCGTACTTGATGGCCACCCACTCCGGGCGCGGCTCCTCCGGGTGGTCGTGGACCTGCGGGAAGCGCACGAAGACCCCGGAGTTGGCGTTGCCCGAGCCCGGGGCGTCGTCGCGCCACTGGAGCTTCAGCGAGAAGTCGCCGTACGCGCGCTCGGGGAACCACAGCATGCCGAGGCCGCTCTTCGTGGTGCCCGACGTCATGGAGCCGTCGGCGTTCAGGCCGAAGGAGCCGCCGCCCACGTGCTGCCACCTGTCGAAGGACTTCCGCGTGCCGTCGAAGAGGTGCCGGTAGCCCTCGGTCTGGCCGGGCCTGCCGATGCCGGACTCCTTCGCCGCGCGATTGATCTTGCCGTACTCGCGCTGGTCGATCTCGCCCGCCCTCTTCAGGCGGTCCGTGACCGTCTTGACGTGCTTGAGGAACAGCGCGTGCGACGACCAGTCCTTCTCGTCCTCGATCAACTCGCCGACGCGGCAGCGGTTGTTGGTGACGCGGTTCGGGATGCCCGTGTCGACCGTGCCGACGAACACCGTCGACCGCTCGTCGTACTCCGGGCAGTTGGGCCCCGGCACGCCGCCGCCCTCGTCGACGGTGAACGACACGGACTTCGCGGGCGCGGTGTTGCCCGCCTTGTCACTCGCCCGGTACGCCACCGTGTGCCGCCCGACGCGGTCGACGACGACCGGCGCCGCGTACGCCACGTACGGGCCGCCGTCCAGGGAGTACTCGACCCTGTCGACGCCCGAGCCCGCGTCGGTCGCGGTGACCGTGACCTTCGCCCGGCCGATGTAGGCGCCGTCGGAGTTCTTCTCGCCCTCGACCTTCGCGGAGGTCTCGGGCGGGGTCTGGTCCTCGGCGGGCGGGGCGACCACCGTGAACTCCACCGACTTCTCCGGTGCCGCGTTCCCGGCCTTGTCGGACGCCCGGTAGCGGACCTTGTGGGTGCCCACGGCGTGCACCATCACGGGCGCGGTGTACGCCGTCCACGCGCTGTCACCGAGCGCGTACTCGACCTTGTTCAGGCCCGAGCCCGCGTCGGACGCCGTCACCGTGACCGTCGCCATGCCGACGTACTGGCCCTGCCCGTTCTGCTCGCCGCTGACCGTCGCCGAGGTCTCCGGCGGTGTCCTGTCATCGGTCGGCGGCGCGACGACCCTGAAGTCGACGGCCTTCTCGGCGGCCACGTTGCCCGCCCGGTCGCTCGCGCGATAACGGATCTTGTGCGTGCCGACCGTGTTCACGACCACCGGCGCCGTGTACGGCTGCCAGGCGCCGTCGGCCCCGACCGCGTACTCGACCTTGTCGACGCCCGAGCCCTCGTCGGTCGCCGTCACGGTCACGGTGGCCGAACCCACGTACGCGCCCTCGGAGTTGGCCGCCCCGTCGACGCTCGCCCCGGTCTCCGGGGCCGTGGTGTCCGCGCCGCCGCCGTCGGTGACGGTGAGGACGCCCTGCATCGCGCCGTGGCCGGGGATGGTGCAGTAGTAGCGGTAGCGGCCGGGCTTGAGGGTCACCTCGGCCGTCCACTTGCCGCCCTTCTCGTCGTTCGGGTTGGCGAGCAGGTTCAGCGGGACGTCGTTGTTGAACTCCGGGTCGGAGACGTCGAACGTCAGCGTGTGCGGCATGCCGGTGGTGTTGCCCGTCGCCACGCTGTTCTCGAAGACGATCGTGGCCGGGCCCGCGACCGCCGTCGTCGGCGCCGACTTGTACGCGCTGATGTCGTTGTCCGCGGTCCAGGTCAGGGTCTGCCGGGCCGGGCGCGGCCCGTCCGGGCGGGCCGAGGCCGCCGAGGTCAGGCCGAGCACCAGCGCGAACGCGGCGAGCAGCGCCGCCCACACGCGCACGGGAGCGGATCTCATCGTGCCGCCTTCCTGGCCAGGTCGCCCGCGGCCGGGGTCGCCTCGCCGCCGGTGTAGGTGACGCGCCACAGCGCCGACTTGGCGTCCGAGGTGAAGAAGCCGCGCCCGTAGTCCTGGACGTACAGCGAGCCGTCGGGGGCGAACTTCCAGTCCATGAGGTTCTTGATGTGGTCGTTGCCCACCGGGATGATCTTGCGGAGGGACTCGGCGTGCACCGGCAGGCCGCCCTTGCCGACGGTCCTCGGGTCGGTGAGCACCGCGTGGCGCGGCTGGTCGCCGTCGTAGAAGTCGCCGACGAACCACTTGCCGTCCCAGTACTCGGGCCACTTGACCGTGCTCTCGCTGGCCGGGTCGTAGCGGTAGACCGGGCCGTTCATGGTGGCCTGGCCGCCGCCCTTGAGCCACGGCAGGAGCTGCTTCTGCTCCTCGTTCCGGTAGCTGGGGACGCCGTTCGCGTCGCGCGGGTAGTCGACGCCGCCGCCCTGCGGGGAGTACCAGATGGTGTTGGGCTCGGCGGGCGGGATCTTCACCAGGCCGTCGTTGTTCGGCGACTCGTTGCGCGGGTTCTCGCAGTCGTACCAGCCGAGCGGCTTGCTCGGGTCGGGCAGGTTGCGGTCGCGATAGGGCTGGTTGTTGCCCATGCAGTAGGGCCAGCCGCGGTTGGAGGCGTGGGTGATCGCGGCGAACGTGTCGTACTTCGCCGGGCCCCACGTCGTCGACGGCTGCCCGGCGTCGGGGCCGACCCAGCCCGCGTACAGCGTGTCCGTCTTCTTGTCGATGGAGATCCGCGCCGGGTTGCGCACGCCCATCACATAGATCTCGCCGCGCGTCTTGCCGCCGCCCTCGTCCGTCTCCTTGCCGGTGAACAGGTTCCCTTCGGGAAGGGTGTACGTGCCGTCGGGCTCGGGGTGGATGCGCAGGATCTTGCCGTTGAGGTTGTTGGTGTTGCCCGCGGTGCGGCGGGCGTCGGCGAAGGAGACGCCCTTGAAGTTCGGCTGCGGGTTGTTGCCGGAGTAGCCGTCGCTGAAGCCGGACGAGTTGTTGTCACCGGTCGCGATGTACAGGTTGCCCTGGGAGTCCCAGGCCATCCCGCCGCCCGCGTGGCAGCAACTGTGGATCTGCACGGGCCACTTGAGGAGGACCTTCTCGCTGTCCATGGCGAGCTTGCCGGTCGTCTTGTCGTAGGTGAAGCGGGAGACGTAGCGCTCGCCCATGTGCGTGTCGCGGTTGATCCGGGAGTGCGGCGTGTAGTGCAGATACACCCAGCCGTTGTCCTCGAACCCGGGGTCCAGCTCGATGCCGAGCAGGCCCTCCTCGTTCTTGATCAGCTCACCGCCGCCGCCCTTGTTGCCGAAGACGGTGACCGCGCCCGCGAGCGTCACCCGCCGGGTCTTCGGGTCGTAGACGTGGATCTCGCCGCGGCCCTTGCCGACGTCCGGGCTGTTCCAGTCGGTGACCACGGGCTGGGAGGAGTCGGCGCCGCCGCGGCCGATGGAGAAGACCGTGCCGTCGGGCGCCGTGACCAGGCCGTGCGGCTCGCCGATCTGGTCGTTCTGGCCGGGCTTGTTGGGCTGGGTCAGGCGCTCCGCCCGGTAGTTGCCGGTGATGGTGGCCTTGCAGTCGGCCCGCACCAGGCGCGTGGCCCACAGCAGGGCGCCGCGCAGATGCGTGCGGAAGTCCGTCTCGTCGTACGCGGCGGCCGTGCCGCCCATGCCGGTGTAGAAGGACCGCCCGCCGTCGTAGTCCCGGCACCAGGAGACCGGGTGGTCCCAGCCGTTCGCGCCGCCGCCGGGCTGGTACGTCGACTCGCGCACCCGCGCCACGGTGTGCACGCTGCCCGACGGGTTGGTCTCCCAGTTGAGCCACTTGTCGGGGCGCTTCCACTCCAGCGGCAGGTCCTTGGTGGCCGGGCCCACCCGGTCGCCGACCTCGACCACCGCGCGCTGCACGGTCGTTGGGCTCTCGTCCTTGGGGCGGGCACCGATCAGCCCGGTGAACCAGCCGGAGTACGGCTCCGCGCGGGCCGCGTCGTGCAGGCCGAGGAAGCCGCCCCCGGCCTCCATGTACGCCTCGAGGCCCGCCTCCTGCTCGGGGTCGAGCACATCGCCGCCGCCGGTCACGAAGGTGACCGCGTTGAACCGGCCGAGCCGCCGGGCGTCGGTGAACACGGCCGGGTCGTCGGTCGCCGTCACCGTGAACCGCCGCGCGGCCGGGCCCGACTGGCCGATCTTCTCGATCGCGGCGATGGCGGCGTCCACCACCGGGGACTCGTCGCCGGGGGCGGCCGAGCCGTAGAAGACCAGGACGCGCACGTTCGCCGTGCCGGGGGCGAGGGAAGCGCCCGCGACATCGTTGTCTTGAAGGCCTCCGCCGCGGTCGGCGTCGGCTCGGGGAAGGGCCGCGCGCTCGCGGCGGGCCCGGTGAGCAGGCCCGCGGTCACGGCCCCCGCGGCCAGGGCGGCCGCCCAGGCGCGGCGCCCGCCTCTCGGTCTCGAACCGCCCAACCTTCTTATGGGTAACACCCTTTGACGCGGTGTGAACCGCATGGGAACACCAACTCCTCATCGGTCACAGCAACAGCGTCGTCGAAGCTAGACCTCTTTGCGCGGTCCGCCAATAGGTATGGCCGCAGTTCGCCCGAACTTTGTCCTGCGTGTGGAAAAACGAAGATCCCGCCGCTACCGTGTGGCCGGATCCGGTGCCCCGCGTGCCCCGTGCGTGCTCGCAGGTTTCCGCGCTCAGTGTCAGGTTCCGTACGGCAGTGGGGAGTTCGGCATGGACAGACGGAGCTTCAACCGGCGGGTGCTGGCGGGCGGCGCCGTGGCCGTGACCGGTATGACATCGTTGTCGGCCGTGGCGCCGGAGGCCGCCGGAGCGAAGAGCCCGCCCCGGACCGCCGCCGCGGGCGGCGAGGTGCGCCGCGTCACGATGTACGCGGAGAAGCTGCCGGACGGGCAGCTGGGCTACGGCCTGGAGCGCGGCAAGGCCGCGGTCCCGGGCCCGCTCATCGAACTCAACGAGGGGGACACGCTGCACATCGACTTCGAGAACACCACGGACACCGACGTCAGCCTGCACGTCCACGGCATGGACTACGAGATCTCCAACGACGGCACCAGGCACACCAGGTCCCATGTGGCGCCCGGCAAGAAGCGCACCTACACCTGGCGCACGCACGCCCCCGGCCGCCGCAAGGACGGCACCTGGCGCCCCGGCACCGCGGGCTACTGGCACTACCACGACCACGTCGTCGGCACCGACCACGGTACGGGCGGCCTGCGCAAGGGCCTGTACGGCGCGGTCATCGTGCGCCGCGAGGGCGACGTCCTGCCCGACAAGACGTTCGTCGTCGTCTTCAACGACATGACGATCAACAACCGGCCCGCGCACTCGGGTCCGGACTTCGAGGCCACGGTGGGCGACCGGGTCGAGTTCGTCTCGATCACGCACGGCGAGTACTACCACACGTTCCACCTGCACGGTCACCGCTGGGCCGACAACCGCACGGGCCTGCTCACGGGCCCGGACGACCCGAGCCAGATCCTCGATGACAAGATCACGGGCCCCGGTGACTCGTTCGGGTTCCAGGTGATCGCAGGGGAGGGGGTCGGCGCGGGCGCGTGGATGTACCACTGCCATGTGCAGAGCCACTCCGACATGGGCATGGTGGGCCTGTTCCTGGTGAGGAAGCCGGACGGCACGATCCCGGACTACGAGCCGCACCATCCGCACGCGGCGGGGGCGGAGAAGGGCGGGCACCGCGGGCACGGTTAGGCGTGGTGCGGGGTGAGCGGCGCGGGGTGAGCGGCGAGCGGCGGCTCGCGCCCGACGCCCGACGCGCGGCGCACGCCCCTCGCTCCGCGCCGCCCCGTGCCCTGCCGCTCCCCGAAGTCCCCGAGTGCGCTGCCGAGTTGACCTTCCCGCAGCGTGTCCGTCGTGTGCCTCGCGCGCGTCGCTCGTCGCATGCTCCGGTGACGCCCCTGGGACGCGCGCGCGTACGCCCCGGTTCACCGTCGGGGGGTACGGAGTTTCCCGGTCTCCCGGGCGGCGCGCCGTCGCGCCGTATTCTGAGCGCTGAACCCAAGGAAGCCACCGGAGGAGTCCGCAGGTGTGTTCAGCGAGCGCCGTCCCTCGTCCCACGCTGGAGGCGGTGGCCGCGCGGGCGGGGGTGTCGAGGGCGACGGTGTCCCGGGTCGTGAACGGCGAGTCCGGCGTGCGGGAGGCCCTCGCGGCGAAGGTGCGGCGCGCCGTGGACGAACTCGGGTACGTCCCCAACCGCGCCGCCCGCAGCCTGGTCACGCGGCGCCACGACGCCGTCGCGGTGGTGATAGCGGAGCCCGAGACGCGGGTGTTCGCCGACCCGTTCTTCGCGCTCCAACTGCGCGGCATCAGCCGCGAGCTGACGGCCCGTGACGTGCAGCTGGTGCTGATGCTCACCGAGGGCCGGGCGGACCACGAGCGGGTCGGGCGCTATCTGTCCGGCGGGCACGTCGACGGCGCGCTCGTCTTCTCGCTGCACCTGGCCGACCCGCTGCCCGGAATCATCCACGCCGCTGGCGTGCCCACGGTGTTCGGCGGGCGGCCCGGCTGGGCGGGCGGCGTCGACAGCGCCCGCTATGTGGACTGCGACAACCGCGACGGGGCGCGGCAGGCCGTGCGGCACCTGGTGGGCCTCGGCCGCACCCGCGTCGCGCACATCACCGGCGCCCTCGACCAGACGTCCGCGGTGGACCGCCTCGACGGCTTCCGCGACGTGCTGCCGTCCGCGGACCTGCGCCTGGTCGCCGAGGGGGACTTCACGCCCGCGGGCGGCGAGCGCGCGATGCGCCGCCTCCTGGAGCAGTGCCCCGACCTCGACGCGGTGTTCGCCGCGAACGACCTGTCGGCGGCCGGGGCGCTGCGGGTGCTGCGCGCGGCGGGGCGGCGGGTGCCGGACGACGTCGCCGTGGTCGGCTTCGACGACATGCTGCCCGTCGCCGAGCAGGCCGATCCGCCGCTGACCACCGTGCGCCAGGACATCGAGAAGATGGGGCGCCTGATGGCGGAGCTGCTGCTGCGGGGTCAGGGCGAGCACGAGGAGGGCGAGCCGCCGGAGGCGGTGAGCGTGGTGCTGCCGACGCACCTGGTGCGGCGGGCCTCGGCATAGGCGGCGCACGGGCCGCCCTCCGGGTGCCGGTCAGGAGCCCACGGACACCGTGAACCGGCGGGGGTTGCCGTCGTGCGCCGCGCCCGACACGTCCGGCTGGCCGTCCGGTCGTACGTCGTCGTACGGGAAGGCGTAGCCGATGGGCGAGTTGGCGTGCACCACGCGGGCCCAGTGGTTGGTGACGGGGCCCTTGTAGTAGTCGGCGGCGGTGGTGCCGTTCGGCTGGGAGGGGTGGCTGAGCATGAGGCCGCGGTTGAATCCGGCGGCGAGCCTGGCGAGCAGGGCCTTCTTGTCGTCCGCGTCGCCCGGGTTGTTGGCGAACGGCCCGTGGTCGCAGGTGAAGACGTCCCTGGACGACGGTTTGGCGAAGGTGTGCCCGCCCTCGAAGGCCAGCACGTCGCCGCGCACCCGGCCGACGCGCACCCCGCGCCCGCCCTGGAGGTCGATGCGCAGGTCGGTGCCCCGGTACTTGTCCCAGACCTGGTCGACGTACGCGGTCCACAGGTCCCGGAACGGCATCTGGTCGGGCCGGTCGAAGTAGGGGGCCATCACGTTCTGCGGCGACACCACCCGCAGCACGCGGCCGCCGCCGCGGATCACCAGCCGGTCCCACGGCTGCCCGTCCCGGCCCGCCTGCGCCACCAGGTCGGCGGCGATCCTGTCGACGGCCCCGTCGGGCAGCGGCGCGACCGTGTGCCGGGCGTCGCCCTCCAGGGTCAGGCCGATGGGCAGGGCGGTCACCAGGTCGACGTAGCTGATGTTGGCGTACAGCTGGGAGCTGTTGAAGGTGAACTCGCAGAACGACCACGTGCGGCCGTAGTTGGGGTCCTCCGGGGTCGCGAAGGCGGGCTCGACCAGGGCGGGCCCCGGGTTGAGGAAGAAGTCCAGCTTGGCGTCGCGCACGAAGTACACCCGCGCCCCGTACATCTGCGGCAGCGTCAGCACCCGGGGCGCGGACCCCGCCGGGCCCAGCGGGATGGCGCAGTCCACGGGCAGCGGCGTCCTCGGCGCGGAGGGCGACTCGGGCCGGTACACCCCGCCGTCCGGCGTCAGCAGCACCCAGCGCCCGGTGCCGTTCTCGTGCCCGGTGACGTAAGCGTGCACCTGCCCCGGCAGCGAAGCGTTGCGCAGGGCCAGTTCGCAGGTCGCGGGGGCGGCTGGAGCGGCGGTGGCGCGGGGGCTGAGGGCACCGCCCCAAGCGGACCATCCGAGGGCCCCGGCGGCGACGGCGGACGACGTCAGAAACGCTCTACGCGATATCACGGAATCTCTCCTGGCGTGACAGTGGGGGGAGCCGAGCGAAGGAGCGGCACCACTGTCCCGACGCCCGCCCCCACCGTCAAGAGATAACACTGAGAGCGCTCTCATTCCCTCGGAGACTTCACTAACTGACGACAGGACGGAGAAGGCCACCCCGATCCCGCCCCACACCTGAGGCCGAACACCCAACCCAACAATCCAGCCCCGCCCGGCGTTGAGGAGGAACGCGAGGCGCGCGGCAGGCGAAGCCGGTCCGATGCGTGCGGGGCGAGGCGCGCGGCGCGGCCTTCGAACCTGGGCCGGTGCGTGAGGATGAACGCGCTGGGCAACAAATCGAGCCGCTCCGGCGCCCGAGGACGAGCGCGCACCGCGATCGATGAGGCCGGTCTGACGTGTGAGGACAAGCGTGCGGTGCGACAGGTCAAGCCGGTCCGGCGTTTGCGGGCGAGGCGCGGGGTGCGCTGGATGAAGCCGGTCTGGTGCTTGAGGGCGAGTGTGGACTGTGACGGATCAGGCCGATCCGGCGTTTGTGGAGGAGCACGGAGTGCGCGGCAGGCGAAGCCAGTCCGGTGCCTGTGGGCGAGGCGGGGAGCGCGAGAGGCGAAGTCTGCCCTGCGCGTGAGGGCGAGGCGCGCGGCGCGACGGATCAAGCCCGTCCGGCGTTTGAGGACGAGCGCGTAGCGCGATGGATGGAGCCGTCCGGTGCTTGAGGATGGGCGTGTTGCGTGGGTGGTCAAGCCTGTCCGGCGTTTGAGGACGAGCGCGCAGCGCGATAGACGAAGCCCGTCCGGCGTTTGAGGACGAGGCGCGGAGCGCCGATGAACGGTACAGGGCGCCCCCGCCAGACACGGCGTGCCGCGTTGATCGAACGTTGATCCGTTGTTTCGCCCCATCCCGCACGATCTCCTCATGCACTTTGACACCACCATGACCGAGCCCGAACTCGCCTGGCAGGAGCAGGCGCTGTGCGCGCAGACCGGCCCCGACTTCTTCTTTCCCGAGCCGGGCAGTTCGGTCCGCGAGGCCAAGCGCATCTGCCGCCTGTGCGAGATGCGCTCGGCCTGCCTGACGTACGCGCTGGACAACGACGAGCGCTTCGGCGTCTGGGGCGGGCTCTCCGAGAAGGAACGGCAGAACCTGCGGCGCGAGCAGGCCACGCGCCGCGCCTGAGCCCGGGGCCTAGGCGTAGGCGACGGTGAACCGCCGCGTGCCCGCCGGGATCCGCACGTCGTCCCCGGCGACGGGCACCGCGCGGCCGTCCGCCGTCGCCGCGCGCACCGCGCCGAAGCGGCACGGGTAGACGTAGCGCACCCCGTCCGGGGCCCGCGTGATGTCCACGGTCACCGTGCGCGCGCCCGCGTCGTGCGCGAGCCGGTAGCCGAAGGGCGCGCCGAACAGCGTCGGCGCGTCCTCGACGGCCACCCGCTCGCCGTCCGGCACCCAGTGCGGGCGCACGCCCGGCGCCACGTACAGATGCGGGTCGCGGTCCTCGTCGGCCTCGAAGAACAGGATGTCGCGGAGCAGCAGCAGATACTCCGCGGCGGCCCAGCCGTGCGGAATGTCCCCCATGTACCAGTGGCGGTGGGGGACTTCGCGGTAGTCGGACGCGATGGGGAAGGCGTGCTGCTCGTTCCAGGCGCCGAGCGCCACCGCCCGGTCCTCGACGCGCGGCAGCGACGCCGCCACCGTCCAGCCCAGCAGCGCGTCCATCCGCCCCGGGTCCCCGGCGAGCAGGTACGCGTGCGCCAGCTGCATGGTGAGGTACGGCCCGTACGCGTTCCAGGCCGCCTCGTGCCGGAAGCCGCCGGTGACGAAGTGGGCGTACAGGGTGTCGAGCGTGAACCGGGCCGCCCGGTCGATGTCGTCGCCGAGCTTGGCGCCCATGTGCAGGCGCAGCGGGTGGAAGTACGCCGCCGCGCCGATCATCGTCGAGTCGCGCCGCCCCACGTCCCCGGGGCCCGTGGGGATGTACGTCTCCCAGTCGCCGCGCGCCCGCTGCTCGGCCAGCACCCAGCGGATCGAGTCGGCGGTGGCCCGCTTCAGGTCGTCGAAGGCCGCCCACAGCTCGCCGATGTCCGGGGTGCCGAGCCGCTCGGCGAGGCGGGCCGCCTCGTACAGTCCGGCGAGGCCCCACAGGTCGTCCCAGTAGTGCGGTTTGTCGCGCTCGCCGAGGTGCTCCGCGCTCCAGCCGCTGTGCAGCAGGCCGTTGCCGTCGCGGTTGTCCCGCAGCCAGCGGGCGCCGTCGACGACGTACGGCGTGTACAGCTTCGCGCCGAGCGCCGCGCCGGGGCCGCGGGTGCGGTCGAGGCGGCCGATCGCCCACAGCGCCTGGCCGTTGCTGTCCCACTCCCAGTCGTCCCGCTCGTGCGGGCCGCCGAAGAAGCCGTACTCGGCGCACGGCCCGATCCGGCCCGTGCCGTGGTGGAACCGGTCCGGGTAGTGCGTGCCCACCTGGCGCTCCGCGAGCGCGGCGTCACCGACCAGGGAGCACGCGGTGGCCTCCACCGACGAGTCCCGGATCCAGAACGAGTCGTACACCGTCGGGCCCGGATGGATCTCGCCGTGGTCCGACAGGATCAGGAGTTGCGCCCTGGCCTGCCGGAACAGGCCCGTCAAGTGCGCCACCGGCTCGGGGAGCCGCGGCTGCACGCCCTCGCCGAGGAGCTTGCCCGTCCAGAAGTCCCGGGTCGCCGCGGCGAGGTCGGTGGCGTGCCCGGCCCGCACCTCCGCGAGGTCGTCGGCGCCACCGTACTGGTCCACCGGGAGGCGCACGTCGACCTCGAACACGGCGTCGTCCTCGACGCGGAACGGCCACGCGAACGCGGCGCTGCACAGCCCCGCCACCTGGTCCCGCGCCTCCAAGGCGCCGTTGAACTTGCCGCTGGTGACCAGGTCGTGGAACGGGTTGCGCGCCAGGTAGGCGTCCGGGTCGGTGACGAAGTCCGGGTTGCCGTACGCCCCGTAGTGCTCGGGAGGCGTGGTGAACACCGGGCCCCAGCCGGAGTTGGTCTCCACGCGGGCCTCGTCCGGCAGGTGGCGCAGGAACGTCAGGCGCCGGTCGGGGGCGCCGCCGCGCCGGTCGTGCCGCTGGAAGCCGCTGGGGCCCGCGGGCAGCACGGCCGCGCACAGCCAGCCCTCGCGCGGGCGCCCGTCCGGGGAGCTGACCGCGAGGCGGTGCACGGCGATGTCCCGCTGGCGCGCTCCCGTGGTCGTCGCGAACGTCCGCTGGAGGAGTTCCAGGCCGTCCGGCGTGAGCAGCGTCGTGTGCACGATCGGCACGTGCGGCGCCTCGACGTGCTGGACGACCCGGCCGCCGGACGCGAGCTGCGGCAGGCTGAGCGTGCCCGACGCCGGGTCGTACACGAAGCCCGCCAGGCAGTACCGGTCGTAGACGGGCTCGACCTCGCCGCCCTGACCGATCAGCGACTCCTGCCGGTGGTCCTTGACGCCCACCATGTGCCAGTACCGGTACAGCGCGTTCGAGGCGAACGCCGCCTCCTTCGAGTCGTACGTGCCCGTGTCGAAGTGGTCGCTCCAGCGGCGGAAGGCGGCCTGGGCCCACCAGGGCACCGGATACGGGACGCGCGCCCGGTCGGCCCAGGCGCGCCACATGACCTCGTAGAACATCCACTCGTGGGTCTGCACCACGGCACCACACCCCCAGCGGTCGGCTTCGGCCCCCCGCCCTGCCCAACATGGCACCGCGCCCCGCCCTCGTAAACGCACCGGGCGGGGAGCGCGGCGGGAAGCCGTCGCGCGGCGGCAGGAGGGGGCGGGCTACTGCCGGGGCCCCGTGGTGATGGGGGTCACCCCGCGGCCCGAGCCGCGAGGCGGGCGCGCCGCGCGGCCAGGCGCTCGTCGAAGCGCCGGGCCTCCGAGTCGAGGCCGTCCAGGTACAGGGCCAGCTCCTCCTGGGCCCTGGCGCCCTCCGGGCCGAGCCCGGGGACCTCCATGACCTTCAGGAACCGCAGCACGGGCTGGAGCACATCGTCGTGGTGGATGCGCAGGTTGTACACGCCGCCGATGGCCATCTGCGCGGCGGCCCGCTCGAAGCCGGGGATGCCGTGGCCGGGCATGCGGAAGCGGGTCACGACGTCGCGCACGGCCAGCATCGTCGGGTCGGGGGCCAGCTCGAACGCGGCGCGCAGCAGGTTGCGGTAGAACACCATGTGCAGGTTCTCGTCGGTCGCGATGCGGGCCAGCATCCGGTCGCAGACCGGGTCGCCGGACTGGTGCCCGGTGTTGCGGTGGGAAATGCGCGTGGCCAGCTCCTGGAAGGCGACGTACGCGACCGAGTGCAGCATCGAGTGCCGGTTGTCGGACTCGAACCCCTCGCTCATGTGTGCCATGCGGAAACGTTCCAGCGCGTCCGGGTCCACGGCCCGGGACGCCAGCAGGTAGTCCCGCATCACGATGCCGTGCCGTCCCTCCTCGGCGGTCCAGCGGTGCACCCAGGTGCCCCAGGCGCCGTCGCGGCCGAAGAGCGTGGCGATCTCGTGGTGGTAGCTCGGCAGGTTGTCCTCGGTGAGCAGGTTCACCACCAGCGCCGTGCGGCCGATGTCCGTGACCGGGGACTGGCTCTTCTCCCAGGCCTCGCCGTCCTCGAAGAGGCCGGGGAAGTTCCGCGCGTCGGAGAACGGCACGTACTCGTGCGGCATCCAGTCCTTGGCGACCTTCAGATGGCGGTTGAGCTCGGTCTCGACCACTTCCTCCAGGGCGTACAGCAGCTTGGCGTCGGTCCAGGTGCGCGGGCTGCCGAGGTGGGGAGAGGTGATCGTCACGGGGGCTCCTGGGGAGGGAGGGGAACGGGGGACGGACCGGCCCGCACGCCCGCCGGGGAGGGCGGCGCGCGCGAACCGCGAGCGGATTACCTACGGCATCGTAGGTTACGTACCCGTAGGTTAAACCCGTCGTAAAGGCCCCCGGCACCGGGGTCGCCCGCCGGGTCCGGGCGGGCTCCCGCGCCTGTGCCTCGACGGTGGGAGCCCGGCCGATGCCGCGGGGGCGGCACCTGCCGTAGCCTGGCTCCCCGCGCCGAGGCGGCTTACGCGGCACCTGTTGCGTAGCGCTGCCCTGGGGGTCCGAGGGGAGAAATGTCCGTTTCTCTGAAAGTAAGCAAAATCCAGCACCTGCCGCGCTAACGTGCCTGGTCAGCTTGTGTGGTCCCCGCGTGTGCGGGGGTGGTCCCCCGCTCCAGCTGTCGAAGACGATGCGGGCCCGGTGGTCCCCGCGTGTGCGGGGGTGGTCCCCGCGCGCGACATCTACGGCACGCTCGAAGACGGTGGTCCCCGCGTGTGCGGGGGTGGTCCCTGGTGGCGCAGCGTCTCAGCGACCAGAGGCAGGTGCTCCCCGCGCGTGCGGGGGTGGTCCCGCCGGGCCCAACCGCGAACCGAAGGAACCCGGGTGCTCCCCGCGCGTGCGGGGGTGGCCCCGCGACGGCCGCGGCCAGGGCCAGCAGGACGGTGAGGGTGATGTGGTCCCCGCGCGTGCGGGGGTGGTCCCCCGGAGGAGCCTCACCCAGTAGGGACCGTTGGGTGGTCCCCGCGAGTGCGGGGATACCCCCGTACCCCGCCAGAACGGCAAATGGGCGGCTGTCTGCGGATCGCCGAGCGCAGGGCCCCCGCCCGCCCGCGTCACCTGCGGCGACCGCCAAGGTGCGCTGCCGACCAGGCAGAAGCGCGTCGTCCGCTGTCGTCGGGCCCCGCCCGAAGGGCCCGGGCGCCGGGGTCAGCCCAGTCCCGCCGAGCGCCGCAGGTGTTCCGCCGTGTGCGACCCCCGGGCGTCGAGCAGTGCCCGCGGTGGGCCCTCGAAGACGATCTCGCCGCCGTCCTTGCCCCCGTCGGGTCCCAGGTCGATCACGTGGTCCGCGTGCTTGACGACCTCCAGGTTGTGCTCGACGACCAGGACGGTGTTCCCGGCGTCGACGAGCCGGTCGAGCAGCGCGAGCAGTCCGTCGACGTCGGCCATGTGCAGGCCGGTCGTCGGCTCGTCCAGGACGTACGTGGTGCCGCTGCGGTGCAGCTGCGTGGCCAGCTTGATGCGCTGGCGCTCGCCGCCGGAGAGGGTGCTCAGCGGCTGCCCGAGTGCCAGGTAGGTCAGGCCGACGTCCCGCAGGGCGGTCAGGCGGCGCCGCACCGCCGCGTCGGGGAAGTCGGCGAAGAAGGCCAGCGCCCGCTCGGCCGTCATCTCCAGTACGTCGGCGATGGAGTGCCCGCCCACGGTCAGCCGCAGCACCTCGTCCTTGAACCGCCGCCCCGCGCACGCCTCGCACGTGGTGGTGACCGGGTCCATGAAGGCGAGGTCGCTGTAGATGACCCCGCGCCCCTGGCAACTCTCGCACGCGCCCGCCGAGTTGAAGCTGAACAGGCCCGGCTTGGTGCCGGTGTGCCGGGCGAAGAGCGCCCGCAGCCGGTCCATGACACCGAGGTACGTCGCCGGGGTCGAGCGGCCCGAGATGCCGATGGACGACTGGTCGACGACCACGGCCTCGGGGTGCTGGGCGGTGAAGACGCGGGAGACCAGGGTGCTCTTGCCCGAGCCCGCGACGCCGGTGACCACGGTCAGGACGCCGGTCGGGATCCGTACGCTGACGTCCCTCAGGTTGTGCAGGGCGGCGTCCTTGATCCAGACGCCGCCCACCGGCTCCCGCGGGTGCTCCTTGACCCCGGTGGTCCGCCGCAGGTGGCGGCCGGTGAGGGTGTCGGCGGCGCGCAGCTCCTCGGGCGTGCCCTCGAAGACGACGAGGCCGCCGTCCGCGCCCGCGGCCGGGCCCATGTCCACGACGTGGTCGGCGACGGCGATCACGTCCGGGTCGTGCTCGACGACGAGCACCGTGTTGCCCTTGTCGCGCAGGCGCAGCAGCAGGTCGTTGAGGCGGCCCACGTCCCGCGGGTGCAGCCCCACGCTCGGCTCGTCGAAGATGTACGTCATGCCGGTGAGGCTGGAGCCGAGGTGGCGCACCATCTTCAGGCGCTGCCCCTCGCCGCCGGACAGCGTGGAGGTCTCCCGGTCCAGGCTCGGATAGCCGAGCCCGATGGCCGCCACGCGCTCCAGGGCCGCGACGGCCGCCCCGGCGACGGGGCCCGCCACCGGGTCGTCGATCCGGGAGAGTTCCGCGATCAGGTCGGTGACCTGCATGCGCGTGCAGTCGGCGATGCTCAGGCCGTTGATGCGGCTGGCGAGCGCGGCCTCGTTCAGCCGCGCCCCCGGCAGGCCTCGCAGCGCCCCTCCGCCAGGAACGACTGCACCAGGTCGCGGGTCTTCTGCGACAGCGCCGACAGGTCGCGGTTGAGGTAGAGCCGCTCGAAGCGGTCGGCGAGCCCCTCGTAGTCGATGCCGCGGGCGCCGCCGGTGTTGTTGACGCTGACCTTCCGGCTGCCGACGCGCCCGCGCAGCAGGAACCGCCGCTCCTCGGCGGTGAAGCGGCCCACCGGCTTGTGCGGGTCCAGGTCGGGGCTGTTGGTGTACGTCTGGCCGTGCCAGGTCCCGGCGGCGAACGGCGGGAACAGGATCGCGCCGTCCGCCAGGGACCTGGCCGGGTCCAGGATGCGGTCGTAGTCGGGCCGCACGGTCTTGCCCAGGCCGTCGCAGCGCGGGCACATGCCGCTCGGGTCGTTGAACGAGTACGCCGTCGCCGGGCCCGCGCTCGGCTCCCCGTGCCGCGAGAACAGCACCCGGATCACCGAGTAGATGTCCGTCATGGTGCCGACGGTGGACCGGGAGTGGCCGCCGATCGGCTTCTGGTCGACGACGACCGCGGGCGCCAGGTCCTCGATGGCGTCCGCCTGCGGCCGCTCGTACTTCGGCAGCCGGTTGCGGATGAACCAGGTGAACGTCTCGTTGAGCTGGCGCTGCGACTCGACGGCGACGGTGTCGAAGACGACCGACGACTTCCCCGACCCGGACACGCCGGTGAACACGGTGAGGCGGCCCTTGGGGATGCGCAGGCTCACCTCCCTCAGGTTGTTCTCGCGGGCTTTGGTGATGGTGATGTGCTGGTGGTCCGATGCGTGCATGCACGCGAAGCTAACCGGGATACCAGACAGCTTCTGTCGTGATTTACGGTGTTCCGACGGTGTCCCGTTCGTGGAGCCCCTACGGGGTTCCGCTCGCGGAGTCCGCGAGGTCGCGCGGGGCCCTGGGTGCCGGAAGCCCGTCGTCCGGGATCTCGTCCACGTCCCGCAGCTCGCCGTCGAGCAGCAGCCAGCGCGTGATGCCGACCGACTTCAGGAACGGCACGTCGTGACTGGCCACGATCAGCGTGCCCTGGTACGACTCCAGGGCCGAGGACAGCTGCCGCACGCTCGCCATGTCCAGGTTGTTCGTCGGCTCGTCGAGCAGCAGCAGCTGCGGCGCGGGCTCGGCCAGCATGAGCGCCGCGAGCGCCGCCCGGAACCGCTCGCCGCCCGACAGGGTGCCCGCCCGCTGGTCGGCCTTGGCGCCCCGGAACAGGAAGCGGGCCAGGCGGGCCCGGACGCGGTTGTTGGTGGCGTCCGGGGCCTGCCGCGCCACGTTCTCGGCGACGGACAGCTCGTCGTCGAGCACGTCCAGGCGCTGCGGCAGGAAGCGCAGCGGCACATGGGCCAGCACCTCGCCCGACACCGGTGCCAGGTCGCCGCTGATGGTGCGCAGCAGCGTGGTCTTGCCCGCGCCGTTGCGGCCGACGAGCGCGATCCGCTCCGGGCCGCGCAGCTCGAACTCACCCTTGACGCGCGCTCCGTAACGCAGCGTCAGATTGCTCAGGGTGAGGACGGAGCGACCGGGCGGGACCGCGGTGTACGGCAGGTCGACGCGGATCTCGTCGTCGTCCCGCACCGCCTCGACCGCGTCGTCGAGCCGCTCCCTGGCCTCGGCGAGCTTCTCCTCGTGCAGGACGCGATGCTTGCCCGCGGACTCCTGCGCGGCCCGCTTGCGGTTGCCCATGACGACCTTCGGCTCGCGCTTCTGGTCCCACATCTTCTGCCCGTACCGTTTGCGGCGGGCCAGTTTGACCTGGGCGTCGAGGAGTTCGCGCTTCTGCCTGCGCAGGTCGGCCTCGGCGACGCGCACCATGCGCTCCGCGGCCTCCTGCTCGACGGCGATGATCTCCTCGTACGCGGTGAAGTTCCCCCCGTACCAGGTCACTTCGCCGTCGCGCAGGTCGGCGATCTGGTCGACGCGGTCCAGCAGCTCCCGGTCGTGGCTGACCACGACGAGGACGCCGGACCACGCCTCGACGGCCGCGTACAGGCGCCGACGGGCGTACAGGTCCAGGTTGTTGGTGGGCTCGTCGAGCAGCAGCACGCCGGGCCCGCGCAGCAGCAGGGCCGCGAGCCGCAGCAGCACCGACTCGCCGCCGGAGACCTCGCCCGTGGTGCGGTCGAGGCCGATGTGGCCGAGGCCGAGCTGGTCGAGGGTGGCGGTGGCGCGCTCCTCGACGTCCCAGTCGTCGCCGACGGCCGCGAAGTGCTCCTCGCGCGCGTCGCCCGCCTCGATGGCGTGCAGCGCGGCGCGGGCGTCCGCGATGCCGAGCACCTCGTCGACGCGCAGGCCGGTGTCGAGGGTGACGTTCTGCGGCAGGTAGCCGATGTCGTCGGCGGTGCGCACGATGCCCTCGCCGGGCGTGAGCACACCGGCGATCAGCTTCAACAGGGTGGACTTCCCCGATCCGTTGCGGCCGATCAGGCCGGTCCTGCCGGGGCCGAACGCGACCTGGAGACCGTCGAACACGGGCGTGCCGTCGGGCCAGGCGAAGGACACGGACGTGAGGGAGACGGCGGGGGCGGAAGAAGTGGACATAGGGCGCCTCGCGGTTGCTCGGTGGTCGTGGAAGGGGGCAACGCGAGTGAGACACCACGACCTCGCCGCGCGACGGCGGCCGTCCCCACGAGGGGGGACGAGGCGGGGGAGAGGGGCCTGCGCCGGGGCAGGACGGCTCGTACGCCGAGGTCGCACACGACGTGCACACAACGGCAGCCGCCGACGAGCGGCGACGCGTACGCCGACGAGGGTCGGCGAGCGGTGTGTGACGCGGTGTCTCACGACCTCAGAGGAGCAACGTCCTTCTCCAATCGGCGGCGACAGATGCGTGGTACACCGTAGGGAGGGCCGTCGGGGGCGTCAAAGGGTTTATCCGCCGAGGGGTTTCCTCACAGCCGCAGCCGCAGCGGCAGCCGCAGCCGCAGCGCCGCCGGTGCTGCCGGTGGTGTCGGATTTCCGCCAGACCCGGCCCCGGGGCCCTGGTTGGCTGCCGGGCATGACGAACCAGTACGACACCGCGGCCGCCTTCCGCGCCCTGCACGTCCCCGGCACCCCGCTGGTCCTGCCCAACGCGTGGGACCTCGCCAGCGCCCGGCTCGTCGAGGACGCCGGGGCCGCGGCCGTCGCCACCACCAGCGCGGGCCTCGCCTGGGCGCTGGGCGCGGCCGACGGCGACCGCCTGACCCGGGAGCGGGCCCTGGACGCCGTCGCGCGGATCGCGGACGCGGTGGCGGTACCGGTGACCGCCGACGTGGAGAGCGGCTACGCCGAGGACGCCGAGGGCGTCGGCGACACCGTGCGGGCGGTGCTCGCCGCGGGCGCGGTCGGCGTGAACATCGAGGACGCCCTGTACGGCGGGGCGAGGCCACTGCGGCCCGTCGCCGAGCAGGCGGAGCGGATCGCGGCCGCGCGCGCGGCGGCCGACGCGGCGGGCGTGCCGCTGTTCGTGAACGCGCGGATCGACACCTGTCTGCGGGGCGTCGGGGAGCGGCCGGACGCCCGCCTCGCGCTCACCCTGGAGCGGGCCGACGCGTACCTCGCGGCCGGGGCCGACGGGATCTTCGTGCCGGGCGCGGTGGCGCCGGAGACGGTCGCCGCCCTGGTCAAGGGGATCGACGGGCCGCTCAACGTGATGGCGGGCCCCGGCGCGCCCCCGGTCGCGGAGCTGGCCGGGCTCGGGGTGGCGCGGATCAGCGTCGGCGCGGGCATCGCCCAGGCCGCGCACGCGCTGGTGCGCCGGGCGGCGCGCGAACTCCTGGCCGAGGGCACCTACGGGACGCTGGCGGACGGGCTCGACTACGGAGAGCTCAACGCGCTCCTCGGGAGCTGACGCTCCCGTGCGGGCTCAGCAGGCGTCCCGCATCAGCTCGGCCAGATCGCGGTCCAGGTCCACGTGCGCGTGCTCCTGGCCCGCCGGGACCAGGGCCGTCGTGCGGTGCAGGAACCGGCGCAGATCTCCGGTGCGCACGTGCACGATGGCAGTGCCCTCGGGGGCGTGGAACTCCAGGACCGTCCGCTCGTACCCGTACGGCCGGACGCGGACGTCGCCGTCGCCCGCCGCGGTCTCCACGCCGCGCGCCAGCAGTTCGCGGCCGAACGTCCAGTGCACCTCGACGCCCTCCAGGGTGGCCGGGGCGGGGAAGCTCATGCGGACCGCGAAGGGGTCCCGCTGGTCGTAGCGCAGGGTCGCCGGGATCGTGGGCATGCGGGGCGCCGCGGCGACCAGGCGGGCCTCGACGGCTTGCTCGATGACAGTGGACAAGGCCTCTCCCTCACTGCTGGCGGTACTGCTGACGGGCTGACGACTGGACGACCGGGATGTGCACGACCGGGGTCGGACACTTGAATAGACGTGGGAAACGGGGAATCCGTGCACGCGCGGAGGGGGCGGGCCGAGTGACCTCTGTCACCGCGACACCGCCCGCCGCGCCGCCGTTCCCGGACGCCGCCGCCCGGGGGACTCCCGGGCCCGCACGCTCCGCCATCTGGACGGCGCCCCCACCGTGGGCTAGCTTCGCCCGCCATGAGTGGCATGGGCACGACGGAGTTCGGGGGACGTGTGATGCGTACGGGGCCTGCGCGGCGTAGGAGGACGGATCTCACGCGGCGGCCGAGTCTCACACGTCTCACATGGCGGCCGAGTCTCGCGCGGCGTACGAGGCGAGGGTGGCGTTCGGTGCTGGGAGTGGCGGCGCTGGCCGTCACCTGCCTCGCGGCACCCGGGGCGGCGCAGGCGGCGGGCGGCTCCCCCGGGGGCGACGGGTCCGGGGCCCGGGGCGCGGCGCTGACCTGGGACCTCAAGCCGACCGGGACGGACGCCCGGTTCCGGGGGCTCGCGGCGGTCAGCCGCAGCACGGCCTGGGTGGCCGGTTCCCCGGGTACGGTGCTGCGGACCACGGACGGGGGCGCGCACTGGCGGGACGTGTCGCCGCCCGGCGCCGCCGGTCTCGAACTGCGCGACGTCGAGGCGTTCGACGGCCGCCGGGCCGTGGTCCTCGCCATCGGCGAGGGCGAGGCGTCGCGGGTCTACCGCACCAGTGACGGCGGCCGCACCTGGACGGAGACCTTCCGCAACCCGGACCCCAAGGCGTTCTACGACTGCATGACGTTCTTCGACCGCCGCCACGGCCTGGCGGTGAGCGACCCGGTGAACGGCAAGTACCGCCTGCTGTCCACCGCCGACGGCGGCCGCTCCTGGAAGGTGCTGCCGGACCGGGGCATGCCCGCCGCGCAGGCGGGCGAGTCGTCGTTCGCGGCGAGCGGGCAGTGCCTGGTCAGCTCCGGGCCGCGCGACGTGTGGCTGGCCACCGGGGGCGCGGCCCGCGCCCGGGTGCTGCACTCCGCCGACCGGGGCCTGACCTGGACGGCGACGGACGCGCCGATCCCCGCGGGCGAGAGCGCGCGGGGCGTCTTCGGCGTCGCCTTCCGCGACCGCGCCCACGGGATCGCCGTCGGCGGGGACTACCGGGCGGGCCAGCCCTCGCCCCGGGCGTCCGCGGTGACCCGCGACGGCGGCCGCACCTGGGCCCCGGCCGCGCGCCCGTCGCCCGCCTACCGCTCCGGCGTGACCTGGCTCCCGTACAGCCGCGCCGCCGCCCTCGCCGTCGGCCCCACCGGCACCGACCTCACCACCGACGGCGGCCGCACCTGGCGGACGCTCGACACCGGCTCGTACGACACCGTGGACTGCGCCCGGGACCTGGCCTGCTGGGCGTCCGGCGAACAGGGCCGGGTGGCCCGCCTGGGAGTGTCCTGACGGACCGCTAGGAGGGCAACTGCTGCCGGTGGGCGGCCAGTTCGGGGGCGGTCTTGGTGGCGAGGAACTCCGTGATCCGGTACTCGCACACCCCGCCGGTGACGAACGGGTCGCTCGCCGCCAGCGCCTCGATCCGCTCGCGGCTCTCCCCGACGGCGATGATCACCCCGCCGTCCCGCGGGTTCTTCCGCCCCGAAGCGAGGAACACGCCCCTGGCGTACTGCTCGTCAAGCCACCGCACGTGCTCCGCGAGCAGCGCGTCGACTCGGTCGGTGGGGGCGGTGTAGGTCAACTCCATCACGTACATGGTCGCGAGGCTATCGCGTGGGGGTGGGGCGACGGCCGGGGGACCGGGGGGATCGCCGCCGCGGGGCGCGCCGGTCGGGCGCGCGGGGCCCGGAGGGTGTCGGCGGCGAATCCGCGCGGCGTACGCGTGCGCGTGGGCCCGGGGCTTGGCGGGGGCGCGAGGGGTGACGCCGTGGCGCACGTGAGGCGTCGCATAGAGGCACGTGACCACCATCGATCCCATGGTGCTGTGACGGGGGCGTTTTTGTTGGCTGGATCTGGCGTGGGTGTTCGCTTTGCCCAGGTATTCGAACGGGTGTGAACGGGTAAGACGGTGGAGCGGCACCGGCACGGCCACGTGGCCAACGAGAAGCGGGGAGAGGGCGGCGGGATGGAGCAGGTGACGGCCGTCGCGCTGATGGCCGCCCTGTCGCGGGCCGCCGCCCTGCACGCTTCCCGCGATGCCTTGTACGCCTCCCGTGGCGCCTTGTACGAAGCCGTCCGGGCCGCCGCGGCCCCTGAGCTGGCCGACCGGGTCCACGCCTGGTGCGCCGCCCCTGACCGCCGCGACCCGGCCGCGACGCGCGCCATGGCCCGCTCCCTCGCCCAACAGGCCGCCGAGTGACCGTTGTTGGCGCGGAACACCCTCGGCGGCGCCGCCACCGTGCACGGACCGCCGTCCAGGCCCCCGGCATCCACGGCGGCGTCCACCTCCGCGCGGCCCCGCAGCCCCGAAGACCCGCCCACCCCGCGGCAACTCCCGCCCGTGCCAGCCCACTTCACCAACCGCTCCGCCGAACTCGCCGCCCTCGACCGGCTCGCGCGCACCGGCGGCGGCCCCCCGCGGACCGTCGTCATCAGCGGCCCCGCGGGCGTCGGCAAGACCACGCTCGCGCGCCGCTGGCTGCCGGACCACGCCGCCGCGTTCCCCGACGGGCAGCTCTACGCCGATCTGCGCGGGCGTTCCGACGACGGCCCGACGACGGCCCGGCGCGGCCCGGCGAACTGCTCGGCGAGTTCCGCGCGCGCTCGGCCATGAGCGGCCGTCCGCCGAACTGCACAAGCGCGCCGCCCTGTGGCGCACCGCCACCGCCGACCCCCGCATCGCCGTCCTCCACGACAACGCAGAACGCCCGGGGGAGGGCCACGGGATGCCAGGTCGCCCCACGTCCTAGGCTGACCCCACCATGAGCACCCCGAACCCCCTGCCTGGGCCCGTTCCCGTGACCGTGCCGTCCGGCTGGCCCGCTGACGAAGCCGCCGCCCGGAGCGTGCAGGACGCCCTGCGGGCCCGCGTGATCCTCGACGAGCCCGGTCCGGAACCCGGCGTCGGCCATGTCACGGGCGTCGACGTCGCGTACGACGACGAGCGCGACGTGGTCGCCGCCGCCGTCGTCGTCCTGGACGCGGACGGACTCGGCGTCGTCCAGGAGGCCACCGCCGTCGGCCGGGTCACCTTCCCCTACGTGCCGGGCCTGCTGGCGTTCCGCGAACTCCCGGCGGTGCTCGCCGCCCTCGACGCCCTCACCGTCGACCCCGGGCTCGTCGTCTGCGACGGCTACGGCATCGCCCACCCCCGCCGCTTCGGGCTCGCCAGCCACCTCGGGGTCCTCACCGGCCGCCCCACCATCGGCGTCGCCAAGAACCCCTTCACCTTCGCGTACGAGGCCCCCGCCGCAGAGCGCGGCGCGGTCGCCCCGCTCAGGGACGGGACGGAGGAGGTGGGCAGCGCGGTACGGACCCGGACGGGGGTGAAGCCGGTGTTCGTCTCCGTCGGGCACCGGGTGGGGCTCGCGGTGGCGCGAGCCCATGTGCTGCACCTGACGCCCCGGTACCGGCTGCCGGAGACCACCCGGCGGGCGGACGCGCTGTGCCGCGAGGCGCTACGCGCGACGTGAGCCGTCCGGGGGCGGCCGCGCCTCGTCGCGCCCATCCACCCCCGCGCCGCCAACGGCGGGTGACCCCCACAAGGAGCGTTCACCCCGTAGCCAGGCAGTAACGGGTGGGCGGGTGGGAGAACAGGCTCAGCGGAGCGCGGCGACGCGGAAGCCGATTCCCGCCGCCGCCAGCCGCGCGGTCAAGGGCTCCGCCATGGCCACCGCGGGCGTCACCTGCCCCGCCACCTCCGGCACGGCGTCCCGCGTCAGGCACAGCGCCGCCTCCGCGAGGATCTTCGCGGTCTCCCCGTACCCGGGGTCCCCGCCCGTGACCTCGGTGTAGACCCGCCGTCCGCCGCCCTCCCCGACGAAGCGGAGCGAGAACCAGCTCGCGGCCCGCCGCGCCGCGTCGGGCCCTTCGCCGGGCTTGACGAGGCCGGAGAGCCAGCGCCGCGCGGGCGGCACCTGCGCGGCGGCGAGGACCGCGCCGACGGCCGCGACGCCGCCCACGGCGACCGGCAGGGACCGCACGGCGGCGTAGTGCCGGTAGCGGAAGTCCGGCCCGTACCGGGCGAGCGCCCGCGCGGAGCGCTCGACGACCTGCGCGTCGATGGTCGGCAGCGGCAGCGCCCACGCGCCCACCTCACCGGCGTACCGGGGCGCGCTCGGCGACGCGTCGGCGGTGCGGCCGACGGGCCCCGGCTCGTGCCGCCGCCGCTCCCGCGCGGCGGCCAGCATCTGCCGCCCGCGCGCCATCTGCTGGAGCGCCGAGGCGAACGTACCGCCGGAGAAGCGCGCGTTGCTGCGCACGAAGCCGTCGACGCGCAGCGGCACGTCCTCGGGGAGCTGCTGGACGGTGAAGTACACGCCGAGGTCGTGCGGCACGGAGTCGAATCCGCAGGCGTGCACGAGGCGCGCCCCGGTCTCCCGGGCGCGGGCGTCGTGCCGTACGTACATGAGGTCGACGAACTCGGGCTCTCCGCAGAGATCGAGGTAGTCCGTGCCCGCGTCGGCGCAGGCGCCCACGAGGTCCTGCCCGTACGCGAGGTAGGGGCCGACGGTCGACGCGACCAGGCGCGCGCGGGCGGCCAGGTCGCGCAGGGACGTGAGGTCACCGGCGTCGGCGCGCACCAGGGGGAGCGCGGCGCACTCCGGGTGGTCCACGGCGAGCCGCTCCCGCAGCCGCTCCAGCTTGGCCACATCGCGCCCGGCGAGCGCCCAGCGCAGCCCGTCGGGCGCGTGCGCGGCGAGGTACTCGGCGGTCAGCGTGCCGACAAAACTGGACGCTCCGTAGAGCACGATGTCGTACGGGCGGTCCTGCGGGCGCTCTTCTGGACGGTTCACGTCGTGGCTGGTCATGGCACCTCTCTGCCGTGGGTCCCGCGCCAGGGCCGCGCGCCGCCGCGCGACCACCGGCGCCCCGTGCCGTTGCCGGAGGCCCCGAGGCTAGCGCGCCCGCCGCGCCCGACAGGCCCCGGTCACACCCCGGGAGCCCGGCGCACCGCCACCCCGTTGCGTTCGAGGAGCGCCGCCGTCACGCCGTCCCCCGGCACCAGCTCCCCGCTGAACGAGCCGTCGTACACCGCCCCGCACCCGCACGACGGACTGCGCGGCATCAGGACGGCCTCGGCGCAGCCGGTGGCGCGGGCCTTCGCCAGGGCGCGGTGGGCGCCGTCGACGAACGCGGCCGTCACGTCGCGGCCGGTGTCGTCGACGACGCGGGCCGTGCCGTCGAGCACGTCGTGCCCGTCGCCGCCGACCAGTTCGGCGGGGCGGCGCGGCGTGGGCAGCCCGCCCGCCGCCTCCGGGCAGAAGGGCACCACGGCGCGGCCCGCGAGGACCGCGTCCACCTCGGCCGCCGCCTTGGCACGGCCGTCGAACCGGCAGGGCACCCCCCGCAGACACGCGCTGACCAGTACGGACTCCATGGCACGAGGGTAGCCGCCCCACTAGAGGGGCAACTGCGCGGCACCCGCGCGACATCCGCGCGGCCGATTCGGCTAAGCGCTTGCTCGCCAAGGGCTTGTGCCCGGTGGAACACGTTCTTAGCATCACTGGTGTTACATCAGTTGTGTCACAGTGCTGGGGGCTCCATGGCAGTGCCGGACAACGGCGTTCACGGCCCGCTCGCCGGGGTCCGCGTCGTCGAGCTCGCGGGCCTCGGCCCGGGCCCGTTCGCCGCCATGCTCCTGGCCGACCTGGGCGCCGACGTCGTCCGCGTGGACCGCCCCGGCGGCGCCGAGGTCGGCATCGACGCGGCGTACGACGTGACGAACCGCAACAAGCGCAGCGTCGTCGTCGACCTCAAGGCCGACGGCGGAGCCGAGCGCGTCCTCGCGCTCGTCGAGCGGGCCGACGTGCTGATCGAGGGGTTCCGCCCCGGGGTCGCCGAGCGCCTCGGCGTCGGCCCCGACGCCTGCCGCGCCCGCAACCCCCGGCTCGTCTACGGCCGGATGACCGGCTGGGGCCAGCGGGGCCCGCTCGCGCACAGCGCCGGGCACGACATCGCGTACATCGCCGTCACCGGCACCCTCGGCATGATCGGCCGCGCCGACGAGCCGCCCGCGGTCCCGGCGAACCTCCTCGGGGACTACGCGGGCGGCGCGCTGTACCTGGTCGTCGGCGTCCTCGCCGCGCTGCACCGCGCCCGCGCGCACGGCCAGGGGCAGGTCGTGGACGCCGCGATCGTGGACGGCGCCGCGCACCTGGCCACGATGGTGTACGGCGCGCTCGCCTCCGGCGGCTGGCAGGACGCGCGCGGCGCCAACCTCCTCGACGGCGGCTGCCCGTTCTACGGCACCTACGAGACGGCCGACGGCGGCCATATGGCCGTCGGCGCCCTCGAGCAGCAGTTCTACGAGGAGTTCATGGCCCTGCTGGGCCTGCGGGAGCTGGTCCCGGCGCGTGCGGACCTCGCCCGCTGGGGCGAGCTGCGCGAGGCCGTCGCCGCCCGCTTCAGGACCCGTACGCGCGACGTGTGGACGGCCGTCTTCGAGGGCTCCGACGCCTGCGTCGCCCCGGTCCTGTCGCTGCGCGAGGCCCCGCACCACCCGCACCTGGCCGCCCGCGCCACCTTCGTCGAGCACGGCGGCATCACCCAGCCCGCACCCGCCCCGCGCTTCTCCGCGACCCCGACGGCGGTGCGCACCGGCCCGGCGCGGCCCGGCGCCGACGCCGCGTCCGTGGCCCGCGACTGGGGCGTACCCGCGTTCGGCGCCGCGCCGGACGGCCCGAGCACCGCGACCCCAGCCCAGGAGACGTGATCCATGCCCATGGAACGGCAGCTGTTCACCGCCGAGCACGACGCGTTCCGCGACACCGTGCGCACCTTCCTCAGCAAGGAGGTGGCCCCGCACCACGCCCAGTGGGAGCGGGACGGCGTCGTCTCCCGCGAGGCGTGGCGCGCGGCGGGCCAGCAGGGCCTGCTCGGCATCGCCGTGCCCGAGGAGTACGGGGGCGGCGGCACCGCCGACTTCCGCTACGCCGCCGTGCTCGCCGAGGAGTTCACCCGCGCGGGCGCCTCCGGCCTCGCCATCGGCCTGCACAACGACATCGTCGGGCCCTACCTCACCTCCCTCGCCACCGAGGAGCAGAAGCGGCGCTGGCTGCCCGGCTTCTGCGACGGCTCGCTGATCACCGCCATCGCCATGACCGAGCCGGGCGCGGGCTCCGACCTCCAGGGCATCCGCACCGCCGCCGAGGACCGCGGCGACCACTGGCTGCTGAACGGCTCCAAGACGTTCATCTCCAACGGCATCCTCGCCGACCTCGTCATCGTCGTCGCCAAGACCACCCCCGAGGGCGGCGCGCACGGCCTGTCCCTGCTCGTCGTCGAGCGCGGCATGGCGGGCTTCGAGCGCGGCCGCAACCTCGACAAGATCGGCCAGAAGGCGCAGGACACCGCCGAGCTGTTCTTCCACGACGTCCGTGTGCCGAAGGAGAACCTGCTCGGCGAGCTGAACGGCGCCTTCGTCCACCTGATGACCAACCTCGCGCAGGAGCGCATGGCCATCGCCGTCGCGGGGATCGCCGCCGCCGAGCACCTCCTGGAGATCACCACGGCGTACGTCAAGGAGCGGGAGGCCTTCAACCGCCCGCTCGCCAAGCTCCAGCACATCCGGTTCGAGATCGCCGAGATGGCCACCGAGTGCGCCGTCACACGGACGTTCCTGGACCGCTGCATCGTGGATCACTCGAACGGGGAACTCGACGCGGTGCACGCGTCGATGGCCAAGTGGTGGGCCACGGAGCTGCAGAAGCGGGTCGCCGACCGCTGTCTGCAACTGCACGGCGGCTACGGCTATATGACGGAGTACGCCGTCGCGAAGGCGTTCACCGACGGCCGCATCCAGACCATCTACGGCGGCACCACCGAGATCATGAAGGAGATCATCGGACGTGCCCTGCTCGACTGACCCCTCCCGGGCCACCCCACCGACCTTCCCCGAAAGGCTCCCCGCGTGACCACCGAAGCGTACGTGTACGACGCGATCCGCACCCCGCGCGGCCGCGGCAAGGCGAACGGCGCCCTGCACGGCACCAAGCCCATCGACCTCGTCACCGGCCTGCTGCACGAGATCCAGCGGCGCTCCCCGGGCCTGGACCCGGCGGCCATCGACGACATCGTGCTCGGTGTCGTCGGACCCGTCGGCGACCAGGGCTCCGACATCGCGCGCATCGCCGCCGTCGCCGCCGGGCTGCCCGACACCGTCGCGGGCGTCCAGGAGAACCGCTTCTGTGCCTCGGGCCTGGAAGCGGTCAACATGGCGGCGATGAAGGTCCGCTCCGGCTGGGAGGACCTGGTGCTCGCCGGGGGCGTGGAGTCCATGTCGCGGGTGCCGATGGCCTCCGACGGCGGCGCCTGGTTCAACGACCCGATGACCAACCTCGCCACCGGCTTCGTCCCGCAGGGCATCGGCGCCGACCTGATCGCCACCCTGGAGGGCTACTCCCGGCGCGACGTCGACGAGTACGCCGCCCTGTCGCAGGAGCGGGCCGCCACCGCCTGGAAGGAGGGCCGCTTCGACAAGTCCGTGATCCCCGTGAAGGACCGCAGCGGCCTGACCGTCCTCGACCACGACGAGCACATGCGGCCCGGCACCACCGCCGACTCGCTCGCCAAGCTGAAGCCGTCCTTCAAGGACATCGGCGACCTGGGCGGATTCGACGCCGTCGCCCTCCAGAAGTACCACTGGGTGGAGAAGATCGACCACGTCCACCACGCGGGCAACTCCTCCGGCATCGTCGACGGCGCCGCCCTCGTCGCCATCGGCAACCAGGAGACCGGCGAGCGCTACGGCCTCACCCCGCGCGCCCGGATCGTCTCCGTCGCCGTCTCCGGCTCCGAGCCCACCATCATGCTCACCGGGCCCGCGCCCGCCACCCGCAAGGCCCTCGCCAAGGCCGGTCTGACCATCGACGACATCGACCTCGTCGAGATCAACGAGGCCTTCGCCGCGGTCGTCCTGCGCTTCGTCAAGGACATGGGGCTCAGCCTGGACAAGGTCAACGTCAACGGCGGCGCGATCGCCCTCGGCCACCCGCTCGGCGCCACCGGCGCGATGATCCTCGGCACGCTCGTCGACGAACTGGAGCGCCAGGACAAGCGGTTCGGCCTGGCCACGCTGTGCGTCGGCGGCGGCATGGGCATCGCCACGATCGTGGAACGGGTCTTCGGCTGAGCGCCGGTGGGGCTGGTGTTCGTCGCCGACTGCGGGTGCGTTGTGGCTGGTCGCGCAGTTCCCCGCGCCCCTGAAGGCATGCGGCTTCGCCGCGGCCTTCCCCGATGTGCGCCGGTCAGACGGCCACGACTCCCCAGCCGCCCTCCCCAGATTCCGCCTGCCACAGACTTCACGGAGACACCGACATGACCGAGAGCACCACCATCCGCTGGGAGCAGGACGACACCGGCGTCGTCACCCTCGTCCTGGACGACCCCCACCAGTCCGCGAACACCATGAACCAGGCGTTCAAGGACTCCATCGCCGCGATCGCCGACCGCGCCGAGGCCGCCCTCGCCGAGAACCCCGACGCGATCCGCGGGTTCGTCTACACCTCCGCGAAGAAGACCTTCTTCGCGGGCGGCGACCTCAAGGAGATGATCCAGCTCGGCCCCGAGGACGCGCGCCTGGCGTTCGAGGCGGGCACCGCCATCAAGCACTCCCTGCGCCGCATCGAGACCCTCGGCAAGCCCGTCGTCGCCGCCATCAACGGCGCGGCCCTCGGCGGCGGCTACGAGATCTGCCTGGCCAGCCACCACCGGATCGCCCTCGACGCGCCCGGCTCCAAGATCGGCCTGCCCGAGGTCACCCTCGGCCTGCTCCCCGCGGGCGGCGGCGTCACCCGCACCGTACGCCTCATGGGCATCGCCGACGCCCTGCTGAAGGTGCTGCTCCAGGGCACTCAGTACTCCCCGCGGCGCGCCCTGGAGAACGGCCTGGTGCACGAAGTGGCCGCCACCGAGGAGGAGATGCTGGCCAAGGCCCGCGCCTTCATCGACGCCCACCCCGAATCGCATCAGCCCTGGGACGTGCCGGGCTACCGCATCCCGGGCGGCACCCCGGCGAACCCGAAGTTCGCCGCCAACCTGCCCGCGTTCCCCGCCAACCTGAGGAAGCAGCTGAACGGCGCCCCCTACCCGGCCCCGCGCAACATCCTCGCCGCGGCCGTCGAGGGCGCCCAGGTCGACTTCGAGACCGCCCTGACCATCGAGGCCCGGTACTTCACCGAGCTGGTCACCGGACAGACCGCCAAGAACATGATCCAGGCGTTCTTCTTCGACCTCCAGGCCGTGAACTCCGGTGCCAACCGCCCCAAGGGCATCGAGCCCCGCCAGGTCACCAAGGTCGCCGTGCTCGGCGCCGGGATGATGGGCGCGGGCATCGCCTACTCCTGCGCCCGCGCCGGGATCGACGTCGTCCTCAAGGACGTCTCCGCGGAGGCCGCCGCCCGGGGCAAGGGCTACTCGGAGAAGCTGTGCGAGAAGGCCGTCTCCCGGGGCCGCACCACCCGGGAGAAGGCCGACGCGCTGCTGGCCCGCATCACGCCCACCGCCGACGCCGCCGACCTCGCGGGCTGCGACGCCGTCATCGAGGCGGTCTTCGAGAACCCGGAGCTGAAGCACAAGGTGTTCCAGGAGGTCCAGGACGTCGTCGCCCCGGACGCGCTGCTGTGCTCCAACACCTCCACGCTGCCCATCACCCTGCTCGCCGAGGGCGTCGCCCGGCCCGCCGACTTCATCGGCCTGCACTTCTTCTCGCCCGTCGACAAGATGCCGCTCGTGGAGATCATCCGGGGCGAGCGCACCGGTGACGAGGCCCTGGCGCGCGCCTTCGACCTGGTACGCCAGATCAACAAGACGCCGATCGTGGTGAACGACTCGCGGGGCTTCTTCACCTCCCGCGTCATCGGCCAGTTCATCAACGAGGGCGTCGCGATGGTCGGCGAGGGCATCGAGCCCGCGTCCGTCGAGCAGGCCGCCGCCCAGGCGGGCTACCCGGCGAAGGTCCTGTCCCTGATGGACGAGCTGACCCTCACCCTGCCCCGCAAGATCCGCAACGAGTCCAAGCGGGCCGTCGAGGAGGCGGGCGGCACCTGGGCCACCCACCCCGCCGAGGCCGTCATCGACCGCATGGTCGACGAGTTCGACCGCCCCGGACGCAGCGGCGGCAGGGGCTTCTACGACTACGGCGAGGACGGCAGGCGCACCGGCCTGTGGCCGGGCCTGCGCGAGCACTTCACCAAGCCCGGCCACGGCATCCCGTTCGAGGACATGCAGGAGCGGATGCTGTTCTCCGAGGCGCTCGACACCGTGCGCCTCCTGGAGGAGGGCGTCCTCACATCGGTCGCCGACGCCAACATCGGCTCGATCTTCGGCATCGGCTTCCCCGGCTGGACCGGCGGCGTGCTCCAGTACATCAACGGCTACGACGGCGGCCTTCCCGGATTCGTGGCGCGCGCCCGGCAGCTCGCCGAGCGCTACGGCGAGCGGTTCGCGCCGCCCGCGCTGCTCGTCGAGAAGGCGGAGAACGGCGAGACGTTCAGCGACGCCTGACCGGCCCCGGCGGGGGAGTGGCTCAGGCCTCCTTGAGCCACTTCCTCAGCTCCTCCTTCAGCGACCGCTGGAACGCGGTCACCAGCGCCTGCACCACCAGCGGCTGCATGTGCGCCGACAGCGACTTCATCGCCGCCATGTGCGCGGGCCCCGCGTCGCGCTCCCGGCTCGGCCCCCACACCTCGTCGTGGAAGAGCCGCGACAGGTCGTGCGCGGCGGCCCGCGCGTGTTCGAGCAGCGCCGTGCGCGCCGCCAGGATCGTCTCGTGCGGAATCGGCACGTCGAGCAGCCGCACCCCGAGCCGCAGCAGCCCCGGATCGACCCGGCAGCGGTCCGCCCCGGCGTCGTACGCGACCACGCCCATCGCCGCGAGCCGGTCCAGGTCCTCGTCCGTCAGGGCGCGGCCCGCCCGGCGCTCCAGCTCCGCGCGCGCGACCTCCTCGGCCGGGTCCGGCGCCCACGACGCCACCACCGCGCGGTGGATGGCCAGGTCGTCCGCGCTCAGATCCGGCGGCAGCCGCTCCAGATACCGCTCGATCGCGGCGAGCGTCATGCCCTGGTGCTGCAACTCCTCGATGAGCGCGAGCCGCGAGAGGTGCTCGGGGCCGTAGCGCCCCACCCGGCGCGGCCCGATCACCGGCGGCGGCAGCAGCCCCTTGGTGCTGTAGAAGCGGATGGTGCGGACGGTGACACCCGCGCGGGCGGCCAGCTCGTCGACGGTGAGCGTCGACTCCTGAGTGTCCGTCGTCATGCGGTGCGTCGCCTCCCCGCGTCGTGCATCAATGCGGTGCAACAGTATTGCTGTACCACCGCCACTGTGAAAGTCTCCGGAGCCGTCACACCCCGTAGCCGACGACGAGCCGACGGTGTCAGCCGACGGCGCTCAGCCGGATGCACCGCGACGGGCGGCCACTGATCCGCGGCGCCCTCGCGGCTGGACGCGCAGTTCCCCGCGCCCCTCGGGGCGCCCCCCGCACCACGGCGGACTTCGTCAAGCCCGTTCAGGAGGCGTTCGATGACCACGAACCTGCGTCTACCGGGAGACCTGACCGAGGTCACCTTCCCCGCCCTGCTGCTGCGCAACGCCGAGGACCACCCCGACCTGCCCGCCCTGTCCTGGCGCGCGGGCGACGCGACCCGGTGGACGACGCTCACCTGGGCCGAGGCGCGGCGCGAGGTCGCCGTGCTCGCCGCCGGGTACCAGGCGCTCGGCGTCCGCCGCGGCGAGCACGTCCTGCTGATGCTGGGCAACCGCCCCGAGCACTGGCTGAGCGACCTCGCCCTCATGCACATCGGCGCGGTCCCCGTCACCGTCTACGGCACGTCGGCGCCCGAGCAGGTCGCGCACATCGCCCGGCACAGCCGCGCCCGGTTGGCCGTCGTCGAGGGCGATGCCGAGCGCGCCCGCTTCGAGCCGCTGCTCGGCGACGCCACCGCGCCCCTGGAGCGCCTGGTGGTGGTCGAGCCCGCCGCCGCGGGCGGCCACGGCACCTACGGCGCGGTGTGGGCGACGGGCGCGCACCTGTACCAGCCGGAGGCGTTCGAGAAGGGCTGGCGGGAGACCCGGGCCACGGACCCGCTGACCGTCGTCTACACCTCCGGCACCACCGGCGACCCCAAGGGCGTGTGCCTGACCCACCGCGGGGTGCTCCTGAACGCGAAGGGCCTGGACGACGTCACCGACCTGCCGCCGTTCGTGGGGCACGTCTGCTACCTGCCGTTCGCGCACATCGCCGAGCGCATCCTCGGCATCTACCTGCCGCTGTTCCGGGCCTCGCCCGTGCACCTGTGCGCGGACCCCGCGCTGGTCGCCGCCACCGTCCGGGAGCTGCGGCCCCAGCAGTTCTTCGGCGTGCCCCGGGTGTGGGAGAAGCTCGCCGCGTCCTTCCGCACGGCCCTCGCCGCGCTGCCCGAGGAGCGGCGGCGCGCGGTGGCGGCCGCCAACGACACGGCCCGCGCGCACGTCGCCTGCCGGGAGCGCGGCGAGGCGCCGCCCCCGGACCTCGACGCCGCCTACCGCGAGGCCAAGGAGCAGGTCCTCGACCCGCTGCTCGGGCTCGCCGGGCTCGACCGGCTGCGGTGGACGGCGAGCGCGGCGGCGCCGATGCCGGTGGACGTGACGCGGTTCTGGGCGGGCTTCGGCGTGGTGGTCCTGGACGCCTGGGGCATGACGGAGACCTCGGGCGTCGTCACGGCCAACGGCCCGGACGCCTTCCGGATCGGCTCGGTGGGCAAGCCCATCCGGGACATGGAGGTGCGGCTCGCTCAGGACGGCGAAATCCTGGTGCGCGGCCCCGTCGTCTGCGCGGGCTACCTGCGGGCCGACGGCGGCCTCGACGACCCGCGCGACCCGGACGGCTGGCTGGCGACCGGCGACGTGGGGCGGCTCGACGAGGACGGCTACCTGTGGATCACGGACCGCAAGAAGGAGCTGATCGTGACGTCCTCGGGCAAGAACGTCGCGCCCGCGCTCGTCGAGAACGCCCTCAAGGAGCACCCCCTCATCGGCCAGGCCCTGGTCCACGGCGACGGCCGCTCGTACCTGGTGGCGCTGCTCGTCCTGGACCCGGAGACCGCCGCGGCCTGGGCGGCGGAGCACGGCGTCGAGGGCGACCCGGTCGCGAGCCCCGAGGTGCGGGCGGAGGTGGACCGCGCCGTCGCGGCCGCCAACGCGCGCCTGAACCGCACCGAGCAGATCAAGCGCCACCACCTGCTCGGCGGCGAGTGGGGCCCGGCCACCGGGGAACTGACCCCGACCCTGAAACTGCGCCGAGGGGTCATCACGGCCAAGTACCGGGACCTCATCGACGGCATGTACGGCGCATGAGGCGGACAAGAGCGCGTACGGCACATGAGGCGGACAAGAGCGCGTACGGCACATGAGGCGGACAAGAGCGTGTACGGCACATGAGGCAGAGCGGAACAGAAGCCTCCCAGCATGTGAGAAGTAACGCTATGTGACGTACGCCACCGCGTTACGGGCGTTGCGTAAGGGAAGGTGTCGGGTCGGTCCGCGGTGCGTCAGGGGCAGCGCGGGCCGGAGCACATCCGGACCCCGGGAGCTCTTTCCGGGCACCACAGAGTGGACCTTCCACGTGAGCAACGACGCCGTAGACACGGCCGTGGACGCAGCGCGCGCCGCTGAGTCGCAGGCCCCCGCGGACGCGGGCGACGCCGGTTACAGCAAGGACCTCAAGGCCCGCCACGTCAACATGATCGCCATCGGTGGCGCGATCGGCACCGGCCTCTTCCTGGGGGCGGGCGGCCGCCTCCACTCGGCGGGCCCCGCCCTCGCCGTCGCGTACCTCGTGTGCGGCATCATCGCGTTCTTCGTCGTGCGCGCACTCGGCGAGATGGTCCTGTACCGCCCCTCGTCCGGCTCCTTCGTCTCCTACGCGCGTGAGTTCCTCGGCGAGAAGGGCGCCTACGTCGCCGGGTGGATGTACTTCCTCAACTGGTCGACGACCTGCATCGCCGACATCACGGCGATCGCGCTCTACACCCACTACTGGAGCTTCTTCACCGACATCCCGCAGTGGGTGCTCGCCCTGATCGCCCTCGCGGTGGTCCTCGCGGTGAACCTGGTCTCGGTGAAGTACTTCGGCGAGATGGAGTTCTGGTTCGCGATCATCAAGGTCGCGGCGCTCGTCGCGTTCATGTTCATCGGCATCTTCCTCGTCTCCACCCAGCACGACGTGGGCGGCGAGACGCCGGGCCTCAACATGATCACCGACCACGGCGGCTTCCTGCCGAACGGCCTGATGCCGGTCGTGATCGTGCTCCAGGGCGTCGTCTTCGCGTACGCGTCCCTGGAACTGGTCGGCGTCGCGGCGGGCGAGACCAAGGACCCGCACAAGATCGTGCCGCGCGCGGTGAACTCGATCATGTGGCGCGTCGGCCTGTTCTACGTCGGCTCGGTCGTCCTGCTCGCGCTGCTGCTGCCCGGCTCGGTGTACTCCGCCGACGAGAGCCCGTTCGTGACGGTCCTGTCCAAGATCGGCGTCTCGGGCGCGGGCGACGTGATGAACTTCGTCGTCCTCACGGCGGCCATGTCCTCGCTGAACTCCGGCCTGTACTCCACCGGCCGCATCCTGCGCTCCATGGCCATGGCGGGCTCGGCCCCGAAGTTCACCGCCAGGATGAACCGCAACCAGGTGCCCTACGGCGGCATCCTGCTCACCGCGTCGATCGGTGTCCTCGGCGTCGGCCTGAACCGCGTGGTGCCGGACAAGGCGTTCGAGATCGTCCTGAACGTCGCCTCGCTCGGGATCATCGGCACCTGGATCACGATCATGATCTGCCACCTGGCGTTCGTGAAGCGCGCCAAGGAGGGCCTGATCAAGCGCCCCGACTTCCGGCTGCCGTTCAGCGGGGTCACGGAGTACGTCACCATCGCGTTCCTCATCGCCGTGCTCGGCCTGATGTGGAAGGACGCCGAGGTCGGCCGCAAGACGCTGTTCCTCATCCCGGTGGTCGTCGCCGCGCTCGTCGCGGGCTGGTACGGCATCCGCCGCACCCGGGCCCGCGAGGCCGACCGCGAGACGGCGGGGCTCACGAAGTAGCAGGTGGCGGTACCGCACGGGGTATCGCGGGTAGAGATCACAGCGGGCGGCGCCGGACACCGGCGCCGCCCGCTGCCGCGTCCGCGCGCCCACTGGACACCACCGCCCTGGAGCACCGCCCATGAACCATCCGGCCCCGCCGCCGCCCGGCGGCATCCTCTGGGACATCGCGGGCGACCTGCGCATCCTGCTCGCGCTGCCGTCCGCGATGGTGATGCAGGTCGCCCACCCCGCCGTCGGGGCGGGCGTCGACGAGCACTCCGTGTTCCGCACCGACCCCTGGGGGCGCGGCGAGCGCTCCCTCCGCTCGCTCGCGCTGTGGGTGTACGGGGGCGACGCCGCCGCCGAGGAGGGGCGCCGCCTGCGGGCGCTGCACCGGAACATCCGGGGCACGGACACCCGGGGGCGCCCCTACCACGCGCTCGACCCCGCGTGCTACGGGTGGGTCCACGCCACCGGATTCCCCGTCTACCGGCACGCCCAGCGCTGCCTGGGCCGCCCCTTCACGCCCGCCGAGGAGCGGACGCTGTACGCGGAGTGGCTCCAGGTGGGCCGCGTCCTCGGCCTGCGCGACCGCGACATGCCGGGGACCCTCGACGAGTTCTGGCCCTACTACCACCGCGTCCTCGCCGAGGAACTGGAGCAGACGCGGGTGGTACGGGACCTCGTCGCCGTCGATCCGACGCTGCCGCCCCCGGACCGCGGCCCGCGGGCGGTCCGCGTGCCCCTCCGGATCCTGTGGCCCCTCCTGCGGCACCCCCTGGCCCGCCTGCGCAGCCTGCTCACCGTCGGCCTGATCCCCCCGGAGGCGCGGGCGGCCATCGGCCTGACCTGGACCCCCCGCCAGGACCGCGCCTTCCGCCGCGTCACCCGGGTCCTCCGCCTGACGATCCCCCACCTGCCGCCACGCCTCCGCTACCTGCCCCTGGCCCACCGGGCCCGCGCTTCCCTAGCCGGGAAGGGACATCTCTGACCCCCGACGGGCAGCCGCCGACGACGGCCAACCCCCACAAGGAGCCCCCACCTCGAACGGGCCCGCACGGGCGGGCGGGTGGAGAGAACTCCCCCACCCACCCGCAGCCGCCGACGGCGATCAGCCCCCACGGGGAGCGGTCACCTCGTGACGGGCCCGCACGGGTGGGCGGGAGGGAAAGGAAACCGCCCAGAGCCGAGCGGCTAGTTACCGGTGATCGTGCAGCGAGTTCGTCGCCGCGATCTTCTTCCAGGACTTGGGCTGCACCGGCGCCCCCTTGCTCGCGGAGCGCCCAGCGGTCGCGGAGCGCCCCAGCGCGGGCGCGCTCGGCTTGCCCGCCTGGAACAGCCACGTGTCGAAGAGCGCCCCCAGCGGCTTGCCGCTGACCTTCTCCGCGTACGACACGAAGTCCCGCACGCTGGCGTTGCCGTACACCCGCTCCGTCGGCCAGCCCTTGAGGATCTTGAAGAAGGTCTTGTCGCCGACCTTGTTCCGCAGCGCCTGGAGGGCGAGCGCGCCCCGGTCGTACACGGCGCCGTGGAACTGGTTGTCCGGACCCGGGTCACCCGGCTTGACCTGCCAGAACGGGTCGTCGGCGGGACGGGAGGCGTACACGTAGTCGGCCAGCTCCTGGGCCGTGCCCTCGCCCTCCTTCTCCGACCACAGCCACTGGCTGTAGCGGGCGAAGCCCTCGTTGACCCAGATGTCCTTCCAGTTCTCCACGGACACGCTGTCGCCGTACCACTGGTGGGCGATCTCGTGCACCACGATCGAGACGTTGGAGCCGTTGGCGAAGGCCTTCGGGCTGTAGAAGGGCCGGGTCTGGGTCTCCAGGGCGAAGCTGGTCGGGACGTTGGGCACGTACCCGCCGAGCGCGTTGAAGGGGTACTTGCCGAAGACCGTCTCCAGCCACTCGGCGACCTCGGTGGTGCGCTCGATGCTGGCGCGGGCGGCGCCCGCGTTGTCGCCGAGGTCCTTGCTGTAGGCGTTCAGGACGGGCAGGCCGTTCTCGGTCGTGTCCGTGGTGATGTCGAACTTGCCGACGGCGAGCGTCGCCAGGTACGGCGCCTGCGGCTTGTTGGAGCGCCAGTTGAAGCGGGTCCAGCCCAGGCGGGTGGACTGCGACTGGAGCACGCCGTTGGAGATGGCCTGCGAACCCTCCGGCACCGACACCGACACGTCGAAGGTGGCCTTGTCCCGCGGGTGGTCGTTGGACGGGAACCACCAGGCCGCCGACTCCGGCTCCTGGGCGGCGATGCCGCCGTCGGGCGTGCGCTGCCAGGCGGTGTAGCCGTTGATCTTCACCTCGGACGGCTTGCCCGCGTACCGCACCACGATCGTCACGGCGCTGCCCTTGCGCAGCCCCGACCTCGGCGTGATCTCCAGCTCCTGGTCGCCGGAGCGCTGGAAGGCGGCCTTCTTGCCGTTGACGCGGACCTCGCTGACGTTCAGGCCGAGGTCCAGGTTGAAGCGCGACAGGTCCTGCGTGGCGGTGGCGTTGATGGTCGCCGTGCCTTCGAGGAGGTCCGTCTGCGGCTGGTACTTCAGACGCAGGTCGTAGTGCGAGACGTCATAGCCGCCGTTGCCGGCGCCCGGGTAGTAGGAGTCGCCCGCGCCGGGGGCCCCGGGGGTGAAGTCGGCCGCCGATGCCGGGATCGCGAGCAGGGCGAGGGAGGCCGCGAGCGCGCCCGGGGCGATGAGTCTGCGGTGCACGAAAGTCTCCAAGGAGTAGAGGCGGGTGCGGTGGGCCGCGCCGACGGGCCGGGAGCGGCGGCCCCCGGGTGCGGGGACCGCCGTACGGCCCGCGGTGCGGAACAACTCACGATGCGTCGACCCTATTGAGCCCCGCGCGCCCCGGGCATGTCCATGGCCGCATATGTCACACGATCGCCATTCTGCCGACATGTGCCACCAGGCACGACGGACCTTTCAGCGGGCCTCCCACCACCTCGTACGGCCCCCTTTCGGCCGGGAGTTGACGCGTGTACCTTCCGGCCATGCCGATACGCGCGCGCCGCCGCACACCGATGCGCAAGCCCCGCACCCCGCTGTGGACCACGTTTCTGACGGCGGCTCTGGCCGCCCTGCTCGCCACCCTCCTGTCCCCGGGCGCCGCGCAGTCCGCGCCCCGCACCCCGGCCCCGTACGCCGAGGACGGCCGGGGCGCCAAGCCCCGGGAGAGCAGACCCGTCTACTCCTACACGGGCGCGATACGCGAGTCCGTGTGGGTCGACACCGGCCTCGACGGCGACGCGGACGGCACGGCCGACCGCGTCGCCGTCGACATAGTCCGCCCCCGCGAACCGGCCGCCCAGGGGCGGAAGATACCGGTGATCATGGACGCCAGCCCGTACTACTCCTGCTGCGGACGCGGCAACGAGGGCCAGAAGAAGACCTACGACGAGCACGGCAACCCCGTGCGGTTCCCGCTCTACTACGACAACTACTTCGTGCCCCGCGGCTACGGCTACGTGGCCGTCGACCTCGCCGGGACGAACCGCTCCTACGGCTGCGTCGACATCGGCGGCCGCTCCGACATCGCCTCCGCCAAGGCCGTCGTCGACTGGCTGAACGGCCGCGCCCGCGGCTACACCTCCCGCACCGGCGACCAGCGCGCCGACGCCCGCTGGAGCAACGGCCGCACCGGCATGATCGGCAAGAGCTACGACGGCACCATCGCCAACGGCGTCGCCGCGACCGGCGTCAAGGGCCTGAGGACCATCGTGCCGATCGGCGCCATCTCCTCCTGGTACGACTACTACTTCGCCAAGGGCGCCCCCCTGTTCGGCAGCGGCCCCGACGGCCTCGCGAACGGCGTGATGAGCCCCGAGGCCCGCACCCGCTGCGGCCACATGCAGAAGAAACTGGTCGAGGGCGCGCCCCGCACCGGCGACTGGACCCCGCTGTGGACCGAACGGGACTACGTGCCCGACGCCCGCAAGGTGCGCGCCAGCGTGTTCGCCGTGCACGGCATGCAGGACCTGAACGTGCGGATGAAGCACTTCGGGCAGTGGTGGGACGCGCTCGGCGAGGCGGGCGTGCAGCGCAAGGTGTGGCTCGGCCAGTCCGGGCACGTCGACCCGTTCGACTTCCGGCGCGGCGACTGGGTGCGCACCCTGCACCGCTGGTTCGACCACGAACTCCTCGGCTACCGCAACGGCGTGGACCGCGAGCCCATGGCCGACATCGAGCGGGCCCCCGACGTGTGGACCACCGACCGCGTCTGGCCGCCGCGCGCCACCCGGGCCACCGAGCTGCGCCCCGCCAAGGGCACCGCGCCCGGCGTCGGCACGCTCGGCCCGCGCCCCGGCAAGGGCACCGAGACCTTCACCGACGACCCGCGTATCGGCGAGACCCAGTGGGCCTCCGCCATCGACCTGCCGACGTCCGCCAAGGCGGGCTTCACCACCCGGCCCCTCGCCCGCGACCTGCGCCTGTCCGGCTCCTCCACGGTCAAGGTCAGCGTGACGCCCACGACCCGCACCGCGCACCTGAGCGCCGTCCTCGTCGACGTCGGCCCCGCCACCATCCGCGACTACGCCCACGACGACGAGGGCATCACCACGCTGCCCGAGCGCTCCTGCTGGGGCGCCAGCACCAGCGGCGACAGCGCCTGCTTCAAGAACACCGAGGCGCGCACCGCCGACGTCGGCTACACCATCTTCAGCCGCGGCTGGGCCGACCTCGGCAACCACGCCTCCGACCACACCGGCCGCCCCCTCACGCCCGGCAAGCGCTACACCATCACCCTCGACCTCGCCGCGAGCGACCACGTCGTACCGAAGGGCCACCGCCTCGCCCTGATCATCGGCGGCACCGACCGCAACCTCATCCAGCGGCCCGCCGACACGCCGACGCTCACCGTCGACCTGGCCCGCACCTCTGCCAGGCTCCCTCTGGTCGGCGGCCCCAAGGCCCTGGTCACCGCACCCGGCGCCGCCGCACCGCGTGCCGCACGCCTGCACGGCGTGGCACCGGCACGTCCGCTCGTCCCCGTACCGGGAGGCCCTACCTCATGACACCCCGCATCCGCGCGCTCGCCCTGGCCTGCGCCTGCGCCGCGCTCGCCGCGCCGCTCGTGACCGCGCCCGCCCAGGCGGCCCCTACGTCACCGAAGCCGCCGCGCACCGGCTTCGAGGAGAGCGGCGGCGCCCGCTGGACCAGCCAGCCGGAGGAACAGCGGCTGCTCGCCGCCGCCGACAAGGCCAGCGACCGGGTCTCCGTCTCGCGCATCGGCACCACCAAGCAGGACCGCCCGCTCCAGCTCGTGCGCATCGGCGAGCGGCGCACCACGAGCACCGTGCTGCTCGTGTGCAGCCAGCACGGTGACGAACCGTCGGGCCGCGAGGCCTGCCTGACCACGATCCGTGACCTGGCGTACGCCAAGGACAGCCGGACGAGGAAGTTCCTGTCCCGCACCACGCTCCTCGTCGTGCCCACCGCCAACCCCGACGGGCGCGCCGCCGACACCCGCGGCAACTCCGACGGCGTCGACATCAACCGCGACCACATCGCCCTGAAGACCGCCGAGGCCCGCGCGCTCGCCGCCGTCATCCGCGACCGCAAGCCCGACGCCCTCTACGACCTGCACGAATACGGCGCCACCCCCCAGTACTACGACAAGGACCTGTTCGACCTGTGGCCGCGCAATCTCAACACGCACGGCGCGGTGCACCGGGAGGCCAAGGCGCTGTCGGAGGACTACGTCAGGCCCGCCGCCGAGGCCGACGGGTACACGACCGGCACGTACGGCATCTGGACCGACCCGGTCACCGGCGAGCCGGTCAAGCAGGTCGCGGGCGACGGCCAGGAGCGCATCCTGCGCAACGTCTCCGGCATCAAGCACGCCGCGGGCCTGCTCATCGAAAGCCGCGTCGACCCCCGCACGGACGCCGAGAAGAAGGACCCGGCGCTCAACAACCGGCGCCGCGTCGACTCCCAACTCTCCGCCCTGAAGGGCCTGTTCCGCTACGCCGGCGAGCACCGGTGGCGCCTGGCGGCCGCCACCGCGGCCTCCCGCCTCACCGGCCTGCGCGACCGCGGCCCGGTCTACCTGGGCGGCGCCGACAACGACCCGGCCGAGCCCGCCGAGGTCATCCAGGACCCGCCGTGCGGCTACCGCCTGGACGCCGAACAATACGCGCACGTCAAGGACGAACTCCGCCTTCACGGCGTTACGGTGAGACGCGATGGCGCGGGCGCACTCGTGCCGCTGAGGCAGCCCGCCCGTGCCCTCGTCCCGCTGCTCCTCGACGAACGCGCGGCCTATCACCTCGTCACAGGGCGGCCCGACACCGACTGTTGAGCCGTTGTGCGGCGCGTCACATGTGGTAGGGGGTTAGCGGAGAAGAACCATCGAAGACCAGCCACTCCGCGAAAGGTGCACTTGTGACGCAGGAATCCCAGAAAGCGGACCCCGGAGGAGGCCCGCCGCTGTCGGTGGGCCCCTCCGGGGGCCGGTCCCCGCAGACCGACCGGGTGGTGTTCGGTGTCACCGCCGTCCTCACCCTCGCCTTCGTGGTGTGGGGCGCGGTCGCCACGGGCACCCTCGAAGACATCTCGTCGGACGCGCTCGAAGGCCTGATCCACAACGGTGGTTGGGCCTTCATGCTGGCCGCGAGCGGCTTCGTGGTCTTCGCGCTGTGGCTCGCCGTCAGCCGGTACGGGAAGATCACGCTCGGTCAGGAGGGTGAGGAACCCGAGTTCCGCACCGTGTCCTGGGTCGCGATGATGTTCAGCGCGGGCATGGGCATCGGCCTGATGTTCTACGGCGTGAGCGAGCCGCTGGCCCACTTCTCCTCGCCGCCGCCCGGCACCCACCCCGACGACCAGGCCGCCGCCATGGAGACCTCCATGGCGACGACCCTGTTCCACTGGACGCTGCACCCCTGGGCGATCTACGCGGTCGTCGGCCTCGCCATCGCGTACAACACCTTCCGGCGCCGCCGTCGGCAGACGATCAGCTCCGTGTTCGTGCCGCTCATCGGCGAGAAGCACGCGCACGGCACCTGGGGCCGGGTCATCGACATCCTCGCCATCCTCGCCACCCTCTTCGGCTCCGCCGCGTCCCTGGGACTCGGCGCGCTCCAGATCGGCAGCGGCATAGAGGAACTGGACTGGCGCGACAACGCGACCACGGGCCTGCTCATCGTCATCATCGCCGTGCTGACCGTGGCGTTCGTGGCCTCGGCGGTGTCCGGTGTGGAGAAGGGCATCCAGTGGCTGTCCAACACCAACATGGTGCTCGCGCTGCTGCTGGTCGTGTTCGTGTTCGTCGCGGGCCCCACCGTCCTCATGCTCGACCTGCTGCCCACCTCCGTCGGCGCCTACCTCGGCGACCTGCCGCAGCTCATCGGCCGCACGGAGGCGTCCAGCGGCAAGGGCGTCTCGGACTGGCTGGGCAGTTGGACGGTGTTCTACTGGGCCTGGTGGATCTCCTGGACGCCGTTCGTCGGCATGTTCATCGCGCGCATCAGCCGGGGGCGCACCATCCGGCAGTTCGTGGGCGGTGTCATCCTCGTGCCGAGCACGGTCAGCCTGCTGTGGTTCGCTGTCTTCGGCGGCAGCGCCATGAAGGTCAAGGAGGACGGCGGCTTCAAGGGCGACACCACGGCCGAGGCGCAGCTGTTCGGGCTGCTGAACGAGTATCCGATCGCCACCGCGACCAGCCTGCTGGTGATGATCCTCGTCGGCATCTTCTTCGTGTCCGGCGCCGACGCCGCGTCCATCGTCATGGGCACGCTCTCCCAGAAGGGCTCTCTCGAACCCGGCCGCCTCGTGGTCATCTTCTGGGGCGTCGTCACCGGAGCCGTCGCCGCCATCATGCTGCTCATCGGGGACGGCAAGGACAACGCCCTCACCGGCCTGCAGAACCTGACGATCCTGGTCGCCGCCCCGTTCACCCTGGTGATGATCGGCATGTGCGTGGCCCTGATGAAGGACTTGCGCCACGACCCGCTGATCGTGCGCGGCGAGCACGGCACGGAGGCCGTGGAGCGGGCCGTCATCGCCGGTCACGAGCAGTACGCCGGGGAGTTCGAGCTCCAGATCGGCCCGGCGGACCCGGAGTCCGAGGCGGAGCCGGGCCCGGGCCCGGACACGGGTTCGGGTCCTGGAGCAGGCCCTGGTGCGGGTCCGGGGGCGAGCCCCGGGCCGGGGAAGGAGCCGCAGCCGGACTCCGCGCGCTGAGGCGTCCCAGAGGCGGGGCCCGTCGGGGCCCCGCGGGGTGGGGCTTCGCGCGGTGGTGCTCCGCGGGGTGGTGCTCCGCGGGGTGGGGCCCCGCTGTTCCAGCCCCTGAGGCGTTGGAGGAGCGGGGTCTGGGGCGCGGCCCCAGTTTCGGCCGGGCCCCCACCGAGGTGGGGGCCCTACCCGTCCGGGTCCATGACGAGCCGCGCGGCGTCCCGCGCGCAGCCCCACGCCACGGTGACGCCCGCGCCGCCGTGGCCGTAGTTGTGCACCACGAGGCGCCCCGCGCCCAGGTGTTCGCGTTCGAGCCGCACCGCGGGCCGCGCGGGCCGCAGCCCCACCCGGTGCTCCAGGATCCGCGCCCCGGCGACCTCCGGCCGCACCCGCGCGCACCGCCGCACGATCGCCTCCGCCGTCGCCGGGTCCGGTTCGAGCGACCAGTCGCCGTCCTCAGCCGTCCCGCCGAGGATCAGCCCGCCGGGCTGCGGCAGCAGGTACGTGGTGTCCGCCGACTCGGAGTCCACGGCCGTGAACCACGTGTCGACCCCCGGGTTCTCCACCACGACCAGCTGCCCCCGCACCGGGCGCACACTGTCGTCCGGTACGAGGTCCCGGGCGCCGAGCCCCGAGCAGTTGACGACGCACGGCGCCTCCGCCAGCGGCTCGTCCAGACCCTTCGCCGTACGGACCTCGACGGCGCCGCCCGCGGCCAGCAGCCGCTCCCGCAGCCACGCCAGGTGCACCGGCATGTCGATCAGCGGCAGCCGCGCCCGCACACCGACGCCGTCGTGCTCCGCCCGCGTCACCTCCCGCAGCCCCGGCACCCGCCCGGCCCACGGCCCGAGTTCGGCAAGGCGGACCCCGGCGTGTACGCCCTCGACCATGCGTACGCCCGCGGCCCCGCCGCCCCCGTCGCCCCGCCCGTCCCGGCGCGCCAACTCCTCGTACACCCCGAGGCTGGTGAGCGACCAGGCGTCCACCAGGGAGCGCGGCTCCACGCGGTAGGGCCACCACAGGCCGCCCGCGACGGCCGAGGTCGTGCGCTCGGCGGGCGCACGCGTCCACACCCGCACCCGGCGGCCCCGTTCGGCGAGCTCCACGGCGGTGGTGAGCCCGGCCACGCCACCGCCCACCACGATCACGTCTGCGCTGTCCCTAGCGGTCATCCGGGAAACGTAGCCGACCTCCCACGACGCGCGCACAACCCCCGGCAGGTGGGGATACTCACAGCATGTCTGCCGAGTACGCGACCTTCGGCCTGGCACCGGCGACGCGCACCGGTGGGGTCCTCGCCAGCGGTGACTACCAAGCGCACCGCGAGTACGTCGACTTCATCGTGGACGGGCGCCCGCTGCTGTTCCAGCTCGCCGACCTCGACGCGGTGTCCCCGCTCGCGGCCGACGTCCCCCCGGCCATCTTCACCGCGCACGTGCGGCGCCTCCTCCTCGAAGCGGAGGCGCCCCTCCTCGACGGGCGGTACGTCATCTACGGCTGTCCCGAGTGCGAGGGCCTGGAGTGCGGGGCCGTCACCGCGGTCATCGAGGACGCCGACGGCGACTACGTGTGGCGGGACTTCGCCTGGCAGACTTCCGACCGCGCCGACCTGGAGCTGAACGGCTACCACGGCATAGGGCCGTTCCGCTTCCACGGCGCCGAGTACCGCGAGCAGCTCGGGCGGCTGCTCGCCGCCGACGAGCCCCTGGCCGGGCGGCGCCGGGTGCTGCTCATCGGCGCCCGGGTCGCCCTGCTCGCCAGGCTGGCGGCGGCGCTGCGGCAGATCGGCATCGGCGCGGAGATCGCCGCGGACGCGGCAGGGGTGCCGCCGGAGGAGCTGCGCACATACGGGGCGGTGGCGTTCGGGCGGGCCGTGCCCGCCGCCGTGCGGGGCTCCGTGCGGGAGGCCTTCGCGCGGGCCCGGGTCGACGTCGCGTACGTCGACGGGCTCGCGCCCATCGTGCCGCTGCTGGTCGCCCAGATCGAGGACGCGCTGGACCGGGGGCCGGTGGAGCGGCGGCGCCTGGTCCGCCTCACCGTGTGCGACGGCACCGCCGTCACCGAGGTCACCTCGCCCTGCCGGGTGCGGCTCACGGCCTACCGCCTCGACCGGCTGCGGCGGGCGCGGGCCCAGGAGGTCTTCGACGAGGTCCTCGAAGCGGGGGTGCACCGGGCTCCGCTGCCGGGGCGGGCCCGGTTCGTGGTGGCGCGGTCGGCTGGGGGCGTACGGGTGGCTGCCGCCGGGTGAGACCGGGACGCGCCGCCGCTACCGCGGCGGGTGTTTTCCCACCCGCCCACCCGTTGCCGCCATGCGTGGGGTGACCGCTCCTGGTGGGGGTGCGCCGCCGTCGGCGTGTGCGGGTGTCCGTCGCTGTCGTGTTCCCACCCGCCCACCCGTTGCCGCCACGTATGGGGTGACCGCTCCTGGTGGGGGTGTGTCGCCGTTGGCGTGTGCGGGTGTCCGTCGCTGTCGTGTTCCCGCCCGCCTGCCTGTTGCCGCCGTGTGTGGGGTGATCGCTTCTGGGGGGGTGTGTCGCCGTTGGCGTGTGCGGGTGTGCGTCGCTGTCGTGTTCCCAGCCGTCTGCCCGTTGCCGCTGTGTGTGGGGTGATGGCTCCTGGTGGGGGTGTGTCGCCGTTGGCGTGTGCGGGTGTGTGCCGCTGTCGCGGCGTGTGGTTTCCCGCCCGCCCACCCGTTCCCGCCACGCGCGGGGTGGCCGCTCCCGGCGGGGGTGCGTCGCCGTCGGCGGTTGCCGGTGCTTGGGCGGGGCCCTTCTCGTCGCCGTTCGCCCGCGCGGTGGCGCATGGGGTGGGTGGGCGGGGAGTTGCCGCCGCGAAGCGGCGGGGCGGCGGCGTAGGCGCCCTTGGCGGGGCGGTCCTCCCGCAGGGCGGCTGTCGCGGGAGGCGTGGGCGCCCCCGGGGTAGGGCATGGCCGGGGGCGCGGGGCCCCCGGCGGTAGGTGACCGGCAGGGCGTGGCGGGGGGCGGATACGCTCGGGGCCTCATGAACGGAACACTCGTCGCGAAGCGACTGGCCGCGGGGCACGGCGACCGCCCCCTCTTCGAGGGCCTGGACCTCGTCATCGCCCCCGGCGACGTCATCGGCCTCGTCGGCGCGAACGGCGCCGGAAAGTCCACCCTGCTCAGACTCCTCGCGGGCCTGGACGCCCCGGAGTCCGGCCACGTCACCCTGTCCCCGCCGACCGCGTCGGTGGGGCACCTGCCGCAGGAGCCGGACCGCCGCCCCGGCGAGACCATCCGCGCGTTCCTGTCCCGCCGCACCGGCGTCACCGCCGCCCAGCGGGCCATGGACGAGGCCACCGAGCGCCTCGTCGAGGGCGCGCCCGGCGCCGACGAGGCGTACGCGACGAGCCTGGAGCGCTGGCTGGCCCTCGGCGGCGCCGACCTGGACGAGCGGGCCGAGGAAGTCGCGGACTCACTGGGCCTCGCCGTCGGCCTCGACCAGCCGATGACGTCGCTGTCCGGCGGCCAGGCCGCCCGCGCGGGCCTGGCGTCGCTGCTGCTGTCCCGCTACGACGTGTTCCTGCTGGACGAGCCCACCAACGACCTGGACCTGGCGGGCCTGGAACGCCTCGAAGCGTTCGTACGCGGCCTGCGCGCGGGCACCGTCGTCGTGAGCCACGACCGCGAGTTCCTCGCCCGCACCGTCACCAAGGTCCTCGAACTCGACCTGGCCCAGCAGCAGATCAACCTCTACGGCGGCGGCTACGACGCCTACCTGGAGGAGCGCGACGTCGCCCGCCGCCACGCGCGCGAGGAGTACGAGGAGTACGCCGACAAGAAGGCCGCCCTCCAGGACCGCGCCCAGATGCAGCGGGCGTGGATGGACAAGGGCGTGAAGAACGCCCGCCGCAAGGCCACCGACAACGACAAGATCGGCCGGAAGTTCCGCAGCGAGGCCAGCGAGAAGCAGGCCGCGAAGGCCCGCCAGACGCAGCGCATGCTGGAGCGCCTCGAGGTGGTGGAGGAACCGCGCAAGGAGTGGCAGCTGCGGATGGAGATCGCCGCCGCCCCGCGCTCCGGCGCGGTCGTCGCCACGCTGCGCGACGCCGTGGTGCGCCGCGGCGGCTTCACACTGGGCCCGGTCCACCTCCAGGTGGACTGGGCGGACCGCGTCGCGATCACCGGCGCGAACGGCTCCGGCAAGACGACCCTGCTCGGCGCCCTCCTCGGCCGCACCCCCGTGGACGAGGGGCACGCGGCCCTCGGCTCCGGTGTGGTCGTCGGCGAGGTCGACCAGGCGCGGGCCCTGTTCCACGGCGAGGAGACGCTGCTCGACGCGTTCCGCTCGGCCGTGCCCGACACCGAGCCCGCCGAGGTGCGCACGCTGCTCGCCAAGTTCGGCCTCAAGGCCGACCACGTGCTGCGCCCGGCCGCGACCCTGTCGCCGGGGGAGCGCACCCGTGCCGCGCTCGCCCTGCTCCAGGGCAGGGGAGTGAACCTGCTGGTCCTGGACGAGCCGACGAACCACCTCGACCTGCCCGCCATCGAGCAGTTGGAGTCCGCGCTCGACTCCTACACGGGCACGCTGCTGCTCGTCACGCACGACCGCCGCATGCTCGACGCCGTCCGCGTCACCCGCCGCCTGGAGGTGGCGGAGGGCAGGGTGACGGAGTCGTCACCCTGACCCTCCGCGCACGCTCAGCGCCCCGAAGGGGCGCGGCGCTCAGCGCCGCTCGGGGTCGACGAGGCCCGCCCGCCGCAGCGCCTCCGCCATCGCGTCGTTCGCGGGCGGCGGGGCCTGCCGCTGGCCGCCGCCCCTGGGGCGGTTGCCCCGGCCCTGCTGGCCCCCACGGGGCTGGCGCTGCTGCGGCGGCCGCCCACCGCGCTCCTTGCGCCCGCCGCCCCCGCCACCCCCGGAGGCACCGGTGGCGTCGTCGTCCAGACGGAGCGTCAGCGAGATCCGCTTGCGCGGCACGTCCACGTCCAGGACCTTCACCTTGACGACGTCACCCGGCTTCACCACGTCCCGCGGGTCCTTGACGAACGTCTTCGACATCGCGGACACGTGCACCAGACCGTCCTGGTGCACCCCGACGTCCACGAACGCCCCGAACGCGGCGACGTTCGTGACCACGCCCTCGAGCACCATCCCGGGCGTCAGATCGCCGATCTTCTCGACGCCCTCCTTGAACGTGGCCGTCTTGAAGGCGGGACGCGGGTCACGGCCCGGCTTCTCCAGCTCCTTGAGGATGTCCGTCACCGTCGGCAGGCCGAACGTGTCGTCCACGAACTCGGCGGGCCTCAGGGAGCGCAGCGCCGACGTGTTCCCGATGAGGGACGGCACGTCGACGCCCGCGGCCTTGACCATGCGGCGCACCACCGGATACGCCTCGGGGTGCACGCTGGAGGCGTCCAGCGGGTCGTCGCCGCCGCGGATGCGCAGGAAGCCCGCGCACTGCTCGTACGCCTTCGGGCCGAGGCGGGGCACGTCCTTGAGGGCCTTGCGGCTGGTGAAGGGGCCGTTGGCGTCGCGGTGCGCCACGATGTTCTCGGCGAGGCCGGAGCCGATGCCGGAGACGCGGGCGAGCAGCGGGGCGGATGCCGTGTTCACGTCCACGCCGACGCCGTTCACACAGTCCTCGACGACCGCGTCGAGCGAGCGGGAGAGCTTCACCTCGGACAGGTCGTGCTGGTACTGGCCGACGCCGATGGACTTGGGGTCGATCTTCACCAGCTCCGCCAGGGGGTCCTGGAGGCGGCGCGCGATGGAGACGGCACCGCGCAGCGACACGTCCAGGTCGGGCAGCTCCTGGGAGGCGAACGCCGACGCAGAGTACACCGAGGCGCCCGCCTCGGAGACCATCACCTTGGTGAGCTTCAGCTCCGGGTGCTTGGCGATCAGGTCGGCGGCGAGCTTGTCGGTCTCGCGGGAGGCCGTGCCGTTGCCGATCGCGATCAGGTCGACCGCGTGCTCCTTCGCGAGCCGGGCGAGCGTGGCGAGGGACTCGTCCCACCGGTTCGCCGGGACGTGCGGGTGGATGGTGTCCGTCGCGACGACCTTGCCGGTGGCGTCGACCACGGCGACCTTCACGCCCGTACGGAAACCCGGGTCCAGGCCGAGCGTCGCGCGCGTGCCCGCGGGGGCGGCGAGCAGCAGGTCGCGCAGGTTCGACGCGAAGACGCGCACCGCCTCGTCCTCGGCGGCCGTCCGCAGGCGCAGGCGCAGGTCGATGCCCAGATGCACCAGGATGCGCGTGCGCCAGGCCCAGCGGACCGTGTCCGCCAGCCACTTGTCGGCGGGGCGGCCGCGGTCGGCGATGCCGAAGCGGCGCGCGACCAGGCCCTCGTACGACGAAGGGCCGTCCGTGGGCTCCTCCGGCTCCAGGACCAGGTCGAGCACGTCCTCCTTCTCGCCGCGCAGCAGCGCGAGGATCCGGTGCGAGGGCAGCTCCGTGAACGGCTCGGCGAAGTCGAAGTAGTCGGCGAACTTGGCGCCCGCCTCCTCCTTGCCCTCCCGGACCTTCGCGGCGAGCCGCCCGCGCACCCACATGCGCTCGCGCAGCTCGCCGATCAGGTCGGCGTCCTCGGAGAACCGCTCCGTGAGGATCGCCCGGGCGCCGTCCAGCGCCGCCTGCGGGTCCGCCACGCCCTTGTCGGCGTCGACGAACGCGGCGGCGGCCGCGAGCGGCTCCACCGTGGGGTCGCCGAGCAGCCCGTCGGCCAGCGGCTCCAGGCCCGCCTCGCGGGCGATCTGCGCCTTGGTGCGCCGCTTGGGCTTGAACGGCAGGTAGATGTCCTCGAGCCGGGCCTTGGTGTCGGCCGCCCGGATGCGGGCCTCCAGCTCGTCGGTCAGCTTGCCCTGCTCGCGCACCGACTCCAGGATGGCGCCGCGGCGCTCCTCCAGCTCCCGCAGATAGCGCAGCCGCTCCTCGAGCGTGCGCAGCTGCGCGTCGTCGAGCATCTCGGTGGCCTCTTTGCGGTAGCGCGCGATGAAGGGCACCGTCGACCCGCCGTCGAGCAGGTCGACGGCGGCCTTCACCTGCCGCTCCCGTACGCCGAGCTCCTCGGCGATCCTGCTCTCGATGGACGCTGGAGTGGACGTCGTCTCAGGTGCCACGTTCCGGTACCGCCTTCTCACTGAGGTTGCCCGGCAATTGTGGCAGGTGGCACCGACAATGGCCGTCAGACCCTGCGGGCCCGCCCCCGCCCCCGTCCGGAACGAGAGGCTCCGCCGAAGAGGCGGGCCAGCGCCCGGAACGGCAGCGTGACCACGGTGGCGAGCGCCCCACCGATCTGCCGCAGGACATCCGCGATGGCACGGAACACGTGGCTCTCCCTTCGTCGCCCGGCCCTCCCAGAGGGGGAGGGAGGGCCGGGGACGACCGGGTACCGCGCAGCGGCCGGATCATGCCCCGCGGGGCGGGGCTAGCCCTTGCCGAGCAGATCCGCCGGGAACGCGCCCGCCGTCACCGCCGCCGTGGCGAACGCCGTGCCCAGCTCCGTCAGACGCGCCACGCCCGCCGCGCCCAGGTGTTCGTACGGGGCCCGGTCGAGCCGGTCGGTCTGCTCCTCGATCCGTCGGCGCAGCGCCACGCCCGCCTCGGTCAACTCGCCGTCGCCGTCCAGGATCCCGCGCGCCCGCAGCCGCTCCACGGCCGCGTCCCAGTCGCCCTGGCCCCAGCCGCGGGTGCTGAGGTTCCGCTTCGGCGTCATCCCCTTGCCGGTCGCGGTGTGGCTCACCAGGGCCTCCACGGCGTCGAGTTCGGCGTCCAGGAGGGCGGCGAGGTGGCCGTCGCCGCGGTGCTCGCGCAGCAGCGTCGCCGCGTGCCAGTACGCCAGGTGCGGGGCGTCGGGCACGGGCAGGTCGGCGTGCGCGGCGTACAGCGGGCGGGCGCCGCGCGAGCAGGCCTCCGTGGCCCGCAGCGCGAGCCGCGCCGCCTCGGCCATCTCTTCGGAGGCGACGGCCTCGTCGCCGAGGAGCCGCCGCAGGGTGGCGTCGGCGGCCCGCAGGCGCGCCGCGAGCACGTCCTCGGGGGCGGCGGTGCGCCACACCGCGGGCACGTGCTCGGCGACGGTCTCCGGCTTGTAGTTGAAGAACGTCCCGGTGACGGTCCCGGCGCCGACCGGACCCAGCGCCGCGGCCCGGACGGCGAGGTTGACGGCCCTGGGGTGCGTGATGCCGAGCGCGCCCAGCTCCCGGCCCAGGTCGGGGAGAAGTAGTGGGTGGAGTGCAGGGTGTTGAGCACGTTGTGACAGCGTCGGCCCGCGCGCGGGGGCAGCCCCGTGTCGGCGGCGTGGGAGGTCGTGGCAGAGGTCATGACCGTACGCTACCGACTGGTTGGTATGCCGTGAAGAGGGGTCCTCCGGAGACGCGGCCGCGAGCGGCCCCCCCTCCGTGGCGGTGCCGCTCCCGGGGAGACGGCCGCAAAGGGCGCCTCTCCGTAGTGACGGCCCGCGTGAGTGACGGCCCGCGTGTCCGGATGGCAGAAACCGTGGGGTGCCCGTCATTGCGGCCCCGTCCCGCCCCGCCAAGAATCGACGCATGGCGCAGCGAACCGTCCTCGTCGTCCTCTTCGACGGCGTACAGAGCCTCGACGTCACCGGACCCGCGGAGGTGTTCGGCGGCGCCACCGATCCGCACGGCGACCCCGCCTACCGGGTGCGCACCGCCTCCCTGGACGGCGCCCCCGTACGCACCTCCAGCGGCCTGACCGTGGTCCCGGACGGCACCCTGGACGGCAGCCCCGCGCCCCACACCCTGCTCGTCCCCGGCGGCCAGGGCACCCGCCCGGACAGCCCCGCGCTCGTCGACTGGCTGCGCGCCCACGGCCCGCGCGCCAAGCGCCTGGTCTCGGTGTGCACCGGCGCGATCCTGCTCGCCCGGGCGGGCCTGCTCGACGGCCGCCGCGCCACGACCCACTGGGCGTACTGCGACACGCTCGCCCGCGACCACCCGGCCGTCGAGGTCGACCCGGACCCCATCTACGTACGCGACGGAAACCTGGCCACGTCGGCGGGCGTCACGGCGGGCATCGACCTGGCGCTCGCGCTCGTCGAGGAGGACCTGGGCCGCGACATGGCGCTCACCATCGCCCGCTACCTGGTGGTGTTCCTGCGCAGGCCCGGCAACCAGGCGCAGTTCAGCGCCCAGCTGGCCGCGCAGACCGCGCAGCGCGAGCCGCTGCGCGAGGTCCAGCAGTGGATCACCGAGCACCCCGGCGACGACCTGAGCGTCGAGCGGCTCGCCGCCCGCGCCCGGCTCTCGCCGCGCCACTTCGCCCGCGCCTTCCAGGCGGAGACCGGCATGACGCCCGGCCGGTACGTCGACCGGGTCCGCGTCGAGCACGCCCGCCGCCTCCTGGAGGACACCTCGCGCGGCGTCGAGGAGGTCTCCCGCGCCTGCGGCTACGGCACCCCGGAGACCATGCGCCGCGCCTTCCTGAAGGCGCTCGGCACCAGCCCGGCCGAGTACCGCCGCCGCTTCCACGCGCCCCCGCCCGAGTTCCGGCCCACCACCAAGGAGCCCGCATGCAGATAGCCATCGCCCTCTACGAGCGCTTCACCGCCCTCGACGCCATCGGCCCGTACCAGACGCTCGGCGGCATCGAGGGCGCGGAGGTCGTCTTCGTCGCCGAGCGCACCGGCCCCGTGCGCGACGACAGCGGGCGCCTCGCCCTGGTCGCCGACAAGTCCTTCGCCGACGTGCCCCGCCCCGACGTCCTGGTCGTGCCGGGCGGCCCCGGCCAGAGCGACCAGATGGAGAACGAGGCGCTGCTCGACTGGCTGCGCACCGCCGACGCCACCAGCACCTGGACGACGTCCGTGTGCACCGGCTCCCTGGCGCTGGCCGCCGCGGGCCTGCTCACCGGCCGCACCGCGACCTCCCACTGGCTGGCCCTCGGCGAGCTGGACAAGCTCGGCGTGCGCCCGTCCAAGGAGCGGGTGGTCTTCGACGGCAAGTACGTGACGGCCGCCGGGGTGTCGTCCGGCATCGACATGGGCCTGGCGCTCGTGGGCCGCATCGCGGGCGACGAGCGCGCCCAGGCGATCCAGCTCATCACCGAGTACGACCCGCGGCCGCCGTACGACGCGGGCTCGCCGGACAAGGCGCCCGCCCACCTGGTGGAGATGTTCCGCGAGCAGAGCCGCTTCGGTACCGCCCGGCGGGCGTAGCCGGGCGCCGGGGCGACGGCCGCGGTCAGCCCCGCGCGCCGGGCGCCACGGTCCAGGTGAAGTGCGGCTGCCTGCGCTCCAGGAAGGCGGCGACCCCCTCCGCGGTGTCGCCGCTGCCGCGCACCTGCCGCGCCCAGTGCGCGTCCCGGTCGGTGCGGCCCGCGGTGAACTCCTTCGCCGCCGCCTGCGTGAGCAGGGAGCGGGCGGCCAGGACGCGGGTGAACTCCTTGACGCGCCCGTCCAGCTCACCGGCCGGGAGCACCTCGTCCACCAGGCCGGTGCGCAGCGCCCGCGCCGCGTCGACGGGCTAGCCGGAGAACAGCAGGTACTTGGCCGTCGACGGTCCGACGAGCTGGGTGAGGCGGCGCGTCGACGACGCCGCGTAGACGATGCCCAGCTTCGCCGGGGTGATCGCGAACGAGGCGCCCTCGTCGGCGAAGCGCAGGTCGCAGGCCGCCGCGAGCTGGCAGCCGCCGCCCACGCAGAACCCGCGCACGGCCGCGAGCGTCGGCTTGGGGAACGCCGCGAGCGCCTCCTCGGCCCGCACCGCCAGCTCCTGCGCCCGCCCCGGCTCGGTCCGCAGGCCGGAGATGTCCGCGCCCGCGCAGAACGTGTCGCCCGCGCCCGTCAGGACCAGCGCCCGCACCGCCGGGTCCGCGGCGAGCGCGTCGAGCAGCGGCGGCAGCGCCCGCCACATGTCCGTCGTCATGGCGTTGCGCTTGGCCGGGTGGTCGATGACGACGGTGGCGACGCCGTCCGCGACGGCCTGCCTCAGGTGCGGCTCCATGCGCCGGATGCTATCCGCACCCCGTGACCGTACGATCAGGAAGGGGCGGCTTCGCACGGGCCCGGTACGGGCCGCGTACGGCGGACGGAGGCGCTCATGTTCGGACGCAGTCACTCCGGGTCCCCGGACCCGCGGCCCGGGGCGGACCCGGGTGCCCTGCGCCGCAGCTTCGGCCTGCTGGCGGTGCTCGGCGTGATCCTGGCGGTCGCGGGCCTCGTCGGCCTGGTCTACGTGGGCGTGGCCACGCTCACCTCGATGCTCCTGTTCGGCTGGCTGCTGCTGGTGGGCGGGTTCGTGGCGCTGCTGCACGCGGTGCAGTCGCGGGGCACGAGCTTCTTCTGGCTCGGCGTGGTGGTGGCCGCCCTGAACCTGGCGGCGGGCGTCGTCGTCATCCGCAGGCCGGACGTGGCGGCGGAGGCGCTGACGATGTTCGCGGCGCTGCTGTTCCTCACCGGCGGTGTGTTCCGGCTCGTCGGCAGCCTGGTGGTGCGCGGCCCGCAGATGGCGGTGACGCTCCTTCAGGGCGCCTTCGACCTGCTCCTCGGCGTCCTGGTGCTCGCCGAGTGGCCGAGCAGCAGCCAGTACGTCATCGGCTGCTTCTTCTCGCTGGCGTTGCTCTTCGACGGCCTCGGGCTGCTGGCGACGGGCATCGGCGCCCGGCGCATCATCAGCCTGGTCTCCGACCGCGCGGGCGGCGACGGCGCCGGGGACACCGGGACGGAGGGTGCCGCCGGGGCCCGTGAGGGGCGGGAAGCCGTACAACCTGAAGAACCCGGGAAGGCGGCACAACCGGGCCAGGAGCAGTCGCACAACTGACGCCGCCATGCGGCGTCGATCAAATCCCGTCGATAGTCGCTGACTTCTGGTCAGTAGGACGGGACGGACCTGGGCGTTCCCAACACTCGACGTGTGGTGACAATCGAGCGCGAGGGCGGGGACCGGGCGATGGAGAACGGCGGGAGCGGGCCTGGCCCACTTCCTCGGGGCGGCGGGCAGGTGCCGTACGAGGGGGTGTGGCGGTTCACCGCCCCCGCTGTGGACGCCTCGGTGCCGCAGGCGCGGCACGCGGTGCGCGACCTGCTCGCACGCCAGGGTGTCCCGGCCCCCGACGACCTCGTACAGGGCCTGCTGCTGATCGTCTCCGAGCTGGTCACCAACGCCGTGCGGCACGCGGCGCTGCTGTCGCCGATGCTCGCGGTGGAGGTGGCGGTGGGCGCGGAGTGGGTGCGGGTGTCCGTGGAGGACAACCACCCCTACCGCCCGACGGCCCTGGTGGCCGACCACGGCCAGACCGGCGGGCGGGGCCTGCTGCTCGTCCGGGAGATCACCCGCGAGGCGGGCGGGGCCTGCGACGTCGAGCACACGGCGAGCGGGGGCAAGGTCATCTGGGCGGCCCTGCCCCTGAAGCCCGTCTGACGGTCCTCGGCCGACCGCCTGGCGGCGCGGGCTACCAGCCCGTGCCCGGGCCCGTCAGCTCCTTGATGGCGGGGCGCGCCGCGTCCAGGACGGTCATGAACCACGCCGAGAACGGGTCCTTGGCGTGCCGCTCGGCCAGCTCCGCCGCCGTGACGAACGCGATGGCGCCGACCTCGGCCGGGTCCGGGCGCGGCTCGGCCTGCACCATGCCGACGAACAGGTGGTTGTACTCCTGCTCCACCAGGCCCGACGCCGGGTCCGGGTGGTTGTAGCGCACCGTGCCCGCCTCGGCGAGCAGCGACGGGGAGACGCCCAGCTCCTCGAACGTGCGCCGGGCGGCGGCCGCGAACGGCGCCTCGCCCGGATAGGGGTGCCCGCAGCAGGTGTTGGACCACACACCGGGGGAGTGGTACTTGCCGAGCGCCCGCTGCTGGAGCAGCAGCCGCCCCTGCTCGTCGAAGAGGAAGACGGAGAACGCCCGGTGCAGCTGACCGGGCGCCTGATGAGCGGCGAGCTTCTCCGCCGTGCCGATGGTCCTGCCGTCCTCGTCGACGAGCTCAAGCAGGATTGTCTCTGAGGTGCCGTTCGACGAGCTGTGCGCCGCGGTGGCAGGTGTGATCGGCATACTCATCCTTCGCTTCGGTCTCGGATTGCCCAGTCTGCCGTACGACACCGACGCTCCCGGCACTCCGGGGGCCCCGCATGTCCCGTCCGCGCCGGGCGCGGACGGGACACGCGGGGCGCGGCGGGTCAGACGCCGAACGCCGCCGGGTAGGTGATCGTGCCCCGGGGCACGGGCGCGGAACCGTTAGTTCCGTCGGATCCGTCGAGGACGAGCGCCATCATCGCCTCGTCCGGCACCTCGAAACTTGGCCGAATCCCGTACCGCGAGGCCGGGACGAAGCCGAACCGCGGATAGTAGCCGGGGTGGCCGAGCACCAGGACCAGACGCTCACCACTGGCGCGCGCGGCGCCCAGGACGGCGCGCACGACCGCCGAACCCGCTCCCGAGCGCTGGTACGCCGGTAGCGCGGCCACGGGCGCCAGGCACAGCGCCGGTGCGCCGTCCACGTGGCAGCGGGTGATGAGGGCGTGCGCCACGACCTCCCCCTCGGGGGTCTCGGCGACGTACGACATGCCCTCCAGCCACGCCTCGGGGTCCGCGCGCAGCGCGTCCACCAGGTCGGCCTCCGCCTCGGTGGGGAAGGCCGCGGCGTTCACGGCGTGCACGGCCGCGCGGTCGGCGCCGGACGGCTCCTCGGGCCGGGTGCGCCAGCCGTCGCCCGCGGGGCGGAGCACATAGCCGGTGTAGCCGTACTCCGCCGCGTGGTCGCGCCGCATCGCGAGTTCCTCGCGGGTGGCGGCCAGCGCCGCGGCCATGCCGGGCGCCTTGGGGTCGGCCGCGTCGGCGCGGGCCCGCAGCGGGGCGTAGTACTCCTCCCAGTCGGACTCCGGCTGGGGCACCGCGCCCACCACGGAGTACCCGGCCGCGAGCGCGGCCCGCGCGTTGTCGTGCGCGGTCCGCAGCCGGTAGTGCCGGTCCCAGAAGGCGCGGGCCGCGTCGGACGGGGCGTCGGTGGTCCACTCGCACTCGGTGACCACGAGCGTGCCGCCCGGGGCGAGCAGCCTGCGCCAGGACCGCAGCGCGGTGTCGAAGCCAATGTTGTAGACCGAGCTCTCGGCCCAGACCAGGTCGAACGACCCGTCGGGGAAGGGCAGGTCGCCCATGTCGGCGGCGAGCGTACGGATGGAGTCGGCGAGACCGCGGGCCTCCGCGGCCTCGCGCAGCTCCGCGAGGAACGGCTCGTGCAGGTCGACGGCCGTCACCTCGGCGCCCGCCTCGGCGGCGAGCAGCAGCGCCGCGCGGCCGGGGCCGCAGCCTAGGTCGAGCACGCGCGGCCGGGCGGGCAGCTCACCGGCGAGGGCGAGCAGGCGCGGCCGGGCGGGCAGCTCACCGGCGAGGGCGAGCAGGCGCCGGGTGGTGGCGTCGGAGCCGGGGCCCTGCCGGGGAAGGCCGTGGTGCAGGGCGAAGAAGGCGTTCTCGACCGCGGTGTCGTACGCGGTCTCGTGGGCGTTCTGGATGTCGTGCTGAGTCAACGGTGGAAACCCTTGAGTGAAAGGGCCCGGCCGTCACGTACGGGCGTACCGCGCGTGTGGTGCGCGTACGGAAAGGCGTACGGAGGATCAGCCGTGGGCCCGGGAAGTGGGGATGCTCGCGTCGCTGCGCAGCGCAGCGCGGACCGCGACAGTCATCAACCCACCTCCTTCTTCCTGGCCGGGTACCCGGCGCTCAAGGTCGTTGGCCACCATACCACCGTCAGTGACAGAGTTCAGCGGCAGGGATCAGTGACAGGGCTCAGTGGCAGAGCTTCGGCTCGTGCTCCGCGTGGCCGCTCGGCTCCAGTTGGAACGTGCAGTGCTCGACGTCGAAGTGGTCGCCGAGGCAGCCCTGGAGGTCGTGCAGCATCTTCTCGTGGCCGATGGCGCTCAGCGTCTCGGTGCTCACCACGACGTGCGCGGACAGCACCGGCATGCCCGACGTGATGGTCCAGGCGTGCAGGTCGTGGACGTCCTCGACGCCGGGCAGGGCCAGGATGTGGGCGCGCACCTCGGCCATGTCGACGCCCTTGGGCGCCGCTTCGAGCAGCACGTTCAGGGTCTCGCGCAGCAGCTTCCAGGTGCGCGGGACGATCATGAGGCCGATGACGATCGAGGCGATCGGGTCGGCCGCCTGCCAGCCCGTGAGCAGGATCAGCGCCGCCGAGACGAGCACGGCCACCGAGCCGAGCGCGTCCGCCATGACCTCAAGGAAGGCGCCGCGCACATTGAGGCTGTCCTGCTGGCCGCGCATCAGCAGCGCCAGCGAGACCAGGTTCGCCACCAGGCCGATCAGGCCGAAGACGATCGTCAGGCCGCCCTCGGTCTCGGACGGCGTGACGAACCGCTGGACCGCCTCGTACAGGACGTAGCCGCCGACGCCGAAGAGCAGCAGGCAGTTGGCGAGCGCCGCGAGGATCTCGGCGCGGGCGTAGCCGAAGGTCCGGTTCTCGCTCGCCGGGCGGTTCGCGACGTGGATGGCGAGCAGGGCCATGCCGAGGCCGAGCGCGTCCGTGGCCATGTGCGTCGCGTCCGCGATCAGCGCGAGCGAATCCGCGACGATGCCGCCGACGATCTCCACCACCATGACGGTGAGCGTGATCGTCAGGGCGATGCGCAGCCGCCCCCGGTACGCGGCGGTCGCCGTGCCGCTCGCGGGCGGCGCGTGGCCGTGGTCGTGTCCAGCCCCCATGGCGCGGTCCTTCCGTGTCGGGATTCCTCCGTGGTCGCGATCTCAGTGAACTACGGGTGGGGGGTATGTGCAACACGCTTCTGAACACCGTTGTCATATGCTGTGACCTGCGTAAACGCTTAAAGCGGCGATCCGCAGGTCAGGGCGCCGACTACGGGGCGACGTCCGCTCGCGGGGCTAGCCGCGCCGGGCGTCGGGGTGGCGCAGGCACCAGCCCGCCCACGCCGACTCGACCATCTCGCGCACCCCGCGCCGCGCAGTGAAGCCCAGTTCCTTGGCGGCGAGGCGCACGTCCGCCACGGCGTGCGGCGCGTCGCCGGGGCGCCGCGGCTCGATCACCGGGGCGCGCCGGTCGCCGGTGACCTCCCCGATGACAGTGATGAGTTCGCGTACGGAAACGCCCTCGCCGCGGCCGATGTTCACCGTCAGATCGGTGCCGGGCGCGGCCGGGCGGCGCGCGGCGGCCAGATGGGCCTCGGCCAGGTCGCTCACGTGGATGTAGTCGCGCACACAGGTGCCGTCCGGTGTCGGGTGGTCCGTGCCGAAGATCCGCGGGGCCTCGCCGCGGGTGAGCCGGTCGAAGACCATCGGGATCACGTTGAAGATCCCGGTGTCGGCCAGGTCGGGGCGCCCGGCGCCCGCCACGTTGAAGTAGCGCAGACAGGTCGTCGTGATCCCGTGTGCCCGCCCCGCCGCGCGCACCAGCCACTCACCGGCCAGCTTCGTCTCGCCGTACGGACTCACCGGCGCGCATGGCGTCCGCTCGGAGACCAGCGCGTCCGGCGCGCCCCCGAGCGGCGGATCGCCGTACACCGCGGCGGACGACGAGAACACGAACCGGTCGATCCCCGCCCCGGCGACCACGTCGAGCAGCGTCACCAGGCCCCCGACGTTCTCCCGGTAGTAGCGCAGCGGCTGCTCCACCGACTCCCCGACCTGCTTGCGCGCCGCCAGGTGCACCACGCCCGTCACCGCGTGCTCCGCGCACACCCGGCGCAGCAGCTCCCCGTCGAGCGCCGACCCCCGTACGAGCGGAACGTCCGACGGCAGCCGCTCCGGCACCCCGGAGGAGACGTCGTCCAGCACCACGACCCGCTCCCCGGCACCCGTCAGGGACCGCGTCACATGTGCCCCGATATATCCCGCCCCACCTGTGATCAGCCATGTCATGGGCGTCCACCTTAGGCGGGGTTGAGCGGGTCCGGGCCCTCGCGGTTTGTGGCCGCGGGCCGCCATCGACCATGATGATCAGGGCGCCCGCGGCCCCAGCGGACCGCGCTGACCGGAGCGTGAACGGGCGGTGAACGCCCGCTTCCCATCATCCGATAGCCTCTGCCGACATGCCGCCCGGCCGCGCCGAGACGCTGAGGCCGGGTGCCCCCCGTCACGCACGTGCCCGCGCGAGCCGCGCCGGTATCCAAGGAGTGAGTTCGTCTGTCGACCGCCATCCTCACCGGCCGACCGGTGCCCGGTTCGCCGCTCGAAGGCGATCTGCGGTCCCTCGGCTTCGACGTGCACACCGCCCTGGACGCGGCCGACGCCGAGGCGCTCGTGCGCTCCGTCCCCGCCGACCAGCGCGTCGCCGTCGTCGACACCCGCTTCGTGGGCCACGTCCACGCGCTGCGCCTGGGTCTGACCGATCCGCGCTTCGCGGTCTCCGCCGTGACCGGCGCGGTGACCGCCAAGCCCGAGGCCCGCGCGGCGCTCACGCGGGCGCTGGGCGCGGCGGTCGGCACGGGCGCCACCACCGGCGGCACGGGCGGCACGCTCAGCGCCGTCGGCGCCGTGCCCGACAAGATCGCCGCCGCCATCGAGGCCGACCCCGCCGCCCGGGTCGCCGTGCACCGGCCCGACCTTGGCACCCTCGTCGCGGCCGTGCCCGAAGGGCCCGAGGCCCGCAACGCCGCGCGCCAGTCCGTCGCCGCCGTCGACGAGGAGGCGGTGCGCCTGCGCAGCGCGGTCAAGGCCCGCGACGGGTTCTTCACCACATTCTGCATCAGCCCCTACTCCCGCTACCTCGCGCGCTGGTGCGCCCGCCGGGGCCTCACGCCGAACCAGGTCACCACGGCCTCGCTGCTCGTCGCCCTGGTCGCGGCGGGCTGCGCGGCCACCGGCACCCGCGGCGGCTTCGTCGCGGCGGGCCTGCTGCTCCTCTTCTCCTTCGTCCTGGACTGCACCGACGGCCAGCTCGCCCGCTACTCCCTCCAGTACTCCACGCTGGGCGCCTGGCTGGACGCGACCTTCGACCGCGCCAAGGAGTACGCCTACTACGCGGGCCTCGCGCTCGGCGCGGCCCGCGGCGGCGACGACGTGTGGGCGCTGGCGCTCGGCGCGATGGTCCTGCAGACCTGCCGCCACGTCGTGGACTTCGCCTTCAACGAGGCCAACCACGACGCCACCGCCAACACCAGCCCCACCGCCGCCCTCTCCGACCGGCTCGACAGCCGCGGCTGGACGGTCTGGGCCCGCCGCATGATCGTGCTGCCCATCGGCGAGCGCTGGGCGCTGATCGCCCTCCTGACGGCGCTCACCACCCCGCGCGTCACGTTCACCGTGCTCCTGATCGGCTGCGGCCTCGCCGCCTGCTACACCACCGCGGGCCGCGTCCTGCGCTCCCTGACCCGCAAGGCGAAGCGCACCGACCGCGCGGCCACGGCCCTCGCCGACCTGGCCGACACCGGACCGCTGGCCGCGGCCGTCGCCGCGCTCAAGGGCGCCCCGGCGCTCGCCCCGGCCCTCGCCTTCCTCGGGGGCGCCGCCGTCGTCGGCACCGCCGCCCTCACCTCGTACGGCAGCGCCTGGCCCGTCGTCGGCGCCGCCGTCTACGCGATCACCTCGGGCCTGGCCGTCTCCCGCCCCCTCAAGGGCGCCCTCGACTGGCTGGTTCCGCCGTTCTTCCGCGCCGCCGAGTACGGGACCGTACTGGTACTGGCAGCCAAAGCGGACGTGAACGGGGCGCTTCCCGCGGCTTTCGGCCTGGTGGCCGCGGTCGCCTACCATCACTACGACACCGTGTACCGCATTCGCGGTGTCGTAGCGCCCCCGCGCTGGCTGGTGCGGGTGATCGGCGGGCACGACGGCAGGACGCTGGCGGTCACGCTGGCCGCCGCCCTGCTGACAAACACAGAGTTCACCGCCCTGCTCACGGCGCTCGCCGTGGCCGTGGCCCTCGTGGTGCTCGTCGAGAGCATCCGCTTCTGGGTGACCGCGCACAACCGTGGCGCACCCGCCGTACACGATGAAGGAGAACCCGCATGATCGGCCTCGTCCTGGCCGCCGGCGCCGGCCGGCGTCTGCGCCCCTACACCGAAACGCTGCCGAAGGCGCTGGTGCCCGTGGTGGGCGAGGGAACCGAGAACGAGCTGGCCGTCCTCGACCTCACCCTGAAGAACTTCGCGGAGATCGGCCTGACCGAGGTCGCGGTCATCGTCGGCTACCGCAAGGAGGCCGTGTACGCGCGCAAGGAGGCCCTGGAGGCCAAGTACGGCGTCAAGCTCACCCTCATCGACAACGACAAGGCCGAGGAGTGGAACAACGCCTACTCCCTGTGGTGCGGCCGTGATGCCATCAAGCACAGCGTGATCCTCGCCAACGGCGACACCGTGCACCCGGTCTCCGTCGAGAAGACCCTGCTCGCCGCCCGCGGCGACGGCAAGAAGATCATCCTCGCCCTCGACACGGTGAAGCAGCTCGCCGACGAGGAGATGAAGGTCGTCGTCGACCCCGACAAGGGCGTCCAGAAGATCACCAAGCTGATGGACCCGGCCGAGGCCACCGGCGAGTACATCGGCGTCACCCTCATCGAGGGCGAGGCCGCCGACGAGCTGGCCGACGCCCTGAAGACCACCTTCGAGCGCGACCCCGACCTGTACTACGAGGACGGCTACCAGGAGCTCGTCAACCGCGGCTTCAAGGTCGACGTCGCGCCCATCGGCGACGTCAAGTGGGTCGAGATCGACAACCACGACGACCTCGCCAAGGGACGTGAGATCGCGTGCCAGTACTGACGAGGCTCATCCCCTCGCCGGTCGTCGTCGACATCCGGGCGGGGGCGCTCAACGACCTCGCGAGCGTCCTCGCCGACCAGCGGATCTGCTCGGCGACCGGCAAGCTGGCCATCGCCATCAGCGGCGGCTCGGGCGCGGTGCTCCGCGAGCGCCTCGCCCCGTCGCTGCCGAACGCCGAGTGGTTCGAGGTCGGCGGCGGCACGCTCGACGACGCCATCAAGCTCGCCGACGCCCTGAAGAAGGGGCGCTACGACGCCCTCGTGGGCCTCGGCGGCGGCAAGATCATCGACTGCGCCAAGTTCGCCGCCGCGCGCGTGGGCCTGCCGCTGGTCGCCGTCGCGACGAACCTGTCGCACGACGGCCTGTGCTCGCCCGTCGCGACCCTCGACAACGACGCGGGCCGCGGCTCGTACGGCGTGCCGAACCCGATCGCCGTCGTCATCGACCTCGACGTCATCCGCGAGGCCCCGGTGCGCTTCGTGCGCTCGGGCATCGGCGACGCCGTCTCGAACATCTCCTGCATCGCCGACTGGGAACTCGCCAACCGCGAGACCGGCGAGGCCATCGACGGCCTGGCCGCCGCCATGGCCCGGCAGGCGGGCGAGGCGGTGCTGCGCCACCCCGGCGGCGTCGGCGACGACGGCTTCCTCCAGGTGCTCGCCGAGGGGCTCGTCCTCACCGGCATCGCGATGTCCGTCTCCGGCGACTCCCGTCCGGCGTCCGGAGCCTGCCACGAGATCAACCACGCCTTCGACCTCCTGTTCCCCAAGCGGGCGGCGAGCCATGGCGAGCAGGTCGGTCTCGGTGCGGCCTTCGCGATGCACCTGCGTGGTGCCCACGAGGAGTCCGAGCAGATGGCCGAGGTGCTGCGCCGCCACGGCCTGCCGGTGCTCCCCGCGGAGATCGGCTTCACCGTGGACGAGTTCGTCCAGGTCGTGGAGTACGCGCCGCAGACCCGCCCGGGCCGCTACACGATCCTCGAACACCTCAATCTGAACCACGACCAGATCAAGGACGCATACGCCGACTATGCCAAGGCCATCGGTAGCTGAACTCCGGCCCGTCGTTCACCCCGCCGGGGTGAAGGACCGCCGCAGCGGTGAGCACTGGGCGGGACGCCTGTACATGCGAGAGATCTCGCTGCGCTGCGACCGCTACCTGGTGAACACCAGGATCACGCCCAACCAGCTCACCTATCTGATGACCGTCGCGGGCGTCCTCGCGGCCCCGGCCCTGCTCGTTCCGGGGATCTGGGGCGCCGTGCTCGGCGTCGTCGCCGTTCAGCTCTACCTGCTGCTCGACTGCGTCGACGGCGAGATCGCCCGCTGGCGCAAGCAGTACTCGATGTCCGGGGTGTACCTGGACCGCGTCGGCGCCTACCTGTGCGACGCCGCGGTCCTGGTCGGCTTCGGGCTGCGCGCCGCCGACCTGTGGGGGTCCGGGCGGATCGACTGGCTGTGGGCCTTCCTCGGCACCCTGGCCGCGCTCGGCGCGATCCTCATCAAGGCCGAGACCGACCTGGTCGGCGTCGCCCGGCACCAGCAGGGCCTGCCGCCGGTGCAGGAGTCGGCGTCCGTGCCGCGCGCCTCCGGAGTGGCCCTCGCCCGCAAGGCGGCCGCCGCGCTGAAGTTCCACCGGCTGATCCTCGGCATCGAGGCGTCCCTGCTGATCCTGGTCCTCGCGGTCGTGGACGCGGTCCGCGACGACCTGTTCTTCTCGCGCCTGGGCGTCGCCGTCCTGGCGGGCATCGCCCTCCTCCAGACGGTGCTGCACCTGGTGTCCATCCTCGCGTCGAGCAGGCTGAAGTGAGCACCCCTGCCGAGCGGCTGCGGGTCGGCGCGGTCGTCATCACCATGGGCAACCGCCCGCAGGAGCTGCGCGCCCTCCTCGACTCGGTCGCCAAGCAGGAGGGCGACCCTGTCGAGGTGGTCGTGGTCGGCAACGGCGCGCCCGTGCCGGACGTCCCCGCGGGCGTCCGCACCGTGGAGCTGCCCGAGAACCTGGGCATCCCCGGCGGCCGCAACGCGGGCATCGAGGCCTTCGGGCCCGGCGCCCGCGACGTGGACGTCCTGCTGTTCCTCGACGACGACGGCCTCCTGGCGCACACCGACACCGCGCGGCTGTGCCGCGAGGCCTTCGCCGCCGACCCCCAGCTCGGCATCATCAGCTTCCGCATCGCCGACCCGGACACCGGCGCCACCCAGCGCCGCCACGTGCCGCGGCTGCGCGCCTCCGACCCGATGCGGTCCTCGCGCGTGACGACGTTCCTCGGCGGCGCCAACGCCGTGCGCACCCGGGTCCTCCAGGAGGTCGGCGGGCTGCCGGAGGCCTTCTTCTACGCGCACGAGGAGACCGACCTGGCCTGGCGGGCCCTCGACGCGGGCTGGCTGATCGACTACCGCGCGGACATGGTCCTGCACCACCCGACCACGGCCCCCTCCCGGCACGCGGTCTACCACCGAATGGTGGCCCGCAACCGCGTCTGGCTCGCCCGCCGCAACCTGCCCGCGCCCCTGATCCCCGCGTACCTGGGCGTGTGGCTGCTCCTGACCCTGGCCCGGCGCCCCTCGCGGCCCGCGCTGCGCGCCTGGTTCGGCGGCTTCAAGGAGGGCTGGACGAGCCCGTGCGGGCCGCGCCGCCCCATGAAGTGGCGCACGGTGTGGCGGCTGACCCGACTGGGCCGCCCTCCCGTCATCTGACAAGCTCGGATCTGAGAACATTCGGGCCGTATCCCGGTCCGCGGCCCACACCCACGCCCGACCGGCCGTGCACTTGAAGACGAAAGTTTCCACTCGTGAGTGAGACAACGCAGGACGGTGGCGTCGCCGTGACCGCGCCACCGTCGCCCGACGACGGGCTTACCCCGGCCGAGCTCGCCGCCAAGTACGGCCTGGCCGTCAGCGGCGCCCGTCCGGGACTCGTGGAGTACGTCCGCCAGCTCTGGGGGCGACGCCACTTCATCCTCGCCTTCTCCCAGGCGAAGCTGACCGCCCAGTACAGCCAGGCCAAGCTCGGCCAGCTCTGGCAGGTCGCGACCCCGCTGCTCAACGCGCTGGTCTACTTCCTGATCTTCGGCCTGATCCTCAAGGCCGACCGCGGGATGTCGCGTGAGGTGTACATCCCGTTCCTGGTGACGGGTGTGTTCGTCTTCACCTTCACACAGAGCTCGGTCATGGCGGGCGTCCGCGCGATCTCGGGCAACCTCGGCCTGGTGCGGGCGCTGCACTTCCCGCGCGCCTCGCTGCCCATCTCGTTCTCGCTCCAGCAGCTCCAGCAGCTGCTGTTCTCGATGATCGTGCTGTTCGTGGTGGCGATCGGCTTTGGCAGCTACCCGCGCCTGTCCTGGCTCCTGATCGTGCCGGTCCTGGCGCTCCAGTTCCTCTTCAACACCGGCCTCGCCCTGGTCATGGCCCGCCTCGGCAGCAAGACCCCGGACCTGGCCCAGCTGATGCCGTTCGTGATGCGTACGTGGATGTACGCGTCCGGCGTGATGTTCTCCATCCCGGTGATGCTCAAGGAGCACCCGGCGTGGATCGCCGACATCCTCCAGTGGAACCCGGCGGCCATCTACATGGACCTGATGCGCTTTGCGCTGATCGACGGCTACGGCTCGGAGAACCTGCCGCCGCACGTCTGGGCGGTCGCGCTCGGCTGGGCCGTGCTCGTCGCCCTCGGCGGCTTCGTCTACTTCTGGAAGGCAGAGGAGCGGTACGGCCGTGGCTGAGGACAAGAACGCGGGCCGCACCCATGTGCCCACGGTCATCGCGGATGAGCTGCACATCGTCTACCGGGTCAACGGCGGCAAGACCGGCAGGGGCAGTGCGACGGCGGCGCTGAGCCGGATCATCAGGCGGGGCGAGTCCCCGGGCGTGCGCAAGGTGCACGCGGTGCGCGGGGTGAGCTTCACGGCGTACCGGGGTGAGGCGATCGGGCTGATCGGGTCGAACGGGTCGGGCAAGTCGACGCTGCTGCGGGCGATCGCGGGGCTGCTGCCCGCCGAGCGCGGCAAGGTCTACACCGACGGCCAGCCCTCCCTGCTGGGGGTGAACGCGGCGCTGATGAACGATCTGACCGGGGAGCGCAACGTGATCCTGGGCGGTCTGGCGATGGGCATGAGCCGCGAGCAGATCAAGGCCCGCTACCAGGAGATCGTGGACTTCTCGGGCATCAACGAGAAGGGCGACTTCATCACGCTGCCGATGCGCACGTATTCCTCGGGCATGGCGGCGCGGCTGCGGTTCTCCATCGCCGCCGCCAAGGACCACGACGTGCTGATGATCGACGAGGCGCTCGCCACGGGTGACCGCAAGTTCCAGAAGCGCTCCGAGGCCCGCATCCGCGAGCTGCGCAAGGAGGCGGGCACGGTGTTCCTGGTCAGCCACAACAACAAGTCGATCCGTGACACCTGCGACCGGGTGCTGTGGCTGGAGCGCGGTGAGCTGCGGATGGACGGGCCGACCGACGAGGTCCTGAAGGAGTACGAGAAGTTCACCGGCAAGTAACCGGATGGCCGCCCCCGGGGCGGCCGGACGAGCGGGGCCCCGCCAGGATCATCTGGCGGGGCCCTGACATGTTTTCAGCCATGGTGCTCGCCTCAAGTCATGTGAGCTCAGGGAAGATTGAAGCCAATCGGTGCGTTCTTGTGATGTGCGGAACGCCCCGACGAACCGCTGTGCGTTGTACAACGTAAGCTGTACCGGTGCTGATTCGCGGCAAGTGGGGCGATATCGCTCCCTGCCTGGGGGTGACGCACGGTCCGCCGCGCGACGGCCTTGGCGGCGTGTCCGAAATAGGATGTATTGGGTCGGCAGTGTAGAACGGGAGATGTGACGGCAATGGCTACGGACGATCTCCGGCTCCGCGATGCGTCCGCCGTCCTCGCCAAGGCCGCGGACGAGAACTTCCCCGTGGCCCCGTTCTTCCTCCCGCGCGCCTGGCGCGAGGACCTCATGGCCGTCTACGGCTTCGCCCGCCTGGTCGACGACATCGGCGACTCCGACCTGGAGCGGGGCACCGCCCACGCCCGCTACCTGGGCCTTGACCCGGCCGCCGCCGGTGACCCGCTGGCCCTCCTGGACGCCTTCGAGGCCGACCTGCGCAAGGTCTTCGCCCCCGGGCAGCAGCCCGGCCACCCGCTGCTGCGGGCCCTGGAGCCCACCGTCCGGCGCCGCGACCTGACCCCCGAGCCGTTCCTCGGACTGATCGCCGCCAACCGCCAGGACCAGGTCGTCAAGAGGTACGAGACCTACGACGACCTGCTCGCCTACTGCGAGCTGTCCGCCAACCCGGTCGGCCGCCTGGTCCTCGCCATCACCGGCACCGCCACGCCCGAGCGCGTCCGCCTTTCCGACGCCGTGTGCACCGGGCTGCAGATCGTGGAACACCTCCAGGACGTGCGCGAGGACCTCGCGCGCGACCGCGTCTACCTCCCCCTCGAAGACATGAAGAGGTTTCATGTCCAGGAACGGGACCTGGGCGTGCCTACGGCAGGCGCGTCGGTGCGCGCACTGGTTGCATATGAAGCGGAACGCGCCCATCGCCTCCTGAATGAAGGCATCCCCCTGGTGGGTAGCGTCCACGGCAGACTCAAGCTGCTGCTGGCAGGGTTCGTGGCAGGGGGAGGGCGGCCGTCACCGCGATCGCCGCCGCGGGATACGACGTACTTCCAAGGCCGCCGAAGCCCACGAAGCCGCGCTTGCTGCGCGAGGTGGGTGCGGTTCTGCGAGGAGAGGGGTGAGCCGGACCGTGGAGTCAGAACCTCGCGTGTCCGCGCCGGTACTCGCCGCGTACAGCTATTGCGAGGCCGTGACCGGGCAGCAGGCCAAGAATTTCGCGTACGGCATCAGGTTGCTGCCGACGCCCAAGCGGCGCGCGATGTCCGCGCTCTACGCGTTCTCGCGGCGCGTGGACGACATCGGTGACGGCGCGCTCGCACCGGACGTGAAGCAGACGCGGCTCGACGAGACCAGGGCGGTGCTCACCCGGATCCGCGACGGAGCGGTGGAGGAGGACGACACCGACCCGGTGGCGGTGGCGCTGAGCCACGCCGCCCGGCACTTCCCCATCCCGCTCGGCGGGCTCGACGAACTCATCGACGGCGTCCTGATGGACGTGCGCGGCGAGACCTACGAGACCTGGGACGACCTGAAGGTCTACTGCCGCTGCGTGGCCGGAGCCATCGGCCGCCTCTCGCTCGGCGTGTTCGGTACGGAACCGGGGGCGCAGCACGCGGAGCGCGCGCCGGAGTACGCCGACACGCTCGGTCTCGCGCTCCAACTCACCAATATCCTCAGGGACGTTCGCGAGGACGCCCTGGAGGGGCGCACCTACCTTCCGGCAGAGGACCTCGCCAAGTTCGGCTGCTCCGCCGGGTTCTCCCGGTCCGAGCCGCCCGCCGGATCGGACTTCGCGGGCCTCGTCCACTTCGAGGTGCGCCGCGCCCGGGCCCTGTTCGCCGAGGGCTACCGCCTGCTGCCCATGCTCGACCGGCGCAGCGGCGCCTGCGTCGCCGCCATGGCGGGCATCTACCGCCGCTTGCTCGACCGGATCGAGCGGGAGCCGGAAGCGGTCCTTCGGGGCCGCGTTTCGTTGCCGGGCCGGGAGAAGGCGTATGTCGCCGTGCGCGGTCTGTCCGGGTTCGACGCGCGCAGCGTCTCCCGGGGGAGCGTCAGGAGGCGTACGTGACGCGCACCCGTGCCGACGCCGGGGCGCACGGTCCGGGCCGCCGCAAACGGCGGGCAACCCTCCGCATGACCTTGGCGTCCCAGACTGCGACCGCCGAAAGTGAGGATGCATGAGGCAGGACGACCGGTCGCCGCGCCCGGGGCGCTTCGCTGAGAAGGGCGAGGCGGATCCTCGTCCGGCCGCGGCGCCGTCGCGCCCGGACACGCAGTCCGCCTCCGGTGACCGAACGGCGTCCGGGCTCCAGGTGAACGGGTCCACGGGCGAAGCGGCCCGTGCCGACCGGGTCGCGGCCACGGCCTCCCTCAGCGCGGCGGCCGACGCCGCCCCGGGCGCCCGGTCCAGTGAAGGCGCCCCCGCCAGCAACCGTGCCGTGGTCGTCGGCGGCGGGCTCGCCGGGATCACCGCCGCGCTCGCCCTCGCCGACGCGGGCCTCGCCGTGACGCTGCTCGAAGGGCGGCCGCGCCTGGGCGGGCTCGCCTTCTCCTTCCAGCGCGGCGACCTCACCGTCGACAACGGCCAGCACGTCTATCTGCGCTGCTGCACCGCCTACCGCTGGTTCCTCGACCGCGTCGAGGGCGCGCACCTGGCACCGCTCCAGGACCGCCTCGACGTACCCGTGCTCGACGCCGACACCAACCGCCTCGGACGGCTGCGCCGCACCGCGCTGCCCGTGCCGCTGCACCTGGCCGCGAGCCTCGCCACGTACCCGCATCTGTCGCTCGCCGAGCGCGCCCAGGTGGGCCGCGCGGCGCTCGCCCTCAAGGGGCTCGACCCGGCCGATCCGGCGCTGGACAGCCAGGACTTCGGCAGCTGGCTGGCCGCGCGCGGCCAGTCGGCGCGCGCCATCGAGGCCCTGTGGGACCTCGTGGGCGTCGCCACCCTGAACGCCGTCGCGGGCGACGCCTCGCTCGGGCTCGCCGCGATGGTGTTCAAGACCGGGCTGCTCTCGGACCCGGGCGCCGCCGACATCGGCTGGGCGCGGGTGCCCCTCGGTGAACTCCATGACCGCCTGGCCCGCAAGGCGCTCGACTCCGCGGGCGTCCGTACCGAACTGCGAACACGTGTCACCTCCATCTCGCGTACTAAGAACGGCTGTTGGAGCGTGGAGGTTCCCGGCGAACGCGTCGAGGCCGAAACCGTCGTCCTCGCCGTGCCCCAGTCCGAGACCCACGACCTGCTCCCGGACGGCGCCCTGGACGAGCCCGACCGGCTGCTCGCCATCGACACGGCGCCGATCCTGAACGTCCACGTCGTGTACGACCGGAAGGTCCTCAAGCGGCCCTTCTTCGCCGCGCTCGGCTCGCCCGTGCAGTGGGTCTTCGACCGGACCGACGCCTCGGGCCTCAGCGAGGGGCAGTACCTCGCGGTGTCCCAGTCGGCGGCCAAGGACGAGATCGACGCGCCCGTGGCCGCGCTGCGCGAGCGCTATCTGCCGGAGCTCGAGCGGCTCCTGCCCGCCGCGCACGGCGCACGCGTCAAGGACTTCTTCGTGACCCGGGAGCGCACCGCCACGTTCGCGCCGACCCCGGGCGTCGGCCGCCTGCGACCGGGCGCGCACACCAAGGCGCGCGGCCTGTACCTGGCGGGCGCGTGGACGGCGACCGGCTGGCCCGCGACGATGGAAAGCGCTGTACGCAGCGGAATCTCCGCCGCCCGGGCCGCTCTGACCGCACTGGACCGCCCCCGCGGCCATCTCTTCGAGGAGGCGGCGTGACCCTCGACCTCCTGGGGCCATCGCCCCGGACCCCCAGCACCGGAACAAGAGGAGAAACTGTGCCGACTGTGCCCTCGGCCGAATCGGCCGCTGTGGACGTGACCTCGCTCCTTGAGCGGGGCCGGACGCTGGCCACCCCGGTGCTGCGGTCCGCGGTGGACCGCCTCGCGCCGCCCATGGACACCGTCGCCGCCTACCACTTCGGCTGGATCGACGCCGAAGGCAACCCGGCCGACGGTGACGGCGGCAAGGCCGTGCGCCCCGCGCTCGCGCTGCTCTCGGCCGAGGCCGCGGGCGCGCCCCCGCAGACCGGCGTGCCCGGCGCGGTGGCCGTGGAGCTGGTGCACAACTTCTCGCTGCTGCACGACGACCTCATGGACGGCGACGAGCAGCGCCGCCACCGCGACACCGTATGGAAGGTGCACGGCCCCGCACAGGCGATCCTCGTCGGCGACGCCCTGTTCGCCCTCGCCAACGAGGTTCTCCTGGAACTCGGCACCGTCGAGGCGGGCCGCGCCACGCGCCGTCTGACCACCGCCACGCGCGCCCTCATCGACGGCCAGGCCCAGGACATCTCCTACGAGCACCGCGAGCGGGTCACCGTCGAGGAGTGCCTGGAGATGGAGGGCAACAAGACGGGCGCCCTGCTCGCCTGCGCGGTCTCCATCGGCGCCGTGCTCGGCGGCGCGGACGACGCCACCGCCGACACCCTGGAGAAGTACGGCTACCACCTCGGGCTCGCCTTCCAGGCCGTCGACGACCTGCTCGGCATCTGGGGCGACCCGGAGGCCACCGGCAAGCAGACCTGGAGCGACCTGCGCCAGCGCAAGAAGTCGCTGCCCGTGGTGGCCGCGCTCGCCGCGGGCGGCCCCGCCTCCGAGCGGCTCGGCGAGCTGCTCGCCGCCGACGCCAAGAGCAATGACTTCGACAGCTTCTCCGAGGAGGAGTTCGCCGCGCGCGCCGCGCTCATCGAGGAGGCGGGCGGCCGCGAGTGGACCGCCGAGGAGGCCCGGCGGCAGCACACCGTCGCCCTCGAGGCCCTGGACGCGGTCCAGATGCCGGACCTGGTGCGGGCGCAGCTCACCGCGCTCGCCGACTTCGTCGTCGTACGGAAGAGATGATCACTATCGGGCACACCTGACTCGCAGTCGCCGAGCACCGCCGGGTGAAGGCGGTGTCCGACGGCGGACCCAGCAGAGAAAAAGCACTGCATCGAAGGGGAAGCCATGACAGCGACGACCGACGGTTCCACCGGAGCGGTGACGCCCCGCGCGGCCTCGGCCACCGAAACAACCGACACCACCCCCGGGGCGGCCGGGGCACCGGAAGCCGCCAAACGCGCCATACAACGGTCCACCGAGTTCCTGCTGTCCCGCCAGGACCCCCAGGGCTGGTGGAAGGGCGACCTGGAAACCAACGTGACCATGGACGCCGAGGACCTGTTGCTCCGTCAGTTCCTGGGCATCAGGGACGAGTCGACCACGCGCGCCGCCGCGCTCTTCATCCGCGGCGAGCAGCGCGACGACGGCACCTGGGCCACCTTCTTCGGCGGGCCCGGCGAACTGTCCACCACCATCGAGGCGTATGTCGCGCTGCGCCTGGCCGGGGACGCGCCCGACGAGCCGCACATGGCCAGAGCCGCCTCCTGGATCAGAGACCAGGGCGGCATCGCCGCGGCCCGGGTCTTCACCCGCATCTGGCTCGCCCTGTTCGGCTGGTGGAAGTGGGACGACCTGCCCGAACTCCCGCCGGAACTCATCTACTTCCCGAAGTGGTTCCCGCTCAACATCTACGACTTCGGCTGCTGGGCGCGGCAGACCATCGTGCCGCTGACGATCGTCTCCGCCAAGCGCCCGGTGCGCCCGGCGCCGTTCCCGCTCGACGAGCTGCACACCGACCCGCGCGTCCCCAACCCCGCCAAGCCCCTTGCCCCCGTGGCGAGTTGGGGCGGCGTCTTCCAGCGCCTCGACAAGGCGCTGCACCTCTACCACAAGGTCGCGCCGCGGTCGCTGCGCAGGGCGGCGATGAACAGCGCCGCGCGCTGGATCATCGAACGGCAGGAGAACGACGGCTGCTGGGGCGGCATCCAGCCCCCGGCCGTGTACTCGATCATCGCGCTGCACCTGCTGGGCTACGACCTCGACCACCCGGTCCTGAAGGCGGGCATCGAGTCCCTCGACCGGTTCGCGGTGTGGCGCGAGGACGGCGCCCGCATGATCGAGGCCTGCCAGTCGCCGGTGTGGGACACCTGTCTGGCCACCATCGCGCTCGCCGACGCCGGAGTGCCCGCCGACCACCCGCAGTTGGTGAAGGCCGCCGACTGGATGCTGGGCGAGCAGATCGTGCGGCCCGGCGACTGGGCGGTGCGCAAGCCCCATCTCACGCCCGGCGGCTGGGCGTTCGAGTTCCACAACGACAACTACCCCGACATCGACGACACCGCCGAGGTCGTGCTCGCGCTGCGCCGCGTCGCCCACCCCGACCAGCGGCGCATGGACAGCGCGGTCGCCCGGGGCGTGCACTGGAACCTGGGCATGCAGTCGAAGAACGGCGCCTGGGGCGCCTTCGACGTCGACAACACCAGTCCGCTGCCGAACAAGCTGCCGTTCTGCGACTTCGGCGAGGTCATCGACCCGCCGTCCGCCGACGTGACCGCGCACGTCGTGGAGATGCTCGCCTACGAGGGCAAGTCCCACGACCCGCGCACCCGCCGCGGCATCGAGTGGCTGCTCACCGAACAGGAGGCGAGCGGCGCCTGGTTCGGCCGCTGGGGCGTCAACTACGTCTACGGCACGGGCTCCGTGGTGCCCGCCCTGGTCGCCGCGGGCCTGCCCGCCTCGCACGGCGCGATCCGGCGCGCGGTGGCCTGGCTGGAGTCGGTGCAGAACGACGACGGCGGCTGGGGCGAGGACCTGCGCTCGTACCGCGAGGAGAAGTGGATCGGGCACGGCGAGTCCACCGCCTCGCAGACCGCCTGGGCGCTGATCGCGCTGCTCGCCGCAGGGGAGCAGGACTCCAAGGCCGTCGAGCGGGGCGTCGCGTGGCTCGTCGAGACCCAGCGCGCCGACGGCTCCTGGGACGAGCCGTACTTCACCGGGACCGGCTTCCCCTGGGACTTCTCCATCAACTACCACCTCTACCGGCAGGTCTTCCCGCTGACCGCGCTCGGCCGGTACGTCAACGGAGAGCCGCGCGTCGGCTCCGGCAAGGGGAGCTGATGTCCACGGACCCGGCCCCGCCGGGGCCCGCGCCGCTCCTCGTCGCCTGTGCGCTCGGCATCGAGCACCTCGCCCTGCGCACCGGCGAGCGGGGCGGCGCGAGCGGTCCCGTGACCGTGCTGCGCACGGGCATGGGGCCCAAGGCCGCCGGGCGCGCCGTCACCAGGGCGCTCGGCAGGGACGCCCTGCGGGACGCCGCCGTCGTGGCCACTGGCTTCTGCGCCGGGCTTGCCCGGGGATGCACCCGGGGGACCTGGTCGTCGCCGAGGAGACCCGGCACGACGGCGGCCGCACCCCGTGCGTGGGCACCGAACTCCTGGTGAAGGAACTGGTGCGGACCGTGCCCGACCGCACGGTGCACACCGGGCCGCTGACCGGCTCCGACCACGTGGTGCGCGGCCACGAGCGCGGCGAGCTGCTCGCCACGGGTGCGATCGCCGTCGACATGGAGTCCGCCGCCACACTGCACACCGCCGTGACCGCCGGACCCCGCCCGGTGGCGGCCGTCCGGGTGGTCGTCGACGCCCCCCAGCACGAACTCGTCCGCATCGGCACGGTGCGCGGTGGAATGAAGGCCTTCCGCGTCCTGCGTGCCGTGCTTCCCGCTTTCTTTGAATGGCACCGTTCTTCGTTGCTCCCCCGGAGGTGAGCCAGATGGCTATGCCGCTGCGTCAGTCAATCAAGGTCGCTACCTATCTTTTTGAACAGAAGCTGCGCAAGCGGGACAAGTTTCCGCTGATCGTCGAATTGGAGCCGCTGTTCGCCTGCAATCTGAAGTGCGAGGGCTGCGGCAAGATCCAGCACCCGGCCGGTGTGCTCAAGCAGCGCATGCCGGTGGCCCAGGCCGTGGGCGCCGTTCTTGAGTCGGGTGCCCCGATGGTGTCCATCGCCGGTGGTGAACCGTTGATGCACCCTCAGATCGATGAGATCGTGCGGCAGTTGGTGGCGAAGAAGAAGTACGTCTTCCTGTGCACCAACGCGATGCTGCTGCGCAAGAAGATGGACAAGTTCACGCCCTCGCCCTATTTCGCGTTCGCCGTGCACATCGACGGCATGCGGGAGCGGCACGACGAGTCGGTGGCGAAGGAGGGCGTGTTCGACGAGGCGGTGGCCGCCATCAAGGAGGCCAAGCGGCGCGGCTTCCGGGTGACCACCAACTCGACCTTCTTCAACACCGACACCCCGCAGACCATCATCGAGGTCCTGAACTTCCTCAACGACGACCTGAAGGTCGACGAGATGATGCTGTCGCCCGCCTACGCCTACGAGAAGGCCCCCGACCAGGAGCACTTCCTGGGCGTCGAGCAGACCCGCGAGCTGTTCAAGAAGGCCTTCGCGGGCGGCAACCGGCGCCGCTGGCGGCTCAACCACTCGCCGCTGTTCCTGGACTTCCTCGAGGGCAAGGTCGACTTCCAGTGCACGGCGTGGGCGATCCCCAACTACTCGCTCTTCGGCTGGCAGCGCCCCTGCTATCTGATGAGCGACGGCTATGTGCCGACGTACCGGGAGCTGATCGAGAAGACCGACTGGAGCAAGTACGGCCGCGGCAAGGACGACCGGTGCGCCAACTGCATGGCGCACTGCGGCTACGAGCCGACCGCCGTGCTCGCCACCATGGGCTCCCTGAAGGAGTCCCTGCGGGCCATGCGCGAGACCGTCAACGGGAACCGGTGACGCCATGACCGCTGGAGTGCCCGTCGCGCTGGGCCTCCCCGAGCTGCCGGTCCGGCCGATCGCGGAGCGCCGTGTGTCGCGGCGCATCCAGGTCGGACCGGTGGCCGTCGGGGGCGGCGCGCCGGTGTCGGTGCAGTCGATGACGACGACGCGTACGTCGGACATCGGGGCCACGTTGCAGCAGATCGCCGAGCTGACGGCGTCCGGCTGCCAGATCGTGCGGGTGGCGTGTCCGACGCAGGACGACGCGGACGCGCTCGCGACGATCGCGCGGAAGTCGCAGATCCCGGTGATCGCGGACATCCACTTCCAGCCGAAGTACGTGTTCGCGGCGATCGACGCCGGGTGCGCGGCGGTGCGGGTGAACCCGGGCAACATCAAGCAGTTCGACGACCGGGTCCGCGACATCGCGCGGGCGGCGTCCGCCGCGGGGGTCCCCATCCGGATCGGGGTGAACGCGGGCTCGCTGGACAAGCGACTGCTGGCCAAGTACGGCAAGGCCACGCCGGAGGCGCTGGTCGAGTCCGCCCTGTGGGAGGCGTCCCTCTTCGAGGAGCACGGCTTCCGGGACATCAAGATCTCGGTGAAGCACAACGACCCGGTGGTGATGGTGAATGCCTACCGGCAGCTCGCTGCCCAGTGCGACTACCCCCTGCACCTGGGGGTGACGGAGGCGGGCCCGGCGTTCCAGGGCACGATCAAGTCGGCGGTGGCCTTCGGTGCCCTGCTCTCCGAGGGCATCGGCGACACGATCCGCGTGTCGCTTTCGGCGCCCCCGGCGGAGGAGGTCAAGGTCGGCATTCAGATCCTGGAGTCGCTGAACCTGCGCCAGCGCCGCCTGGAGATCGTCTCCTGCCCGTCGTGCGGGCGCGCCCAAGTCGACGTCTACAAGCTGGCCGACGAGGTCACCGCCGGTCTTGAGGGCATGGAGGTGCCGCTGCGCGTCGCCGTCATGGGCTGCGTCGTCAACGGCCCCGGTGAGGCCCGCGAGGCGGACCTCGGTGTCGCGTCGGGCAACGGCAAGGGGCAGATCTTCGTCAAGGGCGAGGTCATCAAGACCGTGCCCGAGTCGAAGATCGTGGAGACCCTGATCGAGGAAGCGATGAAGATCGCCGCACAGCTGGAGGCCGCAGGCGTCCCGTCCGGGGTGCCCGACATCACCGTGAGCTGAGCAGGAGCTCAGGAACAACCAGTAAGGGGGCCCGAGCATGACCGTTCTGGAGACCATCCGGGGGCCGCGCGACCTGAAGGCGCTGACCGAAGCCGGCCTTGGCGAACTGGCGGAGGAGATCAGGGAGTTCCTGGTGCAGGCGGTCGCCAGGACCGGCGGACACCTCGGGCCCAACCTGGGGGTGGTGGAGCTGACCATCGCCCTGCACCGGGTCTTCGAGTCGCCCGTCGACCGCATCGTGTGGGACACCGGCCACCAGGCCTACGTACACAAGCTGCTGACAGGGCGTCAGGACTTCTCCAAGCTGCGCCGCAAGGGCGGTCTGTCCGGCTATCCGGCGCGCGAGGAGTCCGAGCACGACATCGTGGAGAACAGCCACGCGTCGACCGCGCTCGGCTGGGCCGACGGGCTTGCCAAGGCCCGGCAGGTGCTCGGGGAGCGCGGGCACGTCGTGGCCGTCATCGGCGACGGCGCCCTGACCGGCGGCATGGCCTGGGAGGCGCTGAACAACATCGCCGCCGCCAAGGACCGCCCGCTGATCATCGTCGTCAACGACAACGAGCGGTCGTACGCCCCCACGATCGGCGGCCTCGCCAACCACCTCGCCACGCTGCGCACCACCGACGGCTACGAGCAGGTGCTCGCCTGGGGCAAGGACGTCCTCCAGCGCACGCCCCTCGTCGGCCGCACCCTCTACGAGTCGCTGCACGGCGCCAAGAAGGGCTTCAAGGACGCCTTCGCCCCGCAGGGCATGTTCGAGGACCTCGGCCTGAAGTACGTCGGCCCCATCGACGGGCACGACACGGCGGCCGTGGAGTCGGCGCTGCGCCGCGCCAAGCGCTTCCACGGGCCGGTCATCGTCCACTGCATCACCGAGAAGGGCCGCGGCTACGAACCCGCGCTCGCCGACGACGCCGACCGCTTCCACACCGTCGGCGTGATGGACCCGCGCACCTGCGAGCCGCTCGCCCCCTCCAACGGGCCCTCCTGGACCTCGGTGTTCGGCGACGAGATCGTCCGCATCGGCGCCGAGCGCGACGACGTCGTGGCCATCACGGCCGCCATGCTGCACCCGGTGGGCCTCACCAAGTTCGCCGCGGCCTACCCCGACCGGGTCTGGGACGTCGGCATCGCCGAGCAGCACGCGGCGGTGTCCGCGGCCGGGCTCGCCACGGGCGGCCTGCACCCCGTCGTCGCCGTCTACGCCACCTTCCTCAACCGCGCCTTCGACCAGCTCCTGATGGACGTGGCGCTGCACCGGTGCGGGGTGACGTTCGTCCTCGACCGCGCCGGGGTCACCGGCGCCGACGGGCCCTCGCACAACGGCATGTGGGACATGTCGGTGCTCCAGGTCGTCCCCGGCCTCAGGATCGCCGCCCCGCGCGACGCCGACCAGCTGCGCGCCCAGCTCCGCGAGGCCGTCGCCGTCGACGACGCGCCCACGGTCCTGCGCTTCCCCAAGGAGTCGGTCGGACCCGCGATCCCCGCCGTCGACCGCGTCGGCGGCATGGACGTGCTGCACGCGGACGAGGGCGCGGACGTGCTGCTCGTCGCCGTCGGCGTGATGGCGCCGGTCTGCCTCCAGGCCGCCGAGCTGCTGCGGGGCCGGGGCATCGGCTGCACCGTGGTCGACCCGCGCTGGGTCAAGCCCGTCGACGCCGCGCTGCCGCCGCTCGCCGCGCGGCACCGCCTCGTCGCCGTCGTCGAGGACAACAGCCGCGCCTCCGGCGTCGGATCGGCGGTCGCCCTCGCCCTCGACGAGGCCGAAGTGGACGTCCCCCTCAGGCGGTTCGGCATCCCCGAGCAGTTCCTCGCGCACGCCAAGCGCGGCGAGGTCCTCGCCGACATCGGGCTCACCCCGGTCGAGATCGCCGGGCGGATCAGCGCCACGCTCGCCCGCAAGGAGGCCGCAGGCGAGGCCGGGGCGGCCGTCATCGGCGCGCAGCACACCCCGGACCCGGCCGCCGCCGTCGGCGCCGCCGGAACAGAGGAACAGGCCGGTGCCACCACCGGCACGGAGAGAGCCGGTGCGTCCGGCGAGGAGAACCGGGCATGACCAGCACGAGCGAGCCCCAGGTGACCAGCGAGACCCTAGCAGCCGGTGGGACCGGCCCCAGCGAGCCCCAACCGACCGGTACGGGCAAGGAGTTCGACCTCGGCAGGCTGCTGGCCGAGCGCGGCGGCGAGCGGTACGAGCTGCACAGCCGCCACCTCAACCACCAGCTGCCCCGCATGCTCCACACCATCGGCTTCGACAAGGTCTACGAGCGTGCCGAGGGCGCCTACTTCTGGGACGCCGACGGCAACGACTACCTCGACATGCTCGCCGGTTTCGGCGTGATGGGGCTCGGGCGCCACCACCCCGTCGTCCGCAAGGCGCTGCACGACGTGCTCGACGCCTCCCTCGCCGACCTGACGCGCTTCGACTGCCAGCCGCTGCCGGGCCTGCTCGCCGAGCAGCTGCTCGCCCACAGCCCGTACCTGGACCGGGTGTTCTTCGGCAACAGCGGCACCGAGGCCGTGGAGACCGCCCTGAAGTTCGCCCGGTACGCCACCGGCAAGCCCCGCGTGCTCTACTGCGCGCACGCCTTCCACGGCCTGACCACCGGCTCCCTCTCGGTGAACGGCGAGACCGGCTTCCGCGACGGCTTCGCGCCGCTGCTGCCCGACACGGCGGTGCCGCTCGGCGACCTCGACGCCCTGGAGCGCGAGCTGCGGCGCGGCGACGTGGCCGCGCTGATCGTCGAGCCCATCCAGGGCAAGGGCGTGCACGAGACCCCGCCCGGCTATCTGCGCGCCGCCCAGGAGCTGCTGCACCGGCACAAGGCGCTGCTGATCGCCGACGAGGTGCAGACCGGCCTCGGCAGGACCGGCGCGTTCTACGCCCACCAGCACGAGGAGGGCGTCGAACCCGACCTGGTGTGCGTGGCCAAGGCCCTGTCCGGCGGCTACGTACCCGTCGGGGCGACCCTCGGCAAGGACTGGATCTTCAAGAAGGTCTACTCGTCGATGGACCGCGTCCTGGTGCACTCGGCGAGCTTCGGGTCCAACGCGCAGGCCATGGCGGCCGGGCTCGCCGTGCTCGCCGTCATGCGGGACGAGCGGATCGTGGAGAACGCGCGGGCGACGGGCGAGCTGCTGAAGTCCCGGCTCGCCGCGCTCGTGGACCAGTACGAGCTGCTGAGCGACGTCCGCGGGCGCGGCCTGATGATCGGCATCGAGTTCGGCAGGCCCAAGTCGCTGAAGCTGCGCAGCCGCTGGGCAATGCTCCAGGCCGCCCGCAAGGGGCTGTTCGCGCAGATGGTCGTCGTACCGCTGCTGCAGAAGCACCGGATCCTCACCCAGGTCTCCGGCGACCACCTGGAGGTCATCAAGCTGATCCCGCCGCTGACCGTCGGAGAGAAGGAGGTCGACCGCTTCGTGGCGGCGTTCACCGACGTCATGGACGAGGCGCACGGCGGGGGCGGGCTGATCTGGGACTTCGGCAAGACCCTGGTGAAGCAGGCGGTGGCGAACCGGTAGGCGCGGGCCCGGCGGTGGCCACGGGCCCGGCGGCGGGCCTCGCGGAGCTTTGCCTCTGAGGCAAGAAAATTGCCCCAGAGGTAAAGCTCTGGCTCAATCGAGGTATGAGCCCCCCGAGCCCCGCTCCCTCGGGCGGCGGAGACGCGGCCGACGCGCTGCCCGCCGTCGCCCCCCAGCTGCGCGAGCTGCGCCGCAGGGCCGCACTGACCCTGGAGGCCGCGGCCTCGGCGGCGGGCCTTTCGCCCGCGCACCTGTCCCGCCTGGAGACCGGGCAGCGCCAGCCGTCGCTGCCGATGCTGCTCGCTCTCGCCCGTACCTACGGTACGACGGTCTCGGAGCTGCTCGGCGAGACGCCCGCCGACCGGGACGCCGTGGTCCGCGCCGCCGAGATGGAGCCCACCCCCGCCGGGGGCTGGACCTACTGGCAGGCGGGCGCTCGGGGCCGCGGCATGCAGGCGCTGCGCGTGCACGCGCCGTACGGCGCGCAGAGCGACATCGTGCGCGTCCACCCCGGAGAGGAGTGGCTGCACGTCCTCGACGGACGGGTGCGGCTGCGCCTCGGCGACACCTCGTACACCCTCGCGCCCGGCGACAGCGCGCACTTCGACTCGCTGACGCCGCACCGGATCACCGCCGTGGACCCGGGAGGCGCGGACTTCCTGTTCGTCCACACCTTGCTCCAGAGCCCTGCCGCCGCGCTCTGCCTCGGCGGCCCTACCAGGGGAGACCGACATGACGGACACTGACCCGCAGCCCTCGGGGCAGCCCGCGCGCCGCATGGCCATGGAGGAGAAGTTCCCGCGCGCCCTGTGGGTGCGCCTGATCATCTACGTGGCCGTGGGCCACCTGTTCGCGGGCTTCATCTATCTGCTGTTCGTCCTGGGCGGGCAGAACCAGTGACCGGACCGGCCGGGGCCGCCGGGGCGCCCCGGCCGGGCGGGCCGCTCAGTCCAGGAGCCGCTCGCGCAGGCGCTCCCGCGTCGTGTCGGTGAGCCCGAGCCCCTTGGCGAGGTAGGTGTCCGTGTCGCCCCAGGTCTGCTCCATGGTGGTGAAGGCCGCCGCCAGGTACTCGGCGCGGGCGTCGAACAGCGGGTTCAGCAGCTCCATGACCTCGGGCGACGTGCCGCCCGGCGCCGAGCTGCCGCGGCTGACCTTGTAGCGGCGGTGCGCCGCGTTCGACTCCAGGTAGTCCGCCACGATGGCGTCGCGCTCCACGCCCACGGCGAGCAGCGTCACGGCGATCGACAGGCCCGCGCGGTCCTTGCCCGCCGCGCAGTGCATCAGCGCGGGCAGGCTGTCCTCGGCCAGTGCGCGCAGCACCTGCCCGTGCTCGGCCGCGCGCTCCTTGACCATGACGCGGTACGAGGCCGCCATGCGCTCCGCGGCCCTGCCGTCGGCGAGGGCCGCGCGGAGCTGGTCGAGGTCGCCTTCGCGGACCATCTTCCAGAACTCGGCGCCGTCGGCCGGGTCCGTCAGCGGCAGGTTCACGTTGCGCACGCCCGGCAGCTCCACGTCCGGGCCCTCCAGGCGCTGGTCGGCGGCGTTGCGGAAGTCGAAGACGGTGTGCAGGCCGAGCGAGGACAGAAACGTCACGTCGGCCGCGGTGGCGTGCGCCAGGTGGCCGCTGCGGAAGAGGACGCCATGGCGCACCCTGCGGCCGTCGACGGTCGGCAGGCCGCCCACGTCACGGAAGTTGCGCACACCGGCGAGCTCGGGTTCGGTCGACGGGACCTGCTGCGTCACGGAGTCTCCTCTGGGTCGGGGCTCAGGGTGGGGGCGGCTCGGCCCCGCTGCCCGGCCGCACGCGGACCGCCGTCGGCCGACGGCGCCCACCGGGAAGCGGCGCCCGGCGTCCACCGCGCGCCGGGGCCGATGTCCACCGCGTACGGATGGTCGGACTGTGCGACTGGCTGCGCCTTCGACGATACGACATGGGTTCCTCAGGCAATCAGCTCCGTGCGGGGGCGTGCACGGGCGTTGCCCCGGCGGCCGGAAGGCCCCGAAGATGTGCGGTGACGCGCGTGCCTGTCGAGTTCAGCCGAGCCGGACCCAGGGACCCGTGGGGGTTTGATGATCGAGGTAGGCGACGACGGCCGCACCTGGCTGCTCTCCGGCCCCACCAGCAGCTACGCCCTCCACGTCACCGGCCGCCACGAACTGCTGCACCTGCACTGGGGGCCCCGGCTCGCGCTCACCGACGCCGAGGCCCTCGCCGCCGAACAGACCCCGCCCGGGCGGCTCTTCGAGCCGCCGACGCCCGGCGCGCGTGAGGAGTACCCCGTCGAGGGCGGCCCCCGCTGCGCGTACCCCGCCCTGTCGGTGCGCGGCGGCGGGCCGCGCGGCACCGCGTGGCGGTTCGACGGCGCCGACGCCGACGGCGACGCGCTCCGGCTCTCCTTCACCGTGCCCGCGCACCACCTGGAGGTCCTGCTCGGCTACCGGACGCGCGGCGACGTCGTCGAGCGGTACGCGGCCCTCGTCCACAGCGGCCCCGAAGGCTCCCCGGACCTGGAGGTGCTGCGCGCCGAGGCGGCGGCCTGGACGCTGCCGCCGCGCGAGCGCTGGCGCCTCACCCAGCCGCACGGGCGCTGGGCGGCGGCGTCCCGGCCGCTGCGCGGTGACCTGACGTACGGCGAGCAGGTCATCGGCGGCCGCACCGGGCGCCGGGACCTGCCCTGGGTGGCGCTCGACGCCGACGGCGCCACCGAGGAGCGCGGCGAGGTCTACAGCTGCGCGCTCGCCTGGTCCGGGCCGTGGCGCGTCGTCGTCCACCGGCTCCCCGGCGGGGCCGTGCGGATCACCGGCGGCTGCGGCCACGACGACTCCGGGCGGCAACTCCTCGCGCCCGGGACCGCCATGGTCACGCCCGTGTGCGCGGGGCTGTGGAGCGCGGGCGGCTTCGGCGGCACGAGCCGCGCCTGGCACGCCTACCGGCGCGCGCACGCCGTCCCGGCCGCCGACGAGGCGCGGCCGGTGCGCCACGACTCCTGGGCGGCCACCGGCCGCGACGCCCGCGCCGGGCAGCGGCGCGCACCCGCCACGTCCGCCCCGCGCGCGTGCGGGGCGCCGGGAGCACCGACCGCCCTCAGGCCCGGCCCCACGGCCGGGTGAGCCCGCCGCCGTCCCGCTGGCCCCCCGGCCCCCGGTACGGCCGTATTCCGGCTTGGCGCAATCTTGACCAATGGCCTATCTCACGCCTCGTCAACCCCTTATTACGATGGCGTAGGTCACTTGTCGCGCGGAAAGATGGGGCGACGTGAGAGCAGAGTCGACACCCATCACCAAGAACGCACCCACGGGCACCTTCACCTCCTACGTGGCGGTCGGCGACAGCTTCACCGAGGGCGTGGGGGACCCCGGGCCCGACGGGACCTTCGTCGGCTGGGCCGACCGGCTCGCCGTGCTGCTCGACGACCTGGCGCCGGAGCACACCTTCCGGTACGCCAACCTCGCCGTGCGCGGCAAGCTGCTCGACCAGATCGTCGCGGACCAGGTGCCGCGGGCCAAGGAGCTGGCGCCCGACCTGGTCACCTTCGCCGCGGGCGGCAACGACATCATCCGCCCCGGCACCGACCCCGACGAGGTCGCCGAGCGCTTCGAGCGGGCCGTCGCCGACCTGGCGTCCGCCGTCGGCACCGTCGTCGTCACCACCGGCTTCGACACCCGCGGCGTCCCCCTCCTGAAGCACCTGCGCGGCAAGATCGCCACGTACAACGGGCACGTCCGCGCGGTCGCCGACCGGTACGGCTGCCCGGTGCTCGACCTGTGGTCGCTGAGGTCCGTGCAGGACCGCCGCGCCTGGGACGACGACCGGCTGCACCTGTCGCCCGACGGGCACACCCGGGTCGCGCTGCGCGCCGCCCAGGTGCTCGGCATCGGCGTGCCCGCCGACCCGGAGCAGCCGTGGCCGCCGCAGCCGCCGCGCGGAACCCTCGAAGTGCGGCGCGACGACATCCACTGGGCGCGCGAGCACCTGGTGCCGTGGATCGGGCGACGGCTGCGCGGGGAGTCGTCGGGCGACCACGTGGCCGCCAAGCGGCCTGATCTGATGCCGCTGTAGCTCCGGAACGCGGGCGGCTCGTCACGCCGGGGCGGGTCGCCCGGTGGGGTGACGCGGCGGAGTGTCGGCCTCGCGCGCGCGTGCGCGCGTGCTGGCATGGGCGGTCCGCGTCCCTCGGGGCGCACGACCGGACCACCGGAAGGACCCCCGCCATGCCCGCACACCGCCCCGCCAGGCCCGCACCCCGTGCCGTCCGGCCCGCCCGGTGCCTCACCGCCGCCGTCGTCGTGCTGGCCGCGCTCGGCCTGCCCGCCGCGCAGGCCGCCGCCGCGCCCGCCCCGGCGCGCGTGGCCGCCGCCGCGCCGGAGCCCGAGGCCACCACCGTGACCGTCACGGGCACGGGCACCGCCAGCGCCGCACCCGACCTGGCGCTCGTCCTCGCGGGCGTCGAGACCACCGGCGCCACCCCCGAGAAGGCGCTCGCGGCGCACAAGACGGCCGCCGACGCGCTGCTCGCCGCCGTGCGCCAGGCGGGCGTGGCCGAGCGGGACATCCGTACCGAGAACCTCTCCGTGTCACCCGTGTACGAACAGCAGGACGGCACGTCCAAGCTCACCGGCTACCAGGCCACGCAGACGTTCTCGCTGAAGGTCCGCGACACGGACACCACCGGCCGGGTCGTCAAGGCCGCCATGGACGCCGCCGGGGACGCGGGCCGCGTCCACTCGGTGACCTTCGACGTCGCCGACCGTGACGCCCTGCGGACGCGGGCCCGCGAGGTCGCGTTCCGCGACGCGCGCGCCAAGGCCGAGCAGTACGCCAAGCTCAGCGGGCGCACCCTCGGCCGCCTCGTCTCGCTCGCCGAGAGCGGCGGGGCCGCCCCGCACCCGCTGCCCGCGCCCGCCGGCGCCCTCGGCAAGGACGAGGTGCCGGTCGCACCCGGCGAGATCGAGGACACGGTGACCCTGACGGCGGTGTACGCACTGGACTGAGCGGCACGCGTGCACGCGCTGGACCGAGCGGCACCGGTGCACGCACCTCACTGAGCGGCACCGGTGCACGCACCGCACTGAGCGGCGCGCCCTGGCCCCCGGGGCCGTCGCTCAGGCCCTCAGGTCAGCGACCGGCAGGCCGAGCTCGCGGGCCAGGGCCTCGTCCGTCCAGGCCCTGGCGCGGGCCCGGGACAGCGCGCCCGGGTAGGCGGTCATCTGCACGGCCAGGCCGTCGAGCAGGGCCGTCAGGCGCAGCGCCGCGCCCATGGGGTCCGCGCAGCGGAACTCGCCCGCCGCCACGCCCTCCGCGATGACCTCGGCCAGCGCCGCCTTCCAGCGCTGGTCGAGGTCGCGCGTCACCGACCGCAGGGCGGGCTCGCGCACGGCCGCCGCCCAGCCCTCGATCCACAGCCGCCAGCCCTTGGCCTGGCCCGTCGGGGCGTACCAGCGGACCGCCGCGCGCAGCCGCCGCAGCGCGGACGTGCGCCGCGCGAGCAGCCCGTCCAGGCGGGCCAGGTCGCTCTCGGCGGCGTGCGCGAACGCCGCCGCGACCAGCTCGTCCTTGGTCGAGAAGTGGTACAGCACGAGCGCGTTGCTCACGCCGAGCGCCGCCGCGACGTCGGCGATGCGCACCGCCGCCACGCCCCGCGCCTCGATCTGCTCGACGGTGGCGGCCAGCAGCTCCGCCCGCCGCTCCGCCACACTCAGCCGTACTCTCGTCACGCCCCGCACCCTACCCAGCGGGCGGGGCCCCTTCGGCGCGGGCCGCGGGGCCGTGCCAGCCGAAGCGCCCGGTGATCTCCGGGAGGCGGTCGCCGACCAGCGCGTGCGCGGCGGCGCGGGGCGTCGTGCCGTCCCGCCCGGCGCGGTCGAGCACCCGCCCGACGAGGGCGCGCATGGCCCGGCGGACGTGCCCGAAGGCCTCCTCGGCCGCGGCGGCGCCACGGGCCGCGCCGATGTCGCCGAACAGGGTCCACCACCACCAGGCGTTGGTCGCCGAGTTCACCACCACGTCCGGCAGCACCGTGACGCCGCGCGCCGCGAGCAGCCGCTCCGCCTCCGGCCGCACCGGCATGTTCGCGGCCTCGGCGATCCACCGCGCCGTGATCCGCTCCTGGTTGGCCGCGTCGATCGCGTACGACACCGCGGCGGGCACCAGCACCTCCGCGTCCGCGGCGAGCCAGGCGTCGCCCGGCAGTTCGCGGTCGTCCGGGCGCAGCGCCGCGCGGTCGACGGTGCCGTACGCGTCGCGGGCGGCGAGCAGCGCCTCCACGTCCAGGCCCGCCGGGTTGGCGACGGTGCCCCTGACGTCGGCGACGGCCACCACGGTGAGCCCGGCGCGGGCCAGGAAGCGGGCCGTCGCGCCGCCCATGGTGCCGAAGCCCTGCACCGCCACACGCGTCCGGCCCGGCTCGGCGCCCGCCGCGTCGAGCGCCGTCAGCACGGACTCCGCGACCCCGCAGCCGCCGACCAGCGCGTCCAGGCCGATCCCGTCGACGGTGACGGCGAAGGCGTCCGCGAGCCGCCGCCGCGCCGCCGCCTCGTCGTCCAGGAGCGGATAGACGGCCTGCACGGAGGAGACCAGGCCCGCGTCGGCCACGGCCCGGTCGACCACCTCCTGGGTCAGGCCCAGGTCCTCCCCGGTGGTCCAGCAGGACGCGACGTACGGGCCCATCGCGCGCAGGTAGCGCACCAGGACGCCGTACGCCTCGGGGGCCCGGGGGTCGCAGTCGATGCCGCCCTTGGCGCCGCCGAGCGGGACGTAGCGGGCCCGCGGGTCGTAGTGCAGGGCCTCCTTCATCGTCATGCCGCGGGCGAGCCCGGCGACCTCGTCGAGGGTGCAGCCCGGCCGCATGCGCAGGCCCCCGCTGCACACCCCGCGCACCAGCCGGTCCACGACGAGGAATCCCCGGCGGCCGGTGACGTGGTCGGTCCAGGTGAGCGACATGAAGGGCGGGGGCGTCGTCACGGGCATGGGACCTCCTGCGCGGCTACTGAACTTCCGGTCAGTAGAACACGCCGGGAGGGCGGCCCGTCGCGGCGGACCGTCCGGTTCCGGACAGCCGCCGGGACCGGGGCGGGCCGCCCGGCTCCGAGGCCGCCCCGCCGCGCTCACCCGGCCTGGCGGGTGCCCCGCGCGGGCGCCTCGCGCAGGTCGCAGAACTCCTTGAAGCCCTGGCTGGTGAGGCCCATCGCGGAGTTGAAGCGCGAGCGCAGGTTCTCCACGGCCACGATCATGGTCAGCTCGACGAACGCGGCCTCGCCGAGGCCCCTGAGCAGCCGCCCCGACAGCTCGTCGTCGACCTCCGGCGGGTTCGCGGTCATCGCCTCCGCGTACTCCATGACGTCCCGCTCCAGGGCGGTGTAGGCGTCGCTCTCCCGCCACAGCGGCACGTCGTGCAGCTTGCGCGGGTCCAAGCCGAGCTTGTGCCCCTCCCAGTAGCCGAAGTCCATGCACCAGGCGCAGCCGATCGAGGCCGCCGACGCCATCACCGCCAGCTCCTTCAGGTCCGCGTCCAGCGTGTTCCACTTGGCCACGGACTGCTCGAAGCGGAGGTACGACCACAGGGCGCGCCGGTGGTGGCCCATCGCCCGGCCCGGGTCCAGGACCTTGCCGTAGGCGCGCTTCGAGTACCACTCCATGGCGCGGAAGAGCAGCGTGCGGGGCGGGGTGAGCGAGATGCGGGCCACGGGGGCCACCTCCAGAGTCGTACGCGGCGAGGTTCGTCGCCGGGTCGAGCTGTCGTGTTGGTTGTCGTGTTGGGCTGTCGTGTTGAGCTGTCGTAGGGGGCTGTCTTGGCGAGTTCTCGTCGAGTCGTCTCGCCGGGCTCTCGGTGAGCCGTCTCGCCGGGCTCTCGTCGAGCGGTCCTGTCGGGCCGCTCACTGATGCGACGGACCGGGGGTGCGCGGATGTGACATCGGGGGAGGTCCGGACCTGGCACCGGGTGCCGCCGGGTCGGCCCGGCGGTCGATGTCGGTGGGGGCGCACATAATGGGGGAACCTGAGCAGCCTGTTCCTGGAGGTTCCGTGTCCCGGTCCCTGAGCCCCGCGCTGCGCCCCCTGCGGCCCGCCGCCTTCGGCGCGGAGCCGACCGGCGAGCGGCTCGCGCGCATCCGCAGATCGCCGCACTTCGAGAACGGCTCGTTCCAGAACCCGGTGGGCGCGCGGACCCGCCCCTCCGGCTCGGCCCTGGACTTCGCGAAGGTCTATTTCCGCCGGGAGGCGCGCGCCCGCCGCGCCCCCGCCACCCACGTGCCGGTGCACGCCACGACGCTCGCCGACCTGGCCAGGCCCCCCGCGAGTGGTCTCCGGCTCACCTGGATGGGGCACTCCAGCGTGCTCGCCGAGATCGACGGGCGGCGCGTGCTCTTCGACCCGGTGTGGGGAGAGCGCTGCTCACCGTTCGCCTTCGCCGGGCCGAGGCGGCTGCACCCCGTGCCGGTGCCGCTCGCGGCGCTCGGCCCGGTCGACGCGGTCGTCATCTCCCACGACCACTACGACCACCTGGACCTGCCCACCGTCAAGGCGCTCGCGGGCACGGACACCGTCTTCGCCGTGCCGCTCGGCGTCGGCGCGCACCTGGAGCACTGGGGCGTGCCCGCGCGGCGCCTGCGCGAGCTGGACTGGCACGAGTCCGCGGACGTGGCGGGCCTGACCCTGACGGCCACGCCCGCCCGCCACTTCTGCGGCCGGGGCCTGCGCAACCAGCAGCACACGCTGTGGGCCTCCTGGTGCGTCGCGGGCCCCGAGCACCGCGTCTTCCACAGCGGTGACACCGGGTACTTCCCCGGCTTCGCCGACATCGGCGACCAGCACGGGCCGTTCGACGCCACGATGATCCAGATCGGGGCGTACTCCGAGTTCTGGCCGGACATCCACATGCGGCCCGAGGAGGGGCTGCGGGCGCACCTCGACCTCCAGGGCGGTCGGGCGCGGGGCGTGCTCCTTCCGATCCACTGGGGGACCTTCAACCTCGCGCCGCACGCCTGGGCGGAGCCGGGGGAGGGGACGCTTGCCGCCGCTCGGAGCGAGGGGGTCGCGGTGGCGCTGCCGATTCCTGGGGAGCCGTTCGAGCCCTCGTCCGGTGCGGTGCCGGGGGCTCCCTGGTGGCGGGAGGTCGCCGTGGCCCCCGAAGGGGGTTGGGTGGAGGTGCCGCCGCCGTTCGGGGCCGCGGATCCGGAGGCGGCGCCGGTGGGGTGACGGGGCCCTCGCGGGGCGCCCCGGGCCCGCCCCTTTCCCGAAACCAGGGGGCGCCGCCCCCTGGCACCCCCGGTTGTCGCCGCTGCGCGGCTCGTCCTCAAACGCCGGACGGGCTTATTTCCCCGCCCACCCGCCCCTTTTTGGGGCGGGTGGGCGGAGAGCATCCGCCGCGAAGCGGCGGATCACGGACAGCCGAAGACGGCGAGGACGACAGATCCAGCCCGCCCGGTGTTTGAGGGCGAGCGCGCGGCGCGACGGGCGCCGACTGCTCAAGGCCCCCGGCCAGAATCGCTCGGGTGTGCGGGGCGTCATACCAGAGCGGGACGCTCCCCGGTGGACTTTGCCAACTGTCCACCGGGCGTGACGCGTTGACGACTACCGTGTGTGGCCGTCGGGCGACGCAGGGAGCACGTCACCGCCTGCCGGCCGGCACCGCGATGCCATCGACGAGGTGCCGCAGCCCACGCTGGGGCGCCCGTCGCGACGTACCCGAGGACGCTGATGTCTCACCTTCGCGCACCGGCAGCCCGCGCAGACCGCCGTGAGGGCGGGCGGCACGGCAGATCAGGGAGGAGCGCCGCCCCCGCGCCGTCCGCCGAGGCGCGCATACGGCCGCAGCTGCTGCGCATCGCGGTGCTGCCCGCCGTCGCCGTCGGCCTGTGCGGCTGCGCCGCCGTGCTCTACCTGCTGCGCACCGCACCGGCCCCGCCGCGGCAGTCCCTGCTCGTGGTGCTCGGCGCCGCCGCGCTGCTCGCCCTGGCGGGCGTCGTGATCGCCGCGGTGGCCGCCGAGCGCACCGCGCGGTCACTGCGCGAGCGCGTCGGCGCGCTGCGCCGGTCCACCGCGCGCGGCCAGGCCGACCTGCGGACCCTCGTCGAGGAACTGCGCCGCGGCGACGCGCCCGCGGTGCGCGAGCCCGTCACGCGGCCCCCCGCCGCGCCCGGCGACGAACTCGGCCTGCTCGCCGACGAGCTGGCCCGCGCGCACGACGGCGCCGTCACCGCCGTCGTGCGGGCCGCCCAGCTCTCCAGCCAGAAGGGCAACGAGCAGAAGGTCGAGGTCTTCGTCAACCTCGCCCGGCGGCTCCAGTCCCTCGTCCACCGCGAGATCTCCCTGCTCGACGAGCTGGAGAACGACGTGGAGGACCCCGAACTCCTCAAGGGGCTCTTCCACATCGACCACCTGGCCACCCGCATCCGGCGGCACGCCGAGAACCTCGCGGTGCTCGGCGGCGCCATGTCACGGCGCCAGTGGAGCAGGCCCGTGACGATGACGGAGGTGCTGCGGTCCTCCATCGCCGAGGTCGAGCAGTACTCGCGGGTCAAGCTGGTGCCGCCCATCGAGGGCACCCTGCGCGGCCACGCCGTCGCCGACGTCATCCACCTGCTCGCCGAACTCGTCGAGAACGCCACGGTGTTCTCCGCGCCGCACACCCACGTCCTGCTGCGCGCCGAACTGGTGACGGCGGGACTCGCCATCGAGGTGGAGGACCGCGGCCTCGGCATGCCCGCCGCCGAGCAGACCCGGATGAACCGGCTGCTCGCCGACCCCGACCAGGTCAACGTGGCGAGCCTCCTCCAGGACGGCCGCATCGGCCTCTTCGTCGTCGCGGCCCTCGCCCGCAGGCACGGCATCGCGGTACGCCTCCAGGGCAACATCTACGGGGGCGTGCAGGCCGTCCTGATCGTCCCGCAGAGCCTCCTCGGCACCGAGCCGGACGGCACCGCCACGGGACACGGCGGCCACCCCGGCGCGAGCGGCGCCCAGGTCAACGGCGCCCAGGTCAACGGCGCCCAGGTCAACGGCGCCCACGTCCAGCAGGCGAACGGCACCCACGTGAACGGCGTCCAGGGCACCCCGAGCGTCCAGGGCGCCCAGCTGAACGGCACGCACCCCGGCCGGAGCCAGCCCGACGCGACCCCCGCCAACGGCTCGCGCGCCAACGGCTCGCACGCCAACGGTTCACCCGTCGGCGACGCCCCCACCCCCCGGCGCGTCGCCAAAGGCACCCCGCCCGCGCCGCTCCCCGTGCGCGACCCCCGCGGCGAGCGGGCGACGCCCGCCGACGCCGTGCCCGGGATCCGGCCCGAGGAGCGGCACCTCACCGCCGAGCACAGCGGGGCGCCGCCCGTGCCCCGCAACGGCGCCGTGCACGGCGGCGGCGTCGGCAAGCCGCGGCTGCCCAAGCGCCGCGCCCAGGAGCACCTCGCCCCGCAGCTCCGCGAGGCCCCCGCCCCGCGCGCGGAGGACGACCAGCTCATCGGCCACGACCCCGGCCTGATGGCCGCCTTCCAGCGCGGCATCGGGCTCGCCCAGGCCGCCCAGGCCCGCGAGGCGGTGCCCGACGGGCCCGGCCGCCCCGCCCGCGGCGACCGTGGCGACCAGGGCGGCTGACCGCACCACCCCCACCCCGTCCGCCCCGCGGACGCCGAGCACTTCGAGACACACGTACTTCAAGGAGTCGATCCACCATGGCGAGCGATCTGCCGACCGGCCAGGTATCCGATCTCGACTGGCTGATGAGCGGCCTCGTCCAGCGCGTGCCCCACACCCGCAGTGCCGTCCTGCTGTCCTGCGACGGCCTGGTGAAGTCCGTTCACGGCCTCGACACGGACAGCGCCGACCACATGGCCGCGCTCGCCTCCGGGCTGTACTCGCTGGGGCGCAGCGCGGGCGTCCGCTTCGGCGACGGCGGGGACGTGCGCCAGGTGGTCGTGGAGCTCGACTCCACGCTGCTGTTCGTGTCCACCGCCGGTTCGGGCACCTGTCTGGCCGTCCTCGCCGGGCGCGAGGCGGACGCCGCGGTGCTCGGGTACGAGATGGCGATGCTGGTCAAGAGCGTGCGCCCGTACCTGGTCACCGCGCCACGGCAGCCCGCGGGCCAACCCGTGGGCCAACCCGCGACGATGAGGCGCTGACCGTGGGGGCCCCGCACGACGGGCCGTGGCTCGACGACGCCGCCGGGCGCCTGATCCGCCCGTACACGGTCAGTAACGGCCGCACCAGACCGACGGCGCGGCTCGACCTGCTGTCCCAGCTGATGGCGACCGGCACCGCCCCGGGGGGCTATCCGAGCCCGGAGCACTCGCTCGCGCTCGGCATGTGCGACGCGCCCACGTCGGTCGCGGAGATCGCCGCCCAGCTGAAGCTGCCCGTGGTGGTGACCAAGGTGCTCCTTTCCGACCTCGTCGACTGCGGGGCCCTCACCACCAGAGCCCCGGACTTCTACCACAACCCCACTGACCGGTCCCTGTTGGAGGCAGTGCTCGATGGACTACGACGACAGCTCTGACCCCTTCCCCACCGCGCTGAAGATCCTCGTCGCGGGCGGGTTCGGGGTCGGCAAGACGACGTTCGTGGGCGCGGTCAGCGAGATCGCGCCGCTCAGCACGGAGGAGTTGCTCACGACGGTCAGCGAGGGCACCGACGACCTGTCCGGCGTGGAGCACAAGACCACGACGACGGTCGCCATGGACTTCGGCCGGATCACCCTCGACCCCGAGCACGTGCTGTACCTGTTCGGCACGCCGGGGCAGGAGCGGTTCTGGTTCATGTGGGACGAGCTGTCCGAAGGGGCGCTCGGCGCGGTGGTCCTCGCCGACACGCGCCGCCTGGAGGACTGCTTCGCCGCCGTCGACTTCTTCGAGCAGCGCGGCATGGGGTTCGTGGTGGCCGTCAACGAGTTTGACGGCGCCTACCGCTACGAGCCCGACGAGGTGCGCACCGCCATCGACCTCGACCCGCAGGTCCCGGTGGTGCGCTGCGACGCGCGGATCTCCAGCTCCGGCATCCAGACGCTGCTCACGCTCGTCAAGCACCTGCTCGCGCACGCCCCTTCGGCCCCCACCTCCGGAGCCCACACATGACCCATGGAGCACGCACATGATGTACGAAGCGACCGGCCGTCTGCTGCTGACCCCGGTCGACAGGGACGCGTCGGCGCGGGTGCGGCGGCTGCGGGAACTCGGCCTGGGCGAGCGGCCGGAGCCCGGCCTCGACGCGTTCGCCGACCGGCTCGCACGGATCATGGACACGCCGTACGCCATGGTCAACTTCCTTGACGAGCACGGCCAGTTCTACGCCGGACTGCACGCCCCGGAGGGCGGACTGCACGCCCCCGAGGGCGGACGGCACGCCCCGGAGGGCGGCCCCGCCCCTGCCGAACCGCTCGCCGGGGTCATCGCGCCGGACGAGTCGGCGCCGGGCGGCGTCCCGGAGCGGCGGGTGGCGCGCGAGCGCGGCTACTGCCCGCACGTGGTGGCCCGGGGCAAGGCCCTGGTCCTCGAGGACGTGGCCGACTACCCCCGCTTCGCCGGGAACCCGGTGGTCGACGAGCTGGGAATCCGCTCCTACCTGGGGGCGCCGCTGATCGACCGCACCGGGATCGCGCTCGGCACGGTGTGCGTGGCGGACGTGGAGCCGCGCCCATGGGGCAGGCCGGGCCTCGACACGATCAAGTCGACGGCGGCGGAGCTGACGGAGCGGATCCACCGGCGGGAGGCGGAGGGCGAGCCGGGCGCGCCCTGGTGAGACCCGCGCGGGGCGGGCGTCCCTGGCGGGAGACGGCACCCGGCACCCCGGGCGGCACGCGGTGTTGACCTGCCGCGCGGGCGGTCACTACGGTGCGGGCCCCGGCCGCACGCCGGGGAACCGGCCGGACACCGCGGGAGGCAGCCCATGACCGACCTACGCCTCGGCGTCCTCGGCTACGGCCTGCGCGGCTCCCTCGCCCGCACGGCGCACCGGCCCGGCGCGGGGGCCCGCGTCACCGCGCTCGCCGACCCCGACCCGGCCGCCCGCGACCGCGCCGCCGCCGACCTGCCCGGCGTCCGCACGTACGACGACGCCCGCAAGGTGCTGGACGCCCCCGACGTCGACGCGGTCGTCGTCCTCACCCCCGACCACACCCACGCCCCGCTCACCCAGGACGCCCTGCGCGCGGGCAGGCCCGTCTTCGTGGAGAAGCCCCTGGACATCGCCGTCGAGGCGTGCGACGCGGTGCTGCGGACCGCGTACGAGACCGGGACGCGACTGTACGTGGGGCACAACATGCGCCACATGCCCGTGGTCCGGCTGATGCGCGACATCGTCGCGCGCGGCGAGATAGGCGAGGTCAAGACGGTCTGGGTGCGCCACTTCGTGGGGCACGGCGGCGACTGGTACTTCAAGGACTGGCACGCCGAGCGGCGGTACACCACCGGCCTGCTGCTCCAGAAGGCCGCGCACGACCTGGACGTCGTGCACTGGCTCGCGGACGGCTACACCCGCCGGGTGCAGGCGCTCGGCGACCTCATGGTGTACGGCGGCCTCCCGCACCGCCGCGCCCCGGGCGAGCCCAAGCCCGACGACTTCTACGCCCCGGAACGCAACTGGCCGCCGCACACCCAGCGCGACCTCAACCCGGTCATCGACGTCGAGGACGTGTCCCTGGTCAACCTGCGCCTGGACAACGGCGTCCTCGCCGCCTACCAGCAGTGCCACTTCACCCCCGACTACTGGCGGAACTACACCGTCATCGGCGACGCGGGCCGCCTGGAGAACTTCGGCGACGGACCCGGCGGAGTCGTCCGGGTGTGGAACGGGCGGCGCTCCCCGCACCGGCCCGAGGGCGACGCCGCGTACGCGATCCCGGACGCGCAGGACGAGGCCGGGCACGGCGGCGCGGACCCGCTCCTGATCGACGAGTTCCTGCGCTTCGTACGCCACGGGGGACGCACCGACACCTCGCCGGTGGCCGCCCGCATGGCCGTCGCGGCGGGCGTCCGGGCGACCGAGTCGCTGCGGGACGGCGGGGCGCCGCGCGAGGTGCCGCCGCTGGATCCGGAGCTGGCCGCCTACTTCGAACGGGGCCAGACGCGCTAGGCGGAACGGCTGAGAAGCCGGGGTTCCGGTTGACGCGCGGGGCGTCGCGCGCGGGGGCTTCGCCTGGGGTCTGAAGGAAAGCTGCGGCCGTGGTTAAGAAATCCTCGATGGACCAGGGGCCAGGGTTACGGAAGATTGCTTCAGACGCGTTCCCGGGCGCGCTCGCCCGCGTGCCGTCGGCCTGTCCGTCGGCTTGTCCGCTGGCCTGCCCGTCGGCCTGTCCGCTGGCCCGCCCGCTGCCGGGCCGACCTGTCCGGGACGCACCCCCATCTGCCGTACGACAGGAGCCGTGGCGTGAAGGCGCTGGTCAAGGAGAAAGCGGAGCCGGGCCTCCGTCTCATGGACGTCCCGGAGCCGGTCATCGGCCCCGGCGACGTCCTGATCAAGGTGCTGCGCACCGGTATCTGCGGCACCGACCTGCACATCCGTGCCTGGGACGGCTGGGCCCAGCAGACGATCCAGGCGCCGCTGGTGGTCGGCCACGAGTTCGTCGGCGAGGTCGTCGAGACCGGCCGGGACGTCGCCGACGTCAAGCCGGGCGACCTGGTGAGCGGCGAGGGCCACCTGGTGTGCGGCAAGTGCCGCAACTGCCTGGCCGGGCGGCGCCATCTGTGCCGCGCGACGGTGGGCCTCGGCGTGGGCCGCGACGGCGCGTTCGCGGAGTACGTCGCGCTGCCCGCGACCAATGCGTGGGTGCACCGGGTGCCGGTGGACCTCGACATCGCGGCGATCTTCGACCCGTTCGGCAACGCCGTGCACACCGCCCTGTCCTTCCCGCTGGTCGGCGAGGACGTCCTGATCACCGGCGCCGGGCCGATCGGCCTGATGGCTGCCGCCGTCGCCCGGCACGCCGGGGCCCGGCACGTCGTCGTCACCGACGTCAGCGAGGAGCGCCTCCAGCTGGCCCGCAAGGTCGGCGTCAGCCTCGCCCTGAACGTCGCCGAGTCGACCATCGCCGACGGCCAGCGCGAACTCGGCCTGCGCGAGGGCTTCGACGTGGGCCTGGAGATGTCCGGCAACCCGCGCGCCATGCGCGACATGGTGGCCAACATGACGCACGGCGGCAAGATCGCCATGCTGGGCCTGCCGTCCGAGGAGTTCGCGGTCGACTGGGCGCGGATCGTCACCTCCATGATCACGATCAAGGGCATCTACGGCCGTGAGATGTTCGAGACGTGGTACGCCATGTCCGTGCTGCTCGAAGGCGGCCTGGACCTCACGCCCGTCGTCACCGGACGCTACGGCTACCGGGACTTCCAGGCGGCCTTCGACGACGCGGCGAGCGGCCGCGGCGGCAAGGTCATCCTGGACTGGACCGCCTGAGCCCCGTCCGTCCCGTCCGTCCCGTTCGCCCCGCCCGCCCGAACTCCCGAAGGAATCCCGCATGTTCGACTCCGTACGCGACGACCTGGCCGCCACCCTCGACGAGATCCGCGCCGCCGGTCTGCACAAGCCCGAGCGCGTCATCGGCACCCCGCAGTCCGCGACCGTCGCCGTCACGGCGGGCGGGCGCCCGGGCGAGGTCCTCAACTTCTGCGCGAACAACTACCTCGGCCTCGCCGACCACCCCGAGGTGATCGCCGCCGCGCACGAGGCGCTGGACCGCTGGGGCTACGGCATGGCGTCCGTGCGCTTCATCTGCGGCACCCAGGAGGTCCACAAGGAACTGGAGGCCCGGCTCTCGGCGTTCCTCGGCCAGGAGGACACCATCCTGTACTCCTCCTGCTTCGACGCCAACGGCGGTGTCTTCGAGACGCTGCTCGGCGCGGAGGACGCGGTGATCTCCGACGCCCTCAACCACGCCTCGATCATCGACGGCATCCGCCTGTCCAAGGCCCGCCGCTTCCGGTACGCCAACCGCGACATGGCCGACCTGGAGAAGCAGCTCAAGGAGGCCGTCGAGGGCGGCGCCCGGCGCAAGCTCATCGTCACCGACGGCGTGTTCTCCATGGACGGGTACGTCGCCCCGCTCGCGGACATCTGCGACCTCGCCGAGCGGTACGACGCCATGGTCATGGTCGACGACTCGCACGCCGTCGGCTTCGTCGGGCCCGGCGGGCGCGGCACGCCCGAACTGCACGGCGTCATGGACCGCGTCGACATCGTCACCGGCACCCTCGGCAAGGCGCTCGGCGGCGCCTCCGGCGGCTATGTCGCCGCCCGCGCCGAGATCGTCGCGCTGCTGCGGCAGCGGTCGCGTCCCTACCTCTTCTCCAACACCCTCGCCCCGGTCATCGCGGCCGCCTCCCTGAAGGTGCTCGACCTGCTGGAGGGCGCCGGTGACCTGCGGGAGCGGCTGACCGCCAACACCGCGCGGTTCCGGTCCCGGATGACGGAGGAGGGCTTCGACGTGCTGCCGGGCGACCACGCCATCGCGCCCGTCATGATCGGGGACGCGGCGAAGGCGGGGCGCATGGCGGAGCTGCTGCTGGAGCGGGGCGTGTACGTGATCGGCTTCTCGTATCCGGTGGTGCCGCAGGGGCAGGCGCGGATTCGGGTGCAGCTGTCGGCGGCGCACTCCGTGGGGGACGTGGACCGGGCCGTCTCCGCGTTCGTCGCTGCGCGGGCCGAACTGGAGGCGTAGCCGAGCCCTCGCGGGGGCGCCCCAGACCCGCCCCTTTCCCGAAACCATGGGGCTCCGCCCCCTGGCACCCCCGTTGATCGGCCTTCGGCCTCGTCCTCAAACGCCGGACGGGCTGGATATAGCCCGTCCGGCGTTTGAGGACGAGGCGCGGAGCGTCGATGGGCGGTGGTGGGCGCCCACGCCAGGGATGGGTGGGACAATCACCGCATGATCGAGGCGCGGCGGTTGCACATTCTTCGGGCGGTGGCCGATCACCGTACGGTGACCGCCGCGGCCGCCGCGCTCTACCTCACCCCGTCCGCCGTATCGCAGCAGCTCACCGCGCTGGAGCAGGAGACGGGCCACCGCCTGGTGGACCGCTCCGCGCGCGGCGTGCGGCTCACGCCCGCGGGCGAGATCCTGCTGGCCCACACGAACGCGGTGCTGGCCCAGCTGGAGCGCGCCGAGGCGGAGCTGGCGGCGTACAGCTCGGGCGCCGCGGGGACGGTCACGCTGGCGTCGTTCGCGACGGGCATCGGGCTGGTCGTCGCCCCGGCGCTGCGGCGGCTCGCCGAGACCTCGCCCGGCATCCGGGTCCGCGTCCAGGACGCCGAGGGCGACGCCAGCCTGCCGATGGTCCTGGACCGGCAGGTCGACGTCGCGGTGGCCGTGGAGTACCGGGGCGCGCCCGGCGCGGACGACCCGCGGCTGACCCGGGTGCCGCTGTACGCCGAGCCGTTCGACGCCGTGCTGCCGGTGGCGCACGCGCTCGCCGCCGCGGGGCGGGTGCCGCTCGGCGACCTGGCGAAGGACGCCTGGATCGGGCCGTTCCCCGGCAACCCTTGCCACGACGTGGTGGTCCTCGCCTGCGAGCACGCCGGGTTCCAGCCGGTCCTGGAGCACACGTCGGACGACTTCCGCGCGGTCGTGGCGCTGGCCTCGGCCGGGGCGGGCGTGGCCCTCGTACCGCGGTCCGCGCTGCGCGGCATGGACCTGGCGGGCGTGGTCATCCGGCCGGTGGACGGGATCGCCCCCACGCGGCGGGTGTTCGCCGCCGTGCGGCACGGGGCCGAGGAGCACCCGCTGATCGCCCCGGTGCTCGACGCCCTGGGCGACGCCGCGGCGGAGGACTGAGGGGACGGGGCCCGCCCGGGAAGCCGCCCCGCACCGGACCCTCGTATCCCGTATCTGGGATAGGGTCCCGTATATGGGATACGAGGAGGAGGGTGCCGTCGGCGGCACCGACGTCGACGCCCGGCTCGCGGCGCGCCTCGCCGGGCTGCGCGCCGAGCGCGGCTGGTCGCTGGGCGAGCTGGCGGAGCGCAGCGGGGTCAGCCGGTCCACGCTGTCGCGCGCCGAGCGGGCGGAGATCAGCCCCACCGCGGCCGTCCTGAACCGGCTGTGCGGGGCCTACGGGCGCACCATGTCGCAGCTCCTGAGCGAGGTCGAGGCCGAGCCCGCGCGGCTGGTGCGCGCCGCCGACCAGGCCGTGTGGACGGACCCCGGCGCCGGGTTCACCCGCCGGTCGGTGTCGCCGCCGCTCGCGGGGATGCGCGGCGAGGTCGTCGACGCGACGCTGGCGCCCGGCGCCGACGTCGCGTACGACCGGCCGCCCGTGCCCGGCCTGGAACAGCACCTGTGGGTCCTGGAGGGCGCGCTCGACGTCACGGTGCGGGACGAGACGCACGGCCTCGCGGCCGGGGACTGCCTGCGGTTCCGGGTGTGGGGCGCCACGCGCTTCCGCTGCCGCGGCGAGCGGCCCGCGCGGTACGCGCTCCTGGTGGTGGCGCCGTGAGCGCCGCGCGGCGCCTCGACGGCGGGCAGGTGGCGGCCCTCGCCGAGGAGTTGGGGGACCTCCTCGTCGACGCCGTGGACGGCGGCGCGTCCGTCGGCTTCCTCGCGGGCCTGGACCGGGCCGACGCCGCCCGCTGGTGGCGCGACCGGGCCCCGGACGTGACCGCGGGCCGCGTCGCGACCTGGGCGGTCAGCGACGGCGGGCGCCTCACCGGCACCGTCAGCCTCGCCTTCGCCGACAAGCCCAACGCCCGCCACCGCGCGGAGGTCGTCAAGCTGCTCGTCCACCGCGACGCCCGCGGGCGGGGCCTCGGCCGGGCCCTGCTGGCCCACGCCGAGCGCGAGGCGGCAGCGGCGGGCGTGACCCTGCTGCTCCTGGACACCCAGACCGACAGCCCCGCGGAGGCCCTGTACGCGTCGGCCGGGTGGACCCGGCTCGGCGTCGTCCCGGACCACGCGGCGGACCCGGCGGGCGTACTGTGCCCGACGACGCTGTTCTACAAGCTCCTGCGGACGGGGTGACCCGCGCCCCCAGCCCCCGCCTGCCCGCCCCCCGGCTGACACGCCCCGGCGGCGCGTGTGGGCCCCGTGCCAGTGGCGTGTCAGTGGCGTCACGCACAGTGGGCGGGTATCCACGCGACCCGAGGAGGGAAATGACGTGGCAGCCTACACAGGCCCCGGACGCGACACGCTGAGCGACGTCCTGGACTGGGCGGTGGTCAGGGGCGGCGCCCCCAGCGTCGCCGTCCAGGTCCAGGACGGCGACGGCACCTGGTTCGACGCCGCGGGGACGGCCGACGCCGCGACCGGGGAGGCCCGCGCGCCGGGCGAGCGGCTGCACTTGGGCGGCATCTCCCAGGCGTACACCGCCGCCACCGTGCTGAGCCTGGAGGCCGAGGGCAGGCTGAGCCTCGACGACACCGTGGAGCGGTGGCTGCCGGGCGCGCTCGCCGGGAACGGCTATGACGGCTCCCGGGTCACCGTCCGGCACCTGCTGTCCCACACCAGCGGCCTGTTCTCCACCGGCATGGCCCTGGAGGTGCAGCGCCGCTACGGCACCCGCGCCGCGTTCCGCGAGCACCGCTACGACGTCTGGCGGCGCGAGGACGTGCTGCGGCTCGCCGTGTCGGAGCCGCCCGCGGGCGCGCCGGGCGAGCGGTTCTGGTACTCCACGGGCGGCTACGCGTTCGCCGCGGCCATCGTGGAGGCGGCCACCGGCAACAGCTTCGAGTCCGAGGTCGACCGGGCCGTGGTCCGGCCGCTCGGCCTCACCCACACCTTCGTACGCCATCGCGCGGACCCCGGTTACTGGGGCCCGCACCCCAGGCTGCACTCGAAGATGTTCTTCAGGGACGGCGTGCGCCCCGAGGACGTCACACCCGACAACTGGCCGTCGCTCCTGGAGGATCCGGCGCTCCCGCCCCTGGACACCACCAAGGCCAACACGTCGTGGGCCTGGGGCGCCGCCAACGTCGTGGCGCCCCTCGACGAGCTGATCGTGTTCATGGACGCGCTGATCACCGGCGACCTGCTCCCCGAGGCCCAGCACCGCGCGATGTGGGCCACGGAGTCCACCAAGGGCGCCCACTGGCTCGCCCACACCGCCTACGGCCTCGGCGTGTACGAGCTGACGCTGTCCGACGGGCGGACCCTGCGCGGCTGCACGGGTGCGAGCACCGGCGCCCACGCCCTGGTCCTCGGCACCCCCGACGGCCGCCGCACCCTGGCCGCGCACGTCGCCAACGACTACTCCGGCTTCCCCGTCTTCGACCGTCTCCTGGAGGCCGAGTTCGGCGCGCCGGGCTTCGCGTACGACCGCTGAGGGGCCGCCGCCCGAGGGACCCTCGTCCGCCGCGAAGGGTTGGCGTCCCGCGCGCGGGGGAGGCGTTGCCGGGACAGCCGACGAAGCGCAGCCGCACAGGGGGCCTTTCGATGCCGTACACCTCGGGACTGATGACCGCGTCCGACGGCGTGCCCGTCGCCACCTACACCTGGACGCCCGCCGACAGGCCCCGCGCCGTCGTGCAGATCGCGCACGGCGCCGCCGAACACGCCCTGCGCTACGACCGGTTCGCCCGCCACCTGACCGCGCACGGCTACGCGGTGGTCGCCTCCGACCACCGGGGGCACGGGGCCACGGCACAGGCCACGGGCGGCTACGGGGTGGCGGAGGGGAAACCGGACGCCTGGCGCGCCATCGTCGACGACCTCAGGGGCGTCGGCGACCAGGTCCGCGCCCTGCACCCCGGAGTGCCCGTCGTGCTGTTCGGCCACAGCCTCGGCTCGATGCTCGCGCGGGACTACGCCCAGGAGCACGCCGACGGGCTCTCGGGACTCGTCCTGTGCGGCACGTTCCGCTCGCTGCCCGGCGCGGAGGTCGGCGGTGCCCTCGCCCACCTGGAGCGCGAGGTCGCCGAGCACGGGCCCGCGGCCCCCTCGTCCTTCGTGCCGCGCCTGTTCGCCTCCTTCAACGACCCCTATCCGCACCGCACCGGCTTCGAGTGGCTCTCCCGCGACGAGGCGGAGGTGGACGCGTACGTCGCCGACGAGCGCTGCGGCTTCCCGTTCTCGGCGGGCCTGTCCCTGGCCTGGACGCGCGCCGTCCGCAAGGTCAACGACCCCCGGCACCTGGCCGACATCCCCGCCGACCTGCCCGTCCACGTCGTCGCGGGCACCGAGGACCCCTGCAACCAGCGGATGACGCTGGTGTACGAACTCCTGGAGGACCTGCGCTACGCGGGCGTGCGCGACCTCACCTGGAAGGGCTACGAGGGCGCGCGGCACGAGATCCTGAACGAGACCAACCGGGACGAGGTGCACGAGGACCTCACGGCGTGGCTGGACGCGCGAGTGGGGTGAGGACCCACCGGGGAGGGCCGGGCGCCCGGCCCTGGAGGGTGATTGTCAGTGGGCTTGGCTACCGTCTTTCCATGGTCAACGCCGACGACGTACGCCGCACCGCCCTCGCCCTGCCCGACACCACCGAGAAGATCGCGTGGAGCATGCCGACGTTCCGCGTCGCGGGCAAGATGTTCGCCACGCTGCCCGAGGACGAGACGTCCATCGCCGTGCGCTGCCCGAAGCTGGAGCGCGACGAACTGGTGCTCGCCGAGCCGGACAAGTTCTGGATCGCCGACCACGAGGCGAGCTTCGCCTGGGTGCGGGTGCGCCTCAGAGCCCTGGACAAGGAGGAGCTGGGTGACATCCTCGCCGACTCCTGGCGCCAGGCCGCGCCGACGAAACTCCTCGACGCCCACCCGGAGTTGGGAGTGCCCGCCGCCGACTGACCGCCGCCGACTGACCGCCGGGGCCGCACCCCCGCGGGGCGCTACCGGCCCGCTGCCACGGCCGCCCGCCCGCCTGCCACGGCCGCCCGCTCGCCGAGGAAGGCGCTGATCCGCTCCCGCAGCGAGGCGGCGTCCAGGCCGTGCGCCCGCAGGTGCTCGTCGACGCGGCCGTAGCGGCGCAGCTCGCGGCGCCCCACACCGAGGCCGAGGACCCGGTGAGGTACGTCGGCGAGCGCGTCGTTGGCGGCGGCCGTCGACGTCCCCGCCAGGTACGGCTCGACCAGCACGACGTCGGCCGTGGCGCCGACGGCCCGGCGCAGCGCCGCCCCGTCGAAGGGCCGCACGGTCGTCGCGTACAGCACCGTCACGTCGAGCCCCTCGGTCGCCGCGAGCACGTGGTCGAGCATCGGCCCGACGGCGACCACGACGCCGCCGCGGCCCTCGCGCACGGTCAGGAAGCGCTCGCCGTCGACGGGCATCGGCGCCGCGTTGCTCTGCACGGACAGCCGGACGTAGACCCTGTCGTCCTTGCCGGTGCCCGCGCCGACCGCGTGCCGCAGCAGCGCCTCCGCCTCGTCGGGGTGGCCCGGCACGTGCGTGGTCCAGCCGTCGAGCGTGTCGATGAGCGCGACGTCGCCCGGCGACATATGGGTGAAGCCGCCCTCGGGCCAGTCGAACGAGGCCGCGGCGCTGACCAGCACCCCGCCCACGTTCTGGTGCCCGAAGTCCAGCTTGAGCTGTTCGAAGGGCCGCTCCACGAGGAAGCTCGCGAAGGTGTGCACGACGGGCCTGAGCCCCGCCAGCGCCAGCCCGGCACCGGCGCCGATGAGCAGCTGCTCCCGGATGCCGACGTTGATCACCCGGTCCGGGTGGGCGCGCAGCGCCTCGTCGAAGGCGCCCACGCCGATCTCGGCGAGCACGACGGCGACCCGCGGGTCCTCGTCGAGCAGTCGCGTCATCACCGGGGCGAAGCGGTCACGCATGGTGTCCATGGGAGGGGGTCCTTCCGGAAGTCCGAGGAGTGGGGGAGGGGAGGGAGGGGGCGGAGCCGCAGGGGAGGGGGAGCCGGTGGCGGCCGTGGTGGTGGCGGGGTCAGGCCACCCGCGGCTCCTGCGCCGACTCCCGGGGCTCCACGCGGGCGATGACCGCGTGCGGCCGCCCCGGATGCGGCGCGGTGTAGGCCTCGTACAGCGCGTCGTGGTCGCGGCCGTCGACGGTCCGGGTGGACCACCCGGCCGCCGCGAAGCGGGCGGCGATGCCGCCGGGCCGCGCGTAGCTCGCCGACGCGTTGTCGATCACGAGGGTGTGCAGCCGGTCCAGGCCCGCGGGCCCGGCGTAGGCGATGGCCTCGTGGTTGCTGCCCTCGTCCAGCTCCGCGTCCCCGACGAGCACCCACACCCGCGGGTCGGTGAGGCCGCGGGCGCGCAGACCGAGGGCGGTGCCGACCGCGAGCGGCAGCCCGTGCCCCAGCGAGCCGCTGCCTATCTCGGCGCCCGGCACGAGCACCCGGTCCGGGTGGTGCCCGAGCGGCGAGTCGTACGCCCCGAAGTCCGCGAGCCAGTCGACCGGCACGAAGCCCTTGGCGGCCAGGACCGCGTAGTACGCCATCGGTCCGTGCCCCTTGGAGAGCAGGAACCGGTCCCGCTCCGGGTCGTCGACGCGGTCGGGTGTGACCCTCAGCACGCGGTCGTACAGCACCCACAGCGCGTCGAGCGTCGACGTCGCGGCGGGTCCGTGCTTCTCGTCCCCCGTCATCCGGCTCATCAGGCCGGGCAGATCGGCATAGGTGAAGGTGCGCTGCGTTGTCGTCGTCATGCCGACGAGCGTGCAACCTCGACTTTGGTTGAGGTCAAGAGCCGAAAGGTGGGAGCGATCACCGGTCGGAGTGCGGTATTGTTTCGGTGCGCGTTCGGCCAGGGGGAAACCCCAGGTCACACGGGCAACGGGACGTGGCGCAGCTTGGTAGCGCACTTGACTGGGGGTCAAGGGGTCGCAGGTTCAAATCCTGTCGTCCCGACTTTTCGAAGTCGTACGCCAGAGGCCGCATCGGAGACAGCCGATGCGGCCTCTGGCGTTTCTCGCGCTCTGCTGGGGCGGCCCTTCGTCCGGACGCCTCCCTGCGCTGTTCGTGTGCCTCCGTGGGCCGTCCCCGCGCCTCCCATGGGGCATTGGTGTGCCAGGAGAGTGCCAAGGTCGGACGGGAGTGATGCCTCGAACGCTTGCGCGTGGCGCCAGAGTGGTGCGACGATGGCGCCATGGAACTCACGCGGTATGTCGACTACCTGCGCCAGGAGCTCTCGGGCGCGGTGGAGTCGGGAGACGAGGAGACGCGCGAACTCGCCGAGCGGCTGGTCGCGCCGCTGGCGTCCGCCGTCCGGCTCACCCTCCTCGACGCCCTGTCGGCCGCCGCGGACGAGATCACCCGTGACCTGGCTCCCGGCTCGGTGGAGCTGCGCCTGCGGGGCCTCGACCCGACCTTCGTCGTCTCCCCGCCCCCGGAGGGCCAGCGGTACGACGACGGCCCGGACCACCAGTACGACCACGGGCCGCACGGCATGGCGCCATCGCTGCGGCCCATGGCGCCAGTGGCGGTCAACGGGGACGACGGAGCGACATCCCGCATCAACTTCCGGCCACCCGAGCACCTCAAGGCCCGGATAGAGGAGGCCGCCGGGCGCGAGCGGCTCTCGGTCAACGCCTGGCTGGTCCGCGCGGTGTCCGCGATGCTCGACTACGACGACCGCGGCCGCCGCGCCGAACAGCGCCCCCGCGGGGCGCACCCGGCACGCCCCAGCGCTACACGGGCTGGGTGAACTAGACCGGCCCGCCCAAGCCCGGACCAGGCCACCAGGGAGCGCACGACGACCGACGACAGACGAGACCGAACGGGGACGCGGCCGGTCCGCACCGGCCGTTGAGAAAGACCGGCCGCGCCCCCGTATGAGAAGGCCAGTGACAAGGCCAGCGAAGCCCGCCGACGAGAAGGCCAGCGATGCCCGCGTATGAGACGCCACAGCCCATCTCCGTCACGATCGACCTCGTGATCGGGGACGTCCGGGTCGCCGCGGCGCCCCGCACCGACACGGACGTGGAGGTGCGCCCCAGCGACCCGCGGCGCCCGGCGGACGTCGCGGCGGCCGAGCGCACCCGCGTCGAGCACACGCGGGGCGCGCTGCGCGTGAGGGGGCCCCGGCAGCGGGGCTTCGGCAAGGCCGGTTCCGTGGCCGTGACGATCGCGCTGCCCGCGGGCTCGGCCGTGCGCGGCGCCGCGGGCGTGGCGGACCTGCGGGCGACGGGACGGCTCGGCGCGTGCCGGTTCACCACCTCCGTCGGGGACATCCGGCTTGAGGAGACCGGACCGCTCGACGTGTCCAGCTCGGCCGGGGACATCAGCGTGGACCGGGTGCGCGGCCGCGCCGAGGCCACCACCGGAACGGGCGACGTACGGATCTGCGAGGTCGCGGGCCCCGCCATCGTGAAGAACCGGAACGGCGACAGCTGGCTCGGCGAGGTGACCGGAGACCTGCGTCTGAGCGCGGCCAACGGCGCCCTCACCGTCGGCAAGGCCCACCGGGCGGTCGACGCCAGGACCGCCAACGGCGACATCCGGATCGGCGAGGTCGTGCGCGGCTCGGTGGTGCTCGACACCACCAGCGGGCGGCTCGACGTCGGCATCGGCAGCGGCACGGCCGCGCTGCTCGACGTCTCGTCCCGGGCGGGCAGCGTGCACAACTTCATGACGGCGGCCGACGGGCCGGGGACGTCCGACGACACCGTCGAGGTGCACGCCTGCACCCGCGCCGGTGACGTCGCGATCCACCGGGCCTGACCGACCGCGGGGCCGCGGACGCCGCGCCCCCCAGAGCCTCGGCACGAGCGTGCTGCCGCACGCCGGTGCCGATCCGGCGGCCCTGGAGACCGACCTCCCCCGGCGGTTTCCAGGGCCGCACCCCTGCCGGTGCGCGCCCGCGCGGGGCGGGGACACCGGACATCTCGCGCCGAATTCTAGGCGAGCCACGGCCCCCGGAGCGCGGTTCGCGAACACCGGCCGGAACCAGCCCCCGTACTCGTCGCCTTCGTACGCGTGCCCCGCACGCGTACCCACTCACGCTGTGGTGCCCACTCACGCTGTGTTCCCCAACGCGCCTCGCCGTTCGCGTAGTCGGCAACTCGCCCATAGCGCACGGACCGAACAATCTTGACGGAATCCGCGCTCCGTCAAGGGCCCGGCAAGGACCCATCAAGGCCCCGTCAAGGCACGTCGAGTAAGCGACCCCGCACCGGAATTCACGGTTTGTGCCGTGTTCCTGAATTCCCGTATGCGACACGCCAATTTCGCGGAGTGTGTTCCGGGCCGCCGAGAGGGGTCACACCAGGTGCAGGCGTTCCGGACTCATCCGGGGATGGGGTGCGGGACAGCGCGGAAGATGCCGGGGAACCGGCCGGTGGGTCAGCCGCTGATAGGTGTACGCGGCGGAAACGAGCGTCATGTGGTGGTACCAGCCGGGGAAGGAGCGGCCCTCGAAGTCGAGGAGCCCGAAGTGACGTTCCATCCCCGTGACCGCCGTGGTGGTGCCGGTGCGGAACGCGGCGAGTGAGGCAACGTTGTCGAGTCGGCGGTGCGTGAGACTGGTGATCCACATGCTGCCCGAGCGGCCCTCGGGGAGCACTTCGGTGAAGAGCCGGTACGGATACTCGGGGGTGGCGCCCGGGCGGGCGCCCGGAAGCCGGACGAGCACGGACCGCACCGCGACGCTGCGCTGCCGCCCGTCCGGCGTGGCGACGAGGACGGTGTCGCTGCCGCCGGTGGTCACATGGGCCCGGGCGCTGACCGGCTCCGGGCAGCCCAGGGCGCGCTCGCCCACCGGCAGGACCTTCAGGTGCTGGGGGACGGCGATCACGAAGTCCCGCGCCCGCTGGCTGAGTCCGCGCAGGAAGAGCCCCACGTCGGGGTCGTCGCTCATGTCGGCGACGACGGGCGCGGACGTGGGCTCCGTGCGCGACTCCAGGGTGTCGACCAGGTCCAGGGCCTGGGCCCACAGCGGGCGGTAGCGCACCTCGTCCGGTATGCGCGCGCGGCGGCGCAGCTGGGCGTCCTCCGTCCACGGCGCGGGCAGCAAGAGCCGCCAGTCGACGGGGACTTGCAGGGCGCCGATGCACAGGAAGGCGCCGAGGCCGAGCTGGCAGTTCAGGGTGCGGCCGGTGGTGGGGTCGAAGTAGCGATGCACCCCCACGGAGCGGTCGCCGCGCTTGGGCAGCACCGCGCGGCCGATCGCCCAGGTGGGCGCCGGGCCGTGGCTCTCGGCCCAGCGCGTCAGCTCGTCCATCACCGGGGTCCAGTCCCAGGGGCTCAGGCTGACGAACTGGCGCAGCGACTGCACGGCGGTGGGGGAGGCCGAGACGGCCCCGGCCAGACGGCGCACGGACTTCTTGCCGGGCGTGACGAGCAGCCCCGCCAGATAGGCGCCCGCCCACTTGCGCTGGTCCGACCGGCGCAGATTCCGGAAGACCCGGTTGGTGAAGTCACTGAAGGGCGACGCGAGATGGGGACCCGGTTCCTCGTCGGACGGCGTCGACGTTGGCGATGCGCAGGGCACAACCATGCTGCGATCCCTCCCGGACGTCCCTGTGCGGCGGCTGCCGAGCGTCGAGTCTAGGATCCGAGAGCGCGTCACACCATCTTGCTGCGGGCGTGACTGATGTGGCAACCACGGTGGCAAACCAGGGCAACGCGCTTGTGAGGCACGGCCGGTGGTACACGGCCCGCCGAGGGGTGCAGGGACGGGGGCGCGCGTGCGGCGGGCGCCGGCGGTGCGGGGCTCGTGCTCCCCGAGCCTCCTCGGCGGCTCCGCTTCCGCTTGCCCGGGTCCTTCCCCGCCCGCCCCTCCGCGGGCTCCGCTACCCATGGGTACGTCGCCGTGCACCTCCCCCTCCATGAGTACGGCGGAACTCCGCATGGTTGGCGGGCACATGGCGACCGAGGGGGCGCACTCGGCGCTTCAGGAGACAGGTCGGGGAAAGGCGTTAAAGGTTCGTATGGAAAGTGCTAGAGTCCACTAGCACCCTGGGGATTCGGCTACTGAGCAGTAAAGGTGACGATATGTCACTTTTTGTGAAGGTTCGGGTCCCGGTGAACTCGACGAGAGGTTCCGGCCTCCTGTAGGTCCCCTTCTCTTCTGCAACAGTTCGAGTTCACAGGGTGGTTGGCCGAATTCTTGCCGCCGCTGGCGGAAGTTGATCGGCAAAGCCCCCGCTCCCGGGGTCCTGAGGAGGCTCGCGCCACACCAGGACAGGGATAGCGGTGCTGGGCTATCTTGTTCGGACTTCGAAAAGTCGCGACGAGCGACGGCCTCTTCCTTGAATCACCAACAGGGACCGGGTTCTACTCGGGTAGGCCTTTGGAAGAGACCGCTGTGAAGCCGGGCCATCGGAACCGACGGGGGACACGTCGCCCGCCGATGGCAGGGTCGGGGCAGCGGTCGAGGCGAAACGGGGCGAGTAGTTGAACGGGGCGAGTAGTTGATGTACGTATCCGCACACATGCCGACTGAATGCCTTCCGCGCAGCCCTGAGGGATGCGCCGAACGGCCGGACCTGCCCGTGCTCTGTGCCGGTGGCCTCCTCGAACGGTGAGGGCGGCCCGACGGCGGGATGCGCTCACGCGGCCACCCCGGCGGGTTCACCTGTGAGTTGACGGAACTCTGACGACCCGACTCGGCAGTGGCTCGAAAGGGCTCTCATCCGGCCGATCGGCTGTGATTCATCGGCCAGCCCGTGCCGCGCGCCACGCGCGGCGGACCGGTCCCCCGCGGACCGGGTCACGGCTGTCCTACCCGCATGGCTTTCTCCGTTCGGACGCGGCCTGTTGGGCCTGCGTCCGTACGAAGTTCATTCACATGGAGGCATGATGACGAACCAGGTCGGCGACCTTGAGGACTCGAAGGTGGTGCTGTTCCGTAGGGGCGCGAACGCGGTCCCGCGGCAGCGCCGAGTGGACGAGCGTCGTGGCCAGGTACTGACGACGAAGGTCGGCCTGCAGATGCCGGTCGGGCTGACCTTCGAGGACTGGGAGCGGGCCGGACGCCAGCTCTCCGGAATCGTAAACTCCTCTTCCTGGTGGCTCGGGGACTGGCTGGTATACGGCAAGGACCACTACACCGACCGCTACCAGCGCGGCATCCGCGCGGCGGGCCTCCAGTACCAGACCCTGCGCAACTACGCGTGGGTCTCCCGCCGCTTCGACTTCAGTCGGCGCCGCGCGGCGCTCAGCTTCCAGCACCACGCCGAGCTGGCCTCGCTGCCGATCGACGAGCAGGAGCTGTGGCTGGACCGCGCCGAGCAGATGCAGTGGACCACCAAGCAGCTGCGCAGCGCCATCCGCGTGGCGCGCGAGGACGAGGCCCGCGACGGCACCCAGACGCCGGAGACCATGCGGCGCCTCGCGGTGCCGGGCAGCCGACTCCAGTGGTGGCACAAGGCGGCCGAGCAGTCCGGCATCGACTTCGAGCAGTGGGTGCTCGCGACGCTGGACAACGCGGCCGAGCGCGCGCTTGAGGACGACGAGAGCGACGAGAAGACGGGCATCAGCGCCTGACGACCCGTCGGCTGACGGCATCCATACGTGAGCCCGTACTCCCAAGAGGGGTACGGGCATCGCGTGTTGATTCCCCGTCAGGCGTTCGCCTCAACGGTTGTGCCGCCAACAGGCCGAGCACGGTCGAGAGGCGGCGCAGGGTTTAGAGGTGGCGCAGGGCCTAGAGGCGGCGCAAGTGAACTGATTAACCGTCAGAAAAGCGGCACAAGCCGCAGCGCCCGGCGGCGCGAGCCCGAAGTCCCGTGAGTGACGAGGGTGGAGTTGGGCTCACACCACCGGGCGCGGAGCCGGGCGCGCACGGCCGCCGGTCGGTCGCCCGGCGGCCCGGCGGCCCGGCGGCCCGGCTCAGGCCGGTTACGGCAGCTTCTCCATGAGCGCCGCCGCGGCCTGGTGCCGCGTGCACTCGCGCGCGCCGAACGAGCTGCGCACCCGCTCCTGGATCTCGTCCGGCTGCTCCTGGCTCAGCTTGAACATGCCCTCGGCGCCCGTCACCTTGAAGGTGAACGCGCCCACCGCGGGCACGATCTTGCGGAAGTAGTCGAGCGATTCGGACATGTCCCATCCGGCGCCGAAGTCACCCTCGTAGGCCCGCACGGTGGCCTTCACGACCTCCAGGGTCTCCTCTATGCCGTCGATCTTCTCCACCACGCCGTGCACATGGACGGAGGTGAAGTTCCAGGTCGGCGCCGCCGGTGTCTTCTGGTAGACCGTCGGGGAGACGTAGCCGTGCGGGCCGGTGAACGTCAGCAGGTTCACGGTGCCCGACTCCAGCGCCTTCCAGTGCGGATTGGCGCGGTTCATATGCCCGAGCAGTCGACCGCCGGACAGGTCCTCGGACCACTCGCCGGTCCACTCCGGGTCCCTGATGACCGGCAGATGCGTGGCGAACGGGCCCGCTTCGGGAGTGCCGTTGCTGACGAACAGCGCCAACGGGTTGGAGCGGATCAGCTCGACCATCCACGAGCTGTCCGGCTGACGGTACTGGCTCGGAACGAACATCCGGAGTTCACCCTTTCGTTATTCTCACTCACGGTACGGCGCCAAGTCGCCGACGCTACCAACGCTTTGCGTGGCGTCACCAAAGAATGCGGGCGCGGGACACTTCTGTCCCGTCGGCGGGACAGTGACGGGCGCCCGCCGGGCGTCGCGGACCAGGCCCTCTTGAAAGGTCCGTCCGGCCCATCTAAGTTGGCGTGGCGGTGTTCCACGGCGCAATACTTAATGCGTGTCTCCCGGACCGACCGGTCGAGATGTTCGTCACCGTGAGGCGGGCCTGAGAAACGAGAGTTGACAGCCAAGAGTCAGCAGCATTTCAGACCAAGGCCCTCTTGGGTAACCGCAAATGCCTCACCGAAGATGCGGAAGTCCCTGTCGAAGCTACACCAGCGGGAGATTGTCTATGGGTACGCGTGCACACGAGATACACGACATCGTCGGCATCGGGTTCGGCCCGTCCAACCTGTCCTTGGCCATCGCCCTGGAGGAGCACCAGGCCAGCGCCGAAGGGCAGCCGGTCAGCGCGGTCTTCTTCGAGCGCCAGGAGGCGTTCGGCTGGCACCGCAACATGCTCCTTCCGCAGGCGACGATGCAGATTTCGTTCCTGAAGGACCTGGCCACGTTCCGGAACCCGCATTCGCGGTACAGCTTCGTGTCGTACCTGCACGCTTCGGACCGTCTGGTGCAGTTCGTCAACAACCAGGACTTCTTCCCGACCCGGCAGGAGTTCCACCAGTACCTGGAATGGGCGGAGGCGAACTTCCGGGACCGCGTCAGCTACAACTCGGAAGTCACCGGAATCCGGCTTTCCGAAGGCGCGGACGCGGCGGAATCCGGCGCCGGGCAGCACCTCGAAATCGAGGTCCGGGACACCGTGAGCGGTGCCACCCGCGTGGTGCGGGCACGCAACGTGGCCGTCTCCACCGGCCTGGTGCCGCGCATGCCCGACGGCATGGAGCGCGACGAGCGCGTCTGGCACAGCTCGGAGTTCCTGGACCGGTACGGCAGGATGAAGCCCGAGGAACTGGGGCACGTGGCCGTGGTGGGCGCCGGGCAGAGCGCCGCCGAGATCACCAAGTTCCTGCACGACATGCTGCCGCAGGCCCAGGTGTCCGCGATCCTGCCGTCGTACGGCTACTCCGTCGCCGACGACACCCCCTTCGCCAACCAGGTCTTCGACCCGGCCGCGGTGGACCACTACTACTTCGGCAGCGACACCACGCGCGACGCGTTCTGGCGCTACCACAAGAACACCAACTACTCCGTGGTGGACACCGACGTCATCCGCGAACTGTTCCGGCGCGCGTACGAGGAGGAGGTCGCCGGGCACAAGCGGCTGAACTTCCTGAACCTGACCCGGGTCAAGGAGGTCAAGCGCTCCGGCAACGACACCCGCGTCGTCCTGCACTCGCTGCTCGACGGCGAGGGCGAGCAGGAGGTGGACGTCGACGCGCTCGTCTTCGCGACCGGGTACAGCACCATGGACGCCACCGGCCTGCTCGGCGACCTCGACCGGTTCTGCCGCCGCGACGAGCAGGGCAAGCACCGCGTGGAGCGCGACTACCGCATCGTCACCGACCCCGAGCTGACCTGCGGCATCTACCTCCAGGGCGGCACCGAGCACACCCACGGGCTCACCTCGTCCCTGCTGTCGAACATCGCCGTGCGCAGCGGTGAGATCGCCGACTCCGTCGTCCGGCGCCGCGCCGGGGCCGCCCCGGCCCCCGCGGCCGACTAGGACCACCCACCGTGACGGCCCGTCAGCGCCGCTGACGGGCCGGTCGTGCGTGGTGCGTACACTGAGCGGCATGCACGGAGCGCGTACACGGACCGACGGTGTGTGCACGGACACGGACATAGGGTGGGCCCCGCGGCCGTCACCGGCCGCGGGGCCCACCCTTCGTCACGCGCTCAGCGATGCGCCGCCGACGTCACGCGGCGCCGTCCGCCGCCATCGCGTCGCGCAGGCTCTTGGGCCGCAGGTCGGTCCAGTTCTGCTCCACGTAGTCCAGGCACTCCTGGCGGCCCGCCTCGCCGAAGACGATCCGCCAGCCGGCGGGGACCTCGGAGAACGACGGCCACAGCGAGTGCTGCTCCTCGTCGTTCACCAGGACGTAGAACCGGCCATCCGCGTCGTCGAACGGGTTGCTGCTCATGCTCACTCCATTTCCGAGGGTCTGTGGTCGGCCGGACGGCTCCTCGGGCTCCGCGGATTCCCCGTCCTGCGGAGCATCGGCGAAAGGAGAGACCGGCCGGTGTGCCGGGCGCCCCGTCGCGGACCTGCCGCCCGCGGGCAGAGCACCGGCCCGGCCATTGTCGTTCGCGACGGCCCCGGCGTCCAGGCCTCCTCGGCCCGCACCGAATTACCCTGTGCCCCGGCCCGTTCGCATTGCCGGACCGTGAAATCCTCACAGCCACGGGAACGAAATACCGTGAGAAAAGCCCCGGTCCACCGGAACGGCCCGCACGGCGGAGACCGGGCGGATGGTGAGCGCGCTGTCCCGTCCACGGGACAGCGCCAGTGCCCGAAGCCCTGAATTGCCTGTAGTTTGTTGCAGGTTGTCGGACGGTGACGTCCGGTGTCCGTCGCCCGGTGAACCTCTGCGCCGCCCCCCATTCGACGCGATACGAGGCTTCGGAGGTCAGAACCCATGCGTGGCGGCACGGGTGCGCGCGGCAGCGCTGCCCGCGGGACCGGCGGACGGTTGTCGAGTTACGGTGCGCTGCCGTCGGAATCGATGAATGCGGCGGCGCGGATCATGTCATTGCGGGTGGTCCCCCTCGGCCTTCCCGGGCAACTGGGAACTTCCACTATAGGAGTAGTAGCGCCATGAGCGTCACGGCAGCACAAGGATTTACGGCCGCAGGCGTGGCGGCCGGAATCAAAGACAACGGAAATCCCGATCTGGCCCTGGTCGTGAATAACGGCCCGCGCCGGGCGGCGGCGGGCGTCTTCACCGCGAACCGCGTGAAGGCCGCGCCGGTGGTGTGGAGCGAGCAGGTCATCAGGACCGGCTCGGTCGGCGCCGTCGTCCTCAACTCCGGCGGCGCCAACGCCTGCACCGGCTCCGCGGGCTTCCAGGACACCCGCGCCACGGCCGAGAAGGTGGCCGCGGGCCTCGGCCTGCGCGCCGGAGAGGTCGCGGTGGCCTCCACCGGACTCATCGGCGTACGCCTGCCGATGGACAAGCTCCTGCCGGGCGTGGAGACCGCGGTGGCGGCCCTGTCCGAGGACGGCGGCGAGGCGGCGGCCATCGCCATCAAGACCACCGACAGCGTCCACAAGACGGCCGTGTACGAGGGCGAGGGCTGGACGGTCGGCGGCATGGCCAAGGGCGCGGGCATGCTCGCCCCCGGCCTCGCCACCATGCTGGTCGTCCTCACCACCGACGCCGACCTCGACGGCAGGGCCCTGGACAAGGCGCTGCGCGCGGCGACCCGGGTGACCTTCGACCGGGTCGACTCCGACGGCTGCATGTCCACCAACGACACCGTGCTGCTGCTGGCCTCCGGGGCCTCCGGGGTGGCGCCGGAGCACGCCGCGTTCGCCGCGGCCGTGCGCGCGGTGTGCGAGGACCTCGCGCGGCAGCTCATCGGCGACGCCGAGGGCGCCTCCAAGGACATCCGCATCGACGTCATCAACGCCGTCACGGAGGACGACGCCGTGGAGGCCGGGCGCTCCATCGCCCGCAACAACCTCCTGAAGTGCGCCATCCACGGCGAGGACCCCAACTGGGGCCGGGTCCTGTCCGCGATCGGCACCACCTCCGCCACCTTCGAGCCGGACCGCCTGAACGTCGCCATCAACGGCGTGTGGGTGTGCAAGGACGGCTCCATCGGCGCGGACCGCACGTCCGTCGACATGCGCGGCCGGGAGGTCGTCATCACCGCCGACCTCGCCGCGGGCACCGAGTCCGCCACGCTGTGGGCCAACGACCTGACCGCCGAGTTCGTCCACGAGAACAGCGCGTACTCGTCATGAGGACCAGCACCCACGAACATCCCGCACTGGTCAAGGCGCAGTCCGTCATGGACGCGCTGCCGTGGCTGGACCGCCACCAGGGCATGATCTGCGTCATCAAGTTCGGCGGCAACGCCATGATCGACGACGAGCTGAAGGCGGCCTTCGCCCACGACGTCGTCTTCCTGCGGCGCGCCGGACTGCGGCCCGTCGTCGTGCACGGCGGCGGCCCCCAGATCAGCGCCGCGCTGAAACTGCACAACATCGAGAGCGAGTTCAAGGCCGGGCTCAGGGTCACATCCCCGGAGGCCGTCGACGTCGTCCGGATGGTGCTCGCCGGTCAGGTGCAGCGCGAACTGGTCGGCCTGATCAACCAGCACGGCCCGCTCGGGGTCGGCATCACCGGTGAGGACGCCGACACCATCACCGCCGTCAAGCACTGGCCGGTGGGCGACGACGGCGAGAAGGTCGACATCGGGCGCGTCGGCGAGATCGTCGGCGTCAACCCCGGTGCCGTGGAGGCCCTGTTGGCCGACGGCCGGATACCGGTGATCTCCCCGGTGGCCCGCAGCGTCGACGACCACCACATCTACAACGTGAACGCCGACACCGCCGCCGCCGCGGTCGCCGCCGCCCTGAACGCGCACACCCTCGTCTTCCTCACCGACGTCGAGGGACTGTACGCGGACTGGCCCAACAGCGACGAGGTGATCAGCAGGCTCAGCGCCAGCGAGCTGGAGCAGCTGCTGCCGACGCTCGCCGACGGCATGGTCCCGAAGATGGCGGGCTGCCTGCACGCGGTGCGCAACGGCGTCGGCAGCGCCCGGGTGATCGACGGCCGGGTGCAGCACTCGGTGCTCCTGGAGATGTTCACGCGCGAGGAGATCGGCACGCTGGTGATGCCGGACGAACAGGGCCCGCGGTGAGCGCCGCCGGGCGGGGGCCGCGACGGGCGCGGCCGACACGAGCCGACGAAGAGGGGACGGGATGAGCGAGGGCACACCGGGCGCCGACGGCACCGCGGGGCCGGACGGCACGGGCGGCAACGCGCGGCTCACCGCGCGCTGGCAGGCGTCGCTGATGGACAACTACGGCACGCCGCGCGTGCCGTTGACCCGCGGTGAGGGCGCCGCGTTCTGGGACGCGGACGGCAGGAAGTACCTGGACTTCGTCGGCGGCATCGCGGTGAACTCCCTGGGCACCGCGCACCCCGCCGTCGTCCGCGCCGTCAGCGAACAGGTCGGCAGGCTCGGCCACGTGTCGAACCTGTTCGTCGCCGAGCCGACCGTGCGGCTCGCCGAGCGCCTGCTCCGGCTGACCGGGCGCACCGGCCGGGTGTTCTTCGCCAACTCCGGTGCCGAGGCCAACGAGGCGGCCTTCAAACTCGGCAGGCTCACCGGGCGCCGCCGCGTGGTCGCCACGGAGGGCGGCTTCCACGGCCGCACCATGGGCGCGCTCGCCCTGACCGGCCAGCCCGGCAAGCGCGCCCCCTTCGAGCCGCTGCCCGGCGACGTCACCCACGTCCCGTACGGCGACACCGAGGCGCTGCGCGCGGCCGTGGACAGCGACACCGCGCTCGTGGTGATCGAGCCCATCCAGGGCGAGAACGGCGTGGTCGTCCCGCCGCCCGGCTACCTGACGGCCGCCCGCGAGATCACCCGCGCCACGGGCGCCCTGCTCGTCCTCGACGAGGTGCAGACCGGCATCGGCCGCACCGGCCACTGGTTCGAGTGCCAGGCGCAGGGCGTCGAGCCGGACGTCCTCACGCTCGCCAAGGGCCTCGGCGGCGGCCTGCCGATCGGCGCGACCCTCGCCTTCGGCCCGGCAGCCGACCTGCTGACGCCCGGCACCCACGGCACCACGTTCGGCGGCAACCCCGTCGCCTGCGCCGCCGCGCTCGCCGTACTCGACACCATCCACGCGGACGGGCTGCTCGACCACGTCAAGCGCCAGGGCGAGGCGCTGTGGCGGGGCATCGAGGACCTCGGCCACCCCCTGGTGGACCGGGTCCGCGGCGCCGGGCTGCTCCTCGGCATCGTCCTGACCGAGCCGCTCGCCGCCCTGGTGCAGCAGGCCGCCCAGGACGCGGGCCTGCTGGTGAACGCCGTCGCGCCGGACACGATCCGGCTCGCCCCGCCACTGATCGTCGGCGAGGACGAGGTGACGACGTTCCTGCGGGCGCTGCCCGGCGTACTCGACCGGGCGCGGCGGGAGGCGGGCGCGGGCTGATCCGCACCCACCGAGCGCTCCGCTCCGTACGAAGCGGGTGACCGGCCGTACCGGACCCGAGCCAGGCGCACAGGGCCGACCGAGCGAGGCGTACTGAGCCGAGCGGGCCCGACAGGGCCGACAGGGGCCGACAGGGCCGAGGGCCGTCCACGTACCGGTGGGCGGCCTTCCGGTCATCGGGCCGCGGGCCGTGTGCCGCGGGCAGCGCGTCTCGGGCCGCGTCGGTTTGAGCCATGTCGCCTTGCGGTGGCGCCATGGTGATGCCATCATGGCGTCACTGATCGGATCGTGGGGCGCGCGATGAGGGCGCCGCGCGCTCCGGCGCCCTCCCGCCGCCGCACCACCGACGTCCCCCGCGGACACCCGACGGAACTCACCAGGACGGGGCAGCCATGCCGACCTTCGACACCCCCGAGCCCATCTCGGTCGCGGTCCAGATCAATGCGGGCTCCCTGCGGGTGCACGCGTCCGGGCGCACGAAGACGGTCGTCGAAGTGACTCCGAGCAGCGGCCGCAGCCCGTCCGACAAGAGCGCGGCCGAGCAGACCCGCGTCGAGTTCGCGCAGGGGCGGCTGCTGATCCGCACCCCCAAGCGCCGCAGCCTCTTCGGCACCGGCGGCTCCGTCGACGTGAGCGTCGAGCTGCCCGAGGGCTCCCGGCTCACCGGCGAGGGCACGGTCGCCGACCTGTACGGCGAGGGCGATCTCGGGGAGTGCGAGTTCAAGACCGGGCAGGGCACCATCCACCTGGAGCGGACCGGACGGCTCCAGCTCAACAGCGGGTACGGCGACATCACCGTCGGCGGCGTCATCGGCGAGGCCGACATCCGCGCCGCCTCCGGCGACATCCGGCTCGGCCCGGTCGACGGCGCCCTGACCCTGAAGAACTCCAGCGGCGACACCGACGTCGAGGAGGTCACGGGACCGCTGCGCGTGACCGTCAACCGCGGTGACGTGAGCGTCGGCCGGGCCCGCGACAGCGTCAGCGCCCGCGCGGTCACCGGCGACATCCGCGTCGGCGACGTCGCCCGAGGCCGCGTCGAACTCAGGGCCGCCGTCGGCCAGTTGGAGGTCGGCGTCAGGAAGGGCACCGCCGCCTGGCTCGACGTGCACACCAAGTTCGGGTACGTGCGCAACGAACTAGGCGGGACCGGCGCGCCCGCCGCGCCGGACGAGGCCGTGGAGATCCACGCCGTCACCAGCCGCGGCGACATCGTCATACGCCGCGCCTGATCACGGCGCCCCAGCGCACTCCGAGGACGGCGACCGGCCCCGCGCTCCGCAACGCGGCGACCGGTTTCGCGCCCCGAGGACGGCGACCGGCACCGCGTTCCGAGCGCGGCGACCGGCAGCGCGCCCCGACGCACGGTGACCGGCGCCGCGCCCGGGCGCGGCTCGCGGGCCGTTCCACGTGATCAGGCGGTACCCCCCGCGCTCCGCTGCTCCGCCGCCCGCCGCTCCCGGCGTCGCGGCGGCGCTCCCGTACGCCTCGAAACTGGTGACATCTCATGACAGAACGGACCCTGGGCGCCTCGCCCCTGGACGCCCTGGTCGACTCCTGGGGCGCGCCCCCCGAGCACTTCTGGCTCCGCGGCGAGCGGCCGCCGCGGCCGGTCGTGCACGACGAGGCCCTCGGCCTGTGGAACGTCTACGGCCACCCGGAGGCCGTCGAGGTCTTCGCGGACCCGGCGGCCTTCTCGTCCGACATCGGGCGCTACTTCACCCCCGACGTCCCTAAGGAGGAGACCGAGGGCCTGCTCACCCAGATGGACCCGCCCGAGCACCGCGCGCTGCGCCAAGTGGTCAGCCGGGCCTTCACGCCGAAGCTGGTGGCCGGGCTCGCGCCGCGGATCGCCGCCTTCACCCACGACCTGCTCGACCAGGCGGAGGGCCGCGGCACCCTGGAGTTCGTCGAGGACCTCGCGTACCCGCTGCCGGTGACCGTCATCGCGGAACTGCTCGGCGTGCCGAGCGAGGACCGCGCCATGTTCCGGGAGTGGAGCGACCAGATCCTGGCGCGCACACAGCTCCCCGCGGCGGGCGGCGACGCGGACAGCGCGGAGGTGGAGTCCGCCCTCGACCTGGCGCGGCGCATGACCGAGTACTTCGACGGCCACGCCGAGGAGCGCAGGCGGCACCCCCGGGAGGACCTGCTCACCAAGCTCGTCCAGGCCGAGGTCGACGGCGAGCGGCTGAGCCCGCGGGTCCTCGGGAACTTCGCCCAACTGCTGTTCATCGCCGGGCACATCACGACGACGATACTGCTGGGCAACACGGTGCTCTGCCTCGACGCCCACCCCGAGTGGTGGCAGCGGCTGCGGCGGGACCGGACGGCCGTCCCGGGGGTCATCGAGGAGTCGCTGCGCCTGCTGACCCCCTTCGAGGTCTTCTACCGGGCGACCACCAGGGACGTCGACCTCGGCGGGCACCGGGTGCCCGAGGGGCGGGTCGTCGCCCTGTACACCGGGGCGGCCAACCGGGACGAGCGGGTCTTCGCCGACCCGGATGTCTTCCGCCCCGAGCGCGACCCCAACCCGCACCTGGCCTTCGGCCGGGGCATCCACTTCTGCCTGGGGGCGCCGCTCGCCCGCCTGGAGGCGCGCATCGCCCTCGAGGTCCTGCTGGACCGCTTCCCCGACCTGCGGACCGACCCCGCCAACCCGCCGGTCCTGATGGGGAGCCCGGAGCTCACGGGACCGCGGACGCTGCCGCTGCTCACCGCGCGGGCCCGGACCGGCCCCGCGCGGGCGGCGGCGGTGTGACCCCGGCGGGCCGCGCGTCGGGGGCGCGCGGCCCGCCGGTCATCCGGCGTCGCCCTTGGGGGAGCGGCCGGAGGGGACTCCCTCGTCGGCCTCGGGGTGGCCGGTGAGGGAGAAGAAGACGTCGTCGAGGTCGGGGGTGTGCACCGTGAGCGCGGTGGGCTCGACCGCCGCCTCGTCGAGGGCGTCCAGGACGGCGCGCAGGATGGGGATGCTGCCGTCGCTCGGCAGGTGCAGGGCGAGCGCGTCGTGGTCGACGGCGGCGTACGGGAACAGGGCCGCGGCCCGGTGGAGTCCACCGGCGGTGGCGAACCGCAGCCGGATGTGGCCCGCGGCGAGCGTGTCGCTGAGCAGGGCCGGGGGAGTGGGGCGGGCCGCCCGTCCGGGCTCGTCCCGGGGCGCGTCCCGACCGGGCTCCGGCGCCGTGGCCCCGGGCTCCGGCGCCGCGGCTGTCGGCTCCGCTGGCGCCGTCGCCGCCGAGACCGGCTCCGGTGCCGCCGCGACGGGCCGGGGCGCCCCCGTCGTCGGCGGCGGTGTCCCGACCGGCCGCGGCGGCGGGGGCGTCACCACGAACTCCGGGTCGATTCCTCGTAGTTGGACGACGACCGAGCCCGGCGCCAGCTCGCGGGACACCTCGCCCATGGCGGCGGACAGCGCGTTGAGCAGCGTGAGCCGGGCCGCGGACGTGAGCGGGGCGGTCAGCTTCCGGGCCAGGGCTCTGGCCTCGTCTCCGCCCGCCTCCGCGGCGACCGCGAGCTCGTGCCGGAAATCGTCGACATAGGGCGTGAGGTCCATGACGCCATGATGGCACAAGCGTGGCGCCATTCAAGCGCCATCTGGCTCCATGGGGTGGAGCTGACCGAATCCGCTCGCCTCCGGAGCCGTCCGGCTCCGCGTGGCCTTTCGGGCAGGGGCATGCCAGGTGGCTGCAAGTCGACCGTCCGGGGTGCCCCCTACATGCTTCGCCGACGTGAGCGGATTCATGCGCCTGAGGTGCGGACTTCTGGCGGGAAATGGCTGGATCTCGCGCGTTGGCCGACGGCTGTGACCGCTGTGGGCGGCGGGGGCGGAGAGTGTGCGTGTGGGGAGTGAAGGGCTGGTGAAACCGGGTTCTCGGAGCGGAGGCGCGGGTTCAGATGCGGTGCGCCACTGGCACCGCGCGGGCTCTCCCGTCGCCCGCCCGGCGGTACAGGGGGGCATGAGGCGCCCGGGGAGGGGAAGAGTGAGGGGCGTGGCCATGGCTGGCTGGTGCCGCCTGTGTGCCATGTCTGGCTTGCAATGGCGCCATAGTGGTGCCATCGTAGCGCTGTGGGCTTCACGCCGAGGCCGGGAGACGCGTCGCACCCCTGGACGCGCCGCCCGCGGCGGAGGACCGCGGAGCAGGACCCGGGCACGCGTGCCGCGACGCACCTCGCGGCACGCGCCGCGCCCGCACCCCGTACCGCACACCGCTCCACCCGAAGCACAGGCATGACCCACAGCAACGGGCCGCCACCAGCCGCTGACACCGGCCCGGCAAGGACGGCCGGGGCGTACGGCTCCCCAACTGCCGTACGCCGCCCCGCGGCCCGCCCCCGGCGGGGCCCGCGGGAACCGCACGATCACCGCCGTTCTCGCCCTGTCCCCAACCGACCGACCCGACGGGAGTCCCTTCGCCGTGGCTACCATCCTTTACAAACTGGGCCGTTTCGCCTTCCGGCGACGCGGCCTGATGGCACTGCTGTGGGTGCTGATCTTCGGTGGCGTGGGCTTCGCGGCCTCGACCGCGCCGGCGCCGCCCGCCGACACGTTCTCCATGCCGGGCACGGAGTCCCAGAAGGCGTACGACCTCCTCGACGACAAGTTCCCCGACGCCAGCGCCGACGGCGCCACCGCCCGCGTCGTCCTGCGCGCGCCCGACGGCAAGAAGATCACCGACCCGGCCGAGAAGGCCAAGGTCGCAAAGGTCGCCGCGGAGCTGCGCAAGTCGCCGCAGGTCGCCAGCGTCAGCGACCCGTACGCCGCGGGCGGCGCCGCCGTCAGCAAGGACAAGACCACCGTCTATGTCTCCGCCACGTACAAGGTCGTCCAGACCGAGGTGAACGACAAGGCGCACGACGCCATCGACGCCACCCTGGAGCACGCCCGCGACAGCGGCCTCACGGCCGAGGCGGGCGGCGACGCCGTCAAGGTGGAGCAGGGCGTGAAGGGCTCGTCGGAGGCGATCGGCATCGTCGTATCGGCGATCGTCCTCATCCTGACCTTCGGCTCGATGATCGCCGCGGGCATGCCGCTGCTCACCGCCCTCGTCGGCGTCGGCGTCGGCATCTCCGGCATCACCGCGCTCGGCACCACGCTCGGCCTGTCGTCCACGACCACGACGCTCGCCATGATGATCGGCCTCGCGGTCGGCATCGACTACGCCCTGTTCATCGTCTCCCGCTACCGCTCCGAGGTCACCGACGGCCGCGCGCGCGACGACGCCGCGGGGCGCGCCGTGGGCACCGCGGGCACGGCCGTCGTGTTCGCCGGGCTCACCGTCGTCATCGCCCTCGTGGGCCTGGCCGTCGTGAACATCCCGATGCTCACCAAGATGGGCATGGCCGCCGCGGGCACCGTCGCGGTCGCCGTCCTCATCGCCGTGACGCTGGTGCCCGCGCTCCTCGGCTTCGCGCCCGTCAAGGTGCTCGCCCGCAAGGACCGCGCGCGGTTCCGCGGCAAGCCGCTGTCGGAGAAGCAGCAGCGCAAGGCCGAGCAGCGGCAGCTGAAGCTCCAGCGGCCCAACATGGGCGCCCGCTGGGCGCAGTTCATCCTGCGCCACCCGGTCGCCGTGCTGCTGCTGGCCGTCGTGGGCCTCGGCGCGGTCGCCGTGCCCGCGGCGAACATGAAGCTCGGCCTGCCGAGCGAGGGCACCATGGCGCCCGACACCACGCAGCGCAAGGCCTACGACATGATGTCGGACTCCTTCGGCAAGGGCTTCAACGGCCCGCTGATGGTCACCATCGAGGCCCCGGGCGTGAAGGCCAAGGCCGAGGGCGTCCGCGCCCGGATGGAGAAGGAGCCGGGCGTCGAGTCCGTCGGCGCGGCCGCGGTCAACAAGGCGGGCGACACCGCCATCGTGAACGTCGTGCCGCAGACCGGCCCGGCCGAGGACAAGACCAAGAACCTGGTCAAATCCCTGCGAGGGATGGCAAAGGACATCAAGGCGGACAACGGTCCGGACATCCTGCTGACCGGTCAGACGGCGATGTTCATCGACTTCTCCAAGACCCTCGACGACGCGCTGCTGCCCTATCTGGGCACGGTCGTGGGCCTGGCCTTCGTCCTGCTGATGCTGGTGTTCCGCTCGGTCCTGGTGCCGCTGAAGGCGGCGCTCGGCTTCCTCCTGTCGGTGGCCGCGGCCCTCGGCGCGGTCGTGGCGGTCTTCCAGGAGGGGCACCTCGCCGATGTCTTCGGCGTCGACCAGCCGGGCCCGATCGTGAGCACGATGCCGATCTTCATGATCGGCGTGGTCTTCGGCCTCGCGATGGACTACGAGGTGTTCCTGGTGACGCGGATGCGCGAGGCGTACGTCCACGGGGCCGACCCGCGGGAGGCGGTCGTGACCGGCTTCCGGTTCGGCGGCCGGGTGGTCGCGGCGGCCGCGGTCATCATGATCAGCGTCTTCTCCGGCTTCATCCTGGAGGAGAACGACCTGGTGAAGATGATCGGCTTCGGTCTCGCCGCCGCCGTCCTCTTCGACGCCTTCGTGGTCCGCATGACCCTGGTGCCCGCGCTGTTCGCCCTGCTCGGCCGGGCCGCGTGGTGGCTGCCCAGGTGGCTCGACTGGCTGCTGCCGAACATGGACGTCGAGGGCGAGAAGCTGGCCCGGCGCCTGGCGGCGGACCAGCAGGTGCCGCCGCAGCAGCGCCACCCGGAGCCGCAGTACCGGCGCTGACGTCTGGTGCCGCAGTACCGGCGCTGACGTCTGGTGCCGCGGCGCCGGGGCTGACGCCCGGTGCCGCGGTGCTGGGGCGCTGGTGCTGGGGCTGACGCCCGGAGCGGCGGCGCCAGGGGCGATGCCCGCCGGGGCCGCGTCGAGGTGTGCGCCCCGAGGCCCGGAAGGCCCCGACCGCGCTCCCGCCGCTGATGTTGACCTGATCCCGTCCGGTTCCACGACCGGGCGGGATCTCTTTGTCCCCGAACGTTCCCGACGGCGTGTCCTGGTCGCCGGGACGAAGCGGCGTCAAGGATGCGTAGGGGCGCCAGGCGTGGGCGGCCGAAACCTGTTCGCGCCCCTGAGCCGGGGCTAGCGTCCTCGAAGGGCGCGATCGCGCCCCCGCGCGCCCGCCCGGCCCCAATGGATGGCGCGGGGGCGGTGGCGCGAGCCGAGTGGCTCCCGGCGTGCTGGTGCCACCTTGGCTCGTCATGGCGCTATTGATGTGCCATTGTGGCATCATAGCGTCGGCGTCGCGGGCGCTGCCCGGCGGAGGACGTCGCCGTGCGCCGCGCGGGAGACCGCCCGCGAGCGTGCTGCCGCCAGGGGGCGCCGTCGCCACCCGGGGGGGCAGACGCGCGGCCCGCACCACGGTGATCGCCGACGCCGGGGCAGCCCCGCCTGGGCCGCGCCCCCCGACACCGCCGAGCACGACCTCGACAACCCCCAAGGAAACGAGAAGGGCCACGATGACCGCCACCACCCAACCGACCAGGGCGACCAAGGGCATCAGCGCCCAGGGGCTGCGCAAGTCGTACGGCGACAAGGTCGTGCTCGACGGGATCGACCTGGCCGTGACCCCTGGCACGATCTTCGCCCTGCTCGGGCCGAACGGCGCGGGCAAGACCACCACCGTGCAGATCCTCACCACGCTCATCGGCGCGGACGAGGGCGAGGCCACGGTCGCCGGGCACTCGCTGCGGCGGGACCAGGACGCCGTACGGTCCGAGATCGGGGTCACCGGGCAGTTCGCGGCGGTCGACGGTCTGCTGACCGCCGAGGAGAACCTGCTCCTGATCGGTGACCTGCTGCACCTGGACCGCGCCGAGAGCCAGCGCCGCGCCGCCGAACTCCTTGAGCGCTTCGAGCTTGCGCAGAGCGCGAAGAAGCCCGCGTCCACGTTCTCCGGCGGTATGCGCCGCAAGCTGGACCTGGCGATGACGCTGATGGGGAAGCCGAGCATCATCTTCCTGGACGAGCCGACGACGGGTCTGGACCCGCGCAGCCGTCGCACGATGTGGGAGATGATCCGGGATCTGGTCGCGGGGGGTACGACGATCTTCCTGACGACGCAGTACCTGGAGGAGGCCGATCAACTGGCCGACCGGATCGCGGTGCTGGACGGCGGGAAGATCGTGGCCGAGGGCACGGCCGACGAGCTGAAGCGCCGCATCCCCGGCGGCTACATCCGCCTCCGGTTCGCCGACGCGCTCCACCTCGACGCCGCCGCCCGCATGCTCGGCCAGGCCGTGCGCAACGACGAGGAGCTGACCCTCCAGCTTCCCAGCGACGGATCCATCCCGTCGCTGCGCTCCGTCCTCGACGGCCTGGAGCGCTCGGCGATCCGGGCGGAGGCCCTGACGGTCCACACCCCCGACCTCGATGACGTGTTCCTGGCCCTGACCGGTCAGGGCCGTGGACGCGCTGGCGCGGACAGCGCGGGCGCTGTGAAGGAGACCCTGCGATGAGCACCACCTCGTACGCCGTGCGTGACTCGATGACGATGCTGCGCCGCAATCTGAAGCGGGCGCAGCGGTATCCGTCGATGACGTTGTCCGTGGTCGCGATGCCGGTGCTGATGCTGCTGCTGTTCGTGTACGCCTTCGGCGGGGCGCTGGGCAACGGTATGGGCGGGGACCGGGGGGATTACACCAACTACGTCACGCCCGGCATTCTGTTGATGGCGATCACGTCGGGGGCGATCTCGACGGCGGTGGCGGTGTGTTCGGACATGACCGAGGGCATCATCAACCGGTTCCGCACGATGGCGATCTCGCGGTCGTCGGTGCTGGTGGGGCATGTGGTGGGCAATGTCATCCAGACGCTGGTCAGCCTGGTGCTGGTGATCGGGGTGGCGCTGGCGGTGGGTTTCCGGCCGAACGCGAACGTGGTGGAGTGGCTGGCGGCGATCGGGATGCTGGTGCTGCTGGCGTTCGCCCTGTCGTGGGTGTCGGCGGCGATGGGGTTGGGGTCGGACAGTGTGGAGACGGCGTCCAACGCGCCGATGCCGCTGACGTTCCTGCCGTTCCTGGGGTCGGCGGTGGTGCGGCCGGAGTCGATGCCGACGGTGCTGGAGTGGTTCGCGAAGTACCAGCCGTTCACGCCGATCAACGAGACGCTGCGCGGTCTGATGCTGGGCACCGAGATCGGCAACGACGCGTGGATCGCCCTCGCGTGGCTGGTCGGGCTGACCGTGGTGGGCTACCTGTGGGCGCAGTCCGCGTTCAACAAGGACGCCAAGAACTGACGTTCCACAAGGACGCCACGCACTGAAGCCCGCCCACGGGCACCGCCGAGCGGTTCAGCGGCGCACCGGCCGCCCCGGCAGCGCGTCCGGCAGCAGCTCCCCGTCACGCACCACCGGGACGCCGCCGACCAGGACGTGCCGGTGCCCCGTGGACGGCCTGACGCTGTCGGCGTACGTCGCCCGGTCGCCGACCGCGTCCGGGTCGAAGGCGATCAGGTCGGCGTCGCAGCCGACCTGGACGCGGCCCTTGTGGCGCAGGGCGGGCACCCCGGCCTCCAGGATGCGCGCCGGGAACAGGCTCGCCCGCGCCACGGCGTCCATCAGGCTCAGGGCGCCCAGCTCGCGCACGTACCGGCGCAGCATCTTGGAGAAGGTGCCCGCGGTGCGCGGGTGCGTGACCGCGGCGCCCTGCGGCAGCGGCCACGCCAGCGGGTCGGCGGCCGGGTCCCTCCAGGTCAGCGGCATCGCGTCGGAGCCGATGACGGCCGCCGGATGCAGCAGGGCCCGGTCGAGGAACGCCCGCTCGTGCTCCTTGGACTCGTCGAGGAAGTGCAGCAGCGCCAGGGCGCCGGGGTCCGCGGCGCGCAGCTCGCGCAGGCGCGCCAGGTCCCGCAGGCGCTCCCCGGTGGCGGCGTACACGATGTCCGACACGTCGCGGTCGGACGCGGCCACCTCGTCCGGGTCGAGGAACGCGGCACCGATCGCCGTCATGCCCGCGCCGTACGGATACGCCTCCGTCGACACCCGGGCACCCTCGGCGCGGGCCCGGTCGAGCACCGCGAGGACCCGGTCGACGTGCCGGTGCGAGGTCGACGGCACATGGCAGTAGTGGGCGTGCACCCCCGTCTCGCCCGCGGCCCGCGCGATCTCCTCGGCGCCGTCGACCAGCGTGCCGGGGTCGTGCTCGACGAGGCCGCGCGCGTGCGTGTACGTCGGCACGCCCGCGGCGGCGGCCAGGCGGCTCACCGCCAGGTACTCCTCGGGCCGCACCCGTGGGGCGTACCCGACGATCACGCCGATGCCGAGCGCCCCGTCGTCCAGGTCGCGGCGCAGCAGCGCGAGCAGCGCCGCCTCCTCGGCCCGGGTCGCCTCCCGCTGCCAGGCGGCGTCGCCCAGGCTGCCGAGCGCGGCGAGCGCGCCGCCGCCGTGCGGCAGTCCGCCGACGACCGCCATACGGGCCTGCGCCCAGGACGCGGAGAAGCCGTAGTTGAGCGGCCGCCCCTCGGCCGCCGCCGCGCGGTACGCGGCGTCGACGGGGGACAGGCCCAGTTCCAGCTCCAGGACCGTGGTCACGCCGTCCAGCGCCTGAAGGCGGTGGCCCGCGACCGTGTGCGTGTGGCTGTGCGGGTCGATGAAGCCCGGCGCGACGACCAGCCCGGAGACGTCGACGACCTGGTCCCCCGTCAGCTCCGTGGTCGAGACCCCGGAGATCCGGTGCCCCGTCACCCCGACGTCGGCCACCGCGTCGAGCCCGCTCTCCGGATCGAGGACCCGACCGCCGCGCAGGACGAGTTGGTGGCGGACGGGGGCGGCGGGAAGAGTCGGTGAAGTCATGCCTCCACGCTAGGCGGTGAGGGCAGGGGGCGCCGCAGGCGCGGCGGAGGGCGTCCCGGGAGCCAAGGCAGCTGGCCACGCCCGACGGAGCGGGGCGTACCCGCGGGCGTGTCCGATGCCCGTGCGGGTACGTGAGGGTGCATGCGAATCAGCGTGTTGGACGTGGGATCACGCACCGTCAGACTCGTGGTGGCCGACGCGGACAGCGGGGCGCCCCTGCCGGTGCACACCGCCAAGTGGAAGCTGCGCCTCTATGAACGGGTGCGGCCGGGCGAGCCGTTCGGCTCCGGGGCCCGGCGCGACCTCGCGGACGCCGTCGCCGCCGCGGCCCGTACCGCCGAGTCCTGGGGCGCCACACCCCCGTTGGCCTTCGCGACGGCCTGCGTGCGGGACGCCCCGAACCGCGCCGAGATCCTGCGCGCGGTGCGCACCCGCGCCGGGGTCCGGCTGCGCACCCTGCCCGGGGAGCTGGAGGCCGAGCTGACCTTCCTCGGCGCCCGGCGGTGGCTGGGCTGGCAGGCCGGGCCGCTGGTGCTGCTCGACCTCGGCGGCGGCTCCCTCGAAGTGGCCTTCGGGCGCGGGCGGCTGCCGGACTTCGCGGTGTCGCTGCCGCTCGGCGCGCACCGCCTGACGCACGAGCACTTCCCCGGCGACGGCCCGCCACCCGCCCGCGCCGTCAAGGAGCTGCGCCGCCTGGTGCGCCACCAGCTGCGGGATGTGGCGGCCCGGATCCGCTGGGAGGGCCCGCGCTCCGCCGTCGCCACCTCCCGTACGTTCCAGCAGCTGGCCCGCCTCACCGGCGCGGCCCCCGGGCGGCACGGCCTGTTCGTGCCCCGCGTCCTGGACCGGGCGGGGCTGCGCCGGGCCCGCGACCAGCTCGCCCGGCTCTCCGCCGCCGACCGCGCCCGGCTCCCCGGCATCTCCGCGCCCAGGTCAGGGCAGAGCCTCGCCGGGGCGGTGGTCGGGCACACCGCGATGAAGCTGATGGGCGTCAAGACGGCGACCGTCTCGCCGTGGGGCCTGCGCGAGGGCGTGCTGCTGCGCCGCATCGAGGACGGCGAGCAGTGGTGGGATGAGCTGGACAGCGGCGACGGCGAGGGCTCCCGCAGCACGGCGGCCCTGCGGCTGGCGAGCACCTGACCGGAACCGCGGGTCACCGGCGGGCGCCCTCAGCTGCGGGCTGCGGGCTGCGGGCTGCGGGCTGCGGGCTTGCGGGCGGCGGACCATGGGCGGCGGTGGGCGGCGGGCGCCCTCAGCCGCCGCCCCCGGAGCCGCCGCGGCGCCCGCGCTCCGGGCGCCGTCGCCGGTGCGGTTCCGGTCAGGCGCGCTGGTGCGGGATCGCCACCGGCAGCTCGCCCTGACGGACGGTCACCGTCCGGGTCGGGGCGGGGACCGGGATGCCCTCGGCGCGGTAGCGGCGGTGCAGCCGCTTGATGAACTCGTGCTTGATCCGGTACTGGTCGCTGAACTCGCCGACGCCCAGGATCACCGTGAAGCCGATCCGGGAGTCCCCGAAGGTGTGGAAGCGGATCGCCGCCTCGTGGTCGGGCAGCGCCCCGGTGATCTCCGTCATCACCTCGTCGACGACCTCGATGGTGACCCGCTCGACGTGGTCGAGGTTGGCGTCGTAGCCGACGCCCGCCTGCACCAGGATCGACAACTCCTGCTCGGGGCGGCTGTAGTTGGTCATATTGGTGCCCGCGAGCTTGCCGTTCGGAATGATGACCAGGTTGTTGGAGAGGTTGCGCACCACCGTGTTGCGCCAGTTGATGTCGACGACGTAGCCCTCCTCCCCGCTGGTGAGGCGGATGTAGTCGCCCGGCTGGACCGTCTTCGCGGCGAGGATGTGCACGCCCGCGAACAGGTTGGCCAGGGTGTCCTGGAGGGCGAGCGCGACGGCGAGGCCGCCGACGCCGAGCGCGGTGAGCAGCGGCGCGATGGAGATGCCGAGGGTCTGGAGCACGATCAGGAAGCCGATCGCGAGCACTACGACCCGGGTGATGTTCACGAATATCGTCGCCGAGCCCGCGACGCCGGAGCGCGACTGGGCGAGCGACCTGACAAGCCCCGCCACGATCCGGGCGGCCGTGACGGTGGCCGCGAGGATCAGCAGCGCGGTGAGGACGAGGTTGACGGTGCGTCCGGTGCGGGGCGTCAGCGGCAGCGTGGCCGCCGCGGCGGCGATGCCCGCGGCGACCGCCGCGCACGGCAGGAAGGCGCGGGCCGCGTCCACCAGGACGTCGTCGCCGCCCCACTTCGTACGGCTCGCCCGCTCCCCGAGCCAGCGCAGCGTGGCGCGCACCAGCAGGGCCGCGGCGAGTCCGGCGGCCACCGCGATCCCGGCGATCGTCAGATCGTGCAGAGTCAGGCCTCGGTCCATCAATACGCTCCCCTGATCGGCCGGTACGCTCCCGCGGCCGGTAGACACGGCCGCCCATCCTGCCGCATCCGGTGGGCCGCCCCGCACCGGGCCCCGGGTGCTCCCACCTGCGATCTTCGTGCCGGGCGCGGCGTCAGACGGCCAGGCGCAGGCAGCGGGGGGACACGCCCACGCGGACGCTCTGGGACCAGGCCAGGCTCAGCGCGTCGGCCTCCATGCCGTCGCCGAAGGCCACCAGGTGGTCGGACTCGGCGGTGAGCCACAGGCGTTGGCCGCCGGTCAGTTCCCCGCGCACCCGGGAGGTGCCGGTCGCCGGGGACGCCCAGGCCTCGCGCACGCACCACAGCAGGCGCGCCTCGCGCGGCCCCGGCAGGCGCGGACCGCCGCCGCCCTGGCGCCACAGCGACCCGAGCCAGCCGGTGGCGCCCGTGCCGGTGCCGATCAGGACGCCGGAGGAGGCCTGCGCCTCGGTGCCGAGCCCGGCTCCGGCTCCGGCCCCGGTCCCGGCTCCGGCCCCGGTCCCGGCTCCGGCCCCGGTCCCGGCGCCGGAGCTGAGGCGGTAGCGGGCCGTCTGGTGCCCGGCCGAGCCGACGTAGATCTCGTTCAGGGCGCGCAGGCACTGGCCGTCGTCCGTGGTGGCCTCGACCATGGTCAGCTCCTCGGCCCCGGCCGCACCGGCCGCCGCGTGCGGCAGCAGCTTCGCCACGTCGGCGGGCCGGTGCCGCACCAGCACGCCGGGGTTGCGCCCCGGCTCGGCGTCCACGCCGACCACCGGCTGCCCGCTCAGGTATTTGGCGGCGTTGGCGACGAGTCCGTCCTGCCCGACCACGACCACCACGTCCTCGGGCGCGAACAGGAACCGGTCGAGGTCGGCGCGCTCCACCCGCGTCTGCCGCCAGCGCAGCGGCACCGCGGCGGCCACGTCGGCGAGCGCCCGCCGGGCCCGCCGGTGCCGCTCGGCGACCTCCTCGATGTCCCGGCCCCGCGAGGACAGGAAGAACGCGGCCTGCCCGTGCGTGCCGTGACGGGCCATCAGCTCCTCGTACTCGGTGACGCGGTGGACGAGCACCGCGCGCGGGGCGAGGCTCATGACGCGCGGCCCCCGTCGGCGGTGCCGTTGGTGCGGGCGAGCCCGGCCAGCAGCGCCGAGAGGGCGTCCGGTGCCAGGGTGAGGCTGTCGATGCGGGGCACGTTCTCGGCGAGGCGGGTGGCGGCGAGGGCGTGCAGCGTGGCGGTGTCGGCGGTGGCGTGGGCCGCGAGCCAGGAGGCCTGGGCGGCGGCGCGGGCCTCGCCGACGGTGCGCGCCGCCTCGGCCTCGGCGCGGGCGAGGCGCACCGTGCGGGCGGCCTCCGCCTCGGCGCGCACGGCGTCGGCGGCGGCGTTCTCCTCGGCCTCGCGGCGCGCGTTGGTGCCGCGCTGCTCCACCAACCGCTCCTCCTGGCGGGCCAGTTCGATGCGGCTGGCCAGCTCGTTCTCGGCGATGGCCCGCTCGCGCTCGACGGCCACGGCCCGGCGCTCGTACGTGGCCCGGTCCGCTTCCTGCTGGACGCGCTCCCGTGCCGGGGTGCGCAGCGCCCGCTCCACCTCGGGCTCCGGCCGGATCGCGACCACGCGGACGGCGACCACCTCGATGCCGGTCGCGGGCAGCCGCGGCTCGGCACCCAGGCCCCGGGTCATCCGCTCGCGCACCGCGCTGACGCCGTCCGCGAGGGCCTCGGCCAGCGGGGTGCGGGCGAGCACGGCCAGGGCGTGCTGCTGTGCGGACTCGGTGAGCAGCGTGGCCAGTTGCTCCAGGGGAGCGGAGCGCCAGGCGCCGGTGTCCGGGTCGACGGAGAAGTCCATGCGGGCCGCCGCGGCCGCGGGGTCGCTGATCCGGTACGTCACCGTCGCCTGCACGGTGACGTCCTGGAAGTCGGCCGTACGGGCGTGGAAGACCACCGCCAACTCCCGGTCGTCGACCGGCACTTCCGACAGCGCGGCGCTCAGCGGGCGGAACCAGAAGCTGAGCCCCGGGCCGTCGTGGACGAGCCGCCCGTGCTGGTGGTGGCGGATGTGAGCCGTGGGCGCGGAGCGCAGATGGCGCAGTCCGAGGCGCCGGGTGATGTCGGCCATGGTGGCGGTCCTCCTGTTTTCGTCAGGAAGACGATATTGCCCACTCCTGCTTATCGTCAAGTAGACGAAATGTGGGTCGGCCCCCTTCCGGCCCCCTTCCGGGTGCCGGACGGCCCCACGGGAAAGTGCGTGCGGGGGGTCTTCCCGGGGCCGCCGCTTTCTGCAACTCTCCTCGCTAATCCCGGTGGACGACGGGTCCCACGCCCCCAACCAGGCGGCTCCCTCACGCCGTTCGGAGTGCAGAAGTGATGCGTAAGTGATGCGTAAACGCGTGCGCGGCCACGACCTGGCAGCCCTGCGCAGGCTGAACACCACGGTGGTGCTGCGCGCCCTGCACCGCCGCAGCCCGCAGACGCTCGCGGAGCTCGCCACCGGCACCGGCCTGTCCCGGCCCACCGTGGAGGCCGCCCTCGAAGAGCTGGGCGGCCACGGCTGGGTCACCGAGGCGGGCGTGGGGGAGCGGGCGCGCGGACGGCCCGCGCGGCGCTTCCGGTTCCGCGGCGAGGCCGGACACGTCGTCGGCGCCGACATCGGCCTGCACAAGATGGTGCTGCTCCTCGCCGACCTCGGCGGCACCGTGCTCGCCGCCGAACGCGCCGACGTCGACCCCGGCCTGGGCGGCGGCCCCCGGCTGGCGCTGCTCCGCCACCGCCTCGACGCCTTCCTCGACTCCCACGGGGTGCGCCGCGACACGGTGTTCGCGCGCTGCGTCGGCGTGCCCGGCGTCGTCGACGCGAGCGGCCACGTCACCTCCGTCGTCGTGCCGGAGTGGTCCGGCGTCGACCTCGGGCGGCTGCTCTCCGACGGGGAGCGCGGCCACACCCTGGTCGAGAACGACGTGAACCTCGCCGTCCTCGCCGAGCGCTGGCAGGGCGCCGCCACGCTCGCGGGCGACGTGGTGTGCGTCCTCACCGGTCACCGCGTCTCGTGCAGCCTGACCATCGGCGGCAGGCTGCACCGCGGCGGCCGGGGCGGGGCGGGCGAGCTTGGCCTGCTGCCGCTGCTCGGCCTGGACACCGCGCACGAGGCCCTGGCCTGGCCGGGCCCGCGCGCCGCCGACGAGTCGGAGGTGGCCGCGCTCGCCCGCGCCGCCGACACCGCCGACCCCCGCGCCCTCGCCGCGGTCGCGGACTTCGCCGACCGCGTCACGCCCGGCATCGCGGCCCTCGCGCTCGCCGTCGACCCGGAGCTGGTCGTGCTCACCGGCGGCGCCACCCCCCTCGGGGGCCACCTCGTCCCCCTCCTCCAGGAGCGGCTGCGCCCGCTCACCCTGCACGTGCCGAGGATCGCGCTCAGCTCGCTCGGCGAGCGCGGCGTGGCCCTGGGCGCCGTCCGCAAGGCCCTCGACCGCGTGGAGGAGGAACTGCTCGCGGACCTCACCGACTGAGGGTCCTCGGACCCGCACGAGCCCATCCCCAACCCGAAGCGGAGGCACGCATGCGCAGGAGGACCCTCCTGAGCACCGCCCTCGCGGCGGCGTCGGCACCCGCCCTCGCCGCCTGCTCGGACCGCGGCGGCGGCAACGACGGCGGCGGCCGCACCACCCTCTCGTACGGCATGTGGGACCCGGCGCAGGTGCCGGGCATGAAGCAGATCATCGCCGCCTTCACCCGGCGGCACCCGACGATCGACGTTCGCATCGAACTCACGCCGTGGGCGACCTACTGGACCACCCTCAAGACCTCGATGCGCGGCGGCACCGCACCCGATGTGTTCTGGATGAACGCCGTCAACTTCCAGCTGTACGCGGCGAACGGCGTCCTGGAGCCGCTGTCCGAGCACATCGCGCGCGACCGCACCCCGGTGGACCGCCACCCCGAGCAGCTCGTGCGGCTCTACGCCTACGACGGCACCCAGTACGGCCTGCCGAAGGACTTCGACACCATCGGCCTCTGGTACAACAAGGCCCTCTTCGACAAGGCGCGCGTCCCCTACCCCGACCCGGGCTGGACCTGGGACGACCTGCGGGACGCCGCCGCCGAACTCACCGACCCGCGCGAGCGCGTGCACGGCTTCGCCGCCGAGATGCAGCGCCAGATCGTCCTCTACCCGAGCATCTTCGCCGCGGGCGGCTATGTGCTGCGCGACGGGCGCTCCGGGTTCGGCGACGAGCGGACCATCGAGGGCCTGCGGTTCCTCACCGACATGATCGACCGCGGCTGGTCGCCACCGCAGAGCGCCATGGTCGAGAACGTCGCCCGGGTGCGCTACTGGTCGGAGAAGGCCGCCATGGTCTACGACCTGTCCGCGATGGCCGGGCAGATGTACGCCGTGCCCGCCCTCAAGGACCACGGCGGCGTCACCGTCCTGCCCCGGGGACGGCGCCGCGCCACCGTCATCCACGGCCTCGCCAACGTGATCTCCGCCAAGAGCGACAAGAAGGCGGCCGCCTGGAAGTTCGTCCACTTCATGGCGGGCCGCGAGGCCGCCGAGATCCAGGCGAAGTCCGGGGTGACGATCTCGTCGTACGCCGGAACGCAGGACGCCTGGCTGAAGTCCATGCCCGAGTTCGACCTCAGGGCGTTCCTCGACATGCAGGAGTACGCCGTCCCGTACCCCAGCTCCCGGAACACCGCCGTCTGGGAGAACCTCCAGTATCCGCTCCTCGGCGCCGCGTTCAGCGGCAAGGGCGGCATCGAGGGCGCCTGCCGCACGCTCGGCGAGCAGATGGACCGGGCACTGAAGGAGGAACGCGCGTGAACAGCGTCTTTCCCGCGACGGCGGCCGCGAAGGCCGCGGGCCGCGGCGGGCCCGCGACCGGCGCCCGCCCCCGGTCGCGCAACGAGAGGGCCGCGTACTGGTTCATCGCGCCGCTCGGCGTCGGCTTCGCCGTCTTCTACTTCTGGCCGATGCTCCAGACCTTCTACTTCAGCTTCACCGAGTTCGGCCCCTTCGGCGGGCACACTTGGGTCGGCGGCGACAACTACGCGCGCGTCGTGCGCGACGTCACGGTCTGGCAGGCCCTCGGCAACACCCTGATCTACTGCGGCATCGGCCTGACCGCGCTGCCGCTCGCCATCGTCGTCGCGGCGCTCCTCAACCGCCGGGGCCTGCGCGGGGTCGCGGTCTACCGCGCCCTGTACTTCGTGCCGTTCGTGACCCTGCCGGTCGCCGTCGGCCTCGTCTGGAACTGGCTCTACAACGGCGACTTCGGGCTGCTCAACGAGGTCCTCGGCTGGTTCGGCGCCGACCGCCGCTACTGGGTGTCCGACCCCTCGACCGCCGTCTTCGCCATCGGCACCGTGATGGTCTGGTCGACCACCGGCTACTACTTGATCATCTTCATGGCGGGCATCAAGGGCATCCCGAGGGACTACTACGAGGCCGCGGAGCTGGACGGGGCGGGCGTGCTGCGCCGGTTCTTCACCATCACGCTGCCGCTGCTCAGCCCCACGATCTTCTTCGCCTCCGTGATCTGCATGATCCAGTCGCTGCAGACCTTCGACCTGATCTACGTGATGATGCACGAGCGGAACCCGGCGATCGGCGACACCCAGTCCGTCGTCGGCCTGTTCTACAAGTGGGCGTTCATGGAGAACGCCCAGGGCGCGGCGGCCGCCCTCGCCTTCCTCCTCATGGTGCTCATCGCCGCCCTGACGTACCTTCAGTTCCGGCTCCAGAGGAAGTGGGTGCACTATGGCTGAACCGCGTCGGCGGCGCCTCGACCCCGGCTCCGTCGCCACTCACCTGGCGCTGTCGTTCGGCGCGCTCGTGATGGTCTTCCCGCTCTTCTGGCAGCTCCTCACCGCGCTGAAGTCCCTCGCCGAGGTCTCCCGCGTGCCGCCGACGTTCCTCCCCGACGACTGGAACGCCGCCAGCTTCGACGAGGTCTTCACCGCCATGCCGTTCCGGGAGATGCTGACCAACAGCGCGATCAACACCCTGGGGCGCACCGCGGGGCAGCTCGTGTTCTGCTCGCTCGCCGCCTACGCGTTCGCGCGCATGCGCTTCCGGGGCCGGGACGTGCTGTTCGGTCTGTTCCTGTCCGTCCTTATGGTGCCGAGTTCGCTCCTGGTCCTGCCGCAGTACGACATCGTCCAGCGGCTCGGCCTGCTCAACTCCGCGCCCGCGCTGTTCCTGCCCGGCATGTTCAGCGCGTTCGGCACCTTCTTGCTGCGGCAGGCGTTCCTGGCGCTGCCCAAGGAGCTGGAGGAGGCCGCCCGCATCGACGGCGCGGGCTCGCTGCGGATCTTCTGGTCGGTGATGCTGCCGCTGATCCGGCCCGCGCTCGCCGCGCTCGCCGTCATCACCGGCATGGCCGCCTGGAACGACCTGCTGTGGCCGCTGATCGTCAACACCGACCCCGAGGCCATGCCGATCAGCGCGGGCCTGACCTCCCTGGAGGGCCAGTACGAGACCAACTACCCGGTGATGATGGCGGGTTCGCTCATCGCGAGCGTGCCCATGCTGGTCGTCTACGTCTTCCTCCAGCGGCACTTCGTGCAGAGCGTGGCCGCCACCGGCTCCAAGGGCTGACGCCGCGCTCACCCTCGTACGCACCCCTGTACGCACCCTCAAGTACGCACCGCAGTACGCACCCCCCGTACGCACCCCCGTACGCACCCGTGCCCACCCGCGCGCACCCGGTGCAGAAAGGACCGTGACCTCCATGGAACGGCTTCAGGTCGGCCTGCTCGGCGCGGGCGGCATCGCCCGCGCCCACCTGCCCGGCTGGCTGGAACTCGGCGCCGCCGTGCGCGTGCACACCCACGACGGCTCCGCCGAGAAGCTCGCCGCGGAGTACGCCGGGCGCGGCCACGACGTCACCGCCGTGGCCACGCTCGACGAACTCGTCGACCGCTGCCGCGCCGTCGACATCTGCACCCCGACCCCCACCCACAAGGACCTCGCCCTGGCCGCGATCGCCGCGGGCCGCCACGTCGTGTGCGAGAAGCCGCTCGCCCTGACGGTGGCGGACGCGGTCGCCATGGCCACGGCCGCCGACGCGGCGGGCGTCCGGCTGCACCCGGCGCACGTCGTGCGCTACTTCCCGGCGTACGCCGCCATGCGCCGGGCCGTCCTCGGCGGCGAGCTGGGCCCGCTGGCCGTGCTGCGCTTCACACGGAGCAGCGCCCGGCCCCAGTGGGCGCCGTGGTTCGGGGACCCCGCCCAGTCCGGCGGCGTCCTGATGGACCTGATGGTGCACGACCTGGACATCGCGCGCTGGGTCGCGGGCCCGGTGGTGCGCGTGCACGCCCAGACCCGCGGCGCGGAGCGCGCCACCGGCACGCCCGCCGACGTGGTCACCGCGACCGCCGTGCTCACCCACGCCTCCGGCGCCATCAGCCACGTCAGCGGCCTGTGGGGGCTGCCGGACCAGCCGTTCCGCACCACGTTCCGCGTCGCCGGGGCCGACGGCGTGCTGCACCACGACTCGGCGGCGGTGCCCGGCTTCCGCATCACCGCGCAGGGCGTGCGCGCCCCCAACGAGGGCATCCCCTCGACGCCGATGACCGAGAGCCCGTACCTGAGCGAACTGCGCGAGTTCGCCGCGGCCTGGGACGACCCCGGCCTCGTACCGCGCGTCACCGCGCGCGACGGCGTCGAGGCGATCCGGATCGCCCGCGCCGCCATCGAATCGAGCCGCACCGGCCGGGCCGTGCAACTAGAGGCCGTGCAACTGGAGGAGGTCACGCGATGAAGGTCGCCGTCCTGTCGTTCGCCCATGTCCACGCGGCCACGTACCTCAAGCTGCTGCGGGCCATGCCGGGCGTGGAGGTCCTGGGCAGCGACCCGGACACCGACGCGGCCGCGCCCGGCGAGACCCGCGGCCGGACCGTCGCCGAGCCGCTCGGCGTCGCCTATGCCGACACCTACGAGGAGGCGTTCGCCTGGGGGCCGGACGCGGTGATCGTGTGCGCGGAGAACGCCCGCCACCGCCCGCTGGTGGAGCTGGCCGCCGCGCACGGCGTCGACGTGCTGTGCGAGAAGCCGCTGGCGACCACCGTCGCGGACGGCGAGGCGATGCTCGCCGCGTGCCGCGCCGCCGGGGTGCGGCTCGCGGTCGCCTACCCGGTGCGCTTCAGCCCGGCGTACGCGGCCGTGCGGCGCGCCGTCACCAGCGGCGAGACCGGCAGGGTCCTCGCCGTGACCGGCGCCAACAACGGGCAGCTGCCGACCCGGGCCCGCCGCTGGTTCGCCGACCGGGCGCTCGCGGGCGGCGGCGCCCTGATGGACCACACCGTGCACATCGCCGACCTGCTCGACGACCTGTTCGCTGCCCGCGCCGTCGAGGTGTACGCGCAGACCAACAACGTCCTGTACGAGGACGAGACCGACGTGGAGACCAGCGGCCTCGTCACCGTCCGCTACGACAACGGCGCGGTCGCCACCCTCGACTGCAGCTGGTCGCACCCCCGCTCCCACCACTGGTGGGGCGGCCTGGAGCTGACCGTCGTCGGCGAGCGGGCCACCCTGGAGATGGACGCCTTCGACCAGCGCGTCGAGGGCTTCAGCGAACGCCGCCGCACCGGCTTCGCCGTCCCGTTCGGCATCGACCTCGACGAGCGGATGCTGCGCGTGTTCCTGTTCGGCCCGGGCGCGGACGGCATGGACGTCGCGGACGGGGAGGGCGGGGTGCGCACGGTGCGGATCGTGGAGGCGGCGTACGCGTCGGCGCGGGCCGGGGCGCCGGTGGTGCTCTGAGGGGTGGGGGGGCTGGTGCTGGGGGCGTCTGCGGGTGTGTCGCGGTGGCTCGCGCAGTTCCCCGCGCCCCTTCGGGGGCGCGGCTGGTCGGCCCTTGGACAACTGCGTCCAGTACGTCCCCGCCGTGGCGTGCTGGCGTTGGGTCGTCGTGTGCGGGTGGGTCGTGGTCGCTCGCGCCGTTCCCCGCGCCCCTTTCGGGGCGGCTTCAGCCGCCGAACAGTTGCGTCCAGTACGTCCCCGCCGCGCCGCCTCCCACGAAGCCCACTCCCAGGTGGGTGAAGGACGGCTTGAGGATGTTCGCCCGGTGGCCCGGGCTGTTCATCCAGCCGGTGACGACCTCGGTGGGGGAGCGCTGCCCACAGGCGATGTTCTCCCCGATCCGACGATGCGTACTGCCCGCGGCGGCGGCCCGGTCCCAGGGCTCGCTGCCGTCCGGCGCGGTGTGCGCGTAGAACCCGCGGGCCACCATGTCCGCGCTGTGGCCCTGCGCCGCGGCGGCGAGCCGCGGATCCGGGGCGAGCGGGCCGAGCCCGGCCGCGGCCCGGTGGCCGTTGGTGAGCGCCAGCACCTCGGCCGTGGCCCTGGCGAGCCCGCCCGGCGAGAACGGCTCCGCCCACACCGCCGTCCAGAACACGTCGTCCCCGCGCCGGTCGGTGACCTCGGCCACCCCGACGTGCGTGAAGGCCCGCTCCAGGACCGTGCCCCGGGTGCGGTCCTGGCCCAGGCAGTAGTCGAGGAAGCCCACGGGGTCGCGCGGGCCCGACACCAGGTGCTCGCCGATGGCCAGGTACGCGTACCCGGTCGCCGACACCCGCTGGTAGAGCGACGTCCCGTCCGGGCCCTCCGTCGCCAGCGCGCCCCGCTGCGCCATGCCAGCCGAGTGCGCCCGGGCGGCCTCGGTCAGGCGGGCGTCGAGCTGGACAGCGGGGGCGCCCGCGGCGGCGCGCGCCGCGTTCACCTGAGCGAGGAAGCCCTGGAGCGGGCCCGGCGGCGCGGCGGTGGGCGCCGGGGCGGGCGCGGCCGCCGACACGCGGGGGCGCGGCATCACCACGGTGACGGCCTCGCTGGCGGGCACCGGCGCACCCGGCGGGTCCGCCGGGTCCGGCTCGTCCGTCACGTCCAGGCCGAAGTCCCGTGCGACCCCCGCGAGCCCGTCCGCGTACCCCTGGCCGAGCGCGCGCAGCTTCCAGGCCGGGCCCCGGCGGTAGATCTCCGCGACCAGCAGCGCCGTCTCCTCGCGGGGCCGGGGCGCGGCGAAGCGGGCGACGGGCTCGCCGCGCGGCCCCTCGACCCGCAGCGCGACGGCGGGCAGCCGGCCCAGCGGCGTCTCCGGCTCGGCGGGGCTGACCACCAGCGTGACGCGGCTCGCGCCGGGGCGCAGCCGGGCGGCGTCGACCGTGAGCGCGTCGGCGCCGAGGCGGGCGCCGGGGGCCGTCGGCTGGTTGTAGAACACGAAGTCGGCGTCGCCCGCGACCTTGCCGTCGTCGCCGGTGATCACGGCCGACAGGTCGAAGGGGCCCGGCACCCGCAGGGTGAGGGGGCCGGGCGGCAGGGGCGCGTTGCCCCCCGGGACCAGGTCGTACATCGGCACCGCCTGTTCGCTTCGGTCGCGGACACTGACCGGGGAACGCGCGAACGGCCCACGAGGGTTCCCTCGCGGGGGGCGCCCCAGACCCGCCCCTTTCCCGAAACTGGGGCTCCGCCCCAGACCCCGCTCCTCAAACGCCGGAGGGGCTGGATCTTCCGGCCCTCCGGAGTTCGGGCGCCCCCCGGCCGGACCGCGCCCGCGGCGGTATTAGCGTGGACCCCGTACACGGATGTAAACGCCCGACAGGATCCGAGGTGTCCGCCCATGCCCAGGCGTACGGAGTTGATCGAAGGACTCATGCAGCGGCACCCCAAGGTGCCGCGCGAGGCCGTGATCAAGGAGGACCTGCTGCGCGGCGGCGTGGCCTTCGACGAGTCCGCGCTCAGCGACAGCGCCAACGAGGCCTCGGGCGACGTCAAGCCGAAGTCGTACTTCATCTTCTCCTTCGACCACGGCACGCTGCCGGAGCTGGGCGCCGCCGCCCTGCGCCGCCCGCCCGAGGAGATCGTGCTGACCGGCGGCCCCTACGAGCTGCGCCGCACGGTGGTGTCCGTGCGGGTCAACCCGTCGTCCCCGTACCGCGTGGCCGCCGACGACGACGGCGTGCTCGGGCTCTACCTGGACGGCCAGCGGATCTCGGACGTCGGCGTGCCGCCCATGCCGGAGTACTACCGGCACAAGCTGGCCAACGGGAAGTCGGTGATGGAGGTCGCCCCCACCATCCAATGGGGGTACCTGATCTACCTCACGGTCTTCCGGGTCTGCCAGTACTTCGGCGCCAAGGAGGAGTGCCAGTACTGCGACATCAATCACAACTGGCGCCAGCACAAGGCGGCGGGCCGCCCCTACACGGGCGTCAAGCCCGTCGAGGAGGTCCTGGAGGCCCTGGAGATCATCGACCGGTACGACACCGCGAAGGCCTCCACCGCCTACACCCTCACCGGCGGCGCCGTCACCTCGCACATCGGCGGCAAGGACGAGGCCGACTTCTACGGCCAGTACGCCAAGGCCATCGAGGAGCGCTTCCCCGGCCGCTGGATCGGCAAGGTCGTCGCCCAGGCGCTGCCCAAGGCGGACGTCCAGCGCTTCCACGACTACGGAGTGCGGATCTACCACCCGAACTACGAGGTGTGGGACCCCTACCTGTTCGAGCGCTACTGCCCCGGCAAGGAGCGCTACGTCGGCCGCGACGAGTGGCACCGCCGCATCCTCGACTCCGCCGAGGTCTTCGGGCCCCGCAACGTCATCCCGAACTTCGTCGCGGGCGTCGAGATGGCCGAGCCCTTCGGCTTCAAGACCGTCGACGAGGCCATCGACTCCACCGTCGAGGGCCTGCGCTACTTCATGGCGCACGGCATCACCCCGCGCTTCACCACCTGGTGCCCCGAGCCCACCACGCCCCTCGGCAAGGCCAACCCGCTGGGCGCGCCCCTGGAGTACCACGTGCGGCTGCTCCAGGAGTACCGCGCCACCATGGAGGAGTTCGGCCTGTCCTCGCCGCCCGGCTACGGCCCGGCCGGTCCCGGCAACGCCGTGTTCTCGGTCAGCTCCTTCATGGACAGCCTCCCGGCGGAGGAGGCGGCGCCCGAGGCACCCGAGAAGGTCTAGCGCGCTCCGGGCGCCGTGGCGCATCGATTCTGCGGCCTCGTCCGGGTGACGCGGCGCGTACCGGGACACCGCCTCGGGCAGCTCTGCGGAGGATCACCCACCTCGTACGCAGAAAGGCTGTTCATGCGCCGTATCGCTGCCCTCGCCGTTGGAACGCTCGCCGTCCTCGGGGCGCTCGCCGCACCGGCGAGCGCCGTTCCCGACCCGGTGGCCACCGTCGACTGCGCGGTCCAGGAGGTGACGGGCCTCGTGGACCTCGCGAGCCCCGGCGTCCCGACCGAGGTACCGGCCACGGGGTGCCTCGCGCCGTGACCTGAGCGCGGGGGCCCGGGACCCGTCCCGGGCCCCCGGCCGTCGCCTCGTACACTGCGGCCACAAGATCGTCGAGTTCGGAGGGGCCGCATGACCCAGCGCGTCACCGTGATCACCGGCGGCAGCCGCGGCATCGGCGCCGCCGTCGCCCTGCGCCTCGCCCGCGACGGGCACGACATGGCCCTCGGCTACCGCTCGGACGCGGCCGCCGCAGAGAAGGCCGCCGACGCCGTCCGCGGCACCGGCCGCCGCTGCGTCACCGTCCGCCTGGACACGGCCGACGAGCACGACGTCGACCGGCTCTTCGACACCGCCGCCGCCGAACTCGGCCCGGTCACGGGCCTGGTGAACAACGCGGGCGTCAGCGGCCCGAACGGGCCCCTCGCCGAGGCCGACGCGGCGGGCATGCGCCGCGCCCTCGACGTGAACGTCCTCGGCTATCTGCTCTGCGCCCGCCGCGCGGTCCGCGACATGACCCGCACCGGCGGCGCCATCGTGAACGTCTCCTCGGCCGCCGCCACGCTCGGCAGCCCCGGCCAGTACGTCCACTACGCCGCCACCAAGGCCGCCGTCGACACCATCACCGTGGGCCTCGCCAAGGAGGTCGCGCCGCTCGGCATCCGCGTCAACTGCGTGGCCCCCGGCATCATCTGGACCGAGTTCCACGAGGACCCGCAGCGCCCCGCGAAGCTCGCCGACACCATCCCGCTCGGCCGCGCGGGCCGCCCCGAGGAGGTCACCGGGGCCGTCTCCTGGCTCCTGTCGGACGACGCCTCGTTCACCACCGGCGCGGTGCTCCGCGTCGCGGGCGGAATGTGAGGGAGCGGGCCGTGGAGCTGCGCACCGCACGCCTCACCGACACCGTCGTGCTGCGCCCGGCGGCCCCCGCCGACGCCGAGGCCCTCGCCCGCGCCCACCGGCACAACCGCGCCCACCTCGCGCCCTGGGACCCCGAGCGCCCGCCCGAGTTCTTCACGGCCGCGGGCCAGCTGGCCGGGCTGCGGGCGTACGAGCAGGAGCGCGCGAAGGGGCTGCGGGCGCGCTGGCTGCTGTGGGACGAGGCCCCGGAGGGCCTGCGCGGGAGCGGCCCCGCGGTCGTCGGGGCCATCACCCTGTCGAACATCGTGGGCGGCCCGTTCCGCAGCGCCAACGTCGGCTACTGGATCGACGGGGCGTACACGGGCCGGGGCCTGGCCAGCGCCGCGGTGACCGCGGTGTGCGCCGCCGCGGACGCCGACCTGCGGCTGCACCGCCTGGAGGCGGGCACCCTGCCGCACAACGCGGCGTCGCAGCGCGTGCTGGCCAAGTGCGGCTTCGAGGAGTACGGCCTGGCGCGGGCCTATCTGCACATCAACGGCGCCTGGCAGGACCACCGGCTGTTCCAGCGCATCCTCAACGACCGCGAACCCTAGGGACGCTGACCCTCCGTCACCCGCCGGGCCGCCCGTCGAGCAGCGCGTCGCCCTCCGCGCTGCGCCGGTAGCGCACCACCTGCCGGTCCCGCTCCTTGAGCACCAGGCCGGTGCGGTACAGCACGCCCAGGTGGTACGAGACGGTGGCGGGCGCCAGGCGGTGGCGGGCGGCGAGTTCGCCGGTGGTGCGCGGCGCCGCGAGGTCGCCGAGCAGGGCGGCCCTGCTGCGGCCGAGCAGCCTGCCCACGCCGGGGCGGCGCGGCCGGTCCGCGGCGGAGCCGAGCCCCGCCGCCGGATAGCCGAGCACCGCGTTGCCCGGCTCGGCCACCTGGGCGCTGACGTGCGGCCAGCACGCGGCGGTCGGCGCGAGGACCAGCTCCGCGCCGTGGAAGTGGGCCGACTCCACGTAGTTCTTGCGGATCGACAGGCGGCCCCCGTCCCAGCTGACGTCGGGGTGCAGCGACCTCAGCAGGTGCCCCACGCCGTACGTGGCGATGTCCGTGGCCCGCGCGGCCACGTCCGCCTCCAGGGGCGCCCGCAGCGCGCTCCACCCGTCGGCGACCGCGTCCAGCCAGAACTGCCGCAGCCCGCTCGCGGCCCGCTCGGCGAAGGTCCCGTCCTCCACTGCCGTCCGCACGTCGGCGGGGACCGGGCCGCCCAGGAAGCGCTCCTCGTACACCTGGCGGGCGACCGTCTCCGGCGGCGTGGCGTCGACGGCCTCCACCTGCTCGGTGAACGCCCGCGCCGCCGGGACGAGCGGGGGCTTCGGGGTGAGCAGGTCGGGCATGTAGGTGGGGCCGCCCGGCACGGACAGGCAGCGGGCGACGAGCGCGACGTCCGGGTGGCGCAGCGACCAGCGGGCGGCGGCCCCCGGGTCGCCGAGCACCGGGTGCCGCCCGCCGGTGTACGCGTACCGCAGCCACCAGACGGCTTCGAGGGCGGGGGACGGGGCGAGGCGGACCCTGCCGAGGGACTCCGAGTCCAAGTGCGCGTGGATCACGCCTGTGGAGCGTAGCCCCGATGCGGGGGGCGGCCGCCATGCCAGAGTCGGCCATTCGACACGCCGGGTCGGCCATTCGACATGGTGGGGGCGGCCATTCGAACCTCGTCGAATTCCTTCTCAACGCCGCTTCCGGGAACTTGGCTGGGTGCCGGAAGGGAAGCGGGCGCGGGGCGGCGCGCCCGGCCGGAGGTGAGGAGGGTTGATGGTGCGGATGTGGCGGAACGTCGTGCTGACCGCCCTGCTGTGCGCGGCCACGGCGGTCGCGGCGACGGCCGGTGTCGCGGCCACCGGCGGCGTCGCCTCGGGCGGGCGGGAGCGGTCGGACTCGGGCACCGAAACCCGGCGCTGCGTCGAGCAGTTCGGCGCGGCCGTGCGGGCGTACGCGACGGCGACGCGGGAGCGGGACGCCGAGCGGTACAAGGCCCTGGTGCACGACGGCTACACGATCGTCTCCGCCGACGGCGAGGTCCGGTCGGGGAAGGCGGACTCGATGGCGTTCGTCGAGGAGCTGTTCGCCGACCCGTCCTGGCGCCGGACGCTCCACGAGCGGCGCCGGGTGGTGTCCGGCTGCGACACCGGGTTCGTGCTGTTCGACTCGGAGTACTCCAAGCCCGCCGACGGCCACCGGGCGCGGCTGCGGACCGGCCTCGGCTTCACCCGGGCCGACGGCCGCTGGCTGGTGCTGCACGACCAGAGCAGCCGCGTCGGCCGCTGAGGCGGCCGAGGCGGTGGGCGGCGGCCGGTGACGGTCTTGCCCGGACCGCGGTGCCGGGGCTCGCACGGGGGTCGGGCCCCGGCACCGCTTGGCCGTGCGTCAGGGCGTCAGATGATGCCCTCGGCGATCTCGGCCTGCTCCTTGTCGCTGCCGTACGCGGCGGGCGTGCTGTAGGAGCGGCGCGCCACGAACCACCAGATGGTGGCGAGGATCAGCACCACGGCGAGCGCGATGGACGCGTAGTTCATGGTGTCGACGGTCACCGGCGAGGCCTGCGGCAGGCAGAACAGGACGGTGACGAAGCCGACCCAGCACACGGCGATCCAGCCCACCGGCTTGCTCCAGCGGCCCAGGTTCCACGGGCCCGGCTGGAACCGGTCGCCCGCCTTGAGGCGCAGCAGCACGGGGATGGCGTAGGCGGGCGTGATGCCGATGACGTTGATCGCCGTGACGGCGCCGTACGCGGTGGACGAGTACAGCGACGGCAGCGCGATCACGCCCGCGAGGCCCACGGAGAGCCACACCGCGGGGACCGGCACCTGGGTGCGCGGGCTGACCTTGCGCCAGATGGCCGAGCCCGGCAGGGCGTTGTCCCGGCTGAACGCGAACACCATGCGGCTGGCGGCGGCCGTCTCGGCGTTGCCGCAGAACAGCTGCGCCACGATCACGATGAGCAGCAGCGCGGTCGCCCCCGACGTGCCGAGGCCGTCGATGAAGATCTGTGCGGGCGGCACTCCGGTGGCGGACTTCTGCGTGCCCACGTAGTCCTGGATGGCGAAGGTGAGGCCCGCGAGCAGGATGAAACCGGCGACCCAGGACGCCCAGATGGCCCGCACGATGCCGCGCGCGGCGGTCACCGAGGCGTTGGAGGTCTCCTCGGAGAGGTGCGCCGACGCGTCGTACCCGGAGAACGTGTACTGGGCGAGCAGCAGGCCGATCATGCACACGTACAGCGGGCTGGACCAGCCGGTGTCGTTGACGAACTCGCCGAAGACGAACGACGGCGACTTGTGCGAGTCGGGCACGATCGCGAGGACACCGACGATGACCGCGACGCCCGTCAGGTGCCACCACACGGAGATGGAGTTGAGGAGGCTGACCAGGCGCACGTTGAACAGGTTGAGCAGCGCGTGCAGCAGCAGGATGCACAGGAATATGACGAACGTGGAGCCCGCGGTGGGCGTGAAGTCGCTGTGCATGCTCACCAGGGCGCCGGTGAACAGGGCGGCGCCGTAGTCGATGCCCGCGATCGCGCCGAGCAGCCCGAGGAGGTTCAGCCAGCCCGTGTACCAGCCCCAGCGGCGCCCGCCGAGCCGGTCCGCCATGTAGTACAGGGCGCCCGAGGTCGGGTAGGCGCTGGTGACCTCGGCGAGCGCGAGGCCGACGAACAGGACCATCAGGCCGACGCCGACCCAGCCCCACATCATCACGGCGGGCCCGCCGGTGCTCAGGCCGAAGCCGTAGAGCGTCATGCAGCCGGACAGGATGGAGATCACGGAGAAGCTGATGGCGAAGTTGCCGAACCCGCCCATGCGGCGGGCGAGTACGGGCTGGTAGCCGAGCTCTCTGAGCCGCTGTTCCTCGTCCTGGTGCGGGGGCACCGGGACGGAGCTCGACATGGTGGTGCGTGACACGGTTCAACCTCCGGAAACGGGGGGTGCGGGGGTGTGTGGGGGTAAGGGGTGTGGGGGTAGGGAGTGTGGGGGGTGTGGGGGACTGTGGGGGGTGTGGGGGACTGTGGGGCGTGTGGGGGAGTACTAGGGGCGTGGGTACGCCGGATGCGCCGGTGTGCGGGGGCGCGGGGGTACGGGAAGGCGTTACGGGGGTGAGAGGGGCTAACGGTGTTGTGGGTGGTAAGGGGGCGGTAGGGGGCGGTGCCGCAGTGAGAGGGTGTTACGGGGGTGAGGGGGCAAGGGGGTGTTGGGTGCGCCTCAGCGCTGCCCGGGGCCCCGCGCCGCGTGGTAGCAGCGCGCGCGGGCCTGCACGAACGCCTCCGTGGCGGCCTCCGTGTCCCCGGGCGACTGGGTGCGGTACGTCCACGGCACGACGGTGAAGAACGGGTCGAGCACCTCGAAGACCCGGACCGCGTCGTGGAAGTGGTGCGCGCCCCACAGCGCGTGCGCCAGGTAGTTGAGGTCCAGCAGCGACGCCGACTCGGGGCGCGCGTGGTCGAACCACAACTGCAGGGCCCTGAGCGCGCTGCGCGTCGCGTCCTCCGCGACCCAGTGCAGGTCGAGGGCCCGCTCGCTGCCGCCGTCGCGCCGGTAGCGCTCCACCCGCACATACAGCGGCAGGACGTGCAGGGGCGAGCCCGCGGGCGCCGAAGCCGACGCCCAGTGCACGAAGTTCACCGCCTCCGTCAGCGGGGCGCCCGGCCTGCGGTGGTAGGCGAACTGGAGCATGCGGTGGTACGCCTCGCGGTTGCCGGGGTCGCGCTTGTCGGCCTCGGCGAGGATGTGCCAGGGGCCGGGGAACAGCATCGGCTCCGGGGCGGGCACCCGGTGCTCGTCCCACCGCTGGCCCTCGTCGAGCGTGGCGAGCGCGAGCAGGCAGATCCAGGGGACGGGGTCCTCGGGGGAGGTCTGCGAGGCGACGCGGCAGGCGTCGTTGGCCTCGCGCCACAGGTCGTTGGTGTGCCGGTGGCCCGCGCGGTGGGCGCGCAGGGCGCGCTCGACCGTGACGCGGGTGTGCAGGACCGTCGCGGCGACGCTGCGCGGCTCCTCGGAGAGCCAGGCGCGCACCACGTCGGAACCGGCGACGGCCGCCGCCAGGATCTGCGTGCGCTGGGTCCACAGGCCCCAGTCCGGGGTCTCGGTGAGCAGGTTCCTCGTCGACACCCAGCGGCCTGCCTTGAGGTCCTGGAGTACGGCGCGCAGCGGCGCGTCGTGACCGGCCGGGTGGTACACCGGGCGGGTTAAGGGCATCGACATGGGGTCCTCTGGGATTGGACGGGGGCTGGGCTTCGGCTGTTTCGTTCGGGGCGCCCGGGGGCGCTCGGAGGCGTACATGGGGCACATCTGGGGCGTACGTGGGGCTCGTGGGCGGTGGTAGCGCTGTGTCCTGTGTGTTTCTTGAGTGATGAACTGGTGTACGAGTGTGCGATGTTGTTTCGGCGGTCAGTGTAGAGCCGAGTCTTCCGATTACTGGGCGGTCCTCGGATCTTTCTTGACCAAGTTGTGTCAACGCGGCGCGCCGGTGTGAAGTTTGGGTTCCTTCTTGATCAACAGGAGTGTGGAACCCGACATTTGGGCGCTGAAGCCTCGGACCGGACGGTCCCCGCACCTCCCTTGACGGTCCCGCGCCCGGTGTAGCAGGCTGCCGCCGTGATCATGACCTCCCCCGGCGCGTGCGCCCCCGTGCGCCCCCGGCGGCCCCGATGACCGGCCAGGGTCCCGTCCTCGCCGTCGACCAGGGCACCTCCGGCACCAAGGCCCTCGTGGTCTGCCCCGAGCGGGGCGTGATCGGCTCCGGCGCCGCCCCCGTGCGCCCCCGCCACCTGCCCGGCGGCCTGGTCGAGGTGAGCCCCGGCGACCTGCTGGACTCGGTGCTCGACGCGGGCCGCGCCGCCCTCGCCGACGCGGACGAGCCGGTCACCGCCGTGGGCCTGGCGAACCAGGGCGAGACCGTGCTCGCCTGGGACCCGGCGACCGGTGAGCCGCTGACCGACGCCCTGGTGTGGCAGGACCGCCGCGCCGAGCCGCTGTGCGCCGAACTCGCCGAGCACGCCGAGGAGCTGCGGGCCCTCACCGGCCTGCCCCTCGACCCCTACTTCGCCGCCCCCAAGATGGCGTGGATCCGCCGCCACCTCACCCGCGACGGCACCGTCACCACCAGCGACGCCTGGCTGACGCACCGGCTCACCGGCGCCTTCGTCACCGACGCCGCCACCGCGGGCCGCACCCAGCTCCTCGACCTGGACACCGCCGCCTGGTCCGAGCGCGCCCTCGCCCTCTTCGGCCTCGACGGCGAGGCGCTGCCCCGCGTGGTCGACGCCGCCGAACACATCGGCACCACCACGGACTTCGGGTACGGGATTCCGCTCACCGGCCTCCTCGTCGACCAGCAGGCGGCGCTGCTCGCCCAGGACGTCACCGAGCCGGGCAGCGCCAAGTGCACCTACGGCACGGGCGCGTTCCTGCTCGCCCAGACCGGCGACCGGCCGCGCCGCGGCGACTCGGGCCTGGTCGCCTGCGTCGCCTGGCGCCTCGGGGGCCGCAGCAGCTACTGCCTGGACGGCCAGGTGTACACGGCCGCGTCCGCCGTGCGCTGGCTCACCGACCTCGGCGTGATCTCCGGCGCCGAGGACCTCGACGCGGTCGGCTCGGCCGTGCCGGACAGCGGCGGCGTCACCTTCGTGCCCGCGCTCGCCGGGCTCGCGGCGCCCTGGTGGCGCGGCGACCTGCGGGGCTCCCTCACCGGTCTCGGCCTGGACACCGCTCCGGGCCATGTGGTGCGCGCCCTGTGCGAGGGCATCGCTGCCCAGGTCGCCGAGCTGGCCGACGCGGTCGCCGCCGACCTCGGCGAGCCGCTGCGGAGCCTGCGCGTCGACGGCGGCCTGACCCGCTCGGCCCTGCTGATGCAGACCCAGGCGGACCTGCTCCAGCGCCCCGTGGAGGTCTCCGCCTTGCCGGACGTCACCGCGCTCGGCGTGGGCGCGGTCGCCCGCCTCGGCGCCGACCCGGGCCTCGCCCTGCGCGACGTCATACCGGCGTGGCGGCCCGCCGCCGTGTACGAGCCGCGCGTCAGCGCCGACGAGGCGGCGGCCCGGCGCGCCGCGTTCCGCTCCGAAGTGACGGCACTGCTGTCCCGTACGTCGTGATGAACTTCATGAACCAGGCCATGCCAGGGCGCGTCACCCGGAGCGGCGCGCTGCCGTCCGAGCCGTACGACGTCCTGGTCGTCGGCGCCGGAGTGGTCGGCGCCGCCATCGCCCGCGAACTGGCCCGGTACCGGCTGCGCACCGCGGTCGTGGAGGCCTCCGGCGACGTCGGCGAGGGCACCTCCAAGGCCAACACCGCGATCCTGCACACCGGTTTCGACGCCGTGCCCGGCTCCCTCGAGGCCCGGCTCGTGCGCGAGGGGCAGCGGCTCCTCGCCGACTATGCCGCCGAGACCGGCATCCCCGTCGAGCCGGTCGGCGCCCTCCTCGTCGCCTGGGACGAGGAGCAGCGCGCCGCCCTGCCCGGCCTGTTGGCGAAGGCCGAGCGCAACGGCCACCACGAGACCCGGCTGCTCGACGCCGCGGCCGTCCGCGCCCGCGAACCGCACCTGGGCCCCGGCGCCCTCGGCGCCCTCGACGTGCCCGGCGAGAGCGTCATCTGCCCCTGGACGACCCCCCTCGCCTACGCCACCCAGGCCGTGCGCTCCGGCGTGGACCTGCACCTCTACTGCCGGGTGAGCGCGGTCAGCCAGGGCGACGCGTCCGACGGCACCCCGCACACGCTGACCACCAGCCGCGGCCCCGTCCGCGCCCACCACCTCGTCAACGCCGCGGGCCTGGGCGCCGACACCGTCGACCGCATGCTCGGCCGCACCACCTTCACCGTCACGCCGCGCCGCGGCCAGCTCCTCGTCTTCGACAAGCTCGCCCGCGACCTGGTGCGCCACATCCTGCTCCCCGTGCCCACGGCCCTCGGCAAGGGCGTGCTCGTCGCACCCACCGTGTACGGCAACGTGCTGCTCGGGCCCACCGCCGAGGACCTGGACGACAAGCGGGCCACCGGCTCCACGGCCGAGGGGATCGCGGACCTGCGCGAGAAGGGCGCGCGGATCCTGCCCGCACTCCTCGACGAGGACGTCACCGCCGTCTACGCGGGCCTGCGCGCGGCCACCGAACACGCCGACTACCGCATCGACGCCTGGCCCGAGCAGCGCTACGTCACCGTCGGCGGCATCCGCTCCACCGGCCTGACGGCCTCCCTGGCCATCGCCGCGTACGTCGTGGACCTGCTCGCCGACACCGGCCTGCGCCTGGGCGAGGCGGGCGAGCTGGCGCCGCTGCGCATGCCGAACCTCGGCGAATCGTTCCCCCGGCCCCATCAGCGCGCCGACCTCATCGCCGCCGACCCGGAGTACGGCAGGATCGTCTGCCACTGCGAGCGCGTCACGCGCGGCGAGATCCGCGACGCCCTGCTGAGCACCGTGCCGCCCGCGTCCCTCGACGGGCTGCGGCGCCGCACCCGCGCCCGCGCGGGCCGCTGCCAGGGCTTCTACTGCGGTGCCGCCGTGCGGGACCTCTTCGAGCGGCGCGACTGGCTGGGGGCGTGATGAGGCACGAACGCGCGGTCGACGTGCTGGTCGTCGGCGCCGGTCCCGCGGGGCTCGCGGTCGCCGCCGCACTCGCCGCGGCGGGCGCGGGCCGCGTCGAGGTCCTGGAGCGCGAGGAGCGGGCGGGCGGCGTCCCGCGCCACTGCCACCACGGCGGCTTCGGCGCCCGCACTCTCGCGGGCCTGACCGGGCCCGGCGTCAGCGGCCCCCGGTACGCGCGGCGCTGCCTCGACGCCGCGATCCGCGCGGGCGCCACCGTCCGCACCGGCGTCACGGCCACCGGCTGGGCCGGTCCCCGCACCCTCGACACCACGTCACCCGCGGGCCTGGAGCGGCTCACCGCACGGGCGGTGGTGCTCGCCACCGGCGCCCGCGAGCGCCCCCGCACCGCCCGCCTCGTCCCCGGCAGCCGTCCCGCGGGCGTCTACACCACGGGGGAGCTCCAGCAGGCCGTCCACCTGTACGGCCAGGACGTCGGCCGCCGCGCGGTGGTGGTCGGCGGCGAGGCCGTGGCGTACGCGGCGCTCGGCACGCTGCGGCGCGCGGGCGTCGAGGTGGCCGCCCAGGTGACCGCCCGGCCGCGCCACGAGACCACGGCGTGGCAGGCCGCCGACGCGCGGCTGCGGCTCGGCGTGCCGCTCCTGACCGGCACCGAGGTCACCGAACTGCTCGGCCAGGGGCGGCTGTCCGCCGTCCGGCTGCGGCACCGCACCGGCCGCAGCACCCGACTCGCCTGCGACACCGTCGTGTTCACCGGCGACTTCGTGCCCGACCACGAGCTGGCGCGCCGGGGCGGCGTGCCGCTGGATCCCGCCACGCGCGGGCCCGCCGTCGACGCGGCGTTCCGCACCGCGGTCCACGGGGTCTTCGCGGTCGGGAACGCGGTCCACGAGGTGCGGCGCGCCGGTGCGGTGGCCGCCGAGGGGCGCCGCGCCGCGGTGGAGGTGCGGCGCTTTCTGTCCTCGGGGGAGTGGCCGCCCGCCGCGCGCCCTCTCGCGTAACCCCCTGTTCCTTCCTTTGAGCCAGTGCGCCCTCCCGCCGGGGGCATACCGGCGCGGCCGCCGGGTAGGAAAGGTTGTTTCTTCACACGCGAAGGGCTGCCCGGCCGTCTTGAATTGCTCGAACACGCCTTTGTTATTCGCAGAGGAATCGGTGAATCGAACACCGTGGCCCGTTGGCGCGCCCAGTCGCGGCGCCCGGCCGGAGATCTTCAGAGAACTTGCGTAACTGCCCAACGTATCCCAGGGAAATCCCTGGGAGTAACCGCAGTTTCACGCCATCAGGTCAGGTCAGCGGCATGGGTTAGCAAAGAGTGCGGGCCTAGAGTAACGCCCGGTCGAATGGGGAACGCTTCCCCCTCATTGCTTGTGCGGGACATATGAAAAGTCCACCCGTGAACCGGCAGGGCGCTCGGACGGGCGATGTGGACGGCGTTCCGACCATCGGCAGGGGGAGATCGGTGACCATTGAAAAACAGTGTTATCAGGGGGAGTAGTGATGTCTGTGAAAACTGTTGCGGAACTGACCGGTGAACTCTCCTTCAGCATCCTGGGGCCGCTCGCGGTGTGGTCGCCCGGCGGCCCCCTGCCCCTGGGCCCGGCGCGCCAGCGCGCCGTCCTGTCGGCGCTGCTGCTCGCCCCCGGGCAGGTGGTGGGCGCCGAGCGGCTGACGGAGGCCATCTGGCCCGCCGGACCACCCGGCAACGTGGTCGCGAGCCTGCACAGTTACGTCTCCCATCTGCGCCGCCAGCTGGAGCCGGACTGCCCGCCCCGCGGCCGCAACCGCATCCTGCGCCGCGAGCCGCACGGCTATGTGCTCGCCGTCGAGATGGAACGGGTCGACGCCTGCCGCTTCGAGGGCCAGCTCCGGTACGGGCGCCAGCTGCTGAGGGACGGCCGGTTCGCGGCGGCCAGCCGCGCCCTCGCCGGGTCCCTCGCGTTATGGCGCGGCGCGCCGTACGCCGAACTCGGCGACTACGAACCGGCCGTGCGCGAGGCGGCCCGCCTGGAGGAGCTGCGCCTGGTCACCTGGGAGGCCCTGTGGGAGGCCGAGCTGGCCTGGGGCCGGGACAACGGCACGGCGGTGGCCGAGCTGTCCGCGCTCAGCGCCCGCTACCCCACCCGCGAACGCCTCGGCTGGCTGCTCATGGTGGCGCTGTGCGAGGTCGGCCGACAGGCGGAGGCGGTCCGCGTCTACCACCGCATCCGCGGCGCCCTCGCCCAGGAACTCGGCGTGGACCCGGGCCGCGACCTCAGGGTCCTGTTCACCCGCATCCTGCGGGACGAGTCCGTCGGGCGCATGTGCCTCCAGCCCTGAGCGGGCGCGGCGGCGTCCGCCGCGGCGCGGTACGGGCGAGGGGCGCGGGGCCGTGCGGCTGTGCCGCGCGGGCGCGCCCGGCCGCCGCGAAGCCGTGCACGGGCGGCGGCCCGTCGCGGCGCGGACCGCGGAACGTGGCGGCCGCCGTCAGTTGATCCGCCGGTCCTGACCCGCCCAGTACGGCTCCCTGAGCCTGCTCTTGCGGACCTTGCCGTTGCTGGTGCGGGGCAGCGCCTCGCGGAACTCCACGGACGTGGGCGCCTTGTACCGGGCGAGCCGCTCCTTGCAGTGGGCGATCAGCTCGCCCTCGGCAGGCCGGGCCCCGGGGGCGGGCACGACGAGCGCCTTGACGGTCTCGCCCCACCGCTCGTCCGGCACGCCGACGACGGCCGCCTCCGCCACCGCCGGATGGCTCAGCAGGCACTCCTCGACCTCCACCGACGACACGCTCTCCCCTCCGGAGACGATGACGTCCTTCAGCCGGTCGAACAGCTCCAGGTGCCCCTCGCCGTCGAAGGACCCCACGTCACCGGTGTGGAACCAGCCGTCGTCGAGCGCCGCCGCGCTCGCCGCCCCGTCCTGCCAGTAGCCGTCGAGGACCATGTTGGAGCGCGCCAGCACCTCGCCGCGCTCCCCCGTCCGCAGCCGCACGCCGAGCGCGGGCACACCCGCCCGCGTCAGGCCCCCGCCGCCCGGGGCGCCCGGCAGCCGCCGGTTGAAGGTGAGCAGCGTCGTCTCGGTCAGCCCGTACACCTGGAGGAACTCCCAGCCCAGCTCGTCCTCCACCCGCGCCACCAGGCGCTCGCTCACCGGCGCGCCCGCGCAGATGATCCGCACCTTGCCGCGCCCCGGCACCTCGCCCGGCCAGTCGCGGGCCGCCCGCAGCACGGCGTCCCACACCGCCGGGGCCCCGAACGCCAGCGTCACGCCGTGCTGCTGGACCCGCCGCAGGATCTCCGCGCCGTCGATCCGGCGCAGCAGCACCTGCCGCGCGCCGAGCCCGGCGAGCAGGAACGGTACGCCCCAGCCGTTGCAGTGGAACGTCGGCAGCGTGTGCAGATAGACGTCGCCCTCCCAGATCCGCGCGTGCACGCCGAACGTCATCGCGTTCAGCCAGACCGCGCGGTGGGTGAGCGCCACGCCCTTGGGGCGCGCGGACGTGCCGGAGGTGTAGTTGAGGGTCGCGACCGCGTTCTCGTCGGGCCGCGACCAGGGGCGCGGCTCGGTGTCGTACCGCATGACCTGCGTCTCGGTCTGCTCGCCGAGCACGAACCGCTTCGGCCCCTCGACCGTGCCGAGCGCCGCCTCCACGTCGGGGTCGGCGAACACCACCGACGCGTCGCACTGCCGCAGCACGTACGCGATCTCCTCCGGTGTGAGGCGGTAGTTCACCGGCACGCAGATCCGGCCGCTCGCCGTCACCGCGTACAACAGCTCAAGCAGGCGGGCCGAGTTGGGGCTCACCACCGCCACCCGCTCGCCCTCGCCGACGCCCAGCGCGTCCAGGCCCGCCTGCCAGGCCCGGATCCGGCGGAGCAGTCCGCCGTACGTGGTCGTCGGCAGCGGGCCGCCCGGCTGGTACGGCTCGTCGACGAGCGCGGTGCGGCCGTACGCGGCGGCCCCGGCGCGGTCGAGGAAGTCGGCCGTGGTGAGCGGTACGAGCATGATGCGTCCTCACAGGGAGTGCCGGTGGACGGTCAACGACGGTGCTCGGCGCGGCCGGACGGGGGCCGGGCGGGCCTGCCGAAGGCGCGGGCACGGGCGGTGGGCGCCCCGGTCACCTCGGCGTTCGCCCCATCCTGGCATCCCCGCCGCCCGGGAAGAAGCCCGCTTCGGCCGCCGCCAAGTCCCGTCCAAGAAACCGCCAAGAGCGGCCGGTGACGATGCAGCCGCACTGCGACCACCGGTACGAAGGCCGGGCGGACGACACGAGAGGAGCCGGGCGTGGTGACCACCTGGGCGGCCAAGGGGTGGACCGAGGAGCACGGCATAGGCAGCGCCACGCTGCGCCGACTGGTCGCCGCCTGGCCACGGCGGGCCGCCGTCGCCAACCGGCCCGAGGTCTTCCAGGAGCCCGCCGCCTACGACCCCGGGATACCCGACTACCCGCTGGACATCGTGCCGTTCGCCGAGCACCCGCGGTTCCTCGCGGCCAGCCCCGAGCAGCGGCAGCGGGTCCTGACGGGCCTGTGGATCGGCTACAACGAGCGCGTCATCGCCACCGAGCACCTCGTCGCCGAGCCCGCCTTCGACCTCGTCATGCGCGGCGTGTTCCCCGGCAGCGACGACCCTGTCGTCCGGCAGGGCGTGCAGCAGGCGATCGTGGACGAGAGCTTCCACACGTACATGCACATGCTCGCCATCTCCCGCACCCGGGAGCTGCGCCGGGTGACCAGCAGGCCCGAGCAGCCCCCGCTGGTCACCTACCGGAGGCTGCGCGAGACCCTCGCCACGATGCCCGAGCGGTGGGAGCGCGACGTGGCCGTCCTGGTGTGGGGCGCGGTCGCCGAGACCTGCATCAACGCGCTGCTCGCGCTGCTCGCCCGGGACACCGCGATCCAGCCCCTGCACTCCCTGATCACCACCCTGCACCTGCGGGACGAGACGGCGCACGGCTCGGTCGTCATCGAGGTCGTCCGGGAGCTGCACGCCCGGATGAACGCCGAGCAGCGCCGGACCCTCGCGCGCTGCCTGCCGCTCGCCCTCGACTCGTTCGCCGAGCAGGACCTGTCCACGCTGCGGCTCGAACTGGTCACCGCGGGCGTGGCGGGCGCCGACGAGATCGTGGCCGACCTGCGGACCGCCGCCACCGGGCGGCGGCTCGTGCGGGACTTCTCCGGTGCCCAGCGCCTGGTCGAGGAGCTGGGCCTGGCCGACGAGGTCGACTTCGACTTCCCCGAGCGGCCCGACTGGTCGCCCGGCGCGGCGGCGCGGTGACACGGCCGCCGCACCCGCAGGGCCCCACACGCCACAGGGAAGCCACAGGGAAGGAAGCAACGATGGAGTGGAACGAGGGCCGCGACCGGCCGCTGCGCCAGCGCCTCACGGCCACGCGCGAGGCGGACCGGCACCGCCTGCTCCTCGACCTGATCCGCACGCACACGGCCGCCGCCCTCGACCGCGCGGACCTCGTGCTCGACCCCGGCCGGGCCTTCGGCGCGCAGGGCGTGCGCGGACGCGGCGCCGCACGGCTGCGCGAGCGCCTGGCCGAGGCGACCGGCCTCACGCTGTCCGCGACCGCCCTGTTCGACTACCCGACGCCCGCCGCGCTCGCCGAGCACCTGCGGGGGCGGCTGCTTGGCTCGTACGGCTCGTACGACGAGAAGGGCGCGTCCGGCGCGGACACCGCGTCCGGCTCGTACGGCGAAGAGGCCGCCGCGGAGTCGGGGGCCGGGTCCGGCGGCGCGCTTCACGACGAGCCGATCGCTGTCATCGGCATGGGCTGCCGCCTGCCCGGCGAGGTCGCGTCGCCCGACGACCTGTGGCGCCTGGTGCGCTCCGAGACCGACGCGATCACCGAGTTCCCGCGTGACCGCGGCTGGACCGTCGAGCAGGACCCCGACCCCGACCACCTGGGCACCACCGTCACCCGGCACGCCGGATTCCTCTACGACGCGCCCGACTTCGACGCCGACTTCTTCGGCATCAGCCCCGGCGAGGCCGTCACCATCGACCCGCAGCACCGGCTGCTCCTGGAGACGTCCTGGGAGGCCGTCGAGCGCTCCCGGATCGACCCGACCACGCTGCGCGGCAGCCGCACCGGCGTGTTCGTCGGGATCATGTACAGCGAGTACGGCGCCCGCATCCGGCACGTGCCGCCGAGCGCCGAGGGCTACCGCGTGGTCGGCAGCATGCCGAGCGTGGCCTCCGGCCGCCTCGCCTACGCGCTCGGCCTCGAAGGGCCCGCCGTGACCGTGGACACGGCCTGCTCGTCGTCGCTGGTGGCCCTGCACCTGGCCGCCCAGTCGCTGCGCGCGGGGAGTGCTCGCTGGCGCTCGCCGGGGGCGCCACCGTGATGGCCACGCCCTGGGGCTACATCGAGTTCAGCCGCCAGCGGGGGCTCGCGCCGGACGGGCGGTGCCGGTCGTTCTCCGCCGACGCGTCCGGCAGCAGCTGGTCCGAGGGCGTGGGCGTGCTCGTCCTGGAGAAACTGTCCGACGCGCGGCGCAACGGCCACCGCGTGCTCGCCGTCGTCCGCGGCTCCGCCGTCAACCAGGACGGCGCCTCGAACGGCCTGACCGCGCCCAACGGCCCCGCCCAGCAGCGCGTCATCCGCCAGGCCCTGGCCCACGCGGGCCTCACCGCCGCGGACGTCGACTGCGTGGACGCGCACGGCGCGGGCACCCAGCTCGGCGACCCCATCGAGGCGCAGGCGCTGCTCGCCACCTACGGCCGGGGCAGGCCCGCCGACCGGCCGCTGTGGCTGGGCTCGCTGAAGTCCAACGTGGGCCACACCCAGGCCGCCGCCGGGGTGTCCGGCGTCATCAAGATGGTCCTCGCGATGCGGCACGGCGTGCTGCCGCGCAGCCTGCACATCGCCGAGCCGACCCCGCACGTGGACTGGTCGTCCGGCGCGGTGCGGCTGCTCACCGAGGCCCGCGACTGGCCGCGGGCCGACCGGCCGCGGCGCGCCGCCGTGTCGTCGTTCGGCGTGGGCGGCACCAACGCCCACGTCATCCTGGAGCAGGCGCCCCCGGAGCCCGCCCCCGGCGCCTCGTCGGCGTCCGCCCCGGAGCCGTCCCTTGGGGTGGCGCCCGCCGACGACGGGCAGCGGCGCCCGCTGCCCTGGCTGGTGTCCGGCAGCGGCGCGGACGCGCTGCGGGCCCAGGCGCGCCGCGTCCGGGACTTCCTCGCGTCCGGCCCCGAGGCGCCGGACGCCGACGTGGCGTACTCCCTGGCGCGCACCCGGGCGGCCCTGGTGGACCGGGCCGTCGTGGTGGCCGAGGACCGCGCGGAGGCGATCGCCCGGCTCGGCGCGCTCGCCGACGCCGCCGACGGCGCGCACGACGACCGGACGGCCCGCGGCGTCGCCACCGCCCGCGACCGCGTCACGTTCGTGTTCCCCGGGCAGGGCTCCCAGTGGCCGGGCATGGCGGCCGAACTCATGAGCACCTCCACGGTGTTCCGCGCGTCCATCGAGGCCTGCGCCGAGGCGCTCGCCCCGCACACCGACTGGTCCCTGACGAAGGTGCTGCGCGGCGAGTCGGGCGCGCCCACCCTCGACCGCGTCGACGTGGTGCAGCCCGCGCTGTTCGCCGTGATGGTGTCGCTGGCCGCGCTGTGGCGGTCGTACGGGGTGGAGCCCGCCGCGGTCGTCGGGCACTCGCAGGGGGAGATCGCCGCCGCGCACGTCGCGGGCGCGCTGTCCCTCAAGGACGCCGCCCGCGTGGTGGCCGTGCGCAGCCGGGCGCTGCGCGTGCTGTCCGGGCGCGGCGGCATGGCCTCGGTCGTCGCGCCCGCCGAGCAGGTCCTGGCGAGCCTGGAGCCGTGGCGCGGCGCCGTGTCGCTCGCGGCGGTCAACGGGCCCCGCTCCGTGGTCGTCTCCGGGGACCCGCGGGCCCTGGACGAGGCGCTGGCCGCGTTCGACGCGGGCGGGGTCAGGGCCCGCAGGATCGACGTCGACTACGCCTCCCACTCGGCGCACGTCGACGAGATCCGCGACACCCTCCTCGACGCGCTGTCCGGCGTCGAGCCGCGCCCGGCGAGCGTGCCGTTCTACTCGACGGTGACCGGCGAACCCGTCGACACCACCGGGCTCGACGTCGCCTACTGGGTGCGCAACCTGCGCGACCCCGTCCAGTTCCACCGCACCGTGGACCGCCTCCTCGCCGACGGGCACACCACGTTCGTGGAGCTGAGCCCGCACCCCGTGCTCACCGTCGGCGTCCAGGAGGCCGCCGCCGAGGCCTCCGTGGGCGGCGCGGGCGGCGCGGACGTGCTGACCGTGGACTCGCTGCGGCGCAACGAGGGCGGCCTCGCCCGGATCCTCACCGCGCTCGCCGAGGCCCACGTCCACGGCGTGCCCGTCGACTGGACGGAGGCCTTCGCCCCCGCGCGGCCGCGCCTGACGGACGTGCCGACGTACGCCTTCCAGCGGCGCCGCTACTGGCTCGAAGACGCGGCGCCCCCCGACGCGGACGTGGCGTCGGCCGGACTCGACGGCGTCGACCACCCGCTGCTCAAGGCCGCGGTGCCGCTCGCGGACGGCAGCGGCGGCACCCTGTTCACCGGGACGCTGTCCGCCCGCACCCACCCCTGGCTCGCCGACCACGGCGTCGCCGACGTCCTCGTCGTACCCGGCACCGCGCTCGTGGACATGGCGCTGCACGCCGGGGCGCAGACGGGCCCCGAGGCGCTGGAGGAACTCGTCCTCCAGGCCCCGCTGATCCTGCCCGACGAGGGCACCGTCCGCGTCCAGCTCGCCGTCGCCGGGCCCGACGCGGACGGGCGGCGCGCCCTGACGCTGCACTCCCGGGCGGGCGACGCCGCCGCCGACGAGCCCTGGACCCGGCACGCCGAAGGCACCCTCGCGCCCGGCGGGCAGGGCGCGGAGCCGCCGCCGTCGGCCTGGCCGCCGCCCGGCGCCGAACCGGTCGACCTCGACGACTGCTACGGCGAACTGGCCAAGACGGGCCTCCACTACGGGCCCGCGTTCCAGGGGCTGCGCCGCTGCTGGCGCCTCGACGACGCGCTGTACGCGGAGGCCGAACTCCCCGAGAGCGCCGGGAGCGCCACCGGCCACGGGCTGCACCCCGCCCTGTTCGACGCCGTGCTGCACGCCGCCGCCCTCGCCGGGCAGCCGGGCGCGGCGCCCGGTGAGACCCGCCTGCCGTTCTCCTTCAGCGGCGTCTCCCTGCACGCCACGGGCGCCACGCGGGTGCGGGCCCGGCTGCGGTTCACCGGCCACGGCGGGCTCGCCGTCACCGTCACGGACCCCGCCGGGCGGCCGGTGGCCAGCGTCGGCACGCTGGGGATGCGGCCGGTGGCGGCGGAGTCCCTGCGGCGGGCCGCCGCCCTCGCGGACGCCTCGCTGCTGCGCCTGGAGTGGCGGCCCGCGCGGCCGCCTGCGCCGTCAGGGCCGTCAGGGCCCCGGGAGCAGCGGTGGGCGTGGCTCGGCGCCTTCGACGCGGGTGAGGCGCTGCGCGCCCGGGGCGTCGACTGCGCGCACCACCCCCGACTGGCCGCCCTGCTCGCCGACCTGGACACCGGGGGCGGCGCCCCCGACGTCGTCGTGCTCGCCGAGCGGCCGGACCCGGACGCCGTCGACCTGGCCGCCGCCGCGCACGCGGCCACCGGGCGGGTCCTGACCGCCGTACAGGACTGGCTGGCCGACGCCCGGCTCCAGGACTCCCGGCTCGCCGTCGTCACGCGCGGCGCGGTCGGGGCCGGTGGCGCCCCTGATCCGGTGCTGGCCGCCGTCTGGGGCCTGGTGGCGTCCGCCCAGGCGGAGCACCCGGGCCGGATCGTCCTCGTGGACCACGACGGGCTCGGCCCCTCGCTCGCCGCGCTGCCCGAAGCGGTGGGCGGTGACGCGCCCCAAGTCGCCCTGCGGGACGGGGTATCGCTGGTGCCGCGCCTGGCCCGCGTGACGGAGCCGGTGCCGTCCGGCGGACCGCCGTGGCGTGCGGACGGCACGGTCCTGGTGACGGGCGGCCTCGGCACCCTCGGCCGCCTCGTGGTGCGGCACCTGGTGACCGCGCACGGCGTCCGGCGGCTCGTGATCGTGTCCCGGTCCGGCGCGTCGGGCGACGGCGCCGCCGAGTTCCTGAAGGAGCTGCGCGCCGAGGGCGCCGCACTGCGCGTCGTCGCCGGGGACGCCGGTGACCGGGCCGTCGTCGACGAGGCCCTTGCGGCGGTCCCCGACGAGCACCCGCTGTCGGCCGTGGTCCACCTCGCCGGTGTCCTGGACGACGGCGTCCTTCAGGCGCAGACCCCCGAGCGCGTCGACCGGGTCCTCAGGCCCAAGGCGGACGGCGCCTGGCACCTGCACGCGGCGACGGCGGCGCGGGAGGCGGACGGGGCCGACGTGGCGTTCGTCGCGTTCTCGTCCGTGTCGAGCGTCCTCGGCCCCGCGGGACAGGCCGGATACGCGGCGGCCAACGCGTTCGTGGACGCCCTGATGGCCCGCCGCCGGGCCGCGGGCCTGAGGGGCGTCTCCCTCGGCTGGGGCCTGTGGGCCGCCCGCTCGGGCCTGACCGGCGACCTCGACGACGCCGACGTACGCCGCATGGCCCGCTCCGGCGTCAAGCCGCTCGCCAGCGACCAGGCCCTCGCCCTGCTCGACCTCGCCTGCGCCACCGGCGAACCCGTGCTGTTCCCGCTGCGCCTGGACACCGCGTCCCTCGGCGGCGGGGCCGCGGCGGACGTGCCGCCGCCGCTGCGCGGGCTCGCCCGCACCCCCGTGCGCCGCGCCAGCGTCGACGCCGAACAGGCGCCGGACGACGGCTCGTTGGCGGACCGCCTGGCCGGGCTGCCCGAGGGCGAGCGGGACGCGCTGCTGCTGAACCTGGTCCGCACCCACGTCGCCGCCGTCCTCGGCCACGACGACCCGCGGACCGTCGGCGAACGGCGCCCGTTCGCCGACATCGGCTTCGACTCGCTGCGCGCCCTCCAGCTCCGCAACCGCCTCGGCGGCGCCACCGGACTGCGCCTGTCGCCCACCCTGGTCTTCGACCACCCCACCCCGCTGGCCCTCGCCCAGCGGCTGCGCACCCTGCTGCTGCCCGACGTGCCGCACCAGGCGCCCGCCGGGCCCGAGCCGGAGCACCGCACCGGCGACGAGGTCAGGGACCGGCTCCGCTCGGCGTCCCCCGAGGAGGTCTTCGACTTCATCGACGACCTGCTCGGCGAGTAGCGCCAGCGGATCGAGCAGGCCGCCCCCGGCGCCCCGGACCGGAGCGCCGCGGGCCCGGCCGCACCCGGTCCCCAGCGGTCCCGCCCGGTCCCGCCCGGCCCCACCCGGTCGAACCCGACAAGGAATGGTCGATGCGTGCGCTGCTGATCGACAACTACGACTCCTACACCTACAACCTGTTCCAGCTTCTCGCCCGGGTGTACGGCAAGGAGCCCACGGTCCTCGTCAACGACGACCCGTCGTGGGCGCGCCGGGACCCGGCCGGGTTCGACTGCGTCGTCATCTCGCCGGGGCCCGGCCGCCCCCAGCGCCCCACCGACCTCGGCTGCTGCCCGGACCTCCTGGACCGCTGGCGGGACGTGCCGGTCCTCGGGGTGTGCCTCGGCCACCAGGCCATCGCCCACCACCACGGCGGGCGGGTGGCGCCGGGCACGCCCCGGCACGGCCATCTGACGCGGGTGCGCCACGGCGGCGAGGACCTCTTCGACGGCCTGCCGCAGAACTTCACCGCCGTGCGCTACCACTCGCTGCGCGTCACCGAGCCGCTGCCCGCGGAGCTGCGGGCCACCGCCTGGGCGGAGGACGGCACCGTCATGGCGCTGCGCCACTGCCGACTGCCGCGCTGGGGGCTCCAGTTCCACCCGGAGTCCGTCGCCAGCGAGTGGGGCGCCCAGCTGCTGCGGAACTTCGCCGAACGCCTGGGCGGCCACTACGCGGCCCCGCCCCCGCGGTACGCCCGCTGGGCCCGCCCCCGCGAGGACGCGAGCGCCGCCGCCCTCGACCTGACCGTGGAGGTCGTCGACCGGGCGGTGGACACCGCCGCCCTGTTCACCGCGCTGTACGCGCGCAGCGACCCCTGCTTCTGGCTGGACAGCAGCGCGCCCGGCGTCGGCGGGGCCCGCTTCTCCTTCCTCGGCGACACTCGCGGCCCCCTCGCCGAGACCCTCACCTACCGGACCGGGCGGCACACCGTGACCGTCCGCGACGCCGACGGCGAACACACCGAGGACGGCACGATCTTCGAGGTGCTCCAGGCCCGCCTGCGCGCCCGCCGCCTCGACGCGCCCGATCTGCCCTTCGACCTCAACGGCGGCTACGTCGGCTACTTCGGCTACGAACTCAAGGCCGAGTGCGGCAGCCCCAACGCCCACACCGCCGAAACCCCCGACGCCGTATGGATGTTCGCTGACCGGCTCGTGGCGGTCGACCACCAGGAGGACCGCACCTATGTGCTCGCCCTCAGCGGCGGCCGGACGGGCGAGGCGGAGGCCGCCCGCGCCTGGGTGACCGCCACCGCTCGGCGCGCCCGCGACCTGCCCGGCCCCCGGGCCGCGCCCCCCGGCACGCGGCCGCTGCCGGAGACGGCCGCGCCCCTCACCCGGGACCGCGCCGCGTACGTCGCCGACATCGAGCGGTGCCTCGACGAGCTGCGCGGCGGCGAGAGCTACGAGATCTGCCTGACCAACCGCGTGAAGCTGCCGCCGGTGCGCGACCCGCTCGCCTACCACCTGCTGCTGCGGCGCCTCAACCCCGCCCCCTACGGCGCGTTCCTGCGCCTCGGCGACACCGGCGTGGTCTGCTCGTCCCCGGAGCGGTTCCTGCGCATCGACCGCGACGGGACCGTGGAGAGCAAGCCCATCAAGGGCACCGCGCCCCGCGGCGCGGACCCCGACAGCGACGAGCGGCTGCGCCGGTCCCTGACCGCGTCCGCCAAGACCCGCGCCGAGAACCTCATGATCGTCGACCTGCTCCGCAACGACCTGGGCCGGGTGTGCGAGGTGGGCTCCGTCGACGTGCCCGCCTACATGGTCACCGAGTCGTACGCGACCGTGCACCAGCTCGTCACCACCGTCCGGGGGCGGCTGCGCCGCGACGTCGACCCCGTCGGCTGCGTGCGGGCCTGCTTCCCCGGCGGCTCCATGACCGGCGCCCCCAAGCTGCGCACCATGGCCATCATCGACCGCCTGGAGCAGGAGGCGCGGGGCGTCTACTCCGGCACCATCGGCTACTTCGGGCTGTGCGGCGGCGCGGACCTCAACATCGTCATCCGCACCGCCGTGACCTCCCCCACCGGCACGGTGATCGGCGCGGGCGGCGCCATCGTCCTGGACTCCGACCCCGACGACGAGTTCGACGAGGTGCTGCTCAAGGGCCGGGCCCTGGTGCGGGCCCACGCGCTCCTCACCGCGCGGGGCGGTGCGCACGAGGGCGACGGGGGTGACGAGGGTGACGAGGGCGACGAGGGTGACGAGGGTGACGAGGGCACGGACACCGCGCAGCCGGGGGCGTCGGACAGCGCGTCCATCGCGCACACCGCGTACAAGGGGACCTGTGAGCACTCAACCGACTGACCCGACTGACCCGACTGACCCGACTGACCCGACTGACCTGCCTGGCCCGGTGGCGTCCGCGCACGCGGCACCCGGCCCCGCGGCACCCGCCCGCGCGGCCATCACCCACCTCGACGGCACCCCCGCGACCCCGGACGACCTGTCCGCGCTCGCCCTGTACAACTACGGGCACTTCACCAGCCTGCGCGTGGAGAGCGGCGGCCGGGTCCGCGGGCTCGGACTGCACCTGCGGCGCCTCGCCGACGACTGCCGGGCGCTGTTCGACACCGACCTCGACACCGACGCCGTACGGGAGGCGCTGCGCCGCGTCGCCGACCGGCACACCGCGCCCGTCACCGTGCGGGTCACCGTCTGCGACCCCGCGACCAGCCTCGACGGCGTCGGCCCGGCGTCGCCCGTCGCGCTGCTCAGCGTCCGGCCCGCCTCCACCGCCGTGCCCCCGCCGCTGCGCCTGACGGGCGCCACGTACGTGCGCGACCTGCCCGAGGTGAAGCACACCGCGCTGTTCGGGGTGCTGCGGCTGCGCCGGGCGGCCCGGCGGGGCGGCTTCGACGACACGCTGCTCTTCGACCACCACGGCCACGTCCAGGAGGGCACCACCTGGAACGTCTGCTTCTGGGACGGCGCCCGCCTGGTGTGGCCCCGGGCGCGCTGCCTGCCCGGCGTCACCGCGCGCCTGCTGCGCGAGGCGGCCGTCGCGGCGGGCGTGCCGGTGGCCGACGCGTTCGTCGCCCGGCGCGAACTCGGCTCCCTGCGGGCCGCGTTCGCCACCAACGCGGCGTTCGGGGTGCGCCCCGTCGCCCGCGTCGACGACGTGACGTACGCCGAGGACCGCGACCTGCTGGCCACGCTGCGCGCCCTGTACGCCGATGTGCCCGCCGACGACCTCGACGCCCCGCGGGCCGGGCCGCGCGGCGCCGCCCATGATCCAAGCCGGGTCCAAGAAGGCGCCAAGAGCCACTGAACACAATGCGGTGCGCCAGCGCACCCGACTCCCCGAGGGAAGGACCGACCATGTCTACCGCCGCAGCGCCCGGGACATCCTGGCAGGACCTGCCGTTCCTGGACATCACCGTGCCCGACTTCGACTGGGACTCGCCCGAGGTGGCCGAGGCCCGGGAGCGGTCCTGGGTCGCCAGTACGCCGCTGGGCCTGCTGGTGCTGCGGTACGCCGAGGCCCACGCCCTGTCCCGCGACCCGCGCCTGGTGTCGGGCTTCCGGGGCGTCGTGGACCTGGTCGGGCCGTCCGAGGGCATCGTCCGCGAGTTCATGCGGGACTTCATGCAGAGCCTGGAGGGGCCCGACCATCGAAGGCTGCGCGGCCTGGTGACACACGCGTTCACCTCGCGGCGGATCGCCGCGCTGCGGCCGTTCGTCCGCGCCACCGCGGAGCGCCTCGCCGACCGGCTCGCGGCGGGCGGCGAGGGCGACTTCGTGGCCGCGTTCGCCGACCCGCTGCCCGCGGCCGTCGTCTGCGAACTGCTCGGCTTCCCGCCCGAGGACCACGCGACGGTGGGCCGCTGGTGCAAGAGCACCAACCTGGTCCTCGCCCTGGGCCCCGACCAGAGCCGCGTCGGCGAGGTCGAGGAGGGCCTCGCGGGCATGTACGACTACTTCGAGGCCGTCGTCCAGGAGCGCAAGGCCCGCCCCGGCGACGACCTGTTCTCCGACGTGCTGCGCGCCCAGCGGGAGGACGGCGCGCTCGACGACCGCGAGCTGCGCACCCTGATCGCCACGCTGCTCGTCGCCGGGTACCAGACGACGAGCCACCAACTCGGCCACGCCATGGTGGCGTTCGCCGCCCACCCCGAGCAGTGGAAGCTGCTGCGGGAGCGGCCGGAGCTGGCGCCGGACGCCGTCGAGGAGGTGCTGCGCTGGTGCCCCACCACGACCGTGGTGGCCACCAAGTCCGCCGCCGAGGACTTCACCGTCAACGGCCTGCCCATCCAGGCCGGTACGCCCGTCTGGCTGTGCGCGCACTCCGCGCAGCGCGACCCGCTGGTGTTCCGCGACGGCGACGCCTTCGACATCACCGCGCGCCGCGAGGCCGCCCCGCTGGCCTTCGGCGGCGGCGCGCACTTCTGCCTGGGCGCCGCCCTGGCCCGCGTCGAACTCGCCGAGGCCTTCCAGGCGTTGACCGCCCGCCTCGACCCGCCGGAGGTCGCCGGGCCGATCACCTGGCGGCCCTCGACCGGCGTCTCCGGCCCCGATGTGCTGCCGCTGCGGTTCGGCGCGGCGGCCACCGCCTGACCGGCCCCGGCTCACGCGGTCCGACATCCTCGCGGGAAGGGCAGCACGTTCGACATGACGCACGGCACCCCAGGCACCCAGGACCCCCACGCCGCCAGGACCCTCGACTACCTCAAGCGGCTCACCGCCGACCTCGCCGACACCCGGGAGCGCCTCAGGCGGGCCGAGGCGGCGGGCCGGGAGCCGATCGCCCTGGTGTCGATGGCCTGCCGCTTCCCCGGCGGCGTCGCGACCCCCGAGGACCTGTGGCGCCTCGTCGCCTCGGGGACCGACGGGATCTCCCCGCTGCCCGCGGACCGCGGCTGGGACGTCGACGGGCTCTACCACCCCGACCCCGACCGGCCCGGCACCAGCTACGCGCGCGAGGGCGGATTCCTCACGGACGCCGCCGCCTTCGACGCGGCCCTGTTCGGGATCAGCCCGCGCGAGGCCCTGGTGATGGACCCGCAGCAGCGGCTGCTCCTGGAGGTGTCCTGGGAGGCCTTCGAACGCGCCGGGCTCACACCCGAGGCGGTGGGCGGCAGCCGCACCGGGGTGTTCACCGGGATGATGGGCCAGGACTACACCGCCCGGCTGCCCGGGACCCTCCCGGAGTACGAGGGCCAGTTGGAGACCGGGCGCGCGGCGAGCGTCGCCTCCGGGCGCGTGGCCTACGCCTTCGGCCTCGAAGGCCCGGCGGTCACCCTCGACACGGCCTGCTCCTCGTCCCTCGTGGCGCTGCACCTCGCCGTGCAGGCCCTGCGCAACCGCGAGTGCGACCTCGCGCTCGCCGGGGGAGTCACCGTCATGTCGAGCCCGGCGACGTTCCTGGAGTTCAGCCGCCAGCGGGTGCTGTCCCCCGACGGCCGGTGCAAGGCGTTCGCCGGGTCCGCCGACGGCACCGGGCTCGCCGAGGGCGTCGGCGTGGTCCTGGTGGAGCGGCTCGCCGACGCCCGGCGGCACGGCCACCCCGTGCTCGCCGTCGTCCGCGGCTCCGCCGTCAACCAGGACGGCGCGTCCAACGGCCTGACCGCGCCCAACGGCCCCTCCCAGGAACGCGTCATCCGCCAGGCCCTCGCGGGCGCCGGGCTCGCCCCCGCCGACGTGGACGCCGTCGAGGCCCACGGCACGGGCACCAGCCTGGGCGACCCGATCGAGGCCCAGGCCCTCCTCGCCACGTACGGCGAGGGCCGCCCCGCCGACCGCCCCCTGTGGCTCGGTTCCCTCAAGTCGAACATCGGGCACACCCAGGCGGCGGCGGGCATCGCGGGCGTCATGAAGACGGTCCTGGCGCTGCGCCACGGCCTGCTGCCGCGCACCCTGCACGTCGACACGCCGACGCACCACGTCGACTGGTCCGCGGGCACGGTGCGCCTCCTGACCGAGGACCGCCCCTGGCCCGACACCGGCCGCCCCCGGCGGGCGGGCGTGTCGTCGTTCGGCATCAGCGGGACCAACGCGCACGTGATCGTGGAGGCGGCCGAGGAGGAGGGGGCCCGTGCCCGCGGTGAGCTTCCCGAGGGGCAGCGGGCGGACGGCGGGCCCGTGGACCCGGGCGTCGTCCCCTGGGTGCTGTCCGGCGGGACCCCCGACGCGCTGCGCGCCCAGGCGCGCCGCCTGCGCGAGCACGTGGCCGCCCGCCCGCGTCCCGTCGACCTCGCGTACTCCCTGGCGACCACCCGCGCGGCCCTGGAGCACCGGGCCGTCGTCGTGGGCCGCGACCACGACGACCTGCTGCGCGGGCTCGGCGCCCTCGCCGACGGCGAGCCCTGCGCGGACCTCGTGGAAGGGGTCGCGCGCGAGCCGGGGCGGACCGTGTTCGTCTTCCCCGGCCAGGGCTCCCAGTGGGCGGGGATGGCCGTGGACCTGTGGCACGCGTCCGACGTGTTCCGCACCCGCATGGAGGAGTGCGCGGCGGCCCTCGCTCCGTACGTCGACGACTGGTCGCTGCGTGACGTGGTGTTCGGGGCCGTCGACGACGGGGTCGGGGAGCGCGTCGACGTGGTGCAGCCCGTGCTGTGGGCGGTGATGGTGTCGCTGGCGGAGCTGTGGCGGTCGTACGGGGTGGAGCCCGACGCCGTCGTGGGGCACTCGCAGGGGGAGATCGCCGCCGCCTGCGTGGCCGGGGCGCTGTCCCTGGACGACGGGGCGCGGGTGGTGGCGCTGCGGTCGCGCCTCATCGCGGCGAAGCTCGCCGGGGCGGGCGGCATGGTGTCGGTGACCGCCCCGGTGGCCGACGTGCGGGACCGCCTCGCGCCGCTCGCCGACCGCGTGTCCCTCGCCGCCGTCAACGGGCCCTCGTCGGTCGTGCTCTCCGGAGACCCCGGGGCGCTGGACGACCTGGTCGCCGCCTGCGAGCGCGACGGTGTCCGCGCCCGGCGCGTCGCCGTGGACTACGCCTCGCACTCCGCGCACGTCGAACTGCTCCGCGCCGACCTGCTCGCCGCCCTGGCGGGCCTGCGCCCTCGCGCGGGCGCGCTGCCGCTGTACTCCACGGTCACCGGCGGCGCCCTCGCGGGCGAGGAGCTGACCGCCGACTACTGGTACCGCAACCTGCGGCGCACGGTCCGCCTCGCGGACGCCGTCGAGCGCCTGGCCGCCGCCGGGCACGGCACGTTCGTGGAGTGCGGCCCCCACCCGGTGCTCGCCCTCGGCCTGACCGAGACCCTGGGCGCCCTCGGCCAGGACCCGCTCGTCACGGGCACCCTGCACCGGGGCGACGGCGGCCTCGACCGGTTCCTGCGCTCGCTCGGCGCGCTCCACGCGGGCGGCCGTTCCCCCGACTGGGAGCGGGTCTTCGCCGGGACCGGCGCCCGCCGGGTGCCGCTGCCCACGTACGCCTTCGACCGGCGGCGCTACTGGCTCGACGCCGCACCGCCCGCCGGTGACGTCGCCGCCGTCGGTCTGAGCCCGCTCGACCACCCGTGGTGGGGCGCGGCCACCGACCTGCCCGACTCCGGCGGCACCCTGCTCACCGGAGTGCTGTCCCGCGACACCCACCCCTGGCTGGGCGACCACGCGATCGGCGACACTGTCCTGCTGCCCGGCACGGCCTTCGTGGAGCTGGCCGTCCGGGCCGCCGAGCACACCGGCTGCGCCGCCGTCGCCGACCTCGCCCTCGAAGCGCCCCTGACCCTGCCGCCGCGCGGCGGGACGCACCTGCGGGCCGCCGTCGGGCCCGCCGACGCCGCCGGGGACCGCCCCTTCACCCTCCACGCCCGCCCTGCGGACGCCCCCGGCCTGCCGTGGACCCGGCAGGCCACCGGAACGCTCACCACCGCGGCCGCACCCGCCCCGGCCCGCCTCGACGCCTGGCCCCCGCCCGGCGCCGAACCCCTTCCGGTGGACGGCGCGTACGAGGACCTCGCGGCGCTGTCCCTGCGGTACGGGCCCGCGTTCCGGGGGCTGCGCGCCGCCTGGCGCCTGGGCGACGAGGTGTACGCCGAGGTCGTGCTTCCGGAGGAACGCGCCGGGGACCGGGCGGGGGAGGGCGACGGCGACGGCGACGGGTTCGCCGTGCACCCGGCGCTGTTCGACGCCGCCGTGCAGGCCGCGGCCCTCGCCCGGCCCGCCACCGGCGAGGACGCCGCTCCGCGGCTGCCGTTCGCATGGTCCGGCGTACGGGTCCACGCGGTCGGCGCGACCCGCCTGCGGGTGCGGATCACGCCGCTCGGCCCCGACGCCGTCACCCTGGAGGCGGCCGACGCGACCGGCGCGCCCGTCGTCTCCGTGGAGTCCCTGGCCGTGCGCCCGGTGGCACCCGACCAGCTGCGGTCGGCCGCCACGGGGCCCGCCGACGCGCTGTTCGCCGTGGACTGGGTTCCGGCGCGCGGCGCCGCCGCCGTCCCGCCGCCGCAGTCGTGGGCGGTCATCGGAGGCCACACCGGCCACGCCACCGACATCGCCGCCGCTCTGCGCGCGACCGGGGCCCAGGTCCGCACGGAGCCGGACGTGGCGGCGCTGGTGGCCGCGCCGGACGTTCCCGACGCGCTGCTGCTGGCGCTCCGGCCGAGCGAGGACGACCCGCTGCACGAGGGCGACCCGGCGGTGGACAGGGGCGGCCCCGCGGTGGACCGGGGCGACCTGGCGGCGACCGCCCGGGACACCGTCACCGATCTCCTGACGTTCCTTCAGGACTGGCTGGCCGCCGACCCGTTGGCCTCGGCGCGGCTCGTCGTGGTGACGCGCGGCGCCGTCGCGGCGTACGACGGCGAGACGGCCGACCCCGCGCTCGCCGCCGCCTGGGGGCTGCTGCGCTCGGCGCAGGCGGAGAACCCGGACCGGCTCGTCCTGGTCGACTGGGACGGCGATCCGGCCTCCGGTGACGCGCTGCCCGGTGTCGTCGGCGGTGACGAGCCGCAGGTGGCGCTGCGGGCGGGCGACGCGCTCGTGCCCAGGCTGCGCGGGGTGCCGGTGCCGACCGATGCCGCCGGGGGCTTCGACGGGCACGGCACCGTCCTGGTGACCGGCGCCTCCGGCGTCCTGGGGCGCGTCGTGGCCCGCCACCTGGCCGCCGCCCACGGCGTACGGCGGCTGCTGCTGGTCAGCCGCCGGGGCGCCGACGCCCCCGGTGCCGCCGAACTCGCCGCCGAACTCAAAGAGTTGGGTGCGACCGCCCGCTGGGCCGCCTGTGACGTGGCGGACCGGGACGCCCTGGAGCGCGTCCTCGCCGACGAGGTGCCCGCCGGGCACCCGCTGCGCGGCGTGGTGCACACCAGCGGCGTCCTCGACGACGGCACCCTCCCCGCGCTGACGGCCGAGCGGCTCGCCGCGGTGTTCCGGCCCAAGGCCGACGCGGTGGTCCACCTGCACGAGCTGACCCGCGACGCGGACCTCACCGCGTTCGTCGTGTTCTCCTCGGCGTCCGGCACCTTCGGCGCCGCGGGCCAGGGCGGCTACGCGGCGGCGAACGCCTTCCTCGACGCGTTCGCCGCCCAAAGGCGCGCCCAGGGGCTGCCCGCGCTGTCCCTGGCCTGGGGCCTGTGGGCCGACGCCAGCGCGATGACCGGCCGCATGTCGGACGCCGACCGCGACCGGCTGCGCCGCTCCGGCGTCCGCGCCCTGAGCGCCGACGACGGCACCGCCCTGCTCGACGCGGGCCTCGCCACCGGCCTGCCCGTCGTCGTCCCCGCACGGCTCGACCTGGCCGCCGTCCGCGCGGGCGCCGCCACCGACGGCGTCCCCGTGCTGCTGCGCGCCCTGGTGCCGCCCCCGGCCCGGCGCGCGGCGGCAGCCGACGACGAGAGCGGCGGCAGCGCCCTCGCCCGGGAACTCGCCGCGCTCACGCCGGACGACCGCACCGCGAAGGTCCTCGACGTGGTGCGCGCCCAGGCCGCCGCCGTCCTCGGCCACACCCAGGCCACCGCCGTCGAACCGGGGCGCGCCTTCCGTGACGTGGGCTTCGACTCGCTCACCGCTGTCGACCTGCGCAACCGCCTCGCCCGCGTCACCGGCCTTCGGCTGCCCGCGACCCTCGTCTTCGACCACCCCTCGCCGCGGGAGCTGGCCGCGCACGTCGCCGCCCGGCTCACCGGCCGGGACCGCCCCGCCCGCCCGGCCGCGCGCCGCCCGGCCGCCGCCGACGAGCCGATCGCCATCGTCGCCATGGCGTGCCGGTTCCCGGGCGGCGTGGCGGGCCCGGAGGACCTGTGGCGCCTGGTCGAGCGAGGCGGCGACGCCGTCGGCCCGTTCCCCGCCGACCGCGGCTGGTCCCTCGACCCCGGCCCGTACGCGGCCGAGGGCGGATTCCTGCGGGACGCCGCCGCGTTCGACGCCGACCTGTTCGGCATCAGCCCGCGCGAGGCCGTCGCCATGGACCCGCAGCAGCGGCTCCTCCTCGAAGCGTCCTGGGAGGCCCTGGAGCGCGCGGGCCTCGACCCGACGGCCCTGCGCGGCAGCCGCACGGGCGTGTTCGCCGGGCTGATGTACCACGACTACACGACGCGCCTCGGCACCATCACCGACGACATCGCCGGATACCTCGGCACCGGCGGGTCCGGCAGCGTCGCCACCGGCCGCATCGCCTACACCTTCGGCTTCGAGGGGCCCGCCGTCACCGTGGACACGGCCTGCTCGTCGTCCCTCGTGGCGCTGCACCTGGCCGCGCAGGCGCTGCGCGGCGGCGACTGCGACCTGGCGCTCGCGGGCGGCGTCACCGTGATGTGCTCGCCCAACGCCTTCACCGAGTTCCGCCGCCAGGGCGCGCTCGCCGCCGACGCCCGCTGCAAGCCGTTCGCCGCGGCGGCCGACGGCACCTCCTGGGGCGAGGGCGCGGGCGTCCTCCTCGTCGAGCGCCTGTCGGACGCCGAACGCGCCGGACACCGCGTCCTCGCCGTCGTCCGCGGCTCCGCCGTCAACCAGGACGGCGCCTCCAACGGCCTGACCGCGCCCAACGGCCCCGCCCAGGAACGCGTCATCCGCCAGGCCCTCGCGGGCGCCCGCCTCACCCCCGCCGACGTCGACGCCGTCGAGGCCCACGGCACCGGCACCACCCTCGGCGACCCCATCGAGGCGGGGGCCCTCCTCGCCACGTACGGCCAACAGCGCCCCGCCGAGCGGCCGTTGTGGCTCGGCTCGGTCAAGTCGAACCTGGGCCACACCCAGGCGGCGGCGGGCGTCGCCGGGGTCATCAAGATGGTCATGGCGCTGCGCCACGGCGTGCTGCCCAAGACCCTGCACGTCGACGCGCCCTCACCGCACGTCGACTGGGCGTCGGGCGCGGTGGAACTGCTCGACGAGGCCCGCCCCTGGCCGGACACCGGGCGCCCCCGGCGGGCGGCGGTGTCGTCCTTCGGCATCAGCGGCACGAACGCGCACGTCGTGCTGGAGCAGGGGCCCGAAGTGCCGGGCGGCGAGGCGGTGTTGGCGGCGACCGGGCCGGACGGCGGTGCGTCGACGGCGGCGACCGCCTCCGCCGCGGCGGCGGCCTCGGGCGCGCTTTCGGCGACCGCTCCCGGCGCGCTGACCACGGCCACCGCCGACTCCCCGGCCCCCGCCGCCGAGACCCCGTACGCCCAAGCCCCCGACTCCGAGGCGCCCAGCGCCGAACTCCCTTCGCCAGCCCGCCCCTTGCCCCTCCTGGTCTCCGCCCGGAGCGGCCCCGCCCTGCGCGCCCAGGCCGCCGCCCTGCGCGAGCGCCTGGCCGCGGCCCCCGGGCCGGACCTGGTGGACGTCGCCCACTCCCTCCTCGTGACCCGCGCCGCCCTCGACCACCGCGCGGTGGTCATCGGGGGCGACCGGGACGCGCTGCTCGGCGCGCTCGCCGCCGTCGCACGGGGCGAGGAGACGCCCGGCGCCGTCGAGGGCGTGGCCGGTGACCCCGGCCGGACGGTGTTCGTGTTCCCCGGTCAGGGCGCCCAATGGACGGGCATGGCCGCCGAGTTGTGGCGGTCCGCGCCGGTGTTCCGGGAGCGCCTGACCGCGTGCGCCGAAGCGCTCGCCCCGTACGTCGACTGGTCGCTGACGGACGTCGTACGCGACGCCGCTGGCGCCGGAGCCGACCTGGAGCGGGTCGACGTGGTGCAGCCCGCGCTGTGGGCGGTCATGGTGTCGCTCGCCGAGCTGTGGCGGTCGTACGGAGTGGAGCCCGCCGCCGTCGTGGGCCACTCGCAGGGCGAGATTGCCGCGGCCGTCGTCGCGGGCGGCCTGTCCCTGGCCGACGGGGCCCGCGTGGTCGCGCTGCGCAGCCGGGCCCTGACGGCGATCGCGGGCCGGGGCGGCATGGTCTCCCTGGCGCTCGCGCCGCCCGCGGCCGAGGCGCTCCTCGCGGACCTGGACGCCCGGGGCGCGGGCGGGCTGTGCCTCGCGGCGGTCAACGGGCCCGCGTCCGTGGTGGTGTCGGGCGACGTCGCCGCCGTCGACGCGCTGCTCACCCACTGCGAGCGGACCGGCGTCTGGGCCCGCCGCGTCCCGGTGGACTACGCCTCGCACTCGCCGCACGTCGAGGCGGTGCGCGAGCGGATCGCCCACGACCTCGCGGACATCCGCCCGCGCACGGGCCGCGTCGCCTTCCTGTCGACCCTCACGGGCGGCTTCCTGGACACCGCCGGTCTCGACGCCGCGTACTGGTACCGCAACCTGCGCGAGCCCGTCCGGTTCGAGCCCGCCGTAAGGGAGTTGATCGCCCAGGGGCACGGCGCGTTCGTCGAGGCCAGCCCGCACCCCATGCTCACCGCGGGCATCCGGGACGCCCTGGACGACACCCCCGGCACCACCGGCGCGGCCGTCGGCTCGCTGCGCCGCGACCAGGGCGGCCTGGGCCGCTTCCTGACGTCGGTCGCGCAGGCGTACGCCCACGGGGTCGCCGTCGACTGGGCGGCGGCCTGGGCGGGCCGCGCGCCCCGGGTCGTCGACCTGCCCACGTACGCCTTCCAGCGGCGCAGGTTCTGGCTCACGGCGCCCACCGGCGCCGGTGACGTGACCGCCGCGGGCCTTGACCGCGCCGGACACCCGCTCCTCGGCGCCCGCGTGGACCTCGCCGACGCGGGCGAGACCGTCCTCACCGCCCGCTGGTCCCTCGACACCCACCCCTGGCTCGCCGACCACACCGTCGGCGACACCGTGGTCGTACCGGGCACCGCCTTCCTGGAAGTCGCCGCGCTCGCCGGGGCCGAGACCGGCCGCCCGCACGTGCGCGAGCTGGTCCAGGAGCGGCCCCTCGCCCTCACCGGCGGCACGGCCGCCCGCGTCCAGATCCGCGTCGCCGCCGCCGACGAGGACGGCACCCGCGCCCTCGCCGTGTACGCGCGCCCCGACGACGCGCCCCCCGAAGAGCCCTGGTCGTGCCACGCCCGCGGCACCCTCGCCGAGGCGGAGGCGACGAAGCCGCCCACGCTCGACGGCCCGTGGCCGCCCCCGGGCGCCGAGCCCGTCGACCTGTCCGCGTTCTACGACCGGCTCGCCGACGCGGGCCTCGTCTACGGCCCCCTGTTCCAGGGCCTGCACACCGCCTGGCGGGTCGGGGACGACATCGTCGGCGAGGCCGCGCTGCCCGACGACGACCGCGCCGACGCGGACCGCTACCTCGCCCACCCCGCCCTCCTCGACGCCGCCCTGCACACCTGCCTGCTGCGCGCCGGTGACGGCGGCCCCGGCCGGGCCGCCATGCCGTTCGCGTGGAACGACGTGTCCCCGCACGGGCGTTGCGGCCCCGAGGTGCGCGTCCGCGTGTCGCCCGGCACCGCGAACGACGTCACGGTGACGGTCGCCGACGCCGACGGCACCCCCGCCCTGACGATCCGCTCACTGACCGCCCGCCCGGTCGACACCGGGCCCCCGAACGGCGGGCGGCACACCTGCCTGTACCGCCTGACCTGGGTGGAGCCACCCACCGCGAGCGGCACCGCACCGGGCACCTGGGCGGTCATCGGCGACACCGCCCTTGACCTGCCCGCATCCGCCGAGCGGTACGCCGACCTGCCCGCCTACCACACGGCGACCGCCTCCGGCGCGCCCGTACCGGACGCCGTGCTGGTGGAGGCCGCCGCGTACGGCGATGACACCGCGGCCGCCCACGACGGGCACGGCGCGGCCGCCCGTGCCCGGGAGCGGACCTGCCGGGCACTGGAACTGCTGCGCGCCTGGCTCGGCGACGAGCGGGGCGGTGCCGCGCGGCTCGTGCTCGTCACCCGCGGCGCCCTCGCCGCCGCCGACGGCGACCCGGCGGTCGACCCGGGCGCGGCGGCGGTCTGGGGCCTGGTCCGCTCGGCGCAGGCGGAGCACCCGGGCCGGTGCGTGCTCGTCGACGTCGACGGCCACCCGGCGTCGACCGCCGCGCTCGCCACCGCCCTCGCCCTGGACGAGCCCCAACTGGCCCTGCGCGCGGGCCGGATCCTCGTACCCCGGCTCGACCGCGCCCCCACGGCCGACGGCGGTGAGATGGCCGACGGCGGTGAGACGGTGTGGGACGCCGACGGCACCGTCCTGGTGACCGGCGCGTCCGGCACCCTCGGCCGGGCCGTCGCCCGGCACCTGGCCGCCACGCACGGCGTGCGCCACCTGCTGCTCGCGAGCAGGCGCGGCGGCGAGGCCCCCGAGGCGCCCGCCCTCACCGCGGACCTCGCCGCGCACGGCGCGCGGGTGACGTGGGCGGCGTGCGACGTCGGCGACCGTGACGCGGTGGCCGCGCTGCTGAAGTCGGTCCCCAACGCGCACCCGCTGACCGGTGTCGTGCACACCGCCGGTGTCCTCGACGACGGCGTGCTCGCGGCGCTGTCCCCGCAGCGCGTGGACCGGGTGTTCCGGCCGAAGGCCGACGCCGCGCTGCACCTCGACGAGCTGACCCGCGGCACGGAACTGACGGCGTTCGTGGTGTTCTCCTCGGCCGCCGCCACGCTCGGCAGCGCGGGCCAGGCCAACTACGCGGCGGCCAACGCCTTCCTGGACGCCCTCGCGCAGCGCCGCCGCCGGGCCGGGCTGCCCGCCGTGTCGCTGGCCTGGGGCCTGTGGGCCGAGACCAGCGGCCTGACGGCCGGGCTCGACGGCACGGACCGCGCCCGCATGGCGCGCTCCGGCCTCCAGGGCCTCAAGCCCGAGGACGGCCTCGCCCTCTTCGACGCGGCCCTCACCAGCGGCGAACCCCTGCTGCTGCCCATGCGCCTGGACCCGGCGGCGCTGCGGGCGCGCGGTGAGGCGCTGCCGCCGGTGCTGCGCGGCCTGGTGCGGGCCCCGGCCCGCCGGGGCGGCCGTGCGGCGGGCGCCGCCGCGCTGCGCCGCCGCCTCGCGACCCTGCCCGAGCAGGAGCGGAACCGGCAGCTCACCGACCTGGTCAGGGCCGAGACCGCCACCGTCCTCGGCCATGGCGACGCCGAAGAGGTGGGCCGCGAACGGGCCTTCAAGGACCTCGGGTTCGACTCCCTGACCGCCGTGGAGCTGCGCAACCGGCTCGCCGCCGCGACCGGCCTGCGCCTGCCCCCACGCTCGTCTTCGACCACCCCACGCCCACGGCGCTGGCCGCCCGCCTCGCCACCGAGTTCGCCTCCGCGTACGAGGAGGAGGGCGCCGGGAGCGCCGACGTGGAGCGGCGGGTGCGGGACGCCCTGGCCGCCGTCCCGCTCGCCCGGCTGCGCGACGCGGGCCTGCTCGACGCCCTGCTCGACCTCGCGGGCCGCCCCGCCGAGGCCCCGGCGGCCCCCGTCGACGGGGCCGGTGGTGGTCCCGGCGGCCATCCCGGCGGCGACGCGGGGCCGGGCGCGATCGACCGGATGGACGCCGAGGGGCTGCTCGCCCTGGCACTCAACAACGCGCACAACGCGCACAACGCGCACAACGCGCACAACGCGCACAACGCACACGGCGCGGACACCGCGGATCACGCGGGCGGCGCCGACTACGCGGACCTCGTGGTGCCGCACGCCGAGACGGAGGAGCACGATGCCGGTAGGTGACCAGCAGCTCATCGAGGCGCTGCGGACCTCGCTCAAGGAGGTCGAGTCGCTGCGCGCCCGCAACCGCGAGCTGGTGGCCGCGGCCCACGAGCCGGTGGCGGTCGTGGCGATGGGCTGCCGCTTCCCCGGCGGCGTCCGCTCCCCGGAGGACCTGTGGCACCTGGTGGCCACCGGCACCGACGCCGTCTCGGCCTTCCCCGCCGACCGGGGCTGGGACCTCGACGCGCTCTACGACCCCGACCCCGACCGGCCGGGCCGCACCTACGCCGTCGAGGGCGCCTTCCTCGACGACGCCGCCGGGTTCGACGCGGACCTGTTCGGCATCAGCCCGCGCGAGGCCGCCGCGATGGACCCGCAGCAGCGGCTGCTCCTGGAGACCGCGTGGGAGACGTTCGAGCGAGCGGGCGTCAACCCCGCCGCCCTGAAGGGCGAGCCCGTCGGCGCCTTCGTCGGCTCCGTCCTCATGACCCAGGGCGGCACCGCGGCGGCCAGCGAGGACACCGAGGGCCACCAGATGACCGGCGGCGCCGCCAGCGTCCTGTCCGGGCGCCTCGCCTACGCCTTCGGCCTCGAAGGCCCGGCGATCACCGTCGACACCGCGTGCTCCGCGTCGCTCGCCGCCGTGCACCTGGCGGCGCAGTCGCTGCGGCAGGGCGAGTGCACGCTGGCGCTGGCCGGGGGAGCGGCGGTGCTCACCACGCCGGGCATCTTCGTCGAGTTCAGCAGGCAGCGGGGCTCGCGCCCGACGGGCGGTGCAAGGCGTTCGCGGCGGCGGCGGACGGCACCGGCTGGGGCGAGGGCGTCGGCCTCGTCCTGCTGGAGAAGCTGTCGGACGCCCGCCGCAACGGCCACCCCGTGCTCGCCCTCGTACGCGGCTCCGCCGTCAACCAGGACGGCGCGTCCAACGGCCTGTCGGCGCCCAACGGCCCCTCCCAGGAGCGCGTCATCCGCCAGGCCCTCGCCGCCGCCCGGCTCTCCGCCGACCTGGTCGACGCCGTGGAGGCGCACGGCACCGGCACCACCCTCGGCGACCCCATCGAAGCGGGCGCCCTGCTCGCCACGTACGGCAGGGGCCGCCCCGCCGACCGGCCGCTGTGGCTGGGCTCCATCAAGTCCAACCTCGGCCACACGCAGGGCGCCGCGGGCATCGCCGGGTTCATCAAGACGGTCATGGCGCTGCGGCACGGCGTCCTGCCGAAGACCCTGCACGTGGACGAGCCGTCACCGCACGTCGACTGGGAGGCGGGCGCGGTGCGCCTGCTCACCGAGGCCCGCCCCTGGCCGGACACCGGGCGCCCGCGCCGCGCCGGGGTGTCCTCCTTCGGTATCAGCGGGACCAACGCGCACGTGATCCTGGAACAGCCGCGCCCCCAGGACGGCCCGGACGGGCGGGGCGGACCAGACACGCGGGGCGAGCGGACCAGCACGGAACCGGCGGGACCGCTTCCGCAGGCCCCCGCGCCCGACCCCGCGCCCACCCCCGTACCCACACCCACACCCACCCCCGTACTCGTACCCGTGACGATCTCCGCCCGAGGCGAGCAGGCCCTGCGGGAGCAGGCCCGGCGGCTCGCCGACCACGTACGGGACCGGCCCGACGCGCGCCCCGCCGACATCGGCTGGTCCCTCGCGACCTCACGCGCCACCCTCGACCAGCGGGCCGTGGTGTGGGCCGCCGACCGGGACGCGCTGCTGAGCGGTCTCGGGGACCTGGCCGACGGGCGCCCGGGGCCGGTCCTGGGCGCCGCGGCCGACGGGGGCTCGCCTTCCTCTTCTCCGGGCAGGGCAGCCAGAGCCCCGGCATGGGGCGCGAACTGGCCGAGGCGTTCCCGGTGTTCGCCGCCGCGCTCGACGAGGCCGCCGAGCACCTGGACCCGCTCCTCGACCGGCCGCTGCGCGACGTCATGCACGCCGCCGACGGCACCCTGACGGCCGCGCTCCTGGAGCGGACCGCCTTCACACAGCCGTGCCTGTTCGCGTACCAGGTCGCGCTGTTCCGGCTGCTCACACACTGGGGGCTCACGCCGGGCCTGCTGCTGGGCCACTCGATCGGCGAACTGGCGGCGGCGCACGTCTCCGGTGTGCTGTCCCTTCAGGACGCGTGCGCGCTGGTCGCCGCGCGGGGCCGCCTCATGGAGGAGGTGCCCGACGCGGGGGCGATGGTCGCGGTGCGGGCCACCGAGGCGGAGGTGCTGCCGCAGGTGGCGGCGTACGCGGACGAGGTGGCCGTCGCCGCCGTCAACGGCCCGGAGTCCGTGGTCCTGTCCGGCACCGAGAGCGCCGTCCTGGAGATCGCCGCGCACTGGCGGGACCAGGGCCGCAAGACCCGGCGCCTGCGGGTGAGCCACGCCTTCCACTCGCCGCACATGACCCCCGTCCTCGACGCCTTCGGCGACGTCGCCCGCAAGCTCACCTTCCACCCGCCGCGCATCCCGATCGTCTCCGACGTCACCGGGGACATCGCCACCGCGGACGAGCTGTGCTCACCGGAGTACTGGGTGCGCCACGCGCAGGCGACCGTGCGGTTCCACGACGGGGTGCGCCGCCTCGTCGCGGAGGGCGCCCGGACACTCCTGGAGGTCGGCCCGTCCGGCACGCTCACCGCGCTCGCCCAGGACTGCCTCGCCGACGCGCCGCGGGGCCGCGGCACGGCGGTGATCCCGGTCGCGCGGTCCGCGCGGCCCGAGGCCGACACCGCGCGGGTGGCGGTGTCCGAGGCGTTCGTCCACGGCGCCGGGGTCGACTGGCCCGCGTTCTTCACCGGCACCGGCGCCCGCCGCGTCGACCTGCCCACGTACGCCTTCCAGCGGCGCCGCTTCCCATGGAGCGCGACGACCGCCGAGGCCGACGTCGGCGCCGTCGGCCTCGCCCGGCTCCAGCACCCGCTGCTCGGCGCGGCCCTGCACCTCGCGGACGCCCAGGGCCTCGCCCTGACCGGGACGCTGACCCGGCGCACCCAGCCGTGGCTCGCCGACCACGTGATGCTGGGCACCGCCCTCGTGCCCGGCACCGCCGTCGTCGAACTCGCCCTGCGCGCCGGTGCCGAGGCGGGCTGCCGACGCCTGGCGGACCTCACCCAGGAGGCGCCGCTCGTGCTGCCCGACCGGGGCGCCGTCCACCTCCAGGTGCGGGTGGCGCTCCCCGGCGACGACGGGCACCGCGCGGTCGGCGTGTACTCCCGTCCCGAGGACGCCGCCGCGGACGAGCCCTGGACGTGCCACGCCCGCGGCACCCTCGCCCCGGACACCGCCGCCGCCCCGCCCGCCCCCGGCGCGGCCTGGCCGCCGCCCGGCGCCGAGCCGCTGCCGCTCGACCGCTTCTACCCGCGCCTGGCCGCCGCGGGCTTCGCCTACGGGCCCGCGTTCCAGGGCCTCACCCGGGCCTGGCGGCACGGCGACGAGGTGTACGCGGAGGTGACGCTGCCGGAAGCGGCACGCTCCGGCGGCCATGACCTGCACCCCGCGCGGCTCCACCCGGCGCAGCTCGACGCCGCCCTGCACGCCGCCCTGCTCGCCGGGGACGGCCCGGACATCGGGGCGTCCCGGGTGCGGATCCCCTTCGCCTGGCGCGACGTGTCCCTCCACGGGCCGGGGGCGCCGTCCCTGCGGGTGCGGATCGCCCCGGCCGGGACCGACGCGGTGTCCGTCGCCCTGTGGGACGCGCACCACACCCCCGTGGCGTCCGTCGGCTCCCTGGTCACCCGGCCCGTCTCCGCCCGCCACCTGCGGGCCGCCCGCACCCACGAAACGCTGTTCCACGTCGACTGGACCCCCGCTGCGCCCGCCCCCGCGGCCGCCGCCGCGCGCCGCGCCGTCCTCGGCGACCGGGACACGGCCGACCTGCTCGCCGCCCACGCGTACGCCGACCTCGGCGCCCTCCAGGCCGCGGTCGACGCGGGCGGGCCGGTGCCGGACCTGGTGCTCCTGCCCTGCCGCGGCGGCCCCTCCGGGACGGCCGGGCGGGCGCCGCGCGCGCCGTGACCGCGGCCGTGCTCGACACGCTGCGCGCCTGGCTCGCCGACGCCCGGCTGCGCGAGGCCCGGCTCGCCGTGGTGACCCGCGGGGCCGTCGCCGTCGCTGCGGGTCACCACGGCGAGCCGCAAGCCGACCCGGCCGCCGCCGCGGTCTGGGGCCTGGTGCGCGCCGCGCAGGCCGAACACCCGGGGCGGTTCGTCCTCGCCGACACCGACGGACGCCCCGAGTCGACCGCCGCGCTCGTCGACGCGCTGGCCGGTGACGAGCCCCAACTCGCCCTGCGCGCACGCGAGACGTTCGTGCCGCGCCTGGCCCGCGGCGTCCCGGCGGGCACGCTGGTGCCGCCCCCGGGCACACGGGAGTGGCGGGTCGACCTGGCCCCCGGCGGCACCGTCGACGACCTGGTCCTCACGCCCGCCCCCGAGGCCGCGGCGCCCCTCGCGGCGGGCCAGGTCCGGGTCGCGGTCCGCGCGGCCGGGCTGAACTTCCGCGACGTCGTCATGGCCCTCGGCATGGTCGCCGACCAGCGGGCCCTGGGCGGCGAGATCGCGGGCACCGTCACCGAGGTCGCCCCCGACGTGACCGGACTGGCCCCCGGCGACCGGGTGTTCGGCCTCGCGTCGGCCTGCCTCGGCCCGGTCGCGGTCGCCGACCACCGCCTCCTCGCCCCCATCCCCCGGGACCTGACGTGCCCTCAGGCCGCTTCCCTGCCCGTCACGTTCCTCACCGCGTACGAAGGCCTGGTGGACCTCGCCGACGTACGACCGGGGGAGTCGGTGCTCGTGCACGCGGCGGCGGGCGGCGTCGGCATGGCCGCCGTGCAGCTCGCGCGGCACTTGGGCGCCGAGGTGTACGCCACGGCGCACCCCGCCAAGTGGGACGCCGTGCGGGCGCTCGGCGTCGACGACGCGCACCTCGCCTCGTCCCGCACTGACGCCTTCGAGGAGCGGTTCACCCGGGCGAGCGGTGGCCGGGGCGTCGATGTCGTCCTGAACTCCCTGGTACGGGAGTTGGCGGACGCGTCGCTGCGCCTGGTGCGGCCGGGCGGCCGGTTCGTCGAGATGGGCAAGACCGACGTCCGGGACGCGGCCGAGGTCGCGGCGCGCCACGACGGCGTCGCCTACCGGGCGTTCGACCTCATGGACGCCGGTGTGGAACGGGTCGCCGAGATGCTCACGGCCCTGGTCGCGCTGTTCGAGCAGGGCGCGCTGCGGCCGCCGCCGGTGACGACGTGGGACGTGCGGCAGGCGCCCGCGGCCTTCCGGCACCTCGCCCAGGCCCGGCACGTCGGCAAGGTCGTCCTCACCGTGCCGCCCGCCCTGGACCCCGAGGGGACCGTCCTGGTGACCGGCGCGTCCGGGGCCCTCGGCACGGAGCTGGCCCGGCACCTGGTGCGGGCCCACGAGGTCCGCCACCTGCTCCTCGCCAGCCGCCGGGGCCCCGCCGCGCCCGGCACGGCGGAGCTGGTGGCCGAGCTGACCCGCGCGGGCGCGGCGAGCGTGCGGCCCGTGGCGTGCGACGTGGGCGATCGGGCCGCCCTTGCGGACCTGCTCGCGTCGGTCCCGGCGCGGCACCCGCTGACCGCCGTGATCCACACCGCGGGCGTCCTCGACGACGGTGTCCTGGACGCCATGACCCCCGACCGCCTCGACGCGGTGTTCCACCCCAAGGCCGACGCCGCCTGGCACCTCCACGACCTGACCCGCGACCAGGACCTCTCCGCGTTCGTCCTCTACTCCTCGGCCGCCGCCACCCTGGGCTCCCCGGGCCAGGCCAACTACGCCGCCGCCAACGCCGCCCTCGACGCCCTCGCCCACCACCGCCACGCCCAGGGCCTCCCCGCCACCTCCCTGGCGTGGGGCCGCTGGACCGGGGCCGGGGGCATGGGGGACCGGCCGGGGGCACCACCGGGCGGCCGGGCCCTGGCGGACCCGGCCGCGGACGGGAGCCTTCCGGCCGCGGACGGGTCAGGGTCCCTGGGCGCGGGCTCCCCGGCGGGTGGGGCGGCGGCGGGCCACGGCTCGGCCGACCACGGCTCGCTCGACTGCGACCCGATCCCTCAAGGCTCGGCCCCTCAAGGCTCGGCCCCTCAAGGCTCGGCCCCTCAAGGCTCGGCCCCTCAAGGCTCGGCCCCTCAAGGCTCGGCCCCTCACGGCGCGCCGGGACCGACCGTGAACGGGCGGGCCCCGGCCCTGGTGGGGGAGGGCGCGGATGGCCACGAGGCCGCCGGGCCGGGACCGGCGGCGGCGGACCCGCCGGGCCAGCCCTCGCCCGCGCGCGACGCGACCGCGCCGGAAGCGACCGTGCCGGGGGCCACCGCGCCGGGGGCGACCGTGCCGGAAGCGACCGCGAGCGGCACCGCCGGGCCCGGCCCCGTCAGCGCGGGCGCGGCGGAAGGCCGTACGGCCGGAGGGCGCCCGCCCGCGCGGAGTCAGGCGGGGCCCGTCGGCGGGGCGTCGGTGGGGGGCTTCGGGCAGCGGGGGCTGGCCGTCGACGAGGGGCTCGCGCTCTTCGACGCCGCGCTGGCCGCCGGGCATCCGCACTGGGTACCGGCCCGCCTGGACCCGGCGGAGCTGGGCGCCGCCGCCGACCAGGGCGCGCTGCCCCCGCTGCTGCGGGGCCTGGTCCACGACGCCCCCGCGGCCCAGGGCGCCGGGCCCGGCGCCGTCGACGCGCTGCGGGAGCGGCTTGCCGCCCTCGGCCCCGAGGAGCGCTCCGCGGCCGTGCGCGACCTGGTGCGCGCGCAGATCGCCGCGGTCCTCGGGCACGCCACGCCCGCGACCGTGGACCCCCAACGCCCCTTCCAGGACCTCGGCTTCGACTCGCTGACGGCGGTGGAGCTGCGCAACCGCCTGGGCGGCGCCACCGGTCTGACCCTGCCCACCACGCTGGTCTTCGACCACCCGACCCCGGCCGCGCTCGGCGACCACGTCGAGGCCGAGCTGCTGTCCGGCCTCGGCTCGCCCGTCGACTCCGCGCTGACCCGCCTGGACGACTGGGCGGAGCGGCTTGCGGCGGCCCCGCTCGACGACGGCGACCGGCGGCGCGTCGCCGACCGGCTGCGCGCCCTCGCCCAGCGGTGGAGCGGGACACCCGCCCCCGCCCCGGACGCCCGCACGGGCACGAGCGTCGCCGACGACCTCGACCGGGCGACCGACGACGAGGTCATCGACTTCATCAGCACGGAACTGGGCATCTCCTGACCCCGCAGCGCCCCGGACGCGCCCCGACCCCTCCCTGCCGCCGCGACCTCCCCAGACTTCCCGACACTCCGAACTCCCGACGCTCCGACGCTCCGACGTCACGGCGCCCCGCCGCCGTGACGACGTCTCGACGAGGTGGACTCACATGGTGACGGACGACCAGATCCGGTACTTCCTCAAGCGGGTGACCGCCGATCTGCACGAGACCCGCGGCCGCCTGAGGGACCTCGAGGAGGCCGCGGCGGAGCCCGTCGCGGTGGTGGCCATGGGCTGCCGCTTCCCCGGCGGCGTCGCGTCGCCCGAGGACCTGTGGCGGCTCGTCGCGTCCGGCCGCGACGCCGTCACCCCGTTCCCCGACGACCGCGGCTGGGACGCCGACCGGCTCTACGACCCGGACCCCGACCGGCCGGGGACGACCTACGCCCGCGAGGGCGGCTTCCTCGCCGACGTCGCGTCGTTCGACGCGGGCCTGTTCGGCGTCAGCCCGCGCGAGGCGCTCACCCTCGACCCGCAGCAGCGCCTCCTCCTGGAGGTCTGCTGGGAGACCTTCGAACGCGCCGGGCTCACCCCGGCCTCCGTACGCGGCAGCCGCACCGGCGTGTTCGTCGGCACCAGCAGCCAGGAGTACGCGCTGCTCCTGAACGCCGCCCGCGAGACCTTCGAGGGCTACTCCACGGGCATCCTCGCCAGCGTCCTGTCCGGGCGGCTCGCCTACGCCTTCGGCCTCGAAGGCCCCGCGCTCACCGTCGACACCGCCTGCTCGGCGTCCCTGACGGCCCTGCACCTGGCCGTGCGGGCGCTGCGCCAGGACGAGTGCTCCCTGGCCCTCGCGGGCGGCGCGTCGGTGATGACGACGCCCAGCATGTTCGTCGAGTTCAGCAGGCAGCGGGGGCTCGCGCCCGACGGGCGGTGCAAGGCGTTCGCGGCGGCGGCGGACGGCACCGGCTGGGGCGAGGGCGTCGGCCTCGTCCTGCTGGAGAAGCTGTCGGACGCGCGCCGCAACGGCCACCCCGTGCTCGCCCTCGTACGCGGCTCCGCCGTCAACCAGGACGGCGCCTCCAACGGCCTGACCGCGCCCAACGGCCCCGCCCAGCAGCGGGTGATCCGCGCCGCCCTCAAGGACGCCCGGCTGTCCCCGGCCGACGTGGACGCCGTCGAGGCGCACGGCACCGGCACCACCCTCGGCGACCCCATCGAGGCGCAGGCGCTCCTCGCCACGTACGGCAGGGAGCGCGCGGACGGACAGCCGCTGTGGCTCGGGTCGCTCAAGTCCAACGTCGGCCACACCCAGGCCGCCGCCGGGGTCGGCGGGATCATCAAGACGGTGATGGCGCTGCGGCACGGCGTGCTGCCGCCGACGCTGCACGTGGACGAGCCGACGCCGCACGTCGACTGGTCCTCGGGCGCGGTGGAGCTGCTGACTCGGGCCCGCGACTGGCCGGACACCGGCCGCCCGCGCCGCGCCGGGGTGTCGTCCTTCGGCATCAGCGGGACCAACGCCCACGTGATCCTGGAACAGCCGGACACCGACCCGTTCCCCGCACCCGCCGCGGGCCCGCCCGCCGCCGACGCCCGCGCGCTGGTGCCCTGGCTGGTCACCGCCCGCACCGAGCGCGGCCTGCGCGACCAGGCGGCCCGGCTGCGCGACCACGTGCGGGCCCGCCCCGACCAGGCACCCGCGGACATCGCCCACGCGCTCCTGACGACCCGCACCGCCTTCGACCACCGCGCCGTCGTCCTCGCCGACGACCGGGAGGCGTTCCTCACCTCCCTCGACGCGCTCGCCGGGGGCGTCAGCGGACCCGGGGTGGTGACGGGCACGGCACGGGACCCGGGCGGGCCGGTGTTCGTCTTCCCCGGCCAGGGCGCCCAGTGGCCGGGCATGGCCGCGGACCTCTACCGGGACGCGCCGGTCTTCCGCGACCGGCTGCGCGAGTGCGCCGACGCCGTCGCCCCGTACACGGACGTCCCGCTCGTCGACGTCGTACGCGGCGTCGACGGCGCCGCGTCCCTGGACCGCGTGGACGTGGTCCAGCCCGCGCTGTGGGCGATGATGGTCTCCCTCGCGGCGCTGTGGCGGTCCTACGGCGTGGAGCCGGGCGCCGTCGTGGGCCACTCCCAGGGCGAGATCGCCGCCGCGTGCGTCGCGGGCGCCCTGACCCTGGACGACGGGGCGCGGATCGTGGGCCTGCGCTCCCGCCTGGTGCGCGAACGGCTCGCCGGGAGCGGCGGCATGGCCTTCCTCGCCCTCCCCGAGGACACCGCCCGCGAGCGCCTGGCCCGGTGGGGGCCCCGCCTGTCCGTCGCCGCCGTCAACGGCCCCGCGTCCGTCGTGGTGTCGGGCGAGTCCGAGGCCCTGGACGAGCTGCTGCGCGCCGCCGAGCGGGACGGCGTGCGCGCCCTGCGCGTCGCGGTGGACTACGCCTCGCACTCGGCGCAGGTGGAGACCCTGGAGGCCGAACTCCTCGCGGCCCTCGACGGAATCGCGCCCCGCCCCGCGGAGATCCCGTTCTTCTCCACCGTCACGGGCGGCCCCGCCGACACCACCGGCCTCGACGCCGCCTACTGGTACCGCAACCTGCGCCGCACCGTCCGCTTCGGCCCGACCGTGCGGGAACTCCTCGTGGCCGGACACCGCACGTACGTGGAGCTGAGCCCGCACCCGGTGCTCGCCGTGTCCGTGCAGGAGATCCTCGAAGACGGCGCGGGCGCCGAGGGCGGCACCGTCCTGACGTCGCTGCGCCGCGACGAGGGCCACCTGCGGCGCTTCCTCACCTCCCTCGCCGAGGCCCACGTCCAGGGCGTCGCGGTGGACTGGTCGGCGTGCGTCGGCGCGGCGGCCCGTCCGGTGGAGCTGCCCACGTACGCGTTCCAGCGGCGCCGCTACTGGCCGGACGGGCCGACGGCCACGGGCCCCGCGCAGGAGGGCGACGACAGCGCGGCCGCCCTGTTCCGGCAGCGGCTCGCGGAGCTGCCCGAAAGCGGCCGGGAGCGGCTTGTCCTGGACACGGTGTGCGAGCACGCCGCCGCCGTCCTGAACCGCGGTGGCGCCGCGGGGATCGACGCCACGCAGGCGTTCACCGACCTCGGCTTCGTCTCCATGACGGCGATGGAGCTGCGCAACCGGCTCGCCACCGCCACCGGCGTGCGCCTCGCACCGGTCGCGGTGTTCGACCACCCCACGGCGGAGCGCCTTGCCGCGCACCTGCTCACCCTCCTGACGGGCAGTCAAGAGCGGTACGCCGAGCCGGAGTCGGCGGCGCCGGTCGTCGCCGACGAGCCCATCGCCGTCGTCGCGATGGGCTGCCGCTACCCCGGCGACGTGGCCTCCCCCGAGCAGCTGTGGGACCTGGTCGCCGCGGGGCGCGACGCGACCTCGGCGTTCCCCGCCAACCGCGGCTGGGACACGGACGGCCTGTACGACCCGGAGCCGGGCCGCCCCGGGCGCACCTACGTCCGGCACGGCTGCTTCCTGCACGACGCCGACCGGTTCGACCCGCTCCTGTTCGGCATCAGCCCGCGCGAGGCCCTGGCGATGGACCCGCAGCAGCGCCTGCTGCTCGAAGTGGCCTGGGAGGTCGTCGAGCGCGCCCGGCTCGCCCCCGATTCCCTACGGGGCAGCCGCACCGGCGTGTTCGTGGGACTCAGCGGCCAGGACTACCTGTCGCTGCTCGCCGCGGACCCCGACGGCGGCGCGGGCCACCTGATGACCGGGACCTCGCCGAGCGTCGCCTCCGGCCGGATCGCCTACGCCTTCGGCCTCGAAGGGCCCGCGGTGACCGTCGACACCGCGTGCTCCTCGTCCCTCGTCGCCCTGCACCTGGCGGTGCAGGCGCTGCGGCAGGGCGACTGCGCGGCGGCCCTGGTGGGCGGGGCCACGATCCTGTCCACGCCGGGCGCGTTCGTGGAGTTCAGCCGCCAGGGGGCGCTCGCGCCGAACGGGCGGTGCAAGGCGTTCGCCGCCGCGGCCGACGGCACCGGCTGGGCGAGGGCGTCGGCATGCTCCTCGTCGAACCCCTGTCGGCGGCCCGGCGCGCGGGCCACCCCGTCCTCGCCCTGATCCGCGCCACCGCCACCAACCAGGACGGCGCCAGCAACGGCCTGGCCGCGCCGAGCGGCCGCGCCCAGCAGCGCGTCATCCGCCAGGCCCTGGCCCACGCCGGGCTCGCCCCCTCCGACGTGGACGCCGTGGAGGCGCACGGCACCGGCACCACTCTCGGCGACCCCATCGAGGCCGAGGCCCTGCTCGCCACATACGGCAGGGGGCGGCCCGCGCACGCACCCCTGTGGCTGGGCTCGCTGAAGTCCAACGTCGGCCACACGGCGGGCGCGGCCGGGGTCGGCGGGGTCATCAAGACGGTGATGGCGCTGCGGCACGGCGTGCTGCCGCCGACGCTGCACGTGGACGAGCCGACGCCGCACGTCGACTGGTCCTCGGGCGCGGTGGAGCTGCTGACTCGGGCCCGCGACTGGCCGGACACCGGGCGCCCGCGCCGCGCCGGGGTGTCGTCCTTCGGCATCAGCGGGACCAACGCCCACGTGATCCTGGAACAGGCCCCGGAGCCGGACCGCGCACCGGAGGCCGAGGGGCAGCCCCCGCGCCCCGCCGACACCCTCCCCGCCGTCCCGTGGATCCTCTCCGGAAAGACCGCGGACGCGCTGCGCGAACAGGCCGCCCGGCTGCGGGAGTTCCTGGCGGAGCGCCCCGGCCTCGCGCCGGTCGACGTCGCCCGCTCCTTGGCGGCCACCCGCGCCGCCCTCGATCACCGCGCGGTGGTCATCGGCGATGACCGGGACGCCCTCCTCGCCGCCCTGGCCCGCGTGGCCGAGGACGCCTCGGAGCCGGGCGCGATCCGCGGCGCGGCCACCGCGCGGGGCCGCCTCGCGCTGCTGTTCCCCGGGTGCGGCGATCAACAACACGGCCTGGTACGGGAGTTGGCGACGGGCGTGCCGGTGTTCGCGGCGGCGATGCGCGAGGTCGGCGCCGCGTTCGCCGCGCTCCTGGACCGGCCGGAGCGGGACGTCCTGCCCCCGGCCGGGGAGACGTCCACGGACCCGGTCCTCGCGGCGGGCGCGCGGTTCGCCGGGGAGGTGGCGCTGTTCCGGCTCCTGGAGCACTGGGGGGTCGCGCCCGGCTTCCTCCTCGGGCACGGGTCCGGTGAGGTGGCCGCCGCGCACTGCGCGGGCGTGCTGTCCCTGGCCGACGCGGCGGCCCTGGTCGCCGCCCTCGCCGAGAAGGCCCCGGACGGCGAAGCGGGCGACACCCTGCGCCGGACCGTCAAGGACCTGACGTTCCGCCCGCCGACGCTCCCCCTCGTCTCCGGCCGCACCGGCAGGGCCGCGACGCCCGAGGACCTGGCGTCCCCGGAACACTGGGCGCGCCCGGCCGGGAGCGCGGCGTCCACCGCCGACGCCGTACGCGGGCTCCTGGCCCAAGGGGCCACTGAACTCCTCCAGTTGGGCCCCGACCAGGCGCTGGCGCAGACGGCCCGGCAGTGCCTCGCCGAAACCGGCCAAGCCGCCGGAACCGGCCAAGCCGCCGGAACCGGCCAAGCCGCCGGAACCGGCCAAGCCGCCGGAACCGGCCAAGCCGCCGGAACCGACCGAGCCGCCCAAACTGGCCAAGCCTCCGCAGCCGCTGAAGCCGTCGGAGCCGTCGAAGCCCCCGCCGCCGCACTCCTCGTAACGACGCACGACGAACCGCACCCCGCCCCGCTCTCCCCGTCGGCCGCCCTCCTCGCGGCCCTGGCCCGGCTGCACGTCAGGGGCATCCCGGTGGGCTGGCGGCGGATGCTCGCCGACCGGGGAGCGGACCTGGTGGAGCTGCCCACGTACGCCTTCCAGCGCCAGCGGTACTGGCCCGAGACGGCCGGGGGCCTGCCGCTCGGCTCGGCGGCCCGGCCCGCGGGCGGCACGGACGAGCGCGGAGCCGAGCGGAGCCGGGAGTTCCGGCGGCGCCTGGCCGAGGCGGCGGGGGACGACGCACGCGCGCGGCTGCTCGCCACCCTGGTGCGCACGCACGTCGCCGCGGTGCTGCGGCTGCCGGACGCGGACGCCGTGCCGGACGAACAGCCGCTGCCCGAGCTGGGCTTCGACTCCCTGACCGCGGTGGACCTGCGCAACCGCGTCGGCGCGGACACCGGCCTGCGCCTGCCCCCGGCGCTCGTCTTCCAGTACCCGACCGTCACCGCGCTGGCCCGCCACCTCGCCAAGGAGTGGGCGGCGGCGGATCCCGCCGACACGGAGGACGCCACCGACCCCGACGGCACCGCCGAGGAGCGGCGCACGCTCGGACCGCTGCTCGCCCGCGCCAGCGCCCTCGGCCGCACGGACGAGTTCCAGGAACTGGTGCGCGGCATCGCCCGGTTCCGCACCGTGTTCGACACGCACGACGCCATCGGCTCCCCGGAGCGCCCCGCACCGGTCCGGCTCGCGCGCGGCACGGGCGCCGCGCGGCTGCTGTGCTTCCCGACGTTCGCGGCGGGCGCGGGCGCGGCCCAGTACGCGCGGCTCGCCGCCGCGTCCGGCGGCGCCCATGACGTGTGGGCCCTGCCCGCGCCCGGCTTCGCCTGGCGGGAGCCGCTGCCCGCGTCCGTGGACGCTCTCGCCCGCCTCCAGGCGGACGCCGTCGAACGGTGCGCGGACGGCGCGGAATCCGTGGCGCTGCTCGGCTACTCGGCGGGCGGCTGGATCGCCCACGCCACCGCGGCGGAACTCCAGGCGCGCGGCGCCGGACCCGACGCGGTGGTCCTCCTCGACAGCTACTGGCCCGACAGCCCGATGATCCCCCGCCTGCACGCCCGGATCGAACGGGCGCGCGCGGCGGGGGAGCCCACCGTGCTCGGCCCCGGCGAGGCGGGCGACGACGCGTACCTCACCGCCCTCGCGCACTACGCCGGGCTGTTCCGGGCCTGGACCCCGCCGGAGACCGGTGTGCCGACGCTGCTCGTGCGGGCGGCACGCCCCGCCGTCGACGACCCGCCGGACGACTGGCGGGCGCGCTGGCACCTGCCGCACAGCGCCGTCGAGACGTCCGGTACGCACTTCACCCTCGTACGCGAGGACAGCGCCGCCGCCCTCGACGCGGTCCGCGCCTGGCTCGCCGGACTCCGCCCGGACCGCGCCGCCGCGTCGGCTCCGCCGGGTGAACACTGAGAGCAGCCACGGCACTTGAGGAAGCCCGGGGCTCCTGGGAGGCGCGGAAAACGCCCCCGGCGCCTCGACCGCGGGCACCGCAAGCGACGACCCTAGGAGCATGATGACGCCCCACGGCACCAGCGACCCCACGCCGCTCGACCACCTCGACCAGGCCGTCGTCGACGGACAGGCCGGATACTCGAAGCCATTCCTCCTCAGCCTCTACGACCTCGCCGTGTACCGGGGCACCGCGCCCCTGCTGTGGCGCTGCCCGCCCGCGGTCTCCCGGCGGCTCTACGACACCAGCGTCGGCGAGCGCCACGCGGACATCGGCGTGGCCACCGGCTACCTCCTCGACCACGCCCACTTCCCGGTGCCCGACCCGCAGATCACCCTGGTCGACCTCAACCCCGACTCCCTGGCCCGCGCCGCCCACCGCATCCGCCGCTACCGGGTCAGCACGGTCCGCGCCAACGTCCTGGAGCCGCTGCCCCTGCCGCCCGGCTCCCACGACTCGGTGGGGATGAGCTATCTGCTGCACTGCGTGCCGGGCAGCCTGAAGGAGAAGGGCGTCGCCCTCGCGCACGCGGCGGCCGTGGTCCGGCCCGGCGGCACGGTCTTCGGCGCCACCGTGCTGTCCGGCGGCGTCCCCGTCTCCGCCGGGGCCCGTCGGGCCATGCGGTACCTGAACAAGAGGGGCGACTTCCACAACGCGCACGACACCCTCGACGACCTCCGTGACCAACTGGAGCGGCACTTCGCACGCCACGAGCTGACCGTGCACGGCTGCGTCGGCGTCTTCCGCGCCTGGACGGCCGCCTGACGTCGGCGCCGGGACGCCCCGCGTGACGTCCGCACCTGGCTGGCTCCTCCTGGCGTCCGCGCCCGGACGGCCGCCCGGCCTGTGAGCCTGGACGGTCGCCCGAGCCGCACGTACACTCCGAAACTAGCAGCGCTAATTAAGTGCTGGCGGTGCCGGTCGCCGACAGTGCTCATCACACCGCTCACGCTTCGGAGTAGCCCGTGCGCACCGTCCACTTCGCCGCCGCCCGCCGCACCCCGATCGGCAAGCTCAGGGGCGCCCTGTCCACCGTACGGCCGGACGACCTCGCCGCCACCGTGGTGCGCGGGCTGCTCGGCGACGCGCCCGGGCTCGACCCGGCCCGGATCGACGACGTCTACTGGGGCGCGGCCAACCAGGCGGGGGAGGACAACCGGAACGTGGCCCGGATGGCCGTGCTCCTCGCCGGGCTCCCCGAGTCCGTGCCCGGCGCCACCGTGAACCGGCTGTGCGCCTCCGGGCTCGAAGCCGTCACCCTGGCGGCCCGCACCATCGCCGCCGGTGAGGCGGACGTCGTGGTCGCGGGCGGCTCCGAGTCGATGAGCCGCGCCCCCTTCGTCCTGCCCCGCCCCGACGAGGCGCTGCCGCACCAGCTGGCGACCGCCGACACCCGGCTCGGCTGGCGCCTGGTCAACCCGAGGATGAAGGAGCTGCACGGCCTGCTGTCCATGGGGGAGACCGCCGAGGAGGTGGCGGCCCGCCACGGCGTCTCCCGCGAGCGGCAGGACACCTTCGCCCTGCGCAGCCACCAGCGCGCCGCCGCCGCCCGCAAGAACGGCCACTTCGACGCCGAGCTGCTGCCCGTCACCACCCCCGACGGCACGGTCGTCGACGCCGACGAATGCGTCCGGGAGAACACCTCGTACGACAAGCTCAGCGCGCTGCGCCCGGTCTTCCGCGACGGCGGCACCGTCACGGCGGGCAACGCCTCGCCGATGAACGACGGCGCCGCCGGGCTGCTGCTGGTCAGCGAGGAGGCGCTGCGCGAGTTCGGCCTCACCTCGCTCGGGCGGTACGCGGCCGGGGCCAGCGCGGGCGTGCACCCGGACGTGATGGGCCTCGGCCCGGTGCCCGCGACCCGCAAGGCGCTCGACCGGCTCGGCTGGTCCCTCGCCGACGTCCAGGAGGCCGAGTTCAACGAGGCGTTCGCGGCCCAGGCGCTGGCCTGCGTGGACGCCCTCGGCATCGACCCGGATCTCGTCAACCCCGACGGCGGCGCCATCGCCCTCGGCCACCCCCTCGGCTGCTCCGGCGCCCGCATCCTCACCACCCTGCTGCACCGCATGCGCCGCACCGGCGCGCGCCGCGGCCTCGCCACGATGTGCGTGGGCGTCGGCCAGGGCAGCGCGCTGCTCGTCGAGCGGGACTGAGCCCGGCCGCCGCGCGGAGAATCGGCGGAGGGCGAACCACCGGATGGTGAACGGCTGTTGCCCTACGCCGGGGCGGCGGCCCGCCCCGTGGCGGGCGCCCGCTCCAGGGTCAGCCCCTGCGCCAGGTCCTCCGCGAGCAGCTTCTTCGCGATCGCGTCGACCGCCGCCCGCAGCTGCCGCTCGTCGTCGCCGCCCGCGGGCCGGTCGCCGTCCTTCGCCAGCTCCTCGGTGAGCCAGCGCGTCCACTCCCGGCCGATCACCTCGGCCTCGCGTCGGCCCGCCGCCGTGTGCTGGAACATCGTGCCCGTCCGGCTGAGGTAGCCCTCCTCCACCATGCGGTCGAAGACCGGCACCAGCACCTCCGGCGGCAGCTGGCGCCGGGCCGCGATCAGGTTGAGGTTCGCGTGCCCGACCAGCCGGGTGAACAGGGCGACCTGCATCACCGCCCAGGCGCCCGCCATGTCCAGGCGCGTGTCCGACCCGGCGATGACGGCCCGCGCGGTGCTCCGGTCCTTGCGGCGCAGGATGTTGCCGACGGCCAGCTCCAACAGGCGGGCCGAGTCACCCGTCGACGACGGCGACGCGAAGCCCTCACCCAGGTCGGAGGAGCTCATCCGGGCGCTGTCGCGCAGCTCCACCTGCTTCAGGAACAGGGCCACCACGAACCCGATCAGCGCCACCGGCACCGTCCACAGGAAGACGGTCTGGAGGGTGTCCGCGTACGCGTCGACGATCGGCCCGGCCGCCGCCGACGGCAGCTCGTGCAGCCCCTCCGGGCTCTGCGCCGCCTTGGAGACCACGTCCGGCGGCGCGGCCCCGGTCCTCGCCGCCTCCGCGACCCCGTCCCGCAGGTTCGGCGCGAGCGTGTTCGCGTAGATCGTGCCGAACACGGCCGTGCCGAAGGAGCTGCCGAGCGTGCGGAAGAACGTCACACCGGACGTGGCGGTGCCGAGGTCCGCGTACGCCACGGTGTTCTGTACGGCGATGGTGAGCACCTGCATGCACAGGCCGATGCCGGTGCCGAGCACGAACATGTACAGCGACTCCAGCCAGGCGCTGGTGCCGCCGCCCATCAGCGACATCAGGAACAGGCCGAGCGCCATCACCAGGGCGCCCACGATCGGGAAGATCCGGTAGGTGCCCGTCCGGCTCACCACGTTGCCGCTGAAGACCGACGCGATGAGCAGCCCGGCGACCATCGGCAGCGTCCGCACGCCGGAGATCGTGGCGGAGTCCCCGTCGACGTACTGGAGGTAGGTCGGCAGGAACGTCATCGCGCCGAGCATCGCGAAGCCCACGATGAAGCTCAGCACCGAGCACACCGTGAACACGGGGTTCGCGAACAGCCGCATCGGCAGCATGGGCTCCGCCGCGCGGGTCTCCGCCCAGCAGAAGCCCGCGAGCGCGGCGAGGCCGCCCGCGAACAGGCCGATGATCACGCCCGAGCCCCAGGCGTACTCGTTGCCGCCCCAGCTCGTGGCGAGGATCAGCGCGCTGGAGCCGATCGCGACGAGCGCGATGCCCAGGTAGTCGATGACCGGCCGGGACGCCGACCGCACCGACGGGATCGTGCGGGCGGCGGCCACCACGACGAGGATCGCGATGGGCACATTGACGTAGAACGCCCAGCGCCAGGTCAGATGGTCGGTGAACAGCCCGCCGAGCAGCGGTCCGACGACCGTGGACACACCGAAGACCGCGCCGATCGCGCCCTGGTACTTGCCGCGCTCCCGCAGCGGGATGACGTCGGCGATCAGCGCCATCGCCGTCACCATCAGACCGCCCGCGCCGATGCCCTGCACCGCCCGCCAGGCGATGAGCAGCGTCATGTTCGTCGCCAGGCCGCACAGGAACGAGCCGGTGATGAACACGACCGCCGACACCTGGAAGACGACCTTGCGCCCGAACAGGTCGCCGAACTTGCCGACCAGGACCGTCGCGACCGTCTCCGCCAGCAGGTACGAGGTGACGACCCACGACATGTGCGCGGCGCCGCCCAGGTCCGACACGATGGTCGGCAGGGCCGTGCCCACGATCGTCTGGTCGAGCGCGGCGAGCAGCACGCCCAGCATGATCGTCACGAAGACCACGTTGCGACGGCGCCGGTCCAGCACGGGAGGCCCGGGGGCCGGGGCGGTCGCGGAGGCGTCGGTAACGGTCACAGGGACACCCTCACACCGCTGCCCGGCCCGTGCATGCGGGGCCGTCCGGTCCGGTGACGGCCCGGTGGGGGGCGCGGGGCGGTGACGGCCTGGAGGAGGGCGAGGGGCGGAGGCGGCCCGGCGGAGGGCGCGGGGCGGAGGCGGGGCGCGGCGGGCGGAGGACGGGGGCGGGGCTCAGGCGTCGTCGCGGCGCCGCAGCAGATAGGTGTCCATGATCCACCCCTTGCGCTCCCGCGCCTGTTCCCGCAGCCGCTCGATGCGCGGCGCGGCCTCGGACACCGGCCCGGAGGCGAGGATCTCGTCGGGCGTGCCGATGTACGCGCCCCAGTAGATGTCGATGTCGTCCCGGTCCGCGTACCGCTGGAAGGCCTGCCGGGCGTCCAGCATCACCACCACGTCGTCGACGCCGTCGGGGATGCCCTCGTCGGCCAGGCGGCGGCCGGTGGTGATCTGGAAGGGGCGCGCCACCCGGTTCAGGCCGACGCGGTGCCGGGCGGCGAGCGCCGACACGCTGCTGACGCCCGGTACGACGTCGTAGTCGAACGCCACCCTGCCGTGCCCGAGCACCTCCTCCAGGATCGCGATCGTGCTGTCGTACAGGGCGGGGTCGCCCCACACCAGGAACGCGCCGGTCCCGTCGTCGCCCAGCTCGTCGGTGATCATGCGCTCGTAGACCTCGGCGCGCAGCCGCCGCCAGTCGTCGACCGCCGACGCGTACGCCGTGCCGCCCGCCGACCGGTCGCGGTCGCGCGGCGGGTCGGTGGCCTCGACGACGCGGTAGGCGCCGTCCGGGCGGTGCGCGTCGAGCATGCCCCGGCGCAGCTCCACCAGGTCCGCCTTCTCCTCACCCTTGTCGAGGATGAAGAACACATCGGTGTCCTTCATCGCCTTGACCGCCTGGAGGGTCAGGTGGTCCGGGTCGCCCGCGCCGATGCCGATGACATGAATCTTTCGCACCCGGTGAGTGTGCCACCCCGCCCCCGGCGCCGCTCAGGGGGCCAGGGTGGGGGCCGCCGCCACCGGGTCGAGCGGCACCTCACCGCCCTCCACGCGGCGGGCCAAGTCCTCCGCCCACGCCGCCAGTTCCGGTACGCCGATGCCGTACGGCCGCGCGCGGCCCGGCGCCGCGTCCGCCCACGCCACGACGGCGGCCGCGCCCCGCCGCAGCAGCCGGGCCCCGCCGGTGGCGTTGCCGCGCGCCGCGTGCGTCAGGCCCACGGCGAGCTGGGCCAGCCCCTTCCACAGGCCCCGCTCCTCCTTTGGCCCCGACTTCCAGGCGTCCTCGAAGACCTCGTGTGCGTGGAAGGGCCGCCCCGCGTCAAGCAGCGCCTGCGCCTCCGCGACGCTCCGCTCCGGCGTCCGCACCACGCCCTCCGGCTGCCGCGCCACCCCTTCGGCGCCGTACGGCAGCGGCCGCCCGAGCCCGTCCCGGGGCCGCGCGTTCCGCGCCCGCCCCTCCGCGTCCCGATCCCGCCCGTCCGCTCCCGGCACCTCACTCATGCCCCCATTGTCCCGCCGCGTCAGAGCACCCGCAGACGTGCGGTAGAGTTCTACCTGCGTGATCACGCGGAACACACCGCGCGAACCGCACCGGGACGTGGCGCAGCTTGGTAGCGCACTTGACTGGGGGTCAAGGGGTCGCAGGTTCAAATCCTGTCGTCCCGACGGTGCAGTGACAGACGAGAGGGGTCCTTCGGGACCCCTCTCGCCCGTTTCCCGGCTGGCCGTCGTACGAGGTCGCGCGAAACGCTGCCGCTCGGGACCAGCCGAGCCGCCCGACGACAGTCTCCGAACCCGAAGCCGGTTTTGCCTTCGGCTTCCGCTTCCGCTTCGACTTCCACGCCCGCGCATTGCGGTGCCGCACGTGCGGTCGCTGACGTCGGGTGCGGTGACGGGCGGTCAAGACGGTGAGCCAGCTCTCCGTGACCACTCGACGCGACGGCCGCCGCGACCGGATCCAGGGCCTGTTCGCGCCCGGGACCGAGCGCACCGGCCATACCGCCTACGCGGGCGAACGGGCCGTCACCAAGCGCGTTGCGCCCCGCTGCGGGCCAACCGGTTCGGCCCGCCTGCGCCGACGGGAGCCTGAACGCAGTTGCCGGGTTGGGGGGCAGGGCGGCTGGCCGAAGCTGGGGGAGCCCCCTGTTGCTTGTGCTGCTCCTCAGCGCTGCCGTGCTCGCGCCCATGGGTCTGCTGCCGCCGCACGACCGGGGGGACTGCCCTGCGGGGCCACGTCGGTTGGCGCGCCTGCGTGCGGTTCGCCGCGGGCGTCTTCGGCCGCTGGTTTCGCGGTACGGGACCTTGATGCGGCCTTCGTGCCCGCCGTCCCCTTCGGCCCGGGGCCTGCGTCACGGTCGGCCGACTCCTCTACTACCACGTGAGCTGCCGTGATGAACGAGCGCCGACGTCGCCTGCCCCGCCGCTGCCCTCGCCCGCCGAACTCCCCCTGAGCGGGCCCGCTTCCACCTCGCCTCAACAAGGAAGCCAAGCCCGCTCAGCTTAGGCCACGGTGGGCCGCCTGCTCCGTGGCTGGGGCGTCATCAGGAGACGGGAGGAAGGGCCGACAGGAATGGGTTCGCCGCGTTCGTGGGAGCACCCCCGCACGCGCGGGGACCGCCCGACCGAGGCGGCGACGTCGACGGTGCGGCTGGGACCACCCCTGCACGCGCGGGGACCACCTGGCCCTTGTGCTTCGGGTTGGGCAGCACGGGGGCACCACCCCCGCACGCGCGGGGACTACTCCTCGCGGGCGGCTACTCGGAGGACCGGTACGGGACCACCCCCGCACGCGCGGGGACTACACGAGCTGACCAGGCGCTTTAGCGGCGAGGTGCCTGGTTTTCGCTTAGTTTCAGAGAAACGGACATTTCCCTCCCCCTTGGCCTTGGCCTTGGCCCTGGCCCTGGGGCTTGGTCGTGTCGGACGAGTCGTCAGTCAGTATCCCTAGGGAGCCAACCGGGGGGCCAGCGGTTCAGGTGAGCCCGGCCGTGGTGGTGGCCTTTCCGAGGGGGGCCGTTGCGGTTGGGCGGGACGACGACGCCGCAGACGGCGAGGGTGGCTGGCCGCATGTCGCCCAGGGCCAGGCGGTGGGCGGCCCGCGCGGCGGTGGGGCTCGGGGGCGCCGTGTAGGCGCGCGGCCCGGCCAGGCGCTCGGCGGTCGAGGCCTCGGGGCGTCCCAGGGCGGCGTTCCAGGCGGGCCGCATCGGCGCTGGTCAGAGGGGGCGTACGCGTTCCAGCGTCCCGGGATTTCGGGGATGGGTGGTGGGTGCAGGGATCGGGGGCACACGCTGGGGTGGTGTTCGTTCTCCGTCAACTGAGGAGTTGCCTTATGGTTCGTCAGCGTTCACGTGCGATTGCCGTTTCGGGTGCGGCCCTCGCCGCCTTCGCCCTGGCCTTTACCGCCACCGGCACCGCAACCGCCACCGCCACCGCCCACCAGGCCAGCGCCGCCGGGTGTCTGGCCGGGCCCACCACCCTGGTCGGGGACCTCGACGGTGACGGGCGGCCCGACAAGGTCGTCAACCCGGGGCACACCGGGACCAAGATGACCGTCCAGTGGGGCACCGCCAGCGGCGGCTTCGGTACCAAGCACGCCGTCAGCGAGCTCGTCGGCACCCGGCAGGGCGAGGTCACCACGGCCGCGGTCGCCGACTTCCAGAACGACGGCAGGCTCGACCTCGTCGTCAACATCGTCAAGCCGTCCGGCGGGGACGACCCCGCCACGGCCCGCGTCGCGGACTATCGCCCCGGTCCGCTCAAGCGGACCAACCTCACCTCCGCCCACCCCCGGCACCTGGACATCGGCGACTCCAGCGAGGCCCGCCAGCTCCGCGTCGCGGACTACGGCGGCGACGCCTACCCGGACCTCGCCATCCTCAGCAACGCCGGGGACGGCGTCCTGGAGCGCAACGTGCGCCTGTCGAAGGCCGCCAGCGGCCCGGGCAAGTACAACGCCGACGACGAGCGGAAGTACGGCGACTGGGGCACCCCGGCCGAGCCGCCGTCCATGCCGAGCGACGGGTGGAGCCACTTCTACAAGGCCTGCTCCTGACGGCGGGACACAGCGACGGCGGGTGCCCGGCACGGCTCAGCCGTGCCGGGCACCCGTGCGCATACGGCTGCGTCAGCCCGCCATCGCCTCGCGGAGGCTCCTCGGCCGCAGGTCGGTCCAGTTCCGCTCGACGTACTCCAGGCACTTCTGGCGCTCCTCGGCGCCGAACACGACGCGCCAGCCCTCGGGCACGTCCGCGAACGCGGGCCACAGCGAGTGCTGCTCCTCGTCGTTCACCAGGACGTAGAACGTGCCGGTCTCGTCGTCGAAGGGGTTGGTGCTCATGGGGGTTCGCTCCTCGGTGTCGTCTGTGTTGTGAGGTTGCTTGGTCGTGCGGTGTCTCACGGTTCCAGGTGCTGGTTGATCACCTGGCAGACGCGGGACGCCGGGTCGGGGTCGGTGAGGCCCATGTGGGTGGCCTCGATGTCGTACGCGTGCACGGTGCCCTGGACGTGGGGCTCCCACAGCGGGGCGTACGAGTCCTGGGGGCTCAGCGTGGCGTTGAAGAACAGCAGGTCGCCGCGGTAGTCCCGGGGCTGGGCGAAGTCCCGTACCAGCCTGGCGTGTTCGACCATCAGGGCCGCGCCGTTCTCGATGAGGGCCTTGCGGTCGCCGTCGTCCTCGCCGCCCGGGAGATAGCCCGCGAGGAAGTCGCGGGCCTCCGCCGGGTCCACCTCCAGGGCCAGCTCGGCGAGCAGCGTGCTCGGCGCCGAGTCCAGGACGGCGACGAACGGCACGTGGTGGCCCCGGCGTTGCAGCTCGGCGGCGATCGCGTGCGCCAGGGTGCCGCCGATGGAGTGGCCGACCAGGTGGAACGTGCCGTCCGGCTGGACGGCGAGGATCTGCTCCACGTAGTCGAGGACCATCGCCGCGAACGTCTCCGGCAGCGGCGAGCCGTCGAAGCCCCGCGCCTGGATGCCGTACGCGGGCCGGTCCCCGAGCTGGCCCGCCATGCCCAGGTACGACCACGACAGGCCGCTGCCCGGGTGGATGAACCACACCGGAGCGCCCTCGCCCCCGGCCCGCAGCGGCAGGACCACGCCGTACGGGTCCGTGGGGCCGGTCGCCGACACGCCGGACGTCAGCGCCCCGGCGAGGGCCGCGACCGTCGGGGACTCGAAGACGAGCCGTACCGGCAACTCCGCGCCCAGCGTCCGGCGCACCCGGCTGACCAGGCGCGTCGCCGCAAGGGAGTGGCCGCCCAGGTCGAAGAAGCTGTCGTCGACGCCGACCGTGGCGACGCCGAGGACATCGGCGAACAGCTCCGCCAGGACCTCCTCCTGCGGGGTGCGCGGCGCCACATAGGCGCGCGCGGCGGTCAGTTCGGGCTCGGGCAGCGCCCGGTAGTCCAGCTTGCCGCTGGGGTTCAGCGGCAGCCGCTGAAGGGTGACGAACGCGGCGGGCACCATGTGCGCTGGCAGCCGGTCGGCGGCGTACGCGCGCAGCGCGGCGTGGTCCACCGCGTCACCGGCGGCGGGCACCACGTGGGCGACCAGGCGCTTCGCGGTGTCCTGCGCGCCGCCCCTGGCGGTCACCACGGCCTGCGCGACGGCGGGGTGGGCGACCAGGACGGCCTCGATCTCGCCCGGCTCCACGCGGAAGCCGCGGATCTTCACCTGGGCGTCGGCGCGCCCGTGGAACACCAGGCGGCCCTCAGCCGTCCAGGCCACCACGTCACCGGTGCGGTACATGCGCTCACCGGCCGGTCCGAACGGGTCGGCCACGAACCGCTCCGCCGTGAGGCCGCCCCGGTTCAGATAGCCCCGGGCCAGCCGGTCACCGGCGATGTACAGCTCGCCGGGCACGCCGGGAAGGACCGGGCGCAGCGCCGCGTCGAGCACATACAGGCGGGTGCCGTCCAGCGGGCGGCCCATCGGGACGACCTGGCCGATCTCGTCGGGTGCCGTCATGCGGTGGGTGGCGGCGGCCATGGTGGCCTCGGTGGGGCCGTAGCCGTTGACCACCGCGATGCCCGGCGACGCGGCCATGATGTGCTCCACCGCCGCCGGGGACACCACGTCGCCGCCGGACCACAGCTCGCGCACGCCCGCGAACGCCTCCGGCTGCTCCTCGGAGATCACCTTGAACAGTCCCGCCGCGAGCAGCACCGACGTCACCTCGTGCTCGGCCACGACCCGGGCCAGCGAGGCCGCGTCCAGGCGGCCGGGCGGCGCGACGACGAGGGCGCCGCCCCGCAGCAGCGAGACCCACAGCTCGTAGGTGGAGGCGTCGAAGGCCTGCGCGGAGTGCAGCAGCACCCGTTCGTGCGCGTCGGTGTCGAAGCCCCGGTCCGTGGCCAGGCGCACCAGGCCGCGGTGGGTGACGCCGACGCCCTTGGGCCGCCCGGTGGAGCCGGACGTGTACATCACGTACACCAGCTGGTCCGGGTGGCCCGCCCGCGGCGCGTCGAGCGGCGCCGCCGCGGCGATCTCCGCGGCCGTGTCCGGGGCGTCCAGGACGAGCCGCGGGCAGTCCGCGTCCGGGAGCGCGGCGGCGGTCGCGGAGTCCGTCACGACCAGGGCGGGCGCGGCGTCCGCGAGCATGTACGCGAGCCGGTCGGCCGGGTAGTCCGGGTCGAGCGGCAGATAGGCGCCGCCCGCCTTGACGATGGCGAGGACCGTGGTGACCTGGTCGGCCGAGCGGGGCAGGGCGTAGCCGACCACCGCGTCGCGGCCCACGCCGCGGGCGGCCAGGACCCGGGCGACCCGCTCGGCGCGCTCGTCCAGCTCCCGGTAGGTCAGCCGCCGCTCGCCGTCGACGAGGGCGGGCGCGTCGGGCGTCTCGGCGACCCGGGCGGCGAACAGCTGGTCCACGGTCCGGTCGTCGGCCGTGACGCCGGTGTCGTTGAACTGGCGCAGCAGCAGGTCGCGTTCGGTTCCGGCGAGGACGTCGACGCGGCTGAGCGGCGTGTGCGGCTCGGCCACCAGGCGCCCCACCAGGCGGACGAACCGCTCGCCGAGGGCCTCGGCCGTCGACCGGTCGAACAGGTCGGTGGCGTACTCCAGGGCGCCCACCACGCCCTGGCCCGGCAGCTCGGCCAGGTTGAAGGACAGGTCGTACTTCGCGGTGCCGTTGTGGACCGCCTCGAACTCCGCCTCCAGGCCGGGCAGTTCGATGGGCGTGCGGTCGAAGTTCTGCCAGGCGAACACCACCTGGAACAGCGGCGAGTACGCCGTCGACCGCTCCGGCCTCAGGATCTCCACCAGGCGCTCGAACGGCACGTCCTGGTGGTCGTACGCGGCCAGGGACTTCGCCCGGACCTGGTCGACGAGGTCCGTGAAGGAGGCCCCGCCCGCGAGCCGCGCCCGCAGCACCCAGGTGTTGACGAAGAAGCCGACCAGGTCGGTGAGGCCCTCGTCGGTGCGGCCCGCGATCGGCGAGCCGATGGTGACGTCGTCCTCGCCGCTCAGGGCGCCCAGCAGCACCGCGAGCGCCGCCTGGAGCACGATCGACGCGGTCGCGCCGCGCTCCCGGGCCAGCTCCTCCACGCGCGCCACCACGTCCGGCGCCAGCGGCGGCAGGTCGACCGCGTCGCCCCGGTAGCTCGCCCGCTCCGGGCGCGGCCGGTCGGCGGGCAGGTGCAGCGGCTGCGGCACCCCCGCCAACTCCTCGCGCCAGTAGCCGAACTGGGTGGACAGCAGGCTGCCGGGGTCGTCCTCGGAGCCCAGCAGCTCCCGCTGCCACAGCGCGTAGTCGACGTAGCTCACCGGCAGTTCGGCGAACGCCGGGGACCGGCCGTCGCGGCGGGCCGCGTACGCGGTGGTCAGATCGCGGAACAGCGGCGTCATCGACGAGCCGTCACTGGCGATGTGATGGGTCATCAGGGCCAGGACGTGGTCGTCGTCGGCCACCCGCAGCAGCACGGCCCGCACCGGGATCTCCCGCGCCAGGTCGAAGCGGTGGGCCGAGAACGCGGCGATCGCCGCGCGCACCCCGTCGGCCGGGACGTCCTCCACGGGCACGTCCAGGCGCACCTCGGCGGCGGGCAGCACCCGCTGGTAGGGGGTGCCGGTGTCGTCCTCGGCGAACACCGTGCGCAGGCTCTCGTGCCGCACCACCACGTCCCGCACGGCCGCCGCGAGCGCGCCGGTGTCGAGCGCGCCGCGCAGCCGCAGCGGGAACGGCGTGTTGTACGTGGCCGAGGGGCCCTCGAACCTGTCGATGAACCACAGCCGCTGCTGGGCGAAGGACAGCGGCACCCGCTCCGGGCGCGGCTCGACCCGGGCCAGCGGCGTCCGCACCCGCCCGCCGCCGCCCAGGTGCGCGGCCAGCTCGGCGACGGTGGGCGAGGAGAACACGACCCGGATGGGCAGCTCCGCCCCCAGTTCCGCGCGGACCCGGCTGACGAGCCGCGTGGCGAGCAGCGAGTGCCCGCCGAGGTCGAAGAAGTGGTCGTCGATCCCGACCCGCTCGACGCCGAGGACATCGGCGAACAGGCCCGCGAGGACCCGCTCCTCGGCGGTGCGCGGCGCGCGGTAGGCCGCCGTGCCGGTCAGCTCCGGCGCGGGCAGGGCCCGCTGGTCGAGCTTGCCGTTCGGGGACAGCGGCAGCCGCTCCAGGGTGACGAACGCCGACGGCACCATGAACTCCGGCAGCCGCTCCGCCACGAACGCCCGCAGCTCGGCGGCGCTCGGCGCGGCGCCAGCGGCCACCGTGTAGGCCACGAGCTGCTTGCCGCCCGCGCCGCCGCGCGCGACGACCGCGGCCTGCGCGACGCCCGGGTGGGCGGCCACCGCGGCCTCGACCTCGCCGGGCTCGACGCGGAAGCCGCGGATCTTCACCTGGGAGTCGGCCCGGCCCACGTACGCGAGGAGTCCTTCGGCGCTCCAGCGGGCCAGGTCGCCGGTGCGGTACATCCGCTCACCGGTCGGGCCGAACGGGTCGGCGACGAAGCGCTCGGCGGTCAGCGCCGGGCGCCCGTGGTAGCCGCGGCCCACCCCGGCGCCCGCCAGGTACAGCTCGCCGACGGCGCCCGGCGCCACCGGGTTGAGGCCCGGGTCCAGGACGTAGGCGCGCAGGTTGCCCAGGGGGCGGCCGATGGGCACGCCCGCGGTGTACGCGCGGTCCTCGGCCAGGGTGTGCGCGGTGACGTAGTACGTCTCGCTGGGGCCGTAGCCGTTGACGACGCGGGCGTCCGGCCAGAGGGCGCGGACGCGCTCCACCAGGGCGGGCGGCAGCGCCTCACCGGCGAACACCAGCGACTTGGGTGCGATCCGGTCACCGAGCTGGTCGACGAGTTCCGCGAACGCCGACGGCACCGAGCTGATCACGTCGATGTCCCAGTGGTCCCGGTCGGCGAGCGCGAGCACGTCGCGGACCAGTTCCACCGAGCCGCCGGTGGTGAGCGTGGCGAACAGCTCGAAGGCGGCCACGTCGAAGCCGATCGACGTGCTGGCCAGCATCTTCCAGCCCCGGTCCACGCCGACCGCCGTGACCAGGCCGTGCAGGGCGTTGGCGACGTTGGCGTGGGTGATGCCCACGCCCTTGGGCAGGCCCGTCGAGCCGGACGTGTACACCTGGTACAGCAGGTCGCCGGGCAGCAGCGGCCGGGTCCGCTCGGCGTCGCCGAGGTCGTCGTCGGCGTACGCGGAGACATCCGTGGCGTCCAGGAGCAGCCGCTCGGCGGGCGCGTCGGCGGGCAGCACGGCGGCGGCGCCGGAGTCCGTGACGATCAGCGTGGGCTCGGCGGTGGCCAGGATGTGCGCCAGGCGCGTGCCCGGGTAGCCCGGGTCGATCGGGACGTACGCGGCGCCCGTCTTGAGGACGGCGAGGAGCGCCACCACCAGGTCGGGGGTGCGCGGCAGGACCACCGCGGCCAGGCGGTCCGCGCCGATGCCGCGCCCGGCCAGGTGCCGGGCGAGCCGGTTGGCGCGGGCGTTCAGCTCCGCGTACGTCAGGCGCTCGCCCTCGTGGACCACCGCGGTGGCCTCGGGGGTGCGGGCGGCCTGCTCCTCGAACAGGGCGATGACGGTCCGCTCGGGCACCTCCGTGGCGGTGGCGTTGAACTCCCTGAGCACCAGGTCGCGTTCGGCCTCCTCCAGCAGGTCCAGGCGGGGCAGCGGCGTGTGCGGGTCGGCGGCGAGCCGGGTCAGGACGCGAGCGAGCCGCGCGCCGATCCGCTCGGCCTGCTCGGCGGTGAACAGGCCGTCCTGGTACTGGAGCGCCACCCGCAGGTACGGGTCGGCCATGCCGAACACCGCGAGCGGGTAGTGGGTGCCGTTGGACGGGCGGATACCGGTCACGGCGACGCCCGCCTCGGCGTGCGCGTCGGCCATGCCCTCGCGGTCCACCGGGTACGACTCGAAGACCACCATGGTGTCGAAGAGCGTGCCGAGGCCCGTGGCCTCGTGGATCTCGCTGAGGCCGTGGTGATGGTGGTCCATCAGGGCGGCCTGCCGCTCCTGGAGGGCGGCGAGGACCTCCGCGAGCGTGGCGCGCGGCGAGAACTCCACCCGCACGGGCAGCGTGTTGATGAACAGGCCGACCATGTCGTCGGACCCCGCCACCTGCGGCGGACGGCCGGAGACGGTCGCGCCGAACACCACGTCCTGACGCCCCGTCAGCGCGCCGAGCAGCACGCCCCAGGCGCCCTGGAGCAGCGTGTTGACGGTGACGCCCAACTCGCTCGCGCGCACGGACAGCTGGCGGGACACCTCGGGGTCGAGGGGCACGTCGAGCTGGCCGAGCCCGGTCTGCTCACCGGCGGGCGCGGCGCTCGCGGCGGGCGCCAGCATCGTCGGCTCGTCGAGACCGGCCAGCTCCGCCGCCCAGGCGCGGGCCGCCGCCGCGCGGTCCTGCCGCCCGAGCCAGTCCAGGAAGTCCCGGTACGGCCGCACCCGGGGCAGCGCCGAGACGTCGCCGTCCGCGGCGTACCCGCGCAGCAGGTCCTTCAGCAGCAGCGGCAGCGACCAGCCGTCGAGCAGCGCGTGGTTGGCGGTGAGCACCAGCTCCGCGCGGTCGTCGGCCATCAGGACCAGGGTCATCCGCAGCAGCGGCGGCACGGCCGGGTCGAAGTGCGCGGCCAGGTCCCCGGCGAGCAGCCGCTCGAACCGCTCCTCCCGGTCGCCCCGCGGCACGTTCCGCAGGTCCACGGCCAGCCACGGCAGCGCCACCCGGCCCAGGACGAGCTGCACCTGCTCGCCCGACGAGCCGGTGGCGAACGCGGTGCGCAGGTTGGCGTGCCGGTCCAGCAGGCCCTGCGCGGCGGCCCGCATCCGCTCCGCGTCCACGGCGCCGGTCAGGTGGAACACGAACTGCATGTGGTACGCGTCGAAGGACACGTCCGCCAGCATGCTGTGGAACAGGATGCCGGACTGCGTCGCGGTCAGCGGCCACACGTCCTTCAGGCCCGGGTAGCGCGCCTCCCAGCGCTCCAGGTCGCCCTGGGTGACCTCGACGAGCGGCACGTCCGACGGGGTCAGGCCGCCCGCGCCCGGCGCGGCCGCGTGCCGGGCCAGGCCCTCCAGGGCGGTGCGCCACAGCTCCGCCAGCTCCCGCACGTCGTCCGCGGCGAGCAGCCCGGCGGGGAAGCCGAACTCGGCGGTCAGGCGCGGCCCTTCGGCGGAGTCCAGGACGTACGCGTTGATCTCCACGGACGCGAACGCGGGCATGTCGGCGTCCAGGCCGACGGCCAGGTCCTGGGCGTCGGGGGACAGCGTGAAGCCCAGGCCCCGCAGCGACTGAGGCATGTCCTCGGTGGTGAACCGGCCCAGGTAGTTGAAGGTGATCTGCCCGTCCCCGCGGCCCGCGAGGGCGTCGGCGGTCGCGGCGTTGAGGTGGCGCAGCAGGCCGTAGCCGATGCCCTTGTCGGGCACGGCGAGGAGTTGCTCCTTGACCGCCTTGACGGCGGCACCGGCGGCCGGTCCGCCCGCGACGGCGTCGGCCAGGTCGCAGCCGCCGACGTCCAGGCGGACCGGGTACACGCTGGTGAACCAGCCCACCGTGCGGGACAGGTCGGCGCCGGGCACGGCGCCCTCCTCGCGGCCGTGGCCCTCCAGGCGGACCAGCGCGGACGTCTCGTCGACGCCGCGCCGCGCCCGCCAGGTGGCGAGCGCCAGCGCGAGGCCGGTGAGCAGGCCGTCGTCGACGCCGCCGTGGAACGCGGCGGGCACCGCCGTGAGCAGCGCCTCGGTGGCGTCCGCGGGCAGGCCCACCTCGACGGTGTCCATGGTGGCGCGCGTGTCCACGGCCGGGTCCAGCGGCCGGGACCCGAGCAGCGGGTCGGGGCCCTCGACGACGGACCGCCACAGCTCCAGCTCCGCCGCCCGCTCGGGGCGCGCGGCCTCCTCGACCAGGGCGTGCGCCCACTGGCGTACGGAGGTGGAGACCGGCGCGAGCACCGGGGTGCGGCACTCGCGGACCGCCGCCCAGGCCTCGGCGAGGTCGGGCAGCAGAATGCGCCAGGACACGCCGTCGACCACCAGGTGGTGCAGGACCACGATGAGGCGCCCCGCGGTGTCCGGGCCCGCGTCGAACCACACGAACCGGGCCATGGCGCCGGACTCCGGGTCCAACTCGGCGGTGGCCGCGTCGAGTTCGGCGGTGGCGGAGCGCCGCCACACCGGGTCGCCCCAGGCGCCGTCGCACGCCACGCGGCGGACCAGGGCGGCGGCGTCGACCGTGCCGGGCGCGGCGACCTCAAGGCCGGGCCCGGCGTCCTGCTCGGCGGTCACCAGCCGGGAGCGCAGCACGTCGTGGTGGTCGAGGACCGCCGCGAGCGTCGCCGTGAGGCCCGCCTCGTCGATGCCCAGGGGCAGGTCCACCACCATGGCCATCGAGAACCGCCGGTGCCCGCCGTCCCGCTCCAGGAGGTAGCGGGCGACCGGCAGCAGCGGCGCGAAGCCCACGCCGCCGCCGTCGATCTCCGCGAGCACCGGCACGGCCGCACCGGACGCCTCCGCCGCCTCGGCGAGGCGGGCCACCGTACGGCACTCGAAGATCTGCCGCGGCGTCACCTCCACGCCCAGCGCGCGGGCCCGCGACACCACCTGGATGGAGCGGATGGAGTCGCCGCCGACGGCGAAGAAGTCGTCGTCCGCGCCGACCCGTTCCAGGCCCAGGACCTCCGCGAACACCGCGGCGAGCGCCCGCTCGGCGGCCGTCGCGGGCTCCCGGTACCGCCCGCCGGTGAACTCCGGCTCGGGCAGGGCCGCCTTGTCCAGCTTGCCGTTCGGCGTCAGCGGCAGCCCGGGGAGGACCACGAACGCCGACGGCACCATGAACTCGGGCAGCCGGGACACCGCGAACGCGCGCAGCTCCTTCACGGACACACCGGCCGTGAGGTCGATGTCCGCCGCCTGCGTGCCCGCGGGCACCACATAGCCGACCAGCTGCGCGGCGCCCCGGTTCTCCCGCACCACCACGGCCGCCTGCGCGACCCCGGGGTGTTCGGCGAGCGCCGACTCGATCTCGCCCGGCTCGATGCGCAGGCCGCGCACCTTCACCTGGTCGTCGCTGCGGCCCAGGTACTCCAGCTGCCCGTCGGCGCCCCGGCGCACCACGTCACCGGTGCGGTACATCCGCGAACCCGCGGGACCGTACGGGTCGGCCGTGAAGCGCCCCGCGGTCAGGCCGGGGCGGCCCAGATAGCCGCGGGCCAGGCCGGGGCCCGCCACGTACAGCTCGCCCGGCGAGCCCGGCGGCACCGGCGTGAGCCGGTCGTCGAGGACAAGGAGGCGGGTGTCGACGACGGCCGTGCCGATGGGCACACCGGCCCCGGTCAGGGGCGCGCTCGCCGCCGCGCACACGGTGGTCTCGGTGGGCCCGTAGGCGTTGATGAGGCTGCGTCCGGGCGCCCAGCGGGCGGCGAGCGCGGGCGGGCAGGCCTCGCCCGCGACGCTCAGCACGCGCAAGTCGGTGAGGGCGCCCGGCGCGTCGTCGGGCAGGGTGCCCGCCACGCTCGGCGGCAGCGTCACATGGGTGACGCGCCGCTCGGCGAGCGCCCGCGCCAGGTCCTCGCCCACGATCCGCCCGTCGCCCGGCACGACGAGCGTCGCCCCGGTCGCGAGGGCCATGGCCAGCTCCCAGAACGCCGCGTCGAAGCTCGGGGACGCGGTCGCCAGGACCCGCGCGTCCGCGGTGACCTCGAAGCGGGCCTCATGGGTGGCGCTGAGCGCGGCCAGGCCCGTGTGCGTGACGACCACGCCCTTGGGGCGGCCGGTGGAGCCCGACGTATAGATGACGTACGCCGGGTGGGACGGCTCCAGCGGCACGGCCGGGTCGGTGCCCGGCTGCTCGCGCCACGCCTCGGCGACCTCGGGCGCGTCAACGGCGACGACGTCGGTGGGCAGGCCCTCGGGGAGCCGCCCGGCCGCGTCCCGGGTGCTCAGCAGCACGGCGGGGGCCGCGTCGCCGACCATGTACGAGATCCGGTCGGCCGGGTAGTCGAGGTCCACGGGCAGATAGGCGGCGCCCGCCTTCAGCACGCCGAGCACGGCGGCGACCTGGTCCGCGGAGCGCGGCAGGGCCACGCCGACGCGGGACTCCGGGCCGATGCCGCGCGCGCGAAGCCAGTGCGCGATCCGGTTCGCCCGCTCGTTCAGCTCCGCGTACGACCACGTCACCGCCGCGGACTCCACGGCGGGGGCAGCAGGCGCGGCCTCGGCACGCGCCCGGAACAGCGCCGGGAACGTGGTCGGCGCGACGTCGAGCCCGGCCGTGGCGTGCCCGCCGAGCAGTTCACGGCGCTCCTCGGCGCTGAGCAGGTCGGCCTGGCTGAGGCGGCGCGAGGGGTGGACGACGGCGGTGGCGAGCAGACGGCGCAGCCGGTCCACGGCGGTGGCGATCGTCGCCGCGTCGAACAGCTCGGTGGAGTACTCGGCGGTGATCTCGACGCCCGCGGGCCGCGCGCTGTCGGTGAAGGTCTCGCTGAGGCTCAGGACGAGGTCGCAGCGCGAGGTGCCGGTGGCCGCGCCCTCGGCCTGGATGCGCAGGCCCGGCAGCTCGAACGGGGCGCGCTCGGTGTTCTGCAGGACCAGCACGATCTGGAACAGCGGGTGGTGCGACGTGGAGCGCTCCGGGCTGAGCTTCTCCACCAGCGAGTCGAACGGGATGTCTTGGTGGGTCAGGGCGGCCAGGCCCGTCTCGCGCACCCGGCCGAGGAGTTCGGCGAACGTGGGGTCCCCGGAGGTGTCCGTGCGGATCACCTGGAGGTTCACGAACATGCCGACGACGTCCCTCAGGGCCTCGTCGGTGCGGCCCGCGATGCCGCTGCCCAGCGCGATGTCGTCGCCCGCGCCGAGCCGGGTCAGCAGCCCGGCCATCGCCGCCTGGAACACCATGAACGGCGTGGCGCCGTGGGCGCGCGCCAACTCCACGACGCCCTGGTGCAGTTCGGCGTCCAGCTCGAAGTGCAGCAGGTCGCCGCTGTGGTCGAGGACGGCCGGGCGCGGCCGGTCGGTCGGCAGCGTGACGCGCTCGGGCAGCCCCGCGAGCTGCTCGCGCCAGTACGCGTACTGCTCGCTGAACAGGCTCTGAGGGTCGTCCGCCGAGCCGAGCAGCTGGTGCTGCCACAGCGTGTAGTCGGCGTAACTCACCGGAAGCGGCTTCCAGTCGGGCGCGGCGCTCTGGGAGCGGGCCGTGTAGGCGGTGGCCAGGTCGCGGGTGAGCGGCGCCAGCGAGAAGCCGTCGGCGGCGATGTGGTGCATCAGCAGGACGAGCACCGCGTCGGCCGGGCCCGAGCGCAGCAGCCAGGCCCGCACGGGCAGGTCCGTGGCCAGGTCGAAGGCGTGCCGCGCGGCCTCGGCGACGGCCGCCGCCAGCGCGTCGGCGCCCCCGGACCCCTCGGCCCCTTCGGCCGCGAGCTGCCGCTCGGTGAAGGTGAAGGCGGCGCGGGCCCGCTCCGGGTCCAGGACGTGCTGGTAGCTGGTGCCGCCCGCGGTCGCCGGGAACACCGTGCGCAGCGCCTCGTGCCGGGTGACGAGGTCGTCGAGGGCGGCCCTGAGGGCCCGCGCGTCGAGGTCCCCGGTGAGCCGCAGCACGAGCGGCATGTTGTACGTCGCCGAGGGGCCCTCCAGCTGGTGCAGGAACCACAGGCGCTGCTGGGCGAAGGACAGCGGCAGCCGCTCGGGCCGCTCGGCGGCGGGCACCAGCGGCGGCCGGGTCCGCTCGCCGCCGTCCGTTCCGTCGAGGTGCGGCGCGAGCGCGGCCACCGTCGGGTGGGTGAACAGGGCGCGCAGCGACACCTCGACTCCGGCCGCCTTGCGGACGCGGCTGATGAGCCGGGTCGCGAGCAGCGAGTGGCCGCCGAGCGCGAAGAAGTCGTCGTCGATGCCCACCCGCTCCAGGCCGAGGACCTCCGCGAACAGCGCGCACAGCAGCTCTTCGCGCTCGGTGCGCGGGGCCCGGCTCGTGGCCTGGGCGGCGAAGTCCGGGGCGGGCAGCGCCCGGTGGTCGACCTTGCCGTTGGCGGTCAGCGGGATCGCGGGGATGGCCACGACGGACGCGGGCACCATGTGCGCGGGCAGCCGGTCCGCCAGATGGGCGCGCAGCGCGGCCGGGTCGCTGTCGCCGCCGTCGGCGGGGACGACGTACGCGACGAGCCGCTTGCCGCTGTCGTGAAGGTCGGCGCGGGCCGTGACCAGGGCCTGGGCGACGCCCGGGTGGGCGGTGAGGGCGGCCTCGACCTCGCCGGGCTCGATGCGGAAGCCGCGGATCTTGACCTGGGCGTCGGCGCGCCCGTGGAAGACGAGGTGCCCCTCGGCCGTCCAGGCCACCACGTCACCGGTGCGGTACATGCGCTCACCGGCGGGCCCGAACGGGTCGGCCACGAACCGCTCGGCGGTCAGGGCGTGCCGGTGCAGATAGCCGCGGGCCAGGCCCGTGCCCGCCAGGTACAGCTCGCCCGGGACGCCGGGGAGCACCGGCTTCAGGGCGCCGTCGAGGACATAGGCGCGGGTGTTGTCGAGAGGGCCGCCGATGGGCACCGCGGAACCGGTGCGCCCGGGGGCGGTGACCTTGTGGGTGGCGGCGGCCATGGTGGCCTCGGTCGGCCCGTAGGCGTTGACGACGGCGGTGCCCGGGCAGGCGTTGAGGACCCGCTCGACGGCGGCCGACGGGACGACGTCGCCGCCGGACCACACCTCGCGGACGCCGGTGAAGGCCTCCGGCAGCTCGTCCGCGACGACCTTGAACAGGCCCGCCGCCACCAGGAGTCCGGTCACTTGGTGGTCGGCGACGAGGCGCGCGAGGCCCGTCGCGTCCAGGCGGCCGGGCGGCGCCACGACGACGGTGCCGCCGCGCAGCAGGGGGATCCACAGCTCGTAGGTGGAGGCGTCGAAGGCCTGCGCGGAGTGCATCAGGACCCGCTCGTGCCCCCCGCCGTCGAAGCGCCGGTCGAGCGCCAGGTGCACCACGCCGCGCTGGGTGACGCCGACGCCCTTGGGCCTGCCCGTGGAGCCCGAGGTGTACATGACGTACGCGAGCTGGTCGGGGTGGTGCGTCGGCGTGGCGGTGGCCTGCGCCGTCTGGTCCGGGGCGTCCAGGAGCAGCCGGGGGCAGTCGGCGTCCGGGAGCACGGCGGCGGTGGCGGTGTCGGTGACGACCACCACGGGCGCGCTGTCCTGGAGCATGAAGGCCAGGCGCTCGGCGGGGTAGTCCGGGTCGAGCGGCAGATAGGTGCCGCCCGCCTTGAGGATGGCGAGGACCGTGGTGACCTGCTCCAGGGAGCGGGGCAGGGCCAGCGCCACGATGGCGCCCGCGGTCACGCCACGGGCGGCCAGCAGCCGCGCGATCCGCTCCGCGCGCTCGTCCAGCTCGCGGTAGCTGAGCCGCCGTTCGCCGTCCACGACGGCCGGGGCGTCCGGGGTGCGCGCGGCCCGCTCGGCGAACACCTCGGGGATCGTCCGGGGGTCCGCGTCGACGGCGGTGTCGTTGAAGCGGCGCAGGACCAGGTCCCGCTCGTCCGCGTCGAGGACGTCCGCGAGGGCGACGGGCCGCGCCGGGTCGTCCACGAGCTGGCGTACGAGGCGCAGATAGCGGTCGGCGATGGCCTCGGCCGTGGACCGGTCGAAGAGGTCCGTGGCGTAGCCGACGTAGATCTCCACGTCCCGCGCGGCGGTGTCCGCGAAGAAGTGGAACTCCAGGTCGAACTTGACCGTCGCGGTGGCCAGCGGCTTGAACGAGGCGGTGACGCCGGGGAGTTCGAACGCGATGGTGCCGCCGTAGTCCCAGGTGAACACCGTCTGGAACAGCGGGTGGTAGGCGGTGGAGCGCTCCGGGTTGAGGATCTCCACCAGGCGCTCGAACGGCGCGTCCTGGTTGTCGTACGCCGCCAGGGCCTTGCCCCGCACCTGGGTGAGGACCTGCTCGAAGGAGGGGCGGCCCGACAGGTCGGTGCGCAGGCCCCAGGTGTTGACGAAGAAGCCCACCAGGTCGGCGAGTTGCGGGTCGGGGCGGCCCGCGATGGTGGCGCCCACGGTCACGTCGTCCCCGGCGCCGAGCTGCTGGAGCAGCACCGCGAGGGCGGCCTGGAACACCATCGGCGCCGAGGCGTCCGCGCGCAGCGCCAGCGCCTCGACCCGGGCCAGCAGCTCGGGGCCCACGCTCAGGCGCACGCCGTCGCCGCGGTGGCTCGCCACCTCGGGGCGGGGCCGGTCGGTGGGCAGCGGCAGCGGCTGCGGGACGGCCGCCAGCTCGGTGCTCCAGTAGGCGAGCTGGGGCGCGAGGACCCCGTCCGGGTCGTCGTCGAGCAGCTCGCGCTGCCACAGCGTGAAGTCGGCGTACTGCACCGGCAGTTCGGGCCAGTCCGGCTCGCGGCCCGCCGCCCGCGCGGTGTACGCGGTGGCCAGGTCGCGGGAGAGCGGGCCCATGGACTGGCCGTCGCCCGCGATGTGGTGCACGAGCAGCAGCAGGTGGTGCTCGCGCCGCCCGGAGCGGAACAGGGTGGCGCGCACCGGTATGTCCTCGGACAGGGTGAAGGTGGTGGCGGCGGCCCGTGTGACGGCGGCGTCCAGGTCCTCGGGCGCCACCTCGACCAGCGGTACGTCCAGGGTGAACTCGCCGGGCTCCAGGATGTGCTGGGCCGGGACGCCGTCGGGGGTCTCGGCGAACAGGGTGCGCAGGCTCTCGTGGCGGGTGACCACGTCGCGTACGGCGGCGGTGAGCGCGACCGCGTTCAGGTCGCCGGTCAGGCGCACCAGGAAGGGCACGTTGTAGGTGGCCGACGCGCCTTCGAGGCGGTCGACGAACCACAGGCGCTGCTGTGCGTAGGACAACGGGATCATTACTTGCCACTCCTGTTCATCCTGCGCAGACGGGGGCGGCCGGTGGTGGCCGCGGCTTCCTTCACCGTGTGCGACAGTTCAGCGATCGTGTGTCGGTCGAAGACGGCCCGGATGGGCACGCGGACGCCGAGCTTGTCGGCGATGAGGCCGGTCAGTTGGGTGGCGAGCAGGGAGTTGCCGCCGAGCGCGAAGAAGTCGTCGTCGATGCCGACCTTCTCGACGCCGAGGACCTGCGCGAACAGCCCGGCCAGGGTCTCCTCCCGCGCGGTGCGCGGGGCCCGGTAGGCGGTGCCGTGGAACTCGGGGGCGGGCAGCGCGGCCGTGTCCACCTTGCCGTTGGCGGTCAGCGGCAGCGCGTCGATGGTCAGGAACGCCGCCGGGACCAGGTACTCGGGCAGGGCCCGCGCCAGGTGCGCGCGCAGCTCTTCGGTGGGCACCGGGCCCGCCGCGGGCACCGCGTACGCCACGAGCTGCTTGCCCGAGCCGGTGGCGTCGGCGACCGGGACCACGACGGCGTGGGTGACGCCCGGGTGGTCCTCCAGGGCGGCCGCGATCTCGCCGGGCTCGACGCGGAAGCCGCGGATCTTGACCTGGGCGTCGGTGCGGCCGTGGAACAGCAGCCGCCCGTCGCCGGTCAGGGCGACCACGTCACCGGTGCGGTACATGCGCGCCCCGGGAGCCTCGCCGTACGGGCAGGCCACGAACCGCTCGGCGGTCAGCGCGTGCCGGTTCAGATAGCCGCGGGCCAGACCGGCGCCGGTCAGGTACAGCTCGCCGGGGACGCCCGCGGGCACCGGCCTCAGGCGCGCGTCCAGGACATAGGCGCCCATGGAGTCCAGGGGCCGCCCGATCGGCAGCGGGTCGCTGACCTCGGCGGCGCCGGACACCGGGTGGTAGGTGGCGAACGTGGTGGCCTCGGTGGGGCCGTAGACGTCGACGACCTCGGTGCCGGGGCAGGCCGCGAGCACCCGCTCGACCGCGCCCGGCGCGACCACCTCGCCGCCGGTCCACACCTCCCGTACGCCCGTGAAGCACTCCGGGCGCACCTCGGCGACCACCTTGAACAGGCCCGCGGGCATGAACAGCGCGCTGATCCGGTGCTCGGCGACGAGCGCGGCCAGGGTGTGCGGGTCGAGCAGTCCGGGCGGCGCCACCACCACGGTGCCGCCGCCGAGCAGCGGCACCCACAGCTCGTACGTGGAGGCGTCGAAGGCCAGCGGGGCGTGCTGGAGGACGCGTGCGTGGGCGCCGTCGTGGAAGCGCCGCTCCACGGTCAGCGACACGACGTCCCGGTGCGTGGCGGCGACGCCCTTGGGGGTGCCCGTGGAACCCGAGGTGTAGATCACGTACGCGAGCTGGTCAGGGTGGCCGGGGCCGGTGTCCGGGCGGGTGGCGGGCGCCGCCGCGAGGACGGCGGCCGTCTCCGGAGCGTCCAGGACCAGGCGGGGGCAGTCGCCGCCGGGCAGGGACGGCGCGGTCGCCGCGTCGGTCACCAGGGCCGCGGGCGCGGCGTCGCGGAGCATGAACGCCAGGCGCTCGGCGGGGTAGGCGGGGTCGAGCGGCAGATAGGCGCCGCCCGCCTTCAGGACGGCGAGGACCGTCACGACGTACTCCACCGACCGCGGCAGCGACACGCCGACGACCGACTCGCGGCCGACGCCGCGCTGCCGCAGCAGGTGCGCCAACCGGTTGGCGCGCTCGTCGAGTTGGCGGTACGTCAGCTCGGTGCCGCCCAGGCGCAGCGCCACCGCGTCGGGCGTGCTGTCGGCGCGCCGGGCGAACAGGGCGGGCACGGTGGCCTCCGGCACGTCGGCGGACGCCGTGCGGTCCAGGCCCGCAAGGAGGGCCGCGCGCTCGGGGGCCGCGAGCAGGTCGACGTCGCCGACGCGGACCTCGGGGTCGGCGGCGACCTGGCGCAGGACGCGGGCGAACCGGTCCGCGATGTCCGCCGCCCGCTCGCCGTCGACCAGATGCCGCTGGTGGTGCAGGGTGAGCCGGGGCCGCGGGCCGTCCGGGTAGACGAACACCGTCACCGGGTAGTGGCTGGTGGTGAAGGCGCGGATGCCGGTGACGGAGATCCCGGCGGCGGCGCTCGCGTCGGCGATGCCCGCCCGGTCGAGGGGGAACGACTCGAAGCCGATCAGCGTGTCGAACAGGGCCTGCCCGCCCGCGCCGCGCTGGATCTCGCTCAGGCTCAGGTGGTGGTGGTCGAGCAGCGCCGCCTGCCGCGCCTGGAGGCCGGTGAGGAGCGCGCCGAGCGAGTCGCCGGGCGCGCACGGGACGCGCACGGGAACGGTGTTGAGGAACATGCCGACCACCGCGTCCGCGCCGGGCAGCGCGGGCGGGCGCCCGGCCACCGTGGTGGCGAGCACCACGTCGTCGCGGCCCGTCAGACGGCTCAGGAGGATGCCCCAGGCGCCCTGCACCAGCGTGTTGAGCGTGACGCCCAGGTCGGCGGCGCGGCGGGCCAGGTCCCGGAACGCCTCCGGCGGCAGCGGGACGTCCACCTGGTCGACGCCGGTGCCGTGGGCGGCGTGGCCGTCGGCGCGCGGCGCCAGCAGCGTGGGCTCGTCGACGCCCGCCAGCTCCTCGGCCCAGGCGCGCGCGGACGGGCCGGTGTCCTGCTCCGCCAGCCACGCCAGGTGGTCCCGGTAGCTGCGGGCGCGCGGCAGCGGCCCGGCGTCGCCGTCCCCGGCGTACAGGTGCAGCAGATCCTGCGCGAGCAGCGGCAGGGACCAGCCGTCGAACAGGGCGTGATGGGCCGTCAGGACCAGCTCGTGGCGGTCGTCGGCCAGCGTGACCAGGGCCATGCGCAGCATCGGCGGCGCGGCCGGGTCGAAGTGGACGCGCAGGTCCGCGGCGAGGAACTCCTCGAGCGCCGCCTCCTGCTCGTCCCGGCCGAGCGCCCGCAAGTCCCGTTCCTGCCATGGAAGTTCCACACCGTCGACGACCAGCTGCACCAGCTCGTTGCCGGGGCCGGGCACGAAGGCGGCGCGCAGCGCGGCGTGCCGGTCCAGGAGCGCCTGCGCGGCGGCGCGCAGCCGGGCCGCGCGCACCGGGCCCGACAGGTGCAGCACGTACTGCACCTGGTACGCGTCGAACGCGGCCCCGGACTCCTTCGCCATCCGGGAGTGGAACAGCAGGCCCGACTGGAGCGGCGACACCGGCCACACGTCGGCCACGCCACCCGGGTAGCGCCGCTCCCACGCCTCGATGTCGCCCTGGCCGACCCGCACCAGGGGCACGTCCGACGGGGTGAGGCCGCCCGCGCCGGGTGCCGCGAGGTGACGGGCGAGCCCTTCGAGGGCGGCGCACCACAGCTCCGCCAGCTCCCGCACATCGGCGGGGGCCAGAACGCCGTCCGGTGCCTCGAACAGCGCGCCCAGGCGGGGCCCTTCGGGGCCGTCGGTGACCGAGGCGTTGATGTCCAGCTCGGCGAGCGCGGGCATGCGCGGGTCGTGGGCGGCGTCGAGCACGTCCAGGTCGGCGACGTGCGCCTGGGTGAAGCCGAGGCCGCGCAGGTGGGCGGGCATGTCGGCGTCCGCGGAGAACCGGCCCAGGTAGTTGAAGCTGATCTGCCCGGTGCCGTGCGGGGCGAGGACCGCGCCGGTCTCGGCGTTCAGGTGGCGCAGCAGGCCGTAGCCGATGCCCTTGTCGGGGATGGCGCGCAGCTGCTCCTTGACCGCCTTCACGGCCCGGCCCGCCGCGGCGCCCCCCGCGAGGGCCTCGGCGACGTCGAGTCCGGCCACGTCGAGGCGGACCGGGAAGACGCTGGTGAACCAGCCCACCGTGCGGGACAGGTCGGCGCCCGGCGCCGCCGCCTCCTCGCGGCCGTGGCCCTCCAGGCGGATCAGCGCCGACGGCTCGTGGACGCCGCGCGCCGCGCGCCAGGTGGCCAGCGCCAGCGCGAGGGCGGTCAGCAGGCCGTCGTTGACCTCGCCGTGGAAGGCGGCGGGCAGCCGGGTCAGGACCGCGTCGGTGACCTCGGGCGAGAGCTGCACCCGCGTCTCGTGCACCCGGCCGCGGACATCCGTGGCCGGGTCGACGCGCCGGGCGCCGAGGACCGGGTCGGGCCCCTCGACGACCGACCGCCACAGCTCCAGCTCGGCCACCCGCTCCGGGCGCTCCGCCTCCCGCACCAGGGCCCGCGTCCAGCTCCGTACGGAGGTGGCGACCGGCGCGAGGCGGGGCAGGGCGCCGGAGCGCACCTGCCGCCAGGCCGCGGCGAGGTCCGGCATCAGGATGCGCCAGGACACCCCGTCGACGACCAGGTGGTGCAGGGCGATCAGCAGCCGCCCCGGCCCGTTCCCGGCGCCCGGGTCGAACCATACGAACTGGGCGACGACCCCGCCCGCCGGGTCCAACCGGCCCGCGGCGGCGTCCAGTTCGGCGAGCAGCAGCTGGCGGAAGTCCTGGGTCTCCCACAGGCCGTCGCAGCCCACGCGCTCCAGCAGCGCGTCCACGTCCACCGCGCCGGGCGGCGCGACGACGAGCCCGGGGCCGCCGTCCCCGGCGGGCTCCTCCTCGACGAGGCGGCAGCGCAGCAGGTCGTGCCGGTCGACGACCGCGGTGAGGGTGTCGACGAGGGCGGCCCGGTCGACGCCCTCGGGCAGGTCGAGGACCATGGCCTGGAGGAACCGCTCGAAGCCTGGGCCGTGCTCCTTCAGCATCCGCGCCACCGGCAGCAGCGGCATGAAGCCCACGCCGCCGCCCTCCGGTTCGGCGAGCACCGCGGCGCCCTGGGCTCCTTGCGCGGCGACCGCTTCCGCGAGGGCGGCCACGGTCCGGTGCTGGAAGATCTGCCGCGAGGTGACCTCCACGCTCCGCGTCCGCGCCCGCGACGCCACCTGGAGGGCCTGGATGCTGTCGCCGCCGAGGGCGAAGAAGTCGTCGTCGACGCCGACCCGGTCCACGGCGAGCACCTCGGCGAACGCGCCCGCGAGCACCTCCTCGGTGACGGAGGCGGGCGCGCGGTAGGCCGCGCCCCGGAACTCCGGTTCCGGCAGCGCCCGCTTGTCGACCTTGCCGTGCGGGGTCAGCGGCAGCGCGTCGAGGACCATGACCACGGCGGGCACCATGAACTCCGGCAGCCGCTTCGCCACAAAGTCCCGCAGCTCACCGGGGGCGAAGCCCGCGTCGTACGACAGGTGGCCCACGGCGGCGCCGGACGCGGCGCCCCCCTCCGCGGCGCCGTCGGCCCGGGGGACGACATAGCCGACGAGCTGCTTGCCGCGGCCGCCGCGGCCCTCGCGGGCGACGACCACGGCCTGGCGGACCTTGGGGTGGGCGGCGAGCGCCGCCTCCACCTCGCCGGTCTCGATGCGCAGGCCGCGCACCTTGACCTGGTCGTCGCCGCGGCTCAGGTACTCCAACTGGCCGTCGGGGTCCTCGCGCACGATGTCGCCGGTGCGGTACAGGCGCGCACCGGGCGGGCCGTAGGGGTCGGCGGTGAAGCGGGCGGCGGTCAGGCCGGGGCGGCCGAGGTAGCCGCGGGCCAGGCTCGGGCCCGCCACGTACAGCTCGCCGGGGGTGCCCGGCGGGACCGGGGCCAGCTTGTCGTCGAGGACGAGGACCCGGTTGTCGGCGACGGCCGTGCCGATGGGCGCGCGGTCCGCGCTGAGGGGGCCGCTGACGGCGGCGCACACCGTGGTCTCGGTCGGTCCGTAGGCGTTGACGAAGCGCCGCCCGGGTGCCCAGCGGGCCACGAGCGCGGGCGGGCAGGCCTCGCCGCCGACGGTGAGGGTGCGCAGCTCGGTGAGGGTGCGCGCGGTGTCGTCGGGCAGGGTGGCGAGGACGCTCGGCGGCAGCATGGCGTGGCTGACACGGCGCTCGGCGAGCAGCGCGGCGAGGTCGGCGCCCACCACGCGCCGCTCGCCGGGCACGACGAGGGTGCCCCCGGTGGTGAGGGCCATGACCAGCTCCCAGAAGGCCGCGTCGAAGCTCGGCGAGGCGAACTGCAGGACGCGGGAGCCGGGTTGGAGGTCGAGGCGGTCGCGGGTGGTGGCGCTCAGGGCGGCCAGGCCGGTGTGCGTGACGGCGACGCCCTTGGGGCGGCCGGTCGAGCCGGAGGTGTAGATGACGTACGCCGTGCGGGCGACGTCGGCCGCCGCCGTGCCGCCCGCGGTGGCCGGGTCGCCGGTGGGCGCCTGGCTCCGCGCCGCCTCGTGTTCCGGGGCGTCGAGGGCCAGGACGTCGGTGGTGAGGCCGCCGGGCAGCTGTCCGGCGGCGGCGCGGGTGGTGAGCAGGGCGGCGGGGGCGGCGTCGCCGACCATGTACGCGATGCGCTCGTCGGGGTAGGCGAGGTCGACGGGCAGGTAGGCGGCGCCCGCCTTCATGATGCCGAGGACCACGGCGATCTGCTCGGCCGAGCGGGGCATGGCCACCGCCACCAGGTGCTCGCGGCCGATGCCGCGGCCGCCGAGCCAGTGCCCGATCCGGTTGGCCCGCTCGTTCAACTCCCGGTAGGACCAGCGGTGTTGTTCGCACTCCACGGCCGGGGCGTCGGGGGACTCGTGGACCCGTGCCTGGAACAGGGCGGGGAAGGTGGCTGGGGGGCGGGGCCCTCCGGAGGGGACGGGGGCAGGGGCAAGTCCTTGGACGTCGGTCACGGAAAGCTCCAGAAGCTCAACAGGGCGTTGCGGGGCCAGGCGATGGGAGACGCGCGGCACGGGCCGTGCGGAGGACGCGGGGGTGGGGGGTGGCGCAGAAGGGTGAGGGCAGGGGTGGGGGGTGAGGGGGCGCGCGTGGGTCAGCCCGCCACGCCGGGCTCGGGGCCGGTGTGCGGGCGGCGTCGGGTACGGGGGGTGCGGGCGGCGGCGGGTGGGCGGCGGCTCAGGCGCGGTGCCCGCGCGCGCCGCTGGGCGCGGGAGGTCGTACGGACGGGCGTCGTGCGGACAGGCGCCGTGCGGACGGGCGCTGTCCGGACGGACAGGGGGCCGCGGGCTCGGGGGCGCCGCGGCGGGCGCCGACGTCGCGTGCTGGCTCAGTCACGTGCGTGCAATCCGCTGGCCGCCGACCGTTCTCCCGGAACGTGTGCGGCGAATTGAGACGCCGTCATATCGCATTTACAAAAAGCCTGTGCGTCCAGTGCTCCGGAGGATCGCTCCGGAAACTCATCCTGGCAGGCCCAGACCGGTGCCATGGAACGAGCGCTCCTTTGTGGGGTCGCCGATTAACTCGATGGGGTGACCATCTGCGAACTAACCGTAACTGATCAAGTGGCGGTCAATTGTGAGACAAGCGAGCTATGTCCCAGTTGAATGCCCGTCCTGTTTATCCGGAGTGCGCTGCTCCGGGCCTCTGACCTGCATGTTTGCTATGGGTGATCGTTATCAGTCAGGAAGCGAAGAGATCAAGCCGAATCGTCCGCGTGGTGAGACGGGGCTCTGAACTGGGGCCTTGGGGGTTGTTTACGCCATGTCCAAAAAGCCGGTGCTCTCGACTCGGCATGTGTATACGGGAATACGCATACGCGCTTCACTCAGGGTTCTCCGAGCCGCCATGGGCGCGCCGTAAGGACGTCGGGCCGCGGCCACCGTAAAGGGCGCGTGAAAATTCCCGCTATTGCCGTCAGCGACGCGTCAGTTGGCGGCGCCCGCGTGACGGCGCTCGGTGGCGCCGCTCGGTGGCGGCGGGCAGGCGCGGGCGCGGGGTCGGTGGCCGCCCGGGTGTCGCCGAGGGGTGGACGGCAGCGGATCGAGCGCCCAGGGGGTGGGCGGGACGGCGTCGAAGGGGCGTGCGGCGCGTCCGGCTCCCCGGGTGCCCCGACGGGCACCCGACGGATTCCGAGCGCTCGTCCGAGGCAGGGGGGTACGTGAGTGACGGGTGGGGCGACGACACGCGCCCGCCCTGACGGGATGCGTGCGGCATCCGCCCCGTACATCGATGAAAGCGGCGCGATTGCTACCGGGCACGACGGTTTTGTCGCCGGATTCCCGGAACCCCGGGCGCGTCGAAATGGCCACCGTGCCGAAAACCGGTCGGTCCGCCCCGGATTCGTTGGCCGCCCCCTGCCCGGCCACCTAGGATCGCCGACGCGGACCGCACACCGACGCGTCGACCGCGCGTCACCGCAGCACGACCGGAGAATTTCAACGGAAATTCATGGGGGAGTGGACATGGTGACGGGGGAACAGGCACACGGCGCTGCCCGGACGGCGGCGCCGATCGCCGAGATCCGCTATCTGCATACGCTGGGCCCGACCGGGACGAACCTGGAAGCGGCGGCCCACCTGTGGTTCAGGAACCACGGCCTGGAGGACGAGGGGCACGTCGTCCTGCACGCCTCCCTGGAATACGCCATGGAGACCGTGCCCAGGACCGGCGCGCACGCCCTGCTCGCCTGCGCCGTCTACCCGGAGCTGCACACGCTGGTCTTCGGGCACCTGCACGACTGCCGCATGGTGGACTCCTTCCTGTGGCCCACCCACGAGATGGTCCTCGCCGCCGCGCCGGACACCCCCGGCGAGCCGCGCACCGTGGCCACCCACCCGGCCCCGGCCGGACTCGTCCCGGCCGCCAGCGAGCGGCAGCTGGTGACCAGCAACGCGCAGGCGGCCATCGACTGCGCCGACGGCAAGGCCGAGGGCTGCGTCACCACCGTCGTCGCGGCGCGCGCCCACGGGCTGCGGATCGTCCGCAGCTTCGGCGAGGTCCCGATGGTCTACACCGTCCACCACGTATGGGAACGCGACGACCGGGGCGACGGCGGGGGCGAGGACCCGCACCGCCTCCCTGACCCGCACCGCCTCCTCAGGGAGCCCCGGTCGTGACCGGCACGAACGGCGTCCGCCGCCTCGCGGACCCGCTGCTCGACGAGGCCGCACGGCTCGGGCGCGACCTGCTGCCCCGCGTCGACGCCTTCCGCGTCCGCCAGCGCGACGACGGCACGGTCCCCGCGCCCGACGACGCGGACCGCCACCGGCTGCGGACGCTGACCCGCGACGCGGTGCGCTGGTTCACCGAGCACGGCCGGGCCGCACAGGCCGACGCCCTCGCCGCCGACGTCGACGACTGGCTGGGCGCCGGGCTCGACACGCCCCCGCACTTCGCCCGCAGCCGCGACGCCCTCACCGCACCCGCCGACGGCGACTGGGCGGCGTTCCTCGCGCCCGTGCAGACCACCAACAGCGTCCCGCCCGTCGGCAGGCGCCTGGAGTTCTTCCTCGTACGCCGCAAGGAACCCGACGCGCTGCCCGACCTGGCCCGGCACTATCCGCACCCGAAGAACAACTGCCAGGCCACCGTGCTCCTCGCGGGCAGCGCCGGTTTCACGGAAGGCAACTGCCTCGTCTTCTTCCCGGAGAATGTCGCCGCCCACGACAAGGTCACCGAACAGGCCTACGCGATCTTCTTCTTCAATAAATTCCGCCGGATTCACGAGACGTTCGCCGTGCCGTCCGCGCGAGCCGTGCTCACTCCCGAATCCGTGCCGCTTTCCTCCAGCGGCCTCGACCCCGAAGTCTGCTATCAGGCCCGGTCCGTCTGGGGATATCTGCACGACTACTTCCACCATCAGGGGAAATGGCCCCTGGACCAGCACGTCAAACTCAAGATGAACTGGTTCATCGGGCTGCTCGAAGAGACGAAGGTCGACGCCCGGACCGTGCTCGCCTGCCACGCGGACGACACCGTCCCCCACGCGGACGAGCAGATCGCCATGGTCCTGCTGGAGCGGATGTTCCGCTATCCGCTCGACGCCCACGCCGTACGCAACTTCGACGCGGGCACCGGCGTGTTCCTCTACTCCTGGCTGCGCGAGCGCGGCGCCCTCACCGGGGACCGCGCCGGGCGCCTGCGCCTCGACCTCGGCCGCACACTCGACGCGCTCCGGGAGTTGGTCGAGGCGATCGAGGGTATGGAAGCGGCGGTCAGCACCCCCGCGGAGTACCGCGCGGCCGCCAAGGCGCTCGTGCGGACGCAGCTGCGCGAGGGCGCGGAGGGCGACCGGTACGCCTTCACCGACGACCAGCGGGTGCTGGTGCGGGCCCGCGAGCACCTGGCCTCGGTGCCGCCGCCCCGCTTCGCACCGGCGGAACTGTGAACGAGACGAAGGGAAGTGCGGCCATGGCCAGCCTGGACCGGGACGCGATGGAGGCCGCGGTGCGGCTGTACTTCGAAGCGTGCAACAAGGTCGACCGCGACCTGTTCGCCCAGTGCCTGTCCGAACGCGTCGTGCACTACCTCGCGCACGGCATGTCCGGCCCCCTCCACGGCATCGACCCGGTGGTGGAGCGGTGGGGCGCCGATGTGCGCGCCAACGGCTCGCACTGGGCGGTGGACGCCGTGTACGCGGACGAGAAGGGCCGGGCCGCGCTCTGCGAGTGGACCGCCTTCAAGCCCCGCCTCGGCAAGGTGCTGCGCGGCGCGGAGGTCTACCGCTTCGACGAGTCCGGCCTGATCGACGAGGTCCGCATCTACTACGCCTCCCGCCGCGACGACACCATCGCGACCAACGAACTGGAGGGGTTCCCGTACGCCGAGCGGGGGTTCGCCACGTGAGCCCCGCCCCGTACGCCTCCCCGCCCCTCGACGACCGCGACGGCGTCATCTGGCTGGACGGCGATCTCGTGCCCTGGCGCACCGCCCGCCTGCACGTCCTCAGCCACGGCCTGCACTACGGCGGCAGCGTCTTCGAAGGCGAACGGGCCTACGGCGGACGGGTCTTCAAGCTCGCCGAGCACAGCGCCCGCCTCGTCGCCTCCGCCCGCGCGATGGGCTTCGAACTGCCCTGGAAGGCCGAGGAACTGGACGACGCCACCCGCGAGGTCGTCGCCGCGAGCGGCCTCGACGACGGCTACGTCCGCCCCGTCGCCTGGCGCGGCAGCGACACCCTGCGCCTGGTCGCCCCGGACAACCGCGTCCATGTGGCCATCGCCGCCTGGCCCTGGCCGCGGATCTTCGCCGACGGGCCGCGCGGCATCCGCCTCGGCACCGCCCGCTGGCGCCGCGCCGCCCCCGACACCGCGCCGGTCCAGGCCAAGACCGCGGCCCTGTACGCCCTCGGCTCCCTCGCCGGGCAGCAGGCCGAGGCGGCGGGCCACGACGACGCGCTGCTCCTCGACCACCGCGGGCGGCTCGCCGAGGCCACCGGCGCCAACCTGTTCCTGGTGATCGACGAAGCCCTGCACACCCCGCCACCGGACTGCGTCCTCGACGGCATCACGCGCCGCACCGTCAGGGACCTCGCCCACGACCTCGGCCTCACCGTCGTCGAACGCCACCTCGCTCCGGCCGAACTCGACCGCGCCACCGAGGTGTTCCTCACCGGCACGGCGTACGAGGTGCAGCCGGTCACCGCCGTCGACGAGCGGGAGTTCCCGGTCGGCCCGGTCGGCACGGCGCTCGCGGCGGCGTACGCGCGACTGGTGCGTGCATGACCGGCACCGAATCCGAGCCGGAGTCCGACCCCGTGCCCCGGCCGCCCGACCCCGACCCGGAACACGCCCCCGAGCCCGAGCACGACCCTCGCGGCGCGAGCGGGCCCGGCGGCCCCGAGCCCCCGGCCGGGCGGCGCGCGGCCTGGGCCGCGGGGGCCCGCGCGGCGGTGCCCTTCACGGTCGCCATCTTCGCCTTCGGCATCTCCTTCGGCGTGCTCGCCAAGGGCGCGGGCTTCGGCGCGCTCGCCGCCACCTCGATGTCCGGCCTGGTCTTCGTCGGCTCCTCGCAGTTCGCCGCGGTCTCCGTGATCGTCAACGGCGGCGGCTGGGCGGCGGCGGCCGTCGCCGGAACCCTGCTGAACCTGCGCTACCTCGTCATGGGCTTCGCGATCCTGCCCGCGCTGCGCGGCGGCCGGGCCCGGCGCGCCGTCGAGTCGCAGCTCGTCATCGAGGAGTCCTGGGCCATCGCCAGCGACGCCGACGGCCGCTTCGACCGCGTGCGGCTGCTGTCCTCCGGCGTGGTGCTCTGGCTGGGCTGGGTCCTCGGCACGCTCCTCGGCGCGCTCGGCCCGTTCGAGGCCGTCGACATCCTCACCTACGGACTCGACGCCGTGTCACCCGTGCTGTTCTTCCTGCTGCTCGCCCCGCACCTGGGGACCGCGCCCAAGCGGTCGGCGGCCGCCACCGCCGGAGCCTGCGCCGCCCTGCTCACCGCCGTCGCCCTGCCCGACACCGCCATCGCCGTGGCCTGCCTCGTCGCCGTCGTGTGGACCTGGCGGGCGGCCCGGCCCCGCACCCGGAGGCAGCGGTGAGCAGCGACCCCTGGCTCGTCGTCGGCGCCCTCGTGGTGACCACGTTCCTGATCAAGGGCGCCGGTTCCCTCGTCATGGGGGACCGCGAACTGCCCTCCTGGTTCCCGCGGTTCGTGGAGTACCTGACGCCCGCGCTGCTGGCCGTCCTGGTCGTCACCCAGCTCGTGGGCTCCGCGGGCGCGCACGGAATGACCTTCGACGCCCGGCTCGCGGGCTTCGCCGGGGCGCTGGCCGCATGGCGGCTCAAGGCGCCCGTCCCCCTCGTCGTCCTGGTCGCCGCCCTCGTCACGGCGGCGGTACGGGCGCTCAGCTGACCCCCGGCCGCGGCAGCGCCGCCGCGACCTCCTCGGCCCGCGCCAGGCCCGGCACATGGCCCGCCGCCCGGTGCAGCCGCCGGGACCGCTCCACGGCCTGCGCCGCCTTCGTGTGCTGCCCGAGCGCCAGGTGCACCCGCGCCAGCTCCGTCTGCGCCTCGCCCTCGGCGAGCCGCAGCCCCGCCGGGCGCGCCGCGCTCAGCGCCCGCCGGGCACACGCCAGCGCCTCGCGGTTCTCGCCCAGCTGCCGGTACACCGCGGACAGGCCCACGCAGGCGGCGGCCTCGGCGCGGCGGCAGCCCGCCGCGGCGGCCGCGCGCAGCGCCCGCTGGTGGTGGTCGAGGGCGCCGGGCGCGTCGTCCAGGAGCAGCAGCACCGAGCCGATCGTGTTCAGCGCCTCCGGTTCCACCAGGCGGCGGTGGGTGCGGTGGGTGACGCTGAGCGCGTCCAGGGCGTACTTCAGGGCGAGCCGGGGGTCGCCGGTGTCCCGGCACACCAGCGCCAGGGTGTTCAGCGCGCCTTCCGCGGCGTACGTGGTGAGCAGCCTGCCGTCCGCCGCGAGGGCCCGGGACAGCAGGTGCTGCGCCTCCTCCGGCGCGCCGAGCGCGTGCCGTACCGAGCCCAGGCCCCACAGCGCCAGCATCACGGTGTGCTGGTCCTGCGACGCCTCCGCCCGCTCAAGGGCGGCGCTGAAGTGCTGGTGGGCGGCGTCGAGGCGGCCCTGGTCCTGCCGGGCGGCGCCGAGCAGGAACAGCGCCCAGGCCTCGCCCGCGGGCTGGTCGCCCTCGCGGTACAGGGCCAGGGCCCGCTCGGCGTCCCGCGCGGCCACGTCGAGCGCGCCCTGCTCACGGTGCGAGGCGGCGAGCCCGAGGACCGCGCCCGCCTGCTCCATGGGCACCCCGGCCCGCGCGAACAGGGCGTCGGCGCGGGCGCTGTGCCGCAGCGCCTCGCCGTGCCGGGCCAGCTCCCACAGCACGTAGCACAGGCTCCAGTGCATCACCGCGCGCGCGTGGTCGTCGTGTTCGGCGTCGGCGGCCCTGAGGCCCGCGTGCGCCGCCCGCAGCCAGTCGGTGCGCCGCCCGTGCTCCATCAGATGCCCGTGCACGGCCAGCGCCGACTTCCAGGCGAAGGAGCGGGGCCCGTGCCGCACGGCGTGCTGGGCGCAGGCGAGCAGCGCGGGCCGCTCGTCGTCGAGCCAGGCCAGCGCGGCGGCGGTGCCGGTGAAGGCCAGCGGCGCCGTCGGCGAGCCGTCCGGCTCCGGCGGCTTGGCCGCGTACCAGGAGTAGAACGTGCCGTACAGCAGGTGCGCGGCCTGCTCGGCGGTGGCCAGGTACCAGGTGAGCAGGCGGTCGACGGCCGCGCGGCGCGCCTCGGGGCCGTCCTCCTCCTCGGCCCGCTCCCGCGCGAAGAGCCGCACCAGGGCGTGCAGGTGGAAGCGGCCCGGCTGGCGGGTCTGGAGGAGGCTGCGGGTGACGAGCCGGTCGAGGAGGCGGGCCGTGGCGGGCGCGGGGGCGTCGGCGAGGGCGGCGGCGGCCGGGACGGTCAGCTCGGGGCCCGGCACGAGGGCGAGGAGTCTGAGGAGTTCCCGCTCGGGGGCGGGCAGTGAGCGGTAGGACAGGGCGAGGGCGCTGCGGACGCCGGTGTGCTGCTCCTCGCCGAGCGTCAGCTCCTCCAGGCGGTCGGCGCCGCGCAGCCCCCGGACGACCTCGGCGACGGACACGTGTCTGCTGCCGATGAGGTGGGCGGCGACGATCCGCACGGCCAGGGGGAGCAGCCCGCACAGCCGGACGGCCTCGGCCGCCGCGTCCGGCTCGTGGCGCACCCGGTCGGCGCCGATGACGCGGGTCAGCAGCGCCAGCGCCTCCTCCTCGCCGAACGCGGACAGGCCCACGCGGTGGGCGTCGTGGAACGCGGTGAGGCCGCGCAGGTCGTTGCGGCTGGTGACGACGACGAAGCAGGACGGCGAGCCGGGCAGCAGCGGGCGCACCTGTTCGAGTCCGGCCGCGTCGTCGAGGAGGATCAGCATGCGCTTGCCCGCGAGCAGCGAGCGGTACAGCGCGGCCTTCTCGTCGGTGCTCTCCGGCAGGTGCCCGGTGCCGACGCCGAGGGCCCGCAGCAACTGCCCGAGGGCCTCGTCGGCGGTGGTCGGGGGTTCGGGGCTGTGGCCGCGCAGATTGGTGTAGAGCTGCCCGTCGGGGAAGCGGTCGGCGACGCGGTGCATCCAGTGCACGGCGAGCGCGGTCTTGCCGACGCCCGCCATGCCGGACACCGAGGAGATCACCAGGGTCTGCCCCGGGCCCGCGTCGTAGCGGTGCAGCAGGGCGTCCAGCTCCCGCAGGTACTCCGTACGGCCGGTGAAGCTCGCGATGTCGGGCGGTAGTTGGCGGGGGACCGGCGTCGAGGCGGGCGCGGGCGGCGCGGGCTCCGGGGCCGGGGCGGCGGGGCCCGGCAGCAGGGCGGTGTCACCGGTGAGGACCCGCTGGTGCAGCTCCTTGAGCTGGTGGCCCGGCTCGATGCCCACCTCGTCGTCGAGGAGTTGGTAGAAGTCGCGGTAGGCGGCGAGCGCGTCGGCCTGGCGCCCCGCGCGGTACAGGGCCAGCATCAGCTGGCAGCGCAGCCGCTCGCGCAGGGGAACTCCCGCACCAGCGAGGTGAGTTCGGCCAGGGACTCCTCGTAGCGGCCGAGGTCGATGAGCGCGTCGAGGCGGTCCTCGCGGGCGACCAGGCGCAGCTCTTCGAGCCGGTCGGCCTCGGCCAGCGCGAAGCGGCGGTCGCTGACGCCCTCCAGGGCGGGGCCCGTCCACAGGGCGAGCGCCTCGTCGAGCAGCGCGACGACGGCCGCCGCGTCGTTGTCGGCGGCGGCCTTGCGGGCCTGGTCGGTGAGGTGGACGAAGCGCAGCGCGTCGACCTGGTCGTCGCTGACCTGGAGGGTGTAGCTGGTGTTGCTGCGGGCGCCCGCGCTGACCAGGACCTCGAAGCCGGAGGTGGCCCGGCGGCCCGGTTCCAGGATGCGGCGCAGGTGCAGGACGTGGGTGCGCAGGGCGCTGACGGCGCCGTCCGGCGCGTCGCCCTCCCACAGCAGCTCGGCGAGCCGGGACGTGCTCACCGGGCGGCCCCGGGCGAGCGCGAGCACCGCGAGGAGCGCGCGCTGCTGCGGCCCGAGACCGACGTGGCGGCCCTGGACGTCCACGCTGACCGGGCCGAGGAGACGGATCCGCACCGACTCCTTCGGCGCCGGTTCCTCGTCGGGCCCCGAGGTGCGGCTCACTCCATGCCCTCTGCTTCCCTGGTCCAGCGCCCCGCTCTGCCTGTGGCTCTGCTTCCCCTCGCGGTGCGCGCTCAGCCGGGGCCGGTGACGAAGCCCCGGATCACGCCGTCGGTGACGGTGAACTCCCAGGCGGTGTCGATGTCGCCCCAGATGTCGTTGTGGAACCGGGCGGTGAGGGACAGGCCACCGGACGACTCCCGCACGACCTCCATGCGTGCGTGGGAGGAGAACAGCTCCCTCTCCACCCACGCGTGCAGGTCCCGTTTGGTTCCGACGTCGACGACGGTGGCGTCCTTGGCGAGTACGGCCCACAGGGCGTCCCGGTCCTGGCTGTTGACGGCGTCGACGAAGGCGCGTACGGCCGGGTGGGACGGCATGCCACGGGGGGTCATCAGTCGTGCCTCTCCTGGTGGGTGCGGTGCGGCCCGTGCGGGCGGCGCCGCGTCAGCTCTCGGTCACGGCGCGGTGGAGGGCATGGGTGTCCTCGAACAGGTGGTAGCGCGCCACCTGGCCGTCGACGACGGTGAGATGGGCGGCGAACGGCGTGGTCAGCGGCTTTCCGGAGGCTTTGACGGTGTCCCGCAGATGCCCGAGGATCACCCCTTGCTCGCCGTCGACCACGATGTGCGTGACGGTGAACTCCTCCGGCTGCAGGTATTCGTGGAGCGTGGCGAAGAACGCCCTGACGCCGTCCCGGCCCGACCTCGGCCCCGACCACGGCACCTGGGGGAGCCCGGCGCGATCCACTCCACGGTTTCGGAGAACAGCTCGATCGCTCCTTGGAGGTCCCCGCGCGCGAGCCGGTCGAGGTAGGCGTCGATCACACCCCTGGTGGTCTGCGCGGCTTCCGCGGGGGACTGCGTGGACATCTCACCAACTCCTCGTCGCTGGAGGGCCCTCGGCCGTGGAGTCCCAGTCTGGTGCGCCTGTGGCGGCGAGCGTAGGCCAGTCGACGCATTCCCGCCACGGGTTGGCCCGCCCGGGAGCGGCCCGGGCGACCGCACGGGGGAGGAATGGCGGGTTCGCTTCCCTGTAGGTGCCCGGTATCCGACCTTCCGGCGCCCCTAGTGCCCCATACATTCACATATGGCGTGATGTATCGCGTACGGCGTTGGCCACGTCCCGGCGCCGGGACGGTGTGCGGTCCGTCGTACGACATCCGTGGGACACCGGTGCGACATCCGTGTGACCCCGGTACGACGCCCGGGAACCGCCGCGCGGCGGGGGCGCCGCCCGGCGCGCGCGGACGGGGTTTGAGATCAACTGCCGTCGCGCATGACTCACATGGCGTCAAGATTCCGTCATCGGACGGCAATTCCGGGGCGGAGCGCGCGTCAACCGGCCGTCAGGCCGGTGCGGATCACTGGGACACGGCTGTGCGCACCCGGGCGCGGAGCCGTGCCACGACCCCCACAGGAGGAGACCCCCATGCGCCGTCGACTCGCATCCCTGGCCGTGACCGCCGCGGCCCTCACGGTCGGCACCGGCCTCGCCGCCGCCCCGGCCTCCGCCGTCCCCGCGGACAAGGCCCAGGTCCTCAGCCGCTGGACGCAGACGGACGCGGGCAGCTACAACGCCTGGGCCGCGGCCCGCGCCAACCAGGGCGCGTGGAGCGCCTACAAGTTCAACTGGTCCACGGACTACTGCTCCTCGTCCCCGGACAACCCCTTCGGCTTCCCGTTCCAGACGGCCTGCGCCCGGCACGACTTCGGCTACCGCAACTACAAGGAGATGGGCACCTTCCCGGCCAACAAGGCCCGCGTCGACAGCGCTTTCTACGCGGACCTGAAGAGAGTCTGTGCCGCCTACAGCGGCGCGAAGAAGACCGCGTGCGACGCGACGGCCTGGACGTACTACCAGGCCGTCGACAAGTTCGGCAGCGTCGCGCCGCGCGCCGTCCAGGCCGCGGCCTGACGCAGGGGGTGAGGGGGCGGGGCGCCCCCGGCGGGATACGGGTCCCCGAGGGCTCGCGCGCTCTCGGCGGGCCCCCGGCGGGCTTCCGCCCCGGTCGTGGGCGCCCGCCCCTCACCCTTCGGGCCCGAGCGGAAGGCCCGCCTCGTGGGCCAGGATCGCGGCCTGCACGCGGTTGGCCACGCCCAGCTTCGCCAGGACGCGGCTCACATGGGCCTTCACCGTCGCCTCGCTGAGGAACAGCGCGCGCCCCACCTCCGCGTTGGACAGGCCGCGGGCCAGGGCCCGCAGCACCTCCGCCTCGCGCGCGGTGAGCCCGCAGGCGGCGACCCGGCCCCGGGCCGCCTCCGCCCCCGAGGGCTCGCGCTCGGCGAAGTGGCGGATCAGGCGCCGCGTCACGGTCGGCGCGAGCATCGCGTTCCCGGCGGCGACCGCGCCGACGGCCGCGATCAGGTCCCGCGGCGGGGTGTCCTTCAGGAGGAAGCCGACGGCCCCGGCGCGCAGCGCCTCGTGGACGTAGGCGTCCAGGTCGAAGGTGGTCAGCATGACGACCTTCGGCGCGCCCGGCCCCGCCGCCGTGCGGGCGGCGGCGGTCAGCCCGTCCGTGCCGGGCATCCGCACGTCCATCAGGACCACGTCGGGCCGGTGGCGCGCGGCGGCCCGCACGGCCTCGTCGCCGTCCGCGGCCTCGGCGACCACGGTCAGGCCCGGCGCCGACTCGACGATGCGGCGCAGCCCGGCCCGCACCAACCGCTCGTCGTCGGCGATCAGTACGCGGATCACCGCGGCCCCCACTCCACCGCCACGGGCACCCGCGCCCGCACCGTGAACCCGCCGTCCGGGTCCGGCCCCGCCCGCAGCGAGCCGCCCATCAGCTCCAGGCGCTCCCGCAGACCCACCAGGCCGAGGCCGCTCCTCGGCAGCGCCGGGCCCGCCGAACGCCCCTCCGGAGCGGCGGAGTTGCGGACCACCACCTCCAGCGCCCCCGGAAGGTGACGCACCGTCACCTCGACGGACGCCCCGTCGGCGTGCTTGTGCACATTGGTGAGGGACTCCTGGACGACGCGGTGGGCGGCCCGCTCCACGGCGGCGGGCAGCGCCCGTGCCGTGCCCGCCGTGCCCGCCGTGCCCGCCGCGCCCGCCGTGCCCTTTTCGGGCCGTGTGACGCGCAGGCCGAGGGCGCGGGAGGCGTCCAGGAGGCGGTCGAGGTCGGCCAGGCCGGGCGCCGGGGCGCGCGGGTCCGGGGGCGGGGAGTGCGGGGAGCGGAGCACGCCGAGGACCTCCCTGAGGTCGGTGAGGGCGGTACGGCCCGTGGTGCGGATCAGCTCGGCCGTGCGCGCGGTGTCGTCGTCGGGCCCGGCCACCTCGAGGGCCCCGGCGTGCAGCACCATCAGGGTCACCTTGTGGGCCACCACGTCGTGCATCTCCCGTGCGATGCGGGCCCGTTCGGCCGTGCGGGCCTGGTCGGCGCGGGCGGCCTGCTCCCGCGTGAGGGCCGCGTGCTCGCGGGCCAGGGCGGCGTGCGCGCGCTCCAGCTGCTGGGCGTGCTCGGCGAGCGCGGCGAGGACCTGGCGGCGCGCGCCCACCCACAGGCCCACCAGCAGCGGCGTACCGATGAGCACCAGCACGGAGAACGCCCGCTCCGTGGGGGTGATGGCGTCGTCGGGCCCGAGCGGGAAGCCGCCGCCCAGGACGTGGTACAGCGCGGGCACGCCCAGCAGGGCCGCGCCGCCCGCGGCCGTGAACACCGCGACGTGGCCCGTGCGCCGCAGCGTCGTCCCCGCGTAGTAGGAGGCGACGACCCACCCCGGCCAGGACGAGAACAGCAGCGCGCCTACGGCGGTCGCCGCGAACAGGGGCCAGCGGCGCCACCGGGCCACGGCCGCCGTCAGCGCGGACACCACCGCGCACACCATGATCGCGCTGCCCTTGCTCTCGGCCTCGGGCTCCGCCGTGTAGTCGACCAGCGTCACGACCAGCACCGCCGTGCCGAGCACCCATGGCACCACGCCGTCCGCGGCGCGCACGGCCCGCGCGGCGACGCGCCGCCGCCATGGCTCCGCCCGGCCGTAGCGCACGGCCGCCTGGCTGTAGCTGCTCACGCCCCGCAGCCTAGGAGGCGCCCGGGGCCCGCGCATCGGCCGATCGTCGCGGTACGTGCTACCTGAGGATGAGCCGCGGCGGCGACGAGCCGCCGATGCGCCCCGCCCGCCCCGCCCGCCAGCGTGGAGCCCGCCACTCGACGGCACCGGACGCCGCCGGGACGAGAAGGGAGACACGTGTGGTGACGCATGCGCTGAGCAGGCCCTGGCCGAGCGGGCGGCGTGGCGGGGCAGGTGCCGCGCACCGGCGGCCCGGGCGCCCGGGCCCGGCGGCGGTCGTGGCGGCCGCCCTCGCGGTGGGCCTCCTGGCGGGCGCCGCCCCACCCACCGGGCCGCGCCCCGCCAGTGGCACTGCCCCCGAGCAGCTGTACGTCGCGCCCTGGGGCCGCGACTCCTGGCCCGGCACGAAGGCGCGGCCGTTCGCGACCCTGCCGCGCGCCCAGCGCGCCGTCCGCGCACGCACCCCGCACCTCGCGTCGGACCTGGTGGTGAACCTGCGCGGCGGCACCTACCGGCTGCGGGACACCCTGCGCCTGTCGGGCACGGCGGGCGACTCGGGCCGCGACGGCCACCGCGTGACCTACCAGGCGTACGGCTACGGCACCGCCCGCCAGGAGCGTGTCACGCTCAGCGGCGGCCGACGCGTCCTCGGCTGGCGGGCCCCGCGGCGCCCGGGCGGGGCGTGGCGCGCCGACGTCGGTGACCTGACCACCCGTCAACTGTACGTGGACGGGCGGCGCGTACCGCGTGCCGCGCTCGGCGGTGGCCTTCCCGGGCGCGTCCGCACGACCGCGACCGGCTATGTGACCGACAGCCCCGCGCCCCGCGGCTGGCGCAACCCCCGCGACATCGAGTTCGCGTACACGCTGCCGTTCTGGGTGGACGCCCGCTGCGGCGTCGCGGACATCACCGGCGCCCGCGGGCACACCGTGATCACCATGGACCAGCCGTGCTGGCGTCTGGCACGTGCGCTGTACGAGGACGACGGCGAGCCGCTGACGGGGCCCACGGACGTCCTCGCGAGCCCCAGCTTCCTGCGACGGCCCGGCAGTTGGTACCTGGACCGGTCGCGCCCGGGCCACCACGTCCTGCACTACCTGCCGCGGCCGGGGCAGGACCCGCGCCGCACGGAGGTGGTCGCCCCGGTCCTGGAGACCCTGGTGAGCGGCACCGGGCGGCCGGGCGCGCCGCTGCGCGACGTCACGCTGCGCGGGCTGACCTTCGCGCACGCCACCTGGCGGGCGCCCGACGAGCCCGCCGGGTTCGTGTCGGCGTGGGCGCTGTACAAGCGGCCGGGGGTGCGGACCTGGCTGACCGTGCCCGGCAACGTCGCCTTCCGCGGCGCCGACGGCGTACGCGTCGAAGGCAACCGCTTCACCCACCTGGGCGCCCAGGCCCTGGAGCTGTCCCGGGCACCTCCCGCACCACCGTGCGGCACAACGAGTTCACCGACGTGTCCGGCGGCGGGATCGTCCTGGGCCGCCAGGCACCCGACGCCCGCAGCGTCAGCCGCGGCAACCGGGTCACCGACAACCACGTCCACCACGTCGGCGCGGAGTACCGGGGTGCCGCGGGCATCCGCAGCACCGCCACCGACGGCACCGTCCTCGCCCACAACCAGGTCAACGACGTGCCGTACAGCGGCATCCTGGCCGGGCCCGACACCGACGTGCCGGGCGTCTCCCGCCGCACCCGCGTCGTCGGCAACCGCGTGTTCCGCACGAACCGCGTCCTGGGCGACGGCGGCGGCATCTACCTGCGCGGCGAGCAGGGCACCTCGTACGCCGACGGGGCCCTCGTCCAGGGCAACGCGGTGACCGACGCGCGGCGCGGCGGCTTCACCATCGGCCTCTACACGGACGACGCGACCCGGTACGTGACGGCGCGCGACAACGTCGTCCACTCCTATCTGGCGTCGCTCGGCGGCTGCGACGAACCCGGGCGGCCCGTGCGGCACCTGCGCTACGCGGGCAACTTCTGGGACGACGCGGTGCCCGACGGCATCGCCCGCCGCCCCTACCCGGGCGCCTGGCCGACCGCCGCCGACGGCTGCGGCGACCCGAAGGACCTGACGTTCACCGGCGACACCCGCCTCGACCCCGCCGCCCCGGCCCGCGCCTGCGCCGCCCTCCCGGCCTGCGCCGACATCGTGGACCGGGCGGGGCCGAGGCCCCGGCGGCGCCCCTGACGCCGGAGCGGAACCCGCGCGGCCGGATGGCGCTGCCGCGTTCGGGGAACCCGTCAGGGCCGAATCGGCGTGGTCGGGGAGGAGTGGCCGGAAGCCGGGGTACTAGTGCCCGGGACAGCAGTGCCGGGGTGCGCGCGGCCACCGCGCCCCGGCCCGCGCGGACCAGGCCGCGCGGGCCGCACACGACGGACAACGGGAGGAACACCCATGCCGCTCACGTTCCGCAAGTCGTTCCGGATCCTGCCCGGCGTACGGGTGAACATCAACCGCCGGTCGTGGTCGGTCACGGTCGGCGGGCGGCACGGCCCCCGCCACACGTTCGGCTCCGGCGGGCGCCGCACGACCTCCGTCGACCTGCCCGGGCCCTTCGGCTGGCGCTCCGAGCGCCGCCGCTGAGGCCCGGACGGGTCGGCGCTCAGGCCGCCGTGCCGCGCCGCGCGGTCTTCGTGAGGACGAACTCGCGCAGCCTGCCGAGGGTGCGGAAGTGATCGAGGTCGAGGTCGTCGACACCGACCTCGATCCCGTACCGGCCCTCGACGAAGTTCACCAGCTCCAACGCGAACAGGGAGGTGGCGAGACCGAGCGCGAAGTAGTCGTCGTCCAGGCCGAGTTCCCGGCCCAGGCTGCTGGTCAGGAAGGTGCGCAGGTCCCGCGTCACGGCCGCCACGGTGGGCGCCGGTGCCGGATTCGGTGTGTCCATGGGGCGCTCGGCCTCTCGTGGTGTCTGACGGCGGCTCATGCGTGGTCCGGGCCCGCCGGTGCGGCGGCGAGTTCGACGTACGCCTCGACCAGGTGGTCGGCGAGGGACTCCATGTCCGCGGCGGCCACCGACCCCCGGTGCACCACGCCCAGGTGGAGCGCCCCGCCCACGACGTGGGACTCGACCACGACCGGCACCTGCGTGAGCATCGAGTCCGGCAGGGTCACCAGGCTCATCGGCCGGGGCCGCACGTGGGCGCCGCCCAGCCGGGTCAGGCCGTCGTTGCCGCTCGGCACGTGCTCGACCAGCAGGGACGGCTCCCGCAGCGCCCGCACCCGGGCGACCGCCGGGGTCTCGGGGCTGAGGTGGCGCAGGACCCCGTACCCGATGCCGTCGTGGGGCACCGACCGCAGTGTGGCCGCGACCCCGGGCAGCGCGTCCGCGACCGCCGCCCCGGCGGGGACGCGGACATGCGCCGGGAACAGGTGCGTGAACCAGCCCACCGAAGCGGTCCGGTCCCCGGGCCACAGCGCGTTCGGCGCCGTCCCGATGCCCACGGTGCTCAGGAACGCGTCCGGCTCGCCCCGCCACCGCGACCACGCCACGGCGGCCGCCGCGAGCGCCGCGTGCTGGCCCGTCGGACCGCTCTCGGCGAGCCGCGCCGCGACCCGGTCGGCGGCGACGCTGCGGTGGACCAGCCCGGCGGGCGCACCGCCCGGACCGTTCTCGGCGACCGGAGAGGTCGCGGCACCAGCCGTCAACACGCCCTCCCAGTAGGGGAGGTCCCCGGCGACCTCGTCCGATGTGGCCATGGCGCGCAGCAGCCGCGTCCACGCCCGCCAGCCCGCCGGGCGCGGCACGGCCTGACCGGCGAACGCCGCGTTGAGGTCCTCCGTCAGCGGGACGAACGACGTGGAGTCGTACACGAAGTGGTGGATCGCGAGGACGATCACGCCGGGCAGGTCGGCGCCCCGGTCGTAGAACCTGGCCCGCAGCAGCGGCCCCCGGCCCAGGTCGACGTCCGCGAGCAGCTCGCCCAGGTCGGCCTCCAGATACGCGTGCAGCTCGTCCTCGCCCACCGGCGGCAGCCGCCGCGCGTCGACGAACCGGGTGGTTTCCCGCTCGGCGCACTCGATGCGCCAGCCGAGGCTGTTGTGCCGGAACCGGTAGCGCAGCGGCTCCTGCACCTCCACGAGCCGTTCGAACGCCGCGCGCACCGCGTCCGCGCCGATGCCCGGGGCCGTTTCCAGCAGCACCGGCGTGATGAAGTCCCGCGCCCCGTCGGGCGCCGCGGTGAGCAGGGCCCGCACCAGCGGCGCCGGGGGACGGGCTCGTGCGGCACCTCGGGCGCGGGCGGCGGCGGGGCCGCGACGGCTCGGGGCCCGGGGGGCCGGGACGTGGGGGCGGCGGCCCGCGCGGCGACGGTGGCGAGGTCCCGCAGCGTCGGATGGCTCAGCACGTCGTGCGGCGTCAGGGGCAGCCCGGCGCGGGTGGCCCGCGAGGCGATGCCGACGCTCAGCAGCGAGTCGCCGCCGACGCGGAAGAAGTGGTCGCCCGGTGCCACGTGGCCGACGTTGAGGAGGTCGGTCCAGATCCCGGCGAGGACGCGCTCGGCCTCGCGCACGGTGTCGTCGAGGGCGGCGCCGGGGGTGACGGCCGTGGTGACCGCGGCGAGGCCGCTCGCCGCGCTTGGCCCGCCTGTCGTCGCGTACGTCACGCCCGCCGCGTCCGCCGCGTCCGCCGCGTCCGCCGCGTCCGCCGCGTCCGCCGCGTCCGCTGTGCCCGTCACGCCCGCCGCGTGCGCCGCTTCCGTCCCGTCCACGCTCGCCCCCTCCGCCGCCTCCGCCGTCCCCATGGCCCTGGTGCTCGTGCTGGTGGTGCTGGTCGCGCTGGTGGGCGTCGAGGTCACCGCCGCCCGGTCGGGCTTCCCGCTGCCGGTCCTCGGCAGTGCCGCGTGCCGCAGGACACGGCCCGGCACCATGTACTGCGGCAGCGCCCCGGCCACGTACGCCGTCAGCGCCTCCTCGTCCGGCAGCGCGTCGCCCGCCACGTGGGCCACGAGGAGCGGGGCACCGGACGGCTGCCGCTCGGCGACGACCAGCGCCTCGCGGACGCCCGGGCAGGCGAGGAGCGCCCGCTCGACCTCGGCGGGCTCCACGCGATGGCCGCGCAGTTCGAGCTGGTCGTCGGCGCGCCCCTGGAAGTCCAGGGTGCCGTCCGGCCGCAGCCGGGCCAGGTCGCCCGTGCGGTACATCCGGGCTCCGGGCCCCTCCGCGAACGGGTCGGCGACGAACCGGGACGCGGTCAGGCCCGGCCTGCCGTGGTAGCCCCGGCCGACGGGGGCGCCGCCCAGGTACACCTCGCCCCGCTCGCCCCGCGGCACCGGCCGCCCCCGCGCGTCCAGGAGGTAGACGCGGGCGCCCGGCAGGGGCCGCCCGATGTCCGGCAGCCCGCCGCGCCCGGACCCGGCCGCCGCGACCGGGCCGCCGGTCGCGCAGACCGCGCACTCCGTCGGCCCGTACAGGTTGACCACCGTGAACGGCGCCCCCTCGGGCGGGCGCGCCCGCAGCACGTCACCGCCGGTCACCAGGTGCCGCAGGGCCAGGCCCGGCACGTCGGGCAGCTCGGCGAGGGCCGCGTCCGCGAGCGGCGTCGGCAGGCAGGCCACGGTGACGCGGAGCGCGGCCAGCTCCCCGAGCAGCCGCCGCGGGGTCTGGAGCGGATCGCGTACGAAGCACACCGCCGCCCCGTGGTGGAGGGCCGCCATGACGTCGAGCACCGTCATGTCGAAGCCGGGCGCGGCCAGTTGGGCCACACGGTCCCCGGCGCCCAGGCCGGTCGTGTCGCCGTACCAGCGCAGCAGGTTGAGCAGCGCGCGGTGCTCGACCTCGCAGCCGTGGGGGTGGCCGGTGGAGCCGGAGGTGTGGGCGACGTACGCCAGCTGGGCCGGGCCCGCGCGCCCCGGCAGCGGCGGGCCGTCGTCCGCGTCCGCCGCGGCCTCAGCGATCCGTACGACCGGGGGCCCGCCGGGGCCGCCGTCGGTGCCGGGGGCCGTCAGGCCCTCGCCCACGAGCAGGGCGGCGGCGCTGACCCCGGCGAGGATGTCGCGCACGCGCCGCTCGGGCACCGCCGGGTCGAGCGGGGCGAAGGCGGCGCCCGCCTTGTGCGCGGCGAGCCAGCCGACGACCAGCTCGGCGCCGCGCCCGGCAAGCACCGGTACGACGTCGTCCGGCCGCACGCCCAGCTCCACCAGCCGCCGGGCCACCCGGTCCGCGCGCCGGTCGATCTCGCGGAAGGTGTGCTCGCCCGCGCCGTCGACCACGGCGGTTTCGCCGGGCCGCCGCGCGGCGTGCGCCCGGAACGCCTCGCACACCAGAACCGCCTCCGGCGGGGTACCGGACTCCTCGGGCTCCTCGGGCTCCTCGGGGGCCTCGTAGTCCTCGTGGGCCTCCCGGGTCTCGCCGACGAGAATCGACGGCCCGTCACCCGCGCCCCCCGCCCCGAATATCCGTGTGACGTCGGCGAGTTCGGCGAGCGGGCGGTCCGGGTCGCTCATCGCGGCTGCCGCGACCTCCTGGAACAGGGCCACGAGCCGACGCCCCGTGGCCTCCTCGAACAGGTCGACCGCGTACTCCAGATAGCCGTCCATCGGGCCCCCGTCCTGGTCGTACAGGCCGAAGGTCAGGTCGAACTTCGAGGTGCCCGGGGGGATTCCGGCGACCCCGGCGAGGTCGCCGTCCAGGGGCTCGACGGTGAGGCCCGCCAGGTCCAGTTCGGCCGCCGCGGTGTTCTGGTGGGTGTAGCAGACCGTGAACACCGGGTGCCGTGCCGGGTCGCGGTGGCCGCGGTCGGCGACGATCCGCGCGAACGGGACCTCCTCGTGGTCCAGGACGCCGGTGGCGGTGGTCGCGCACCGGGCCACCAGCTCGCGGAAGCTCAGGCGGGGTTCGACGCGCGTGCGGAACGGCAGCAGGTTGTTGAAGTAGCCGAGCAGGTCGTGGGTCGCCGGGTTGTACCGGCCCGTGGTGGCCGCGCCGACCACCACGTCCCGGTGGCCCGCCCACAGGTGCAGGACGGTGTCGACCACCGCGAGCAGCGTCACGAACGTCGTGGTGCTCGCGTCCCGGCTGAACGCGCGCAGCCGCAGCGCGAGTTCGGGGTGGAACGCGAACGTCACCGCGCCGCCGCGATAGGACGGCGTGGCCGGGCGCGGCCGGTCCAGGGGCAGCTCCGGAGCGTCCAGGCCGCGCAGGCACTCCCGCCAGTACGTGAGGCCCCGCTCCAGGCGCCGCGGGGTCAGCCACTGCCGCTGCCAGGCCGCGAAGTCCGCGTACTGGACGGGCAGTTCGGGCAGCGCGACGGCGGCGCCGGTGCGGCGGGCGGTGTAGCGGGCGGACAGGTCGCGGGAGAAGACCGCCGGGGCCCAGCCGTCGAGGACGATGTGGTGCCAGGTGTGCGCCACCACGTGCTCCCGCGCGGCGACCCGGATCACCACCGTGCGGAACAGCGGGCCCCGGGCGAGGTCGAAGGGCGCTGTCGCCTCCGCCGCGAGCACCCGCGCCAGCTCCGCGGCGCGCTCCGCCGCGCCGAGCCCGGCCAGGTCGAGGAACGTCACCTGGGGCCCGGGCACGTCGGCGACCGCGTACGGCCTGCCGTCGTCGTCCGGCAGCCGGGTGCGCAGCACCTCGTGCCGGTCCACGACGTCGGCGACCGCGCCGCGGAACGCGTCGACGTCGAAGTCCCCGACGTAGCGGGTGCTGATGGGGATGTTGTACAGCGGGCTGTTCGGGTGCAGCCGGTCGAGGTACCAGAGCTGCTCCTGGTTGTACGACAGCGGCAGCCGCCCCGGGCGGGGCAGCGGAGTGATCGTCCAGTCGTCCCGCGCCGCCGTCCGCCCGGCGCCCTCGCCGTGCACCTCGTCGGGGCGCGCGGCGCCCGCCCGGGCGGCGTCGACGTGCGCGGCCAGGGCGCGCAGCGTCGGGTACCGGTGCAGGTCGGCGAAGGTGAGCCGCACCCCGAAGCGCCGCTCGGCCTCCCGCAGGACGGTGATGCCCGCGATCGACGTGCCGCCGAGCGCGAAGTAGTTGGAGTCGGGCCCGACCGCGTCCGCCTTGAGGACGTGCCGCCACAGCTGAGCCAATTCCCGCTCTGTGTCCACGTGTTCGACCCCGCGTACGGGTACGTCGGCCCGCCCGCGCCGCGCGGCCGTGCCGCCGGGCGGCACGCACCAGCAGGACACCTCGTCGGCGTCGAAGGGGTAGGTCGGCGCCTCGATGCGGCGCACCGCCGTGTCGGCGTAGTACCGGCCCCAGTCGATCTCCACGCCGAGCGCGTACAGCTCCGCGAGCGCGCGGAGCACGCCCTCGCGGGAGGGCTCGGCGAAGAGGCGCACGACGGGCAGCTCCGGCGCGGCCTCGGCGACCGCCCGCGCGAGCGCCCCGTCCGCGGCCAGCTCGACCAGGACGGCGCCCTCGTCGGCGAGGCTGCGCACGGCGTGCCGCAGCCCGTCCGCGTCGACGTGGCCGGTGACCGCGGCGCCCACCGCGGCCCGCCGGGCCTCCCGCTCGGCCGCCGGGTCCTGGAGGGACCGCACGGCGAGGTTCCCGACGCCGGACCCGACGAGACGGGCCGCCGACAGGCCGAGCGACCGCACGAGGCGGTGGGCGGCGAGCTGCCGGTGCAGCAGCCGCGCACCAGGCGACTCCGACCCGCCTGTGCCTGCCGACCCGCCCGTGCCTGCCGACCCGCCCGTGCCTGCCGGTCCGCCCCCGCCCGCCGCCTCCTCCCCGGCCTCCCGGCCACTCCCGGCCTCCGTGGCTCGGGTCGCCTCCCCGGCCTTCGTGGCTCGGGTCGCCTCCCCGGCCTTCGTGGCTCGGGTCGCCTCCCCGGCCTTCGTGGCTCGGGTCGCTTCCCCGGCCTCCGTACCCCGCCTCGCCTCCCCACCCGTGACCGGCTTCCCGGCGTCCGGTTCCCTCCCGGCGGCGTCCAGTCCGGGAAACGCCGCGCACAGCCCCGTCCAGGTGCCGTCGCCCAGGTCTCCGTCGCCGGACAGCAGCAGGACCAGTGGCGCCTCGGGGGCGGCTCCCGGTCGCCGGGGCGGGCCGTGCGGAGCTGGGCGGCCAGGTCGGGGAGGTCGCGGGCGACCGCGGCCCAGCGGTACGGGTGGTCGTCGCGGCCCCGGTTCAACGCGTGGGCCACGGCGGTCAGGTCGTGGCCGGTGGCGGCGGCGAAGTCGGCGACGCGGCGGGCGTAGGCGGCGAGGGCGCGCGGCGACTTCGCGGACAGCGTCACGAGTTCGGCCCTGCCCGCCGGGGCGGGCGTGTCGGCGGGCGGGGGCGCCTCCTCGACGACGGCGTGGACGTTGGTGCCGGTCAGGCCGAAGGAGCTGAGGCCCGCTCGGCGCCGCCTGCCCGGCGCGGGCCGCCAGTCCGTGGCGTGCGCGTCGACGCGGAACGGGCCGTCGAAGTCGATGAGCGGGTTGGGGGCGGTGAAGTTCGGGTTGGGGTAGCGGACGCCGTGCCGCAGGCCCGCGAGGACCTTGAGGAGCCCGGCGATGCCCGCCGCGTGGTTGAGGTGCCCGATGTTGCCCTTGACGCCGCTGATCCCGAACGGCCCGGCCAGGCCCGTCTCCGCGCAGGCCCGCCGCAGCCCCTCCGCTTCGATGACGTCGCCGAGCCGGGTGCCCGAGCCGTGGCACTCGACGTAGTCGACCGGGCCGGGGCCCGCCTGCCGCCAGGCCGCGACGATCACGTCGGCCTGCCCGCGGGCGCTGGGCGCGCTCAGGCCGCTGGCGCGGGAGCCGTTCTGGTTGACGGCGACACCCCGCACCACGGCGTGCACGTGGTCGCCGTCGGCGAGCGCGTCGGCGAGCCGCTTCAGCAGCACCAGGCCGCCGCCCTCCCCGCCGGTCGAGCCGTCCGCGGCGGCGTCGAAGGGGCGGCACACCGCGTCCGGCGACTCCAGGCCCAGCATCGGCACGTGGTCGTGCGCGGTCAGGAGCACCGAGCACAGGCTGAGCCCGCCCGCGAGCGCCAGGTCCGCCTGCCCGTGGCGCAGCTGGTCCACGGCGACGGCGAGCGCCGTCAGGCTGCTGCTGCACGCGGTGTCGACGACCAGGGCCGGACCGGCGAGGTCGAAGAGGTACGCGATGCGCGCGGCCGCCGCCGACGGGTGCGCCCCGAGGAGCTGCTGCGGATCGTCCCCCTCGTACAGGTCCCGGTAGTCGGGTTCGGGGGCGCTGAGCACCACCGCCGTCGGGGAGCCGCGCAGGTCGCCGGGCGCGTAGCAGGCGTTCTCGATCGCCCGGTGGGCGAGCTGGGCGAGTATGCGCTGGTGCGGGTCCATCAACTCCGCCTCGCGCCGCGACAGTTCGAAGAACCGGTGGTCGAACAGGTCGACGCGGTCCAGATAGCCGAGCTTCAGGTAGGCGGTGTCCGTGGCGGCCCCGGCGTGGTGGACCCGCTCCTTGCCGGGCTCGCGCACGCTGGTGCGGCCGTCGCGCAGGTTCCGGTGCAGGGCGTCCAGGTCGTCGGCGTCGGGCAGGGCCAGGGCCACCCCGACGACGGCGACGGCGTCCGGGCCTGCGGGGCTCGGGTGCGTCATGGTCGGTACCCCTTCATAGTTGGTACCCCTTCTCGGCAGGGGTGGCGCGGGTGGGCCGGTTGGCGATCAGGCGGGCCATCGCCTCGACCGTGGAGTGCTCGAACAGCGCGCTCAGCGGCACCTCGCGCGGGCCGAGCCGGGCCAGCCGGTTGCTCAGCGCGAGCAGTGTCAGGGAGGTCCCGCCGACGTCGAAGAACTTCTCGTGTACGCCGATGTCGTCCCGCCCGAGCAACTCCGTCCAGATCGCGGCGACGGCCCGCTCGGTGGCGGTGCGCGGTCGCACGAGGCCGCGCCGCACGGGAGCTTCGGAGCCCCCTGGCCGGGTGCGATCGCTGGCCCCGGCCCGGTGCTTGAGGCGCAGTCGGCCGTCGCGGGTCCAGCACACCACGTCCCCGGTCCGGTACATGCGGGTGCCGGGCGGGCCGGACGGGCAGGCCACGAACCGCTCCGCCGTGAGCCGGGGCCGGTGGACGTAGCCGCGGGCGAGGCCCGGGCCCGCCAGGTACAGCTCGCCGTCGACGCCGGGCGGCACCGGCCGCAGCCGGTCGTCGAGGACGTGGACGCGCGTGCCGTCCAGCGGCCGTCCCAGCGACAGCGGCCCACCGGGCGAGTCGGGGGAGGGTCGGCGGAGGTGAGGCGGTGGGAGGTGGCGAAGGCGGCGGCCTCCCAGGGCCCGTACACGGGGACGACGGTGGTGTCCGGGCAGGCCCGCAGTACGCGCGCCACCGCGCCCGGCGGCACCGGTTCGCCGCCCGTCAGCACCTCCCGCACCCCGGCGAAGACCTCCGGCCGGGCGTCGGCGATCTCGGCGAACAGGCCCGCCGACAGGCACAGCGCGCTCACCCCGCCCTCGCGGACGGCGGCGGGGTCCAGCCGCCCGGGCGGCGCCACCACGACGGTGCCGCCGTTGAGGAGCGGCACCCACATCTCGTACGCGGACACGGCGGACGTCTGTGCTGTGTGCAGCAGCACCCGCGCGTGGGCGCCGCCCGCCCAGGCCCGGTCGGACGCGAGGCGCACCACGGCGCGGTGGCTGACCCCGGGCGCCCCTGGGGCCCCGGAGGCGTGCAGGACATACGCCAGCCGGTCCGGCCGCCCGGCGTCCGGCAGGTCGCCGTCCGGCGCGGCGGCGACGGCCGCCGTGGTGCCGGGGGAGTCGAGGAGCAGCAAGGGGCAGGCGTTGCCGGGCAGGTGTTCCGCCACGTCGGCGGTGGTCACGAGCAGTGCAGGACGCGCCCGCCGCAGCAGCGCCGCGAGATGCCGCGCCGGGGCGTCGGCGGCCAGCGGCACATAGGCGCCCCCGGCCTTCAGCACCGCGAGCACCGTCTCGACGTACGCCGCCGAGCGCGGCAGCGCCACCGCCACGGCGGACTCCGCGCCGACCCCGCGCCGCACCAGCTCGTGCGCGAGCCGGTTGGTGCGCGCGTGCAGGTCGCCGTACGACAGCGTGTCCGCGCCGCACGCCAGGGCCACGGCGTCCGGGGTGGCGGCGGCCCGGCGCGCGAACAGCGCGGGAACGGTCAGGTTGGGGGCGGGCACGGCGGTGTCGTCGACGTGCCGCTGCAGGTCCCGTTCGGCGGGCGTCCGCGCGTCGAGCGCGGCCAGCCGCAGGTGCGGTCGCGTCACCACCTCCTGTACGAGGAGTACGTACCGCTCCGCGAGGGCTTCGACGGTGGCGCGGTCGAACAGGTCGGTGGCGTACTCGACGAGCCCGGTGAGGCCGCGCGTGCCGCGCCCGGCCGCCTCGTCGCCCTGGTCGCCCTGATCGACCTGAACGAGCAGGTCGAACTTGGCGGTGCCGGTCGTGACCGGCTCCGGGACGGCCGTCAGACCCGGCAGGGCCAGGCCGCCGACGCCCTGCTGCCAGGCGAACGCCACCTGGAACAGCGGGTGCCGGGCGGCGGACCGCTCCGGGTTGACCTCCTCGACGAGCCGTTCGAACGGCACGTCCTGCCGGTCGTACGCGGCCACGGCCTTGCCCCGCACCTGCCGCACGACGTCGTCGAACGACGGGTGGCCCGACAGGTCGGCCCGCAGCACCCAGGTGTTGACGAAGAACCCCACCAGGTCCGTCAGGGCCTCGTCCGTGCGCCCCGCGATGGACGACCCGAGGGTGACGTCGTCGCCGCAGCCCATGAGGTGCAGCAGCACCACCAGGGCGGACTGGAGGACCATCGGCACGGTGGCGCCGTGCGCCCGGGCCAGGTCTTCGACGGCGGCCCGTCCGGCGGGTTCGAGGACGAAGCCGACGGTGTCGCCCCGATGGCTGGCCACACGGGGCCGGGGCCGGTCGAGCGGCAGGCTCAACGCGCGGGGCGCGTCGGCCAGTTCGCGGCGCCAGTAGCGCAGCTGCGCCGCCAGCGGGCTCCCGGTGGCGTCGGCGGTACGGAGGAGGTCGTGCTGCCAGAGGGCGAAGTCGGCGTACTGCACGGGGAGTTCGCCCCAGTCGGGTGGCGCGCCGCCGAGGCGTGCGGTGTAGGCGGCGGCCAGGTCGCGGGTGAGGGGGCGCATGGATTCGCCGTCGGCGGCGATGTGGTGCAGGAGCAGCAGCAGGACGTGTTCGTCGGGGCGGCAGCGCAGCAGGCGGGCCCGCACCGGCAGGTCCGCCGCCAGGTCGAAGCGGCGGCCCACCTCCCGGGACACCTCGGCGGCCACCGCGCCCGGCGCGACCTCCCGCACCGGCACGTCGACGACGACGTCGTCCGCCGCCACGACGACCTGCGCGGCGTCCCCCTCGTCGCCGGTGACGAACAGCGTGCGCAGACTCTCGTGCCGCACCACCACGTCCCGCAGCGCCGCCGCGAGGGCGGCCGCGTCCAGCGGCCCGTACAGCCGTACGGCCAGCGGCAGATGGTACGTCGGCAGCGGCTCCAGCGCGTCCAGGAACCGCAGGCGCCGCTGGGCGGGGGACAGGGGGATGCGCTCGGGCCGCCGCGCCGCCTGCCGCAGGGCCGGGCGGGCGGCCGTGGCGCCGTGCCCGGCCTCCGCGTCCAGGTGGCGTGCCAGGCGCGCGACCGTCGGATGCTCGAACACCGCCCGGACCGGAACCTCCGCGCCGAGCACCGGCCGCGCCCGGTTCACGAGGCGCAGCGCGAGCAGGGAGTGCCCGCCGAGGGCGAAGAAGTCGTCGTGGATGCCGACGCCCGCCGCGCCCTCTCCGTCCGTGCCGCGTCCGAGTACGTCGGCGAACAGCGCGCACAGGGCCCTCTCCCGGGCGGTGCGGGGCTCGCGCGGGGAAGTGGCGGCGGGCGGGGGAGCGGACTGTTCTCGCGGCGCCCGGTCCCGTCCTCGCGGTCCCGGTCGCGCGACCTCGCCGACCAACTGGCCGGGATGGTCCGCGATGTGACGGAGGAGGTGCCGGAACTGGTCGGCGACGTCCCGCACCGCCTCGTGGGTGAGCGTGTTCCGCCGGTGCTGGAGCGTCAGGCGCAGCTGGGGGTCGGCGGAGGCCACGAGGGTCAGCGGGTAGTGCGTGCCGGAGAGCGCGCGGATGCCGGTGACCTCGATGCCCGCCGCCGCGTTCGCCTCGCCGAAGCCGGTCCGGTCCACCGGGTACGACTCGAAGGCGACGAGCGTGTCGAAGAGCACGCTGGTGCCGGTGGCCCGGTGGATCTCGGTCAGCCCGGCGTGGTGGTGGTCGAGCAGCGCGGCCTGCCGGTCCTGGAGGTCGCCGAGAATCCGGGTGACGCTGCTGGTGGTGGGGCAGCGCACCCGCACCGGCAGCGTGTTGATGAACAGGCCGACCATCGCGCCGACCTCGGGCACCACCGCCGGGCGGCCGGACACGGTCGCGCCGAACACCACGTCGTCCCGCCCGGTGAGGCGGCGGAGCAGCAGGGCCCAGGCGCCCTGGACCACGGTGTTCACGGTGACCCCCGTGTCGGCGGCCACGGCCGCGACGCGATGGGCGAGTTCACCGGAGAGGGGCACCTCCACCTCGCCGAAGCCCTCGGCTTCGGGGTCGGCGTCGGTCGCGGCCAGCGCGGGGGCGAGCAGCGTGGGCTCGGTGACGCCCGCCAGTTCCTTGGCCCATGCCTGGGCCGCCGCTTCCTGGTCCTGCCCGGCCAGCCAGGTCAGGAAGTCCCGGTACCGGGGTGCCTTAGGCAGCGCGGCGGCGTTGCCCCGCGCCCCGTACAGCCGTAGCAGGTCCTGGACGAGGATCGGCAGCGACCAGCCGTCGAACAGCAGGTGATGGGCCGTCAGAACCAGTTCGTGGCGCTGCGGGTGGAGCTTGACGAGGGTCATGCGCAGCAGCGGCGCCGCCGCCAGGTCGAAGGGGCGGCGCGCGTCGTCGGCGAGAAGGTCCTCGAAGGCCGCGTCCGCCGTTTCCTCTGCCGTGGTCAGGTCGGCTTCGCGCCACGGCAGGTGGACTCCGTCCGTCACGACTTGTACGAAGCGTCCGTCGTCGGCGGCGACGAAGGCTGCCCGCAGGCTCGCGTGCCGGTCGAGGAGCGCTTGGGCGGCGGCTCGCATGCGTGCGGCTGCGACGGGGCCGTGCAGGTGCAGGGTGAACTGGACGAGGTAGGCGTCGTGTCCGGCGTCGGCGTAGAGGGTGTGGAAGAGCAGGCCGGACTGGAGCGGGGTCAGCGGCCAGACGTCCACGAGCCCCGGGTAGCGGCGCTCCCAGGCCTCGATCTCCTGCTGCCGCACCCGCGCCAGCGGCACGTCGGAGGGGGTGAGCCCGCCCGCGTCGGGGGCGGTGGCGTGGCGGGCGAGGCCGTCGAGCGCGGCGGCCCACAGGTCCACGAGGCGCCGCACCCGGTCGCGGGGCACCGCGCCGGTGGCGTACTCGAACTCGGCGTCCAGGCACGGCCCGTGCGCGCTGTCGACGACCATCGACGTGATCTGCACCTCGGCGAGCGCGGGCATGTCCGCGCCCCACTGGGCGGTGGGCCCGCCCAGCTCCGGGACGCGGGTGAAGCCGAGTCCGCGCAGGTGTTCCGGCGTGTCGGTGGGGAGAAGCGGCCCAGGTAGTTGAAGCCGATCTGGCCGGTGGGGTGGGCGCGCAGGGCGGGGGCGGTGTGCGGGTTGAGTTCGCGCAGCAGGCCGTAGCCGATGCCGTCGTCGGGCACGGAGAGGAGTTGTTCCTTGACGGCCTTGACCGCGCTGCCCGCTGCCGGGCCGCCGTCGAAGGCCTCGTCGAGTACGCAGCCGGACACGTCCAGGCGTATGGGGTGGACGCTGGTGAACCAGCCCACTGTGCGTGACAGATCGGCCCCAGGTGTCACGTTCTCCGCGCGCCCGTGTCCTTCCAGGGTGAGAAGGAGCGAGGACGGGGCGACGCCCTGCTCACGCCGGAGGCGGGCGACGGCGAGGGCGAGGCCGGTGAGGAGCCCGTCGTGGACGCCGCAGCGGAAGGCGGCGGGCAGAGCCGTCAGAAGGGCCTCGGTGACCGACGGGGACAGCCGGAGGCGCACGGTGTCCACAGTGGAGCGCACGTCCACCGCGGGGTCGAAGCGGCGGGCGCCGAGCGCCGGGTCCGGCCCGTCCACGATGGCGAGCCACCGGGGCAGTTCGGCTGTTCTGTGCTGGCTGTGGGCTTCGGTGGTCAGGGCGTGGGTCCAGCGCCGGTAGGAGGTGCCGACCTCGGGCAGGACAGGGGTGCGGCCCGTGCTGAGGGCGCTCCAGGCCGCCGCGAGGTCGGGGAGCAGGATGCGCCAGGACACGCCGTCGACCACCAGGTGGTGCAGCACGATCAGGAGCCGTCCGGGGCCCCCGGCCGGGCCCGGGTCGAACCAGACGAAACGGGCCATCACCCCGGCCGCCGGGTCGAGCCGCCGCGCGGCGGCCGCGCGCTCGGCCACCACCACTCGCTGCCATGCGCCACCCCGAGCCGGGACATCGGTTCCTGTCACCCGGTGCAGCAGTTGGCCCGTGTCCACGGAACCCGGGGGTTCGACCAGCAGTCCTGAGCCGTCCATCGCGAGGCGTGCCCGCAGGACGTCGTGGTGGTCGATGACCGCGTCCAGGGTGGCCAGGAGTCCGGCCCGGTCGATGCCCTCGGGCAACTCGACGACGACGGCCATGGCGAAGTGGTCGGTATCCCCGCCGCGTTCACGCACGAAGCGCGCGACGGGCGGCAGCGGCAGCGTGCCCACACCACCACCGGCGAGTTCGCCCAGGGCCGGGGTGCCTGCTCCCTCGCGCTGCCCGGTGTGCGCGTGCCGGGCCAGTTCCGCCACCGTCCGGTACTGGAAGACCTGCCGCGCACTGACCTCCACCCCCCGCCCCCGGGCCCGCGAGACCACCTGAAGCGAGCGGATGCTGTCTCCGCCCACGGCGAAGAAGTCATCATCGACGCCGACTTGGTCCACGCCCAGCACCTCGGCGTACACGTCCGTGAGGATCCGCTCCTGCGGGGACCGGGGCGCCCGATAGGTGCCGCCAGCGGTTTCCGGCTCGGGCAGCGCGGCCCGGTCCACCTTCCCCTGAGCCGTCAACGGCAACGCGTCCACCAGCACAAACGCCGCCGGGACCATGAACTGCGGCAACCGCTCCGCTACAAACCGCCGCAACTCCCCAGCCGAGACCCCCACATGGAAGTCGATGTCCCCGCCCCCCGCGATACCGCCCTCACCCACCCGCACCACATACGCCACCAACCGCCTGCCCCCCACCCCCTCCCGCGCCACCACCACCGCCTGCGCCACCCCCGGATGCCCGGTCAGGACCGCCTCCACCTCACCCGGCTCGATCCGAAACCCCCGGATCTTCACCTGCTCATCCGCACGCCCCTGAAAGACCAGCCCCCCATCCCCCGTCCACGCCACGACATCCCCCGTGCGGTACATCCGCTCGCCCGCTCCCGCGAACGGACAGGCCACGAACCGCTCCGCACTCAGCCCCGCACGCCCCACATACCCCCGCGCCAGCCGGTCCCCGGCCACATACAACTCCCCGGCCACCCCCACCGGCACCGGCCGCAACACCCCATCCAGCACGAACAGCCGCACCCCGCCCAACGGCCCCCCAACCGGCACCACCGCACCGACCTCACCCGCCTCCCGCACCGGATGCACCGCCACCGCCACCGTCGCCTCCGTCGGCCCATAGGCGTTCACCACCACCACACCCGGACACGCCGTCAGCACCCTCCGCACCGCCCCCGCAGGCACCACATCACCCCCGACCACACCTCACGCACCCCGCGAAACACCTCGGGCCGCTCGTCGGCGACGACCCGGAAGAGCCCCGCCGTCACCAGCAGCCCCGTCACCCGGTGCTCGGCGATGACGGCGGCCAGCGCGGCCAGGTCCAGCGGGTCGGCGGGGGCGACGACGATCGTGCCGCCGCGCAGCAGCGGCACCCACACCTCGTACGTCGACGCGTCGAAGGCCTGCGTGGAGTGCATCAGCACCCGCTCGTGACTGCCACCCGCGAAGCACCGGTCGAGCGCGAACCGCACCACGCCCTGGTGTGTCACCCCCACGCCCTTCGGCGTCCCCGTGGACCCGGAAGTGTGCATCACATAGGCCAGGTCCAGCGGCGACAGAGCAGCCGGGCGGCCCGCGCCCGGCGCACTGCCGTCGCCGCTCCCGGCGGCCCGGTCCCACAGCACCACCCGGTCACCCAGCCATCCGGGCAGCACGCCCCGCGCCTGCGTGTCCGTCACCACGAGGCACGGGTCGGCGTCCCTGAGGACACGCTCGACGCGGGCGCTCGGATACCTGGGGTCGAGGGGCACATAGGCCCCTCCGGCCTTGAGGACACCCAGAAGGACGACGACAAGGTCCACTGAGCGCGGCAGGGCCACTGCCACCAGGGACCCGGGCGCGACACCCCGCCGCGCGAGCGCCCGGGCGAACTGGTCAGCACGCGCGCTGAGTTGACGGTAGGTCAGGGATGTGTCGCCGTGTACGAGGGCGACCGCGCCCGGCGTGGCGGCCGCGTGCCGCTCGAAGAGCGCGGGGACGGTGAGGTCCGGCAGGGGCACGTCCGTGTCGTTGAAGCCCCGCAGGACGGTCTCCCGCTCCTCAGGCTCCAGGACGTCCACGGCGTCGAGCCGCCTCCCCGGCGCGGCGGTCAGCTCCCGTACGAGCCGTACGTAGCGCCGGGCCAGGGCCTCGGCGGTGGTCCGGTCGAACAGGTCGGTGGCGTACTCGACACCGCCCACGACCCCCTCGGGGGTGTCGGCCAGCGTGAACGCGAGGTCGAACTTCGCGGTCTGCGTCGCCACCAGGCGGAACACCGACCGCAGCCCCGGCGCGTCGAAGACCTGACGGTCCGTTGCGTGCCAGCCGAACATCACCTGGAACAACGGGTGGTAGGCCGTGGACCGCTCCGGGTTCAACTCCTCGACCAGCCGCTCGAAGGGCACGTCCTGGTGGTCGTAGGCAGCCACGGCCTTGTCCCGCACCTGCCGCACCACCTCCTCGAACGACGGATCGCCCGACAGGTCCGCCCGCAGCACCCAGGTGTTCACGAAGAACCCCACCAGATCCGTGAGCGCGTCGTCCGTGCGCCCCGCGACGGGCACGCCCAGCGTCACGTCATCGCCGCCGCCCAGGAGGTGGAGCAGCACCAGCAGGGCGGACTGGAGGACCATCGGGGTGGTGGCGCCCTGCGCCCGGGCCAGTTCCTCGACGGAGCTCAGCAGGCCGGGATCGAGTACGAAGCCGACGGTGTCGCCCCGGTGGCTGGCCACGGGCGGCCGGGGCCGGTCCCAAGGGAGCCGGATCGGCTGCGGCACGGCGGCCAACTCCCGCCGCCAGTAGTCCACCTGGGCCGACAGAGGGCCTTCGGCGTCCAGGAGTGCGCGCTGCCAGAGGGCGTAGTCGGCGTACTGGACGGGAAGTTCGCCCCACTGCGGTGGCTCGCCGTCGAGGCGGGCGGTGTAGGCGGTGGTCAGGTCGCGGGCCAGCGGGCGCATCGACTCGCCATCCGCCGCGATGTGGTGCAGGAGCAGCACCAGGACGTGATCCTCGGGCCCCCGGCGCAACAGGCGGGCGCGTACGGGCAGCTCGGCTGACAGGTCGAACCGGTACGCGGCCTCCTCCGCGACAGCGGCCGCCACCGCCTCCGGCGCCACCTCCCGCACCGGCACCTCCAGCCCGACCTCACCCCCCGCCACGACGACCTGCGCCGCGACACCCCGGCCATCGGCCACATACAGCGTGCGCAGACTCTCGTGCCGCACCACGACGTCCCGCACCGCCGCCGCCAGCGCGGACACCTCCAACCGGCCGCCCAACTCCAGCGTGTACACCAGGTTGTACGTCGCCGAAGGACCCTCATACCCGTACAAGAACCACAACCGCTGCTGAGCGAACGACAACGGCACCCGCCCCGGCCGCACCCCCGCACGCCGCAGCGCCGGACGCGCCGGAGCGGACCGGGTGGCGACGTACTCGGCGAGACCCGCCACCGTCGGCGCCTCGAACACCGCCCGGACCGGCAGGTCCACGCCCAGGACCGACCGCACCCGGTTCACCAGGCGCGTGACGAGCAGGGAGTGGCCGCCCAGGTCGAAGAAGCCGTCGTCGACGCCGACGTCCGCGACACCGAGGACATCGGCGAACAGGGCGCACAGCGCCTCCTCCCGGGCCGTGCGCGGGGCCCGGTGCGGTGCCGCCGTCGCGGCGGCGTAGTCGGGCGGGGGCAGCGCGCGGCGGTCCAGCTTGCCGTTCGGGGCGAGCGGCACGTCCGCGAGCAGCGTCACCGCCGACGGGACCAGGGCCGACGGCAGCCGCTCGGCGAGGAAGGCGCGCAGCTCCGCCGGGGTCGGCGGGGCGCCGCCCGCGACGGGCACCGCGTAGCCGACCAGGCGCCGGTCCCCGTCGTGCTCGGCCGTGACCACGACCGCCCGCGCCACCCGGGGATGGGCGCTCAACACGGCCTGCACCTCACCCGGTTCGACCCGCACCCCGCGGATCTGCACCTGGTCGTCGGACCGCCCGTGGAAGACCAGCTGCCCGTCCGGGCCCCGGGTGACGATGTCCCCCGTGCGGTACATGCGGCGGCCCGGCTCCCCGTACGGGCAGGCGACGAAGCGAGCGGCGGTCAGGCCCGGGCGGCCCAGGTAGCCGCGCGCCAGCGAGTCGCCCGCCAGGTACAGCTCGCCCGCCACCCCCGGCGGCACCGGGCGCAGCGCGGCGTCGAGGACGTGGGCGCGGGTGCGGGCGACGGGGCGGCCGATGGGCGGGGTGCGGCCGTCGGCGGCCAGCGGGTCGCTGAACGTCACGATCGCGGTGGTCTCGGTCGGCCCGTAGGCGTTGACCAGGTCCCGGCCGTCGGCCCAGGCCGCGACCAGGTCGGGCGTCGCCGCGTCACCGCCGACGGCGAGGCAGGACACGGTCGGCAGGGAGCCGGGCGGCAGCGCGCCGAGCACCGCGGGCGGCAGGAACAGATGGGTGACGCGGCACGCGGTGACCGTGCCGGTCAGCGGGGCGCCCGGTGCCAGCTCGCGCTGCGGGGCGAGGACGAGGGTCGCGTCGGTGAGCAGCCCCATGCACACCTCGTACACCGACACGTCGAAGCCCGGCGAGGCGAACTGGAGCACCCGGCTCGCCGCCGTGAGCCCGAGCCGCGCCCGCTGCGAGGCGACCAGCGCGGCCACACCGGAGTGGGTGACGGCCACGCCCTTCGGCCGCCCGGTCGACCCCGACGTGTAGATGACGTACGCGGCCCGCGCGACGGACGGCCGTCCGCCCCGCTCCGCGTCCGTCACCGGCCCGCCCGCGAGCCGCGCCCGCTCGGCGACGGCCGCCGGGTCGTCGAGGCGCAGCAACGGCACGCCCACGTCGGGCAGTTCGGGCGCGGTCGTGGCGTCCGTGAGGACGAGCCGGGCACCGGAGTCCGCGAGCAGGTACGCGATCCGGTCGGCCGGATGGGCCGGGTCGAGCGGCAGATAGGTGCCGCCCGCCTTCAGGACGGCGAGCAGCGCCACCACCAGGTCGGCCGACCGGGGCAGCGCCACCGCCACCACCGTCTCGGCGGCCACGCCGCGCCGCAGCAGGGCCCGCGCCAGCCGGTTGGCGCGGCCGTCGACGTCCGCGTACGTCAGTGTGGTGTCGCCGCATTCGAGGGTCACGGCGTCGGGTGTGAGGGCGGCCCGCCGCTCGAACAGGGCGGGCAGGGTGTCGGCGGGGGCGTCGTCGGCGCTGAGGTGGGGGAGGAGCGTGGCGCTCTCGGCGGGGGTGAGGAGGCCGAGGCGGGCGACCGTCGTGCCGGGGGCGTCGACGAGTTGCCGCAGGACGTTGGCGTAGCGCGCGGCGAGGGTCCGGGCGGCGGCGTCGTCGACGAGGTCGCGGCGGTACTGGAGCGCGATCCGCGGTGGCGGCCCGGCGGAGACGGTGACCGTCAGCGGATAGTGGGTGCCGGTCAGCGCGCGCACCCCGGTGACCTCGAAGCCCGCGCCCGCCGGGTCGCCGCCCATCGGGTACCCGCCCACCGGGTCGCCGCTCTCCACGGCGTACGGCTCCGCCGTGACCAGCGTGTCGAACAGGGCGCCCGTGCCCCTCACGGAGTGGAGGTCGGCGAGAGCGCAGTAGTGGCCGTCGAGCCGCTCCCGCTGCTCCCGGACGCCCCGCAGGACGTCCGCGAAGGTGGCCGTGGGGGGCAGGCGCACCCGCACCGGGCGGGCCGTCACGAACAGGCCCACCATCGCGTCGGCCCCGGGCACCTCCCGCGGGCGGCCCGGCACGGTCGCGCCGAACACCACGTCGTCCCGGCCGGTCAGGCCCCCGAGCAGCAGCGCCCAGGCGCCCTGTGCCAGCGTCTCCCACGGGACGGCGAGCGCGGACGCGCGGCGCGCGGGGCCCGCCGGGAGGGGCACCTCGGCCTCGCCGAACCCGGCGGCGCCCGAAGGCCCCGCCCCTGCCGCGCCCGGCGGCGGACCCACGACCGGAGCCAGCAGCGTCGGCTCCGCCACCCCGTCCAGCTCCGCGGCCCACGCCCGCGCCGCCGCCCGCCGGTCCTGCCCCGCGAGCCACACCAGGAAGTCCCGGAACTCCGGCCGCGGCGGCACCGCCGAGACGTCCCCCGAAGCCGCGTACAGCCGGAGCAGATCACGGACCAGCAGAGGCAACGACAGGCCGTCGAACAGGACATGATGGGCCGTCAGTACCAGGGCGTGCCGCCGTGCGCCGAGCCGCGCCAGGGTCATCCGCAGCAGCGGCGGCACCGCCGGGTCGAAAGGGGCGCGCGCCTCGTCGTCGAGGAGCCGCGCCAGCGCCTGCTCGCCGTACGGCACCCCCGTCCCGTGCGTGTCGTCCGACAGGTCGACGGCGTGCCACGGCAGCGCCACCCCCGCCACCACCACCTGCCGCAGGGCCCCGTCGGCACCCGCCGCGAACGCCACGCGCAAGTTGGCGTACCGGTCGAGGAGGGCCTGACCGGCGGCGCGTAGGCGCGCGCCGTCCACCGGCCCGCGCAGACGCAGGACGAACCGCATCTGATAGGTGGCGTGCGGGGCGTCGCCCCACAGCGCGTGGAAGAGCAGGCCCGCCTGGAGCGGCGTCGGCGGCCACACCTCCACGAGGCCCGGATACCGGCGCCGCCACGCCTCGGCCTCCGGCGCGCCCAGGAGTGTCGGGACGGGTTCCGGTTCGCTGGACGACAACGGGATCACCTGGATCTGCTCCTGTTCGGCGCGCCTCCGGAACGCAGCGGACGGATCTGTTCCGGCCCTGCGTTTCCAGGTGCGGCCTGCGGTCGGCGTGCTGTCCTGTGCACCGTCCCGGGAGGCGGGGGAGGGGCGACCCACCTCAACAGGCGTCGAGGTCCCCTACCCCGGGCGGTGCCGGTCGATCCGGTGGGGCAGGCGTCTCGCCGACATGACACTAGCGCGCCCCCGACGCCACGGGGCCGATGTCCGGATGTGACAGGGAATCGTCATTGCGGCCACGTGGGGCCGGAGGTGAGCATGGGGTCATGCCCCTTACGCACCGGGTCGTCATCGCGGTCTTCCCCGACGTCGACCTCCTCGACGTCACCGGCCCGGCCGAGGTCTTCGCGCTCGCCAACCGCGAGAGCGCGGGCCGCACCGGGTACGAGGTCCGCCTCGCCGGACCGGCCGCCGGACCCGTCACCACGTCGGCGGGCGTGCGGCTGCTCACCGACGTGGCGTTCGCCGACGTCGGCGGTCAGGTGGACACGCTGCTCGTGCCCGGGGCGGTCGACATGACCGACGCCGGGCCGCGGGCCCGCATCGACGCGGACGTCGTGGCGTGGGTGCGGGACACCGCCCCGCACGCCCGGCGGGTGGCGTCGGTGTGCGTCGGCGCGCACGTGCTGGCCGCGGCCGGGCTCCTCGACGGCAAGACGGCGACCACCCACTGGTCGACCGCCGACCAGCTCGCCGCCGACCACCCGGACGTGACGGTCGACCCCGACCCGATCTTCGTCCGCACCGACCGGGGGCGGCTGTGGACGGGGGCCGGGATCAGCGCCTGCCTCGACCTGGCCCTCGCCCTGGTCGCCGAGGACCACGGCGAGCAGACCGCGCTCACCGTGGCCCGCCAGCTCGTGGTCTACCTCAAACGGCAGGGCGGCCAGAGCCAGTTCTCCGTGCCGCTGCGCCGCTCCGGCACCACCCGCCGGGACATCGACGAGCTGCGCCTGTGGATCGCCGAGCACCTGGACGGCGACCTGTCCACGGCGGCCCTGGCCGCCCGGATGTGCCTGAGCGAGCGGCAGTTCGCCCGCGTCTTCGCCCAGGAGACCGGCACCAGCCCCGCGAGCTATGTGGAGGCCGCCCGGATCGAGGTCGCCCGGCGGCTCCTGGAGACCACCGACAGCCCGCTGGGCGAGGTCGCGGCGGCCGCCGGGCTCGGCTCCGTCGAGACCCTGCACCGGGCGTTCCGGCGGCAGCTCGCCACCACCCCCGCGGCCTACCGCCGCCGCTTCCGCACCCAGACCGCCTGACCCACCCCCCTTCCACCACCGGCCACCACCGGCTCGCGGGCCGCGTGCGCCCGAACTCCGGCCTGCCCGCGCCTGCCCACGAACTCCCCTCCCGTACGAGGGAGTTCGCCTCACACCCATGCCCCGACGAAGAAAGGCACCCAGATGACCACCACGCCCTCCCGCACCCTCCGCGACGTCGTCGGCCTCGACAGCGAGCCGCCCCGGCTGAGCGAGTCCGCCCTCGTCCTGATCGACTACCAGAACACCTACCTGACCGGCGTCATGGCCCTGGAGGGCGCCGACGCGGCCGTCAAGGCGGGCGCCCGCCTCCTCGCCCGCGCCCGCGCGGCGGGCATCCCGGTCGTGCACATCGTCAACGACGGCGGCGAGAACACCCCGTACGACATCCGCGCGCACATCGGCGCTCTCATCGACGAGGTCGCCCCGGTGGACGGCGAGCCGGTCGTGGTGAAGCAGTTCCCCGACGCCTTCCACGCCACCACGCTGGAGCAGACACTGCGCGACCTCGGCGTGCGGCCCGACGGCCACCTGGTCCTCGCCGGGTTCATGACGCACATGTGCGTGGCCTTCACCGCCCAGGGCGCCTTCCGGCACGGCTACCGTCCCACCGTCGTCGCCGAGACCGCCGCCACCCGGCCGCTGGCCGCCCCGGACGGCACGGTCCTGCCCGCCGCCGACCTCCACGCGGCGGCCCTCACCACGGTCACGGACCTGTTCGGCACGGTCGTCGCGACCGTCGACGCCCTGCGCGACTGAGCGCGTCCGCCGAGGAGTACGTCGGCCGCGGACCGCGTCAGTCGCGTACGGCCGCTGAACGCGTGGCCGGGCGGTGCGGTGTCGTGCCCCGGGTGTCGTCCCCGGGGTGTACCGCCCGGCCGCGATTGTCACCCTGGGCGGATTGGGGGCGGGGCCCGGGATTCCTAGCGTGGAGCGCATGAGACGCAGACTCCCGGCCGTCGCGGCGCTGGCCGCCGCCCTGCTCGGCCCCCTGGCCGCCACGCCCGCCCACGCGGCCCCCGCGCAAGCGCCCCCGCCCCCGGCCTCCGTGACACCGAGGCTGCCCGCGCCCGGCGGCCCCCACCCGGTCGGCCTGACCACCCTGCACCTTCAGGACCAGGGCCGCCCGGACCCCTGGGTGCCCGGCGAGCGAAGGGAGTTGATGGTCTCCCTCTGGTACCCCGCGGCGAAGCCCTCCGGCACCCGCGCGCCCTACATGACCGCCGCCGAGTCCACCGCCTACCTGACGGCCAATGAGATACCGTTGCCACCCGACACGTTGACCACCGTGGTCACCCACTCCACCGTCGACGCCCCACCCGCGCGCACCCGCGCCAAGTTCCCGCTGGTGGTGCTCTCGCCCGGCTTCGGCATGCCGCGCGCCACCCTGACCGGCCTCGCCGAGGAACTCGCCAGCCGCGGCTACGCCGTCGCCGCCGTCGGCCACAACCACGAGGCCGACGGCATCACCTTCCCCGACGGGCACACCACCGGCTGCGCGGTGTGCGACGACCCCGACTACCCGAAGGTGGGGGACGTGCGGGCCGCCGACGTGTCGTTCGTACTCGACGAGCTGACCGGCGCGCGCCCGGCGTGGCGGCACGGCCGCCTCGTCGACGGCGGGCGTGTCGCCATGGTCGGCCACTCCGCCGGAGGGTTCAGCACGATCCCCGCGCTGCTGCGGGACCCGCGCGTCAAGGCGGGCGTCAACATGGACGGCAACTTCCGCTACCCCAACGACAAGCCCGTGCCCCGGCCGGTCCTGATGCTGGGCAAGCCCAGCCACGTACCCGGCGGGCCCGACCCCACCTGGGACCGCACCTGGAAGCAACTCACCGGCTGGAAGCGGTGGTTGAGCGTCGACGGTACCGAACACGGCTCCTTCACCGACACCGCCCCCCTGGGCGGCCAGGTGGGGATACCCGGCCAGGACCTCGACGGCGAGCGCTGCGCCGCGCTCACCCGCGCGTACGTCACCGCGTTCGCCGACCGGCACCTGCGCGGCCGGAGCGCGCCGCTGCTCGACGGCCCGTCGGCGCGCTACCCGGAGGTGCGGTTCCACCAGCCCGCACCGGAACGCGGGGACCAGCCCGTAGCGGAACGCGGGGACCGGCCCGCGCCGGACGCGCGCGAGCCGGTCCCCGGCGGTCTCGTGACCGGTGTCAGACGTTGACGCCGTAGTTGGATGCGATGCCGCGCAGGCCGCTGGCGTAGCCCTGGCCGACGGCGCGGAACTTCCATTCGGTGCCGTGGCGGTAGAGCTCGCCGAAGACCATGGCGGTTTCGGTGGAGGCGTCTTCGGAGAGGTCGTAGCGGGCGATTTCCTGGTTGTCGGCCTGGTTGACGACGCGGATGAACGCGTTGCGGACCTGGCCGAAGGACTGGCCGCGGGTTTCGGCGTCGTGGATGGAGACGGGGAAGACGATTGTGGTGATGGTGGCGGGGACGGTGGCGAGGTTGACCTTGATGGCCTCGTCGTCGCCTTCGCCTTCGCCGGTGAGGTTGTCTCCGGTGTGTTCGACGGAGCCGTCGGGGCTGGTGAGGTTGTTGTAGAAGACGAAGTGCTGGTCGGATGCGACCTTGCCGGTGTCGTCGCAGAGCAGGGCGGAGGCGTCGAGGTCGTAGTCGGTGCCGGTGGTGGTGCGTACGTCCCAGCCCAGGCCGATGAGTACGGCGGTCAGGCCCGGGGCCTCCTTGCTCAGCGAAACGTTGCCGCCCTTGGCCAGGGAAACACCCACTGCTCATCCTCCATCGTCGGTCGCGTCGCGCCCGTCAGCGTGCTGCTCGCGCGCGTGGTCTCCGGCTAGGACGCGTGCGGTTCCCCGGGGGTTGCGCCCGCACCGGGAACGCGCCGACCCGCGGCCGGGGCGCGCGGGGTGTGGCACGAGCCGCCGCACCCTCGACGCGCCGCCCCAGGGGCCGCCCCCAGGCGCGAGGCCACCCCGAGGCATGGCGTCCACCACCACAGTCCCGGCGCCGAGTGTGGTGCCGGAACCCATGGGCGGCGCCCCTCGCTGACCCTATGTTTCCCGCCATGACCAGCGCACTCCCCTCCCTCCCCGGCGCCGTCGACCTGAGCGGGCGCACCGCCCTCGTCACCGGCGGCGGCAGCGGCATCGGCCGGGCCTGCGCCGTCGCGCTCGCGGCGGCGGGCGCGAAGACCCACGTCGTGGACGTCGACGCGGCCGCCGCCGAAGCCGTCGCCGACACCGTCGGCGGCCACGCCCACCACGTCGACCTCGCCGACGCCGACGCCATCGCGCACCTCCCCAGGGACGTCGACGTCCTCGTCAACAGCGCCGGGCTCCAGCACGTCGCGCCCCTCACCGACTTCCCGCCCGAACGGTTCACGCTCATCCAACAGGTCATGGTCACCGCGCCGTTCCTGCTGCTGCGCCAGACCCTTCCGCACATGTACGCGCGCGGCTGGGGCCGCGTCATCAACATCTCCAGCGTCCACGGACTGCGCGCCAGCGCCTTCAAATCCGCGTACGTCGCCGCCAAGCACGCCCTCGAAGGCCTCAGCAAGGTCACCGCCGTGGAGGCCGCCGGGCACGGCGTCACCAGCAACTGCCTCAGCCCCGGCTACGTCCGCACCCCCCTGGTCGAGCGGCAGATCCACGACCAGGCCACCGCCCACGGCATCCCCGACGACGCCGTCCTCGCCGACGTCCTCCTCGCCCGCTCCCCGCTCAAGCGGCTCGCCGAACCCGAGGAGGTCGCCGCGGCCGCCCTGTGGCTGTGCGGCCCCCACTCCGGCCACCTCACGGGCGTCTCCCTGCCCATCGACGGCGGCTGGACCGCGACCTGACCCCCCGTCAACCTCCGAGCAGAACACGGTGATCCCCATGGCGCGTCCCCGCAGCAGCATCGTCAGGATCGTCGGTGCCAGCCTGATCGGCACCACCGTCGAGTGGTACGACTTCTTCCTCTACGGCTCCGCCGCCGCGCTCGTCTTCAACGACCTGTTCTTCCCCACCGCCGACCCCCTCACCGGCACCCTCATCGCCTTCATCACCTACGCCATCGGCTTCCTCGCCCGGCCGCTGGGCGGTGTCGTCTTCGGGCACTTCGGCGACCGGGTGGGCCGCAAGAAGCTCCTCGTGGTCAGCCTCCTGATGATGGGCGGCGCGACCTTCGCCATGGGCCTGCTGCCCACGTACGACGCCGTCGGCGTGGCCGCACCCGTCCTGCTGACCGTGCTGCGCCTGGTGCAGGGCTTCGCGCTCGGCGGCGAGTGGGGCGGCGCCGTCCTCATCGTGTCCGAGCACGGCGGCGCCCGGCACCGCGGCTTCTGGGCGTCCTGGCCGCAGTCCGGCGCGCCCGGCGGCAACCTGCTCGCCACCGGCGTGCTCGCGCTGCTCGCGGCCGTCCAGTCCGACGCCGCCTTCGAAGCCTGGGGCTGGCGCGTGCCCTTCCTGCTGTCCGGCGTCCTGGTGGTGGTCGGCCTGTGGATCCGCGTCTCCGTCACCGAGTCGCCGCTGTTCCTCGAAGCCCGCGCCAAGGCCGAGGCCGCCGCCGCGCGGGGCGCCACGGAGGAGGCGCCCGTCGTGGAGGTGTTCCGCAAGAGCTGGCGCCAGGTGCTCACCGCCGTCGGCACCCGCTTCGGCGAGAACATCTCGTACTACGTCCTCACCTCCTTCGTCCTCGTGTACGTCACCACGCACCTGGACCTGCCCAAGAGCACCGCCCTGAACGCCGTCCTCATCGGCTCCGCCGTGCACTTCGCGGCCATCCCCGCCTGGGGCGCCCTCTCGGACCGGCTCGGGCGGCGCCCGGTGACGCTCATCGGCTCGGTGGGCATGGCGCTGTGGGCGTACGCGTTCTTCGCGCTCGTCGACACCGAGTCGTTCGCCGTCATCACCGTGGCCGTGACCGTGGGGCTGCTCCTGCACGGCGCCATGTACGGGCCGCAGGCCGCGTTCATCTCCGAGATGTTCGACACGAAGGTCCGCTACTCCGGCGCCTCCATGGGCTCCCAGCTCGCGTCCATCGTCGCGGGCGCCCTCGCCCCGATCATCGCCGTGGAACTTCTCAAGGAGTACGACTCGTCCGTCCCCGTCTCGCTGTACCTGTGCCTGGCCGCCGTGGTGACCACGGTGACGGTGGCCCTCGCCCGCGAGACCCGCGGGCGTGACCTGCGCGACACCGACCCGGAGCCCGAGGCGGGCCTGGTCGGCGGCGCGCCCGCGCCCGTACGCTCCGGCGAACCGTCCTGAGCCCGGCGCGCACCACCCCGCGCGCCCCGTCGGAAGGCACCGCCACCATGCCGCCCGCCCACCCCCGCACCGCACCCGACACCGCGGGCGGCACCGCCGCCGCGACACTGCGGGACCTGCTCGGCCTGCTCGCCCGGCAGGCCCCGGCCGAGGACTTCGCCCGCCCCGCCGCCCGCGCCCGCGAGGCCGGGGCGAGCCCCGGGGAACTCGCCCTCGTCGACGAGGCCACAGAGACCGCGCTCGCCGTGCGCCGCACCCTCGACCAGCACCGCCGCCGCGAGGCCGAGCTGTCCGCGCTGTTCGACACCGCGAGCGACCTGGCGGCGCTCACCGACCTCGACGCGGTGCTGCGCGCCATCGTGCGCCGCGCCAGGCTGCTCCTCGGCACCGACGTCGCCTACCTGACCCTCAACGACCCGGCGGCGGGCGACACGTTCATGCGCGTCACCGACGGCTGCACGTCCGCCCGTTTCCAGCAGCTGCGGCTCGGCATGGGCGAGGGCCTCGGCGGCCTGGTCGCGCAGACCGCCCGCCCCTACGCCAGCGCCGACTACCGCGCCGACGGCCGCTTCGAGCACACCGTCACCATCGACACCGCCGTCGGCGAGGAGGGCCTGCGCGGCATCCTCGGCGTGCCGCTGCGCGTCGGCAGCCGCGTCATCGGCGTGCTGTACGCCGCCGACCGCCGCCCCCGCGACTTCGCCCCCGACCAGATCGCGCTGCTCGCCTCCCTCGCCGACCACGCCGCCGTCGCCATCGACAGCGCCCGCCTCCTGGAGGAGACCCGCGCCGCCCTGGTCGAGCTGAACGCCGCCACGGCCACCGCCCGCGCGCAGAGCGCCGCCATGGCCCGCGCCGCCGAGACCCACGACCGGCTCACCGACATCGTGCTGCGCGGCGGCGACGTCGCCGACGTCGCCGCCGAGATCGCCGTGCTCCTCGACGGCGGCCTCGTCGTCCAGGACGCCGACGGCACCGAACTCGCCCGCGTCGGCGCCGACGCGCCCCGCGCCCCCGCGCACGGCGTCACCGCCTCGCGCTCCGGCGGCCGGGCCGTGTCCGTCGACGGCGTCTGGGTCTCCGCCGTACTGGCCGGGCCCGAACTGCTCGGCAGCATCGCGCTCGGCGGCCGCCCCGACCTCACCGACAGCGACCGGCGCCTGTTCGAACGGGCCAGCCTCGACACCGCGCTCCTGCTGCTCCTGCGCCGCTCCGTGGCCGAGGCCGAGGACCGCGTGCGCGGGGAACTCCTCGACGACCTGCTCACCGCCGCCCACGCCACCGACCCGCGCCGCCTGGGCAGCCTCACCCTGCGCGCCCGCCGCCTCGGCGTCGACCTCACCGAGCCGACCTCCGTCCTCGTCCTGCACGGCGAACCGGACCTCCGCACCCGCCTCACCGCCCAGGCCACCCGGCGCGCCCGCGCCCTGCACGGCCTCGCGGGCCCCCTCGGCGGCCATGTCGTGCTGCTCGCCAGGGCCGCCGACCCCGGCCCGCTCGCCGCCGCCCTCGCCGTCGAACTCGGCGACGCGCTCGGCACCCCGGTGACCGTCGGCGCGGCCGGTCCCGCCAGCGGCCCGGACCGCCTGCACGCCGTGCACGCCGAAGCGCTGCGCTGCCTCCAGGCCCTGACCGTCCTCGGCCGCACCGGGCAGGGCGCGAGCCTGCCGGACCTCGGCTTCGTCGGCGTACTCCTCGGCGACCGCGCGGACGTCGCCGGATACGTGGAGCGGGTGCTCGGGCCCGTCCTCGCCTACGACACCGCGCGCGGCACCGACCTCGTCCGCACCCTGGAGGCCTACTTCGACCAGGGCGCGAGCCTGTCCCGCGCCAAGGACGTGCTGCACGTCCACGTCAACACGGTCGTCCAGCGCCTCGACCGCGCCGCCCGCCTCCTCGGCGCCGACTGGAACACGCCCGACCGGGCCCTTGAGCTGCAACTGGCGCTGCGGCTGCACCGGTTGAGCGGTGGCGCCCCCGGGGCCGGGCAGCCCTGACGCCTCGCCTGGCGTCTCACCTGCCGCCTGTGCCGCCGTCGGCGCTCTTGCCGCCCTCGGCGCCCGTGAAGCCGTCGGCGCCCGTGAAGCCCTCGGCCTCCGGCGCGCCGTCCGGCACCAGCACCACCTTGCCCGCCACCGTGCCCGACTCCGCGAGCCGCAGCGCCTCGGCCGTCCGCGACAGCGGGACGCACGCGGCCACCTGCGCCGTCAGGCGGCCCTCGGCGAGCAGTGCGAACACCGCGCCGAGGTCGCCGCGCAGCCGCTCGCGGAACGCGTCCGCGCGGCGCCGCCCGGCCCAGATGTTGTAGAAGTGCGCGCTCCGGGAGTTGGGCAGCGCGTTCCACAGCGCGAGGCGCGCGAACAGCTTCAGGACCGGCGCCTTCGACGACCCCGCCACGTCGCGGGTGGCGGCCGTCCCGTACGACACCAGCGTGCCGCCCGGCGCCAGCAGCCGGAACGACTCCACGACGCCCTCGCCGCCCACGTGGTCGAAGACCGCCCGCACCCCGTCGGGCGCGAGGCCCCGCAGGCGCCCGTACAGGTCCGGGTCGCGGTAGTCCACCGGCGTCACGCCGAGGTCCCGGAGCCGGTCGTGGTGGCGCGGGGACGCCGTGCCGATGACGCGGACGCCCGCGACGCGGGCGAGCTGGACGAGCGCGGAGCCGACGCCGCCGTTGGCGCCGAGCACGACGACGGTGTCGCCCGCCTCGGCCTTGGCGGTGCGGTGCAGCATCTGCCAGGCGGTGACGCCGTTCACGACGAGCGTCTCCGCGTCCACGGAGCGGACGGACTCCGGCACCTCGACGAGATCGGCGGCGGGCACCGCCACGTGGGTGGCCCACGCGCCGGTCTTGGTGAGCGCGGCGAACCGGCGCCCGACGATGCCGGGCGCCACGCCCGCCCCGACGGCGGCGACCCGCCCCACCAGGTCGTACCCCGGCACGAACGGGAACGGCGGCTGGTCGAAGTACTTGCCGCGCCGCATCTGCTGCTCGGCGAAGGACACGCCGGTGGCCTCCATGACGAGCAGCGCCTCGCCAGGGCCGGGGGCGGGTGCCGGGCGTCGCCGGATGCCGAGGCCTTCGGGGGCGACGATGCCGGGGAGGACGATCTCGGTGGCGGTGGCGGTGGCGGTGGCGGTGGCGGTGGCGGTGGCGATCCCGGTGGCGGCGGGGGAGTGGGGGGCGGCCGGGAGCGGAGCCTGACGCATGGCAAGAGCCTCTCATTATGGGGAGTGGTGCATGCTGGAGTTATAACCTCTAACCAAAGCGTGCGCCTCTATCCACAGCCCTGTCAAGCGGCTTCTCACCAGAGTTAGAGTCACTAGCCAAGGTGATGACCACTCAACGAGGTAAGAGGCCCTTGCCATGGCAACTGACAACGCCCCCGCCGCCCCCGCCGCGGCTCCCACCCCCCGCCAGCGCTACCGCGACCAGGTCCGCGCCGAGATCAAGGCGGCCGCCCTGGAGCAGATCCGCGCGGGCGGCGCCCCCGCCCTCAGCCTCAACGCCGTAGCGAAGCAGCTCGGCCTCACCGGCCCCGCCCTGTACAAGTACTTCCGCAAGCGCGACGACCTGCTCACAGAGCTGATCTGCGACGGCTACGACGCCGCGGCCGCCGCCCTGCGCGCCGCCGCCGACCGCGTCGGCGACGCCCCGCCCCGCCGTCAACTCCTCGCCCTCGGCGAGGCGTTCCGCGCCTGGGCCGTCGAGCACCCGCACGTCTACCAGCTCCTGGCCGGTACGCCCTCGCCCGGCTACCAGGCGCCGCCCGAGACCGTCGACCGGGCCCGGGCCGTGCTCGGGCCGCTGCTCGCCGTCCTCGGACAGGGCACCCCCCGCGGGGCGGCGCTGGACCTGCGCGCCGAGATGCGGTTCTGGCTGAACAGCGACCCGGCCGTGGAGCGGTGGGTCAAGGGCTGGGCCCCGGGCGTCGACGCGGCCACCGCGCTCGCGGCCACCGTGACCGCCTGGGCCCGGCTGCACGGCGTGGTGAGCCTGGAGGTGCAGGGCCTGTTCACCGGCATGGGCCACCGTCCGGGCACCCTGCTCACCGCCGAACTCGAAGCGCTCGCCGACCAGCTGGGACTCGCGGGCCCCAAGCGTTGACCGGGGCACGGCGGGCAGGATGAGGTGGCGGCGCCCGACCGCGCCGCCGGGGCACCCGCCCCACCCCGTCAAGGCGTTCACGGCACCAGGGCTTCAAGGAAGGTACGACGATGGCGAACACGGCCCCCGGGCGGCTCACCCTGACCACCGCGACCCGCGACGACTGGAGCGCGGTCACCGCCTGGGCGGCGGACGAGGGCTGGAACCCGGGGCTGCGGGACGCCGAGTCGTTCTTCGCGCAGGACCCCGGCGGGTTCTTCATCGGCCGCGTCGACGGCGAGCCGGTGTCCGCGATCTCCGTGGTCAACTACGACGCCGCGTACGCGTTCCTCGGCTTCTACCTGGTCCGCCCCGACCTGCGCGGCCAGGGCCACGGCATCGCCACCTGGCGCGCCGCGCTCGCGCACGCCGGGGACCGCACCGTGGGCCTGGACGGCGTCCCCGCGCAGCAGCCCAACTACCGCCGCTCGGGCTTCGCGCACCAGCACGACTCCCTGCGCTACGTGGGACCCGCGGGCGACTCCGGCGCGCCCCGGGCACACATCCGTCCGGTCGCCGCACTCGACGCGGCGGCCGTCGCCGCGTACGACGACGCCTGCTACCCGGCCGACCGGCCCCGCTTTCGCGCGCGGTGGCTCACCACGCCCGGCCACCGCGCGCTGGCGAGCGTCACCGACGGGCGCGTCACCGGGTACGGGGTACTGCGCCCGGCCCGCGACGGCGCGCGCGTCGGGCCGCTGTTCGCCGACACCCGCGCGGACGCCGAAGCCCTTCTGGACGCCCTGACCGAGGGTCTCGGCGAGACGCCCGTCGCCGTCGACGTGCCCCAGACGAACGCGGCGGCGGTCGCGCTCGCCGAGGGCCGCGGCATGAAGCCGTCGTTCGCGACGGCCCGGATGTACACCGGCCCGGTACGGGACTTCGCACAGGACCGGGTGTTCGGCATCACCACGCTGGAACTGGGCTGAGCCGGGCGGCGGGTCACGTCACCGTGAGCCGCCGCTTGCTCTCGGCCGTCGAGCTGTTGCCCACGTACACGTCGAACGCGCCCTCCTCGACGCGGAACTCGCCGCGCGGGTCATTGGTCCAGAAGCCCAGGTCCCGCGCGCCGAGCCGGAAGCGGACGACCGTGGACTCGCCCGCGCCGAGCGTCACCCGGCGAAAGCCGCGCAGCTTGCGCACCGGCTGGGTGACACTGGCGACGACGTCGTGGACGTACAGCTGCACGACCTCGTCGCCTTCGCGCCGACCGGTGTTGGACACCGTGACGGACACGCCGACGGTGTCACCGTCGCGCAGCGCGGAGGCCGGGACGCTCGCGCGGCTCAGGCGGGGCTCGCCGATCTCGAAGGCCGTGTAACTCAGGCCGTGGCCGAACGGGAACTGCGGGCCGGGCGGCAGGTCCAGGTACTTGGAGGTGTACTTGTTGTCGGCGGCGTACGGGCGGCCCGTCGACTCGTGGTTGTAGTGGACGGGAATCTGGCCGACGCTCCGCGGGAACGAGACGGGCAGCTTGCCGCCCGGGTTGACCTTCCCGAACAGCACGTCGGCGATGGCGTTCCCGGCCTCCACGCCCGGGTGCCAGGCCTCCAGGACGGCGGGCGCGGAGCCGAGCCAGCCGCCGACGGTCAGGGGCGGCCGCCCACGAGGACCACCACGAACGGCCTGCCGGTCGCCGCGACCGCCTCGATCAGCTCCTCCTGCGCGCCGGGCAGGCCGATGTCGCTGCGCGCCGCCGCCTCGCCGCTCAGCGCCGGGGGCTCGCCCACGACGACGACCGTGACGTCGGCGGCCCGCGCGGCGGCGACCGCCTCCGGGATGCCGCCGGTGTCCTCGCCTTCGGGGGCCACGCCGCGCGCGTACGTCACCTTCGCGCCCGGCACGGCCCGCCGCACCGCGTCGAGGACCGTCACCGACGGGTACTTCTTCGCGGCGGCGGGGACCACCCAGGTGCCGAGCAGGTCGTCGGAGTCCGCGAACGGGCCGACGAGGGCGAGGGAACCCACGGACCTCCGCAGCGGCAGCGCGGCCCCCTCGTTCTTCAGGAGCACCATGGAGCGGGCGGCGGTGGCGCGGGCGGCCTTCCGCGCCGCGGGCGTCGGCCCGTCGACGGCGGCGCCCTCGTCGACGTACGGATCGTCGAACAGGCCGAGGGCGAACTTCAGGCGCAGGATCCGCGCGACGGCGTCGTCCAGGCGGCGCTCGCTGATCTTCCCCGCGCGCAGCAGCGCGGCGCCGTGCTCGCGGAGGTTGGTGCTGACCATCTCCATGTCGACGCCCGCGTTCAGGGCGAGCCGGGCCGCCGCCGCGCCGTCCTCGGCGAAGCCGTGCGCGATCAGCTCCTGTACGCCGGTCCAGTCGCTGACGACGAAGCCGTCGAAGCCCCACTCCTCGCGGAGGATGTCCGTGAGGGTGTGCGGGTTGCCGTGCGCGGGGACGCCGCTGACGGTGTTGAAGGACGCCATGACGGTGGCGGCGCCCGCGTCCAGGGCGGCCTTGAACGGCGGCAGGTACAGGTTGCGCAGGCGGGACTCGGACACGTCGACGGTGTTGTAGTCGCGGCCGCCCTCGGCGCCTCCGTACGCCACGAAGTGCTTGGCGCAGGCGGCGAGGCGGTCCTTCGCGGCGAGGCCCGTCGCGCCGTCCCCCTTGGCGCCGGGGCCGCTGTCGCCGCCGGGGCCGCCGTCGCCGCCGGGGCCGCTGTCACCGCCGTCCCGCTGCGCGCCGTACCCCGTGCCCTGGTAGCCCCTGACCTTGGCGGCGGCGAACTCCGCCGTCAGATACGGGTCTTCGCCGCAGCTCTCGGCCACGCGGCCCCAGCGCGGCTCGTGCGTGACGTCCATCATCGGCGAGAACGTCCAGTGCACGCCGTTGGAGCGGGCCTCCCTCGCGGAGACCTCCGCGTCGGTGCGGGTCACCTCGGGGTCGAAGCTCGCCGCCTGCGCGAGCGGGATCGGGAACGTCGTCCAGAAGCCGTGGATGACGTCCAGGCCGAACAGCAGCGGAACGCCGAGCCGGGACTCCTCGACGGCGATGCGCTGGAGCGCGTTGGTGGTCTTCGCGCCGAAGACCGAGAGCACCGAGCCGAGCCGCCCGGCCCGCGCGGCCTCCTCCACGTCCTTGGTCTCACCGCCGCCCGGCCCCGTGTCCCAGGCCCAGGCGAGCTGCTGGAGCTGCCCCAGCTTCTCTTCGAGAGTCATACGGTGAAGCAGTCGCTCGACCTTGTGGTCAAAGCGGTGGCCATAGCGCGGGTGAGAGGGTCTCGCTTCGGCTACACCCGCTCCAAGGGCGCCACCCGCGACCGCGGCACCGCCCATCGCCGACAGACCGGACAGCAGAGTACGCCTTCGCAGCTCGCGCATGCGTTCGCCTTCTCACGTCAGAGCGGAATCAACGGGGAGAGTGGCCACAAGAATTGAAGCGAAAGTACGTGGCCGATACAGGAGGGTCAAGGGATGCGACAGGGGCAGTCGAGTGGATCGGCGCGCCCGTGGCGTCAGCCTTGACCTCAATAATGATTGAGGTTCTACGGTTCACGGCATGAGCATGGAAACCACGGCGTGGACGCAGATGTACAGCGTCATGAACGCCCAGCAGGAACGCCGCCCCTTCGCCCGCGCCACGGTCCGCCGCATCGCCGCCTTCGCCCGCCCGCACCGCCGCCGCATCACCCAGTTCGTGCTGCTCAGCGTCGTGACCGCGCTGCTCGCCGTGGCGACCCCGGTCCTCGCCGGGCGCGTCGTGGACGCGATCGTCACCGGCGCCGACTCCTCCCTCGTCGTCCGCTACGCCGTGCTCATCGCCGTCATCGCGGTGGCCGAGGCCGGGCTCGGACTGCTCAGCCGCTGGCTGTCGGCGAACCTGGGCGAGAGCCTGATCCTCGACCTGCGCACCGCCGTCTTCGACCACGTCCAGCGCATGCCGGTGGCCTTCTTCACCCGCACCCGCACCGGCGCCCTCGTCAGCCGCCTCAACAACGACGTGATCGGCGCGCAGCGCGCCTTCAGCAACACCCTGTCCGGCGTCGTCTCCAACATCGTCACGCTGCTGCTCACCCTCGGCGTGATGCTCGCCCTGTCCTGGCAGATCACGCTGCTCGCGCTGGTGCTGCTGCCGGTGTTCGTGGTGCCCGCGCGCCGCATGGGCACCCGGATGGCCCGGCTCCAGCGGGAGGCCGCGCAGCACAACGCGGCCATGAGCACCCGTATGACCGAGCGCTTCTCGGCTCCCGGCGCGACGCTCATCAAGCTCTTCGGGCGGCCCGCCGACGAGTCGGAGGAGTTCGCGGCGCGGGCCCGCCGCGTCCGGGACATCGGGGTGCGCACCGCCATGGCGCAGTCGGCGTTCGTCACCGCGCTCACCCTCGTGTCGGCCCTGGCGCTCGCCCTGGTCTACGGCCTCGGCGGGTACTTCGCCCTGGAGGGCTCCCTCGAAGCGGGCGCCGTCGTCGCGCTGGCGCTGCTGCTCACCCGCCTGTACGCGCCGCTGACCGCCCTCGCGGGGGCGCGGGTCGAGGTGATGAGCGCGCTGGTGAGCTTCGAGCGGGTCTTCGAGGTCCTCGACCTGAAGCCGCTGATCGAGGAGAAGCCGGACGCACGCGCGGTCCCGGAGGGCCCGGTCGCCGTCGAGTTCGAGGACGTCCGCTTCGGCTACCCGGCCGCCGACAAGGTCTCCCTCGCCTCCCTCGAGGAGGTCGCCGCGCTCGACGGCCGGGGCGGCGCGGAGGTGCTGCACGGCCTCACGTTCCGGGCCGAGCCCGGCCAGACCGTGGCGCTCGTCGGCTCCTCCGGCGCGGGCAAGTCGACCATCGCGCAACTGCTGCCGCGCCTGTACGACGCCGACGCGGGCACCGTGCGGATCGGCGGCGAGGACGTGCGCGACCTGTCGGCGGACTCGCTGCGCGACACCATCGGCATGGTCACCCAGGACGGGCACCTCTTCCACGAGTCGGTCCGCGCCAACCTGCTGCTCGCCCGGCCCGACGCCACCGAGGACGACCTCTGGGACGTGCTGCGGCGCGCCCGCCTCGACGACCTCGTGCGGTCCCTGCCGGACGGCCTCGACACGGTCGTCGGCGAGCGCGGCTACCGGCTGTCCGGCGGTGAGCGCCAGCGCATGACCATCGCCCGGCTGCTGCTCGCCCGCCAGCGCGTGGTGATCCTCGACGAGGCCACCGCCCACCTGGACAACACCTCGGAGGCGGCCGTGCAGGAGGCCCTCACCGAGGCCCTGTCGGGACGCACCGCGGTGGTGATCGCCCACCGCCTGTCGACCGTGCGCTCCGCCGACCAGATCCTCGTCGTGGAGGAGGGCCGCATCGTGGAGCGCGGCACGCACGACGACCTGCTGGCACGCGACGGCCGGTACGCGGAGCTGTACCGGACGCAGTTCGTCAAGGGCGGCGCGGGCGAGCCGGGCGAGGTCGGGATCGCGGCCTAGCCGGACGGCGCGGGCCGGGGGCCGCGGCGCGCGCCGCCGCTGGCCCCCGGCGCCGGTCCGCCGCACGCCAGGTGATGTGCTCCGCAGGTGACGTGCTCCGCTGGGGGATGTGCTCTGCTTACAGTGGTCGACGCGCAGTACTTCACAAGCAGTGGTGTCGACGGCTGGGGCGGCACCGCCACCCGAGCCTCCGGCCGAGCACCCGAGCCCCGGCCAAGGCAGCCCCCGAGAGGACCCGAGAACCCCCATGAGGCAGAACCCCGCCCGCCGCACCGCCCTCCTCGACGCCGCCATCGAGGTGCTCGCGCGCGAGGGCTCGCGCGGCCTCACGCTGCGCGCGCTCGACGCCGAGGCCGAGGTCCCCAAGGGCACGGCGAGCAACTACTTCACCCACCGCGCCGACCTCCTCGCCCAGGTCATGCGCCGCATCCAGGAGCGCCTCACCCCCGAGGAGTCCGCCCTCGCCGACACGATGCGCGAGCAGCCCTCCACCGAACTCGTCGTCACCCTGCTCAAGCAGCTCGTCGAGCGGATGCGCGCCGACCGCAGTGGCCACCTCGCGCTGCTCGAACTGCGCCTCGAAGCGACCCGCCGCCCCGAACTCCACGCCGAACTCACCCGCTTCATGAGCGACCAGCTCGACGCCAACATCACCTTCCACCTCGACGCGGGCCTCCCCGGCGACCGCACCGGCGTCGTCCTGCTCTACCTCGCCATGCTGGGCCTGATCGTCGACGACCTCACGGTGCCGGACCTCCTCACCCCGTACTCGGTGGACAAGCTCATCGAGGAACTCACGGGACGGGTGCTCCGCTGACCCCGGCGGTCCCCGGGCCTTCGCGACGGGCCGTCGGGGCCGCGCAGTAGGCTGACGTGGTCGGCGCGCACCCCGCTCGGGGGCGCGACCCCTTTCACCCCGGGAGCACCAGCCCATGCTGCGCACCATGTTCAAGTCCAAGATCCACCGCGCCACCGTCACCCAGGCCGACCTGCACTACGTCGGGTCCGTCACCATCGACGCCGAGCTGCTCGACGCCGCCGATCTGCTGCCCGGGGAGCTGGTGCACATCGTGGACGTCACCAACGGGGCTCGGCTGGAGACGTACACCATCGAGGGGGAGCGCGGCAGCGGGGTGATCGGGATCAACGGCGCGGCCGCGCACCTCGTGCACCCCGGGGATAAGGTGATCATCATCAGCTACGCCCAGGTCGACGACGCCGAGGCGCGGGCGCTGCGGCCCCGGGTCGTGCACGTCGACGAGGGCAACCGCGTCGTCGAGCTGGGCGCCGACGCCTCCGCGCCGGTGCCGGGCGACGACGACACGACGCGCGCCCCGCACGCGGTCGCGCGCACCTAGGCCCCGCCCGTCGGGCAGGGCCCCGACGGCGCCCGGAGGGGCGCGGTGAGGAGCGGGCATGAGCGACACCCGGACACCCTTCGACCCCGGCGGCATCGCCGACGACCGGCTGCACGGCGTCCTGCGGGCGCGGGAGGACGGCCACACCGTCGGCCAGATCGTGTACTTCACGCTCACCGAGCCGGAGGCGGCCCTCGTGCCCGTGCACACCGAAGTGCCGCCCGCGCACGAGGGCCGCGGCATCGCGGGCGCCCTCGCCACCGAGCTGTACGCCCTGGCGGCGCGCGAGGGCCTCGCCGTGGTGCCGCTGTGCCCGTACGTCGCCCGCTGGGCGGAGCGGCACCCGGAGCAGGCGCCCGCGCCCTCCGCCGCGCTGGTCGCCGCCGCCCGGGCCAAGGTCGAAGCGGACCCCGCCACGTGGTGACGCTCGCCCTGCTGCACACCTCGGCCGCCCATGTGCCGGTCTTCGACGCGCTGCGCGACGCGGACCACCCCGGGCTCACCCTGCGCCACCTGGTCCGCGCGCACCTGCTCGACCGGGCCCGCGCCCACGGGCCGGACGCCGCCGCCGACGGCGTCCGCGCGGCGCTCGCCGACGCTATGGCCGCGGGCGCCGACGCCGTGCTGTGCACCTGCTCGACCATCGGCGGCGTCGCCGAGTCCCACGCCGCCGACGCCGGGGTGCCGGTGCTGCGCGTCGACCGGCCCATGGCGGCGGCGGCCGTGCGGACGGGCCGCAGGGTCACCGTCGTCGCCACCGTCGCCAGCACCCTGGAGCCGACCACCGCCCTCCTCAAGGAGGAGGCCGCACGCCACACCCGCACGGTCGACGTCACGACGGTCCTGGTGGACGGCGCCTGGGAGCGGTTCGAGGCGGGCGACCAGGAGGGGTATCTGCGCCGGGTCACCGACGCCGTGGACCGCGTCGAGGGCGCCGACGCCATCGTGCTCGCCCAGGGCTCCACCGCGCCCGCCGCCGCCCGCGCCACCACCGCCGTGCCCGTTCTCGCCAGCCCCCGCACGGGCCTGCGCGCCGCCGCCGACCTGTGCCAGCGTCGGCGTACGGAACGCGGCAGGACCTGACACGACCGGCCGCCGCGCGCCCTACAGTTCGGGCATGACCTCATCTGACGACATCGTGATCAGCCCGACCGGCTGGGTCGCCGAACAGGCCCGGCTCTACGAGGAGTCCGACGGCACCAAGGGCACCACCGTCATGGGCGCCCCCTGCCTCCTGCTGGACTACCGCGGCCGCCGCACCGCGCAGTGGCGCCGCACCGTCCTCATCTACGGCCGCGACGGCGACGACTACCTCATCGTCGCCTCCAACGGCGGCGCCCCCACCCACCCCCTGTGGTACCTGAACCTGAGGGACGAGCCGGACGTGCGCCTGCGCGTCGGCGGCGAGCGGTTCCCCGCCCGCGCCGAGACCCTCTCGCCCGAGGAGAAGGCCCGCGTCTGGCCCGGCCTGGTGGAGCTGTTCGCCCCGTACGCCGACTACGCCGAGAAGACCACGCGCGACATCCCGGTCGTACGGCTCAGGCGCACCGACACCGCGGAGCGGGACTAGGCCCGGCGGGCGCGGGCACGCGAAGCGGGAGAGAGTGAAGAGCGGTGGCGACGGCCGACCGGCCCGCCCCACGTCCACGGGAGGACTCCATGACCCACCCCTTCCCCGACCCCGTCCCACCCGGCCCGACCCCGGGCCCCCACCCGGATCCCGCGCCGGGACCCGCGCCCGGCCCCCCGCCGGATCCGGGCCCTCCGCCGCCCCCGCGCCCCGTGCCGGAGCCCCCGCCGTCCCCGGTTCCCAAGCCCCCGGGCCCGGACCCCGTGCCCGAGCCTGACCCGTCGACGGAACCGATGCGCGGGTAGCACCGCACAGCCGCCGGACGGGCTGCCCTCAGCCCGTCCAGCGGCCGCGGGCCTCAGGCCCGCACCTCCGAGCGGTCCCCGCCCCACAGCGTGTGGAACGACCCCTCGCGGTCGGTGCGCCGGTAGGTGTGCGCCCCGAAGAAGTCCCGCTGCCCCTGCGTCAGCGCGGCGGGCAGCCGCTCCGCCCGCAGCGCGTCGTAGTAGGCGAGGGCGGCGGCGAAGCCCGGCGCGGGCACGCCCTGCCGGGTCGCGGCGACCAGCACCGCGCGCCAGTCGTCCTGCGCCGCGCCGATCTCCCGCGCGAAGCCCTCGTCGGCCAGCAGGCTCGGCAGGTCCGCGCGCGCGTCGTACGCCGCGCGGATGCGGTCCAGGAACGCGGCGCGGATGATGCAGCCGCCCCGCCAGATCGCCGCGACCTGGCCGAGGTCCACGTCCCAGCCGTACTCCGCGCTGCCCGCCGCGATCTCGTGGAAGCCCTGCGTGTACGACACGATCTTCGACGCGTACAGGGCCTGCTCCACCTGGTCGGCGAAGCGGGCCGCCTCCGCGTCCGACAGCGGCTTGGCCGTGGGGCCCGCGAGGCCGCGGGAGGCCGCGCGCAGGTCCGTGTGGCCCGACAGGGAGCGGGCGAACACCGCCTCCGCGATGCCCGACACCGGCACACCCAGGTCGAGGGCGATCTGCACGGTCCAGCGGCCGGTGCCCTTCTGCTCGGCTTGGTCCGCCACCACGTCCACGAACGGCTTGCTCGTCGCCGCGTCGACGTGCGCCAGGACCTCGGCGGTGATCTCGATCAGATACGAGTCGAGGCGGCCCCGGTTCCAGGTGCGGAAGATGTCCGCGATCTGCGCGGGGGAGTAGCCCGCCACCTCGCGGAGCAGCTGGTAGGCCTCGGCGATGAGCTGCATGTCGGCGTACTCGATGCCGTTGTGCACCATCTTCACGAAGTGGCCCGCGCCGTCGGGGCCGATGTGCGCCGTACAGGGGCTGCCGTCGGCGGCCTTCGCGGAGATCTTCTCCAGCATCGGGCCGAGCGCGGCGTACGACTCCTTGGAGCCGCCCGGCATGATGCTCGGGCCGTTGAGCGCGCCCTCCTCGCCGCCGGAGACCCCCGCGCCGACGAAGTGGATGCCGCGCTCGCGCAGCTCGCGCTCGCGGCGCCGGGTGTCCGCGAAGTGCGCGTTGCCGCCGTCCACGATCATGTCGCCCGGTTCGAGCAGCGGGGCGAACTCCTGGATGACGGCGTCCGTCGGCTCGCCCGCCTTCACCATGACGACCAGGCGGCGCGGCCGCTCCAGGGCCGCGACGAACTCCTTGGCCGTCTCCGTATAGACGAACGCGCCCTCGTCACCGAACTCGTCGACGAGGGCGCGGGCCTTGGCCGCGGTCCGGTTGTGCACCGCCACCGTGAAGCCGTTGCGGGCGAAGTTCCGGGCGAGGTTGCGGCCCATCACCGCGAGGCCCGTGACGCCGATCTGCGCCGAACTGGTCATGCTTCAGCTCCTGAGTTCCTGGGATATCCGAAATACCGCTTCTGTATCTCTCTGGCATAACGCATGTGACGGTGGTAACGCATCCGCTGGCGGATACCACTGCGCCCCGTAACGTGACGTGGGACACCGTGCCCGAAGGAGGAGCCGCCCGTGCCCCATTTCGACCTGCCGCTGCCGGAACTCCAGCGCTACCGCCCCGCCTCGCCGCCGCCGGAGGACTTCGACGCCTTCTGGGAGAAAACCCTCACCGCCGCCCGCGAGCACGACCTGGACGCGCGCTTCGAGCCCGTCGACGCGCCGCTGGCCTCCGTCGAGGTCTTCGACGTGACGTACGCGGGATTCGGCGGGCACCCGGTCAAGGGCTGGCTGCTGCTCCCGGCGGGGACGAGCGAGCCGGTCCCGGCGGTCGTGGAGTACATAGGGTACGGCGGCGGGCGCGGCCTGCCGCACCAGCGGCTGCTGTGGTCGGCGGCGGGGTTCGCGCACTTCATCATGGACACGCGCGGCCAGGGCAGCGGCGGCTCGGTCGGCGACACCCCGGACCCGGTCGGCGCGGGACCGGCGTACGCGGGCTTCATGACCCGAGGCATCGAGGACCCGCACGACTACTTCTACCGAAGGGTGTTCACCGACGCCGTGCGCGCCGTGGAGGCCGTGCGGGCGCACCCCCTGGTGGACGCGGCCCGGGTCGCGGCCCTCGGCGACAGCCAGGGCGGCGGCATCGCGCTCGCCGTCGGCGGACTGGTCCCCGACCTCGCCGCGATCAGCCCCAACGTGCCGTTCCTGTGCGACTTCCCGCGCGCGGTGACGCTGTCGCCCCGGCCCCCGTACCAGGAGGTCGCCCTCTACCTGAGGGCGCATCGGGGCGCGGAGGAACGGGTGCTGCGTACGCTCTCCTACTTCGACGGCGTGCACTTCGCGGCGCGCGGGCGTGCGCCCGCCCTGTTCTCGGCCGCGCTGGAGGACGAGACCTGCCCGCCTTCGACGGTTTTCGCCGCCCACAACTCCTACGCGGGAGCGGAGCGTTCGATGGAGGTGTACCGCTTCAACGACCACGAAGGCGGCGGTGCATTCCTCCAGGATGTGCAACTCCGGTGGCTTCCGGGGCATTTGAGGAACTGACCTGTTCAGGCCGCGTGTCCCGCCCCCGAGGGCCCGGCTCTTGTCACACCCTTGACCGAACCGCTAACTTGCGGGCTTGTCTTGCGGCTTGACGTGTGACTTCGAGTCCGTCGTGTGTCTGAGGGGGCTTTCATGGCCTTACGAGGCCGGCATCGCCGGTACCAGCCGAGCCGGATCAACCGTGCCTCGCTCACCGTCACCGCGGGCGGAGCGGGCCTCGCCCTGCCGCTGGTGACGGCGGGCACGGGGCACGCGGCGGACGTCGACACCTGGAACAAGGTCGCCGCCTGCGAGTCCACCAACAACTGGCACATCAACACGGGCAACGGCTTCTACGGCGGCCTCCAGTTCACCCAGTCCACGTGGGAGGCCTACGGCGGCACGGCGTACGCGCCGCGCGCCGACCTCGCCACCAAGGACCAGCAGATCGCCATCGCCGAGAAGGTCCTGGACGGCCAGGGCCCCGGCGCCTGGCCCGTGTGCTCGGTGCGGGCGGGCCTCACCCGCGGCGGCGACACCCCCGACATCAGGCCCGCGTCGGCCCCACAGGCGAAGAAGGCCACCACCGAGGCGAAGACGGACGGCGCGCCGAAGCCCCGGAAGGCACCGCGGGCACCGCAGCCGCCGAAGCGCACGGTCAAGGACGTCAAGCCCGAGGTCACCCCGCAGTCCACGGCGGGCACCGCCCGGATGTACACGGTGGTGCACGGCGACACCCTCTCCGGCATCGCCGACCAGCGGCACGTCCGGGGCGGCTGGCCGCAGCTGTACGACGCCAACCGCCGTACGATCGGCGAGGACCCGAACTACATCGTCCCTGGACAGCGCCTGTCGCTGCGCGGCTCCGCCCCGGGCAAGCAGCCCCGCGGCCGCCCGAGCGCAGGACGCCCGTCGAGCGCCCCGACCAGGGCGACAAGGGGCCCGTGCGGCACCGGGACAAGACCCCGGAGAAGAAGCCCGACCGGAAGCCGGAGAAGCGCGAGAAGCAGCGCCCCCCGGTCAAGGAGCACAAACCGGCCAAGCAGCACCGGCCCGCGCCGCAGCGGGACACCGCCCCGGCGGGGCGGCAGAAGGCGCAGGCCCCCACGGCGTCGTCCGGCGCCACGCTGCCCGTCAACGGGTCGATCGGCACGCCCTACCGCGCGTCCGGCAGCTCCTGGTCGAAGGGCTACCACACGGGCGTCGACTTCCCCGTGCCCACCGGCACGTCCGTCAAGGCGGTCACCTCGGGCACCGTCGTCCAGTCCGGCTGGGCGGGCTCCTACGGCTATCAGGTCATCATCCGGCACACCGACGGCCGGTACTCGCAGTACGCCCACCTGTCGGCGCTCTCCGTCAGGTCCGGGCAGAAGGTCGTGCCCGGCCAGCGCATCGGCCGCTCCGGCTCGACGGGCAACAGCACGGGCCCGCACCTGCACTTCGAGATCCGTACGGGTCCGGGGTTCGGCGCGGACATCGACCCGCTCGCGTATCTGCGGGCGCGGGGAGTGCGCGTCTGAACCGGGCGCGCCGACCGCGCCCGTGAACCGAACCGTCCGCGCGGGCGGGGCCGTCGCCGTCAGGCGTGGGCCGCGCCCGCGTCGGCGCGGGGGAACGCCTTCACCACGGGTTGCAGCGGTACGGCGGGCAGCGCGCCCGGCACCAGCCGCGTGTCCGGCACCGAGGGGGCGTCGGGTGCCCCTTGCTCGGGGCGCCGCTCCGGTGCGCCTGGTGGGCCCGGTGCGCCCGGTGGCTCGCTGGCGCGCTCCGCGGCCACCGTGGGGCGCTGCTCCTGCTCGTCGTGCGCGGGCGTGCGCTGCTCGGCGACGCGGGCCGTGGAGGGCAGCGCGGGTGCCGGGGCGTCGTCGGTGACGGCGGCGGCCGTCGCCAGGGAGCCCGGCGCCTCCGTCAGGGAGTCCGGCGCCTCGGTTCCGGCGGCGTCCGTGGCGTCCCGCGGGGCCTGACCGGCGGCCTCGGTGCGGCGCGTGGCGCCGATGCGCTCCGTCGTCAGCAGGATCAGCCCGCCCGCGGCGACCACACCGCACGCCAGGGCGACCGTCGTGCCCGTCGCCCCGTAGCGGAAGGATTCTCCGAACAGGGTCAGGCCGACCGCGGCGGCGATCACCGGGTTCACCACCGTCACCGTGGACAGCGGCGCCGCGAGGCCCGCGCCCCGGTACGACGCCTGGGACAGCAGCAGTCCGCTCACCGCCAGGACCGCGATCACGCCGAGGCTCGGCAGCTGCCGCGCCAGCGGCTCGTGCGCGTCCCAGTCCACCGCGACCGTCTTCGTGAACACCGACGAGATGCCGAACGCGATGCCCGCCGCCGTGGCCAGCAGCACGCTGCGGACGGCCGGGTGCCGGTGCGCGGCGTGCGCGAGCAGCATCAGGGCGACGACGGCGCCGCCGGTGCCGAGCGCCAGGACGATCCGCTCCGCGTCGGCCAGGGACTGCGAGTCGGTGGCCCGCGTCAGCGACAGCATGCCCGCGAGGCCCACCGTCGCCATGATGGCGCCGCGCCAGGCCGTGGCCCCGGCCCTGCGGCGCACGAACACGGCCGCCATCGGCAGCGCGAACACGATCGTCAGGGCGCCCAGCGGCTGGACGAGGCTGAGCGGGCCGTAGGCGAGCGCCACGACGTGCAGCAGGCCGCCGAGGCCGTTCAGGACGACCGCGACCCACCAGGCGCCGCGGCGCAGCGGCGCGTACTGCTGCTCCGCGGCGGTCGCCGCCACCCGCTCCTGGATGATCGCCCCGCCCGCGTAGGCCACGGCGGAGACGAGGGAGAGCAGGACGGACAGCGCGAGCGCGCTCATGAGGCGCTCCGCGGGGAGGGCGGCGGACCGGGGCTGAGGGGGTGCTGTCCCGGTGCGTCCGGTGCGTCCGGTGCGGCGAACGGTCGGCTTCCATGTTCACCACGATGTCGCGCGGAGCGCACCGCGTCGTCGTCCCTGAGCAGTCAATCCGTCCTACTCCCGATGGAGTACGACTTCCCATGTGTCCTCCCCAGGTCTGGTTACCCCTGGGCCGGAACGGCCTGCTGTACTTCCACGATGACAGGTTCCTCGGCAGGCATCGACTGGGACGTCGTCGGCTCGGTCGGCGGTTTCTTCGCACTGCGCACGGAAAGGCCCGAGAACGCGGGTCCCGTGCCGTCCGGGGCATCGGTCCCGGTGCCGCTCGCACGCGTCTACGAACCGGTTCCGGGTCCCCGGGAGAGGAAAGCCGGAATCACCCTCCGTGACGGGCGGGGCGGGTCGCGGGACGATGCGCGGGAGGGGCCGCGGGGCGCGCCGGATCCGCTGGGTTTCCGCGTCGCCAAGGTCGCCGACCGCCTCGGTGCCCCCGAGGTCCGCGTCGGCGTCTCCGTGGCGCACCTCGGGCTCGCCGCCCGGCTGTGGTCCCTGGCGCTCGGCCCGGCCGCCCTGTACGGCCTGGTGCCGGACCTCGACCCGGAGCGGCTGCGCTGGGACCCGGACGGCACCTCGCCGGACGACCTGTGGCTCGACGGGGCCCGGACGTTCCCGGCGGACGCCGCGCGCGTCCGCGAGACCGTCCTGGACGGGCACCTGGCGCCGCTCGCGGCCGCCCTGCGCGCCCGCTACCGGATCTCCCCGGCGCTGCTGCGCGGCAACGCGGGCTCCGCGCTCGCGGGCGCCGCCCGCGAACTCCACGCGTGGGCGGCGCGCACGGGACGCCCCGAGGCGGGGGAGCGGGCCCTGGCGCTGGCCGCCGACCTGTTCGCGACGCCCGGCCTCGCCGCCACCGGGACGCTCGACGGCACCGCGTTCCGCCGCCGCAGCTGCTGCCTGTACTACCGCTGCCCGAACGGCGGCCTGTGCGGCGACTGCTGCTTCGACCGGCCGCCGCAGCGGTCTTCCCCCGCGGCCGCCTCCGGGGCGACCATGAGGGGGTCGGCCGACGACGGGGGGCTCCGCTCGTGAAAGTGGGACTGCTCACCCGCGAGTACCCGCCGGACGTCTACGGCGGCGCGGGCGTCCATGTCGAGTTCCTCTCCCGGGAGTTGCGCGCGCTCACCCAGCTCGACGTGCACTGCTGGGGCACCCAGGGCCCGGAGAGCACCGGTGGCCCCGGCGGCTCCGGCAGCCCGGGCGATCCGGACGGCGCCGACGCGGTCGCGCGCCACCGCGCCTGGAGCGCCCTCGACACCGCCAACGACGCGCTGCGCACGCTGTCGGTCGACCTGTCGATGGCCGCCGCGCTCGCGGGCCGCGACCTGGTGCACTCCCACACCTGGTACGCCAACCTCGCGGGCCACGTCGGCAAGCTGCTGCACGGCATCCCGCACGTGCTGACCTCGCACTCCCTGGAGCCGCTGCGCCCCTGGAAGGCCGAGCAGCTCGGCGGCGGCTACGCCGTGTCGTGCTGGGCCGAGCGCACCGCCGTCGAGGCCGCCGACGCGGTCATCGCCGTATCGGGCGCCATGCGCGCCGACATCCTGAGCTGCTACCCGGCCGTCGACCCCGCCCGCGTCCACGTCGTCCACAACGGCATCGACACCGCCCTGTACGAGCCCGACCCCGGCACCGGCGCCCTGCGCCGCCTCGGCATCGACCCGCGGGACCCGTACGTCCTGTTCGTGGGCCGCATCACGCGCCAGAAGGGCGTGCCCCATCTGCTGCGCGCCGCACGGCAGTTGGACCGCGGCGTCCAGCTCGTGCTGTGCGCGGGCGCCCCCGACACCCCCGAGATCGACCAGGAGTTCCGGGCCCTGTTCGAGGAGCTGAGCCGTGCCCGCGGCGGCGTCCACTGGATCCCGCGCATGCTGCCGCGCCCGGAGGTCGTCCAACTCCTCAGCCACGCCACGGTGTTCGTCTGCCCGTCGGTGTACGAGCCGCTGGGCATCGTCAACCTGGAGGCGATGGCCTGCGGCACGGCCGTGGTCGCCTCCCGGGTCGGCGGCATCCCGGAGGTCGTCGCGGACGGCACCACCGGTCTGCTCGTGCCGTACGACCAGCGGGACCCGGAGCGCTTCGAGCACGACCTCGGGCGGGCCTTGAACCGCCTTGCCACCGACCCCGGCAGGGCCGCGGCGATGGGCACGGCGGGCCGGTGCCGCGCGGAGCGGGAGTTCGGCTGGGACGCGGTGGCACGGCGCACGGTCGAGGTGTACGAGGACGTGCTCAAGGCGACATGAGGACGCATGAGGACGCATGAGGACGTCAGGCGGCATGAGCGCGTACGGCGACATGAGGACGTACTGAGGACGTACTGAAGACCCACACGAGGGCCCGGACAGGGCGGTAGAGGGGGCGGCGATGCGCGGCGGACCTTCGGTGCTCGGAATCGTGCTCGCGGGCGGCGCGGGGAAGCGGCTGCTGCCGCTCACCGCCGACCGGGCGAAACCGGCGGTGACCTTCGGCGGCACGTACCGCCTCGTGGACTTCGTCCTGTCGAACCTCGTCAACGGCGATGTCCTGCGCATCTGCGTGCTCACCCAGTACAAGTCGCACTCGCTCGACCGGCACGTCTCCACCACCTGGCGCATGTCGAGCCTGCTCGGCAACTATGTGACGCCGGTCCCCGCCCAGCAGCGCCTCGGCCCGCGCTGGTACCTGGGCAGCGCGGACGCGATCCTGCAGTCCCTGAACCTGGTCCACGACGAACAGCCCGACCACATCGCGGTGTTCGGCGCCGACCACGTCTACCGCATGGACCCCCGGCAGATGCTGAAGCAGCACATCGAGTCCGGCGCGGGCGTCACGGTCGCCGGGATCCGGGTGCCGCGCGCGGACGCCGCCCAGTTCGGGATCATCACGCCCGCCGGTGACGGCACCCGCGTCGAGCGCTTCCTGGAGAAGCCCGCGGACCCGCCGGGCCTGCCCGGCGCCCCGCACCAGGTGTTCGCGTCGATGGGCAACTACGTCTTCACCACGAAGGTGCTCATCGACGCCCTGCGCACCGACGCCGAGGACGAGGCGTCCGCCCACGACATGGGCGGCTCCATCCTGCCCATGCTCACCGAGCGCGGCCTGGCCCAGGTGTACGACTTCGACGACAACCACGTGCCCGGTGAGACCGCCCGGGACCACGGCTACTGGCGCGACGTCGGCACCCTCGACGCGTACTACGAGGCGCACCTGGACCTGATCTCCGACCAGCCCGTCTTCACCCTCGACAACCGCCGCTGGCCCATCTACACGCACCCCGGCCAGCTGCCGCCCGCGAAGTTCTGCGCGGGCGGCATCGCCAGTGAGTCGATCGTCAGCCCCGGCTGCGTGATCCGGGGCCAGGTGACGCGCTCGGTGCTCTCGCCGGGCGTGACGGTCGCCGAGGGCGCGGTCGTCCAGGGCTCGGTGCTGCACGACAACGTCCGTGTGGGCCGGGGCGCGGTGGTGCGCGGCGCCGTCCTGGACAAGAACGTGGACGTCCCGCCGGGCGCCACGATCGGGGTGAACCCGGAGCGCGACGCGGAGCTGTACACGGTGTCCCAGGGCGGCGTGATCGCCCTGGGCAAGGGGCAGCGGGTGGTGTGCCCGTAGCGCCCTGGGGGGAGCGGTGGCGGGCCGTGCCGCCGGAGGGGGCTCGCGGCACGGCGTGCGGGGAGCGTCGCGGGCCGTGACGGGTTTGGCGGCGGGGCCCGGCGCTACGTAAAGTTGCGCTTTTGAAAGCTTCCGCGGTCACCCCAGGACGAGCCGCGGCACGAGTGCGGTGAGGGACGACAGCGGCGATGACCGTGACAGAGGACAGCCACCAGGCAGCTGCGGGCGCCATCGACACCGCGGCGGACGCCGCCGTGGGCGCCACCGCCGCGGACGGTCCGTTCGGCCCCGGTATCGACCCCGAGCGGCTCGCGATCTGCCTCAGCGTGCTCGACGAGCTGGACAGGCTGGAGGTCGACCACCCCGACGCGATCACCGTGCGCCGCGCCACCGCCGGGATCTACCGGACCGTGAAGCAGCGCCGCCGCCAGGAGCGCAGGGCCGCCAAGACCGCGCACGACAAGGCCGTCACCGAGGCCACGGCCACCGGCTCGGCCCAGCGCATCGACGACGAGACCGAGGGCATCCTGCCGTCGTCGGTCACCGAGGCGGGCAAGATCGCGGGGATACTCCAGCGCCCGCGCTCCTGCTACACCTGCAAGACCCGGTACGTCGAGGTCGACTACTTCTACCACCAGCTCTGTCCGCCGTGCGCCGCCGAGAACCGCGCCAAGCGCGAGGCCCGCGCCGACCTGAGCGGCAAGCGCGCGCTGCTCACCGGCGGCCGCGCCAAGATCGGCATGTACATCGCGCTGCGCCTGCTGCGGGACGGCGCGCACACCACCATCACCACGCGGTTCCCCAAGGACGCCATCCGCCGCTTCAAGGCCATGGAGGACTCGGCGGACTGGCTGCACCGCCTGGAGGTCGTCGGCATCGACCTGCGGGACCCGGCGCAGGCGGTCAGCCTGGCCGAGCAGGTCGCCGAGCAGGGTCCCCTCGACATCCTCATCAACAACGCCACGCAGACCGTGCGCCGCCTGCCCTCGGCGTACGCCGCCCTGGTCGACGGCGAGAGCGCCCCGCTGCCCGCCGGTGAGCTGCCCGCCCACCATGTGATCGGCGCCTTCAACTCCGGCGCCGTGGACGGCTTGGCCGCGCTGCCGGTCGGCGTCAGCGGCCTGGACGCGCAGCAGGTCGCCGACCTCGCCCTGGTCGCGGGCAACGCCAGCGTCGAGCGGCACCGCGACGGCAGCGCCATCGACGCGGGCGGCCTCGTGCCGGACGTGGTGGACACCAACACCTGGGTGCAGACCATCGAGCAGATCTCCCCGGTGGAGCTGCTCGAAACCCAGCTGTGCAACTACACCGCGCCGTTCATCCTGATCAGCAAGTTGCGCGCGGTCATGGCCGACGCCGCGCGGAAGGCCGCGAGCGGGCGCGCGTACGTCGTGAACGTCTCGGCGATGGAGGGCGTCTTCAGCCGCGGCTACAAGGGCGCGGGGCACCCCAACACCAACGCCGCGAAGGCCGCGATGAACATGGTGACGCGGACCAGCGGCCAGGAGATGTTCCAGACCGACAAGATCCTGATGACCTCCGTCGACACCGGCTGGATCACCGACGAGCGCCCGCACTTCGACAAGCTGCGCCTCGCGGAGGAGGGCTTCCACGCCCCGCTCGACCTGGTCGACGGCGCCGCCCGCGTCTACGACCCGATCGTGCGCGGCGAGGCGGGCGAGGACCTGTACGGCGTCTTCCTGAAGGACTACGCGCCCGCGAAGTGGTGATCCGGTCCCGGCGGCCATAAGGCGTGTCCGGAATCACCCCCTTCATCTAGCGCTATCGAGCGGACTCGCGCTCATTTGGTTAACCTGGTGCGCACGGGCGGTTACCGGGCTCCCATCAGAGCCCGTACGCCGCCCCGGGACAGGCGCGCGACAACGGCCGCGATCCCGCCCGGACACGGCGCCACCGCGACCGAGAAGGCAGTGCAACCGGTCCTTTCGTTACGCGACCCCGAGGAGTGCGCGGTGACACCAGATCCGACGAAGCAGGAGAAGCGGCAGGCGGAGAGCGGCGGCGAGCGGGCGGGCCGCCCCCAGAAGCTCCGCCCCCTGGAGGCCTGGGCCAAGGCGGCCCCCATCCGTCTCGCCGGGTACGAGGACGACCTCGCGGAGCCGCACATCCTCCCCGGCGTCGACTGACCCCGACCCCGCCGAGTCGACTGACTCTGACCGGTCGAGTCGACCGACCCCGGCCCCGCTGACCTGGCCCGCCCGCCCCCTGCCGGAGCCCCGGCAGGGGGCTGGCGTTTCCGCACTCTCCCAAAAAAATTCTGCAAAAATACTTTGGGAAACCTCTCGGCGCGATCTACGCTGCCGCCATGGCCCCTGACGAGCAGCCGACCCCGTCCCGCGAGCGCCGCGTCCTCGACCCCGAGCAGGACCCGGGCGCCCTGAAGGCGCTGGTGCACCCCCTGCGCATCCGGCTGCTCGGCCTGCTGCGCAGGGACGGCCCCGCCACCGCGAGCGAGCTGGCCGTGCGCACCGGCGAGTCCTCCGCCTCCACCAGCTACCACCTGCGGGTCCTCGCGAAGTACGCGTTCGTCGCCGAGGCCGAGCACCGCGACGGGCGCGAGCGCCGCTGGCGCGCGGTGCACGCCGTCACCTCCTGGGACAACGCGACGATGGACGCCTCGCCCGCGGGCCGCGTCTTCGCCGAGTCCATGGCGCGGCGCCAGATCGAGCACCTGGCGGAGACCCAGACGCAGTACGAACGGGCCCTGGCCGCCGGTCGCGTCGGCCGCGAGTGGCTGGAGCACAGCGGCATGTCCGACATGCTGTCCCGCCTCACCGCCGAGTCCCTGGCCGAGCTGTGGGAGGCCTTCGAGGCGAAGCTCGCGGAGCTGGAGCAGCGTGACGCGGGGGATCCGCGGGCCGAGCGGGTGGTGGTGTTCGCGGCGACCCTGCCGGTGCTGCCGGACGAGACCACCGAGCCCGACCGCACCCGCGACGCCTCCAGCGCCCCCGGCGCCTCCGACACCCCCGACACCCCCAGAGCCGCGCGGGAGGGCACGTCGTGACCCGGACCCCGCTCGACCCGGGCGCCGCGCGGCGCCGCTATGTCGTCGTCAGCGCCCTCTTCTGGCTCCCCATCGGCCTCAGCATCGCCCCGATGGTGCCCCTGTTCAGCGAGCGCGGCCTGTCCCTCGCGGCCATCGCGGGCTGCGTCGCCGCGCACTCCCTGACGGCCGCCGCCCTCGAACTGCCCACGGGCGGCCTCTCCGACGTGCTGGGCCGCCGCGCCGTCCTCGCCGCGGCCGGTCTCTTCGACGTGGCGGCGCTGCTCCTCGCGGCCCTCGCCACCACGGCCTGGGCCCTCGCGCTCGGCATGGCCCTGAAGGGCGTGGGGCGCGCGCTGTCCAGCGGCCCCGCCGAGGCCTGGTACGTGGACACGGTGCACGCGAGCGCCGGACCCGACGCCGAGCTGCGCACCGGCCTGGCCCGCGGGCACGCCGCCGAGGCCGTGGCGCTCGCGGTGGGCGTCCTGGTCGGCGGCGCGCTGCCCTGGCTCAGCGGGCTCGGCCCCGACCTCGGCGACCGCCTGGGCGACGCCACCTCCGGCCTCGTCCTGCCGCTGTCCCTGCCGATGCTGCTCGGCGTCGCCGTCGAGGTCGGCTTCGTCGCGTACGTCCTGACGGCGCTGCCCGAGCCGCCCCGGCCGCGCGCCACTCTCAGCGGGGTGCTGCGCGGCGTGCCCGGCACCGTCGTGAGCGGCCTGCGCCTGAGCGCCGGTGACGCCCTGGTGCGGCGCGTCATGCTCAGCGCCGCCGCGGCGGGCGGCGCGCTGGTGACGGTCGAACTCCTCACCCCGGCGCGGGCGGTGGACCTCACCGGCGCACCCGAGTCGGGCGCGGTCCTCTTCGCGGGCCTCGCCTGCGCCGGGTACGCCTGCTCGGCCGTCGGCAGCCAACTGGCGCCCCGGGTGGCCCGGTTGGCGGGTGACGGCGAACGCGCCGTGCTCGTCAGCCTCGGCGCGGCCGCGGGCGGCCTGCTGCTGATCGGCGCCACGGCTGCCCTGGCGGGCCCGTACGCCCTGCTCCCGCTGGCCGTCGGCTACGTCCTGATCTACGTGGGCCTGGGCGCCGCGGCACCCAGCGAGAACGAGCTGCTGCACCGCCGCGTCGACAGCGCGGGCCGCGCCACCGCCCTCTCCGTGCAGTCCCTGGCCCTCCAACTGGTCGGCGCCCTCACCGGCCTGGCCGCGGGCAACCTCCCGCCCGGCCCGCCCCGCTGGCTCCTCGGCGGTGCCGTGCTCCTCGCGGGCGCCCTGCTGTGGGCGCGGCGCCCGCCCGCCGCTCGGTCCCGGACCTTGGCGGACGGCGTGACGGAACCGGACCGGGGGTCGCGGAAGTCCGTGGCGTGAACGCGGCCACGCGTGGTCCGGCGGTCAAGGAGCGGAACGCCGCACCGCGCCGGTCGAAGGAGATCCACCCCCGCGAGCCGCCTCGGGCGGGGGAGCGGGCCTCTCCGCGCGGCACCCCGCGCGTTCCCTCTCAGCGGCGGCGTACCAGCGCTCAGCCCGACTTGACGATGACGAAGGCGATGAAGGCCAGGGCGCACAGGAGCACCAGGCAGCCGCAGCAGCCGCCCACGGTGTCGAGGTCGGCCGACCCGCTCGCCGACGGCGGCGGCGCGGGGTCCGCCCGGCCGGAGGTCCCGCCCCAGTCGAACGTCGGCTGCGGCGAGCCGGAGGGCCGGTCGGGCGGCGCGCCGAGCGTAGGGTCGAAGCCCCAGAGCGGGCCTTCCTTGGGGGCCTGGGCGGGCGGGCTGCTCTCCCCGGCGTTGCCCCACATGTCCCGTGTGTGCCGCGTCCAGCCGCGCCCGTCGCGCCACCGCTCGACGCCGTTCTCGTCCCGGAACCACCCGCCCATACTCGCCCCCGTCGTACGGCGTGCCGGTCAACTGCCCGTACCCACAGGGTAGATGAGGGGGTGGGTGGTGGCGAGATCATCGGCAGGTGACCGACGCGGTCGCGTTCAAGCACCGCACCGGCACCCCGTGGAGGGGCCTGCTCGAGGATTTCGGGTCGGGGAAGGGGGCCTACAACCGGCTGTGGATGTGAGCCGCCGATGGCACCGGGGAGTAGGTCTTCACGGCCTTGCTCGCCCAGGTCGGTGCCGAGGGCGATCTCGGCTGGGTCGGAATTCGTTGCCCTGCGTTCCTGCCGCGCTCGATCTCACAGTCCTGCCCTTGCTCACCACCGCGCCCGCCGTCCAAGCCGATGACGCACCCACGGCTCCACCGGCATCGTCTGCGGCGCAGACGCTGCCGGTTCTTGAGGCGATCGACTTTTGCTTCAGCATTGGATTGCGAACGCACAAGCCTCTCAGGTGCTTTGCAAGCCAATATGCTGACGCACTCCCAGCCGTCCCATCCCCGTCTTCGCTGCGGCAGAGCAGCAGGGCTTACCAGGTCAGGTCGGCTCTAGGTAGGAATCACTCGCTCCGATGCGACAGTTCACTCATGCACAGGAGATCAACCTCATGACCGATTTCGGCGGGCATGGATAGCAAATTCCCGGGAAGTGGGAGGGGCTTGTGAACGTCCTGTGGCAGCGTGTCCGCCTCCAGCGGCCGCCTTGGTCGCTGTGACGTCTCTTTTCCGTGGGGGAAGTCATGTCCCGACGTGCCGCGGTCACGTCCGTTCGGCGTGCCCGCAGATCCACGTACAGATCACGTTTCGCGGGGGTAGCCGCGGTGGCCGCCCTCTCGCTCGCCGCGTCGGGAACAGGGGCGCTGGCGGCCCCGGAACCCGGCGCGCAGTCGGTGTGGGGCAAGCCCAAGGAGCCCTTCGACATCCCGCCGGTCAAGGTCGGCGCGACCAAGCCGGTGGCACCGGAAGCCGAGGCCAGGCCGACGCGGGAGCAGGCCGCCTGGCGCGCCCACCAGACGGAGCGTGCCCGCACCGGCAAGACGCCGAAGGCACCGCCGCGTGCCCGTGCCGAGACACCCGCCTACGTGCCGCGAAGAACACCGACGGCAGCTACACCCTCACCAGCCGCAAGTCCGGCGTGAAGGACACCTACGACGAGCACGGCACGCTCACCAAGGTCACCGACAAGAACAAGCACACCATCACTGTCGACCAGCACGACCACGGCGGTGAGCACAAGGGCTTCAAGCTTACCGAGACCCGCTCCGGGCGCTGGGTGGACCTGGTCAAGACCTACGGCGACCAGTGGCAGGCCACCGACCACACCGGCCGCACCGCTGTCTTCGACCTGAACAAGGCCGGAGACCTGGCCAGGACCACCGACACCGAGGGCAAGCCGACCCACTTCGGCTACGACCCCTCACGCCGCCTGACCAAGGTCACCACCCCCGAGGGCCGAGTCACCGTCTTCACCTACGACGCCGCCAACCGCGTCACCTCCATGCTGCGCGCCACCGAGACCGGCGGTGATGGCCACACCGGCCCGACCTATACCTACGCCTACTCCGCCAAGGACCCTTCGGCGGCAGGCACGACGACGGTGACCGACCCCGAGCAGCACGCCACGAAGTACGAGCACGACAAGGACGGCAAGGTCACCAAGGTCACCGACGCGCTCGGCCATGCGCGCTCGCGCACCTACGATGCGAACCACAACGTCGAGACGGCCACTGATGCGATGGGGACCGGAGGCGGCGGGAACGTGACCGTCTACGGGTGGGACGCCCGAAACAACCCGACCTCCGCCAAGTTGCCCACCGGCGCCACCGCCTCCCTGTCCGGGTATCAGACCATCGCGGGTACGGACCTGCCGAAGTCCTTCACCAGCGCGGACGACGAGAAGACCGACTTCACCTACGACAGCGTCGGCAACACCACGTCCGTCGCGGTCACCGGCTCCGGTGGCGGCAAGCGCACCTACGCCTACAACGACGCCACCCCCGACTGCGGCGGCTTCGAAGGCCAGCGATGCAAGGCCACCACGAAGATGAGCGACACCAAGTCGGTTTCCACCGCCTTCCGTTACGACGAGAAGGGCAACCTCGTCAAGGCCACCCCGCCGACCCCGCTCAAGCCCACCACCTACACCTACGACGCGCTGGGCCGACCGGAGACGGTCACCGACGGCCGCGGCGTCAAGACGGCGTACGAGTACGACGAGCGTGACCGCATCACCGAGGTGACCTCGTCGTCGAAGGCCACGGTGACCTACTCCTACGACGGCGACGGCAACCTCACCCAGCGCTCGGACGGCACCGGCACGATCAGGTACGCCTTCGACCCGCTGTCGCGGGAGACGGTCCGCACCCTGCAGAACGGTGCACAGACCAAGCTCACCTACACCCCCGCGGGGAACGTGGAGACGTATGAGGACCCGGCCGGGGTCACCGACTACATCTGGAACAAGGTCAACAAGCTCAAACAGCTCAAGGACCCGGCAGGCCGGACCACTACCTACGAATACGACAACAACGACATCCGTACCAAGACCATCTATCCCGGCGGCACGGAACAGACGGTCATCCTGGACAAGTCCAGCCGCCCGGAGAGGATCAAGGCCACTTCGCACAAGGGCGCCCTGGTCGACCTGTCCTACTCCTACTCCAACGCGGGCAAGGACAGCACGAAGATCCGTACCCGCACCGACGCCGTCACCGACACGACGATCAGCTACACCTACGACAGCGCCGGGCGTTTCTCCTACGCCAAGGAGGAAAGGGGCGACGCGGTCACCTACTCCTGGCAGTACTGCTTCGACCAGGCAGGCAACCTCACCTCCCAAGGCACCGGCAAGGGCTGCCCCAGCGACTCGACGTTCACCGTCAACGACGCCCAGCAGATCACCGCGAAGAACGGCGACAGCACCAACTGGTCCTACGACGCGGGCGGGAACGAGACCGCGGGTGCCTCGACGCCGGAGGGCACCCGCACCGACGAGCGGTACTCCGACTTCAGCCAGCTCACCTCGATCACCGTCGGCGGCAAGACGTACGAGGGCCAGTACGGCTCCACCGACCAAAGCGAACGCATCCGCTTCGGGGACACCTTCTTCCACAACGGCCCGCTCGGCCTGTCGGCCAGGAGCACGGGCGGGGTGGACATGGGATTCAACCGGGAACCCGGGGCACCCTGAACTCCATGACGACCGGGGGCAAGGCGTACTACTACCTCACCGACGCGCTGGGCTCCGTCATCGCGCTCACCGACGAAGCAGGCGTGAAGGTCAACACCTACAGCTACAGCCCCCGCGGCGTCGCACGCGCGGCGACCTCGGAGAAGGTCCCCCAGCCCTACCGCTTCGCCGGCGGCTACCAGGACCCCACGGGCCTGTACCACTTCGCGGCCCGCTACTACGACCCGCACTTGACCCGCTTCACCCAGCCCGACCCCTCCGGCCAGGAGAAGAACCCCTACCTCTACGCCGAAGGCGACCCCGTCAACCGCATCGACCCCAAGGGCACCCTTCCCTTCGGGAAAATCGGAGACGCGCTGGGGAAGCTGCCCAGCTACGCCGGGCAAGTGCAGGACGCCTTCGATCTGTACGGAGCGACCAAGGATCTTGTCTCTGGGGACGCAGTGGGCGCGGCCCGTGGTTTCGCATCCTTCACAGCGGGCTTCACCGTAGGCGCCGCCTGCGAGGCCGCGACAGGACCGGGGACCGGCTTCGTGTCCACCGCGGGTTGCGTGGCCGCTGGTGCCAACACCGGAGCGCTCGTCGAGAAATGGCTGTCCTAGAACAGGATGATCAACGATGCATGAGACCCCTGCGCGTCAAGGTCTTCGACAGGCGATGGTCAAGCTGCTCATCGTCCTGCTGGTCCTCTACCTCGTGTGGTTCGTCATCGCCTACCTCACAGGTGGGTCACTCGGGGCGTCGTTGACCGCGCCACTCATGCTCCTGGCGCCCGGAGCGGGGATAGCGCTCGTCCGCTACAGACAGTTCAAACACCGTTGATCTGAAACTCGTGGGGTACTGGCGGCCTGACAAGGCGGTAACGGAGGTGTTGCATGCGGGATCTAGGCCCACCCCTGGCACGCGGCGTCTACGAGGTCAGCAGTACGACCGACGTGGTGGTGCTCATCGTCCTCGCCCTCGTGATTCTGCTCGGCACGGTGTGGTGGGAACGGCGCCGCCGCAACTAGGTCGTTTCCTGCGGGGCATCGGTCGTTGGTTGATGTGTGTCGCTGGCTGATGGCCAGTGGGGCCACCATCGAGCCTTTGTCGCCGGACCTCTGCCACGGGGACGAAGCGCCCTAGCCCTGAGGGGCGGTGGCCTGGGCGGGTGCGGGTAGTTCTCGGGCGAAGCGGCGGATGGCGTCCGTGAAGGCCTCCGGTGCGTCGAAGTTCGCCAGGTGCCGCGCACGCGGGATCAGTTCGACGCGCGCCGCGTGGTGCGCGCGGGCGAAGTCCCGCTCACCGGAGCGGAAGACCGTGTCCTTCTCGCCGTTCAGGATCAGCACGGGAGCCCGCACGGCGCGCATCGCGCTCGCGTCGAAGCGGCCGAGCACCTCGCCCCAGGCGTCCGGCAGCGTGTGGAAGGCGTACCCGGAGCGGATCGTCGCGCCGACCACCTCGGGCGGGTAGAGGCGGCGCAGCAGCCGGTCGTTCCAGCGGGTGAGACGGTCCTCCCGCACACGGGGGACGAGCCCGGCGACCCAGCGGTAGGGCACCGCCCAGGCGCCGCGCGTCGAGACGCTGGCGCCCGCGAGGACCAGGCCGCGCAGCCGCTCCGGGCAGCGCCGGGCGAACTCCAGCGCCGTGTACCCGCCGAGCGAGTGGCCCACGACCAGTGCCGGGCCGCGGCCCAGTCCGTCCACCGCCGACGCGATGACCTCCGACGCGGCGGCCAGGCTCCACGGCTGCGCGGCACGCGTGCCGTGGCCGGGCAGGTCGACGGCCGTCACCGTGAAGTCCTTCTGGAGGGCCGCCAGTTGCGGGCTCCACTGGCTCGCGCTGAACCGCGTGCCGTGGACGAGCACGATGGGCGGTGCGTCCGCCGTGGTCATGTGGTCCCCCTTCTCCTCGGTGTGCGCGGCCCCGCGATCGGTGATCACCTCGGGGTGACGGTAGCGGGGGCGGTCGGCGCCGCGCGCGGGAGGTGCCCCGGGCCGCTCCTCAGGCCCGCGCCGCTCCCGTGCTCTCCCGCTCGATGAGTTCCGGCAGCGGCACCTGCACCGTCGCCGACGGGCCGTCGTCCAGGAGGCCGAGCAGTTCCCGTGCCGCCGTCCGCCCGAAGGACACCGTGTCGCGGGAGAGTGCCGTGAGCCAGGGGTGGACCATCCGGCACAGCGCCGAGTCCTCCCACGCCACCACCGACACGTCGTCGGGCACGGCGAAGCCGAGGGACGCGGCGGCGGCCACCCCGGCGACGGCCATCACGTCGTTGTCGTACACCAGGGCCGTCGGCGGGGACGCCGAGCCCAGCACGCGGCGGGTCACGGCCGCGCCCTCCGCGTCCGAGTAGTCCGTGGTCACCGAGCGGACGCCGCTCAGGCCGCGCCGCTCGGCCTCCGCGCGCAGCGTGCGGATGCGCCGCTCGGTGTGCGCGAGCCCGGGCAGGCCCGCGATGTGCACGATGCTGCGGTGCCCGAGCGCGTGCAGATGGCCGACGACGGACGCCATCGCGCCCGCGTCGTCGGCCCACACCGTGGACAGTCCGGGGCGCGGCGGCCGGTCCGGGTCGGGTACGCCGCCGGTCACCACGGCGGGCAGCCCCAGCTCCTCCAGGAGCGCGGTGCGCGGGTCGTCGGTGCGCGGGTCGACGACCAGGACCCCGTCGACGCGGTGCTCGGCCCACCAGCGGCGGTAGGCCGCGCACTCGGCGTCGACGTCCTCCACCACCTGGAAGAGCAGCCCCAACTGCCGCTCGGCGAGGACCTCCTGGATGCCGGAGATCAGCTGGAGGAAGAACGAGTCGACGCCTAGCGTCGCCGCGGGCCGCGCCACCACCAGGCCGACCGTCGCCGCGCCCTCGCCGGACAGGGCGCGGGCCGCGGTGCTGGGCCGCCAGCCCAACTGCTCGGCGACGCGCCGCACCCGGTCGCGGGTGACGGCGGAGACGCCGGGCCGGTCGTTGAGCGCGAAGGAGACGGCGCTCTCCGAGACCCCGGCGCGCCGCGCGATGTCCTTCATGGTCGGCCGACGCGCCGGTGACCGCTTGCCTTGCACCCGTTGCCCCTTTCCGCCGCGGGTGGCCCGCGGCGCCCCGGCCGCGGCCGTATGGGGCCGCGGCGCCTCGAACTCGCGGCGGCACCCGTCCGCGGCGTCCTGCCCGCGACCGTACGCACGCCGCGGGCGCCCTGTCTGCGGATCACGCGTCCTCGGCCCGCGCGTCCGTGCCGCGCCCGAGCCGTCCGTGCCCGAGCCGTCCCCGGCCTGAGCTGTCCGCGGCCCGCACGCCTGGGGCCCCGCACGCCTGGGGCCCGCACGCCTGAGGCTCGCGCGCCCGAGGCGCGCCGCCGCGGTCGCGCTTCCCGAGGGGCGCCGCCCACCGCCGTACGCGGCCCTGGCGCGCCGCCGGTCGTCGCGCATCGCCACGGCGCACTCTCCGCCGCCGTACTAAAGCGCTTGAGTCAGCACACCCTAAAGCGCATTAGTCGTTACCGGCAAGGTTTTCAACGAACCTCTCTGACCTGCGTGTTCCCCGAGGGATCGGCCTCGGTCGCGGTGAATCGTCACCAATCCATTGACTTTTCGCCGGAACTCCATGCAGGGTCTGCCTCGGCGCGATTCTCCGCGGTCGCCACCACTGTCGGGTGGCCCATGCCGTCATACGCCGGGCCGAGCAAAGGAGCCGTTCACCGTGCGTCATCACCGGATATCCCGCAGTCCCCGCAGGGCGGTCACCGCTGCCGCCGCCGTCGCTTCCCTGCTCGCCCTGAGCGCCTGCGGCGGCGGTGACGACGGCGGCTCGACCGACGCCTCCGGCAAGGTCGAGGGGAAGATCACCTTCCAGACCTGGAACCTCAAGGCCAACTTCAAGTCGTACTTCGAGGGCCTGATCGACGACTTCGAGAAGAAGTACCCGGGCACCGAGGTGAAGTGGGTCGACCAGCCCGGCGAGGGCTACGCCGACAAGATCAGCGCGGACGCGGCCGGAGGCACCCTGCCCGACGTCGTGAACGTCTCGCCCGACCTGGTGGCGCCGCTCGCCAAGGCGGGCATTGCCCTCGACCTGGACAAGGCCGCGGGCAAGTACGAGAAGGAGTACCTGCCGGGCGCCTGGAAGAGCCACCAGGTCCCGGGCCTTGAGGGCACGTACGCCTTCCCCTGGTACCTGAACACCGGGCCGCTGTTCTACAACAAGAAGCTGTTCAAGGACGCGGGCCTGGACGCGGACAAGCCGCCGAAGACGTACGACGAGCTGTTCGCCGACGCCCTGGAGATCTCCAAGAAGAGCGACGGCGACATCGCCACCCTCGCCAACGTCCCCACCATCGAGGACTTCGGCCGCTACGGCGTGCCCCTGATGAACCAGGAGGGCACCGGCTTCACCTTCAACGACCCCAAGGGCGTCGAACTGCTCACCCAGTACAAGAAGCTGTACGACGCCAAGGCCCTCGACCCGCAGGCGCTCACGGCCACGCCCGAGTCGACCGGCAAGAAGTTCCTCACCGAGGCCGTCGCCATGAACCCGGGCAGCGCGCTCGACCTGGAGAAGTTCAAGAAGGACGCCCCGGGCCTGTACAAGAACATCGGGATCACGCCGCAGATCAGCTCCACCGGCAAGGACAACATGTACGTCATGGGCGTGATGGTGAACAAGCGCACCAAGCAGACGCCCGCCGCCGTCGCCTTCGCGCACTTCGTCACCGACGCGCAGCGGCAGATGTCCTTCGCCAAGAAGGTCGCGATCTTCCCCAGCACCAAGGGCTCGCTCGACGACCCGTACTTCACCAAGCAGGACGGCACCGACGAGACGCGCGTGCGGATCGCCGCCGCCAAGTCCCTGAAGACCGCGGTGAACTACACGCCGGTGCTGTTCAGCGAGCAGATGAAGGTGGCCCTTCGCAACTCCGTCGCCAAGGCGCTCCAGGGCAAGGAGAGCCCCAAGGAAGCGCTTGACAACGCTGTCAAGCAGTGTGACCGGCTGCTCCAGCAGAGCTGATCCGGGCACAGCAGGGAACGTCAGCCATGAAGAGTCCGACTCGTCACGATCCCCCCGCCGCCCCGGTGCGGCCCGCCGGAGCCGCCGCCGCGGCCGACCGGCGGACCGCCGCCGGGGAGGCGGGCACCCGCCGCCGCATCCGGCGCCAACTGCCCACCAGCCCCTGGCTGTTCGCCGCTCCCGGCCTGGTGGTCGTCTGCTGGTTCATCCTCTACCCGTTCGTCTCCACCGTCGCCAACGCCTTCACCGACAAACGGCAGTTGGTCGACGGAAAGTACGTGGGCCTCGCGAACTTCCGCGAGCTGCTGCACGACGACATGTTCTGGATCGGCCTGCGCAACAGCACGCTCTACGTCCTCGTGGTCGTGCCCGCCCTGGTGATCCTGCCGCTGCTGCTGGCGCTGCTCGTGCAGAAGCAGATCCCCGGCATCACGTTCTTCCGGTCCGCCTTCTACACCCCCGTCGTCGCCTCCATCGTCGTCGTCGGCCTGATCTGGGTGTGGATGCTCGACGAACGGGGCCTGGTCAACGCCGTGCTGGAGGCGGTCGGCGCGGACAAGGTCGGCTTCCTCAGCGACCAGTGGCTGCTGCTGTTCTCCGCCATGGCCGTCACGGTCTGGAAGGGCCTCGGCTACTACATGATCATTTACCTGGCGGCGCTCGCCAACGTGCCGCGCGAGCTGCACGAGGCCGCCGCCGTCGACGGCGCGGGGCCCGTCCGCCGCTTCGTCAGCGTCACCGTGCCCGCTGTGCGCTCCACCATGGTCCTGGTCGCCGCGCTGTCCTCGGTCGCCGCGTTCAAGGTGTTCTCCGAGGTGTACCTGATGGCCGGTCCGGCCGGTGGGCCCGCGGGCGAGGACACCACGCTCGTCATGCTGGTCCAGCGCACCGGCACCGGCCTCACCGGCCGCGTCGGCTACGCCTCCGCCATCTCCGTCGTCATCTTCGTCGTCACCGTCGCGCTGATGCTGCTCGTGCTGCGCGCCGACCGGAAGGAGGACCGGTGACCCCCGTCCAGGAAGCCTCCGACACCTCCGGCACCCCCGCGCCGCGCACCGGGAAGTGGCACGTCAGGGACGAGAACGGGCGGCGCATGCGGGTGTGGGAGCTGGCGCTGCGCTACGTCCTGCTGCTCGCCGTGCTCGCCCTGATGATCGGCCCGTTCCTGTGGCAGCTGTCGACGTCCCTGAAGGGCCCGCACGAGAACATCTTCAGCTCGCCGCCGAAGTTCCTGCCCTCCGACCCGACCCTGCGCAACTACGAGCGCGTCGCCGACACCATCCCCGTGTGGGACTACGCCCTCAACTCCCTGAAGGTCGCCGCCGCCAACGTCGTCACCAACTGCGTCGGCGCCGCCCTCGCGGGCTACGCCCTGGCCCGGCTCCGCTACCGCGGCCGCAAGGCGGCCACCCTCGTGTTCATCCTCGCCATGCTGGTGCCCGTCGAGGGCATCATCATCGCCCAGTTCACGACCATGCGGGACCTGGGCCTGAACAACACGCTCATCGGCGTGCTGCTGCCGGGCTGCGTCTCCGCCCTGAACGTCCTGCTGATGCGCAACGCCTTCCTCAACGTCCCGTACGAGATCGAGGAGGCCGCGTTCGTCGACGGGGCCAATGTGTGGCAGCGGTTCTTCCGCATCGCGCTTCCCGCCGTCAAGGGCACCCTCGCCGTCGTCGCCATCTTCGCCTTCATGGGCGCCTGGGACGACTTCCTGTGGCCGCTGATCGTCCTGAGCGACCCCGACAAGTTCACCCTCACCATCGGCCTCAACTATCTGCACGGCACCTTCGCCAACGACGAGCGCCTCGTCGCCGCGGGCACCGTCATCGCCGTACTGCCGCTGATCGTGCTCTTCGCCTGCCTCCAGCGGTACTTCTTCCGCGGCGTCGGCGAGGGCGCCGTCAAGGGCTGACCCGCCCCATCCTCGTACGACCTGACCACCCCCGAGAACCAGGATCCGCCTTGACGTCAGACGACCTGCCCGGCCCGGCCCCCGCCCCCGCCGCGCCCCGCTTCGGCGCCAACTACACCCCCAGCGAAGGGTGGTTCCACCACTGGCTCGACTTCGACCTGGACGCCGTACGCCGTGACCTCGACGGCATCGCGGCGCTCGGCCTCGACCACATCCGGGTCTTCCCGATCTGGCCGTACTTCCAGCCCAACCGCACCCTGATCCGGCCGCGCGCCGTGGAGCAGCTCGTCGCGCTCGCCGACGCCGCCGCCGAACGCGGCCTCGACGTCAACGTGGACGGCCTCCAGGGCCATCTGTCCAGCTTCGACTTCCTGCCCGCCTGGACCCAGACCTGGCACCGGCGCAACCTGTTCACCGACGACGACGTCGTCTCCGGGCAGTGCGACTATCTGCGTACGCTCGCCGCCGCGCTCGCCGACCGGCCCAACTTCATCGGCATGACCATCGGCAACGAGATCAACCAGTTCGCCGCGGGCCCCCACCCCGACCCCGACCGCATCACCCAGGAGCAGGCCGAGGCCTGGCTGCGGCGGGTGCTCGCCGCGTGCGAGGAGGGGGCGCCCGGTCGCCTGCACCTGCACGCCGAGTACGACGCCGCCTGGTACCAGGACGACCAGCCCTTCACTCCCGCCCAGGCCGCGCGGCTCGGCGGCGTCACCGCCGTGCACTCCTGGGTGTTCAACGGCACGGCGCAGCGGCACGGGCGCGACGGGGCCGCGACCCGCTCCCACGCGGCCTACCTCATCGAGCTGTCCAAGGCCTGGGCCCTCGACCCGCACCGGCCGGTGTGGCTCCAGGAGGTCGGCGCGCCCGCCCCGCTCATCCCGGCGGCGGACGCCGCCGCGTTCACCGAGGCCACGGTGGTCGCCGCGCTGGACTGCGCGGACGTGTGGGGCGTGACGTGGTGGTGCTCCCACGACGTGTCGCGGTCGCTCGCGGACTTCCCGGACCTTGAGTACAGCCTGGGACTGCTCACCAACGAGGGGCGGGTGAAGCCCGCGGGGGCCGCGTTGGCGCGGCTCGCCAAGGAGCGGTGGGCGGTGCCCGCCGTGCGCCGTACGGCGCTGGTGGTGGACGTCGGCCCCCGCGCCGAGCGGCGGTCCGTGTGCGCGCCGGGCGGCGACGTCTTCGAGGCGTTCGCGCGGATGACGGGGGAGGGGGGCCGTCCCGCGCTGGTGCTGGCGGAGCGGGTGTCCGACGCGGCGTATCTCGCGGGGCGCGGCATCACGGAGGTGGTGCGCCCGTCCGACGTCCTCTGACCGGTTCCCCCCACCCACCCGCCCTTCCCGGCGCTCCGCGCCTCGTCCTCAAACGCCGGACGGGCTGGAAATAGCCCGTCCGGCGTTTGAGGACGAGGCCGCCAGGCCGATTTTCGGGGGTGCCAGGGGGCTGGCCCCCTGGTTCGGGAAGGGGCGGGTCTGGGGCGCTGCCCGCGAGGGCACCACCGTCAGCCACCCACCCACGTGCGACCTACGGAGACAACCCACATGCACGACAACCGCAAGCTCATAGAAGGCCGACTCAAGCGCGTACTGGACGAGCGGATCAGGCCCGCGGTCTATCCGGAGTCCGTCCCCTGGAGGTCGCCGTCTGGAACGCCCCGGGGGAACCGGTCCCCGTGGCGGAGGGCCTCGCCGCCCCGGCGGAGCCCATCGAGGTGGGCGCCCGCTGGGGCGCCCCCTGGGGCACGAGCTGGTTCCATGTGAAGGGCACGGTCCCGGCCGCCTGGGCGGGCCGCACGGTCGAGGCGATCCTCGACCTCGGCTTCGACGAGAACATGCCGGGCTTCCAGTGCGAGGGCCTGGTGTACCGCCCGGACGGCAGCCCGGTGAAGGGCCTCAACCCGCGCAACCAGTGGGTGCGGATCGCCGACCGGGCCGAGGGCGGCGAGGAGGTCGCGCTGAGCGTCGAGGCGGCCTCCAACCCGGTCATCCTGGACTACCACCCGTTCCTGCCCACGCAGCTCGGCGACAAGGAGACCGCGGGCAGCGAGCCCCAGTACCGCCTGGAGCGCATGGACCTCGCCGTCTTCGACGAGACGGTGTGGGGGCTCGTCATGGACCTGGAGGTGCTGGGCGAGCTGATGCAGGAGCTGCCGGAGGACTCCGGGCGGCGGCACGAGATCCTGCGGGCCGTCGAGCGGGCCCTGGACGCGGTCGACCTCCAGGACGTGAACGGCTCGGCGGGCGCCGCCCGCGACCGGCTCGCGGACGTCCTCGCCGCCCCGGCGCACGCCTCCGCGCACCGCGTCAGCGCCGTCGGCCACGCCCACATCGACTCGGCGTGGCTGTGGCCGCTGCGCGAGACGGTCCGCAAGGTGGCCCGCACCACCTCCAACATGACCGCGCTGCTCGACGAGGAGCCCGACTTTGTCTTCGCCATGTCGCAGGCGCAGCAGTGGGCGTGGATCAAGGAGCACCGGCCCGAGGTGTGGGCGCGGGTGAAGAAGGCGGTGGCCGACGGCCGGTTCGTCCCGGCGGGCGGCATGTGGGTGGAGTCCGACACCAACATGCCCGGCTCGGAGGCGATGGCCCGTCAGTTCGTGCACGGCAAGCGGTTCTTCCTGGAGGAGTTCGGCGTCGAGAACGACGAGGCCTGGCTGCCGGACACCTTCGGGTTCGCGGCGGGCCTGCCGCAGATCATCAAGGCCGCGGGCTCCAAGTGGCTGCTCACACAGAAGATCTCCTGGTCGCAGACCAACAAGTTCCCGCACCACACCTTCCAGTGGGAGGGCATCGACGGCACGCGGATCTTCACGCACTTCCCGCCCGTCGACACCTACAACTGCTCCATGAAGGGCTCCGAGATCGCCCATGCGGCGCGGAACTTCAAGGACAAGGCCGTGGCCCGGCACTCGCTGGCGCCCACCGGCTGGGGCGACGGAGGCGGCGGCACCACCCGCGAGATGGTCGCCAAGGCGGCCCGGATGCGGAACCTGGAGGGCTCGCCCACGGTGGAGTGGGAGACCCCGGCCGCGTTCTTCGAGAAGGCCGAGGCCGAGTACCCGAACCCGCCGGTGTGGGTGGGCGAGCTGTACCTGGAGCTGCACCGCGCCACCCTGACCAGCCAGGCGGGCACCAAGCAGGGCAACCGGCGCAGCGAGCACCTGCTGCGGGAGGCCGAGCTGTGGGCCGCCACGGCCGCCGTGCGGGCCGGATTCCCGTACCCGTACGAGCAGTTGGACCGGATCTGGAAGACGGTGCTGCTGCACCAGTTCCACGACATCCTGCCCGGCTCGTCCATCGCCTGGGTGCACCGTGAGGCCCGCGCCACCTACGCGGCGGTCGCCGAGGAGCTGAACGGCGTCATCGACGCCGCCCAGCGGGCCCTCGCGGGCGAGGGCAGCGCCACGGTCGTGTTCAACTCCGCGCCGCACGCCCGCGCCGGAGTCCCCGCGGGCGGCGCCCAGGCGCCCGTCGCCGAGGGCCAGTCCGCGATCGCGGCCCGCGCCGAGGGCGGCTTCGTCCTCGACAACGGCCTGCTGCGCGTGGAGGTCGACGGGCGCGGGCTCGTGGTCTCCGCGTACGACCTCGTCGCGGGCCGCGAGACCGTGGCGCCCGGCCGGGCGGCCAACCTGCCGCAGCTGCACGCCGACTTCCCCAACATGTGGGACGCCTGGGACGTCGACGAGTTCTACCGCAACACGGTCACCGACCTCACCGACGCCGAGGAGGTCACGCCCGGCGAGGGCGCGTCCGTGCGCGTGGTGCGGCGCTTCGGCGACTCCCGCATGACCCAGGTGCTCACCCTCGCGCCCGGGCAGCGCCGCCTCGACATCGACACCGAGGTCGACTGGCACGAGACGGAGAAGTTCCTGAAGCTGGCCTTCCCGCTGGACGTGCACGCCGAGCGGTACGCCTCCGAGACCCAGTTCGGCCACTTCCACCGGCCCACCCACACCAACACCAGCTGGGAGGCCGCCAAGTTCGAGGCCTGCAACCACCGCTTCGTGCACGTCGAGGAGCCCGGCTGGGGCGTCGCCCTGGTCAATGACTCCACGTACGGCCACGACGTGAGCCGCACGGTCCGCGACTCCGACGCCGGGACCACCACCACGGTCCGCGTGTCGCTGCTGCGCGCGCCGCGCTTCCCCGACCCGGAGACCGACCAGGGCGTGCACCGCTTCCGGCACGCCCTCGCGCCCGGCGCGGACATCCTGGACGCGGTCCGCGAGGGCTACCGCGTCAACCTGCCCGAGCGCCGCGTCACGGGCGCCGCGGCGGACGTCGCCCCGCTGGTCTCGGTCGACAACGACGCCGTGGTCGTCACGGCCGTCAAGCTCGCCGACGACGGCAGCGGCGACGTCGTGGTCCGCTTCCACGAGGCCCGCGGCGGCCGCGCCCGCGCCACGCTGCGCTTCGGCTTCCCCGTGGCGGGCGCCGAGACGACCGACCTCCTGGAGCGGGCCCTCGACCGGGCGCCGGAGCGCGACGGCGACACGGTGACGGTGGCGCTGCGGCCGTTCGAGCTGATGACCCTGCGGCTGCGCCGCGCCTGAGCCGCCTACGCGCCCGCCGGGCCGCCGGTTCCTTCCGCCCCGAGCGAAGTCGCGGAGGGAACCGGGCCCTGCGGGCGCCCCGGGCCGAACGGGAGGCGCGGATGGGTCCGACGGCGGCGTACGACGAGATCGCCGACTGGTACGAGACCGAGTTCCCCGCCGGTCAACAGGCCCGGGGCGGCGACCCGTTGGGGCCCGGCTACCGCGACGGTCACGGGAGCAGGGCGTACGGGGCAAGGTCGGTGCCACCCGCCCCGCCCGCCCCGCCTGTCCTCGCGGTCCGGGACCGCCAGGCGGTCACCGGGCGGGCAGCGACCGAAGGAAGTCCTCCAGCAGCGCGTCGAAGGCCTCGGGACGCTCCATGTTCGGGTAGTGGGCCGTGCCCTCGACCGTCGCCGCGCGGCCGTCGGGCACGGTGCGGGCGAGGCGCTCGACCATCGCGATGTGGTCGGCGGAGTCCAGGTCGCCGACGACGGCGAGGACCGGCACGGCCAGGCCCTCGGCGCGCGCCCAGGTGTCCGTGACGGGAACGGGCAGGACCGGCTGCGTTTCGGTGTGCTTGGCGACGGTGCCCTCCGTCATGTCCCGCAGTCGGCGTACGACGTCCGGGTCGACGTCGGCCATCGTGCGGTGCGGGCCCGGCGCGAACCGCAGGGTCGCCTCCACGAAGGCGGCCGCGTCACCGGCGGCGTACGCCCGGTCCCACTCGGCCAGGAGCGCCCTGACCCAGGGGTCGTGGAACTCGGGCTCGCTGGTGCCCACGCCGCAGACCGCCACGGCCCGTACCAGATCGGGGTGTTCGAGGGCGGTGTCGACCGCGATGCCCCCGCCCATCGACAGGCCGACGAGCACCGCCGGGCCGACATCCAAGTGGCGCAGGAGCGCGGCGAGGTCGTCGGTCTGCCGGAACGGCCTGGTCGCGTTCGCCGACCGGCCGTGGCCGCGGGTGTCCGGCGCGATGACGCGGTACCGCTCGGAGAAGGACGCCACCTGGTCGTCCCACATGCGGTGGTCGAGGAAGCCGCCGTGGAGAAGGACCAGCGGGTCGCCCGCGCCGGTGTCGCGGTAGGCGAGGGCGCCGTCCTCGGTGGGGAAGGCGCGTACGTCGGGTGCTTCGGCCCCGTACGCGGAAGACTCGTGCACAGCGAAGGCATCAGTCATGACACCCAAGGTGTCAAGTTTCCCTTGGGGTGGCAACCTGGGTGTCATGATGGTGCCGTGCCCGAGGAGCCGAACCCCACGCCATCCGGTGAGCCGCCGACCGCGGCCGCCCCCTCGCCGCCGACGAGCTGGCCCACCGGCTCACCGAAGTCTTCGACCTGGTGGGCCCGTTGTACCGGCGCGTACAGCGCAAGGTGGAGCAGTCCGAGCCCATCGAGGGGCTGTCCGTCGGTGTACGGGCCGTCCTCGACCTGCTGCGCAGGCACGGCCCGATGACCGTGCCGCAGATGGGCCGCGCCCAGTCGCTCAGCCGCCAGTTCGTGCAGCGCATGGTGCACGACGCGGCGGCCCGCGGCCTGGTCGAGATCACGGCGAACCCCGCCCACCGCAGGTCCTCGCTGATCCGGCTGACGGGGGACGGGGAGGCGGCCATCTCGGCGGCGGCCGCGCGTGAGCACGCCGTGATGCGGCAGGTGCGCGGCGACCTGACCGACGCCGACGTCACGGCGTGCGTGCGCGTCCTGACGAGCATGCTGGAGCTGTTCGACGACGTGGACGTGAACTGACGGGGCGTGTGTCAAGAGGCATGGCGCCGACGCGAAGCCTCACCCCGTGCGCGCGGGCGTCTCAGAGGCCGATCGTGGCCAGCGCAGGGCGGAACGCGGTCGAGGCGCCGCCGATCGTCTGCGGCGGCGTCCACGAGCTGCCGGGGAACCTGCTCCACCAGATGCGCTCGTCGCCGCTGACGCCCTTCCAGGTCAGGTGGACGGAGCCGGAGGACACGGCGAGTGCGGGGCCGACACTGGTGAGGGCGCCCGGGATGACCTGCGGGGACGTCCAGGAGGCCGAGTTGGGGAACAGCCTGCTCCACCAGATCCGCTCGTCGTTGCCCGCGCCCTTCCACGCCATGTGCAGACCGCCCCCGGGCGGCCCGGCGAGCGCCACCCCGGCGCTGCTGAAGGCGCCCGGCACCGGCTGCGCCCCGGTCCAGTTGTTGGCGCCGGTGTCACCGCCCTGGTAGGTGTTCCAGAAGATCCGCTCGTCGCCGCTGACGCCCTTCCACGCCATGCGTGGCACGCCATACGTGCCGATGTGGTCGACGGCCACGGCGGGCGTGAAGCCGGTGAGGGCACCGGGGACGACCTGCGGCCCCGTCCAGCCCCTGAACTGGCTGTTCCAGAAGACGCGTTCGTCGCCCGCGACGCCCTTCCACACCATGAACACGCCCGCGTACGGGGCGAGGGCCGGACCGACGCTCGTCAGGGCGCCGGGCACTGTCTGCGCCCCGGACCAGGATGACCCGTCGAACCGGTTCCACCAGATGCGCTCGTCGCCCTCGACGCCCTTCCACGTCATGTGCAGCGGCCCGCCGGACGGCCCGGCCAGGGCGACCCCACCGCTGCTCAGCGCGCCGGGCACCGTCTGCGGGCCGGACCAGGTGCCGTCCCCCGCAGCCCGCTCCAGAAGACCCGCTGGTCGCCGCCGAGGCCCCGCCACGCCATGAACGTGCTGCCGTCGCTGACGCCGTCCCGGCCGCGGGCCGGGCGCTCCCGCGCGGCCGCGCCCGGTGCGGCGAGCCCCTGGGCCCCCGCCGCCGCGAGGGCCGCCGCGCCCAGTGCGAGCACATGGCGGCGGGTGGGCAGGGCCCCTGTGCGTGTCTGTCTCATCGTTCCTCCTCGGAGAGGGACTCATGACGGAGCCCGCGCGGACCAGGGCGCGGGCTCGTCGAGTGTGTCCAGAGGAGGGGCGAGGGGCCACAGTGCGTTCCGGTGAGCGGAACGGCCCCCGCGGCGAAGGCTAGATTTCCAGCCGCCCCCGCAGCCACTCCTCGACTTCCCCCACATGCGCCGCCGCCGCGGCCCGCGCCGCCTCCGGGTCCCGTGCGGCCAGGGCGCGGTGGATGCGGGCGTGCTCGCGGCGGGTGCGCTCGAAGGCGCCCTCCTGCTGGTAGCCGCGCCACACGCGGGCCCGGAAGGTGCGCGAGGACAGGCCGTCCAGGATGGCCGCCATGGTGTCGTTGCCCGCGGCCAGGGCGATGGCGCGGTGGAAGGCCAAGTCGTGGGAGAGGATCTCCTCGGGGTCGTCGGTGGCGTTCATCGCGTCCAAATGCCCTTTCACCTCCGCCAGTTGGGCCGGGGTGATGCGGGCTGCCGCCAGGCCCGTCGCGGTGGACTCCAGGACGCGCCGCACTTCGAGCAGCTCCACCAGGCGCGGCCCCCGGGACAGGTCGGCGACCACGCCGAACGTCTCCAGGAGGTCGTCGGCCTCCAGGCGCGTGACGTAGATGCCCGAGCCGTGCCGCGCCTGAAGGACGCCGAGGACGGTCAGGGCGCGGATGGCCTCCCGCATGGAGCTGCGGGAGATGCCGAGCTGCGCGGCCAGGTCCCGCTCGGTGGGCAGCCGCTGGCCCGGCTCAAGCAGGCCCTCGGCGATCATCGCCTTGATCCGCTCGATGGCCCGCTGCGTCACGGTGCCCTTCTGTGCGGTGCCCTTCTGTGCGGGGCCCTTCTGTGCGGGGCCCTTCTGTGCGGGGCCCTTTTGCGCGGGCACGGCGCCCTGCGGGGCCTGGTTCACGTGACGCTCCCTCACTAGCCCTTCATCTGCCCCGCACTTGCCGGGTCCGCGCAGTCTAGCCACCGATGTGGTCGGACCACTGCGACCGGAAAGCGGGAAAACTTGGCAACGAGGGGTGTTGTGTGCGCCAAGTGGTCTGATAAATATTCGCCCATCCACCACCGGGAGCGCGATCCGGTCCCTCTGGAAGTCCCTTGATGAGGAGCCGTCAGATGGTCGGCAGCACTGTGCGGAACACTCCAGGAAGGCCACCCAGGACACGCGGTCCAGACGGGGCACGCGGTCCACGCGGGACACACGGTCCACGCCGGGCGCTCGGGGCCGTCGCCGCGGCGGCCTGCGCCGCGCTCGCCCTCGGCGCCTGCGGCAGCACCAAGGACACCGGCGGCCCGGGCGGCGGGGAGAGGGCCGGGTGGGCGTCGTCCTGCCGCTGCTGACCTCGCCGTTCTGGCAGTCGTACAACGACTACGTGCCGAAGATGGCGAAGGCCGAGGACGTGGACGCCCTGAAGGCCGTCAACTCCAACAGCGACCCCTCGCAGCAGATCACCGACATCAACAACCAGCTCAACCAGGGCGTCAGGGGCCTCGTCGTCGCCCCGCTGGACAGCGCCGCCATCTCCGCCGGGCTCGACCAGGCCGAGCGCAAGGGCGTGCCGGTGGTCGCGGTGGACGTCGCCCCCGAGGAGGGCAAGGTGGCGATGGTGGTGCGCGCCGACAACGCCGCGTACGGGCGGAAGGCCTGCGACTACCTCGGCGAGAAGGTCACCAGCGGCAAGGTCGTGCAGATCATGGGCGACCTCGCCTCCGTCAACGGCCGGGACCGGTCGAAGGCCTTCCGCGACTGCGTCAAGGACAAGTACCCGAAGCTGAAGGTCCTGGAGATCCCCGCCAAGTGGGAGTCGGACACCGCCGCCGCCAAGCTGGACACCCTGCTCACCTCCCACCCAGACATCAAGGGCGTCTACCTCCAGGCGGGCGGCGTCTACCTCGCGCCCACCCTCCAGACCCTGAAGTCCAAGGGGCTGCTGAGGAAGGCGGGCGAGAAGGGGCACATCACCGTCGTCTCCAACGACGGCATCCCGCAGGAGTACGAGGCGATCCGCGAGGGCCGGATCGACGCGACTGTCTCCCAGCCCGCCGACGCCTACGCCAAGTACGGCATGTACTACATCAAGGCCGCGATGAACGGAAAGACGTTCAAGCCGGGCCCCACCGACCACGGCTCGACCATCGTGAGGCTGCCCGGCGGCAACCTGGAGGACCAGCTGCCCGCGCCGCTCGTCACGAGGGCCAACGTGGACGACGCCGAGCTGTGGGGCAACGCGGCCCGATGACGACGCCGACCCCGCCCCCGCCGCCCGGCGCCGCCCCGCTCGTCGAGGCCGCCGGGATCGTCAAGCGCTACGGCCCCACCGTCGCCCTCCGCGACGGCCGTCTGACCGTCCGCGCCGGGGAGTCCCACGCCCTCGTCGGCCGCAATGGCGCGGGCAAGTCCACCCTCGTCTCCCTGCTCACCGGCCTCCAGGCGCCCGACGCGGGCACCATCGCCTTCGACGGCGCGCCCGCGCCGCCCCTCACCGACCGCGACGCCTGGCGCCGCCAGGTCGCCTGCGTCTACCAGAAGCCCACCGTCGTCCCCGAACTGACCGTCGCGGAGAACCTGTTCCTCAACCGGCAGCCCCACAGGCGCGGCGGCCTCATCGACTGGCGTCGGCTCCGCGCCGAGGCCGCCGACGTCCTCGGCACCTGGGGCGTGCGCGTCGACCCGGGCGCCCGCACCGCCGACCTCAAGGTCGAGGACCGCCAGCTGGTGGAGATCGCACGGGCGTTGAGCTTCGGGGCCCGCTTCATCGTGCTCGACGAGCCGACCGCGCAGCTCGACAACCGGGAGATCGAGCGGCTCTTCACCCGCATGCGCGCCCTCCAGGACTCCGGTGTCACCTTCCTGTTCATCTCGCACCACCTGCGGGAGGTGTACGAGGTCTGCCAGGCCGTCACCGTGCTGCGCGACGCCCGCTGGATCACCACCGCGCCCGTGGCCGACCTGCCCCGCGCCGCCCTGGTGGAGGCCATGGCGGGCGAGTCGCTGAGCGAGCGCGCGAACGCGGCCCGGCCAGCGGTGCCCCCGAGGCGCCCGTGCTGCTCGACGTGCGCGGCCTGACCGGCGCGTCGTACACGGACGTCGACCTGACCGTGCGGCGCGGCGAGGTCGTGGGGCTCGCCGGGTCCAGCGCCAGCGGCAAGATCCACCTGGCGGAGTCGCTCACGGGCCTGCACACCCCGACCGGCGGCAGCGCCACGCTCGACGGGCGGCCGCTGCCCTTCGGGGACGTGCCCGCCGCGCTGCGCGCCGGGGTGGGCTGCGTGCCGCGCGACCGGCACGGCGAGGGCCTGGTGTTCACCCTGTCCGTCGGCGACAACGCCACCCTGAGCGTCCTTCACCGGCTCGGCCGCCGCGGCTTCGTCGCCCCCCGGCGCAAGCGCGCCCTCGCCCGGCAGCTCATGGACCGGCTCGACATCCACGCCGAGGGCCCCGACCAGCCGGTCTCCGCCCTGTCCGGCGGCAACGCGCAGAAGGTCGTGATGGCCCGCGCCCTCGCGAGCGACCCGCGGCTGCTCGTCCTCATCAACCCCACCGCGGGCGTCGACGTGAAGTCCAAGCAGTCGCTGCTCGCCCGCGTCGACCGGGCCCGCGACGACGGCACCGCCGTCGTGGTCGTCTCCGACGAACTCGACGACCTGCGCCGCTGCGACCGCGTCCTCGTCCTCCTCCACGGCCGCGTCGTCGCCGAACACCCGGCGGGCTGGCACGACCACGAGCTGATCGCCTCCATCGAAGGGGTGGCCCGTGAGCGACACCGCTGACGTGAGCAACACCGCTGATATCAGCAGCACCGCTGACGTGAGCAGCACCGCTGACGTGAGCAGCACCGCTGCTGTGAGCGACACCGCTGACGTGAGCAACACCCCTGACGTGAGCGGCACCACCGAGACGCCCGCGCCCCCGCTCGCCCCGCCCCGCACCCCCGACCGGCGCGCCGCCAAGGCCGCACTCCTCCGCCGGGCCCGCGAACTCGCCCTCGTACCCGCCCTGGTGCTGCTCCTGGTACTCGGCGCGTTCGTCAACGACGCGTTCCTCACCGAGCGGAACCTGATCTCGGTCCTCGGCGCCTCCGCGGCCCTCGCCATGGTCGTGCTCGCCGAGTCCCTCGTCCTGATCACCGGCAGGTTCGACCTGTCCCTGGAGTCGGTCGTCGGCATCGCGCCCGCCCTGGGCGCGCTGCTCGTGCTGCCCGCCGCGCGGGCCGGGTTCGGCACCGAGCTGCCCGCGGCCCTGGGGCTGCTCGCGATCGTCCTGGTGGGCGCGGTGATCGGCGGCTTCAACGGCGTCCTCGTGGTCAAGCTCAAGCTGAACGCCTTCATCGTCACGCTCGCCATGCTGATCGTGCTGCGTGGCGTCCTCGTCGGCGCCACCGAGGGAAAGACCCTCTTCGGCATGCCGGAGTCGTTCTTCACGCTCGCCACGACCACGTTCCTCACCGTGCCGCTGTCGGTGTGGATCGCGGCGGGCGCGTTCGGCCTCGCCGGTCTGGTGCTCCGGTACCACCGGGTGGGCCGCGCCCTGTACGCCATCGGCGGCAACCCGGAGGCGGCACGGGCCGCCGGGATCCGCGTGGAGCGCGTCATGCTCGGCGTGTACGTCACCGCCGGGACCCTCGCCGCCCTCGGCGGCCTGATGCAGACCGGCTACGTCGGCGCCATCAACGCCAACCAGGGCCAGAACATGATCTTCACGGTGTTCGCGGCGGCCGTCATCGGCGGCATCGGCCTCGACGGCGGCAGGGGCACCATGGTCGGCGCGCTCACCGGCGTCCTGCTGCTCGGCGTCGTACAGAACCTGCTCACCCTCGCCCAGGTGCCGTCCTTCTGGATCCAGGCCATCTACGGCGGGATCATCCTGCTCGCCCTGATGATCGCCCGCGTCACCACGGGCCGCGCACAGGACTGACCCGCCGCGCCTCCCCTCCGCCTCCGGAAAGGTCTCCTGTGACCCCAACTCCCTGCCGCGTCACCGCGGTCGACACCTACGACATACGGTTCCCGACCTCGCGGGAGCTGGCCGGGTCCGACGCGATGAACCCGGACCCCGACTACTCCGCCGCGTACGTGGTGCTGCGCACCGACAGCCCCGACGGACTCGAAGGGCACGGCTTCACCTTCACCATCGGCCGCGGCAACGAAGTGCAGGTCGCCGCCGTGCACGCGCTGCGCCCGCACGTGCTCGGCCGCCCCGTCGACGCGCTGTGCGCCGACCCCGGGAGCCTCCACCGCGACCTGGTCGGCGACAGCCAACTGCGCTGGCTGGGGCCCGAGAAGGGCGTGATGCACATGGCGATCGGCGCCGTCGTCAACGCCGTCTGGGACCTGGCCGCCAAGCGGGCCCGCACACCGCTGTGGCGGCTGCTCGCCGACGCCGACCCCGCGTGGCTGGTCTCCCAGGTCGACTTCCGCTACATCGCCGACGCGCTCACCCCCGCCGACGCCCTGACCCTGCTGCGCGACGGCCGGGCCGGGGCCGCCCGGCGCGCGGAGCTGCTGCGCGAGCGCGGCTACCCCGCGTACACCACCTCGCCCGGCTGGCTCGGCTACGGCGACGAGAAGCTGACCCGGCTCGCCCGCCAGGCCGTCGCCGACGGCTTCACGCAGATCAAGCTGAAGGTCGGCGCGGACCTCGACGACGACGTGCGCCGCTGCCGCGCCGCCCGCGCCGCCGTCGGCCCGCACATCCGGCTCGCCGTCGACGCCAACCAGCGGTGGAACGTCGACGAGGCCGTGCGCTGGACCTGCGCCCTCGCCCCCTTCGACCCCTACTGGGTGGAGGAGCCCACCAGCCCCGACGACGTCCTCGCGCACGCCGCGATCCGCGCCGCCGTCGCCCCCGTGAAGGTGGCGACCGGCGAGCACGTGCAGAACCGCGTGGTGTTCAAGCAGCTGCTCCAGGCCGACGCCATCGACGTCCTCCAGCTCGACGCGGCCCGCGTCGGCGGCGTCAACGAGAACCTGGCGATCCTGCTGCTCGCCGCCCGCTTCGGGGTGCCGGTGTGCCCGCACGCGGGCGGCGTCGGCCTGTGCGAACTCGTCCAGCACCTGTCGATGTTCGACTACGTGGCCCTGTCCGGCACCACCGAGGACCGCGTCATCGAGTACGTCGACCACCTGCACGAGCACTTCGTGGACCCCGTCGTGATCCGCGACGGCCACTACACCGCGCCCACCGCGCCGGGGTTCTCGGCGACCATGCGGCCCGAGTCCCTCGCCCGGTTCACCTACCCCGACGGCACGTTCTGGGCCGCCGACCGCGCCCAGCGGACCGAGCGGCCCGAGCAGCCCGAGCGACCCGAACAGACTGAGCAGACCGAGCACCCCCAGCACCCCCGGCAGGACGGAGCAGCGGCATGACGGACTTCGCGGGACTGACCGCCCTGGTCACCGGGGGCGCCTCCGGCATCGGCCGGGCCACGGCGGGCCTCCTCGCCGCGCGCGGCGCCCGGGTCGCCGTACTCGACCTCGACCCCGCTGGCATCGAGAAGCCCCTGCACGGATACGCCGCCGACGTCACCGACGACGTGGCGGTGCGCGGCGCGGTCGCGGCGGCGGTCGCCGACCTCGGCGGCCTCGACGTCCTCGTGAACAACGCGGGCATCGGCGCCCAGGGCACCGTCGAGGACAACGACGACGACCAGTGGCGCGCGGTGCTCGACGTGAACGTCCTCGGCGTGGTCCGCACCACGCGCGCCGCGCTGCCCGCGCTGCGCCGCTCCGCGCACGCCGCGATCGTCAACACCTGCTCCATCGCCGCCACGGCGGGCCTGCCGCGGCGCGCCCTGTACGCGGCGTCGAAGGGCGCGGTCCTGGCGCTGACCCTCGCCATGGCCGCCGACCACGTCCGCGAGGGCATCCGCGTCACCTGCGTGAACCCCGGCACCGTCGACACGCCCTGGGTCGGCCGCCTCCTGGACGCCGCCCCCGACCCGGCCGCCGAACGCGCCGCCCTCGAAGCCCGGCAGCCCACCGGCCGCCTGGTGCGGGCCGAGGAGGTCGCGGAGGCCATCGCCTACTTGGCGAGCCCGCGCTCCGGCGCCACCACCGGCACCGCGCTCGCCGTGGACGGCGGCATGCAGGGCCTCAGGCCGCGCCCGGTGGACCGGTGAGCGGCACACGCGCCCTCGGGCGCAGCGGGGTGCGCGTCAGCGGCCTCTCCCTCGGCGGCGCGGGCCTCGGCAACCTCTACGCGCCGGTCAGCGACGAGGACGCCGCCCGCGCCGTCGACGCGGCCTGGGACGCGGGCATCCGCTACTTCGACACCGCCCCGCACTACGGGCTCGGCCTGTCCGAGCGCAGGATCGGTGCCGCGCTGCGCGGGCGCCCCCGGGCGGCGTACGCGCTCTCCACCAAGGTCGGCCGCCTCCTCGAACCGGTCGCCGGGCCCGTCGCCGGGGACGACCTCGCGGACGGCGGCTTCGCGGTGCCCGCCGCGTACCGGCGCGTCTGGGACTTCAGCGGCGACGGCGTGCGCCGCTGTCTGGAGGCCAGCCTGACCCGGCTCGGCGTCGACCGCGTCGACGCGGTGTACCTGCACGACCCGGACGACCACGGCGAGCAGGCCTTCCGCGAGGGCTACCCGGCCCTGGAGAAGCTGCGCGCCGAGGGCGTCGTCGGCGCGATCGGCGCGGGCATGAACCAGACCGGGATGCTCACCCGGTTCCTGCGCGACACCGACGTGGACGCGGTGCTGTGCGCGGGCCGGTACACGCTCCTCGACCAGGGGGCGCTCACGGAGCTGCTGCCCGTGGCGCGCGCCCGCGGCGCGGCCGTCGTCATCGGCGGCGTCTTCAACTCGGGGCTGCTCGCCGACCCGAGGGACGGGGCGCGCTTCGACTACCGCAGGGCGCCGCGCCACCTGCTCGACCGGGCCCGCGCCCTGCGCGCCCTCGCCGAGCGGCACGGCACCACGCTCAGGGCCGCCGCGCTCGCCTTCCCCTTCGGCCACCCAGCCGTGGCGAGCGTGCTCGTCGGCATCCACGCGCCCGGCCATGTCACCGACGCGGCACGGCAGTTCGCGTCGCCCGTCCCCGCCGCGTTCTGGCGGGAGGCGCGCGCCAGCGGCCTGCTGCCCGCCGACGTCCCCGTCCCCGGAGAGGAGCCCGCGTGACAGCCGCCCCGCACACCAGGGTCCGCGCCGACCGCGTCGAGGGAGCCCCGGGGGACGCGGCGGAACCGGGAGGCCTGGTGGACGCGCACCACCACGTGTGGGACCTCGCCGTGCGCGACCAGGACTGGATCGCCGGGCCCGCGCTGGCGCCGCTCCGCCGCACCTTCGGCCTCGACGACCTCGCCCCGCACGCCCGCGCGCACGGCGTCACCGCCACGGTCCTCGTGCAGACCGTCACCGCCGCCGCGGAGACCCCGGAGCTCCTGGCGCTCGCCGCGGACAGCGACCTGGTCGCCGGGGTCGTCGGCTGGACCGACCTGACCCGCCCCGACGTCGCCGACGCCCTCGCCGCGCTCACCCGGCTGCCCGGCGGCGAGCGCCTGGTGGGCATCCGCCACCAGGTGCAGGGCGAGCCCGACCCCCAGTGGCTGCTGCGGCCGGACGTGCTGCGGGGCCTGGCCGCCGTCGCGGACGCGGGCCTCGCCTACGACCTGGTGGTGCTGCCCCACCAGCTGCCCGCCTGCGTCACGGCGGCCGCCCGCCTGCCCCAGCTGACCTTCGTCCTCGACCACTTGGGCAAGCCGCCCGTCGCCTCCGGCGCCCTGGAGCCCTGGGCGTCGCGGGTGCGGGCCCTCGCGGCGCTGCCGAACACCGTGGGCAAGCTGTCCGGCCTGGTCACCGAGGCCGACTGGGCGGCGTGGACGGTGGCCGACCTGCGGCCATACGCCGACGTGGCCCTGGAGGCGTTCGGGCCCGGGCGGCTGATGTTCGGCTCGGACTGGCCGGTGTGCGGCCTCGCCGCCCCGTACAGTCAAGTCATCGACACGGCAAGGGAGTTGACCGCGTCGCTGAGTCTCGCCGAGCGCGCGGAGGTGTGCGGCGGGACCGCGCGGGGCGTCTACGGGCTGCGGGAGCCGGGGGCGGCGCCCGGGGATGTTCCGTCCAGCGGAACGCGCCGGTGACGGCCGCCGCCCGAAGCCCTACGTTCGAGGTGTGGGCGCGGTCTTCGGGGAACGCGTCCGGCGCGGAAGACAGGGGGCGCCATGCACTGGTACGGGGACGTGCTCAAGAAGTACGCGGTCTTCGAGGGGCGCGCCCGGCGCGCCGAGTACTGGATGTTCACGCTGATCAGCCTCGTCATCAGCGTGGCGCTGATGTTCGCCGACATGGCGCTCGGCCTTGGCTTCGCCCTTGAGGCGGTCTACGCCGTGGCGGTGCTGCTGCCGGGCCTCGCCGTCGGCGTCCGCCGCCTGCACGACACGGGCCGCGGCGGCTGGTGGCTGCTGCTGTCCCTGGTCCCGCTGGTCGGGTGGATCGTCCTGGTCGTCCTGCTCGCCCAGGACAGCGCGCCGCCCAACCAGTACGGGCCCAACCCCAAGGAGGCGGCGCCCGCCTCGGTGTGGTGAGGCCGCCCGTCACGGGTCGGTCCGGGGCGCGGCCGGGGCGTTCGGCGCGAGCGCCGTCGGCGGCAGGAACTCCCGTACGTATGTGCGCTCCCAGCACCGGCCCGTCGCGCGCAGCTCGGCCCAGGTCGTGAAGCGGTAACGGTACAGCGTGGCGCGCACGTGCGTGGGCGGGGCATCGGGGAACGGGCAGTGGCGCAGCAGCCGCAGCGTGTCCCGGTCGCCGTCCAGGAGCCGCTCCACCAGCGGCCCGAACCAGGAGCGGGCGTAGGCGGGGGAGAGCCCGGCGAACCACATCATCCAGTCGAGCCGCAGATGGTACGGCGCGAACTGCCGCGGCCAGCGCCCGGGATCGCCCGGCTTGCCCTTGAAGCCGTACTCCCGCCAGTCGGAGTCCACCCGCGGCACCGCGTCCGCCGTGCCCTCGATCACCACTTCCTGGCGTACGCGGCTGACGCTGCCGAACGCGCCGTAGGCGTTGACCAGGTGCAGCGGGTCGAAGGAGGTGTTCATGACCTGTCGCCGGGACAGCATGTTGCGCACCGGGCGGTGGCTGAGGCCGAGCACCAGCGCGGTCACGGCGACGACGAGGACCTCGTACCAGAGCGGCGGAGCGGCGAGGTCCGCCGGGGGCCCGGCGGCGTCGCCGAGGAACAGGCGGAAGTCGACGGCGGACAGGGCGAGCGCGATGGTCAGCCAGTTCAGCCAGGAGAAGTTGCCGGACAGCACCAGCCACAGCTGGGTGGCGGCCATCAGGCAGGCCGCGCCCGTCGCCACCGGCTGCGGCGTGAACAGCAGGAACGGCACGGCGAGTTGGGTCACGTGGTTGGCGGCCGCCTCCACGCGGTGCAGCGGGCGCGGCAGACGGTGGAAGTACCAGCTCAGCGGGCCCGGCATCGGCTGCGTCTCGTGGTGGAAGTACAGACAGGTGAGCCTGCGCCAGCAGGCGTCCCCGCGCATCTTGATCAGGCCCGCGCCGAACTCCACGCGGAACAGCACCCACCGCAGCAGGAACAGGACCAGCACGGGCGGCCCGACGTCGTCGCCCGCCAGGAACACGGCGAGGAAGCCCACTTCGAGCAGCAGCGACTCCCAGCCGAACGCGTACCAGGTCTGGCCCACGTTCACGACGGACTGGTACAGCAGCCACGGCACCAGCCACAGCGCCATCGCCGCCCCCAGCGGCAGCCACCCGTCGACGCCCGCCAGGAGCGCCGCCGACACCGCGCAGCCCGTCCACGCGCACCCCGCGAACAGCCGGTCCGAGTAGCGCAGCTGGAACAGGCTCGGCGCCCTCCGGAACGGCACCCGCGCCACGTACGCGGGCACCGGCAGCATCCCCCGCTCCCCGATGAGCGCGCGGAACTGCGCCGCGGCGCCGAGGAACGCGACCAGGTAGACCGCGGCGAGGACCCGCTGGAAGACCAGACGGCTCAGCCAGTAGCCGTCCGCCGTGAACCACTCCACCCCTTCATTGTGACGCTGAGTGAGGCACGGTTCCCGTCGGCGGCCGGGCCGTGCGGGTCCCGTCAGCGGGAGCGCGCCACGAGCCCCGTCTCGTACGCGATGATCACGAGCTGCACCCGGTCGCGGGCGCCCAGCTTGGCGAGCAGCCGCGTCACATACGTCTTCGCGGTGGCGACGCTGATGGACAGGCGCTCGGCGATCTCCGTGTTGGTCAGGCCGCCGCCGACCAGGGCGAGCACCTCGCGCTCCCGGCCGGTGATGCCGCCCACCTCCACGGGCGGCGGTGCCACGGGGCGGCCCGCGAACTCCTTGATGAGCCGCCCGGTGACGCTCGGCGCGATCAGCCCGTCCCCGGCGGCGACGACGCGGACCGCGCCCAGGATGTCGTCCAGGGCCATGTCCTTGACGAGGAACCCGGAGGCGCCCGCGCGCAGCGCCCCGTACACGTAGTCATCGTCGTCGAACGTCGTCAGGACCACCACGCGCGGGGTGCTCCCGGCCGCCGTGATCCGGCCGGTGGCCTCGATGCCGTCCATGCCGGGCATGCGGATGTCCATCACGACGACGTCCGGGGCCAGCTGAGCGGCGAGCCGCACCGCCTCCGCCCCGTCCCCGGCCTCACCGGCCACCTCCAGGCCCTCGGCCTCGGCGATGACCATGCTCAGGGCCGTCCGCACCAGCGGCTGGTCGTCGGCGAGCAGCACCCGCACCGTCATCGCGCACCCGCCGGAACCGGCAGGCGGGCCGCGACCCGGAAGCCGCCGCCGGGGCACGGCCGGGCCGAGAACTCGCCGTGCAGCAGGCTCACCCGCTCCCGCATCCCGACAAGCCCGTACCCCGAGCCCTGGCCGCCCGCCGCGCCCGCGCCCCTGCCGTCGTCGACGACCTCGATGCTCAGCTCCTTGCGGCGCCGCGCCACGGTGACCCGGCAGGACGTGGTGCCCGCGTGCCGCACCACGTTGGTGACGGCCTCCTGGATGATCCGGTACGCCGACACGTCGACCTCCGGCGGCAGCGGCCGGGGCGTGCCCAGCCAGCGCACGTCGACGCGGACCCCGGCCGCCGTGGTCCGCGCGGCGAGCCGGTTGACGTCGGCGAGGCCCAGGCTCGGGTCGAGCGGCGCCGCCTGCGCGGCCTCGCCCGGCTCGGCCTGCCGCAGCGCGCCCAGCATCCGGCGCAGGCCCGACAGGGTGTCGCGGCTCGCCGTCTCCACCGCGCCGAGGGCGTCGCGGGCCAGCTCGGGCCGGGTGTCGATGACCCGCCGCGCGGCCCCGGCCTGGAGGGCGACGATGCCGATGGTGTGCGCCACCATGTCGTGCAGCTCCCGGGCGATCCGCAGCCGCTCGGCGGTCACCGCCTGCGCGGCCGCCTGGACGCGCACCTGCTCGGCGTGCGCGCGGGCCTCGTGCGCCGCCCGGCCGAGCAGCCAGGCGATGACGGCGGTGAGGCCCACGGTCAGCTCGGCGGAGGTGCCGACGACCCAGCCGCTCAGCAGCCGCACCGCGAGGTACCCCGCCAGCGTGCCCAACGCCATCGCGAGCGCCACCGCCCCGGTCCGGCGGGGCCGGGACGAGGCGATGAAGTACACCGCGACGTCCACCGCGAGGAACTGCAGCAGCGGGATCTCGGCCACGCTCAGCGGGTTCGCGCCGATGACGGAGCCGAGCAGCAGCAGCGTGAGCGCCGCCAGCGGGCGCCGCGGCAGCAGGGTGCCGCCGCGCACGGTCACGGCCGTGGCGAGGGCGAGGGCCAGCAGACCGTCCCAGCGCAGCAGGAGGACGCCCGGCAGCACGGACGGCGCCGACTCGCCGGGCAGCCGGATCCGGATCAGGAACGTGAGCGCCGTACCCGCGCACCACGCCAGGGCCGTCCAGGCCCCCGGCGGCAGGCGCTTGAGCACGGGCGGACGCGGTGTCGCGGACATGCCCGACAGCGTAGCCAGATGATCGACAACGGTCATCGGACCAGGGGTGTACACCCAGGTCGACACCGCCGCCCCGCCAAGTGTCAGCCCGGGGCCGATGCCGGACGGGCCCCGCCCGCGGCACCGTTGACGCCATGATCGAAGCCACGGCACTGACGAAGCGGTTCGGCGGCACCACGGCCGTCGAGGACCTCACCTTCACCGTGCGGCCCGGCCGCGTCACCGGGTTCCTCGGGCCGAACGGCGCGGGCAAGTCCACCACGCTGCGCCTGATCCTCGGCCTGAACGACCCGACGTCGGGCGCCGTCACCGTAGGCGGCCGCCCGTTCCGCGACCGGCCGCGCGGCCTGCGCCACGTGGGCGCGCTGCTCGACGCCGGGGACGTGCACGGGGGCCGCACCGCCGTCGCGCACCTCGCGGTGCTGGCCCGCGCCAACCGCGTCCCGCGCCGCCGCGTCGACGCCGTCCTCGCCGACGTGGGCCTCACCGGAGCGGCCCGGCGGCGCGTCGGCGGCTTCTCGCTCGGCATGCGGCAGCGCCTGGGCATCGCCGCCGCGCTCCTCGGCGACCCGCCGGTGCTGCTCTTCGACGAGCCGCTCAACGGGCTCGACCCGGAGGGGGTGCTGTGGGTGCGCGGCCTGTTCCGGCGCCTGGCCGACGAGGGCCGCACCGTGTTCGTCTCCAGCCATCTGATGTCCGAGATGGAACACACCGCCGACGACCTGGTCGTCATCGGCCGCGGGCGGCTCATCGCGGCGGAGCCGGTCAGCGCGTTCGCCGCGCGCGGCACGGGCTCCGGCGTCCGGGTGCGCACCCCGCGCCCGGCCGACCTCGCGCGGCTGCTCACCGCCGAGGGCGCCCGCGTGGAGCGCGACGGGCCGCGCCTGACGGTGACCGGCCTGGACGCCGCCCGGATCGGCGACCTCGCCTGCCGTCACTCGCTGCCGCTGCACGAACTCGCCGCCCGCGAGGCCTCCCTGGAGGACGCCTTCATGGAACTGACCGCCGACAGCGCCGAATTCCTCACCGGAGAAGCCCGATGACCGCGCCGCTCACCCTGCCGCCCCAGGACACCGACGGCCGCGGGACGCCCGCCGAGCCCGCCGCCCGCTTCCGCGACCTGCTCGCCGCCGAGTGGCTCAAGCTGTGGTCGCTGCGCTCCACGCCGTGGACGTACGCGGTCGTGTTCCTCGCCGTCGTGGGCTTCAACGCCGGTACGGCGTACGACACCTACCGCTACTGGACGGGCCGGGACGACCGCAGCAGGGTCGACTTCATCCGGGACGGCATGGCGCTCCAGGAGGCCTTCAACGGCAACGCCGCCACCATCCCCGTGCTCGCGGCCGGAGCCTTCGGCGCGGTCACGGTGACCGCCGAGTACGGCACCGGGCTCATCCGCACCACGTTCGCGGCCGTCCCGGCGCGCCGGTCGGTGATGGCGGCCAAGGCGGCCGTCCTCGCCGCCGTCACCACCGCCCTCGGCGCGCTGATCGCGCTGGCCTCCTTCGTCAGCACGCAGGCCATCCTGTCCGGACGCGGCCTCGGCGTCTCCCTCGACCACCCGGGCGCGGCCCGCGTCGTCGCGGCCTCCGCGCTGCTGCTGCCCGTGGGGGCCCTCACCGGCCTGGCGCTCGGCACGCTGGTGCGGCACATGGGCACGGCCATCGTCCTGAGCGTCGCCACGCTCCTGATCCTGCCCCTGGTCTTCAGCTCCGACCGCCACTGGTCGGCCGTCGTGGCGCACGCGATGCCGTACGAGGCCTGGGAGCGCCTGACCCAGCCGGGCACGCTCCAGACCGCGTACCCGTGGTCCGTGGGCGGGGCGTGGACGGTGTACGGGGTGTGGGCGCTGGGGGCCGTGGTGATCACGGTGATGGGGGTGGGGCGGCGGGATCAGTGAGGGGCGCCCCCCGCCAGACAGCCTGGGCCCGGCGACCGCCGGGCCCTGCTCCGTACGGTGTGCCTCGCCGTGGCGTGTCCCTCGCCGTGCGCGCCGCCGCGCGCCCGACCGGACAAGTCGCGCCCCCGCTCGGACAATAAGGGCAAAGTGCCCGGCGATCTGCGGGAGGACCCCGTGGCGGCAGCGATCCGCACGTACGCGAGCGCCTTCGCGATAGCCCTGGCCCTCGCGGCCACCGGCTGCTCCGGCGGCGATGGCGAGGGCGGCACCGAGGCGCGGGACACGACGGGCGGCGGCCGCGAGCTGTTCCTCCAGCCCGTCGCCGCCCAGGGCCCCGACCCGTTCACCGACTCCACCGCGCGGACCGCCGCGAGCCCCCCGCCCGTCACCCGTTCGCCGCAGCCGCCGCCCTCCGGCTCCGCGTCCCCCACCGACCAGGGCCTGCGCTCCCTTGAGGGCGGCACTCCCGGCCTGTACGGCGGCACGCACCGGCTCAGCAGCTGCGACGTCGGCGCACAGATCCGCCATCTGACCGCCGCCCCCGCCAAGGCCCGCGCCTTCGCCGGGGCCGTCGGCATCGCCCAGGGCGCCGTCCCGGCGTACCTGCGCGGCCTCACCCCCGTCGTGCTGCGCGCGGACACCCGCGTCACCAACCACGGCTACCGCGACGGCCGCGCCACCGCCTTCCAGTCCGTGCTCCAGGCGGGCACCGCCGTCCTCGTCGACGACCGGGGCCTGCCCCGGGTGCGGTGCGCCTGCGGCAACCCGCTGAAGCCACCGGTCGCCTTCCGGCAGACGCCCCGCCACCACGGGCAGCCCTGGACCGGCTTCCGGCCGACCCAGGTGATCGTCGTGGTGCCCGCGCCCCGCCCGATCACGGTCATCACGATCGTCAACGTCGTCAACAACACCTGGATCGAGCGGCGGACCGGCGACGAGCACGCCCGGCACGACCGCCCGGCCCCGCCGCCGCGTCCCACCCCGACGGACTCCACCGACCCCGCGGACCCCACGGACCCCACGGACTCCCTGGACCCGACCGGGCCGACCGACACCGCTAGCCCCACCGGCTCGCCGGACTCTCCCGCCTCCCCGGACTCCCTGACCCCCACCGAACCGACGGACCCCGGTGACACCCAGGACCTCCTCGATCCCACAGACCCCCCAGACCCCACTGACCCCACAGCCCCTTCCGACCCCACCGACCCGACCTTCCCCACCGCCCCCGACGAGCAGCAGCAGCCCGACACCCCCGACGGCCCTGACACCCCCGGCGGCGACACCACACCCCCGACTGCCCCACCCTCCTCCCCGGCACGGACGGCGGCCCCGGCGTCCTCCCGCCGCCGCCCGGCTGCCCCACCCCGCCCCGGTGAGCCGCCGTCCACATGCGGGCGCCCGAGGGTGCGCCTAGCGTTGGCCCATGGACGCGGGCACAGACGGTGTCGAGGCGGCGGTACGGCGCTGCTGCGGCACCTCCGCATCCGGCCCGCGCTGCTTCCTCGACCTGTACGGGCCGGGGCTCGGCATGGGCGGCTTCGACTGGGACCTCGACACGCGCGTGCTGCTCCTGGACGCGGAGGCCCTGGCCCTGTTCGACCTGCGCACTGACGAATTCGACAACCGGCCCGAGAGCCTCGCCACGCGCGTCCCGCCCGTCGAGGCGCACCGCCTGGACAGCCAGGTCTCCCGCGCGCTGAAGGACGGCAGCGTGAACTACGGCGCGTACTTCCGCGTGCGCCGCCGCGACGGCACGCTGCGCTGGACCCACACCCAGGGCCACATCCTGCGCGACGGCACCGGCCGCCCCGTACGCATCGTCGGCATCGTTCGCGACGCCACCCGGGAGCTGAGCGAGCGGACCGCCCACCGCGAGCGCGTCGAGGCCGAGGCCGAGCGGCGGCGCCGCACCAGCATCGTGCGGAACACCACCGCCGCCCTCGCCCACGCCCGCACCGTCGACGACGTCATCGACGTACTGAAGGACACCCACGGCCTCGCCAACCTCGGCGCGTCGAACATCGTGATGGGCCTGGTGGAGTCCGGCCGGATCCGGCTCGTCGCCGAAGGGCCCGTCGGCAGCTATGTGCCCGGCACCCGCGTCACCCGCGTCGACGAGCCGTACCCGATGAGCGAGACCGTGCGCACGCTCACCCCGCGCTTCATCGAGTCGCCCGAGGAGTTCGCGGACTCCTACCCGGTCCTGTGGCCGCACATCGAGCACCTCGGCATCACGGCCGCCGCCTACCTGCCGCTGATCGCGCAGGCCCGGCCCATCGGCGCCCTCGGGCTGCTCTACCAGGACCGGACCGGCTTCACCGAGGAGGAGCGCGACGTCATCGTCGCGCTGGGCAGCAGCATCGCGCAGAGCCTCCAGCGGGCCATGCTGTACGAGCAGGAGAAAGACCTCGCCAAGGGCCTCCAGCAGGCCATGCTGCCGCGCACCATCCCCGGCGTCGCGGGCGCCGACATCGCCGTGCGCTACCGCAGCGCCGCCCTCGGCCGGGACATCGGCGGCGACTGGTACGACGTGATCCCGCTGCCCGGCGGCCGCGTCGGCGCCGTCATCGGCGACGTCCAGGGCCACGACACGCACGCCGCCGCCGTCATGGGCCAGCTGCGCATCGTGCTGCGCGCCTACGCCGCCGAGGGCCACCCGCCGTCCACCGTGATGGCCCGCGCCTCCGGCTTCCTGCACGAGCTGGACACCGACCGCTTCGCCACCTGCCTGTACGCCGAGGCCGACCTGTCCACCGGCGTGGTCCAGCTGGTGCGCGCCGGGCACATCGACCCCCTGCTCCGCCTCACCGACGGCACCTGCCGCCGCGTGCCCGTCGACGGCGGCCTGCCGCTCGGCCTGTCCGCCGAGTTCGGGCGGCTCGACTACCCCGTCACCACCGTCGAACTCGACCCGGACCAGGCCCTGCTGCTGTACACCGACGGGCTCGTCGAGGAGCCCGGCGCCGACCTCGACGACGGCACCCGCGCGCTCGCCGAACTCGTCAGCACCGGCCCGCGCGACCTGGAGGACCTCGCCGAGCTGCTGTGCGGCGCCGACGGCGGGCGCGGCGAGGACGACGCGGCGCTGCTCCTGCTGCGCCGCGTCGTCGTGGACGCCCCGCGCTCCGGCGGCCGCCTCCAGCAGCACGTGGCGTCCGGCGACCCCGAGGCGCTCGTCGAGGCCCGGCACATGATCCGCGCCGCCGTGCGCGCCTGGGGTGCCCGCGACCGCGCCGACGAGATCGAACTCGCCGCCGACGAGCTGATCACCAACGCCCTCACCCACACCGACGGGCCCGCCATCGTCACGCTGCGCGTGGTCAGCGGCGCCGACCGGCGGCTGCGCGTGGACGTCGAGGACTCCTCCAGTGCCCTGCCCCGGCTGCGCGAGGCCACCGACGACGGCGTCTCCGGGCGCGGCCTTCTGCTCGTCGACCGGCTCGCGGACGTGTGGGGCGTGGACTCGCGCGGCAGCGGCAAGTGCGTGTGGTGCGAGTTCATCGTGCCCGCGCGCGGTACGGGAAGGTGAGGCGGCGATGCCCGAACTGCCGGAGGTCGAGGCGCTGCGGTCGTTCCTCGCCGGGGAACTGGCCGGGCACGAGATCGTCCGCGTGCTGCCCGTCGCGGTCAGCGTCCTGAAGACGTACGACCCTCCGGTGACCGCCCTCGAAGGGCGCGCGGTCACGGCGGTCGCCCGGTACGGGAAGTTCCTCGCCGTCGACGCGGACGGGCTGTGGCTCGTCACCCACCTGGCCCGCGCGGGCTGGCTGCGCTGGCAGGACCCGCTGCCCAGCGGCGCGCCCCGGCCCGGCAGGGGCCCGCTGGCGCTGCGGGTGGCCGTCGAGACCGGCGCGGGCTTCGACCTCACCGAGGCCGGTACGCAAAAGCGCCTCGCGGTGTACGTGACCCACGCGCCGCGGGCGCTGCCGGGCATCGCGCGCCTGGGCCCCGACCCGCTGGCCGACGACTTCACCGAGGAGCGCCTGGGCAAGCTGCTCGCCGGTGAACACCGCCAGCTCAAGGGCGCGTTGCGGGACCAGAGCCTGATCGCGGGCATCGGCAACGCCTACAGCGACGAGATCCTGCACGCGGCGCGGATGTCCCCCTTCAAACCCGCCGGGCGCCTCACCGGCGAGGAGACCGCCCGGCTGTACGCCGCCCTGCGCGGCACGCTCGCCGACGCCGTGGAGCGGGCGCGGGGGCTCGCCGCCGCCCGGCTGAAGGCGGAGAAGAAGGCCGGGATGCGGGTGCACGGGCGGGCGGGGGAGGCGTGCCCCGTGTGCGGGGACACCATCCGGGAGGTGTCGTTCGCGGACTCCTCGCTCCAGTACTGCCCGACGTGCCAGACGGGCGGCAAGGTCCTGGCGGACCGCCGCCTGTCGCGCCTGCTGAAGTAGGTGCGGGACGCGCGCGCGCCGCCGTGGCGCGGGGTCACCGGGGGCGGAGCGTGAGGAGCCGGGTGCCCCCCGGGGTGCGGATCTCGAAGTGGGACAGGGCGCGCAGCGGCAGCGCGGCCGTCGCGCTCGTCGTCAGGGCGCGGCCCCGCCACGTCGTCACGGCGGTCTCGGCGCCGTCGGCCCCGACGGCCACCAGCACGCACGTGCGCGGCCCCGCCGCGTCCCGCACGCGCAGGTCGACGTCGGTGCCCCAGGTCCGCCCGCGCGCGGTGAGCGCGGCCGACACCTCCCCGCGGGCGCCGCTCGCGGCGGCCCGCTCGCCCCCGCCCGCCCCGAGCAGCGCCACCGACGGCCCGGCCACGGCCAGCGCCACGCCCGCCGCGACCCCGCCGAGCCACCGCCTGCGCCGCGCCCGCCCGGCCGTGTCGACGAGCCGGTCCAGGAGCCGGGGGTCCGGCGCCGCCGGGAGCGCGGGGGAGGGGCCGCAGGCGCGCAGCAGCCGCACCGGCGGGGCGAGTTCGTCGAGGCGGGCCCGGCAGTCGGGGCACCGGGTCAGATGGTCCTCGAAGCGGAACGCGTCCGCGTGGTCGAGGACGCCGAGCGCGTAGGCGCCGGCGTCGCGATGCCGCTCCAGGGACCCCATGGCGTCGTTCCTTGTCGGTGAGGGTGCTCGTGCCCTCCCGTACGGAATCGGCCGCCGGATCACTCAACGGGCCGCGACGCCGGGCGCGGCCCCGGAGCGGGCTCAGAAGAGCTGGATGGCCAGGTGGCCGAGCGGCAGGCCCAGCTGCCAGGCCGCCGTCCAGACCTTCGGGGCGTCGTCCTCACCGGGGCCGGGGCCGCCGCCGGGCACCGCGTCGAGGTCGGGCGCGAGCAGCTCGGTCTCCTTCAGCCAGCGCCAGGCGGCCTCCGCGAGGGCCAGGTCGGGCGCGGGGCCGCGCGCGGCCACGGCGTCGGCGGTGAGGCCGTCCATGCGCTCGTGCACCCAGTCCTGCCACGCCGTGTCGTGGGCCGTCAGCGTCAGCCAGGTCTCCAGCTGGGACACCACGCGGATGCCGGACAGCTCGCCGCGCGTGTCGGACAGGAAGATCGTCAGGGCGAGCGCGTCGCGCCCGGCCCGGTACTCGAAGGACGTGGGCGGCATCAGGTCGCCGGTCCGCAGCAGCTCGTCCGCGATGTACTCGGCGTACAGCCATGCCATCGGCACCGTCAGCTCGTCGCCGCCCGGGCCGCCGGTGCCGTCCGTGCTCTCGTGCAGCATCACACTCCGCCTTCCTGAGTTCCTGGCTTCCGTGTACGCGTCACCGGCTCTGGTCCCCTGCCCGGAACACGGATGAGGACAGCCGATTACCCAACGGGGGTGCTGAGCAAGGCGCTTTACGGAGCCTTGACCCGTGCCGCGGTTTCACAGCAGGTCGGCGGGGTTGTGTTCTTCGGGTCACATCACGCCGCGTTCTGGGCTGTTCAGGCGATGTGCCCGGCCTTGTCGCTTGACTTGGTGGTTGGTTCGTATGTGGATCGCTTTACGTATTTTCGTCCCATACGGAAAGTCCGGTCGATGACACCGCACACCCGCCCCACCAGGCACTTTCGTCCCACACGGCCCGCTCGCCGGGCCCTGGTCCTCCTCGCCGCCGCGCTCGTCGCGGTCACGTCGGCCTGTGCCGCGCAGGACCCGCCCGGGCCGGACTCCCGGGAGGGCGACGGGAGCCGCGAGCGGACGCCGCGGCGGCCCCCCGCCGCCGGGAAGCCCGCACCCGCGCTGTCCGCCGCGGGCGGCAGCGAGGGCGCGCGCCGCACCTTCACGCTCGCCGCCTCCGGCGACGTGCTGCCGCACACCTCGATCATCCGCAAGGCGCAGGCCGACGCGGGCGGCGACGGCTACGACTTCCGGCCGATGCTGGCGGGCGCCCAGCCCGTCATCGCCAAGGCCGACCTGGCGATCTGCCACATGGAGACGGTGTACGGCCCGCCGGGCGACTACTCCGGCTACCCCTCCTTCAAGTCGCCCCCGCACGTGGCCCGCGCGCTCCGGGCCACCGGCTACGACGCCTGCTCCACGGCCTCCAACCACACCCTCGACGACGGCGCCGACGGTGTCGCGCGCACCCTCGCCGCGCTCGACGGGGCCGGGGTGAAGCACGCCGGTTCGGGCCGCACCGCCGCCGAGGGCCGCGCGCCCGCCTGGCTGCGCGCGGGCGGCGCCAAGGTCGCCCAGCTCGCCTACACCTACGGCACGAACGGCATCCCGCTGCCCGCGGGCAAGCCGTGGACGGTCAACCTCATCGACCGCGAGCGCGTCCTCGCCGACGCGCGGGCCGCCCGGACGGCGGGCGCCGACGTGGTGGTGGTCTCGCTGCACTGGGGCACGGAGTGGCAGGACGCTCCGGATCGCCAACAGCTCACACTCGCGCGCCAGTTGACCGCGGCGCGCACGAAGGGGCGCCCCGACGTCGACCTCATCCTCGGCACCCACGCCCACGTCCCGCAGGCGTACGAGAAGGTCAACGGCACCTGGGTCGTCTACGGCATGGGCGACCAGATCGCGGGCGACATGTTCAACCACTCGGGCGCCCACGACCCGCGCGGCAACCAGGGCACCGTCGGCCGCTTCACGTTCGCCGCGCCCGACCGGCCCGGCGGCCGCTGGGAGGTGACGAAGGCGGAGTTCGTCCCCCACTGGTTCGACACCGACGCGGGCCGGGTCGTCAACCTCAACGCCGCCCTCAAGCGCGGCGCCGACGTCCGGGACGTGCGCGACCGCATCCGCCGGGTCGCGCTCAGCCGGGGCGCCGCCAAGGACGGCCTGGTCATGGGGGAGTGAGGCGGAGGCGGACCCCCGCCGGAGAGCCGAGACCTCCGGAGCCCCCCGGAGACCCGCCGGACCCGCGCCGGATACCGGTCGGATACCCGTCGGATCCGGTCGCGCGCGGGCGTTTTGCCGCCAACCCCGGCCGGGGAGCCGTAGCCGCCCTCGGATCGGGCTATCCATCAGGAGCGGGGCGCCCGCCGGGACCGGAGTGCCCACTGCCGTGCCCGAGGGGGGACCTGCGGTGAGTCTGACGATCAACGTGGCGTTTCTGCTGGCCGTCGTCATCGTCCTGCGCATACGGCGGAACGTGCAGGCCCGCAGCCGGTCCAACCAGATGCTCACGGGGCTCATCGTCCTCGTGTTCGGCGTCCTGGTCGCGGGCACCGGCTTCGGCCGGGAGGTCGCCGACACGGTGGGCGACCTCGCCAAGGCCCTGTCAGAGGTCGCCGTCCCCTGACGCCCGCGCCTGGGTCCTCGCCAGCTCCGAGCGCCGGTAGGAGTAGGCGAAGTACACGACCAGGCCGACCGCGAACCACACGGCGAAGCGGACCCAGGTCTGCCACTCCAGGAACGTGATCAGCCAGATCGAGAAGACCACGCCGATCGCGGGCACCACCGGCATGCCCGGGCAGCGGAACGTGCGCGGCAGGTCGGGGCGCTTGTAGCGCAGCACGATCACCGCGACGCACACCACCACGAAGGCCAGCAGGATGCCGATGTTGGTCAGCTCCGCGGCCTCGCCGATCGGCAGGAAACCGGCGATCGCCGCCGAGGCGAACCCGACGATCCAGGTCACCCGCGTCGGCACGTGCCGCGTCGGATGGGTCTTCGCGAACCACTTGGGCAGCAGCCCGTCCCGGCTCATGGAGAACCACACGCGCGTGCAGCCCAGCATGAAGGTGAACATCACGGTGAGGATGCCGATGATCGCGCCGACCGCGATGACGTCCGCGAGGCCGCCGAGGCCCGCCGCCTTGAACGCCGAGGAGAAGCCGCTCTCCGGGTCGATCTCCTTGTAGTCCTGCATGCCCGTCAGGACCAGGCAGGCGAGCACGTACAGCACCATCGAGATCGCCAGCGAGTACAGGATCGCCTTCGGCATGTGGCGCTGCGCGTCCTTGGACTCCTCGGCGGCGGTGGACATCGCGTCGTACCCGAACACGGCGAAGAACACGGTGGCCGCGCCGGTGAACGCGCCGCTGACGCCGAAGGGGAAGAACGGCTCGTAGTTGCCGGTCTCGACGTGGAAGAAGCCGACGCCGATGACGAGCAGGACGACGAGGACCTTCAGGATCACGACGACCATCTCGAAGCGCGCCGCGTTCCTGATGCCGAGGGTGAGCATGTACGCGATGAACAGGCACAGGACGGCCGCGAACAGGTCGACCTTGTGGCCGTCGCCGGTGCCGGGCGCGCCCAGCATCCAGGTGGGCAGCTCCGCGCCCATCTCGCCCAGCAGGAAGTTGAAGTACCCGGAGATGCCGATCGCGACCACCGCCACGATCGCCGTGTACTCAAGGAGCAGGTCCCAGCCGATGAACCAGCCCGCCAGCTCGCCGAGCACCGCGTAGCCGTAGGTGTACGCCGAGCCCGCCTTCGGGATCAGGCCCGCGAACTCGGCGTAGGAGAAGGCGGCCGCCGCGCTCGCCACGCCCGCGATCAGGAACGAGATGAGGACCGCGGGCCCGGCCTTCTCGTTGGCGACGGTGCCCGCGAGGGTGAAGATCCCGGCGCCGATGATGCCGCCGACGCCGATCGCGGTGAGCTGCCACAGGCCGAGGGTGCGGGTGAGGCGTGTGCCCGCGCCGCCCGCCTCGGTCTCCTCGATGTGCTCGATGGGCTTGCGGCGCAGGACGCCCTGCCCCATCCGTAGTCCGGCCATGGGCCTCACCCTTCGCTGAAGGCGGACGGCTGCTGGCGGATCATGATGGCTCAGGCACGGGGCGGCGCGGAAGACGCCACGCGTCACGCGGGTTACGGCACGACCGTGACGGGCCAGCGGCCCGCCTTGACCAGACGCACCGCCACCGAGCCGACGATGCGGTGGCCCGCCTGCTCGGACGCGCCCACGACCACGGCGTCGGCCTTCAGCTCGTCGGCGGCCGCGACCAGGCCGTTGAAGGCGTCGCCGCGGAAGGTGTGGAACTCCCAGCGCACGTCGAATATGCCCTTCACGCGCTCGGTGGCGTCGCGGATCTCGGCGATCAGGCCCTCGGCGATCTCGTCGGTGGTCTCCGCGACCGGCGCCCCGAGCGCGGCGCCCGCCGCCAGCACCGGCTGGACGTACACCACGGCGAGCAGCGCCCGCTGCCGCCGGGCCAGGCCACCGGCGTAGGCCGCGGCACGGAGCGAGGAATCCGAGCCGTCGACCCCGACGACGATCACCTTGGGGCCGTCGGTGCCCCGTTCGAACTGCTGGGACGGCTGCTGCCTGGGCTCTTCGGTCACCCTCCGAGGCTATCGGAGGTCCCGTTCCGGGACCGGGCGGCCTCATCGCGCCGCGGGAAGCGGTGCCCGGCCCTCTCGGACGGCCCGGTCACCACTGGGCGGACGGCCCGGTCACCACTCGGCGGGCGCGCCGCGCGACGGGCGGCGGTGCTCCGCTCGACGGGCGGCCCGCTCCGCCTCTTCTTAGAGTCGTGACCATGAGTGCCAGCGAACGGGAGCCGGGCGAGGCGGGCCACGGGCGCCCCGGCGGCCTGCGCGTCACCGGCCTGCACCGGGTCCCCGAGGCGTTCGCGGCGTTCTTCGGCGCCCTCGGCCTGTTCTGCGCGGTCCTCGCCGTGATCGCGCCGCTGCGGCGGCTGCTGCGGCCCGTCATCCGCTTCCTGGACCAGCTCACGGTGCCGGTCAGCCCGAACCTCGCCTACGCCGTCTTCCTCTTCCTGCTGGCCGCCGCCATCGCGACCCGCAAGAAGGTCGCCTGGTGGCTCGTCGTGGTCTACCTCGGCCTGCTGCTCGCCTTCGACGTGCTCGGCCTGGCCCTCGGCTACTGGGGCGAGTCGCTGCCGTCCTTCGTCGTCTGCGGCGCGTTCCTGGTCGTGCTGGTCCTGGCGCGCGGCGAGTTCTACGCCGACTCGCGCCGCGGCGCCCTGTGGCGGGCCGTGGCCGTGCTCGCCGCCGGGCTCGGCCTCGCCATCCTGCTCGGCTGGGGGCTCGTCGAGCTGTTCCCGGGCACCCTGCCGCGCGGCGAGCGGCTGCTGTGGGCGGCCAACCGGGTGGGCGGCGGGCTCCTCCACGGCCACGACTACTTCGACGGCTCCCCGCCGCGCCCGCTGTACTTCTTCCTCGGCCTGTTCGGCGCCCTCGCGCTGCTGAACGCCGCCGCGACGCTCTTCAGGTCCCAGCGCATGGAAGCCGCCCTGCACGGCGACGAGGAGCCCCGCATCCGCGCCCTGCTGCGCCGGTACGGCGACCAGGACTCGCTCGGCTACTTCGCCACCCGGCGCGACAAGGCCGTCGTCTTCTCGCCCAGCGGCAAGGCCGCCGTGACCTACCGTGTCGAGGCGGGCGTCTGCCTGGCCAGCGGCGACCCCGTCGGCGACCGCGAGGCCTGGCCGCACGCCATCGCCGCCTGGCTGGACGTGGCCCGCCGCTACGCCTGGCAGCCCGCCGTCATGGGCGCCTCCGAGGACGGGGCGACGGCCTACGCCCGCGCCGGGCTCGGCGCCCTCCAGCTCGGCGACGAGGCCATCCTGCACGTACCCGACTTCGACCTCGACGGCCGCGACATGCGCGTCACCCGGCAGGCCGTCAACCGGGTCCGGCGCACCGGCGCCACCGCCCGCGTCCGCCGCCACGCCACCCTCTCCGACGAGGAGATGGAGGAGATCATCGACAAGGCGGACGCCTGGCGGGACACCGAGACCGAGCGGGGCTTCTCCATGGCCCTGGACCGGCTCGGCGACCCCGAGGACGGCGACTGCCTGCTCGTCGAGGCCCTGGACGCCGACGGCAGGCTTCTCGCGCTGCTCTCCTTCGTGCCCTGGGGCAGGGACGGCGTCTCCCTGGACCTGATGCGCCGGGACCGCACCGCGCCCAACGGCGTCATGGAGTTCATGGTCGCCGAGCTGTGCGCCCTCGCGCCGAAGCTGGGCGTCCGGCGGATCTCCCTGAACTTCGCGGTGTTCCGCTCGGTCTTCGAGGAGGGCGCCCGCATCGGCGCGGGCCCCGTCCTCCGGCTGTGGCGCAGGCTGCTGCTGTTCTTCTCCAAGTGGTGGCAGCTGGAGGCCCTGTACCGCTCCAACGCCAAGTACCACCCCGAGTGGTACCCCCGCTTCATCTGCTACGGCGACACCGGCGCCCTCGCCCGGATCAGCCTCGCCTCCGGCATCGCCGAGGGCTTCGTGTCGGTGCCGTCGCTGCGCACGCTGTGGGGTCGCGGGCACAAGCCGCGGGACGTCACCAAGCCCGCCACCACGGAGGGCCTGCCCCGATCGCCGCGCTCGGCCTCGGCGACGAGGACGCCGCCGCCCGCGACCCCGTCGAGGCGCTGCCCGAGCAGATCCGCATCCGGCACCGCGCCCTGGAGCGGCTGCGCGCCGACGGCGTCGACCCCTACCCGGTCGGCATCCCCCGGCGCACCCACCAACTGGCCGACATCACAGCCGACATGATGGGTGCTCAAGTCACCATCGCGGGCCGCCTGATGCTCGTACGCGACTTCGGCGGGATCGTCTTCGCCGTGCTGCGCGACTGGTCGGGCGACCGCCAGCTCGCCCTCACCCGCGCCCACCCCGACGCCCTGGCCGCGTTCACCCGGGACACCGACATCGGCGACCACCTCACCGCCACCGGCCGCGTCGGCCGCAGCGACAAGGGCGAACTCACCGTCTTCGTCACCTCCTGGCAGCTCACCGGCAAGTGCCTGCGCCCCTTGCCCGACAAGCGCCGCGGCCTGACCGACCCCGAGGCCAAGGTCCGCCGCCGCTACCTCGACCTGGTCGCGAGCCCCGGCGCCCGCGACGTGGTGCGCGCCCGCTCCACCGCCGTCCAGGCGCTGCGCCAGGGCCTGCTCGACCGCGGCTACCTGGAAGTCGAGACGCCGATGCTCCAGCAGATCCACGGCGGCGCCAACGCCCGGCCCTTCACCACCCACATCAACGCCTACGACCTCGACCTCTATCTGCGCATCGCGCCCGAGCTGTACCTGAAACGGCTGTGCGTCGGCGGCCTGGAGAAGGTCTTCGAAATGGGCCGCACCTTCCGCAACGAGGGCGTCTCCTACAAGCACAACCCCGAGTTCACGATGCTGGAGGCCTACCAGGCCTTCGCCGACTACGGCGTGATGCTCGACCTCACCCGCGAACTCATCCAGGGCGCCGCCACCGCCGCGTTCGGCACCCCCGTCGCCCGCAAGGACGGCACCGAGTACGACATCTCGGGCCCCTGGCCGGTCAAGACCGTGTACGGGGCGATCTCCGAGGCCCTCGGCGAGGAGATCGACGCCGACACGCCCCTGGAGCGGCTGCTCCGGCTGTGCGACCGGGCGGACGTCCCGTACACCCCCGACGACAGCCGCGGTGACGTCGTCCTGGAGATGTACGAGCGCCTGGTCGAGGAGCGGACCGAGCTGCCCACCTTCTACAAGGACTTCCCGACCGACGTCTCCCCGCTCACCCGCCAGCACCGCGCCGACCCCCGGCTCGCCGAGCGCTGGGACCTGGTCGCCTTCGGTACCGAACTCGGCACCGCCTACAGCGAGTTGACCGACCCCGTGGAGCAGCGCCGCCGCCTCACCGAGCAGTCCCTGCGCGCCGCCGGGGGAGACCCGGAGGCGATGGAGCTGGACGAGGACTTCCTCGACGCCCTGGAGTACGCGATGCCGCCCACCGGCGGCCTCGGCATCGGCGTCGACCGCCTCGTCATGTTCCTCACCGGCCTGACCATCCGCGAGACGCTGCCGTTCCCGCTGGTCCGTCGTCGCTGACCGGGGCCCGCCCGGCCGGTGTGCGTGGCAGGTGCCCGTGGCGGTGCTCCCATCGGGTGCTTTAGGGCGCCGCTCGGGTGCTTTCGGAACGCCGCGCCAGTGTTGCTGAGGCCCCGGGGCCTTCGGCCATGCGAGGCATTAGTCATGAAAGACGATCACCTGCCTTTGGCGCGCCGTGCCCTGCTGCGCGGGTTCTGCGTCGTCGGCCTCGCCACGGCCACCGGCTGCGCGGGCACCGAGCGCGCGAGCACCCCGGGCCGCACCGCCGCCACCGGCGCGCCCGCGGGCGGCCCCCGGCCGTCCGCGCCCAGAAGCCCTCCGCGTACCGGCTCCAGCCCATGGCCGGATACGGGCCCCCGCGCGCCGCCCCGGCCCGCCCGGCGGTGCGCCGCGCCCCGATCCTGCGCCTTCCGGACCGGTCCCGCTCGATGGTCCTGACCTTCGACGACGGGCCCGACCCCCGCTACACCCCGGCCATCCTGCGCACCCTGCGGCGGCACGGCGTCCGCGCGATGTTCTTCGTGTGCGGCGAGATGGCCGCGGTCCACCCGGACCTGCTGCGCGAGATGGCCGACGACGGGCATGTGATCGGCAACCACACCTGGAGCCACCCGCTGCTGCCCCGCCTCACCCGCTCCGCCATCCGCGACCAGATGGAGCGCACCTGCGCGGTCGTCGACGACACCGTCGGCACCCCGCCGCTGTGGTTCCGCGCCCCGTACGGCGCCTGGAACCGGTCGGCCTTCGAACTGGGCGCCGCACTCGGCATGGAGCCGCTCGCCTGGACCGTCGACACCCTGGACTGGCGCACGCCCGGCACCGCCACCATCGTGCGGCGCGTCCTGGACGGGGCGGGCCCCGGCGTCGTCGTGCTCTCCCACGACGCGGGCGGCGACCGCAGCCAGAGCGTCGATGCCCTCAGGCTCTACCTGCCGGAGCTGCTCGCCGCCGGATACCACCTGACGGTGCCGAGCCGCTACCGGCTCTAGCGCCCGGCCCGGTGGCCCGGTGTGACGCCGCGTCAGCGTACGTCGACCAGGCGGGCGAACACCACGACGTTCCCGTCGTACCCGTTCTGCTTCGAGAAGCCGCCGCCGCAGGTGATGACGCGCAGCTCGGGGGTGCCGCCGTTGCCGTACACGCGGTCGCCGGGGAAGTCGTCCTTCGCGAACACCTCGATGCCGTAGACCTCGAAGACGGCGGTGCGCCGGTCCTGGCGCAGCACCTCGACGCGGTTGCCCTTCTTGAGCGAGCCGAGGCCGTAGAAGACGGCGGGCCCCTGCTGGTTGTCCACGTGCCCGACGACGACGGCCGTGCCCTTCTCACCCGGCGACACGGCGCCGGTGAACCAGCCCGCGAGGTTCGGGTCGTCCGGCGGCGGCGCGTCCACCCAGCCCTCCGCGTCCAGGCCCACCGCCATCACGGGGGCGTCCACCCGGATGGCCTTGATGCGCACGCGGTCGGCGGGGAGAACGCCAGGGGCGCCGGGGCGCCCTTCGCGGCGGCGGGCGCCCGGTCCGCGGCCGCCGCCGACGCGGGCTGCGGCGGGCCCACGTCGAACTCGCCGGAGCCGTTGCGGATCAGCGCGAGACCGGTGAGCAGCACCAGCGCCATCACGCCCCACGGCGCGCGCTTGCGCGGCCGCTCCTCCTCGAACGCGTCGAGGCCCCCGGCCTCTCCGGGGCCCGGCTCCGGCGACCGGTCCGCGACCTTGTCGAACTCGCCGGGAGGCGGACCGGACGGGTGGGACGAAGGCATTCTCTATCCCCTCTCCACGCGGCCTGGCGACCGCGTCCGTTGCGCGTACGAGCGACCGCGTCCTCTGCGCGTACCAGCACGCTAAGCGCGGCGCGCGCGGCGTGCGAAAGGGCGGGCGCGAACGGGTGGTGGCCGCGCCCGGCCTGCGCCATCCGAGTCGCCGCCCACGGGATTTTTCTGACGGTCCGTGACCTGCGGCGATATCCGCCCGCGCGCGGGCGGGTCGGCGTGTTGGCTCACCAGGACGGCGGATCGCCGACATGCGGCTTTCCACAGGGCGTCTGAGGGTCTTTCCGAGAGGCGCTCTCGCCGATCGACCGGGGAAAGAGTGACCCCGGGGTGCCTCTCGCGGAGGACAGACCCATGCGCAATTCCCGTGCACTGGCGGCGCTCGTCGCCGCGGGCGCCGTCGTCGGGCTCGCCGCGCCGACCGCCGCCGCCTGGGCCGGACCCAGCAACATCGTCGCCATGCCCAGCGTGATCGCGCGCGGCGGCCAGCTCACCGTCACCGTCGACAACTGCGAGGCGCCCGGCACCGTCGAGTCGCCCGCGTTCCCGAAGACGAACCTGAAGCCGATCACCCCCGGCACCACGTCGAGCGCGACCGTCACGGTCCACCACAACGCCCACCCGGGCGCCTTCGACATCACCGCCAACTGCAACGGCAAGACGCTCACCAGACCGTCCGCCTTCACCGTCATCCACGGCGGCGTCCGCGGCGGCCTCGGCGGCAGCACCACGTCCGGCGCGACGAGCACCGACATGGCCATCGGCGGGACGCTGGTGGGCCTCGCCCTGGTCGGCGGCGGCGTGTTCTGGCTGCGCCGCAGGGCGGAGAGCAAGGCCTGACGCACGAGGGCCCCCGCCCGCGGGCCCCGGCGCGTCCCCTTCCGCGCCGGGCCCGCGGGCGGTGTCACGGCGTCAGACGTGGTCCCCGTCGGCGCGGCGCCGGGTCCAGTAGTACGCCGTGCCGAGCACCCCGGCGATGAGCACGCCGCCCACCGCGATCTGCTGCGCGTCGAAGCCGCCCGCGCTGCCGCCGACGCCCGCCTTCACGCCCCTGCTGTGGTGCGCGGTGGAACCGGAGCCGCCGGTGGCGATGGTGAGGTCCGTCCTGCCCGACTCCTCGCCGCAGGTGAACGTCACCTCGTACATCGCACCGGGCTTGGCGTCCCAGAACACCATCGCCGTCGCCGACGACTGGCCCTTGGGGATGGTGACGTCGTCGAAGACCCCCGAGGTCACCTTGGTGTTGTGCTCGCAGCCGTCCACGCTCAGCGTGACCTGCCCGCCCGCGGCGATCGTGGACGGGGTGACCCGGAAGCCGAACGACGTGATGTCCTCGTCGCCCGCCACCGCGGCGGACGCCGGGGAGGCCGTCAGGGCCAGGGCGGTGGCGGTGAACAGGGCGGCCGAAGCGACGCGTATCGCGCGCATGATGTTTCCTCCGGGTCCCCGAGGAGCATCAGCGGACCTTCTTCCGCTTGCGCCGGATATGCACCTCGATGTCGTGAACGCTAGGTACGGCGCGGGGGCACCGCGATCGCTGTCGTGCGAACGGGGCACGCGTGTGGGCCGTCCAGGGGAACGCGGCGGTGTGGCGCGGCGGCGCGGGCGGGGGGATGTGGCAGGGCGTCAGGCGGCGCGGACCGGTGGTACGGGCCGGTGCCGCGCGGGCCGGGGGTGCGGTGGCGGCGGAGCGGGTGTGCCGCGCGCGGGGGCGGGGCCGCGCGGGTCACACGCCGTGTGCTCGCGGCACCCGCGTTGACCCGGCGCACACACTCCCCAACGGGCGGCGGGGCGGGGTTTCATGACGCATATGCCGCACGGATGGGTACGACGGGGGACGGCGGGGGCATCCGTGCGGCGCGGGCCACCGGTACTTCCCCTGCGCCGGTGGCCCGGTGAACGGCCGGGCGGGATCTTCGTCCATGCCTCCCGTTCGGGCGGTCCCGGCCCGGCCTTCCCCTCACAGGCCGGGAGGCACCCCGCCCGGCCGCACGCACCGCTCTCCACCGCCCCGTCCTCCCGACGCCCCCGGGCCTCGGCTGCCGTACGCCGCGGCGCCGGTGCACCGCGCGGCGGCGTACCGCGTCGCGGTCGGCGCACCGGCGGGAGCGGTACCGCTGACGGCCCGTCCGGGACGTGGCGGCGAGGACCGCCGCACTCGGCGGCCGCGCACCGCCGCAGCCGGTGCGTGCCGCGGCCCACCGGATGGAGCGCGGAGCCCGCGGAGACCGGCGCGCGCAGCAGGCCGCCGGGCGACAGCGCCCCGCCATCACCCGGGCGTGTCCTGGCTCGGCGCGGGCCCGGCCGAGGCCCTCGGGGCCGGTCCGCTCAGCGCGCTGCGCGTCAGCGGGGGCGCACGGGCTGGTACGTCGTGGGCGCGCTGCTCGCCCTCGCGGGGCTCGCCGCGCCGTTCGCGGTCAGAGGGGGTCGGCGTCAGCGGCGCGCGGAGCGGGCGGGAGCGTCAGTTGGCTGACGGGGCATCGGAGTCCGATGCCTTCGTCTCGGGGGCCGGACGCGCCGCAGCGGGGGCCGGGGGCAGCTCCCGCAGCGTCCGGAGTGGCGAGCAGAGCACCGGCAGGAACGCGCCCGCCAGGCACACCGCGCCCGCCCACACCGCCGCGCGCACGCCCCACACCTCACCGACGGCCCCCGCCAGGACCGCGCCGACGGTGAGCGCCCCCGTCAGCAGGAAACGGAAGGTGGCGTTCATCCGGCCGAGCAGCGCGTCCGGCGTCAGATGCTGGCGCAGGGTGACCCCGAGGACGTTGTCCACGCCGGTCTTCGCCATGGTCACCAGCCAGCCCGCGCCCGCCACCCACAGCCACGGCCCGTCCCCGACGAGCGCCACCGCGAGACCGGCCGGGGCCAGCCAGGGCCCCGCGAGCGCGAGCGCCCGCCCGTGGCCGAAACGGCCCGCCAGGCGGCGCGCGCAGGCCGCGCCGAGGAGGAGGCCGACCCCGCCCGCCGCCCAGTACAGGCCGAGCACCCCGGCCGAGAGCCCCAACTCCCGGGTGAACAGGACCGGCAGCATGGCGTTGACCATCTGCGCGCCGAGGTTGGTCAGCGTGGCGGTGACGGCCAGGGCCCGCAGCTCACGGCGGCCGAAGACATGCCGCAGCCCCTCCGCGACCTGCGCCCGCAGCCGCCGCCGCTCGACCGGTGCCGCCCTGGGCGGCTGCCGCCGGGCGACACCGGTGAGCCCCACGGCGGAGGCCAGATAGGCCAGCGCGCCGCCCGCGACCGCCAGGGGAGCGGTGGCCAGCTGGACCAGGAAGCCGCCCGCGCCGCGCCCGGCGATGTTGGCGCCCGCCATCAGGCTCACGATCGCGGTGTTCGCCGGGACGAGCCGCTCCCGGCCCACCAGGTCGGGCAGCACGCTCTGCGAGCCGACGTCGAAGAATACGGTCGCGCAGCCGTTCAGGAGCACCACCGCGTACAGCTGCGGCAGCGACAGCGCGTCGCACCACCACGCCACCGGCACCGAGGCGAACAGGGCGGCGCGCACGGCGTCGGCCACCACGAGCACCCGGCGCCCCGGCAGCCGGTCCACCCACGCGCCCGCCGGAAGCGAGATCAGCAGGAACGCCGCCGTGGACAGCGCGGCGAGCGCCCCCGCCTGCCCGGGGCTCGCGTCCAGGGTCGTGACGGCGAGGAGCGGGATCGCCACCTGGCCGACGTTGCTGCCGAGATGGCTGAGCGCGCTGGCCGCGAACAGCGTGCGGAAGTCGCGCAGCCGCCAGGGGGAGGGGCCGGTCGGTGAGGTCATGCGCGGTACGGTGCGCCATCCCGGCGGCCCGGCCTACTGATTCAGCCTGGGCTGAATGATCGACTCGGCCTAGCCTCGGCTGCATGATCGAGATCGAGTTCACCCTGGAGGACGTGGCGCGCACCCGCTTCGCGCTCTCCCCGCTGTGGGAGGTCGTGGCGAGCGTACGCGTGCTGCGCGGCGCCGACGAGCAGGGGCTGCACCGCGCCTGGGCGGACCAGGTGCGCCCCCGCCTCGCCGCCGCGGGCGTCGACCTGACCCCGCTGTTCGACCTCGTCCCCGTACCGGAGCGCTCGCCCTGGGCGGGCCGGATCCCCGGGTTCCTGGTGCCGCCGCCCACCACGCCGCTGCCCTCGCTCGCGGTGGAGCTGGCGACGCTGCGGGCCACGCCGCCGCCGCTGCTGTGGACCACGGCCGAGGTGCCGCCCGCCCGCATGGCGGCGCTGCGCGCGGACCCGGCGAGGGAGCTGGGGCGCCTCGCCGACGCCATCGAGGCGTACTGGGAGCTGGCCCTCGCCCCGTACTGGTCACGCGTCCTCACCTTCCTGGAGAGCGACATCCGCTACCGCGCGGGCCGCCTCGTCGAGGGCGGCACCCAGCACCTGTTCGCCGACCTCGACCCCCAGGTCGCCTGGGCCGACGGCATGCTGCACCTGGAGCACCGCACCGCGCGCGGATCCCGGCGCCTCGACGGCCGCGGGCTGCTGCTCGTGCCGTCCGCGTTCGTGTGGCCGCGCGTGTTCTCCGCCCTCAACGAGCCGTGGCAGCCGTCCCTGCGCTATCCGCCGCGGGGGGTCGGCACGCTCTGGCAGTCCCGGCCGGTGCCGGTGCCCGAGGCCCTCGCCGGGGTCGTGGGCCGCTCCCGCGCGAGGCTCCTGGCCGAGCTGTCCGTCCCCGCGTCCACCACCGACCTCGCCCACCGCACCGGCCTCACCCCCGGCGGCGTCTCCCAGCACCTCACCGCCCTGCGCACCGCGGGCCTGGTGAGCGCCCACCGCTCCGGCCGCCAGGTGCTGTACGCGCGCACCCGGGCCGGGCAGACGCTGGTGGAGGCGGCGGGAGCCGGGGCACCGGAGCACACCGGGGAGTTGACGCCCCCGCCGCGGCGGGCGGCGCGCTGACCTCGTACGGCCCTCGTACGACCGGAGACCGCCGACCGGCGGCAGACGGCGTACCACCCCCCCCGTACGACCGGGCGCCACCGCCCGGCGGCGGCCGGAATGATCTCCGTGAGCGGCGGCGTTCACCCGCATATGACGAACGACCAGCGCACCATCACCAACCCCAGCACCCTCCACGACCCCACGCCCTTCGGCTACAGCCACGCCGTCTCGGCGCCGGGCGAACTCGTCTTCATCGGCGGCCAGTACGCCTCCGACGCCACCGGCGCGCCCGTGCCCGGTGACTTCGCCGCCCAGGTCGAGCTGGCCTTCGACCGGCTGCGCTCGGCGCTGGAGGGCGTCGGCCTCGGCTACGCGCACGTGGTCCGCCTCGGCACGTACGTCGTCGACCACGACGCCGACAAGCTCGCGGCCCTCGGCGCGGCCGTGCACGCCCGCTTCGGCGACCGGCTGCCCGCCCAGACCCTGACCGGCGTCGCCTCCCTCGCCCTGCCGGGCATGCTCTTCGAGGTCGACGCGGTGGCGGTGCGCCCGTAGGCGGCGGCCCGCCGGTGCTCAGCGCAGGGTCAGCGGCGTCGGGGACGTGAGGCGGGACAGCTTCCGCGGGTTGCGCACGTAGTAGAGGCCGGTGACGCGGCTGTCCGCGACGCCGAGCACCATGACGCCGTCGAGTTCGCCGTCCACGCGGACGGCGAGCGCCGGGCCGCCGTTGACCGCGATCGGCTCGACGGCGAACCGGCCCGCGACCCTGCCCAGGCCCCCGGCGACCACGCGGACCACCCGGTCGGCGCCCGTGACCGGCCGCAGCGCCGCGTACGCGAGGCCGCCGCCGTCGCTCACCAGGACGACCCCGGGGGCGAGCACCTTCAGCAGGGCCCGGGCGTCCCCGGTCTCGACGGCGCGCCGGAACGACTCCAGGACCGCCCGGCCCTCCGCCGACGACACCGCCCGGCGGGGGCGGCGCGCGTCGACGTGCCGACGGGCGCGGTGGGCGATCTGACGCACGGCCGCGGGGCTCTTGGCGACGGCGGCGGCGATGTCGTCGTACCCGAAGCCGAACGCCTCGCGCAGGACGAAGACGACGCGCTCGGTCGGTGACAGCGTCTCCAGGACGAGCATCAGCGCCATCGACACGCTCTCGGCCAGCTCGACGTCCTCGGCCACGTCCGGCGCGGTGAGCAGCGGCTCGGGCAGCCAGGGACCGACGTACGCCTCGCGGCGGCGCCGCACGGCGCGCAGCCGGTTGAGCGCCTGTCGGGTGGTGATCCGCACCAGGAACGCCCGCTGGTCGCGCACCTGCTCCAGGTCGGCCCTGACCCACCGCAGCCAGGTCTCCTGGAGGACGTCCTCGGCGTCGGCCGCCGAGCCGAGCACCTCGTAGGCGACCGTGAAGAGCAGGCCGCGGTGGGCGAGGAACGCCTCGGTGGCGGGATCGCGCGCGCCGCCGCTCACCTGCCGCTCCCCCTCCTCGGGCGCCGTGTGCTTCTCGTGCGCCATGTGCGTCCCGTACTCCGCGCGCCGCTCGCGCTTCTCGTCCCGCGCGGTCGGCTCCGGTGGCCGACCGCGCTCCTTCGCGTCCACAGCGAGATCGTCGCAGCCCACGCCGGTCAGGCCGAGTGGTCGGCGGCGGCCGCGGTCGGGTCGGCGCGGTGGGCGCGGAGCATCCGCTGGCGCTTGCCGACGCCGCCCGGCAGGCGGTGCAGGCGGTACGAACCGGGCTTGCGCGCCTCGCCCGACAGGTGCCCGGGGATGCCGCTGCACACGATCTCCTTGATGCGCGCGCCCATCCCCGCGCCGATGTGCAGCCACACCGCGACGTCGGACCTGTTGGCGAACTGGTAGACGCCCGCGCCGCGACCCAGGCTGACGCACTGGGCGTACATCAACTGGTGGAGTTCGCCCGGCTGTTCACCGGCGATCCGGCTGAGCACCGTGTCGGCGGCCCGCGCGCCCAGCGGCGTCGCGTTGAGGCAGCTCATCCGCAGCGGCAGGCCGGACGGCGCCGCCGAGTCCCCGGCGGCGACGACGCGCTCGTCGTCCACGCTGGTCAGCGTCTCGTCCGTGAGCAGGCGGCCCACGGCGTCGGTGCTCAGGCCGCTGCGGGCGGCCAGGTCGGGGACGCCGAAGCCGACGGTCCAGACCGTGACCGCGCTCGGCAGCTCACGGCCGTCCGCGAGCCGCACGGCGTCGCGGTTCACCGCCGTCACCTTCGTGCCGGGGCCGTCGACGACCCTCACCCCGAGCCTGGCCAGCTCCTTCGCGACCGAGCGTCGGCCCCGCGTGTGCAGGTACGGGCCGAGCACGCCCCCGCAGACCAGCGTCACCGCCCGGCCGGTCTCCGCCAGTTCGGCGGCGGTCTCGATGCCGGTGGGCCCGGCGCCGACCACCGTCACCGGGGCCGACGCGGGCGTGGCGCCGAGGGCCGCGCGCAGCCGCTGGGCCTCCTCCAGGGTGGCGAGCCGGTGGCCGAACTCGGCCGCCCCGGGCACGTCCGTTTCGGCGCTGCCGCTGCCCACGGCGTAGACCAGGTAGTCGTAGTCCAGCGTGCCGCCGCTCGTGAGCGCCAGGCGGCGCTCGGCCGCGTCGATCCGGGTCGCGGTGTCGACGACCAGGCGGACGCGCCCGGCCAGGACGTCCTCGTAGGCGACGACCGCGTCGTGGGACCCGCCCACCAACTGGTGCAGGCGGACCCGGTGGACGAGGTCGGGGCGCGGGTTGACCAGCGTCACGGTCACGTCGTCGCGCAGCGTCAGCCGGTTCGCGGCCATCACGCCCGCGTAGCCGCCGCCGACCACGACCACATGTGCGTTCCCCGTCATGATGTCTCCTCCGGTTTCGGGTGTGCGGCCTTACGTCACCGCGCTTCCGGCCCCTGTGACAGGGTGTGAACCAGATCACGTCGCCGGTCCGCGTACGGAGTGACACGGGCGCCGGGCGGGACAGACGAGAGGACGGCGTCGTGAGCGGCCGGTGGGCCGACGCCGTCCTCTACCAGGGTGATCTTGTGTGCGATGGCGAACTGAGGAGGGGGAGACGCGTGGGGTGAGGGGGTGCGTCCGCTCAGCCGCCGACGCCTGGGAACAGGGCGGTGAAGGGTTCCGCTGTCGAGGCGATGCCGCGGCTGTAGGGCGCGTCGAAGTCCCAGATGAGGAAGAGCAGGAAGGCGATCAGGGCGGAGAAGAGCCCGGCGAGGACGAGTTCGCGGGCGGTGCGGCGGATCTGGAAGGCGAAGACCAGGCCGACGGTGACGAGGCCGCCGGTGATCAGGCCGAACCAGACCACGGCGGGCATGGTGGCCTCGGCGCTGTCGTCGCGGGCGCTGCGGGCGTCGTCGACGAGGGCGACCTGGTCGACGAGGGGCTGGTAGGCCTGCGCCTCGAAGTCGTTCTTCGGCTCGTAGTCGGTGACGTCGTGGCGCAGCGTGGCGAGCAGTGCCTGGCCGCGGGGGGTGAGTTCGCCGGTGTCGGACATCTCGTCCCACTCGGTGTTCACGACATGGCCGACATACGCCCTTACGTCGCCGCGGATCCGGTCGCGCACCTCAGGGGGGTAGACCCGGACCCGCTCGTACACCTCGTGCAGCGCCTGCGCCTCGGCGCGCGGGTGCTCCGCGGCGGCACCGCGGGCCTCCCAGACCCCGGCGATGGCGAGACCGAGGACGATCGCGTAGACCACGCCGATCATCATCGTCATGTACTCCATCACATCCGGAGTGTCCGATGTGTCATCGTCCGTACTGGTTCGCCGGTGCCGCAGGACGGTGATGAGGAGGACGACGCCGCACGCCGCGGCCATCGCGAGGGCGAGAACAAGCCATTCCGACAAGGGTTCCTCCGGCGGTCAGTGCGGTCGCAGCGCGGCGACGGCGAGCACCGCGGGTGCGGTGATGAGCAGTGTCAGGGAGACGAGGGACGGGCCGCCGCGGGGCGGCCGTTTGCGTGGTGGCGCGTGGTAGGCGGGGTACGACACGGGCTCGGCGGACGGGCCGGGCCGCGGAGGCTTGGGCTTGGGGGTGGGCTTGGGGGTGGGTGCGGGCGGGGGCGCGGGGGTGAGGGACGGCGGGGGCGGCGGCGCGGGCGCGATCAGGGGTGGCGAGGGCGCGGGCGGCGGCGGGGGCGCAGGGGGCCGGGGCGGGGTCGGCTCCGGGGGCGGTGTGGGGGCGGGCGGGGTGGGCTTCGGGGGCTTGCTGGGCTTCGGCGGGGTGGGCTTGGGAGGCGTGGGCTTGGGCGGGGTGGGCTTCGGCGGGGTGGGTTTGGGCGGGGTCGGCTTGGGGGGCGTGGGTTTAGGGGGCGTGGGCTTCGGTGGCGTCGGCTTCGGCGGGGTCGGGGACGGTGAGCACCCGTCACCGCCCGCGACCGACGTCACGCCACCACCGACGGAGGCGGACGCGCAGGCGTCGGCTGACGCCGTGCCCGCTCCCGCCGGGGCGGTCGCGAGCAGGGCCAGTGTGAGCAGCGCGAACGCGCGGGTGACGGGGGCGTACCAGCCCCTGGAGGATGCGGGCACGCGCAGATCATGAGGGTGCGCACCCCCGGCGCGCGGGGAGCCGGGGGTATTTCACCCAAAGGTGTGAGCGGGCGCCTCCGGGTTCGCGCGCTGCGGTGCGCCGTGAGCCCCACGGTTCCCGGAGGGCGCGGGCGCCCTCCGGGACACGGGCTTCCCATGGGGCGCGGGGCACCCACGGGGCGCGGGGCACCCGCCGCGCGCGCTGCTCCCACCGCGCCTCGCGACCCCTGCCGGGCCACCCGGCTCCCGTGGTGCTCCCCAGTGCGCGCGGCGCCCACCCGGCTCCTGCGGCGCCCCCGGCCTCAGGGGGGCGCAAAGAATCTTGCCGTCGCGTTGAACGCACCGGCGCGTCACGCCCGTACCTAGGGCCATGTGTGACGCAAGCGGGCGTCGCGACAGTCGACTCGGACAGCGGGAGTGGGACATGCGGCATCTATCAGGAGGGCCCCTCCGGGCCTCGCGGGGCGCCTCGCTCGTGGTGGCGGGCGCGGCCCTGCTGGCACTGACGACCGCGTGCGGCCAGGACGGCGGGGACGGGAACGAGCAGTCCCCGAAGGGGCAGAGCGTGGGCAACGAGGCCCCGGTCAAGGACGGCAAGGGCGACGGGTACGGCTCGGGCGACGGCTACGGCGCGGACAGCGGAGACGGCGCCGACCGCGCGGACGGCGGCGCCCAGGCCAAGTCGGCCGGACAACTGGCCGTCCGGGAGAGCGAGAAGCTCGGCGAAGTCGTCACGGACAGCGCGGGCTTCACCCTCTACCGGTTCGACAAGGACACCGCCCAGCCGCCCAAGTCGAACTGCGCCGACGCCTGCGCGGCCGCCTGGCCCGTGGTGCCCGCCGAGGGCGCGAAGGCCGCGCCCGGCGTCGACGCGTCGCTCCTCGGAGAGGTCACCCGGCCCGACGGCACCAAGCAACTGACCATCGACGGCTGGCCCATGTACCGGTTCGCGAAGGACACCAAGGCCGGGGACGCCAAGGGGCAGGGCGTGGGCGGCACCTGGTTCGCGGCGGCGCCCGACGGCAAGAAGGCCAGGCCCGCGGGCGCGGCCCCCGGCGTCCGGCCCGCGGACCCCGCGGGGCTCTCGACGCGCAAGGACCCGAGGCTCGGCGAGATCGTCGTCGACCGCCGGGGCATGACGGTCTACCGCTTCACCAAGGACTCCGCCTGGCCGATGAAGTCCGCCTGCACCGGCGCCTGCCTGAAGAAGTGGCCCGTCGTGAAGCCGGTCGCCAAGTCCGCCACCAAGGGGATCCTGACCAAGGGGTTCGTCACCTTCGACCGGCCCGACGGGCTGAAGCAGCAGACCATCGACTGCTGGCCGCTGTACACCTTCGCCGGGGACGAGAAGCCCGGCGACACCAACGGGCAGGGCGTGGGCGGCACCTGGTTCGCCGCCGCCCCGAACGGCAAGCCCGTCGGTGCCCCGAAACAGAACGCCCCGAAATAGAACACCGCGCCCCAGGGCCTCGGGGGCGCGCAGCGAGACCGGTCCGTTCCCGCCGTGCGAAACCGGGGGGAATGGGCCGGTTCTTTGGCCTGCTCGTGGCACTTGCCAGCGGCAGTGACTGAGAACGGATGGCCGTTTTCCGTTTTGACTCGCTCCGTTGGCTGACGATCAGTAGCCTCACCTTCGAACACCGGCCCCCCGCCCGCCCGTGCCCCCGAGCCTTGGAGTGTTGATGGAGCGTCCCGCCTGGGCCTCGCCCGGCATCGACATCACGGTGCCGAGCGTGGCCCGGATCCACGACCGCTACCTGGGGGGCTCGCACAACTTCGAGGCGGACCGTCAGGCCGCGCGCAGGGCGATGGAGTTCCTGCCGGGACTGCCCAAGATCGCCCAGGCGAATCGTGCCTTCATGCGCCGAGCAGTGCGGTTCGCCGTCGCCGAGGGCATCACGCAGTTCATGGACATCGGGTGCGGGATCCCGTCCTTCGGCACGGTCCACGAGACGGCCCGGAGCGCGCACCCCGGGGCGCGCGTCGTCTGCGTGGACCACGACCCGGTGGCCGTCGCGCACACCGCGGCGGTGCTCCACCGTGACGATCGGGCCGTCGCAATCTTCGCGGATCTGCGCAAACCCCGCGACATAGTCGCCAGTTCCGAGACGAAGGCGCTGCTCGACCTAAAGCGGCCGGTCGCCCTTTTCCTGATGGCCATACTCCACTTCATCGAGGACGCGTACGATCCGTACGCGGCGATCGGTGTGCTGCGGGACGCGTCCGCGCCCGGCAGTGTGATCGCGCTGACTCATGTCTCGTACGAAGGGATACCGGTCCCGAGGGAGCAGGCCGAAGGGGCCGTGGGCGTGTACAAGGACATCCGCAATCCATTGATCATACGATCGCGTGCCGAGATCGCGCGGTTCTTCGAGGGATACGACATGGTGGAACCCGGCCTCGTGCCGATGCCGCAGTGGCGGGCCGACACGGAGCTCGCGGAGGAGGACCCCTGGTCGTCCTCCGGGTTGGCCGGCGTGGGACGCAAGCGTTGAGCGCGGAACCGGACGGGCCGGAGGACAGACTGCGCAGGTTCGCCACGATCTGGAGCCGCGCGGTCTTCCCGGTGACCGCCACGTCGCTGACCCGGCCGGAGTTCGAGCGCGAACTGGAGCCGCTCGCCCGGCGGTTGCGGGACGCCCTGGAGGAGCGGGCCTTCCACGCCGCCGAGAGCGAGGCCGTCGGCGCCGCCCTCGTCGCCACGCACTGCACCGAGCCGGAGGCGCTCAGCCGCACCCTGGACGTCGTCGACGCCTACCTCGTCCTGTACTGCGGCGGCGTCGAGCAGAGCCCCGGGGACCGCGAGGAGCTGCGCGCCCGCTGCGCCCGCATCCAGCACGCCGTCGCCGCGGGCTTCGCCCGGGCCCTGCGCGAGCGGACCCTCGCCGAGCAGGAGGCCATATCCCGGGCCGCCCTGGACGCCCGCGGCACCGTCGCCGAGGCCCTGCACGCCAGCGAGGCGCGCTTCCGCGCGGTGTTCCACGGCGCCGCCATCGGCATCGGCATCGCCGACCTGCGGGGCACCGTCCTGGAGGTCAACGACGCCCTGGTGCGCATGTTCGGCGGCCTGGAACACCAGCTTCGCGGTCGCAACGTCGGCGAGTGGACGCACCCCGACGACCCGCCGCACGTCTGGAAGCTCTACGAGGAGCTGGTGCGCGGCGAGCGCGAGCACTACCGCGTGGAGAAGGCCTTCTACCGGCCCGACGGCACCGTCCTGTGGACCAATCTGACGGTGTCGCTGCTGCGCGACGCCGACGGCGTGCCGCAGTACCAGCTCGCCCTGGTCGAGGACACCACCGAGCGCCGCCTGCTCAACCTGCGCCTGCGCTACGAGGCGACGCACGACGCGCTCACCGGACTGCCCAACCGCACCCTGTTCTTCGAGCGCCTGGAGAAGGCCCTCGCCGCGGGCGACGGCGCCCGGTTCGGGCTCTGCTACCTGGACCTGGACGGCTTCAAGACCGTCAACGACAGCCTCGGGCACGCCGCGGGCGACCGGCTGCTCGTGGAGGTCGCCGACCGCCTCCAGGCGTGCGCGACCGCGCCCGGCGAGATGGTCGCGCGGCTCGGCGGCGACGAGTTCGTGGCGCTCACCACCGGGCCCGACACCCAGCGCGAGGTCGACGAGCTGGCCGGGCGCATCATGAACGCCCTCGCCACACCCATCCGCGTCGAGGGCCGCGAGCTGACCGTGCGCGGCTCCATCGGCATCGTCGAGGGCCCGGCGGGCGAGCGCGGCGCGGCCGAGGTGCTGCGCAGCGCCGACATCACCATGTACCGGGCCAAGCACGCGGGCGGCAACCGCTACGAGCTGGCCGACCCGGAGGCCGACGCCCGCGCCATCACCCGGCACGGCCTGACCACGGCGCTGCCGCTGGCCCTGGAGCGCGGCGAGTTCTTCATCGAGTACCAGCCGCTGGTGCACCTCGGCGACGGCAGCGTGCGCGGCGCGGAGGCGCTCGTGCGGTGGCTGCACCCGCAGCACGGCGTGATCAGCCCCGACCGCTTCATCCCGCTCGCCGAGCACACCGGCCTGATCGTGCCGCTCGGCCGCTGGGTCCTGGAGGAGTCCGTGCGCCAGGCCCGCACCTGGGAGGCGCGGCACGCCGACGCGGGCCCGCTGCGCGTGAACGTGAACCTGTCGCCGTGCCAGCTCACCCACCCCGGCCTGGTCGCCGACACCGTGGAGATCCTGGAGCGCACGGGGCTCGCGCCGGGGGCGCTCTGCCTGGAGGTCACCGAGTCCGCGCTGATCGGTGCCGACGACGACCTCCTCAAGCCGCTGCGGCGGCTCGCCGAGATGGGCGTGGACATCGCGCTCGACGACTTCGGCACGGGGTACTCGAACCTGGCGAACCTGCGGCGGCTGCCGGTGAGCGTGCTCAAGCTCGACCGGGCCTTCACCCAGGGCATGCAGCACTTCCCCGTCGACCCGGTCGACCTGAAGATCGTCGAGGGGATCGTCTCGCTGGCGCACAGCCTGGACCTGGCGGTCACGGTGGAAGGCGTGGAGACGGGCGCGCAGGCCGATCAGCTGCGGGAGCTGGGGTGCGACACGGCTCAGGGGTGGTACTACGCGCGGCCGGGGCCGCCGGATCGTTTGCACGAGCTGGCGCTGGCTGACGTTCTCTGACGGGGGCGTCCTGGGCGGTTCTTCGGCCTGCGGCCTCGTCCTCAGCGCCGGACGGGCTCCTTCTTCTCCCGCCCGCCCGCCCCTTCGTCGCGCTGCGCGCTCGTCCTCAAACGCCGGACGGGCTTGAGATGTGGCTGTGCGTGTGTCGTCGTCTGCCGCGCCTATGTCGCGCTGCGCGCTTGTCCTCAAACGCCGGACGGGCTTGAGATCGCGCTCTTGGGTTGCGCGCTCGTCCTCAAGCGCCGGGCGGGCTTGAGATCGCGCTCTTGGGGGTGGTGGCTGGTTCTAGGGCGTGTTCGTGCGGGTCAGGAGCATGCGGTGGAGTTCTCTGGCCGCGCGGGGTGGGGCCACGTCGCTTCGGTGGGCTAGGGCGATGGTGCGGCGCAGGCGGGGGCGGGACAGGGGGGTCATCGTGAGGTCGCTGCCCGCTCGTTCGGCGACCATGCGGGGGACGACCGCGACGCCCAGGCCCGCGCGGACGAAGCCCAGGACCGCGTCCATCTCGCCGCCCTCGACCGCGAACTCCGGCTCGAAGCCCTCCGCCCGGCAGGCGGCCACCGTGAGTTCCCGCAGGTCGTAGCCGTGGCGGAACATCACGAGGCGTTCGCCCTGGAGGTCGGCGACGCGGGCCGTGGTGCCCAGGCCCGGCGCCTGGGGCGAGGACACCACGACCAGGTCCTCCGTCAGCAGCTCCACCGTGGTGAGGGCGGGGGAGGGGCTCGGCAGGGGCAGGACCACGAGCGCCAGGTCCAGGGCGCCGCGCGCCAGATGGCGTACCAGGTCGTGGCTGCCGCCCTCCTCGATGAGGAGCTGGATGCCGGGGTGCTGGTCGTGGAAGGCGCGCAGCACCTGCGGCAGCAGGCCCGTGCACAGGCTCGGCGTGGCCCCGAGGCGCACCCGGCCCCGGCGCAGCTGGGCCAGCTCCTGCACCTCGATGCGGGCGGTGTCGGCGTCCGCCAGGATGCGGCGGGCCAGCGGAAGCAGCGCCTCCCCGGCGTCCGTGAGCGTGATGTTGCCCCGCGCCCGGCTGAACAGCTCCGCGCCCAGCTCCCGCTCCAGGGCCCGCACCTGCTGGGACAGCGACGGCTGCGACACGTGCACCCGCTCGGCGGCCCGCGTGAAGTGCCGCGTCTCGGCGACCGCGACGAAGTACAGCAACTGCTGGAACTGCATGGACGGCACGATACGCCATCGATAGGCACAGCCTATGGAGATGAGCCGCAGCATCTCTTGGACTGATCGGGGGCCCCGGTCGTAGCGTTTCGTGACATGGCTCTGGCAACGCGGACGGACCGGCGGCCGTCACTTCCGCGCACGGTATGGGACTCCACCGTCGGCAAGAAGACCGTGATGGCGGTGAGCGGCATCATCATGCTGCTCTACCTGGTCGCCCACATGATCGGCAACCTCAAGATCTTCTTCGGGCCCGACGACTTCAACCACTACGCGCACTGGCTGCGCACCCTCGGCGGGCCCGTGATGCGCTGGGAGTGGACGCTGTGGGTCATCCGCGTCGTGCTCGTCGCCTCGGTCGTCGCGCACGCCGTGTCCGCGTACCAGCTGAGCAGGCGCGACCTCAGGGCGCGCCCCACCCGGTACGTGCACAGCAAGCCGCGCGCCAGCTACGCGACCCGCACCATGCGCTGGGGCGGGATCATCCTCGGCCTGTTCATCGTCTGGCACATCCTGGACCTGACGACGGGCACCGTGCACCCGGGCGAGTACCAGCACCTGCACCCGTACCAGAACGTCATCGACACCTTCTCCACCTGGTACGGCAACGTCATCTACATCGTCGCCGTCGTCGCCGTCGGCTTCCACGTGCGGCACGGCTTCTGGAGCGCCGCGCAGACCCTCGGCGTGGGCAGCGCCCGCCGCGACCGCGCCCTGAAGACCCTCGCCAACGGCCTCGCGCTGCTGCTGACCGTGGGCTTCGTCTCCGTACCCGTCGGCGTCATGACCGGAGTGGTGAGCTGATCCATGAACACCCGTGACTACCTGGCGTACGAGACCGGGGAGCCGGTCGTCGACACCAAGGCCCCCGAGGGGCCGATCGCCGAGCGCTGGGACACCCGGCGCTTCCAGGCGAAGCTGGTCAACCCCGCCAACCGCCGCAAGCACACCGTGATCGTCGTCGGCACCGGCCTCGCGGGCGGCTCCGCCGGGGCCACGCTCGCCGAACAGGGCTACCACGTCGTGCAGTTCTGCTACCAGGACTCGCCGCGCCGCGCCCACTCCATCGCCGCGCAGGGCGGCATCAACGCCGCGAAGAACTACCGCAACGACGGCGACTCCATCCACCGGCTGTTCTACGACACCGTCAAGGGCGGCGACTTCCGCGCCCGCGAGTCCAATGTGCACCGGCTCGCGCAGATCTCCGTCGAGATCATCGACCAGTGCGTGGCCCAGGGCGTGCCGTTCGCCCGCGAGTACGGCGGGCTGCTCGACACGCGGTCCTTCGGCGGCGTACAGGTGTCGCGCACGTTCTACGCCCGCGGTCAGACGGGGCAGCAGCTGCTGCTCGGCGCCTACCAGGCGCTGAGCCGTCAGATCGCCGCCGGGAACGTCGAGATGCACCCGCGCACCGAGATGCTCGACCTGATCGTCGTCGACGGCCGGGCCCGCGGCATCGTCGCCCGCGACCTGATCACGGGGGAGATCTCCAGCTACTTCGCGGACGCCGTCGTCCTCGCGAGCGGCGGCTACGGCAACGTCTTCTACCTGTCGACGAACGCCATGAACTCCAACGCCACCGCCGTGTGGCGGGCCCACCGGCGCGGCGCCTACTTCGCCAACCCCTGCTTCACCCAGATCCACCCCACCTGCATCCCGCGCACCGGCGACCACCAGTCGAAGCTGACCCTGATGAGCGAGTCGCTGCGCAACGACGGCCGCATCTGGGTGCCCAAGGCCAAGGGCGACACCCGCCCCGCCAACGAGATCCCCGAGGACGAGCGCGACTACTACCTGGAGCGCATCTACCCCTCCTTCGGCAACCTCGTGCCGCGCGACATCGCCTCCCGCGCCGCCAAGAACGTCTGCGACGAGGGCAGGGGGGTCGGCCCCGGCGGCCAGGGCGTATACCTGGACTTCGCCGACGCCATCCGGCGCATGGGCCGCAAGGCGGTGGAGGCCAAGTACGGCAACCTCTTCGACATGTACCAGCGGATCACCGACGAGGATCCGTACCAGGTGCCGATGCGGATCTACCCCGCCGTGCACTACACGATGGGCGGCCTGTGGGTCGACTACGACCTCCAGACCACCGTGCCCGGCCTGTTCGCCATCGGCGAGGCCAACTTCTCCGACCACGGCGCGAACCGGCTCGGCGCCTCCGCCCTGATGCAGGGCCTCGCCGACGGCTACTTCGTCCTGCCGTCCACCATCAACGACTACCTCGCCCGCAACCCGCACCACGACGAGGTGGGCGACGACCACCCCGCCGTGCGCGAGGCGGTCGCCGAGACCGAGGACCGGCTTGCCCGGCTCCTCGCCGTCGACGGCGACCGCACCCCGGACTCCTTCCACCGCGAACTCGGCGAGCTGATGTGGGAGTTCTGCGGCATGGCCCGCACCGACGAGGGGCTGCGCAAGGCCCTGGACCGCATCCCGCAGATCCGCGAGGAGTTCTGGCGCCGCATCAAGGTGCCCGGCACCGGCGAGGAGTTCAACCAGTCCCTGGAGAAGGCCAACCGCGTCGTCGACTACCTGGAGCTCGCCGAGCTGATGTGCCTCGACGCGCTGCACCGCTCCGAGTCCTGCGGCGGCCACTTCCGCGAGGAGTCCCAGACCCCCGACGGCGAGGCCGCCCGCAAGGACGAGGAGTTCTCCTACGCCGCCGCCTGGGAGTTCACCGGCACCGGCACCGCCCCCGTCCTGCACCGCGAAGACCTGGTCTTCGAGTACGTCCACCCCACCCAGCGGAGCTACGCATGAAGCTCACCCTGCGCGTCTGGCGCCAGCGGAACGCCGGTGCCGAAGGCGCCATGTCCACCTACGACGTGGACGGGATCTCGCCGGACATGTCCTTCCTGGAGATGCTCGACACCCTCAACGAGGAACTCATCCTCAAGGGCGAGGACCCCGTCGCCTTCGACCACGACTGCCGCGAGGGCATCTGCGGCGCCTGCTCGCTCGTCATCAACGGCGACGCCCACGGGCCCGAGCGCACCACCACCTGCCAACTGCACATGCGGTCCTTCCAGGACGGCGACACCATCGACATCGAGCCGTGGCGCGCCGCGGCCTTCCCGGTCGTCAAGGACCTGGTCGTCGACCGCTCCGCCTTCGACCGCATCATCCAGGCGGGCGGCTACATCAGCGCCCCCACCGGCTCCGCGCCCGAGGCGCACGCCACGCCCGTGCCGAAGCCGGACGCCGACTACGCCTTCGAGCACGCCGAGTGCATCGGCTGCGGCGCCTGCGTGGCGGCCTGCCCGAACGGCTCGGCGATGCTGTTCACCTCCGCCAAGGTCAACCACCTCAACGTGCTGCCGCAGGGCGCCCCCGAGCGCGAGACCCGGGTCCTCGACATGGTCGCGCAGATGGACTCCGAGGGCTTCGGCGGCTGCACCCTCACCGGCGAGTGCGCCACCGCCTGCCCCAAGGGCATCCCGCTGCCGTCGATCGCCGCGATGAACAAGGAGTGGCTGCGGGCGACCCGCAAGGCGCGGCGGTAGCGGCGGCCTACCGGCGGGGCCGCAGGTCCGCCCCGTACACCGTCGCGTAGTCCGGCACCACCAGCCGCGAGCCGGGGCTCACCGCACGGACCTGGGCGAGGAAGTCGTCCAGGTCCGTGCCGTCCTTCCGCGGCGGCTCGCTCAGCGGCCGCTCGAAGTCGTCCCAGTGCACGGGGACGACCACGTCGGGCCGGTCAAGGGCGTCCAGCAGCCGCGGCACATAGCGGTGCGTGGCCGCGGTCGACGCCACCGCGAGCATCGCGATGTCCGGCGCGAGCCCCCGGAAGGACCGCTCGTCGAAGTCGCTCGCCCCCGTGAACAGCGCCGACGGCGCGCCGTCCGGCGTCACCTTGAAGGCCAGCGTGTCGCCCTCCGGCAGGTCGGATATCGTCCGCGGCGCGGTCGCGGGCGGGGCGGTCAGGGTGCCGGGCGCGAAGTAGGAGTACGCGCCGTTGCGGCTGTGCCGCGAGGCGGCGACCTCCACCACGTACCCGTCGAAGGCGAGCACCTCGCCGCCCTTGACGACGGAGATCCGCCCCGGGTCCACGCCGAGGGAGCGCAGCACGTGGTACGTCGTCTCGGTGCCGATCACCCGCGCGCCCGTCGACTTCGCGAGGTACGGCACGTCGTTGAGGTGGTCCCAGTGGGTGTGCGTGACGCAGATGACCTCCGGGGTGCCCGCGTGGCGGCGCACCAGCGCCTGGTCGGTGCGCAGCCGGGTGGCGGGGTCGAAGGCGCCGGTGAACAGACCGGTGGAGAAGCGGGTGACGTACGGGTCGACCAGCACGGTCGCCGTCTCGCCCCGCCGCTGGAGGTCGACGCGCCAGCCGGAGGTGCCGAGCCAGCGGTACGAGACGCCGTGCGCGGCCCGCCCGCCGGGTGCCGCCGCGCGGTCGGCGGCGGTCGCCGGGACCAGCGGGGTCGACGGGACCAGCGGGGCTGCCGCGCCGAGCGCGGCGCCGCGCAGCAGGGTGCGACGGCCGGGACGGAGGTGTCGTTCGTGAGTGCTCATGGCGGCAGCAGACCAGGCGACGCCCCCCGACGTCCAAGATCAATGACCCGTGCGGTCGATAGGCGATCCCATATAACACCAGGTCAGAGCCTGTGTGCGGGTGCGCCTTCCGCCGTACGAAGATGATCGACCGCCAGCCGGGCCGTGCGGCCGATCGCGGCGTCCACAGTGGCGAGGTCCGCGACCACGGCCCGGCTCCTGGCGAACACCGCCACCGCGTACCGCCCGCCGTCCGGGTAGCGCACGACGCCCACCTCGATGTGCAGCCCCGGCAGCGTGCCGGTCTTCGCCGCGATCCGTACGTCGTCCCCGAACCCCGAGGTGAGCCGGTGCCGGAACACCTGCCGCCCCATCAGCTCCCGCACCCGCGCGCAGGCCCGGGGCGAACCGGCGGCGTCCCGCCACACCAGGTCGAGCAGCCGGGTGACGTCGCGCGGGGTGCTGGCGTTGGCGCGGCGCGGATCGAGGACGCTCAGCGACCGCTTCCGCTCGCCCGGCAGCGCCCGGTACAGCGCCGCGAACTCCTCCTCGTCGCGCGCCCCGACGTCGGCGAGCATCGACGCCAGCGCCTCGCGGGGGCCGCCCACGATCCGGGTGCGGGTGAGCCCCAGCTCCTCGGTGAGCAGCCGCACGGTGTCCAGGCCGACGCGGTCGAGCAGCACGTCGGCCGCCGTGTTGTCGCTGACGGTCAGCGCGAAGTACGCCAGGTCGCGCAGGGAGACCTCCACGTCGTCCGCGCAGCCCGCGGTGCCCCACCCGCCGAGCCGGTGGGCGTCCGTCACCCGCACCCGCTCCCGCGGATCGAGCTGCCCCGCGTCGGCCTGCCGGAAGAACTCCAGCACGAGCAGGATCTTGAAGACGGACGAGATCGCCACGGGCTCGTCGGCGGCGACCGCGACCTCGGGACCCAGGGGGCGCCCCGGCGCTGCTTCCGGCTCCTGCCCCGGCCAGGGCAGGTCGCCGATCGGCACCGCGTGCAGGGCGCCCTGAGCCCCCGCTCGCGCGAAGACCTCCCTGACGCGCTCCGCCACGCGCTCCCCGGCACTCTCCGCCACGTTCTCCTCCACCCGCGCGGCCCCGTGGCCCCGCTCATCGCCTACGCTCACCGCGTGGATCTCCTGCGGCACCTGCGTATTTTCGTCGTCACGGCCGAAGAGCTGCACTTCAGCCGGGCCGCGGAGGTCCTCGGCATGGCGCAGCCGCCGCTCAGCCAGGCCGTGCGCCGCCTGGAGAGGGAACTCGGCGCCGCACTCTTCGACCGTACGCAGCGGCAGGTCAGGCTGACCACGGCCGGTGCCGTCCTGTACGACGAGGCACGGGACCTGCTGGTCCGCGAGGAGCGGCTGCGGTCGCTGGTGCGGCGGGCCGTCGACGGCGATGTCGGCACCCTGCGCGCGGGCGTGCCGGAGGACACCGCGGCGCCCGTCCTGCACGCGCTGCTCGCCGCCTGCGCGGAACAGGCGCCCGGCCTGCGCGTGGACCTCCAGGAGGTCTCCACCCAGGAACAGCTGAGGCTGCTCGCCTCCGGCGGCCTGGACGTGGGCCTGCTGCACCAGCCCGTGGACGCCACCGGCCTGGTCATCGGCCCCGAGGTCACCGTCGGCCTCGGTGTCGTCCTGCCCCGCGCCTCCCCCTGGCCCGGCTGCCCGAGGTCGACCTCGCCGCGCTGTCCGGGCACGACCTGGTCCTGTGCCCGCGCGACGCCGCGCCCGGCTGGTACGACGCCACGCTCGACACCTGCCGCGCCGCGGGGTTCGTACCCGGCCGGGTGCGGCACGCCCGGAACCCGGAGTTCCTGCTCGGGCTCGTCGCCGCGGGACAGGGCGTGGCCTTCGAGCGGGGCACGGCGGCGCGCAAGGAGCCCCGGGTGGCGTGGCGCCCGCTGGCGGGGCGGCCCGTGGCGCAGCGCCTTGCCGTGGCGTGGCCCGAGCGGGGGGCCCACGCGGGCGCCGAGCGGTTCGCGGAGCTGGCGGCGACGGTCCTGACGCGGGACGCGGCGACGGTGACCCCGGTGCCGGGGGCCACTCGGGTGCGGCCGTGGGCGGTGATCTACGACGACTGACTGGCGGGGGTGGGGAAAGCCCGTCCGGCGTTTGAGGACGAGGCGCGAAGCGCCGATGAGGGCGGGGTGCCAGGGGCGGCAGCCCCTGGTTGCGGTGAAGGGGCGGGTCTGGGGCGCCCCGCGAGGGCTAACCCCGCAGCGCACGCCCCAGATACGCCCCCGTCCGGCTCCCCTCCGCCCCGGCGACATCCCGTGGCCGCCCCTCAGCCACCACCCGCCCCCCGGCGGCCCCGCCCCCGGGCCCGAGGTCGACCACCCAGTCCGCCCCGGCGACCACCCGCATGTCGTGCTCGACGACCACGACGGAGCTGCCGCCGTCGACCAGCTCGTGCAGCCGCCCGGTGAGGACGTCCACGTCGGCGGGGTGGAGCCCGGTGGTGGGCTCGTCCAGGAGGTAGAGGGTGTGCCCCCGGCGCACCCGCTGCAACTCGCTGGCCAGCTTGATGCGCTGCGCCTCGCCCCCGGACAGCTCCGTCGCGGGCTGCCCGAGCCGCAGATAGCCGAGCCCGACGTCGAGCAGCGTGCGCAGGCTGCGCAGCACGGCGGGGGTGTCGGCGAAGAAGTCCGCGGCGGCCTCCACCGTCAGGTCCAGGACCCCGGCGATGCTGCGCCCGCCGTACGTGACCTGAAGGGTCTCCGGGTTGTAGCGGGCACCCCCGCAGTCGGGGCACGGGGCGTACGTGGACGGCAGGAACAGCAGCTCCACGCTGACGAACCCCTCGCCCTGGCAGGTCTCGCAACGCCCGCCCGCGACGTTGAAGGAGAACCGGCCGACGCCGTAGCCGCGCGCCCGCGCCTCGTCGGTCGCCGCGAAGACCTTCCGTACGACGTCGAACAGGCCGGTGTAGGTGGCGAGGTTGGAGCGCGGGGTGCGGCCGATGGGCCTCTGGTCCACGCGGACGAGGCGGCCCACGCCCGGAAGGTCCTCGGTGATGGCGTCGACCAGCGTGGACTTGCCGGAGCCGGACACGCCGGTGACGGCGGTGAACGCGCCCAGCGGCAGCTCCACCGTCACGTCCCGCAGGTTGTGCCGGGTGACGGGGCCCACCTTCAGCCAGCCGCGCGGCTCGCGCACCGGCCGCACCGGGCGCGGCGCGCGCCCGAACAGATAGCGGGCCGTCGCCGACTCCTCGACGGCCGCGAGGTCGGCCACCGGCCCGCTGTGCAGCACCCGCCCGCCGTGCTCGCCCGCGTGCGGCCCGACGTCGACGATCCAGTCGGCGTGCCGCACCACGTCCAGGTGGTGCTCGACGACGAAGACGGAGTTCCCGGCCGCCTTGAGCCGGTCGAGGACCGTCAGCAGCGCTTCCGTGTCCGCCGGGTGCAGCCCCGCGGACGGCTCGTCGAGGACGTACACCACGCCGAACAGGCCCGAGCGGAGCTGTGTGGCCAGGCGCAGGCGCTGGAGCTCGCCGGGGGAGAGGGTGGGCGTGGCGCGGTCCGGGGAGAGGTAGCCGAGGCCCAGCTCGGTGATCGTCTCGATGCGGGCCAGGAGGTCGGCGGTCAGCACCCGGGCCGTCTCCGTGCCGCCCGCGCCCTCCAGGCGCCGGGCGAGGTCGGACAGGGGCAGCGCGGACAGCTCCGCGATCGTGCCGCCCGCGAACGTGACCGCCAGCGCCTCCGGGCGCAGCCTGCTGCCGCCGCACGCCGGGCACGGCTCGCTGGTCAGGAACCGCTCCGCCTTGGCGCGCAGCGTCTGGCTCTTGGAGTCGGCGAACGTCTTCATGACGTAGCGCCGGGCGCTCATGTACGTGCCCTGGTACGGGCGTTGGATGCGGCCCGCCTCGCGCACCGGGTGCACCGTCACCACCGGCTGCTCGTCCGTGAACAGGATCCAGTCCCGGTCCCGCTGGGGCAGCTCGCGCCACGGCCGGTCCACGTCGTAGCCGAGCGCGTCGAGCACGTCGCGCAGGTTCTTGCCCTGCCAGGCGCCGGGCCAGGCCGCGATCGCGCCGTCGCGGACGGACCGGGACGGGTCGGGGACGAGCAGGTCCTCGGTGGTGCGGTGCACCCGGCCGAGGCCGTGGCACTCGGGGCAGGCGCCCGCCGCCGTGTTCGGCGAGAACGCGTCGGAATCGAGGCGTTCGGCGCCGTCCGGGTAGTCGCCCGCACGGGAGAACAGCATGCGCAGCGAGTTGGACAGGGTGGTGACCGTGCCGACCGACGAGCGGGACGTGGGGGCCGCCCGGCGCTGCTGGAGCGACACCGCGGGCGGAAGCCCCGTGATCTCGCCGACCTTCGGGGCGCCCACCTGGTGGATCAGGCGGCGCGCGTACGGGGCCACCGACTCGAAGTAGCGCCGCTGCGCCTCCGCGTAGATCGTGCCGAAGGCCAGCGACGACTTCCCGGAGCCGGAGACGCCGGTGAACACCGCGAGGACGTCCCGGGGGACGTCCACGTCCACGCCGCGCAGGTTGTGCTCACGGGCACCCCGGACCCGTACGAAGGGATCGTGGTCGTGGGCGCTGTGCATGGGGCGGGCTCCGTACGCGGCGAGGGGGCAAACCCCACGATTCTAGGCCGGGGCCCGGCGCGCACCTCGGGCGGTCAGACCGGGCCCGGAGCCCCGGCGAGGCCCGCCGCGCGCGCCAGGCGCCGGTAGGAGTCGAGCAGCCCCGCCCGGTCGTACGTGCTCGTGGTCACCAGGACCTCCTGGGCGCCGCTGTCCTTGAGGACCGCCTCCAGTCCGTCCGCCACCTGGTCCTCGGTGCCGTGGAGGTGGCCCTGGAGCCCGGACTCGTAGAGCCGCCGCTCCTTGTCGGTCATCGCGCCCGCCGCCGCGCGCTCCTCGACGCGCTCGGCGGGCGGCAGCGGTGGGAACGTGCCGTGCGTGCGCGAGTACGCCATCGACCAGGCCTCCGGGATCAGCAGGCGGCGGGCGGCCTCCTCGCTGTCCGCGACGGCGACCGTGCCCGCCACGATCACATACGGCTCCTCGGCCCAGGGCGAGGGCCGGAACGCCGCGCGGTAGCCGTCGACGGCCCGCAGCAGCTTCTCGCGCCCCCGCAGGTCCCCGATGACCAGCGGAAGCCCCAGGCGGGCGGCGATGGCGGCGCCCTCGCCGGTGGCCAGGACGTACGCCGGGACGTGCGCGCCGTCGGCCGGGTAGGCCCGCACCCCCGTCTCGGAGGTGCCCCGGAACCAGCCCAGCAGTTCGGTGAGCTGCTCCGCGAAGTCCGCCGCCGCGTGCTTGTCGCGGCCGAGGGCCTTGCGCACGCCGTCCGTGAAGCCGACCGAGCGCCCGAGGCCCATGTCGATCCGCCCCGGGAACAGCGCGTCGAGCACCCCGAACTGCTCGGCCACCACCAGCGGCTTGTGGTTCGGCAGCATCACGCCGCCCGTGCCGACCCGGATGGTGCGCGTGGCCGCCGCGACGGCCGCCGCGAGCACCGTCGGCGCGGACCCGGCGACGCCGGGCACGCCGTGGTGCTCCGACACCCAGAAGCGGTGGTACCCGAGCGCCTCGACCTCGCGCGCCAGGCCGACGGTGTCCCGCAGGGCCGCCGGGACGTCGTGCCCCTCACGGGTGCGGGAGCGGTCGAGGACGGAGAAACGGGTGGACGCGATCAGGCTGCTCACATCAGGTGTCAACGCTCAGGGAGCCTCAGGATTCCCGGCGGGCGCGCGGTCGGCGGGGGCGGGCACGAGGTGCAGCCGGGGCCCGTCGGCGGTGGCCGGGCCGAGGGTGAGGCGGTCCTCGCCGAGGGCGGTGAGCAGCAGCTTCCGGCGCCGTCCCGGCTCGCGGGTGGGGTCCCGCGACCAGTCGCGGGCCAGCGCCTCGTCGTGCGCGGGCAGCTTCGCGGGCTGCGGGGCGTACCAGTCGGGGTGCGCGAGCAGGTCCCACAGCGGCAGCCGCGCCGCGTGCAGCTCGGCCTGGTACGCGGCGTACTCGCGGCGTCCGCCGAGGGCCCGCACCGTGCGCCGCCGCTGCTCGCGGAGCGTGCCCCGCAGCTGGTGGCCGAGCTGCAGCAGCGGGAAGTACAGGTCGCTGAACGCGAGGCGCGCGGCCCGCAGCTCTCCGATGTGCCGGGTGCGGCCCCGCTCCGGCCCGGACGTCAGCGCCGCGTACTCGGTGACCAGCTCGACCAGGCGCGTCGCGACGGTGTCCAGGTGCCCGAGACCGGCCTCGACGGCGGCGCGCCCGAACGGCCCGGCCCCCAGGTGAAGGGCGCGCCCGAGCCGGGCGCAGTGCCGCTCGTCGCGCCCCCAGACGAGGACGGCGCGCAGCTGCGCCAGCTCCGCGGTGAGCGCGGCGAGGCGCGCCGACCGCCAGCGCACGATCACGGCCGGGTCCGCGAGGCGGCGCCGGACCAGTTCCCGCAGCTCCTGGTGCACGGTGGTCACGCGTGCCCTGGTGCGCCCGCACTCCGCGCACGCGTAGGCGGCCCCGTGCGGGTCGGCGTACCAGCCCTCGGCGGGCTCGACCGTCAGCCGGGCGCCGCACAGCGCGCACCACAGCAGCCCGTCGGCGAGGTAGGTGACATCGGGAGCGGTGCCGCTTCTGCGCCGAGGCAGCGCCCTGATCACCTCGGTCACCTGATTGAGCGTCAGTTCCGTGTCTCGTGTCATCGCCGACCGCCACCGTTTCCCACGTTCCTCAGGCTCTTCAGGTGCCCCGCGACGGGGCGTGTCCGTGCTCCAGAAGAGTTCCAAGGCTCCGGAAGAGTCCCGGGGAACGTAGCGACGCGGCCGTGGGACCGGTCCCGCGCCGGGGCCTCCCAGGGGTCAGGGGCGTTCGGCGATCCCCACGAGGAACTTCCCCGCCGTGGGGCGCACGCGGGCGGACCAGCCGAGGGAGGCGAGCCGGTCCGTGAGGGCGGTGGCGTCGTGGAAGACCTTCACCACGCGGTACGCGCTGCCGTCGGCGAGCCTGCGCAGCGCGGCGGGGACGGCCCCGTCCGTGAGGACTTCCTCCCCGGCGGCGCCCCCGGGGCCGTCGTCGACGAACACGGCCCGGCCGCCCGGCGCGAGCGCGGCGGCGACCGCGTCCCAGAACGCGGGCAGCCGCGCGGGCGGCACGTGCGAGAGCCAGAACGCGAAGAACACGGTGTCGTAGCGGCGCGACGGCCGCCAGGAGAACAGGTCGGCCCGCACGAACTCGACGTTCGCGGAGGTCACGCGCTTGCGGGCGACGGCGATCGTCTCCGCCGCCGCGTCGACCGCCGTCACCGACCGGGCCCGCGCGGCGAGCAGCGGCGTCCACTGGCCCGTGCCGCAGGCCAGCTCCAGCACGTCCCCGGCGACGGGCAGGCGGTCGGCGACGGTCAGCAGCTCCTGGATGTCCGCGCGCTCCCGGTAGGGCCGGTCGTACTCGGCCGCCCCCGCCCGGTAGTAGGCCAGCTGTTCCGCGAGGAGCACGTCGTCTTCGCCGCCCATGAGGGGACGGTACCTCCAACTCCCGCACACCGGAACACGGATGAGCGCGCGTCAGCCCAGCGCCGCCTCCAACGCGGCGCGGTGCCCGGCCACCCGGCGGCGGCCCTCCCGTCCGCCCCGGCTCGCCCGTCCGCCCCGGCGTGCGCGCGATGGGCCGCGGGCTGCTTACGCTGATGACGTGACCCCCGACAACGGACGAGCCGAGCGGCCCCTGGCCGTGTTCGATCTGGACGGTACCCTCGCCGACACCGCGCACCGGCAGCGGTTCCTGGAGCGGGCGCCGCGCGACTGGGAGGCGTTCTTCGCGGCGGCCGTGGACGACCCGCCGCTGGCCCGGGGCGTCGCGCTCGCCCGGGAGAGCGCCGCGGAGTGCGAGGTCGTCTACCTCACCGGGCGGCCGGAGCGCTGCCGCGCCGACACCGTCGCCTGGCTGGCCGCGCAGGAACTGCCCGAGGGGCGGATCTGGATGCGCCGCGACCACGACCGGCGGCCCGCCCGCCGCACCAAGCTGGAGATCCTGCGCCGCCTGGCGCGCGACCGCGAGGTCCGGGTGCTCGTGGACGACGACGAGTTGGTGTGCGACGACGCGGAGGCGGCCGGGTTCACCGTGGTCCGGGCCCGCTGGGCACAGGCGTCGGCGGCGCTCAGGGACGCGCAGGAGCGGGAAGGGCGCACGTGAGGCGCACGTGAGGCACACGCGACGTGCGTGCGCCTGAGGGTGGCGCGTGCGTGTGGTGTACGGGGGTGGGGCGCGCGCCGGGGCGGCGGGGCTGGCCGGAGGTTTGACTGGGCGCCCTCCGCGCAGCCGGGCACGGGGCGCCGCGGGCGGGCCCCTGCTGCGGCACGCTGCGGGGGCTACCTCGCTGCGGGCTACCCCGCTGTGGGGACATCGCGGTGGGTGACCCCGGTGCGGGGACGCGGCCGGGCGCGGCACCGCTGCGGGCAGCCGTCGTGTGTAACCGTGCCGTGCGTAACCCCGCTGTCGGCGGACCCCGCCGGGGGCCATGCCGCGGTGGTGCATACCGCGGTGGTCCATGCCGCCGTGTGCACCCCCGCCGCAGGCGACGCGGCCGGGCGCGGCACCGCTGCGGGCAGCCGTCGTGTGCAAGCGTGCCGTGCGCAGTCCCGCTGAGGGCCATCCCCTCGTGCGCGGGCCGCCGCGCGGCGCCCTGCCGCGTGTCTCCCCGCCGTGCGCCGGTCGCCGCGTGTGCCGTCACCGCGTACACAGCACCCCGTAGCCGCTGCCCGGGGGGCTCCCGCAGGTGGCGCCGGTCCTCGCCTGGTGAGACGCGCGGTGCGGGGGCGCGCCGACCCCGGCGGGCCCGGCAGCCGCCGGTGACCCGCCCAGGGCCCCGCGGCCCGAGCCGCGGCCCCAGGCGGAGTCCTCAGGCGGAGTCCTCAGGCGGTGTCCTCCAGGCGGAAGCCGACCTTCAGGCCCACCTGGTAGTGCTTGATCTCGCCGTTCTCGATGTGGCCGCGCACCTGTGTGACCTCGAACCAGTCCAGGCCGCGCAGCGTCTGCGCGGCGCGGGTGATGCCGTTGCGGATGGCCTGGTCGACGCCTTCGTGCGAGGTGCCGACGATCTCGGTGACCCGGTAGGTGTGCTCGGACATGAGGGGACTGCTCCTCTCCGCGGCGGTGCCGGTGCCTCCACGGTAGTGCCGCCGGGCCGCCCTGGCCTGTCGGTCTGCTGTGCACCAGCTCTTCACCAATTCCCCGCAAGCCCCTTGACCTCTGTCAAAGTCCATACCAAAATCCCGCATACCCGTTCGAGCACGTGCTCTTCCCCACGTCGGGCCCTACCCCAGTCAGCCCTGTCCGCAGGCAGAAAGTGACCGACGTGAACGCCCGCCACCGCCGCATCGCCCTCTCCCTCACCCTGACCTTCACCGTCACCGCCCTGCTGCCCGGCTGCGGCGTCCTGCCCGGCGGCGACGACAAGAGCACCGTCACCGTCTGGCTGATGAAGGGCAGCGCGTCGGACGAGTTCATCAAGCGGTTCACGGACGAGTTCGAGAAGGAGCACGGCGACTACGACCTGGACGTCCGCATCCAGGAGTGGACCGGCATCGGCCCCAAGGTCCAGCGCGCCCTGAAGAACGACGACGGGCCCGACGTCATCGAGGTCGGCAACACCCAGGTCGCCCAGTACGTCGACCAGGGCCGCCTGGAGGACCTCACCCTGGAGTCCGCGCGCGACCTCGGCATGGACGACTGGCTGCCGGGCCTCGCGGAGCCCGGCAGCTACAACAACGCGCAGTACGGCATCCCCTGGTACGCCGCCAACCGCGTCGTCATCTACAACAAGGACCTCTTCGCCGACGCCGGGATCAAGCAGCCGCCCAAGACCCGGCAGCAGTGGCTGTCCGCCACCGCCCGGCTCAACAACGGCACCAGCCAGGGCATCTACCTCGCCGGACAGGACTGGTACACGCTGTCCGGGTTCATCTGGGACGAGGGCGGCGACCTCGCCAAGGAGAAGAACGGCACCTGGCGCGGCACCCTCGACACCCCGGCCGCGCTGCGCGGCATGGACTTCTACCGCCAGCTCCAGGCGCTCGGCGACGGCCCCCGGGACGCCGACGAGGAACACCCGCCGCAGGCCGGGGTGTTCGCCAAGGGCGACGTCGCGCAGATCATCGCCGTGCCCGGCACGGCACGCGCCATCGAGGAGGCCAACCCCAAGCTGAAGGGCAAGCTCGGCTACTTCCCCATCCCCGGCAAGAGCGCCGACAAGCCGGGCGCGGTCGTCACCGGCGGCTCCGACCTGGTGATCCGCGAGGGCACCGACGAGCGCAAGGGCGCCGTCGAGGTCGTCAAGGCCCTCGCCGGGGAGAAGTGGCAGAAGGACCTGGCCCGCACCATGGACTACGTCCCGAACAAGGCGAAGCTCGCCGACGCGGTGTCCGGCGAGGCCGGGGTCGCCGCGATGGCGAAGGGAGCCGCCCGCGGCCGGGCGACCCCCAAGTCCCCGCAGTGGGCCGCAGTCGAGGCCGACAACCCGATCAAGACGTACATGTCGAAGGTCCTCGGCGGCGCCGACCCGGCCGCCGCGGCCAAGGCCGCGTCCCGCAGGATCACCGAGGAACTCGACAGCCACTGAGCACCGGCCGACGGGCGGGGCGGCGCGCCCCCGCCCGCCCCGGTCAGGCCGCCGTCGCGAGCGACAGCGCGAACCGACCTCGCGCGTCGGTCCACCAGTGCGTCAACTCAAGCCCCGCCACGGCCAGTTCGCGCCGCACCCCCTCCTCGCGGAACTTCGCGGAGATCTCCGTGCGCAGCTCCTCACCGCGCTCGAAGTCCACCGCCAGGTCCAGGGCCTGCACCTTCACGGTCTGCGCCACGCGCGAGCGCAGCCGCATCTCGATCCACTCGTTGTCCCGGTCCCAGACCGCGACGTGCGCGAACGCGTCGGCCTGGAAGTCCGCGCCGAGCTCGCGGTTGATGACGTGCAGCACGTTCTTGTTGAACGCCGCGGTCACGCCCGCCGCGTCGTCGTACGCCGCCACCAGGACCGCCTCGTCCTTCACCAGGTCCGTGCCGAGCAGCAGCGCGTCGCCCGGCGACAGCATGGCGCGGACCGAGGAGAGGAACGCGGCGCGCTCCTGAGGCAGCAGGTTGCCCACCGTGCCGCCGAGGAACGCCACCAGGCGCGGCCCCTGGGTGCCGGGCAGCGCGAGGCCCCCGGTGAAGTCCGCGATCAGCGCGTGCACGCCGAGCGCGGGCCGGTCGGCGAGCAGCGTGTTCGCCGCGCCCCGCAGCGCGGACTCGCTGACGTCGACCGGGACGTACGTCTCCAGGGAGGTGAGCGCGTCGATGAGGTGCCGGGTCTTGTCGGACGAGCCGGAGCCCAGCTCGATCAGCGTGCGCGCGCCGGTGGCCGCGGCGATCTCCGGGGCGCGCGCCAGCAGGATCTCCCGCTCGGCACGCGTCGGGTAGTACTCGGGCAGGGTGGTGATCTCGTCGAACAGGGCGCTGCCGCGCGCGTCGTAGAACCACTTGGGCGGCAGGGACTTGGGCGTACAGGTCAGGCCGTGCAGGACGTCGGCGCGCAGGGCGGCGTCGGTGGCGTCCTCCGGCAGGGTGCGGGTCAGCAGGAACGGGCTCACTCGGGTGGCTCCTTGAGCGGGGTCAGCAGGATGTCGGAGGGACCGGCGGCGAGCAGGGTGCGGTCGGGCACCTCGCGCCAGCGCGGGTCGTCGTCGTACGGCTCGGAGGCCACGACCGTGCGGCGGCCGGGCCCGGACCGGTACCAGAGGGTGTCGCCCCAGGCCGTCGCCGCGATCGTGGCGCCGTCGGTGAGCAGCAGGTTCAGGCGCGATCCCGGCGCGGCGGCGGCCACGTCCGCGACGGTGTCGGCGAGCGCCTCCGGTGCCGGTGCGCCGCGCCGCAGCCGGTCCTGGACGAGCGCCCACACCAGCGCCGAGTCGCAGCGCGCCTCAAGGCCCAGCAGATCGGCGGGCGGCAGCGCGGCGGCCAGCGGCGCCAGCGAGCCCGGCCAGCCGGACACGGCGCCGTTGTGGCTGAACAGCCAGGGGCCCGCGGCGAACGGCGCCGCCGCGGCCTCCCCGTCCGCGCCCGCCACCGTGGCGTCGCGCACCGCCGCGAGCACCGCCGTGGAGCGCACCACGCGGGCCAGGTCGGCGAACGAGGCGTCGGCCCAGATGGGGCCCGCGCGCCGGTAGCGGGCGGGCACCGGGTCGCCGTCGGCGTACCAGCCCACGCCGAAGCCGTCCGCGTTGACCGTCCCGTACCGCTGCCGCCGCGGTGCCCACGACTGCCGGAACAGGCTGTGCGCGGGCTCCACGAGGAGCGCCCCCAGCGCCTCGGCCGGGCCGAGGAAGGCGAGGTGACGGCACATCAGACCAGCTCCGCCAGCTCGGCGGCCGTGGCGTCGCGGGCCGTGCGGAAGCCGGAGAAGATCTGCCGCCGCACCGGATGGTCCCAGTTGCGGAACGTGCCCCGGCACGCCACCGCGTCGACGGAGAACGCGCCGCCGCGCAGCACCTTGTAGTCGCCGCCGAAGAACACCTCCGAGTACTCGCGGTACGGGAACGCGACGAACCCCGGATAGGGCAGGAAGTCGCTGGCCGTCCACTCCCACACGTCACCCATCAACTGGCGTATCCCGAGCGGCGACTGGCCCCGTGGGAAGCTGCCCGCCGGGGCCGGGCGCAGATGCCGCTGGCCCAGGTTGGCGCGCTCGGGCGTCGGGTCCTCGTCGCCCCACGGGTAGCGCAGCGAGCGGTCCGAGCGCGGGTCGTGCCGGGCGGCCTTCTCCCACTCGGCCTCCGTGGGCAGGCGCCGTCCCGCCCAGCGCGCGTAGGCGTCCGCCTCGAACCAGCTCACGTGCAGCACCGGCTCGTCGGCGGGCACCGGCTCGACGCGGCCGAAGCGGCGGCGCAGCCACTGGTCGCCCTCGCGCCGCCAGAACAGCGGCGCGGCCAGGCGCTGCTCGCGCACCATGGCCCAGCCGCGCTCGTGCCACCAGCGGGGCTCGGTGTACCCGCCGTCGTCGATGAAGCGCTGGTACGCGGCGTTCGTCACCGGCGTCGTGTCCAGGAAGAACGGCGCCACCAGGCGCTGGTGCGCGGGGCGTTCGTTGTCCAGCGCCCACGGTTCGGTGGACGTGCCCATCGTGAACGGGCCGCCGGGCACCAGCACTTCGTCCGGCCCGTCGAACGCCTCGGCGGGAACCGGGTCCGGCGCGGTGAGCGCCGGGGCGCCCGCCCTGAGCTGATGGGTGATCAGCATCGTCTCGTCGTGCTGCTGTTCGTGCTGGGCGATCATCCCGAAGGCGAAGCCCGCGTCGGTCAGCGCCGAGCCGTGGAACGGCGTCCGCTCAAGGACGTCGAGGGCGCGTCCGCGCACCTCGGCGGCGTAGCGGCGCGCCTCGTCGGGCGCGAGCAGCGGAAGGGAGGGACGAGTGGCCCGCGGGTGCTCGAACGCGTCGTACAGCGAGTCGATCTCGGGCCGCAGCGCGTCCCGGCCGCCCACCGCGCGCAGCAGCCACTGCTCCTCCTGGTTGCCGATGTGCGCCAGGTCCCACACCAGCGGAGACATCAACGGCGAGTGCTGCGCGGTCAGTTCGGCTTCGTCAACGCAGGAGGTGAGGTGCGCGGTGCGCTCGCGCGCGGCCAGCAGGGCGGCCAGCGCCCGCTCCCGCAGCGCCTCGGGGTCGGCCGTGGAGCCGGGCACGGGCCCGGTCGTCGATCCGGTCATCGGCGTATCTCCTTCCCGGGGGCCGGTGCACCGTTGACGGGTGGTCCCTCCAGCGGCCCGGCGTCGAGCAGGTCGTCGGCGGGGCAGCGGCCCCGCGCCACATACCGGTCGGCGTACGCCGCGACCGCGGCGACGACCTCCGGGGCGGCGCCGAGCCGGGGCAGCGCGTCGAGCGCGGCGGCGAAGCACACCGCCGCCGCCTCCCGCAGCTCCGGATCGGCGAGGCCGTGGCGCGCCGCGTCCAGCCACAGCGGGCTGTGCGGGGCGGGCGTCGGGCCCGCGCGCTCGGCGAGCGGCTTCACCGTGCGGTACGCCGTCTCCGTGGCCTCCGCGTCGTCGAACAGGGCACAGGTCACCGCGAGCGGCACCACCCAGCCGTCCGTGCCGGACTGCGCGTCGATCATCCGCAGCTCCAGGTGCCCGCGCGGTCTGACCGGCGGGAACAGGGTGGTCAGGTGGTAGTCGAGGTCCGCGCGCGTCGGCGGGCGCGGCTGGCCGCCGCGCACCCAGGACCGGAAGCTCAGGCCCTCGGGCACCAGCCAGGGCGCCCCGTCGCCGTCCGCGGTGCGCACGCACATCACCGGCGCGTCGAGCGCGTGCCGCGCCCAGGCCGCGCGCGGCTCCTGGTCGAGCGCGGGCGCGCCCGACCTGCCGGGGTCGATGCCCGCCCACACCGCCTGCCGCGTCGACCGCCAGCCCGTCGAACGGCCCTCCTGGAAGGGAGAGTTGGCGAACGCGGCGACCAGGACCGGGCCGAGCAGGTGCGCCAGCCGCCAGCGCCGCGCGTAACCGAGCGGCCCCGGCTCCTCGTACCCGGCGTCCAGGCACACCTGCACGGACGCCGTGGAGCACATCATGCGGCGGCCCGCGCGGCCGGTGCGGTCGAACCAGCACTCCATCGCCTCGTAGCGCGGCTCGCGCAGCACCCGCGTCGGGGCGCGCCACGGGTCGGCGCCGAGGCCGGTGAGGGTGAGGCCGAGGGGGGCGAGGGTGTCGTGGACGACGGCCAGATCGGCCGTGACGCCGGACACGCACTCCATGAGCGACGCGGCGGGCAGCGAGCTGAGCTCCAGCTGGCCGCCGGGTTCGACGGTGACCACCGAGTGGAGGGGCTTGGTCCGCAGGGCCGCGCGGGCGGTCTCGACGCGGGCGGACGACAGGGGAAGGTGCGGGGAGCGCCGGTCGTGGACGAGCCATTCGAGCTCGACTCCGGTGCTGGTGGGCGGCCCGTTCTTGAAGCAGATGCCGTGCACCAGGGCCTCGACCTCGGCCTCGGTGACGGTGTCGCCTGGGCGCCCGCGAGGTTCCGTACAGTCTCCCTCGGGCATGTCGGGGATCCTCCTGTTCCGGGCTGCCCGCGCCAGGTGCGCGGGCGCAGCGCTCGTAACACCCAAGACCCTTCGGTTATTTCGCACAAGACGGCGACCGGTGGCCGGTAAATGGTGTTGCGGTGAACAGGGGGCGCGCACGACCATCTCTTCCATGCACCACACGGGGGACATGTTCCAGTATGAGGCGGGGGCGCCGAGCGCGCCCGACGTGGCCGAAACGTTTCGTTATGGCGCGGGAGGGCGGCCGTGAGCACCCGGCTGCGCGGCATCGCGCGGGAGACCGTCGCCATCGTCGCCGCGGGCGGCTACCGGACGCCGGGCGGGCGGCGCGTGCCGCTCGCCGACGCGGTGGCCGCCGCGCGCGCCGGGACGCGGCTCTTCGGCCCCGAGCCCGTCGCCGTGCCGTTCCACGAGACGGCCCCGGCCGCCGCCGACGCCGTCGTCGAGGTCACCGGTGAGTCCAGCCTGGAGGCGGCCCGGCGGCTGACCGCCGCCGCGCCCGACCCGGTGGCCGTGCTGAACTTCGCGTCGGCCCGTAACCCCGGCGGCGGCTTCCTGAACGGCGCCCAGGCCCAGGAGGAGGCGCTGTGCCGCGCCTCCGCCCTGTACGCCTGCCTGACCGAGGCCCGCGGGTTCTACGACCACCACCGCGCCGACCGCGACCCGCTCTACAGCGACCGGGTCATCCACACGCCCGCCGTCCCCGTCTTCCGCGACGACCGCGGGGCGCTCCTCGACGCGCCGTTCGCGACCGGCTTCCTCACCTCGGCGGCGCCGAACGCGGGAGTGGTCCGCCGCCGCAGCCCCGACCGGGCCGTCGCCCTGCCCGCGGCCCTCGCGCGCCGCGCCGCCCGCGTCCTGGAGACCGCGGCGGCCTGCGGCTACGACCGCCTGGTCCTGGGCGCCTGGGGCTGCGGCGTCTTCCAGAACGACCCGGCCCAGGTCGCCGCCGCCTTCCACACCCAACTGCACGGCCGCTTCGCGGGCCGCTTCCGGCACGTCACGTTCGCCGTCCTCGACCGCACGCGGGGCGCGACCACACGGGGGGCCTTCGAGGCGGCGTTCGCGGGGGAGCGGACCTGAGCGGACCTTGAGCGGACCAGGGCGGACCTGAGAGAAGCTGAGCGGACCCGAGCGGACCTGAGCGGTGCCGGGCGACCCGGGTGCCGACCGCCGGGCGGGCGTCAGCCCTCGCCGGACCCGCGCTCGACCTCGTACTGCCCCATGAGTTCGTCGAAGGCGTCGCTCGTGGCGTCCTGGAGGGTGGCGGGGTGCGCGCTGCCGACGAACGCCCGTACGCGGTCGGTGACTTCGGCCGCCTTCGCCGCGCTCGCGTAGATGCCGAGGACCAGCGAGCCGTCCTCGCCCAGGGTGAAGCCCCACGGCACCTCGCACGGCCCCTCGTGGTCCTCCACGGGACACAGCAGCCGCGCCAGCGGCTCCTGGAGCGCGAGCGCGGCGTCCATGTCGGCGCATCCGTGGATGTGGATTTCGTAGAGCTGCACGCCGCCGACGGTAGACGCCGACGGGCCGCGCCGCACGGGGATTTCCCGGGTCACGTGCCAGTAGGGCGTGTCGCGCCGCCCTCCGGGGCGCCCCGCGCGTCGGCGGGCGGCTGGGGCCACTGCTCGTACCAGCGGCGGTCGTCCTCCAACTGCGCCGCCAGGGACAGCAGCAGCGGCTCGCTGCCCGCGGGCCCGAGGAACTGGGCGCCCACGGGCAGGCCGCCCGCGACGCGGCCCGCGGGCACGTTCACACCCGGCCAGCCGAGCACGTTCCACGGCCACGCGTACGGGCACGCGGCGATCATCGCCTGGTCGGTGCGCCAGCCGCTCAGCTCGGCCAGGGCGCCCACGCGCGGCGGCGGCGTCGCCGTGGTGGGCGCGAGCACCACGTCGTACGTGTCGAACACCGCCCCCACGCGGCGGTGCAGCGTCGCCTCCGCGCGCCGCGAGAGCCGCAGCGGGGCGCCGCTCAGCAGCCGCCCGAGGCGCGCGGCCTCCTTGGTGCGCGGGTCCAGGAGCGACGGGTCGGGCACCTCGCGCACCCAGTCCGCGATGCCCGCCGTGGCGCGCGGCACGAAGGCGAGCCCGATCTGGCCGTAGCGCGGATCGGCCTCCTCGACGTCGTGCCCGAGCGCGGCCAGGCGGTTGGCGAGGTCCACGACCTTGTTCCGCACCAGCGGGTGCAGCCGCTTGGGCGTGGCCGTGAACGGCGTGCGCAGCGACAGCGCGACGCGCAGCTTCCCCGGCTCGCGCGTCGCGGCCTCGACGGCGCGGATCGCGGGCGGCTGGTGCGGATCGTCCGCGTGGTTGCCGCTCGCCGCGTCGAGGAGCAGCGCGGCGTCGCCGACCGTGCGGGCCAGCGGTCCGTTGACGGTGATGCCGTTGAACGCCTCCGGCCACGGCCAGGTCGAGATGCGGCCGCGCTGCGGCTTGATGCCCACCAGGTGCGTCCACGCCGCGGGGATGCGCACCGAGCCCGCGCCGTCCGAGCCGAGCGCCGCCGGGACCAGGCCCGCGGCGACCGCCGCCGCCGAGCCGCCGGACGAACCGCCCGGCGTGTGGCCGGTGTTCCAGGGGTTGCGGGTCTCGCCGAACGCGGGGCCCTCCGTGAACGGCCACTGCCCCAGCTCGCAGGTGTTCGTCTTGCCGACGATCACCGCGCCCGCGGCCCGCAGTCTGCGCACCGCCTCCGAGTCCCTGGCCTTCGGCGGGAACTCCCCGGGGCAGCCGAACGCCGTCGGCTCGCCCGCGACGTCCGTGTCGTCCTTCACCGCCAGCGGCACGCCCAGCAGGGGCGCGCGCAGGCCCGCGGCCAACTGGCGGTCGGCGGCGTCCGCTTCGGCCAGCGCCGCCTCCGGACGGACCAGGCGGAACGCGTTCACCAGCGGCTGCGCCGCCTCGATCCTGGCCAGCGTCCGCTCGGTCAACTCCCGTGCCGTCACCTCGCCTTCGGCGAGGGCACGGGCGGTCTCGGCGAGGCCTTCGGCACGATCGACGGTCATGACCGAACGGTAACCTCGCGGCCGCGCCCGAAACGCCGGAGGGCCCACGAAGACGCCGCCACCCGAAACGCGACGCGCGGGGGCGGCGTGGGCCCCCACCCTGGCCACCAGGAGGGACGCCGTGCGCGGCCGTGCCCCGGTGCCTGCCCGGCAGCGCCCCCGCGCCCGCCTGGGTGCGCCCCGGGGAAGTCTGCAAGGATTGTCATCGTCATGGTGCAGATACCCCAGCAGCAACCCGCTCCTGAACCGGCGCCGGACACGTCGGGCCCCGCGACCCCCGCGACCCCCGACGTCCCGCCGCACCGCCCGCCGCAGGATCCCCCAAGGACCCGCCGCCCGTCCCGCACGCCGTACCGACCAGTGCCGACGTGGCCCGCCTCGCGGGGGTCTCCCGCGCGACGGTCAGCTACGTCCTGAACAACACCAGCGCCGTCCGGATCAGCGAGCCCACGCGCCGCCGCGTCCACCAGGCGGCCAAGGAACTCGGCTACGTCCCGCACGCCGCGGCCCGCAGCCTGCGCGCCGGGCACACCCGCATGGTGCTCATGCCCACGCCGCAGATCCCGGTGGGCCCGCTGTTCAGCCGCTTCCTGCTCGAACTCCAGTGGGCGCTGAGCCGGTTCGACTACACGGTCGTGCAGTACGGCAGCCTGGGCCTGCGCGGCGAGGAGGCCGCCCGCGCCTGGGCCGAGCTGCGGCCCGTCGCCGTGCTCGCCCCCGACGCCACCGCGCTCGGCGCCCGCGGCGTCGCCGTCCTGAAGCGCTCCGGCGCCAAGGCCGTGTTCACCCTCGGGCCGCAGCGCGCCGAGGGCGCGCACGCCCTGCTGATGGACCAGCGCCTCGTCGGCCGCAGCGCCGCCGAGCACCTGCTGGCGCGCGGGCGGCGGCGCATCGGCGTCGTCGTCCCGGAGGAGCCGGGCCTCGAACCCTTCTCACGGCCCCGCCTGGACGGCGTGCGCGCCGCCGTGCGCGCCGCGGGCGGCGGCGAGGTCACCGCGCTGCCCCTCGCCTACGGGGAGGACTCCGCCGCCCGCCTCGCCGCGCGCTGGCCGGAACTCGGGCTCGACGGGGTCTTCGCGTACAACGACGAGTACGCGATGCTCCTGATGCGCGCCCTCCAGGACCAGGGAGTACGGGTCCCGGGGGACACCGCGGTGGTCGGCGCCGACGACCTGATGCTCGGCCGCCTGCTGCGCCCGCGGCTGAGCAGCATACGGATCGAGCTGCCCTCGGGCCGGGGCCTGGCCGAGCTGGTGGACCGCGCGGTCCGCGAGCCCGGCACACGACCGGAGGTGCACGACGTCCTCGGCACGAGCGTCGTGCACCGCGACTCCAGCTAGCGCTCCGCGCCCGTCACTGGCCCTGGCCGGACTCCTTGGCCTGCTGCTCGGCCACGGACTTGCGGACCTCGTCCATGTCCAGCTTGCGGGCCTGGCCGATGACGTCGGTGAGCGCGGCCTCCGGCAGTGCGCCCGGCTGCGCGAACACCGCGACCTGGTCGCGGACGATCATCAGCGTCGGGATGGACTGGATGCCGAAGGCGGCCGCCAGCTCCGGCTGGGCCTCCGTGTCGACCTTGCCGAACAGCAGGTCGGGGTTGTCCTCGGCGGCCTTCTCGTAGACGGGCGCGAACTGGCGGCACGGACCGCACCAGGACGCCCAGAAGTCGATCAGGACGAAGTCGTTCTCCGTCATCGTCCGGTCGAAGTTTTCCTTCGTGAGCTCCACGGTCGTGCTGCTCATGATGCGTCCCTCTTCCTGATGTGGGGTGAAGCCGTCGTGCACAACGGCCGCGGCGGCGGCCGTATTCCGCGCGCGTACCCGTGTGGCCACGCCGCACACCTGGCACCAGACTGTCCCTATGACGCGATCCCCGCACGCCCCGGGCACCCCCGAGGGCGACACCAGTCCCACCGCCCCCGCCACCGCGGCCGACACCGAGGCAGTTCCGTACGACGTCGTGGTCATCGGCGCCGGACCCGTCGGCGAGAACGTCGCCGACCGGGTGCGCGCGGCCGGGCTGAGCGCGGCGATCGTGGAGAGCGAGCTGGTCGGCGGCGAGTGCTCGTACTGGGCCTGCATGCCCAGCAAGGCCCTGCTGCGCCCGGTCACGGCCCGCGCCGACGCCCGCCGCGTACCGGGCCTCAGGCAGCTGGTCGAGGGCCCGCTGGACGCGCCCGCGGTCCTCGCGCACCGCGACGACTACGCCTCCCACTGGAAGGACGACGGCCAGGTCGGCTGGCTGGACTCCATCGGCGCCGACCTGTACCGCGGCCTCGGCAGGCTCGCGGGCACCCGCCGGGTCACCGTCACCGCCGCCGACGGCACCGTACGGACGCTCACCGCCCGGCACGCCGTGGCCGTCTGCACCGGCAGCCGCGCCGTCGTCCCCGACCTGCCCGGCGTCGCCGACGCCCGGCCCTGGACCAGCAGGGAGGCCACCAGCGCCGACCACGTGCCCGAGCGGCTCGCCGTGGTCGGCGGTGGTGTCGTCGGCGTGGAGATGGCCACGGCCTGGCAGGCCCTGGGCTCCCGGGTGACGCTCCTGGTGCGCGGCGACGGGCCGCTGCCGAAGATGGAGCCGTTCGCGGGCGAGCTGGTCGCCGACGCGCTGCGCGAGGCGGGCGCCGACGTGCGCACGGGCGCGTCGGTGACCGGGGTGCGCCGCGCGGGCGCCACCGTCACCGTCGAGCTGGACGGCGGCGGCACCGTCGAGGCCGACGAGGTGCTCTTCGCCACCGGGCGCGCCCCGCGCACCGACGACGTCGGCCTGGACACGGTCGGCCTCGAACCCGGCCAGTGGCTGCCCGTCGACGACAGCTGCCGCGTCGAGGGCAGCGACTGGCTGTACGCGGTGGGTGATGTGAACCGCCGGGCGCTCCTGACGCACCAGGGCAAGTACCAGGCGCGCGTCGCGGGCGCCGCGATCGCCGCCCGCGCCCAGGGGGTGCCGCTCCTGGAGAGCGACCGCTGGGGCGCCCACGCGGCGACCGCCGACCACGCGGCCGTCCCGCAGGTCGTCTTCACCGACCCCGAGGCCGCCTCCGCGGGCCTCACCCTCGCCGCCGCCGAGGAGGCGGGCCACCGGGTGCGGGCCGTCGACTACGACCTGGCGAACGTCGCCGGAGCGGGCCTGTACGCCGACGGCTACCGCGGCCGCGCCCGCATGATCGTCGACCTCGACCGCGAGATCCTCCTCGGCGCCACCTTCGTCGGCCCCGGCGTCAGCGAACTCCTCCACTCGGCGACGATCGCCATCGCGGGCGAGGTCCCCATCGACCGCCTGTGGCACGCGGTGCCCGCGTACCCGACGATCAGCGAGGTGTGGCTGCGGTTGCTGGAGACGTATCGGGGCTGAAGTCGGGGCTGAAGGAGGACGGGGAGAGGTTTAGGAATCGGCCGAGGTGGGTGCGGTTGAGAGGCCGTGCCCACCTCGGCCGCGAGAAAGGCACCATTTTCTCGCGGCCGAGGTGGGCACGGCCGTACTGTGCCGTCCTTCTCTGCTTCTTCAAGGGGGTGTACGCGACTATTGGCCTCTCTGGAGAGAGGGAAGCCCCGCACTCGCGGGGACCAAGGACGGCTCAGTACGACCGGCGCACCTGGGCCGGGGCCACCCCCGCTGACGCGGGGAGTTCCTTCTTTCCGTGGCTGATGGGGATGCTAGCAAAGACATCTCCGGATAGGGCCTCGGGGCGCCTGCGAGTCAATTTCGTTGCGATGCAAGGGGATTGCGCTATGGCAGGTGCGGGACTTCTGCGATGCCTGTGTGTGGAGGAGGGTGTCCCGGATGGGCTTCTGTGCCCGCGTTGGAGGGACTTGCACGAGGAGGCGGACTGTCAGGTCTGGGAACGCAAGTTCCCGGGACTTCCGACGGAGGCCTTCCTGGCGCGCTGCTGGATGCGGAAAATCCTGTACAGCACACATTTTGTGACCGATGGAGAGTTCGTCGCATACGCAGAGCTAGTCGCGACTGAGCTGTTCGTGAACGCGATTCAGCACACCGCCAGCGGGAGGGAATCCGGCCGTGTTCTTCTGGCGCTCGCGGTGTCAGGCCGAGGGGTTACCGTGTCTGTGACAGATGAAGGGAAAGCAGACGGCCTTCCCCGGCTGAAGAGCTCAACCGGCGTCTCGGAAGGTGGGAGGGGCCTTTTCTTCATCGACTGGCTTGCCCGTCGAATCGTGATTCACCAGGCCGCTTCAGGAGGCTCCACGGTCGCTGCGGATCTCGTGTCGTCTGACATGCCGTCGGAAGCCATGGGCTGAGCCCACGCGCCCCCGTGTGACAGGGCGCCACCCTCCGCGCGGAGGCCGGTGAGCGACGCGATCAAGCCGTGTCATGGCCGAATGCGTGGCGTGGCGGGATCCCGGGGCGGTGGCCTCGCTGATACTGGTGGCTTCCGGCAGGGTGGTGCGGCGGAGGGTGGGGGCAGGGTGGATCCCGTTTCGTTGGCGATGGTCACGGCGACGCTGGGCGCGGTGGGGTCGGGGATGGCCAACGAGGCCGGGAAGCAGCTCTACGCCCTCGTCGGCGGCCTGTTCGGCGCTGACACCCGCGCCCCGGACCGGTCCGAAGGGCTGACCGCGCTCGCCCCCGACCTGCTGGCCGCGGCCCGGCGGGACCCCGTCGTGGCGGGCCGCCTCGCCGAACTCGGCCGCCTCGCCGAGCAGGCCCTGCGCCGCCCCGAGCCGCACACCGCGCCCCAACCCCCCGCTCCCGTACGGACGTTCGTCGACCGCAAGGAGCCCCTGAAGGCCCTGCACCGCGAGGCGACCCGCAAGCACGACGGTCGGCCGCGCCGGGTCCTGCTGTACGGCCCCGAGGGCATCGGCACCACCGGGCTCGCCGTCCAGTTCGCGGCGGGCGCCCAGGACCGGTTCCCCGACCGGTGCCTGTACGTCGACCTCGCCGGGCTCGACGCGGAGGCCGCCCTGCGCGGGGCGCTGCGCGGACTCGGCGTCGGGGACGCCGACATCCCGCCCGGGCCCGCGGAGCGGGGCGCGCTGTACCAGCACCTGCTCACCGGCCGCCGGATGGTCGTCATCCTCGACCACGCCCGCTCCGCCGCGCAGGTCGGCCCGCTGCTTCCGGCCGCGTCCGGTGTCTTCACGCTCGTCGTCGCCCACCGCCGCCTCGCGGGCCTGGACGCCGAACCGGTCGAGGTCACCCCACTGGCCCGCCGCCACGCCAGGGAACTGCTCACCGCGGCCGCGGGCGAGGCCGCCGTGGAGCGGCTCGGCCCCGCCCTGCCCGCCACCCTGGCCCGGTGCGCGGGATCGCCGTACGCGCTGTGGGCCACGGCGGCCCACCTGACCGCCACCGACGGTGACGGTGACGGACCACGGATCTCCGACCCCACCCCCGGGAGGGACCCCGCGCACCCCGACGACGCCGTCCTCGACGGCCTCTACCGCGACCTCGCCCCCGACCTGGCGCGCCTGTACCGGCGCGCCGCCCTGTGGCCCTGGCCCGCGTTCACCGCGGCGCCCGCCGCCGCGGCCGCCGGGCTCGACGAGCGGGTCGCGGCCGGACTCCTGGAACAGCTCGTGGAGCGCCGCCTCCTCGACCAGGCCGCCCCGGGCCGCTACCGCTACCGGCCCGCCGTGCGCGACCACGCCGAACGCGCGGCGGCCCGCGAGGACCGCGTCGCGGGCTGCGCGCGGGCCGTGGAGGCCACCGTGCAGTGGTACCTGCGGTTCGCCGTGCGGGCCGACCTGGACGCGCTGCCGGAGCGCTGGCACGTCAGCCCCGTCTTCGAGGGGGCCGCCCGGGGCACGTACCCGAGCCGGGGCGAGGCCCTGGCCGCGCTCCTCGACGAGCTGGGCAACCTGGTCCAAGCGGTGCTCGCCGCACGGGACTTCGGCTTCGGCGACACCGCCTGCTCGCTGATGGAAGCGCTGTGGACGGTCCAGCTCAAGGCCGGGCGGCACGAGGAGCTGCTGCCCGCGCTGCGCGCGGCGGCCGAGGTCGCCGACGCGGTCCACCCCGGCACGAGGACCGCCGGGCGCATGCACACCTACCTGGCGTCGGCCCTCATCGAGACCCTGGACTTCGACGAGGCCGAGCGCGAGGCCACCGCGGCCCTGACCGCCGAGCGGCTCGCCGGGCACCTGCGCGGCCAGGCCACGGCGGTCGAGACGCTGGGGCGGGTCAAGCTCGCCCGCTGGGCGTTCCGCGAGGCCGACGACCTGTTCGCCGAGTCGGGCCGCATCGCCGACCGCATCGGGCCCGGCGAGGAGGGCCACGCCGACCTGCCGCGCATCCGCGCCCTGCTCCAGCGCTTCCGGGGCCGCGCCCAGCGCGGCATCGCGCTGCGCGAGCACCTGCCCCTGGACGAGGCCGAGGGACGGCTGTGGGAGGCGGTGCGGTTCTTCGACGGCACCGGAGAGGCGTACAACGCGGCCCGCGCCCGCACCGACCTCGCCGAGCTGTACGTCCTCAGCGGGCGCCGCGAGGCCGCGCTGCCCCTGATCGACTGGGCCCTCGCGGCGCTCACCCAGGAGCGGGCCGACTACCACCTGGCGTATCTGCGGGCCCTGCGCGACGGAACGGTCAGCGGCCCCGGCGGCCGGGCGTGAGGGGCACCGGCCCGGCCGGTGGGCAGGCATCCGGCCCGGGGGGTGGGCAGGGCCCTGGTTCGGCGGGCGTCACGGTGAGCGCGTGCCCGGTGCCGCCCGTCCACACCGTCAGCCCGCCCGCCAGCTCCTCGACGCCCTTGCCGGAGGCGAGCCACGCGTACAGCGCGGACGCGCACGCGGCCGGGTCCGCCGCCGACGGGCCGGACACCAGCCGCAGCACCTGACCCGCGCGGGTGCGCACGGTGCACTCGCCGGGCCCGGTCACGTACGCGGCGAGGCCGCAGTGCGGATGCCGGTCGAGGACGTCCGCCGCCCACGCGGCGGGCGGGCCGAGCCGGGGGTCGTCCGCCGCGCCCGCGCGCCAGATCACGTCGGCGACGGTGAGGTCCCGCGGGTCCAGCGTGTCCTCGTGCACCGCCGTGTGCGCCTCGCCCGCCGCGTCGGGGTCGCGACGCGGGTCCGCCCAGCGGGTGACGGCGACCTCGGCCGCGCCGCGCACCTGGGTGACGACGCGGAGCGGGGCGGTGCGCACGGGCGGCTGGTACGCGGGCAGCGGCAGCGGGTCGAGCAGCGCGGGCCCGGCGGGCTCCGCGAGGCCCATCAGGCGGTAGAACGCCCGCCGCAGCAGCTCGGCGGCGCGCCCCGGCGCGGACGAGGTCAGCTCCGCGGGGCCGGGCAGCGGCTCGTGCCGCGCCAGGGCCGCGTCGAGCTGCGGGCGCAGCGGGCGGTGCGGGTCGAGCCGGGGCGCGGCCCGCACGAACGCGGCGACCGGCGAGTCCGCGCCGAGGCCGCGCTCGTCGGCGGCGCCGAGCAGCACCGGCGTGCCGAGGGCCGCGCTGTAGTACGAGACCGAGCCGAAGTCGCCCAGGGTCAGGTCGGCGGCGACGAGCGCCTGCCGCCAGCCGTGCAGCGGGTCGACGAGGGTCAGCCCCGCCCGGCAGGCCCGGTCGAGCCACATCCGCAGCTGGCCCGGGCCGTGGCCGTGCCAGATGTTGGGGTGCAGGACGGCCGCGAGGCGGTACTCGTCGGCGGGCAGCTCGGCGGTGAGCCGGGGCAGCAGCGAGGGCAGCACGTCGTCGCCGCCGTCGCCGAACAGCGACTCCGGGTTCCAGGTCGAGTTCAGCAGGACGAGCCGCTGGCCCGCACGCACACCGAGCGCGCGCCGGAACCGCTCGCGGTGGGGCCGGGCGGCGAGCAGCCGGTCGAAGCACGGGTCGCCGCCGAGGACCGCGGCCGACGCCGCCTCGGGGCAGGCGGCCCGCAGGCGTTCGAGCTGCTCGGGGTGCGAGAGGACCAAGGCGTCCACGTACGGCACGCCGTCCGCGAGCAGCCACTGGGGCGAGAGCCCGAACACCGGCGCCGGACCGCGCTGCGGCTCGGCTCGGCTCGGCTCGGCTCGGCTCGGCTCGGCTCGGCTCGGCTCGGCTCGGCTCGGCTCGGCTCGGCTCGGCTCGGCTCGGCTCGGCTCGGCTCGGCTCGGCCAGCCTCTTATTGTAGCCAACGCCGTGGGACAGGACGGCCAAGTGCCCTGAAAAGGCCGGGAGTTGGCCGCCGAAGCTGGCCGAGAGCGCCAGCTGGACGGGGGTCCGCAGCGCCTGCTCCCACGGCAGCACCGGCACCTCGACGTCCCGCAGCAGTTCGGCGACCCCCGCCTGGTACGGGGAGGAGCCGGTGCAGGTGGCCAGGAGCTGGACGCGCCAGTCGTCGCGGAACAGCGGCAGCACGTCGAGCAGCCGGGTCGCCGACGTGACGTTGTGGACGATCAGCAGCACCTTGTGGCTGCGCCCCCTCGTCGCCCACCGCTCGGCCCCGTCCCCGACCGGCACGCGGATCCACTCCTCCCGCCCCTTGAGCACCACGCCCCCTCTCGGCTCCCTGCGGTTCCCCGCGGACTCGCAACGATATCCGCGGGCGCCGCCCGGCCGAGGGCGCGGTCGCCGGGCTCAGGACCGGGGCCGCACCGCCGCCGGTGCGCCGCGCAGCTCGGCCAGCTCGTGCTCGTCCTTGCCGCCCCACACGCCGGAGGTCTGACCGGACGCGAGCGCGTACGCCAGGCACTCGCGGGCCACCGGGCAGCGGCGGCAGACGCGTTTGGCCTCCTTCTCGTCCCGCAGGGCCGGGCCGGTGGTGCCCACCGGGAAGAACAGCTCGGGATCCTCGTCGGCACACGCGGCCCTAAGGATCCAGTCCTGTCGCAGCGGTACCTCGTCCATGCGGCGGCGGGTGCCCGGTCGATGGGCGGGGCAAACGGTGTGTGATCCGCTCGTCGGCCGGGCCCGCGCGGACCTGGGGGCTTCCCGTAGGGGGTGCGGCGGCCCGATTCGCCTGAGCCCCGCGCCCGGGGCTAGCCTGGGACCGGCGGCGGCCCCCGAGGGCGCCGCGTGGCGGTGGGGCCCGCCGTACCCGAACCGCGGCACGGTCTGCCGCCAACGGTCCCTGCTTGCGACGGGGCGCGCCCGACGGCGGGCGCGCGGCGAGTGGGAGACGCATGCCGATGACAGGTGACGCACGGCCCGGCGCTGGAGCGGACGGCATCGATCCGGGGCCTGAACCAGGGCCCGGCCTCGACGCGGGCCCGCACACCGGCCGGGGGACCGCCCCGGACGCCGACCCGTACGCCCCGCACACCCCGTACACGGCGTACGCCAAGACCGACAGCACCCCGGATACCGACCCGGACATCGACCCCGACGCCGAGCCCCCCGCGCCCGCACCACCCGGCGCGCCCCCGCGCGGCCAGGGCGCCGTCCTCGCGGTGGTGGCCGTCGGCGGCGGGCTCGGCGCCGCCGCCCGCTACGGGGCCGGGCTGCTCTGGCCGGTGCCCGACGGCGCGTTCCCCTGGACGACCCTCGCGGTGAACGCGGTCGGCTGCGCCGTCATCGGCGCGTTCATGGTGCTGCTCACCGACGCGTGGGCGGCGCCCCGCCTGGTCCGACCGTTCTTCGGCACGGGCGTGCTCGGCGGCTTCACGACCTTCTCGACGTACGCCGTGGACGTCCAGCGCCTGGTGGCCGACGGCCGGATCCGCACCGCCCTGGCCTACCTGGCGCTCACCGTCGTCGCGGCCCTCGGGGCCGTGTGGTGCGCCACGGACGTGACGCGCCGCGCCGTGGCGCGGCTCGGCGGCCGGGAGGGGCGCGCGTGAACTGGCTCCTCGTGGTGGCGGGCGCGATGGTCGGCGCGCCGCTGCGCCATCTGACCGACCGGGCGGTGCGGGCCCGGTACGACACGCTCTTCCCCTGGGGCACGTTCACCGTGAACGCCGTGGGGTCCCTCGTGCTCGGCCTGGTCACCGGCGCCGTCGCCGCGGGCGCCGCGTCGTCGGACACCGCGCTGCTCCTCGGCACGGGCCTGTGCGGGGCGCTGACCACGTACTCGACGTTCTCGTACGAGGCCCTGCGCCTCGCCGAGGCGGGTGCGCGCCGCTCCGCCGTCGCCTATGTGGCCGTGAGCGTGGCGGTCGGGCTCGGCGCGGCGTTCGCGGGGGTCGCCGCCGCCGAGGCCCTGTGGACGTGACGCGCCGCCCGGCCGGGCACCGGCGCCCGGCTCAGCCCGCGAGCGCCGACCGCACCTCCGCCGCCCAGCGCCACGGCGCCGCCGCCCCACCCGGCTGCGAGTTGAAGTACTCCCAGCCCATGACGCCGCCCATCTGCGGGTACTTGGCGACCAGGCTCCGCACGGTGGACTTCAGGCGGGTGACGTCCACATAGCCGCTGCCGCCGTTGGACGGGTCGGTGAGGGTGCCCGCGACCACCTTCGACGCGGGGATCAGGCCTCGTCGCACCACCGCGTCGTAGCTGGACGTCGACGCCATGCTGCCCCAGCCGTTGTAGAACTGGGCGTTGAACCAGGCGATGTCGCCGCCCCGGTCGCGGTACAGGCGCTCGTAGTCGAAGCCGGAGAGGTTGCCGCCGCCGCTGAGCGCGCTGCCGACCGGCGCGAGCGTGATGAGGAAGCCGGGGCCGAAGTCGCGGCGCAGGGCGTCGATGACGCGCTCGATGCCCGCGAGGGACATCCGCTCCTCCACGTCCAGGTCAACGCCGTCGAAGCCGTACTGGCGCAGGAAGTCCCGCAGCAGCGGATAGTACGTGTCGAACTCGGTGTCGAGCCGCGTGAAGCTGCCCGGCGCCGCGCCGCCCACCATCGCCAGCATGTGGACGCCCTTGCCCTGCATCGCCCTCAGGTCGCGCCACATCGGGTCGAACTTGGCGGCGTTCGGCGGGTCGTCGTTCAAGTGCACCGGCTTGTAGGGGCCGTTGACGTCGTTGAGGTGCACGGCGGCGACGATGATGTCCGTCAGGCCGGTGCTGTTGTCGGTCAGGCCGAGCGGCGAGACGTAGGCGCCGTTCGCGTACTGCGTCTGGTAGTAGACGACGACGCGCCGGTTCGCGGCGGCGGGGCGCGCGGCCGCCCGGGCCGTGGCGCCCGCCGTCACCGACAGCGCGAGCGCGCCGAACAGCACGGTGCGCCTTCTCATGCTCGTCCTGATGCTCGTCATGCGGAACTCTCCTCCGTGTGGGGCGAAGGCGTCCGTCGTACACGTCCGTCGTCCGGGCACGCCGCACCAAAAGCGGGCACGGCGCACACGAAAGAGGGACGGCCGACGAATTGCCGGTCGAATCCGCCGCAATTCTGTCCACGGAGATCAGGCACGGCTAGAGCACGGAGGCAACTAATACGCTTTAGTTGGCGCTGGCCTTAGCTGGCGCTGGAGGCGGTGCCGGACGTGGCGCCGCTCGCGCTGCCGGACGAGGCGCTGGACGGAGCGCCGCTCGCGGTGGTGGACGTGGCGCCGCCCGCGGCCGGGCCCGCCGCCACCGAAGCGGTCTCCGGCTCGCCGAGCGGGCCCTTGGCGGCGGGAGGGGCCACTGCACGGGCCGGACCGCCTGCCGCCACGGTCCGGCCCTCGCCCCCGGGCGCGGACCGCAGCCGTCGCAGCAGCCGCAGCAGCCCCGGCACCCGCCTGCGGGCCCAGGCGCGCAGCCGGGCGCGGCGGCGCTGGGCGGCGCGCTTGCGGCGGGTGGCGTGCAGCTCGGCGAAGAGCGCCTCGTGGCGTGCGGCGATCGGCGCGGGGTCGTAGCGGTGGGCGCTGGCCAGGGCGGCGGCGCCCATGGCGCGCCGCAGCGGCGCGTCCTCGATCAGCTCGATCAGGGCCTTGGCGAGCGCGTCCGCGTCCCCGGTCGGCACGAGGCGGCCGTTGTGGCCGTCGCGGATGATCTCGGCGGGCCCCAGCGGACAGTCCGTGCTGACCACCGGCACCCCGCAGCGCATGGCCTCGACCAGCGTCATGCCGAACGACTCGGCGTCGGACGCCGACGCCGCGATGGACGCCTTCGCGAACTCCGGCTCGATCGGCGAACGCACCCCCATCAGCTCGACGTTGCCGCCGAGCCCCAGCGCGTCGATCAGCTCCTGCAGCTCCGGCTTCTTCGCACCGCCGCCGTAGATCCTGAGCGTCCAGTCCGGGTGCAGTGCGGCGACCCGGGCGAACGCCCGTACGAGCAGGTCGAAACGCTTGCCGGGCACCAGGCGTCCGGCCGCCGCGACGACCTTCGCGGTGCCGTCGGACGGCGTCACGTCCGGCGGGGGCACCATGTTCGGCACGTCGAGGACGGTCACGCCCGGCAGCGACATCCTCGCCCGGTACACCTCCGCGTCGGCCCGCGTGGTCGTCACGACGGCGTCCAGGGTCCGGTAGTGGCGGGCGAGTTGGGCGCGCAGCTTCTTGGAGTGCGCGTCGTGGCGCAGGTGCTCCTGCGCGATGCGCAGCGCGCCGCGGGGGCCGAAGCGGGCGAGGTAGACGTTGATGCCGGGCCGCGTTCCAATGATCACGTCGGCGTCGCAGCCGCGCAGATACGCCTCGATACGCGCGTCGTGCAGCCGCGTGTACTGGCGGTGGCGCGCCTCGGCGGAGGGGAACGCGCGGGCGGGCTGCCCGTACAGCGGGTCCGCGGTGTCCGTGCTCGACGCGCGCTCGTCCACCAGGGGGACGAGGGTGACGCGCGGGTCGACGGCGAAGCGCGGCGTCTCGCGGTGCCGCATCAGCGAGACGATCGTGACGTCGTGCCGGTCGGCGAGCGCGGACGCGAGATTGAGAGTGGTGCGGATCGTGCCGCCCACGCCGTAGACGTTGTGCAGCAGGAACACGACCTTCAGGGCCTTCATCGCGGAGCTTTCCCCCTGGGCGGAGCTCGGCCGGTGCGCGCGTCGGTCACTACGCGCGGCGCGGGACGCTGACAGAAACGAAAGGCCACTTTCCCGCGCACGGGTAAGCCGGGATTCCGGCCAAGGTGAAAGGAGGGTAAGAACGCGGGCCGGTGCCGGGGAAGAGCGGCGGTTGGCAGACTAGCCGGATGCCTCACCCCGAGCCGTCACGCAACACGCCGACGCGCGGCACGCCGCCGTACACCGTGCTCCTCGCCGAGGACGACCGGGCGATCCGCCACGCCCTGGACCGCGCGCTCACCCTGGAGGGCTATCGCGTCACCGCCGTCCGCGACGGCGTCGAGGCCCTCGCGGCCGTCCACGCCGAACCGCCCGACCTGCTCGTCCTCGACGTGATGATGCCGGGCGTCGACGGCCTTCAGGTGTGTCGCGTACTGCGCGCCCAGGGCGACCGGACACCCATCCTGATGCTCACCGCCCGCGTGGAGACCGCCGACCGCATCGCCGGACTCGACGCGGGCGCCGACGACTACGTGGCCAAGCCGTTCGAGGTCGAGGAGGTCTTCGCCCGGCTGCGGGCGCTGCTGCGCCGCGCCGACGGCGCGGGCGCCGGGCACCTCCAGGCGGCGGGCGAAACGCCGGACGGCCTCGTCACGGCGGCCGACCTGCGCATCGACCCCGGGGCCCGCCGCGCCTGGCGCGCCGCACGCGAAGTCGACCTGACCCGCACGGAGTTCGACCTGCTCGAACTCCTCGCCCGCAACGCGGGCATCGTCCTCGACCACGCCACCATCTACGACCGCATCTGGGGCTACGACTTCGGCCCCAGCTCCAAGAACCTCGCGGTGTACGTCGGCTATCTGCGCCGCAAGATCGACACGCCCGGCTCGGCGCCGCTCATCCACACCGTACGAGGTGTCGGCTACGTCCTGAGGGAGGCCTGAGTGCCCGCGCGGAGCATCCGCCCCGGCGGCAGCCTCAGCACGACCTTCGCCGCCTCGTTCGCGGCGGTCGCGGTGGCCGTGACCCTCCTGGTGGGCTTCCTCAGCTACGACGCCGCCGCCCGCCTGGTCCGCAAGGACCAGCAGACCCAGTTCAGCGAGGCCATCAAGGAGGTCCGCGACCAGGTGCGGCACCGCCGCATGGGCGCCGAGGACTACGTCGTCATCGGCGCCGACCTCGACGGCGACGGATACGACGACGTCTACCGGCCCTCGCGCTCCGACGCGCAGGTGCTGCGCAGCGACGGCCGGGTCGCCGGGCGCGGCAGGCCGCGGCTGCCCGTGACCGGCCAGGAGCGGGCGCTCGCCGCCGCGCGGCGGCCGGGCGACGTGCTGCGCCGCGACATCGAGATCGGCGAGGGCGACTACCGCATGGCCACGGTGTCCCTCGGCGGCGGCCGGGGCGCGGTCCAGATCGCCCAGCGCTTCAGCGACACCGAGGACCTGCTGCGCACCCTCCAGCGGCGCACCCTGCTGCTGGCCTCGCTGGTGATCCTCGCGGCGGCCGTGTCCGGCTGGTGGCTGGCCCGGCGCATCACCCGGCGCCTGGTGCGGCTCGCCTGGGCCGCCGAGGACGTCGCCGCGACCGGCCGCCTGGACCGGGAGGTGCCGGTTGCCGGGCGCGACGAGGTGGGGCGGCTCGGCCGCTCCTTCGACCGCATGCTGGGCCGCCTCGCGCGGGCCGAGGACGACCAGCGCCGCCTCGTCCAGGACGTCGGCCACGAGCTGCGTACGCCGCTGACCTCGCTGCGCACGAACATCGCGCTCCTGGAGCGGATCGACCGGCTGCCGCCGCCCGCCCGCGCGGACCTGGTGGCCGACCTGGCCGACGAGTCCCGCGAACTCACCGACCTCGTCAACGAACTGGTCTCCCTCGCCGCCGGGCGGCACGAGGACGAACAGCCCGCCGAGGTCGTCCTCGCCGACCTCGCCGAGGAGGCCGCCGCGGTCTCCCGCCGCCGCACCGGCCGCACGATCACCCTCCACGTGACGGACCGGGAGGCCGTGGAGGTCAGGCCCGCCGCCGTGCAGCGGGCGATCACCAACCTGCTGGAGAACGCCGCCAAGTTCGACCGCTCCGCCGCCGCTCCCATCGAACTCGCCGTCTCCGGCACGCGGGTGGAGGTGCGCGACCGCGGCCCCGGCGTCGCCGCCGACGACCTCGACCATGTCTTCGACCGCTTCTACCGGGCCGCCGACGCCCGCAGCCGCCCCGGCTCCGGGCTCGGCCTGTCCATCGTCCGGGACGTGGCCACGGCCCACGGCGGCACGGTCTTCGCCGCTGCGCGCCCCGGCGGCGGCGCGGTGGTGGGCTTCACGGTCGCCCCGCGCCGGACCCGCCCCCGTCGGCGCGGAAGGCCGGGCGGCCGGGCCTGCGCGATCTGCGCTGAGGCGCCGCCGCCAGGGGGCGGGTCCGGCACGAGTGGCGGGCCCGGCGCGGGGCCGGGGCATGCGCGTGCGCCGGTGGGCGTACACCTGTGATGGCGTACGCCCACCGGCGCGCGGTGTGGCGGGTGCCACGGAAGCCGGGTGCGACGGCCTCAGGGGCGGGCTTCCTCGGCGGCGGTGAAGTCCCCCGAGAGCGCGGCCGCCATCCGCAGGTGCGGGGCCGCGTCCGCGTCCCGGCCCTGCCGCTCCAGCACGCGGCCGAGCATCAGCCGGGCGTAGTGCTCCACGGGGTCGAGCTCCAGGACGGTCCGCAGCTCGGCCTCGGCGCGCCGCAGCTGGGCCGAGTGGTAATAGGCGCGGGCCAGCAGCAGCCGCGGGGCGACCTGCTCGGGCACCTCGTCGGCCAGCGGGGCGAGGATCCGCGCCGCCGTCGTGTACTCCTTGGCGTCGAAGAACTGCTGGGCACGCTGCCAGCGCTCCGCGGGCGTTCCGTGCTCGTAGTAGGTGAACTCCACTGTTGCCTCCTTGGTCCGTCACAACCAGAGGAAAATGTTGAATATTCCACCACTGATCGGCGGGGCTGAGGCCGACGGACGCTGGCTGAGGCCGATGGACGCCGGTGGAGACCGGCGGATGCTGACGGAGGGTGTGTGACGGGGCTAGGTTGTGCGACATGAGCAATCTTGATCGCGAGGCGGTGCCCGCCCTGTGCGGCGGCCGCGGGTTCGTCGTCGCGGAACCGGTGCGGGAACTCCTCAGCCCTCGACACGTGAAGCTCGGCGAGGCGACCGAGGTGCGGCGCCTCCTCCCGAACCTGGGGCGCCGCATGGTGGGCGCGTGGTGCTTCGTGGATCACTACGGCCCCGACGACATCGCCGACGAGCCCGGCATGCAGGTGCCGCCGCACCCGCACATGGGCCTGCAGACCGTGAGCTGGCTGCACGAGGGCGAGGTGCTCCACCGGGACAGCACCGGCAGCCTCCAGACCATCCGCCCCCGCGAGCTGGGCCTGATGACCTCGGGCCGGGCCATCTCCCACTCCGAGGAGAGCCCGAAGTCCCACGCCCGCTTCCTGCACGGCGCGCAGCTCTGGGTGGCGCTGCCGGACGCCCACCGCCACACCGAGCCGCACTTCGAGCACCACGCGGACCTGCCGCTCGTCACCGCGGCGGGCCTGAGCGCGAAGCTCATCCTGGGCTCGCTCGACGGCGCCACCTCGCCCGGAACGACGTACACGCCGCTCGTCGGCGCGGACCTGGCCCTCACCGAGGGGGCCGACCTGCGCCTTCCCCTGGAACCGGACTTCGAGTACGCCGTCCTGTCCATGGGCGGCGAGGCCCACGTCGACGGCGTCCCCGTCCTCCCCGGCTCCATGCTCTACCTCGGCTGCGGCCGCACCGAACTCCCCCTGCGCGCCACCTCCGACGCCGCCCTCATGCTCCTGGGCGGCGAGCCCTTCGAGGAGGAGCTGATCATGTGGTGGAACTTCATCGGCCGCACCCAGGCGGACATCGAACAGGCCCGCACGGACTGGATGACGGGGACGCGGTTCGGTGAGGTGAAGGGGTACGACGGGGGGCCGCTCCCGGCGCCAGAGCTGCCGCCGGTGCCGCTGAAGCCCCGGGGTCGCGTGCGCTGACCTGCGAGAATGAGGGTGAGCGGCGGTTCGGGGCAATGGGTGAGCGCGACGGGTGAAGCGGTCGCGGGACCCGTGGAGTGACGGCCTTCGGCCGCCCGCTCGTGACCCTGGCGGTGTCGAGCGCGATTCCAGCCTGTGGGCGGGTGCGGTCGGCTTTAGTCGGACTCTTGCTGACCTAATGCTGACTTTGCTGATGACGCGTCAGGTTCTGTTTCGGTCCCGTTCCGGCTGGTCGCAGGCGTACGGGGCGTGCAGGAGTGTGGCCAGGGCTTGGACTCATGCTGACCCGATGGCGTGAGGCGTTCGAGTGCTCTCAGTGAGAGTTGCCGAGTTGTAGAAGGTCGACAACCTGGCTGGGGTGGGAATGGTCGGCCGGTTCTGCTGCGCGTTGCGGCTATGCCAGCAGACTCTTCGTCTGCTGGTAGTACAGCAGCTGTACCCATGCTGACCAGGCACAACAGCAGTCGGCGCGGCTTTCTGGCGAGGGCTGGTCCGGCAATGGTCCGGATCTTGGTGTGTGCGGCCGTGCGGCGGCGAGGGTGGGCCAGGAATGGAAGTTCTGGGAGCAATCGGGAGGGACGAGCCATCCGATTGCCCCGTGCTGTAGACGAGCGGTGCGCGGATGTCGGATGCGGCTGGCGCCAGCGGATGCGAGCGCAGCCAGTGGGGCTGATCGCACAGTGCGTTCTGACGTGATGTGTGCTTTGGGGCCCGGACTCGGGGCGACTTCTGGTGCACCTGCTGAGGCTGGCGGGTCTGCATCTGTGAGAGGTGGGGGACAGTGCCCGCCCCTGCACTTGTCTGCCTACGGTCGGTGGTCATCGCAGTGTCATCCGGCCGTGTAGAAGTGCGCGGCTGCTCCGCATGGACTCACCCCGGCCCCGCACGTGACCGGTACACGACCGATCGTGTCGTCGTCGGCGCCGTCCTCGGTTCTGGCTGCGGCGAGGGGCACCGTGCTGCGTGTGGCGTGTTGTTCGTCTGCTTCCAGTACACGGCTTCATCGCCGTTTGATCTGAGGTAACGGCTCTGGCTGGGCATGGCCAGTTGGGTGGTAGGGCGTTCTTTGAGCGCGGTTCGCTCAGCCTAGTCGTCGGTGCATCCGCTACGAGATACGAGCCTGCACTGTTCGAACTCGTCTGCCCCATGACGAGCTTGGGTCGACTATGTACGACGCGCTGAAACGATCAGTAAGCTCGTGTTGCTGCTGGTCGGTTCGAGTTGCGGGGGTCAGATGCGGGACCTGCTCTACTTCGCACGGGAGAAACTCCGGCATTTCCACGGCGGCCCGGAGGGCTTCCCAGGAGGCCGCTCCCTCGAGGTGGAGGCGACGGCGTTCGGTGTCGGGGGCCGGGTGGCGGTCGGCGAGTTCGGCTCGGCCGGGTCCAGTAAGTCCGAGGGACCGGACCTGGAAACGGTCATCGCCTACCTTGAAAAGACATGCACGGCGCATACTGCGGTCCCGGCCTCGTGCCGATCCGTCGGAGCCTATGAGTGGGTGGAGTTCTCGGGCGCGTTCCACCGAGGGCCCCGCGTGCGGGACTGGGGTCTGCACGACAAGGGTGTGTACACGTTCACTTCTTACGAGAACCCTTTGTTGTGCCCCCAGTTCACAGGAGAATCCGAGTGTTCGGGCGTCGAGGTGCTGCTGTGTGGTTCCGTGCAGCACGTCATCGGAGAGGACGTCCAACCCCATACCCGGATGGGGTCCGGGTCGGACTGGCTGCACGATATGGCTGCTGAGTTGGTCGCCTTGGAGGACCGTGGGGAGACGACTCTCCCTGAATCCCTCGTGCGCACTCCGCGAGAGATGCAGGAGTACGCGGCCAGAGTGGCTTACGACATGATGGTCTCCTGGCGACAAGGACCCGTCCATGTGCACGGACACGCGCGAGTTCTGTGCAACTTCGAAGCCGTGGACGGGCAGCACCGGTTGATCGTGGCGAGCCCGCTGTACGTCGAGACTGCCCCGCCTCCGAGGGAAGGGGCATTGGCTCCGCAACCCACTCGGCGCCGATGGCCCTGGAGGTTCCGGGTCTACCCGCCGGCGCGTTGATTTGGGGCCCTGGGGGGCCAGCCAGGGCGGTGCGGGATAAGACCGTCCAGGCAGGGGCGAGACGACAGAGAACCCACCGTCGCTTGCTCCGGCAGGGTTCTGCAGGCGGCAGCGGGTTGCGGGGTGGGCAGGTGGCACCTCCGTTGCGAAGACTGTGAAGGCGTGCTGGGGCAGGGCGGTACCAGCCTCAGTGGATGATGGGCGCCCATGCTTACCGATGCGAGGAGTACCCGATGGATCGTGATGTTGCGGATTTGGCTTCGTTTCTGAGCGCTCGCCTCGATGACGACGACGCTGCAGTTCGTGTAGAGGGCCAGGGCGAAGGAGGTATGGCTGCACGCGTTCTGGCTGATGTCGCCGCCAAGCGCGGGGTATTGCGTTTGGTGGAGTGTCAGCAGCGGAACGCCAACGCTGAAGATTTCATGGTTCATGGGCCAGCCATGGTCATGCTGGCCGCGCTCAAACCAGTGCTTCGCCACCTCGCCACTGCGTACGTCGATCACCCAGACTTCGATCCCGAATGGGAGCCGAACGAGGAAGAGTACGAGCCCGATGAACGGTTCAACGCCCGCAGTCGGAACTACTTCGCTTGAGCGCTGTGTCATCACTCGGTCACCGGGTGAGTGGCGACGGGAAGTGGGATCGTCTGGTTCTCGACTGACCCGGAGGCGGCTCTTCGGCTGGTGAGGTCGTCGCCAGGCAGGCAGCCTCAACATGTTCCCGATGACCCAGCACGTTGAGTGCGTCGCGATCCTTGAGCCTGCCGAAAAAGCTGGCTGACCTGCTGATCTGGCGAGTGTACGTGATGTGCGTTGTGTGCGTTACGGGCGATATCTTGACGCATATCTGACGCACGTGGGGCTCTTCTGACGCACGTTTGACGCACGTGCTGACGACCCGTCAGTTGATCATTCATTCGCCTGACAAGCCGTCAGGCATTTGTTCACTCGGTTGATGATTTGCCGGGTGCGGCCTGAGGATCTCTGCCTGTGCTGGCTTTGGGGCCGAGGGCGGACCTCGGTTCGCGGGGGGCTTCATGGTGGCGAGGTACGGCTCAAGATCTGCGCGGCCGGGGTGCGGCGGCGTGGGCAGCTTCGGCGCCGAGGTCGCCTTGGTGAGCTGCTGAAGGTGGGCGTCTGCGAACGCGAGCCACTCCTCGATCTCGGCCCGTTCCTGCCCGGGTGGCAGGAATGCGGCGTGGTCGCGTACTGCTGTGACGAATTCGGTCAGGCGATTGGCTTCGTGCCACGCATCTGCCTGCTTTTCGAGGCGCTCGACGCGATAGGCGTGGGCGTATGCGGCGTGGGCTTTGTGCAGGGCGTTTTCCCGGTTCTGTCGTGCCGCTTCCTGGGCTTGTTCGTCTGTGTGCCGACATTGTTCCGCGGCTTCGCCTCGGCGGTCGACTTCCTGCGCGATTTCGGCGAGTTGGTCTTCCAGGAGGCTGCCGTCGAGGTCGGTCCATTCCCTGCCGCGGTGCGGGGTGCCGCCCCGGAGGATGAAACGCAGTCGGTTGGCGGGGGTGTAGTCGTAGCGGGGGATGCGCATCCATGTGTGCTTCTGGGCGTCGGCGCGTTCCGTGTCGGTGGGGATGTGTTTGCTGTGGTCGTGTTCCTGTAGGACGAGGATGTGGACGGATTCGTCTTGGGCGGTGATGGTGAAATGCGGTGGTGCCTGTCGGCGGTGGCGTGGCGGGGGAGTGTCTGGAGTGGGGCCGAGTGCGGTCGTGTGGCCCTTTGATTCGGCGGCGGTAACAAGGGCTTGGGTGAGGCGTAGAGCTCGGTTGTGTACGGATTTGGTCAGCCCCATGCCCTGGGGGCGTTTTTGGAGGGCTGCGTCCACTGCATGGGGTTTGGTGAGCCTGGCGGGCACGGTGATGGGGGTGAGTTCGGTGAGCCGCCAGGCGGGGATGTCGACGAGCTTGATTTCGTAGCCGCTGCAGGTCTGCTTTCCGCGCAGTTCCTGTGAGCGCGGGATCTTGCCGGACTGGCGTGCGGCGCTGATCCGCGATGCCCAGTTCACTGCGTGCGGGCCGGATTCGTTTGCCTTGACGAGGCGGTTGTTGTTGGCTGTCAGTTCTTCGAGGAGCTGGTCGGTGTAGTTCGGGCGGGCCTTCGGCGTGGTTTGGGGGCGTCGTGTCGCCAGATCCTCCGGCGCCTCAGGTGCTTCGGCGTCGTGGTCCCGTGGGCCGATACCGGTATCGGCGACATACTGTCGTCCCTTATCGGTGAGCTCGGCGTTCCAATACCCACGCCGTTTGGTGACCTTGATAAGTCCTCGGCATTGCAGAGCCTGAGCGCTCACCTTGTACGTACTGTCCGGCCAAAACCCGGAGGGGCATCCTTGACTCACCCAGGAGAGTACGGCGTGCTGTCGCTCGTTCAGTTCCCCGCGCACGCGGCCCTCCCACGGTTGTGCCCCTGCGCTGCCCCGCTCACGATGTCCGTTCCCGTTACGAGAATTCAGGCGGGCTGAAGGACAACGCTTCGTTCAGATGACATCTACGGGTGAGGACCCGTGAGTTCGGCCAGTGTCGGGTACGGTGTCGGCGACCGGGGCCGCTCGCCCGTGGAATGGGCGGGGCGGGCCGGCCTGTCACGGACCCTTCGGCGGTCCTCAGCGCGCGGCTTCGCGCACCTAGACAACTCGTTGCCTTTTAGCGGCCCCAATTGGCAAGTGCGATCATGCTGGTATCCAGCACCGGGAGTGCCCTGGTCTTCCCCAACGAACACCAGGGTTACAGTCTCTGCGTTGCCGCGCAGACCCCACTGTGGGATCGCAAATTCCGTGTCGGAATTTCACGGCCGGTGTCGGATGGAATTCGGATCCGACACCATGCTGAGATTCGCAGGTCGCAGTAGGCAAGAGAGAGTGCGGTCTGTGGGTTGCTGCTTTCTACGCTGGTGCCCACGTTCACTCGTTGGGGGACTCCGTTGCCAGCGGGATGCCGCACTGCAGGCAGCCGTTCGCGTGGTCGTCCCGGCAGACGTAGCCGATAGCACCATCCACGCACCATTCGGCGGCCTCCTCGGACAGCAGGTCGGGCCCGGCATGGAGCAGCCGACGAAGTTCCGTGGTGTCCGCAATGTCGACCGGGCGGTTGGTGAACCACTCGTCGAACCAAGGCTTGTCTCGGTGCACGTGCCAGTGCGCATTCTCCCGGTCGTCGACAGCCGTAGTGAACCGATCGACGATGCGCCCCCAACTCGGTGTTCCGAACCAGCCGTTGTCGGACGCGCAGAAGAATTCGATCAGGGTTCGCAGGCCGAACGTCTTCTCGCGAAGGCAGTACGCTCGCCCCCAAGCGATCGCGTCCTGCGCCATCTCCGCGAGTTCTTCGCGCGGATCAGCCTCGTGCGCCGGGTCGTCAGGATTGTGGCAGGCCAGCCCGAGCTCGAGAACAGACTGCCCGGTCGGTAGAACCCGGGACGGGTTGACGATCGCGAGACCGAGACCGATCCAGTCGACATGGTCGAACGACAGCATCGAGCGCACGAGTCGGGTGGTTGCCGTGTTGATCCGCATCATTGTGCCGTCGTGGAGCGGACTCTTCCCGGCATGCCAGTTCTCGACGGGTGTGTTGCGCCACACCGCGAGCGTGATGCGGGTGGCAGCGAGCCACAGCAGGGCGTCGTCGTCGAGATGCCCGAACCGCTTGGCGCACTCCTGGGCGCCGTAGGTGATCAACTCTTCCGGTTTCGGCCACCTGTGGCTGTCGGGCCCTTCAGGCGCGTACTCGTAGTCGTCGGCGTACTCGTCGAGGATCGCGCTCAACTCGGCAGCGCTGTAAGCCTCGCTGTACTCGGAGCTGTCCGGCTCCTCGACGGTGTACATGTCGTGGTCCCAGGAGACGTACACGTCGCGCCAGAGCACTACGTCATCGCACTCGCCGGCGTTGTCCGTCACAACCGGCCTGATGGTGATCGGGGCAGTACGCCCGTCGGTTCGCTCGCCGTCCTTCTCGGCGGCCCATGCGGTGATGACCCCGAGCGGCTTCGGAAGGAGAGGACCGACCTCGGTGATGCTGAACGGCTCGTCGTCGTCATCGGTGTCGAACCGGCTGTTGACGAACGCGACCGCCTCGGAGGGCGTGCCGACGATGGACTGGCTACCACTCTCGTTGTCAACCACTCGCCACAACGGGCTATTCTTCACGATGCTCTCCGATCGCGGTGACTGCACCCGGGGCGGGTGCGATGCGCCGGGTCGCTCGGCGCTGACTCCAATTATGGGCTGATCAACCCATCTGCAGTCCCGAAGAGGCTTGTCGGCGACAACGTTCGGTACGTTCGCGTGCAACCTGCTTTTCGCGACCGCGGCAACACAGCAGAGTCCCACAGCGGAGGAGGCGAAGATGGCGCTGAACAAGAAGGGTCCCGGCGCATAACCGTTGACCGGATTGAGTACCGCTGGCGGATCCGCAGGAAGCCCTCCTACACGCAGGGCCTCTGCTGGACACCGCTGACCTATGCGGTTGAAGCGGCCAGCGGCAGCCAGCCGGGCACGACCTTGATCATCACCAGCGGTCAGGCCCATCCCAGCAACTGGGTGGGCGTCGAGGTGGAGCCCATTCGTCCGGCTCACGTTGTTGCCAGCATTCGAGAGGCACGGGATCAAGGCTGGGATCCAACCCGGGTCGGTTCTCCTTTCCAGCTCGACCGATCCGCAGGATTCATCGCCCAGTCATGAGACAGAGCGGAGTAGGGCGGCGCCTCTGGCCCGGCATCATGGCCTGGTGACCACATGGATGGGCTGCTACTGGCACGAGGAAGACATCTGGTTCTACTTCGAGGTCGACGCCGAAGGATGGGTGATCCGGCAGGTCGAACTCGAAGGGCCAGAGCTGATCCCAATCGCAGCTGCTTCCCTCGCCGAGTGGCAGCGGGCCCGCGACGCAGGCCGCCTCGGTGATGACGACAGCAGATTCGGGATCACCGCCGAGCTGCCCGTCTCGGAATGGGAAGGCCACGACCCCGAACAACTCACCTTCGAGGGGTTCGAGGACGTCTGGGGCCTTGCCCGTCAGCAGATCGCATCCCGGCCCAGCTGACCTCTCGGCGCCGCACTGGCTTCTTGGCATCATCGCGACATGACCCCGACCCTTCCCCGCACCGTCCGAGCCGTCGACACCGCTCAGCTCCTAGACCTGGCACAGGAGGCCGCCATGCATGGCTTCAGCCAGCGCGGCTCCCGGTCGACTGGCTACGAGAGCACCTCGCCGCAGAAGCGACGCACCACCTGTTCCCGACACTCGTGCAGCGGCTCACGCACCGTCCCGAGGTGCCGCTGCAGTGGAGGTGCCAGCAACTGCTGACCGTCAGCACCGGCGAGCAGATCTGGGTCTCCTCGATGTCCTTCCCGACACCTTCGACAAGATCTCGGAGACCTTGGACGCGGCGTCCAAGAAGGACATCGTCAACCGCATCGAGCAAGCAGTGAAGGTGCGGAAGTGGATGGAACGGACAGCCGCCGGTGCAGGCTCATTAGGTCCGGCGCAGCCGGCCGGGCAGTCTGAGGAAATGACATCGATCTGAGACAGCCGCCTGCCGACACGTCGTGAGACTGGAGGGGAACGTCCAAGCCATAGCGCAGGCGCCTGACATCGAAAGTGAGAACCTACACCCACGAAGGCCGACGCCGTACCCCATGGCGTCGGCCTTCTCATGTGTGGGGCGGGTGGGACAAGGGCCGAGATTCAGAGCCGAGTCGCCGGCCCGCGCCGGGACGGTTTGCGCGGTGCGGGCAGTGCAGGCAGCAGCTCCCACAAAGGCCGGCGACCCCGGGCCCACTGCTCCAGCGGGTGCCGGTCGACCAGGTGCAGGCGCTGCTGGCGGGCCAACTGCTGAGCCGGGGCCGAGACCCGGCCGTTGGTCACCAGCACGACGACGTCGCCCTTGTGCGCGGGCCGTCCGGTGCCGTTGAGGGTTTGCAGATCCGGTGTGCCGACTGCCGATCCGGTCAGTCCGTTGCGTCGGTGCTTGCATTGGATCCCCCAGTAGCGGCCTTGCGGGTCGTGCCCCTTCACGTCGGCGCCGAGGTCACCCCGGCCGCCGCAACGCAGAGCGTCGCGTGACCCGTCGCGTGCCAGCAGATCGCTTATGGCGTGCTCGAAGGCACTGTGGTGCATCGCGTCGATCTGGCCGAGCGAGTGGGTCAGGCCCTCTACACGCAGCTGCGCGGAACGGATCTGGTCGATCCTCCGGTAGCACCACGCGGCCAGCGTCGCGGCGGCCACCAGGCCGAGGACTACCAGGACCCACCAGTGCGCCCACACCCACTCGCCGACCTTGACCAGGACCAGACCGACCACGACCAGCACGCCCAGGGCGACCAGCAGTTCCTCATCGCCGCCGCGGCGCTGGCGGCTCACTGCGCCTCCCCCGACCGCTGGCGCTCTCGCGGCAGGCCCCTGCCATCTTCCCGGTGTCCGGGCACAGCTCCCCCTCACTGTCGCAGATCCCCGCTACACCCTCATGAGAGCACCTGGCACTGACAGCCCGGCCCGTCACGAGATCAACCGGCTGATAACAGTCCCACTGCCTCAACCCGCAGTGATTGTGGACGAGTTGGCTGCGACCGGATTGTCAGTGGGCGCCGCTAACGTCGAATGTTGCGCCGAGGAATACCCGGCCCCGCCCGGGGGTTTGACCACCCCCTTCTCACAGCGAGGACTCCTCACCGTGCCCCGTGTCCGTTCATACGTCCGCAAGGACGGCGTCGTCGTCCGCGCCCACAACCGCAAGGCCCGTCCGCGTACAGCCGCGCCGGTTACCACCCCCCGACGTCGCACTACGGCCCCGCGCCATCGCCCCGTCCGGCACATCCCCGACGGCACCCCGACCGCCTACGTCCGTCCCCACTACCGAGCCGACGGGACCCGCGTACGCGGCCACCGCCGGATCATCACGCCCCTGACCGCCGTCGCGGCGGCCGGCGCAGGCACGACGTTCTTCATCATCCTGCTGGTGCTGATAGCCCTCTCCGGCCACCGCTGATCCCACTCAGGTAGGCCAGCAAACTGGTCCCTGCCATTTCTGACAGGGACCAGTTTGCTGGCCTTCAGTGATCGTCGAAGCGAATCGGGTAGGACACCGTCGGCGAGGGCCGCTTCGGTTCTCCCAGGCCGGAAAGTGCACCGGGTAGACACCCGTCTGGTGCGGCTGGGGACGCCCGGCACCAGTACCCGTGGTCCCACCGTTGGGGAGCAGGGAACCGACGCCACCGGCTGCCGCAGAGCGCGGAGCAGCACCTCACGATCGTCGACCGCGGCTGACCTTGGCCCAGCCTATGCCGGGCCGGAGTGTCCCTGCGCGCGCCGCGAGGTGTTCTCTTCTGGCCGTGGGTCGTTCACCGACGCGCGATTCTTCGGCAACACCGTGTGCTTCGAGAACGCGACCGGCTCCGCGCCCCGAGGGCTGCTGACCGCCATCGGTACTTCCATCCCCGATACGGTGGTCCTGCCCCCCATGGCACCACTCGCTTAGCACGGAGTAGTCCACGTTATGCCTCGTTTGGGAGGCTGGTTCGTCTGTCGATCAGAGCGGCCAGGATGGCCTCCGTGGTGTTCGGGCCTATACGGGCCATGCTCTCTCTGGGGGCGCGGAACTCACCGTGCAGGCTCTGTAGTCATACTGCTCTCGGTATTACCGAGTCGGCGCCGACCGAAGGCCGGTCGTCTCTGGCCACGATCCTTCTAGTTCCGGTCGTCTGACGGTCCCTGGGGTTCGGGGTCGGTGATGATCAAGGGCTTTAAGGTGTGGGCAGCGATGCGCATGCCGTGCAGGGTCCGGTCGAGGGTGCCGCTCCAGACAGGGTCTTCGTGTTCGACGGCGATGTCGCCCGTGTATCCGGCTGCGTAAAGGGTGTCGATGATCTGGTTCCAGTCGAGTTGCCCACGGCCGGGGACGCGGTAGCGCCACCAGCCGACGTCGGTGGGGGAGGTGCGTCCGGCGGTCTTGCCGAAGACGCCGTAGCGGGTGCGAGCCCGCTGGTCGATCTGGATGTCCTTGGCCTGGACGTGGCCGACGATGCCGGCGTCCAGGGCGTGATGGAGAGCGTCGAGGGGGTCAATGCCCAGCCAAGGCAGGTGGGAGGGGTCATAGGTGAGGCCGAAGCCCAGGTCGGCCATCCAGTCCCACAGTTCAGGTGAGTAGGCGAGGTTGGCGGGGTAGCCGTCGGGGTGCCAGCCTTCCATCGGGCAATTCTCAGCCAGCAGTGTCACGCCCCGGTCGGTCGCATACCGGACTAGCGGGGGCAGGTGCTGTTCGGCCTGCTTAAGGTTGTCGGCGATCGGGAGGGTGACGTCGCGGCCTATGAAGGTGGTGACCTTCTGGAGCCCCAGGGTCGCGGCCGTGTCGATGCAGGCCCGCAGGTGCCGGTGAATGAGGTCGCGTTCGGCCCGGTCACTGTGCAGGTTGTTGCCGCAGTAGGTCACTGCGGAGATGGTCAGGCCGTGAGCGTTCATCAGTTCGCGCACGCGGGTGGCGTCGTCGGCGGTGAAGTCGGCTACGGCCAGATGGGCGGCCTGGTGGATGTGTTCGCTGCCGACCGGCCAGGCCGCCACCTCCAGCGACTGGTATCCGGCCTGCGGCGCCCAGGCGGCGATCTGTTCCAGCGACATCTGGCCGAGCGCGGCCGTCAGCAGTCCAAGCCTCATAGTTTTACCTCGCTGTCAGTAGTTCCTGTTCGGGCGCCGGTTGAGCGTTGCGCGACCCACCTCCACGGCACCCCGGACGGGGACGGTCCGGACACGGTCCGGGGCGGCCTGATCACAGAGTGGGGAGCGGTTCGCCGAAGCGGTTCGCCTCCTGGACGCGGCGGAGCCAGTTGTGCCATCGGTCTGTGTCGCGGCTCGTGGGATGATCCGGGCCGCGGTGATGGGTCTGGGTGTGCAGGATCTCTTCGAGGTCTTGGATTGCGTCGCCGAGGACACGGTCATTGCGCGGTTCGACCAGCACCTCGGCCACGTGGCGATATTTGAGGGTCTCCAGAGTGTCAGAGTGATGGACCCCCTGGACCCGTGCGCGGACCTCGGGCAGATCCTGCAGGAGGGGGAGCGCCTGTTCTCCTCGTCCGGCGACGACGAGCGCCTTTACTTGGGAGTGTCGCGCGTCGAGGGTGTCGGGATGGTCTTCGCCCAGCGTAGCGGTTCGGCCGATGATGACGCGGGTGTAGGCGCTCACCGACTCGTCCACACGACCCAGCCGTCCAAGCAACCAGCCGTTCCTGCACTGCGCATGCAGCAGCGTGTTGGAGCTTGATGACCGGGCCAGGCGGGCCTCCAGCGCGCCGAACCCTGCCTCGGCCTCATGCAACCGGCCCTGACCGACTAGAGCCCAGTGCAGCAGCAGCGCCGTCCGTGGGGCAGCAGCGCCTAACACCCGGTGCTCGTCCTCGCCCAGCTCCCGCAGTATCCGCTCGGCCCGCTGATACTGGCCGAGTTCGGACAAGGCCTCGGCCCGGGCACGTCGCGCCTCGAACGCGGCCGGGTGCAGACGGCCCAGGCACCTCAGATGCGGGGAAGCATCGCGGACCAGGTCCAGGGCGGTCCGCTCGTCCCGATCCGCGATCAACGCCTCCGCCAGTGTGGCCGTCCTCCCCAAAACTATCGCCGAACCCGCAATACCGAACGCCCCGGCCGGGCACCTGCGCAGCCGTTCCCGCCACTCGGTGACCGCAGTCCGGGTCTCCTGGCGGTCATCAGGGCTCATCGTCCGCAGGTCACCGCCATGAGCCATCAGCGATTCCGAGTCCGCCACAATGCTGGCCGCAGATGGCCTTTGGGCTGGCGGAGCCAGATAACTGCGAAGGTTACGGCGGGCCTTGGCGATGTGGTTCCACACCTTTTGCTGGATGATGCCCAGGTGCTCGGCGATGTCGCCGGTGGGGATGTCGTCCAGGAGCAAGGCCATTACATTGCTGGTGAGGTGGTCCAACCGTTTGAGCGCAGTCACCACGTCGAGGGCCTGGTCGACCAACTCGGCATGCCCCGGCGCCAGCTCGGCATTCCTCGGAGTGAGTTTGGCGCCATCCTCCATCGGGTCGAGCGTCTCGGGGCGGTGGGAGTTCCAATAGTGGTTCAACGCCACCCGGCAGATCCAGGCCCGCGGTTCGCGGATCCGGCCCCCCGGCCCTTCGCCACCTCTTTCCACAGCTGGACGAAGGCGTGCTGGGCGGCGTCCTCCGCCTCGACCCGGCTGGCATCACGGCGCTCCACATACCGCACCACGGTTTCGAACTCGGTGTTGAAAACGTTCAGGCTGACCAGGAAGTTCGGCTGCATCGCCGCCATCCTGGCCGCCGGGTCAACGCTGCCGGTGGTCGGGGTCGTCCTCCCGGTCGGGTCGTCCCGATCCACCCCATTACTTGTCACAGCTGACCCGGCCGACGGCGAGGTGTTCCGTTGTACCCGGTCCCGTAGTCGCTGGTCCGCTACCTCGACCATCACAGCCAGCAGCGGCGTCCAAGAGGCCAGCACCACCATCACCGTCTCCCCGTCCATGATCCGGCATCCCCTGCCTCGGCCAGCCAGGGCCACCTTGGTGGTGCACCGCACAGTGGCGTGCCGTCACAAGTAAGAGCTCACAAACCATGATCACCCGTAAGGGAGTTGTTGTGACCTGAATCACCTAGGATGAGTGTCCGTGTGAGTATGACGAGGGCTACCCGAAGCGGTGCCCTGGGCCTCACATGAACAGAGGCCGCACAGAGAACCCGTCGGATCTCCAGCCACTCGCGTGCCACGCCGAGAATGCGCTGCTGTGCGCGCCGAAGGGCCGCGTCAACCTTGACACCGGCCACTACCGGGACGCGATCTCGGGCAAGGCGCACTGCGGACGCCCACTGAGCGCCCCTTCCCGGTGCCCCTACCGTGCGCGCCTTGTCGCGGTAGAACGCCCTGGCTACGCAGCGGAGCCGTGAGCATTCGATCTGACCCAACTGCCGTGCTGCATCGACCCTTTGGTCGGCCTGGCCTTTGTACTCCCCAGGTAGCGGACGCTGGCTCTGTACGCGATTCACGTCGCCGCCTCGACACGACCCCGGGCGTTGCACGCCCGTGAGGGGAGGCGATATACGCGACTTCGGAGGCACCCAGCTCCCGGGATCGGGGCAGTCGGCAACGGCACAGCCACGTCCGGCTGCCTCTGCCCGTAGGGGTGCTGGTGAGATCCGTGTCATCCCCGCAGCTGTCCGGGCTGGGGCGGGGTAGGAGACGCGCCCGCCCGGGGCGACCACACCGACGGCCATGCTGCCGTCGCGGGCCTCGGCGACGATCGAGTTCGGGTGGGCGGTGGCCGACTCGTCGCTGTCGGGTGCGGGGGGTGGGCTTGGGGACGGCCGGTCCGTTCAGCCCTGGGACGGATCCGGCGTCGGAGGGTGGCCGATGCGCGCACGTCCGAACACCACACCGGCCGCGATCGAGCCCTGCTCGGCGTGATTGCGTACGGTGCCCATCGCCACGCCGCCATCGCCAGCCGACACCCCACCTGCCTGGTCTCGCTCGGCCAGCAGGGTCCGTAGGCCGATGGCGGCCTGCTCGCGCTCGGCCTCGCCCAGCCCCTCCAGCAGTGCCTCGATCCGGGTCTGCCATGCGGCTTCCTGGCGAATGCGCACCCGCTCGTCGGCTGCCGACTCGGCAGCCTCCAACTCGGCCGCAGTCCGGTCCAAGCGCTCGAGTTCCGCCCGTTCCCCCTGTTCATCACCCCGGCCGAACCAACGCGCCAACGCCTGCCGCAGACCCATCCACGCATCACTGCCCGCCGCTTGCACGACGGCCGCCCCGCCCGCTGCCGCCCCCGGCATGCGCCAGCTCTGGCGTCGACCAACGAGTACGTTCGTGCCTCGAAGGCTGCCCCGGTAGTTGGCTCGCTGCACTGATTCGCCGGATCGGCGAGCTTTGGGTTGCCGACCAAGTCCAACTCGATGTGACGCAATCGCTGTGGAACGCCGAGACAGACTAGGTAAGCAACAGGATTGCGGCCGACTGGGAAGCGAACGTAAGAGAGGGTAGGAGGAGAATGGAAGGTTTCTTTGGCGGCTTGGGTGACGCGCTTGACGAACAGAACTGGCATGCGGCATTGGTCATGGCTCTGACTCTGCCGGACATCTGCGGCAAGGCTGACGCGCCGGGTGGGAGATCGGGCCAGCGCTATGCCGCCTGGTTTGACCGCCATGTTGGGTCACGCTACAAACACCGAATCGGTGCGGGTCGAGAAGAGGTTATCTTCCTCAGTGGTAATGACTGCTACGCGCTGCGTTGTGCTCTGCTCCATGAAGGGTCGACGGATACCAGCACACACTCGGCCCGTGAGGCGCTCAGCCGCTTTCACTTCTGCACGCCAGGGCAGTTCAATAATGGCCTGCACTGTATTCAGATCAATGACGCCCTGGTTCTCATGGTGGACGAATTCGCTAGGGATGTCCTGGACGCCGCCCGCGCATGGTGGGCCTCACTCACCCCTGGCGCACGCCAGGCGGCAGCCGACAGGTCGATCGCGCTGCATGATACGGACAACATCAGCATCTGAACGCCCTCGTAGACGAACTGCATCGTCCGGCTCTGGAAGCGACTGCCACGAGCGTTGGCGACACCACTGAGGAACGCGTTGACGCACCGTCAGGTGGGCGGGCAGTGATCTCGCTCGCAACGGGTATCGACCATTCAGGGAGCGCGCTGAGTACCCCTGCTTGTGAACGCCCCTTGGAGTGCGCCCGGTGGTGCCGCGGCGCCCTGCGGTAGCGCGCTGCCGAGGGGACGTGGTCGGCGCGGCCCCGTGACCCTTCGGGGCGCTCCCGTACGCGCTCCGGGAGTTCTCCAGGCACACGTACGATCGTCTGCGGAGCGGGCTTGTGACGGTGGTGCGGACGGTTCTTGGAGGCATGGTGATACGGGTGCTTCTCGCTGACGACGAGCACTTGGTGCGTGGTGCGCTCGTCGAGCTGCTGAGAGGCGAACGCGGCCTGAGCGTGGTCGCGGACACCGGGGAGGGGTGCCAGGTCCTGCCGCTAGCTGTGGAGCACCGCCCGGACGTGGCCGTCCTCGACGTCAACCTCCCGGACGCCAATGGCATCGAGGTCGCGGCGCTCCTGCACGAGCGGCTCCCGCAGTGCCGCACCCTGCTCCTGACGTCCCTCGGCGAGCCCGCCACCGTGCGGCTCGCCATGGAGCACGAGGTCGGCGGCTATCTGATGAAGGACGCCGCCCCCGGTGAACTGGCCGCCGCGATCCGGAAGGTGGCGTCCGGTCAGCGGGTGATCGCCTCGGAGCTGATGCTGGCGGCCTGGGAGAGCAGCCGGACGCCGCTCACGCCGCGCGAGGCGGAGATCCTCAAGTGGGCCGAGGACGGATACCCCGCGCGGGAGATCGCGGCGGCCATGCGCCTGTCCGTGGGCACCGTGCGCAACTACCTCAGCAGCTGCGTCACGAAACTCGGGGCGCGTAGCCGCCTGGACGCGGTGCGCATCGCCCGGCAAGCGGGGTGGCTCCCGCCCGGGGGCGGTCGGGCCCCGTCACAGGACACACCATCGTGAACTGGAACCAGCCGCAGGAGCCGACGCGGGCCGTGCACCGCCCGCCGAACTCGGCGGCCCGCGCCGCGAGGTTGCCCAGGCCGTGCCCGGGGACGATGTCCACGGGGCCGTCCGGCTCGCTCACGCCGTTGTTCGCGACGGTCAGCACGATGGCCTCGTCGTCGTGCCGCTCCACGGTGATGCCGCACAGGTCGGCCTCGCTGTGCCGCAGGACGTTGGTGACCGCCTCGCTCACCGCGACGGTGAAGAGGTTCTCCACGCCGCCCGCCGGTACGTGCGCCTCGTCGCGCACGGTCACCGCGACGCCCAGGTCACCGAGGGCGGCGCGGGCGGTGTCGAGCTGTTCGCGCAGCGTGCGGTCCCCGAAGCCGTGGGCCATGGACCGCATGTCGGCGAGGACGCCGCGGGTCAGCTTCAGCACCCCGCGCAGTTCGCTCCGCGCGCGCTCGTCCTCGACGCCCAGGTAGCGGTTGACCAGTTCGCCGCGCAGGGCGGCGAACGTGAGCCGCGCGGCCAGCACGTCGTGCAGGTCGCGTCCGATGCGGACGCGCTCGTCCTGCAGGGCGCGGTCGATGGCGGTGGCCTCCGCGTGCCGCATCCAGCTCAGTCGGCAGGCGACCCGCATCAGCGCCGCGACGACGAGCCCGATCACGGCGGTCACGGCGACGGCGACGGCGCTGTCGGCGTACGACAGGCCGCTGTGTCTGCTCGTGGCCGCCTCGGCCGCGAGCACGGCGGCGTACCCCGTGATCCCGGCCCAGCCGCGCAGCACGGCGAGGACCGAGCCCGCGGCGAAGCCGCCCATGCCTCGCCACTCGACGCCGAGGAAGAACAACGGCCCGTACGTCAGGAGCACTTGGAGGACGAGCGACCAGGGCAGGAGCGGACGCTGGAGCCGCTTGGTCAACGGGGCGCTGTGCAGCGTCTGCAGCAGCATCAGCACGCCGAGGAGCACGAACCAGGCCACGGCCGGTGTCCCGCTCTGCGCCTGACCGGTGCTCAGGGGGCCGGATGGGTCCTGCAGGGCGACACCGCACTGCAGCGCACAGACGACGAATGTCGTGGTCCAGGCCATCGAAATGTCTCGTTGCTGTTTACCCATTGTGCCCCCGTGGACAATCGGCAACCGGTCGAGCCCCGCATATTGAATCACAAACGAGTCTCTGTATCTATGTGGGTGGATCTACGCAGCCGCATGGTTTTATAAGGACTTGCATGCCGTGTGCAATGCTTTCGTTTCTTGCTCGTCATCGCGTTGTCACATTGATTTGCGGTGTCCATTCGGGTCGCGCTCGGTGACCTCATCATTTCGCGACAACACGAATGATTTCAGCCAGCGCACCCCACCCGCTCCCGAGCCGGACTCAAGCGGGCCGCTGGAGTGTTGCCCCGTCACATCGGCGCAGTGAGGAACCGAAAGGGGCTCGCACCATGGCGAACGGCGCAGGAGGCAGGCAGTGAACCGGCGCGTGGTGATCACGGGAATGGGGGTGCGTACACCGGGCGGCTCCGGAGCGAAGGAGTTCTGGGAACTGCTGACCGCGGGGCGCACCGCCACCCGTGCCATCACGTTCTTCGACGCGGCACCGTTCCGTTCCCGCATCGCGGGAGAAGCCGACTTCGACGGGGCGGCCGAGGGGTTCACTCCGCGGGAACTGCGGAGAATGGACCGGGCCACGCAATTCGCCGTCGCGTGCACCCGGGACGCGGTCGCCGACAGCGGACTCCACTTTCCCGCGCTCGACCCGCACCGCGTCGGCGTGGTCCTCGGCAGCGCCGTCGCCTCGGCGACGAGCCTGGAACGGGAGTACCTGGTGATGTCCGACGCGGGCCGCGAGTGGCTGGTCGACCCCGCGCACTTGTCGCCGTACATGTTCGACTACCTCAGCCCCGGCGTGATGCCCGCGGAGATCGCCTGGGAGGTGGGGGCCGAGGGGCCCGTCACCATGGTGTCCGACGGCTGCACGTCGGGTCTTGACGCGGTGGGGTACGGCGTGCAGCTCATCCGCGAGGGCGCGGCGGACGCCGTGCTCGCGGGGGCCGCGGACACGCCCGTCTCCCCGATCGTGGTGGCGTGCTTCGACGCGATCAAGGCGACGACGCCGCGCAACGACGAGCCGACGACCGCCTCGCGGCCCTTCGACGGCACCCGCAACGGCTTCGTCCTCGCCGAGGGCGCCGCGATGTTCGTCCTAGAGGAGTACGAGGCGGCGCGGGCCCGCGGGGCGTCGGTGTACGCCGAGGTCGGCGGGTACGCCACGCGCAGCAACGCCTACCACATGACCGGTCTGAAGAAGGACGGCCGGGAGATGGCGGAGGCGATCCGGGCCGCGCTCGACGAGGCGCGCCTCGACCGCACGGCCGTGGACTACGTCAACGCCCACGGCTCGGGCACCAAGCAGAACGACCGCCACGAGACGGCCGCGTTCAAGCGGAGCCTGGGCTCGCACGCCTACGACGTCCCGGTCAGCTCCATCAAGTCGATGGTGGGGCACTCCCTGGGAGCGATCGGCTCCATCGAGATCGCCGCGTCCGCGCTGGCGATCAGGCACGGCGTGGTCCCGCCGACGGCGAACCTGACCACCCGGGACCCCGAGTGCGACCTGGACTACGTGCCGCTCACCGCGCGCGAGCAGCGGGTGGACACGGTCCTGAGCGTGGGCAGCGGCTTCGGCGGCTTCCAGAGCGCGATGGTGCTGCACGACCCGGAGGTGGCACCGGCATGAGCGGGGTGCGCACGGTGGTGACCGGGCTCGGCGTGGTGGCGCCGGGCGGCCTCGGCACCGAGGAGTACTGGAAGGCGCTGCTCTCCGGGGAGAACGGCATCACCCGGCTGAGCCGCTTCGACACGAGCGGCTATCCGGCGACGCTGGCGGGCGAGATCCGGGGCTTCGACGCCGCGGAGCACCTGCCGAGCAGGCTGCTGCCGCAGACCGACGTCTCCACGCGCTATGCCCTGGTCGCCGCCGACTGGGCGCTGGCCGACGCGGGCGTCGGTCCCGAAACGGCCCTCGCCGACTACGACATGGGGGTCGTCACCTCCACCGCGCAGGGCGGATTCGACTTCACCCACCGCGAGTTCCGCAAGCTGTGGCACCAGGGGCCCGCGTATGTGAGCGTGTACGAGTCCTTCGCCTGGTTCTACGCGGTCAACACCGGCCAGATCTCCATCCGCAACGGCATGCGCGGCCCCAGCGCCGCGCTCCTGGGCGAGCAGGCGGGCGGTCTGGACGCGGTGGGGCACGCCCGCCGCACGGTGCGGCGCGGCACTCCTCTGGTGCTGAGCGGCGGCGTGGACTCCGCCTTCGACCCGTGGGGCTGGTCGGCCCAGCTGGCCGGGGGCCGGGTGACCACCCGTGACGACCCCGAGCGGGCCTATCTGCCGTTCGACCGCGAGGCCGCGGGACACGTCCCCGGTGAGGGCGGCGCGATGTTCGTGGTCGAGGACCTGGCCGTGGCGCGCCGCCGGGGCGCCGAGCGGATCCACGGCGAGATCGCCGGGTACGCCGCCACCTTCGACCCGCGGCCCGGCTCCGGACGCCCTCCGGGGCTGCGGCGCGCCATCGACCTGGCCCTGGCCGACGCCGGTCTCACGCCGTCCGACGTGGGGGTGGTGTTCGCGGACGCGGCGGCGCTGCCCGCCCTGGACCGGGCGGAGGCGCGGGCGCTGCGCGAGGTGTTCGGCGAGCGCGGGGTGCCGGTGACCGCGCCCAAGACGCTCACCGGGCGCATGTACGCGGGCGGCGGCCCGGCGGACGTCGCCGCCGCGCTCCTGAGCCTGCGCGACCAGGTGGCCCCGGCCACCGCCCACACGGCCGACGTACCGCGGGAGTACGGCCTGGACCTGGTCCTCGGCGAGCCACGCGCCCTGGACACCGGCGCGGCGCTCGTCCTGGCCCGCGGACGGCACGGCTTCAACGCGGCGGTCGTCCTCACCGCCCTGTGACCCTCACGTCCACCCGAGCCCGTTGAGAACCCCGAGGAGAGAACACCTGCCATGGCACAGATGACCCTGGACACCCTGCGTGACACGCTCGTCGCCTGCGCGGGCGAGGACGACACCATCGACCTGAGCGGCGACATCCTCGACACGCCCTTCGACGACCTGGGCTACGACTCGCTGGCGCTGATGGAGAGCGCGGCCCGCATCGAGCGCGAGTACGGCATCACGCTGCCCGAGGAGGCGGTCGCGGAGGCTGGGACGCCCCGGGAACTGCTCGACCTCGTGAACGGCATCACCGCGGCGGCCGCGTGAGCGCCGGACCTGGAGACCCCATGACCCCTGACACTCCGGTGCACCGCACCGAACACGCCTGGACCGCCGACGCGCCCGCCGACACGCTGTACGCGCTCGTCGCGGACGTCACCCGGTGGCCCGCGATCTTCGAACCCACCGTCCACGTACGGCACATCGAGCGCACGCCGCGCTCGGAGCGCTTCGAGATCTGGGCCGTGGTGAACGACGAGGTCGCCCACTGGACCTCGCGCCGCGTCCTCGACGCGCACCGGCGCTGCGTCACCTTCCGCCAGGACCACAGCAGGCCCCCCGTCACCTCGATGTCCGGCAGCTGGCTGTTCCGGGAGCTGCCCGGTGGCCGCACCGAGGTGGTGCTGCGCCACCGGTTCACCGTGGCGGACGACGACCCGGCGGCGGTCGGCTCCGCGTCGGCGGCGCTCGACCGCAACAGCGCGCGCGAGCTGGCCGCGCTGTGCCGGGTCGCCGAGGCCGGGCCCCGTGTGGAGGACCTGGTGTTCGCGTTCACCGACACCGTGGAGCTGGCCGGGACCGCCGAGGAGGCGTACGCGTTCGTGGCGCGCGCCGACCGGTGGCCCGAGCTGCTGCCGCACGTGGACCGGGTGCGGCTGACCGAGAACCCGCGGCATGTGCAGGACCTGGAGATGGACACCGTCACCGCGGACGGCGACCGGCACACCACCCGGTCGCTGCGGATCTGCCGTCCCGGCGAGTGGATCGCGTACAAGCAGCGGGTCACGCCCCGGCTGCTGAGCGGGCACAGCGGCGAGTGGACCTTCGCCGACGGCCCGTCGGGCGCGGTGGCCACCGCGCGGCACGTCGTGGCGCTCGCGCCCGACGCGGTCACGGAGGTGCTCGGCGCGCACGCCTCGCTCGCCGACGCCCGCGCCCACGTCCGCGCGGCCCTTGGCCGCAACAGCCGGGCCACGCTGGAGCACGCGGCGGCGGTCCGGGCCTGAGACCGGACAGAAGGGGTGGGGCGGACCGTCCAGGTCCGCCCCCACCCCTTGGTGTCGTTGTCAGTGCCGTGCGGCGGCGCCCACGGTGCGGTAGGGCGTGCAGGCGGTCAGGTGCGGCCCCGAGCGCAGCCCGGGCAGCGCCCGCAGCTGTCGGCCGAGGGCGGCGCGTTGCTCGTCGGTGGCGAGGAACTCCTGGTAACTGGCCTCGTCGCGCCAGTCGGCGACCAGGACGACGCTGGTGCCGTCGGTGCTCAGGTGGACCGTCGCGCGCACGAAGCCCGCACGGTGGCGCACCCAGCCCTCGGCGCCCTTGAGGAAGAGGTCGGCCACGGCGCGCTGGGTGTCCGGCCCGTCGACGTGCGTGGTGATGACGGCGGTGAACCCGCCGCCCTGCGGGGTCGCTTCGGTCATCGTGTCTCCTGTGCGGCCTGGGCCGCGGCGCCGAAGGCGGTCACGGCCGCGGGGAACCTGAGCGCGGCGTGGGTCGTCGCCGTGGAGACGTCGCGCCAGGCGCGCTGGGCGGGGTGGGACGCGGACTGCCCCCGGGTGCCGAAGGCGCGGAAGAGGCGGCCCGTCGCGGTCGCGAGCAGCTCGGCCGCCACGGCGCAGTCCCGGGTGGCGCGCGCGGTCGGCAGCGCGCCGTGGTCACCGGTGTCGGCGGCGGTGGCCACCCGCTCCAGGAGCAGCTGGGCGGCGTCGATCTCCGCGCCCGCGCGCACCACCTCCGGCCGCGGCGCGTCCCAGTCGGTCCAGGAGCCGAGCAGCCCGCGGGCGGCGCCGAGGACCGGCGCCGCGAAGGACAGGCCGTTGACCGCCTTGTGCGGGACGCGGTAGCAGGCGCCGCCCCGGGCGCCGCCGCGCAGCAGGTCCTCGTACGGGAACGACAGGTGCGCGGGGACGGCGGCGCGCTCGGCCACGAGCGTGTGGCTGCCGGTGGCGCGCATGCCGACGCTGTCCCAGGTCTCCTCGACGCGGAAGGCGCCGCGCGGCAGGGCGAAGAACCGCAGCACGCCGTCCCCGCCGCGGGGGACCCGGCCGCACACCAGCGCCCAGTCCGCGAAGCCGACGCCGCTCACGTACGGCCAGGTGCCGTCAAGGAGCCAGCCGTCGCCGGTCGCGGTGGCCGATCCGGACGGCACGAGGCCGCCGACGAGCAGTGTGTCGGGGCCCTCGCCCCACAGGGCGCGGCGGCCCTCGTCGGGGAGGAACGCGGCCATGCGCGCCACGCCCGCGCTGAGCGAGGCGATCCACGCCGTCGCGGCACAGCCCTCCCCGAGGACGCGGACGGCATCGAGGACATCGGCGAATCCGCCTTCGTGGCCGCCCCACCGCCGCGGGACGAAGTGGCGCGCGAACCCGGCGGTCAGGACGGCCTTCACGGATTCTGGCGGCAGCCGTCCCTCGGTGTCGGCGCGCGCCGCGTGCGCCGCCGCCACCTGGCGTGCCTCGTCGGCCGCGGCGCGCAACGGGGCGTTCGGCAGGGCGTGTTGGTCCAGCACGGGGGCTCTCCTGGTTCAGGTCGGGAGTTCGACGGACTGCCGGTGGCGGAAGGTGTCGCGCGGGTCCCAGCGGGCCTTGACGCGCTGGAGCCGGGGGTAGTTGTCCTTGTGGTACAGGCGGTGCCAGGACACTCCGGAGGTGTTGGCGTCGGGGTCGTCGACGCCGGTGTCGGGGTAGTTGATGTAGCAGCCGTCGGTGGTGCCGTTCGGCACCGGGACGCCGCCGGTCTCGGCGTACACGGCGCGGTAGCAGCCGCTGGTCCAGGCGATGTTCTCGGCGTCGTCCGCGGGGTCCTGCCACATGCTCTGGTAGAGCAGTTTGACGATGGCGTCCCGTTGGGCGACGGCCGTGTCGGCGGGGCGTACGCGGCCGATGGCGCCGCCGACGACGTTGATCACGACCATCGCCATGGGGTTGTCGACGCGGTCGCTGCTGAGCCAGTCGTGGATGCGCCGGATGTGCGTGGCGGGCGGGCTCTTGCGCAGGTAGGCGGAGTGGTGGTCGCTGCGCACCGCCGGGTCGGTGATCATCGGGGAGCTGGTGCCGAGCCGACGGGTCGCCCGCAGCCACGGAAGCCGGGCGGGCTCGGCCAGTTCGGGCAGCGGGCCGAGTTCGCCCAGACCTCTGGTGGCGGCCTCGGGGGTGACGTCGACGCCTTCGGTGATGGCCTCCACGTACTGCCGGAAGAGCCGTTCCGCGTCGGGGACGGTGGCGTCGATCTGGGTGAGCATGCCGACGCCGCCGCTGGCGCGGTGGGTGAGGCTGAAGGAGCCGCTGAGCGCCGCGTAGGGCGAGTCGGGGGCGCTGTTGGCCTCGTACCAGCCGCCGATGTTCTCCAGGAGGCGCTGGAAGCGGCGGGCGTCCAGGCGGTCCCAGGGCAGGGTGACGGCCTGGACGAGGACTTCCTCCGGGGGACGTACGAGGAGCTTGCCGGGGTCGTTGCCGGTGCGCCCCGGGGTGCGGAACCAGTAGCGGGTGATGACGCCGAAGGAGCCGCCGCCTCCGCCCGCGCACGCCCACCACAGGTCCCGGTGGGGGTCGTCGGGCTCGCGGGTGGCGACGACGCTGCGGACGCGCCGGTCGCCGTCGGCCACGACGACCTCCACGGCGTACAGGTGGTCGACGGTCAGGCCGTGCTGGCGCGAGAGCAGTCCGAAGCCGCCGCCGGAGACGTGGCCGCCGACGCCGACGGAGTAGCACAGGCCGCCGGGGAGGGTGACGCCCCACTCCTTGTAGAGGGCGTCGTACACCTCCATCAAGGTGGCACCGGCCTCCACCGCGAAGGCGCCGCGCGCCTCGTCGAAGGACACCTGCTTCATCAGGGACATGTCGAGGACGAGGTCGACGTCCTTGTGGAACACGAAGTCGGCGAGGCAGTGGCCGCCTCCGCGCACGGTGACGCGCAGGCCCTCGCGCACGGCCTCGTCGACGGCGGCCACGACCTGGTCCGTCGAGCGGACCAGGCGGACCTCGCGGGGACGGCCGGTCCAGCGGCGGTTCACGCCCGTGGTGAGCTCGGCGTAGCGGCTGTCCCCGGGCCGCACCGACACCGGTGCGGCGGACCGCTGGTCGGGGGCGGCCTCGGCGGCGGTGGCCGTGGGTCCGGCGGCCACCGCCGCCGAGGCCAGGCCCGCGGCGCCGAGGACGACTCTTCTGCGGCTGACGTCCCGCTTCATGTGGGTGTCCTTCCTCGCCTCGTCGTGGGTGGGCTTGGTGATGGGTGTACGTCACCCGCCGTCGGCCCGCGCCGACTGCGGGACCGGCGCGAGGGCCGAGGAGTCCCGGCCCGCTACCGCGGCCAGCGGCGCGATCACGATGCCCGCCACGCCGACGGCGGTCGCCAGCCAGAACAGGGAGGTGTACGTGGATCCCTCGACCGTGCCGTTGGTGGTCCCGGCGGTGAGGAAGGCGGCCGTGACCTGGCTGCCGACGACACCGCCGACGGTGCGGGCGATGTTGTTGATGCCGTTGGCCGTGCCGATCCGGGTGGGCGGGGCCAGGGCGCCGATGAGTTTGGGCAGCGCGGCCATGACCACGCCCGTGCCGACGCCGACGAGGGCGTAGAAGACCAGGTGCTGCCACATCGCGGTGTGCGCGGCGGCGAGGAGCGCCGAACCCGCGGCGCACACCGCGAAGCCGATCACGAGCGGCGCCTTGTCGCCCGCGCGCCGGGCCAGCCAGCCCACGCCCATGCTGGCGGGCAGCACGGTGAGCGCGCCCGGCAGCATCAGCAGGCCCGCGACGGTGATGGTGGCGCCGAAGCCGTAGCCGCCCGCCTCCTCGGGGGTCTGGGCGAAGCGCGGCAGCGCCACGTAGAAGACGTAGGAGAGCACGCCGAAGGCGAACGCCGACAGATGGGTGAGCAGCATCGGCCGGTGGGTGAACTCCTTGATGTCGACCAGGGCGTTGCTCCGGCCGGACTCCACCACCGCGAGGACGGCGAGGAAGGCCAGGGCCAGGACGAAGAGCCCGAGCACCCGCCAGGAGGTCCAGCCCCAGCTCGGGCCCTCGGTGAGGGCAAGCAGCAGGGCGACCATGCCGAGGCCGAGCAGCCCGGCCCCGGCGAGGTCCAGGCTCCCGCCCTCGGTGTGCCGACTGTCCGGGACCCACCAGGCGACGAGGGCGAGGCTGATCGCGGCGAGCACCGCGCCGAGCACGAACAGCGCCCGCCAGGACAGGTGGTCGGCGAGCAGCCCGCCGATGACCAGGCCGCCGCCCGCGCCGACGCCGACCACGCCCGAGACCATGCCGGTGCCCAGGTGCAGCCGCTTCGGCGGAAGGGTCTCGCGCAGGATGGCGAAGGCCAGCGGCAGCACGGACAGCGCCGAGCCCTGCACCACCCGGGCGGCGATGAGCTGTCCGATGCTCTGGGCGGCGGCCGCGCCCACGGTGCCGAGGCCGTAGACGACGAGCACCCACAGCAGGACCCGGCGCTTGCCGTACTGGTCGCCCATGCGGCTGATGAGCGGTGTGAGGACCGCGCTCGACAGCAGGAACGCGCTGAGGATCCAGGCCGACCACTCGGGGGTGGTGTCCAGTTCGGTCTGGAGCAGTCCGAGGGCCGGTACCAGGAGGGTCTGCATCAGGGCGTAGCCGAAGACGGCGGTGACCAGGGCGGCGAGGACCCGGCCCGATCCGGCCCGTCCCTCCGCCTCGTGCGCGGGGGCGTCGGTGCGCGTGCTCACGCTTCGTCCCCCTTCCGGTTCGGCAGGTCGCGGCCGTCCCTCTCCTGGCTCAGCAGGCGGAGTTCGGCGGCGATGGTCTCGGCGGGCCGGGCGGCGCTGACGGCCCAGCGGCCGTCGACGACCAGCGTGGGGACGCCGGTGACGCCCACCTGGGCGGCGCGGAGCTGGTCCGCGGCCAGTGCGTCGGCGAACTCGTCGCCGTCCAGGACCGCCTGGGCCCGGGCGGGGTCCAGACCGGCCCCGGCGGCGAGGTCGCGCAGGGCCGCCGGGTCGGCGATGGGCAGCCCTTCGGTCCAGTACGCGGTGTACAGCCGCAGGAGCACCTCGGTGGCCCGGCCCTCCTGTGCGGCGAGGTGGACCAGGCGGTGCGCGGCGACGGTGTTGCCGGGCCGGGCGCGGTCGGGGTGGAAGGGCAGGCCGTCGCCCGCGGCGATGGCACCGATGCGCTCCATCGCGGCCCGCCCGGCCGCGCGGCTGCCGTTGAACTGCGCCAGGTAGTCGTACAGGTCGCCGGAGGGCCGCTCCCCGGCGGGGCGCGGGTCGAGCTGGAAGCCACGCCAGCGCACCCGTACCGCGTGCGGGTCGGGCAGCAGGGAGAGGGCCTTGGTGACGCGTCGCGTGCCGTAGTAGCAGTGCCCGCACACGAAGTCGGACCAGACGTCGAGGTCGATCACATGTGTTTCGGAGGTCTGCGTGGGGGTGGGTCGAGGGGTCGCCATACGGCGACCGTAAACACCATGGCTAACTTTCGGTAAGGGCATACCTGGAGGTAAGCTCAGGACGTGAAGGACGGTTTCCAGCTCGCCGCCGACGAGCCCCTCGACCCCTGTGACGCATTCAACAGCGACTGTCCGGGACGTGAGGTGCTCAACCATCTGACCAGCCGCTGGGGTCTGCTGATCCTGGTCGCCCTGCGCGGCGGTCCGCTGCGCTTCCACGAACTGCGCGACCTCGTCGACGGCATCAGCGAGAAGATGCTGTCGCAGACGCTGCGCACGCTGGTGCGCGACGGACTGCTGTCCCGCGAGGTGCTGCCGTCGGTGCCGCCGAGCGTGCGGTACGCGCTCACGCCGCTGGGCGCCGACGCCGCCGTCCCGCTGGAGTCCATGCTGCGCTGGGTGCGCAACAACGCCCTGACGGTGCTCGCCGCCCAGGAGGCCCACGACCGCGCGGCCGGGTGACCGGGGCGGTCGGCCGGGCCGGGGAGCCGTCATCCCGCCGCGCCCGACTTCTCCAGGGCCTCGGCGCACGCCCGCACGATGGCCAGGCGCTCCTCAGGGGGCACCGCGGCGGCGGAGACCATGACGCCGAGCGTGGTGACGCCCGCGTCGGCGTACTTGGCCATCCGCTCCGCGATGCGCGGCACGGGCCCGATGAGCGCGGTCCGGTCGATGAAGTCCACCGGCAGCGCGGCCCCGGCGCCGTCGCGGTCACCGGCGGCGAGGCGCGCCCTCAGCTCGTCGGCCGCCCGGCCGTGGCCGAGGCGCCGGGCCAGCGCGCAGAAGGTGTTGCTCTCCGCGTCCCCCACCCCCATCAGGTACACGTACTGCCCGCGCAGCGCGTCCGCGGCGGCGGCCGGATCGGGGCCGACGGCCGTGGGCAGGCAGGGCAGCACGTCGAAGTCGGCCAGCGTCCGCCCCGCGCGGGCGCGCCCCTCGGCGAGCGCGGCGACGGCGTCGGCCGCCGCGTCGGGCGAGGCGCACACACCGATCCAGCCGTCGGCGACCTCCCCGGCGAGGCGGAGGCTGCGCGGCCCCACGGCCGCGAGGTAGACGGGCAGGTCCGCGGGCGCCGGGGCGGTGAGCAGCCGCACCGGCTCCGGCTCGCCGATCCGGTAGTAACGCCCCTGGTGCGCGACCGGCTCGCCGGACAGGACGCGGCGTACGACCTCCACGTACTCCCGGGTCCGGGCGAGCGGGCGGTCCATGGCGGTGTCGTACCAGCCGCGCGCGACATCGGGGTTGGAGACGCCGAGGCCGAGCCGGAACCGGCCGCCGCTCAGCGCGGCGAGCGTGGCGGCGGTCAGCGCGGTGAGCCCCGGCGGGCGCGCCGGTATCTGCATCACGCCCGAGACCAGGGCGATGCGCCGGGTCCGCCCGGCGACGAGGCCGAGGAGTGCGGCGGCCTCCGAGCGCAGGCCCTCGGGGGCGAGGGCCGCCGCGTATCCGAGGTCCTCCGCGGTGCGGGCGAGGTCCGCCGCGCCCTGGAGGGTGAGGTTGACGGCGAGGCGCATGGCACGGGCCTTCCGGGGGTCGATACGGGGCGTCGGGTGCGGGGACGGGTGCGGGTGCGGGGGCGGGGTGCCGGGCGGCGGCTCACAGCAGGTGCGAGCCGCCGTCGACGTACACGACCTGCCCGGTGGTGTAGGCCGCGTCGAGGAGGTGCCCGACGGCGCGGGCGACGTCTTCGGGGACGCCCACGCGCCGCAGAGGCGCGTGCTGCCGTACGTAGTCGGCGATGGGCGCGAAGAAGGGGTCGTCGGCCGTCCAGGGGGTCTCGATGAGGCTGGGGGCGACGGCGTTGACGCGCACCTGGGGGCCGACCGCCTTCGCGAGCAGGCGGGTCAGGTGCTCCACGGCCGCCTTGCTCACCGCGTACGGGATCGAGCTGCCCGCAGGCCTGCTGCCCGCGATGGAGGAGACGTTGACGACCGCGCCGTCGCCGGTCGCGGCCAGGTGCGGCATCGCGGCCACGGTGGTCTGCCAGGTGCCGATGACGTTCAGGTCGAGGATGTCGCGCCAGACGTCGGGGGTGGCGGCAGCGAGGTCCTGGTGGGGGATCACCTTGGTGCGGCCCGCGCTGTTGACGAGGACGTCCAGGCGGCCGTACCGCTCGACGACCGCGGCCACCAGCCGCTCGGCCTGGGGCGGGTCGGCGACGTCGGCCCGGACGTAGCACGCGTCCGGCAGCGAGGCGGCCACCTTCTCCCCGGCCTCCACCGAGCGGGAGGAGTTCACGGCGACCCGGTATCCGCTCTCGCCCAGGTGCCGTGCGATCGCCTCCCCGATGCCGGAGGACGAGCCGGTCACCAGCGCGACGGGCGCGTCGGCGCCCATCAGTAGTTCCCCAGGCCGCCGCAGACGTTGAGCGCCTGCGCGGTGACGGCCGCGGCGTCGTCGCTCACCAGGTAGGCGACCATCGCGGCGACCTCGCGCGTCTCCACGTACCGCCCCATCGGGACCCGGGCCGTGATGCGGTCGAAGGTCTCCTGCTCGCTGACGCCCCAGATGCCCGCGTAGTGCGTGCGGACGCGCTCGGCCATCGGGGTCTCCACGAACCCCGGGCACACCGCGTTGACGGTGATGCCGGTGCGCGCCAGCTCAAGGCCGAGGGCCTTGGTGAAGCCGACCACGCCGTGCTTGGACGCGGAGTACGGGGCGGCGTGCACCACGCCCTGCTTGCCGCCCGTGGACGCGATGTTGATGATGCGTCCGCGCTGCCGCTCGCCCATCCCGCCGGTGGTGAGGACTTCCTTCGTCATGAGGAAGACGCTGGTGAGGTTGGTGGCGATGACGTCGTTCCACAGGTCGTCGGGGATCTGCGCGGTGGCGCCGCCGCCGCTGCGGCCCGCGTTGTTGACCAGGATGTCCACCGGCCCGTAGCGCTCGACCACGGCCCGGACGTAGCCGCGGATCTGCGCGGGGTCGCTGACGTCGCACACCAGGCCGTCGACGTCGTGTCCCTGCCCCCGCAGTTCCTTGACGGTGGCGGCGAGCCGCCCCTCGTCGCGGGCGCAGAGGTGGACGCGGGCGCCGAGCCCGGCGAGGCGCTTGGCGATGTCGAGGCCGATGCCGCTGGTCGCTCCGGATACCAGGGCCACCGGCGAGGCGGTCGCGGTCATGAACCCTCCGTGGGATCGGGGCCGTTCGTCTCGTCGGGGCCAAGGCTCCGGGCCCGCGGTGGAGCCGCGCTGGAGAACGCGTGGAGGGCCGGAGGGAGCCGGGTCGCGCGTGCCGCCCTCCACCGGGCCTCGAGCGGCCCGGCCGACGCTGTGCCCCCCGGCAGCCGCGGCAGCGGCCACAGGGAGCCGGAGCGAGTCGGAGGAGAGGTCTTCAGATGAGCGAGCACAGCGCCGTCACGGCCGAGCTCTACGCACGCGTTCAGCACTTCTACGCCCACCAGATGCAGGCCCTGGACGCGGGCCGGTTCGAGGACTACGCGGCGACGTTCACCAAGGACGGCGTCTTCCAGCACTCGCCCGGCGCCGAGCCCGCGGTCGGCAGGGACGGGATCGTCGCCGAACTGATCGCGTTCCACCGGAGGTTCGACGGCGACCCGGTGCGGCGCCGCCACTGGTTCAACCACATCGCCCTGGCGCCGCTGGCGGACGGTTCCCTGCGCTCCACGGTCTACGCGCTGGTGGTGACCGTCCGCCCCGGCGGCAGGCCCGAGATCGCGCCGAGCTGCCTGGTGCACGACGAACTGGTCGTCGAGGAAGGCGCGATCGAGCTGCGGTCGCGGCGCATCGAGCACGACCAGATGTTCTGAGCCGTCGCGCACGACCAGTTTTCTGAGCTGTCGCGCACGAGCAGACGCTCTGACCCGTCGCGCACGACCAGATGTTCTGACCCGTCGCCCCCGGCGCCGCGGGCGCTCAACTCGCGTACCGCCACTGCGCGTCGGCGGGCGACTCCAGCGTGGGGTCGCCGTCGAGAATCGCCTGGTGCAGCCGCTGCAGGCGCGGTGTCGGCTCCACGCCGAGTTCCGCGCGCAGCCGGTCGCGCAGCCGCCGGAACTCCTCGAGGGCCCGCCAGGGGCTGCCCGCGCGGTAGAGCGCGGTCATCAGCTGGGCGCGGAGGTTCTCGTTGAGCGGGTGGCGGGCGCTGAGCATGCGCAGCTCGGCGAGCAGCGAACTGTGCCTGCCCAGGCGCAGATCCGCCTCGATGCGCTGTTCCAGGACGGTCAGCCGGGCCTCCTCCATGCCGATGACCTCCAGTTCGAGGACCGGTCCCGTGGGTACGTCGGCCAGGGCCGCCCCGCGCCACAGCCCCAGGGCGGTGTCGAGCAGCGTGGCCGCGGACGAGGCGTCACCGGCCTCCAGGGCGCGGGCGCCGCGCGCGGCCAGGTCCTGGAACTCGGCGAGGTCGTCGCCGTGGGTGGCCGGTACGAGCCGGTAGCCGCCGTAGGACGTGGACAGCACGTCCTTGGGCGTCAGGCCGGGCTCGTCCGCCAGGGCCTCGGTGATGCGGCGGCGCAGCTGCAGGATGTACGTCTGCAGCGTGGTGGTGGCACTGCGGGGCACCGCGTCCCCCACACCTCCTCGATCAGTGTGTCGACGGGGACGCCGCGGCCGCGGCGCAGCGCCAGCAGCGCCAGGATCTGTCTGGGCTTGCGGGCGGTCGGGACGATGGACGTGCCGTTGTAGTCGATGGCGAGCGGACCAAGGACCCGTGTCCTCACAGGTGTCACCCCGTTCTGCGATCGTCGTGCGGCGAACCGCACTCGGATCCTGGCACTCAGTGCCGGGGCTTTCCCAGGGCGTCCGACACGAGTTGCCCCGTGAAGTCCGCACGGCGGGGCGTGTGTTCTTCACACCCCGCCCCGCCGCCCCCCGCCCTGCCTCAACGCGCCCCGCCGCACCGCGCCCACCGGCCCCGGCGCGTCACGCCCGCTCAAGCGGGCCTCCACGCGCGCAGCCGACGATGAGCGAGACCCATGATGTCCAGGAGGAAATCCGTATGACTGTGGAACGCGCAGGACGGCGGCCGGAGCTCCAGGAAGTCGCCGACGGCGTCTTCGCCTACGTCCAGCCGGACGGCGGCTGGTGCCTCAACAACGCCGGGCTCGTCGTCTCGGACGGAGCCGCGGCCCTGGTGGACACGGCCGCCACCGAGGCCCGCGCGCGGGCGCTGCGGGAGGCGGCCCTGACGGCCGCCGGAGTCCCGCCCCGCGTGGTGGTCAACACGCACTCCCATGGCGACCACACGTTCGGCAACGCCTTCTTCCCCGAGGCGGTCGTGGTGGGGACCGAGGGGACGCGGCGGGAGATGGCCGCGGTCGGGCTCCATCTGACGGGGCTGTGGCCACAGGTGGCCTGGGGTGCCATTGAGGTCGTCCTGCCCACGGTCACCTTCCGGGACCGCATGAGCCTGCACATCGGCTCCGTCCGCGCGGAGCTGCTGCACCCGGGCCCCGGGCACACCGCCCACGACACCGTGGTGTGGCTGCCCGAGCGGCGGGTGCTGTTCACCGGTGACCTGGTCATGTCCGGGGTGACGCCGTTCTGCCCGATGGGTTCGGTGGCCGGTTCCCGGCGGGCGATCGCCGACCTGAGGGCGCTGGGCGCGGAGGTCGTGGTGCCCGGCCACGGCCCCGTCGCGGGCCCCGAGGTCCTCGACGCCGCGGACGCCTATCTCCGCCTCGTCCAGCGGATCGCCCGCGAGGGCCGGGCCGCCGGGGTCAGCCCGCTGGAGGCCGCCCGAAGCGCGGACCTCGGGCCGTACGGCGCGTGGATCGACGCGGAGCGCCTGGTGCCCAATCTGCACCGGGCGTACGCCGAGGAACGCGGCCAGGCCGTCGGGGACGCCGCCGACATGCCCGCGCTCTTCGCCGAGATGGTGGAGTTCCACGGCGGTCTGCCGGTCTGTCACGCCTGAACGACCTCCTCGGCGAGGCCGTCCCAGGCCCGGAAGGAGCCGCGCTGGTACAGCACCGGACGGCGGCGGCGCACCCGCGCCGCCTCCATCCGCCCGACGAGCAGCGTGTGGTCCGCCACCTCCACGGCACGCAGCAGGGAGCACTCGGCGTGCGCGAGGACCCCTTCGTCGAGGACCGGCACCCCGGGCACGGCGGTGCCCGGCAGCCAGCTCAGCCCCGCGAACTTGTCCTGCGCGCGTCCGGCGAACGCGCGGGCCGTGGACTCGCCGTCGTCGGAGAGCAGATGCACGGCGAACGCCCGCCGCGCCAGCAGGGACGGCAGGGTGCGCGAGCGGCGGTCCGCGCACACCAGGAGCAGCGGCGGCTCCGGCGAGACGGCCGAGAACGCGTTGCAGGTGAATCCCTGGGGGCGCCCCTCGGGATCCAGCGTGGTCACCACCGCCACCGCGGTGGGTATCGAGCCGAAGAACCCCCGGAACGCCGCGGGATCCACCCGTGTCATGCCGCCTCCGTACCGGCCGAGGCCCGGCCGGGCTGATCCCGGCCGACGCCCCCCGAGCGTCGCCGCCGATGATGGAGGTGCGGTTGAGAGTCGCTGGTGCCCGGCTGTACACGAGCACGGCGATCGTTCCTGGCGCGCGCATGCGGCTGCGGCGTTCCGCTGCGCCCACGCTCGACGTCGTGAAGACTGAGTGAAGTTCCTGTGAGGCGAGCGGTGTTGCCCCTGGGAACTCTCCATGCGCGACGTGACACAGCACCACCACCGTGCCGTTCCGAAGTAGTCCACGAGACGAGGAATTCGCGTCATGAGCATCGGTATCAGAAGCACCGGCAGCAGAAGCAACAGCTTCAGGAGCATCAGCTTCAGGAGCACCGGCATAAGAGCCCTGCGGTCCGCGGGCGCCGCCGTCATCTCCCTGGCCACTGTCAGTGCCCTCACGCTGACCACGGCTGGCAGCGCGTCGGCCGACACCGGCCCCGCGGACAACGTGGCCGTCGACCTGCCCCTCCCGCCCGGCGCCCTGTCGAGCTTCCCCGCCGCGATCAACGACGACGGGGTGATCGTCGGCCACACGAACGACGCCAACCACCGGATGTCCCCGACCCGTTGGAGCCCGGACCTCACCCCCACGACGCTCCCGCTGCTGCCCGGGGACCCGATGGGCTACGTCCAGGCCGTCAGCGACGACGGCACCGCCGCGGGCTGGTCGGGGAGCCACACGGTGCGCTGGGCGCCCGACGGCACGGTCACCCGGCTGCAGCCGCTGCCCGGTGACACCCTCACCATCTTCCGCGCCCTGAGCCGCACCGGTATCGCGGTGGGGGAGTCCGCGCTCGGCGGGAACTATCGCGCGGTGAAGTGGCGCCCCGACGGCCAGGCCGTCCAGCTCGCTCCGCTCAAGGGCGACACCCTCGCCTTCGCCCTCTCCGTCAACAGCTCGGGCACGGTCGCCGGTGTGTCCTTCTCGGACTACGGCGCCTATCACCCCGTGAAGTGGAAGCCGGACGGCACTCCCGTCCCGCTCGACCCGGCCTCGGCCTACTCCACCGCGTGGGTCGTCGAGATCAACGACGCCGGTACCGTGCTGGCGCGGGGGGCCGTGCCGAGCGGCGGCACGACGGGCCAGTCCCGCTCCGCGACCTGGGCCGCCGACGGCACCGTCACGGACCTGGGCCCGCGCTCCAGCGGCAACGCCATCAACGCTTCGGGCACCGTCGTCGGTCAGACGCTCGGAGAGGACGGCATCGACTACACCGCCACGAAGTGGAGCCCCGACGGCACCGCCACGGCGATCGGCTCCGCGTACGAGTACACGACCGCCGTCGACGTCAACGACGCCGGTGTCTCCGTCGGGCACACCGGAGGCATGGTCCCGTCCGATCTGCACCGCTACGCCCTCCGCTACGAGGCCGACGGAAGCCTGACCGACCTGAACGTGACACCGGACGGCGGCAACTCCTACGCCACCTCCCTCAACACAGCAGGCGTCGCCGTCGGCGTCCGGGTCGCCTTCCCGACACCGGGAAGCCCCACGCGCACCGCGGTGATCTGGCGGCCGTAGCCGGTCCAGGAGGACGTCAACGGGGTCCCGCACGGTCGCCTGGCGCGCGCTTCGGCGCGGTGCGGGCTACGACGGTCACGACGGCCGGGGCCGCTGGCGGTGCCGGGAAGGGCTGAGTGCCAGCAGCGGGCAGGGCTGCTGGCACTCGGCGGTCCGGTCAGGTGCGGGCCGCGGATCGGGGCCCGCGTGCGACTACTTCTCCCAGCCCACCGTTTCCGGGAGCGGGTTGTGGAAGATGGTGGCGCCCACGTTCGCCAGGCCCTTCTTGACGCTGTACGTCGACGGGCCGCTGAAGAGGGGGAGCAGGGCGTACTCCCGCAGGACCTTTCGCTCGACCTTGTTCGCCGCCGCGGCCTGCCGCTTCAGGTCGGGGACGTCCGACGTGGCGCGGATCTCCTTGTCCAGGGCCGGGGAACCGGCCCCGGTGAGGTTGGAGTCGCGGTCCGAGCAGTAGACCTCGCACAGGGAGCGGGCGCCGAAGGGGTCCATGGAGCGGTTGCCCGAGAGGATGACGTCGAACTTCCGCTCGTTGAGGATGCTGGCGAAGTCCGAGTCGGGGGCCTTCTTGACGACGAGGCGGATGCCGACGGGCTTCAGCATCGCGGTGAGGGCACCGGCGGTGGCCTTGCCCAGCGCGTCGTCGCCCAGCAGCGTGTAGCCGATCTCGAGCTTCTTGCCGCCCTTCTCCCGGATCCCGTCGTCGCCGGGCTTCCAGCCCGCCGCGTCCAGCTCCTTCTTCGCCTGGTCGGGGTCGTGCTTGAGGACCGCCGCGACGTTGTCCTCGTACTCCTTCTGGAAGCTGTAGAACAGGGCCGAGCCGGGCAGCGGCTCCTTGTAGTCCAGGCCCTGGAACTGGATCCTCGCGATCTGGTCGCGGTCGACGCTCTCCAGGAACGCCTTGCGCACCGCCTTGTCCCCGAGGACGGACGACTTGGTGTTGAGGCGGAGCGAGTACTCGAACGGGCTGCCGCCGCTGCGGATCTCGGTGCCCTTGAGCCCCTTGACCTGCTTCAGGCTCTCCGCGTCGACCGCGGAGACGTAGTCCAGCTGACCGTTCTTGAAGGCGTTGACCGCCGCGGTCGACTCCAGGTTCACATAGACGCGCTTGTCGAGCTTGCCCTTCTTGCCCCACCACTTCGGGTTGCGGACGAAGGTGATGTTGCCCGAGTGGGTGTCCCACTTGCCGACCGTGTACGGGCCCGCGCCCCACTCGGGGTGCGCCTTCTTCACGTATGCCTTGTTGAAGGTGTCGACCTTGGCCGCCTTGGGGTGCAGGAACGTGGAGAACAGGGTCGGCCAGGAGGGGTAGACGCCCTTGAAGGAGAGGACGGCCTGCTTGTCGTCCTTGCCCCGCGTGACCGAGGTGATCTGCTCGTAGCCCTCCGTGGTGGAGGCCGCGTAGGCCTTGTCGGAACCGTTGTTGGCCTTCCACGTGGCCTTGACCGCGGTCCAGTCGATCGGTGTGCCGTCGTTGAAGGTGGCCTTCTTGTTGAGGGTCAGGACGACCTTCTGGTCGCCGCCCTTGACGGACACCTTCACATCGCTGAGGTAGTCCGGGTTGTACCGCACCTCACCGGTCGGCGTGAAGGTGATCACGTTGGCGTTGTACCAGGCCCACACGCGGGTCGCCGTCAGCGTGGAGTTGACGTTGAACGGGTTGCCCTGGTCGTCGAACGTGCCCGCCGTCGTGTAGGTGCCGCCGTCGTTGAGCTTGTCGTACGCCGTGGGGTTGTAGTCGGCGGCGCCCGAAGCGGAGGACGGGGTGTTCCGCGCGTCCGCACCGGCCGCGCCGTCACCGGACGAGGACTGGCAGGCGGTGGCGGTGACCGAGATGGCGGCTATGAGGGCGGTGGACAGGGCCAGTTTGGCACGCATGGGGGTGGATCCTTGAGTTGGTGGTGTGGCTGGGGAGGAGGGGGACTGTGGTGGGCTTGTTGGCCGCCGTCAGAAGGCGGACCGTACGACGCCTCAGGCGGCGTGGCAGGCGTACTCGTGGCCCGGCTGCCCCGGCACCGGCCTGGGCGCGGGGCGCTCCGTGCGGCAGCGCTCCCGGACGCTGTCGTCGGCGTGGCGGTACAGGGGGCAGCGGTCGATGAACACGCAGCCGCGCGGCAGGTTCGCCGCGCCCGGCTGCTCACCGGTCAGGACGATCCGCTCGCGGCTGCGCTCGCGCTCCGGGTCCGGTACGGGGATCGCCGAGATCAGCGCCCGGGTGTAGGGGTGCTTGGGGTGGGCGAAGAGGGCCTCCGTGTCGCCGGTTTCGACGATGTGGCCCAGGTACATGACCGCGATGCGGTCGCAGATGTAGCGGACCACGGCGAGGTCGTGGGCGACCATGAGGTAGGCGAGGCCCAGTTCGCGCTGGAGTCGGCCCAGCAGGTTGATGACTCCGGCCTGCACGGACACGTCGAGCGCGGAGAGCGGTTCGTCGAGGGCGAGCAGCTTGGGGTCCGTGGCCAGGGCGCGGGCGATGCCGACGCGTTGGCGCTGGCCTCCGGAGAGCGCGGCCGGGAAGCGGTCGCCCAGCGAGGCGTCGAGGCCGACGAGCGTGAGCAGTTCGTGGACGCGGGAGCGGATCGCGTCGCGGTCCCGGCCGAGGACTCGCAGGGGCTCCGCGAGGAGTTCGTACACGGGAAGGCGCGGGTCCAGGGCGCCCATCGGGTCCTGCATGACGATCTGCACGTCGTGCCGCGGGGTGCGCCCGCGTCCACCGGAGCGTGCGGCGTCGACCGGGCCCCTGGTACGGGGGGCCGTCGGCGCCCCGACCTCCCGTCCGGCGATCTCGATGCGGCCGCCCTCCGGCCGCCGGAGCCGCAGGATCTCCATCAGCGTCGTCGTCTTGCCGCTGCCGGACTCGCCGACCAGGCCCAGCGTCTCACCGGCGCGCAACTCGAAGCTGACCTGGTTGACCGCGTGCAGCGTGCCGACGCGGCGCTTGACGAACGCGCCCTTGGTGACGGGGAAGGTCTTGACGAGGTCCTCGACGCGCAGCACCACGTCACCGCTCCCGGCGCCCACCGGGCCCGCCTCCCGGGCGGCGGGCGCGGCCGGGTCGAGGGCGGCGACACCACCGGCGGGGTCCAGCGTCCCCTCGGCGATCTCGGCGGCGCGCAGGCAGGCCACGTCGCCGTGACCGGTGACGGGGCGCAGCTCGGGCTCCTCGGAGCCGCACGCGTCGAGCGCGACGGCGCACCGGCTCGCGAAGGGGCAGCCCTCCGGCAGCGCCGACAGGGCGGGCGGCTCGCCGCCGATGGGGACGAGGGGGCGGCGCGCCCCGCCGTCCACGGTCGGCACCGCGGCCAGGAGCCGCGCGGTGTACGGCATCGTCGGGCGGCGGAACAGCGTGTGCACGTCCGTCTTCTCCACGAAGCGCCCCGCGTACATGACGGCGACGTCGTCCGCGTGACCGGCCACCACACCGAGGTCGTGGGTGATCAGGACGAGCCCGGCGCCGGTCTCCCGCTGCGCGAGGCGCAGGACGTCGAGGATCTGCGCCTGCACGGTGACGTCGAGCGCGGTGGTGGGCTCGTCGGCCACCAGGACGCTCGGCCGGTTGGCGATGGCCAGGGCGATGACCACGCGCTGGCGCATGCCGCCGGAGAACTCGTGGGGGAAGGCCGAGGCCCGGTTGCGGGGGTCGGGGATGCCGACGAGGTCGAGCAGTTCGACGGCCTGCTCCCAGGCGGCCTTCCTGGACAGGTCCTGGTGGACCCGCAGCGCGTCGGACAGCAGCCTGCCCACGGAGAAGATGGGGGTGAGCGCGGACAGGGGGTCCTGGAAGACCATGCCGATGGTGTTGCCCCGTACCCGGGACAGGGCCCGGTCGTCGAGGCCCACCAGGTCCTGGCCGTCGAGGATGACCTGGCCGCGCAGGTCGGCGGTGGGCGGCAGCAGGCCCATGACGCCCATCGCGGTGGCCGACTTGCCGGAGCCGGACTCGCCGACGATGCCGAGGGTGCGGCCCGGCAGCAGGTCGAAGCTGACGCCGCGCACCGCTTCGACGGGCCCGGCCTCCGAGGGGAAGGAGATGCGCAGGTCCCGCACGGAGAGCACGGGGGTGGCGCCGGTGGGGGCGGCCCCGTCGCGCAGGGGGGTGGTGAGGGTCATCGTCGGCCTCCCGCAGCGCCGGTCACAGAGGTGGGGTCGAGTGCGTCGCGCAGCCCGTCGCCGATGAAGGTCATCGACACGGTGAGCAGGACGAGGAGGCCCGCGGGGAAGGCGAAGAGCCAGGGGGCGCTGGTCACGGTGGCCGCGCCGTCGGCGAGCATCGTGCCGAGGGAGACGTCCGGGGTCTGCACGCCGAAGCCGAGGAACGACAGCGCGGTCTCGCTGAGCACGGTCGCCACGACGCCGAGCGTCAGGTTGACGATGAGCAGGGAGCCGAGGTGGGGGATGATGTGGCGCACGATGATGCGCAGCGGGCCCACGCCCATGAACTCCGCCGCCGTCACATAGTCCCGTTCGCGCAGCGAGGTCGACACGGACCAGACGACCCGGGCGGTGGACATCCAGCCGAACACGGTCAGCACGAGGATGAGGGCACGCCAGTCACCGGCCAGGCGGTTGGAGACCAGGGCGAGGATGAGGAACGAGGGGACGATCAGCAGGAAGTGGATGACGGCGAGCGTCAGCCGCTCCACCCGGCCGCCGAAGTACGCGGCGCTCGCCCCGATGACCGCGGCGACCACGATCGTCAGGACGGACACGCTCACGGCGATCACCAGCGAGCGCCGCAGCCCGTGCACGGCGCTGGCGTAGATGTCGTTGCCGCCCTGGTTGGTGCCGAACCAGTGCACGTCGCTCGGCGGCTGGGTGAGGGCGGTGAAGTCGGCGTCGGTGTGGTCGTACGCCGTGAACAGGCCGCCGAAGACGCTGAACAGCACGAGCAGCGCGAAGATCACGACGCCGGTGACGGCGAGGCGGTTGCGCAGGAAGCGCCGCAGGTAGAGCCGCCCGCGGCCGAGGCCGCCGGGTGCTTCGACGGTGTGGGTCGCCTCGGCGTGGGGTGCCTCGACGCGGGCTGCCTCAGGGTGAGTTGCCCCGGTGTGGGTGGCCTCCGCCATGTCAGCTCACCCGCACTCTCGGGTCGAGGAAGACCGTGGCGATGTCCGCGAGGATCGCGCCGATCGCGGTGAGCACCGCGGCGAACGCGGCCGTCGCGACCGTGCCGTGTACATCGTTCTTGGCGATGGTCTGGATGACATAGCGGCCCATGCCGTTCCAGCCGAAGACCGTCTCCGTGATGATGGCTCCGGTGAAGACGGCGGGCACGCTGAACGCCACGGAGGCCGCCGTCGGGATCAGCGAGGCGCGCAGCGCGTGCCTGCGGACGGCCTGGGCGCGGGTGAGGCCGGTGGCCTGGGCCGTGCGCACGAAGTCGGCGTTGATCGTGTCGAGCAGCAGCGAACGCTGCGTCAGGTGGTAGCCCACGTAGCCCATCAGCGTCAGCGTGAGCGTCGGCAGGATCAGATGGAGGGCGCGGTCACCGATCGTCGGAAGGAATCCTTCCACGTTGGGTGAGCTCTCCCCGGCGACGTAGAGGAAGTCGAGCCCGGCGTGCTGGTTGAGCCAGATGGCGACGAACACCACGGCGAGCGCGGCCACGGACGCCGGGACGTTGAACAGGGCGATGGACAGGGCCTGCGAGATCCGGTCGGCCGCGCCGTACTGGCGTGCGGCGGTGTGGACGGCGAGCGCGACACCGATCACGACGGACAGGACGGTCGCCGTGATGACCAGCTCGGCGCTGATGAGCGCGCGGTAGCCGACCTCGCCGTTGACGGAGACACCGGTGGGCGAGGTGCCCCAGTCGAAGTGGAGGACCACCGAGGTGAGCCAGTGCCACCACCGCTCGACCAGCGGCACTCCGGGGTCGAGGTTGTACGGGGCGAGGGCCCGGGAGATCTGCTCCTCGCTGGGCGCGGGCCGCAGCTCCCGGTAGTTCGATCGCGGGTCGAGGAACCAACTGGCCAGGAAGTACGTGGCGTTGGTCGCCACCACGATCATCAACAGCCAGCCGCCCGCCTTGCGCGTCACATAGCGCACGGTGCGGACCGCCTCCTCACCGCACAGGTGGGACGCGCCGGGGCGGCGCCGGAGGAACAGGTCGAGTACATGTGCGGTGGAGCTTTCTCTGGACGTGCGGCTGAACGTCCCCCGAGGGGACGAAGATCAGCTTCGCCCCGCGTCCGCCGTCCGCGCCAGGTTCCGGCCCCTAGCGCCATGAGGTCGCAATGTTGCCGTAAGGACTGCAATGTCGCCGTAGCAAAACGATCACTTGAAAGGGGCGAATCGCCACAAGGGCGGCATGGGTGCGGCCGTGAGAGAGGTGACGTGCCCCTACGGGCGGGAACCGGCGCGTGTCCGGGCTGGTTCCCGCCCGTGCCCGGTGGGGGCTCAGTCGGCCAGGGCCGCGAGGGTGGCGTTCAGGTCCGTGGCCGTGGGCCGGTTGTGGGGGAGCCTGGCGAGGATCGCGGCCATGCCGCAGGTGTTGGTGAGGGCGGAGAAGACCAGGCCGCCCGCGACGCCCGCGGACAGCCAGCGGGCCGCGCCCCACCGCTGCCCGGCGAGCAGGCCGGTCAGGACGAGGGACCCGGCGGCGAGGCGGACCTGGCGGTCCATGGCCCAGGGGGCGCGGGCGTCGGCGGGGCGGTGCACGTCGTGGCCGAGCCGCGTCCAGGCGGCGGTGCCGCCGGTGAGGGTGGCCGCGTCGACGTCGTGCTCGGCCAGGCGCTGGCAGGCCGTCGCGGAGCGGGCGCCGGAGGCGCACACGACGAGGAGGTCACCGCGGTCGGCGGCGGCCCTCAGGGCGGGCAGCGCCGTGTCGAGGTGGTCGAGGGGGATGTTGTGGGCGCCGGGCAGGTGGCCGGAGGCGTACTCGCCGGGGCTGCGTACGTCGATGACGGTCAGGTCGCGCAGGCGGGCGGCGGCCTCGTCGGCGGTGAGGGCGGTGGTGTGGGCGGTGGTGTGGTGGGCCATGGGGACTTTCCTTCGCTGGGTTGGGGGCGCCCCTTCGGTACGATACCCATGGGGGTATCGAGAAGGAGTGTGGATCGTGGAGCTCGCGATGGCGGCTGAGGAACTGAAGACGGTGGTCAACCGGCTGCGCCGGGCACAGGGCCAGATCGCCGGGGTGATCAGGATGATCGAGGAGGGGCGGGACTGCGAGGACGTGGTCACGCAACTCGCGGCGGCGTCCCGGGCGTTGGACAGGGCGGGCTTCGCGATCATCGCCACCGGCCTGCAGCACTGCCTGACCGACGGGGACATGGCCGACTCCGGTGACCGCGAGCAGATGCGTGCGCGTCTGGAGAAGCTGTTCCTTTCGTTGGCGTGAGCCGGGGTGGATGGGCCGCGCCCCGGTAGGGGGCTGGGGGGCTCGGCCGCGGTGCCGGGGCGGGTCCTGACCGTGGTGCCGGGGCGGGCGGTCTCCCTCCCGGCCCGTCAGGTGACGGCGTCCCCGAGCATGAGGGCCGCCACCGCCAGCAGGACGACGGCGAAGGCGCGCTGGAGGAAGGTGCCGGTGACCTTCGCGGCCAGGCGCTTGCCGTCCCAGGCGCCGAGGATCGCGGCGCCGGTGAAGGGGGCGACGACCGCCCAGTCGACGCCCGCGGTGGTGGCGCCCCGGGTGGCCAGGGAGGCCAGCGAGTTCGTCGAGATGACCAGCAGGCTGGTGCCGACGGCGGCCCGCATCTCGAACGCCAGCACGGTGACCAGTGCCGGGACGGCGAGGAAGCCCCCGCCGACCCCGAGCAGCCCGGTCAGCGCCCCCAGGCCCGCGCCGGTGCCGACGGCCTTGGCGGGCCGCACCCCGCTGGCCGCCGGGTCGCTTGGCGCCGCGCCGCTGGCGGCTGAGCGGGTGGAGGCCGGGCTGGCGGTGGCCGGGCTTGGCCGCAGCATCCTGGCGGCGGCGAAGGCGGCGACCACCGCGAACGCGGCGGTCAGCACCGGCTGGGGCAGACGGCTGGCGGCGGCCCCGGCCGCGGCGGCGGGCAGGAGCCCGGCCGCGGCGAACAGGGCCCCGGCCTTCCAGCGGACGCCACCGGTACGGGCGTGGGCGTACAGGGCGGTGAGCGAGGTGGCGGTGACGATGATCAGGCTGGCGGTGGTCGCGGCGGCCGGGGTGAAGCCGAGCAGGTAGATCAGGGCGGGCACCGCCAGGACGCTGCCGCCCCCGCCGAGCGCGCCGAGCGCGAGTCCGACCACGGCCCCGGCGACCAGGGCGAGCATCAGGGCACTCACGCCGCGACACCGTCCAGTCGGCCCGTACCGCCCGGATCGCCGCCCGCGCCGGGCGCGTGCCCGTGCGCGTACGGCAGGACAGTCACGCCGCCACGGGTCCGCCGACCCGTCTGCTGATGTGCCTGTCGATGGGTGCGCTGGTGTGCCCGCGGAGAGGCGGGGCGGTCGAATCCGAGGCCGGGGCCGGAACCGGGGGTGGGGCCGGGGTGGGGGAGCGGGAGCATGGAGCGGGAACGCTTTCGTACGGCGGGTGGTGCGGAGGGCGGCGGCTCAGTCGGTGCTCTGGGGCCGGGGGCGGGTGACGGTCAGGCCCGCCTCGACGGCGGCGTCGAAGCCGTCGTCGACGGCGACCACGTCGCGGCCGACCGCGTCGAGCAGGGACGCGGCGATCGCCGCGCGCATCCCGCCCGCGCAGTGCACCCAGACCGTCCCGGCGGGTACGTCGCCGACGCGGCCGGGCAGCTCGTGGACCGGGATGTGGAACGAGCCCTCGACGTGACCGCCCGCGCGCTCGGAGTCCCGGCGCACGTCCAGCACCACCACGCGCTCCCCGCGCTCACGGACGGCGGCGAGGTCGGCGAACCGGGCACGGGGGAAGGAGGCGAGCCGTCCGCCGTCCCGCACCCAGTCGGCCGGGGCGCCGGTGGCGGCGGCGGCCGGGCGGTCGATGCCCACCCGCGCGAGTTCCCGCTGGGCGTCGGAGATCCGCTCCGGGGTGTCGGCGAGCAGGGTGACGGGCTTGCCCCACGGGATCAGCCAGGCCAGATACGTGGCGAGCTGGCCCTCGCCCTCGAAGTTGAGCGAGCCCGCCACGTGCCCCTCGGCGAAGGCCACGCGGCTGCGCAGGTCCACCACCCACTCACCCGCGGCCAGCCGTGAGGCGATCTCCTCGGCGTCCGCGCGGCGGGGCGGCGTGAGGTCGACCGGTGCGGGGCCCGCGGCGTTGGCGGGGCCCATGTGCGCGTAGTACGCGGGGACGTCGTCGAGCCCGGCGAGCGTCCGGGCGACGAAGGTGTCCACGTCCAGGGTCAGCGCCTCGTTGACCTCGCGCTCCCTGCCGATCGTGGTCGCGTCCCCCGCGGCCTGGGACGAGGAGCAGAAGCTGCCGAACCCGTGGGTCGGCAGCACCGGAACCTCGTCGTCCAGCTCGTCGGCGAGGCGGTGGGCGGAGGCGTGCTGGGCGCGGGCCAGCTGCTCGGTCAGCCGCGGCTCGACCAGGTCGGGACGGCCCACGGTGCCGATGAGCAGCGAACCGCCGGTGAACGCCGCCACGCCGCGCCCGTTCTCGGTCAGGGCGTACGACGTGTGGTGCGGGGTGTGCCCGGGGGTGGCGATGGCGCGCAGCTCCAGGCCCTCGTCGACCGTCACGGTGTCCCCGTCGGCGACCGGGGTGCGGGCGAACGACACGTGCGCCCCGGCCGGCACCAGGTACCGGGCCCCGGTGACGCGGGCCAGCTCCAGGCCGCCGGTGACGTAGTCGTTGTGCACGTGCGTCTCGGCCACGAAGGCGATGCGCACCCCGCGCCGGGCCGCCGCGGCGATGACCTGGTCGATGTCCCGCGGCGGGTCGACGACCACGGCGGCCCGGCGCCCACCGGCCAGATAGCTGCGGTTCCCCAGGCCCTCGAGCTCCAGGGTGTCCACGAAGAACACGGTCAGTACTCCTCTCCGACGATTTACCCGGGGGTATCTGTCATCGACTGTAACACCTATACCCAGGGGGGTATTCCTGAGGGGGAGCGCCCCTTCTGGCGGGTGCCCGGCGGGGCGTGGGGGAAGTGGGTGCCCCGTCGGTGACTCGCCGGAAGGCGGAGGCGTCGACGGTGTGGCCGCGGAAGTCGGCGGCTGTCGTGCGGAGCCCGACGGTGCCGTTGAGGGTGCGGTTGTCTGCCCGGCGGTTCGATGCCTGGCAGCTGGTTCGGCCTTGACTTCGAGCTCACTCCAGCTGCCAGCATCGGGCGACGACGGAGGAGGAGTGCCGATGGAGACCCGTCAGCTGGGCAGTTCGGGGCCGGTCGTGTCCCGGTTCGCGTTCGGGGCCATGACGTTCGGTGGCGACACGGACGAGGCGGCGGCCCACGACATGCTCGATGTGTACGTCAACGCGGGCGGCACGCTGATCGATACGGCCGACAACTACGGGAGCGGCGCGTCGGAGCGCGTCGTCGGCCGATGGCTGAGTGCCCGGCCCGGCGTGCGGGAGCGCGTCCTGCTCGCGACCAAGGGCCGCTTCGGGTACCCCGGCGCGAGCCTGACGCCGACGTACCTGCGCACCGCGATCGACGCCAGCCTCGCCCGGCTCGGCGTCGAGCAGGTCGACCTCTATCAGCTGCACGGTCCGGACGACGAGCACCGGGTCGACGAGATCGCCGAGTTCCTCGCCGAGATCGTCACCGCGGGCAAGGCCCGCCACGTCGGGGTGAGCAACTTCGCCGGGTGGCAGGTGGCCAAGCTCGCGCGGCTGCTGGCGGAGCGGGGCGGACCCCGCTGGTCTCCCAGCAGATCCAGTACAACCTGCTGGCCCGGGCGGTCGAGTGGGAGGTCATCCCGGCCGGTGTGGACGCGGGCCTGGGCACGCTGCTGTACGGCCCGCTGGCCCAGGGGTGGCTCACCGGCAAGTACCAGCGCGACCAGCGGCCAGGGGCCGACACACGGGTCGCCCGAGCCGGGGAGCACACGAGTGAGGCGTGGCACCGGCGGAACACCGAAGAGGTGTGGTCGGTCATCGAGGTGCTCCGCGACGTCGCGCACGCGCACGGCGTGACACCTGGCCAGGCGGCCCTGGCCTGGGTCGCCGACCGCCCGGGCGTCACCGCGCCGATCGTTGGCGCGCGTACCACGGCGCAGTTGCGCGAGTCGCTCGCCGCGGCCACGCTGCGCCTTGACGAGAAGGCGTCTGCCCGACTCACCGAAGTCAGCGCGCCGCCGACGCCGAACTACCCGTACCAGATGATCGAACGCATCGCGGGCTGGCACGGCTGATACGGCGATCGCCGTGCGGAGCGCGCCCCGCGGCTGACACCGCGGTCACGTGCGGGGGCGGCGTCCGCCCTTGCCCCCTTGGCCTCGGGGGCGCGGGCCTGGTGGTGAGTCAAGTGAGCTGCTGGGCAGGCGAGGTGAGGGGGAGAGGGGCGGGCCAGGCTCGGGCGTCCACCGTCAGGAAGGGTTCGGTGACCACGGCTGTCGGGGTCGTGCCGGTGAACTCCATGACGTCCCGGTGCAGATGGGACTGGTCGCAGTAGCCGATGTCCGCCGCGACGCGGGCCGTGGCGGACCCGGCGAGCAGGCGGTGCACCGCGTGGTCGAAGCGGACCAGCTTCGCGGCGCGCTTGGGTGGGATGCCGATGTGGGTGGTGAACCGGGTCCACAGCCGCTTGCGGCTCCAGCCGAGTTCGGACGTGAGGCGGTCGACGCGGACGAGGCCCCTGCTGCGGACGATGCGCTGCCAGGCCCAGGCCACCGCCGGGTCCGCCGGGGAGCGCGCGGCGATCCGGCGGGCGAGGAGCGCGTCCGTGAACGCGAAGCGGTCCTCCCAGGAGGGGGTCTGGGCCAGGCGCTCACGGGCCAGGAAGGCCTCCCGGCCCCACAGGTCGTCCAGGGACACCACGGTTGTGGCCAGGTCGGTCGGCGAGGCACCCAGGACCGCGCCCGCGACGGCGGGGGACAGGCGCACCTGTACGCACACGATGTCCTCGCCCCACGCCCGTACCCCGCCTCCGTAGCCGAATCCGGGCCCGGCGACGAGGCTTCCGTGGTGGTGCCGCCCGGTGCCGTCGGCCACGGTGGACGTGCCCGGCCCGAACTCCAGGATCAGCATCACCGCCGGGTGCGGCACCATCCGCAGGCCGCCGACGAGCGTCCCCGGGACCCGGAACCCCGCCATGTCGACGCCGGGCATCCGGCTGGGCCGCCGCGGACGGGCGACGTCCCAGGCGGCGGGGTCGTCACGTTCACTCGGCGCGGGCCCCATCGTTCCATGCTAGGCGCGGGCCCAGGGGAAACATTCGTCCAAGCCGTGGGCGCACCGGGCGCGCCACCGTGGGGCCATGGACCTCTCCGACAAGCACACCCCGGTCACCCATGACGACCCAGCCCCCGGCGGCGCGATGCTCCCGCTGGCCCACGGCGACCTCTACGTACGCCAGGACGGCGCGCCTGGCGCCCCCGTGCTGCTGCTCATCCACGGCTCCGCCACGTCGAGCCGCTCCTGGGACGCGCTGGTTCCGCTGCTGGCCGCGACCCGCCGCGTGGTCCGGGTTGATCTGCCCGGGCACGGGCGTTCGCCCGAACCGGTCGGCCGCGGCTACGGGACCGCCGAGCAGGCCCGCACGGTCGCCGCGGCCCTGGACCGGCTCGGCATCGGGCCCGTCACCGCCGTCGGCCACTCCAGCGGCGGCTATGTCGCGACCGCTCTCGCCGAGGAACGGCCCACGCTGGTGGCCGGGTTGGTGCTCATCAACACCGGGCCCAGCATGGACGCCTTCACCGCACCGGACTCCGCGGGCGCGATCGACCCCGCGCGGTGGCCGCCGAGCGACGAGGAGCTACGGCAGTTCGCGAGCACCGGCTTCCGGGAGGGCTTCCCCGTGCCGCGGGAACTCGTCGACGAGCTGCGCGGCATGCCCTTCCGCGCGGTCGCCGCCGCGATGAGGGGGGCCACCGCCTATCTGACCGAGCGGGCGCTACCGGAGCGCCTGAAGGACCTCGGCAAGCCACTGAGGGTGATCTTCGGTGACCGGGACCGCCGGTGGCGGCCCTCGTCGGCGGCCGACTACCGCGTCGTGCCCGGCGCCGAGGTCACCCTGCTCGCCGGTGCCGGGCACACCCCCATCCTGGAGGAGCCGGGGCGCACCGCCGCGCTCGTCCTGGCCAGCACCTGCTGAGGGGGGGCGCGCCGTGGGCGGACCTGCTCACGGCTGCGGTACGAGGTCCCGTTCCTCCAGCGCGGCCGCCGCCCCCGTGGTGTGGCCCGACGCGTGGCTCTTGGCCAGTGCCCGGTTCAGATGGCGCCGGGCGGCGTCCCGGTCGCCGCGCAGGCGTGCGGCGAGCCCCAGGCCGATCTCGGCGTGGATCTCGCCGCGGGTGTAGGCCCGTTCGGCCGACACGGTCAGCGCGCGCTCGTACAGCTCCGTGGCCCGCCGGGCGTGGCCGCCCGCCAGGGCGGTCCTGCCGAGGCAGGTCAGCGCCTCGACGACCTCGGTCCACAGCCCGAGTTCCTCCGCAGCCAGGAGGGCCGCGCGGTGCAGCCGCTCCGTGCGCGCGCGGTCCCCGTCGCGTTCGGCGGCGAGCGCCAGCGCCCGGGTGGCGCGCAGCTGGCCCCAGCGGTCACCGACCTCGTGGAACAGCGCGGCGCCCAGCTCCGCCCGGGCCGCGTCCCCGTGCCCGGCGAGTTCGACGAGCGCCGCGGCCTCGCCCCAGCGGTCCCGGGCGGCGCGCGCACCGGCGAGGCTCGCCGCCACCCACCGCCGCCCCTCGCCGGTGCGTCCGTGGCCGGTCAGACCCGTGCCGACGAACCACCGCAGCCGGGCCCGCAGCACCGGATCGTCGACCCCGGCCGCCGGGTCGGCGCCCGCCGGTCCGGCCGGGAGCGGGGGCGCGCCGGTCGATGACGTGCGCAGCTCGACGCCGGTCAGCCAGGCCCGCGCCGCGCTCCGCTCCGAGGGGGCCGCGGCGCCGTCGGCGGCCAGCGCCGCCTGGAGCGACCGGCGGGCCTCGGTGAGCCGCCCGCGCAGGAACCAGTACCAGGTGAGCGCGTTCACCAGGCGCAGCGCGTACTCGGCGGCGCCCTCGGCGACCGCGAGGTCCAGGGCGCGGCGCAGGTTGACGGTCTCGGCGTCCAGGCGCTCCAGGCAGCGCCGCTGCTCCGGGCCGCGCAGCCGCTCGCTCTCCCGCTCGGCGAACTCGGTGGAGCAGCGTACGAAACGGGCGCGGACGGCGGCCTCCTCGCCCGCCTCCGCGAGCCGTTCGGCGCAGTACGCGGCGACCGATTCGAGCAGCCGGAACCGGTTCGCCTCGCGGACCACGAGGGAGCGGTCGACCAGGCGGGACAGCACGTCGGCGACCCGGTCGGCGGGCAGGGCCGGGGCGGCTGTCTGGTCCGGGGCGGCGGGCCGGGCCGGGGCGGCCGCCGGGTCGTTGTCGGCGGCCGGGTCGAGGTCGGCGCAGACCGCTTCGGCGGACGGCAGGGTGCAGCCGTCGGCGTGCACGGCCAGGCGCCGCAGCACGGTCCGCTCGTCCGCGGTCAGCAGCCGCCAGCTCCAGTCGAGCATGGCGCGCAGCGTCCGCTGCCGGGCCGGAAGGCCGCGCCCGCGCACGTCGGGCGGGGAGAGCTGGGCGCGCAGGCAGTCGGCCAGCTCGTCGGGGCTGAGCGTGCGCAGCCGGGGCGCCACGAGTTCCAGGGCGAGCGGAATGCCGTCGAGGCGGCGGCAGATGGCGGTCACGGCCGCCGCGTTGTCCGCGTCGAGGGCGAAGCCGGGCACCGCTGCCGCCGCCCGCGCCACGAACAGCTCGACGGCGCTCGACCGGGCGACCGCCTCGGGGTCCGCCCCGGCGGCCGTGCGCTCGGGCAGCGCGAGCGGCGGCACCGGGTGCACCACCTCGCCGGGGATGCCGAGCGGCTCCTGGCTGGTGACCAGCAGGTGCCCCGCGGGCACCGCCGACAGCACCGCCCCGGCGAGCACGGCGACCGGCTCGACCAAGTGCTCGCAGTTGTCGAGGAGGACCAGCAGGCGCTTGCCGGACACCGCCCGGCACAGCCAGCCCACCAGGTCGTCCAGGTCCGGCTCCGTCGCCGCGGTGTCGCACAGGCCGAGCGTCGTGATGACCCGCTCGGCGATGTCGTCGGGGCCCGATGCGGCCCCCAGACCCGCCAGTTCGACCAGCCACACCCCGTCGTCGAAATGCTCGGCCAGGTCGCGCGCCGCGGCGAGCGCGAGGCGTGTCTTGCCGACCCCGCCGAGACCGGTGAGCGTGACCAGACGGGAGCGCGCGCCCGGGCTCAGCCGCGCCCGCACCTGCTCGACCGCTTCCTGACGGCCCATCAGTGGGGTGTGCGGTGCGGGCAGGTTGGTGCGGAGCGACAGGGACGCGACGGCGGGCGTGGCGAGTCGGGGCTCCTGGCGCAGGATCGCCTCGTGCAGGGCGGCGACCGAGGGCCCCGGCGACACCCCCAGCTCCTCGGCGAGTTGGCGCCGCAGCTCCTGGTAGCTCCGCAGCGCCTCGCCCTGCCGTCCCGACCGGTACAGCGCCCGCATATGGGCCATGCGCAGCCGCTCGCGCAGCGGATGCCGCGCCACCAGATCGCCCAACTCGGCTGCCAGCGCCGTGTGGTGACCGAGGGTCAGCCGGACCTCGGCCCGCTCCTCGACGACCGCGAGCCGCAGCTCCTCCAGGCGGTCGATCTCACCGCGGGCGAACAGGAACCCGGCCACGTCGGCGTAGGCGGGGCCCCGCCACAGCGCGAGCGCGTCGGCGAACAGGCCCTCCCGCACCGCCGGTTCCTCCTCGGCGCGGGCCCGCTCGGCCAGCTCCTGGAACCGCGCGGCGTCCACCGCGCCGTCCGCGAACAGCAGCCGGTAGCCCGCGGGTTCGCGCACCACCTGCTCCCGGCCCACGGCGCGGCGCAGCTGGGAGACCTTCGTCTGGAGCGTGTTGACCGAACCGCCCGGCGGGTCGCCCGCCCACAGGTCGTCGATCAGGCGGTCCGCGGGCACCGGCCCGCCGCCGTGGACCAGCAGATCCGCCAGCAGGGCGCGCACCTTCGCTTCGGGGACCCGGACCGGCCGCCCCTCGGCGTCCCACACGGCCAACGGGCCGAGCACCCCGTAACGCATGGTCACAGTCTACGGCCGAGCGACCCTCAGGATTCCGTGCGCGGCGGTCGCCAGAGTGACGGGGCGCGTACGCGGACCCGACCAGTTCCCGAACCCGACCACGTTCCGGAACCCGACCACGTACGCGATCCCGACCACGTTCCCGAACTCGACACACAGGGAGTGCCATGAGCACAACGACCGCAGGCAGGGCCGGGGCCCGGGAGTGGGGCGGCCTCGCCGTCCTGTCGCTGCCGACCGTGCTGCTCGGCCTCGATGTCACCGTGCTGTACCTCGCCCTGCCCTCCCTCGCGGAGGACCTGCGCCCGAGCGGCACCGAAGAGCTGTGGATCATGGACGCGTACGGCTTCCTGATCGCCGGTTTCCTGATCACCATGGGCACGCTCGGCGACCGGATCGGCCGCCGCAGGCTGCTGATGGTCGGTGCCGCCGCGTTCGGCGCCGTCTCCGTGGTCGCCGCGTACTCCAGCAGCGCCGAGATGCTGATCGCCGCGCGCGCGGCGCTCGGTGTCGCCGGTGCCACGCTGATGCCGTCCACCTTGGCCCTGATCAGCACGATGTTCACGGACCAGCGGCAGCGCTCGCTGGCCATCGGCGTCTGGGCGACGAGCTTCGCGCTCGGCATGGCGCTCGGCCCGGTGGTCGGCGGCGCGCTCCTCGATCACTTCTGGTGGGGCTCGGCGTTCCTGGTCGCCGTGCCGGTGGCGCTCGTGCTGCTGGTGGCGGCGCCGCTGCTGATCCCCGAGTACCGGGCGCCGCGCGGCGGCCGGTTCGACCTGCTCAGCGTCGCCCTGTCGCTGACGGCGATCCTGCCGGTGATCTACGCGGTGAAGCGGTTCGCCAAGGACGGCCCGGACGTCCCCACGCTCGCGGCCACGGTGGTCGGCGTGGCCTTCGCGGCGCTGTTCGTGTGGCGCCAGGGCCGTCTCGCCAGCCCGCTGCTCGACGTACGGCTCTTCGCCGACCGCACGTTCAGCGCCGCGCTGAGCGTGCTGCTCGTCGGCCTGGTCGGCGTCGGCGGCTCGATGCTGCTGATCACCCAGCAGCTCCAGCTCGTGGAGGAACTGCCGCCCGTCGAAGCGGGCCTGTGGATGGGGCCGCCCGCGTTGATGATGTTCGCGGCCGCGATCGGGGCGCCGCTGGTCGCGCGCCGCGTGTCGCCCGCCGTCGTGGTGGCCGCGACCCTGGCGCTGTCGACGGTCGGCTATCTGCTGCTCACGCGGGTGGACGCCGAGGGCGGTGTCGCCCTGGTGGTGACCGGCTTCGGCCTGGTCTATCTGGGCCTCGGGGCGATCGCCGCCCTCGGCACGGACCTGGTGGTGGGCGCCGCGCCGCCGCAGAAGGCCGGTTCGGCGTCGGCGATGTCGGAGACCGTGCAGGAGCTGGGCCTCGCGCTGGGCGTGGCGGTCCTGGGCAGCCTGGCCACCGCCGTCTACCGCGACCGCGTCGACGGCGTGATCCCCGCCGGTACGCCCCCCGAGGTGGCCGGCGCGGTGGGCGACAGCCTCGCGGGCGCCGTCTCGCACGCGCACCGGATGCCCGCCGGGTGGCTCGACCAGGCGAAGGCGGCGGCCACCTCCGGGTTGCACACGGCGATGCTCGTCGCCGCCGGGTGCACGCTGGTGCTGTCGTTCCTGTCGGCGGTGGTGCTGCGGCACGTCGGCGTCATCGGCGGCGGCCCGGATGAGAAGGGCGGCACGGACGACGGGGGCGGTGCTGGCGGCGGGCGCGGTGACGAGCCGGAAGCGGACACGGCGGACGCCCCGGTGGTGCCCGCCGGGCCGGAGCGCTGACCGCGGCGACACCTCGCGCCCGCCCCCTGCCTCCCGTCGTACGCCGTCCGACGACCGGAGGCCCGGCGGGGCGGATCATCCGGACCCGCGGCGGATGGTCCGCACGGCGAGCACGGGGTCGAGGGGTTCCACGAGCCGGTCGACCGCGACCGACACCAGAGGCGCCGGGGCGTCGCCCGTCAGCAACGCGTCCACGTACGCGAGTCCCTGGGCCGGGGACAGCGCGGGCAGCCGCTCCCGCAGGGCGCGGGCGGCACGGACGCGCCCGTGGGCGGCGGCGGTCGCGCGGATCTCGTCGTGGAGGTCGTCCACCGCGGTGCGGACCGGCAGCCCCCGGACGCGGGCCCGGTAGTCGTCCTCCCACTCCCCGCTGATCCAGGAGAGCACCCCGATGCTGTGCAGCCCGCCGTCGACGCGGTCGACCAGGTACGGCCCGTTGCCGCCCAGCATCGACGCGGGGTTCCCGGTGCGCGCGTGGTCCTCCGTCTGCCAGGACACGACCCACACCAGCTCGTGCTCCTCGACGTCCACGACCACCATGCGCCCCGCGCCCGGTCCATCGACGGGGGCCTTCGGGTACGCGCGGTCGAGTTCGTCCTGGACGAGGCGGGCCGCGGCTTCACGGTCGGTCACGCGGACAGCGTCTCGTACGGTCCGCGCGGCGGCGAGCCGTTTTCCGCGCCCCGCGCCCCGATGCCGTCTCAGGGGGCCGTGGGCGTGCCCGGCAGGAGCAGGTCGGAGATCTCGCCGATGACGTCGTCGGCGCGGGACGTCAGATAGAAGTGGTTGCCGGGGAAGACCCGCAGCGAGAACGGGCCCTTGGTGTGGTCGCGCCAGCTGTCGGCCTCGTCCAGGGTGGTCAGCGGGTCGTCGTCGCCCACGAAGGCGTGGACCGGGCAGGTGACGTGGGGCAGGCCCGCCGGGCGGTAGGTCTCGATGGCCTGGTAGTCGGCCCGCAGCGTCGGCAGGAACAGGCGGCGCACCTCGGGGTCGGCGAACGCGGCCGGATCGGTGCCGCCGAGCTTCTGCACCGAGGCGAGGAAGTCGTCGTCGCCCTGCTGGTGGACGGTCTCGCCGCGGAAGTGCGACGGGGCCCGCCGCCCGGAGACGATCAGCCCGGCGAGCGGTCGGCCCAGCTCCCGCTCCACCAGCCGGGCCACCTCGAAGGCGACCGCCGCGCCCATGCTGTGGCCGAAGAACCACGTCCGGCCCGGGTCGTCGAGCGGCAGCTCGGGGAAGACGCGCGCGGCCAGGGCCTCGACGTCGTTGACGGCCGGTTCCGTGTGCCGGTCCTGGCGCCCCGGGTACTGGACGGCGAGGACCTCGATCTTCCCGGCGAGCGCCCGGGACACGGGGAAGTAGTAGGTGGCCGCCCCGCCCGCGTGCGGGAAGCAGATCATCCTGGGTGCCGACCGCTGCCCCTGCGGGTCTCCCGTAGGGGCCGACGGGTGGAACGCGCGGATCCAAGTGGAGGAGGCGCGGGGCGACGCGGCAGACGGTGCCGACGGGGCGGGCGATGTGGCAGACATCGATCAGTCCTTGCGTGGGTCCGGGGTCCGGGTTAGGGGTCCGGCCGACCGGTGACGGTGCCGCCGCCCGGCGCTCATCGTCCGAGCGCGGCCCGACGCGCCGCAACCCTTATGACCTCCTATCCCGCCGGGTGTTCCGCGGCGCGGCACGGCGGTCCGCGCACCGGGGGCGGGCGGTCACGGGGTAGGGGCACGTTAGGGGGGTTCAGGGGTTGGGGGTGCCGTTTTGTCCTGCGTAGCGTTCCCCGCAAGCGTGCGTCGTGGTGATCGACGCCTTTGGACTCGGGGTGGCTTTGGTGGGCGATCAGGAGAAACTTCTTGACTACCTCAAGCGCGCGACCACGGATCTGCGTGCCGCCCGCCGACGCATCGCCGACCTGGAGCAGCGCGAGCGGGAGCCGATCGCCATCGTGGGCATGGCGTGCCGCTATCCGGGCGGTGTGACGTCGCCCGAGGGGCTGTGGCGGCTGGTCGACGAGGGCGTCGACGCGGTCAGCCCCTTCCCGGGCGACCGCGGCTGGCCCGTGGACGACCTCTACGACCCCGAGCCGGGCAAGCCCGGCAAGAGCGCCGCCCGCGAGGGCGGGTTCCTCTACGACGCGGGCGACTTCGACGCCGGGCTCTTCGGCATCAGCCCCCGCGAGGCCCTGGAGACCGACCCGCAGCAGCGCCTGCTGCTCGAAGTGTCGTGGGAGGTCCTGGAGCGCGCCGGGATCGACCCCACCGCCCTGAAGGGCACCTCCACCGGCGTGTTCGCCGGGATCATGTACCACGACTACGCGGGCGGCAGCAACGGCGGCAGCCTCGTCTCGGGCCGCATCGCCTACACGCTGGGCCTTGAGGGGCCCGCCGTCACCATGGACACCGCCTGCTCCTCGTCCCTGGTCGCCCTGCACACGGCGATCCGGTCACTGCGCTCCGGGGACTGCACGCTCGCCCTCGCGGGCGGCGTGACGGTGATGTCCACCCCCGAGATGTTCGTCTACTTCAGCGAGCAGCGCGGCATGGCGGCGGACGGCCGCTGCAAGTCCTTCGGCGCCGCCGCCGACGGCATCGGCTGCTCCGAGGGAGCCGGAATGCTCCTGCTGGAGCGCCTGTCCGACGCCCGCCGCAACGGCCACCAGGTCCTCGCCGTCATCCGGGGCACGGCCGTCAACCAGGACGGCGCCAGCAACGGCCTCACCGCGCCCAACGGCCCCGCCCAGCGCCGCGTCATCCAACAGGCCCTGAAGAGCGCCGGGTTGACCACGGCCGACGTCGACTTCGTCGAGGCGCACGGCACGGGCACCCGGCTCGGCGACCCCATCGAGGCGCAGGCCCTGCTCGCCACGTACGGTCAGAAGCGGCCCGCGGACCGGCCGCTGTGGCTCGGCTCGATCAAGTCCAACATCGGGCACACGCAGGCCGCCGCCGGTGTCGCGGGCATCATCAAGGTCGTGGAGGCGATGCGCCACGGCGTCATGCCGCGCACCCTGCACGCCGAGGAGCCGACGCCGCAGGTGGACTGGGAGGCGGGCGAGGTCCGTCTGCTCACCGAGCCCCGCCCCTGGCCCGGCGACGGCGGCCCGCGCCGCGGAGCGGTGTCCTCCTTCGGCATCAGCGGCACCAACGCCCACGTCATCCTCGAAGAGGCCCCGCCCGCCGAGGACGAAACCCCCGTCGAGCGGCGCGAACTGCCGGTCGCCCCCCTGGTCCTTTCGGCGAAGACCCCCACGGCCCTGGACGCCCAGATCAAGCAGTACGCGTCCGTCGAGAGCGACCCGCTGGACGTGGCGTACTCGGCCGCGACCGGCCGCGCCGCCCTGGAGCACCGGGCCGTGGTCGTCGGCACCGAGACCGTCACCGGCTCCGTCGCTGACGGCAAGGTCGCGTTCCTCTTCACGGGCCAGGGCAGTCAGCGCCTGGGCATGGGCCGTGAGTTGTACGAGCACTTCCCCGTGTTCGCGGCGGCTTTTGACGAGGTGTGTGCTGAGCTGGATGTGCGTGAGGTCATGTGGGGTGATGAGGACGCCCTGAACCGGACGGAGTTCACGCAGCCCGCGATCTTCGCGCTTGAGGTGGCGTTGTTCCGGCTGGTGGAGAGCTGGGGCGTGGCACCGGACTTCGTGGCTGGGCACTCGATTGGTGAGTTGGCTGCCGCGCATGTGGCGGGGGTGCTCAGCTTGGCGGATGCGTCGCGGTTGATCGCGGCGCGGGAAGCTGATGCAGGCCCTGCCGGAAGGCGGGGCGATGGTGGCGATCCAAGCGACCGAGGACGAGGTCACCCCGCTGCTGAGCGCAGACGTCAGTATCGCCGCCGTCAACACGCCTACCTCGGTGGTGGTTTCGGGTGCGGAGGACGCTGTTGAGGCAGTCGTCCAGCACTTCGGGGATCGTAAGAAGACGCGTCTGAAGGTGTCGCACGCCTTCCACTCGCCGTTGATGGACCCGATGTTGGAGGACTTCCGGAAGGTCGCGGAGTCGGTCACCTACCATCAGCCGTCGATCCGGTTCGTCAAGGACGTCGCGAACGCCGACTACTGGGTCCGGCACGTCCGCGACGCTGTGCGGTTCGCCGATGACGTACAGAACTTGTACGAGGACGGGGTGACGCGTTTCCTGGAGATCGGGCCCGACGGCGTCCTGACCGGCATGGTCGGGCAGGTGGTGTCGGAGGAGGTCGTCTCCGGTGCCACCCTGCGGCGGGACCGGTCGGAGGTCGAGGGGGTGTTCGCCGGTGTGGGGCGGCTGTACACGGCCGGTGTCCCCGTGGACTGGCGGGCCGTCCTCGACGGGCGCGGGGCGCGACGCGTGGACGTGCCGACGTACCCCTTCCAGCACGAGCGGTACTGGCTGATCGAGCAGCCGAGGACCCCGCCGGTGCCGACGCGGTCGAGCACCCCCTGCTGACGTCGATGGTCGACCTGCCGGACGGCGGCGGGGCCGTGTTCACCGGGCGGCTCAGCGGTGACGCCGGGCCCTGGGCCGAGGGCGACGCGCTCGGTGCCGTGGTGGTGCCGGGGGAGGCGCTTCTGGAACTGGCCCTGTTCGCCGCCGAGTTGACTGGACGGGGCGGGGTCGAGGAGTTCGACGTCCACGCGCCGCTGGTCGTGGCGGACGCCGAGGACGCCGTGACGCTGCGCGTGCTGGTCGACGCGGACGGGGCCGTCAGCGCCTACGCGCGCCGCGACGGCCAGGACGGAGACGAGGGGGACTGGGTCAAGCACGCCACGGGCACGCTGGCCGCGGAAGGCGCCTTCGACGGCGTGACCTGGGCCCGCGACGACGAGACGTACGCCCTGTTCCTCGACGCGGCCGCGCGCGCCGCCGGACCGCGCCCCGACGGCGAGCAGCGGCTCACGCACCACTGGCGCGGAGCGTCCGTGCGCCTCGACGACGAGGGGCGGCCGGTGCTGGCGGCGGAGGCCGTCGACACCCGGGCCGTCACCCTGGAGGAGACGCGCGCCCGCTCCGGCGGCCGTGACGCGCTCTACCACGTCGAGTGGGTCGAGCCGTCAGGGCCCGCCCACGCCGAGGCCGTGCCGCACGTGGTCCACGTGTGCCCGCCCCTGGACGAGGCCGCGCCGGACGGCTTCCGCGCGCTCACGGCACGGCTGCTGCCCGTCCTCCAGCAGTGGGTGACCGACGAACGGCAGGCGTCCGCCAAGCTCGTGGTCGTCACGCGCGGCGCCGTCGACGGCCGTGACCTCGGGCACGCCGCCGTGTGGGGCCTGGTGCGGGCCGCGGAGTCGGAGCACCCGGGTCGGTTCGTCCTGGTGGACCTCGACGCGGACGCGGACGTCGCCGACGCCGCGCTGCCCGAGGAGGCGCTGCGCCTGGGCGAGCCCGAACTCGCCGTACGCGACGGGGTGATACGCGTGCCGAGGCTGGCCCGCGCCACCGCCGCGGACAGCGGCGGCACCCCGACCTGGGCGCCCACGGCACCGTCCTCATCACCGGCGGCCTGAACGGCCTCGGCGCCCTCACCGCCCGCCACCTGGCCGCCGCGCACGGCGCGAAGCGGCTGCTCCTCACCAGCCGCCGCGGCATGGACACGCCGGGCGCCGCCGACCTCGTCGCCGAGCTGACCGGCTCGGGCACCGAGGTGGAGGTCATCGCCTGCGACGTCACCGACCGCGACGCGCTCGCGGCACTGCTCGCCGACCGGCCGTTGACCGGCGTCGTGCACGCCGCCGGTGTCCTCGACGACGGGCTCATCGGCGCGCTGACGCCCGAGCGGCTCGACGCGGTCATGAAGCCGAAGGTGGACGCCGCCTGGCACCTGCACGAGCTGACCCGCGACCACGAGCTGACGGCGTTCGTGATCTACTCGTCCGTCGCGGGCACCCTCGGCGGCGCCGGACAGGCCAACTACGCCGCCGCGAACGCCTGGTTGGACGCCTTCGCCCGGCACCGCACCGCCCAGGGCCTGCCCGCCCTCACGCTGGGCTGGGGCCCGTGGGTGCAGGTCGGCGGCATGGCCGACCGGCTTGACGACGCCGAGCTTGAGCGGCTGCGCCGCACCGGCATGCCGCCGCTGACCCCGGAGGAGGGCCTGGCGCTCCTCGACGCGGCGGCGCTGCCCGGGCGGCCCGCGATGAGCCTCCCGGTGCGGTTCGACGCCGGGGCGATGCGCGCCCAGGCCGAGGCGGGCACGCTGCCCGCCGTGTTCGGCGGCCTGGTCCGCGGCCGGGCCCGCCGCGCCGCCTCCGGCCGGGCCGCGTGGGAGCGGCTCGCCACGCTTCCGGAAGCCGAACGGGAGCCGTTCCTCCTCGAGTTGGTGCGCGGACACGTCGCCCGCGTCCTCGGGCACGGCGGCACCGACGCGGTCCCGCCGGAGCGCGCCCTCAACGAACTCGGCCTCACCTCGCTGGGCGCCGTCGAACTGCGCAACGCCCTCAACGCCGACACCGGGCTCTCGCTGCCCCCGACGCTGGCCTTCGACCACCCGACGTGCCGCGCCATCGCCGCGCTCCTGTACGACGGGCTGCGACCGGAGGACACCGACCGGGCCGCGCCGCTGCTCGCCGAACTCGGCCGCATCGAGGCCGCACTCACCGCGCTGGTGGCGGCCGACGACGCCGCCCACGCCAAGGTCACGGCCCGCCTCGAAGCCGTGTCGCGGCGGGCCCTCGACGCCCGCGGCACCACCACCGAGGAACCCGCCGACGACCTCGTACCCGACTCCGACGACGAGCTGTTCGAGGTGCTGAACAAGGAGCTGGGCCTGTCCTGATGTCCTGACGGAACCTCACCCCTCCCGCGCCCCCGAGGAATCCCGCCCCGTGCGGAACCCGCCGCCCCGGACCCCGGCCCGGACCCCGACCCCACGGACCCCCGCCTCCGCTGTGACCTTCCACGGATAGGTAGATGACGATGTCGAAGGACTCCAACGACGACCGGCTCCGCGAGTACCTGCGGCTCGCCACGGGCGAGCTGCAGCAGACCCGGCGTCGGCTGCGCGAGGCGGAGGCCCGGGACCGGGAACCGATCGCGATCGTGGGCATGGCCTGCCGCTTCCCCGGCGGCGCCACCTCACCGGAGGGCCTGTGGGACCTGGTCGCCGACGGCCGGGACACCGTGGGGGACTTCCCCGCCGACCGGGGCTGGGACCTGGACCGGCTGTACGACCCGGACGGCACCGGCGAGCACACCAGCTACGTCAAGCGGGGCAGCTTCCTGGAAGGCGCGGGCGACTTCGACCCGGAGTTCTTCGGCATCAGCCCCCTTGAGGCGCTCGCCATGGACCCGCAGCAGCGCGTCCTCCTGGAGACCTCCTGGGAGGCCGTGGAGCACGCCGGGATCGACCCCACGACGCTCAAGGGCAGCGCCACCGGCATGTACGCCGGGCTCGTCTACCACGACTACCCGAGCAGCAGCGTCACCGGAGCACTGGTCTCCGGCCGCGTCGCCTACACCATGGGACTCGAAGGGCCCGCGGTGACCGTGGACACCGCCTGCTCGTCGTCCCTCGTCGCCCTCGACCTGGCGGTCAAGGCGCTGCGCGGCCGGGACTGCTCGCTGGCGCTCGCGGGCGGCGTGACGGTCATGTCGACGCCGGTCACCTTCGTGGAGTTCAGCCGCCAGCGCGGCCTGTCGGTGGACGGTCGCTGCAAGGCGTTCGCCGCCGCGGCCGACGGCACCGGCTGGGGCGAGGGCGTGGGCGTCCTCGTCCTGGAGCGCCTGTCCGACGCCCGCCGCAACGGCCACCGGGTCCTCGCCGTCATCCGCGGCACCGCCGTCAACCAGGACGGCGCCAGCAACGGCCTCACCGCCCCCAACGGCCCCTCCCAGCGCCGCGTGATCCAGCAGGCGCTGACCAACGCCGCCCTCTCGGCCGCCGACGTCGACGCGGTCGAGGCCCACGGCACGGGCACCACCCTCGGCGACCCCATCGAAGCGCAGGCGCTGCTCGCCACGTACGGCCAGGAGCGCCCGGCGGACCGGCCGCTGTGGCTCGGCTCCATCAAGTCCAACATCGGGCACACCCAGGCCGCCGCCGGGGTCGCGGGCGTCATCGAGATGGTGCAGGCCATGCGCCACGGCACGCTGCCCCGCACGCTCCACGTGGACGAGCCCACCCCGCAGGTCGACTGGACGGCGGGCAACGTCCGCCTCCTCACCGAGTCCCGCCCCTGGCCCGAGGGCGAGGGGCCCCGCCGCGCGGCCGTCTCGTCGTTCGGCGCCAGTGGCACCAACGCCCACGTCATCCTCGAAGCCGCCCCGCCCGTCGAGGACGGCGCCGAGCCCGAGGAGCGCCGCGACCTCCCCGCCGCGCCGATCGTCGTGTCGGCCCGGACCCCCGAGGCCCTGCACGCCCAGATCGAACAGTTCGCCGCCGTCAAGGAGGACGCCCTCGACGTGGCGTTCACGGCGGCGACCGGCCGGACGGCCTTCGAACACCGCGCGGTCCTCGTCGGCTCCGAAACCGTCACCGACGTCGTCGGAGACGGCAAGGTCGCGTTCCTGTTCACCGGCCAGGGCAGTCAGCGCCTGGGCATGGGCCGTGAGTTGTACGAGCACTTCCCGGTGTTCGCGGCGGCTTTTGATGAGGTGTGTGCTGAGCTGGATGTGCGTGAGGTCATGTGGGGTGATGAGGACGCCCTGAACCGGACGGAGTTCACGCAGCCCGCGATCTTCGCTCTCGAAGTCGCCCTGTTCCGGCTGGTGGAGAGCTGGGGTGTGACGCCGGACTTCGTCGCCGGGCACTCGATCGGTGAGTTGGCTGCCGCGCATGTCGCGGGGGTGCTCAGCTTGTCGGATGCGTCGCGGTTGATCGCGGCGCGGGGGAAGTTGATGCAGGCCCTGCCGGAGGGCGGGGCGATGGTGGCCCTTCAGGCGACTGAGGATGAGGTCGTGCCGCTGCTCACGGACCAGGTGAGCATTGCCGCCGTCAACACGCCTACCTCGGTGGTGGTTTCGGGTGCGGAGGACGCTGTTGAGGCGATCGTTGAGCACTTCGGGGATCGTAGAAGACCCGGTTGAAGGTGTCGCACGCCTTCCATTCGCCGTTGATGGACCCGATGCTGGAGGACTTCCGGAAGGTCGCCGAGTCCGTCACCTACCACCAGCCGTCGATCCGGTTCGTCAAGGACGTGGCGAACGCGGAGTACTGGGTGCGGCATGTGCGCGAGGCCGTGCGGTTCGCTGATGACGTACAGCGTCTGTACGACGACGGGGTGACGCGTTTCCTGGAGATCGGGCCCGACGGCGTCCTCAGCGGCATGGTCGACGGAGGCGTCGCCGCGGCCGGGCTGCGGCGGGAGCGGCCCGAGACGGCGACGCTGCTGGCGGCCGTGGGGAAGCTGTACGCGGCCGGGGTCCCCGTCGACTGGACGGCGGTGCTCGGCGGGCGCGGCGCCCGGATCGTGGAGCTGCCCACCTACCCGTTCCAGCGCAAGCGGTACTGGCTGACCGACGAGACCGCCCACGCCGACCCCGGCGTCCATGGGGCTCGGCGCGGCCCGGCACCCGCTGCTCGGTGCCACGGTCATGGTGGCCGACTCCGACAAGCTGGTGCTCACCGGGCGCCTGTCGGTCGCCGCGCAGCCCTGGCTCGCCGATCACGCGGTGGGCGAGGCCGTCGTCTTCCCCGGCACCGGCTTCGTGGAACTCGCGGTGCGGGCGGGTGACGAGGTCGGACGCGGACGCGTCGAGGAGCTGACCGTCGAGGCGCCGCTGGCCCTGCCCGAGCGCGGCGGCATCGCCGTACAGGTCGTGGTCGAGGCCGAGGACGCGTCCGGCGGCCGCCCCGTGGCGGTGTACGCCCGCGACGAGCAGGCGCTGGACGCGCCGTGGACGCGGCACGCGGCGGGCCTGCTCACCGCGACCGGCGCGACCGGCGTGACGGGCGAGGCCGAGCTGACCCAGTGGCCGCCGGTCGGTGCCGAGCCGGTCGGCCTCGACGACTTCTACGACCGCCTCGGTGCCGCGGGCCTGACCTGCGGTCCGGCGTTCCGGGGGCTGCGGGCCGCCTGGCGGCGCGGCGACGACGTGTACGCCGAGGTCAGCCTCCCCGAGAACGTGGAGTCGGGGGCCTTCGGGCTGCACCCGGCCGCCTTCGACGCGGCGGTGCGGGCCTTCGCGCTGTCCCAGGCATCCGGCGACGAGGTGACCGCGCTGCCCTCCACCTGGCGGGGCGTGGAACTGCACGCGTCCGGCGCCGGTGCGCTGCGGGTGCGGGTCACCCGCGCCCAGGACAGTGGCGTCGCCCTGACGCTGGCCGACGCGACGGGCGAACCCGTCGCCACCGTCGAGGGCCTGGCGCTGCGCCCGCTCTCGGCGCAGGCCACCACCCACACCAACTCGCTCTACCGCATCGCGTGGACCGCGGTGGCGGCGCCCGACACGGCCCCCGAGGTGCCGACTGACGTGGAGGTGCTCCGCGTCGACGCCGCCGACGCGCGGGCCGCCGTGCACCAGGTGCTGGCCGCGCTGCAGTCGACGGCCGCGCGCCTCGCCGTGGTGACGCGCGGCGCGGTGTCGGTGGCGGGGGAGGACGTCACCGACCTGGCGGGCGCCGCCGTGTGGGGTCTGGTGCGCAGCGCCCAGTCGGAGGACCCGGGGCGGGTCGTGCTGGTGGACCTGCCCGACGCCGACGCGGATGGTGCCGAGGGCGTGGCGCGGGCCTTGGCGACCGGTGAGCCGCAGGTCGCCCTGCGGGACGGCACCGCCCACGTTCCCCGCCTTGCCCGGTTCACGGTCACAGGCACGGACACGGACGCGGAGTCCGAGCCGTCGACCGTGTTCGGTGACAGCGTGCTGGTGACGGGTGCGTCCGGTGCGCTCGGCGGGCTGGTCGCCCGCCACCTGGTCACCGCTCACGGCGTGCGGGAGCTGCTGCTGGTGAGCCGTCGTGGCGCGGACGCGCCCGGTGCCGCCGACCTGGTGGGCGAACTCACCGCTCTGGGTGCCCGGGTGGAGCTGGCGGCGTGCGATGTCGCCGACCGTGACGCGCTGGCGGCGCTGCTCGCCGGTCGGCGGCTGACCGGTGTCGTGCACGCCGCCGGTGTCCTCGACGACGGCGTGATCGGTTCGCTGACCCCCGAGCGGGTGGACCGCGTGCTGCGGCCGAAGGCCGACGCGGCGCTGCACCTGCACGAGCTGACGCGCGCCATGGACCTGACCGCCTTCGTCCTCTTCTCGTCCGCCGCCGGAGTCCTGGGCGTGGGCGGCCAGGGCAACTACGCGGCCGCCAACGCCTTCCTCGACGGCCTCGCCGCGCACCGCCGCGCCCACGGCCTCGCCGCCCAGTCCCTGGCCTGGGGCCCGTGGAGCCAGGCCGCCGGAATGGCGGGCGCCCTCGACGAGGCCGACCGGACCCGCATGGAGCGCAGCGGCATCCTGCCGCTGACCAACCGCGACGGCCTCGCCCTGCTCGACGCCGCCGCACGCAGCGCCGAACCCGCCCCGATCCCCCTGAAGCTGAACCTGGCGGCGGTCCGCGCCAGCGGCTCCGTACCGGACGTGCTGCGCGGCCTGGTCCCCGTCGTCACCCGCGGCACCGCCCGCACCCGTACCGACGCGGACGGCATCCGGCGCCGCCTCGCGGGGCTCGCCGCCGACCAGCGCCTCGACCTGCTGCTGACCCTGGTCCGCGCGCAGACGGCCGCCGCGCTCGGCCACTCCGGGCCCGAGGCCATCGGCCCTGACAAGGCGTTCCGCGACCTGGGCGTCGACTCGCTGGGCGCGATGGAACTGCGCAACGGACTGGGCCGGGCCACCGGCCTGGCCCTCCCGGCGACGCTCGTGTTCGACTACCCGACGCCCGCCGACCTCGCCCGCCACCTCCTCGCCGAGACCGCCGAGACCGCCGCGTCCGCCGAGTCCGAGGGCGCCGAGCAGGCCGCCGGGGCGGCCCGGGGCAGGCAGGTCGTGGCCGCGGTCGACGACGACCCGATCGCGATCGTCGGCATGGCGTGCCGCTACCCAGGCGGCGCGGCCTCGCCCGAGGAGCTGTGGCGGCTCGTCGAAGGGGAGACCGACGCCGTGTCCGGCTTCCCCGTCGACCGGGGCTGGGCCGTGGAGCGGCTCTACGACCCCACCGGCACCCGGCCCGACACTAGCTACGTCAACCAGGGCGGGTTCCTGCATGAGGCCGCCGCGTTCGACCCCGGGTTCTTCGGCATCGCGCCCAACGAGGCCCTGGTCATGGACCCCCAGCAGCGCCTCCTCCTGGAGACCTCCTGGGAGGTCCTGGAGCGCGCCGGGATCGACCCGACGACGCTGAAGGGCACCCCCACCGGTGTCTTCACCGGCATGACCTACCACGACTACAGCCGCAACAGCGCCACCGGCGCCATCGCCTCCGGCCGGGTGTCGTACACCCTCGGCCTCGAAGGCCCCGCGGTCACCCTGGACACGGCCTGCTCGTCGTCCCTCGTCGCACTGCACCAGGCGATCCAGGCGCTGCGGTCGGGGGAGTGCACGCTCGCCTTCGCCGGTGGCATCGCCGTGATGGCGACGCCGGAGAACTTCGTCGAGTTCAGCGAGCAGCGCGGCCTCGCCGCCGACGGCCGCTGCAAGGCGTACGCGGCCGCCGCCGACGGCACCAGCTGGGGTGAGGGCGTCGGCATACTGCTCGTGGAGCGCCTGTCCGACGCCCGCCGCAACGGCCACCCGGTGCTCGCCGTGGTGCGGGGCACGGCCGTCAACCAGGACGGCGCCAGCAACGGCCTCACCGCGCCCAACGGGCCCGCCCAGCAGCGCGTCATCCGGCAGGCCCTCGCCAACGCCCGCCTGTCCGCCGACGAGGTCGACGTCGTCGAGGGCCACGGCACGGGCACCACCCTCGGCGACCCCATCGAGGCGCAGGCCCTCCTCGCCACGTACGGCCAGGACCGGCCCGCGGAGCAGCCGCTGTGGCTGGGCTCCATCAAGTCGAACATCGGGCACACCCAGGCCGCCGCCGGTGTCGCGGGCATCATCAAACTCGTCCAGGCGATGCGCCACGGCCTGATGCCGCGCACCCTGCACGTGGACGAGCCGACGCCGCAGGTGGACTGGGAGGCGGGCGAGGTCCGCCTGCTCACCGAGGCCCGGCAGTGGCCGCGCGGCGAGCGTCCGCGCCGGGCCGCCGTGTCGTCGTTCGGCATCAGCGGCACCAACGCCCACGTCATCCTCGAAGAGGCCCCGCAGCTCGACGACGCACCCGTGGAGCGCCGGGAGCTGCCCGTCGTGCCGCTGGTGGTGTCCGCGCGCACCAGCACCGCCCTCCAGGCGCAGACCGAGCGGTTCCTCGCCCTCGACGCGGACCCGCTGGACGTGGCGTACTCGGCCGCGACCGGCCGGGCCGCCCTGGAGCACCGCGCCGTGCGCGTCGGCTCCGAGACCGTCGTCGGCTCGGTCACCGAGGGCAAGGTCGCGTTCCTGTTCACCGGCCAGGGCAGCCAACAGCCCGGCATGGGGCGCGAGTTGTACGAGCACTTCCCGGTGTTCGCGGCGGCCCTCGACGCGGTGTGCGCGGCGACCGGGCTGCCCCTGAAGGACGTCATGTGGGGCGACGAACAGGCCCTGAACCGCACCGAGTTCACCCAGCCCGCCGTCTTCGCCTTCGAAGTCGCCCTGTTCCGCCTCGTGGAATCCTGGGGCGTCCGGCCGGACCTGCTGGCCGGGCACTCCATCGGCGAGCTGGCCGCCGCGCACGTCGCGGGCGTCCTCGACCTGGCGGACGCCGCCCGGCTCGTCGTGGCGCGCGGCAAGCTGATGCAGGCGCTGCCCGAGGGCGGCGCGATGATGGCCATCGAGGCCACCGAGGACGAGATCACTCCCCTGCTCACCGACCAGGCGGGCCTCGCCGCGGTCAACGGGCCCACCTCCGTGGTCGTGTCCGGCACCGAGGACGCCGTCGCCCAGGTCGCCGCGCACTTCACGGGCCGCAGGACCACCCAGCTCAAGGTGTCCCACGCCTTCCACTCTCCGCTGATGGACCCCATGCTCGACGACTTCCGCGAAGTCGCCGAGTCCGTCACCTACCACCAGCCGACGATCCGGTTCGTGAAGGACGTCGCGAACGCCGAGTACTGGGTGCGGCACGTGCGCGACGCCGTGCGGTTCGCCGACGACGTCCAGCGCCTGTACGAGGACGGGGCGACCCGCTTCCTGGAGATCGGACCCGACGGCGTCCTCACCGCCATGGCCCGGCAGACCGTGCCGGACGTCACGACGGCCGCCGCGCGGCGCCGCGAGCGCCCCGAGGTGGCGAGCCTGTTCACGGCGGTGGGACGGCTGTTCGTCACCGGCGTGCGCGTCGACTGGGCGGCCGTCCTCGGCGGGCGCGGTGCCCGCCGCGTCGACCTGCCGACCTACCCGTTCGAGCGGCAGTCGTTCTGGCTGGAGTCGGGGCGCGACGCGCAGGGCGCGGGGCACCCGCTGCTCGACGACGTCGTGTCCGTCGCCGGTGCGGACCAGACCGTCCTGACCGGGCGGCTCTCGGTGGGGGCGCAGCCGTGGCTCGCCGACCACGTGGTGGCCGACGCGATCGTCTTCCCCGGCGCCGGGTTCGTGGAACTCGCCGTGCGCGCGGGTGACGAGGTCGGGTGCGGGCGCGTCGAGGAGCTGACCATCGAGGCGCCGCTGGTCCTCAGCGAGCGGACCGCGACGGCCGTGCAGATCGTCGTCGGCGCGGACGACGGGTCGGGCCGCCGACCGGTCGAGGTGTACGCGCGCGGCGACGGCGAGTCGTACCAGGCCTGGATCCGGCACGCCGCGGGCCTGCTGGCCCCCGCCACCGGCGGCGCGACGGCGACGGCCGGGCAGTGGCCGCCGGTGGACGCGGAACCCGTCGACGTCACGGGCCTGTACGGGGGCCTGGCCCAGGCCGGAGTGGAGTACGGGCCGGTGTTCCAGGGCCTGAAGGCCGCCTGGCGGCGCGGCGACGAGGTGTTCGCCGAGGTCGAACTGCCCGGCGGCGCCGACCAGTTCGGCATCCACCCGGCGCTCCTCGACGCGGCCCTGCATGCCATCCCGCTGCTCCTCGACGGCGAGCGCGTGGTCCTGCCGTTCTCGTGGGCGGGCGTCGAACTGCACGCCACCGGCGCGACCGCCGTGCGCGTACGGGTGGCGGCGAGCGGCCACGACCAGGTGACGCTCGACCTGCTCGACCTCGCGGGGCAGCCCGTGGCGTCCGTGGAGACGCTGGCGCTGCGCGAGCTGTCGGCGCGGTCGCTGGCCCGCGTCGACTCGCTGTTCCAGGTCGACTGGACGGTGACCGCGGCCACCGGCACCCCGGCCCGCGACGTGACGGTGTGGCGCGCCGAGGGCGGCGACGTGCTCCCCCGGCTCACCTCCCTGCTTGAAGCGCTCCAGACCAGCGGCGGCACGCTGGCCGTGGTGACGCGCGGCGCGGTGTCCGTGGCCGGGGAGGACGTCACCGACCTCGCCGGAGCCGCCGCGTGGGGCCTGGCCCGCAGCGCCCAGTCGGAGGACCCGTCCAGCGTCGTCCTGATCGACCTGGGCGCCGACGGCGACGAGACCGCCGTCAAGCTGGCCCTGGCCACCGGCGAACCCCAGGTCGCGGTCCGCGACGGCAGGTGCCATGTGCCGCGGCTGCGGCCCGCCGCGGTCACCGAGGCCGAGCCGTCGACCGTGTTCGGCGACGAGGTGCTGGTCACCGGCGCGTCCGGCGCGCTCGGCGGGCTCGTCGCCCGCCACCTGGTGACCGCGCACGGCGTGAAGAGGCTGCTCCTCGCCAGCCGCCGGGGCCCCGACGCGCCCGGCGCCACCGAACTGGCCGACGAACTGACCGGCCTGGGCGCCCAGGTGGAGCTGGCGGCCTGCGACGTCGCCGACCGCGACGCGCTGGCGGCACTCCTCACGGGACGCACCCTGACCGGTGTCGTCCACGCGGCGGGAGTGCTCGACGACGGCGTGATCGCCTCCCTGACACCGGAGCGCCTGGAGAAGGTCCTCGCCCCGAAGGCGCTCGCCGCCCTGCACCTGCACGAGCTGACGCGCGACATGGACCTGTCGGCGTTCGTGCTGTTCTCGTCCATCGCCGGTGTGCTCGGCGGCCCCGGCCAGGGCAACTACGCCGCGGCCAACGCCGTCCTGGACGGCCTCGCCGTCCACCGCCGCGCCCAGGGCCTCGCCGCGCAGTCCCTGGCCTGGGGCCTGTGGGCCACCGCCGACGGCATGGGCGGCGCCCTGGACGACGGCGACCGGGAGCGCATGAGCCGCGCGGGCATCGAAGGGCTCACGCCCGAGCACGGCCTGGAGCTGCTGGACGCGGCGGGCGCGCTCGGCGCCCCGGTCCTCGTACCGATGAACCTGGACGTCACGGCCGCCCAGACGGGCGAGGTGCCGCCGCTGCTGCGGGGCCTCGTGCGCGGGCCCGCCGCCCGGCGCGTGGCGTCGGCCGTGGCCGACGGCGGCGCGGACGCGCTGCGCCAGCGCCTGTCCGCACTCACGGCCGACGAGCGCCTTGAGGAACTCCTCACGCTCGTACGGGCGCACGCCGCCGCCGTCCTCGGCCACGCCGGCCCGGAAGCCGTCGAGCCGGACCGGGCCTTCAAGGACCTGGGCTTCGACTCGCTCGGCGCGGTGGAGTTCCGCAACACCCTGAACGCCGCCACGGGCCTGCGCCTGCCGCCCACCCTCATCTTCGACTACCCCAACGCCCGGGGCCTCGCCGACCACCTGGCCGCCGAAGTCGCCCCCGCCGACGGAGACGGCTCCACCGGCGACGACGAGGACACCATCCGCCGCCTGCTGACGAGGATCCCGCTGACCCGACTGCGCGACGCGGGCGTCATGGACACCCTGCTCTCCCTCGCCGGGGTCGCCCCCGCCGAGGCCGACGCCGCGCCCGCGGCGGAGCCGGACTCCATCGACGAGATGGACGCCGACGCGTTGATCAGCATGGCCCTGCACGACACCGACCCGGACGACGCCGCGCGAAACGCCTGAGGACACGATGCCGGACACCGACCAGAAACTCGTGGCGGCGCTGCGCGCGTCGCTCAAGGAGACCGAGAGCCTCCGCGCGCGCAACCGCGCCCTGCAGGCCGCCGCCAGCGAGCCCATCGCGATCGTCGCGATGAGCTGCCGCTACCCCGGTGCGACATCACCGGAGGAGCTGTGGCGCCTGGTCGCCGACGGCGTCGACGCCATCTCCTGGTTCCCCACCAACCGGGGCTGGGACGAGGCGAACATCTACGACCCCGAGCCCGGAACGTTCGGCAAGACGTACGCCCGCGAGGGCGGATTCCTCTACGACGCTGACCAGTTCGACCCCGGCTTCTTCGGGATCGCGCCCAACGAGGCGCTGGTCATGGACCCCCAGCAGCGCCTCCTCCTCCAGATGTCGTGGGAGGTCCTGGAGCGCGCCGGGATCGACCCGGCGACGCTGAAGGGCAGCGCCACCGGCGTGTTCGCCGGGATGATGTACCACGACTACACGTACAACAACAGCACCGGCGCCATCGCCTCCGGCCGGGTGGCCTACACCCTCGGCCTCGAAGGCCCGGCCGTCACCGTCGACACCGCCTGCTCCTCCTCGCTGGTCGCGCTCCAGCAGGCCATCCAGGCCCTGCGGTCCGGCGAGTGCACCCTCGCCCTCGCGGGCGGCGTGACCGTGATGGCCACGCCCGAGGCGCTGATCGAGATGAGCCACCAGCGCGGCCTGTCCGCCGACGGCCGCTGCAAGTCGTACGCCGCCGCCGCGGACGGCACCGGCTGGGGCGAGGGCGTCGGCATGCTGCTCGTCGAACGGCTCTCCGACGCCCGCCGCAACGGCCACCCCGTGCTCGCCGTGGTGCGGGGTATCGCCGTCAACCAGGACGGCGCCAGCAACGGCCTCACCGCGCCCAACGGGCCCGCCCAGCGCCGCGTGATCCGCCAGGCCCTCGCCAACGCCCGCGTGTCCGCCGACCAGATCGACCTCGTCGAGGGCCACGGCACCGGCACCACCCTCGGCGACCCCATCGAGGCGCAGGCCCTCCTCGCCACCTACGGCCAGGACCGCTCGGACGGCCGACCCCTGTGGCTGGGCTCGATCAAGTCGAACATCGGGCACACGCAGGCCGCCGCCGGTGTCGCGGGCATCATCAAGGTCGTGGAGGCGATGCGCCACGGCGTGATGCCGCGCACCCTGCACGTGGACGAGCCGACGCCGCAGGTGGACTGGGAGGCGGGCGAGGTCCGCCTGCTCACCGAGCCCCGCCAGTGGCCCAGCGACGGCGGCCCGCGCCGGGCGGCGGTCTCGTCGTTCGGGATCAGCGGCACCAACGCCCACGTCATCATCGAGGAGGCGCCGCCCGCCGAGGACGAGACGCCCGAGGAGCGGCGCGAACTGCCGGTCGTCCCGCTGGTCGTGTCGGCCCGGACGCGCACCGCGCTGGACGCCCAGATCGAGCAGTACGCGTCCCTGGACCTGGACCCGCTGGACGTGGCGTACTCGGCCGCGACCGGCCGCGCCGCCCTGGAGCACCGGGCCGTGGTCGTCGGCACCGAGACCGTCACCGGCTCCGTCGCCGAGGGCAAGGCCGCGTTCCTCTTCACCGGCCAGGGCAGTCAGCGCCTGGGCATGGGCCGTGAGCTGTACGAGCACTTCCCCGTCTTCGCGGCGGCCCTCGACGAGGCCTGCGAGGCGACCGGGCTGCCCCTGAGGGACGTCATGTGGGGCGACGAAGACGCCCTGCACCGCACCGAGTTCACCCAGCCCGCCCTCTTCGCCCTGGAAGTCGCCCTGTTCCGGCTCGTCGAGAGCTGGGGCGTGAAGCCGGACTTCGTCGCCGGGCACTCGATCGGCGAGCTGGCCGCCGCGCACGTCGCGGGCGTGCTCAGCCTCGCGGACGCCGGTCGGCTCGTGGCCGCGCGCGGGAAGCTGATGCAGGCCCTGCCGGAAGGCGGGGCGATGCTGGCCCTCCAGGCGACCGAGGACGAGGTCGCGCCGCTGCTGACGGCCGACGTCAGCGTCGCAGCCGTCAACACGCCCACCTCCGTGGTGGTGTCGGGAGCCGAGGCCGCTGTTGAGGCCGTCGCGGAGCACTTCGGGGACCGTAAGAAGACCCGGTTGAAGGTGTCGCACGCCTTCCACTCGCCGCTGATGGACCCGATGCTCGACGACTTCCGCAAGGTCGCGGAGTCCGTCACCTACCAGCAGCCGACGATCCGGTTCGCGAAGGACGTGACGAACGCCGAGTACTGGGTGCGGCATGTGCGCGAGGCCGTGCGGTTCGCCGACGATGTACAGCGTCTGTACGAGGACGGGGTGACCCGCTTCCTGGAGATCGGGCCCGACGGCGTCCTCACCGGCATGGTGCGGCAGTTCGCCGAGGACGCGGTGGCCGCCCCCACGCTGCGGCGCGAGCGCCCCGAGACGGCGAGCCTGTTCGCGGGCGTGGGGCGGCTGCACGTCGCGGGCGTGCGCGTCGACTGGGCGGCCGTGCTCGGCGGGCGCGGCGCCCGCCGGGTCGACCTGCCGACCTACCCGTTCGAGCGGCAGTCGTTCTGGCTGGAGTCGGCGCGCGACGGGCAGGGCGCGGGGCACCCGCTGCTCGACGACGTGGTGGCGGTGGCCGGGACGGACCAGGTCGTGCTGTCCGGGCGGCTGTCCGTGGGGGCGCAGCCGTGGCTCGCCGACCACGTGGTGGCGGGCGCGGTCGTCTTCCCCGGCGCCGGGTTCGTCGACCTGGCCGTGCGCGCGGGTGACGAGGTCGGGTGCGGGCGCGTCGAGGAGCTGACCATCGAGGCGCCGCTGGTCCTGGCGGAGCGCGGGGCCACGCTCGTCCAGGTCGTCGTCGGCACGGACGACGGGACCGGGCGGCGGCCGGTGGAGGTGTACGCGCGCGGCGAGCACGAGCTGTACCAGTCCTGGGTGCGGCACGCGGCCGGAACGCTCACGGCGAGCACCGGCGCCGCCCCCGCAGGCGACGCGGCGCAGTGGCCGCCCACGGGCGCCGAGGCCGTCGACCTGGACGGCTACTACGACCTGCTCGGCGGCGCGGGCCTGGCCTACGGGCCGGTGTTCCAGGGCCTGAAGGCCGCCTGGCGGCGCGGCGACGAGGTGTTCGCCGAGGTCGAACTCCCCGAGCAGCCCGGGACGTTCGGCATCCACCCGGCACTCCTGGACGCCGCCCTGCACACGATTCCGCTGCTGCTCGACGGCGAGCGCGTGGTGCTTCCGTTCTCGTGGACGGGCGTCGAACTGCACGCCACCGGCGCCGCCGCCCTGCGGGTGCGGGCGGCCTCCGTGGGCCGCGACCAGGTGTCCCTCGACCTGATGGACGGCGCGGGGCAGCCCGTGGTGTCCGTGGGGGCGCTGGCGCTGCGCGAGCTGTCGGCGCGGTCGCTGGCCCGCGTCGACGCGCTGTTCCAGGTCGACTGGACGCCGGTGCCCGCGACGGGCGCCCCCGCGCGGGACGCGAAGGTGTGGCACGCCGAGGGCGACGAGGCGCTGCCCGCGCTGACGTCCCTCCTCGAAGAACTCCAGGCGGACAGCGGCCCGTTGGTCGTGGTCACGCGCGGCGCGGTGTCGATCGCGGGGGAGGACGTCACCGACCTGGCGGGCGCCGCCCTGTGGGGCCTGGCGCGCAGCGCCCAGTCGGAGGACCCGGGGCGGGTCGTGCTGGTGGACCTGCCCGACGCCGACGCGGATGCCGCCGAGGGCGTGGCGCGGGCCTTGGCGACCGGCGAGCCGCAGGTCGCCGTGCGCGGCGGGGAGTGCTTCGCACCGCGCCTCGCCCGGTTCGCGACCCCGGACGCGGAGTCCGAGCCGTCGACCGTGTTCGGTGACAGCGTGCTGGTGACGGGCGCGTCCGGTGCGCTCGGCGGGCTGGTCGCCCGCCACCTGGTCACCGCTCACGGCGTGCGGGAGCTGCTGCTGGTGAGCCGTCGTGGCGCGGACGCGCCCGGCGCCGCCGACCTGGTGGACGAACTCACCGCTCTGGGTGCCCAGGTGGAGCTGGCGGCCTGCGACGTCGCCGACCGTGACGCGCTGGCCGCGCTGCTCGCCGACCGGCGGCTCACCGGTGTCGTGCACGCCGCCGGTGTCCTCGACGACGCGCTGATCGGCTCGCTGACGCCCGACCGCCTCGCGAAGGTGTTCACACCGAAGGCGCTGGCCGCCCGGCACCTGCACGAGCTGACGCGCGACATGGACCTGACCGCGTTCGTGCTGTTCTCCTCGGCCGCCGGAGTCATCGGCGGCCCCGGCCAGGGCAACTACGCGGCCGCCAACACCTACCTCGACGCGCTCGCCGCGCACCGCCGCGCCCAGGGTCTCGCCGCGCAGTCCCTGGCCTGGGGCCTGTGGGCCACCGCCGACGGCATGGGCGGCGACCTGGTCGACGGCGACCGGCAGCGGCTGGACCGCGCGGGCATCGCGGGCCTCACGCCCAGCCAGGGCCTCGAACTGCTCGACGTGGCGGCCGCGTCCGCCACGCCCCTCCTGATCCCGATGCACCTGGACGCCGGGGCGTTCCACGGCGACGACGTGCCGCCGCTGCTGCGCGGCCTGGTGCGCGGCGCCACGCGGCGCACCGCGTCGGCGGCGCGCGGCGACGGCGCGGACGCGCTGCGCCAGCGCCTCGCCGGGCTGTCCGCCGCCGAGCGGCACGAGGAACTCCTCACGCTCGTACGGACGCACGCGGCAGCCGTGCTCGGCCACGCGGGCCCGGAGGCGATCGAACCCGAGCGGGCCTTCAGGGACCTGGGCTTCGACTCGCTCGGCGCGGTGGAGTTCCGCAACACCCTGAACGCCGCCACGGGTCTGCGCCTGCCGCCCACCCTCATCTTCGACTACCCCAACGCCCGGGGCCTCGCCGACCACCTGGTCACCGAGGTCGCCCCCGAGCCCCAGCGCTCCGCGACCGCCGCCCTCGACCGGCGCGCGCCGCAGGCCGCCGCCGACGAGCCGATCGCGATCGTCGCGATGAGCTGCCGCTACCCGGGAGCCGCCTCTCCGGAGGAGCTGTGGCGCCTTGTCGCGGACGGCGTCGACGCCGTCTCCTGGTTCCCCACCGACCGGGGCTGGGACGAGGCCGCCCTCTACGACCCCGAGCCCGGACGCCTCGGCAAGACGTACACGCGAGAGGGCGGATTCCTCTACGACGCCGCCGAGTTCGACCCCGCCTTCTTCGGGATCGCGCCCAACGAGGCCCTGGTCATGGACCCCCAGCAGCGCCTCCTCCTGGAAGCGTCCTGGGAGGTCCTGGAGCGGGCCGGGATCGACCCGACGACCCTCAGGGGCACCCCCACCGGTGTCTTCGCGGGGATGATGTACCACGACTACACGTACAACAGCGCCACCGGCGCCATCGCCTCCGGCCGGGTGTCGTACACCCTCGGCCTCGAAGGCCCGGCCGTCACCGTCGACACCGCCTGCTCGTCGTCGCTTGTCGCCCTGCACCAGGCCGTCCAGGCCCTGCGGTCGGGGGAGTGCACCCTCGCCCTCGCCGGTGGTGTGACCGTGATGGCCACGCCCGAGACGCTCATAGAGTTCAGCCGCCAGCGCGGCCTCGCGGCAGACGGCCGCTGCAAGTCGTACGCCGCCGCCGCGGACGGCACCGGCTGGGGCGAGGGCGTCGGCATGCTGCTCGTGGAGCGCCTGTCGGACGCCCGCCGCAACGGCCACCCGGTGCTCGCGGTCGTGCGGGGCATGGCCGTCAACCAGGACGGCGCCAGCAACGGCCTCACCGCGCCGAACGGGCCCGCCCAGCAGCGTGTCATCCGCCAGGCCCTCGCCAACGCCCGCCTGTCCGCCGACCAGATCGACCTCGTCGAGGGCCACGGCACCGGCACCACCCTCGGCGACCCCATCGAAGCGCAGGCCCTCCTCGCCACGTACGGCCAGGAGCGCCCCGCCGACCGGCCGCTGTGGCTCGGCTCCATCAAGTCCAACATCGGGCACACCCAGGCCGCCGCCGGGGTCGCGGGCATCATCAAACTCGTCCAGGCCATGCGCCACGGCGAGATGCCCCGCACGCTCCACGTCGACGAGCCCACCCCGCAGGTGGACTGGGAGGCGGGCGAGGTCCGCCTCCTCACCGAGCCCCGCCAGTGGCCGAGCGACGGCGGCCCGCGCCGCGCCGCCGTGTCGTCGTTCGGCATCAGCGGCACCAACGCCCACGTCATCCTCGAAGAGGCCCCACCCGCCGAGGCCACCGCCAAGGACGACGAGCCCACGCCACCGGCCGCACCCACCGGCGCCCCCGTGCTGTGGCCCCTGTCCGCCAGGACCCCGGAGGCGCTCCGCGCCCAGGCCGCACGGCTCCGCTCCCACCTCGCGGACACCCCGGACACCAGCGCCGTGGACGTGGCCCTGTCCCTGGCGACCGGACGCGCCCTCCTGGAGCACCGCGCGGTGATCGTCGGCGACGACCGCACGACCCTCGACGCGGGCCTCGCCGCCCTGGCCGAGGGCGGCGACTCCCCGGCACTCGTGACCGGCGAACGCCGCGAGGGCAAGCTCGCCTTCCTCTTCACGGGTCAGGGCAGTCAGCGCCTGGGCATGGGCCGTGAGTTGTACGAGCAGTTCCCCGTGTTCGCGGCGGCTTTTGACGAGGTGTGTGCTGAGCTGGATGTGCGTGAGGTCATGTGGGGTGATGAGGACGCCCTGAACCGGACGGAGTTCACGCAGCCCGCGATCTTCGCGCTTGAGGTGGCGTTGTTCCGGCTGGTGGAGAGCTGGGGTGTGACACCGGACTTCGTCGCCGGGCACTCGATTGGTGAGTTGGCTGCCGCGCATGTGGCGGGGGTGCTCAGCTTGGCGGATGCGTCGCGGTTGATCGCGGCGCGGGGAAGCTGATGCAGGCCCTGCCGGAAGGCGGGGCGATGGTGGCGATCCAAGCGACCGAGGACGAGGTCACCCCGCTGCTGAGCGCAGACGTCAGTATCGCCGCCGTCAACACGCCCACGTCGGTGGTGGTTTCGGGTGCGGAGGACGCTGTTGAGGCGATCGTTGAGCACTTCGGGGACCGTAAGAAGACGCGTCTGAAGGTGTCGCACGCCTTCCACTCGCCGCTGATGGACCCGATGCTGGACGACTTCCGGAAGGTCGCCGAGTCCGTCACCTACCACCAGCCGTCGATCCGGTTCGTCAAGGACGTGGCGAACGCGGAGTACTGGGTGCGGCATGTGCGCGACGCCGTGCGGTTCGCCGATGACGTTCAGCGTCTGTACGACGACGGGGTGACGCGTTTCCTGGAGATCGGGCCCGACGGTGTCCTCGCCGCCATGGCCCGGCAGACCGTCGGTGACGTCACCGCCGCCGCCGCGCTGCGCCGGGAGCGGGCGGAGGGCGTCACGCTGTTCACGGCGGTGGCGCGGCTGCACGTCGCCGGGGTCTCGCCGGACTGGGCGGCCGTCTTCGCCGGGCGCGGGGCCCGCCGGGTCGACCTGCCGACGTACCCCTTCCAGCGCAAGCGGTTCTGGCTGTCGGGGCCGGTGACCGGGACCGGCGGCGACGCCGCGTCCATGGGGCTCGCCGCGCTCGAACACCCGCTGCTGAGCGCGGAGATCGCGGTGCCCGGCGCGGAGACGGTCGTGTTCGCGGGCCGTCTGTCGACGGATACCCAGCCGTGGCTCGCCGACCACGCGGTGCTCGGCGCGACGCTGCTGCCCGGCACGGCCTTCGTCGAACTCGCCGTCAGCGCCGGTGACCGGCTCGGCTGCCCCGTCCTGGACGAACTGACGCTGCGCGCGCCACTGGTGCTGCCCGAAGCGGGCGGCGTACGGCTGCGCCTGACCGTCGACGCCCCGGCCGACGACACCGGCCGCCGCCCCCTCGCGCTGCACTCGCGCCCCGAGAACGCCGCCGACGACACTCCCTGGACCCTGCACGCCGAGGGCCTGCTGGCGCCCGGGGAGCCCGGCGCGGACACGCCGTTCGACCTGGCGGCGTGGCCGCCGCCGGAGTCGGCGCGGATCGCCACCGACGGCGCGTACGCGCACCTGCGGGACCTCGGCTACCTGTACGGCCCGGCGTTCCAGGGGCTCAGGGCGGCCTGGCGGGTCGGTGAGGAGACGTTCGCGGAGCTGGCGCTCGACGAGGCCGCCGGTGCCGACGGCTTCGCCCTGCACCCGGCGCTGCTCGACTCCGCCCTGCACGCCACGATGCTCGGTGCGAGTGACGACGACACGGCGGCGCTGCCGTTCGCCTGGAAGGGCGTACGCCTGCACGCCCACGGCGCCACCGCCGCGCGCGTCCGGCTCGCCCCGGCGGACGGCGGCGGCCTGGAGATCCGCCTCGCCGACGCCCAGGGGCGGCCGGTGGCGTCCGTGCAGTCGCTCATCAGCCGGGAGGTGTCCGCCGCGCACCTCGCGGCGGCGCGCACCGGCCTGGACGACTTCCTGTTCCACGTCGCGTGGCGGCCCGCCGAGGAACCCGCCGCGCCCGCCGCCGACACCGACTGGACCCTGGTCGGCGACCTCGCCGAGCTGGCCGACCTGGGCGGCCCGGTGCCCGCGACCGTCGTACTGCGGCTGCCCGCCGGAAGCGGCGACACCGCCGCGGACGTCAGTGCCGTCACCGGCCGGGCGCTGCGGGCCCTCCAGGCGTGGCTCGCCGACGAGCGGTTCGCCGACCGCAGGCTCATGGTGGTCACCCGCGACGACGAACTGGCGCACGCCGCCGTATGGGGGCTGATCCGCGCCGCCCAGACCGAGGTGCCCGGACGGTTCGCCACGCTCGGCGTGGACGGCGCCGACATCGACCCGCGGGACCTGGCCCGGGCCGTCGCGCACGGCGAACCCGAACTGCGGATCGCCGACGGGCGGCTCCTGGTGCGCCGCGTGGGACGCACCCCCGCCGTGCCGGAAGGACCCTCCCCGTGGGGACGGCCCGGAACCGTGCTGATCACCGGCGGCACCGGCGGCCTCGGCGCGCTCTTCGCCCGCCACCTGATCACCGAGCACGGCGTCCGCGACCTGCTCCTCACCGGCCGCCGCGGCATGGCCGCGCCCGGCGCCACCGCACTCCACGCCGAGCTGACCGGCCTCGGCGCACACGTCGAGATCGCCGCCTGCGACGTCACCGACCGGGACGCGCTGCGGGCCCTGCTCGACGGCCGGACGCTCAGCGCGGTCGTGCACACCGCCGGAGTGCTCGCCGACGGCAGCATCGCCCACCTGACACAGGACCAGCTCGACCGGGTCCTGCGCCCCAAGGTCGCCGGAGCGGTGCACCTGCACGAGCTGACCCGCGGCCACGACCTCGGCGCCTTCGTGCTGTTCTCGTCGGCGGCCGGTGTCTCCGGCGCACCCGGGCAGGGCAACTATGCCGCCGCCAACACGTTCCTCGACGCGCTCGCCGAGCGGCGCCGCGCCGAAGGGCTGCCCGGACAGTCCCTCGCGTGGGGGCTGTGGGACGTCGGCGGCATGGCGGACAACCTGACCGAGGCCGACCTGCTGCGGCTGCGCCGCCAGGGCACCCTCGCCCTGACCGCCGACGACGGGCGCGCCCTGTTCGACGCCGCGACCGCCCGCACCGAACCGCTGCTCGCCCCCATGGGCCTGGACCTCAAGGCGCTGCGGAACACCCTGGGCGGCCAGCTGCCGCCGCTGCTGCACGACCTGATGCCGCCCGCCCGCGGCGGCGCGCCGAGCCGCGGCGCCAGCGTCGACCCGGGGGCGCTGCGCCGGAACCTCGCGGCACTGCCCGCCGAGCGGCGCGAGGACACCGTGCGCGACCTCGTGCTGCGCCTCGCCGCCACCCAGCTCGGCTACGAGAGCCTCGACGAGGTCGACGCCGAACGGGACTTCCTGGAGTCCGGATTCGACTCGCTGTCCGCGATGGAGCTGCGTACGGCGCTGAACGCCGCCACCGGCCTGACGCTGCCCACCATGGCGGTGTTCGACAGCAAGAACCCGGCGAACCTGGCCCGGCTCATCACGGCCGACCTCGAAGCGGACCTCGCCGCGGCACCCGCCGCGGACGGCGCCACCGACCCCGCCGACCCCGCCCAGGACCCGGCGCGGTCGGCGCGGGACGAGACCGTCACCGAGCTGTTCCGGCAGGCCGTGCGGGCCGACGACTCGACCGGCGCGCTGCGGCTGATGTCGGCGGTCGCCGCGCTGCGGCCCCGGTTCACCTCGCCCGCCGACCTCGACCGCGCCCCGCGCGCGGTACGGCTCGCCGACGGACCCGGCCGCCCCCGGCTGATCTGCCTCGCCACGCCCATGGCGGGCGGCGGAGTGCACCAGCACGCCCGGCTCGGCTCCGAGTTCCGCGACCTGCGGCACGTGGCGGCGCTGCCGCTGCCCGGCTTCCAGCGCGGCGAGGCCCTGCCCGACACCGTCGACGCGCTCACCCAGGTCCTCGCCGACGCCGTGCTCACCGCGGCCGAGGGCGAGCCGTTCGCGCTGCTCGGCTACTCCTCCGGCGGGCTCATCGGCCACGTCCTCGCCCGGCACCTGGAGGCGGCCGGGACCCCGGCCGCCGGGCTTGTCCTCGTCGACACCTTCCGCGTCGACGACACCGCGATGGACGTCGGCTTCGGCCGCCTCATGGGCGAGGTCATGGCGATGGAGACGACGTTCGGCCGCTACGACGCGGCCCGCCTGTCCGCCATGCCGCACTACTTCGACGTACTCGAAGGCTTCACCCCGGTGCCGCTGGCCGCGCCCACCCTGTTCCTCCAGGCGGCCGAGCCGTTCGTCGAACCGCCCGAGGGCGTCGACCCGGCGACGATGCTCGCCCGGCCCTGGGACCCCGCGCACACCCTGCGCACCGTGCCGGGCCACCACTTCACGCTCGGCATGGAGCACGCCCCGACCACGGCACGGGCCATCGAGGAGTGGCTGGTGAGCATCGCATGACCAGCTGACCGACGTGACAGCTCCCCCACCCATCCCCTCGGATGTGCACGCCGCGCGCGGGGGACGCGGCACCGCAGTGAGAACGACCTGAAACTGAGGCGGTTGAGAAATGGCGTCCACGCCCACGGCCAAGGGAACCGTTCCCTTCCGGGAGTACAAGACCTGGTACCGCGTCACGGGGCGGCCGGGAACGGGCCGCCCGGCGCTCGTCGTCGTGCACGGCGGCCCCGGCTCCACCCACGACTACCTGCTCGGCCTGACCGCCTTCGCCGAGCAGGGCTGGCCCGTGGTGCACTACGACCAGATCGGCAACGGCGGCTCCACCCACCTGCCCGACGCCGACCCCGGCTTCTGGACCCCCGAGCTGTTCCGCGACGAACTGGACAACCTGCTCAACCGGCTCGGCATCGCCGACGACTACGTTCTGTTCGGGCAGTCCTGGGGCGGGATGCTCGCCGCGTGGCACGCCTCCGACCGGCCCGCGGGCCTGCGCGGCCTGGTCATCGCCAACTCCCCGGCCTCCTACCCGCTGTGGCTCGCCGAGATGGACGTGCTGCGCGCCCAACTGCCGCCCGGCGTCGACGAGACGCTGCGCAAGCACGAGGCCGCGGGCACCACCGACAGCGACGAGTACATCCAGGCGATGCTCGTCTTCTACGCCCGCCACGTCTGCCGCCTCGACCCCTGGCCCGGCGAGCTGATGGCCTCGTACATGGAGGCCGTCACCGACCCGACGGTCTACCACACCATGAACGGGCCCAACGAGTTCCACGTCATCGGCAGCCTGCGCGACTGGTCCGTGATCGACGGGCTGCCCCGCATCGACGTGCCCACCCTGATCCTGTCGGGCCGCCACGACGAGGCCACCCCCGTCACCGTGCAGCCCTTCCAGGACCTGATCCCCGGCGCCCGCTGGGAGATCTTCGAGGAGTCGAGCCACTCCCCGCACTTCGAGGAGCCGGAGCGGTTCTACGAGGTGCTCGGCGGGTTCCTCGACACGCTCCGCGCGACCGGCGCGCGGACCACGACGGTGAGCGGAGGCTGAGACGACCGTGGATGCCAAGGTCGAGGAGATCGTCGAGGCGCTGCGCGGCTCGCTCATCGAGAACGAGAAGCTGCGCCAGGACAACGAACAGCTGCGGGCCACCGCGGACGCGGCCGCCGAACCCATCGCCATCGTCGGCATGGCCTGCCGCTACCCCGGCGGCGTCACCACCCCCGAGGGCCTGTGGGCCCTGGTCGACGAGGGGCGCGACGCCATCGGCCCGTTCCCCGCCGACCGCGGCTGGGACCTGAGCGCGCTGTACGACCCCGAGCCGGGCAAGCCCGGCAAAACGTACGTCCGCGACGGCGGGTTCCTGCACGACGCGGCACAGTTCGACCCCGAGTTCTTCGGGATCAGCCCGCGCGAGGCCCTCACCATGGACCCCCAGCAGCGGATCCTCCTGGAGATCACCTGGGAGGCCCTGGAGCGGGCGGGCCTCGACCCGGTGGCGCTGCGCGGCAGCCGCACCGGCGTGTTCGCCGGGGCCATGTACCACGACTACGGCATCACCAGCAGCGACGGCAGCCTGGTGTCCGGCCGCGTCGCCTACACCCTCGGCCTTGAGGGCCCGGCCGTCACCGTCGACACCGCCTGCTCGTCGTCGCTCGTCGCGCTCCAGTTCGCCGCGCAGGCCCTGCGCACGGGGGAGTGCACGCTGGCGCTGGCCGGGGGCGTCAGCGTCATGGCGACACCCGAGACGTTCATCGAGTTCAGCGAGCAGCGCGGCCTGTCGCCCGACGGCCGCTGCCGCTCCTTCGCCGCGTCCGCCGACGGCACCGGCTGGAGCGAGGGCGCGGGCGTCCTGCTCCTGGAGAAACTGTCCGACGCCCGCCGCAACGGCCACCCGGTCCTCGCCGTCGTCCGCGGTACGGCGGTCAACCAGGACGGCGCGTCCAACGGGTTCAGCGCGCCCAACGGCCCCTCCCAGCGCCGCGTGATCCAGCAGGCCCTCGCCGCCGCCGGGCTCACCCCCGCCGACGTCGACGCCATGGAGGGCCACGGCACCGGCACCTCGCTCGGCGACCCCATCGAGGCGCAGGCCCTCCTCGCCACGTACGGACAGGGCCGCACCGAGCCGCTGTGGCTCGGCTCCGTCAAGTCGAACCTCGGGCACACCCAGGCCGCCGCCGGTGTCGCGGGCATCATCAAGATGGTCGAGGCCATGCGGCACGGCACGCTGCCCCGCACCCTGCACGTCGACGCGGCGTCCCCGCAGGTCGACTGGGACGCCGGGAACGTACGGCTGCTCACCGAGGCCCGGGCCTGGCCCGACACCGGCAGGCCGCGCCGCGCCGCGGTGTCGTCGTTCGGCGTCAGCGGCACCAACGCCCACGTGATCATCGAGCAGGCGGAGCCCCTTGAGACCACCGGGACCGACGACGACGCCGGGCCCGCCGCGCGCACGTCACCGGACGTGCCCGTGCCCCTGCCGCTGTCCGCGAAGTCCGAGGCCGCGCTGCGCGCCCAGGCCCGGCAGGTGGCCGACCACCTGCGGGCGGCGCCCGGCCTCGACCCCGTGGACGTCGGCTACTCCCTCGCCGTGTCCCGGGCCGCGCTCACCCGCCGCGCCGTCGTCGTCGGCCACGACCGCGACGAACTCCTCGGCCAGCTCGACGCGCTGGCCGCCGACGCGCCCCTCGGCGGCGCCGCCCGGTCCAGCGGCCTGACCGCGTTCCTGTTCACCGGGCAGGGCAGCCAGCGCCTCGGCATGGGCCGCGAGCTGCACGCGGCGTTCCCCGTGTTCGCGCGCGCCTTCGACGAGGTGTGCGCGCTGCTCGACCCGGACGTGCGCCGCGTCGTGTGGGAGGACGAACCGGCCCTGATGCGCACGGAGTTCACTCAGCCCGCGATCTTCGCGGTGCAGGTGGCGCTGTTCCGGCTGTGGGAGTCCTGGGGCGTCGCGCCGGACTTCGTCGCCGGGCACTCCATCGGCGAGGTGGCCGCCGCCCACGTCGCCGGGGTGTTCTCCCTGGAGGACGCCGCCGCGCTCATCACGGCCCGGGGGCGCCTGATGGGGGCGCTGCCGCCCGGCGGCGCCATGGTGGCCGTCGAGGCCACCGAGGACGAGGTGACGCCGCTGCTCGGCGACGGCGTCGGCATCGCCGCCGTCAACGGCCCCTCCGCCGTGGTGCTCTCCGGCACTGAGGACGCCGTCACCGCCGCCGTGGAGCGCCTGCCCGGGCGCAGGACGAGCCGCCTGAAGGTGTCCCACGCCTTCCACTCGCCGCTGATGGACCCCATGCTCGACGACTTCCGCCGCGTCGCGCGCACCGTGGCGTACGCCGAGCCCCGCGTCCCCGTCGTCGCGGCGGGCGACGTGACGGACCCCGAGCACTGGGTGCGGCACGTCCGCGAGCCCGTGCGGTTCCTGGACGCCGTGACCCGCCTGGAGGCCGAGGGCGTCACCCGCTACCTGGAGCTGGGCCCCGACGGCGTCCTGACCGCCATGGCCCGCGGCTGCCTCACCACCACCGCCGACACCGCGACCCTCGCCCCGACGCTGCGCCGCCGCGAGCCGGAGCCCGCCGCCGCCCTCGCCGCCCTCGGCCAGCTGCACGCGGCGGGCCTGCGCGTCGACTGGGCGGGTGTCTTCGACGGGCGCGGCGCCCGCCGCGTCGACCTGCCCACCTACCCCTTCCAGCGGGCCCGCTACTGGCTGGACAAGCGCGGACTCGGCGGCGACGTCGGCACCGCCGGGCTCGACCGGGCCGACCACCCGCTGCTGGGCGCGCTGGTGCCGCTGCCCGGCTCCGACGGCGTCGTGTTCACCGGCCGCCTGTCCACCGGGGCCCAGCCCTGGCTGGCCGACCACACCGTGGCCGGGACCGTCCTGCTGCCCGGCACCGCCTACGTGGAACTCGCCGTCCGCGCCGGTGACCAGGTGGGCTGCCGCCGCGTCGAAGACCTCGTCCTCGGCGTGCCGCTGATCCTGCCCGCGCACGGCGGCGTGCACATCCAGGTGGCCGTCGACGCCCCCGACGCCTCCGGGCGCCGCCCCGTCGCCGTCTACTCCCGCGCCGACGACGCCCCCCTCGACCGCGAGTGGATCCAGCACGCCGAGGGCACCCTCGCCCCCGACGCCACCACCCCCTCCGGCGACCTCACCGCCTGGCCGCCGCGCGACGCGACGCCGCTTCCGGCCGACGCGCTGTACGAGCGCCTGGAGTACGGGCCGACGTTCCGCGGCCTGCGCGCGGCCTGGCGGCGCGGCGACGAGCTGTTCGCCGAGATCAGCCTCCCCGAGGGCGTCGACGCCGGGGGCTTCGGCCTGCACCCGGCGCTGCTCGACGCCGCGCTGCACGCCCTGGACCTGACCGAGCAGGACGCCACGGTCCTGCCGTTCTCCTGGTCGGACGTCACGCTGCACGCCGAGGGCGCGACGGCCGCCCGGGTGCGCCTCGCGGTCCGCGCCGACGGCTCCGTCGCCCTGGACCTCGCCGACGCCCTGGGGCGGCCCGTGGCGTCGGTCGGCTCGGTGACGCTGCGGCCGGTCACCGCGGACGCGCTGGCGTCGGCGTCGGCCCGCGCGGCGGACGCCCTGTACCGCGTGGAGTGGGTCCCCGCCACCGACGGGCGGCCCGCGGCCGGTGCCGCCGCGGTGAGCGTCCACCACTGCCCGCCCACCACCGGCGCCACGCCGTCCGCGGTGCGCGCGGTGACCGCCGACGCGCTGGCGGCGGCGCAGGCCGCGCTCGACGGGGACGCGACGCTCGTCGTCGTCACCCGCGGCGCCACCGACGGCACCGACCTGGGCCACGCCGCCGTGCAGGGCCTGATCCGCGCCGCCGAGAGCGAGAACCCCGGGCGCTTCGTCCTGGTCGACACCGACGCCCCCGACGGTGACCCGGACAGCGGCCCCGACGGCGCGTTCGACGCCGAGGCCCTGCTGGCGTACGGCGAGCCCGAACTGCGGGTCCGGGGCGGCGAGGTGCTGGTGCCGCGCCTGGCGCGGGCGGACACCCCGCCCGGCGGCCCCGAGACCCCCGCCTGGGGCCCCGACCGCCCCGTCCTCATCACCGGCGGCACCGGCGCCCTCGGCGCCCTCGTCGCCCGGCACCTCGCCACTCGGCACGGCGTCCGCCGCCTGCTGCTGACCAGCCGCCGCGGCCCCCAGGCGCCCGGAGCGGCCGAACTCGTCGAGGAACTGGACGCGTCGGGCGCCCAGGCCGAGGTCGTCGCCTGCGACGCCGCGGACCGCGACGCGCTCGCCGCGCTCCTCGACGGACGGGACATCGGCGCCGTCGTGCACGCCGCGGGCGTCCTCGACGACGGCGTGCTGGCGTCGCAGACCCCCGAGCGGATCGAGGCGGTGCTGCGCGCCAAGGCCGACGCCGCCTGGCACCTGCACGAGCTGACCCGCGGCCTCGACCTCGGCGCGTTCGTGCTCTTCTCGTCCGTCGCCGGAGTCATCGGCGCCCCCGGACAGGCCAACTACGCCGCCGCCAACGCCTTCCTCGACGCCCTCGCCCGCCACCGGCACGCCCAGGGGCTGCCCGCCCAGGCCCTCGCCTGGGGCCCGTGGGCCGGGGCGGGGATGGCCGAGGGGCTCGACCAGGGCGGCCTTCGCGCCCTGACGGCGGAGGACGGCCTCGCGCTGCTGGACGCCGCCGTCGCAGCCGCCGCCGAACCCGCCCTCGTACCCGCCCGGTTCGACACGGCCGCCCTGGAGACGCCCCCGGCGATCCTGCGCGGCATCGTGCGCGGCCGGGCCCGCCGCGTCGTCGACGCCACCGCGTCCACCACCGACGCGCTGCTGGCCCGCCTCACCGGGCTCAGCGACGAGGAGCGCGCCGCCGAACTCGTCGCCCTGGTCCGCACCCAGGCCGCCGCCGTCCTGCGGCACACCGGCGCCGACGCCGTCGACGCCGACCGGGCCTTCCGGGACCTCGGCTTCGACTCGCTGACCGCGATCGAGCTGCGCAACCTCCTCGGCTCCGTCACCGGCCTGCGCCTGCCCGCCACCCTCGTCTTCGACTACCCGACCCCCAACGACCTGGCCCGGCACCTCCTGGACGAGCTGTCCGGCGCCGTCGGCGCCGCGCCCGCCGCCGCCGTCGCGGCCCCGGCCGACGACGAGCCCCTCGCCATCGTCGCCATGGCCTGCCGCTACCCCGGCGGCGTCGACTCGCCCGAAGCGCTGTGGAAGCTGGTCGCCGACGGCGTCGACGCCATCTCCGAGTTCCCCACCGACCGCGGCTGGGACGTCGAGGGCATCTACGACCCCGAGCCGGGCGCGCCCGGCAAGTCGTACGTGCGCGACGGCGGGTTCCTGCACGAGGCCGCCGCGTTCGACGCGGACTTCTTCGGCATCAGCCCCCGCGAGGCCAAGGACATGGACCCGCAGCAGCGGCTCCTCCTGGAAGTGTCCTGGGAGGCCCTGGAGCGGGCCGGGATCGTCCCCGCCACCCTCAAGGGCAGCCCGACCGGCGTGTTCGCCGGAGTGATGTACCACGACTACCCGGGCGGCACCGGCGGCGGCAGCCTCGTCTCCGGCCGCGTCGCCTACACCCTCGGCCTTGAGGGCCCCGCGGTCACCGTGGACACCGCCTGCTCGTCGTCCCTGGTGGCGCTGCACTGGGCGGCGCAGGCGCTGCGCACCGGCGAGTGCTCCCTCGCCCTCGTCGGCGGCGTCACCGTCATGGGAACCCCGCAGACGTTCATCGACTTCAGCGCCCAGCGGGGCCTCGCCCCCGACGGCCGCTGCAAGTCCTTCTCCGACACCACCGACGGCACCGCCTGGGGCGAGGGCGTCGGCGTCCTCGTCGTCGAGCGCCTCTCCCAGGCGCGGCGCGCCGGGCACCCCGTCCTCGCCGTGCTGCGCGGCAGCGCCCTGAACCAGGACGGCGCCAGCAACGGCCTCACCGCGCCCAACGGCCCCTCCCAGCAGCGCGTCATCCGCCAGGCCCTCGCCAACGCGGGCCTCACCGCCGCCGACGTGGACGCCGTCGAGGCCCACGGCACGGGCACCACCCTCGGCGACCCCATCGAGGCGCAGGCGCTGCTCGCCACGTACGGCCAGGACCGGCCCGAGGGACGGCCGCTGTGGCTCGGGTCGATCAAGTCGAACATGGGCCACACCCAGGCCGCGGCCGGGGTGGCGGGCGTCATCAAGATGGTCGAGGCCATGCGGCACGGCACGCTCCCCAGGACCCTGCACGTCGACGAGCCCACCCGGCAGGTCGACTGGGCGGCGGGCGACGTCCGGCTGCTCACCGAGGCGCTTGACTGGCCGCGCGACGGCCGCCCGCGCCGCGCGGGCGTCTCCTCGTTCGGCATCAGCGGCACCAACGCCCACGTGATCATCGAGGAGGCACCGGAGTTCGAGGCGCCCGCCGAGGAGCGGCGCGAGCTGCCCGTCGTCCCGATCGCCGTGTCCGCGAGGACGCCCGCGGCGCTCCAGGCCCAGATCCGCCGGATCGGCGCGCTCGTCGACGGCGGCAACGCCCTCGACGTGGCGTACACGGCGGCCACCGGCCGCGCCGCCCTGGAGCGCCGCGCCGTGCTCCTCGGCCCGGAGACGGTCACGGGGGAGCCCGGCACCGGAAAGGTCGGCTTCCTCTTCACCGGCCAGGGCAGCCAGCGCCTCGGCATGGGCCGCGAGCTGTACGAGCACTTCCCCGCCTTCGCGGCGGCCTTCGACGAGGTGTGCGCGGCCACCGGGCTGCCCCTGAAGGACGTCATGTGGGGCGACGAACAGGCCCTGAACCGCACCGAGTTCACCCAGCCCGCGATCTTCGCCCTGGAGGTGGCCCTCTTCCGCCTCGTCCGCTCGTGGGGCATCGCCCCCGACATGCTGGCCGGGCACTCCATCGGCGAACTCGCCGCCGCCCACGCCGCGGGCGTCCTCGACCTCGCGGACGCCGCGCACCTCGTCGTGGAGCGCGGACGGCTCATGCAGACGCTGCCCGAGGGCGGGGCGATGGTGGCCCTCCAGGCCACCGAGGAGGAGGTCGCGCCGCTGCTCACCGACGGCGTGGGCATCGCCGCCGTCAACGGCCCCTCCGCCGTGGTCGTCTCCGGTGCCGAGGACGCGGTGACGGCCCTCGTCGCGCACTTCGCCGACCGCAAGACGAGCCGCCTCACCGTGTCGCACGCCTTCCACTCGCCCCTGATGGACCCGATCCTCGACGACTTCCGCAAGGTCGCCGAGTCCGTCACCTACCACGAGCCCCGCATCCGGCTCACCAAGGACATGGGGTCGGCCGACTACTGGGTGCGGCACGTCCGCGACGCGGTCCGTTTCGCCGACGACGTACGCCGGTTGGCCGACGACGGCGTGACCCGCTTCCTGGAGATCGGCCCCGACGGTGTCCTGACCGCGATGGCGCAGCAGACCGCCGACGGCACCATGGCCGCCACCCTGCGGCGGGCGCACCCGGAGACGGAGAGCCTGTTCACCGGGGTCGCGCGGCTGTACGCCGCGGGCGTGCCGGTCGCCTGGGACGCGGTCCTCGCCGGGCGCGGCGCGCACCGCGTCGACCTGCCCACCTACCCCTTCCAGCACACCTCGTACTGGATGGCGGAGCAGCCCAGGGACGTCGCCGGGCTCGACCTGGTGGAGCACCCGCTGCTCACCGCGCACGTCGCGCTGCCCGACACCGGCGGCGCCGTGTTCACCGGACGCCTGTCCACCGACGCGCAGCCCTGGCTCGCCGACCACGACGTCCTCGGGACGCTGCTGCTGCCCGGCACCGGCCTGGTCGAACTGGCGCTGCGGGCCGCCGAGCGGGTGGGCTGCGCGACGGTCGACGAACTGACCCTCCAGGCGCCCCTCGTGGTGCCCGAGAAGGGCGGCGTCGCCGTCCGCGTCGTCGTCGGCGGCCCCGACGACTCCGGCGCGCGCACCGTCGAGATCTACTCCGCCCCCGACGACGGAGCGGACGACCCGGCCTGGGCGCGGCACGCCACCGGAACCCTCACCCCGGCGGCCGCCCCGGCGCCGTCCGACCTGACCGCCTGGCCGCCCAGCGACGCCACACCGCTGCCCGTCGAGGGCGCCTACGAGCGGCTGCTCGCCCGCGGCTACGACTACGGGCCGGTCTTCCAGGGCCTGACGGCGGCCTGGCGGCGCGGCGCCGACGAGGTGTTCGCCGAGGTCGCCCTCCCCGAGGGCGCGGAGGCCGCCCCGTACGGCATCCACCCGGCGCTGCTCGACGCGGCCATGCACGCGGGCCTCATCGAAGACGGCGGCGACGGCGAGGGCGGCGAGGCGGGCGGCGCGGTCCTGCCGTTCTCCTGGAACGGGGTGACGCTCCATCAGGCCGGTGCGTCCGCGCTGCGGGTACGGCTGACGCGCCGCGACGGCGAGGACGGCTCCTCGGTGCTGGTCGCCGACGAGACCGGCGCGCCCGTCCTGACCGTCGACACCCTCGCCGCCCGGCCCGTCTCGCCCGAGCAGCTGCGCTCCGGCGGCGACCGCGAGTCGCTGTTCACCCTCGACTGGACCCCGGCCCCGGCCGGTTCCGCGCCGCGGGCGCCCCTCACGGTGTACGAGGTGCCGCGGGCCGAGGGCGCCACGCCCGACGCCGTGCGCGCCGTCGTCGACCAGGTCCTGGCCCGCCTCCAGGCGGGGCTCGCCGAGGACGGCAAGGGCGAGGGCGGGCTCCTGGTGGTCACCCGCGGCGCGGTGCCGGTCGGCGGCAGCGGTGTCGACCTCGGGCAGGCACCCGTGTGGGGCCTGGTGCGGGCCGCCGCCGCGGAGAACCCCGGCCGGTTCGCGCTGCTCGACCTCGACGCCGACACCGCCGTCGCGGACCTGCCCGACCTGCCGGACGAGCCCGAACTCGCCCTGAGGGGCGGTGAGTTGTACGTGCCGCGGCTCGCCCGCGTGCCCGCGGCGGCCGTCGACACGGACCGCGCCCCCTGGGACCCGGCGGCCACGGTGCTCGTCACCGGCGGCACCAGCGGCCTGGGCGCCCTGGTCGCCCGGTACCTGGTGACCGCCCACGGCGTCCGGCGGCTCGTCCTGACCAGCCGCCGCGGCGAGGCCGCCCCGGGCGCCGCCGACCTGCGTGCCGAACTGGCGGCGCACGGGGCCCGCGTCGACGTCGAGGCGTGCGACGTGGCCGACCGCGCCGCCCTCGCCCGGGTCCTCGACCGGCACCCCGTGGACGCGGTCGTGCACGCCGCCGGAGTCGTCGACAACGGCCTGGTGCGGGGCCTCACCCCGGAGCGCCTGGCGACGGTCCTGAAGCCCAAGGTGGACGGCGCCTGGCACCTGCACGAGCTGACGGCCGACCGCGACCTGTCGGCGTTCGTGCTGTTCTCCTCCATCGGCGGCCATCTGCTGGCCGCGGGGCAGGGCAACTACGCGGCCGCCAACGTCTACCTGGACGCGCTCGCCGAGCACCGCCACCGCGCCGGACTGCCCGCGACGTCCCTGGCGTTCGGCCTGTGGGCCGCCCGCACCGGGCTCGGGGAGCTGGACGAGGCCGACCTGCGCCGCATGCGCCGCATGGGCCTGCCCGCGCTCGACGAGGACGAGGGCCTGGCCCTCCTGGACGACGCGCTGCGCACCGGCGCCCCCGCCCTCGCGCCGTTCCGCCTGGACACCGCCGCCCTGCGCGGCCGCGACGCCGCCAAGCTGCCCGCCGTCCTGCGCGGCCTGGTGCCGACGCCGCGCCGCCGCACCGGCGGCCCCGGCACGGCCGCCGCCCAGGACGGCGGCGCGGAGCTGCGGCGGCGCCTCGCGGCCGAGGCCGACGCCGCCGCCCGCGAACGCCTGCTGCTCGACCTGGTGCGGGCGCAGGTCGCGGCGGTCCTCGGGCACGACGACGTGGACGCCGTCCGGCCCGACCGGGCGTTCAAGGACCTCGGCTTCGACTCGCTCACCGCCGTGGAACTGCGCAACGGCCTGCGCGCGGCGACCGGCCTCAAGCTGCCCGCCACCCTCGTCTTCGACCACCCGACGCCCGTCGCGGTGACCGGGGAACTGCGGGACCTCCTGGGCGCCGACGACCAGCGGCCGACGGGGGCGTCCGTCGAGGCGGAACTGTCCCGCCTGGAGGCGGCGCTGGCCGCGGCGGCGCCCGACGCGGAGGCGTACACGCGCGTGGCCGACCGGCTGCGCGCCCTGACGGCCGGATGGATCGAGACCCACCGGCCCCATGAGAGCGACGGCGACGAGAGCGACGCGACCGACCTGGACGCGCTCTCCGCCGACGAGCTGTTCGACGTCCTCGACGGCGAACTCGATCCGCGGTCCACGCCCTGACGGCGACCGGTCCGCACCCGCGGCACACCGACACCCTGCCGATGACACACCGATTAATACCTGCCAAGAACCGACGGAAGACGACAAGGGGGGCCACCTCATGGCCACCGACACATCTGGCATAGACGACGCGAACCAGCGGGCGGAGGACGCGCTGATGGCGCTCCTCATGCCGCCGCACCCCATCGACCCGTTCCCGCACTACGAGACGCTGCGGTCGGTGAACCGGGTGCACCAGAGCAAGACCCTCGGGGTGTGGGCGCTGAGCGGGCACGCCGAGGCCACCGAGTTCCTGAAGCGGCCCGACGTGCACAGCGGCGCCCGCGTCGCGGGCCAGATGCGCCCCGACTGGGCCGACCACTCGTCCCTGCGCCTGTACCTGAACTCGATGGTCGCCCTGAACCAGCCCGACCACAGCCGGGTCCGCGTCCTGGCCAGCCGGGTCTTTACGCCCAGCAAGATCAAGTCGATGCAGCCCGTGGTGGAGCGCCTCACCCGCGGTCTCGTCGACGGCCTCGCCGAGAAGGCCGCCGGTGGCGAGCCGGTCGACCTCGTGGAGGCGCTGGCCACGCCGTTCCCCGTCGCCGTCATCTGCGAGATGCTCGGCATGCCGTTCTCGGACGGCGAGCGCCTGTGGGAGCTGTCCGACGACTGGTCCCGGGTGTTCGCGGGGATGTTCTCCGACGAGGACCTGGAGCGCGCCAACACCGCGGCCGACGAGCTGTCCTCGTACTTCAAGAACGCCATCCACGAGCGCCGCGCCACCCCGCGCGAGGACCTGCTGACCTCGTTCGTCAAGGAGGCCGACGGCGGCCGCCTCGACGAGGAGGAGCTGATCGCGCTCATCCTGTTCCTGTTCACGGCGGGCTTCTCGGCCACCACCAACCTCATCGCCGCGGGCATGGCCGCGCTCCTCGACCACCCCGACGAGCTGGCCCTGTGGCGCAAGGACAAGAGCATCACCGCGTCGGCCGTCGAGGAACTGCTGCGCTACAGCACCCACAACACCGCCTCCAGCCGCCTCACCACCCAGCCCGTCACCGTCGGCGGCACCGAGATCCCCGAGGGCGTCCTCGTGCTCGCCCTGCTCGCCGCCGCCAACCGCGACCCGGAGCGGTTCCCCGACCCGCACCGCCTGATCCTCACCCGCGACGACGGCCCGCACCTGAGCCTCAGCGCGGGGGCGCACTTCTGCTTCGGCGGCACCCTCGCCCGCATGGAGGCCGCCGAGCTGTTCCCGGCGCTGATCGACACGTTCTCCGAGATCGAACTGGCCAAGGAGCCCGAGCGCCGCGGCGTGATGGGCATCACCAGCTACGCCACGCTGCCGCTCGCCTTGCGGCGCTGACTCACCGCGCGATCAGCGAGGGTCCCCGTGCTGACACCAGCACGGGGACCCTCGTCATAGGCGGTACGGGTAGCGCCCCGAAGGGGCGCGGGGAACTGCGCGACAAGCCACGCCGAACCGGCAGCCCCGAAACGACGTCGTGGGGCAGGAGGTCGGGGTGGTGACCCTCAGTCCGAGGAGCCGACGGCGGTCTGCTCCGGCTCGGGCGCCAGGGTGTCCGCCGGGGCAGCCGTCGCACCCGGCGGTGCGATGTGCCGCATGAGCGCCGCCGCCACGACCGCGCTGACCAGCATCAGCGCGCCGCCGACCACCGCGGCGACGTTCATGCCGCGGGTGAACGCCTCCGCCGCGCTGTCGAGCAGCGGGCGGCTGACGTCGGCGGGCAGATGGCGGGCCACCTCCGCCGCGCCGCCGAGCGACCCCTCGGCGGCCTCGGCGGCCTCCGGCTTCAGGCCGCCCGTCGCGTCGGAGACGTCACGGGTGTAGACGGCGGCACCGATGCTGCCGAGGACGGCGACGCCCAGCGCGCCGCCCAGCTGGTTGCTGGTCTCCGGGAGCGCGGCGGCCGCGCCCACGCTCTCCGGCGGTGCCGAGGACACGATCAGGTCGGCCGTCAGCGGCATCGCGAGACCCACCCCGGCCGACAGCACCGAGGAGCCCACGATGGCGACGGCCAGGGGGGAGTCGGGGCGCAGCTGCGTCATGATCGCGAAGCCCGCCGCGGCGATGACGAGGCCGGTCGCGATGAGGTAGCCGGGGCGGACCGTCTTGGCGAGCACGGCGGCGGTCGACGATGTCACCGCCACCGCCAGCGGCGCGGGCAGCGTCCACAGACCGGCCTCCAACGGGCTGAGCCCGTGCACGATCTGCACCCACTGGGTGGCGAACAGCAGGATGCCGACCAGCGCGAACAGCGCCACCAGGTTGACGCCGACGGACGCGCTGAAGCCCCGGTCGCGGAACATGCCGAGGTCGATCAGCGGGCTGGCGGCGGCGCGCTGCCGCAGCAGGAACAGCACGCCGACGGCGACCCCGGCCGCCGTGACGCCCACGTACGTCCAGGCGAACCCGTCGTCGGCCAGCTCCTTGACGCCGTAGATGACCGGGATCACGGCACCGAGCGAGAGCACCGCGCCGAGCAGGTCGAAGCGGCCGGGCTTCGGGGCCCGGTACTCCGGCAGCAGCCAGGGCCCCAGGAAGAGGATCAGCACCGCCATCGGCACGTTGATCAGGAAGACGGAGCCCCACCAGAACTTCTCCAACAGCAGCCCCGACACGATCGGCCCGAGGGCGGCGCCGCCGGACAGCCCGGCCGTCCACACCGCGATGGCGGTGCGGCGCTGGCCGGGGTCGTGGAACATGTCGCGGATCAGCGCCAGCGTCGACGGCGCGAGCACGGCACCGGACACCCCCAGCACGGCCCGCGCCACGATCAGCAGCTCGGAGCTGTCGGCGTAGGCCGCCGCCAGCGACGAGGCACCGAACACGCCCGCGCCGATCATCAGCAGCAGCCGACGGCCGATGCGGTCGCCGAGCGTGCCCATCGTGATCAGCAGCCCGGCGAGCATGAACGCGTAGATGTCCACGATCCACAACTGCTGGGTGGCGCTCGGCTCCAGGGTCGCGCTGAGGAACGGCAGCGCGAAGTACAGCACGGTCATGTCCATCGACATCAACAGGACCGGCAGGACGAGGACGGCGAGGCCGATCCACTCCTTCAGGCCCGCGCGGTCGTGACGCATGGTCTCGGCTCCCAGCTCTCGTCAGGCGTCGGTCTGTATCGCCTCGCGGGCAAGCCGCGCCCGGTCGACCTTGTGGTTGGCGTTCAACGGGAACTCGTTCACGTGCCGGAACGCCTTGGGCACCATCGGGTCGGGCAGGTGCGCGGACAGCTCGCGGCGCAGCGCCGCCGCGGGGATCCGCTCGCCCGTGTAGTACAGGACGAGTTCGAGGCCGCCGCCGGGCGCCGGGCGGGTCACGGTTGCGGCGTTCTGGACGCCCGTGCACTGCCGTACGACGTGGTCGACCTCGGCCAGCTCGACGCGGAAGCCCTGGATCTGCACCTGGGCGTCCAGGCGGCCCAGGTAGACCAGTTCGCCGTCGTCCAGGCGCCGCACCCGGTCGCCGGTGCGGTACCAGCGGCGGCCGTCGCGCTCCAGGAAGCGGCCGTCGTTGTCGGCGGGATCCAGGTAGCCGGGCGTCATCTGCGGCCCGGCGACGCACAGTTCGCCCTCCGTCGGCGACACGGCGCCCGTGCCGTCCGCACCGCCCTCGTCGAGCAGCAGGTGGTCGTGGCCCGGGTGCACCCGGCCGATGGGCACGACGCCGTTGACGGCCTGCTTCGGCGAGGTCTCCGGGGACCAGCGGTGGCCGGTGATGGTGACGGTCAGCTCGGTCGGCCCGTACAGGTTCTCGATCTTCGACTGGGGTGCCGCGGCCGCCCAGTCGGCGGCGTCGTCGCACAGCAGCGCCTCACCCGCGAAGAAGCTCCACCGCAGCGTGGGCATCGAACCCGGCGTCAGACCGCCCATCTTGCGGATGAACGAGATGCCGCTCGGCGTGGAGAACCACACCGTCATGCCCCGCTCGGCGAAGAACGCGGGCAGGTCCCGGTGGGCGGCGGGCGGGATCGCGTGCACCGGCGCGCCCCGGCCCCAGGCGCAGAACAGCTCGAACATCGCGCAGTCGAAGTTCAGGCCGACGTTCTGGCAGAACACGTCGGCGGGCCCGAAGTCATAGCGCCGGTCGAGCAGCGTGAAGTAGTGCCGGTTGGCCTCGTGGGTGATCGGCACGCCCTTGGGTCGGCCCGTCGACCCCGAGGTGAACAGCACATACGCGACGTCCGACGGCCGCACCGCGACCGGCGCGGCCAGTGCGGGCCCGGCCGCGTCCTCGTCCAGGACCGGCAGGTCCAGCTCGGTCGCCGCGAGCGCGGCCCGGCCCACCGGGTCGGCGATGACCGTGGAGACGCCCGCGGCGGTCAGCATGCGGCGGGTGCGCTCCGCCGGGAAGCGGGGGTTGAGCGGGACGACGGTGGCGCCCGCGTACAGCGCCGCGAGGATGCCGACGTACGCCGTGAGGCTCTTGTCGGCGAGGACGGCCACCGCGTGCGGCCCCCGCGGGGCCCGGGCGAGCAGCGCGCCCGCCCGGCGCAGCGCCAGGTCGTGCATCTCCTCGTACGTCAGGGTGTCGGCGTCCACCCGCACCGCGGGCCGGTTCGGGGACAGGGCGAGACCGCGCAGAAAGCGTTCGTGCAGACCCGGTCCTGGGGCGGTGGTTTCGATCATTTGCGGTCCTCCGCGGAGAGAAGAAGGGGTGGATAGGGGTGGCCGGTCCACGGGGTGGGGGATTTAGGGTGGCGGCGACGCCGACTATTGGGTAAACGCCGGAAAACACGGGAGCGCGCCATGTGGGACGAGTCCTTCGAGAACCTTGTCAGGAAGCACCTTCCCTTGCTGGAATCGGGCGACGAGCTCACCACTGACCTGAGCCTCGGCGATCACGGCCTGGATTCCATGGGAATGGTCGCGCTGCTGTCGTCACTGGAGAGCGAGTACGACGTCCGGTTCGTCGACGACGCGCTCGACCTCGCCAACTTCGCCACCCCCGGGACCCTCTGGAAGACCCTGTCGGCCATGCGCTGACCCGCTCCCGCCCGCTATGCGATCGTGCTGCGCCGGCGCGGTCGCATAGCCGTGTCCGGCTTCACCGCCACCACGTCGAACGCCTCGGTCATCACGTCCACCCGGCCCCACAGCGCGTCAAGCCCGGTCACGTGCACCCGCTCGACCCCCAGCTCCCGCAGCGAGCCGACCACCGCGGGCCAGGACACCGGGCGCGTCACCGCGTCGAGCAGCATCGTCCGCACGCCGTCCGCCGTACGCACCAACGACCCGTCGTGGTCGGACACGACGGGGATCTCCGGGTCGAGGAACGGCACGTCCGCGGCGACCTCGGCGGCCAGCTCCGCGCGCAGCGGCGCGAAGAGCGGCGCGTGCATCGGCGGGCGCATCACATACAGCGGGAGGCCACCGGCCGAGCGCAGCCGCGCCTGGAGGTGCTCCACACTGCTCTCGCGCACCGACAGCATGTGGAAGTCGTGGTCGACCTGGCAGCCCAGCTCGTTCCACTCGCCGCGCTCGTCCAGCTCCGCGCGGATCTCGGCGAGCCGGTCGGCGGGCACGCGGGCGAAGGACTGGGTGACGACGTCCTGGTGCTCGCGGGCGAAGTAGGCGTCCACCCGGCGGCCCCACCGCGCGGTCATCGTCACGGCGTCGGCGAACGGCAGCGCGCCCGCCCGCACCGCCGCCGCGGTGCCGCCGAAGCTGGCACCGGCGCAGGCCACCGGCGTCAGCCCGTACTCGGTGACCGCGTAGTCGGCGAGCGCCACGCAGGAGACCAGGAAGGCGAGCCGGATCGGCTCGGGGAAGGCCCCCTGGTCGTCCCGGGCCTCGGCCTCGCGGCACGCGTCGACCAGGGAGTGGCCAAGGGCCCGGTCCGCCTCGGCGACGTAGCGGCGCCCCACCGGGTGCACCGTCAGGAATCGCGCCAGGTCCGCGAAACGCGTCGGGCCGATTCCGGGAAAGACAATCGCCGACATATTCTCGCTCTCCGTTTTCGCCGCACCCACCGAGAGGCCTTTGCGGGCACGGAAGTTCGATCCTAGTGTTTCCCGTCAGTCTGGTTGTGGCCGAGCAGGTGGCAATACCCCTAGTACCCCCTAGTTCAGGGGTCGTGGGGCAGGGGTTCTTGTGGGCGGTAAAAGCCCCCTGTTAGAAACAGCCTGGTATTGGCTGGGAAAGCCGAATGGGGAGGGTGGCGCATGAGCCTGAATGGAGCGCGTCCGGCTCGGGCGCACGCATCGGTGGACAACCTGCGGACGTATCTGCTGGCCGCGGCCCGGCGGGCCCCTCAGCGGCCCGCGGTCATCCAGGCCGCACCGGGCGGCGGCATCGAGACCGTGACCTACGGGGAGCTGGAGCGGCGCGTCGACCACATCGCCGAGGCCCTTGACGCGCTCGGCCTTGAGGTCGGCGACCGGGTCATCCTGGAGTCCGACACCAACGCCGACGCCATCGCGACGCTCCTGGCCTGCGCCACGCTCGGCCTGCCGTTCGTGCCGACCAGCCCCGAAGTCCCCGACGAGCGGCTCCAGACGATCATCTCGCTCGCCGAGCCCGCGCTGCACCTGCAGTCCGCGCACGGCAAGCGCACCGGCATCCCCGAGACGGTCGGCACCGCCCGGTTCGGCCCCGACGGACTCACCGTGGAGCGCGCGCCCGCCGCGCGGGTGCGCCGCCGCCGCACGGTGACGCCCACCGACACCGCGTACATCACCTTCACCTCGGGCACCACCGGCAGGCCCAAGGGCGTGGTGATGAGCCACCGCGGCGTCATCGCGTTCCTGCGCGGCGCCGAGGCCGAGGAGCTGATCACCGCCGACGACCGCGTCGCGGGCACCTCCCCGCTCCAGTTCGACTTCGCCCTGTTCGACATCGGGTTCGCCCTCAGCCACGGCGCCGCCCTCGTGCCCGTGCCGCGCGACCGGCTCGGCTGGCCCCGCCGCTTCCTGTCGTTCCTGCGCGAGACCGGCGCCACCCAGGTCGACGCCGTCCCCTCCGCCTGGCGCCCCGCGCTGCGCCACGAGCCGGAACTGCTCGCTGAGATCGGCGACGAGGGCACCCTGCGCCGCGTCACGTTCTCCGGCGAGAACTTCCCCCTGGACGAGCTGCGGCGCCTCCAGGAACTGCTGCCGAAGGCCCGCTTCACCAACGGCTACGGCGCCACCGAGACCATGGCCGCGTCCATCACCGACGTACCCAACCCGCTGCCCGCCGACGTCGAGCGGCTGTCCATCGGGCACGCCGTCGCGGGCGCCGAGATGATGCTCATCGGACCCGACGGCACCCCCGTCGACGAGCCCGGCGTCCTCGGCGAGATCTATCTGCGCACCCCCTCGCTGTTCTCCGGCTACTGGGGCGACCCGGAGGCCACCCGCGCCGTCGTCGTGCCCGACCCGCTGAACCCCCGGTCGGGGCAGGTGGTCTTCAAGACCGGCGACCTGGCCACCATGGGACCCGAGGGCGAGCTGTACTTCCACGGCCGCGTCGACCACCAGGTGCAGATCCGCGGCAACCGCGTCGAGCTGGGCGAAGTGGAGCGCCGCGTCGGCGAGTTCCCCGGCATCACCGGCGCGGTCGCGCTGCTGCTGCCGCGGCCCGACGACGACCCGCTGCTGCACGCCTTCGTCACCGTCGCCCCCGACGGCCCCGAGCCGGACGCCAAGGAGGTCGCCGCCTTCTGCCGCGCCGCGCTGCCCGCCTACATGGTCCCCCGCCACGTGCACGTGGTGGACGAGTTCCCGCTGACCGTCAACGGCAAGGTCGACCGCGCCGCCTTGACCGCCCTCGCGACGTCCTGACCCACCCGATGGCCTCCGAGCCCCTTCTTCGTTGCGGAGTATGCACATGACCGAGCAGTCCAGGGCCGCGATGCTGGAACTGGTCCTCGCGCAGGCCGCCGCCGTGCTGCGGGACGCCGACCCCGACGCCTACGCGGAAGGGGCGGGCGGCGTCGCGGCCGACCAGCCGTTCCTCGCCGGTGGCCTGGACTCGCTGGGCCTGGTCCGGCTGCACCGGCGGCTCACCGCCGAGCTGGGCGTGGACCTGCCCGTCACCATCGGCTTCGACCACCCGACGCCGCGGGCCCTGGCCCGCCACCTCGCCGCCGTCGTGCACGGCGCGGACGGCGGCGCCGACCCGGCGGAGGCTGCCGCGCCCGCCACCACGGGCGCCGGGCTCACCGAGCCCATCGCCATCGTCGGCATCGGCTGCCGCTTCCCCGGCGGCGTCACCTCGCCCGAGGACCTGTGGCGCGTCCTGGCCGACGACACCCACGTCCTCACCGACTTCCCCGACGACCGGGGCTGGGACCTCGACCGCCTCTACGACCCGGACGCGGCCACCCCCGGCACCAGCTATGTGCGGCGCGGCGGATTCCTGCCGGACGCCGCCGAGTTCGACGCCGACTTCTTCCAGATCAACCCCAAAGAAGCCCTGGCCATGGACCCCCAGCAGCGCCTCCTGTTGGAGACCTGCTGGGAGGCGCTGGAGCGCGCGGGCATCGACCCCGGCACGCTGCGCGGCACCCCCTCGGGCGTGTTCATCGGCGTCGAGCCCCACGAGTACGGGCCCCGCACCCACGAGGCGCCCGACGGCCTCGACGGCTACGTCCTCGGCGGCAGCCTGCCCAGCGTCGTCTCCGGCCGCGTCGCCTACACGCTCGGCCTCGAAGGCCCCACGCTGACCGTCGACACCGCCTGCTCCGGCTCCCTGACCGCCCTGCACCTCGCGGTCCGCACCCTCCAGCGCGGCGAGTGCGCACTCGCCCTCGCGGGCGGCGTCACCGTGATCTCCAGCCCCGGTACGTTCACCACGTTCAGCCGCCAGCGGGGCCTCGCCCCCGACGGGCGCGTCAAGGCCTTCGCCGCGGCGGCCGACGGCACCTCCTTCTCCGAGGGCGTCGGCGTGTTCGTGCTGGCCCGGCTCTCGGACGCGCTGCGCGCCGGACACCAGGTGCTCGCCGTCGTCCGGGGCAGCGCCATCAACCAGGACGGCGCCAGCAACGGCCTCACCGCGCCCAACGGCCTGGCCCAGCAGCGCGTCATCCGCCAGGCCCTCGCCGACGCGGGCCTCACCCCCGACGAGGTCGACGCCGTCGAGGCGCACGGCACCGGCACCACCCTCGGCGACCCCATCGAGGGCCAGGCCCTGGTCGCCGCCTACGGCCGCGGCCGCCCCGCCGACAAGCCCCTGTGGCTGGGCTCGGTGAAGTCCAACATCGGACACACCGGTGCCGCCGCGGGCGCCGCGGGCATCATCAAGATGGTGCAGGCGCTGCGCCACGGCACGCTGCCGCGCACCCTGCACGTGGACGCGCCCACCCCGCACGTCGACTGGTCCGACGGCACCGTGCGGCTGCTCACCGAGCCGGTGCCGTGGGAGGCCGCCGGTGCCCCCCGCCGGGCGGGCGTGTCCTCGTTCGGCGCGAGCGGCACCAACGCGCACGTCATCATCGAGGAACCCCCGCCACCGCGCCCGCCACTCCCGAGACCCCCGAGCCCGCCCCGGCGGCCGAACGCCCCGTACCGGTCGTCCTGTCCGCCCAGGGCGAGGCCGCGCTGCGCGCCGCCGCCGGGCGGCTGCTCACGCGGGTGGACGACACCACGCCGCTCGACCTCGCGTACGCCGCCGCCACCACCCGCGCCCAGCTGCGCGACCGCGCCGCCGTCATCGCCGCGGACCGCGACGAGCTGCGCCGCGCCCTGACCGCCCTCGCCGACGGCACCACCGCGTCCGGACTAGTCACCGGCACCACCCTGGCGACGGGTCGCACCGCGTTCCTGTTCACCGGGCAGGGCAGCCAACGCCCCGGCATGTGCCGCGAACTGGCCCGCGCCTTCCCGGTGTTCGCGGGCGCCCTCCAGGACGCCGCCGACCACCTCGACCTGCACCTCGACGAGCCGCTGGGCGACGTCCTGTTCGCCGCCGACGGCACCCCGCAGGCGGAGCTGCTGCACCAGACGCGGTACGCGCAGGCCGCCCTGTTCGCCGTCGAGACCGCCCTGTTCCGGCTCCTGGAGTCATGGGGCGTCACGCCCGCCCTGGTCGCCGGGCACTCCATCGGCGAGATCGCCGCCGCGCACTGCGCCGGGGCCATGTCCCTGGCCGACGCCGCCCTGCTCGTCGGGGCGCGCGGCACCCTGATGCAGGAGCTGCCCGAAGGCGGCGCCATGACCGCCGTGCAGGCCAGCGAGGCGGAGGTCACCCCGTACCTCACCGACCACGTGAGCCTCGCCGCCGTCAACGGTCCCACCGCCGTCGTGCTGTCCGGCGCCGCCGACGCCGTGCGGGCCGTCGCCGCCCGCTTCGCCGAACAGGGCCGCAAGACCCGGCAGCTGCGCGTCTCGCACGCCTTCCACTCGCCGCTGATGGAGCCCATGCTCGACGACTTCCGCCGGGTCGCCGAGAGCCTGACGTACGCACCGGCGCGCATCCCCGTGGTGTCCAACCTCACCGGCGAGCCCGTCACCGCGTTCGACGCCGACTACTGGGTGCGGCACGTGCGCGAGCCCGTCCGGTTCGCCGACGCCGTACGCCGCCTGGAGGCCGACGGCGTCACCACGTACCTCGAACTGGGCCCGGACCCCGTCCTGTCGGCGATGGGCCGCGACTGCCTCACCGACGCCGACGCCGATGTCGCGCTGGTGCCGCTGCTCCGCAAGGGGCACGACGAGGAGCGCCAGGTCGTCACCGCCCTCGGCCAGGCCCACGCCCGCGGCGTCAGCGTCGACTGGGAGGGGTTCTTCGCGGGCCGGGGCGCCCGCCGTGTGGAGCTGCCCACCTACCCGTTCCAGCGCAAGCGGTACTGGCTGAGCGCCGGGACCTCGCCCGGCACCCTCGGGCACCCGCTGCTCGACACCTCCGTCAGCCTCGCGGGCGCCGACGGCGTCGTCCTGACGGGCCGCCTGTCCACCCGCGCGCAGCCGTGGCTCGCCGACCACGTCATCGCGGGCTCCGTCCTCGTCCCCGGCACCGCCCTCGTCGAACTGGCCGTGCGCGCCGCGGACGAGGCGGGCTGCGCCCTGGTGGAGGAACTCACCCTGGAGGCGCCGCTGGTGCTGACCGCGGACGCCACAGTGGAGGTCCAGGCCGTCGTCGGCGCCCCCGACACGGCGGGCCGCCGCGGCGTCGAGCTGTACGCGCGCCCCGCCGGGAGCGAGGAGGACTGGACCCGCCACGCCAGCGGCGTCCTCGCCGAGCACGGCGAGGGCCCCGCGGCCGACCCGGAGGCGTTCGGCACCTGGCCGCCCACCGACGCCGACCCCGTCGACGTCGACGACCTGTACGCGCGCCACGCCGTGCAGGGCTACGGCTACGGCCCCGCGTTCCGCCGCGTCCGGGCCGCCTGGCGCCGCGGCGACGAGGTGTTCGCCGAGGTCGCGCTCGACGACCCGGGCGCCGACCGGTTCGGCCTGCACCCGGCGCTCCTCGACGCCGCCCTGCACGCCTCCGAAGGCCCCCAGGACGACGACCAGGTACGGCTCCCGTTCGCCTGGCGCGGCGTCGAACTGCACGCCGTCGGCGCCACCGCCGTACGCGTCCACATCCGCCAGACCGCGCCGGACGAGGTGACCTTCGCCCTCGCCGACACCGCCGGGGCGCCGGTCGCCACCGTCCGCTCCCTCGTGCAGCGGCCCCTGCCCACGGGCGCCGCCCGGACGTCCGGCTCGCTGCTGCGCGTGGAGTGGACCGCGCTCCAGGCCCCGGCCCAACCGGACGCCGAGGCAGGCGAGTTCACCCTCCTCCACCTCCCGGAGGTCTTCCCCGGCACCCCCGCCGACGCCGCCCGCGCCGCCACCCTGCACACCCTGGAGCTGATCCAGGGCGCGGTCCGCGACGACACCCGCGTGGCCTTCGTCACCCGCGACGCCACCGACGACCTGGTGCTCGCGCCGCTGCTCGCCCTGGTGCGCTCCGCGCAGGCCGAACACCCCGGGCGCTTCGCCCTGATCGACACCGACCGCGACGTGCCCGAGCCCGAGCTGCGCGCCGCCCTGGCCACCGGAGAGCCCCAACTCGCCCTGCGCGACGGCTCCCTGCTCATCCCGCGCCTGACCAAGGCGCAGCTCCCCGACGCCCCCGAGCCCACCGCCTGGCGCCCCGAGGGCACCGTCCTCATCACCGGCGGCACCGGCGGCCTCGGCGGCCTGCTCGCCCGGCACCTCGTCCGCGCGCACGGCGTCAGGCGCCTGCTGCTCACCGGGCGCCGCGGCCCCGAAAGCCCCGGCGCCGCCGAACTGGTCGCCGAACTCGCCGAGCTGGGCGCCGAAGCCACGGTCGCCGCCTGCGACGTCGCCGACCGCGCCGCCGTGGCCGCACTCCTGGAGTCCATCCCCGACGCGCACCCCCTGACCGCCGTCGTGCACAGCGCCGGGGTCATCGACGACGGCCTGGCCGCCGATCTCACCCCCGAGCAGGTCGCCGCCGTCTTCCACGGCAAGGCCGACGGCGCCTGGCACCTGCACGAGCTGACGCGCGAGCACGACCTCGCGGCGTTCGTGCTGTTCTCGTCCGCCTCCGCGCCCTTCGGCTCGCCCGGACAGGGCAACTACGCCGCCGCCAACGCCTTCCTCGACGCGCTCGCCGCGCACCGCGCCGCCCAGGGCCTCGTGGCCACGTCCCTGGCGTGGAACCTGTGGGCGGGCGACGCGGGCATGGGCGCCCGCCTCGACGAGGTGACGCTGCGCCGCGCCGAGCGCTCCGGCCTGCCCGCCCTCACCGCCGAGGACAACCTCGCCCTCTTCGACCAGGCCCTCACCGCGGGCGTGCCCGCCCTGGTGCCGCTGCGCCTCGACGCCGCCGCGCTGCGTGCCCGCGCCGACGGCGTGCCGCCGCTGCTGCGCGGCCTGGTCCGCGCGCCCGCCCGCAGGGCCGCCACCACCGCAGCCCAGGGCGCCCCGGGCACCAGCGGCGCCACCCTCGCCGACCGGCTTGCGGGCAAGCCCGACGCCGAGCGCGACCGCATCGTCCTCGACCTGGTCCGCACGCAGATCGCGGGCGTCCTCGGCCACGACGGCGGCACCGCCATCGACCCGCGGCGCGCCTTCACGGAGCTGGGCTTCGACTCCCTGGCCGCCGTCGAGCTGCGCAACGCGCTCACCGCCGCCACCGGCCTGCGGCTCACCTCCACGCTGATCTTCGACCACCCCACGCCGCGCGCCCTCACCGACCACGTGCTCGACAAGGTCCGCGGCACCACCCCGGCCGCCGCGCCCCAGGCCCCCGCGCCCGCGCCCGCCGCGGCCGACGAGCCCATCGCCATCGTCGCCATGGCCTGCCGCTACCCCGGCGGGGTCACCTCCCCCGAGGACCTGTGGCGCCTGGTCGCCGACGGCACCGACGCGGTCTCCGGCTTCCCCGAGGACCGCGGCTGGAACATCGAGGAGATCTACGACCCCGAGCCCGGCAAGCACGGCACCACCTACACCCGCCAGGGCGGCTTCCTCTACGACGCCGCCGAGTTCGACCCCACCTTCTTCGGCATCAGCCCGAAGGAGGCCCAGGCCATGGACCCGCAGCAGCGGCTGCTCCTCGAAGTCGCCTGGGAGGCCGCCGAGCGCGCGGGCATCGACCCGCACTCCCTCAAGGGCAGCGCCACCGGCGTCTACGCCGGGCTCATGTACCACGACTGGGCGGCCCGCTCCCAGGACGCGCCCGAGGACCTCGCGGGCTTCACCGCCGGGGGCGGCCTCGGCAGCGTCGCCACCGGCCGCGTCTCCTACACCCTCGGCCTCCAGGGCCCCGCGGTCACCATCGACACCGCCTGCTCGTCCTCGCTCGTCGCGATGCACTGGGCCATGCAGGCGCTGCGGCAGGGCGACTGCTCCCTGGCCCTCGCCGGTGGCGTCACCGTGATGGCCACGCCCGAGACGTTCATCGGCATGAGCCTCCAGAAGGGCCTGTCCGCCGACGGCCGCTGCCGGGCGTACGGCGCGGGCGCCGACGGCACCGGCTGGGCCGAGGGCGCGGGACTCCTCCTCCTGGAGCGCCTGTCGGACGCCCGCCGCAACGGCCACCCGGTGCTCGCGGTGATCCGCGGCTCCGCCGTCAACCAGGACGGCGCCTCCAACGGCCTGTCCGCGCCCAACGGCCCCGCGCAGGAGCGGGTCATCCGGCAGGCCGTGGCCGCCGCGGGCCTCACCCTCGCCGACATCGACGCCGTCGAGGGCCACGGCACCGGCACCGCCCTCGGCGACCCCATCGAGGCGCAGGCCCTGATGGCCACGTACGGACAGGAGCGCGCCGACGGCGACCCGCTGTGGCTCGGCTCCATCAAGTCCAACTTCGGGCACGCCCAGGCCGCCGCCGGTGTCGCGGGCGTCGTCAAGATGGTGATGGCGATGCGCAACGGCACGCTGCCGCGCACCCTGCACGCCGACCCGCCGTCCCCGCACATCGACTGGACCGCGGGCGACGTCGAACTGCTCACCGAGGCCCGGGACTGGGAGACCGGCGGCCGCCCCCGCCGCGCCGCGGTGTCCTCCTTCGGCGTCAGCGGCACCAACGCCCACGTCGTCATCGAGGAGGCGCCGCCGACCGGCCCGCGGGAGCCCCGCGGCGAACGGCCCCCCGCCGTGCCGCTGACCGTGTCCGCGTCGACCGCCGACGCGCTGCGCGCCCAGGCCGCCCAGGTCGCCGCGCACCTGCGCGCCGACGCCGACCTCGACGCCCTGGACGTCGCCGCCTCGCTCGCCCGGGGCCGCGCCGCCCTGGAGCACCGCGCCGTCGTCGTCGACACCGACCGCGACGGACTGCTCGCCGGGCTCGACGCGCTGGCCACGGACACCACCGCCGCCTCCGTCGTCCGCGGCGTCCAGCGCGGCGACTCCCGCGCCGTGTTCGTCTTCCCCGGCCAGGGCTCGCAGTGGCAGGGCATGGGCGTGGAACTCCTGGAGCACTCGCCCGCCTTCGCCACCCGCCTCGGCGAGTGCGCCAAGGCCCTGGAGCCGTACGTCGAGTGGAACCTGCTCGACGTGCTGCGCGGCACCCCCGGCGCCCCCGCCTGGACGCCGTCGACGTCGTGCAGCCCGCGCTGTGGGCGATGATGGTGTCCCTCGCCGAGGCCTGGCGCGCCGTCGGCGTCGAACCGGCCGCCGTCGTCGGCCACTCCCAGGGCGAGATCGCCGCCGCCTGCGTCGCCGGAGCGCTGTCCCTGGAGGACGGGGCCCGCGTCGTGGCCCTGCGCAGCCAGATCATCCGCGAGGACCTGGCGGGCCAGGGCGGCATGATGTCGGTCGCCCTGTCCGCCGCCGACGCCGCCACCCACCTGGCCGCCTGGGACGGCCGCCTCCAGCTCGCCGTCGTCAACGGCCCCTCCTCCGTCGTCGTGTGCGGCGACGGCGACGCCCTGGACGAGCTGCGGGCCAAGCTGGTCGCCGACGGCGTCCAGGCCCGCCGCATCCCCGTGGACTACGCCTCCCACTCGGTGTTCGTCGAGGACATCCGCGAGCGGATCCTCACCGAACTCACCGGCCTGACGCCGCGCACGGCGACCGTGCCGTTCTACTCCACCGTCACCGCCGAGCTCCTCGACACCGCCGGGCTCGACGCCGAGTACTGGTACACCAACCTGCGGCGCACCGTCCGCTTCGAGGAGACCACGCGGGCGCTGCTCGCCGACGGCTTCGAGATCTTCGTCGAGGCCAGCCCGCACCCGGGCCTGCTCACCGGGCTCGGCGAGACCGCCGAGTCGGCCGGGGTCGCCGCCGCGCTCGTCGGCACGCTGCGCCGCGACGCCGGAGGCCCGCGCCAGTTCCTCACCTCGCTCGCCGAGGCGTATGTGCGGGGCGCGAGCGTCGACTGGGAGACCCAGTTCGCCGGGACCGGAGCCCGCCGCGTCGACCTGCCCACGTACCCGTTCCAGCGCAAGCGGTACTGGATGGACGTCATCGAGCACTCCGGCGACGCCCGCAGCGTCGGCCAGACGCCCGCCGACCACCCGCTGCTCGGCGCGGCCGTGCCGGTCGCCGGGGCCGGGGGAGTGCTGCTCACCGGCCGCCTGGCGCGCTCCGCCCAGCCGTGGCTGGCCGACCACGTCGTCGGCGGCACCGTCCTGTTCCCCGGCACCGGCTTCGTCGAACTGGCCGTCCGCGCCGGAGACGAGGTCGGCCGGGGCCGGGTGGAGGACCTCACCCTGGAGGCGCCCCTCGTGCTGCCCGAGCGCGGCGGCGTGGCGATCCAGGTGGTCGTCGACGCCGACCTGCGCACCGTCTCCATCCACTCCCGGCCCGACGACGCCCCCGCCGACGTGCCCTGGACCCGGCACGCCCAGGGCACCCTCGCCGAGGCGGGCCCCGAACCGGCGCACGAGTCCGCCGCCTGGCCGCCGCCGGGCGCCGAACCCGTCGACCTGAGCGGCTTCTACGAGCCGTCCGGCGCCGACGGCCTGGCGTACGGGCCGGTGTTCCAGGGCCTGCGCGCCGCCTGGCGCTCCGGTGACGACGTGTACGCCGACATCGCGCTGCCCGAGCAGGCCGCCGCCGACGCCGCCCGCTACGGCCTGCACCCGGCCGCCCTCGACGCGGCGCTGCACGCCACCGCGCTGCTGGCCACCGACGCCGGACGCGTCACGCTGCCGTTCGCGTGGACCGGCGTCGACCTGCACGCCTCCGGGGCCGCCGCGCTCAGGCTGCGCATGACCCGGCTCGGCGAGGACGAGGTCGCGCTGCGCCTCACCGACACCGGTGACCGGCCCGTCGCGTCCGTCGCCTCGCTCGCCCTGCGTCCGGTCGCCGCGGGCAGCCTGACCCGCGCGGACACGCCCCACGACGCGCTGTTCGACCTCACGTGGACGCCCGCCGTGCCGGGCGACGCCGCGCCCCGCACGGTCCTGCACCAGTGCGCGGGCGGCACCACCGCCGAGGCCGTCCACGCCGAGACCGCCTCCGCGCTCACCACCCTCGCGTCCTGGCTGGACGAGCAGCCCGAGGACGACGCCGTCCTCGCGGTCGTCACCCGCGGCGCGGTGTCGGTGGCCGGGGAGGACGTCACCGACCTCGCCGGGGCGGCCGTGTGGGGCCTGGTCCGCAGCGCCCAGACGGAGAACCCGGGGCGCGTCGTCCTCGTCGACCTGGAACCCGGCGACCCCACACCGCTCGCCGCCCGGGTCGGCGCGGCCGTCGCCACCGGCGAGGCGCAGGTCGCGGTGCGCTCCGGCACCCCGCACCGCCCGCGCCTGACCCGCGTGACCGGCGCCCCCGTCGAAGCCCCCGCCACCGTCTTCGGCGACCGGCCCGGCACCGTCCTCGTCACCGGCGGCACCGGCACCCTCGGCGCCCTGGTCGCCCGCCACCTGGTCACCGCCCACGGCGTCAAGGACCTGCTCCTGACCAGCCGCCGCGGCCCCGCCGCGCCCGGCGCCGCCGAGCTGACCGCCGAACTCACCGCGCTCGGCGCCCGCGTCGACGTGGCCGCCTGCGACGCCGCCGACCGGGACGCCCTGGCCGCCGTACTCACCGGCCGCACCCTCGCCGGAGTCGTGCACACCGCGGGCGTCCTCGACGACGGCGTCATCTCCTCGCTCACCCCGCAGAAGATGACCGCGGTGCTGCGGCCCAAGGTCGACGCCGCCCTCAATCTGCACGAGCTGACCGCCGGTCAGGACCTGTCCGCGTTCGTCCTGTTCTCGTCCGCCGCCGGGGTCACCGGCGGCGCGGGCCAGGGCAACTACGCCGCCGCCAACACCTTCCTCGACGGCCTCGCCGCGCACCGCCGCGCCCACGGCCTGCCCGCGCAGTCCCTGGCCTGGGGGCTGTGGGAGGAGGCCAGCGGCATGACCGGCGCCCTGGACGAGGCCGACGTCGCCGACATGCGCCGCGGCGGCGTCCTGCCCATCGCCTCCGCCGACGGCCTGGCGCTGCTCGACGCCGCGGGCGCCCTCGACCGGTCGCTCCTGGTGCCCGCCCGGATCGACCTGACCGGACAGCGCCGCGCCGACGTGCCGTACCTGCTGCGCGACCTGGTACGGGGCCCCGCGCGCCGCACCGTGGAGCCCGCCGCGGCGAGCGGCGCGACCGCCGAGAGCCTGCGCGACCGGCTGGCCCGGCTCACCCCGGCCCGCCGCGAACAGGCGCTGCTCGATGTGGTGCGCGCGCAGACCGCCGCCATCCTCGGCTTCGCCGACGCCGACGAGGTGGACGCCGAGCGGTCGTTCCGCGACATGGGCTTCGACTCGCTGGCCGCCGTGAGGTTCCGCAACGGCCTCGGCGAGGCCGTCGGCGAGCGCCTGCCCGCCACCCTCGTCTTCGACCACCCCACCGCGCTGGACCTCACCCGGCACCTGCTGGCGGAGCTGGCGCTGGGCGAGCCGGACACGGCGGCGGACCAGGAACCCGCCCAGGACACCGAGGACACCGCGGGCACCGAGGACCGCACCGCCGCGATCCAGAACATGAGCCTCGCGGACCTCCTCCGCACCGCGCGACGATCAGGAGACCAGTCATGACCCAGTTGCTCGACGACACCGACCAGCGCGTCTTCCCCACGGACGAGGAACTGCTGCACCGCGTGCTCACCCCGTACCGGGCCAAGCGGTGCGAGTACCTCACCTCGGCCACGGTCACGATGCGCGGCGACTCCCTGGACGACGGCGGGACGCTCAGCGCCGCCTGCACCTTCCTGATCCCCGAGTCCTGCTACATCGACGACACCGGGCACTTCAACTCCGTCGAGTTCAACATCTGCTTCAACCAGATGGCGTACTACCTGATGGCCAAGGCCGTGAAGGAGTCCCTGATCGAGCCGTTCTCCCGGTGGACGCTCGAACAGTTCTGGGACCGGCAGCTCGCGGACGTGTTCATCACCGACTTCAAGAGCACCTTCCGCAACGCCATGAGCGGCCGTCACTTCCGGGGCGAGATCGACATCGTCGACATCGCCGACTGGGACGGCAACGACCTGCGCGACGCCCTGGTGATGCTGCGCACGCGGTGCCGCTACTGGGACGAGAAGGGCGGCGAGAGCCACGGCGAGGTCGCCGCCGCCATCACCAACCCGCCCGTGAACTGACCCGCCCCGCCCCGCGGAGGACGCGACGATGAGCACAACGCAACAGCACGCGCTTCCCGAGGAAGCGCGCCAGGTCGACATCGACGACTTCTACGGCAGGCTCGCCGACCGCGGCCTGCGCTACGGGCCCGCCTTCCGGCGGCTGCGCGGCGTGTGGGCGCACGGGGACGAGGTGTACGCCGAGGCCGAACTCGACGGCGCCCCCAGCGGCTCCGGCGACCCGGACGACACCCCCGGCACCACCCCCGCCGCCGCCCCCGGAGGCGACGGCTACCTGCTGCACCCCGCCCTGCTCGACGCCGCCCTCCAGGCCGCCCTCGTCCCGGACCTCGACCGCGACGACAGCACCTTCCTGCCGTACGCGCTGCGCGGGGTGCGCCTGCACAAGGCGGGCGCCCGCGCCATCAACGTGCACGCCGTGCCCGGCCAGGACGGCACCGCCCTCGCGCTCACCGGCGCCGACGGCGAACCCGTCGCCACCATCGGCACCCTCGTCCGCCGGGCCGTCACCCCCGACCAGCTGGACGCGGCGGCACAGCGCACCCGGCTGCTGCGCCTGGCCTGGAAGGCCGTCGAGGCGCCGCCGTCCGCCACGGACCAGCAGCACTGGGCGTTCCTCGGCACCGACCACATCGGCGTGACCGGCGCCCTGAAGTCCGCCCGCAGCTCCTTCGACTCCTACCCGTCGCTGGCCGCGCTCGACGCGGCGCTGCGGCAGGGCGCCACCGTGCCCGACGTGGTCGTCGTCTCCTGCACCGACCAGGACGCCCCGGTGCGCTCGGCCGCGCAGCGCGCCCTGATGCTCGTCCAGGAGTGGACGGCCGACCCGCGCCTCGCCTCGGCCCGGCTGCTGCTCGTCAGCACTGGCGCCGTCGCGGCCCGCGCCCGGGAGGACGCCCCCGACCTGCCGGGCGCCGCCGTGTGGGGGCTGCTGCGCAGCGCCCAGTCCGAGCACCCGGGCCGCTTCGTCCTGGTCGACGTCGACGACGCGCAGGACTCCGGGCGCGCCCTGGTCGCCGCCGCGGCCAGTGAGGAGCCCCAACTCGCCGTGCGCAACGGCACGTTGCTGCGGCCGCGCCTGGTGCGCTGCCCGCCGCCGCCCCGCGCCGCCCGGCTCACCGGAACCGTCGTGATCACCGGCGGCACCGGTGCCCTCGGCCGACTGCTCGCCCGGCACCTGGTCACCCGCCACCAGGTCCGGCACCTCGTCCTGCTCAGCCGCCGCGGCCCGGACGCGCCCGGCGCCGCCGAACTGAGCGACGAACTCGGCGCGCTCGGCGCCCGCGTCGACCTGGTGGCCTGCGACGCCGCCGACCGGCAGGCCCTGGAGCGCGCCCTCGCGGACGTCCCCGCGCCGTCCGCCGTCATCCACACCGCGGGCGTGCTGTCCGACGCCGCCACCGACACGCTGACCCCGCGCAGGCTCGACAAGGCGCTGCGCCCCAAGGCCGACGCCGCGCTGCACCTGCACGAGCTGGTCCGCGACCCGGACTGCGCGCTCGTGCTGTTCTCGTCCGTCGCCGGGCTCGTCGGCAACTCCGGGCAGGGCAGCTACGCCGCCGCCAACTCCGTCCTCGACGCCCTCGCCTACCACCGGCGCGCCCTCGGCCTGCGCGGCCTCTCCCTGGCCTGGGGCCTGTGGGACGGCGACGACGGCATGGGCTCGGGGCTCACCGCCGCCGACCTCACCCGCATCAAGCGCACCGGCTTCGCCCCGCTCGGCCGCGAGCAGGGCCTGGCCCTGTTCGACGCGGCGCTCGCGGGCGACGAGGCGGTCCTCGCCCCCGTACGCCTGAACGAGTCGGCCCTCACCGACGACGTCCCGCCGGTCCTGGCCGACCTGGCGCCCGCGGCGTCCGGCAAGCACACCGACACGCTGCTCACCCGCCTCGCGGAGCTGCCCGACGCGGAGCGCGAGCAGGCCGTCCTGGAGTTCGTGCGGGCCACGGCCGCCGCGGTCCTCGGCTACGAGGGCCCCGACGACATCGCCCCGGACCGGGAGTTCGGCGCGCTCGGCCTCGACTCCATCGGCAACCTCGACCTGAGCCGCAGGCTGTCGGCCGCGACCGGGCTACGGCTCCCCGCGACCCTTGTGTTCGACCACCCGACCCCCGTGGATCTCACCTCTCATCTGCGGCGACTGCTCCAGGAGAACCCATCGTGAATACCGTTGTCGTCGGCGGCGGCGTCATCGGCCTCGCCACCGCGTGGCAGGCCATCCGCCAGGGCGTCACCGTGACCGTGATCGACCCGGCCCCGGCCACGAAGGCGTCCCATGTCTCGGCGGGCATGCTCCCGCCCGGCAACGAGCAGCTGTACGGCCAGGACGACCTGCTGCGGCTGTGTCTGGCCTCCCGCGCGCTGTACCCGTCCTTCGTGGCCGAGCTGGAGGAGTTCGCGTCCGCGGGCTTCCGCCGCGACGGCGTGCTCGACGCCGCCTTCGACGACGACGCCCTTGCCGCCCTGGACCACCAGCAGTCCTTCCAGGAGGCCCTCGGCATCCGCACCGAGCGGCTCACCGCCGCGGAGTGCGCCAAGCTCCAGCCCGCCTTCGCCCCGGCGCTCGGCGGCCTGCTGTCGCCCGACGACGGCGCCGTCGACCCGCGCGTCCTCAACGAGGCGCTGATCACCGCCATCGAGGCCCTGGGCGGCACCGTCGTGCGGCGCCGCGTCGTCCGCGTCGCCGACCACGCCGTCACCCTCGACAACGGCGACGCGGTGCCCTTCGACCGCCTGGTGCTCGCCGCGGGCTGCTGGACCCACCACATCGAGGGCCTGCCCCACGACGCCGTCCCGGAGATCCGCCCCGTCAAGGGCCAGATCCTGCGCCTGCACTCCGACCGGCCGCTGCTCGACGTCACGGCCCGCGCCCTGCACAAGGGCTCGTCCCTGTACCTGGTGCCCCGCCCCGGCGGCGAACTGGTCATCGGCGCCACCTACGAGGAGCGCGGCTACGACGAGACCGTCACCGCCGACGGCACCCGCGAGCTGCTGAACCGCGCCGCCGCGGTCATGCCCGACGTCGGCGCCCTGCGCTTCGCGGAGATCAGCGCGGGCCTGCGCCCGGCCGCCCCCGACGACCTGCCCGTCATCGGCCCCACCGACGTCCCCGACGTCTACCTGGCCACCGGGCACTTCCGCATGGGCGTCCAGCTCGCCCCCGTCACCGCCGTCGCCATGGCCGCCTACCTCACCGACACCACCCCGCACCCCTCGGTGGTGCCCTTCACGCCGCTGCGCTTCTCCTCCTGACGCGTAGGGACACACGAAATCCGCCCCCGGCCGGAAGGCCGGGGGCGGATTTCGTGTGCCGTACGTCCGGGTGTCAGGCGACCGGCACCGGGGCGGCGGTCAGCCTGCCGGTGGCGTTCTCCGTCCAGGAGTGGTCCTGCTCCGAGCGGGACCGGATGGTCAGGGAGCGGCCCGCGGCCGGGTCGTCGGGGCCGACGACGACCTGGAGCAGCGCGGCGTCCTGGGCGCCGAACGCGACGGGCGCGTTCAGGACCAGCTCCGCGACCTCGTCGACGCCCACCGTCTGCGCGGCGTGCAGAGCCAGCTCGACGAACGCGGTGCCCGGCAGGATCACCGTCCCCATGACGACGTGGTCGCCGAGCCAGGCGTGGCTGGTCAGGCTGACCCGCCCGGTGAACAGGCGGCTGCCGTCGGGGAGTTCGGTGGCCGTGGCCAGCAGCGGGTGCGCGGCCGCCTCCAGGCCGAGCGCGGCGGGCGAACCCGCGGCCTCGGGCGCGCTCAGCCAGTAGCGGCGCCGCTGGAAGGCGTACGTGGGCAGGGCGACCGCCCGGCCCCCGCGCCCCGCCAGGTGACCGGCCCAGTCGACGGCGGCGCCGCCCGCCTGCGCCTGCACCAGCCCGTCGAGCAGCGCGTTCGGCTCGGCGAGCGCCGGGCGCAGCAGCGCCACCGCGGTGGCCTCGGGCAGCGCCTCACGGGCGAGCCCGGCCAGGACGGCGTCGGGGCCCAGCTCCACGTACGTGCTGACGCCGTGCTCGTGCAGCGTGGTCAGCGCGGCGTGGAAGCGGGTGGTGGCGCGGACGTGCTCGGTCCAGTAGGCGGCGGTGGTGACCTCCGCCCCGGCGGGCCGCCCGGTCACCGTGGAGATCAACGGGATCCGCGGCCGGTGGTAGGTGAGTTCCGAGGCGACGCGTTCGAACTCCGCCAGCATGGGGTCCATGTGCGGGGAGTGAAACGCGTGCGACACCGTGAGGCGCTTGGTCTTGACGCCGCGCTCGGCGAGTGCGGCGGCGATCCGCGTGGTGGCCTCCTCGTCGCCGGAGACCACCAGCGAGGTGGGGCTGTTGACGGCCGCGATGGACACGTGGTGCTCGTGCCCTTCGAGCAGCGGCCGCAGCTCCTCCTCGGTGGTGCGTACGGCGATCATGGCGCCCCGGGCGGGCAGGTCCTGCATGAGGGAGCCGCGGGCGGCGACCAGGCGGCAGGCGTCGTCCAGGGAGAACACGCCCGCCGTGCGGGCCGCGGCGATCTCGCCGATGGAGTGGCCGACGACGTGCGTGGGGGAGACCCCGAAGTCGTCGGCGAGCAGCCGGGTCAGGGCCGTCTCCAGGGCGAAGAGCCCCGCCTGCGTGTACCGGGTCTGGTTCAGCAGGGCCGGGTCGTCGGCGAACACGACGTCCTTGATGGCGTGCTCGGCCTTCAGGTGCCGGTCCAGGGTGGCGCAGACCTCGTCGAACGCCTCCCGGTACACGGGGTACGTGTCGTACAGCTGACGGCCCATGCCCGCGCGCTGCGCGCCCTGCCCGGTGTAGAGGAAGCCGAGCTTCTTGCCGCGGGCCCCGGCCTGGAGCGTGAGCGTGACCGCGTCCGGGTCCTGGGCGAGCGACCCCAGCTGGGCGAGCAGCTCGTCCCGGGTGGTGCCCACGGCGGCGGCCCGGTGCTCGAAGAGGGTCCGGGACGTGGCCAGGGTGTGCGCGACGTCGACGGGGCGCAGCTCGGGGTGGTCGGTGACGTGGTCGAGGAGCCGCTGGGCCTGCTCGCGCAGCGCGGCCGTGGACTTGGCGGACAGGATCCACGGCACGGGCGTGGTGCCCGGCACGGCGCCGGTGTCCTCGCGGTCCGGCGCGGCGGGGGCCTGCTCCAGGATCAGGTGGGCGTTGGTGCCGCTGATCCCGAACGAGGACACCGCCGCGCGCCGCGGATGGCCGGTCTTCGGCCAGGCCCGTGCCTCGGTGAGGAGCTGGACGGTGCCGCTGCTCCAGTCGATGTGCGGGCTGGGCTCGTCGACGTGCAGGGTCTGCGGCAGGGCGCCGTGGCGCAGCGCCTGGATCATCTTGATGACGCCGCCGATGCCCGCCGCGGCTTGGGAGTGCCCGATGTTGGACTTGAACGAGCCCAGCCACAAGGGCTGTTCGGGGGAGTGGTGGCGCCCGTACGTGGCGATCAGGGCCTGCGCCTCGATGGGGTCGCCGAGCGGGGTGCCGGTGCCGTGCGCCTCGACGGCGTCGACCTCGTCGGCGGTGAGTCCCGCGTTGTCGAGGGCGGCGTTGATGACCCGCTGCTGCGAGGGCCCGTTCGGCGCGCTCAGCTGGCTGCTCTTGCCGTCCTGGTTGACGGCCGAGCCGCGGATCACGGCCAGCACCTGGTGGCCGTTGGCCTCGGCGTCGGAGAGCCGCTCCAGCAGGAGCATGCCCGCGCCCTCGGCCCAGATGGTGCCGTCGGCGGCGGCCGAGAACGACTTGGCCCGCGCGTCGGCGGCGAGCCCGCGCTGACGGCTGAACTCCAGGAACATCCCCGGCGTCGGCATCACCGCCGCGCCGCCGGCGAGCGCCATGGACGACTCGCCCTCCCGCAGCGATTGGCACGCCAGGTGCAGCGCCACCAGCGACGACGAGCAGGCCGTGTCGACGGTGACCGCCGGGCCCTCCAGGCCGAAGGTGTACGAGATCCGCCCCGACGCCACGCTGAGCGTGGTGCCGGTCAGCAGATGCCCCCCGACGTCCTCCGGGCCCTGGTGCATCAGCGAGGCGTACTCGTGCCCGGACACCCCGCTGAACACGCCGGTGCGGCTGCCGCGCAGCTCGCCCGGCGTCACCCCGGCGCTCTCCAGGCTCTCCCACACCACTTCCAGCAGCAGCCGCTGCTGCGGGTCGAGCGCGAGGGCCTCGCGGGGGCTGATCCCGAAGAACTCCGGGTCGAAGCGGTCCGCGTCGTACAGGAAGCCGCCCTCACGGGCGTACGTCTTCCCGGGCACCGTGGCGTCCGGGTCGTACAGGCCCTCCAGGTCCCAGCCCCGGTTGTCCGGGAACGGCCCCACGGCGTCCCGGCCCTCGGCCACCAGCTCCCACAGCCCCTCGGGCGTGGTGGCCCCGCCGGGGAACCGGCAGGCCATGCCCACGACCGCGATCGGCTCGCGCCTGCGGGACTCCGCGTCGGCGAGGCGCTGCCGGGTCCGCTGGAGGTCGGCGGTCACCCGCTTCAAGTAGTCCCGTAGCTTGTCGGCGTTCATGCTGTTGGTGGCGTTCATGGTGCGACGTCGCCCCTCCTCGGCTGCCGGGTCGTCACAGACCGAGCTCGTTGTCGATGAAGTCGAAGATCTCGTCGTCGGTCGCGGCGTCCAGCTCCACTCCGGCTCCCTCCGGCTTCGCCCCCGCGCCCTCGGGGACGTCGAGCGTCAGCAGCAGCTCCCGCATGCGGGCCGCCACCGCCGTCCGGACCCCGGGCACGGCCGACCGCAGCCCGCTCTCCAGCCGGTCCAGCTCGGCCACCAGCGGGTCGGGGCCCGCGTCCGCGGCCGTCTGCTCCGGCGCCAGCTCGGCCCGCAGCATCGCGGCCAGCTGGACGGGCGTCGGGTGGTCGAACAGCGTGGTCGGCGGCAGCCGCAGACCGGTGGCCTGGTTGAGGTTGTTGCGGAACTCGACGCTGGTGAGCGAGTCGAGGCCCATCTCAAGGAAGCCGCTGTCGACGTCGATGGCGTCCGGCGAGCCGTGTCCGAGGATCGCGGCGACCTGCCCCTGGATGTAGCTGAGCAGGATCTCCAGCTGAGTGGCCTCGTCGTGCGGGGCGAGCCGCTGCCGCAGCGTGTCCGGGTCGGCCGCGCCGCCCTGGGCCGCCGCCTTGCGGGTGCGCGACCGCACCAGGCCCTGGAGCACGGGCGGCACCGGAGCGCCGCCCTCGCCGAGCCGGGCCAGGTTGAGCCGGGCGGGCACCAGCAGCGCCTTGGCCGAGCCGAGGGCCGCGTCGAGCAGGCCGAGCCCCTGCGCCGTCGGCATCGCGGCGATGCCGCCGCGGTCGAGGCGGGCCCGGCCGACCGGGTCGAGGCCCGCCGTCAGCTCGCTGGTCTGCGCCCACAGGCCCCACGCGAGGGACAGCGCCGGAAGGCCGCGCCCCCTGCGGTGCCAGGCCAGGCCGTCGAGGTAGGTGTTGGCGGCGGCGTAGTTGGCCTGCCCGGCGTTGCCGATCGCCCCGGCCACCGAGGAGAACAGCACGAACGCGGCCAGGTCCAGGTCCTCGGTCAGCCGGTGCAGGTGGTGCGCGGCGTCGGCCTTGGGCCGCAGCACCGCCGAGAGCCGCTCCGGCGTCAGCGAGGACACGGCGGCGTCGTCGAGCACCCCGGCCGTGTGGAACACGCCCGTCAGCGGATGCGCCTCGGGCACCGAAGCGAGCAGCGCGGCCAGCGCGTCGGCGTCCGCGATGTCGCAGGAGGCGACGGTGACGTCCGCGCCGAGCGCCTCCAGCTCCGCGGTGAGCTGCGCGGCGCCGTCCGCGGCCGGGCCGCGCCGACTGGCGAGCAGCAGGTGCCGCACGCCGTGCCGCGTCACCAGGTGCCGGGCGAGCAGACTGCCGAGGGTGCCGGTGCCGCCGGTGACGAGCACGGTCCCCTCCGGGTCGAGCCCGGCGCCGCCGTCGCCGTCCTGCGGCGCGGGCAGCGTCGCCCGCTCCAGGCGCGGCACCCGCAACTCGCCTTCACGGATGGCCAGTTGGGGCTCGCCGCTGGCGAGCGCCGCCGGGAGCGCGCGGCGCGAGGCGTCCGAGCCGTCCAGGTCGACCAGCACGATCCGGCCGGGGTACTCCGCCTCCGCGGTGCGCACCAGGCCCCACACCGCGGTCGCGGCCGGGTCCGGCACCTGCTCGCCGTCCGCGGCGGCCACGGCCCCGTGGGTCAGGACGACCAGGCGGGCGTCGGCGAGGACATCGTCGGAGACGAACTCCTTGACCAGCGCCAGGATGTCGGTGACCACGGTGTGCGCGTGCGCGGCCGGGTCGCCGCCGCTGGCCCGGGCGGGCCCCGCGAGGACGATCTGCGGCGGCTTCACGCCGTCCGCCTCCCGCTCGCTGAGCGCGACGAGGGACGTGAGCGACGCGTGGTCCACCGCGTCGACGCCGATGGCGCGCAGCGCGGCGGTCACCTCCGTCACACCGACCCCGGCCCACTGGCCGCCGCCCTGCGCCGCGGGTGCGGGCAGCGGGTTCCAGGCCAGCTCGTACAGGGCGTTGCTCTGCTGAGCCCGCGCCGCCGACAGGTGCTCCGGGGCCACCTCGCGCATGGCGAGGCCGGTCACGGTGAGCACCGGGGCGCCCGTCGGGTCGGCCACCGCGAGCGACAGGACGTCCCGCTCGGAGCGCGACACCCGCACCCGCACCCGCCGCGGCCCGACGGCGTGCAGGGCCGCGCCGCTCCAGGAGAACGGCAGCCGCACGCGCTCGGAGTCGGCCCAGAGCACCATCAGCGGGTGCAGCGCCGAGTCGAACAGGGCCGGGTGGACGCCATACGTCTCGGCGTCGGCGTCGTCGGGCAGCGCGATCTCCGCGTACACGGTGTCACCGGCGCGCCAGCCCGCCTTGAAGCCCTGGAACAGCGGCCCGTACTCGTAGCCCCGCTCGATGAACGTCCGGTAGAACTCCTCGACGTCGACGGACTCCCCGCCCGGCGGGGGCCACGCCGTGAGGTCGAACGCGGGCTCCGGAGCGCCGTCGGTGAGGAAGCCGCTGGCGTGCCGGGTCCACTCGGCGCTCTCCGCGCCCCCCTCGCCCTGGGGCGACGAGTGCAGGGAGAACGGCCGCCGTCCGGCATCGTCGGCGGCGCCGACGGTGACGCGCAGCTCGCGGGCGCCCTGGTCCGGCACGGCGAGGAACGCGTGGTGGGTCAGCTCCTCGATCTGGTCGCAGCCGACGTACCCGCCCGCGTGCAGCAGCAGGTCCACGAACGCCACGCCGGGCAGCACGACCGTGCCGTGCACCACGTGGTCCCGCAGCCACGGCTGGGCCTTGAGCGAGACCTCGCCGGTGAAGACGGCGCCTTCCCCGTCGGGCAGCGTGATGGCCGCCGTGAGCAGGGGGTGCGCGGCCGTGTTCGCGGCCGGGGCGGCGGGCCTGGCGGTGTCCAGCCAGTAGCGCTCGCGCTGGAAGGCGTACGTGGGCAGCGCGGGCGCGGGCACCGGGGCCGCGCCGATGAGCGGCGCCCAGTCGACGGCGGTGCCGAGGACGTGCGCGGCGCCCAGGGCGGCGACGAAGGTGTGGCGCTCGTCCCGGTCCCGGTGCAGCAGGCAGGTCCGCCTGGCGTCTGTGTTCTCGGGGTCCTCGGGCAGACCGTCCTGGACCAGCGCGGTCAGGACCGGGTCGGGGCCCAGCTCCAGGAAGTGGTGCACGCCCTGGGCGTGGAGGGTGGTGACGGCGTCGGCGAAGCGGACGGCTTCGCGGATGTGGCGGGTCCAGTAGCTGGGCGTGGTGATGTGGCCGGGGTCGGCGAGGTCGCCGGTGAGGTTGGAGACCACGGGGACGTTCGGCTGGTGGTAGGTCAGCTCGCCCGCGACGCGTTCGAACTCCGCCAGCATGGGGTCCATGTGGGGGGAGTGGAACGCGTGCGACACGGTCAGGCGGCGGGTGCGCCGCCCCTGGCCGGAGAACTCCCCGGCGAGCGCGGTGACCGCGTCCTCGTCACCGGAGACGACCAGCGCGCGCGGCCCGTTGACGGCCGCGATCGCCGTGCGCTCCGTGAGGTGCGCGACGACCTCGTCCTCGGTCGCCTCGACGGCGATCATGGCGCCGCCGGTGGGGAGGTTCTGCATGAGGGTGCCGCGGGCGGCGACCAGGCGGCAGGCGTCGTCCAGGGAGAACACCCCTGCCGCGTGGGCGGCGGTGATCTCGCCGATGGAGTGGCCGGTGAGGTAGTCGGCGGTGACGCCGTGGGCGGTGACCAGGCGGTGCAGGGCCGTTTCCACGGCGAACAGGGCGGCCTGGGTGTAGCGGGTCTGGTTCAGCAGAGTCGGGTCGTCGTCGAACACGACGTCCTTGACGGTGTGTTCGGCGTTCAGGTGCCGGTCCAGGGTGGCGCAGACCTCGTCGAACGCCTCCCGGTACACGGGATACGTGTCGTACAACTCACGGCCCATGCCCGCACGCTGCGCGCCCTGCCCGGTGAACAGGAACGCGGTCCTGCCCGGCTTCGGGCTGCCCTGGACGACGGCCGGTGAGGGCTCGCCGCGCGTGAGGGCGCCCAGGGCCCGGGAGAACGCCTCGCGGTCGTCGCCGACGAGCACCGCCCGGTGGGTGAACAGCGACCGGCCGGTGACCAGCGCGTGCGCGACGTCCTCCGGGCGCAGCTCGGGGCGGTCGGTGACGTGGTCGAGGAGGCGCTGGGCCTGCTCGCGCAGCGCGGCGGCCGACTTGGCCGACAGGACCCACGGGACAGTGGTGCCCGCGGGGGCGTCCTGGGCGCGCGCCGGGGTCGGCCGCGTCGTGGCCGGGGCCTGCTCCAGGATCAGGTGGGCGTTGGTGCCGCTGATGCCGAACGAGGACACCGCCGCGCGCCGCGGGTGCCCGGTCTTCGGCCAGGCCCGCGCCTGCGTCAGCAGGCGCATCGTGCCCGTGCTCCAGTCGATGTGCGGGCTCGGCTCGTCGACGTGCAGTGTCCGCGGCAGCGCGCCGTGGCGCATGGCCTGCACCATCTTGATGACGCCGCCGATACCGGCCGCGGCCTGCGCGTGCCCGATGTTCGACTTGAACGAGCCCAGCCACAGCGGCTGTTCCGGCGTGTGGTGGTGGCCGTACGTGGCCAGCAGGGCCTGCGCCTCGATGGGGTCGCCGAGCCGGGTGCCGGTGCCGTGCGCCTCGACGGCGTCGACCTCGTCGGCGGTCAGCCCGGCGCTGGCCAGGGCGGCGTTGATGACCCGCTGCTGGGAGGGCCCGTTCGGCGCGGTCAGGCCGTTGGAGGCGCCGTCCTGGTTGACGGCCGAGCCGCGGATCACCGCCAGCACCGGGTGGCCGTTGGCCTGCGCGTCGGACAGGCGCTCCAGGAGGACCATGCCCGCGCCCTCGGCCCAGATGGTGCCGTCGGCGGCGGCCGAGAACGACTTGGCCCGCGAGTCGGGGGCGAGGCCGCGCTGGCGGCTGAACTCCAGGAACATACCGGCGTTCGCCATGAGCGTGGCGCCGCCCGCGAGGGCCATGGACGACTCGCCGTTGCGCAGCGACTGGCACGCCAGGTGCAGCGCCACCAGCGACGACGAGCAGGCCGTGTCGACGGTGACCGCCGGGCCCTCCAGGCCGAAGGTGTACGCGACGCGCCCGGACGCGACGCTCGCCGTCGTACCCGTCAGCAGATAGCCCTCGACGGGGTCCTCTCCCGTGTGCGTGAGGGACACGTACTCCTGCGTGACCACTCCGGCGAACACGCCGGTGGCGCTGCCGCGCACCGTCTCGGGGCGGATGCCCGCGGACTCGAAGGCCTCCCAGGCGGTCTCCAGGAGCAGCCGCTGCTGCGGGTCGAGCGCCAGGGCCTCGCGGGGCGTGATGCCGAAGAAGTCGGCGTCGAAGCGGTCCGCGTCGTACAGGAAGCCGCCCTCGCGGGCATAGGTCTTCCCGGCCGCGTCCGGGTCGGAGTCGAAGAGGTTCTCCAGGTCCCAGCCGCGGTTGTCGGGGAAGGCGCCGACCGCGTCGCGCCCCTCCTCCACGAGCCGCCACAGCTCCTCCGGCGTGCTCGCGCCGCCGGGGAAGCGGCAGCCCATGCCGACGATCGCGATGGGCTCGTCCGTGGTGCCCCGCGCCACCGCCCGGGCCGCGCGCCGGGCGGTCTGCGCGTCGGCCTCCGCCTGCCCGCTGCCCACCAGCTCGCCCCGCAGGTACGCGGCGAGCGCCTGCGGCGTCGGGTAGTCGAAGAGCAGCGTGGACGGCAGCCGCATCCCGGACGCCTTGTTCAGGGAGTTGCGCAGCTCCACCGAGCTGAGCGAGTCGAAGCCCAGCTCCTTGAACGACTGGTCGATGCCGATCGCGTCGGACGAGCCGTGGCCGAGGACCGCCGCCACATGGCCGCGCAGGAAGTCCAGGAGGATCCGCTCCTGCTCGGCCTCCGGGCGGCCCGCGAGGGACTGCCGCAGCCCCCCGGCGTCGCCACCGGCACCGGCCGCCTGCGCGGCGGTGCGCAAGGGCGCGCGGACCAGGCCGCGGAACACCGGCGGCACCGGCGCGGACGCGGCACGGGAGCGCAGGCCCGCCAGGTCGAGCTTGGCCGGGACCACCACGGCCCGGTCCGCGAGGACCGCCGCGTCGAAGTGCGCGAGCGCCTGCTCGGCGGGCATCGGAAGCAGCCCGCCCCGGCTCATGCGGGCCCGGTCCTGCTCGTCGAGGGTGTCGGCCATGCCGCCCTCCCACAGGCCCCAGGCCAGCGACGTCGCCGGAAGCCCGGCGGCGCGGCGCTGCCCGGCGAGCGCGTCGAGGAAGGCGTTGGCGGCGGCGTAGTTGGCCTGCCCGGGCGAGCCCAGGACGCCCACCGCGGAGGAGAACATCACGAACGCGTCCAGGGCCGCGCCCCGCGTCGCCTCGTGCAGGTACCAGGCGCCGTCGGCCTTGGGCCGCAGCACCCGGTCGAACCGCTCGGGGGTCAGCGCCGTGACGATGCCGTCGTCGAGCGCCCCGGCGCAGTGCACCACCGCACCGAGGGGGTGCTCCGGCGGCAGGCCCGCGAGCAGCGCGTCGAGCGCCGCCCGGTTGGCCATGTCGCAGGCCGCGTACGTCACGTCGGCGCCCAGCTCGGCGAGTTCCGCGGCGAGGTCGTCGCCCGCCTGGCGGCCTCGGCGGCTGACCAGCAGCAGCTTCCTGACGCCGTGCGTGCGGACCAGGTGCCGGGCGAGGAGCGTGCCGAGGGCGCCGGTGCCGCCGGTGATGAGGACCGTCTTGTCCGGGTCGAACGGCGCGGGCGCGGCCGTCTCGGCGGTGTCACCGCTGACGCGGGCCAGGCGCGGCGCGTGCAGCCGCCCCTCGCGCAGGGCGAGCTGCGACTCCGAGGTGGCGAGGGCGGCCGGGATCGCCCGCAGCGACGCGTCCGTGCCGTCGACGTCGATGAGCACGAACCGGTCGGGGTGCTCCGTCTGGGCGGTGCGCAGCAGGCCCCACACGGCCGCCGCGGCCAGGTCGGTCGGCGCGTCGCCCGCGCCGACGGACACGGCCCCCTGCGTGAGGACCACGAGCCGCGCCTCGGGCCGGGCGTCGGACACCACCGACTGCGCCAGGCCGAGCACGTGCTCCGTCAGCACCCGCGCGGCCCGCGCCGGGTCGGCGTCCCCGGAGGCGCACCAGGTGACGAACACGTCCGGGCCGTCGTCGCCGTCCTGCGCGGACGCGAGCCCGTCGGCCGGGACCGCCACGGTGTCGGCGAGCGCGGACAGCGACGCCACCAGGTCCCGCTCGTCGCCGGGAGCGGCGATGACGCCCCAGGTGCCCGGGGCCACGGCCCCGTCCTGCGGCTCGGGGACGTCGATCCAGTCGACCTCGTACAGCTCACCGGCCTCGGCGGCCCGCGCGGCGGCGAGCTGGTCGGGGCCCACGGACCGCATGACGAGGGACTCGATCGTCATCACCGGCGCGCCCGTGCGGTCGGCGATGACCAGCGACACGGTGTCCTGCGCGGGCCAGGTCAGCCGGATGCGCAGCGACCGCGCCCGCGTCGCGTGCAGCGAGACGCCCGACCACGAGAACGGCACCCGGATGGAGTCGTTCGCCGCCTCGTCCGCCGCGATCAGCGCGGCGGGCTGGAGCGTGGAGTCGAGCAGACCGGGGTGGATGCCGTACGCGCCGGGGTCCGCGTCGTCGGGCAGCGACACCTCGGCGTACGTGGTGTCGCCGTCCCGCCAGGCCGCGCGCAGCCCGCGGAACAGCGGCCCGTAGCCGAAGCCCGCGTCGGTGATGCGCTGGTAGAACTCCGTCATGTCCAGCGGGTTGTCGGTGGTCGGCGGCCAGACGCCGTCCCCGAACGCCTCCGCCGTCGCGGGCGCCTCCCGGCGCTCGGCGGCGAGGGCGCCGGTGGCGTGGCAGGTCCAGTCCGCGTCGGCCGGGGCGTCCTCCGGCCGCGAGTACACCGCGAAGGGCCGCCGTCCGGCGCCGTCCGCCGCCTCGATCAGCAGCCGCAGCTGGAGCGCGCCCCGGTCCGGCACGGCGAGGAACACATGGTGGGTGAGCTCCTCGATGTGCTCGCAGCCCACGTGCCCCGCCGCGTGCAGCAGCAGGTCGACGAAGGCCACACCCGGCACGATCTTGGTGCCGAAGATGATGTGCTCGGCCACCCACGCCGGGGTGGACCCGGAGACCCGCCCGGTGAACAGGTGCCCGCCGCCGCCCGGCAGTTCGGCCAGGGTGGTGAGCACCGGGTGGCCCGTGGCGGAGAGACCCGCGGACGTCACGTCGCCCGCGGTGGTCGCCGTGAACCAGTGCCGCTCCGCCTGGAACGCGTACGTCGGCAGGTCGGTACGGGTGCGGGGCGCGCCGAGGTGCGCGGTCAGGTCGGCCGGGGCGCCGTCGGCGTGGACCTGGGCCACGGCCGTGAGGAACGTGACGGGCTCGGCGTGCCCGGCGCGCAGCGCGGCGCTGCCGCTGGCCTCGCCGTCGCTGGCGTCCCTGACGAGCGCGGTCAGGACCGGGTCGGGGCCCAGCTCCAGGAAGTGGTGCACGCCCTCGGCGCGCAGCGTGGCGACGGCGTCGGCGAAGCGGACGGCTTCGCGGATGTGGCGGGTCCAGTAGCCGGGCGTGGTGATGTGGTCGGGGTCGGCGAGGTCGCCGGTGAGGTTGGAGACCACGGGGACGCGCGGCTGGTGGTACGTCAGCTCGCCCGCGACGCGTTCGAACTCCGCCAGCATGGGGTCCATGTGGGGGGAGTGGAACGCGTGCGACACCGTGAGGCGCTTGGTCTTGACGCCCCGCTCGGCGAGCGCGGCCGCGATCTCGCCCGCGGCGTCCTCGTCACCGGAGATGACCAGCGACGCGGGCCCGTTGACGGCCGCGATGGACACGCGCTCCTCATGGCCTTCGAGCAGCGGCCGCAGCTCCTCCTCGGTGGTGCGTACGGCGATCATGGCGCCGCCGGTGGGGAGGTTCTGCATGAGGGTGCCGCGGGCGGCGACCAGGCGGCAGGCGTCGTCCAGGGAGAGCACCCCTGCCGCGTGGGCGGCGGTGATCTCGCCGATGGAGTGGCCGGTGAGGTAGTCGGCGGTGACGCCGTGGGCGGTGACCAGGCGGTGCAGCGCGGTCTCCACGGCGAACAGGGCGGCCTGGGTGTAACGGGTCTGGTTCAGCAGAGTCGGGTCGTCGCTGAACACGACGTCCTTGACGGTGCGTTCGGCGTTCAGGTGCCGGTCCAGGGTGGCGCAGACCTCGTCGAACGCCTCCCGATACACGGCGGAGGTCTCGTACAGCTCACGGCCCATGCCCGCACGCTGCGCGCCCTGGCCGGTGAACAGGAACGCCGTGGCGCCGTCGCGGGCCGTGCCCGTGACCACCGAACGGGACGTCTCCTGGCGGGCCAGCGCCCGCAGCCCGTCGAGCAGCGCCTCACGCTCCGTGCCGAGGACCACGGCCCGCTGCCCGAAGCGCGCCCGGGTACCGGCGAGCGCGTGCGCGACGTCCTCCGGGCGCAGTTCGGGGTGGTCGGTGACGTGGTCGAGGAGGCGCTGGGCCTGCTCGCGCAGCGCGGCGGCCGACTTGGCCGACAGGACCCACGGCACGACGGCGCCCTCGGGGGCACCCGGCTCCGGGTCGCCGTCCGTCTGCTGCGGCGCGGCGGGGGCCTGCTCCAGGATCAGGTGGGCGTTGGTGCCGCTGATGCCGAACGAGGACACCGCGGCGCGCCGCGGGTGACCGGTCTCGGGCCAGGCCCGCGCCTCGGTGAGGAGCTGGATGGTGCCGCTGGTCCAGTCGATGTGCGGGCTGGGCTCGTCGACGTGCAGGGTGCGGGGCAGCTCGCCGTGGTGCATGGCCTGCACCATCTTGATGACGCCGCCGATACCGGCCGCGGCCTGGGCGTGCCCGATGTTGGACTTCAACGAGCCGAGCAGCAGGGGCTGTTCGGGCGTGTGGTGACGTCCGTACGTGGCGAGGAGCGCGTCGGCCTCGATGGGGTCGCCGAGCCGGGTGCCGGTGCCGTGCGCCTCGACGGCGTCGACCTCGTCGGCGGTGAGCCCGGCGCTGGCCAGGGCGGCGTTGATGACCCGCTGCTGGGAGGGCCCGTTCGGCGCGGTCAGGCCGTTGGAGGCGCCGTCCTGGTTGACGGCCGAGCCGCGCAGCACGGCGAGCACGGGGTGGCCGTTGGCCTGCGCGTCGGACAGGCGCTCCAGGAGGACCATGCCCGCGCCCTCGGCCCAGATGGTGCCGTCGGCGGCGGCCGAGAACGACTTGCAGCGGCCGTCCGACGCCAGGCCCCGCTGCTGCCCGAACTCGACGAACATGCCGGGGGTCGCCATGACCGCGACACCGCCCGCGAGGGCGAGCGAGCAGTCACCGGTGCGCAGCGCCTGCGCCGCCTGGTGCAGCGCGACGAGCGACGACGAGCACGCCGTGTCGATCGTCACCGCCGGGCCCTCCAGGCCGAAGGCGTACGCGATGCGGCCCGAGGTGACGGACGCCGTGGTGCCGGTCAGCAGATAGCCGCCGAGGCCGTCGTCGCCCTCGTGCAGCCGCGGGCCGTACTCCTGGGACATCGCGCCCACGAACACGCCGGTGCTGGTGCCGTGCAGCGCCCCCGGGTCGATCCCGGCACGCTCAAGGGTCTCCCAGGTGACCTGGAGCAGCACCCGCTGCTGCGGGTCCATCGCCGTGGCCTCGCGCGGGCTGATGCCGAAGAACTCCGCGTCGAACTCGGCGGCGTCGTCGAGGAAGCCGCCGTGCCGCGTGTACGTCTTGCCGCGGACGCCGGGCTCCGGGTCGTACAGGCGCTCCAGGTCCCAGCCGCGGTCGGTGGGGAACTCCGAGATCGCGTCCACGCCGCCGTCGACGAGCCGCCACAGCTCCTCCGGGGAGCGGGCGCCGCCGGGGTAGCGGCAGGCCATGCCGACGATCACGATCGGGTCGTCGGCGTCCACCGCCGACGCCCCCGTGGGCGCCGGGGCCCCGGCCGTCGACGCGTCGCCCAGGGCCAGCTCGCACAGCAGCCGGGCCAGCCGGGACGGGCTCGGGTGGTCGAAGACCACGGCCTCCGGAAGCGTCAGACCCGTGATGCCCGCGAGGTCCTGGCGCAGCTGGACCGCCATCGTGGAGTCCATGCCCAGCTCGCGGAAGGCCCGGCCCGCGTCGACCGTGTCCGTGCTCAGGTGGCCGAGCACGATGGCCGTGCGCAGCCGCACCAGCTTCAGCGCCTCGCGCTGCCGCTCGTCCTCGGAGAGCGCGGCCAGGCGCTCGCTCCACGTCGCGGCGGCCGTGGGCGCCTCGTCCCGCGCGCCCTGCCCGGCCTCGACGGCGGCCCGCGCCACCGGCGTGAAGTCGGCGGCGCCCTCGGGCCAGTAGCGCTCCCGCTGGAACGCGTACGTGGGCAGCGCCACCCGGCGCGGCTCGCGCCCGGCGAACACCGCGGTCCAGTCCACGTCCAGGCCGCGCACGTGCAGCTCCGCGAGGGACGTGAGCAGCTGCGGCCACGGCTCCTCGTTGCGCCGCAGCGACGCCACCACCAGCGCCTCGGGCAGCGTCTCGCGCAGGCCGAGCGTCAGCACCGGGTGCGGGCTCGACTCCACGAACGTGCCGTACCCGGCCTCCTCCAGCGCCTTCAGGGTCGCCGAGAACAGCACGGGCTGACGCAGGTTGGCGTACCAGTACGCGGCGTCGAGCCCGGCCGTGTCGACGACGCCGCCGGTGACCGTCGAGAAGAACGCGACGTCGGACGAGCGCGGCGTCACCCCGTCGAGCTGGTCGAGCAGCCGCTCGCGCACCGCCTCCACGTGCGGCGAGTGCGAGGCGAAGTCCACCGCGGGCACCGCCTTGGCGCGCACGCCGTCCGCCTCGCAGCGGGCGATCAGCGCGGCCACGGCGTCGGGGGCGCCCGCGACGACCGTGCTGCGGGGCCCGTTGACCGCCGCGACGCTCAACTCGCCGTCGACCGCCTCCAGATACGCGGTGACCTCGTCGGCGCCCAGCGGCACCGACGCCATCGCGCCCGTGCCCGCCAGCGTCATCACCGTCTGGCTGCGCAGCGCCACGATCCGGGCGGCGTCCGCCAGGTCGAGCGCCCCCGCGATGTGCGCGGCCGCGACCTCGCCCTGCGAGTGGCCCACCACCGCGTCCGGCCGCACGCCGAGGGACTCCCACAGCCGGGCGAGGGAGACCATCACGGCGAACAGCACCGGCTGCACGACGTCCGCGCGGTCCAGGGACGGCGCGCCGGGCTCTCCGGTCAGCGTGTCGAGCAGCGACCAGTCGACGTACGGAGCCAGGGCCTCCTGGCAGGCCTCGATCGAGCCGCGGAACACCGTGGAGGTGCGCAGGAGTTCACGCGCCATGCCCTCCCACTGCGAGCCCTGCCCGGGGAACACCAGGGCGACCTTGCCGTGGTCGCCGGTGACGCCCGTGACCAGGCCCGGCAGCTCAGAGCCCGCGGCCAGCGCCGCCAACTGCGCGTCGTGGTCGAGTCCGAGGGCGACGGCGCGGTGCTCGAAGTGGGTGCGGGTCGCGGCGAGCGACCAGCCCACGTCGAACGCGTCGGCGTCCGCCGCCCGGTGCTCGCGCAGCCGCTCGGCCTGGGCGCGCAGCGCCGCCGGGGTGCGGCCCGACACCAGCCACGGCGTCAGCGGGACCTCCGGCTCACCGGCCGCGGGCGCGTCCTCGTCGGACGCGGGCGCGCCGGGGGCCTCGGCGAGGACGACGTGGCAGTTGGTGCCGCCGACGCCGAAGGAGCTGACGCCCGCCACCAGGGGCGCGTCCGGCCACGGCCCGGACGCGGTCTGCACGCGCAGGTTCAGGGCGTCGGGGTCGATGCGCGGGTTGGGCGTCTCGTAGTTGAGGCTCGCCGGTATCTCGCGGTGGCGGATGCTCAGCGCCGTCTTGATGAGGCCGACGATGCCCGCCGCGCCCTCCAGGTGGCCGACGTTGGTCTTGGCCGAGCCCACCAGGACCGGCTCGCCCGCGGGGCGCGCGCTGCCGTACGCGGCGCCCACACCGGACGCCTCCAGCGGGTCGCCGGTCGGCGTGCCGGTGCCGTGCAGCTCCACGTAGCGCACCTGCGCCGGGTCCACGCCCGCGTCCTCGCACGCCTGCCGCGCCACGCTCGCCTGCGCCTCGGCGCTGGGCACGGTCAGGCCCTCGGTGGCGCCGTCGTTGTTGACCGCGCTGCCGAGGATCACCCCGTACACCGTGTCCCCGTCGCGCACCGCGTCCGCGAGCGGCTTCAGGACGACGACGCCGCCGCCCTCACCGCGTACGTAGCCGTTGGCACGGGCGTCGAAGGTGAAGCAGCGGCCGTCCGGGGAGAGCCCGCCGAACCGCCCGGCGACCTCCGCGCTCTCGGGCGCGAAGTTGAGCGCCACACCGCCCGCGAGCGCGAGCGTGCACTCGCCCTTGCGCAGGCTGTCCACGGCCAGGTGCACCGCGACGAGGGACGACGACTGCGCCGAGTCGACCGTGAGGCTCGGGCCGCGCAGGCCGAGCGCGTACGACACGCGGTTGGCGATGACGCCGCGGTTCAGGCCCGGCAGGGAGTGCTGGGTGATGGCGCCGCCGCGCTGGGCGAGCGCCGCGTAGTCACCGGCGATCGCGCCGACGATGACGCCAGTCGCGGAGGACCGCAGCGTCTCCGGGACGATGCCCGCGTCCTCCAGGGCCTCCCAGGCCAGTTCGGCGAAGAGCCGCTGCTGCGGGTCGATCGCGAGGGCCTCGCGCGGCGAGATCCCGAAGAACGCCGGGTCGAAGGCGTCGACCCGGTCGAGGAAGCCGCCGCGCCGCAGTCCGGCGCGGTGCCGCTCCGGGGCGTCGGGCAGCACCTGGTCCGGATCCCAGCGGTCCGGGGTACGTCGGTGATCGCACTCCGTCCGGCACGCAGCAGCTCCCAGAAGGCGTCGGCGTCGGAAGCCTGGGGGAGACGGCATGACATGCCGGTGATTGCGATGGCATCGGTACCGTGGACAAGATCACTCGTCATGGTGGCGAGTGCCTCCCTCATCGCGCGCTCCGAAAACGCCGGGCTGGCGTTCGTCCTGAGAGAACGATCGTCGGCTCCGCGCTCCGTCCCGAGCTACCCGTAGAGCCCCCTAGGACGACCGCGACAGGGGTGCCTTAGGGGGCCGGGTGCGCGTAGGGGGCAGGGGGCGGGGCTCGTCCGGGTGCCGAAACGCGTCGTCCGCCTGCCCCCGGGCACGGGGACGGGCGGACGACAACGGCCGCGCGGGGCCTTGGTGGTGGCCCCGCGCGGGGTGCTGCGGGTGGTGCGGACGTGGGGGTCAGACCGTCGTCAGGTCGCCGGTGGGGGCGCCCTGGAGCAGCTGCTCGCGGTTCCTGATGCCCATCTTGCGATAGACACGAGTCAGGTGCTGCTCGACGGTGCTGACGGTGATGAACAGCCGTTCCGCTATCTCGCGGTTGGCGTACCCCTGGGTGGCGAGGACCGCGACGCGGCGCTCGGACTGACTGAGCCGGTCGAAGCTGTCGCGGCCCGCCCGCTCGCCGCCGCGGGCCTGCGCGCTCTGGGGTGGGGTGGCGCGGGGCGCGGACGTCGGCAGCAGCGCCTGGCACAGGGACTCCGCCTGGCAGCTCTTGGCCAGCCGCCAGGCGCGCCGCGCGGTGGGCCGGGCCCGTTTGTCGCCCAGCTGCTGGTAGGCGCGGCTGAGGTCGGCGAGGACGGTGGCCGCCTCGTAGCGGGCGCCGCTGGCCTCCAGGAGCCGGAACGCGTCCGCGAGCACGGGCGGCTGCTGGGCGGTGTCCTGGACCAGCGCCAGCCGGTGCAGGATCATGCCGCGCGACCGGGCGAGCCCGGCGTCCGGCAGTGCCCGCTGCTCCTCCACCAGGCGCGCCGCCCGCTCCCGGTCGCCCTGCCGCAGCCAGGCCTCGGCCTCCCCGAGCCGCCAGGGCGCCACGGCGGGCGTGTCCTGGTTCCAGCGCCGCATCAGCCTGCCGCACTCCTGGAAGTCGGACAGCGCCAGGTGCGTGTTGCCCGTCGCCAGGTAGTGGCGGCCCCGCGCGTACAGGTAGTGCAGGCCCGCGCGGGTGAGGAACAGCTCGGGCGGCGGCTCCGGCCGCAGGTACCCGGCCGCCGCCTGGTGGTCGCCCCGTGCGGTGTGGGCCTCCACGAGGATCGCGAGGGCCAGCGCGCTGCTGACGTTCCAGCGCGGCCCGGAGAGCCGGGCGTGCGCCAGCTCCGCGCGGCGCACGGCGTCCCCGAGCCGCCCGCGGCGCAGCGAGATCAGCGCCCCCACGCCCTCGATCTGCGCCCGCCAGCCGGGCGCGTCCTGCTCCCCGGCGTCGGCGGCCAGCAACGCGTACCACTGGTCGGCGGCGTCGAGCTGATCGGCGTACGCCAGCGCCAGCAGGGCCTTGGGCAGCCCGCTGAGCTTGGTGGTGGGCTGGCTCTTGCTGCCCTGGAAGACCTGCTCGGCCAGGGCGATCGCGTACGGGTCCGCGCCGCGCTCCAGGACGCGGGCCAGGGCGTGCCGGGCCCGCACCTCGGAGTGGGAGGTGGGCGGGGCGGTGGTGGGCGGCAGCGGGCGGCGCAGCCGGTCGAGCACGCCCGGCACCTCGGAGAGCATCAGCATCCGGGTGGCCTGGAGCGCGGGCGCGAGGTCGTCGTCGCCCTCGTCGTCGAGGTGGTCGACGACCTCCACGGCCTCGTCGAACCGCAGGTGGAACAGCATGCCCTCGGCGACCCACAGCGCGTCGGGGCCGGTGAGCTTCCCCTCCAGGATGGGGTCCTTCAGGCCGAGGAAGTGCAGCGCGGAGTCGGCGGGGCTGAGCACCCACTGGCCGTAGGCGTACTGCGACTTCACCGACAGGCGCTGGGTCTCGTCCAGGGAACACTCGCGCGCCAGCTCCAGGTACCGCACGGTCTGCGGCGCGTCGCCGTCGGCCAGCGCCTCCTGGGCGGCCTCCCGCAGCACGGGCAGCACCCAGTCCTCGTACAGCGGACCGACGCCGAGCAGGTGTGAGGCGACGGCCTGCGGGGGAGCGCCGTTGTCGCACAGCAGCCGGGCGGCGCGGTAGCGCAGGTGGGTCGCCCGGTCGTGCGGCATCTCGGCGAGGACCGCCTGCCGTACGCCCGCGTGCCGCAGCCGGGACCCGTCGACGACGCCGATGTCGGTGAACAGGCGCAGGTAGCGCTTGAGCAGTTCGGTGTCGATGCCGCTGAACCGGCTGAGCAGCAGCGGCGTCGCCGCCTCGTCCAACAGGGCGACGCAGCGGGCGAGATGGACGGCGCGGGGCCCCAGCCGATGCAGATAGGCCAGCACCGCCCGGTGGTAGGCGGCGCCGATCGCGGGCTCCTCATCGGCGGCCGGTCGCGGGGCGGCGGACGCTTCGGTCCCGTCGGCCACCGGCCGTACGGCGCGCAGCCGGTGGTCCTCGATGAGGGCCTGGGCCAGCAGCGGGTTGCCGCCGCTGAGGCGGTGGATCTCGGTGAGGAGTGCCTCCGGCGGGCGGGGCGCGGGGCGACCGGCGGCCAGCTCCGCGACGCCCGCGCGGGTCAGCGGGGCCAGGTCGAAGCGGCGCACGCTGGTGCGGTACAGCAGGTCGTGCAGGATGCGCGGCGGCTCGTCGTCGACGCAGACGCCGTGCGTGAACACCAGGACCAGCGAGAGCTGCCCCAGGCGGTGGGCCAGGTAGCGCAGGCAGGACAGGGTGGCCAGGTCCGTGTGCTGGATGTCGTCCACCGCGATCAGCACCGGGCGCCGGGCCGCGAGGTCGGCGATGAGCTGGTGCGTCTGGAGGGCGATCGTCAGCGGGTCGTCCTGGGCGGTGGGCAGGGCGAGGGCGGCGGCGACGTCCGCGGCCCCGCCGGGTCGTTCGGTGTCCGTGCTGTCGTCCGGTGCGTCCGTGACCGGGAAGTGCGCGTCGATCGCGTGCACGAGCTGGGCCAGCGCGCTGTAGGGAACATGACGCTCCTGGGGCGAACTCACCACGTTGAGCACCACGCTGCCCGCCTCGGCCGCCCGCTCCGCCAGCGCGTTGAGCAGCGTGGTCTTGCCCAGCGCCGTCCCGCCGCTGATTGCGGCAATGGCCCCCCGGCCCCGTGCGGACTCCAGCACTAGGTCATTAAGACGTTCCAGTAACGTGCTTCGTTCCCCCAACACTTCCTGAGTTCTCCCTGGTCCGTTGATCATGAAACTAGCCGGAGTCCAGCATGGCCGGAAAGGCGAGCGCTGCAAGTTTGTGTCATGGATTCGAGAACTGTCCAGCAGTCGATCTTTGGGCGTGGCGCGCCAGCGGTGCCGAGGCGTCACGCCGTGCCCCCTGGCGGCCTGACCTGCGGGTTTGCTGCTGTGGCGGCCGGATCGGCCGCGTTGGGGGCCCTTCCGGGGCCCCGGATCGCTGTGAAAATGACGCGCCGAGACACGTTCTGTTGCCCTTTTTAGACCGGGAAAGAGAGGAACCGTAACTTCCGGCGCGGTAACAAATTTGCCACGTGTTCAGCCAGCTGAAATGCCGTCGCATCGATGGTCATTTCTATTTGCAATTAAAGAGGGCGAGTGGCGCCCGGACGCGGGTTACCGGCGGTTTCACTGGAGGTTTCGGCCTGGCGCGGGGGTGGTGCGACGCCCGCTCTGGGAGCGCTCTCCAAGATCAACTTTGCAGCAGCAGGCCCCTTCCGATCATGTCGCCGCCCTGGCCGCCGCCGTGGCGGGGTGCCGCGAGGAACGGAGACCGGGTCGTACCGGAATGTGACGGACGCCATGCGCGGGGGGACGAGTACGTCCGTTGTGTGACCGCTTTCCGGCCATCTGGGACGGCATGTGCCGTACCGCGCTCCAGCGGCACGGTTCGGGCGCGCCCCGCGCCCGGGTCGCCCCGGCTAGTCGGCATCCGCCGCGGAGTAGCGCTGCCCCAGCGGCCAGCCCGCGCTGCGCCCGGCGGCCGTGACCAGGAGGTGCTGGTACTGCGGGGCGGCGACGACGTTCTGCGTCAGCGAGGGGCACAGCACCGCGCACCCCGCGGCGGTCATGGTGCCCAGGCGCCGCTGCCCGCCGTCGAAGAAGACGTACTCGACGTCCGCCGGGGCCTCGGCCGTGTCCACGCTCACCGACGCCGGGACCGGCGTGGGCAGCCGGAACAGCACGCCGCCCACGCCCGCGGCGCGGAGCTGGCGGGCGCCGATGCCCAGGGTGCTCCACCGGGGCTGCGGACGCGGTACGTCGAGTACGGCGACGCGCAGCAAGGCGGCTCCGGGGCCGTGCAGGACCGCTCGGGGCGCGCGCTCCAGGAGCGCGCTGACGCCCGAGCCGTCCGGTGCCGCTCCGCCACCGCCGCCTCCCGCGGCCGACTCGTCTCCCCTGTCGTCCCCGTCGTCGTCCTTGGTCCCGCCGCTCGCGCCGTCGCCGCCTGAATCCGAGGGCATGGGTGTGGGCGTCGGCGTGTCGCTGGGGGAGGGGCCGGTGGCGGAGGGCGAGGCGGACGTCGGGGTCGCCGTCGGCGCGGTGGTCGTGACGGGCGGCGGCACGACGACGCACTTGTTGTGATGGCCCATGCAGGCGATGTTGTCGCCGTTCTCGTTGCCCTGCTCCTGCGCGGGCCCCCGGTCGCCGCTACAGGCGGCGACGGGCAGCAGCAGGCACAGCAGCAGCACCCCGGGGGCGCGCAGCGCCACCCTCATCCGCCCGAACTCCCGTGTGGCGTCGGCAGGTCGGGGCCGGACACGCGGGCCGTCGCGCCGGGAGCGCACACCAGGTGCTCGCCGACGCAGGCCACGTTGTCGCCGTTCCTGTTGGTCTGGACGACCGACCCCGGGCCGCCCCCGCCACCGTTGCCATCGCTTCCCCACACCGTGATCAGCGCCGCCACGATCACCCCGATCGCGCCGACGACCGCCGCCGCCACGGCGCCCGCGGCCATGCCCTGCACCCCCATGTGCCCCCCTGACCGGCCCGCACCGTGCGAGTGCCGATGCGCCGGGAGGTCAGCGTAGGGGCGTCGTGGCCGGTAGCGAAGGTGCTGGCGGCCCGGCTACGCCAGACGTCCGGGGGGCTCGCCTGTGTGCGCGGGGGGCGTTCTACGGCGGCCCGTGCGCCCCGGCGACCGGCTGGCGCCCCCGGTGGGAGCCGCGGAGCCGCCGACCGGGGCGGGCGGGACGGGAAGGCCCGCCCCGGCCGACGGGCAGGGGCGCGAGCGCGGTGGGGTCACGCGGTCTCGCGCAGGTCGCCGCTCTCCTCGCTGCCGTCGTCCGCCCACTCCACGAACGACGCCAGCTGCTCGTCGCGCCGGACGCCGCGCAGGCGGTCGACGATGCGCTGGCTGCGCCAGGCGAGCAGGCTCAGGTTCTTGTCGGCGAGGCCGCGCTGGGCCGGGGTCGCGTTCTGTACGAAGATGTTGCGGTCGGCGGGGCCGTCCCAGCGCACCGCGTAGTCCCGGTCGACCAGGTACTCGCCGCCGTCGTGCTCCAGGCGGTCCGCCAGGGGCGCGAGCAGGTCGAGGGGGCCGGTGCGGAACCCGGTCGCCCAGATGACCACGTCGGCCGTGGTCTCCCGGGGCTCACCGGGGAAGTCGTTGTTGGCCACCGTCAGTGTCCAGCCCTGCCCGGCCGGGACCACCCGCGTGACCTCGCGGTTGGGCCACATCCTGATGAGGCCGGGCGCGCGGGCGATGAACCGGCGGTGGTAGGTCTGCTGGTAGATGGCGCGCAGCGTCGACTCCGAGATGCCGTCGCTGGTGAGGACGTTCTCCCGGTTGATCTGCTCGCGGGCGCCTCGCGCCAGGTCGTAGAAGTACTCCGAATAGCTCGGCATGTAGTAGTCGTTGGTGAACGGCGAGTCGTCGATGGGCGCGAAGTTGCGGCGCCGGGACACCCAGGCCACCCGGCTGGGCAGCTCGTCGCCCTCGCGCGAGATCAGGTCGAGGAACGCCTCGGCGCCGGACTGGCCGCCGCCCACCACCACGACCCGCTTGCCGCCGAGGCCCACGGCCCGGTCCACGAAGTCGCAGACGTGGAACTGGCCGACGGCGTCGATGCCGCGCGCGGCCGGGGGCAGCCACGGCTCGTTGCCGACGCCGAGGGCGATGTTCTCCGCGGCGAAGACCTGCTCGTCGGTGTGCACCCGGAACACGCCGTCGAACTCGATCGTCCGCACCTCCTGCCCGAACACCACGTTCTTCATCCGCCAGCTCGCCCACTCCAGGTAGTTGCGGAACTCCTGCCGGGGCACGGCGTCGAACTGCGCGTTGATGAAGTGGTAGATGCGGCCCTGGTCGTGCAGATAGTTCAGGAACGAGAAGGGGTTGGTCGGGTCGGCCAGGCTGACCAGGTCCTTCAGCATCGAGACCTGGAGCGAGGTGCCGGGTATCTGCTGGCTGTCGTGCCAGCCGAAGGATTCCTTCCGGTCCAGGAACAGACTGGTGAACTCCCGGTGCGGACTGAGCAGCGCGGCCAGGCTGAGATTGGCGGGTCCGACACCGATTCCGATCACGCCGAAGTGCTGTTCGGTCATTGGGAAATACCCCCGTCTCGGGTTAGGGCTCCGTGGATGCGGCGGCGATCCCGCGCGGGAGAGCGGGGAGTTCAGCGGCGGCGGGGCGCAATCGGCCCCGCGGGGCGTTCGCTGTGTCGGCCGCCGGGTGAAAGGGGATCAGCGGAACACGGGTCAATTGTTGGCCGCCGGATGCCCTTGTCAAGAAGCGGGAAGACGCCCGGAAACGCCGGAATAAGCCATCCCTTCACGGCGGCCGTTCCCCCTTTCGGGCGCCCGAAGGAGCCGCCGAAGGCCCGGCTCGGGTGATGCCCGCACGCCTGCCGCTCCTGCCCCGGCCGTGGTGGCGCCCCGCGGCCCTGACCCGCTCGGAACGGAAGAATGGCCGCTCACACGGGTGACGCGGCGGCGATCCACAGCGGTCGACGGCCCGTCCCGTACGGCTTCTGGGATCGCGTCGGCGCTTGAGCGGCGGCCGCTTCCGCCGTACGCGGTATCGCTTCCCGCTCCGCGTTTTCCGCGGCGCGTCAAGAATTCGCTAGGAGTTCGGGAACGGTCTTTTCCAGCAGGCTCACGACTGCTTCGGATGAGTCCGGGGCAACGCGTGCGTGCGGGAATAGGGGAGAGCGCTCCCGCACGCTTGCGAGGCGTGTTGATCGGCGGCCAGGATGAGTGCTCCGTAACGGTCGGGATGGGTTCCGGGGCTAGATCCGGGCCGGTTTCGGACCGGTTTCGCGGCGGTCGGCGAGACGGCCGCGAACGGACGCTCGCCTTTGGGGTTCTTCTTCCGGGGGATCGTCAGGGGAGCGAAGGGGGAGCGTCGGGAAGCGTCGGGGGAGCGCCTTCGCAAGTCCGGGGCGCGGTGCCCCCGGAGTCGCGGCGCGGTGCCCCTCGGAGTCGGGGCTCCGCGTCCCCGCGGTGCCCCTCGTACTACCGCGCGGCACGAGAAGGCGCGCGGCCGCCCGACCCGCTGGTCCCGACTCCGGTTGCCAGTTGTCCTGTCGACGGGACAGGACAGCGCTCCGGGGGCGAGCGGTTAGGTATGTTCCGCCCGAATTCCTGACGACTACGGGGTTGATCGCTTTGTCTTTTCCTGAGCTGAGTTCCCTTCAGGGCGGGGGCACAGAGAAGGAAGCGGAGGTTCCGATACCGATCGGTACGATCCCGGAGCTGTTCGAGCGGCAGGTCGCGGCGGCTCCGGACGCGGCGGCCGTGCTCTTCGACGGGACGTCCCTGACCTACCGGGAGCTGAACGCGCGGGCCGACCACCTGGCGCGGGTCCTGGTGCGGCACGGAGTCCGGCGGGAGAGCGTCGTCGGCGTGGCGCTCGGGCGGTCGCCGCAGTGGTGCGTGGCCGTCCTCGCCGTGATGAAGGCGGGCGGCGCCTATCTGCCCGTCGACCCCTCCTACCCCGTGGACCGGATCGCCTTCATGGTGAAGGACTCCGGCGCCGGACTGCTCCTGACGGACGCCACCACCGACCGCCAGCTGCCCGCACTGCCCACGCCCGCGCTGAACCTGGACGACCTGGGCCCCGCCGACGACACCCCCGGCCCCGCCGACGCCGCGGCGGCACCCGCGCGCGAACAGTCCGTGTCCGACGCCGCGTACGTCATCTACACCTCGGGTTCCACGGGCCGCCCCAAGGGCGTCACGGTCACCCACACCGGCATCGCCAACCTCGTCGGCGCCCTGGTGGAGCGCATGAAGGTGGGCGCCGAGAGCCGCGTCCTGCAGTTCGCCTCGCCGAGCTTCGACGTCTCCGTCGGCGAGATGTGCATGTCCCTGTTCACCGGCGGCACGCTGGTGATGGCCGACAAGGAGCGGCTCGCCCCCGGCGCGCCGCTCGCCGCGACTGTCGCCGCGCACGGCGTGACCCACCTGGTCATGCCGCCCGCGGTCCTCGCCACGATGCCCGCCGACTCCCTGCGCTCGGTGCGGTCCATGGCGGTCGCCGGGGAGGCCACCCCGCCCGAACTGGTCGCCCAGTGGTCCGTCGGCCGTCGGCTGCTCAACGGCTACGGCCCCACCGAGACCACCGTCGCCGTCACCCTCAGCGCCCCGCTGTCCGGAGACGGCCGCGTCCCCATCGGCGGCGCCCTGCCCAACACCGATCTGTACGTCCTCGACGACCGGCTCCAGCCGGTGGCCGACGGCACCGAAGGCGAGCTGTACATCGCGGGCGCGCCCCTCGCCCGCGGCTACCTGGGCCGCCCCGCGCTCACCGGCGAACGCTTCGTCGCCTGCCCCTTCGGCGCCCCCGGGCGGCGCATGTACCGCTCCGGGGACCTGGTGCGGCGGGCCGACGACGGGCAGCTGGAGTTCGTCGGGCGCGTCGACACCCAGGTCAAGATCCGCGGGCTGCGCATCGAACTCCAGGAGATCGAGGCGGCGCTGACCGCCCACCCCCTGGTCGCCCACGCCGTGGTGGTCGCCCACGAGTCCAGCGGCCGCGGCAAGCAGCTCGTCGGCTATGTGGTCCCGGCGGCCGGTGACGGTGCCCGCGACGAGGACGCCGCCCGCGACGAGGACGCCGCCCGCGACGAGGGCGGCGCCACCGGGTCCGTCGCCTTCGACGCCGGGTTCGCGGCCGGGGAGCTGCGCGCGTTCGTGGCGCGCCGCCTGCCGGACTTCATGGTGCCCGCGCTCGTCATGGTCCTCGACCAGCTCCCGCTGACGCCCAACGGCAAGGTGGACCGGAAGCGGCTCCCCGAGCCGGAGTTCACGGGCGGCACCTACCGGGCGCCGCGCACCCCCGAGGAGGAGGCCCTGGCGGAGGCGTTCGCCGCGGTCCTCGCGGTGGACCGGGTCGGCATCGACGACGACTTCTTCGCCATCGGCGGCGACAGCATCCAGTCCATCCAGGTGGTGTCCCGGGCCCGCGCGGCCGGGATCGAGATCAGCGCCCGGGACGTGTTCACCTCCCGCACGGTGGCCGACCTCGCCGAGGTCGCCGCGGCCAACGCGGCGTCCGGCGCCGGAGCCCCCGTCCTTGAGGAGCTGCCCGGCGGCGGCGAGGGCTGGATGCCGCTGCTGCCCGTCGCGCGGATGCTGCGCGAGTACGGCCCCGGCTTCGACCGGTTCCTCCAGGCCATGGCGCTGGACCTGCCCGCGGGCATCGACCGGGCGGGCCTGGCGGCGACCCTCCAAGCGGTGCTCGACCGGCACGACCTGCTGCGCGCCCGCCTGGTGACCGAGGGCGGCGAGGGCCTGCTCGTGGGGCCGCCCGGCTCGGTCGACGCGGCGGCGCTGCTCACGCGCGTGGAGTGCGACGGCCGCTGGGGCGGCGCCTGGGAGCGGTCCCTGCACGACGCGCTCGACGCGGCGGCCGCCCGCCTCGACCCGGCCGGGGGCGTCGTCGCGCAGTTCGTCTGGTACGACCCGGCAGCGGCCCCGAAGTCCACGGCCGAGGGCGGCGCGGCGGACGGCGGCGCGCCCCGGCAGGGCGGGGCACCCGCCGGGCGCCTGCTGGTCGTCCTGCACCACCTCGTCGTCGACGGCGTGTCCTGGCGCATCCTCATGCCCGACCTCGCCGCCGCCTGGGAGCAGGTGCGGGCCGGGCGCGCGCCCGTGCTCGAACCGGTCGCCACCTCGGTGCGGCGCTGGGCGCACGCCCTTGCCGACGAGGCGCGCGGCGCGCGGCGGACCGCCGAACTGGACCTGTGGCGGTCCATCGTGGAAGGGCCCGACCCGCTGCTCGGCGCCCGCCGCCTGGACCGGTCCGTGGACGTGATCGCGACGGTCACCGAGACCCGGGTCGACCTGCCCGTGTCCGTCACCGAGTCCCTCCTGTCGACGGTGCCCGCGGCCTTCCACGGCGAGGTCAACGACGGCCTCCTGACCGGCCTGGCGCTCGCCCTCGCCCGGTGGCGGCGCGACCGCGGCGTCGAGGAGCCCTCGGCGCTCATCCGGCTCGAAGGCCACGGCCGCGAGGAGGCGGCCGCGCCGGGCGCGGACCTGTCCCGCACCGTCGGCTGGTTCACCAGCGTCTTCCCCGTGCGCCTCGACGTGGCGGGCACGGACCTCGACGACGCCTTCGCGGGCGGGCCCGCGGCGGCCCGCGCCCTGAAGGCCGTCAAGGAGCAGCTGCGGGCCGTCCCCGACAAGGGCATCGGCTACGGCCTGCTCCGCCACCTCAACCCGGAGACCGCCGCCCGGCTCGCGCCGTACCCGCTCGGCCAGGTCGGGTTCAACTACCTGGGCCGGTTCTCGGCGGCGGCGGACATGCCGGAACGGCTGCGCGGCCTCGGCTTCACCCAGGTCGAGGTCGCCGAGCTGGCGTCCCTCGACGCGGGCCAGGACCCGGACATGCCCGCCCCCGCGGAGGTGGACATCAACGCCAGCGTCACGGACACCCCCGAGGGGCCCCGGCTGAGCGCCGTGTTCACCGCGCCCTCCGGCGTGCTCGCCCAGGCCGAGGTGCGCCAGCTCGCCGACCTGTGGTGCGCGGCCCTCGAAGGCCTGGCCCGGCACGCCGCCGAACCCGGCGCGGGCGGCCTCACCCCGTCCGACGTGCCGCTGGTGCGGGTGGCGCAGGAGCACATCGACGCCTGGCAGGAGCGCTACCCCGGCCTGTCGGACGTCTGGCCGACCACCCCGCTCCAGTCCGGCCTGCTGTTCCACTCGCTGATGCGGGGCGCCGCCACCTTCGACGCCTACCAGGTGCAGTACACCCTGCACCTGTCCGGGCCGGTGGACCCGGACCGGATGCGGGCCGCCGGGCAGGCCACCCTCGACCGGCACCCCAGCCTGCGGACCGCCTTCGTGCCCGGCGCCGACGGCGACCACCTCCAGCTCGTCGTCGACGGCGTCGAACTGCATTGGAAGCAAGCCGACTTGAGCGAGGTACCGGCCAGCGGCCGGGCGGAGGCCTTCGAGCGGTTCCTCGCCGACGACCTGGCGGACAACTTCGACCTGGCGACGCCACCGCTGCTGCGCCTGGCCCTCGTCACCCTGTCCGACGGCAGACACGAACTGGTCCTGACGGCCCATCATCTGCTGTTCGACGGCTGGTCGCTGCCGCTGATCATCCAGGACGTGCTGCGCCTGTACGGCTCGGGCGGCGACGCCTCGGCGCTGCCGCGCCCGCGCGGCTACCGGGACTTCCTGGCCTGGCGGGCGCGGCAGGACCCCGAGGAGTCCACGGCGGCCTGGGCCAGGGAGCTGGCCGGGCTCGACGAGCCCACGATGCTGGCCCCCGGCGACGAGTCGGACGCGGCCAGCCCCGGCATCGGGCAGGTCGACGTGGACCTCACCACGGAGGAGTTCCACGCCCTGGCCCGGCGCGCCACCGGCCTGGGGATCACCCTCAACACGGTCGTGCAGGGCGCCTGGGCCGTCCTGCTCGGACAGTTGACGGGCCGTCAGGACGTGGTGACCGCCGCCACGGTGGCCGGGCGGCCGCCCGCGGTGCCGGGCGTCGACTCCATCGTCGGGCTCTTCCTGAGCACCATCCCCGTACGCGTGGGCTGCGCCCCCGGAGCCACCTTCACCGAACTGCTCACTGGTCTCCAGGAGCGGCAGGCGGCACTGCTCGACCACCACCACGTGGGGCTGCCCAAGCTGCTCGACCTGACCGGTCTGAAGGCGCTGTTCGACACCCTCGTCGTCTTCGAGTCCTTCCCGCTGGACCGCTCGGGCATCGCCGAGGCGAGCGCGGCGGCCGGGGTCACCGTGACGGGCATCCGCTCCTTCACGGCCAGCCACTATCCGGTGACCGTGTTCGTCTACCCCGACGGCGCCCGCCCGCGCGTGACCATCCAGTACCAGCGGCACGTGTTCGACGCGGCGGGCGCCGAGGTGCTCGCCGGGCGGCTCGGGCGGGTGCTGCGGCAGATCGCGGCCGACCCCGGGAGCAAGGTCGGCCAGGTGGACGTCCTGGAGCCCGCGGAGCGCGAGCGGCTGCTCGTCGGCCTGAACGACACGCGCGTGCCGGTGCCCGCCACCACGCTTCCGGAGCTGTTCGACCGGCAGGTCGCGCAGTCGCCGGACGCGATCGCCGTGACCAGCGGCGACGTCGCGTACACCTACCGGGACCTTGACGAGCGGGCCAACCGCCTCGCGCGGGAGCTGATCCGGCGCGGCGCGGGCCCCGACGGCGTGGTGGGCGTCGCCCTGCCCCGCTCGGCCGAGCTGATCGTGGGCGTGGTCGCCGTCGTCAAGACGGGCGCCGCCTATCTGCCGGTCGACCCCAAGTACCCGAGCGACCGCCTGGACCTCGTCCTGTCGCAGGCCGAGCCGGAGCTGATCGTCACCGACGCGCCGACCGCCCGGGCCCTCCTCGGCCCGGACCAGCGGTGCGTCTTCGTCGACCAGGAGTACGGCACGGACGGCGGCCCCCTCACCGACGCGGACCGGACGACACCGCTGCGCCCCGACCACCTGGCGTACGTCATCTACACCTCGGGCTCCACGGGCGTGCCGAAGGGCGTGATGGAGACCCAGCTCACGGTGGCCGCCGACGCGGCGGAGATGGCCGCGCGCATGGGCGGCGGCACGGGCAAGAAGCTGCTCGCGGGCACGTCGATCAACTTCGACGTCTCCGCGTTCGAGATGTTCGCCACGCTCGGCAGCGGCTCCACCCTGGAGGTGATCCGCGACGCGCTGGCCATGGGGGAGCTGCCGGAGCTCTCGGCCACGGTCCTGAGCACCGTGCCGTCGGTCTTCGACGAACTGCTCGCCCTGGTCAAGGAGAAGAAGGGCACCGAGGGCGTGGAGACGCTCGCGCTCGGCGGCGAGCCGCTGCCCGTGTCGCTCGCCCGGCGGGTGCGCGAGGTGCTGCCCAACGCGCGCGTCGTCAACTGCTACGGCCCGAGCGAGTCGTTCTACACCACGGCGTTCTCGCTGGAGGCCGACGACGCCCTCCAGGGCGCGGGCAGCCTGCCGATCGGCACCCCCATCGGGAACGTGCGCGCCTACGTCCTCGGCCCCGGCCTGACGCCCGCGCCGCGCGGCGTGGTGGGCGAGCTGTATGTCTCCGGGCACATCGGGCGCGGCTACCACCGGCGCCCGGGCCTGACCGCCGAACGGTTCGTGGCCAACCCCTTCGAGGGCGGCGGCGCGCGCATGTACCGCACCGGCGACCTGGTCCGCTGGACCGAGGACGACCAGCTGGAGTACCTGGGCCGCGACGACCATCAGGTCAAGGTGCGCGGCTTCCGCATCGAGCCGGGCGAGGTCGAGGCGGCCCTGACCGCGCACCCCGGCGTCGCCCAGGCGGCCGTCATCGCCCGGGAGGCGGGCGGCGGCACCAAGCGCCTGGTCGGCTATGTGGTGCCCGCGCCGCGGGAGGACGCGGACGGCCCCGGCGCCGTCGACGTGACGGAGCTGCGCGCCCACGCGAACGAGAAGCTGCCGGACTTCATGGTGCCGGACGCCTTCGTGGTCCTCGACCGGCTGCCGCTGTCGCCGAACGGCAAGCTGGACCGCGGGCGGCTGCCGGAGCCGGAGTTCGGCGGCGCCGCGTACGCGGCGCCGCGCACCCCGCAGGAGCGGACGCTCTGCGACCTGTTCGCGGAGGTGCTCGGCGCCGAACGGGTCGGCATCCACGACGACTTCTTCGCCTCGGGCGGCAACTCCCTGCTCGCGACGCGGCTGACCAGCCGCATCCGCGCGGAACTCGGCGTGGACGTGCCGATCCGGGCGGTCTTCGAGGCGCACACCGTCGCCGATCTCGCGCCGCGCACCACGGGGTCGACGAAGACCAGCAGGCCCCGGCTGCGCAGGATGAACAGGGAGGCGTACACCGGCCGTTGAGCAGGCCGTGAGCAGGCCACCGGGCACGCGGCGCGCGCCGCGTGCCCGGCGCGCGGACGGGCCCCCGCCGGTGTGGCGGGGGCCCGCTGCCCGTACAAAGACCCCACCGCGACGGGGGAGCGCGGTGGGGTCCACGTCTCAGGTACCCGCCGGGTCGCGGGTCATGCGGGCGGATGCGCGCTTTCCGGGTTTCTCCGGAGAGAACCACGAGACGTGGATGTCTGGTTATGGCTCTTGGAGGCAGTGTGAAGGACGTGAAGAATCCTCGACCGGTGCCACCGGTATCGCCGGTGTCACTGGTACGCCTCGGTTCACGCCCGTACACCCCGGCACACCAGGGGATCCATCCAGCATCAGCCGTGAGGAGAACGCCTTGCGCTCGATCAAGCTGTCCCGGTCCGTGGCCACCCTGGCCTCCGCCGCACTCGCCGCCGTGGCGCTCGCCGCGGGCACCGCGGCCCCGGCGGCCGCCGCCCCCTCGGGCGCCACCAACACCAAGGCCATGACCTGGACCTTCCTCGCCGACGGGCCCAGCGGCACCGTCCGCGTCGGCGGCGGCCCGCTCAGCAACCCCTACCAGGGCGACACGGACACCAGCACGGCGCTGCCCGTCCTGTGTCTGAAGGTCGACGGCCGCCCCGTGCCCGCCGGGATCACCCCGGACTTCTACGCGGGCTGGGCCAAGGGCACCGTCGCCGCTACCAACCCGGTGCGCGGGACCCGGCTGACGAGCCTGGCCGCCGCCGACGGCATCTGCGCCAACACCTTCGGCGCGGGCTGGCGCATGGCCGAGTTCCACGACGGCAAGTACGGCCCCAACCTGCAGAGTTCGGGCGGCTGGAGCTTCTGGGCCCACGGCGACGTGCCGGTGGGCACACGCTTCTGGACGTACATCAACGACCAGCCCGCCAACCCCTGGAACTGACCCGCCGCCCGGCCACTGAGACGGTGCACCGACCGCCGCCCCGCCGCCCCGGCCGCTGACCCGGCGCCCGACCGCTGAGCGAGCGCACCGCACACACCCGGGCGGGCGGCCCCCCGCAGGGGAACCGCCCGCCCGGACCCGTACGCTCCGCCCCGGACTATGTCCGGTTGGCGCGCACCGTGCCGGTGAACACCGGGCCCGGGTGCTCCTGCCACTGCTCGTCGTACGTGTACTGCTTCAGGCGCACCGACTCCGCGCCCTCCCGCAGCCCGTCCTTGACGGTGGGCACGCTCAGCTCCACGCCGCGCTTGCCGGGCGGGACCAGGACGGTGAAGTACGGCTCCCCGTTGACCTTGGACAGCGGGCGGCCCCGGCCGGGCGTGGCGCCGAAGGTCTCCTTCAGCCACCGCTTGGTGACGTCCTTGGTGGACAGCTCTCCGCCGCCGCGGACCGGCAGGACGCGGAACGCGGCCCCCAGCTCCGTGTCGGCGACCGCCGACAGGGACACGCGCCACTTCAGGGCCTTGCCCTCGGTGACCTTGGCGGCGACCGGCTTCACCGTGATCTTCGGCATCGGGTCGTCCTCGCGCACGGCGAGCCCACCGTGGTAGGAGCCGACGACCGCGCCGCGCACCGCCTTGGCGAAGAGGTCGTACGACACCTGCGTGCCGTACCGCTTGTTGCCCTTGACCTCGAACGGCACGCTCAGGGACGTGTCGCCGGGGCGCACCGTGACCTTCTTGGCGACGAGCTTGTCCGGCACGGCCGGGTCGGGCAGCAGCAGCCGCACCGTGCCGGTGCCGTCACCGCTCACCCGGACCGGGGCGCGGTAGGTGCGCACCCCGGAGTCGCCCTCGTCGACGGTGAGGCGGCCGAGGTCGACGCGGGCCAGCGGCGACGCGGTGACCTCCGGCGTGCCGGGGCGCCAGCCCCAGGCGTCCATCAGCCACGCCTTGCCGGACCGGGTGGCCGAGGTCAGCTCCACCGACCGCACCCGCGTCAGGTCGAGGCCCGCGCCGGTCGCGGCCGTCAGCGGCACCCGCACCTCACGGCCCCAGTACGACGAGGTCATCTCGCTGCCGGGCAGCCCGTCGAGGGTGACCCGGCCGAGCTTGGCGCGGCGCCCCGACGCGTCGGCGACGGTCACGTCCAGCTTGGTGCCCTTGGTGTTCGGCGGCACGATCACGCGCAGCGCGAGCGCCTTGGCGTCCGCGAGGGACACCGGCTTCTTGGGGCGTACGGCCATGGTGGCGCCGGTGCGCGACCAGTTCATCGCGTACGCGTAGCGGCCGGGGTCGGGGGAGGCCTCCCAGCGCGCGAAGTGCGGCGACGAGCCCTGGCGTCCGGTCAGACAGCCGCGGGGGGCGCTGGAGGAGACCTGCGAGCACAGGCGTCCGCCGGTCACCGCGGCGCTGGTGTCCGCGGTGACGGCGGGCGTGCGGTGGCCGCCGACCGCGTGCGTGAGCACCCGCGCCGGGCCCGCCGAGGGGGCGCCGCGGCCGGAGCCGTCGAGCAGCGGGCGGACCTTGTCGTCACCGGCGAGGAACAGCCGGGCGGCCGCGGCGATGTACGTGGAGCCCGCGGTCTGCTGCTGCGTGGCCTTCAGACGCGGGCCGCGGCCCGGCGAGCACACCGGGTCCGGGCGCTCGCCGCCGGAGAAGTCGTCGACGGACGGGGCCTGGGACTGGCCGGGCGTCCACTCGCGGTTGAAGAAGTTGTGGTTCGCGCCGACCATGTAGACCGCGCTGTGCAGGGCGCTGCCGCCGCTGACGCCACGGGTGGCGTCCACGTAGAGCTGGCCCTGGAGGTCGGAGACGTCGCCGTCGCAGCCCGGCAGGATCGTCATCGAGGGCACGTCCGGGTCGGGGTTGTGCCCGAAGAGGGTCGGGCCGATCAGGACCGTGCCGCGGACCTGCCAGCGGGCCTTGCCCGGGGCGCCGTCCTCGTCGGCGGGCGGCGCGTAACGGCTGTCGAGCGCCGCGCGGTTGACGCCCTCGCCGCCGCGCGAGTGGCCCACGAGCAGCACCTTGGACAGGTCAGCGGGGGCGGTGGCGCGCACGGCGTCCGGTGCCTTCGACGGGTCGGCGGCCCAGTCGGCCCAGCGGCCGAGGTGCTGGCGCACCAGCGAGGAGCGGGCCTGCGCGCCGCCGTCGTCGGCGACGTCGTCCTGGCCGTTGATCCCGTTCGCGGCGATCGACACCGTGACGTACCCCTGGGAGGCCAGGAGCTTCTGGTCGTGCACATAGCCCTGCTCGCTCGGCACCGGCTTGAGGCCCGACGGGCAGGGCCAGGTCATGTCCTCCTTGCCGCGGTCGTTGTAGCAGGTGTAGTGGCGGCCGTGCAGGAACAGCGCCAGCGGGCGCTTGCCCGGGGCGTTCGTCGGGCCGAGGACCGTGGCGCGCATCTCCACCGGCTTGGGGAAGCCGGGCAGCTTGACCGCCTTCAGGTCGTAGCTGCCGCGGGTGGTGCGGTACGGGCCCGGGCGGCCCGGGTCGACCTCGTTCGCGGGAGCCTGCCGCGGGGTGTCGGCGGGCGGCGGCGCCAGGCGCGGGCCCCGCCCGGCGGCGGGCGCGTCCAGACGGCGGCCGCCCGCGAGCACCTTCAGGCCGGTCAGGCGGTCCGTGGGGCGTACGCCGTTCTCGGACAGGCCCAGGCGGAAGGTGCGCTGGTCGTTCGCGGCCCTGGGGCGGCCGAGCAGCCGGTCGCCCGCGTAGAACTCCACGCGGGCGTCCCCCATGGGCACCCGCTCCGGGGAACGCCAGACCAACTCCTGGTCGGCGCCCTCGCCGGTGAGGTCCCACCCCTGGGGGAGCTGGTCGGGGCTCCCCACCGGGGCGGTGGATATGGGGTCGTCGGCGGGCGGCCCGGACGGCAGCCCCGGCGCGGCGTGCGCCAGCTCCGGCAACCCCACCGCCAGCGCGAGCGCCGCACACGCGGCGGTCGCCAAGCGCGGGACACGGATCAAGACAGTTCTCCTCGTCATCGGATTCCCCCGAGGCCCGGTGCGTCACGGGCCCTGCGGCGGGGAGGATGCGAACGGACGTCCGGGGGTTGCCTGTTGCTGTGCGGGACCTGTGCGACGGGTGGGGCAGAAGGGGCGAAAGGGGTGTTACGGGTCTGTGAGTCCCGTAACACCCCTGGTCAAGAGCGCGGCCCGGCCGCTCCGATGACGGCCCCTCAGGCACCCGCCTCCGCCGTACCGGCCGTCTCGGCCGTCCCCGACGCCCCGGCCGTGCCCGCCGTACCGGCCGTCCCCGACGCCTCGGCGGCCACCGGCTTCCAGCGGATCCTCGTGGCGCACAGCGACACCAGGACCGCCGACGCGGCGACCGCCGCCATGCCCCACACCAGGCTGCTGCCGCTCGCGATGAAGCCGATCACCGGCGGCCCGGCGAGCAGCCCCGTCGTCCCCATCGCGGCCACCAGGGCGAGGGCGTCCGAGCCCTGGTTCGCCGCCGCCACGTACACGCACGGCGTGACGGCCGCGAGGCCGAGTCCCATGAGCGCGAAGCCGATCAGGGCCGGGACCACGCCGCCCACCAGCAGCGCGAACGCCAGGCCCGCGGCGGCCAGGACGCTGCCCAGGCGCACCACGCGGCCGTCGCCCCAGCGGGTGCGCCAGCCGTCGGCGAAGAGCCGCGCGAGCACCATCATCACGGAGACCACGGCGATGCCCAGCGGCGCGACGCGGGCCGACGCGTCGGCGACGTCCTTGAGATAGAGCGCCGACCAGTCGTTCATGGCGCCCTCCGCCACGGTGCCGAACACCATGGCGCCGCCCATCCACAGCGTGACGCTCGCGGGCAGCGCCCACGACCGCCGGGCCTTCTTCTTCGCCCCGTCCCCGTCGGCGCCGTCGGCGTCGGGCGCGGCCTCCTCCTCGGTCAGCAGCGCCGGTTCGGCGAACATGGCGAGGAGCAGCACGAGCACCGCGGCCACGCCGAAGTGCAGCGCCACGGACGAGGTCAGCGCGCTCGTGCCGGAGGCGAGGAGGGCGGCGCCGAGGGAGCCGCCGCTGAACGTGGCGTGCAGCTTGGCCATGGCGGTGCGCCCGTAGCGGGACTCCAGGGCGGCGCCCTGCGCGTTCATGGCGACGTTCAGACAGCCGACGCCGACGCCGTCGGCGCACATCACGGCGAGCGCGACCGGATAGTTCGGCGCCGCCGCGAGGGCGAGCAGCAGCAGGCCGAGGAACAGCGCCGAGAGGAAGGCCAGGCGCCGCGAGCCCCAGCGCCGGGTGAGGGCGGCGACGAGCGGGAACGACGCCGCCGCGCCGACCCCGGCGGCCATCAGGAGCAGCCCGACCTCGGCCTCGCTCAGGTCGAGCTTGGACTTCAGCGCGGGAATCCGCGCGGCCCAGGTGGCGTACTGGAAGCCCAGGACGCAGAACAACGCCGCGATGGCGAGCTGCGCTCGCCGGAACTCATCGCGGACACGCAAGGTGTGCATCAGCTCGTCAGCCTCTTCGTCTTTCCGGCACCGCTCTGCCTTTCGGGGACTGGCGCGGACATGTACACCGCGTCCGCGCCGTAACTGGCCGGGAGCGGGACCTCCCGGTGGGCCGTGAATCCCCGCGCCGACCAGAAGGTCTCGCTGCCCGCCACGGCGACCAGGGAGATCCGCTCGTAGCGCTGGGCGCGGGCCGTCGCCGTGAGGTGGCGCAGCAGTCGGCGGGCCAGGCCGCGGCCGCGGAAGTCCTCGGCGACGACCAGGTCGTGCAGGTGCAGGTTGGCCGAGGCGAAGGCGGACCGCTCCGCCCGCTCCAGGTCGGGGCTCTGGAACGCCGGGTAGGGCAGCGTGAGGACGTAGCCCGCGGTCCGGTGTCCGCTAGTGAGCACGAAGCAGGTGCTGGGCGAGACCCGGGCCCGGGATTCGAGCGCCGCCCGGCCCTCGGACAGGCCGAGGGGGGTGTAGACGCCCGCTTCGAGGGCCGCGATGCCGTCCCAGTCGTGGTCGGTGACGGGCCGTATGTGCAGGGGGCCGAGGGTGTCGGACACTCAGTGCGCTCCTTCCGGCGCGGCGCCCGCCCGCTCCTGCTCGCCGCGCACCCAGGTGAGCGGCAGCGGGCCGAAGCCGTTGAAGCCCCGCGTGGTGTAGCTCGTGGCGTACGCGCCCGTGGACAGGATCCACACCGGGTCCCCGGACGCCGCCGCCTCGGGCACCCGGACCAGGCTGCCCTCGTGGCTGTAGGCGTCGTCGCTGTCGCAGGTGGGTCCGGCGACCACAGCGGGGACGTACGTTGCTGGGGGCGCCGGGGGCGCGGGGTGGGTCGGGAACAGCAGCGGGTACTGGAGCGCGTCCATCTCGTACAGGCCGTTGAACTTGCCGCAGCTCAGATACAGCCAGTGCTGCCGCCGCCCGTCGGCGCCCCGCCGGGCGGACAGGCGCGACACGTGGGCGCGCACCGCGCCGTGGTCGGCGACCAGGTGGCGGCCGGGTTCGATGACGAAGTCCAGCGGCACGGGGGTGAGGGCGGACAGGCGCTGCATCCCCTCGCGGAGCACCGCGAAGATCTTGTCGAGGGGCGGGTCGAGCGGGTTGCCCCGCCGGTCGCGGTAGCCGAGCGCGGGCAGCCCGCCGCCCAGGTTGACGTGGTCGGGGTGGATGCCGCGGCGGCCCAGGGCCACCAGGACCTCGGCGATGCGGTCGAGGGCGGCGCGCCACGCCTCGGCCGTCATCTGCTGGGAGCCCACGTGCACGGACAGGCCCGCCGGGACCAGACCCGAGGCGTGCGCGGTCGCCAGGACGTGCACGGCGTCGGCGGGGAGCAGCCGAACTTGTGGCTGAGCCCCCACAGGGCGCCGTCGCCGTCGGTGGCGAGGCGGCAGAAGACCCGGGAGCCGGGCGCGATGGCCGCGATGGCCCGCACGTCCTCGACGCTGTCGGTGGCGAAGTCCCGGATGCCGCGGGCGCGGGCGTCGGCGATGTGCCGGTCGGACTTGATGGTGTTGCCGTAGTGGACGCGCTCGGCGGGCGCGCCGACGGCCAGGGCCTGGGCGATCTCCTGCGGGCTGGCCGCGTCGAAGCCGCAGCCGCGGTCGGCGAGCCGGGTGAGCACCTCGTCCACCGGGCAGGCCTTCATCGCGAACCGGACGGCGACGCCGGGCAGTTCCCGCAGCAGCGCGTCGTAGCGCTCCTCGATGCCGGGCAGGTCGTAGACCAGGGTGTCCTCCGTGGCGGCCGCGAGGGCCGCCCGCAGGCGTGACGTGACGTACATGAAAGGCCGCTACCCGAGGCTCGACGCGTCGGCCGCACGCGCGGCCCGGATCAGTGCCGCCCAGGCCTCGATGAGCAGGGCGAAGTCTTCCATGTCGTGCCGCGCCTCGGCGAGCAGCCGCTCGCGGCGCGCGGGCAGGGCGTCGGCGAACGCGGCGTACTTGCCGCCGAGCTTGCGGTACGAGCGCTCCAGGACGTCGAGCCGGTGGACGTTCTCCGCGGTGTCCAGCCGCGCGCTGTCCCGCACCAGCCGGGCGATCTGGTCGGCGCGGACGTCGTGGCGCTCGTCCAGGAGCGCGCTCCCGGCCCGCTCCATCTCCGCGTAGACGTGGTTGAGGTAGAGCATGGACAGGAAGAACTTCGTGAACCGGTTCTGGTACGCCGTGAAGCCGGAGTCGGTCCTGCGCTCGCCCGTGTAGTAGTTCACGATGGTGCGGTTGTGCAGGACGCCGGGCAGCGTGGCGTCGTACACCACGTGCAGCAGGAAGTAGTCGCTGCCGATGGTGTCGGTGGCGGGCGGCAGCGGGATCTGCTCGTGCACGCGGTGGAAGCTGATGTTGCACATGTCGACGCGCATCGGGTCGACGTGGGTGAGCACGGCGCGGTCCTCGGTGAACGGGTCGAGGCCCGCGCCCCTGAAGGACTCGTCGACCAGGTCCCGCTTGCGCGCCTCGGGCCAGTCCTGCGGCGCCCACAGGCTGACGACGTCGTAGTAGACCTCGCGGTCGAGGTCGTGGATCTCGCCGATGTCCACGGAGAGTTCACCGATGAAGGAGCTGCCGACGAGGACCACCGGCTTGTCGTGGTGCGCCGGGTCCAGGTCGGTTCCGGTCACCGCGGCCGTGGCGTCGGCGGCGCGCCTGCCCAGGGAGGCCAGCTCGTGGTGGATGGGGTAGACCGGCTCGCCGTCCAGGACCTGGTAGGCGCTGTCGGAGTCCCTGCGGTGCACCGACGCGCAGCCGAGCGCCGCCGCGATCAGGAACGCCCGGTTGGTGCAGGCGCCGTACGACAGCGCCGACGGCAGCATCAGGTCGAGCAGCAGGTCGGGCTTGAGGACGTCGGCGGCGTGCACGACCCGGCGCAGGAAGTCCCGCTGCCGGTCCTCGTCGAGGTGGTGGACGACGACGCCCGGCACGTCCCGGAACTCCGCCAGGGCCTGGGCGTGCGCGGTGAGGTCGTCCGGCGCGGAGGAGTCGAGGACGAGCAGGTGCACCTCGACGCCGAAGTGCGCGGCGGCGTACCGGGCCTCCCCGCCGAGCGCGGTGACCACCGGGGCGCAGGCCCGGTTGGTGGGCAGGGCCAGGCAGACCCTGCGCGCGGTGTCCGCCCCGCTCACCGGTCGGAGGCTTCCGTGTGCCAGGACGTCAGGCCGAGCAGCTTCTCGCCGAGGTCGGTGAGGCTGGCGGTGCCGTAGCGCTCGGACTCGTGCTGGCGGGCGTCGCCGAGCAGGGTCACGTTCCAGTCCGGCGTCGACAGGTGGCGCCAGGACTCCACGCGGGACTTGCGCAGCGCGTGGTGCTCTTCGAGGGCGGGCATCATCGACAGGTACTGCACGGCCCGCACGCCGCGCTCGGAGGTGTTGGGCGCCACTCCGTGCGCCAGCATGCCGTTCCAGATCAGCAGGTCGCCCGCCTTCAGCTCGGGGCGTACGACGGGGAACTCGGACCGGTCGACGGCCGGGCGCACCGGGTCGCGGTCGGCGGGCTGGTCGAGCTTCCAGCGGTCGAACTGCCGGAACAGCTCGGGGCAGCACTGGAAGCCGCCGAGTTCCGCCTCGGTGTCGTGCAGCGCGATGATGCCCTGGACGCGCTGCGGCAGGACGCTGCGGGTGGAGTCCACGTCCCAGTGCAGCTCGATGTCGAAGCCCCGCTCGGTGGGCTCGATCAGGGAGCGGGAGCGGTTCTTGACGTTCGGCGGGTTGAGGTTGAGCCGGTCCAGGGTGACCCACAGCTCCTCGCAGTCCCACACGTCGACGAAGGCGTCGTAGACGCGCCGCGTCTGGCGGCTGTCCCAGATGAGCTGGTGGTGGTACGCCTCGACGAAGCCGTAGACGTACAGGTCCCGCTCCAGGTCCGTACGGAACTCCCGCTCCTCGTACCAGGTGTCCGGGCGTTCGCGGTCCAGGCCCTGGAAGTCCCAGGTGAAGTCGAGGAGGCGGCGGGCGTGGTCGGCGGGTATCGCCTCGCTGACCACGACGTAGCCCTGGGTCTGCCACTGGGTGAACTGCTCGTCCGTCAGGACCCGCAGCGGACGGGTCTTCTGAAGGTCCCTCAGGGGGAACTGCGCCAGGTAGGTGTCGGCGTCGGAGCTGAAGTAGGGCAGCTCGCAGGCGGCTCGGTACAGATGGGGCGGTGTGGACACAGGACTCCTCCAGGGCTCGGGTGCGCGGTGGACGGTCAGTGGACGGTCACGGGAGCGGTCGGGGGTGGGGACGGAAGGGGAGCGACCGCTCCTGCGCGGTTCCGTGCGTGGGGGAGGCCTCGACGGGCGGCGACGACGGGAACGGCGAGGGCGCGGCCGTCGTCGCGGGCCGGGAAGGGCACGAGGAACGAGGTGCGGTGCGAGTGAGGGGTGTCGGCGGGCGTCCGCGCGCCGCACGCGCCATGGGGGTGGTCTCGCGTGCGGGCGGCGGATCGCGGTGGGCGGGGGCGTGTCGGCGCCCCGGCGGGGACGGGCGAGGGGTCGGCGTGAACTCCCGAAGGACTAGACCAGGTTCGGGTGGAACCAAGATGGACTAGACCATCAGCGAAGTCAACCGGTGTCCGCGGGTCGCGTGTTGGGGCGTCGCGGTGCGTCAGCGAGCGGTGCCGCTTGGGTGACGACTCGTCCGGAAGGGACCGGACAAGATCGGATAACCGCTGGAGAACGGGGGTGCCGCGGCGCTCAGTCGGTGCCGACGAGGACTTCCGCGGCGGCGATGCCGGAGACGCGCGTCGCACCGTGCGTGATCAGGTGGACCGCCCCGAGCTGTTCGCCCGCGGGCACGCCCATCTCCACGACGAGCGCGTCCGGGCGGCGGCGCACCAGGCCCGTGAGCGCCTGCGACATCCAGGGGTGGCGGGCCGCGTCCCGTACGACGACGACCAGTTGACGCCCGGTCGCGGGCGTCAGGGCGACCCGGTCGAGCAGGCCGGGCTCGGCGGTGAGGTCGGCCTCCGACACGCGCACGGACGTCGTGCCGGGGCGCAGCGCGCGCAGCGGCTCGGCCACGCCCCAGGGGGTCGCGCCGTCGACGGCCAGGCTCATCGTGGCGGACAGCTCGACGACGTGCGGGTCGGCGGTGAGCGGCAGCGCGGCGCCGGTGTCCGCCTTGTGCACGCGCACGGCGCGGCGCGCGGCCTCCAGGCCGATGTCGGCGGCGTCGGCGGCGGGCTCCGGCTGCCGCGTGAGCGTGGCCGACCAGGCGGCGAACTCCCGTACGCGGGTCGCGGCGTCGGCCAGGCGCTCCTCGGGCAGGGTGCCGTCGAGCACGGCGCGCACGAGGGCGTCGGCGAGGTCGACGGTGGTGGCCTCCTCGGCGCTCTCGCCGCCGACGCACACCGCGTCCACGCCCGCGGCGACGGCCCGCACGGTGGCGCCGCCGATGCCGTAGGGGCCGGAGACGGCGCTCATCTCGATGCCGTCGGTGACGACCAGGCCGGTGAAGCCGAGCTGGCCACGCAGCAGGTCGTGGACGATGGGGCGGCTGAGCGTCGCGGGCAGTTCGCCGTCGTGCGCCGGGACCAGCATGTGGGCGGTCATCACGGCGCGCACGCCCGCCTCCATGGCGGCGGTGAACGGTGGCAGCGCGGTGCGCGCGATCTCCTCGGCGTCGGCGGTGAAGCGGGGCAGGCCGTGGTGGGAGTCCACGCTGGTGTCCCCGTGGCCGGGGAAGTGCTTGGCGCAGGCGGCCACTCCGGCGGACTGCAGGCCGCGGACCCAGGCGGCGGTCTGCCGGGCGACGACGTCCGTGCGCGCGCCGAAGGAGCGCACGCCGATCACCGGGTTCATGGGGTTGGAGTTGACGTCGGCGCTCGGCGCGTAGTCCAGGGAGACGCCGATCTCGCGCAGCTGGCGGCCGATGTCGCGGGCGACGCGCTCGGTCAGGGCCGTGTCGTCGATGGCGCCGAGCGCCAGGTTGCCGGGCCAGGAGGCGCCGGTGCGCGCGTCGATGCGGGTGACGTCGCCCGCCTCCTCGTCGATGGCGACGATCAGGTCGGGGTTCTCGGCGCGCAGGGACGCGGTGAGCGCGGCGACCTGCTCGGGGCTTTCGATGTTGCGCCCGAACAGCACGACCGAGGCGAGTCCGTCGGCGATCCTGCGGCGCACCCAGTCCGGCGCGGTGGTCCCCACGAACCCCGGCTGGAGCACGGAGTTGGCAAGGCGGGTGAGCTGCGGGTGGCTGGTGCTTGCCATGGTGCTTGCCATGAGGGACCTCCGGAGGGACGGGGCGCGGCGGCTCGGCCGGGGCGGCGGAGCACTGCGAACGTGCCGGATATTGGCCTATACCAATCCGGGGTGTCAAGAAGTCCCTGTGTGTTGACTTGTGCCCAATTGGCCTGAATGCGCGCGGGCTTGGGGCCGGGGGATACCGGAGTGGCCGCAGTGGCGTCGCCGGATGGCCGGAGGGCGACGCCCCGGGCGGGGCGTGGGCCGCGGGGCGCGGACGCGCCGTCGGGGCCCCGGACGGTCAGCTGCCATGCCGTCAGCTGACGGAGTGTCGGGTGACGGTCCGTCGGGCCGCCTTCCGGTGAGCCGTCGCGCCGTCAGCCCCGCACGCGGCGCCACTTGCGCAGGCTCACCAGCTCGCGCGGCGGGTCCAGCTTGCTGCCGACCTCGACGTAGGACACCTCCGCCGCGTACACGCTCCCCTCGGAGTCCACGGCCACGCCGTGCGGCCAGTTGAACTGGTCCGGGGCCTCGCCGGGCAGCGGCGCCCCGAACCGGGTCACGAGGCGCCCGTCCCGGTCAAATACCTGGATCCGGTGGCCGAGTCCGGGGACGCCCGTCTGCACCGGCGGCGGCCCCTGCTCGGCGACGTAGACGTTGGTGTCCGGGCCGCGGCCCGCGCAGACGGCGGCGGGGCGGTGGGAGTGCCAGGTCGCGCGGAACTCGCCGTCGAGGGAGAAGACCTGGACGCGGTGGTTCTCGCGGTCGCAGACGATCACGGCGTCGTCGCCGAACATCGCGATGTTGTGCGGCAGGCTGAACTGCCCCTCGTCGCTGCCGGGTCCGCCCCACGAGGTGAGGTGCCGCCCGTCCGCGGTGAAGCGGTGCACCCGCGAGTTGCCGTAGCCGTCGGTCACGAAGACGTCGCCCGACGCGGGGTCGACGGCCACGTCGGTGGGGCGGCTGAAGGGCTCACCGCTCTGGAAGGCGGCCGGACGGCCGGTGCCGAGGGTGAGCAGGGTGTTGCCCTCGCGGTCCGTCTTGGTGATGCGGTTGCCGAGGTCGTCCACGAGCCACAGGTGGTCCTCGTGGTCCACGGTGACGGCGTGCGGGTGCAGGAAGCGGGAGCCCTTCCAGCGCGGCGTGGTCGTGCCGTACGCGTTGTCGATCAGCTCCGTGCCGCCGAACGGCGTGTCGTTGCCCCACATGTCCACGACGTTCCCGTCCCGGTCGAAGACCAGCACCGGCATGGTGCCCCGGTTGAACACGTGGACGCGGTCCGCCGAGTCGACGGCGACGGAGGTGGCCTCCTGGAGCCAGATGCCGTGCGGGATCCTGGCCCAGAACGGCACGGGTTCGTAGACGGTCTCACTGGTCGCGGGTCCGACAGCCACGATGGTCCTCCCCGGACGAGTGGGCCCGCCCCGGATCGTACGACCGCGGGACCCGCCGCGACAGACCGCGCCGCCTGGCACCGACCCCGCGCCGCCGGGTACGCGGCCCCGCACCGGCGGGTAACGCGGCCTCGCACCGCCGGGTGCGCGGCCTCGCACCGGCTGGTGCCCGGCATCGCGTCGGCAGGCGTCCGGCCTGGCACCGGCGGGTGTCCGACCTCGGGCCGCCGGGGGACCGGCCCCGGCCCGGCTGGGATACCGGCCTGCTTCGCGCCGGGCCATCGGGTGACCGGTCCCACCCTGGCGGGACACCGGCGGGGCGTCGCCCCCGGCACCGCTGGGGAGCGGCCTGGCCCCGCCCCGGGGGAGCTGGCTCCGCGCTGCGGGCTTCCGACCCTGGGTCGTCCCGTCGGGCGACCAACCCCGGCCCGGCGGGACACCGGCGGGGCGTCGGCCCCGCACCGCCGCGGACCGGCCTGGCCCCGCCTCGCGTCCGGTCTCGCGCCGCCGAGGGATCGGCGCCGTACCACCCCGGCGGGGGACCGGCGTCGCGCCGGTGGGGGCGAGTCGTCCCGCACGGACCGGACACGGCCCCGGGCTCATCCAGGAACCCCCGGGCCGCGCCCGGCGACCCCCGCCCCGCGCGTACCCCCGTACGGCCCACCCCGACGCGCCCCCGCCCGCTCCCGCCGGTGGAATGGACGGGTGACCGCGCCCCCGGACGACTGCCTCGCGCGCAACGAATGGATCTGCGGCGAGTATCTGAGCACGCGTCGGCACATCCTCACCGACGCCGTGCTCCAGCACCTGGAGCTGACCGCCGTCGCCGTCCTGATCGCGCTGGCCGTGGCGCTGCCGCTCGCCGTCGCCGCCCGGCGCTGGCGCCTCGCCGCCGGGCCCGTGCTGGCCGTCACCACCGTCCTGTACACGATCCCGTCGCTCGCGATGTTCTCGCTGCTGCTGCCCGTCTACGGGCTCTCCGCGTCCCTCGTCGTCGCCGGGCTCGTCCTGTACTCGCTCACCCTCCTCGTCCGCAACATCCTCGCGGGGCTGCGCGCCGTCCCCGAGGAGACCCGGCAGGCCGCACGCGGCATGGGCTACGGACCCGTCCGGCTGCTGCTCACCGTCGAACTGCCGCTCGCCCTGCCCGCCGCCATGGCGGGCCTGCGCATCGCGACGGTCTCGGCGATCTCCCTGCTCACCGTCGGCGCCATCGTCGGCTTCGGCGGGCTCGGCAACCTCATCTACGCGGGCATGAACACCTACTTCAAGGCCCAGGTCCTCACCGCGTCCGTGCTGTGCGTGCTCCTCGCCGTCCTCGCCGACCTGCTGCTGCTCGGCGTCCAGCGGCTGCTCACGCCCTGGACGAGGGCGGCCCGCGCATGACGACCCTCGCCGACGCCTGGCGCTGGCTCACCGACCCCGCCCACTGGTCCGGCGACGGCGGCATCGGCCAGCGGCTCCTGGAGCACCTCGTCCTGACGGCGGTCTGCCTGCTGATCAGCTGCCTCGTCGCGCTGCCCGTGGCGCTCGCCCTCGGCCACCTCGGCAGGGGCGGGGCGCTCGCCGTGAACCTCGCCAACGTGGGCCGCGCCGTGCCGACCTTCGCGGTGCTCGTCCTGCTGCTGCTCACCCCGGTCGGCAGGTGGGGCGAGGGGCCGACGGTCGTCGCCCTCGTCCTGTTCGCCGTGCCGCCGCTGCTCACCAACGCCTACGTCGGGATGCGCGAGGTCGACCGGGGCGTCGTACGGGCGGCGCGGGGCATGGGCATGACCGGCTGGCAGATGCTGTGGCGGGTCGAGGCCCCGCTGGCGCTTCCGCTGATCATGAGCGGCGTACGGCTCGCCGCGGTCCAGCTCGTCGCCACCGCCACCATCGCCGCCCTCGCGGGCGGCGGCGGCCTCGGCCGGATCATCACCGCGGGCTTCAACCTGGCCAGCACGCCGCAGGTCGTCGCGGGCGCGGCCCTCGTCGCCGCCTTCGCGCTCGTCGTCGAGGGCGCCTTCGAACTCGCCGAGCGGTACGCGCCGGGCCTGGCCCGCGCCGTGCGCACCCGGGGCGCGGCATGAGGCGGCGCGCCCGGTGCGGGGGGCTCCTCGCGGTGCTCGTGCTGGCCGCGGGCTGTGCCACGGGCCCCTCCCTGGAGACGCGGGACGAGGTCACCGGCGCGCCCGGCGACAGCAAGCACCTCGTCGTCGGCTCCGCGGGCTTCACGGAGAGCGACCTGCTGGCGCACATGTACGCGCTGCTGCTCCACAAGGCGGGATACGGCACGGAGTTCCTCTCCGTGGCCAACCGCGAGCTGTACGAACCCGCCCTGGAGGCCGGGCAGATCGACGTCGTACCCGAGTACGCGGCGACGTTCGCGGACTGGCTGAACGCCAAGGCCCACGGCGCCGACGCCGAGCCCGTCGGCTCGCCCGACCTCGGCCGCACCATGAAGGCCCTGCGCGCCCTCGCCGCGCCCCGCGGCCTGACCGTCCTCGACCCGGGCCGGGCCGTCGACCAGAACGCGTTCGCGGTCGCCGCGTCCTACGCCCGCGAACACCGCCTGAAGACCCTCTCCGACCTGGGCAGGTCCGGCCTGAAGGTGCGGCTCGCCGCGGGCGACGAGTGCGTGCGCCGCCCGTACTGCGCACCGGGCCTGAAGTCCGTGTACGGCATCGACATCACCGGTGTCGACCCCAAGGGCGTGGGCACCACCCAGGCCAAGAAGGCGGTGCAGAGCGGCCAGGACCAGATGGTGCTCACCACGTCCACCGACGCCACCCTCGACGAGTTCGGCCTGGTCCTGCTGGCCGACGACCAGCACCTCCAGAACGCCGACTACGTCGTCCCGGTCGTCAACCGCTCCCGCGCGGGCAGCGAGCCCGTGGCCCGCGCCCTCGGCCGCCTCAACACCGTCCTGACCACCGCGGACCTGGCGGACCTGAACCGCCAGGTGGACAGCTGGCGGCGCCTGCCCGAGGACGTGGCGAGGAACTACCTCCAGGACAAGGGCCTGCTGTGAACCCCCGGCCCGCGCGGGTGCCATGCTGGCCCGCATGGCCGACCACGGGGACCACGACGCCGTACGACGCAGCTACGACACCGTCGCGGGGGAGTACGCCACCCGCCTGCACGCCGAACTCGACGCCAAGCCCCTCGACCGGGCGCTCCTGTCCAGCCTGGCGGAACGCGCCCCCCGGGGCGCGCCCATCGCGGACCTCGGCTGCGGCCCGGGCCACGTGGCGGCACACCTCGCCGGGCACGGCGCCCGAGCCGTCGGCGTCGACCTGTCCGCGGGCATGCTCGCCGAGGGCCGCCGCCGCTACCCCCAGGTGGAGTTCCGCCAGGGCGACCTGCTCGCGCTGCCCGCCGAGGACGGCGAGTTCGGCGCGGCCGTCGCCCTCTACACGATCATCCACCTCGCCCCCGGCGAACTGCTCCCCGCCTTCCACGAGGCCCACCGCGTGCTGCGCCCCGCCGGGCTGCTGCTCGTGTCCTTCCACATCGGCACGGAGACCCGCCACCTGGACGAGTGGTGGGGCCACGACGTGAACCTGGACTTCCGCTTCCTGCCGGTCCAGGAGGTCACCGCCCTCCTGGAACAGGCGGGCTTCACACTGGAAATGCGCCTGGAACGCGCCCCCGTCCCGGCCGAGGCCCAAACCCACCGCGCGTACGTCCTGGCACACCGCGCCTAACTGCCGCGCCCCAAAGGGCCACAGGGACCGGCACGAGCAACCACAACCCACCCGCAGAGAGGGACGGGCCCCGAAGGGGCGCGGGGAACGGCGCGAGCAACCACGACGCACCCGCAGAGAGGGGCGGGCCCCGAAGGGGCGCGGGGAACGGCGCGAGCAACCACGACGCACCCGCAGAGAGGGGGCGGGCCCCGAAGGGGCGCGGGGAACGGCGCGAGCAACCACGACGCACCCGCAGAGAGGGGGCGGGCCCCGAAGGGGCGCGGGGAACGGCGCGAGCAACCACGACGCACCCGCAGAGAGGGGCGGGCCCCGAAGGGGCGCGGGGAACGGCGCGAGCAACCACGACGCACCCGCAGAGAGGGACGGGCCCTGAAGAGCCGCGGGGAACGGCGCAGGCAACCGCAACGCACCCGCGGAGGGGGGCGGGCCCCGAAGGGGCGCGGGGAACGGCGCGAGCAACCACGACGCACCCGCGGCAAGAAGCACACCCGCGGCGAGGAACTGCTCAAGCACAGCGCAGCGACTACGCGTCGGCGACCGAGTCGAACTCCACCTCCCCCCGCCCCACCCCCTGGGCGTCCGCGTCCACCGACCGCCGCAGCGCCTCGTGCAGCTTCGCCGGGGTGAGCACCCCCACGAAGCGGGCCCCGTCCAGGACCGCGACCCAGCCCGCGTCGTGCTGGAGCATCACCCCGAACGCCTGCTTCAGCGGGGCGCCCACCGGCACCCAGGAGTTCATGCGGTGCGCGAGGTCGCCGACCGCGGCGCCGTCACCGGCGAGCGCCACCTCGTCGACGCCGACCCAGCCGTGCAGCGCGCCCTCGGCGTCCACGACCACCGCCCAGCGGGCGGCGTCGGCGCGCAGCCGGGCCGCGGCCTGCGCCGCGGGCTCGTCCAGGCGGGCGACGGGCGGCTGCTCCAGGTCGTCGGCCTCGACCGCGGTCACCGAAAGCCGCTTCAGTCCCCGGTCGGCGCCGACGAACTCGGCGACGTACGGCGACGCGGGCGTGCCCAGGACCGCGCCCGGCGTGTCGAACTGCTCGATGCGCCCCTGCCCGTACACCGCGACCCGGTCCCCCATGCGCACCGCCTCCTCGATGTCGTGCGTGACCATCAGGACGGTCTTGCGCACGGTCCGCTGGAGGCTCAGGAACTCGTTCTGCAGCTTCTCCCGCACCACCGGGTCGACCGCGCCGAACGGCTCGTCCATCAGGAGCACCGGCGGGTCCGCGGCGAGCGCGCGGGCCACGCCGACGCGCTGGCGCTGGCCGCCGGAGAGCTGCTCGGGGTAGCGCGGCCCGTACGTGGCCGGGTCAAGGCCCACCAGGTCGAGGAGTTCGGCGGCCCGGGCGCGGGCCCTGGACCGCTTCCAGCCGACCAGGGCGGGCACGGTCGCCGTGTTGTCGAGGACGGTGCGGTGCGGGAACAGGCCGACCTGCTGGATGACGTACCCGATGCGGCGGCGCAGCCGCACCGGGTCGACGGCCGAGACGTCCTGGCCGTTCACGTACACGCGGCCCGCCGTGGGCTCGATCAGCCGGTTCACCATCATCATCGTGGTGGTCTTGCCGCAGCCCGAGGGGCCCACGAGCGTGACCAGCTCGCCCTCGGCGACCTCGAACGACAGGTCGTCCACGGCCGTCGTGCCGTCCGGGTAGCGCTTGGTCACCTGCTCGAACCGGATCATTCCCTCACGCTAACCGCGCCCGTCACACCCCGCTCACCAGCACCACCTCCAGGGTGCGCGGCCCGTGCACGCCCTCGACCCGGTCCAGCTCGATGTCGCTGGTCGCGGACGGGCCGGAGATCCAGGTGAGCGGCCGGACCGGGTCGAGCCGTTCGAGGGCCACCGGGACCGACGCGACGACCTGGTCGGGGACGCGTACGACGCAGACGTGGTGGTCGGGCACGAGCGTGATGCGGCGGCGGCCCTGGTCGGGCGAGCCGTCCAGGACCAGCGTGCCGGTCTCGGCGATGGCCAGCGCGCAGCCCGTGACGACGCTGTCGGCCTCGTCCAGTTCCCGCGCGGTGGTGGCGGCGCGGTCGTGGACGCGGACCGGGTCGGCGTCCCTCAGCCACCACGGCGGCAGGCCGGGCGGCACGACCACCGTCCGCGCGCCCCGCTCGGCGAGCCGTCGCGCCAGCAGCCCCGGGAGGCCGTCCGCGTCCGTGCGGTGCACCAAGGCCCGGTAGTCGGCGAGGTTCCCGGCGAGCAGGTCGACGGTCTGCTCGGGGGTGCGCGTGCCGTGCTCGCGCAGATAGTCCCGGGGCACAGCGTCCTCGTACGCCTCCCGCGCACCGCTGGCCGTGGGGGCGAGGGCCCGTCTGATCCGGCCGAGGACCACCTCCCTGCCGCTCATGCCCCGCTCCCTTCGCCGCGGGTGCGCCGCCACCAGTCCCGGAACGGCTCGGCGGGCACCGGCGGCAGGTCCCGCGTCGCGGTCCACGCCCGGCCGGGGCCCGGCAGGGTGCGCGGGTGCAGGGCGCGGGTGCGCGCGGCGGCGCGCTGCCCGGCCCGCAGCACCCCCGGCCGCCGCAGCGCCCAGCGCGCCGCCCGCATGGCCGCCCGCTCCACCGCGTGCCCCTTCGCGGGCCGCACTGTCACCTTCACGCCGCGCCGCGTCACCTCGCCGCCCTGCACGACCCGCTCCCGCAGGTGCACCAGGACCTCCGGGATGTCGATGGCCACGGGGCACACGTCGTAGCAGGCGCCGCACAGGCTCGACGCGTACGGCAGGGACGCGTCGACCTCGCTGCCCGTGCCCCGCAGCTGCGGGGTGAGGATCGCCCCGATCGGGCCCGGGTACACCGAGCCGTACGCGTGGCCGCCCGCCCGCTCGTACACCGGGCACACGTTCAGGCAGGCGGAGCAGCGGATGCAGCGCAGGGCCTGCCGTCCCACCTCGTCGGCGAGGGCGTCGGTGCGGCCGTTGTCGAGCAGCACCAGGTGGAAGGCGCGGGGCCCGTCGGAGTCGGAGGTGCCGGTCCACATCGACGTGTACGGGTTCATGCGCTCGGCCGTCGACGAGCGGGGCAGCGTCTGGAGGAACACCTCCAGGTCCCGCCAGGTCGGCACCACCTTCTCGATACCGACGACGGAGATCAGGGTCTCGGGCAGCGTCAGGCACATCCGGCCGTTGCCCTCGGACTCGACGACCACGAGCGTGCCGGTCTCGGCGACCATGAAGTTCGCGCCCGAGATGCCGACCTTGGCGCGCAGGAACTTCTCCCGCAGATGCAGCCGCGCGGCCTCGGCGAGGTCGGCGGGCGCGTCGGAGAGGCCGTCGGGGGCGGGGCGGCCCCAGGCGGCCATCCGGTCGCGGAAGACGGCCTGGATCTCGCCGCGGTTGCGGTGGATGGCGGGGACCAGGATGTGGCTGGGCCGGTCCTCGCCCAACTGCACGATCAGCTCGGCCAGATCGGTCTCGTACGCGCGGATGCCCTCCGCCTCCAGGGCCTCGTTGAGGCCGATCTCCTGCGTCGCCATCGACTTGACCTTGACGGCCTCCCGCTCCCCGGTCGCCTTGACCAGGTCGGCGACGATCCGGTTGGCCTCGGCGGCGTCCCGCGCCCAGTGCACGGTGCCGCCCGCCGCGGTGACCGACTCCTCCAGGCGCAGCAGATGCCGGTCGAGGTGGCGCAGCGTCTCGTCCTTGATGCGTTTGCCCGCCTCGCGCAGCCGCGCCCAGCCGTCGAGTTCGGCGACGGCCCGGGCGCGCTTGTCGCGGATGGTGTGCGTGGCGTGGCGCAGATTGGCCCGCAGGGTCGCGTTCCCCACGGCCTCGCGGGCCGCCTCGGGGAACGCGGGGCGGCGGGGCGGGCCGGAGCCCGGCATGCCGAGGAAGGTGCCGCTCATGACCAGGGTTCCTCCTCGGTGCTCGCCAGGATCTCCGCGAGGTGCACGGGCCGCATCCGGGTGCGCAGCCGCGCCATGGTGCCGCCGATGTGGGTGAGGCAGGAGTTGTCGGCCGCGCACAGCACGTCGGCGCCGGTCGACTCCGCGGCGCGCACCTTGTCCGCGCCCATCGCGGCGGAGACGGCGGCGTTCTTCACCGCGAACGTGCCGCCGAACCCGCAGCACTCCTCCGCGCCGGGCAGCTCCACCAGCTCAAGCCCCCTGACCGCGCGCAGCAGCCGCGTCGGCCGCTCACCGAGGCCGAGGGCGCGCAGTCCGTGACACGTGGGGTGGTAGGTCACCCGGTGCGGGAAGTACGCGCCGACGTCCCCGACGCCGAGGACGTCCACCAGGAACTCCGTCAGCTCGTACGTCCTCGGCACCACCGGCGCCACGGCCGCCGCGAGGGAGCCGCCCCGCCCCTCCGCCCCGGCCCGCTCGCCCATGCGCGGATACAGCTCCCGCACCATCGCGGCGCACGACCCGGACGGCGTCACGATCGCCTCGTACTCCCCGAAGACATCGGAGAAATGCCGGGCCAGCGGCTCCGCCTCACGGCGGTATCCGGTGTTGTAGTGCGCCTGCCCGCAGCAGGTCTGCGCCATCGGGAAGTCGACGTCGACACCCAGCCTGGTCAGGAGTTTCACCACGGCACGGCCGGTGTCCGGGTAGAGCGTGTCGTTGACGCAGGTCAGGAACAGGGCGACACGCATCGCCGATCCCTCCTCACTCGGTCATCGGGTGGCTGCGAGGTACGCAGGGTACGTCGGCGCGAGGGGGTTGCGATACGTTGCCCGCACGGCCCACCCGGCCCGTCCCCCTGTCGCCGCCCTCCACCCCGGGAGCCCCGTTGACCGTCACCTACCGCCAGCCCGGAGTCGTCCTCACCGACCGCAGGTTCACCGTGCCGCTCGACCACGCCGACCCGGCGGGGGAGCGGATCGAGCTGTTCGCGCGGGAGTGCGTGGCGGCGGGCAAGGCCGACGCGGAGCTGCCCTGGCTGGTGTACCTCCAGGGCGGCCCGGGCTTCGGGGCGAACCGGTTCAGCGGCACCCAGGCCTGGCTCGGCCGCGCCCTGCGCGACTACCGCGTCCTGCTGCTCGACCAGCGCGGCACCGGCGCCTCCACCCCCGCCAACCGGCAGACCCTGCCGCTGCGCGGCGGCCCCCGCGAACAGGCCGACTACCTGGCGCACTTCCGCGCCGACGCCATCGTGCGGGACTGCGAGGCGATCCGCCGCGAGGTGACCGGCGGCGCGCCCTGGACCGTGCTCGGCCAGAGCTTCGGCGGCTTCTGCGCCACGCGCTACCTGTCGTCCGCGCCCGAGGGCCTGAGCGCGGCACTGATCACCGGCGGCCTGCCGACCCTGGACGGCCACGCCGACGACGTGTACCGCGCCGCGTACCCGCGCATGGAGCGCAAGTCCCTCGCGCACTACGCCCGTTACCCCCAGGACGTCGAGCGCGCCCGGCGGATCGCCGAGTACGTCGCCGAGCACGAGCCGGTCCTGCCCGGCGGCTACCGCTTCACCGTCGAGGCCTTCCAGTCCTTCGGCATCCTGCTCGGCGCGGGCGACGGCAGCGACCGGCTGCACTACCTCCTGGAGGACGCCTTCGTCCGCACGCCGTCGGGCCACGAGCTGTCCGACGCCTTCCAGGAGCAGGCCCACGCCCTCCTGTCGTACGCGGGCCATCCGCTGTACGCCCTGCTGCACGAGGCGTGCTACGCGCAGGGCGACCGGCCCACCGCGTGGTCGGCCGAGCGGGTGCGCGCCGAGTTCCCGCGCTTCGACGCGGGCAAGAGCCTCGCGGAGGGCGGGGCGCCGCTGTTCACCGGCGAGGCCGTGCAGCGCTGGATGTTCGACTGCGACCCGGCCCTGCGCCCGCTGCGCGAGACCGCGGACCTGCTCGCCGCCCGCGCCGACTGGGCCCCGCTGTACGACGCCGGGCGCCTCGCCGCGAACGAGGTGCCGGTGGCCGCGGCCGTCTACCACGACGACCTGTACGTCGACACCGCCGACGCGCTGCGCACCGCGCGCGCCATCCGGGGTCTGCGCACCTGGATCACCGACGAGTACGAGCACGACGGGCTGCGGGCCAGCGGGCCGCGGGTGCTCGACAAGCTGCTCGGCCTGGTGCGCGGAGAGGCCTGACGCCCCGGCCCGCTCAGGGGGCGGGCACGAAGGCGCGGCCCAGGTGGGCGGTGGCGAGCAGCGCCCGCCGCCGCCGTGCCGCCGCGAACAGCTCGTGGCGGCTGCGGCGGGCCCGCTCCCGGTCCCCCTCCAGGGCGTACCCCACGTCGGGCGCGACCAGCTGCACGGCGTGCACCAGGGCGTCCCCGGTGATCACCACGTCCCGGCGGCCGCCCTCGACGAGCACCGACTGGTGGCCCGGCGTGTGCCCGGGCGTGGGCAGCAGCGTCAGCCGCCCCCGGCCGCGCCGCAGCACATGGCGGCCGTCGACCTCGTGGAGCTGCCCGGCGCGGCGCAGCGGCTCGACGACGTACCCCCACGCGGAGTCGTCGGCGGCGAGCGCCGCAAGCTCCGCGCGCTGCACCAGATAGCGGGCGTCGGGGAAGAACGGTTCGCCGTCGGGCCCCACCGACCAGCCGTAGTGGTCCTCGTGGAGGTGGGTGAGGACGACGGTGTCGACGTCGCGCACGTCGATGCCCGCCGCGTCCAGCACCCGCGGCAGCCTGCCCGGCACCGGCGCCCACGGCGCCGCCGGGCTGCCGCTGGGCCCGACGCCGGTGTCGACGAGCGTGACCCGGCCGCCGGGGCGGCGCACCGCGAACACCCTAAAGGCCAGGCGCCAGCCGGTGTCCCCGTCGAACGCGCCCGGGTCGGCGCGCCGGGCCCGCTCCCACTGCTCGGGCGTGGCGTCGGGGAAGGCCCGCTCGCGGGGCAGCGGGAAGGGGCCCGCGGCGTCGAGCAGCGCCAGGACGTCGAGGTCGCCCGCGCTCCGGGCGCCCCGTGCCACGGCGGGGGCGCTCAGGGCGCCGAGCGCCGTGGCTGAGAGTGCCGCCGCCGCGCCGGTGAGGGCGCGCCGCCGGGGCGTCCGCGGGGACCACGTCATGGTCGTCTCCATCCCGTCTCCATCCTGTCTCCAGCCCAAGGGCCCGGTAGGTCCGAGGCGTCCGGTGGGGACGCACGGCCGATGCTCCCCGCGCCGCGGCGGCCCGGTCTTGTACTTTCTTGCGCGAGGGCGAGCGGGCCGCGCGACACCGTCGCGCGGAGGCCCGGTTGGGAGGCAGGGGCGTGGAGCGGCGGACACTGCTGAGCGACGACGACCTGTACCTCGCCGACGTGCGCTGCGAGGGCGCCCCGCACGGCTGGACGGCCCCCAGGCCCGCGGCCGTGTTCGGCCTCGTGCTGGTGCGCACGGGCGTCGTACGGGCCCGGGTGGACGGCGTCGAGCAGGTCATGGACCCGACGACCGTATTCGTGGAACGCCCCGGCGGGGAGCAGCAGTTCGCGCACCCGCACGGCGGCGACCGCTACACCGAGATCGTCGTCTCCGCACCGGCGCTCGCCGACCTGCTCGGCGGCGACCCCACCGTCCCGCAGGGCCTGGTCCGCGCCACCCCCGAGGCCGCGCTCGCCCACCGGCGCCTCCTCGCCGCCGCCGACCCCTTCGAACGCGCCGAGCGCACCGCCCTGTTCACCGGCGCCGCCCTCGCCCAGCTCGCCCCGGCCCGCGTCGCCCACGGCGTCCCGGCCGCGCCCGCCGCCCGGCGGCGCCTCGCCGACGCCGCCCGCGAGGCCCTCGCCGCCGACGCCCGCCTCAGCCTCGGCGACCTGGCGCGGCTGCTGCACTGCTCGCCGTACCACCTCAGCCGGGTCTTCCACGCCGTCACCGGCACCACGCTCGCCCGCCACCGCGGCCAGTTGCGCACCGCCGCGGCCCTGGACCGGCTGCTCGCCGGGGACACCGAACTCGCCGCGCTCGCCGCCGACCTGGGCTTCACCGACCAGGCCCATATGACGCGCGTGCTGCGCGCCCACACCGGCCTCGCCCCCGGGCGGCTGCGCGCCCTGCTGGGCGGCCCCGGGGCCGGGCGGGCGCGGCGCGGCTAGGCTGCGGGCATGACCGAGCCGCAGAACAGCGCCACCGCGCCCGTCCAGCTCCAGCCGATGCCCGAGGACTGGCAGCGGGCCCTGGCCGTCGTCGCCCACCCCGACGACCTGGAGTACGGCTGCTCCGGCGCCATCGCCTCCTGGACGGACGCCGGACGCGAGGTGACGTACCTGCTCGCCACCCGGGGCGAGGCAGGGATCGACACCCTGCCGCCCGCCGAGGCCGGGCCGCTGCGCGAGCGCGAACAGCGCGCCAGCGCCGCCGTCGTCGGCGTGGACACCGTCGAGTTCCTCGACCACAGGGACGGCGTCATCGAGTACGGCACGGCGCTGCGCCGCGACATCGCCGCCGCCATCCGCAGGCACCGGCCCGAGCTGCTCATCACGCTCAACTACCAGGAGACCTGGGCCGGGACGCACTGGAACACCCCGGACCACGTCGCCGTGGGCCGCGCCACCCTCGACGCCGCCGCCGACGCGGGCAACCGCTGGATCTTCCCCGAACTCGCCGAGCGGGGCCTGGAGCCGTGGGGCGGGGTGCGCTGGGTCGCCGTGGCCGGGTCGGACACGCCGACGCACGCGGTGGACGCGCGGCCCGGCATGGAGCGCGCCATCCGGTCGCTGCTCGAACACCGCGCCTACCTGGAGGCCCTGACCGACGAGGACCCGGAGAAGTACTGCCGGGGCTTCCTCACCGGGTTCGCCGAGGAACTGGCGCCGCGCTTCGGCGGGACGCCCGCGGTGACCTTCCAGCTGTTCGCCCGCTGACGCCGTCACGGCCACGGGCCGGGGTGCGGGTTTGACATCACGCGTTGCCGATTCTGCAATGGGCGCATGGCACCCCGAAGCAGTCACGGAAACCGTCACGAAGGCAGTCAGGAAGACAGTCAGGAAGACCGTCACACCCCCGAGGGGGACGGCGGCGAGACCGACAAGGTGCTGACCGCCGTCGGCCCCCGCCTGCGGAAGATCCGCAAGGAGCGCGGCGCGACGCTCGCCGAGCTGTCCGCCGCCACCGGGATCTCCGTCAGCACCCTCTCCCGCCTGGAGTCCGGCGGCCGCAGGCCCAGCCTCGAACTGCTGCTGCCCATCGCCCGCGCCCACCAGGTGCCGCTCGACGAACTGGTCGGCGCCCCGCCCGTGGGCGACCCGCGGGTGCGGGCCAAGCCCATCGTCCGCTACGGCCGCACCATGGTGCCGCTGACCCGGCAGCCCGGCGGCCTCCAGGCGTACAAGGTCATCGAGCCGCAGCGCTCGGTGGAGCCCGACCCCCGCACCCACGAGGGGTACGAGTGGCTGTACGTCCTGTCCGGGAAGCTGCGCCTCGTCCTCGGCGAGCACGACGTGGTCCTGTCCGCGGGCGAGGCCGCCGAGTTCGACACGCGCGTACCGCACTGGTTCGGCTCGACCGGCGAGGGGCCCGCGGAGTTCCTGAGCCTGTTCGGGCCGCAGGGGGAGCGGATGCACGTGCGGGCCAAGCCGCGGGCGAGGTCCGCGGCCCGCGACTGACGAGGCGGCCGAGGGCCGGGCGGGGGCCCCGACGCGAGGTTCCCCTGGGGCAAGCGACCGCTTAGTATGCATCGCGGTACGGTCCGCTACACCCCGTGGAGGCCCCGCATGCGCGCATGGCAGGTACACCGGAACGGCGAACCGGGGGAGGTGATGCGGCTCGTCGAGGCGCCCCGGCCGGTGCCCGGCGACGGCCAGGTGCTGCTCAGGGTCCGCGCCGCGAACGTCAACTTCCCGGACGCGCTGCTGTGCCGGGGCCAGTACCAGGTCACCCCGCCGCTGCCGTTCACCCCGGGCGTGGAGATCTGCGGGGAGACCGAGGACGGGCGGCGCGTGATCGCCAACCCGGCGCTGCCGCACGGGGGGTTCGCCGAGTACGCCGTCGCGGACGCCGCCGGGCTGCTGCCCGCGCCGGACGCCCTCGACGACGCGGAGGCCGCCGCGCTGCACATCGGCTACCAGACCGGCTGGTTCGGACTGCACCGCCGGGCCGGGCTCCGGGAGGGCGAGACCCTGCTTGTGCACGCGGCGGCGGGCGGCGTCGGCAGCGCGGCCGTGCAGCTCGGCAAGGCGGCGGGCGCCCGCGTCATCGGCGTGGTGGGCGGCGCCGACAAGGCCCGCGTCGCCCGCGCGCTCGGCTGCGACGTGGTCGTGGACCGGCGCGCGGCCGATGTCGTCGCGGCCGTGAAGGAGGCCACCGGGGGCCGCGGCGCCGACGTGGTCTACGACCCCGTGGGCGGCGCCGCGTACGCCCAGTCCGCCAAGTGCGTGGCCTTCGAGGGCCGTATCCTCGTCGTCGGCTTCGCGAGCGGCAGCATCCCGTCGCCCGCGCTCAACCACGCCCTGGTGAAGAACTACTCCATCGTCGGGCTGCACTGGGGCCTGTACGCGACCAAGGACCCGGCGTCCCTCGCGGACTGCCACGAGCGGCTCACCGAACTCGCCGCCAAGGGCGCCATCAAGCCACTCGTCAGCGAGCGGGCGCCCCTCGCCGACGCGGCCGCCGCCGTCCAGCGCGTCGCCGACGGCACCACCACCGGCCGCGTGGTCGTCGTACCCGAGGGAGCCGCCGCGTGAGCGTCGACGCCACCGAACTCGTCATCCGCGCCCAGGAACTGCTGCGCGCGCACCCGCCCGCCGAGACCCCGCGCACCGAGTTCCTGCGCGCCCGCTTCGACGCCGGGCTCGCCTGGGTGCACTACCCCGAAGGGCTCGGCGGCCTCGGCGCGCCCCGCTCCCTCCAGGCCGTCGTGGACGCCGAACTGGAGGCCGCGGGCGCCCCCGACAACGACCCGCGGCGCATCGGCATCGGGCTCGGCATGGCGGCGCCCACGCTCCTCGCGTACGGCACCGACGAGCAGCAGCGGCGCTTCCTGAGGCCCCTGTGGACCGGCGAGGAGGTGTGGTGCCAGCTGTTCAGCGAGCCCGGCGCGGGCTCCGACCTCGCCGCCCTCGGCACCCGCGCGGTACGCGACGGCGACACCTGGGTGGTCGACGGGCAGAAGGTGTGGACGTCCAGCGCCCACGTCGCCCGCTGGGGCATCCTCATCGCCCGCACCGACCCGGACGCCCCCAAGCACCGCGGCATCACCTACTTCGTGTGCGACCTGACCGACCCGGGCGTCGAGGTGCGGCCGCTGCGCCAGATCACCGGCGAGGCCGAGTTCAACGAGGTCTTCCTCACCGGCGTCCGCGTCCCCGACAGCCACCGCGTCGGACCGGTCGGCGAGGGCTGGAAGGTCGCGCAGACCACCCTGATGAACGAGCGCGTGTCCATCGGCGGCATGCGCCTGCCGCGCGAGGGCGGCATGATCGGGCCGGTCGCCCGGGCCTGGCGCGAGCGGCCCGAGCTGCGCACCCACGACCTGCACCAGCGCCTGCTCACGCTGTGGGTCGAGGCCGAGGTCGCCCGGCTCACCGGCGAGCGGCTGCGCCAGCAGCTCGCCGCGGGCCAGCCGGGCCCCGAGGGCTCCGCCGTGAAGCTCGGCTTCGCCCGGCTCAACCAGGAGATCAGCGCCCTGGAGGTGGAACTCCTCGGCGAGGATGGCCTGTTGTACGACGACTGGACGATGCGGCGGCCCGACCTGGTCGACTTCGTGGGGCGCGAGGCGGGCTACCGCTATCTGCGCGCCAAGGGCAACAGCATCGAGGGCGGCACCAGCGAGGTGCTGCTGAACATCGTCGCCGAGCGCGTGCTCGGCCTGCCGCCGGAGCCCCGCACCGACAAGGACGTCCCCTGGAAGGAACTGAGCCGATGACGGCGCCGAGCGCACTGCTCTACACCGAGGAGGAAGAGGCGCTGCGCGCCGCCGTGCGCGCCCTCCTCACCGACCGCTGCGACGCCGCCGCCGTCCTCGCGCACACCGAGTCCGACCGGCCCCACGACCGCGAGCTGTGGAAGGCGCTCACGGACGGCATGGGGCTCGCGGGCCTGCTGGTCCCCGAGGCGCTCGGCGGACAGGGCGCCACGCACCGCGAGGCCGCCGTGGTCCTGGAGGAGCTGGGGCGCGCGGTCGCGCCGGTGCCGTACCTGACGAGCGCGGTCATCGCGACCGAGACCCTGCTGGCCTGCGCCGCCGGGACGGGCGCGGGCGCGCACGACGTGGCCGACGCGGCCTCCGGGCTGCTCGCCGAGCTGGCGTCGGGCCGGGTCGTCGGCGCCCTCGCGGTGGGCTTCGCCACGGCGCCCGGCGCCCCCTTCACCGTCGTGCGCCACGAGGGCGGCGCCGTGCACGGCGAGATCACCGGCGTCGCGGACGCGGCCGCCGCCGACGTGCTGCTGGTCCCCGCCGACGGCGGCCTGTACGCCGTGGACACCGCCCAGGACGGCGTCCGCGTCACCGCCCGCACGTCCCTGGACCGCACCCGGCCGCTCGCCGCGGTCGCCTTCGACGGGGCCGCCGCCCGGCTGCTCACCGCGGACGCGGACGGCGCCGTGCGCCTGGGGCTGCGCGCCGGGGCGGGGCTGCTCGCCTCCGAGCAGCTGGGCCTCGCCGAGTGGTGCCTGACCGAGACCGTCCGCTTCACCAAGGAGCGCCACCAGTTCAACCGGCCCGTCGGCTCCTTCCAGGCGCTCAAGCACCGGCTCGCCCAGGTCTGGCTGGACGTCGTCCGCACCCGCGCCGCCGCCCGCCACGCCGCCGACGCCCTGGCCACCGGCAGCGACGAGCCGGACCTCGCCGCCGCCCTCGCCCAGGCCCACGCCGCCCCCGTCGCCGTACGCGCCGCCGAGGAGGCGCTCCAGCTGCACGGCGGCATCGGCATGACCTGGGAGCACCCCGTCCATCTGTATCTCAAGCGCGCCAAGGCCGACTCGATCGCCCTCGGCACCGCCGGGCGGCACAAGGAGGCCCTGGCCCGGCTGCTGGCCCTGCCGATGCCCTGACCTGCTACGAGGCCGAAAGCCGTAGGGCACCCCAGGCTTACGCACCCATTACTTGAGGCATAATTGCGAGCTGTTCGCAATAAGGACTGATCTTCAGTAGGGGTGTGGAGCATGAGGGCCCGATCCATACGGACCACGGGCGCGGTCGCGGCGACCGCCGCACTGGCGGTCGCCGCCTCGGCCTGTTCGAAGCCGGACGACGGCAAGGGCGCGGACGGCGCCAGAGACTCCGCGGTCGTCGGCATCGCCTACGAGCCCGAGACCCTCAGCCCGCTCCTCGGCTACGGCAAGGACGGCAACTCCAAGATCTTCGACGGGCTGCTCACCCACGACGCCGATATGAAGCTGAAGCCCGCGCTCGCGGCGAAGCTGCCCCAGGTCGGCGACGGCGGCAGGACCTACACCTTCGAGCTGCGCAAGGGCGTCAAGTTCAGCGACGGCAAGCCCTTCACCGCCAAGGACGTCGTCTTCACGTACGAGACGATCCTCGACAAGAAGACCAACAACGCCTCCAAGACCGAGCTGGACGCCCTCAAGAGCGTCGAGGCCAAGGGCGACGACCGCGTCGTCTTCCACCTCAAGTACCCCTACGCGCCGTTCGCCGAGCGCACCGTGCTGCCCATCGCCCCCGAGCACATCGCGGGCAAGCAGGACGTGAACACCGGCGACTTCTCCACCAAGCCCGTCGGCACCGGCCCGTACGAGCTGGTCAAGTGGTCCAAGGGCGAGAAGATCGTCTTCAAGGCGAACCCGGACTACTGGGGCGGCGCGCCGAAGATCAAGAAGTTCACCATGGCGATCATCAAGGACGACGACGTGCGCGCCACCCGGCTGCGCTCCGGCGACCTCGACGGCGCCATCCTGCCGCCCAACCTCGCCAAGACCTTCGCCTCCGACGGCGACAAGAAGACCTACGCTGCCAAGACCTTCGACTACCGCGTGGTGACCCTGCCGACCGGCAACAAGGTCGCGGGCGACACCGCCGTGCGCCGCGCCCTGGACATCGGCGTGGACCGCAAGACCATGGTCGACTCCATCCTCGACGGCGCGGGCAAGGAGGCCTACGGGCCCGTCCCGACGGACAGCCCCTGGTTCACCAAGGGCACCGAGCGGAAGTTCGACGCCGCCAGGGCCAAGAAGATCCTCGACGACGCGGGCTGGAAGCCCGGCAAGGACGGCGTCCGCGAGAAGGACGGCGTCAAGGCCAGCTTCCCGCTGTGGTACCTCACCGGCGACAAGCTCCGCCAGGAGCACGCGCTCGCCTACGCCTCCGACGCCAAGAAGCTCGGCATCAAGATCGAGGTGCAGTCCGGCACCTGGGAGGTCATCGAGCCGCGCATGGCCAAGGACGCCGTCCTCGCGGGCGGCGGCTCCCCGGCCGACCCCGACTTCGACCAGTACACGCTCCTGAAGTCCTCCCTCGCCGGGGACGGCTTCAACAACATGGCGCACTACGACAACCCCAAGGTCGACCGGGCCCTGGAGGACGCCCGCAAGAGCGGCGACCGCGCCGAGCGCAAGGCCGCGTACGACATCGTCCAGCGCGAACTGGTGAAGAACCCCGGCTACACCTTCCTCACCCACATCGACCACCTGTACGTGGTGAACACCTCCTTCGGCGACCTCACCACCCAGGTCGAGCCGCACGACCACGGCCTGGCCTCCGGCCCGTGGTGGAACGTCGAGGACTGGCAGCCGAAGAAGTGACGACCGCGCTCGACAAGCGGCGCTCCCAGGGGACCCGCGCCCGGCGGGTCCCCTGGGGGCCGATGGCGCGGCTCGTGGCACGGCGGGCGCTGTTCGCCGTGCCCGTGCTGCTCGTCGTCACCTTCGGCGTGTTCGCCGTCGCCGAGGCCTCGCCCTTCGACCCCGTCAAGGCGTACGCGGGCACGGCCGGGCTCACCGCCTCCCAGGAGAACCTGGACCAGCTGCGCGCCAACCTCGGCGTCGACAAGCCGCTCGTCGGCCGCTGGTGGGACTGGCTGACCTCCGCGGTCCAGGGCGACCTCGGCGACTCCAGCACCCTGCGCCAGCCCGTCGCCGACGCCATCGGCGAGCGCATCGGCTGGTCCGTGCTGCTCGCCGCCACCGCGTTCGTCCTCGCGATCCTCGTCGGCACCGCCCTCGGCGTGCTCGCCGCGCGCCGCCCCGGCGGCTGGCTCGACCGGGGCGTCACCTCCCTCGCGTACACCCTCGAAGCCGCCCCGCCGTTCTGGCTCGGGCTGCTCGCCATGTGGCTGTTCGCCCTGAAGCTCGACGTGCTGCCCGCGGGCGGGCTCACCGACACCGCCAGCACCACCATCACCTTCGACCAGGTCATCAGCCATCTGGCGCTGCCCGCCGCGGTCCTCGCGGTCTCCCAGCTGCCCTGGTTCGTGCTGTACGTGCGCCAGGGCGTCGGCGACGCGCTCGGCGACGACCCGGTGCGCGGCGCCCGCGCGCGCGGCCTGGCCGAGCGGACCGTCCTGCTGAAGCACGCCTTCCGCTCCGGGCTGCTCCCGGTGCTCACGCTCATCGGCTCCCGCGTGCCCGAACTCATCACCGGGGCGCTGCTCGTGGAGACCGTCTTCAGCTGGCCCGGCATCGCCGCCGCCACCGTGGGCGCCGCCACCTCCGTGGACTTCCCGCTGCTCGCCGCGCTCACCGCGCTCGCGACGGCCGCGGTGCTCCTCGGCAACCTCCTCGCGGACCTGCTGTACGGGCTCGCCGACCCGAGGGTGGGATTCGATGGCTGAGACCACTTGGCGCCCGGCCTCCGCACGGGGGGCGGGGAAGGCCAGCACGTCGAGGGCGGCCACGCGCGCCTGGCGGGTGTGGAGCTCCGCCGCGATCGTCGCGGCGGTCGTCCTCGCCGTCCTGATCGTGCCGCCCGTCGTCGACCTCGACGAGCAGGCAGTGCACCTCGCCGACAAGCTTCTGCCGCCGTCCCTCGACCACCCCTTCGGCACCGACGACGTCGGCCGCGACCTGCTGGTCCGCTGCGTGTACGGGCTGCGCGTGTCGCTGCTCGTGGGTGTGGTCGCCGCCGTCGTGGCCACCGTCGTCGGCACCGCCGTGGGCGCGCTCGCCGCCGCGTCCGGCGGCTGGGTGGACCGGATCGTGATGCGCCTGGTCGACGTGTTCTCCTCGGTGCCGCACCTGCTGCTCGGCATCTTCATCGTCGCCATGTTCCGGCCCGGGGTGTGGCCCGTGGTGATCTCCGTGGGGCTCACCCACTGGCTGTCCACGGCCCGCATCGTCCGCGCCGAAGTGCTGTCCCTGCGCTCACGGCCCTTCGTCGACGCGGCGATCTCCGGCGGCGCCTCGCGCTGGCGCGTCACCGTGCGCCACCTGCTGCCCGCCGTGCTGCCGCAGGCCGGGCTCGCCGCCGTCCTGATGGTGCCGCACGCCATCTGGCACGAGTCCGCCCTGTCCTTCCTCGGCCTCGGCCTGCCCTCGCACCAGGCGAGCCTCGGCACGCTCGTGCAGGGCGCCCGCGGCTCGCTGCTCGCGGGCGACTGGTGGCCGACGCTGTTCCCCGGCCTGTTCATCATCGTGCCCACCCTGGCGATCGCGGGCCTCGCGGGCGCCTGGCGCGAGCGGATCAACCCCCGCCGCCGATCGGAGCTGATGCTGTGACCTCTGGGAGCCCCGTCCTTTCCGTACGCGGTCTTTCCGTGCGCTTCCGCATGCGCGGCGGCGCCCACGTCGCCGCCGTCACCGACGCCCGCTTCGACCTCGCCGCCGGGGAGTGCCTGGCCCTCGTCGGCGAGAGCGGCTGCGGCAAGTCCGTGCTCGCCTCCGCGCTGCTCGGCCTGCTGCCCGACAACGCCGAGACCGCCGGGTCCGCGCTGCTCGGCGACCTCGACCTGCTCACCGCCGACGAGCGCACCCTGGCCCGCACCGTGCGCGGGCGGCGCGTCGGTCTCGTACCGCAGAGCCCCGCCGCGCACCTGACGCCCGTGCGCACGGTGCGCTCCCAGCTGGAGGAGACCCTGCGGGAGCTGACGGGCGTGCGCCGCCCCCAGGTCCGCGCGGCGGCCGAGGCCGCCGCCGAGCGCGCCGCCTTCCCCCTCGGCCACCTCGACCGCTACCCGCACGAACTCTCCGGCGGCCTCGCCCAGCGCGCCGCCACCGCGCTCGCCCTCGTCGGCGACGCGCCCCTGCTGCTCGCCGACGAGCCCACCACCGGACTCGACCGCGACCTGGTCGACCGCACCGTCGACGAGCTGCGCCGCCACGTCGGCGACGACCGCGCGCTGCTGCTGATCACCCACGACCTGGCGGCCGCCCGGCGCATCGCCGACCGCGTCGCCGTGATGTACGCCAGCCGCGTCGTGGAGATCGCCGACGCGGACGAGTTCTTCGGCGAGGCGGGCCCCCGGCACCCGTACGCGCGCGGGCTCCTGAACGCCCTGCCCGAGCGGGAGTTCACCCCCATCCCCGGCATGCCGCCGGAGCTGTCCGCGCTCCCGGAGGGCTGCGCCTTCGCGGCGCGCTGCGACCGCGCCGACGCGGCCTGCGCGCGCGTGCCCGCCCTCGACGGCACGGGCGCCGCCTGCCACCACCCGGTCACCGCCGCGCTGGAGGCCCCCCGTGCTTGAACTGCGCTCCCTGACCGCCGGGTACGACCGCCGCGACCCCGTCGTCCGCGACGTCAGCCTCACCGTCGCGCCCGGTGAGGCGGTCGGCCTGCTCGGGCCCAGCGGCTGCGGCAAGTCGACGCTCGCCCGCGTCGCGGCGCTGCTGCACCAGCCCGACCGGGGCCAGGTCGTCATCGACGGCGAACCCGCGCGCGGCTGGCGCCACCGCGCGCCGCGCGCCCAGCGCACCGCGTTCGGCGTCGTCTTCCAGCAGCCGCGCCTGTCCGCGGACCCGCGCCTGACCCTCGCCCAGATCGTCGCCGAGCCCCTGCGGGCCACGGGCCGCGCCGCGGACGTCCCCGCCCGCACCGCCGAACTCGCCCGCGCCGTCGGCCTCGGCGACGACCTGCTCGGCCGCCGCCCCCACGAGGTCAGCGACGGCCAGCTCCAGCGCGCCTGCCTGGCCCGCGCCCTGGTGCTGCGCCCGCGCTGGCTGATCTGCGACGAGATGACGGCGATGCTGGACGCCTCCACGACGGCGGCCCTGGTGGCGGCCGTGGAGCGGTACCGCGCCGACAGCGGCGCGGGGCTCCTCGCGGTGGGCCACGACAAGGTGCTGCTTGAGCGGTGGTGCGACCGGACGGTGCACTGGGAGGAGTTGGGCGCCGCCGCGTGAGGCCGGGGCGCGGCACGGACAACCGTCTGCGGGGCACGGGCCGAGGCACCGGCAACTCCGTGGGGGGGGCACGGGCCGCGGCACGGAAATCCCGGTGCGGTGCACGGGCCGCGCTCGCTACGGTGGGACGCGTCCAGGTGCGAAGGAGCGGGCTACTTCGTTTCGGGAACGGGTGGTCGCGGGTTCGAGTCCCGTCGTCGGCTTCGGGTCGGCGTAGCTCAGTGGCAGAGCGCCATGTCGCCCGCACCGGCTCTGACCTCTGGACACCGGACGCGAGCCGTCCGCCCGCGGGGGACGTCGGGGCGGGCGGCTTCGTCGTACCGCGGCCCGCCACGGCGGGTTCGTGCGCGCGGACGCTCCCCTCCACCACGAGCCCGGCTGTCCTCGCCTGAGGCAGGGCGGTCGCCCGCGCCCGGCACCGTGACGTCGCCTCCGTTAACTCCCCGGCCACTCGGGTTTCCCGGGACGGTCGTAGCCTCACTGTCCAACGAGGCCACGACCGCGCGCCCGCCGTGCGGAGACGCCCACCGACACGACTTGGGGAGATGACCCATGGCCAGTGTGTCCCGCCGCAGAGCCCTGACCGCGCTGGGCGCGGCCGTCGCGGCCACCGCCGTCGCGCCCGGCCCGGCGCACGCCGCCGAACCGGCCCCGCACGCGCGGCCCGCTCGGCCCGCCAGGCCCCTGGCCCAGGCCCACGCGCACAACGACTACGAGCACCGGCGCCCCCTCCTCGACGCCCTCGACCACCGCTTCACCAGCGTCGAGGCCGACATCTACCTGGTCGACGGCGACCTGCTGGTCGCCCACGACCCGCAGGACCTCGACCCGGCCCGCACCCTCCGGACGCTGTACCTGGACCCCCTCGCTCAGCGCGTGCGCGCCCACGGCGGCGCTGTGTACCCGCGCTGGAAGGGCGAGTTCCAGCTCCTCGTCGACATCAAGGCCGACGGCGAGGCGGCCTACCAGGAGCTGGACCGCGAACTGCGGGCCTACCCGGACCTGTTCACCTCCTACCGACGGGGCCGGGTGCGCCGCTCCGCCGTCACCGTCGTGGTCTCCGGCGACCGCGCGGCCCGCGGGCCGATGGAGGCGCAGACCGAGCGCCGCGCCTTCTACGACGGCCGCCTCTCCGACCTCGGCTCCGCGGCGCCCGCCTCCCTCATCCCGCTGATCAGCGACAACTGGTCGAACAACTTCGGCTGGCAGGGCGTCGGCGCGATCCCGGCGGCGCAGCGCGCCAAGCTGCGCCGCATCGTCTCCGACGCGCACGGGTGCGGGCAGCGCGTCCGCTTCTGGAGCACGCCCGACACGCCGGGCCGCGCCCGCGAGGCCGTGTGGAACGAACTCCTCGCGGCGGGCGTCGACCACCTGAACACCGACGACCTCGCCGGGCTCCGGACGTTCCTCGACGCCCGCCGCCGGTAACGGCCCGGAGGTCAACTCACCGCCAGGACCACCCGTCCGGCGGACACGCCCCTCACTCGGACAAACCCTTCGCTACGCCACACTTGCGGCCGAAAGCCGCGGTGTGGACGTGGCGGAGGAGGTCCGTGATGGCCATTTCGATTTCCGTGGGACTGCTGCTGCTGATCATCGCGGTGGTCCTGCTGCGCAGCGGAGGCATGAAGGTGTCGCACGCCGTGGTGTGCGGCCTGCTCGGCTTCTATCTGGCGGGCACCAGCGTGGCGCCCACCATTCACGACGGCCTGACGGCCACGGCGGACATCGTCAGCGGCATCCGGCCCTGACGCCGGGGCACCGGCGTCAGCCAGGGGGGCGCGGCTAGGCGCGGGAGAAGATCCCGATGCCGTTGGCCACCGCGCGCTCGGTGCCGTCGCTCGGGTGGTTGCGCGCCGTCGCGGCGGGCGCGCCCGGGTCGCGGAGCGCCAGTGTGCTCGACCCGCCGCCGTCCAGGCTGAAGCCGTCACGTGCCCCCAACGCGCCGAGGGCACGGGCCACTTCGGCGATGGTCAGCCCGGTGCGGAACTCGCGGGCACCGTCGAGCACCAGCAGCACCAGGCGCTTGCCGCCGTCGGAGATCCCCGCGGCGGAGCGCACCGCGGACGTGCGGTCGTCGAGGCCCGGCAGGGCAGCGCCGTCGCGCAGCAGCGGATAGCCGCCCACCGCGAAGCGGTACGGGATCCGGGACCCGGCCGCCACCAGGCGGTGCCGCACGTGCACCCGCTCGCCGACCGACAGCTTGCGCAGCCACTGCGCGCCCGCCTCCCGGCCCACAAGCACCGTGGTGCCGTGCGCGATGGCACCGCTCCCCGGCACGTCGGACCGCGCCACGACCCGGCCGCGCCGCAGCGTCACCTCGTGGGTGTCGGCGCTGCACGGCGCGCCCCGGTCGGTGTCGGTGCCGCAGGTGGCCCGCACCCGCGAGGTCACGCCCCAGTCGCTGGTGAACGCCCCCACCGAACCCACCGGCAGCGCGTACTGGTTGAGCCCGCCGAGCGGCAGCCGCCCCGCGCGGGCGCGGATCCGGCCGTCGAGGGCCAGGCGGTCCAGGCGGGCCCGGCCGTCGGCGCCGACGCCGAGGACGTCCTCGGTGGTGGTGCCGGGCGGCAGCGCGGGGCCGAAGCGCTGGCCGTTCGGGACGGCCGCCTTGAGGGTGCGGCCGAGGGCGATCGCGGGGCCGACGGGGGCGCCAGTCGCCTCCACGCCCGGGTGCTGGGCCTCGGAGATGTTGAAGAAGTCGCCGTTGACCCCGGCGACCGCGCCCGCGCCGTCCGCCATCGCCGACACGGTCCGCCGGGCGCCGACCGCGCCCGGGTACAGCAGCCCGGTGCCGACCCGGTGGTCGGACAGGTCGACGTCCAGGACGTGCGCGTGCGCGGTGCCGCGGGCGGCGGGGATGTCGAACTCCCGGTAGGTGACGCCCGGGGCGACCTCGGTGCCGTGCGCCGGAGCGGCGCTGGCCGGTGCCGACCCGACGAGGGCGGCACCGGCCAGCGTACCGAGGGCCGTGAGGACGGCGAGCGCCCCACGGGCCGCTCTGAACCGTCCGCTGCGCTGCGCGCGTCTGTGCTGCGTTCCCTGGAGCGGCGGTCGGGTCACAGTCCCCCCTCGTGTCGGACCTGGCGTCGCGCGGGCCGTCCAACTGTGGCAGCGGTGAGGGGAGTTGACCAGAAGGCGGAGTGGCTACGTCCCGACCAGCCGGGAACGGATGAGGAAACGCACACCCTCGGGGGCCTCCAGCGAGAAACCGCTGCCGCGGCCCTCGACCACGTCGACGATGAGCCGGGTGTGGCTCCACACCTCGTACTGGCTCCTGGACATCCAGAACCGTACCGGCTCGGCCACGCCGTCCACGGCGAGCGACGCGAGCAGCACGTCGGAGTCACCCGTGCGGAACTCGCCGTCCGGATAGCACATGGGCGCGCTGCCGTCGCAGCAGCCGCCGGACTGGTGGAACATCAGCGGGCCGTGGGCCGCGCGCAGCCGCCGCACCAGGTCCGCGGCGGCGGGCGTCAGCTCCACGGGCGGACTCGCGGGCGGGGTGTCGGCGCGGGGGGCGGTGTCGGCCATGGGCGGTCGGCCTCCTGACGGGACGCGGGCGCTGGACCCTCGTTGGCGCAGCGGGGACAGTCAACACCCCCGCACGTTGCGAGGAGGTTGCAGGGGGTGCGTCCGCGCCGCTGGTCAGGTCCGGCCGGGGCCGCCGCTGCCGAACGCGCCGCTTGACCCCGGCGACCAGCGCTTCGGCTCCTGGTCGTCGCTGCGCTTGCTGCCGATCGTGCCCTGGCCCTTGAGCTGGTACGGGGTCAGCGGGGTCCCGTCCTGGGGGACCTCCTCCGGCTCGCGCGCCTCGCGGACCTCGCGGACCGGACCCCCGTCGGGCAGGCGCGGCTGCTCCTCGGGGCGCGGCCGGGGCGGCTCCCGCCTGCGCACCCGGATGCCGAGCCAGACGGCCCAGGTGAGCGCGGCGGCGATGACGAGGCCGATGAGGAAGGGCGCGAGCCCGCCGAGCGGAACCGAGTCGGCGAGCAGGCTGCCGTCGGACGTGGTGGGTACGTGTGCTGCGGTCATGCGCCGTCGGGTACCCGGTGGGCGGCGGCCCACGCCGTGCGTTCGGCGGCGGCCGACGGCGTCGGACGACGGCCGCCGCGGCGGGGGTCACCCGGCCTTGCCGCCCGCGAGCGGCGGCGTCGGCATGCCCGCGCCGTGCCGCATGCCGTGCAGCAGTTCCTCGACCGCCGTGAGGGCCGAGTGCTCGGGCCGCCAGCCGAGTTCGTCCCCGGCCCGTGCGCAGTCCATCAGCGGCAGCCTGAGCACCGCGTCGAACAGCTGCGGTGACGCCGGGACCAGGCGCAGCCCCCACGCGGCGGCCAGCGCGGCGCGGGCCGCGCCGCGCGGCAGCCGCACCCGGCGCGCCCCGAACCGCTCGGCGAGCACCGCGGCGTCCAGCGGCGGATCGGCGGCCAGGTTGAACGCGCCGCGGGCCGAGCCGAGCACGGCGAGCCGGTAGGCCCGCGCGGCGTCCTCGGTGTGCAGGGCCTGGACGCGCAGCCCCGGCACGTCCGGCAGTACCGGCAGCAGATCGGGCCTGGCCAGCGGCCCCGGGGCGCGGCGGCCCGCGAACAGGCGCCGCTGCTGGCTCGCGGACTCCTCGCGGAAGAGGAACGCGGGCCGCATCCGCACCACCCGCATCGCCGGGTGCTCCCGCTCGAAGGCGTCAAGGGCCCGCTCCAGATAGGCCTTCTCACGGCAGTACGCCGCCTCGGGCCAGCCGTGCGTGGGCCAGGACTCGTCCACGGCACGGTCCTTGGGGCCGGGGGAGTAGGCGCCGACCGACGAGGCGTGCACGAGCGCGGGCACCCCCGCGGCCGCGGCGGCCCGGAAGACCTCGACGCTGCCGAGCACATTGGTGCGCCACGTCGTCGCCGGGTCCCGCGCGGGCTGGAGCCGCCAGGCGAGGTGGACGACGGCGTCGGCGCCCGCGAAGTGCTTGACGAGGCGGTCCTGCGCCGCCACGTCGGCGACCACCCACTCGGTCTTCGGCGGGTGCCAGTCGGGCGTGCGGCGCGCGATGCCCACGACGGTGTCCACCGCGGGCTCCTCACCCAGCTGCCGTACGAGGCTGGTGCCGACGTTGCCGGTCGCGCCGGTCACCACGACGCGCAGGTGGTCGGGCCGTGCGGGTGGGGTGGTCATGTGAGCTGCTCCCTTCCGCCCATCGGCCGTCCGTCCCTGGTCCTGCCGTCCCTCGTCGCGGCGCGCAGGGCGAACGTGTGCCCCGCGGGGTCGCAGTACAGCCGGACGTCCTGGCTGTCGTCGCTCGGGTTGGTGTCGACGGGGCGGGCGCCCCGCTTGACGGCCTCGCGCTCCGCCGCGTCCATGTCCGGTGCGGCGACGAGGAGTTCGAGGTGGGTCTGGTGCGCGTCGTCCGGGCGGGGCCAGCTCGGCGGGGTGAAGCCGGTGTCGCGCCGGAACCCCATGCGCGTACCGGACTCGCCGGTGATCTCGAAGCGGTCGGTGCTCGGGTTGAACGCGATCTCGCCGCCGAGCAACGCGCCGTAGAACTCGGCCAGGTCCTCGGGGTCGCGGCAGTCGAGGACAAGGATTCCTGCGTCGACGATGGCCATGGTCTCCCTCGCTCTTGTCTTCGGCCCGCGCCTGCGGCGGATGCGGGCCGAAGGCGGGGCGGGGCGCGCGACGGGTACCCCGATCGGGGCGGACCACGTCACGCTCGTGGCGCCCGGCGCGTTTGCCGCGTCCCGCCCGGGGGACCCGGGGCCGCGGCTGGGAAGCCATGGGGAGTGAGGAACTCCGGGCGCGCGGCCGGGGAGCACCGGGCTCCGCGCCCGGAGCGCGGACTCGCTCCCGGCGCCTTCCGCGCGTCCCGCGCGCGCCGGGCCCGTACGCGCGGCGCGCGGTCCACGGGGGCGTTCCGAGCCGGGTTCGACGAAGGGGGCAGTGATGGAGATTTCCGGTCTCATCAGCGCGATCGTGATCGGCGCGGTCATCGGGGTGCTCGGGCGGCTCGCCCTCCCCGGACGCCAGCGCATCGGCGTGCTGTGGACCATCGTCATCGGCATCGTGGCGGCGCTCGTCGGCACGGCCGTCGCGTCCGGCCTGGGCGTGGCCGACACCGAGGGCGTCGACTGGGCCGAGTGGCTCATCCAGATCGGGCTCGCGGCCCTGGGCGTGGCCGCCCTGTCGCGGGTGAAGCTGCGCCGCTGAGGCCGCCGCGGCCGGATGTGCGCCCGGACGGTTGCCGATCCGGGGCCGCGGGAGTGTCATGGCCGGGTACCCGCGCGCGAGGGCGGGCACAGGAGCCCGCGTGTGAGGGCGCGCACAGGAACGGAGGCACGCCGTGACTCTGCCGAAGTACCGCACCGGCGGCCCGCTGGACCCTTGCCACGGGCCCGGACACGGCCTCGGGGACCCCTGCGCCGAACTGGAGCACCTGTGGCGCGACCTGGGCCGAGCCTTCCGGCACCCGCTGTCCTCCGCGTGGGCGGGCGGCGGATGGGTCCCGGCGGTGGAGGAGGACGAGACCGACGACGCGTACGAGATCCGGGCCGAACTCCCCGGCGTACCACGGGAGAACATCACCGTGGACATCGACGCCCATGAGCTGCGCGTCTCCGGTGAGCTGGACGAGGAGCGCCGGGAGCGCACCACCCTGGCGCGCCGCGGCGGGCGCTTCTTCTACCGCACCAGCCTGCCCGGTGACGTGGACGGCGACCGGGTCGAGGCGGAGCTGACCCACGGGGTGCTGCGCATCCGGCTGCCCAAGGCGGGCGGCTCGAAGCGGCGCCGCGTCCCCATCGGCGGCGAGGACTAGCGGAGCAACGGGGGAGATGACCAGCGGCCGTCCAACCGCCGTGGCGCCGGGCGCTCACCTCAGGGGCCCGGGCGGCAACTCCCGCACAGGCCCCACCAGATGATCTCGGCCTCGTCGATGCTGAAGCCCCGGTCGTCGTCGAGCTGGAGGCAGGGGGCGCGGCCGACGCCGCAGTCGATGTCCTCGATGCGGCCGCAGGAGCGGCACACCAGGTGGTGGTGGTTGTCGCCGACGCGGAGTTCGTAGCGCGCGGGGGAGCCCGCCGGTTCGATGCAGCGGATCAGCCCGGCCTGGGTGAGGTCGTCGAGCACGTTGTACAGGCCCTGCCGGGACAGGGCGACGGGGGGCTCGCGGCCCGCCGTGACGCCGATGCGGCTCTCCAGCTCGGCCGCGGTGGAGTGCGGGTGCCCGCGCAGGGCGGCCAGGACGGCGCGGCGCTGCGCCGTGCTGCGCAACCCCCTGGCCCTGAGCAGCTCCGCCGCTTCCCGGTCCATGGCGCGACCCCCCTTTCCGTCGTCGAAGTCTAACGGGATCACCTCGGACGGCCCGGAGTGAGCCGATCCTAGAATTGACTCTGTCCAATCTAGCCGGTTACCGTCGGATGCGACGACGGGCCGCCGACCGAGCGGCCGCCGGAGCCGGGCGGAGTCCGGCCCCCGTCGCCGTACCCGACCCCACTCCTCGCGTGGCGCGCCGACCGGACCCGCCGGTCCGCAGGGCCGCCGTGCCCGCACGCGGCGGCCGACGGCACGCCACGACGTCCGACGGAGTTCCACGAAAGGCCCCTCATGAACTGCTACGACTGCGCCCTCGACGGCGGCGGCGCCAGCGCGGGCATCGGCATCTGCAGCCGCTGCAACCTGGCCGTCTGCGCCGACCACGCCCGGGTCACGCCGGTCCTGGTGCACCGGTCCGCGGGCCTCGGCAGGGCGACCGCGGACCGGCCGGGCCGCCGCGTCGTCTGCGGGACCTGCCACGCGGCGGAGGCGGCCGCCTGACACGGCTGGCCTCCCCGGGGGTCCATCGCGCCCTCGCTGACGGGCGCGCTACCGGTCCTGCGACAGCGCCAGCATCTCCGCGAACGTGCCGCCCGCGTGCACCAGGTCCTCGTACCGGCCCTGCTCCGTGACCCGGCCCCGCTCCATGACCACCACGTGGTCGGCGACCTTGGTGTTCTCCAGGCGGTGGGTGACGACGATGGTGATGCGGTCGGCGGCGATCGCCTTGATCCGCTCGAAGATGCCGTGCTCGCCGCGCGGGTCCATCTGCGAGGTCGGCTCGTCCAGGATCAGCAGCTCCGGGCGCCGGTACAGGGCGCGAGAGCAGGCGAGCCGCTGCCACTGGCCCCCGGACAGCTCGGCGCCCCCGAAGTACTCCCGGGCGAGCAGCGTGTCGAGCCCGTCCCGCAGGTCCTCGACCGCCCCGCGCATGCCGACCGCGTCGACCGCGTCCCACACCGGCCCGTCGTCGAAGGTACGGGGCTGCCCGAGCGTCACGTTCTCCCTGACCCGCAGCGGCCACTGGGCGAAGATCTGCGGGACCAGGCCGGTGCAGCGCCACACCGAGTCCGGGTCGACCCGGGCGAGGTCCGTGCCGTTCCACGTCACCCGGCCCTTGTCGGCCAGGTAGATCCCGGTGATCAACCGGGTCAGGGTGCTCTTGCCGGAGCCGTTCACGCCGACCACGGCGAGGATCTGCCCGCGCCGCAGGGTCAGCGACACGCCGTCCACGGCGGGCCTCTCCTTGCCCGGGTAGCGGTAGCTGACCTCCTCCAGGCGGATCTCCTCCACGGGCGCCCGGAGCGCGAGCGCGCCCCGCCGCGGTGCCCGCCGCGCCGCGTCGTCGAAGAACGCCTGCATGTCGCTGAGGTACAGGCTCGTGTGGAAGACGGCGGCGCCGTTCACCACCACCTGGGACAGCGCGGCCAGCGTCGTCTGCACGGCCACGACCGCCGTGGCGGCGACGGCGAGCGCGACCCGCCCCGTCACCGCGAGCCAGGCCAGCACGGCCCAGGTGGCGACCAGGAACAGGCCCCCGACCACCGACGACACCAGGGCGATCCGCAGGGTGCGCGGCGCGGCGGTCAGGGTGCGCTCGTCGACCCGCGAGGACAGCGACCGGTACCAGAACAGCAGATAGCCGGTCATGCCGTTGGCGCGGACCTCGTCGGCGTACTTCGGCGTGGTCGCCCACCAGCGCATCATGCCGCGCACATTGCGGTCGGCGACGTTCGCGTAGTGGATCTCGTAGTCGACGCGGGCCGTGAGCACCGCGCCGACGCCCGCCGGGAGCACCGCGAGCAGCAGCAGCGGCAGCATCAGCGGGTTCAGCACCGACAGGACGCCGCTCGCCGTGACCAGCTTCACCAGGGCCGCCAGGAAGCGCTGCGCGTCCGCGACCATCACATGGGTGCGCAGAACGCCCATCTCCGCGGCCTCCTGCCGGTCCGCGAAGCCCTCCGCCGCGTACGCCGCCGCCTCGACCCGGCACACCGCCTCGACGAGCGCGGTGTCCATGGCGGACGTCAGCTTCGGCGTGACGCGGCGCTCGGCGTACGTGGCGAGCGCCGCCGACGTCCGGGCGAGCGCCGCCGCCCCGGCCGCCACCAGCAGCGCGGGCAGCGCCGCGTCCAGGCGGTCGCCCACCGCGCCGCCCCCGAGCAGCGGGCCCATGGCGCTGGCGGTCGCCGCCAGCAGCACCGCGGCGGCCACCCCGGTGACGAGCTGGCAGGCGAGCAGCAGCAGGACGGCCCGGCGGTCGATGTCCCAGGACAGCCGGACGATGCGGCGCAGCACGGACGGCAGCTGCGCGCAGAGCTTGCGGAACGACACGGCGCCGAGCGGGTTCACGGAGAACTCCCCGCTGTAGCGGATCTCGGCGGGCGGGGGCGGCGGCGGGGTGAGGGTGCGCGCTTCTTGGGGATCCACTGAGGTCAACTGCTCTCCTGCGTTCGTGGGCGGTGGGCCGGGAGGCATCGGATTCAACGACATCCGCGCCCGTTCGAACACACGTGTTTGAGACGGAGTGGATTCCGTACGGCAGCACGGCCGACGCCCCCTGCCGGATGCACCGACCCTTGAACCACCGGGCGGGCCCGGGGGAGGGCGGATGGCCAAAACGCCGACGACCCCGACCTGACGGAACGTCAAGAAGCGTACGGGGCGCGCGTCAGGGGCGCTCAGGGGCGCCCGGTGGCGTGGCCGTCCCTCCCGGCGGGGCCCGCGTTGAGGGTCTCGGCCACCGCCCGCACCTGGGGCTCGCGAACGAGGTCGTAGTGCGTGGTGGCGAGCGTCCGGCAGGACTCCAGGGACGGCAGCCACCGCTGCCACAGCCGCCGCTGCCGCTCCGGCGAGCCGTGGTCGGGAAGCCCCGCGACCGGCTGCGAGGCCAGCCACAGCCAGGCGGGCGTGGCCTCAAGCGCGGGCAGCTCGTGCCCCGCCATGCCCGCCACGTTGGCCCGGCAGCAGCGGGCCAGCCGCTCGGCGTACGCCGCCGCCTCGGCGCTCGCCTCACCGGCGCCGCCGCGCCTGCCCTGGCGCACCTCGTGGGCGAACACCGCCTGGAGGTGGGTGTCGTCGTACCCCTGGAACCGCTCGGCGGCGTCCGGCGGCGGCGGGTCGAGGAGGTACAGGGCCTCGGCCGGGCGCCCGGCGGCCTCCGCCTCGGCGGCCATGGCGTGCGCCACCCAGGCGCCGAACGACCAGCCGCCGAGCCGCCACCGCCACCGCTGGTGCGGGAAGCGCGCCCGCAGGGCGTCGTGGTACCGGCGGGCCCGCTCGGCGATCGACCAGGCGGGCAGGTCGGCGTGGCGCAGCGCCGGGTCGGCGATCAGGCAGACGGTGAGGCGCGCGTCGAGCGCCGAGACCAGGGCGCGGTACGCCTGGATGTCGCCGCCCACCGGGTGGACCAGGCACACGACGTCACGTCCGGTGCCCTGCTGCCACACCTCCACGGTGACCGGTTCCGTGGCTGGTTCCCTGACCGGTCGCGCGGCCGGGGCGTCGCCGGTCATCGGCGCCACCACATGGGACAGCACCTCGTTGAGGCTGACCCGGTGGCTCAGGGCGGACAGGTCGAGGGAGGTGCCGTAGCGCTCGTCCACCTTGGCGATCAGGTCGAGCAGGGTCAGCGAGTCGGCGCCGTGGTCGTAGAGCGAGGCGTCCGGGTCCAGCTCGTCCAGGCCGAGCAAGGCGCCGATCCAGGCGCCGAGTTGGGCGGCGGGCGCGGCGGTGTCCACGGCTGGCGTGCCCGCTGTGTCTGCCACGTCTGCCATGTCTGCCATGTCTGCCGTGCCCGCCGTTTCGGCGGGGCGGGGGGCCGTGTCCCTCGCGGTGTCCGGACCGGCGTAGAAGACGCGGGACCGCTCGATGTCCGTCGTGGAGACGAGCACCTGGGGCAGCGCAAGCCGCAGGGCCCGCGCGAACAGCTCCTGGCCCTCCTTCACGGTGAGGCCGACCGCGAGGTGGGCCTGGTGGCGGGCGTCCGCCCGCAGGGCGCCGAGCGCCATGCCGGTCTCGCTCCAGACGTCCCAGCCGACGCCGATCCGCAGCGTGGTCTCGCCGGGGCCCGACCGGTGCCGGGCGAAGCCGTCCAGGAGGCCGTTGCCCGCGGCGTAGTCGAACTGGCCGACGCCGCCGAACTGCGCGGACATCGACGAGCAGTACACGGCGAAGCCCGGCGCGTGGCGCTCGACCAGCCGCTCCACGAGCAGCGCGCCGCGCAGCTTGGCCGCCGTGGCCGCCCGCGCCGCCACGCCGTCGCGGCGCGCGACCAGGCCGCCGCCCGCCACCCCCACGGCGTGCACCACGCCGTCGACCCGGTCGGCCAGCCCGTCGAGCCGGGCCAGGAGCGCATCGGTGTCCGCGGTGGCCAGGTCCGCCTCGACGACGTCCACCCGGTCCGCCCACGGCGCGAGCGCCGACGGCGGCCGCCCCCGCCGGGACAGCAGCACCACCCGGCCCTCGGAGCGGTCCAGCAGCCAGGCGGCCAGGGCGGAGCCGATGCCGCCGGTGCCGCCGAGGACCACGTACGTGCCGGGCCCCGAGGACAGCGCGGGCGGGGCCGTCGGGGCGGGCGCGGGCACCGGAAGCAGCGCCTGCCGCCACCAGTAGCCCTGCCGCAGCGCCAGGCGCCGCTCCCGGCGCGCGGCGGCGTCGGCGTCCGCGAGCAGCCCCGCCACGGCCGGTGCCCAGGCGCGGGGGTCGGCGTCGGGCAGGTCGAGCCAGCGCCCGTCCACGCCGCACTCCTGCGGCGCCACCTCGGCGGCCCCCGCGAGCAGCCCCAACTCCGGTCGCCGCACGTCGCCTTCGACGGGCTGCGCCCCGTACGACAGCCACCACGTGCGCAGCCGCACGGCCCGCGGCAGCGCGGCCGCCGCCTGAAGCAGCGCCGCGGGCGCGTCCAGGCAGGCCCAGCGGGCCCGCTCCAGGGACGCCTCGCCGACCGGCCCGCCGACCGCGAGCGGCAGCGCGTGCAGCCAGTCGACGCCGTCCACCGCGGCGCCCGCGCCGGTCAGCGCCTCCAGCAGGGCCCGCAGCGCGTCCGGGTCGGCCGGATCGACCTCGTAGGCGCCGTCGGCCGCCCGCCCGAACGCGGCGGCGGCCCTGACCTGGACCACCCGTGCATAGGCCGCGGCGAACGGCGCGACCGCCTCGGGCGGCAGCGGCTCGGCCGTCACGATCACCAGGAGGCCCGGCGCGGGCGCCCCGGCGGCCGGGGTAGCGCGGCCCTGGCGCACCCAGTGCGGCTGGTGCAGCCAGTCGGCCTCCGGCAGCCGGGGCGGCCAGGCGTCGGCCAGCGGGGCGGGCGCGGGCCTGGCGACGGCCGGGGTGGGGGCGCCGGGCTCCGGGACGGGCGCGGCCCGTTCGACGGCGTACGTCGTGAGGGCGAAGGACGGGGGCGGGAAGTCCCAGGGGGCGTCGGCCGGGCCGTCAGGCCAGCGCACGGGGTGGCCGGACAGCCAGGCGTCGGCCAGCTCGGCGGCGCTCAGGCGCTCCGCCGACCGTGCCGCGCCGGGCCGCCGCTCGCCCGCGCCGCCGTCGTCGTCGAGGGGGGCCTCGCGCGGCGTCACCTCGGCGCCGGAGACCGTGCGCAGCCACGCCACCGCCGCCGTCGCGTCGGGGCACACCGCCGCGGCCCGCCAGCGGCGCGCGGGGCGACCGGCCTGGAGGTGGCGCAGCACCTGGCCGTAGGTCTCCGGGTGCTTGAGGAGGTAGTCGGCGACGCGGGCCGCGTCGGCGCGCAGGGCCTCCTGGCTGCTGGCGGACAGCACCAGGCAGGGGAGGGCGGGGCCCGCCGGGCGGGACGGCGCCTCGGTGGCCCCGCCGCCAGGTGGCGCGTCGGCCGCTTCGAGGATCACGTGGGCGTTGGTGCCGCCGATGCCGAAGCTGCTGACCGCCGCGACCCGCGGCCGCCCGGCGGGCCAGGGCACGGCCCGCGTGGGGATGTGGAACGGGGCGATGTCCGGGCCGAGATGGGGGTTCAGGCGGTGGAAGTCGACGTTGGGCGGGATCACGCCGTGGTGCACGGCGAGCGCGGCGCGCACGAGCCCGACGACGCCCGCGGCGGCCCCCAGGTGCCCGATCTGGCTCTTCACCGACGCGAGCGCGCACCGCTCGGCGCCCTCCAGGCCGAAGGCCTGCCGCAGCGCCCCGACCTCGACCGGGTCGCCCAGCTGGGTGCCGGTGCCGTGGGCCTCCACGTACCCGAGGTCGGCGCTGGCACGGCCGCTGCGGCGCAGCGCGGCGCGGATCACCTCGCGCTGGCCCGGCAGCGAGGGAGCGCCGTAACTCAGCTTGCCCGAGCCGTCGTTGTTCAGCGCCGAGCCGGTGAGGACGGCGTACACGGTGTCGCCGTCGCGGCGCGCGCGGCGCAGCGGCTTGAGGACGACGACGCCGACGCCGCTGGCGCCGACGGTGCCGCTGGCGTCGTCGCTGAACGGGCGGCAGTGCCCGTCCTTGGAGAAGATGTGCCCCGGGCGGTAGGCGTAGCCGTCGGTCAGGAGCGGGTCGATCAGGACGCCACCGGCGAGCATCACGTCGGCGTCGCCCTGCCGCAGCAGCCCCGCCGCGACGTGCACGGCCACCAGGGAGCTGGCGCAGGCCGCCTGCACGGTGAACGCCGGGCCCGTCAGGTCGAGGTGGTAGGCGGCCTTGGTGGTCAGGAAGTCCTTCTCGTGGTGCAGCGCCATCTGGAAGCCGTCCGGCAGCAGCGCCGGATCGGCCTCGCGCAGCAGCGACTGGAAGTAGGTGTTCTCGCCGCAGGCGGCGACGATCCCCACGCGCCGCCGGGCGGGGTCGGCGATCCCGGCGTGCGCCAGGGCCTGCACGGAGGCCATCAGCAGGTGCCGCTGCTGCGGGTCCATCAGCCGGGCCTCCTGGCGGCTGAGGCCGAAGTGCCCCGCGTCGAAATCGAGCGGCCCCGACAGCTGGCTGCGCGCGCCGACCAGGCCGTCCGCGGCGTCGAAGTGCTCGATGCCGCGGCGGCCGGTGCGTATCAGGTCCCAGAAGGCGGCCAGGTCGTCCGCGCCGGGCACGCGGACCGCCATGCCGACGACGGCGACCGGCTCGTCCGCGGCCGTCGCCTCCGGCGGCTCGGGCGGGCGCGTCGCCTCCGGCAGGGCACGCCCGGCCGCCGCCTCCCCGTCCAGGAAGGCGGCCAGTGCCCGCACCGTCACGTGCTCGAACAGGTCCGGCACGGTGAACCGCAGCTCCGGCTCCGCCGAGCAGCGCAACTGGAAGCGCATCAGGTCGAGGCTGGACGCCCCGGCGTCGAAGAAGCGCTCATCGGGCCCCACCGGGCGCCCCACGACCGCCTCGAACAGCGCGGTGAGCCGCGCCTCGCGCGCCGAGAGGACCGGCGCGTCGGCGGCTCGCCGCCCCAGGTCCGCGCCGGGAGCGGTGAGCGCCGCCCGGCGGTCCAGCTTCCCGCTCGGCGTGAGCGGCAGCCGGTCCAGGCGGCGGAAGCGGTCCACGCGCACGTGCGGCGGCAGCAGCGGCGCCAGATGGCGTGCCAGGTCGTCGGGGGTCGGCGCCGCGCCGATGCCGTCCCGGAGCTGGAGGCAGGCCACCAGGCGCCGCTCGTGCTCCTCGTCCGGCGCCACCACCGCGTTGACGACGTCGGGGTGGCGCAGCAGCGCCGCCTCGACCTGCCCCAGCTCCAGGCGGTGGCCGCTCAGCTTGATCTGCTGGTCGTCCCGGCCCAGGTAGTGCAGCAGGCCCGCGCTGTCGAACCGGGCCAGGTCGCCGCTGCGGTAGAAGGTGCCGAGGCCGGGCAGCTCGACGAACCGCTCCGCGTTCAGGGCGCCGTCGCCCAGATAGCAGGGCGCGGCCATGGGCCCGCCGATGAGGAGGCGGCCCGGGCGGCCCGGCGGCACGGGCGCGTCGGCCTCGTCGACCACCCGCAGCCAGGCCCCGGTCACCGGGCGGCCCACGGCGGGCCGCTCCGGCCAGCGCGCCGGGTCGCCGTCCAGGCACAGGGCGCTGACCACGTGCGTCTCGGTGGGCCCGTAGTGGTTGAACAGCCGGGCGCCGGGCAGCCCCGCGAACCAGCGGCGGATCGCGTCGGTGCACAGCAGCTGCTCGCCCGCGGTGACCACGTCCCGCAGCCGCGAGGGGTAGCGGCCGAGCCGCACGCCGTGCTCCGCGAGGAGTCGCAGCGCCACGTACGGCAGGAACAGCCGCTCGACCCCGGCGGTCTCCAACTGCTCCAGGAGCGCGGGCAGGTCCTGGCGCAGGCCGGGCCGGACGAGGTGCAGCAGCCCGCCGCCGCACAGCGTGCCGAAGACCTCCTGGAAGGAGACGTCGAAGGACAGCATGGAGAACTGCTGGGTGACCGCGGGCGCCGCGAGGCCGCCGGACGCACGCTGCCAGGTCAGCAGGTCGCACAGGGTCCGCTCCGGCACCCGCACCCCCTTGGGCACACCGGTGGAGCCGGAGGTGAACAGGGTGTACAGCGGCCGCCGTCCGTCGTGCGGCGGCACCTCGGGGGCGGCGTGTGGAGCCCGCTCGGCCAGCGCGACCGGGTGGCGCGGCAGGGCGTCGGGGGCGAACGCGCCGAGGCCGTCCGCGTCCTGAGGTGACGTCAGGACGCACAGCGGGTCGGCCTGGTCGACGATCTGCCGCAGCAGCGCGGGCGGATAGGCCGGATCGAGCGGTACGGCGGTCAGGTTCAGCTTGGCCAGGGCGAGCAGCGCCACCACGTGCTCGGGGGAGGGGTGCAGGTACAGCGCGACGTGCCGGGGGCGGTCGTCTCCCGCGGGCAGGGGGTGGAGCGTGCCCAGTTCGGCGGCCAACGCGCGGGCGTGGGCGTCGAGTTCGGCGTAGGTGAGGGTGCGGTTCCCGTCCGTCACGGCGGGCGCGTCGGGGGTGCGGCGGACCTGGCGGGCGAAGCCCTCGGCGACCGTCGCGAAGTCCGGGGGAGCGGCGGCGGAGCGGCCCGGGTCGGGCAGGGCGCTCCGGTAGGGGGACACCAGGTCGGCGAGCGTGACATCGTTGCCGTCGGCCAGCAGGTCGAGGCCGCGCCGGAACAGCCCGTCCAGGGCGGCGACGTCGTCCGCGGCGAAGTACCGGGCGTCGTACTCCCACAGGCAGTCGAGCCCCGTGCCGCGCTCGACCACCGACAGGGTCAGCGGGCACTTGGCGTCGGTCGGTGCGGGCCACCGCGGGACGGCCTCGCAGCCGGGCAGGGCGAACGCGCCGAAGTCGGTGTTCTCCAGGACGAAGAGGAAGTCGAACGGCGCCTCGCCCGCGCGGGTGCCCCGGTCCGCCAGGACGTCGGCGAGCGCCACGTCCTGCCGGTCCAGGACGGCACCCACGGCCGCGGCCTGCCGCTCCAGCTGGTCGCGCAGCCGCTCGCCCGGCGCCGACTCCACCGGCAGCAGCGCGGTGTTGGCGAACATGCCGACGCTGGACTCGAAGCCCTGCACCGGCCGCCCCGCCACCGGACCGGCGATCCGCGGCCGGGTGTGGCCCGTCACGCCGTACAGGCTCCAGGCGTACAGGCCGAGGAGCAGGTGGAAGCGGGTGCGGCCCAGCTCGGCGCAGAGCCGGTCGACGGCCGTCCGGCGGCCCGCGTCCAGGGAGGTGCGGAGCAGACGGCCGTGCGGGGCCCGCGGCGCGTGCACCGGCTCCAGGGGCGCGGCCCCCGACTCCTCGTACAGGGACCGCAGTTCGGCGCGCTGGGTCCGGTAGGCGTCGGTCGCCCGCCACGCGGCCTGCCAGGCGGCGTAGTCGAGCGGGGTGGCCGCCGGGGCGGCGGTGGCCTCCGTGGGCCGGTCGTCGCGTGCGGCCGCGTAGTCGGACGACAGCTCGTGGAACAGGACGTTCAGCGACCAGCCGTCGACCGCGATGTGGTGCAGGAGCAGCAGCAGGTCCCCGCCGCCGGGGCGGGGCAGCAGGCACGCCCGCAGCAGCCGGGCCTCGGCCAGGTCGAACGGCGCGGCGAAGAAGCGGTCGGCCGGGGTCCGCGCGTCGTCCCCGTCGGTGGGCGCGGGCGCCTCGGTCCACGGGTCGTACGGCTCCGCGACCTCCTGCCGCAGGCCGTCCGGCGCGGGGACGAAGGCCGTGCGCAGCGCCGGGTGGCGGGCCACCAGGCGGCGCAGGGCGTGCCGCAGCGCCGCGGTGTCGACCTCGCCGGTGAGCCGGAACACCATCGGCACGTGGTACGCGCCGGACGCGGGCGCCCGCTGGTGCAGCAGCCAGAGGCGCTGCTGCTCCGAGGTGGCGGGCGCGGACCGGGCGCCCGCCGGAGCGGGGGCCTCGGGGTACGGCGTCCCGCCGTCGGCGCGGCGGCCCGCCTCGGCCGCGGCGGCCAGCTCCGCGAAGTCGCCCCGCACGACGAGCCCTTGGGGAATCTCGCAGCCCCAGCGCCGCCGCGCCGCGAAGCGGAACCGCAGCGCCTTCAGCGAGTCGCCGCCGCAGGCGGTCCAGCGGTCGCTCAGACGCAGGTCGCTGACGCCGAGGACCCGGCCCGCGAGGCCGAGCACCTCGCGCTGCCACGGCGTGACGGCCGCCGTCTCCCCGCCGTCTCCCCGCCAGGGGGCGTCGGTGCGGCGCAGCAGCGCCGCCCGGTCGACCTTGCCGTTGGCGGTGCGGGGCAGCTCCGCGACGCGATAGGCGCGGTGCGGGCGCATGTACGCGGGCAGGCTCGCGGCCAGGTGCCGGTCGAAGGCGTCGTAGGTGAGGTCCGAGCCGAGCACCACGTAGGCCAGCAGCTCGTTGGTGCCGTGGGCGTCGCGCTCGGTGCACACGAACGCCTGGCGCACCGCCGGATGGGCCGCGATCCGCCGCTCCAGCTCGCCCGGCTCGACGCGGAAGCCGCGCACCTTGACCTGCCGGTCGACCCGCCCGACGTAGCTGACGCGGCCCTCGGCGTCCCACCGCACCAGGTCGCCGGTGCGGTAGTGGCGGCGCCCGCCGCGCCAGGGCAGCGTGACGAAGCGCCGGGCCGTCTCCTCGGGGAGGTTGAGGTACTCGGCGGCCAACGCCTCGCCTGCCAGGTACAGTTCGGCGGTCTCGCCGGGCTCGGCGGCCCGCGTGCCGTCGACCACCGGCAGTGCCTCGGTACCGGGCAGCGCGCGGCCGATGGGCACGACGTCGCCGTCGAAGTCGCGGGGGATGGGGTGGATCAGCGCGAACGTGGTGGCCTCGGTGGGGCCGTACACGTTGTAGAGCCGCGTGGCGCTGGTCGGGTTGGCCTCGTACCAGCGGCGGATCAGGCGGGCGTTGAGCTGCTCGCCGCCGGTCAGGACGCGGGCGGCGCGCGCGAAGCAGTGCGGGGCCTGGTCGACGACCGCGTTGAACAGCGCCACGGTGAGGAACACCGTGTCCACGCGCAGCTCTTCGAGCGCCGCCGCCAGCCGGTCCGGGGCCTGCGCCGTGGCGTCGTCCAGGATCACGCAGCGGCCCCCCGTCAGCAGGGGCACCCACACTTCGAAGCTCAGCGCGTCGAAGGCCGGGTTGGACAGGCAGGCGTAGCGGGCGCCCTCGGGCAGGTCGAGGTAGCCGGGGCGGGCCAGGCGCAGGATCCCGGTGTCGCGGACGGCGACGCCCTTGGGGCGGCCGGTGGTGCCGGAGGTGTAGAAGACGAAGGAGACCTCCGCCGGGCCGCCCGCCGGGTCCGCGGCTCCCGGCGGGCCCGCCGGGTCGAGCAGCGCGGCCACCGGCAGCGGTTGGACGCCCTCGGGCAGGTCCTCGGGCGGGGCCTCGCCGTGGACGACGATCCCGCACGCCGCGTCGCCGAGGATGTACGCACGCCGCTCGGCCGGGCTCTGGGCGTCCAGCGGCACCACGGCGGCGCCGAGGCGCAGGACGCCGAGCATGGCGCAGACCAGCTGCCAGGACCGCGGCAGGCAGACGGCGACGGTCTGGCCCGGCCGCACGCCGTGCGCGCGCAGGGCCTCGGCGACCGCGCGGCTCGCGGCGTCGAGACCGGCGTAGTCCAGGACCCGGTCGCCGTCGACGACCGCGACCGCCTCGGGGTGGCGGCGGGCCCGGTCGAGAACGGCCCGCGCCAGACCGACGGGTGACGCCCCGTCCGTTGGGGAGTGCAACGTCGCCCCCATTCGTGCGCAGGGCGTGGCATGGCGCCTGACCTGCGGTGAGTAGATGTACCTCCGCCCCGTCACGGCGATGATTGATCAGTGCGGATCACTATGTCAATGCTTGACGAACCGCCCGCGTCAGGGTCTGCGCCCCCGGTACAGCTCGGCCGCGACCGCCGCCATCAGCTCCGGGTCGAGCGCGGCGGCGTCGGCGAGACGGGTCCCGGCGGACAGGGAGTTGAGGAGCGTCTTGGTGACGCGCAGGGCCGCGGCCGGGCGGCGCAGCACCGGCTTGGCCCAGGCGGTGACCGCCTCGTCGAGGGCGCCCTCGGGCACGGCCTTCTGCAGGATGGACAGCGACTCGGCCTCGTACGCCGTGAAGGCCCGCCCGGTGAGGATGAGTTCGCGCACCCGGGCCGCCCCGGCCTCGCTGATGAGGCGGGGCAGCAGCCCGCCCCACGCCGTGGGCAGGCCGAGCGCCAGCTCGGGCAGGCGGAACGTCGCGGTGTCGGCGCCGACCCGCAGGTCGCAGGCGAGCGCCAGGGCGAGGCCCGCCCCGATGGCCTTGCCGTGGACCCGCGCGATGGTCACGGCGGGGTTGGCCACCAGGGCGTCGCACACCCGCCGTGCCTTGGCGGCCGAGGCCCTGATGCCGCCGCCGGTGGGGTCCTCGGCGAGGGAGCCGTCGTACTCGCCGCGGTCCCCGCCGAGGCAGAAGTCGGCACCGGCGGCGGTGAGCACCAGGACCTGGACCGCGGGGTCCTGGCCGTCGAGGACCGTGAGGAGGTCGTCCAGCATGGCGTCGGTGACGGCGTTGCCGCGCTCGGGGACGTGCAGTTCGACGGTGAGCACGGCGTCGCGCCGGTAGGTGCGCAGGGTCTTCAGGATCCGGTCGGCGGGCTGTGCCGTCAGCGGCAGGGCGGTCATGTCGTCACTTTCAGGGAGGTCGGGCGGCGGAAGACCATGCGGGGCGCGTACGTGGGGGGAGCGGCGGGCCGCAGCGTCGGGAAGCGGACGAGGAGCTGGCGCAGCAGCTCCCGGGCCTCCAGGCGGGCCAGGGAGGCCCCCAGGCAGTAGTGGGCGCCGCCGCCGAAGGTGAGGTGGCTGCCGCCCCGGCGGACGTCGAAGACGTGCGGGTTCGCGTTGCGCCGGGGGTCGTGGTTGGCGGCGCCGTACAGCACGTGGACGACGGTGTCCTTGGCGATGGGCACCCCGGCGAGGACGGTGTCGTGGGCGGCGACGCGGGAGTTGAGGTGCACCGGCGGGTCGTAGCGCAGCGCCTCCTCGATGGCGCCGTCGATGCGCTCGGCGTACTCGATGTGCGCGACGCCCTCTACGCCGCCCATGTCGTCGGCGTCCTGGGCGTCCTGGGCGTCCTGGGCGTGCCCGGCGTGCCTGGGGCATCCGGTGGGCTCGGGCCGGGGGCGGACGGCGTGCTGGGTGCGCTCGGCGTGCCGCCGCAGCCAGGCGGCCTGCTCCGGGTCCCGGGTCAGCAGCCACACCACGTTGGTGAGCAGGGTCGCGGTGGTTTCGAGCGAGGCGATGGTGACGAACATCGTCAGGTCGTACAGGGCCTGGTCCGCCTGCGCGCGGGAGTCGGGGAAGCGGGCGTCCCAGTGCCGGATCCAGTCGCTGAGCAGGTCGTCGCCGAGGTGGGCGCGCCGCTGTCGGAGGAGGCCGGTGAAGTAGGCGCGCATGTCGCGGGTGGCCTCGGCGGAGACCGCCAGCTCGCTCTTGGTGGGCAGCAGCTCCTGGGCGTGCACCTGACGGTGGGTGAAGTCCAGGATGCGGGCGTGGTGCTCGGCGGGGATGCCGAGCAGCCCGCCCACGGTGTGGACGGGCAGCTGGTCGCCGACCGCGGTGACGAAGTCGGCCGTGCCGTGGGCGCGCATCCGCTCGTCGAGGTCGTCCAGGAGACGGGTGACCACGGCGGCGATCTTGGGGCGGAGCGCTTCCAGGGTGCCGCGGTCGAAGGGGTTGCCGAGGGCGCGCCGCTGCGTGGTGTGCGCGGGGGCGTTCAGGCGCGGCAGGGTGCGGGTCATCTCCTGGGTGGCCGGGTCGTGCCAGCGGCCCGGGTCGCCCTGGCGCTCCTGCCAGGCGAAGTCCGGCACCAGCCAGGTCCTGCCGCGCAGGACCTGGCTGCACGCGTCGAATCCGGTGACGAAGAACCCGCCCCAGGGTGCGGGCACCACGTCGCCCAGGGCGCGTAGCCGCTCCCAGACCGGCAGGGGGTTGGCCTGGCCCTCGTCGGAGCGCAGTCGGCGGAGGAGGGAGATGACGGTGCGACGGTCGGCGGTGGTGCCACGTATGTCGCCAACGGCGGTCACGCGAAGCTCCTTCTGGCTGGGCGCTGCCGGTACCGCCGGAACCTACCCTTCCCCTCTACCGTGTCATGCGCATCTAAATGTTTCTCCCATCACATAGATGCAGAGTGCACCCAAGGCGGTGGACGTGATAGACGGGACCCGCCGTACCCGGCCCGCGGAGCCGCCGTACGGAACAGGTCCGCGGACCCGCCCCGCCTCACACTCGGAACAGGTCCAGGAAGGTGCTCCAGAACCCCTTCTTCGCCGACGGCTGCCGCGCGGGCTCCACCGGGGCCGCCGCCGCGGCGGGCGGTGCCTCCACGGGAGCCGTACGGCTGTGCAGCGCGGCCGCCATCCGCGTCGCCGGGGTCGGCGTGAACGCCACCGGCAGCGTCACCAGCGCCCGGTGGAAGGGCCCGGGCCGCCACTGGAGCTCGTGCTCGTGCACCGCGAGCGTGATGTCGGGCAGCGCGTTGAGCAGCCGCTCGATGGCGGTGGTGGCGATGACCCGCGCCGGGTCCTTGGCGGGGCAGGCGTGCGGCCCGGCCCCCCACGCCAGGTGGGCGCCCTTGCCGTGGCCGTGGTGCGCGTCGGCGAGCGCCGGGTCGCTGTTGGCCGCGGCGAAGCTGATCACGACCGGCGTGTTGGCCTCGGCGATCACCCCGCCCAGGTCGACGTCCTGGACGGGGTAGTGGGTGGCGTAGTTGGCGATGGGTGTCTGGTGCCACAGCACATGGTCGAGCGCCTCCTCGATCAGCATCCCGGCCTGACGGCCGCCCGCGCTCGGCGAGATCAGCCGGAGCAGGGCGTTGCCGATCAGATTGCGCTCGGGCTCCACACCGGCACCCATGAGCATCACCAACTGGTGGTTCAGCTCCTCGTCGGTGAGGCCCGCCGGGTGCTGGATCAGCCAGGTGGTGACGTCGTCGCCGGGCTGACGGCGCTTCAGCGCTATCAGCTCCATCAGACAGGCCGTCAGCTCCTCGTTGGCCCGCAGCGCGTCCTTGCCGTCGAAGATCGCCGACATGGAGCTGGTGAGGGTGTCACCGATGTCCGCGGGGCAGCCGAAGAGCTTGTTGAACAGCAGCAGCGGCAGCAGCTTGGCGTAGTCGTTGAGCAGGTCCGCCCGGCCCCGCTCGCTGAACCGGTCGATGAGGTAGTCGGCGATCGGCTCGACGTCCCGGCGGATCCGGGTGATGTTCAGCTGCGCCAGGCTGTCCGTGACGGCCTTGCGCAGCCGCAGGTGCACCGCGCCGTCGGTGAACAGGCAGTTGGGCCGGTACGCCATCATCGGCAGCACCGGGCTGTCCAGGCCGACGAGCCCTTCGTTCAGGGCCTTCCAGCGGCGGGCGTCACGGGCGAAGAGCGTGGAGTTCTGGAGCACCCGCAGCGCCATCTGGTGGCCGACGACCAGCGTGGCGTCGACCCCCGGGGCCAGCTCCACGGGACCGGCCGGGGCCTGGGCGCGCAGCCGGTCGTAGAGCTGCTTGGGGTCGGCGGCGAACGCGGCGTCGTGCATGGGGCACCGGGCGGTGGTGGGAACTGTCTGACCGTCCATGGGGATCCTTCTGCTGGTCGGGCCGTGCGGCCCAAGGGGTCGGGAGTCAGGCGGCGCGGGCGAGCAGGTGGTGGACGAGGGCGATCAGCGCCTGGCCGGAGGAGCGCCGGTCACGGGCGTCGCAGTACACCACGGGCGTGTCGGGCAGCAGGTCGAGCGCCTCGCGCACCTCGTCCTCGGCGTAGGCCGTGTCCCGCTCGAAGCAGTTGACGGCGATGGCGTACTCAAGGCCGTACCCCTCGACGAGGTCGATGACGGGGAAGGTCTCCTCCAGGCGGCCGGGGTCGACGAGCAGCAGCGCGCCGAGCGCGCCGCGCGCCATGTCCTCCCACAGCTGCATGAAGCGCTGCTGGCCCGGCGTGCCGAACAGGTAGAGGACCAGCTCCTCGCTGAGCGTGAGCCGCCCGAAGTCCAGGGCCACCGTGGTGGTGGACTTGTCGGTCACGCCCCGCAGGTCGTCCACGTGCAGCGACGCCTGCGTCATCTTCTCCTCGGTGCGCAGCGGAGTGATCTCCGAGAGCGAGCCGATGAAGGTCGTCTTGCCCACGGCGAAGTGCCCGACGACGAGGATCTTCGCGGCGTTGGTCACCGCGCTGGAGACGTAGATGGAGCCGCCTGGCGTCTCAGCCGATGAGGGATTGGAGTCCATGCAGAACCTTCTCCAGGATCGCTCTGTCAACGTTCTGTGCCCGGGGCGGCTCGCTGCGGCGCAGAAGGTGCCCCTGCTCGAATAAGTCGGTCAGGAGCAGCCGGGCCACCCCTACCGGCAGGCCCACGTGCCCGGCCACCTCGGCCACCGACAGATAGCCCCCGGAGCACAGGTTCCAGATCGCCCGGACCTCGGGGCTCGACCCCAGGGGCAGGGTGTGCTCGGGCGCCAGGGTGACCAGCGTGTGCAGCGCGAGGTCGTCCGCCGTCGGCAGGCTGCGGCCGCCCGTGATGACGTAGCTGCGGACGAAGTCGCTGGTGACCGAGGTCTCCTCGCCGGGCGCTGTCATGCGCCGACACCACCTGTGCCGCTGGCCCCGCCGTCCGTGCGCGGCGCCACGCTCATGGCCTTGCTCAGGGAGGCCACCGTCTTCTGCATCCGGAAGGACAGCGCCTCCATGTCGACGTCCAGGGCGGCGGAGACCGCGAGGTAGGCGCCCTGGCCCGCGGCGATGAGGAAGATCCAGCCGCCGTCGTACTCCAGGAGGGTCTGCTTCCAGATGCCGTGCCCCGCGCCGACGTACCCGGCGACGGCGCGGCTCAGGGACTGCATGGAGCTCATCGCGGCGGCGTTCGTCTCGGCGTCGTCCCGCCCGATGCCGTCGGAGCGCTGGAGCAGCAGGCCGTCACCCGAGACGAGGATCGCGTGCCGCGCTCCGCGCACCTCCAGCACGTCGTTCAGCACCCACGACAGGTCGGTCTTCACTGGTGGTCAGTTCCTTCCGTGGAGTCCGTGGAGTTGGAGGTGCGCCCGAGCTGCGTACCGCGTGCGAAGGCCCCGATGCGCGAGGCCGTGACCTCGCTGGTCGATTCGGCGGTCCGGTCGTCGACGGCGGGGGAGTCGGGCGCGGGCACCACCGCGATGGGGCCCTGGCGCCGCCGCCGCTTGGGCAGGCCGCCCGCGGTGGTGCCCACCACGTGCGCGGGCCCGACGGGCACCGGGGCCAGGCGCTGCGGGGCGGGCTCGGCCGCGGCGGCCGCGTCCCGCGGGGCCGCCGCGGGGGCGGCGGGCGCCTCGGCGGTCAGCAGGCTCTCCGGCACGCGGATGACCGCGCGCACGCCGCCGTACGGGGACACCGAGCCGACGGACACGGCGAAGCCGTAGCGGGCGGCGAGCATCCCGCAGACCGCGAACCCGAACCGGGGCGGGTCGCCGAGGCCGGTGATGTCGACCTGGCCCTCGCCCTCCAGGAGCAGGGCCGCCCGGTCCTTGGTCTCCTGGTCCATGCCGAGCCCGGCGTCGTCCACGATGAAGCAGGCGCCCGTGGGCACGGCCTGGATGTTGACCTCGACCGGCGTGCTGGGCGCGCTGTAGTTGGTGGCGTTGTCGAGCAGCTCCGCCAGCACCACCGCGACCGGTTCCACGGCCTTGCTGCTGATGGAGACGTTGACCTGGGAGTGGACGCTGACCCGGTCGAAGTCCTTGATGCGGCCCTGGGCGCTGCGGGCCACGTCGTAGACGGTGGCGGGGGCGTCGCGGCGGCCGAGCCAGCCGCCGCACAGCACGGAGATGCCCTTGGCGCGGCGGCCCAGCTGGCTGCCGGTGTGGTCGACCGCCATCAGGTCGGCGAGCACCTCCGTGTCGTCGCCGTACTTCTTCAGCAGGCCGTCCAGGAGCAGTTGCTGCTCCTCGGCGAGGGACTGCAGGGTGCCCATGGCGGACTTCACGACCGCCGTGGTCGAGGACTTGGCGTCCGCGCGCACCTCGGCCACGTCCTGCTCGTGCTGGCTGCTCTGCGCGGTCAACTGGCCGTGGACGTGGGCGAGTTGACCGCGTGCGCTGCCCAGCTCGGCCTCCAGGTCTTTTCGTGCCTTGCGCAGTGCCAGGTTGGTTCTTCGGGCCCGTGACACCGCGGTCACCGCGCCGAACAGCACCACCAACAAGATCCACAGCAGTGGATCCTGGATCAATGACGTCATGAGACTCTCTTCACGTGCATCGCGAGGGGAGTGTGGGGGAGTTCACCGGCCCGGCCGGAGGCGGACATGCCTCGACGCGCGCGGGCCTACTGGTGGACCAAGATGGCACTCCTTAGCGATGGAGCCTTGGAGACTGTCCCCCGTCCGCGCTCTTGACACGCCGTCAGCCTGCCGCAAAGTTGCGATGATCTTACCAGGCGCACCGGCGTGTCGGGCTTGCGCCGGTACGCATGTGCGGACCGTCACGAGACTCTCACACGGGCATGCCCGCGTCAGGGGTTCGACCACATGGTGGACCGCCCGTCACGTCCCGGACCCCTGCCCGTCACCTGCCGGACCGTCTGTCACCTGCCGGACTGCCGGTCGCTTGCCGGACCGCCGGTCAGGCGCCGGATCGCCGCGTCCAGGCGAGCAGCTCGTCCGCGCTCCACGTGGTGACGACCCGCTCGGGCGGTACGCCGCACTCCTCGGCGCGGGCGCAGCCGATGATCTGCCAGTCGAGCTGCCCCGGCGCGTGGGCGTCGGTGTCGATGGCGAACAGGGTCCCGGCGGCGACCGCGCGGCGCAGCAGCCGCCGCGGCGGGTCCTTGCGCTCGGGCCTGCTGTTGATCTCCACGGCGGTGCCGGACTCGGCGCAGGCGGCGAAGACCGCGTCCGCGTCGAAGGCGGACTCCGGGCGGCCGCGCCCGGTGACCAGGCGGCCGGTGCAGTGGCCGAGGATGTCGGCGTGCGGATCGCGCACGGCCCGCACCATGCGGCGGGTCATGGCGGCGGCGCCCATGCGCAGCTTGGAGTGCACGGAGACCACCACGACGTCGAGCCGGGCGAGCAGTTCGGGTTCCTGGTCGAGGGCGCCGTCCTCCAGGATGTCGCACTCGATGCCGGTGAGCAGCCGGAACGGCGCCCAGGTCGCGTTGAGTTCCGCGACCACGTCGAGCTGGCGGCGCAGCCGCTCCGGGGACAGGCCGCGGGCGATGGTCAGGCGCGGCGAGTGGTCGGTGAGGACGGCCCACTCGTGGCCCACGGCCGCCGCGGCCCGGCCCATCTCCTCGATGGGGCTGCCGCCGTCGGACCAGTCGGAGTGCAGGTGGCAGTCGCCGCGCAGCAGCGCCCGCAGTGCGGCGCCGCCGGACACCAGCGGCTTCGTGGCCCGCTGCTCCAAGCCGGCCAGATAGCCGGGTACTTCACCTTTCAGGGCCTCTTGGACGACTCGTCCCGTCTTGGGGCCGATGCCCTTGAGTGCCTCCAGGGTGTTGGTGCGCACGCGCTCGGCCAGCTCCTCGGGGCTCAGGGCGGCGACGGCTGCCGCGGCGGTGCGGAACGCCCGCACGCGGTAGGTGGGGGCCTGCGCGCGCTCTAGGAGGAAGGCGATGCGGTTCAGCGCCTCGACGGGCTCCATGGGCACCCCTGCTCCCCGGGTGCCCTACGCCCCGTGCCACACGGTGGTGACGTCGCAGAACTCCCTGATGCCGTGGCCGGACAGCTCGCGCCCGTACCCCGAGCGCTTGACGCCGCCGAAGGGGAACGCCGGGTGCGAGGCGGTCATGCCGTTGAAGTAGACGCCGCCCGCCTGGAGGTCGCGTACGCAGCGCTCCTGCTCGGCCTCGTCGGTGGTCCACACGTTGGAACTCAGGCCGAAGGGGGTGTCGTTGGCCACGGCGACCGCCTCGTCCAGGTCCGCGACCCGGTACACGGTGGCGACGGGGCCGAAGGTCTCCTCGCGGTGGACGCGCATCTCGGGGGTGACGCCGGTCAGGACCGTCGGCTCGTAGTAGAACCCGCGCTCAAGGCCCTTGGGCCGCTGTCCGCCGCAGACGGCGGTGGCGCCCCGGCGCAGGGCGTCGTCGACGAGTTCCTCCAGGTCGGCGCGGCCTTGCTCACTGGCCAGCGGTCCCACGTCGGTGCCCTCGGCCGTGGGGTCGCCCACGGTCAGCTCCCGCATCCCCGCGGCGAAGCGCTCCACGAAGGCGTCGTACACCTCGGTGTGCACGACGAACCGCTTGGCGGCGATGCAGGACTGGCCCGCGTTCTGGGTGCGGGCCGTGACGGCGGTGCGGGCGGCCGCGGCCAAGTCGGCCGACGGCAGCACCACGAACGGGTCGCTGCCGCCCAGCTCCAGGACCGTCTTCTTGATCTCGTCGCCCGCGACCGCGGCGACCGCGCGGCCCGCGCCCTCGCTGCCGGTGAGGGTGGCCGCCGCCACCCGTGGATCGCGCAGCACGTCCTCGATGGCGTCGGAGCCGACGAGCAGCGTCTGGAAGCAGCCCTCGGCGAACCCCGCCCGGCGGAACAGGTCCTCCAGGTACAGGGCCGTCTGCGGCACGTTCGAGGCGTGCTTGAGCAGCCCCACGTTGCCCGCCATCAGGGCGGGCGCGGCGAACCGCACCACCTGCCACAGCGGGAAGTTCCACGGCATCACCGCGAGGACCACGCCGAGCGGCCGGTAGCGCACATACGCCCGGGACGCGCCGGAGTCGCGCACGTCGCCGTCGTCGGGGTGCTCGTCGGCGAGCAGCGCCTCGGCGTGGCGGGCGTACCAGCGCATGGTCTTGGCGCACTTCGCGGCCTCCGCGCGGGCCGCCGCCAGCGGCTTGCCCATCTCCGTGGTGATGGTCCGCGCCACGTCGGGCGTGTCCTCGTCGAGCAGGTCCGCCGCGCGGTTCAGGAGGGCGGCGCGCTCGGCGAAGCCGGTGGCGCGGTAGCGGTCGAAGTCCGCCGCCGCCCGGCTGAGCCGCTCCTCGATCTCGTCGGCGCCGTGCGGTGCGAAGACCCGCTCGGTCTCGCCGGTCGCCGGATTCACCGTCGCGATAGGCATGCCTGAGCCTCCTTGTGCCCCTGGTCCGACCCTGACCCGCCCCGCGCCACCGCGCAAGGCGGAACCCGTCGCGTACCCGGCGGCGCCCGGGCCATGCCGCCGCGCACGCCTTCGGACGTGAGGGGGCCGAACGGGTGAGGCGGGGCGGGTGGGGCGGGTGGGGTGCGGGGGGAACGCCGACCCGGCCCGGGCCGTTGTACCCCTGCCGAGGAGGCCCGGAAGACCCGGGAGACCCGGAAGACCCGGACGGACCGGCCAGGCTCTGACAGGCAGAGGCCCGAAGCCCGAGGTCGAAGGTCCGAGGCCCGAGGCGCGAGGAAGAAGGAGGGGCCGTGGTGTTGGTGATCGCATGGCGTCGCCTGGAGGAGAGCGACTTCCCGTTGCTGCGCTCCTGGCTGGAGCAGCCGCACGTGGCCAGGTGGTGGCACCACGAGACCACGGCCGAGGCGCTGGCCCGGGACTTCGGCCCCGCCGCCCGCGGCGAGGAGCCCGCCGAGGACTTCCTCGTCCTGCTCGACGACCGCCCCGTCGGCCTGGTCCAGCGCTGCGTCCTGGACGACTACCCCGACTACCGGACGGAGCTGACGGGCCTCACCGCCGTGCCGCACGGCACGGCGACCCTGGACTATCTGATCGGCGACCCGAAGGACACGGGCCGCGGCATCGGCCCCGCCGTCATCCGCTGGGCGGTCGAGCGGACCTGGTCCGGCTGCCCGGCGGTGCCCTGCGTGCTCGTCCCGGTGGCCGCGGGCAACCGCCCGTCCTGGCGGGCCCTGGAGAAGGCGGGCTTCTGCCGCGTCGCCGAGGGCGACCTGGAGCCGGACAACCCGATCGACGGCCCGCTGCACTACGTGTACCGCGTGGACCGCCCGGAGCGGCCCTGAACGGCCCTGAACGGTGAACGGCCCTGAACGGCACGACACCCTCCCGGCGCCCCGGCGTCCGAGGCGGTCGGGAGGGCGTCGGCCCACCGGCTACGGCAGCTGGAGCACGGGGCGATGGACGTCCAGCCACGTAGCGAGGTCGAGGGTGCGCTCCAGGCCGAGGCGCGTCAGGCGGTCCACCCCGGCCGCTTCCCTGCCGGTCGCCTCCCGCAGCCACTGACGGTCCATCAGCGCGAATACGTCGTGCCGCGGGTCGGCCAGCAACTCCTTGGCCTGGCGCTGGAGTTCTTCCGCGTAGTACGGGTCCTGGGTGGACGGATAGGCGCTCTTGGGCCGCCAGGCGACCGACTCGGGCAGCAGGTCCCGGACGGCTCCGCGCAGCAGGCTCTTCTCCCGGCCGTCGTACGTCTTCAGCGCCCACGGCGCGTTGTAGACGTACTCGACGAGCCGGTGGTCGCAGAACGGCACCCGGACCTCCAGGCCGAGCGCCATGCTCAGCCGGTCCTTGCGGTCCAGGAGGTAGCGCATGAACCGCGTCAGGTGCAGATGGACCATGACGCGCATGCGGTACTCGAAGTCGTCCTCGGCGGCGAAGCCGTCGGGGCCGCCGAAGCCGTCGAAGCCGTCGAAGCCGTCGAAGCCGCCGGGGCCGTCGCCCGGGGCGAGCCGTTCCACGCCGCGCACCGCGTCCGCGTACTCCTGCGCGCGGAACTCCTCCAGGGCGAGCTTCGACCACAGCTCGGGGCGCACGCCGGTGCCGTCCTTGTCGAACGCGCCGATGTTGAGCGCGATCCACGGGAACGCCCGGGCCTGCTGGATCTGCGGGACGTGCATGTGCTTGTAGCCGCCGAACACCTCGTCCGCCGACTCGCCGGACAGCGCGACCGTCGACCGCTCCCGGATCTCCTTGAACAGCAGGTACAGGGAGAAGTCGATGTCACCCATCGTCATCGGGACGTCGCGGGCGCCGATCACGGCCCTGCGGACCTCGGGGTCGGCGAGGGTCTTCGGGCCGATCACGATGTCGGCGTGCGCCGAACCGACGTGCTCCGCCATGTCCTTCACATAGGGGGCGTCGAGGGTGTCGCGCAGGTCGTCGGACGTGAAGTTCTCCGCGTGGTCCATGAAGTCGACCGCGAACGTCCGCACCGGCTCCGCGCCCAGGTGGGCGGCGGACAGCGCGGTCAGCGTGCCGGAGTCGAGGCCGCCGGAGAGCAGCACGCAGCGCGGCACGTCCGCCACGAGCTGGCGCCGCACCGTGTCGTCGAGCAGTTCGCGCACCCGCGCGACGGTGGTGCCCACGTCGTCGGTGTGCGGGCGGGTCTCCAGGCGCCAGTAGGTGTGCTCGCGCAGGCCGCGGGCGTCCACGGTGACGACGGTGCCGGGCTCGACCTGCCGCATGCCCGACCAGATGGCGTGCCCCGGCGTGAAGCAGTACGACAGCGACTCGCGCAGCCCGTCCGCGTCGACGACGCGCTCGGCGAGCGGATGGGCGAGGATCGCCTTGGGCTCGGAGCCGAACAGCAGGCCGTCGCGAGTGCGCTGGTAGAACAGCGGCTTGATGCCGAGCCGGTCGCGGACCAGGACCAGCTTCTGGTCGCGCTCGTCCCAGACCGCGAACGCGTACATGCCGTTGAGCCGGTCGGCGAGCGCCGCGCCCCAGCGCAGATAGGCGCGCAGCACCACCTCGGTGTCGCTGGCGGTGGTGAAGCGCTCGCCGCGCCGGGTCAACTCCTCGCGCAGCTCCACGTAGTTGTACGTCTCGCCGCTGTACACGAGCGTGACCGGGCCGTTCGGCGTCTCCACCGTCATCGGCTGCCTGCCGCCGGGCAGGTCGATCACGGCCAGCCTGCGGTGCCCGAGCGCGGCGTGCCGCTCGACCCGGGTGCCGCGGGCGTCGGGCCCCCGGCACGCCATGGTCGCGGTCATCGCGTCCAGGGTCTCCTGCTCGCGGGTGAGGTCACGGTCGTACGAGACCCAACCGGTTATGCCACACATCTGCCGTCCCCCTGTGGTCCTCAGAAAGTCCCGCACGGTCACACCGTCGAAGAGTCGAAGACCCGAACGCGGTCACGCCGTCGCGGCGGCCACCGCCCCGCGCGGGGCGGCGGCCGCGGGCGCGCGTCAGCGGCGCGGCGGTGTCGCGCTCTCCCCGACGTGGGTGTCGATCCACTCCTTCAGCGGCCAGATCGCCCGCCACAGCGAGCGCACCGCGTCGATGGCCTCCGGCTCGTGCATCCAGTCGGCCCGCTCGTGGTCCTTGATGACCACCGCGCCCTTCCAGCGCAGCAGTTCGGCCCGCGGGTGCTCGGCGGGATAGCCGCTCGGCACGCGCTTGAGCACGGGCGGCATCCCGGGGCCGATGGTCAGCTCCTGCTCGGCCAGGGCCCGCCGGATGTCCTCGAACTCCGCCGCCGCCCCGGCGTCGTCGACGGCCGCGCGGAACCGCTTGATCTGGTCCGGCGCCAGCGCCATGGCGCCGCCCGCCAGGCGCATGCCGTCCGCGTCGAGCCGCAGGAAGGCGCCGATGCCGCCCACGGCCCGGTCGCTGGTGGTGACGCCGACCCAGGTCTTGTACGGGGACTTGTCCTTGGAGAACCGGACGTCCCGGTTCGGCCGGAAGGTGCGCAGCGGCCCGAACTCGTCGTCCAGATCGGCCATGAGCCGGGTGACCGGCTCCTTCACGGACGCCTCCCACACCGGTTTGTGGGCCTCCCAGTAGGTCTTGGAGTTGTCCTTCTCCAGCCCCGCGAGGAAGGTGAACAGCTCGGGCGGGAACCCGGCGAAGGGCGGGGTGACCTGGGTTTCCTCAGTCGTCACTGCCGCTCACCTTCTTGTTGTAGTCCAGGGCCTCGGCCATCCAGGAGTCGAAGGCCTCCTCGGTCTCGATGCCGTAGTCGGCGACGACGATCCAGCCCTTGCTCATGAGCTTCCCGCGCATCTCGGGCCACTCGGCCCCGTCCCGCTCCAGCAGGGCGTCGGTCCGCTCGGGGTCGCAGCGCAGCATCAGCCGCCCGTCGGGGTTGGCCGTGGCCGCCATCTTGCCGTTGACCATGAAGGCGAGGCTGCCGAACATCTTCACCTCGCGCACCTGGTGTTCGCCCGAGAGAGCGTCCCGGACCCGGTCGGCGAGCTCCTTGTCGTATGCCATCGTCGACGGCCCTCCTAAGTCGTGGTCGCGAGGGGCAGCGTGGGATCGCCGCTCCATTCCACGAGGCCGTCATCGTAGAGAGTGACGCCGCTCACGCCCAGCAAGGTGAGCGCGAAGGCGTCGATGGTCGCGTCGACCCCCGCCGCGCAGTACGCGATGACCTGGTCGGCTCCCGTCACGCCCGCCGCGTCGAACTCCTGGGCGAGCTGCTTGGCGGGCAGGAAGCAGCCGGTGTCCGGGTCGACGAGGGCCGCCGCGGGGACGTTGACGCTGGACGGGATGTGCCCGGCGCGGCCGTGCGCGACCGGGACGCGCCCGGCGTGCTGGTCGGGCGACAGCGCGTTGACCAGGCGGACGGCCGGGGCGTCGATGGCGGCCCGCACCTGCTCCCGGGTGACGAACAGCTCCGGGCGCGGCCGGGGCACGAAGGTGCCGCGCCGCTCGGGCGGGGTGTCCGTGGACACCGGGCGGCCCTCGGCCGTCCACTTGCGCCAGCCGCCGTTGAGGACGGCCGCGTTCTCATGGCCGAGCGAGCGGAGCATCCACCACAGCCGGGTGGCGAACGCCGTGTGCGCCCGGTCGTAGAGGACCACCGTGTCGCCGTCGCTGATGCCGAGCCGCTCCAGGCCCGTGGCGAGCACCTCGGGGGAGGGGAGGACGAAGGGCCCCGGCGCGCCGAGGTCGGCGAGGTCCACGAGGAGGTCGGCGAAGACGGCGCCGGGGACGTGGCCCTGGTGGTAGCCGTCGCGGCCGCTGCCGAGGTCGACGCCGCCCTCCGGCAGCGGGCGCAGCGTCACCGTGCAGTCGACGACGACGAGCCCGGGCCGTCCGAGGCGTTCGGCGAGCCACTCGGTCTCGACCAGCGCAGAGGGCAGCCGGGTGCCGTCGAGCGGTGCCACCCCCTTGACGCTGTTGGTGCGCGGGGCGCCCTGGGCCTGCCCCGATCCGCCGTCCGCGGTCGTCGCCGCTGTGTTCATGCTGTCTCCCCCTTGGTCGCTTGCCGGGTCACCCGGCGTGCCCGGGACGGCGTCCGGCAGCCGCCCCCGCGTCAGCAGCACGGTGGCGAGCACCGCGATGACGAAGGTGCACCCCGCGCAGACCAGGAACACCGTGTGGATGGCGTCGACGAAGGACTCCCGTACCGTCGTCGTGAAGTCGGCTCGACTGACCGGCAGTTGGCCGACCCGCTCCGCGCCCTGGCCGACGCTGGCACCGGAGCCGCCGACCCGCTCGGCGATCTCGTGTCCGGTGGCGCTCGGCACGCCCAGGCCGCCGAGCGCGGTGACGACCTTGTCCTTGAACACCGACACCAGGACCGTGCCGAGCACCGCGGCACCGGCGGTGAAGCCCGCGATGCGGGTGGTGTTGATCATCGAGGAGCCCAGACCCGCCCGCTCCGGCGGCGTGGACGACATCACCGCCAGCGTCAGCGGCGCGAACATGCAGCCGATGCCGCCGCCGACAAGCCCGAGCCGCCACCACACCGCGCCGAAGCCGGAGCCCGGCTCGATCCCGGTGAGCAGCAGGAACCCCGCGGTCACCAGCACCGCGCCCACGATGATCGGCAGGCGCGGCCCCAGCTTGCCCGCGATGGCGCTGGCCGGGGGCGAGAAGAAGAACAGGCTCAGCGTGAGCGGCAGCAGCCGCAGCCCGGTCTCCAGCGCCGAATGGCCCTGTACGGTCTGGAAGTACTGGGCCATGAAGAACATCGCGCCCACGATGACGAACCCGAGCAGTGAGGCGATGACGCTGGACACCGCGAACGTGCGGTTGCGGAACAGGTCGAGCGGCAGCATCGGCTCCCGGCTGTGCGTCTCCACGGCCAGGAACGCGCCGAGCAGCACCGCGGAGCCGACGAGCAGGCCGACGATCAGCGGCGCGTCCCAGCCCTCGCGCTCCCCTTGGATGAGCCCCATGATCAGGCAGAACAGACCGGCGGTCACGAAGACCTGACCGGGCAGGTCGAGATGGCTCGCGCGCGGATTGCGCGACTCGATCAGCCAGCGGACGCTGAGCGCCACCGCGAGCACCCCGAACGGCAGGTTGATCAGGAAGATCGCGTGCCAGTCGAAGGACTCGATGAGGACGCCGCCGAACAGGGGGCCCAGGGCCAGGGCCACACCGGAGACCGCGGTCCAGATGCCGATCGCCTTGGCGCGGCCCGGCGGGTCGCTGAACGTCGACACCAGCAGCGACAGACTGCCCGTCTCGATGGCGGCGGCCCCCACGCCCTGGAGGACCCGGCCGAGGATCAGCATGCTGAAGCTGTCCGCGAACCCGCACAGCGCGGAGCCGATGACGAACAGGACGAGGCCGGTGAGGAACACCCGCTTGCGGCCGAGCCGGTCGCCCAGGGTGCCGGTCATCAGCATCAGCGCGGCGAACGGCAGCGTATAGGCGTCGACGGTCCACTGGAGCTGCGATATCTCCGCGCCGAGATCCTTCTGGATCTCGCCCAGGGCGACGAAGATGATGGACCCGTCCAGCAGGACCATGAACGACCCCAGGCTGGTGACCAGGAGTGTCATGGCCCTGCTGCGTGAAGTTGTCTCCATGGTGCGTGAGCTCCCTGAGAAATGGCGGGGGAAGCGGCCTCAGCCAGAGACCGGCTGCTCCTGGAACTTCGGGAAGAGGCCGAGGAACTGCGGGGGCACGAGGAAGGGGTGCACCTCGACCCGGTCCCACACCTTGTTGACGATGTACGGCTCGTTCTTGAGCCATGCGTCGATCTCGTCGCGGGACTCGAAGTCGACGATCAGAACGCCGCCGCACATCTTTCCGGAGCCGTCCAGCATCCCCCCGCCGAAGAGGAAGGAGCCGTCGGCCATCATCTTGTCGCCGTTGGCCATATGGGCCGGGCGGACGCTCATGCGCCGCTCGAAGGTGCCCGGTTCGGTGCCGTCATAGGCGATGACTGCGTACAGCAATGCCGCTGTCCTTTCCATGCGCTGCCTGATGTCCCTGTGCCGCCCGGGCCGTGCGCCGCCGGTGGCCGCCGGGCGCTGTCCGCCCGGGGCCGCGCCGCCCGGGCGGACCTCAGTCCTCGCCCCGCCGCCCCCACACCGACACCGTGATCGGGGTGTAGAGGACCGTGTCCGAGGGCTGCTGGAGCTGGTCGAAGGCGGCCTCGATCTCCTTCTGGCCCATCAGGCCGACCTTGGTGATCATCGGGGCGAGCTTGGCGAGGCTCAGCACGATGGTCTGCATCTCGGGGGTGCCCGCCTGGACCGCGGTCAGCTGGCAGTCGGTGCCCAGCAGCTTCAGGCCGGTGCGGCGGAACGCCGGGAGCAGCTTCATGCCGTAGCCGGGGTCGGCGCCGCCGAAGTAGAAGAAGGTCTCCAGGGCGCTGGCCGCCCGCGTCAGCAGCGGCGACGGCGGGTCGACGCGCTGGATGCTGCGGATGTCGGCCTCCTCCACGAGCAGGTGCCCGCCCGGCTTGAGCGCCTTGGCGAACTCGCCGAGGATCCGCTCCCGGTCGGCCAGGTGCATCAGAAGGATCTTGGAGTGGACCAGGTCGTAGGCGCCCTCGTCCAGGGGCGTGGTCGTGATGTCCTGTTGCCGCACCTCCAGGTTCGGCGCGGACAGGCCGTCCATGTACGAGGTCTCGATGTCGATGGCGTGGACCGTGCCGAAGTGGCCGACCCGGTTGGACAGCCACCGCGCGATCGAGCCCGCGCCCGCCCCGACCTCCGCGCAGGTCCAGCCCTCGCCGACCCCGATCTGTTCGAGATAGCGAATCGTGGCGGGGTCGGTGAGGGCCGCGACGGTCTCCAGACGGACCTTCTCCGGGTCCGTGTCGTGCTCAGCCGGTTTCTGCACGTCGGGAACTCCTCGGGGTTGTCTCAGACGCCGGTTTCGAAGAGCTTCGGGACCTTCATCGCGAGCATCATGTCGCCCTTGACCTTGAGCTTTCCGGTCATGAAGGCGCGCATCGCGTCCTGGCGGCCCTCCGCGATCGCCATCCAGGTCTCGCTGCTGGTGACGAAGGTGGTGTCGGGCTCGTCGACCCCGCCCGGGATCAGACGGCCCTGTCCGTCCTTGATCTCGAAGGCCCACACCCCCGGGTCCGCGTCGGTGATGTTCCACTGGAGCGTCCGGTTCAGACCCGCGGCGGCCTCGTTGTTGAACCGCGTCGCGAGCTTCGCGAACAGCTCTCCGACAGTCATGGACATGGGTCCACTCCTTGGGGTCAGTCCAGTCCGAGCTGCTGCTGCATCTCCTTGACCTGCGGATACACATCAAAGAGCTGGAGGTAGTTGCCCTCCGGGTCCTTGACGCCGAAGGTCCGGCCCGAGCCCATGTCCACCACGGGGGTGCGGATCTCGTAGCCGCCGTCCTGGGCCACCTTGTGGGCCACCTCGGCGTCGTCCACGGCGAAGCCGAGCATCAGCCCGCCGCTGGCCACCGGGATGTCGGCCTGGGTCGGCTTGTCGGAGCGCCTGGCCTCGTCCTGGATGAGGATGCTGGCGCTGCGCTTCTCCGAGCGCATCCAGACGAACTGCCCGTCGGGCATGGTGAACTGCGGGACTTCGCGGAAGCCAAGGAGGTCGGCGTAGAAGGACTTGGTCCGTTCCAGGTCAGTGGCGATGATGGTCACCGCATCCAGATGCGTACGCATGGTGCGGGTCTCCCTCTCGGATAGCGGACGATGGGTACCAGCCCGGTGCGGGCTGTGCGGTGAAGCTAGGGCCGCTCACTTACCGGTTGCTTACGGGACGCGAAAGTGACGCTCCCTCACCCACCGGCTCCCCTGCCGCTCTGACGTGGTACATACGTCACGAGGACGATGACACCGCGTAGTTTGAACGGTGCCGCCAGGGGAACCATGGGCCGAACACGTGAGGTGTTCATCGGGGTGCGGGGGGCACGATGGATCGATCACTGGAGCCCGGGTCGACGCCGTCCGGCCGGTCAGCGCCGTCGGCGCCGACGTCAACGGAGCCCGGAGGGGACCGTGGGGCGCCGTCGCACGATCCCCGTCGGCCGCCCGGCGCCCGGCAGGAGTACGAGGCCTGGCTCTTCGGCCCGTTCCGGGTGCACCGCGGCGGCGCCCCGCTGGGCGATCCCCGCGGCGGCCGGGCCACCGCCCGCACCCTGCTGAAGTGGTTCCTGCTCAACCCCCGCCAGGAGTTCAGGGACAGCGAACTCGCCGAGGTCCTCTGGCCGGGCTGCACGGCGAACCGGGCGAACCGGCTGCACGTCACCCAGCACTCGCTGCGCCGCGTCCTGGAGCCCGAGCTGGCCAGCCGCCAGCCGTCGCGGTTCATCCGCTCGGATCCGACGGGCCGTTACTGGTTCGACCCGTCGGACTGCTGGTGGACCGACGTCGACGACGCCGCGGCGCTGTCGAAGACCGCGTGCGCCGCGCGGCGCGCGGGCGACACGGCCGCGGCCGTCACCGCGTACGAGCGGCTGCTCGCCTACTACGACCAGGGCTTCCTGCCCGAAGAGGTGTACCGGGACGCCTTCGCGCCCTTCCGGGCGGCCCATGAGCGCGGCCACGAGGAGACGCTGCTCCAACTGCTGCGGCTGCACCGCCGGGCCGGTCATCTCTACGAGGCGCTGACCTGCGCGCTGCGCATCCTGGACCGCGACCCGTACGCGGAGGAGGCGGCCACAGCCGCCGTGGAGATCCACCTGGAGCAGGGCAGCCTGACCGGCGCGGTCTCACAGCTGGAGCAGTTCATCCGCACCCTGCGGGACGACCTCGGGGTCGCGCCGAGCGGCGAACTCCTCGCGCTCCGGGAGCGGGTGCGACACGCACGATGAGACCCCGGCCGCGCCCGGCCCCACGGCCCCTGACACACCGTCACGCCCCGCCGACCGCACGCCGACCGGCGCCCTCACCTCTGCCGGGCCGGGACCGACCGGCGCCCTCACCCCCGTCGTGCCAGCACCTCCTGGCTGACCTCGGTCAGCCGGTCCCAGTCGTCCGCCATCCCCGCCCGCTGCCCGATCTCCCGCATCACGGCGGTGAACAGCGCCCCGGACCGCACCAGTTGGGGCCGGATGTGCCCGAACACCTCCAGGGTGACGATGCCGTACAGCTGCGCCCAGGCCAGCTCGAACAGCCAGATGAGCCCGAGCGCGTCCTCGCCCAGGAGCCGTACGAGGTCGGGCCTGCCGTCCTGGCCCGAGTGCAGCGCGACGAAGTCCTCGTCGAGGTCCTCGACGGCGGGCACCGGGAACGGGCGCCGCTGCGACAGGCCGATGAAGATCCGCCCGAAGAAGTCGGCGAACAGCCGCACCCCACCGGCGGCCCCCACGCCGCCGGTGGGCGCCAGCGGATGGACCCGCTGGCCCGACTCCGACCGCGCGATGTGCTCGCCCGACAACGAATGGGTCTGGAAGACGAGTTGGAACTCGGCGATGTGGTCGAGGGCCCAGCAGCGGAAGGCCGTGGCGGCCGCCACCATCTGCGCCGCCGGGTCATCCTCGCCGTACGGCTCGGCGGCCGCGGCCATCTCGCGGACGATCTCCGCGAAGATGTCGTTCGACAGCGACTCGTTGAGCGCCGCCACGCTGCCCACGTACCGGTAGAGCGCGGGCGCGGTGAAGCCCATCTCCGTCGCCACCGCGCGCAGGGTCACCTCGCGGCCCTCGCGCAGCAGCGACCGGCCGACCGCGACGATCTCCTCGAGAGTGGACTGCCGCAGGCGCTCCCGGCGGTTCAACGCCGGACGCGACTGCGTGACACGTCCGGGTCCGACCTGGCTCATCCGGCTCCTCCAAGCTGACCGTCACGGCACACGAACGGGCAGGCCAGCCATGCCTGCCGGATCCACCGTAACGCTTGACAACCCTCGTGAACACCCTTCACCGTTAATGGGGGTAACGGCCCCTATACCCATTCACGATCGCTGCGAACAAGGGGGAGAGCGAACGTGCTCGGTATGACATCAGGGACGGCCCTGCTCCCAGGGCCAGAGTGGGTCCACCCGAGGGAGCGGGAACGCGGCGCGGACTACCGGGCCTACCTGTTCGGCCCCTTCCGCGTCTTCCGGGGCGACGAGGCCCTGGGCCAGCGCCGACAGCGCCGCGAGAAGGCCCTGTTGCTGCTCAAGTGGTTCCTGCTGAACCCGGGGAAGCCGGTCTCCATGGACCAGCTCATCGAACTCGGGTGGCAGGACACCGCCCCCGAGAAGGCGGCCAGCGGCTTCCACGTCGGCATGCACTGCCTGCGCCGCATGCTGGAGCCCGACCTGCGCCCGGGGCAGGAGTCGTCCTTCATCCACCGCAGCGGCACCAACTTCTACCGCTTCGAGGCCGACGACGGCTGGTGGAGCGACGCGGGCGAGGTCGAGCGGCTCTTCGAAGAGGCCCGGATCAGCGACGGCCACGGCGACGCCCGGCGCGCCTGCTTCTACTACAGCCGCGTGGCGGCGTACACCGTCCGCCGGTTCCTGGAGGACGAGGAGTCCCAGCAGCCCTGGCTCGCGCCCTACCGGCGGCAGTACGAGGGCCTGTGCTCGCAGGCCCTGATCCGCCTCATCCAGATCCACAGCGCGCGCGGCGAACTGGACGAGGCCCTGGAGTACGCGTACGAGAAGCTGCGCCTCGACCCGTGCAGCGAACTGGCGGCCACCACCATCATCGAGGTCCACCTCCAGCTCGGCCGCCCCGCCGACGCGCTGCGGCAGCTGTCGGTGTTCCTGCGGTCGCTGGAGTGCGACCTCGGCGCCGCGGCGGGCAGCGGACTGCTCGCCCTGCGGGAGCGGATCATGGACACCCCGCAGCGGGTCTGACCCGCGCCGCGCACACCGTCCGAGGCCACCGGGCCGCGGTGCCCCGGGCCCCGTGCGGCACGGGACGCCGCGGTCACTCGCCGTCGGCCGCCCGCTCGGCGGCGATGAACGGCGCCTGGTTGAAGATGATCCGCAGATGCGTGATGACGCCGTCCACCACGGTCAGGCACTCGGCGCCGGGCGCGCTCGCCACCGGCAGGGTCTTCGTGTCGTACATGACCAGCGCGGTGGACTCGTCGCCGAACGCGGCGATCAGGTGAGAGTCGGTGAGGATGTGCGTGAACGGCTCCATGAAGCCCCGGAAGGCCGCCGCGCCCTCCAGGCGCCCGGACGGCGCCTCGCACACGATGTCGTCGGCGATGTACGTCATGGCGCGGTCGAAGTCATGGCCGGTCCAGGCCCGGTGGTAGGCGAGGGCGGTCGACAGGGCTGGGCTTGAGGCCTCGGACATGGCAGCTCCCTTTGCGTGACGGGTCGTACGTCGGCGGCCCGGTCGAGGGGCGGGCCGCCGACGGGTTCCCCAACCCGGCGCCGCGCGGCCGGGACACGCCACCGGCCGTCACTTCACCCTGCCGGGCCGCCGCACGGGCCCGCGTTCGGCCGTGTTCGACCGCCGGGCTTTTCGGGTGCCATGGGCCCTGTGGGCTCCGGGGCTCGTGTGCTCGGCGCAGTGTGCCCCGTGCCGTTGCGATCGAAACGGTCGCGTGCGGTGTGCCCGGCCGCTGGCGCGAGGTCAAGCCAGCTGGGTTCGTCGCACCCGGAACACCCGGCTCCCGGCGCTCCGCGTGTACCGCCCACCGTGGTGCGCACCGGCCCAACCGCCCTGGCCAAACAGGGTGAGGCACGGCCAGCTTGCACGTGAAGTAAGTCGTCCGTAATCCCGCCCTCCGAGAGTCATCCGGGATGAAGGGGGACACATGACCCAACCAGCACGGCATCGGATATCCGATCTGTCCGCCGAGCAGCGGGCACTGCTGACCCAGAAGCTCCGGACCCGCGTCGCCGACGAGGCCGCCTCGCCCGACCAGTACGACGTCGTGATCCTCGGAGGCGGGGCCGCGGGCCTCACTCTGGCACTTCATCTGCGCCGGGCGCGGCCGGGCGTGCGGGTGCTCGTCGCCGAGCGGCAGGAGCACCCCGTACCCGAGGCCGCGCACAAGGTCGGCGAGTCCACCGTGGAGATCGCCGCCCACTACCTGCGGGACGTCCTCGGGCTCGGCGCGCACCTGGAGACGCGGCAGATCCGCAAGTTCGGCCTGCGCATGTTCTTCAGCAGCGGCGACAACACCGACATCGCCCGGCGCGTCGAACTCGGCAGCTCCGTCTTTCCTCCGCTGGCCACCTACCAGCTCGACCGGGGGCGCCTGGAGAACGAACTCGGCGCCGTCTGCGCCCGCGAGGGCGTGGAGTTCCTGCCCGGCAGCAAGGTGCTCCAGGTCGCGTTCGTCTCCGAGGGGCCCCACCGCGTGCGGCTGGCCGCGGACGGGCGGGAGCGCGACGTGCGGGCCCGCTGGGTGGTCGACGCCACCGGGCGCAGCCACTTCCTCCAGCGCCGCTTCCAGCTCCGCAAGGACGTGGGGCACCGCGCCAACGCCGCCTGGTTCCGCGTCGGCCACCCCATCGACCTCGGCACCTGGAGCGACGACCCGGCCTGGCACGCGCGCATCCGGGAGGGCCGCCGCGAGCTGTCCACCAACCACCTGATGGGCGCGGGCTACTGGGTGTGGCTCATCCGGCTCGCGTCCGGTGCCATCAGCATCGGCATCGTCGCGGAGGCCGCGACCCACCCGTTCGAGGAGTTCAACACCCTGGAGCGGGCGCTTGAGTGGCTGCGCCGCCGTGAGCCGCAGTGCGCCCGCGCCGTCGAGGAACACCTCGGCGAGGTCCAGGACTTCCGCGTCATGAAGGACTACGCCTACAGCTGCGAGCAGGTCTACGACGGCGGGGCGCGCTGGTGTCTGACCGGCGAGTCCGGGATCTTCCTCGACCCGCTGTACTCGCCCGGCCTCGACCTGATCGCCATCAGCAACGGCCTGGTCACCGACCTGGTGACCCGCTTTCTCGACGGCGAGGACGTCACGGTCCGCGCCTCCGTCCACGACGGCCTCTTCCGCCGCGTCACCGACATGTGGCTCGCCATCTACGAGAACCAGTACCCGCTGATGGGCAACGCCCGGGTGATGTCGTCCAAGGTGATCTGGGACACCGCCTTCTACTGGGGCGTCTTCGGGCTGCTGTTCTTCCGGGACCGGTTCCGCACGGTCGCCGACAGCCCCGCCGTCGCCGCCGACCTGGAGCGCCTGACGGCCATCAGCAACCGGGTGCAGGCCTTCTTCCGCGAGTGGGCGGCCATCGACGACGGCGGCCTCGACGCCCGCTTCGTCGACCTCTACGCGCCGCTGAACTTCATGGTGAGGCTGCACACCGGCATGGCCGACGACCTGCCCGACGAGCGGTTCCCCGAGCGCTTCTCCGCCAACACCCGGCTCTTCGCCCAGCTCGCCGGGCAGCTGGTCACCGCCGTCATCGACACCTACGGCGAGCGGTACGGCGACGACCGCGTGATGGCCCAGATCCAGCGCTGGCAGCGGGACCCGCTGATCGCCGACCTGATCGCCACCCACCGCAGGGAGCGGCACCAGCACCCCACCAGCGACGGCTGGATCGCCCTGGGGGCGCCCCGCGCCGCAGACGACAGCGTCAGCCCGGCCAGCACCGCCAGTCCCGCCAGCCCCGGCAGCAGCCGGGGTCAGGAACCGAACGGAGCCGACAGCATGGAACAGCACACCAGCGAGGTCAGCTATGCGTGACACCTCCGAGCGCTTCGACGTGGCGATCCTCGGCGGCGGCATCACCGGTCTGACGCTGGCCCTCCAGCTCAAGCGCGCCGAGCCCGGCCTGAGCGTCGCGGTCCTCGAACGCCAGGCGCACCCCGTGCCGGAGGCCGCCCACAAGGTCGGCGAGTCCAGCGTGGAGGTCCAGGCCCACTACCTGCGGGACGTCCTCGGGCTCCAGGAGCACCTGGAGGCCGAGCAGCTGCACAAGTTCGGCCTGCGCATGTTCTTCACCCACGCCGACAACACCGACATCGCCCGGCGCGTCGAGTACGGCCAGGTCTCCGAGGCCCCGCTGTCGTCGTACCAGCTGGACCGCGGCCGCCTGGAGAACGCCCTCGGCGCCCTCGCCGCCGACCTGGGCGTGGCGTTCCGGCAGCGGTGCAAGGTCCAGGACGTGGACCTCGGCGCCGCCGGTGACGACCACGTCGTCCACGTCGTCGACGGCACGCCCGGCGGCGCCGGGGAGCGGACGCTGCGGGCCCGCTGGGTCGTCGACGGCACCGGGCGCGCGGGGCTGCTCAAGCGCAAGCTGGGCCTCGCCCGGCCGCTCGGTCACCGGGCGAACGCCGCCTGGTTCCGCATCGAGTACGAGATCGACGTACAGCAGTGGTCCGAGGACGAGGAGTGGCGGGCCCGCGTCGACCGCGGTCTGCGCCGCCTGTCGACCAACCACCTGATGGGGCCCGGCTACTGGGTGTGGCTCATCCCGCTCGCCTCGGGGTCCACCAGCGTCGGCATCGTCGCCGAGGACGCGGCGCACTCCTTCGAGGGCTTCAACACCCTGGAGCGGGCCCTCGCCTGGCTCGACGAGCACGAACCGCAGTGCGCGGCCGACGTGCGGCGGCACCGGGAGAGGATCCAGGACTTCCGGGTGATGAAGGACTACGCGTACGGCTGCCAGCAGGTGTACTCCGAGGACCGCTGGTGCCTGACCGGGGAGGCGGGCGTCTCCATCGACCCGCTGTACTCCTCCGGCGGCGACCTGATGGCCATCGGCAACGGCCTCATCACCGACCTCGTGCTGCGCGACCGGCGCGGCGAGGACATCGTCGACCGTGCGGCGGCGCACAACCAGGTCTACCTGGTGCTCAGCGAGATCTGGCTGGTCGCCTACGAGAACCAGTACCCGCTCATGGGCAACCCGCAGGTGATGGTGGCCAAGGTCGTCTGGGACACGATCATCTACTGGGCGGTGCCAGGCCTGCTGTTCTTCCACGACACGTTCCGCCGCCTCGGCGACAGCCCGCTGGCCTTCGCCAACCTCCAGCGCGCCTGGCAACTGCACACCCGCGTCCAGCAGTTCCTCAGGGAGTGGCACCGGGTCGACGACGAGCCCGCGGCGGACGTCTTCGCCGACCCCTACAGCCTGCTCGACTTCCTCGTCGACCTGCACAACGGCATGGCCGCCGGGCTCGACGACGACAAGCTGGAGGAGCAGTTCGGCCGCAACGTCCTCCTCCTCGAACAGCTGGCGGGCCAATTGGCCACCACGGTCGCCGAGCGCCTTCAAGCGCGCGGCGCCGACGACACCACCCGGGCCCAGATCGAGCGGTGGCGCGCCGACGAACTGCTCCGGGAGGCCGTCGAGCGGTTCCGGGAACGCGACGCGGCCGACCCCATCGACAGCGCGTGGATCACCCTCGGCACCCAGAACACGGCGGTGGGACCGTGAACGACACGAACGCGACCAGCAACCAAGCGCACGGCGACGCCGACGTCGTCGACCGCGTCGACGTGGCCGTCGTCGGGGGCGGAGCCGCCGGGCTCACCCTCGCCCTGCACCTGCGCGAGCAGCGCCCCGGCACCCGGATCGTGGTCCTGGAGCGCCAGGGGCACCCCGTGCCGGAGGCGGCGCACAAGGTCGGCGAGTCCACCGTGGAGATCGCCGCCTACTACCTGCGGGAGGTCCTCGGCCTCGAACAGCACCTGAGGTCCGAGCAGTTGGACAAGTACGGGCTGCGGATGTTCTTCTCCGGGAACGGCAACGACGACATCACCCGGCGCGTGGAGCTGGGCCACTCCGTCCGCCCGCCCGGCGCCGTCGGCACCTACCAGCTCGACCGCGGCCGCCTGGAGAACGCCCTCGGCCGCGAACTGGCCTCCCGCGGCACCCGGTTCCTGTCCGGCGCCAAGGTCGAGGACGTCGAGCTGCGGCCCGACGGCGAGCACCACCGGCTGCGGGTGCGCGCCGACGACGGCGCCACCAGGGAGATCAGGGCGCGCTGGGTCGTCGACGCCACCGGCCGGTCCTCGCTGCTCAAGCGGCGCCTGGGCCTCGCCAAGAAGGTCGGCCACCGCGCCAACGCCGTCTGGTTCCGCGTCGGCCACCCCATCGACGTCGACCAGTGGTCCGACGACCCGCGGTGGCACGCCCGCATCGAGGAGGGCCGCCGCGAGCTGTCCACCAACCACCTGATGGGCCCCGGCTACTGGGTGTGGCTGATCCGGCTGGCCTCCGGCTCCACCAGCGTGGGCATCGTCACCGACCCCGACCTGCACGCTTTCGACACCCTCAACCGGTTCGAGCGGGCCCTGGCCTGGCTGGACGAGCACGAGCCGCAGTGCGCCCGCGTGGTGCGCGAACACCGCGACCAGCTCCAGGACTTCCGCGTCATGAAGGACTACGCCTACAGCTGCGAGCAGGTCTTCTCCGCGGACCGCTGGTGCCTCGCCGGGGAGGCCGGGGTCTTCCTCGACCCGCTGTACTCACCCGGACTGGACCTCATCGCCATCAGCAACGGCCTGATCGTCGACCTGATCACGCACGCCCTGGACGGCGACGACGTCACCGAGCTGGCCGCCGTCCACAACACGGTGTTCCTGCTGATCGCCGAGGGCTGGCTGAGCGTCTACGAGAACCAGTACGCGCTCATGGGCAACGCCCGCGTCATGCTCGCCAAGGTCATCTGGGACACGGCCGTGTACTGGGCGGTCCCCGGGCTGCTCTACTTCCACGACGTGCTGCGGCACCTCGGGGACCGGCCCGGCCTGGTGACCGGACTCGCCCGGTTCAGCGCGGCGAGCCGGGACGTGCAGCGCTTCTTCCGGGAGTGGGCCGCCGCCGACGCCGAGCCCCGCGACCCGGCGCCCTTCGTCCGGTTCTACGACTTCGACTTCATGCGCCGCCTGCACATCGGCATGACGGCGGGCCTCGCGGAAGCGGACCTCGAAGAGCAGTTCGCCGCGAACATCCGCTTCATCGAGCATCTGTCGGGCCAGCTCGTGGCCACCGTCACCGCGGAGTTCGAGGCCGAGACCTGGAACGAGGCCAAGCAGGAGCAGGCCCGGCGCTGGCGGGCCGACGAGGCCCTGATGGCCCTCGTCGAGGTCCACCGGCAGGAGCGGGAGACCACCCCGCTGCCCGACCAGTGGATCCACCACAGGGCCGCCGACGAGACCGTCGGCACGGGGGAGGCCCGATGACCGGCGTCCTGAGCGAGGGCGCGCTCCCGCACGAGCGCGTCGCGCGGCTCCCCGACGACAAGCGGGCCCGGCTGGTGCAGCGCCTGCGCGGCCGCCCGGAGGGCACCCGCTCGACCGGCACCTCCTGGTTCGTGCGCCACGCCTCCGGCTCGGCCCGCCCCGAGGGCGGCACCCCGGTGCTCCGCCTGTTCTGCTTCCCCTACGCGGGCGGCGGCAGCGCCGCCTACCGGGAGTGGAGCGACCACCTGCCCGCGGGCGTCGACGTCCTCGCCGCCCAGCTGCCCGGCCGCGAGTCCCGCCTCGGCGAACCGGCCGCGCGGCGCCTGGACCATCTGATCGACGGCTTGTACGAGGCGATCCTGCCGCGCCTGGACGTGCCGTACGCGTTCTTCGGGCACAGCATGGGCGCGCTCATCGCCTTCGAACTCACCCGGCGGCTGCGCCGCGCCGGGGCCCGTCGGCCCGAGCGGCTGCTCCTGGCCGCGTTCCGGGCGCCGCAGCTGCCCAGCCCGCACATCAGGATCCACCACCTGCCCGACGAGGTGCTGAAGACGGTGCTCCGCAAGGAGGGCACGCCCGCGCCGGTGCTCGACAACGACGAGCTGATGCGCGCGCTGCTGCCCATGCTCCGCGCCGACCTGGAGGTCTGCGAGACCTACCGGTACCGCGACGAGCGCCCCCTGGCGCTGCCCCTGACCGTCTTCGGCGGCCACCAGGACGTCCGCGTCAGCCGCACCGACCTCGGCCTGTGGCGCGCCCAGGCAGGCGGCCCGTTCCGGGTGGCCATGCTGCCGGGCACGCACTTCTTCCTGCACAGCGCCCAGGACCTGCTGCTCGCCGAGGTGTCCCGGGAACTGGGACCGGACCTGGAAGCCGCCCGCGCCGCCCCCACCGCCCGCACCAGCGGCGAGGCCCCCGGGTCCCGCACCGCTCGCAGCACGGGAAGCGCCCGGACCACGCGTAGCACTCACAGCACTCACAGCACTCATAGCGCTCATAGCACTCGTACAGCGGAAGGGGGATGGCGCCATGACTGACCGGACGCCGGACGACGCGCCGCCCGAACCCATCGCCATCGTCGGCATCGGCTGCCGCTTTCCCGGCGGCGCCAGCACGCCCGCCGCGTTCTGGGAGCTGCTGAACACCGGTGTCGACGCCACCCGCGAGCTGCCCGACGACCGCTGGGAAGCCGCCAAGTTCTACGACCCCGACGCCGCCAAACTCGGCAAGACCGGCACCGTGCGCGGCGGGTTCCTGGACCGCGTCGACCAGTTCGACGCCCCGTTCTTCGGCATCTCGCCGCGCGAAGCCATCTGGCTCGACCCGCAGCAGCGGCTGCTGCTCCACACGGCCTGGGAGGCCATGGAGGACGGCGGCCAGCGCGCCGACGCCCTCGCGGGCAGCGACACGGGCGTCTTCATGGGCGGCTTCACCCTCGACTACCAGCTGCTCCAGAACTACGGCGTGCACAGCCGCTACGAACTCCAGTCCCACTCCGCCACCGGCATGATGATGACGATGCTGGCCAACCGGCTGTCGTACGCGTTCGACTTCCGGGGGCCGAGCCTCGCCGTGGACACCGCCTGCTCCGGCTCGCTGGTCGCCGTGCACCTGGCGGTGCGCAGCCTGCGCGACGGCGAGTGCTCGCTGGCCCTGGCGGGCGGCGTCAACGTGATGATCGCGCCCAACATGACCATCGCCGAGTCCAAGGGCGGCTTCCTCGCCCCCGACGGCCGCTGCAAGGCCTTCGACGCGTCCGCCGACGGCTACGCCCGCGGCGAGGGCGCCGGAGTCGTCGTCCTCAAGCCGCTGTCGCGGGCCCTGGCCGACCGGGACCGCATCCACGCCCTGATCCGGGGCACCGCCGTCTCCCAGGACGGCCGCAGCAACGGCATCACCGTCCCCAACGGCGACGCCCAGGAAGCCGCCATGCGGGCGGCCTGCCGCCAGGCGGGCATCGCGCCGCACGAGGTCCAGTACGTCGAGGCGCACGGCACCGGCACGCCCGTCGGCGACCCCGTCGAGGCGGCCGCCATCGGGCGGGTCTTCGCCGCGGGCCGCCCCGACGGCGAGCGCCTGGCCATCGGCTCGGTCAAGACCAACATCGGCCACCTGGAGGCGGCCGCCGGGGTCGCGGGCCTCATCAAGGCGGCCCTCGCCCTCGAACACGGCCGCATCCCCGGCCAGTTGCACGGCCGCACGCCCAACCCGGCCATCGACTTCGACGCGCTGCGCCTGCGCGTCCAGACGGAACCCGGCGACTGGCCCAGCACGTCCGGAACGCGGCTCGCGGGCGTCAACTCCTTCGGCTTCGGCGGCACCAACGCCCACGTGGTGCTCCAGGAGCCGCCCGGCGCACGGCCCCTGCCGCCGCGCGCCGAAGCCCGCGGCCGCTATCTGCTGCCGCTGTCCGCCCGCGCCCCCGAGGCGCTCACCGACACGGCGGGCGCCCTGCGCGACGCCCTCGCGGACTCCTCGTACGACCTGAGGGACGTCGGATACACCCGGGCCCTGCGCCGCGACCACCACGAGCACCGGCTCGCCGTCGTCGCAGCCAGCGCCGCCGAGGCCGCCGAGAAGCTGGGCGCCTTCCACGCCGGGCACGAGACCAAGGGCGTCGCCACCGGGCGCGCCCCGGCGGGGGAGCGGCCCAAGCTGGCCTTCGTCTGCTCCGGCATGGGCCCCCAGTGGTGGGCCATGGCCCGCCGACTCCTCGACACCGAACCGGTGTTCCGCGCCGCGGTGGAGCGCTGCGACCTCGAACTGAGCCGGTACACCGGCTGGTCGCTGCTCGACGAACTCCTCGCGCCCGAGGACGAGTCCCGCATGGCCGAGACCGAGGTCGCCCAACCCGCCAACTTCGCCGTCCAGGTGGGCCTGGCCGAGCTGTGGCGGTCCTGGGCGTGGTCCCGGACGCGGTCGTCGGGCACAGCACCGGCGAGACCGCCGCCCAGTACCTCGCGGGCGTCCTCAGCTTCGAGGACGCCGTCAAGGTGAACTACTACCGCAGCAGCCTCCAGCAGCGCGCCACCGGCACCGGCCGGATGCTCGCCGTCGGCATGACACCGGAGACCCTCGACCAGGCCGTGGCCGACGCGGGCCCGCTGGTGTCGGTCGCCGCCGTGAACAGCCCCACGGCCGTCACGCTCTCCGGCGACGAGAAGATCCTGCGGTCCATGGCCGCCCAGCTGGAGACCTTCGGGGTCTTCCACCGCTTCCTGCACGTCAAGGTCCCGTACCACAGCCACTGCATGGACCCGCTGCGCGAGGACCTGGAGAAGGGCCTCGCCGACCTGCGCCCCTCCTCCGCCACCCTGCCGCTGTACTCCACGGTGACCGGAACCCGCATCGACGGCCGGGGCGCCGACGCCCACTACTGGTGGCAGAACGTCCGCGCGACCGTCCTGTTCGCGGCCGCCTTCCGCCAGCTGCTCGCCGACGGCTACACCCACTTCGTGGAGCTGGGCCCGCACCCCGTGCTCGCCGGTTCCATGCGCGAACTCCTCGCCGAGCAGGGGCAGGACGGCCTGATCGTGCCGTCGCTGCGCCGCGACGAGCCCGACGACGCGGTGCTGCTCGGCTCCCTCGGCGCCCTGTACAGCCACGGCCACGCGGTGAACTGGGAGTGCTTCTACGGCAAGGACGCCCGCCCGCTCGACCTGCCGACCTACCCCTGGCAGCTCAAGCGCTACTGGAACGAGTCGGCGGAAGCCCACGAGGACCGCCACTACACCGAGGTCCACCCGCTGCTCGGCCAGCACATGAACGCCACCCACCCCACCTGGGAGCGGGAGCTGAACACCCGACTGGTGCCGTTCCTCGCCGACCACCAGGTGCAGGGGAACACGGTGCTGCCCGGCGCCGCGTTCATCGAGCTGGGCCTCGCCGCGGCGCGCGAGGTCTACGGCGAGGGCGACTACACCCTGGAGGACCTCCGGCTGCGCCAGGCCCTGGTGCTGCCCGGCACGGCCGACCCCCGGCTGCGCACCACCCTGTACCAGGAGTCCGGCCGGATCGAGTTCGCCGCGTTCGCCGCCTCGCCCGGCGGCGGCCGCACCTGGACGCTGCACGCGACCGCTCGCCTCGCCCGCCGCCCGCTGGAGAGGACCCGGCGCGACCTCGACGGGGCGCGCGCCACCTGCGAACAGCGCGTGTCCCGCGACGAGTTCTACGCCACCGTCCACCACATGGGCTTCCAGTACGGGCCCGCGTTCCAGACCGTCGAGGAGGTCGCCACCGGGCCGCGGCACACCGTCGGCCGACTGGCCGTGCCCGCGTGCGTGGCGGGCGACCTCGGCGCCTACCGGTTCCACCCCAGCCTGATCGACGGGGCCTTCCAAGTCCTGCTGACCTCCGCCGCGCCCGTGCCCGACGGGTCCAAGGCGTCCGGCCCGTACCTGCCCGTGGGCGTCGACAGCGTCACCGTGCTCGGCCGTGTCACCGCCGAGACGCACGTGGTGGCCGAGGTCATCGAGGCCGACGCGCGCGTCATCGTCAGCGACCTCGCGCTGTGCGACGCCGAGGGCCGGGTCCTGGTCGACATCCGCGGGTTCCGCGCCCAGTCCCTGGACACGGCGGCGGGCCTGGCCCCCGAGCGGATCGACCAGGGCCTGTACGAGGTGGAGTGGCGACCCGCGCCGACGGCGGACGACACCGCGGAACCCGAGGACGCCCCGGGCGGCACCTGGGTGCTGTTCACCGGCGCACCCGGCGGCGTCGGCGCCGAGGTGGCCCGCCAGCTCGGCCGGGCCGGGCACCCCGTCGTCACCGTGGCGCCCGGCACCGTGCCCGAACCCGTCCGCACCGACGGCGGCGGCCACGTCCTGGACCCCACCCGCCCCGAGCACTACCAGCGGGTCCTGGAGGAGATCGCGCGGGACACCAGGATCGACAAGGTCGTCCACCTGTGGAGCCTCGACGTGCCGAGCGCCGAGGACACCACCGCCGACGCGCTCCAGGACGGCCAGGACCTGGGCTCCCTGTCGGTCCTGCACCTGATGCGGGCGCTCGCCGCCGGGGTCGTCCAGCGGCTGCCGCGGGTGTGGCTGGTCACCCGCACCGCGCAGGACGTCCAGGCGGCGCCGCGGCCCCTGTCCCTGGCGCAGGCCCCGATGTGGGGCGTCGGCCGGGTGGTCGGGCACCAGGAGTTCACCGGCATGTGGGGCGGCCTCGTCGACCTCGACGCCGGGCCGGACACCGACCAGGCGCGCCGCCTGGTCGAGGAGATCACCGCCGGGCACGGCGAGGACCAGGTCGCCTTCCGCGACGGGCAGCGGTACGTCGCCCGCCTCGCACGGTCGGCCAACCTCAGCCCCGCGTTCCCGCTCACCCTGCGCGGCGACGCGACGTACCTGGTCACCGGCGGGGCGGGCGCGCTCGGCCGGGTCGTCGCCCAGTTCCTCGTCGACCGCGGCGCACGCCACCTCGTCCTGATGGGCCGCACGCCCGTGCCGCCGCGCGACACCTGGGCGGGGCTGCCCGCCGACCACCCGCGGCGCGCGCTGGTCGATCAGCTGCTGCGGTGGGAAGGCTGTGGAGTGCGGGTCCACTGCGCCGCCGTGGACACCGCGGACGAGGGGAGCCTGCGTGCCTGGTACGAAGGCCACCAGCGGCAGGGCAGGCCCCCGGTCGCCGGGGTCGTGCACGCCGCAGGCGTCGTCGAGGACGAGCTGATGCTGCGGATGAGCCCGGAGACGTTCCGGCGCGTGCTGCGGCCCAAGCTGACCGGCGGCTGGCTGCTGCACCGCCTGTTCGCACACGCGCCGCTGGAGTTCTTCGTCCTGTTCGGCTCGGTCGGCTCCGTCATCGCCTCCGCGGGCCAGGCCAACTACGCCGCCGCGAACGCGTTCCTCGACGCGCTCGCCCAGCACCGCCGCTCCCGCAGGCTGCCCGCCCTGAGCATCGGCTGGGGGCCGTGGTCCGTCGGCATGGTGGAGCAGCTCAACCTGGAGCAGACGTACGCCCGGCGCGGCATCGACCTCATCACGCCGGAGGCCGGGACGCGCGTCCTGGGCCGCCTCATCGGCCAGCGCCCGGCCCATGTGGTGGCGATCACCGCCGACTGGACGACCGCCCGGTCGACGGCCCCGGCGGGACAGCTCCCGCCGATGTTCGCCGAGCTCGGCGTGGCGGAGACCGAGGGGCCCGGGGCCGCCGACGCGGCCGACGCCGACGCCGTCCTCGCGGCGCTGCGCGCGGCGCCCGAGGCCGACCGCCTCGGCCTGCTCGCCGCCCAGCTGCACGCCGTCGCCGCGCTCGTCCTCAAGCTGGACCCCGCCGAGTTCGACGACGAGGAGAACCTCAGCGACCTGGGCATCGACTCGCTCATGGCCGTCGAGGTCAAGCACCGGATCGAGGCGACGCTGCGCGCGGAGGTGTCGGTCCTCGACCTGCTCCAGGGCGTGACCGTCCTCGACCTGGCCACGCGCGTCCTGCCGCTGCTCGCGCTGGATGAGCCGGGCGACCCGGACGAGCAGACCGAGGCGGACGCGGACACCCCCGGCGCCCCGGACACCCCGGACGCGGGCCCGCGGCCACCCGCGGCCCAGGACGACGAACTCGCCGCCCTCCTCGCCGAGGTCCCGCCCGACGAACTGGCCCGGCTGCTCGACGAGTTGGAGCACGAGCCCGCCGAGCGGGAGCAGGCCCCCACCGACGACCCGACGGGAGCGCGGAACCATGACCCTGTCGCTTAGCGGACTGCGGCGCGCCGTGATGGGCGTGTCGGACGCGGAGGCCACCGCCTTCAGCCGGGGCGACACCCCGACGTGGCGGCACCTGAAGACCGCGGTGCGCACCGCCGTGGGCGGCTACCACGCCGTCCTGGACGGCAGCCGCCTCGACGACCTGGTGCCCCGCCTGGACCGGGTGCCGCTCGCCCTGCGCGGCTACGCCTACGAAGGCGCCGCCATGGGCCTGACCGGCCTGGACTGCTTCCTGCCCGGCACCTCCCGGCTCCAGGCGTACATGGCGGGCCCCGGCAGCCCCCACCTGTACATGGTCCACATCGGCGCGGGGGAGGCCCTGGCCCGGCTGCGCCGCAGGCCCGAGCCGTTCCTGCGGCGGCTGCCCGACCCCGCGCTGCGCTGGCTCGTGATGGACGGCTACGGCTTCCACGAGGGCTTCTTCAAGCCGCGGCGGTTCGTGGAGCGCCAGCAGGTGCCCGTGCACCTGTCGGCGTTCGGACGGCGCGTCTTCGACCAGGGGGTGGGCCGCAGCGTCTGGTTCACCTCCGGCGCCGACCCCGCCCACATCGCCCGCGCCATCGCCGCGTTCCCCGCGCACCGGCACGCCGACCTGTGGCTGGGCATCGGCGTGGCCTGCGGCTACGTCGGCGGTGTCGACCGCGCCACCGTCGAGGCCGTGCGGACGGCCGCCGGGCGGCACGCGCCCCGCGCGGCCGTCGGCACCGCGTTCGTCGCCAAGGGGCGGCTGCGCGCGGGCAACCCGACGCCCGACACCGACCTGGCCTGCGAGGTGCTCTGCGGCCTGCCCGCCGACCGGGCCGCGGCCCTCGTCGACCGCGCCTTCGAAGACCTGCCCGACACCCCGTCCGCACCGGCGTACGACACCCTCCAGCGACGCCTGGAGGCCGGTCTCGCCGCCACCGTGACCACGAGGGGAGACACCCCGTGACCGTGCTCGGAGCCGCGCTGCGGCCACTGTTCCAGGTCGCCCCGAAGGACCTTCCGGCCGCCGCCCTGGACGCCGGTGCCGCCTCGGAGCGGCTGAGCAAGGTGGTCTACACCGTGACGGAGTGCTGCCAGGCGACCCTCCTCACCCGGCGCGAGGCCACCCTCGTCCAGAAGCTGGACGCCTACCCCGAGGAACTGCGCGGCTTCGCCTACGAGGGCGCGGGCGTCGGCCTCGCCGCCCTGGACCACCTGCTGCCCTGGCAGCGCCGCACCCGCCGCTTCGTGGACGGCGCCGCGAGCCCCTACGTCTTCGCCGTCTACCTCGGCGCGGGCATGGGCCTGGCCCGGCTGCGCCGCGACCCCGAAACGTTCCGCCGCCGCCTGGGCGACGAGGTGTTCAACTGGGTGGTCCTGGACGGCTACGGCTTCCACGAGGGGTTCTTCGCCCACCGGCGGCACGTCCAGGAGCGCGCCACGCCCCGGCACCTCAGCGGCTACGCGCTCACGCCCTTCGACCACGGCCTCGGGCGCGCCGTCTGGTTCGCCACCGGCGCCGACGTCAAGCGGGTGGCGGCCACCATCGAGGCGTTCCCCGAGGCGCGCCGCGGCGACCTGTGGGCGGGCGTCGGCCTGGCCTGCGGCTACACCGGCGGCGTCGACGAGCCGACCGTGGCGGCGCTGCGCGCCCGCGCCGACGCCTACCGGGGGCGGCTCGCCGAGGGCGTCGTCGTGGCGGCCCGGGCCCGCCGCCAGGTGGGCAACACCGCCGAGCACAACGAGATCGCCTGCCAGGTGATCTGCGGCGTCGACAGCCGGGAGGCGGCGGACATCGCCGCCGCCGCGCTCGCCGACCTGCCCACCGACGAGGTCGAACCGGCCTACGAGATCTGGCGGCGGCGCATCCGCCGCCAGTTCGCCTGACCACTCACCGACACCTGCCTGTGCGGAGATGGGGGCACCATGTCCAACGCGGATATCGCCATTCGCTTCTTCCTGCAACTGACCGCGATCCTCGCGGTGTGCCGTCTCGTCGGCCTGCTCGTGCGCCGGATGGGGCAGCCGCTCGTCGTGGGGGAGATGATCGCCGGGGTGCTGCTCGGCCCCTCCCTGCTCGGCCTGATGTTCCCCGGCGTACAGGAGAAGCTGTTCCCCACCGGCCCGTCCATGACCATGATCTATGTGGTCGCCCAGGTCGGGCTCGTGCTGTACATGTTCCTGGTCGGCCTGGAGTTCGACACCGGGCTGATCCGGCACCGGCTGCCCAGCGCCGTGTCGATCTCGCTCGCCGGGGTGATCACCCCGATGGTCCTCGGCGCCCTCACGGCGGCGCTGCTCGTGCGGCAGGGCGACACGTTCTTCACCGACGGCGTCAAGAGCTGGCAGGCCATGCTGTTCATGGGCTCGGCCATCGCCATCACCGCCTTCCCGATGCTCGCCCGCATCATCTTCGAGCGGCGCCTGACGGGCACCTCGCTCGGCACCCTCGCGCTCGCCGCGGGGGCCACCGACGACGCGATCTCCTGGTGCCTGCTGGCCGTCGTGCTCGCCGTGTTCAAGAACGACATGCAGATCGCGTTCCTGGCCATCGGCGGCGGCATCGCGTACGCCGTCGTCGTCCTGACCGTCGGCAAGCGGCTGCTCGGCGCGCTCGGCGCCAAGGCCGAGCGGGACCGCGAGGTCAGCTCGCCCATGATCACGCTGACCCTGATGGTCCTGATGCTGGCCGCCTGGTTCACCGACTGGGTCGGGATCTACGCGGTGTTCGGGGCGTTCATCCTGGGCGCGGCCATGCCGCGCGGCCTGTTCGCCGAGCGCGTCCGCCAGTACTTCGAGCCGCTGACCGTGCACCTGCTGCTGCCGCTGTTCTTCGTGTACTCCGGGCTCAACACGGAGATCGGCCTGGTGAACAGCGTGGCCCTGTGGGGCGTCGCCCTGCTCATCCTGGTGGTCTCGGTCATGGGCAAGGGTGTCGCCTGCTGGTTCGCCGCCCGGCTCAACAAGGAGCCGCAGCGCGAGGCGCTGGCCCTCGGCAGCCTGATGAACGCGCGCGGCCTGATGGAGCTGATCCTGCTCAACATCGGCCTCCAGGAAGGGCTGATCACCCCGACCCTGTTCACCATCCTCGTCTTCATGGCCATCGCGACCACACTCATGGCCACCCCCCTGTTCGAGTACGTCTACGGCCGGTTCCGCCCCGACGGCGTCTCCGAACTGCCCCTCACCACGGAGGTCCCCGCGGGCCTCGCCGAGGCACCCGGAGGCCGCTCATGAGCCTGCCGCTCGGCACCCTGCTGAAGCCGGTGTTCCCGCTGTCCGCGGACGCCTTCCCCACGATGGCGGCGGAACGGTTCGGCGCCCAGGAGGACATGGACAGGACCTGGCACACCTTCGAACCGGTGGCCCGCACCCTCGTCGACAGCTTCTACATGACCCTGGACCACCCCCGCCACGACGACCTGGTGCCCCGCCTCGAAGCCGTGCCCCCGAACTGCGCGGCATCGCCTACGAAGGCGCGGGCATGGGCCTGATGCTGCTCGACAGCCTCTTCCCGCCCGCCAGGCGGCTGCCCGCGTTCGTCCACGGCCCCGGCGCGCCCTACCGCTGCCTGGTCTACATCGGCGCCGGGCTCGTGCTGCCCCGCGTACCCCTCAACCCGGGGCGCTTCCTCGCCCGCCAGGACCCGTTCCTGCGCTGGCTGGTACTGGACGGCTACGGCTTCTACGAGGGCTTCTTCTCCTGGCGCGACACCGTGGAGCGGCACGCCCTGCCGCGCCGCATCGGCGGCTACGCCGCCCGCGCCTTCGACCAGGGCGTCGGCCGCAGCCTGTGGTTCTCCACCGGCGCCAACGTCGAGCGGATCATCGACACCATCCGCGCCTTCCCCGACCGGCGCCAGGGCGACCTGTGGAGCGGCATCGGCCTGGCCTGCGCCTACGCCGCGGGCGTCATGGACCGCGCCGCCGTCGCCACGCTCCTCGACGCGGCGGGGAGCCACCGCGCCGACGTCGCCACGGGCACCGCGGTCGCCTCCGTCTTCCGCGAGCAGTCCGGGCAGCCCGCCCCGCACACCGACCTGGCCTGCCGGGTCGTGTGGGGCAGGGGCGAGGCGGCCGTCGCCGCCGTCGCCCACGAGGCCGGGCGCGCCACCAGCCGCGCGGGCCTCGCCGACCGCCCGGGCACCCCGCCCGCCTACGAACGCTGGCGCCGGGAGATCCGCGCCGCCTGGAGCAGCGCGCCGGTGGCCGCCGCGACCGCCGAGGAGGTGCGCGCATGACCGCCGCCGGAGCCATCCGCAGGCGCCTGTTCGGCATCCCCTCGGCCCGGGCCGTGTTCTCCCGGCCGGGCTTCGCCCCCGAGGCGTGGGAGCGGTTCGCCCCCGTGGCCTGCTCCCTGATGGAGGGCTACCACGCCGCCCTCGAGGACCCCCGCCTCACCGTCCTCACCCCCCGCCTCGACGCGGTCGAACCCGCCCTGCGGGGCTTCGCCTACGAAGGCGCGGGCATGGGCCTCGCGGCCCTGGACGCCGTCGCGCCCCGCAAGCGGCGCCTCGACGCCTTCGTCGCCGGACCGGGCGCCGCCCACATCTACCCGGTGTACGTCGGCGTCGGCCTCGCCTACGCGCGGCTGCGCCGGACGCCGGAGAGCCGACTCGCGGGCCTGGACCCGCTGCTCGGCTGGGTGACCGCCGACGGCTACGGCTTCCACGAGGCCTTCTTCAAGCGGCGCCGCTACGTCGAGCGCCACGCCGTGCCCGCCCGGCTCACGGCGCACGGCCGCCGCTGCTTCGACCAGGGCGTGGGCCGGGCGCTGTGGTTCTCCAGCGGCGGCGTCGTCGACCGCGTCACCCGTCTCGTCGATGCCTTCCCCGCCCACCGGCACGCGGACCTGTGGAGCGGGGTGGGCCTGGCGTCGGCCTACGGCGGCGGCGCCGACGAGGCCGCGCTGCGCTCGGTGCTGCGGCACGCCGCCGCCTTCCGGCCGCAGCTGGCCCGGGGCGCGGCGACCGCCGCGTGGGGCCGCCGCGCGGCGGGCAACCGCACCGAGCACACCGACCTCGCGTGCCGGGTCTTCTGCGGCCGCGGCGACGAGGAGGCCGCCGCGGCCGTCGAGCGGGCGGCCCGCGACCTGCCGGTGATCAGCGTCGAGCCCCGGTACGAGATCTGGCGCAGGCGCACGGAGGAGGCACTGGCGGCCTGAGCGCCACCGCTCCCCTGGCCGCAGGGACCCGCGACACCCGGAGCACCAGGCACACCCGGAGCACCAGAAACACCCAGAGCACCAGAAACACCCAGAACCCACAGAACCTCCAGAACACCAGGAACACGAGGAACATGAGGAAAGGGATTCGGCCGTGTACGACGCCATCGTCATCGGTGCCCGCGTGTCCGGCGCACCCACCGCCCTGCTGCTCGCCAGGAAGGGGCACCGGGTGCTGCTGCTCGACCGGGCCACCTTCCCCAGTGACACCGTCTCCACGCACATGATCACGGTCGAGGGCAGCGCCCAGCTCAGGCGCTGGGGCCTGCTCCACCAGATCGAGGCGTCCGGGTGCCCGGCCGTGACGAACATCGTGCTCGACCTGTGCTTCGAGCGGTACGGCCACTTCACCCTGGAGGGCTTTCCGTACCCCGACGAGGACGGGTTCGCCGCCATCTACGCCCCCAAGCGCACCGTCCTCGACAAGATCCTGGTGGACGCCGCCGCGGCGGCGGGCGCCGAGGTCCGCGAGGGCTTCTCGGTCCGGGAGGTCCTCACCGAGGGCGGCAGGGTCGTCGGCGTACGGGGCCGGGGCGCCAGCGGCATCCCCGTCACCGAGCGGGCCCGTGTGGTCGTGGGCGCGGACGGGCTGCGGTCGATCGTCGCGCAGACCGTGTCGGCGCCGGAGTACCACGTGGTGCCGCCCAAGGCCTTCGGCTACTACACCTACTGGGACGACGTCCAGCTCAAGGGCCTTGAGTTCTTCACCCGCCCCGGCAGCACCGTCATCGCGTTCCCCACCCACGACGAGCAGGCCGCCGTGTTCATCGAGCGGCCCGAGCGCGACTTCGCCGACTTCAGGTCCGACGTGCACGCGGCGTACCTGAAGACCGTCGACGACATCGCGCCGGACCTGGGCGCGCGCCTCGAAGGCGGGCGCCTGGCCCACCGGTTCATGGGCGCGGGCAACCGGCCCAACTTCTTCCGCAAGCCCTACGGCCCCGGGTGGGCGCTGGTCGGGGACGCGGGCGTGCACAAGGACCCGATCACCGCCCAGGGCATCACCGACGCCTTCCGCGACGCCGAACTGCTGGCCCAGGCCCTCGACGCCGGGTTCCGCGGCCGCATGCCGCTGGAGACGGCCCTCGCCACGTACGAGTACCGGCGCAACGAAGCGCTCAAGCCGCTGTACGACTTCATCGTCGACCACGCGGCGATGGAGCCGTTCGACCCCGCGTTCCAGGACGTCCTCGCCGCGATGCGGGGCAACCAGGACGCCATCAACCGGTTCTTCGGGGTGATCCAGAACACCGTTCCCTGGGCGGAGTTCTTCTCCCCGCAGAACCTGTCGGCGCTGATGGGCCTCGCGGACGCGGCACTGCCCGCCGAGGCGGAACTGCCCGGTGACGCCGAGGTGCCCGCCGTCTCCGCGGAGCCGGAACTCGCCGACGCCGGGTGACCCGAAGACCGTCGTCCAGCGGAACGGCGCCACGCCCGGGCGCCGTTCCACCGACCTCGCCACGGGGGAGAATCCCATGACGTACGTGATCACCGAAGCCTGCGCCGGGAACAAGGACACCGCCTGCTGGGAGGCGTGTCCCGCCGACGCGATCCACCCCGGCCCGGGGGACGCCTCGTTCGGGCAGCACGTCCAGCTCTACATCGACCCCACGGAGTGCATCGACTGCAGCGCCTGCGAGCCGGTGTGCCCCGTGGAGGCGATCTACCCCGAGGAGGACGTGCCGGAGGAGTCACGGGCCTCCATCGACGTCAACCGCGCCTTCTTCGCGGCCCGCACGGCTTAGGGGCCCGGGGTTCGGGGGAGTGGCCCGGTGCCTAGGGGCGGTTGTCGATCAGGTCCTGGATCTGCGGATAGATCAGGCTCATCCGCGTGCCCACGTTGTGCGGGCAGGAGCCGCCCCAGTGCAGGGCGATCACCTTGTGCGAGGAGGCGGCGAGGACGGGGGAGCCGGAGTTGCCGCCGGAGGTGTCACAGGAGTACCCGACGTCCTCGGTGCCCATCTGGGTGTTGCGGATGGCGCAGTAGGCGCCGCCGTCGCGCTCCTCGTACAGCGATATCCGCTTCGGCCGGGTGTCGCCGTGGCCGATCACATAGGCCTGCTCGTTCAGGACCGGTGCGCGGGTCTCCAGGAAGAGGGTGCCGAACTGGGTGATCCGGTCGAAGTCGTCGACGCTGAACAGCGAGAAGTCCAGGGCGGGCGAGGTGCGCAGGAGCCGGTTCGCGCCGACCTTGGTGCCGGGCCGCGGGTCGTTGCCGCCGCAGGTGGCGCAGTCGTAGTCGAACTGCACCTCCATCGCGTCGAGTTCGGCCTGGGACTTCACGCAGTGGTTGTTGGTCATCATGTGGTTGCCCCGGCCCACGCGCCAGGCCGTGCACCAGCCGCCGCCGTTCTTCAGCATGCGGGCCACGCCGCGCGACGCGGCGTACTGCGCGGGGTGGCTCGCCTGGTAGCACACCGCGTCCCGGCGGGCGTCCGCACCGCAGACACTTCGGGTGCCCACCGGGTTGGCCGCCTTGATCTCCGCTTCGGTGTAGCCGCGCCAGTAGCGGTCGAGCACGGCCGTCGAGCCGTGTCTGGCGCGGGTGTGCAGCGTGACCACGGCGGTGTCGCCGTCGACCGACATCGCGGCGAAGCCGGTGCGGCCGTGCCGGGTGAAGCCGGAGTCACCGGGCGCGGCGGCGCCGCGCGTGGGATCGCCGCGGTACGTGTGCACCTCGCGTCCCTTGGGGTCGGCCACCGTCAGATAGTCGCCGGGCGCGAGCGTGAGCCGGGAGAGGTGCACCTTGACGTAGGAGGCGCCGCGGTGCCGGATCTCCTGCCGGTCGTGGGAGGCGTCGAGGGTGCGGCCGAGGGCCTTCTCCTCGCCGACGGACAGCGGCGGCGTGGGCCGGGCGCTCCGCGGGGTGGCCCGGCTGTCGTGGGGTGCGGTCTGGGTGCGTGCCGACGCGGACGTGCCGCCCGCCGCTTCGGCCGGGCCCGCCGCCGTCGGTGCGACGGGGACGAGGACGGCCGCGGCCACCAGGGCCGCGGCCATGAACAGGCGCTTCACCACGGGTACCTCCTCAGTACGTTGGCTGAAGACGAAACTGTTGCGCAGGATAGATCTGTACATGACAAGCCGTGAGGCGTACGTCGGTCAGAAGTAGGCCGACGGGGAGGGGTGGGGCCGTCGCGTGGCGGCAATTGGTCTGTACCTGGGGGTCGTCGCGGCCTCACGCTGTTGACGCATGCATGTCGGCATCACCCTGGTCTCGAAAGGTGCCTGCCATGTCCCCCCACTCTCTGGAGCACCCCGAGCACACCACCCCCACGCCTCCCGACGCCCTCACGCCTCCCGGCACTCCCACCCCTCCCGGCACCCCCACCCCTCCCGACGCCCCCACCCCTCCCGGCACCCGCGCGATCGGCCTCGCCCGCCGCGTGTTCCTCGGCTCCCTGGGCGCCGCCGCGCTCGGCGTCCACGCGTCCACCGCGCGGGCCCTGCCCTCGCCGTCCCCGCCCCGCCCGGCGCGCGCCCCCGCCGAGGAGCGGCTCGCCTTCCTCGGCACGTACGGCGACGGCATCGTCACCTGCGCCTACGACACCGCCACCGGCGCGCTCACCCGGCGCGGCCGCTTCCCCGCGGTGACCAACCCGTCCTTCCTCGCGGCGGCCCCCGGCGGCCGGGTCCTGTACGCGCTGGACAACGGCGGACCCCAGGGCGCGGTGCGGGCGTTCACCATCGGCGCGGGCGGCGCGCTGACCCCGCTCGGCGCCGCCCGGTCCACCGGCGGCGCCAACGTCACCCACCTCGCCGTGCACCCCACCGGCCGCTACCTGCTCAGCGCGAACTACGGCGCCGGAAGCGTCGCCGCGCACGCCCTCGACCACGACGGCGGCGTCGGCGCCCGCACGGCCCTGGTGCGGCACACCGGCTCGGGCCCCGACCCCGGGCGCCAGGAGGGCCCGCACGCCCACCAGATGCTCACCGACCCCAAGGGCGGCCACGTCTTCGCCGTCGACCTCGGCACGGACACGGTGTATACCTACCGGCTCGACCTGCCCACCGGCGCCCTGCACCCCGTCGCCGAGGCCCGCTCGGTGCCCGGCGCCGGACCCCGGCACATGGTCTTCCACCCCACGGCCCCGTACGCGTACGTCGCCAACGAGCTGAACAGCACCCTGACCGTCTACTCCTACGACGCGGCCACCGGGGTGCTCACACGGGGCGAGAGCTGGCCCACCGTCCCCGGCAGGTCCCCCGTCCGCACCTACCCGGCCGAGGTGACGATCTCGGCCGACGGCCGCTTCGTCTACCTCTCCAACCGGGGGCACGAGAGCGTCGCCCGGTTCACCGTCACCGACGGCGGGGCCGCCGTGCGCCTGACGGACACCGTGCCCTGCGGCGGGTCCTGGCCCCGTCACATCAGCCTGTCGCCCTCGGGCACGCTGCTGTTCAGCGCCAACCAGTACGGCAGGACCGTCGGCGTCTTCACCGTGGACCAGGGCACCGGCGCGCTCACCCCCTCCGGGGCGCCCTTCGCCACCTCCTCCCTGGGGTGCGTCCTGCCCCTGTGAGCCCCCCGACGTATGGCCGTTTCGCCGTGCGGCCCGGTGCGGGCGGGCCACTATGTGCGTCTACACACGCACGAAGGACCGCACGCACGAAGGACTGGGGGCACGCGGTGACCGAAGAGGAGGCGCGGCGGCGGCTGCGCGAACTCCTGACCCATGCCCGCGCCAAGCGCCGCCTCGCCATGGCGGCGCTGGCCCGGCGCGCGGGACTCGGCAGAACGACCGTCAGCCAGGCCCTGAACGGGCGGCACGTGCCCAGCGAGGCCACCCTCGTCGCCCTGGCCGGGGCCCTCGACCTCGACCCGGACGAACTCCTGCGGCTGCGCCGCGCCAGCCTCGGCGCCACCCGCGCGGCCCACACCGAGGGCCTGTCGCCGCAGGACATCGGGTTCGAGGAGCGCTATCTGGCGTACCTGAAGCGGCGGCACAGCTCCCTGACCGTCGTCGGCCTCGACCTGCGCGGCCCGGCCCAGGCCAGCTGGCCGCTGGACGCCGCCTACCTGAGCCTGGAGCTCGCCGAACGCGACCTCGGCTGGGGCTACCCCGCCGGGCGCGCGGGCGCCCAGCAGCGCGTCGAGCGGGCCGAAGTCGCCCTCTCCGGATCCCGGCGCACCCTGATCCGCGGCCTCGCGGGCAGCGGCAAGACGACCCTGCTCCAGTGGCTGGCCTGCGCGACCGCGACCGCCCAACTGCCCGCGCCCCTGGAGGAGTTGCGCTCGTCGGTGGCCTTCGTGCTGCCGCTGCGCACGCTCGCGCGCCGGGGAGAACTGCCCGAGCCCACCGCGTACTTGGAGGCCGTGGGCTGCCCGTTCGCCGCCGCGCAGCCGGAGGGCTGGATCGACCGGGTGCTCGGCGCTGGGCGCGGGCTGCTGCTGGTCGACGGCCTGGACGAGGTGCCCAAGGCGATGCGGGAGCGGACCGGGCACTGGCTGCGCGACCTCGCGGCGGCCTACGGGCGCTCCCGCCTGGTCGTCACGACCCGCCCCAACGCCGTACCCGACTTCTGGCTGAGCGACCTCCAGTTCCGGGAGCTGACCGTGCGCCCGATGAGCCGCGGGGACGTCGGCGTGTTCGTGTCCCGCTGGCACGCCGCCGCCAAGCGGGAGGCGCCCGACAAGGACGTGCGGGCCCATCTGGACGTCCTGGAGGCCGAGTTGCGCGACAAGGTCCGCGCCAAGCGCGACCTCGCCCTGCTCACCACCACGCCCCTGCTGTGCGCCCTGGTGTGCGCGCTGCACCGGGATAGGCGCGGACGGCTGCCCCACGACCGCATGGAGCTGTACGCCGCCGCCCTGTCGATGCTGCTGATCCGCCGCGACCAGGAGCGCGAGGTGAACGCCCCCGAGGGCGTCGAGCTGAGCGAGCGCGAGAGCATCCAGCTCCTCCAGAAGCTGGCGTACTGGTTGATCCGCAACGGGCAGACCGAACTGTCCCGCACGACGGCGGAGTTCCTCATCGACGAGGCGCTGCCGCTGATGCCGAGCGTCGCCGAGCAGGGCGACGCCGCGGCCATCCTCGCCCACCTCCTCGGCCGCACGGGACTGCTGCGGGCCCCGACGGCGGACACGGTGCATTTCGTCCACCGCACCTTCCAGGACTACCTGGGCGCGAAGGCGGCGGTCGAGACCAAGGACCTCCCGCTCCTCGTCAACAACGCCCATGACGACCAGTGGGAGGACGTCATCCGCATGGCTGTCGCCCACGCCCGCCCGGACGAGCGCGCCGACCTCCTCGGCAGGCTCACGGAGCGGGCCGCGGTCAACGGGCAGAGCAGCACCCGCCTCACCCTGCTCGCGCTCGCCTGCCTCCAGCACGCCACCGAGCTGTCCGCGTCGGTCCGCGCCGAGATCCAGGCCAGGGCCGACGACCACCTGCCTCCCCGTACGGACGCCGAGGCCGACGCCCTCGCCCAGGTGGGCCCGGTCGTCCTTGACCTGCTGCCGCCCCCGGAGCGCCTGGCCGACGACGAGGTGCCCGCCACCATCCGCACGGCCCAACGCCTCGGCGGCGACCCCGCGTTGACGTACCTGAAGGCCTTCACCAGGCTGCCCGCCGCCGACGTGGGCCCCTGGCTCGCGCAGGACTGGTCCGGCTTCGACCCCCAGACGTACGTGTCGGAGGTCCTCACGCCTGTGGCCGCCGCGGCGGACGTGATGGTCCAGGTCGACGACGGCCGCCAGGCGGCGGCCCTGCGCCCGCTGCCGGTGACGAAGGCGCACTTCCGGGGCGCCCACGCGCACGCCGACCTCGCGGGCTTCCCCCACGCGCCCGGCGTCACCACGCTGGTCGTCGGCGGCGGCGCCGCCGTCACCGGCCTGGCCTGGCTCCGCCCCTACGCCGCCCTGGAGGACCTCACCCTGTACGGCCTGTCCGGCCTGACCACCCTCCACGGCCTGCGGGTGGGCCACCTCACCGGCAGGCTGACCGCCCTGCGGCTGCGCGCCCTGCACCCGAACCTCGACCTCAGCGCCCTCAACTGGCTCACGGGCCTGCGCACCCTGTCCCTGCACACGGAGCTGGCCCCCTACCTGGACCTGGTGGGCCTGCTGCGCGGACACGACCTGCGGTCCCTCACCCTGGGCCACGAGGTGATCTCCGACGAACCCCTCAAGGCCCTCTCCAGCTGGCCCGGCCTGGTCCACCTCGGCCTGCCCGCCTGGCAGTTCACCACCTACGCGACGGAGGTCAGCGGCCTGCCCCGGCTGACCCGCGTCGAGCTGAGCCAGGTCGACCTGACGGACCGCGACCTGCACGACATGCCGCCCCTGCCCCGCATCAGGGACGCCGTCCTCACCCAGGCCACCGGCGACGACCTGACCGCCGTCGCCCGCCTCTTCCCCTACGCCCACACCCTCACCCTCACCGCCGCGACGCCCACCCAGTCCCTGGACCTGACCCCCCTCACGGCCCTGCCCGCCCTCGAACGCCTCGACGTCATCGGCTTCCACGGCACCACGGGCACGGACGCGTTCCGCGCGGGCGTGGTCCGGGCACGGCCCCGGAGGCGGGTGGGGAAGGGGGTGGGGGTACGGGAGGGCGAGGCGAGGGCGGTCTAGACCGAGGCGGGCCCCCGCTTCCCCCTGCGCCGATCGCGCCGACCGTGCCCGCCCGCGCTGATCCTCCGGCCGGGCATACCCGCCGGTTCGTGGGGTACCGCGTGTCCACTGATGGTCATCGTGCACCGCGCCCGAACGAAGGACTCTCGCATGGCGGGCCGCATCGACTCCCGTGCCGACGTGACGCGTACCCCGCGTACGGCCCGGCGCCCCTGCCCGGCGCGCGTGCGCCGGGCCGCGCAGTGGTGGCGGCGCGCCGTCACCCGGTCGGGCCACGAGCGGCACGCCGCTCTGCTGACCGGCAAGAGCGCCCTGGCGGCGACCCTCGCGTGGTTCGTCGCCGATCACGTGCTGCACACGCGGTCCCCGGCGTTCGCCCCGTTCTCCGCCGTCCTGGTGATGCAGACGACCGTCTACCAGTCGGTGCTGCACGCGCTCCGGTACGCGGGCGCGGTCGTCGTGGGCGTCGCCGTGCAGGCGGCGCTGTGCCTGGTGCTCGGCCCGGGCCTGGTGGCGTTCGCGCTGGTCGCGCTCGTGGCGCTCGGCATCGGCCGGTGGGCGAGGCTCGGCTCGCAGGGCATCCAGGTGCCGACGGCCGCGTTCTTCGCGTTCGCCACCTACGTCGCCGCGAGCGGGGCCGCTGACCGGCTCGCCGACCTCGGCGAGATCGTGCTGCTCGTCCTCACCGGCTGCGCCCTCGCCACGGCCCTCCACGTCACGGTCGTACCGCCGATGCGCCACCGCAGCGCCGAGTTCGGCATCGGCGTCCTCGCCCACGCCCTCGCCGAGCTGCTCGCCGACGTCGCCCACGCGCTGCGCGAAGGGGAGGCGGGCGAGCGCGGCGGCGTGCGGCGGCGCCGACGGGTGGACCACACCGACGCCCTGATCGCGCAGGCGCGGGCCGACCTGCGGACGGCCCGGGACAGCGTCTCCCTCAACCCGCGCCGCCTGCTGCGCGCGCACCGCGAGCACACCAGCTTCGACGGGTACGCCACCGTGCTCGAAGCGCTGGTGCGCACGCTCTACCAGGTGGCCTCGCTGCACCGCGCTCTCGACCGGTGGCACGAGGACCAGAACCAGTACGAGGACCAGGAGTTCCTGCGCGGCTACGCCCGCCTCCTGGACGCCTTGCGGGAGTACGCCCGCGTCCTCAGCGACCTCGACGCGGCGCGTCTCCCCGCCCAGGCACGCCAGCTGCGCCGCCTGACCGGGGAGGCGGGCGAGCTGCGCCGCGCCCTCGCCGACGAGGCCGTCCGGCGGGAGCTGCCGCTGGGCGATCCGTCGTGTCCGTACGGAGTCCTCGTGGTCGAGGCCACCCGTCTCTGGGAGGAGTGCCGACGGGGCTCCGAGGCGCTGAGGCGGTGGGCGCGGGGCTGAGCGCCCACGCTGCGGAGAGCCGTGGGGCGGTGCGGTCCCTTTGCGGTGTTGCCTAGGGCTCCGGTCGTGAGCCAATGGGGGAGCGGGCACCCGCCGTACGTGGGAAATGGGGCGGGCGCGGGGTGCGCGAGGGGCGTGGAGGCCCGGAAGGTGCGAGCCGGAGCGAGTTCGTGGGTTTTCACGCGACGGCGTATGGCGGATCGTGGCAGGTACCCGTTGGCCGCGATCAGTTGCGTTCTCAGATGACCAAAGCGTGGCCATTCGCGCCGTAGAAATGTTCGGCGAGGAGGCTCCGGAAGGGATTTCGCACGCTGATGCGTCCGATTGCCCGTTAGTGCCTCACTCTGATGGCCGAATGGCGTGAGCGCCCGCTAGGGTCGCGCCGGAGAGGCGGCCCCGGTCTCAGGCTGGCACCTATGGCGGACCAGGGCCCCTCCGCATTTTGACCAGCCGTCAATTCCCGAAGGAGAAAGATGACTGAGCACAATGTCGCCCGGGGCACCGTGGTGTCCGGAACGATCCCGGACGGTAGCAATACCGGCTGGCATTCCGCACGTTCGCGTGCCTCCGCTGTCACGCCCGGCCCGGGCCCGCTCCTGATATCGATCCGCGGAGGCGGCCCAGGGCGCGGCGGTGGCGACGACGGAGGGAGGAGGGCCCGTTGACACGTGGCACCTCTCCGCCGACGGCCTGCGTGGTGTGTGACGCGCCGCTGGTGCAGCGGCCCGGCGCGGGACGGCGGCGGCGGTACTGCGGCACGGCGTGCCGACGCAGGGCGCAGCGGCTGCGCCAGGCGCGCGCCGCGTCCGCCAAGGACCAGCAGGGCCCGTTGGGGCGGTCCGTGGCCGCCGAAGTGCACCGTCTGGCACGGCAGTTGCTGGACGCCGAGGCGCGCGCGGAGGACCTGGGCGCGCTTCTCGACCGTGCCGAGGCCGTCCGCCGGGAGGTCGAAATCTATACCGCGGCCGCGGTCCAGGACGCCCGTCACCGGGGTGCGAAATGGGAGGCGATCGCCGAGGCGGCCCATGTCGCGCCGGACACCGCCCGTTCCCGCTGGAAGCCGGAGCGGGTGGCGCGCATGATGGATCTGCACGCCAACGACAAGCGGGTGACCCCGCCCCGGCCCCGCCAGGGCGGCGCCCGGCGCCGCGCCGAGGGGGATGAGGGCGCCGGGACGCCAGGGATGTCCGGGGTGACACGGGTGCCGGGGGCGGCGAGGGCGCAGGGCACGGCGGGGGCGGCGCAAGGCGTGGCGAGGGCGGCGCAGGGCGTGGCGGGGGTGAAGGCTCCGGTGGGGGCGAAGGGTCCGGTGGGGCGGCCGCAAGACGCGACCGCGGACACCGTGGAGGTCCAAACGACCGACTCCGTCAGGCAGTTGGCGTCCGCCCTGACGCAGCTTCAGGCGAACAGCGGCATGACCATCCGCGAGGTCGCCGACTCCACCCGGCTCTCCCCGTCGTTCATCTCCCGCGTCCTGTCGGGCGACCGCCTGCCGAACTGGGACCTGGTGTGCTCGCTGGCCGTGCTGTTCGACTCGGACCCGGCTGATCTGCACATGCTGTACGAGGCGGCGCACGGCATCACGGCCCCCGCGCGCCAGTCCGTGGTGGGCGCCATAGCGGCACTGCACGCGGCGGTGCGCGGACTGTATCTCGCCGCCCGTAGACCGCCGGTGACGGAGATTCAGCGGCGGAGCGGCAACGCGGTGAGCGCGACCGTGGTGCGCCGCACCCTCGCGGGCCTCGACGTCCCCGAGTGGCCGGACCTGCAAGCGCTGATCACCGCGCTGGGCGGGCGGCCCGCCGACATCAAGCCGCTGTGGGAGGCGGTGCACTACACCTTCCTCATGTGCGACGACCCGCGCCGCCCTGACGGGGCGGAGCACGCGGCCGAGCCCCGGAGGACGGACCGGTGATCCCCGAGGACGGTCCGCGTGAGCCGATACCGGGGCCGGGCGGCGGCCGGTTGGCGCGCCGCCCCGCCGCCATCAGGGCGGACCGCTCCCAGCGCCTGCTCCTCGCGGCCTTCCACGCCTTCCGGCAGCGCCATTACCAGCCATACCTCCAGTACGCCGTCCTCCGGCTCGGCCGCAGGGCGCCCGCGGAGGCGGCCGTGGCGGCCACGTTCACCGAACTGGCCGTGTCCTGGCACATGATCCTGGGCAGCTCCGAACCGGCGGCGATCGCGTGGCGCACCCTGCACGACCACGTCGACGAGGCCCAGGACCACGCGATGAAGCCCCCGTCGGGCGGCGGCGCCGCGCGGGCCCTCGAGCGGGACGCCCATCTGCTGCACGACGAGCTGAACTTCAGCCGCGAGCGGGCCGCGGAGATGATGGGCATCGCCTCCACCGACCTGCCCCGGCTCCTGGAGTCGGAGTCCGCCCAGGAGGGCCCCTCCAGGGGGCGCACCTCCTAGGGGGCGTCCTCTGAAGGGGCTTCCTCCAACGGGTGCTCTTCAACGGGTGCTCTTCAAGGGGTGCTCTTCAAGGGGTGCTCTTCAAGGGGGTGCTCCTCCAAGGAGTGATATCCGGCCGACAGCACCTGCCCCACCGTCTCGCTGCGCTTACACTCTGTCGCGGCGGCGCACGCCACCAGGCGTGCCACGGGTTCGGGGGCGGACATGGACTTGCCGTACGGTGTAGACGTCAACACGCCGAGCGTGGCCCGTATGTACGACAGCCTGCTGGGCGGGCAGGACAACTACCCCGCAGACCGCGCGGCCTGCGAGGCCCTGCTGGAGCACGTCCCGAGCATGCGGGAACTCGCCCTGAACAACCGGCAGTTCCTGCGCCGCGTCGTCCACACCCTGGCGGCCGATTACGGCATCCGCCAGTTCATCGACCACGGCTCCGGACTGCCCACGCAGGACAACGTGCACGAGGTGGCGCAGCGCGTCCACCCCGGAAGCCGGGTGGTCTACATCGACAACGACCCCATCGTCCGGCGCATCGGCGGCATCCTCCTGGAACGCAACACCAACACCGCCGTCCTGGAGGAGGACATGCGCGAGACGGAGAAGATCTTCTCCAGCGAACCGGTGCGCCGACTGATCGACTTCAGGGAGCCGATCGCCGCGCTGTTCGTTTCCGTGCTGCACTGCATCCCCGACAGCGACCGCCCCGCCGACCTGATCGCCCGGGTGGCGGACAGGCTGCCTGCGGGCAGCATGATGGTGGTGTGCCAGCTCGTCAGCGACTCGCCCCGGATCCGTGACTTCGTCACCACGTTCATGGCGGAGCAGACGCGCGGCCACTGGGGGCGCGTCCGCGAGAAGAGCGACGTGGCCGACTTCTGCGCCCCGCTGGACCTGGTGGAGCCGGGCCTGGTCGAGGTCTCGACGTGGCGTCCCGGCAACGATGACGTTCCCGCTCAACTCACCTGGGAGTGGGAGGAGTACGGCGGCGTCGGCTTCGTGAAGATCTGAGGAGTCCGGGGGCCTCGCGTCGCGCGTGGGCGGTGGTCTGGATGCCGAGTGCGCGGGCGGCTCCGCTGTCGGGAGCGTCGACCCCGCTGCCAGGCGTGTGCGGCGGACCCTACTGCCAGCGCTCCAGTGCCTCCTCCAGCAGGGAGCGCGAGTGCTGGGCCAGGGACGCCACCCCGCACAGGTTGTTGAGGACGGCCAGATAGCGCTCGGCGTTGGCAGGTTTGTCGTGGTAGACGGCGCCCTCGTACTGCTCCAGGTACACCATGTCGGGAAGGTAGTCCGGAGTGAAGAAGCGCAGATGGACCACGGGGTGCCCGATCACTCCCGCCGCGCCCACCTCCAGTGGGGCGATCTGTAGGTAGAGCTGGTAGGGGAGTTCCTCCAACAGCTCCAGCAGATATCGAATTTGACGGTACATCACGCCGGGGGTGCCGATCTGGCGGCGGAGCACTTCCGAGTCCATCACGGCCAGCAGGACCGGGGGTTGTGTCGGTCGGCGCAGCATCTGCAAGCGCTGGCGTCGCAGCCGGACCAGGTGGTCGATCTCCGCCCGGGGGAGCGTGGGGTGCGCGGCGCGGAGCACCGTCTGAGCGTACTCCTCGGTCTGGAGCCAGCCCGGCACCAGCTGGGGCTCGTAGGAGATGATGCGCCGCGCGGCGGGTTCCATGGCGAGCAGGGGCCGCAGCGACGCGGGCGCGACCTGGGCGTAGGGCTGCCACACCTCCGGCTGGGCGGCTTCCCGCACCAACAGCGCGATTCGATTTCGCTCTTGAGGGTCCCTCACCCCGTACAGGTCCAGGAGCCGTTCGACCTGGTCTTCCTTGAGTGCGCCGAGGCCGGTCTCGACCCGGCTGAGTGTCGACTCCGATGCGCTGATGCAGCGGGCGGCCTGCCGGGAGTCGACCCCGGCGTGGTCACGGCAGCGGCGCAGGTGCCCGGCGAGCGCTCTGCGATGCGCTCCGGCTCCCCATTCCGGGCAGTGCGGAAACCCCAGAATCGACGGCGCCTTCCTCTCGGCTGCCATACCGGACTCTCTCTGTCGACTTCAACCAGAGCCCGAGTATGGCAGCACGAGTCATGCGTGTCAGGAACTCACCACGGCTTAGCCCTGAGTGGCTACGCGGCGCGTGGCTCCTCGGTGCGGGCTACACCGTGAAATCGAACTCTCCGCCTTTGGCGCCCGCGAGGAACGCCGCGATCTCGTCCTTCGTGTAGATCAGGGCGGGCCCTTCGGGGAAGCGGGAGTTGCGGACCGCTACGTCCCCGCCGTCCAGTACGGCGATCTCCACGCAGTTTCCATTTCCGCCGCTGTGGCTGCTCTTGCGCCACACGGCGTTCTGAATCGCGTTCGCGTTCATGCCGTTGTGCACCGGCTGCACCATCCTCACCCCATCTTTTCTGGCCTCGCCTGGTGAACGCCCCTCTGCGGCCGGTCACCAGTCGGCCGTATGTGCGGATTCTTCCGTCCTGCAATTGCAGGATCCCGCTTGCAGGAACGAGCGTCAGGCCGGAATAGTGACGGCCTGGACGGCACGATGTGCCCAGTGCGCGGCGACGCTAACGGGGGACGGGCGATGACTTCACGCTGTGACGACACCTGTAGACCGCCATCCGGACCCTTCTCACCAGCAAGTCCGTCATCCTCGCTGTTCCTGGGCGAACCCCTGGCCCGCACTCCGAATCTCGCGGTGCACTGCGGGCTCGGCAGCACCCCTTTCGCCGCGCGACGCATCCCTCTCACCGCCGAATGCTGCGCTGTCGCCCGGGAGTTCACCCGCGCGGCTCTGTACGGCTGGAATCTGCACGGAGTCTGTGACGACACCGTGCAGATCGCCTCCGAGCTGGTCGCCAACGCCGTGCGCCACGGGCGGACCCGTACCAGCGCGCCGGACACGAGCCAGGCCGCGGTGTGGCTCGCCTTGACTCCGCGCCCCCACACCTTGCTGTGCGTCGTCCGTGATCCCAGCCGCCGCCTTCCCCGGTACACGCCGCCCGCGCCGCTGGCCGAGCGCAACCGCGGCCTGCCCATCGTCAGGGCCCTGGCGGCGAGTTGGGGCTGGACCAACGACAGCCAGGCCCATGGGAAGACGGTCTGGGCCCGGGTCGCGCTGCCGTAAAGCTGAGGGATGAAGGCCTCGTCACCGGGGTGCGGTCGGGGTGGTGAGGTCGGCTGTGGGGCCGGTCACGGAGTCTGCCGCTGGGTGCGCCTTGGCGAGCGTACAGACGTTGTCCGCACACTGCCGTTCGAGACGGCCGCGGGAGACGGTCTGCGCCAAGCCGACCAGCCAGCAGGTGGGGCAGCCGCGGAAGGCGATCAGGGCCAGGGGGGCCGCCAGCAGGGCGGCCGGGCCGACGGTGGGCACCAGGCCGATGGAGCCGATCAGCAGCCCGAAGCCGAGGGCGCCGCGCGCCAGATGGCGGGGGACGGACGTGCTGGCGAAGTTCCGCGCGGGCACGGCGGGTTGTGGGGCGGGTCGGGCCTTCGGCTGGGGTGAGGCCTCCGGTGTCCTGTGCGGGCGTTCCACAGTGTTCAAGGCGTTCGCGGAGTTCAGGGCGTTCAAGGCGTTCGAGGGGTTCAAAGTGTTCACGGAGTCGGTGGTGTTCACGGTCAGGAGTCTCCTGCGGCTGGCTGGGTGGTGGCCTCATCGGCCGCTGTGAGGGACTGGCGCAGTGCGGTGCGCGCCCTGTGCAGGCGCGACTTCATCGCGGCGTTGCTGAGGCCGAGCATGTCGGCGACGGTCTTGCCGGGCAGGCCCTGCACGTCCCGCAGGATCAGGACCTGTCGCTGCTCCCGGGGCAGCGCGGAGACCGCGGCCGCGATGCGCTCGGCCTCCAGGCCGCGCAGCACCGCGTCCTCGGCGGACGGTTCCGCGGGCGCCTCCAATTCGGTCGGCGCGTCGTCGCGGCGCCGCGAGACGAGCAGCCGTACCTGCCGGAGGCATTCGTGGCGCACGATGCGGAACATCCATGAGGCCAGTGCGCCGGTGGCCCGCAGGGTGCCGATCTTCCGGTAGAGGATGATCATCGCCTCCTGCGCCGCGTCCTCCGCGTCCTGCGGCGAGGCGCACAACGTGCGGGCGAACTTGCGCACGTGCGGCTGCGATGTCATGACGACGGTGGTCAGCGAAGTGACGTCGCCGTCCTGTGCGGCCTTGATCAGCCGCTCGTCCGGCCAGGGGAAGCGTTGGTTCATGTGCTACTCGTCCTCGGGAGGTGCTTCGTACGCGGGGGGGGCTGGTCAGCGTCGGCTCCGGTAGCGCCGCGCCAGGTGCCAGCTGCACGCGCCCACGAGCAGGGCTCCGATCACTATGAGGCCAGCGACCACCATGGGTTTCTTCCTTCCGGTTCTGTCGGCATTCCGGTTCTGTCGGCCCGTTCGGCCGGTACGGGGATAAGAGGCGGGAGGGGCTGGAAAGGATTCACCCTGGGCTGGGCTTGCCTGGCTGAGCTTGCCTGGCCGGGTCTGAGCCTGCCTGGCCTGGCCGGGTCTGAGCTGGCCTGCTTGGGGGCGGCAGGGGAGTGGGGTGGGCCGGGGGTTGGTGAGGGGCGGGGGCCGACGGGGTGCTCGTTCCCAGGGGTGGATCAGGGGCTGGTCAGGGTGATCCCTGATGGCACCGGCGGCCGTGTGCCGCAGAGTTGATGTTGTCGTCGTAGCCCGTCAACGCCGCCGTGGAGAAGCCTCGATGCGTACACGCCTCGCCCTCACCGCCCTCGCCATGGCCACCGCCGTCACCGCGGGTCTGGCGGCGCCCGCGACTGCCGCCGGACCGGACCCCGTGCGGCAGGACCTGGAGACGCTGGTGCGCTCGGGCGAGGCGCCGGGAGCGCTGGCGAGCGTGAAGGACGCCCACGGGAAGTTCCGTACCTACACCGCGGGTGTGGGGGACAGGGACACACAGGCGAAGGTGCCGAGGGACGGTCAGGTGCGGATCGGCAGCGTCACCAAGACCTTCACCGCGGTGACCGTGCTGCAGCTGGTCAGGGAGGGGGAGATCAGCCTGGAAGGCCATGTGGAGGACTATCTGCCGGGCGTCGTCCGGGGCGAGAGCATCGACGGACGCGCCATCACGGTCCGGCAGCTCCTCCAGCACACCAGCGGACTTCCCGACTTTGAGGACGACGTCACCGATGACATCCTCGAGCGCCGCTATCTCTCCCCTCGTGACAGCCTGGACATCGCCCTCACGCACAAGGCCGTCTTCGAGCCCGGCACAAAGTGGTCGTACAGCAACACCAACTACCTGGTCGCCGGGCTGATCGTGCAGAAGGTCACCGGCCGTCCCCTCCCCGAAGTGATCGCCCAGCGCATCCTCAAGCCCACGGGCCTCCGCCACACCTACTTCCCCGCCCCCGGCGAGACCACCCTCCGCGAGCACCACCCCCGGGGATACCGCGAGGATTCCCCGGGAGCCCCCCTGCGCGACGTCACGGAGATCGACCCCTCCGCGGCCTGGGCGGCCGGAGCGATGGTCTCCACCCCCTCCGACCTCAACCGCTTCTACTCCGCGCTGCTGAAGGGCGACCTCCTCGCGGAGCCCCAGCTCAAGGAGATGCTCACCAGCGTCCCCATCAAGACAGGGGAGGACCGGTACGGCATGGGGCTGGGGATCATGAAGGTGCGGTTGTCCAAGGACTGCGTCGTCTGGGGCCACAGCGGTGGCATACCGGGCTACGGCACCTGGGCCGGGGCCACCGAGGACGGCCGCGCCGCCAGCGTCGCGATGACCCGCGAACCGACGACCAGCGAGGCCGTGGCGCACCTGGAAGGAGTCGTGGACGCGGCCCTGTGCCGCCGCTGACGGAACGCCCGTTCCTGGGAGGCGGCAACGCCTTCATGACGTCACGCCTGGTCGGCGGTCGGCGGTCGGCGGTCGGCGGTGACAGCGTCCGCTCGAAGGAGGTCTCCAGGACCAGCGTCGCCTGCGTCCCGGTGACCCCGTCGATGGCGTAGATCCGGCGCAGCACGTCCTGCCACACGTCCTGCGACTGCTCGGTGGTCGCGGGCCTGACCTTCACCAGCACCGAGGCGCTGCCAGCGATGGTGTGCGCCTCCAGGGCCTCGGGGAGCGCGGCGACGTCCTGCGCCGAATCACCCATCCAGCGCGGAGTGCAGGTGCTCGCGCAGGCAGGTGCCGGTGGCGAAGCCGCCCCGTCCCGCGATGGCGTCGACGGACAGGTCGGTGGTCTCCCAGGTCGGTGGTCTCCAGGAGATGCTGGGCCCGGGACACGCGCTGCTGGATCACCCAGCGCCCGGGGCTCATCCCGACCCCCTCGCCGAACCGGCGCGCGAAGGTGCGCAGGCTCATCCGGGCGTGACCGGCGAGTTGCGCCAGCGTCAGCGGCTCGTGGAGGTTCTCCGGCGCCCACTGGCGGGTGGCCGAGGTGCTGCTCGCCGACGGCGGGGGCACCGGGTGCTCGATGTACTGGGCCTGGCCGCCGTCCCGCCAGGGCGGTACGACACAGGCCCTGGCCACGTGGTTGGCGACGGCGGTGCCGTGGTCCCGCCGCACCCGTCGCCGACCTGGTCGCCGCCGGGTCCCCGCGCGCCCACGTCGAGGCCGTCTTCCCGCTCACCGACGCGGCCGAGGCCCACGCCCTGGGCGAGACGGGCCGCACGACCGGAAAGATCGTACTGAGCGTCTCCTGACCCGATCCCCAGCCGTGTCCCGCTTCCGTGAAGGGCCGGGTCCCAGCCACGACGCTCGGACCCCGCATGGCCGCGCCGTCAGGCACGGCCCCGGTGTCAGGCGAGGGTGACCTCGACGGGCAGCTTCTTGATGCCGTTCACGAAGTTGGAGCGCACCCGTGGGACGTCTCCGGCGAGCCTGATGCCCGCCAGGCGCGGGATGAGTTCCTCGAACATGATGCGGATCTCGGTGCGCGCCAGCAGATTGCCCAGGCACAGGTGGGGGCTGCCCTTGCCGAAGGTGACGTGGTCGTTGTCCTCGCGGGTCACGTCGAAGTCGTACGGGTCGCGGAAGACGTCCTCGTCGCGGTTGCCGGAGGCGAACCACATGACGACCTTGTCGCCCTCCTTGACCTGCTTGCCGCCGAGTTCGACGTCACGGGTGGCCGTGCGGCGGAAGTGGTAGACGGGAGAGGCCCAGCGCAGGAACTCCTCCACCGCCCGGGGGATGAGGGAGGGGTCCTCCTGGAGGCGGGCGAGCTGCTCGGGGTGCTGGAGGAGGGCCAGCAGGGAGTGGCTGATGGTGTGGCGGGTGGTCTCGTTGCCAGCGACGACCAGGAGCAGGAAGTAGTTGTCGAAGTCCTGCGCCGAGAGCGGCACCCCGTCGCGCGGGGTCTCGTTCACGAGCCGGGAGATCAGGTCGGTGCCGGTGCCGCCGCGCCGCCGCCGGGCGAGTTCGCGGCCGTAGGCGAAGACCTCCAGGGAGGCGGGCGAGCGGAACGGCAGGTCGCGGTACCGCTCGCTCTCCTCGCTGTCGAGGAGGACGTCGGCGTAGTCGGGGTCGGTGTTGCCGATGATGCGGTTGCCCCAGTCGATGAGCCGCTGGTTGTCCTCAGGGGGCACGTCCAGGAGGCGGGCGAGGACGTTGATGGGGAAGTCGGCGGAGACCTCCCTGACGAAGTCGAAGGTGCCCTTGGGCAGGGCCGCGTCCAGGGTGGTGGCGGTCAGGCCGCGCAGGAAGTCGGCGTAGCTGTTGATGACGCTCGCGCCGAACTGGCGTTGCAGAAGGCTGCGCAGGGCGCGGTGGCGCACGCCGTCCAGCTCCAGGAGGGAGGCGCGCTTGTTGATCTGGTCGTCGTCGACCTCCTCCAGGTTCACGAACCTGGTCGAGGTGAAGGTCTCGGCGTCACGGTCGACGCGGGCGATGTCGGCGTGCCGGGTGACCGCCCAGAAGCCGGAGTTGGGCGCCTCCTCCGGCTGCCAGTGGACGGGGTCCTCGTGGCGCAGGGTGTGGAACATGCGCCACGGTGTGACGCCGTCGGTGAAGTTGTCGAGGTCGGCCAGGTCCACCTCGTCCAGGGGCATCGGCTCGTCCGGGGGCATCGGCTCGTCGATGGCGCCGGACGCGGACGGCGTGGTCGTCACGGAGGTCATGGGGTTCGCTCTCCTCGGCATCACAGGTGGTGGGCGTACTCGGTGAACTCCCAGTCGGTGACGTGCCGATGGAAGCGCGCGACCTCGTCACGCTTGTACGAGAGGTAGGCGGTGGTGAAGTCCTTGCCGAGCACGTCGGTCAGCGCGCTGTCCGCCTCCAGCGCGTCGAGGGCGTCGGACAGGGTCATCGGCAGCAGGGGGACTTGGTGGTGTCGTAGCCGTAGCCCTCCAGCGGGGCGGTGGCTTCCTGACCGGCGAGGACCCCCAGGAGTACGGCCGCGAGGGCGCCCGCGATCAGGAGGTACGGGTTGGCGCTCGCGTCTCCCAGGCGCAGTTCGAGACGGGTGCCGGAGCCGCGTTCCGGCGGGACGCGGACCATGGCGCTGCGGTTGTCGAGGCCCCAGTCGATCAGCCAGGGCGCGAGGGTGTCGGGGCCGAAGCGCTTGTAGGAGTTGACCGTCGGGTTGGCGAGGGCGGCGAGGGCCGGGGCGTGGGCGAGGACACCGGCCACCGCCCGGCGCGCGGTGGCGGACAGGCCGTACGGCCCGGACGGGTCCGCGAAGACGTTCGCGCCCTCGCCGTCCACGCAGGACAGGTGCAGATGGAAGCCCGATCCGCCCGAGCCCTGGAATGGCTTGGCCATGAAGGTGGCGAGGCGGCCCTCCTTGCGGGCCAGCTCCTTGACCGCCGACTTGAAGCGGAAGGCGCGGTCCGCGGCGTCCATGGCGTCGGAGTGGGTCAGATTGATCTCGAACTGCGAGCCGTCGAACTCGTGGTTGCCGCCGCTGATGTCGAGGTCCAGGTCGCGCAGCAGGCGCAGGGTGCGCAGCAGGTGGTTGTCGCCGTCCGCGCGCAGGCCCGCCGTGTAGACGGCGCCGGTGGCGTCGCTGTAGCGGCGCCAGCCCTGCGGGTCTCCGGGCGCCGCGTCGCACAGGAAGTACTCCAGCTCCGGGCCGACGACCGGGTGCAGGCCGTGCTCGGCGCACCGGTCGACCACCGCGCGCAGCAGATCGCGGGGCGACTCCGGCGCGGGCCGCCCGGTGGCCGGGTCGGTGACGTCGCCGAGGCAGCTCGCGACGCCGGGCTCCCAGGGCAGCGCGGTCAGGGTGTCGAGGTCGGGGCGCACGCGGATGTCGGGCAGACCGGCGTCCAGCCCCCCGGGGACCGGGACCACGTCGCCCTGGGGGCTGGTGTGGTAGACGGCGCGGCAGAAGGCGAGGCCGTGCTCGCAGGCCGAGGCCAGGTGGTCGAGCAGGACGTCCCGGGCCCGTTCGGTGCCGGTCAGGTCGGGATAGGTCACCCGGACCACGTCGATGCCCTCGGCGGCGAGGCGCTGCGTGTGGTGGCGGACGGATGGGATGTCGGATGCGCTCACCGGCGTCTCCTCAAAGGGGGAAGTGGGGCGCCTCCCCGGGGCTCGCGGCGCCGGGGGAAACGGGGGAGCGACGGCTTCGGACTGCTGGAGGCGCAGGACACCGGTCGCTTGTTGGTGGCACACGCTAAGGACGCCGGTCAGCGTTGCGCAAGGGTCCCGTCGAAGGAATTTATCCATACGGATAGCTATTGACCGGAGCCTGCCCGGTTCCTATGTTGTTTGATGCCAAACGAGTTGGGGCCGGTGTTCACCGCGCCCTTTGGCCGGGGCCCGGCCCCCGTGGGCACGGGCCCCTCTTCTCCTCTCGCTCCCTTTCCGACGCTGCCCCAGCACCAGGAGGACCGGTCATGCAGGTCGTCGTCGACATGAACAAGTGCCAGGACCACGGCCAGTGCGTCTTCGCCGCCCCCGACGTCTTCCGCTTCGACGACGACGGGCGTCTGGCCTACGCCGCCGAGGTCGACGAGACGCTGCGCGGCGACGTCGAGGAGGCCGCGGACGTCTGCCCGCTGCAGGCCATCCGGATCGAGGGCTGAGCCCGGTGAGCACACCCGTCGTCGTGGCCGGTGCCTCCATGGCCGGTCTGCGCGCCGCCGAGCAGCTGCGCGCCGCGGGCTGGACCGGGCCGATCACCCTCGTAGGTGACGAGCCCCACATGCCCTACAACCGGCCTCCGCTGTCCAAGGAGGCCCTGGCGGGCGAGGCCGCCTTCGACTCGCTCGCCTTCCGGCCCCGGGCCGCCGTGTCCGACGTGCGGTGGCGCCTGGGCACCGCGGTCGTGCGCGCCGACCTCGACCAGCGCGTCGTGGAACTCGACGGCGGCGAGACCCTGTCGTACGGCGGTCTCGTCGTGGCCACCGGCATGCGCGCCCGACGGCTGCGCTGCCCCGGCCCCCTCACCGGGCGGCACACCGTCCGCACGCTGGACGACGCCCGGGGGCTGCGCGCGGCGCTGACCCGGCCGGGGGCGCGCGTGGTCGTGGTGGGCGCCGGGTTCATCGGCTGCGAGGTGGCCGCCACCGCCGTGGCCCTCAGCGCCGCCGAGGTCACCGTGGTCGACCCGCTGCCGCTGCCCATGGTCGGCCCGCTGGGCGAACTGCTCGCCCGGGCGCTGCTCAGGCGCCACGAGCGCAGGGGCGTGCGCTTCGCCCTCGGTACGGGCGTGACCGCCTTCCACGGCCATGACCGGGTCACCGGGGTGGCCCTGGCCGACGGCCGGGTCCTCGCCGCGGACGCGGTGGTGGAGTCGGTCGGCTCCGTGGCCAACACCGAGTGGCTCCGGGGCAACGGCCTGGACCTCTCCGACGGCGTGCTCACGGACGAGCACCTACGGGTCGGCGGACGCCCGGACGTGGTCGCCGTCGGCGACGTCGCACGCTTCCCGAACCCCCGGTACGACGGCGTTCCGCGCCGCGTCGAGCACTGGTCCATGCCCACCGACACGGCCAGGCACGCCGCGAAGGCGCTCACCGCGCACCTCACCGCGCACCTCACCGGCGGCGACGGCGGCGGCCTCGCGCCGTTCGCGCCGCTGCCGACCTTCTGGAGCGACCAGCACGACTTCCGCCTCCAGTCCTTCGGCGCCCCGGCCCTCGGCATGGACGACGTACGCGTCCTGGACGGCGACCCCAACGGGGACGTCCTGGTCGGCTACCACCGGGCGGGCCGCCTGGTCGGCGTCGTCGCCCTGGGCGGCCGGGCCGTCGCGACGGCCGCCGTGCGCTACCGCGCCGAACTCCTCAAGCAGCCCTCGCTCACCCCGTGAGGGACCCTCTCGCTCCCCCGTGAGGACCCCTCTCCCTCGCCGCGTGAGGGACCTCTCGCTCACCCCGTAAGGAACCTCCTCGCTCACCCCGTAAGGATCCCAAGTGGCCCGTGTCCGTGGATACTTCCACCCCAAGACGGCGACCGGCACCTCGTCGCTGATCCCCTCGCCGCCGTGGCACTACTCCGGCGACCTGCTGACCGTCGAGTACCGCACCGACCCGTCCCGTGTGCGCGAACTCCTGCCCGAACCCCTGGAGCTGGCCGACGAGGACCCCGGCGCCGTCGCGCTGATCTGGGCCGACTGGCAGTCCTGCGCCGCATCGGGGCAGGAACTGCTCGACCCGGTGCTCGCCCAGTACAAGGAGGCGTTCGCGGTCGTGCGCTGCGCGTACCAGGGGCGGACCTACACGCGCTGCGTGTACATCTGGGTCGACAAGGACTTCGCCATCGCCCGGGGACTGCACCAGGGCTATCCGAAGAAGCTCGGCTCCATCCACCAGACCCGCCCGCACCCGTACGGCCCCGCGCCCCGCATCGAGGCCGGAGCCCGCTTCGGCGCGACCCTCGCCGCCGCGGACCGGCGCCTGGCCCAGGCCGTCGTCACCCTGCGCGAACCGTCCGGGACCAACGGCTTCGTCAACGGCCACCCGATGGCCCACCACCGCTGGCTGCCCTCCATCGAGAAGGGCGGGGGCCTGGCCCTGGACGAACTGGTCGAGTCCGGCGCCGCCTCCGTCGAGGGCGGTCAGCCCTGGGTGGGCGAGGCCGATCTCGACCTGTTCGCGTCCCCCACCGAGGAGCTGGCCCGGCTGGAGGTCCGCGAGCCGATCGCCGCCTACTACCGGCAGATCGGCGTGGTGTGGGACGGCGGCCGCCTCCTTGAGTCGAACACCTCCGGCGCCCAGTGAGCCCCCGCCGCACCGACCACGAGGACCGTGAGGCCCACGAGGAGCGTCAGGAGCACGAAGGCCGTGAGGCCCAAGAGGACCGGCACGAGCACGAGGACCGTGAGGACATGAGCGAACACACCACCACCGTCGCCGGGGTCGCCGTCGACACCCGGCACTGGATCGGCGGCGAACGCGTCGCGTCCACCGAGACCTTCGCCGACACCTCCCCCATCGACGGCGGCACCCTCGGCGAGATCGCCCGGGGCACCCCGTCGGAGGCCGCCGCGGCGGTCGCCGCCGCCAAGGCCGCCTTCCCCGCCTGGGCCGCCACCCCGCGCGCCGAGCGCGCCCGCGTCCTGCACGCCATCGCGGACGGCGTCGAGCGACGGCTCGAAGAGCTGGCCGCCGTGGAGACGGCCGACAACGGCGCCCTCCTGCGCTCCCACCGCCGCGGCGTCATGCCCCGCGTCGCGCACAACTTCCGCTTCTTCGCCGACTGGCTGCTGCGGCTCGGCCACGAGGACTTCGACACCCGCGGCCACACCAACCACGTCAGCTGGGACCCGGCCGGGCCCTGCGTGCTGATCACCCCGTGGAACGCGCCGCTGATGCTGGCCACCTGGAAGGTCGCTCCGGCCCTCGCGGCCGGGAACACCGTGGTCCTCAAGCCCGCCGAGTGGTCGCCGCTGACGGCCTCGCTGCTCGCCGACATCGCCGCCGAGGCCGGGCTCCCCGCCGGTGTCCTCAACGTCGTCCAGGGGTACGGCTCCGAGGTCGGCGACGCCCTCACCTCCCACCCGGACGTGCGCCGCATCAGCTTCACCGGATCCGTGCCCACCGCCCGGCACATCGCCGCGTCCGCCGCGGCCAACCTCACCCCGCTCAGCCTGGAACTCGGCGGCAAGTCCCCGCTGCTCGTCTTCGCCGACGCCGACCTGGACCTCGCCGTCGACCTCGCCGTCGAGCAGTACGACAACGCCGGGCAGGTCTGCCTGGCCGCCACCCGCGTCCTGGTGGAGGAGACGGTGGCCGAGGAGTTCACCCGCCGCTTCGTCGACAGGGCGGCACGCCTGAAGCAGGGCGACCCGCGCGACGAGGCCACCGACATCGGCCCCACCATCCACCCCCGCCAGCTGGAGCGGATCGACGGCTTCGTGCGGCGGGCGCTCGCGGCCGGGGCCCGCGCCGTCATCGGCGGACACCGGGGCGAGGGGCAGTACTACGTCCCGACCCTCCTCACCGATGTCGCCCAGGACTCCGAGATCGTCCAGGAGGAGGTCTTCGGCCCCGTCCTGACCCTGCAGACGTTCACCGACGAGGACGAGGCGGTGCGCCTGGCCAACGACACCCGCTTCGGCCTCGCCGCCACGGTCGCCACCGGCGACGCCGAGCGCGCCGAACGGGTCAGCGCACGGCTCGTCGCGGGCACGGTCTGGGTCAACTGCTTCTTCGTCCGGGACCTGCGGGCACCGTTCGGCGGCTCCCGCCACTCCGGCGTGGGCCGCGAGGGAGGCACCTGGAGCTTCGACTTCTACTGCGACCTCAAGAACACCGTCACCGCGCCGAAGGGATGGCAGGACCATGGGTGAGATCGTCGGTGCGGGCCTGCTCGCGCACGTGCCCACCATCATGCTGCCCGAGGAGACCAGGCGGCAGCTCAACCAGGGCAGGGAGATCACCCTCGTCACCGGCCTGCGGCAGCTGCGCCAGGACGTCTTCGAGCGCGACGACTACGACACCGTCGTGGTCCTTGACTCCCACTGGGCGACCACCGTCGAGTTCGTCGTCACCGCCCAGCGGCGCCGCGCGGGCCTGTTCACCTCCGAGGAGCTGCCGCGCGGCATGAGCCGCATCCCCTACGACTACCCCGGCGACCCCGAACTCGCCGACAACGTCGCCTCGTTCGCCGACAAGCACGGCACCTGGATCACCGCGATCGACGACGCGTACCTGCCGGTCTACTACGCCACGATCAACCTGTGGAAGTACCTCGGCGAGGGCCTGCCGGACAAGCGCTGGGTGACCATCGGCGTCTGCCAGACCGGCGACATGGAGGACCACCTGCGCCTGGGCCGCGCCCTGGCCGACGGCATCGCCGCCACCCCCGGCCGACGCGTGCTGCTGATCGCCTCCGGCGCCCTGTCGCACACCTTCTGGCCGCTGCGCGAACTGCGCGACCACGAGTCGAGCGACCCGGCGCACATCGTCACCCCCGAGGCGCGGGCGGCCGACCTGGAGCGGATCGCCTGGTTCAAGGAGGGCGGCCACGACAAGGTCATCGACACCATGGACACGTTCTGGCGGCACCGGCCCGAGGCCAGGTTCTTCCACTACCTGATGATGGTCGGCGCCCTCGGCGAGCGGGCGTGCACGGCCAGGGCCCGCCAGTACGGCGCGTACGAGAACTCGATCGGCACCGGCCAGGTCCACCTCTGGTTCGACCGCCCGCACGGCGGCTGGACGGCCTAACCCCCCGCCTCCTCAGCCCCCCCGGAAAGGCTTCCGCCATGCCCGAGTACCGCCGCATCCTCCTCGACGGCGCCGCCGTGGAGACCCGTCGTGACGGTGACGAACTGGTCGCCGGTGACGGTCGGCGCGTCGCGATCGCCGACGCCCGCCACCTGCCGCCCGTCGTCCCCTCGAAGGTGATCGCCGTCCACCTCAACCACCGCAGCCGGGTGGAGGAGTTCCAGATCGACCTGCCCGACACCCCCACGTACTTCCACAAACCGACCTCGGCGCTCACCTCCCACCAGGGCGCGATCGTCCGCCCCGAGGGCTGCCGCTGGCTCAACTACGAGGGCGAGGTCGCCATCGTCATCGGCAGGACCGCGCGCAACATCTCCCCGGCCGAGGCGGGCGGACACATCGCTGGCTACACCGTGGCCAACGACTTCGGCCTGCACGACTTCCGCGACACCGACGCGGGCTCCATGCTCCGCGTCAAGGGCTCCGACACCCTGTGCCCGCTCGGCCCCGGCCTTGTCACCGACTGGGACTTCCACGGCAAGCGGCTGCGGACCTACGTCAACGGAGAGGTCGTCCAGGACGGCTCCACCGACGAGATGACGTGGGACATGCACTACCTCGTCGCCGACATCGCCCGCACCATCACCCTGTACCCCGGCGACGTACTGCTGTCCGGCACCCCGGCCAACTCCCGGCCCGTCCAGCCCGGCGACGTCGTCGAGGTGGAGGTCGACGGGCTCGGTCGGCTCACCAACCACGTCGTCACCGGACCGACCCCCGTCCGGGCCGACGTGGGGGCCCAGCCCACGGAGTCGGAGGAGGTGCTGTCCACCGCGCTCGGCGGCGACTGGGAGTTCCGCGGCATCCGGCCGCCGAAGCGCTGACCGGCCGCCGAGGCGCTGACCTGCGCCCCGGTAGGGTCGGCCCCATGACCGACCCGGCCCGGCCCGCCGACGAGCGCGGCCCCCGCAAGCGCGTGACGAACTACGGGACGGGCCGGGTGGCCCTCCTCGACGCCGCCGTACGCGTGGTGGCGCGGGGCGGGCTGCGCAAGCTCACCTACCGGGCCGTCGCCCAGGAGGCGGGCGTCACCCACGGGCTCGTCGTGCACCACTTCGGTTCGCGCGACGCGCTGATCGAGGAGGCCGTCACCCACGCGATCCGCTCCTCGCTGGCCAGCAGCGCGCTCGACATCGGCACGGGCAGCCTGGCCGACTTCTCCGCCGGTCTCGTGCACATGGTGGAGTCCGGCCCCGAACTGCAGGCGTTCCAGTACGAGTTGCTTCTGGAGGCCCGGCGCAGGCCCGAGCTGCTGTCCCATCTGCGCAGCCTCTACGAGGAGTACTTCGAGGCCACCCGGCGCGAACTGGACCGCGTCCTGCCCGGCCCGGTGGGCCGCGGCATGTCCCGGCTGGTCTTCGCCGCGCTGGAGGGCCTGGTGCTGCACCAGCTGGTGTTCGGCGAGCGCGAGGTCACCGAGGAGGCGCTGGCGGAGCTGAGGGGCCTGCTGGCGGGTCTCGCGGGGGAGCCGGACGAGCACTGACCGGTGCCGCCGGGGGCGGGGCGCGGGGTGCGGGTTGCGGGTCGTCGGCCGTCCGGGGCGCGGAATCCGGGCCTCGGGTACGTCGCGGGGCGCGGGTCTCGTTCATGTCCTGACGTACGGCGCCCGGGCGCCGCCCATGTTCGGGCGCGCGGCGACCGGGCCGCGGTCACGTCCGCGTAAAGATCCGTACGGCGTCCGGTCCTCCCGTCCCCCAACCCCTTGCCAAGTGGATAGTTGCGCCCCACGATGAGGCAACTCGTTTGGCCCGAAACGACCTCCCTCTCCTCTGGCAGGTGAATCCGAGTGGACAGTCAGACGGCGTCCGCCGAGCGGACCGTACGGGCCGCCCCCACGACAGCCACCCTCAAACCCGACGCCCTGGGCGTCCTGGGCATCCTCTTCTTCGTCCTGTCCGGTCAGGCCCCGCTCACGGGCATCGCGGGCGCCGCCCCGATGTCGGTCGCCATCGGCAACGGCTCCGGCACCCCCGCGGCCTACGTGGTGGCGGGCGGAGTGATCCTGCTGTTCTCCGTCGGGTTCATCGCGATGGGCCGCCACGTGGTCGACGCCGGTGCCTTCTACACGTACATCGGCATGGGCCTGGGCCGGGCCGTCGGCGCCGGCAGCGCGAGCGTCGCCCTGTTCGCCTACTGCGTCATCCAGGCGGCGATGTACGGCCTGTACGGCTCGATCGTCAGCGGCCTCCTCGACGACCACACGCCGCTGCACGTCCCGTGGTGGGTCTGCGCCCTGGTCACCATGGCCGTGGTGCAGGTCCTCGGCGCCGCGGGCATCGAGATGGGGGCGCGGGTCCTGGCCGTGTTCGTGCTCGCCGAGTTCGGCATCCTGCTGCTCTTCGGCCTGGTCACCCTGTGCAACGGCGGCGGACCAGAGGGGCTCGGGGTGGCCGACAGCTTCTCGCCCTCGGCCGCGCTGCACGGCGCGCCGGGCGTGGCCGTGATGTTCGCCCTGGCGTCGATGTTCGGCTTCGAGGCCACCGCCATCTACGGCGAGGAGGCGAGGAACCCGAAGAAGACGGTGCCGCGGGCCACGTACCTCTCGGTGCTCGTGGTCACCGGCTTCTTCACTCTCACCTCGTGGACGCTGATCTCGGCCCACGGCGCCTCGAGGGCGCCGGGCGCGGCGAACGCGGCCCTGGCCGACGGCGACTCCGCCGGTTTCGTCTTCGCGCCCGTGGCCGACCTGCTCGGCGGCTGGGCCGACGGCGTGCTGCCCGTCCTCCTGGCCACCTCCCTGTTCGCCGGTGTGCTCACCTTCCACAACTCCGCCAACCGCTATCTGTTCTGCCTCGGCCGCGACGGCCAACTGCCCGCCGCGCTGTGCCGACTCAACGCCCGGCACGCCCCGTGGATCGCGGGCCGGGCGCAGACCGTCATCGCCGTACTCCTGGTCGCGCCGTTCGCGCTGGCCGACGAGGACCCGGTGCTCACCCTCTTCTCCTGGTTCAGCGGGCTCGCCGTCCTGGCGATGATGCTGCTCTACCTGCTGACCTCGGTGTCGGTCGTGGTGTTCTTCCGCCGCCGACGGGCGGACACCAGGCTGTGGAACACCCTGGTCGCGCCCGTGCTGGGCGCGCTCGGCATCGCGGGCGCCATCTGGCTCATCCTGGCCAACTTCACCACCCTCATCGGCGGCGCGGCGAGCACGGCGCTGTGGCTGGTCCTTTCCGTGCCCGTCGTCATGGTGCTCGGCGTGGCCCGCCACCAGGTCCGCCGCCGCGCCACTCCCGGCACCGGCTGACGCCCCGCGCCGTTGGCGCGCCCCCGGCCGACCGGACGCGCCAACGGCACCGCCCAGCCGCCCCCTTCCCTTCCCCTGCACCCCGTGGTCTGGAGGACCGCATGACCCACCCCACCCACGCCGCATGGCTCCGCCGGGCCGAGGCGCTGGATCCGGCCGACACACACCTGATCGACGGTGCCGACGAACCCGGTGGCGGCGGCACGTTCCCCGTGGTGTCACCCCGTGACGGCCGGGTGCTGGCCGAGGTCGCCGACGCGGGGACGGCCGAGGTCGACGCCGCCGTCGCCGCCGCCCGCCGCGCGTTCGACGACGGCCCCTGGCCGCGTCTCGCGCCCGCCGAACGTGGCCGCGTCCTGCTGCGGTTCGCCGACCTCCTGGAAGAGCGGCGAGCGGAGCTGGCGCTCACGGTCAGCCTGGAGATGGGCAAACCCGTCACCGACGCCCACGACATCGAGATGCGGGCCGTCATCAGCACCTTCCGCTGGTACGGCGGGCTCGCCGACAAGCTCACCGACGAGTCCCCGCACACCGCGCCCGACGCCCTCGCCCTCGTCACCCGGGAGCCCGCCGGTGTCATCGGCGCCGTCGTCCCGTGGAACTTCCCCCTCACCCTCGCGGGCTGGAAGGTGGCCCCGGCGCTGGCCGCCGGATGCACGGTCGTACTCAAGCCCTCGGAGAACTCGCCGCTGTCCGCGCTGCTGCTCGGACGCGTCGGAGTGGAGGCCGGGCTGCCGCCGGGTGTGCTCAACGTCGTGGCCGGACACGGACCGGTGGCCGGGCGGGCCCTCGGGCTGCACCCGGACGTCGACGTCCTCGCCTTCACGGGCTCCACCGCCGTCGGCCGCCACTTCCTGCGCTATTCCGCCGACTCCAACCTCAAGCGGGTCTGGCTGGAGCTGGGCGGCAAGTCGCCCAACATCGTCCTGCCCGACGCCCCCGACCTGGACGAGGCCGCGGCCACGGCCGCCTGGGGCATCTTCTTCAACCAGGGCGAGATGTGCACGGCCCCCTCCCGGCTGCTGGTGCACGCCTCCGTCGCCGAACGGGTCACCGAGGCCGTCGTGGCGCGCGCCCGCGCGCTGCGCGTGGGCGACCCCCTCGACCCCGCCACCGAGATGGGGGCCCTGGTCGGCGAGGACCACCTCGGCCGCGTGCTCGACCACGTCCGCACGGCCGTCGACGACGGCGCCCGCCTGCGCACGGGCGGCGCCCGCACCTGTACCGGCACCGGCGGCGCCTACCTCGAACCGACCGTCTTCGACCGGGTCGCCCCGGACAGCCGCCTGGCCCGTGAGGAAGTCTTCGGCCCCGTCCTGTCCGTCATCGCGTTCGACGACCTCGACGAGGCCGTCGCCCTCGCCAACGCCACCGAGTACGGCCTCGCGGCCGGGCTGTGGACGTCCGACCTGTCCACCGCCCACACGGTCGCCCGCGCGCTCAGGGCCGGAACGGTGTGGGTGAACTGCTACGAGGAGGGCGACCTGACCGTGCCCTTCGGCGGAATGAAGCAGTCCGGCAACGGACGCGACAAGTCCGCCCACGCCCTGGAGAAGTACACCGAACTGAAGACCACGTGGATACGGCTGTGACCCACCGCCCGCTCATCGCGATCCCCGCCCGCTTCGCCGCCACCACCTCCGCCCTGCGCCACGCCGCCGAAGTCAACGCCCGAGCCCTGATCGACGCCGTGTGGCGGGCGGGCGGCGAGCCCGTCACCCTCCACCCGCACGCTCCCCGCGGCGAGGCCGACCCCGCCGAGGTCGCCGCCCGCCTCTCCCGGTTCGACGCGCTCCTCCTCCCTGGCGGCGGCGACATCGCCCCCCACCGCTACGGGGCGGCCCACACCCACGAGGCCGTCTACGACGTGGACGACGAACAGGACGCGTTCGACCTGGAACTCGCCCGGCAGGCCCTCGCGAGCGCGGTGCCGCTACTGGCCGTCTGCCGGGGTCTCCAGGTGGTCAACACGGTCCTGGGAGGCACCCTGCACCAGGACATGGGCGGCCCCGCACGCGATCACCGCCATCTGCGCCACCCCGTCTCCTTCACCCCCGGCTCCGCCCTGCCCCGCATCACCGGCGCCGACAAGACCGAGGCGTCCTGCTACCACCACCAGCACGTGGACCGGCCGGGGGAAGGGCTGACCGCCACCGCCCGGGCCGCCGACGGCACGATCGAGGCCCTCGAACTCCCGGAGCACGACGGCTGGTTCCTGGCCGTGCAGTGGCACCCCGAGGACACCGCCCATCACGACCCGGTCCACCAGCGCCTCTTCGACGCGCTGGTACAAGCCGCACGGAAGACCCCCTGAGGCCCTGCCCCTGCCCCGGCTGGCCCTCACCGTCCGAGCGGGGCGTCCGTGGCATGGGGCATCGGGTCCTTGCGCGGCTACCTCCTGGAGGAGGTGCTGGCCTGGCTGCAGTTTCGCGCGACGCGCGGTCATCCGTTCCAGCAGCTCGGGGTCCGCATGGACCGGATGGTGGAAAGCCACCCGGCCACGGCGAGCGGGAGCCGACAGCCTTGGCCCCTGTCAAAGCACGCACTGGTAAACGGAGTGTCAGTGAGCCTCGCCCAGGATTCCGGCCCCGGGGCGCTGCCCGTAGGGATGGGTAACAGCGGTACGTCAAGGCCGACACGGCCCCGGGGAGGCTGTGGCCGCCCTGCCTCGATCGCACCGAGGCTCCGGCCGTCAGGTGAGTCGCGTGAACTGCCAGGAGGGGCGCCTGAGGACCACGATGCCTACGGCGAGTGCCCAGTAGACAACCAGCGCCGCAGTCAGGGCGGTATTGCCCCAGCCGACGGCACTGTAGAAGTCAGCCGCGTCCGTCCCGAAGAACAGCGATGGTATGAAGGCGAGGTTGACCGCCGAGACGGCATAGGCCAAGCGCCCGGTCCAGCGCGGCAGCACCCCGCTGCGCAGGATCGCGTATCCGGCGGCCATCAGCAGGACCGCCGTCAGGAGCCGGGCCACCGACCCGTGCAGGAGCATGTTCGCGTGGGCGAGTGTGCCGTCGACGGTCGGGTCCATGGTCCCGTCGGGATTCTCCAGGACGGTCCCCGCCTCGATGGACGCGGCGACCAGAGTGACGGTGACATAAGCCAGCCCAGAGCCGAACACCAGGCTCGCCAGCCACTCGAACCCGGTGCCCCCGCCCCGGATCAGATGGCGCAGGCCCGTCAGGAAGACCAGAAGCGCGCCGCAGGTCAGGATGTTCAGCAATATCCTGGCGAGCACGTTCGAGGCCGGTGGCGCCCCGGAGTACACGAAGTACAGCGGGACGCCGACCGCAGCCAGTACCCCGGCGGTGATGCCGCACAGGCCCATCAGCTGTCGTATGCGGATGTCATCCATGACGTTCTTCCTTGTCTGGTGCGGAAAGGGAGTTGGCGTGGGCTCGGGCCTCGATGCCATCGAGCAGGCGCTGAATACCGAGGTGGACGATCGGCGTGACATCGCCGTCCTCCGCTTCGTCGAGCCCGTCCCCGCCTGTCAGCGAGCTCAGCGTGGGGAACTGCTCCGGGTCCAGCCGCTCGGCCAGGACCTGGCCGTATGCGGCAGCGCCTGCGGGATCGAGTTCGGTGGCCACTCGCGCCAGGTCGCGTACAGCACTGGAGATGAAGGTGGCGAGCGGAATGAGTTCTCCGCGGTCGAGGCCTGCGCGGTGGAGCGGGCTCAGCAGCGCCTCGAACCACGCCAGTTCGTTCGGCCCGACCGGTGCGCTGAACGTGGGCGCCTGCAGGATCCAGGGGTGGCGGAGATAGAGACCCCACAGGGCGTCCACCCATCCTTCGATCTCGGAGCGCCAAGCTGTGGCCGCTGCTGGTGCGGGTGGGCGGCCAGTAGCGGCGTCGGTCATAGCCGCGAGGAGCTGGTTCTTGCTCGGGATGTGCCGGTAGAGCGCCATCGCGGTACAGCCCAGTTCGGAGGCGATGCGTTGCATCGACAGTGCGTCCAGTCCCTCGACTTCGGCGAGAGCGATGGCTGTCTCCACGATCAGCTCGGCGCTGAGCCGGGCGCGATGCTCCTCGGCATGGTCGGGAGTGGCGCGCCACAGGAGGTCTGCGACAGCGCTCAGGTCGATCGTGCGTTTGCCACGCCTGGCGTGATCTGCGGGCGGCATGGGCCTCTCCCCTCGATGTGTTTACACCATACACAATGTATATGCCGTAAACACTGGTTCCCGCACCCGGCCCGAGACCAGGCATCCCGTCAGGGTGCCGTCGCGGTACATGCCGGATCTGCTGTGGCAGGGCCTCTGCTGTGATCACCGCGACCTGCGGCGGGCCCTCCGGCCGTCGTCGCAAGCGAGGTGTACGTGTCTACTGCGGTGGTGCCGGAAGGGCGGGGCGGGCGGGTGAGTCGAACCAGTGGCCGAACTCGGGGGCAGGGCGCGTTGCGGTTGCCGCGCGCCTGGGTCGTGCCTGTGTCCGCGCCCCCGCGTCGTACACCGCGGCGGGCGAGCGGTACCTCACCGGCGCTGGCATCGCGCGATCCTCCGCGCGGATCGACCGGATCTCCCTCACGACGTGAGGATGGATGCTCACCGGTGAACCCGCGCCCACCGGACCCGCACGCCGGGACGCGAAGCCGCCCGATTCCCCCGTCGCGGCGATCGACGACCCGGCGCTTCCGGAGGTGCTGACCGAGCTGGCGGCGCGCGCGGACGAGAGGGACGCCGACACCGTCAACCGGGAGCTGTCCATCGCGCGCAAGACGATCGGCTGGTGGCACCGCCAGGGTTGGATCGAGTGCGATCCGACGATCGGCATCGAACGGCGGCCGACGCCGCCGGACCGCACCAGGGCTCTCGCGGAGAATCAGATCGCTGCCCTGTGGCGCCTCGACGTCGCACTGCGGGAGAAGACGCGGTGGAAGATGCTCGATGAGTCCGCCGCACGGGCCGACGAGGTGCTGTGCCTGAACGTGGGAGACCTGTACCCGCAGGACAAGCGGGGGAGGATCACCGCCAAGGGCGGGGCGATCGAATGGATTCACCGGCAGCCCGGCACCGCCCAGCTCCTGGCCCGCCCCATCGCCCGCCGCACCCGCGGCCCGCTGTTCCTCACCGACCGCAAGGCCCCGGCCGGAATACCGACGCTCGACGTGTGCCCCGAGACTGGCCGGGCCCGGCTCTCCTACCGCCGCGCTGAGGAGATCTTCGAGGAGCACACCCGCTGCTGGCCAACCCCCTCGGCTCCCCGGCGATCGGATACGACCAGCCGCCCGCGCTCAGGACGGTGACGGCCCGAGCGTTGCGCGGCAGCCGACTCAGGTCGCTGGACGGCTTCCGGCCGGCGTAGCGACGGCCACCGACGATAACCAGCCCGAGGGCGGCAGGGCGCACGGGCGCCGTCCGCCGCCGCGCGCGGGCGCCCGCGTCCTCGCCTGCATCGCATGCGCGTGCGCCTGGTGACGCAGGTACATCGCCACCTGGCACAGGACGCCGCTGCACCAGGCCCCCCAGCATGCTGTCGGCCGAGTCGTCCGTGAGCGCCAGGGCAGCCAGGCCGAGTTGGGCGCGCGGCGGCGGCCAGCAGGTCCGGGACATCGGTCGTGGGATGAAGGTCGGCGAAGGGCTCCGTGTTGCGGACATCGAGCGTCGCGCCGTACGCGACGCAGGCTGGTGTAGTGCCTGCCCGACGTGTGCTGGCCGTGCCGCCGCACCAGGCCGGTAGCCAGCAGAGGGGAGACGGCGGTGGATCACTCGCCGTGAATCTGGCTGCCGCCGTATGGTCCAAGACGAATGAGCCCGAATCGGGTCAGGGCGCCTATTCGCCTACGTAAACCAGACACAGAACTGGCCTCTCTCATGGTGGCCCGTCGGTGCACTCGCGGAAGCCGATGTGCTGCGACGGGCACTGGACGCCCTGTGTCGCAAGCTGGACGGCAAGGCGGCTGTGGCCAAGACGGCGCGGCGTAAGAGGGCTGCGTTCAACGAAGTACTCAACAGTGCAGTGGAGAAAGTTTACTTCGGGGGCAACCTCCTCAACGGGCTCAGGTGGAACGCTCCAGCCGTCAACGAGGAGGTGGACCCGACTGCCGTCCCCAATCCGGCCCAGGTCGCCCGGCTCCTCGTAGCGGTTGCCCAGCAGCGCGGACGCGGTCCTCACCTGGAGGCGTTCTTCGGCTGCATGTACTACGCGGCCATGCGGTCCGCTGAGGTCATCCACCTGCGGCTCGAACAGTGTCACCTCCCCAAGACCGGTTGGGGGATGCTCAACCTGTCGGGCGGCGTCGTCACCGCGGGAAAGGACTGGACGGACGACGGCGCGGTGCACGAGGTGCACTCGCTCAAGCGCCGTGCGGCTACCGCGACCCGACCCGTGCCGATCCCCTCGCAGTTCGTGCGCATCCTCCGCGCGCACATCGAACGTTTCGGCGTGGCGCCGGACGGGCGGCTGTTCCGGAACCAAGCCAGGCAACTACGTGGACGCAGCCGCGTACGGCACAACCTGGGCGCGGGCGCGGAAGCACGTCCTGACGCGCACGGAACTCGCCTCAGGGCTGGCCAAGCGGCCTTACGGTCTCCGACACGCTGGCATCTCGTTCTGGCTCTACTCCGGTGTGGACCCGGCCGAATGCGCTCGCCGCGCGGGCCAGAGCATCGAGGTCTTCTTCCGTCACTACGCCAAGTTCCTGGACGGACTCCGGGAGCAGCCCAACCGCCTCATCGAGCAGTCGATGAAGGAATGGGACCGCGTCAGCCAGGGCGGGGCACCTGCGGGATGAGTCGGGGTTTGGTCCGCCACTGGTCCGGAACAGTTGGTCAGATGGTCAGAAGGGGGATAGCGGTGGGAGGAACTGGGAGGCACAACGCAATCCGGGCTCTGCGCTGAGCGGGCCGAATGGAAGGCGCCTGACGGGCAGAAGGCCAGGTCAGACGCCTTTTTGTACCCCTAGAAGAAGCCGAGCTTCTTCGGCGAGTACGACACCAGGAGGTTCTTCGTCTGCTGGTAGTGCTCCAGCATCATCTTGTGCGTCTCGCGGCCGATGCCGGACTGCTTGTAGCCGCCGAACGCCGCGTGCGCCGGGTACGCGTGGTAGCAGTTCGTCCACACGCGGCCCGCCTGGATCGCGCGCCCCGCGCGGTACGCGGTGTTGATGTCGCGCGTCCACACCCCGGCCCCCAGGCCGTACAGCGTGTCGTTGGCGATCTTTATGGCGTCGTCGAAATCGTTGAACGACGCCACGGAGACGACCGGACCGAAGATCTCCTCCTGGAAGATCCGCATCCGGTTGTCGCCCTCGAAGATGGTGGGCTGCACGTACCAGCCGCCCGCCAACTCCCCGTCGTACTCCACGCGCTGGCCGCCCGTGAGGACCTTCGCGCCCTCCTGCTGCCCGATATCGAGGTAGGAGAGGATCTTCTCCAACTGGTCGTTGGAGGCCTGTGCGCCGATCATCGTGTCCGTGTCGAGCGGGTGGCCCGGCTTGATGAGTTCCGTGCGGGCGATCGCCGCCTCCAGGAACTCGCTGTAGTGACCGCGCTGGATGAGCGCCCGCGACGGGCACGTACAGACCTCGCCCTGGTTGAGCGCGAACATCGTGAAGCCTTCGAGCGCCTTGTCGCGGAAGTCGTCGTCCGCGGCCCACACGTCGTCGAAGAAGATGTTCGGGCTCTTGCCACCGAGTTCCAGCGTCACCGGTTTGATGTTCTCCGAGGCGTACTGCATGATCAACCGCCCCGTCGTGGTCTCCCCGGTGAACGCCACCTTCGCCACCCGCGGGCTCGACGCCAGCGGCTTGCCCGCCTCCACGCCGAAGCCGTTGACGACGTTCACCACGCCCGGCGGCAACAGGTCGCTCACCAGGCTCAGCCACACATGGATCGACGCGGGCGTCTGCTCCGCGGGCTTGAGGACGACGGCGTTACCGGCCGCGAGCGCGGGAGCCAGCTTCCAGGTCGCCATCAGGATCGGGAAGTTCCACGGAATGATCTGCGCGACCACGCCCAGCGGCTCGTGGAAGTGGTACGCCACCGTGTCCTCATCGACCTCGCCAAGCGACCCCTCCTGCGCGCGGATCACGCCCGAGAAGTAGCGGAAGTGGTCGATGGCCAGCGGAATGTCCGCGGCCAGCGTCTCACGCACCGGCTTGCCGTTCTCCCAGCTCTCGGCCACCGCGAGCTGTTCGAGGTTGGCCTCCATGCGGTCGGCGATCTGCCGGAGGATCGCCGCACGCTCACCCACGGACGTACGGCCCCACGCGGGCGCGGCCGCGTGCGCCGCGTCGAGCGCCCGCTCCACGTCCTCGGCCGTGCCCCGGGCGATCTCGGTGAACGGCTGCCCGTTGACCGGACTCGGATTCTCGAAGTACTGCCCACGGGCCGGTGGCACGTACTCGCCACCGATGAAGTGGTCGTACCGGTCCTGATAGGAGACGACCGCACCCTCCGTACCGGGCGCCGCGTAACGGGCCATGTTGACTGCCTCCCCGGGAACGCTGCCCTCCGTTGGGCAGCTCTCGGCCGGGAGGCTAGGCACGGGGAGGTTGCAAGTACGTTGCGCTGGTCGGGGTCGGGGTCGGGGTCGGGGTCGGGGTCGGGCTCGGGGTCGGGGTCGGGGCCGAGGGGCAGGGGGGTGGGGTGGGATTGAGGGTGGCCTGGGGTGTGGCGGGCGTTCGGTGGGGGAGAGGGCGGGCCCGGGCCCCGGGGTGCCTGGTGGCGTGGCTTACCGGTTACCGGTTACCGGTGTGTGGTCGGTTGGGTGGCGGCACCGACAACTCGGCGTCGAGCGCCCGCAGCCTCGCCACCACCGGCGCGGTCGGCCGGACCGCCGCCAGCGCCCGCCACACCTCCACGTCGTCCTCACCCCACGGCGCGTGCACCCAGTCCGACAGCAGATCCGGGTCCCCGCGCGCGATGAGCGCCGCCCGCACCTGGTCGGCGAGCCTCCGCCGCAGCCGGACCACCGCCGGTGCCCCCGAACTCGGCAGCAGCGGACCCGCGTACACGGACACCGCCGCCGTCACCGCCCCGCAGCCCAGCCGCCGCTCCACCACGTCCGCGTCCACCGCGACCGGCACCGCCAGGCGGTACGGACGCGACCGCAGCACATCCGCCCCGAGCAACTGCCGCAACCGCGCCAGCTCCGCCCGCAACGTCACCGGCGTCACCGACTCGTCCTCATACAGCGCGCACAGCAGTTCGTCACCGCTCAGCCCCTCGGGATGACGGGCCAGCAGCAGCACTATCTCACTGTGCCGTCGGCTCAGCCGCTGCTTGCGGCCACCCATGAGCAGCAGGGCCTCGTCCCGTCCGAGCGCCGCCAGCTCCAGTGAGTCCTGCGGGCCGTCCGCCGGGGCGAGGAGCGCCAGCTGGGACTCGGCGGCCCGCGCCACGGCCTGTACGAAGGCCAGGCTGTGCGGATGGGCGAGGCCGTCCCCGCCGGTGATGTCCACGGCCCCCAGCACCCGCCCACTGCGCGGGTCGTGCACCGGCGCCGCCGCGCACGTCCACGGCTGGACCTTGCGCACGAAGTGCTCCGTGGCGAACACCTGCACCGGGCGGTCCACGGCCACCGCCGTTCCCGGAGCGTTCGTGCCCATCGCCGACTCCGCCCAGCGCGCACCCGGTACGAAGTTCATCCGCCCGGCCCGTGCCCTGGTCGTGGGGTGCCCCTCGACCCACAGCAGCCTGCCGTGCGCGTCGCACACCGCGAGCAGGTGCTCCCCGTCCTTGGCGAAGCCGCCCACCAACTCTCGGAACAGCGGCATCACCAGGGACAGCGGGTGCTCGGACCGGTAGGCGCCCAGATCCCCGGCCGTCAGCTCGACCGACGCTCCGCTGCCCTCCGGGCTCACCCGGGCGCGCATCGACCGTCGCCACGAGTCGGCCACCACGGATCGCACCGGCCGGGCCACCGTTCCGGCCGCGGTGAACCGCTCATGGGCCCGACGCACCTCCCGCACCCGCTCGACGGGGTCGGCACCCGGCTCCAGGGCCACCCATGGATCGGTCAACTCGGCCTCCCGGGACGGCGACGACAGCGGCGCGGTGCTGCCATCGTCGTCCTGGGAACCGGAGCCGACAAGCGCCCGCGTGCCAGCGTCTACGGGTCTGCTGGGCCGCCGGTTCGGCGTGACGGCGGGTTGGCTGCCCCACGGTTGGCGGTCAGGGCCACCGCGTCGCGGCCGGAGCCAGCCGGGCCTGCGGCCTGGCCCGCCCAGGGCTCAGATGGAGTTGACGATGCGGATGTAGCGAGACCAGTCCCAGTACCGGCCCGGGTCGGTGTGGTCGGCGCCGGGGACCTCGACGTGGCCGATGATGCGCTCGCGGTTCTTGGGGATGCCGTACTTGTCGCAGATCGCCGCGGTCAGCGCGGCCGACGACTCGTACATGGCGTCGGTGAAGTACTCCGGTTTGTCCACCCATCCTTCGTGCTCGATGCCGATGCTCTGCGTGTTGTAGGTCCAGTTGCCCGCGTGCCAGGCGACGTTCCGCTCGCGGACGCACTGGGCGACGTGCCCGTCCCGGGAGCGGACCACGTAGTGCGCGGACACTTTCTTCGCCGGGTTCTTGAAGATCGCGAGGGTGTCCGCATAGGTCTCCTGCGTGACGTGGATGACGACGTACTTGACCGGATAGCTGCTGGGGCGGCTGGAGGCGGTGTAGTTGGATGAGCTGGCAGGGACCCATTCGGCCGGTGGGTAGTCGTCCGTGCGGGGCCCCGCACTGGCGCTGGGGGCGGTCAGGAGTGCGGCCGGGACGACCGCGAGGGCCGCGCCCTGGAGGAGTCTGCGCCTGCTCGGCAGGGCCGAACGTGCGGTGCTCTGCGGGTCGTTGGTCGCTCGGTGTCGTGCGTGTTCCATGGCTGGTGTGCCCTCTCGGTGGGGGGAGTGGCTGGACGTCACGGCGCGCCGGGGTCCGGTCGGCACGGTGGGGCATGCCGGGAGGACTTCAACGCGCGTGGATGTCTGGACCTTGCGGGGAGAGCTTCATATCTCGTGGGGCGCGGTGAGATGCGGTACACAGTGGCGCGGCGCGCTCGCCCGACGGACGTTCATGAGCTCGTCGCGGGCGCTCGCTGACGGTGCCTGCACAGTGTGGGCGGCGAACGGGGGCGCGTCCAGATCGTTGAAGACGAAATCCCTCACGAGGGCTCGCCTGAGCCTGAGTTGGCTGGTGCCGTGGGCCTCCGGCCAGCGGCAGACAGGGCTGGTCGGCATGGCGGGCGAGGCGGAGTCCGGCCCTGGGCGCGACTTGACGGCGGCCGTGTCTGGTGGCGGCTCGGTGATCACAACGATGTTCATAGCGCACCCGGTGACCGCAGCGCGGGTTTGGGCAGGGTCTGGGCGGGCGGCGTGTCCGCGGTGTGCGGTGTGCGGTGTGCGGTGTGCGGTGTGCGGTGTGCGGTGTGCGGTGTGGCGGCTGGCCTGGCGCGTGCGATGAGCGTCGCGCGCGGTCGATGAGTGCGCGGCTTTGACTTGGTGTCCCCCGACATGTGAATCCCCCGATCCGCGTGAGCCCGATGCCCCGTCACCAGCGCGGAAGGCGGCTCACGCGAATTACGTTACGGGCCTGGCGGGTTGGGGTGGAAGAGCCTGCGGCGCATCTGTGCACGGCCGTGTGACTGTGGAAAACTTCGCCACCCGTGTGGGGGATCCGTCCGGTTCCGTTCCCGCACCGTCCGGCCCCGCGCTGGCAAGCTGACCGGGCCTCGCGTCCTCGAGCGGTGAAGGTCTCGCACACCTCACCGGTCAAGCGCCGCGAGGCCCCCACGATCAGGGCCCGTCACCCCTGCCGGATCGTCGAGCACCGCCCGTACCACGGACTGAGCCGCGCCCAGCAGAGGGCCGTCGGAGCCCACGGTGGAGACGGTGACGTCACAGCCGGGGCCCGTGGTGCGGTCCCCCAGCTCCCGTGCCAGGCTGGGCAACAGCCACGGCGCCAGTCGCGAGAGGGCTCCGCCCAGGACGACGGCCTGGGGGTCCAGCAGGTTCACCGCCCCGGTGAGCGCGATGCCCAGGGCGGCCCCGGCCCCGTACAGAGCCCGCCGCACGGCCTCGTCACCCTCGGCGGCGCGTTCGGCGAGCAGCGCGACGCGGCGCGGTCCGGCGGCCAGCCCCGCCTTGCGGAGCACCGCCTCCTCGCCCGCGTACTGCTCCAGGCACCCGCGGCCACCACAGGCGCAGGCAGGCCCTTCCGGGTGGACGGGCACGTGCCCCAACTCGCCCGCGAACCCCCGGCTGCCGTGCAGCAGCCGCCCGTCGACCACCACGGCCGCGCCGATGCCGATCTCCGCCGAGACGTGAAGGAAGTCCTCCGGTACGTCGCCGAGCCACAGTTCCGCGAGGGCGCCGAAGTTCGCCTCATTGTCCACGGTCAGCGACAGGCCTGTCGGCAGGTGGGCGTCGACGTCCACGCCGTGCCAGTCGAGGTTGGGAGCGCTGACGACGGTGTGGGTGCCGCGTGCGACCAGACCGGGGACCGCCACCGACAGACCCGCCGGGCGCAGACCGTCGCGTTCGGCGTCCCGGCCCACCTGCCGCACGAGCGAGGCCAGTTCCTTGAGGACCGCCTCCGGTGGGCGCCCCCGGTTGGCGGCCTGGCGTCGCACACGCGCCCGTACCTCGCCGCGCAGGTCCATCGCGCAGACCGCGAGGTGGTCGACACCCACCTCCGCTCCGATGCCCGCGGGCCCGCGGGAACTGACCGCGAGTGCGGAGCAGGGGCGCCCCACGCGGCCGGGGCGCTCCGGGCCCAACTCCTCCAGGAGGCCGGATCTGATCAACTCGTCCACCAGGGTGGACACCGCGGCACGTGTCAGGCCGATCCGGGACGCTACGGAGGCGCGGGACAACGGCCCGTCCGTCGCGACGGTCCGCAGCACTCGGGAGAGGTTGCGACGGCGCATTCCCTGCTGCGTGTTGGGCAGCTCCTCAGGAGCGCCGGGAGTGCGCGCGCCATGCGGTGGTGCGGTCATGTGCTCGCCACCTGCCTCCTTCGCGGGTCGGTACGGGTTACGGGCTCTCATCCGGCGCTCCAGGGAGGCGAGAGGCCCCTCAACAGGGCTCTCCTACAGGGCCCTCCTATAGGGCTCCCTACAGAGCACCCCCAGCTTCGGGGCCACCGTCCAGTAGCGCGGCCGCGTCGCAGGCTACCTGGGTGATCCGCGACAGCGTCTCCTCGTCCTGTTCAACGGCCTCCAGAAGCGGCCCCCGAGCGGTGTCCCAGCGCCGCGCGACGGCGGCCGGGTCCTCGCCGGACAGCAGCCCCGCCGCTTGCGCCGCGGCGCCGAGCGCGACGAGTTCACCGGCCTCAGGGATCCGCACGGGCCGACCGGACAAGCGTCGAACGGTCTCCTGCCACGCGACGCCGCGTGCTCCGCCGCCGATGAGCAGGAGCGGCTCGGAGTGGTCCGCGTCCGCGTCCAGGACGGCGTCCAGCGCCCCCAGGAGAGCGTGCACCGCGCCGTCGTACGCCGCCTGGAGGAGCTGTCCGGAAGCGGTGTCGTGGCGCAGCCCGTACAGGAGGCCTGAGGCGTGCGGCAGGTCAGGGGTGCGTTCGCCGTCCAGGTACGGCAGCAGCGTGACCGCTCCGCCCGGCTGGACTGCCTCACGGTCCAGGCCGAGCAGCGCGGCCACACGGTCGACGGCCTGAGTGCAGTTGAGCGTGCAGGCGAGCGGAAGCCACGCGCCGCGGGCGTCGGCGAACCCGGCGACCGTCCCTGTGGGATCCGTCGGGCGGTGCTCGGAGACGGCGTACACCGTGCCGGAGGTGCCCAGGCTCAGCACCGGGGTGCCGGGTCGCAGGCCGAGGCCCAGGGCGGCGGCCGCGTTGTCCCCGGTGCCGGGCGCCACCAGCGTCCCCGTGGAGAAGGGCAGTTCCTCGCTGGCGCGCACAGTGCCGACGACTTCCCCGGGGGCGGCGACCCGCGGCAACAGGGCGGCGTCCAGACCGACCGCGCTCAGGATCTCCTCGTCGTACGACTCCGTAGCGGACGCCCACCACCCGGTGCCGGACGCGTCGCCGCGGTCGGTGGTGCCGGTGCCGGTGAGGCGCTGCGTGAGGTAGTCGTGGGGGAGGCGCACCGCCGCGGTGGCGCGGGCAGACGCGGGCTCGTGCTCCGTGAGCCAGGCCCACTTGGTGACCGTGAAGGACAGGCTGGGCACGCTTCCCACGCGTTCGGCCCAGGCCTTCGCGCCGCCCAGTCGCTCGACGAGGCGCCGCGCCTGCGCCGCGGACCGCCCGTCGTTCCACAGCAGAGCCGGGCGCACTGGTCGACCCCGGCCGTCCAGGGTGACTAGGCCGTGCTGCTGCCCCGCCACCGAAACGGCGGCGGCCTCACGCGCGGCGGCGCCGCACTGGCGCAGCGCCTCACCCAGGGCGCTCCACCACTGTTCGGGGTCGCTCTCCCGGAGCGCGCCGGAGCTGACCGTGTGCGGGGCCTGGCCACTGGCCACGACCTGCCCGGTGGCCGCGTCGACGACCAGGGCCTTGGTGGACTGCGTGGAGCTGTCCACGCCGACGACGAGGGGGCCCTCGGCGGCTGGGGCTGATGACATCGTGTCTCCGTTCCCATGACTGTGGGCTGACTGTGCGCGTACCGGACAGGAGTGCTCCCGGCCTCTTCGGGGCCTGCCCCACGGGGATCGCGGGGATCCATCGAACTCCCGGGATCCGCCCCACAGCGCGAGCCGCGGATCCGCCTGCGCTCTTCCCCTCGCCTTCCGCGGATACTAATTTGTCAATCGCCATGACGAAATGGTCCAGGAGCTGTCGAGGAGTCACTCATGAGCTACCAGCCCACCCCGGAGGACAAGTTCAGCTTCGGCCTGTGGACCGTCGGCTGGCAGGGCAGGGACCCATTCGGTGACGCCACCAGGGCGGCGCTCGACCCGGCCGCATCGGTGCGGCGCCTCGCCGACCTCGGTGCCTACGGAGTGACGTTCCACGACGACGACCTCATCCCGTTCGGCTCCTCGGACGCTGACCGAGCCGCGCACGTCAAGCGCTTCCGCGAAGCCCTCGACGCGACGGGGCTCGTCGTCCCGATGGCCACCACCAACCTGTTCACGCACCCCGTCTTCAAGGACGGCGCGTTCACCGCCAACGACCGCGACGTGCGCCGCTACGCGCTGCGGAAGACGATTCGGAACATCGACCTCGCGGCCGAACTCGGCGCGCGCACCTACGTCGCCTGGGGCGGCCGGGAGGGCGCGGAATCGGGCGCCGCCAAGGACGTCCGCGACGCGCTGGACCGCATGAAGGAGGCCTTCGACCTCCTCGGCGCCTACGTGACCGAGCAGGGCTACGACCTGCGCTTCGCGATCGAGCCGAAGCCGAACGAGCCGCGCGGCGACATCCTGCTGCCCACCGTCGGGCACGCCCTGGCGTTCATCGAGCGCCTGGAGAGGCCCGAACTCTACGGAGTGAACCCCGAAGTGGGCCACGAGCAGATGGCGGGCCTGAACTTCCCGCACGGCATCGCCCAGGCCCTGTGGGCGGGCAAGCTCTTCCACATCGACCTCAACGGCCAGAGCGGCATCAAGTACGACCAGGACCTGCGCTTCGGAGCGGGCGACCTGCGGAGCGCCTTCTGGCTGGTCGACCTGCTGGAGCGCGGGGGCTACGACGGCCCGCGCCACTTCGACTTCAAGCCGCCGCGCACCGAGGACCTCGACGGGGTGTGGGCGTCCGCGGCCGGGTGCATGCGGAACTACCTGATCCTGCGCGAGCGTTCGGCCTCGTTCCGCGCCGATCCTGAGGTGCGCGAGGCGCTGCGGGAGGCCCGCCTGCACGAGCTGGCGCAGCCCACCGCCGAGGACGGCCTCACCGGTCTGCTCGCCGACCGCGGCGCCTACGAGGAGTTCGACGTCGAAGCGGCCGCCGCGCGGGGGATGGCCTTCGAACGGCTCGACCAGTTGGCTCTGGACCACCTGCTGGGAGCGCGGGGCTGACCCGCGCGCGGGCGGCGCCCTGGTCAGGCCTCGGGATGTACCGGAACTGTCCGGTCCTGAGCCGGGGTGCGTATCAAGTTCCCCAGGAGGGTCGCGCCACGACCGGCGCGGCGCGACTCTTGACGGCATGGCCACGCCGCCCGTACCGCCGCAGCAGCCTCCTCGCCCGCCGGGCGACGTCCCCCCTCCTGGGAGCGGCGGCGTCGGCCCGCCTCCCGGAGGCTATGGACCGCCACCCGGAGGGTACGGACCCCCTTCGGGCGGATACGGGCCGCCCTCCGACGACGGCGGGGCGCCTCCGCCCGCCGGGAGACCGCCCGCCAGGCGCAACGGACTGTTCATCCTGCTCGCCGTGGTCCTGGCCGTGAGCGCCATCGCCGTAGTGGTCTTCCTCGCCACGGGGAACGACGACTCCCCGGACAAGAAGAGCCCCTCCGAAAGCAGCAAGAGCAGTGACGGGCGCCGTCCCACCCCGTCACTGAGCCTCCCTACGGAGATCCCCACGAGGATCCCCACACGGCTGCCGAGCAACCTGCCCAGTGGCCTGCCCAGCGAGTTGCCCAGCCGCGTGCCCACGCTGCCCACGGACCTGCCCGACGACATCAGCTCTCTGATCCCGACGCCCTCGGCTCACGAAGCACCGTGAGCCGAGGGCTGCCCCTGACCGGGACTCAGCGTCGTCGGGCGGCCCGCGAGCCGCATGGCTGGCCTCTCACCGGCTCTTTGGACGCAGCGGTCACAGCTCCTTGGGGAGCCGCACGTACGTCACCGTGGTCTCCACGCCGCTGTCCACGAGACGGCCGTCCTTGTCGAACGCGTCCGGACCGTCGGTCATCCCGAAGTCGTTGTCGTTGATCAGCGCCAGCGTGCGGCGGTCGACCAGGGCGACGCCCTCGATCTTGCCAGGAACGCCCTTGACGGCGGCCAGGTCGACGGCCAGCCGCTTGCGCAGCACCCGCACTCCGGAGGCAGCGGGGTCGTCAAGCTCCTCCAGGGAGGGCCGCGTCGCCGCGTTGTCCCACCGCTTGCCCAGGATGTCGGAGCGCCGGTCGAGCCGGACGAGCTGGAGGCGGGCCGCCTTGTCGGTGCGCTCCTCGACGAGCAGCCGATCACGGCCGACGGCGACGACAGAGGAGATCTTCAGCTCGGAGGTGTCGTCCTCTCCGGGGTCGACGACGCCGACCGGGTCGAACCGGTACGCGTACTCGGCGGTCACTGCCTGCTCCTTCGGAGAGAAGCGCAGCAGCCGCGCCGTGCGCGACTTCTCCCCGGCGTCCTGGTCGGGCAGCGACAGCGGGCTCTGCACCGCCAGGACCAGGTCGCCGCCGGGGAGCTGGGCGAGCCCCTCGAAGCCCCGGTTGACCTTGCGGTGCAGGAGGATGCCGGGAAGCGCCTCGACGACCGGGTAGTCGGCGCCGCGGAGCTTCAGTCCCTTGGGGACGTAACGCTTGATGACCTTCCCGCGCGCGGAGACGTGGACCAGCGAAGGGCTGTACTCGTCGACCAGCCAGAAGGTCCCATCGTGGGCCCGCACGATGCCTTCGGTGTCCAGGCCGTTCGGGTCGTAGGAGAGGGGCTTCTTCGCGTTGTACGTGTAGGGCGCCTCGTCGCGTCCCTTCTGGTTGGGCAGGCCCGTGACAGGCTTCCCGGAGCGCGTGGTGATGGGCAGCGCGTCGATGACCTTCACGGAGCGGCCGGACACGCGGATCTTGACGATCGCCGGATCGAAGCCCGGCACCGGGAACGTGCGCCGCTTGGTGCCGTCGACCTTGATCTGCCCGTTGGGGCCGCGGTCGGTGACCGTCCAGAACTCGCCCTTGCGCCCCGCCGGGTAGATGTCGCTGCCGATGCCGCCGAGGTCGACACCCCGGTCGTTGCGCACTGTGCCGGGCAGCAGCCGGTTGCTGAACGTCCCCAGAGGGAGGTCACCGAGCGTCGCGGTACGGGTGACGCGGGGCGCGTCGCCCTTGCTCGCGCGCGGCGCCTCGACAGGGGCGCCGATCGCGGTGCCGGTCACCGCGACCGCGGTGAGCAGAGCGAGCGGCACGCCGACAGCGGTGGAGCGACGGAGACGGCGCCGAGTGACGGCACGCGCGGACATGGGGCCTCCAGGAGCAAGGGGAGCGGTATCGGCCTCACCCTTGGCCCTCCCTGCGAACGTCAGATGTCCTACGGGTGAACCGACGGGAGTCTGGTGCGTGAACCGCCAGTTCGGCACCCCGGCGAGCAGCAGTCCGCCGGATCAGGCCGGAGGGCTCCCTGGGTTCCGGTTGCGGCGCACAGCGCCTGTGGCACACGCAGTGTGCCGACGGCGCCTCTGCGAGGGGCGAGAGGCGCCGTCGGTCGTCACCGGGGCGACAAGCAGCGATGGGGCACCTTCCCCTGCGTGCACCCCCCTTCAGGTGGCTCCGCACAGATACGCGCTGCTGAACCGGCGTGCTCCACGGTCCTGGATGGCATCGCGGTGCTCAATCGCTGGCCAGGGCGAGTGCGCGCGCCGGTGTTCCCGGCGCACTGCGCGACCGCGCGGGCACGCCGGTGGCCGACGTACACGTTTCAGCCATGTACCCCGGGCATGGTCACTCGCCTCCGGACGCCACCGCCAAGGCCGTCGCGGGGTCGTGCGCCGCCGGTCCGGCGGGCATCCAGCGGCCGCCCTCCCTGCGGTAGGGCCACCAGCGCCCGTCGCGCCCATGGCGGAGCTGGGTGTCGCCGTCCACCACCGTCCAGTGGTTGTGCGCGGCGCGCAGTGCGGGCCGCTCGCCCTCGTCCCAGGCGGCGTCGAGGGCGGCACGCGCGCGTGCAAGGGCCGCGGCTTCCGGGACCCACGTGTCCTCGAGCACCGCGAGCGCGGCACGCCCGCCATAGCCCCAGGCCCGCACGGCGCACGCCAAGCCGTCGCGGTCACGGCCAGAGCCCTCCGCGAGCCGCGCCGCGACCGCGTCCGGAGCCGCGACGGCCAGCCGCACTGCATCCTCGGACGGCGTCAACTCGGCCTCGACCGGCTGCTGCTCATGCCCCGGAGAGAGGGCTTCGCCGAGCATGCGGTGCGCCTCCGCCGCGGCGTGCGCCGCCAGGAACCGCAGCGCCGTCACATCGACGCCGGGCGCGGGCTCCGTCTCCGAGTCCAGGGAAGGCGGCAGACCGGCCTCTGGCGGCAGCGGAGGCGGCTCGGGCAGCGGGGGCAGGATCACCCCCTCCGCGTACGCCTCAGCGGCGTCCACGCCCTCCGGGGCGCCCTCCGCCGCGCCCTCCTGGGGCGTGTCCGCCGCGGGTTGCCGGGCCACGCTGCGGACCTGCAGTTCGTCGAGGAGCTGCCGCTCACCGCGCCCACGCATCAGGAGCAGGACGAAGGGGTCTTGGTCGAGGAGCCGCGCCATCTGGTAGCACAGCGCGGTCGTATGGCCGCAGTGGTCCCACGCCTCGCAGTCGCACTCCGGCTCCAAGTCGCCGATGCCCGGGAGCAGCTCGACGCCCGCGGCCGTCGCGTCCTCCACCAGGTGCGGCGGCATGTCACGGTCAAGGAGGGCGGCGATGTGACCGGCCCGCTCGACGACCGTGCTCAGGAACCGCTCCCAGGCCTCCTCGCTCAGCTCCTGGAAGAGCACGTCCGAGCGGTGGGCCGTGCCCTGCTTGTCCTGGACGACCGCCGTGATGCGTCCCGGGCGCACCGAGACCGCGCCGACGGAACCCGCGCGCGCCAGCCTCCGGCCGGTCTTCAGCTGCTGGTTGTCGAGCGCCGTGTCCTCCAGTGCCTTCAGCCAGGCCTGCCCCCACCAGGTCTCCGCGAACCCCCTCCCGCGCGCGGGAGGCAGCGCGGCGAAGGTCCGCTCGTCGTCGTACGCCGCCACCTCGTCGTCGCTCCCTTCGCTGCCGCTGATACCGCCCGTGTCTGTCGTGCCGCGCGCGTACACGCCGTCTCCGTGGACGCCGTACGCCGTGTCGTGTCCGTTGCTCATCGCCCGCCCCCTCGCAGCTCGACCAGGTCGGCCAGCTCGGCGTCGGTCAGCTCCGTGAGCGCGGACTCGCCGGACCCGAGGACGGCGTCGGCCAGCTCGCGCTTGCGCAGCAGCATCTGGGCGATGCGGTCCTCGATGGTGCCCTCCGCGACGATGCGGTGGACCTGCACGGGCTGCGTCTGCCCGATGCGGTAGGCGCGGTCGGTGGCCTGAGCCTCGACGGCCGGGTTCCACCAGCGGTCGTAGTGCACGACGTGCTCGGCTCGCGTCAGGTTGAGGCCGGTGCCCGCCGCCTTCAGCGACAGCAGGAACACCGGGACGTCGCCGTCCTGGAAGCGGCGCACCATGTCCTCACGCTCGGCGACCGGCGTGCCGCCGTGCAGGAACTGCGTGGGGATCCCCCGCGCCCCCAGGTGGCGTTCGATGAGCCGCGCCATCTGCACGTACTGCGTGAACACGAGCACGCTCGCGTCCTCCGCCAGGATCGTGTCGAGCAGCTCGTCGAGGAGTTCCAGCTTCCCGGAGCGGCCGGTCAGCCGCGGCTCGTCCTCCTTGAGGTACTGCGCGGGGTGGTTGCAGATCTGCTTCAGGCCGGTCAGCAGCTTGACGATCAGGCCGCGTCGCGCGAAGCCGTCGGCACCGGAGATCTCCGCGAGCGCCTCGCGCACCACCGCTTCGTAGAGGCACGCCTGCTCCGTGGTGAGCGAGACCGCGCGGTCGGTCTCCGTCTTGGGCGGCAGCTCCGGAGCGATGCCCGGGTCGGACTTGCGGCGGCGCAGCAGGAACGGGCGCACCAGCTTGGCGAGCCGTTCGGCGGCGGCCGGGTCGGTGCCGCCCTCGACTGCCTGCGCGTAGCGGGTGCGGAACGTGCTGAGCTTGCCCAGCAGGCCCGGGGTCGTCCAGTCGAGGATCGCCCACAGCTCGGAGAGGTTGTTCTCCACCGGGGTGCCGGTGAGCGCCACCCGTGCGCGTGCCCCGATGGTGCGCAGCTGCTTGGCCGTCGCGGAGTACGGATTCTTCACGTGCTGCGCCTCGTCGGCGACGACCAGCCCCCAGGAGACGTCGGCAAGGCGCTCGGTGTCGAGGCGCATCGTCCCGTACGTGGTGAGCACGAACTCGCCGTCCGCCAGGTCCTCCAGGCCGCGCTGGGCGCCGTGGAAGCGGCGCACCGCCGTGCCGGGGGCGAACTTCTCGATCTCGCGCTGCCAGTTGCCCATCAGGGACGTCGGGCACACGACGAGCGTCGGGCCCGCCGTCGCCTCGTCGCTCTGCCGGTGCAGGTGCAGCGAGATCAGCGTGATCGTCTTGCCGAGGCCCATGTCGTCGGCGAGGCATCCGCCGAGGCCCAACGACGTCATCCGGTACAGCCAGTTCAGGCCCCGCAGCTGGTAGTCGCGCAGCTCGGCGGCGAGCGCCGCGGGCTGCCCGACGGGCTCCATGCCCTCGGGGTCCGCCAGCCGCTCACGCAGCGCCGCCAGCCACCCCGTGGGCTGCACCTCGACACGCTGGCCGTCCACGTCCGCGCTGCCCGTCAGCGCGGCGCTCAGCGCGTCGATCGGCGTGACCTTGTGGTCCTGCCGGGCCAGGGCGCGCCGTGCCTCGTCGGGGTCGATGAGGACCCACTGGTCGCGCAGCCGCACCACGGGCCTGTTCGCCTCCGCGATGCGGTCGAGCTCGGCCCGGCTGAGCTGTCGGCCGCCGAGCGCGAAGCGCCAGTCGAAGGCGAGCAGGGCGTCGGCGGAGAGGTACGAGGGCGTGTCCGAGGACAGCTTGTCCGGGCCTCGTTCGCTGTCGTCGTCGGGGCCCTGGGAGTCGTCCGGGCCGATCACGGCGCGCGCGGTGAGGCCGCGCGCCAGCTCCTTGGGCCAGTGCACGTCCACGCCTGCCACGGCGAGCCTGCGGGCCCCCTCTCCGAGGAGCCCGGAGACCTCTTCGTCGGCCAGTTCGAGCGCGTCGGGCACCGCAGCGGACAGCAGCGGGCCAAGGGGCGCCCACGCGCGCGTGGCACGGCGCAGCGCGAGCAGGGCGTCCATCCGCGCGCGGGGACCGAACGCCCGCGCCGCGGTGCCGGTCCCGGCCCACACCTCGGCGGCGTCGGCGACGAGCGCGGGGTCACTGACGCTGTGGATCTGGAGGACTGCCCGGAACGGCAGGCGCGTCTCCTCGGAGACCTCCGCCGACAGGCCGGGCAGTTCGACGCGGAGCGAGATCCGCACGCCCGCGTCGTGCCCCGCAGCGACATCCGTGGCCCAGTCGCGCTGCTCCGGAACGTGCTGGGGCTCCGGTGCCGCGAAGGCCCGCTGCCCTGCGGCGGTAGCGGCGGCGGGGGAGCGGGGCAGGGTGTCGGCGACCGCGTCCAGGAACTGGCGCAGCAGCTTCTCGGGCTCCGCCAGCCGCGGCGGGACGGCACCGTCGAGCGGGACCGCGTGCGCGGCGGGCGGCATCGCGGCGGCAAGCTCACGCAGCCGCTGGAGGTCGGCGGTGCCGAGCGGACCCGCGCGCCAGGCGTCGTGATCGCTGTCGGTGAGGCCGGGCAACAGCAGCCCTCGGGCGGCTAGTTGCAGCGCCAGCACGGCGGCCGTGCCCCAGAAGGCCGCGGTGGGGTGAGCGCCGGACGAGGCACGTGCCCGGGTGAGGACCGGCAGCGCCGCCCGCACCGGGAGCAGCGTCGCCGGGACGGTGCTCACCTGGACGGCGCCGTCGTCCGGCAGGGCGACGGCGAGCTCTTCGAGGACGCCGGAGGCTGTGGTGGGCGGGGTGTCGCCGTCGGGGTGCCAGAAGGCCACTCGGCCGGTGCGTCCGGGGTCGCCGGGCACGAACACCACGGAGCAACGGGACAGTTCGGAGATCTCGGAGGGAGGGACAGCGGGGAGCCTGGGCACAGCGATGGCGCATTCCTCAAATTTGACTAATGAGACCGGGAGCGGCCGAGAGTACATGACGCACAGGGCGGCGCGCGGCTCCAGCCGCAGTGACTCCCGTCACTTCTTGGCGGGGGTGTACCCAGCACCCCTAGACGCAGGTACTGAACCCCCCTGGAACTCGGGGGAAGGCGTCATAGGTGCCGACGGTCGCCGATCCGTACGTTTTCTCAGGTCAGCCCACCGATACGGAGACCGGAGACCCCGCCATGCCCCAGGCCATCGCTGCCGTCGCGGACCGCCCCACAGGCGCCGCCCCACGGCGCGCCGGAAGTGACTTCGCACCTCTCCTGCGCACGGTCAAGGCACAAGGTCTCCTGGAGCGGCGCCCGGGCTGGTACGCCCGCACCATGGGCGTCAACGCCGCGGCGCTGGTGGCCGCGGGCATGGGGCTGTTCGCCCTGGGGCAGAGCTGGTGGGTCCTGCTCCTCGCGCCCGTGCTCTCCGTCCTGTGCGTGCGCACCGCGTTCATCGGTCATGACGCCGGGCACGCACAGATCACCGGCAACCGCGCCGTGGCGCACCTCATCGGCCTCTTCCACGGCAACCTCCTGCTCGGCATGAGCGTGAGCTGGTGGAACGACAAGCACAACCGCCACCACGCCCACCCCAACCACATCGACAAGGACCCCGACGTCGCCGCCGACGTGCTGGTGTTCACCAGCGAGCAGGCAGGGGTCCGGGTGGGCTTCCGGCGCTGGCTCACCCGCAACCAGGCATGGCTGTTCTTCCCCCTGACGCTGCTCCAGGGCGTCGCCATGAAGGTCTATGGATTCCAGGACCTGCGCCGCCAGCCCCCACGCCAGCGCGCGCTGGAGGGCACCCTCCTGGTGGCGCATCTGGTGGGGTACGCGACCCTGCTCCTGACCGCCATGCCCCTGGCGCACGCCCTTGTCTTCGCCGCGCTCCACCAGGCCCTGTTCGGCCTGCACCTGGGCATGGCCTTCGCCCCCAACCACAAGGGCATGGACATGCCCGACCCACACGGTGACCGCTGGGGGCACCTCCAGCGCCAGGTCCTCACCTCGCGGAACATCCGTGGCGGCGCGGTCACCGACTGGCTGCTCGGCGGCCTGAACTACCAGATCGAGCACCATCTCTTCCCGAGCCTGCCCCGCCCGCACCTGCGGCTCGTCCAGCCGCTGGTCCGCGCGCACTGCCATGCTGTGGGTATGCCCTACACGGAAACCGGCCTGATCGATTCCTACCGGCAGGTACTGCGCCACATGTACGAGGTGGGCGAGCCGCTCAGGGTCGAGTAGGGGTCGCACCTCAGGGATCGGTCAGGGTCGTGCCCTGGAACTGGGCACGGACCGATCCCGTTTCTCAAGGCAGAGAGCGGCACCAGCCGCGAAGGAGGCGACGGACATGTCGAAGAACGCGAAGATCGCCGCGGGAGGCGTGGCGGCGGGCATCATCCTGCTGATCTGGCTGCCCTGGTGGGTCGCCTTCCTGATCATGATCGGTGTCCCGACGGCGGCCTATCTGGCCCTCGACCCCAGTCAGCGGCGCAAGCTGCGCCGCGTCACCCGCAAGGAGCTCGGCCGCTGAGCGCCCCGGCCTCCCCGGGACCGCGGCCCACTGCGCCGCCGTATAGCCGGCCGCATGACCGCCGCCCCCGCGAGGCCGGACGCGCTGCGACAGGGCCACGCGGGGGTCAGGAGGGCCGCACGGCCAGTTTGTCGAGGGCCGCGAGCAAACCGGGGAGCTCGGCCCCACGCCCCACGGGAAGGACCTCTCCGGGCTCCTCGTCGAGCAGTACGAAAGCGATGTCGTCCGTCCTCGCGACCATGGACCAGCCCGGACCGTCGGCGCGCAGCGTACGGGCATCACCGGAGGCGAACGCCGAGCGCACGCGCCCCACGGGCGGCGGCGTATCGACGTACGCACGGGCCTCCGCCAGCACACGCCGCACACCGGTCGGCGGCTCGGCCCCGGAATCCGGGGCGCCACTGCCCGTGGCGCCCCGGGCGTCCTGCCGCTCGCCGCTCCGGGACTCCGTACCGGCACGGGCACCGGAATCGGCATCGTCGTCCGTCGCGAAGTCGGCGTCGTCGATCTGGTCGCGCCAAGCGGCCCACTGAAGGGCGATCTCGTCCGCGCCGAGACGCCGTTGGGCAGGCCCCCAGGAGTCCGACTCCGGCGGCGACAGGGGCACACGGCCGGGCTCGCTCGGGTCGGGCTCGGGGTCGTGCGGCGCGGGCACGCCCGGGGCGGCCACCGCGACGGCGAGGGGCCAGCCCGGAAGCGCGGCGACCACCGTGCGCTCGTCCGGGGACAGGTCGTACTCCATGCCGCAGTCCCAGGTGGCGATCGCGACGGCCACCAGCGACACGTCGTCGGTGACCACGGTCCACCGGGCGCCCTTGCTGTCCTGGCCGAGCACAAGCCCGTATCCGGCGGCCACCGGAGCCAGCCCCAGCGCGGCGCACGCCTCCGGATAGTCGTCGCCGAGCACACTGGGGAACTTCGCAGGCGTCAACAGCACCGCCGTCAGCACGTACAGCGCCTCGTCGTCGACGGCGCCAGCCTTGTCCGAACCGGCCATGCCGACCTCCCCACCGCGGCTCACTACGTTCTCCGACGGCGCACCCTAACCACTGGCCCCCAGCGGCGTCGAGAGGTGGATGACCAGGAAAATCAGCTGGTACGCCGCCGCCAGCGACATCTACGCTGCTCGGCATGTCCAGGGCCAGTTCGCACTACATCTGTCTTCCGTGCCGGGTGTCGTACAAGGATTCGCACCGCTACGCGCGCAAACGGCACGGTGTGTGCCCTCGGTGCGGAGGCCAGCTCCTGAACGCGGGCTCGGCACTCGCCGTGCCCAAGCGCCGGGACACCGCCGGATGGCGCGCCCTGACCGCCGTGCTGTCCGCGGGGGTGCGCTTCCCCCAGGACTGCTGCGGCTGCGGCCCCGGCTACCGGCCCCGCACGCCGCGCGAGGTCCGCGAGCGGCTGGCACACGCGGCGGAGACGGGCGTGCCGGTGCGCACGGCGCTCGTCTGCCCCGACCCGACGCACACGGACGTCAGGCGGAAGGCAGGCCGAGGAGCTTACGAGCCACGGCGGGCGGCGATTCGTCGTGCTCCCGGGCCAGGGCGATGACCGCCCGGCACGCCAGTTCCTGCACCCCGAACGACAGCGCCTCCGGCGACACCCAGCCGCTGGCCTCGTCCATGCGCTCCTGGTCGTCATCGGCGCACGCCGCCACGTAGACGGCGGCCGCCTCGAAGAGGTTGTGCGGGCGCTTTCCGTCGCCCGTTGACGCCTCCGCCCTCTCGTCCGTGTCCTCGTCGTGCTCGGTCCCCCGCCACAGGCTACGGATCCTGCCTAACATGTGGACCGCCTTCCCCCGCATGGGCCCCGCCCCTACGCTGTGAGGGCCCGATCACCGATCCTGCATCTGTCGCTCCCCAAAGTAGAGTTGAAGATGCGGCGACAGAAGGGGACCGAGCGGTGAAGCGCTACGACCGGCTCCGCCAGATCAGGCGTCTGGACCCGGAGAAGGACTCTCTGACGATCTACCGGCTCTCGTCGACGTACGAGTTCCCGTGGGACTACATGAGAGCGCTGGAGCTGGCGCTCTACCGCACCTACGCCGTGCCGAGCATCGGCGGCCTCCTGGCGCGGACCGCGGAGCTGACCGACCGCACACAGCGCCGGTACGACGACACGACGCTGCTCCTCGACGCCATCGTCGAGCACGGCTTCGACGCCGACGAGGGGCGCTCGGCGATCCGCCGCATCAACCAGATGCACCGCAGCTACGCCATCAGCAACGACGACATGCGGTACGTGCTGTGCACCTTCGTGGTGACGCCCCGGCGGTGGATCGACGCCTACGGGTGGCGCAGGCTGTCCAGCCACGAGGTGATTGCGTCGGTCGTGCACTACCGCACCCTGGGGCAGCGCATGGGCATCAAGGAGATCCCCCGCTCCTACGAAGAGTTCGCCGCGTGCCTGGACTCCTACGAAGAGGCCCACTTCGGGTGGGACGAAGGGGGCCGCAAGGTCTCCGACGCGACGCTGGCCCTGATGGGCACCTGGTTTCCGCGCCCCCTGGAGCCCGCGACGCGCACGGCGATCCTCGCGTTGCTCGACGATTCGCTGCTGCGCGCGTTCCGCTACGACCCGCCCAGTGACCTCACGCGCGCGTTGGTCCGGCGGGCCGTGCGGCTGCGCGGCCGCGCGGTGCGCTTGCTGCCGCCGCGTACGACGCCGAGCCACGCCCGGCAGAACTGGCGGATCAAGAGCTACCCGAACGGATACCGGCTCGACGCGCTCGGCACGTTCCCCGTGTCCGGAGCGCGCGGCTGCCCGGTGCTGGCGACCGACCCCTCCCGGGCGCCGTCAGCCGAGTGACGCCAGTGTCTTGCGCAGCCAGGCAAGCTCGGCGCGGCTCGTGGCGCGCGCGATGGTGAGGATGCCCTGCCGGAAGGGATCGTCCAGTTCCTCGGCGCGCAGCGGCCGGTCGCCCTCGTAGAAGAAGCTGGCCGGTTCCTGGAGGAAGTCCAGGCGGCGGCGCAGGACGGCTGCCTGGGCCTTGGGGTCCTCCAGGTGCCGAAGGAAGGCGAGCACCGTGAACCAGCGGTTCTCGTCGGTGATGTCCCCCCGCGCGGGCTCCGCCAGGCGGCGGCGCAGCTCGCTCCGGCCGTCCGCGGTGAGGCTCAGGACGTGGCGGGGAGCGGCCACGGCGCCGGGCTGGGTTTCGCGGGCCAGCAGCCCTGCCCGCTCAAGCCGCTTGATGGCCGGGTACAGGGTGCTCTCCGCGACCGGACGCACGTGCCCGGTGAGGGCCGTGATGCGCTTGCGCAGCTCGTAGCCGTGCAACGAGCGGTCGTACAGGAATCCGAGGATGGCGAGCTCCAGCATGCCCGCATTCTGCCGCACACCCGGTGTACATCGTTAACGCAATACTACGTGGACGAGGTATTGTCGCTGGCGCACGGCAGGCCGTAGCAGGCCGCAGCAGGCACGTGACCAGGCACTCAGGAGTGGAGCGAAGAATGGCGATGCGGGACGCGGGGTTCGACGTGCGCGGCAGTCGGATCCGGTGGACGGAGAGCGAGGGCGTCGGCCCCGCGCGGGTGTACGTCCACGGTCTCGGTGCCGCGTCGGCGGCGTACTACGCACACATCGCCGCGCGCCCCGAGCTGGCCGGACGCAGATCCCTCTTCGTCGACCTGCCGGGCCACGGACTGAGCGACCGACCGGCGGGCTTCGGCTACACCTTGGAGGACCATGCGGACGCCCTCGCGGCCGCGCTGGACGAGGCGGACGTACGCGGGGCGGAGATCGTCGCACACAGCATGGGCGGATCCGTGGCCATCGTCCTGGCCCACCGGAGGCCCGACCTGGCGGCGCGTCTCGTCCTCACCGAGGCCAACCTCGATCCGCACCCTCCGCGGACGGCGGGCAGCAGCGGAATCGCCTCCTACGAAGAGGAGGACTTCGTGGCCGCCGGGTACGCCCGCGTCCTGGAGGGCGTGGGCGCTCACTGGGCGTCGACCATGCGCCTGGCCGATCCTCGCGCACTGCACCGCAGCGCCACCGGGCTCGTGCGCGGGACGGTCCCTACGATGCGCGCGATGCTGATGGGCCTCTCCGTAGAGCGCGTCTATGTGCAGGGGAAGCTGAGTGGGGAACTTCCCGGTGCGGAGGAGTTGAGGGCGGCCGGGGTGCGGGTCGTGACCGTGCCGGGCGCCGGGCACAACGTCATGTTCGACCAGCCTGCCGCCTTCGCCGCGGTGGTCGCGGGGCGGTACTGAGGAGCCGGGACACGGTGAGAAGCCACGCGTGGGGCGAGGTCTGCGCTGAAGATTCCTTCCGGCTGATCTGCCGCACCCCGTGTGCGGGTTCAGCCCTCGCGCACGGCCAGTGCCAGGAAGCGGGTGTCCTCGTCGACGTACGACGTCAGGCGCCAGCCCGATCCGGCTAGCAGGGGGTGGAGGTTGGGCTCGGCCCGCAGGTCGTCGGGGGTGAGCTGGCGGCCCTGGCGTGCCGCCAGGGCCGCGCGGCCGATGGGGTGGTACAGGGCCAGCAGGCCACCGGGGCGCACGACCCGGGCCAACTCCCGCAGATTCTCCAAGGGGTCGGGCAGGTGCGAGATGAGGCCCGCGCCGAACACCGCGTCCAGTGACTGCGTCCGCAGCGGAAGCCGCGCCACGTCGGTGAGCAGCAGCCGCCCGTAGGTCTGCCTGCCCGCCCGCACCGCGGCGTGGAGCATGGCCGGGGTGAGATCCGCCCCGATGACGTGCCCGGTCGGGCCCACGGCGTCCCTGAGCGCGGACAGCGCGCGGCCCGTGCCGCACCCGGCGTCCAGGACCCGGCCGCCCGGCCGCAGGCCCAGCTCCGACACGGCGGCGCGGTAGGCGGGGCCGTCGTCCGGGAAGCGGCTGTCCCAGTCGGCGGCCCGTGCCGTGAAGAACTCCTGGACGCGCGTGTGGTCATCGCTCATGCGCCCATGCTCCCGCACGCCGCACGCCGCACGCCGCACGCCGCACGCCGCACGCCGCACGCCGCACGCCGCACGCCGCACGCCGCACGCCGCCTCGCAGTGCACGCCGTCCCTGTGGTACGGGCCGCCCCCCTGTAGTGCGTGCCGCCCCCCGTGGCGCGTGCGTGAGCGCGGCGCACGTGGTGCACGGCACGGAAGGGAGGGGCCGCGAGAATGGCCTGAACCAATCGGTCGAACAGATGGGCGGGAATTTTTGCCCATCTGCTCGTGGTAGGCGGATCGATGCCCGCGGAGGGCGGTTCGACGCTCAGGCCGTGAAGGCCATCAGGTGGTCAGGCGGACACCTCCGCGAACGCGAGCACCTTGTCGATCCGGACGCGGACGAGGAGTTCGCCGGGCACGCCGTTGCGCGCGCCGAACTCCTCGGCCCGGTCCTCGCCCATGTAGCGTCCGCCGATGCGGGCCGCCCAGTGCCGCAACTGCTCCGGATCCTCCGAGATCCGGGCGCTGCCCTGGAGGACGACGAAGGCGTACGGAGGCTGATCGTCATCCACGCACAACGCCACACGCCCGTCCCGCGCGAGATTGCGCCCCTTGACGGTGTCCTTGCCGGTGTTGAACACGATCTCGTCCCCGTCGAGGAGGAACCAGATCGGCGCGACGTGCGGGCTGCCGTCCGCCCGGACGGTCGACAGCTTTCCGGTGCGGGTGCCGTGCGAGACGAAGGCCCGCCACTGCTCATCGGTCATCTTCTGTGCCATGTCCCCATCATGCTTGCCGGGACGCCGGAGGTGGGGAAGGCTGGCAGGTCAGATCCTCCAGCCAGGGGGAGCGACGCACGGGGAGAAGGGGCCATGGCGCAGAAAACGGGGCTCGGTTGGCTGCTCGACGACCTGACCAAGAGAGTGGAGCACGTCCGGCACGCGCTGGTGTTGTCCAACGACGGGCTGGTGACGGGCGCGAGCTCGGACCTGCAGCGCGAGGACGCGGAGCACCTGGCGGCCGTCTCGTCCGGTCTGCACAGCCTGGCCAAGGGCTCGGGCCGCCACTTCCACGCCGGAAACGTACGCCAGACGATGATCGAGTACGACGACGCGGTGCTGTTCGTGACCGCGGCGGGCGAGGGGAGCTGTCTGTGTGTCCTCAGTTCGGCGCAGGCTGACATCGGCCAGGTCGCGTACGAGATGACACTGCTGGTGAACCGCGTCGGTGAGCACCTCGGGGTGGACGCGCGCCAACCGGAGCGGACACCTGTCGTAGATCTCTGACCTGCGAAGACAGTAGCGCGTCCAGAGTTATCCACAGGACGAGCGGGAGACGGGCCGCGCGGGCTACGGTTTTTCCACGAGCAATGACCAAGCACGGGGGAGAACCGCCATGACCGGCGACACGCATACCATCCCGCCCATTCCGCAGCCTCGATCGGCTCCATCAGCCGCGCCGCCCGCGCCACCCACGCCTGTCCCGCCGCTCGCGTCCGTTCCGCCGAGGCATCCGACAGCTGCGGCGCCGTCGGCCACGCCCATCGGCATCGTCACGGCACCGACCGCCCGTGACGGGCAGCAGACGCCGCTCGCACGCACCACCGCGGCCCGCGAACTGGGTCTGAAGCGCGGCGAGTTCGAGCTGGCCGTTCTGCTCGGCCACATCCGTACCGTCCCCGACCCGGCAGGCGGACGCCGCCGTGTCAGCCGCGACGAGATCGACCGAGTGCGCGCCGCGCGAGGATTCCCGGAGGACTTGCGCGCCCAGATCGGAACGGTCGGCACCGCTGACGGTGCGGCGCTGATGGAGATCACGCGCGAGCGGTTCGCGCGGCTGGCCCGCGCGGGCGTGCTGACGCCCATCAAGTTCTACGTGAACCGGTACCGCGCTGTCGTCTGGCTCTATCTCGCCGAAGAGCTACGGCAGTTCGCGGCCGCCGAGGTCAACGCACCACTGCTCGACGGCCGCACGCCCGACACGATGCGCGCCCGGTTGGCGACCGGCGTGGACCTGCGGGCCCGCACCTGGCGGCGACGCCATGTGGGCCTCCTGCTGCGGCAGTTGGAGAACCCCTGGGAGCGCGCCGCTGTGATCGCCTCGTTCCTCGACCCGAGGCGGCGCTCGGGGGCGGTGCGCGATCCCTACGAACGCGCCTATCTGACCCGCCTCAAGCCCGAGCCGCTCACGCGGGCCGCGCCTGAGTCACCCACGGCCCATATCGTCGAGCGCATCACGACGGCGGACGACCCCGAGGAGATCAACTGGCTGCGGGCCAGCCTCACCCTGAGCCTGATGGAAGCCCGGCGGCACCGCCCGGCGCCGAGGCCGGACCTCCCTCCGATCGGCTCCGCACCCCCCGCACGCGAGCATGCCCGCGCCGAGCCCCCGCCTCATCCGCAGCCAACACCACACGCGCAGCTCCCCTCCCGCGCGTACCCGCACCCCGCGCTCCCTCCAGCCTCCCCGGCCTCCGGACCAGTCAGCGCGGCCCAGGGGGCCGGACCGGAAGCGGCCGACCCGCGGCTCAGCCAACCCGCGGGACCCGGGCGGAGCCAGGAGCCGCGGGGACTGCTCAAGTGGCTGCGCCGCAGGCGCGTTTAGGGACGCCCGCGATCGGCGGAAGGGGCCCCGCACGGCAGGCGCGCGTTGCTAGACCGTGGCGTCGAGATCCTCGGCGTAGAACTCGATGGCGGGGCGGTATGCGGTGATCGCCGGGTCTCGGCTCGTGGTGGCGAGGAGCTTCAGCAGGATCGACACCGCCTCGTGGCTGTCGCCGGTGTTGTAGAGCGCCATGGCGAGGAAGGCCTTGAGCGCGCCGTCGTCGGGGAACTCCGCAGCCGCGTCCCGCAGGGTGGCCACGGCTTCCGGATACTTGCCGAGGGTGCGGTAGGTGCTGCCGAGGCCGAGCAGCGCGCCACGACGGTCGTCGTCCGAGAGGCCGGGGCGCTGGACCGCGCGAAGGTAGTACGGCAGCGCTTCGGCTTCCAGGCCGAGCGTGTCGTGCACCCACGCGGTCTGGTACGCCACCTCCACGTCGTCGGGGTGACGCTCGCTCAGGGCGACGAGCAGGGCGCGGGCCTCCTCGCGGCGCCTGCTCTCGCGCAGCCGTACGGCACGGGCCAGGACCTCGTCCCGGGCGCCTTGCAAGGGGTCCCCCGCATCGGTGGGCCTACCCGCCGAGACGTCGTCGTTCATGCCCTGTTCCCTTCCCGTATCGACCCCCGGTGCGGCCCGGGGGTCCCCTGTGCCGCTCAGACCCCAGGAGCCTCGGACGTGCCCACATGGCGAGGCGTGTGCGGGCGGAACAGGCCCTCCTGGACCACGGAGACCAGCAGCTTCCCCTCACGGTCGTAGATGCGGCCACGGGCCAGCCCGCGGCCCCCCGTGGCGATCGGCGACTCCTGGTCGTAGAGGAACCACTCGTCGGCTCGGAAGGGACGGTGGAACCACATGGCGTGGTCCAGGGAGGCCATGTCGAACCCGCGCGGGCCCCACAAGGGCTCGACGGGGATGCGGACGGCGTCGAGGAGGGTCATGTCGCTGGCGTAGGTGAGCGCGCAGGTGTGCACGAGCGGGTCGTCGCCCAGCGGCCCCACGGCGCGCATCCACACCGCGCTGCGCGGCTCGGCGTCCTTGACCTCCTCGGCGGTCCAGCGCAGCCGGTCCACATAGCGGATGTCGAAGGGCTGCCGCCGGGCCATGCGCTCCAACTGCTCCGGCAGCGCGCCCAGGTGCTCCTTGATCTCCTCGGCGACCGTCGGCAGCGACTCCGGGTCCGGCGCGTCGATGCGCGGCGGCAACTGATGGTCGAAAGCGCCCTGTTCGGGCTGATGGAAGGAGGCGGTGAGATTGAAGATGGTGCGACCCTGCTGGACCGCCGTGACGCGGCGCGTGGTGAAGGAGCGGCCGTCCCGCACCCGCTCCACCTGGTACACGATCGGCACGCCGGGGCGCCCCGGCCGCAGGAAGTACGCGTGCAGCGAGTGCACCGGGCGGCCGCCGTCGGTGGTGCGGCCCGCGGCGACCAGCGCCTGCCCGGCGACCTGCCCGCCGAAGACGCGCTGGAGGGACTCCTGCGGGCTGCGGCCGCGGAAGATGTTCAGCTCGATCTGCTCCAGGTCCAGCAGGTCGACCAGGCGGTCGGCGGGGTTGTTCATGACGGGTCCTCGACTCCTGTCCGGGAAACGGGTGCGGTCAGAGCTGGCCGACGTCCGTGACACGGACCACGGCACGGCCCTCCGCGTCGGAAGCCGCGAGATCGACCTCCGCGCTGATGCCCCAGTCATGGTCCCCGTTGGGGTCGGCGAACGTCTGGCGGACGCGCCAGAGACCGTGCGCCGGGTCCTCCTCGATACGGAGCAGCTTGGGGCCGCGCGCGTCGGGGCCGGTGCCGAGGTCGTCGTACTCGTCCCAGTACTTGTCCATGGCCTCGCCCCAGGCGTCCGCGTCCCAGCCGGACTCCTCGTCCAGCTCGCCCAGCTCCTCCACGTGGTCGAGGGCGGCGAGCTCGACCCGGCGGAAGAGGGCGTTGCGCACCAGGACGCGGAAGGCACGGGCGTTGGCCGTGACCGGTTTGACCTGGTCGGCCTTCTCCTGGGCCTCCTCGGCCGTCATCTCCTCGGGGTTGGCCAGCTGCTCCCACTCGTCGAGGAGGCTGGAGTCGACCTGACGCACCATCTCGCCGAGCCAGGCGATCAGGTCCTCCAGGTCCTCGGACTTGAGGTCGTCCGGAATGGTGTGCTCCAGGGCCTTGTACGCGCTCGCGAGGTAGCGCAGGACGATGCCCTCGGTGCGGGCGAGTTCGTAGAACGAGGTGAACTCGGTGAAGGACAGCGCCCGCTCGTACATGTCGCGGATGACCGACTTCGGCGACAGGGGGTGGTCGCCGACCCAGGGGTGACTGGTGCGGTAAGTGCCGTACGCGTGGAAGAGCAGCTCCTCCAGCGGCTTGGGGTAGGAGATGTCCTGGAGCCGCTCCATCCGCTCCTCGTACTCGACGCCGTCGGCCTTCATCTGCGCCACGGCCTCGCCCCGGGCCTTGTTCTGCTGGGCGGCGAGGATCTGACGCGGGTCGTCGAGGGTGGACTCCACCACGGAGACCATGTCGAGGGCGTACGAGGGCGACTCGGGGTCGAGGAGTTCGAAGGCCGCGAGGGCGAACGTCGACAGCGGCTGGTTCAGCGCGAAGTCCTGCTGGAGGTCGACGGTCAGGCGCACGATCCGCCCGGTGGCGTCCGGCTCGTCCAGCTTCTCCACGACGCCGCCGTCGAGGAGCGAGCGGTAGATGGCGATGGCGCGGCGGATGTGCCGGAGCTGCTGCTTGCGCGGCTCGTGGTTGTCCTCCAGGAGGCGGCGCATCGCCTCGAAGGCGTTGCCCGGGCGGGCGATCACCGACAGGAGCATGGTGTGCGTGACGCGGAAGCGCGAGGTGAGCGGCTCGGGCTCGGAGGCGATGAGCTTCTCGAAGGTGCTCTCCGTCCAGCCCACAAAGCCCTCGGGGGCCTTCTTGCGCACCACCTTGCGGCGCTTCTTCGCGTCGTCGCCCGCCTTGGCCAGCGCCTTCTCGTTCTCGATGACGTGCTCCGGCGCCTGGGCCACCACGAACCCGGCCGTGTCGAAGCCCGCCCGTCCGGCGCGTCCCGCGATCTGGTGGAACTCGCGCGCCCGCAGCGTGCGCACGCGGTTGCCGTCGTACTTGGTGAGCGCGGTGAACAGCACGGTGCGGATGGGGACGTTCACGCCGACGCCGAGCGTGTCGGTGCCGCAGATGACCTTCAGCAGGCCCGCCTGGGCGAGCTTCTCCACCAGGCGCCGGTACTTCGGCAGCATGCCCGCGTGGTGGACGCCGATGCCGTGCCGGACGTAGCGGGAGAGGTTGCGGCCGAACTTGGTGGTGAAGCGGAAGTTTCCGATCAGCTCGGCGATCTGGTCCTTCTCCGCGCGCGTGCACATGTTGATGCTCATCAGCGACTGCGCGCGCTCCACGGCCTGGGCCTGGGTGAAGTGCACGATGTAGACCGGGGCCTGCTTGGTGTCGAGGAGCTCGGTGAGCGTCTCGGTGATGGGCGTCAGGCGGTACTCGTACGACAGCGGGACCGGGCGGGTCGCGGAGCGGACGACGGAGGTGGGCCTGCCGGTGCGCCGGGTGAGGTCCTTCTCGAACATGGAGACGTCGCCGAGCGTGGCCGACATGAGGATGAACTGGGCCTGCGGCAGTTCGAGCAGCGGGATCTGCCAGGCCCAGCCGCGGTCCGGCTCGGCGTAGAAGTGGAACTCGTCCATCACGACCTGGCCGATGTCGGCGTCCTTGCCGTCGCGCAGCGCGATCGACGCGAGCACCTCGGCGGTGCAGCAGATCACCGGGGCGTCGGCGTTCACGGAGGCGTCGCCGGTGAGCATGCCGACGTTCTCGGTGCCGAAGAGCTTGCACAGCTCGAAGAACTTCTCCGAGACCAGGGCCTTGATGGGAGCGGTGTAGAACGTGACCTCGTCACGGGCGAGGGCCGCGAAGTGCGCCCCCGCGGCGATCATGCTCTTGCCGGACCCGGTGGGGGTCGACACGATCACGTTCGCCCCGGAGACCACCTCGATCAGCGCCTCCTCCTGGTGCGGATAGAGGGTGATGCCGCGCTCCTGGGCCCAGCCTTCAAAGGCCTCGTAGAGGGCATCGGGGTCGGCGTCCTGTGGCAACTGATCGATGAGGGTCACACCCCCATCTTGCCTTCCTTCCGACCGGATCCGGGAACCGGACGCCTGTACGAAGATCGCGAACGATACGCTGTTTCGCCAACGGGGCGTCAGTACAACAGAAATGGGGCGGGCAGCAGCGATGATGGGACCGGCACACTCTCTGTCGGGAGCGGCGGCCTGGCTGGGGGTGGGGGCGGCCACGGCGGCCGCGGGGCACGCGATGCCCTGGCCCGTGCTGCTCGTCGGAGCGCTGATCTGCGCCGGGGCCGCGCTCGCCCCGGACCTCGACCACAAGTCGGCGACCATCTCGCGCGCCTTCGGGCCGCTCTCCCGCGGCCTGTGCGAGATCGTGGACAAGCTCTCGTACGCGGTGTACCGGGCGACGCGCAAGGCGGGCGACCCGCGCCGCTCCGGGGGGCACCGCACGCTGACGCACACCTGGGTGTGGGCGGTCCTGATCGGTGCGGGCTCGTCTGCCCTGGCGGTCGCCGGGGGCCGCTGGGCGGTGCTCGCCCTCCTGTTCGTGCACATGGTGCTCGCGATCGAAGGCCTGCTGTGGCGGGCGGCGCGCGGGTCGAGCAGCGACGTGCTGGTGTGGCTGCTCGCGGCGACCAGCGCCTGGATCATGGCCGGAGTGCTGGACAAGCCGGGCAACGGGTCGGACTGGCTGTTCACGGGATCGGGGCAGGAGTACCTCTGGCTCGGCCTGCCGATCGTGCTGGGGGCCCTGGTGCACGACATCGGGGACGCGCTGACCGTGTCCGGCTGCCCGATCCTCTGGCCGATCCCGATCGGGCGGAAGCGGTGGTACCCGGTGGGTCCGCCGCGGGCGCTGCGGTTCCGGGCCGGGAGCTGGGTCGAGCTGAAGGTGCTGATGCCGGTGTTCATGCTGCTCGGGGGAGTGGGCGGCGCCGCCGCGCTCAATGTGATCTGAGCCCTCGCCCGACACGGCCGGGACACCCGGCTTCACTGCGGACGGCGCGACGGCTCGCCGGAACCGCGGGTCCACGCGGCGAGCGCCAGGCAGGCGGTGAGGCAGCCCAGTGCGGTGATCCGCAGGGCCGCGCCGGTGGCCGCTGGGGAGGCCGGGCCGCCGTCCGGGTCCGCGAGGGCTCCGACGAGGCCGACGCCGAGCCCGGCTGCCACGGTGATGACGGTCTTGGTGACGCCGGACGCCTCCCCGGCGCGCTCGGGGCGGATCACCGCCTGGGTGGCGATGAGCGTCAGGGAATTGGCGACGCCGAAGACCGCGCCGCCCAGGACGGCCACGGCCAGGTACATCGGGAAGGCGGCGGCCCAGGACAGGCACGCCAGGACGAGCGCCCCCGCCGCCAGGCAGCACAGTGTCAGCCGCACGGCGGCCCATGCGGGCACCCGACCGGCCAGCGGACCCGCCAGCGCCATGGCCAGCGCCGGAGCGAGGAACGCGAGCCCCGCTCCGCCTACGGAGAGGCCCCACTGCCCCTGGAGGGAGAGGGGGACGACGAACAGGAACAGGACCGTGGCGGTGTTGGCGGCGGCGCCGGTGAGGGTCAGCGCCACGTACGGGGCGTTGCGGACGAGGCCGGGGTCGACGAGGGGATGGCGGGCGGTGCGTTCGCGGTGGACGAACAGGGCGAGCAGGGCCAGGGCCGTCGCCGCGCCGGACAGGGTGAGGGGCCACGGCCAGGTGCGGCCGCGGTCGATGAGGACGCTGAGGGCCGCGAGCGCGGCGGTGGCGGTGAGCAGGCCGCTCCAGTCGACGGTGCGGGGCGCGGTGGTGTCGTAGCTCTCGGCGGTGCGGGCGGCGCAGAGGGCGCCGAGCGCGGCGAGGGGCACGTTCAGCCAGAAGAGTGCCCGCCAGGACAGCGCCTCGGTGAGGGCGCCGCCGACGAAGGGGCCGCAGGCCATGGCGGTGCCGCCGATACCGAGGGCCAGGCCGGTGGCGCGGCCGCGCAGGGCGTCCGGATAGGCGTTGGTCAGCAGGGACAGGCCCACCGGCATGATCAGCGAGGCGCCCGCGCCCTGGGCCACCCGGGCGCCGACGAGGACGGGCAGCGTCGGAGCGAGCGCGCAGGCCAGGGACGCGCCGCCGAACAGGGCGAGCCCGATGACGAGCAGCCGCCGCCTGCCGAACAGGTCGCCGAGCCGCCCGGCCCCCAGCATCAGGGTGCCGGTGGACAGCAGATAGGCGCTGATCACCCAGGGCAGACCGGTGCCGCTGGCGTGGAGGTCACGGCCGATCCGCGGCAGCGCGAGGTTCAGGCCGAACGAGTCGAGCTGGATGCAGAACACGCCGAGGGACACGGTGAACAGTGCCCAGCGGCGCGTGGTGTCCGCAGGGGGCGGTGGGCCGGTGACTCGCGCGGTGTCGCCGCCCTCGCTCTGCGCCTTGTCGTGTACGTGGTCGCGCACGTGTGGACCTTCCTCGCGCTCTCCCGGCGCAGGTCGTCGGTACCGCCGCGCGGCCGTGCGGCGGTTGAGACGCTGCTGAAGGGGGAGAGGCGCAGCCGAGAAGGCCCGGAGGAACGGGGGCGTGGCTGCTCGAAGCCCGCAGGCGGAAGGAGGATAAGAGGGAGGAGGACGAGGCGCGGGGAAGGAATCGCGCTTGACCGGGGCGAACCCTTGTCCTCCAGGGGCATGGCCGTACTCGACGGTGGCGGGATCACCGTAACCGAGGCTGACGAGGGTGCCAACCCCCGCCCGCCCCGTCGGTCACGCCCGGATCAGCCGACCCACATCATCGAACGCCCCTCACCAAGGAGGGGCGCCCCGCCCCCGAGCGCCCTGACCTTGAGTGCCCCGACTCCGAGCACCCCGACTCCGAGCCCCCCGATCCCGGGGACCACGGCCCCCGCGCCGGACGCGTCCGCCCGGCGTCAGGGGCACCCGGCTCCGCCGGAGGGGTCACCCGTGCCAGGACCGCCACAGCGCCGCGTACGCGCCGTCGGCGCGCACCAGCTCGTCGTGACTGCCCAGCTCGCTGATGCGGCCCTTCTCGACGACGGCGATGACGTCGGCGTCGTGTGCGGTGTGCAGGCGGTGGGCGATGGCCACCACCGTGCGGCCCTCCAGGACGCGGGAGAGGGACCGCTCCAGGTGGCGGGCGGCGCGCGGGTCGAGGAGGAGGTCGCCTCGTCCAGGACCAGCGTGTGCGGGTCGGCGAGGACGAGGCGGGCGAGGGCGATCTGCTGCGCCTGCGCGGGGGTCAGGCCGAAGCCGCCGGAGCCGACCTCCGTGTCGAGGCCGTCGTCGAGTGCGCGGGCCCAGTCGGCGGCGTCCACCGCGCCGAGGGCCGCCCACAGCTCGGCGTCCGTCGCGCCGGACCGGGCGAGCAGCAGGTTGTCGCGGAGGGAGCCCACGAACACGTGGTGCTCCTGGTTGACCAGCGCCACGTGGGTGCGTACGTCCTCCGCGGGCATCCGCGCCAGTTCGGCGCCGCCCAGGGTCACCCGACCGGTGCGGGGGCCGTAGATCCCGGCGAGGAGCCTGCCGAGGGTCGACTTGCCCGCACCGGACGGGCCGACCAGGGCGACCCGGGAGCCCGGCTCCACCGAGAGGGACACCTGGCGCAGGACGTCGACGCCCTCGACGTAGCCGAAGTGCACGTCGTCCGCGTGGACCTGACGGCCGTCCGGCACCACCGAGGGGTCACCGGCGTCCGGTTCGATCTCCCGCACGCCCACCAGCCGGGCCAGGGACACCTGGGCGACCTGCAGCTCGTCGTACCAGCGCAGGATGAGGCCCACCGGGTCGACGAGCATCTGCGCGATCAGGGCGCTCGTGGTGAGCTGGCCCACGCTGATCCAGCCCTGGAGGACGAAGGCGCCGCCGACCATGAGGACCGAGAGCAGCACGGTGATGTGCGTGGCGTTGAAGACGGGGAACAGCACGGAGCGCAGGTACAGGGTGTACCGCTCCCAGGCCGTCCACTCCTTGATGCGCCGCTCCGACAGGGCGACGCGGCGCGCGCCGAGGCGGTGGGCCTCGACGGTGCGGCCCGCGTCCACGGTCTCGGCGAGCGCCGCGGCCACGGCGGCGTACCCGGCGGCCTCGGAGCGGTAGGCGGAGGGGCCCGCTTGAAGTACCAGCGGCAGCCCAGGACCAGCACCGGCACGGCGAGCAGCAGCGCGGGCGCCAGCGGCGGCGCGGTCACGGCGAGGCCGCCGATCAGGAGCGCCGCCCACACCACGCCGATGGCGAGCTGCGGCACCGCTTCGCGCATGGCGTTCGCGAGCCGGTCGACGTCCGTCGTGATCCGGGACAGCAGGTCTCCGGTGCCCGCGCGCTCCAGGGCGCCCGGCGGCAGGCCGACGGAGCGGACGAGGAAGTCCTCCCGCAGGTCGGCCAGCATCTGCTCGCCGAGCATCGCGCCGCGCAGCCGCACCTGCCTCACGAAGACGGCCTGCACGACGAGGGCGAGCGCGAACAGGCCGACGGTGCGCTCCAAGTGGATGTCGCGCGCCCCGTCCGACACGCGCTCGACGAGGTCGCCGAGCAGGTAGGGGCCGACCATCGAGGCGACGACGGCGAGTGTGTTCACGGCGATGAGCAGCACGAACGCCGTCCGGTGGCGGCGGAACAGCTCGCGCGCGTAGGCCCGCACGGTCGCGGGCGTGCCCACGGGCAAGGTCTCCGCAGTCGTCGGTGCCGCCGGGTCGTACTCCGGTGGCGACAGGCCGATCATGCCGTCTCCTCGATGTCGATGTCGATGCCGCTGCGGTGGGGCAGGTCACGGGCGGGGTCGTGCGGGCTGCGGGGCGCGGGCACCTGGGCCTTCCGCGACGCGTCGCCGCTGGGGGCCGCCGCTTCCTCGTCGGTCTCGCGCGTCACCACGGCTCGGTACCGCGGCTCGCTGACGACCAGCTTCCGGTGCTCGCCGACCGCCGCGACCTCGCCGTCGTGCAGGAAGACCACGCGGTCGGCGCGGTCGAGCAGGAGCGGGGACGAGGTGAACACCACCGTGGTGCGGCCCGCGCGCAGCTCGCGCAGGCCGTCCGAGATCCGGGCCTCGGTGTGCGAGTCGACGGCGGACGTCGGCTCGTCCAGGACCAGGGCCTCCGGGTCGGTGACCAGGGACCGGGCCAGGGCGAGGCGCTGCCGCTGCCCGCCGGACAGGGAGCGGCCCCGCTCGGTCAGGTGCGCGTCCATGGGGTCGTCGGCGACCGAGCTCTGCGCCAGGGCGGCGAGGACGTCGGCGCACTGCGCCGCGGCGAGCGCGCTCTGGGCGCTGACCGCGCCGGACGCCGGTACGTCGAGGAGTTCGTGCAGCGTTCCCGACAGCAGGACCGGATCCTTGTCCTGGACGAGGACCGCGGTGCGGGCCGTGTCCAAGGGCAGGTCGTCGAGGGCTACGCCACCGAGGCGCACGGAGGGGAGGTCGCTGCCGGACGCGGGGTGTCCGCCGAGGCGTTCCGCTAGGCGCCCGGCCGCGTCCGGGTCGCCGCAGACGACGGCGGTGAGCTGTCCGGCCGGGGCGAGCAGGCCCGTCGCCGGGTCGTACAGGTCGCCGGAGGGCGGCGCGGCGTACGCCTCGCGCGCCCCTCCAGGCGCGCGTACGCCCTCGGACTCGTGCGCCCCCTCAGGCTCGCGTGTCCCCTCAGGCTCGCGTGCCCCTTCGGGGTCCGGTGCTGCTTCCGCCTCGCGCGCCCCCTCGGGCTCGCCTGCTCCCTCCGTCTCCGGGTCGAGCGTCCGCTCCAGCGTGAGCACCCGGGCCGCCCGCTGGGCCGACGGCCGGGAGAAGGAGTACGCCATCGCGATCTCCTCGAAGTGCCGCAGCGGGTAGGTCAGCAGCATCACCGCGCTGTACACGGTGACCAGTTCGCCGACGGTGATGCGACCCTCGCGGGCCAGGTGCACGCCGTGCCAGACGAGGACGACGAGCAACAGCCCGGGCAGCAGGACCTGAATGGCCGAGATCACCGCCCACATGCGGGCGCTGCGCACCGCGGCGGCCCGCACCTCCTGCGAGGCCCGTCTGTAGCGGTCGAGGAACAGCTCCTCGCCGCCGATGCCGCGCAGCACCCGCAGGCCCGCGACGGTGTCCGAGGCCAGCTCGGTGGCGCGCCCCGCCTTCTCGCGCTGGACGTCGGCGCGCCGGGTGGCGTGCGGCAGCAGCGGGAGCACCGCGAGGGCGAGCACCGGGACGCCGACGGCGACGACCACGCCGAGGGCGGGCTGGTAGACGAGCAGGCCCACACAGACCAGGATCACGGTGAGCGCGGCGGCGGCGAAGCGCGAGATCGCCTCCACGAACCAGCCGATCTTCTCCACGTCACCCGTGGACACCGCGACGACCTCACCGGCGGCCACGCGCCGGTTCAGCGCGGCGCCGAGCGCGGCGGTCTTGCGGGCCAGGAGCTGCTGGACGCGGGCCGCCGCCGTGATCCAGTTGGTGATCGCCGTGCGGTGCAGCATGGTGTCGCCGACCGCCACGGCGAGCCCGGCGAGCACGATGACGCCCCCGGCGAGCGCGAGCCGGGTGCCCGAGCCGTCGACGGCGGCCTGGACGGCGAGGCCGACCGTGTACGGCAGCGTGGCGATGCCGAGGAAGTGCAGCAGCCCCCAGGCGAGTGACTTGAGCTGTCCGCCGATCTGGTTGCGGCCGAGCCACAGCAGGAAACGGGGCCCCGAGCGGGCGTCGGGTTGTCCCGGATCGGCGTACGGAAGATCGCGTATGTGCATGGTGTCCCAGCTAGTCGGAGCGGTCGAGCGGTCGTGCGGTCTGAGCGATCGGACTGGTCGGGGCGGGCGCACGGCGCCGGGAGGCGGCGGCCGACGCTCCCGAGGGCGTCACGGGTCGGCCGACGCACCGTGCGGTGGTGGCAGGTGGCGGTGACAAACCGCAAGACTCGCCTCGCACCCCCGTGCGAAGCAAACGCATTTCCGAGCCCGGGCAAAGAGTCGGCCATTCCGCGCGCGGGGCGCGGCGGTGCGCGCGGGCGCACGTCGCGCCGGTGCGACGATGGACCACATGCGCATATCCGGTGTGGTACGAACGGCGGCCGTGGCCGCCGCCTGCTCGGTCCTCTCCCTCGCCCTGACGTCCTGCGGCGGAGGCGCCGACGGGGACGGCGGGGCGGCGCGGCACGACCGCGGCGCCGGTGGCCGGGACGTGGCGCGCCCCGCGGCCGACCCGAAGCGCATCCCGGACGTCGGGGACCGCTGGCAGTCCCGCATCCCGAAGGACACGCGCCAGGTCGTCGCGGTGTACGGCGAGGGCGGGAACTCGGCGCGAGCGAGGGTCGTTCTCTACACGAAGACGAGGACGAAGACGGGTAACGCCTGGAAGGGGGAGGGGAGTTGGCCCGCGCACAACGGCAAGAGAGGCTGGACCCTGAACCACCACGAGGGCGACAAGCGCAGCCCGGTCGGCGTGTTCACGCTGACCGACGCGGGCGGGGTCCTCGCCAACCCCGGCGCCAAGATCCCGTACACGCAGACCGGCTCCATCCAGGCCCCGCGCTCCTGGCCGAAGACGCACTGGCACGACTTCGACTACGTGATCGCGATCGACTACAACCGCGCCAAGGGCACCCCGCCGAACGACCCCACCCGCCCCCAGGGCCAGGCCAAGGGCGGCAGCATCTGGCTCCACATGGACCACGGCAGCGGCACGTCGGGCTGCGTGAGCCTGTCGAAGTCCGGCATGCGGCACCTGCTGCGCACGCTCGACCCGAAGCAGCATCCGGTGGTGGTGATGGGGGACAGGGCAGCGCTCAGGTCCTGAGCGCCGCCCTTACAAAGCAGTGGTGCACGGCAGTGGTGCGCAATAGTGCGGGGAGCGCTACGCGGCACCGCTACCGGGCGCCGTCAGGACTCCTTCGGCTTCTCCGAGTCGAGGCCCGGCCGGGGCTTCTTCCACAGGCCCCGGGTGAAGTCCGGGATGGCCTGTGGCGCGCCCTTGGCCTTGATGGAGGCGTGGCTCAGCGGCACCGGTGACGTCCAGGTCGCGGCGTCGTACACGTCGAAGTCAGGGACGAGACCGAGCCGCATGCACTGCATCAGGCGGAACACCATGAGGTAGTCCATGCCGCCGTGCCCGCCGGGCGGATTGGCGTGCTCCTTCCACAGCCAGTGGTCGAACTCGGCGGCGTACTTGGAGAAGTCGCCCCACTGGTCGTTGGTGTGGTCGGGCTCGATGTAGATGCGGGCCGGGTAGTCCTCGAAGACGCCGCGGGTGCCGCCGAGGCTGTTGACCCGGCTGTAGGGATGGGGGGTGGACACGTCGTGTTCGAGGCGGATGACGCGGCCCTTGGCCGTCTGTACGAGGCTGATGGTGCGGTCGCTCTCGATGTACGTCTCCTTCCAGCTCGGGTCGCCCGGAGGCATGTGCTCCTTGCGGTACTCGGCGAGGCCGAGGGCGGGGGTGCCGAAGCTGGAGATGTGTGTGACCCGGTCGCCGCGGTTGACGTCCATGTAGTTGGCCGTGGGCCCGAAGCCGTGGTTCGGGTACAGGTCGCCGCGCAGCCGGGTGTGCCACAGGCGGCGCCACGGGCCCTCGTAGTAGTCGGGGTCGAACATCAGGGCGCGCAGGTCGTGGTTGTAGGCGCCCGCGGCGTGCAGCAGGTCGCCGAACTTGCCCGCGTGCGCCATGCGCAGGACCCGCATCTCGTTCCTGCCGTAGCAGCAGTTCTCCAGCTGCATGCAGTGTCTGCGGGTGCGCTCCGACAGGTCGACGAGGTCCCACAGCTCGTCGAGGCGCAGCGCGATCGGACACTCCACGCCGACGTGCTTGCCGTTCAGGAGCGCCGACTTGGCCATGGTGTAGTGCCAGTCCCAGGGCGACGCCACATAGACGAAGTCGATGTCGCCGCGGCGGCAGAGCTTCTCGAAGTCGTGCTCCCCGTTGGCGTACGTCGCGGGTGCGGGCTGCCCCGCGTCCGTGACCTTCTTGGCGGCCGCCGCGGTCTTGTCCTTGACCGGGTCGCACAGCGCGACGACGCGGACGCCCGGCAGCGCGAGGAACAGGTCGATCATGCCGCCGCCGCGGTTGCCCAGGCCGATGATGCCCACCCGCACCGTGGAGCGCGGCTCGAAGGGGACGCCGATCATGGTCTTGCCCTTGCGGGCCGGCTCGGGCGGGGGCGCCTGCCGCGGGTGTTGGGCGGTGGTGCCGTCGCCGTGCGCCGTGCCGCTGGCGGCGTCGGCGTGCGCGGTGCCGGTGGTGCCGAGTGCGCCGAGGCCGAGTCCGGCGCCTGCGATTCCCGCGGTGCGCAGGACCGTGCGGCGGGAGTGGCCCCCCGGGGGCTCGGGAGACTCGGGGGCCGCGGGCGCTGCGGGGGTCACAGGGGATTCAGGGGACTCGGGGGAGCCGTGGGATGCCGGTGTCGCGTGCTCGTCGTGCATCGGACCTCCGTCGTCGCTGGCGGGGTGGGGCGGGGCCCACCCTTGTGCCGGGGCTTGCGGGGCGCAAGGGGACGACGGGGTTGGGGGGTTGGACTTTTCTGTTCCCCACCCCGCCCCTTCCCGATACCAGGGGGCCAGCCCCTGGCACCCCCGTGCATGGCCGCTTCGCGGCTCGTCCTCACACGCCGGACGGGCTGGACCGTTGCGCTACGCGGGGCGTTTCAGCCCGTCCGGCGTGTCAGGACGAGGCTCGGAGCGGCGATCCGAACCGGCCGCCGGGGGGCGGTGGCGGCCGCCGGTTCGGGGAGGGGCGGGTCAGGGGCGCGTCGCGTGGTCCAGGGCCAGCAGGACCGACCGGTAGGACCGGCCCGTCGCCTGTTCAAGGCCCACCTCGCACATGCGGTTGGCGGAGAGATGGGCGTCGTAGTCGTGCGACAGCACCTCCGCGGCTTCGGCGCGGGTCGCGGACTCCGTCAGCTCCGGGTGGAGCATCCCCCGGTCGCCCGCGAACGCGCAGCAGCCCGCGTCGTCCGGCACGACGACCTCGTCCGCGCAGGCCTCGGCGACGGCGCGGAGCTGGGGCTCGTCGCCGAGGTGCCGCATGGAGCAGGCGGGGTGGAGGACGGCGGAGCCCACGGTGCGGTGGACGGTGAGGTGGGGGAGGAGTTCCTCGGCGGCCCAGACGACGGAGTCGACGACGGTCAGGGCCTGGTGCAGCTGCCGGTTGTCGTCGGTGAGGTACGGCACCACCTCGTGCGCCAGGCCCAGCGCGCAGGACGAGGCGTCGACGACCAGCGGCAGCGCGCCGCCCGCCGTCCAGCCCCACGCGGCCTCGACGACCCGGTTGGCCATGACGCGGTTCCCCGCCTCGTACCCCTTGGAGTGCCAGATCGTCGCGCAGCACGTCCCGGTCACGTCGTCGGGGATCCACACCGGCTTGCCCGCGCGGGCGGACACGGCGACGACGGCGTCCGCGAGGGACACGTCGCCGGGCGTGGCGAAGACGCGGTTGACGCACGCCGGGTAGTAGACGGCGGCCGCGCCCACGCGCCGGGTGCGCGGCAGGCGGCGCGCGGCGGCGCCGGGCATCCGGGGCAGCCACTCCGGGATCAGGTCGGGGCGCACCGCCTTGCGGGCGGCGCCGGTCACCGCGGTCAGGAACCGGTCGGCCCGCCGCTCGCCGAGCGCGTCGCCGAGCTTCGCGGCGGCGGCCACGGCCAGGCGCGCGGACGCCTCGACGGCCCCGAAGTGCCGGGCGGTGAGCGCCGCGACCCGCTCCTCGCGCGGGGAGTGCCGGGCGTGCCGGAAGCCCTTCATCAGGGCGCCGGTGTCGATGCCGACGGGGCACGCCAGCTTGCACGTGGAGTCCCCGGCGCAGGTGTCCACGGCGTCGTACCCGTACGCCTCGACCAGGCCGTCCTCGACGGGCGAGCGGGTGGGCTGGCGCATCATCTCGCGGCGCAGCACGATGCGCTGGCGCGGCGTGGTGGTGAGGTCCTCGCTGGGGCAGGTCGGCTCGCAGAAGCCGCACTCGATGCAGGGGTCGGCGATCGGCTCGACCTTCGGGATGGTCTTCAGACCGCGCAGGTGGGCGCGCGGGTCGCGGTCCAGGACGACGCGCGGCGCGAGGACGCCGTCGGGGTCGATGACCTGCTTGGTGCGCCACATCAGCTCCGTGGCCCGAGGGCCCCATTCGAGCGCGAGGAACGGCGCGATGTTGCGCCCCGTGGCGTGCTCGGCCTTCAGCGAGCCGTCGAACCGCTCGACGGTCAGTCGGCAGAAGTCGTCCATGAACGCGGCGTAGCGCTCCACGTCCGCGGGCCGCGCGGCGTCGAAGGCGAGGAGGAAGTGCAGGTTGCCGTGGGCCGCGTGCCCGGCGACGGCCGCGTCGAAGCCGTGCCGCGTCTGGAGGTCGAGCAGCGCCTCGCAGGCCTCCGCCAGGCGCGACGGCGGCACCGCGAAGTCCTCGGTGATCAGCGTCGTCCCGGCGGGCCGCGAACCGCCGACGGCCGTCACGAACGCCTTGCGGGCCGTCCAGTAGCCCGCGATCACCCCGGGGTCACGGGTGAACGCGTTCGTCACCGACGCCACCGGGGCGACCAGGTCGAGGCCCGCGAGGACCTTCGCGGCGGCCGCCTCGTACGCCTCCTGGTGTGCCTCGTCGGGGGCGCGGAACTCCACCAGGAGCGCCGCCGTGTCCTTGGGCAGGCGCGCCCAGTCGGCGGGCACCCCGGGCACGCTCACCGAAGCGCGCAGCGTGTTGCCGTCCATCAGCTCCACGGCCAGCGCGCCCGCGGCGTTGAACAGCGGCACGGCGGCGGCAGCCGCGGGCAGCGTCGGGAAGAACAGGAGCGCGGTGGACACCCGCCGGTCGAGCGGCAGCGTGTCGAAGACGACCTCGGAGATGAAGCCGAAGGTGCCCTCGGAGCCGACCATCAGGCCGCGCAGGATCTCCACGGGCGTGGCGCCGTCCAGGAACGCGTCGAGGCGGTAGCCGTTGGTGTTCTTGATCTCGTACTTGGCCCGGATGCGGGTGACAAGTTCGGCGTCCGCCTCGACCTCGCGCTTGAGGTCGAGCAGTCCCGCGCACAGGGCGGGCTCGGCGTGGGCGAGCAGGTCGTCGGCGTCCGGGTCCGCCGTGTCCACGACGGTGCCCGACGGCAGCACGAACGTGAGGGACGCGAGCGTGCGGTAGGAGTTGCGGGTGGTGCCCGCCGTCATGCCGGAGGCGTTGTTCGCGACGACGCCGCCGACGGTGCAGGCGACGGCGCTCGCCGGGTCCGGGCCGAGCACCCTGCCGTACCGGGCGAGGGTGGCGTTGGCGCGCACGACCGTCGTGCCGGGGCCGATGCGGGCCCGCTCGCCGTCGCCGAGCACCTCGATGCCCGACCAGTGCCTGCGGACGTCCACGAGGATGTCCTCGCCCTGCGCCTGTCCGTTGAGCGAGGTGCCCGCCGCCCGGAAGACGACGTTCCGCCCTTTGCCGTGGGCGTACGACAGGACGGCGGAGACGTCGTCCAGGTCCTCGGCGACGACCACGACCCGCGGCACGAAGCGGTAGGGGCTCGCGTCCGACGCGTACCGCACGAGGTCCGAGACCTTGGTGAGGACCTTGTCGGCGCCGAGCAGAGCGGTCAGCTCGCCGCGCAGCGGCTCGGGGGTGCCGCCCGCCAGCGCGTCCGGGACCCGGTCGGGTGACGGCGCGCGGCCGTCCGGGGCGGGGCGCAGTGCTTCGGGGTCGGGCTCCAGCAGGGGCATGGCCTCTCCTCGGCGGTCCTCGTCGGCGGTCGTCGGCGGTCCTTCTTGGTCCTCGGCGGCCCTTGGGCGGCCCCTGGTGGCCGTCAGCGGCCCGCGGCGGCCCGCAGCGGTCCTCGTCGGAGTTCAGCAGGGGCGGCTGCTCTCCGGCGTGTCGATCAGGGCGTTGAGCAGGCCGCCGAGCTGGGCGCGCTGGGCGGTGTCCAACGGAGCCAGGATGTCCTCCGCGGCGGCCCGGCGCGCGCCGCGCAGGCGTCCGAGTGCCGTGCGCCCGCCGTCGGTCAGCTCGATGCGGATCACGCGGCGGTTGGTGGTGTCCGGGACGCGGCGCACGAGACCGCTCGCCTCCAGGCCGTCGACGAGGCTCGTCACCGCGCGCGGTACGACCTCCAGGCGCTGGGCCAGGTCGGCCATGCGGGGCGGCGCGTCGTAGTGCGCGAGGGTGCGCAGGAGGCGGGACTGCGCGGGCGTGATGCCGAGGGGCTCCAGATGGTGCTTCTGGATGCGGTGCAGCCGACGGGTGAGCCGCAGCAACTGCTCGGCGAGCTGTCCGTCGGTGTCCGGTGTACTCATGCGGGAACATTACCAGGACCAGGTGCATTGTGAGCATAGGTAACAATGAGCTAGGCTCCGACCGCTGCCGAAGCGGTCGGCTCATGTCCTCGTCCTGAAGCCTGAACCTGAAGCCTCGTTCTGAAGCCTGAACCTGAAGCCTGAAGTCCGAAGGGGCCCATGCCACACGACGAACCCACCCCCGCCCCCCTGTCCTCCCAGCCCTCCCCGTCCCTTGAGCCCGGGCGCGAGTCTGCGCCCGGGCGCGAGTCCGGGGAGCCGCGCCAGCTGCGCCGCATCCTGCGGCTCTTCCGCCCCTACCGCGGCCGTCTCGCCGTCGTCGGCCTGCTGGTGTGCGCCGCCTCGCTCGTCTCGGTGGCGACGCCCTTCCTCCTGAAGGAGATCCTCGACACCGCGATCCCCGAGGGGCGCACCGGGCTGCTCAGTCTGCTCGCGCTGGGCATGATCCTCAGCGCCGTCGTCACCAGCGTCTTCGGCGTCCTCCAGACACTGATCTCCACCACCGTCGGCCAGCAGGTCATGCACGATCTGCGTACGGCGGTCTACGGCCGCCTCCAGCGTATGTCGCTGGCCTTCTTCACCCGCACCCGCACCGGCGAGGTCCAGTCCCGCATCGCCAACGACATCGGCGGCATGCAGGCGACCGTCACCTCCACGGCCACCTCGCTGGTCTCCAACCTGACCAGCGTCATCGCGTCGGTCGTGGCGATGCTCGCCCTCGACTGGCGCCTGACCGCGGTCTCGCTGCTGCTGCTCCCGCTGTTCGTGTGGATCAGCCGCCGGGTCGGCCGCGAGCGCAAGAAGATCGCCACCGAGCGGCAGAAGCAGATGGCGGCGATGGCCGCGACCGTCACCGAGTCGCTGTCCGTCAGCGGCATCCTGCTCGGCCGCACCATGGGCCGCTCCGACTCGCTGACCCGCACCTTCGCCGACGAGTCCGCGGAGCTGGTCCGTCTGGAGGTGCGCTCCAACATGGCCGGGCGCTGGCGCATGGCCGTGATCACCGTCGTCATGGCCGCGATGCCCGCCGTCATCTACTGGAGCGCGGGCCTGGCCCTGGAGTTCGGCGGCCCCAGCGTCTCCCTCGGCACGCTCGTCGCGTTCGTCTCGCTCCAGCAGGGCCTGTTCCGGCCGACGGTGAGCCTGCTGTCGACCGGCGTCCAGATCCAGACCTCGCTCGCGTTGTTCCAGCGCATCTTCGAGTACCTGGACCTGCCCATCGACATCACCGAGCGCCCCGACGCGCTGCGCCTGGACCAGGTGAAGGGCGAGGTCCGCTTCGAGAACGTCGAGTTCCGCTACGACGATCAGGAGGACCCCGGCGCCCACGACGGGCAGGGCAAGCGGAGCGCCGCCATCCTCGACGGCATCGACATCACCATCCCCGCGGGCGGCAGCCTCGCCGTCGTGGGCCCCACCGGCTCCGGCAAGTCCACCCTGAGCTACCTCGTGCCCCGGCTGTACGACGTGACGGGCGGGCGGGTCACGCTCGACGGCGTCGACGTGCGCGACCTGGACTTCGACACGCTGGCCCGCGCCGTCGGCATCGTCTCCCAGGAGACGTACCTGTTCCACGCCACGGTCGCCGAGAACCTGCGCTTCGCCAAGCCGGACGCCACCGACGAGGAGCTGGTCACCGCGGCCCGCGCCGCGCAGATCCACGACCACATCGCGTCCCTGCCCGACGGGTACGACACGATCGTGGGCGAGCGCGGCCACCGCTTCTCCGGCGGTGAGAAGCAGCGCCTCGCCATCGCCCGCACCATCCTGCGCGACCCGCCCGTGCTGATCCTGGACGAGGCGACCAGCGCCCTCGACACGCGCACCGAGCACGCCGTGCAGCAGGCCATCGACGCCCTGTCCGCCAACCGGACGACCCTCACCATCGCCCACCGCCTGTCCACCGTGCGCGGCGCCGACCAGATCGTGGTCCTGGACGGCGGCCGGGTCGTCGAGCGGGGCACGCACGCCGAGCTGCTCGGGCAGGGCGGCCGTTACGCCGCCCTTGTCAGGCGGGACGCCCAACTGGAGCCAGCGGGATGAAAATATGCCAGGAATGTCGTGAGGGCCGGGTTAGCGTGCCCGCATGCACACCACCACCCCGCGACGGGGCACTAAACGGGGAGCGCTCAGGCTGACGCGGCGCGGCCGGATCGCCGTGATCGCGACCGGGACCGTCGCGGCGGCCACCGCCGTCGCGGTCCCGCTGCTGCTCCCCGACGACGAAGAAGAGAGGCCCCGGACCCTCACCATTCCCGAGGGCTGGCGCGCCGGACAGGTCTACGAGGCCGTCGACAAGGCCCTGCGCGTGCCGCCGGGCACCACCAAGAAGTCCGTGGCCAAGGCCGACCTGAAGCTGCCGGGCGACGCCGGGGCAACCCCGAGGGCTATCTGTTCCCGGCGACGTACCCCATCGCCTCCCAGTCGACCCCGGCGTCCGTCCTGTCGTACATGGTGAACACCGCGAACGAGAAGTTCAGCGGCAGCCACGTCACGGCGGGCGCCGACCGCAACGCGGTGAACGTCTACCAGACCGTCACCATCGCGAGCATGGTCGAGGCCGAGGCGGGTTCCGAGGCGGACATGGGCAAGGTGGCCCGCGTCATCTACAACCGCCTGGACCGCGGCATGCCCCTCCAGATGGACTCCACCCTCAACTACGCCCTCAACCGCTCCACCCTCCACACCACTCGGCGCGACACCAAGCTCAACAGCCCGTACAACACCTACGCCCGCATGGGCCTGCCCCCGACCCCGATCGGCAACCCCGGCGAGGCCGCGATGCGCGCGGCGACCAGCCCCGCGCCCGGCGACTGGCTCTACTTCGTGACCGTGAAGCCGGGCGACACCCGCTTCACCGCGAACTACGCGGAGCAGCAGCGGAACGTGGCGGAGTTCAACAAGCACCAGGCGGCCCGGAGCCCCGAGTGACCCCCGACACCGGGGCTGGCGGGCATCACGTGCGTGACACCCCGTCATCACCAGTGGCGTACACGTCGGCACCAGTGACGTACACGTCGACACCAGAGGCGTACACGTCGACACCAGTGGTGTACACGTCGACACCAACGGTGTCCGCGTCAGCGCCAGTGACGTCCGCGTCAACACCATGGGCGTACAAGGGAGTTCACATAGGCCGGAAGTCGCCCGTGAAATCCCGCGCCCCATTGATGGGCCGCCGCATCGTCGCTTCCATGGCTCTCCCGGCGGCGCCACGCCGTCGGCCGGGCCTGGGCGTGAGGGGATGGGGAGCGGATGCGGCAGCGGGGCGCACGGTCGGGGAGATCGCGGAGAGCCCGGAGAGCCAGGGCGCGGCGGGGTGGGACAGCGAGTGCGGCGGCGCTGGTCAGCGTCGCCGCACTCGTCATTTCGGCGGCGCCCGCCGGGGCGGAGCCGACGGGGAGCCCGCCGCCGAGCCCCGGTGAGGTGCTGCCCGGGCAGCGCACGCGGACGCCCGCGCTGGTGCGGGGCCTGGAGGAGCGGGCGCCGGACGCGGCGAGCGCGGCCGCCGCGGCACGAGCCCACCTGGCGCGGAAGCGGGACCGCTACCACATCGCGAACCCGGGCCGGGACCTGGTGCCGACGGGGACGTCCACCGCGGCGGACGGCCAGAAGGCGGTGCGGCTCCAGCAGCGGCACCGGGGCGTACCGGTCCTGGGTGGCCAGTACGTCGTGCGCCTGCGCGAGCGGGGCGGCGGCGAGCGGACCGTCACCGGCACCTCCGGCAGGTACTTCACCGAGCTGCGCACCGCCACGACGCCCGAGATCAGCGCCGAGGCCGCCGCCGAGCGCGCCGTCGACGCCGTGGCCGACGAGCTGAGCACCCGCGCCTTCGCGCCCACGCGCGGCGCCCCGGAGCCCGGGGACGAGCCGCCCCTGACGGGCACCGCCCGCGGCCTGGTCGTGCTGCCCAGGGGCGCGGGCCTGCTCACCCGGCACGTCACCGTGCGCGGCACCGACCCCACGACCGGCGCACCCGTGCTGCGCGAGGTCTACGTCGACGCGCGCGCCGGGTACCCCGTCCTCCAGTACAGCGGTATCAAGACGTTCGGCGGCGCCGAGCCCGGCGCCGGGGCCGCGACGGCGCCGCGCGGGAGCGGCACCGCCACCGCCGCCCGCGCCGAGCCGCGCGAGAAGGGCTCCGGCGTCAAACTGGACGGCGAGGGCGTCGCGCTCGACGTGGAGCGCGACCCCTGGCGCGAGCAGTACGTGCTGCGCGACACCACCCGCATCCCCGAGGACGAGGGCTGGGGCCGCACCCTGTCCACCTGGGACGCGCGCGGCAGGGACGTCAGCGAGGTCATGGGCCAATGGCCGCAGGGCATCCAGGAGTTCGGCTCGCCGACGCCCGCCTTCGGCCGGGACGCCACCGACGCGGGCGCGGTGGACGCGCACTGGGGCGCCGCGCGGGTCTTCGACTACTACCGCGACCAGCACGGCCGCATGAGCCTCGACGACCACGGCATGACCCTCAACTCCCTGGTGGGCGTGAGGAATGGCGGGCAGCCGTACGTCAACGCCTTCTGGGACGGCCAGAAGACGGTCTACGGCGACGGCGACGAGGAGTACCGCCCGCTGGCCGCCGGTCTGGACGTCGTCGGCCACGAGATGACGCACGGCGTCGTCGAGCACACCGCCGCCCTGGTGTACGCGGGCCAGTCCGGCGCCCTCAACGAGGCGATCGCCGACTACTTCGGCAACGCCGTCGAGAACGCGGCGTACGGCGTCGCCACCAGCGACCCGGACTCCGGCCTGGTCGGCGAGCGCCTGTGCCGCAGCCAGGGGCCGCGCGCCTGCGCGATCCGCGACCTGAACGACGGCCGGACCACCTCCCGGCACTTCCTCGGCGTCGGCATGGGCACCGACAACGGCGGCGTCCACCGGAACTCCACGATCTTCGCGGGGGCGCTGTGGGACGCCCGCGAGGACCTGGGCGACACCCTCGCCGACAGGATCGTGTACCGGGCGCTGACCCAGTACCTGACCCCGCTCGACGGCTTCACCGAGGGCCGCGCCGCGGTGCTCGCCGCCGCCGATGACCTGCGTGTGGACGCGGGGCAACGGCGGGCGCTCCAGCGGGCCTTCGCCGCGCACGGCATCGTGCCCGGCTGGGAGCTGGCGCTCGGCGTGGACTCCGACACCCTGCTCGACCGGGTCAACACCGATGCCTCCCGGCTCGGTTCGGGCGGCGGCCGGTGGGTCGCGTCCCGGTCCAACGAGGACGGGTCGGAGCCGTACTCGGTGTGGGCGGGACGCACGGACGGCAGCGGTCCGCTCACCCTGCTGAGCCCCAACGACGGCCGCTTCCACGTCCATCCGGCCACCGACGGCAGGACCGCGGTGTGGCAGGCGCACGGGCCGACCGGCGTGGACATCCTCGCCAGGCCGCTGGCGGGCGGCCCGGTCAAGAAGCTCTGGCACAACGCGCGGGGCGTGGCGGGCGCCGTGGACGTCGACGGCGACGTCGTCACGTTCTCGTACTACAACCACGGCGGCCGCCAGGGTGTGAAGTACCTGAGCCTGAAGGATCCGCAGGTCGGTGGCAGCGTCGGCGGCGGCTCCTACCACCGCGCGTTCTTCCCGTCGGCGGGCGCGGGCAGGGTCGTCTACCAGGAGCGGCGCCGGGTGCGCGCCGAGTACGCGTACAGCACGCGCGTGATCGACGTGGCCAGCGGCGAGAACAGGGTCATCGAGCAGGTGCCGGGCGGCACCGGCCTCGGTCCGACGGCCGTCACCGGACGGCACGTCCTGTGGCTGCGGGACGCGGTCCCGGGCGACGGCACGACGTCCGTGCGCCGAGCGGACCTCGACGGCACGCACGTCGTCGACCTCAGCTCCGAGGGCGGTCCCGGCGCGGTGAACGGCTACGACCTGACGGCCTCCGACGCGGCGGTGACCGTCGGCGCGCGGCCGCCCGCCGCCGACGGGGGCAACGAGTCCCTCGCCAAGCTCTGGCAGTTCGCGGCCGACGGCGCCCCGGACGACCCGGCGACGAGCAGGGGCCGTGTCTCCTGCAACCGGGGCGAGCAGCTGTCCGCCGCGGCCGGGCCCGGCAGTCAGGTGCTGTGGATCGACGCCACCACCGGCACCAGCCAGGTCGTGACCCGCGCCCGCCCGGCGGGCCGGTGCGGCTGAGCCCCACCGCCGCTCGCGCGGCCCGCCCCCGCACCCCGTACGCCTGTAGGAAACCCCCACCACCGAAAGGGTCAGGTGCAGCCATGAGGAGACCCACAGTCCGGTGCGCCGCCGCGGTGCTGTCCGCGGCCCTGCTCGCCACGGGCCTGCAACTCGGCACGGCCGCCGCGACGGTGCCCGCCGCCGGGGCGCCCGCCCCCATGGGCACGCCACGGCTGGCCGGGGCGGGTGAGACGGCCGTGCCGGACGGCTGGATCGTCGTCCTGAAGGAGCCCGCGTCCACCGCCGTGCCCGGTGTCGCGCGCGACCTGCTCGCGCGCGCCGACGGGGCGCGGCTCGGCCATCTGTACCGCTCGGCGCTGCACGGGTTCTCCGCGCGGATGTCCCTCGCGCAGGCGCGGCGCGTGGCCGCCGACCCGCGCGTGGCCGCCGTGCACCAGGACACCCGTGTGCGCCTCGCCGCCGCCCCCGCGGAGGAGACCCAGCAGAACGCCCCCTGGGGCCTGGACCGCGTCGACCAGCGCAAGCTGCCGCTGTCCACCACGTACACCTACCGGACCACCGCGCGCGCCGTCAGCGTGTACGTGATCGACACGGGCCTGCGCACCACGCACCAGGACTTCGGCGGACGCGCGTCGGTCGGCGTCGACACCGTCGGCGACGGGCGCGACGGCGCCGACTGCCACGGCCACGGCACCCACGTCGGCGGCATCGCCGCGGGCACGACGTACGGCGTCGCCAAGGAGGCGCGGCTGGTCGCGGTGCGGGTCCTGGACTGCCAGGGCTCGGCGACCACGGCGGGCGTCGTCGCGGGCGTCGACTGGGTCACGAAGAACGCGGTGAAGCCCGCGGTGGCCAACATCGAGCCTCGGCGGGCAGGCCAACGACGTCCTCGACAGCGCCGTGCGGGCCTCCATCCGCTCCGGCGTCACCTACGCCGTCGCCGCGGGCAGCGGTGGTGGCGCGGGCGGGGCCTGCGACCAGTCCCCGGCGCGGCTGCCCGAGGCGATCACCGTCGGCGCCAGCGACCGCGCCGACCGGCGGGCCTCCTCGTCGAACCACGGCCGGTGCGTGTCCCTGTTCGCGCCCGGCGTCGAGATCACCTCCGCCTGGCACGACAGCGACACCGCGACGCGGACCATCAGCGGTACGTCGATGGCCACCGCCCACGTGACCGGCGCGGCGGCGCTGCACCTGGCGTTCCGGCCGAAGGACACCCCGGCGCGGGTCAAGCGGGGCCTCGTCGACAACGCCACCACGGGCGTCCTCCAGGGCACCCCGCCGGTGCTGCCCGACCGGCTGCTGTACACGCTGTACCTGCCGTAGCGGCGGACGTCGCACCCGGGCGGCGCGGGGCGTGGTCCGGGTGCGGCGTCGCCGACTGGACTGGAGCGGGGGCGCCCCGAGGTGTTTGACTCGGGGCCGTTGCTCGTCCACCTCCATCCGTTCAGGAGCGGTGAATGTTCGTCAAGATCTGCGGGCTCCGGGAGCCGTCGCACGTGGCCGCGGCGGTCGACGCGGGCGCGGACGCCGTCGGCTTCGTGCTCGCGCCGAGCCCGCGGCAGATCACGCCGGAGCGCATGCGGACCCTGCTCGCGGACGTGCCGCCGCACGTGCTGACCGTCGCGGTGTTCGCGGGCGCGCCGCCCGCCGAGGTCGCCGCGGCCGTCGACGGCACCGGCGTGGGCGCCGTGCAACTGCACGGCGACGCCTACACGCCCGGTGACTACGCCGCCGCGTGCGCGCTTCCGCAGCGCCTGGTCCGCGCCGTGTCCGGGACCGGCGGCGCGGACCTCGCCTGCGGCAGCCACGGCGAGGACCTGCTGATCGTCGACGCGCCCAAGCCCGGCTCCGGCGAGCCCTGGGACTGGGCGGCGCTCGCCGGGCGCGCCGACGGCCGGTGGCTGCTCGCCGGGGGACTGGGGCCCGGCAACGTGCGCCAGGCCGTGGCGGACACCGGGGCTTGGGGCGTCGACGTGTCCAGCGGCGTGGAGCGCGGCCGGGGCGTGAAGGACGCGGGGCTCATCCGCGAGTTCGTGGCCGCCGCGCGCGAGGCCTGACGGGCAGTCAGGGCGTGGTGCGGGGCTGACGCGCGCCGGGCTCGACGGGTGCGCCGGGCCTGGCGGGCGGGCCGGGCCTGGGGGGCGGGCCGGGCCTGGCGGGCGGTCGCCGCCTCGTGTGCGGCCGAGGCTCGCGCGCCCTGAGCCGCGGATGCCGCGCGGTACGAGGCTGACGCCCGCGCCGCCCGGTACGCGGTGGCCGCCCGCGACGGCCGCCGCGTCGTCGTCGCCGTCCGGCGCTCCGGGCCGCTCATCGCGCCGCCTCGGCCAGCGCCTCGACCAGGGCGGTCAGGGCGTCGCGGGAGTGCGGGGCGTAGCCGATCACCACGGCGGGCGACGGCGGGGGGTGCTCCAGCGCGAACTCGGCGATGCCGCGCGCGCTCACCCCGTGCTGCTGGGCGGTGCGGGTCACGAGGGATTCCTCCAGCTTCTCGGGCAGGGACACGAGGACGTGCAGGCCCGCCGCCGGGCGGTGCGCCCGCGCGTCGGGCAGCCTCAGCTCCAGGGCGTGGACCAGGGTGTCGAGGCGCTCGCGGTAGCGCTTGCGCATCCGGCGCAGATGCCGCTCCAGGCGGCCGCTGCGCAGGAACTCCGCGTACGCGAGCTGGTCGAGGGCGGAGCCGCCGAGGTCCTGCCGGGCCCGCACCCGCTCCAACGGCTCCGCGAGGCGCGGCGGTACCGCAAGCCAGCCGAACCGCAGGCCCGGGGCGAGCGTCGCGCTGACCGACCCGGCGTACACCACCTGGTCCGGCGCCGCGTTCTGCAGGGAGGCGGGCCGCTCGGCGCGGTCGAACCAGAACTCGCCGTCGTAGTCGTCCTCGATCACGAGGCCGCCGACGTCCCGCGCCCAGGCGACGAGCGCCGCCCGGCGCGCGGGGGACAGGACGGCGCCGGTGGGGAACTGGTGCGTGGGCGTGGTCAGGACGGCCCGGGCGTCGGCGCGGGCCAGCCCCTCCACCACCAGGCCCTCGCCGTCGACCGGGACGGGCACCGCGCGCAGGCCCGCCGCCTCGATGACGCGCCGCTGACCGGGGTTGCCCGGGTCCTCCACCGCCAGCGCGCGCAGGCCGAGGTCGCGCAGGAGCAGGCACAGCAGCGTCAGGCCTTGGGCGAACCCGGCGGTGACCATCAGGCACTGCGGAGTGGTGCGCACCGCGCGGACCCGCCCGATGTGCGCCGCGATCTCCTCCCGCGCGGGGAGGACGCCCGCGAGCGGCGGGTACTCCAGCCGCTCGGGCCCGCTGGTCTGGAGGACCTGGCGCAGGCACGCCAGCCACTCGCGGCGCGGGAACGCCGTGACGTCGGCGGGGCCCGGGTGCGGGTCGCGGCGGGCGGGTTCCGCGCGGGGGGCTCTCCCGGCGGGCGCCCCGGGGCGCGGGGCGGGGCCGGGCGCGGCCGTGGGGGCGCGGTCGGCGACGCGGGTGCGGGAGCGGCTCACCGCGTGCAGATAGCCCTCCGCGGTGAGCTGCTGATAGGCCTCCACCACCACGCTGCGGGACAGGCGGAGGTCGTCCGCGAGGCGGCGGCTTGAGGGGAGCGGGGCGCCCGGCCTGAGGAGGCCGGTCGTGATCATGTTCTTGATGGCCGTGCGGAGCTGAGCGTGCAGCGGCTCGTCCGCGGCGCGGTCGATCGATAGTTGAATTTGCCACGACATCTGGTCTGCCCATTTCTTTCCCAGGTGGACTGGTTCTCATGAAAGGGTCCGGCTTTACTAGGACGCGGGGCGCAGCCCATTCGTTCCTCGCAGCACGGTGTTCCGCTTATTCACACGGGGCGCGTGCGGGAGCGAACCGGTCTATCCGGTGGGCGACAATTCTTTTCTTGGCGGGCCGGATTGATTCCGGATCCGCTCCGGGGATGTGAGGATACGGCGCTTGCAATGGGGGCGTGCGTCGATCCTCATCGCCGCCGAGGGCGGCACAAGCCGAAGGGCACGGGGGAAGCCACCATGCTGGGGACCACGCCTGATGAACTGTCACGGGACACGACGACGGTCGCCGTCGTCGGGCTCGGCTACACGGGACTGCCGCTGGCCGTCGCGTTCGCCGAGTCCGGAGTGCGCACCGTCGGCTACGACATAGACGAGGAGCGGATCGGTCGCCTGACCGCTCTCACCTCCTACCTTCCCGATGTCGCGGACGCCAGACTCCTCGCGACGAGCGGGACGCTGACCGCCACCGCGCGGGCCGAAGCGCTGGGCGCGGCCGACGCGTTCGTCATCTGCGTCCCGACACCGGCGACCGACAGGGGAAAGCCCGATCTCCGCCATGTGAACGCGGCCGCGGACACCGTCGCCGGGTATGTGCGCGAGGGATCACTGGTCGTGCTGCAATCGACCGTGCCGCCCGGCACCACTTCGGGGCTCGCGGACCGCATCGCGGAACGGACCGGGCTCACGCCGGGGCGCGAGTTCCATGTGGCGATGGCGCCGGAGCGCATCAATCCGGCTTCCGGAGGAAAGTGGACGCTGCGCAACACGCCGCGGGTGATCGGGGGTTTGACCTCGGAATGCACTCGGCGCGCGACACTGCTCTTCGGGCGCATCACCGATTCCGTATTCCCGGTCGGCGCGCCCGAGACGGCGGAAGTGGCGAAAGCGTTCGAAAACACCTTCCGGCTCGTCAATATCGCACTGACCTACGAACTGGCCGACCTGTGCGAACTGGCCGGAGCCCGCCCGCGAGGTCATCGAGGCGGCGGCCACCAAGCCGTACGGGTTCCTCGCGCACTGGCCGGGTCCGGGTGTCGGCGGCGAGTGCATCCCCGTCGACCCGCTCTTCCTGAAGGACTACGCCGCGTACGGCGGTGTGGCCATGCCGCTCCTCGACGCCGCGCACCGGCAGGTGCGCCAGCGTCCACGGCGGGTCGTCACCCGCCTCGCCGACCTGCTGCGCGCCCAGGGCGGTGACCTCGCGGGCAGCCGCGTCCTGGTCGCCGGGGTCACCTACAAGCCGGGCGTGCCCGACACGCGCAACGCCCCCGGCCTCGACATCATCCGCGAGCTGCGCAAGCGCTCCGCCAAGCCCCGCTACACCGACCCGTACCTCACCGAACTCGTCGTGGACGGCGAGGTGGTGGAGCGCGCCGACTGGGTCCGCGAGTCCGTCACCGCCCACGACTGCGTCATCCTCGTCACCCCGCACCGGGAACTCCTCGACCGCCCGCTGTGGTACGCGGCGCCGCTGGTCCTCGACACCTGGCAGACGCTGCCGACCGGTGACGGGATCCACCACCTGTGAGCGCCCCTCAGGATCCCGACGCGACCCTGCGCGCCGCCACCAGGGAAGCCGCCGCGGGCCGCGACCTGGACGACGGCCTCGCCGACGCGACCGCCCGCGCCCTGCTCACCGACCGGGCGGGCGAGCAGGCCGCCGCCGCCCTGCTCACCGCGCTCGCCCGCAAGGGGCACGCCGCGACCGAGGTCGCCGCCCTGGTCCGGGCCGTCCTGGCCGCGGCGCCGCCCGTCCCGTGGGACGGCACGGCCACCGCGGACCTGGTCGGCACCGGCGGCGACGCCTCGCAGTCGGTGAACCTGTCGACGCTGGCCGCGCTCGTCGCCACCGCCGCGGGCGCCACCGTCGCCAAGGCGGGCAACCGGGCCGCCACCAGCGCCTGCGGCAGCGCCGACCTCCTGGAGCGCCTCGGCGTGCCCGTCGACCCGGGGCCCGCGGGCATCGCCGCGTCCCTGCGCCGCCACCGCTTCGCGTTCGTCTACACGCCCGCGCTGCACACCACCGTCGGACGCTGGACACGGCTGCGCAGACGCCTCGGCTTCCGGACCCTGTTCAACCTCTCGGGCCCGCTGTCGAACCCGGTCGCGGGCGGCCCGCGCCTCATCGGCGTCGCCGACCCGCGCGAACAGCACGTGCTCGCCGAGGCGGCCGGGCTGCTCGGCCACCGCCGCACCTGGGTCGTGCACGGCGACGACGGACTCGACGAGGTGAGCACCGCGGCCACCACCCGCGTCCTCGCCGTGACCGCGCACGGCGTGCGGCCCCACACCATCGACCCCGCGGAGCTGCCCGTACGCCCCGCCCGCCACACCGACCTCAGGGGCGGCGACCCGGCCCGCGCCGCCGCGCTCGCCGAAGCCCTGCTCGCCGGTGCCGCACCCGCGGCCCTGCGGGACGCCGTCGCGGCCAACGCCGCCGCCCTGCTGCGCCTGACCGGGCACGCCGCCGACCTCGCGGACGGCGTCCGGCGCGCCCGGGAGGCCCTGGCGTCGGGCGCGGCCCGCCGCCTGACGCACGCCCTGCGCGCGCCCGGCGCCCGCCGCGCACCCCTTTCCGCCCCCTCCGACCCCGAGGAATCGCTCCATGCATCTCGATGAGATCGTCGCCCGCAAACGCGCGTTCTGGCGCACGGGCGGACACCCCGTGCCGACGTCCGGCCCCGCCCGCCCCGACGGCGCCGGACGCTTCCGCGCCGCCCTCAGCAAGCCCGACGTGTCCGTGATCGCCGAGGTGAAGCCGAAGTCCCCGTCCAAGGGCGACCTGTGGCCCGCCGCCGAGGCCGTGCCGCTGGCCAAGGAGTACGCCGCCGGGGGCGCCCGGGCCGTGTCCGTGCTCGCCGACGAGCCGTTCTTCGGCGGCTCGCCCGCGCTGGTCGCCGAGGTGCGGTCGGCCGTCGAACTGCCCGTCCTGTTCAAGGACTTCGTCGTCGACACCCGGCAGGTCGCCCTCGCACACGCCTGCGGCGCCGACGCCGTCCTCGTCATCGTCCGCTCCCTCGCCGACGCCGAACTGACCGACGTCCTCGCCGCCGCCGCGGAGTACGGGCTCGACGCGCTGGTGGAGACCTTCACCGCCGAGGACATCGAGCGCGCCCTGGCCGCGGGCGCCGACCTCATCGGCGTCAACAACCGGGACCTGCGCACCTTCTCCGTCGACCTGGACAACTCGGCGCGGCTGCGCGCCCGCATCCCCGACGGCGTCGTCACCGTCAGCGAGAGCGGGCTGCGCCACCGCGCCGACGTGACCCGGATCGGCGCGGACGGCTACGACGCCTGCCTCGTCGGCGAGACCCTGCTGACCAGCGGCTCCCCGGCCGACGCGGTGCGCGACCTCACCGGCGTGCCGGTCCGCCGCCCCACGAGGGAGGCACGGGCGTGAACGGAGCCGAGGGCCTGTTCGGCGGCCACGGCGGCCAGTTCGTCGCCGAGACCCTGGTCCGCCCCCTTGAGGAGTTCCGGCAGGCGTACGAGCAGGCGCGGGACGACCCCGCCTTCACCACCGAACTCGACACGCTGCTCGCGCGGTTCGCGGGCCGCCCCACCCCGCTCACCCGGCTGCGCAGGCTCGGCACCGCCGACGGCGTCACGCTCTGGCTCAAGCGCGAGGACCTCACCCACACCGGCGCCCACAAGATCAACAACTGTCTGGGGCAGGCACTCCTCGCCGCCCGCATGGGCTGCAAGCGGATCGTCGCCGAGACCGGCGCCGGACAGCACGGCGTCGCCGTCGCCGCCGTCTGTGCCCACCTCGGCCTGGACTGCGTGGTCTACATGGGCGTGGCCGACGCCCGCAGGCAGGAGCCCAACCTGCGCCGCATGCGGCTGCTCGGCGCCGACGTACGGCTCGTGGAGACCGGCAGCGCCACCCTGCGGGAAGCCATCAACGCCGCCATCAGGGACTGGCTCGCGCACCCCGGCGACACCCACTACCTGCTCGGCTCCGCCGTCGGCCCGCACCCCTACCCGACGGTCGTCGCCCGCTTCCAGTCCGTCATCGGGCGCGAGGCGCGGCGCCAGGTCCTGGACGCCACCGGCCGCCTGCCCGACGCCGTGGTGGCCTGCGTCGGCGGCGGCAGCAACGCCATCGGCACCTTCCGGGCGTTCCTGCACGACCCCGTCCGGCTCGTCGGTGCCCAGGCCGCGGGCGACGGCACCGGCCGCGCCGGACGGCACGCGGCACCCCTGCTGTGCGGCACGCCCGGAGTGCTCCAGGGCACCCGCACCTACCTCCTCCAGGACGACCACGGCCAGATCCTCGACACCCACTCCATCGCCCCCGGCCTCGACTACCCGGCCGCGGGCCCCGAGCACGCCCGCCTCAAGGACACCGGGCGGGTCGCCTACGTGGGCGTCACCGACGACGAGGCCCTGGACGCCTTCGCCGCCCTGAGCCGGGAGGAGGGCGTCATCCCGGCCCTGGAGTCCGCGCACGGCCTGGCCGCCGCGCTGCGCCTGGCGCCGGAACTCGGCGACGGCGCCCAGGTGCTGGTCACGCTGTCGGGGCGGGGCGACAAGGACCTGGCGATGGCCGTGGAGGCGCTGGACGCGCGCGGCGGAGGCGCCCCCGCCGCGCAGGCGCAGGGCACCCGGCGCGCCCACCCGGCCCAGCGCGCACCCGGCGCCGCGGACCCGCCCGGCGCCCGAACGCCCCCGCCCGGCACCGGAGTTCCCCGTACGCCACCGAGCCCGGAGACCACCGCTGATGAGCCGCATCGCCGACGCCTTCGACGCCGCCGCGGCACGCGGCGAGACCGCCCTGGTCACCTATCTCACCGCCGGATACCCGACGCCGGAGGAGACCGTGCCGCTGATCCGCGCCGCGGCCGACGCGGGAGCCGACGTCATCGAACTGGGCGTCCCGTTCACCGACCCCATGGGCGACGGCCCCGTCATCCAGGAGTCCAGCCGCGTCGCCCTCGCCCACGCCACGACCATCGGCACCGTCCTGCGCCTGGTGACCCGGGCCCGCCAGGACGGCGTCGAGGCGCCGATCGTCCTGATGGGCTACTACAACCCGTTCCTCCAGTACGGCCTCGCGGAGCTGGTCAAGGACGCCGCGGGCGCCGGAGCCGACGGGTTCGTCGTCCCCGACCTGCCACCGCACATGGCGGACGACCTGTGCGGCCACGCCGAACCCGCCGGACTCGCCACGGTGTTCTTCGCCGCGCCGGGCAGCGCCGACGAACGCATCCGCTACACCGCCCGGTGCTCCACCGGCTTCCTGTACTGCCTGGCCGCCGAGGGCGTCACCGGGGAGCGCGCCGCACTCGACCCGCGCCTGACCGCCTTCCTCGACCGGGTCAAGGCGCACTCCCGGGTGCCGCTGGCCGTGGGCTTCGGGATCTCCACGCCCGCCCACGTCCGCGCGCTGCGCGGCCACGCCGACGGCGTGATCGTGGGCAGCGCGCTGCTGCGCCGCATCGGCGCCGCCCCGGACGCGACGGCCCGGATCGCCGCCACCCGCGAACTGGTCGCGGAGCTGAAGGAGGCCACCCGGTGAGCACCGCCGCCGCAGGCCTCCCCGGCGGCCTCGTCCCCGTCATCGTCGGCTACGGCCGCGCGGGCAGCGGCCTGCACCACCCCTGCCTGCGCCAGCTCGCGGGCACCTCGGGGCACGGGCCGCGCGTCATCGCCGTCGACCCGCGGCGCCCGGACCGCCTGCCCCGGGCACCCGCTGGTACCCCACGCTCGACGACGCCCTCGCCGAGGTCGACCCCGCGCGGGCCGTGGCCCACGTCACCACCCCGGCCCGCACCCACGCCGCCCTCGCCGAGACCCTCGTCGACCGCGGCCTGTCCCGCGTCGTCGTGGAGAAGCCGCTGGCCGACACGGCCGCCGGGGCCCGGCGCGTCGCCGCGCTCACGCGCGCCGGGGCGCGGATCCTGCCCGTCGGGGTGTGGCCCTCCAGCGCGGTCACCGCACGCATCCGGGTCTGCCTCGCCGACGGCGGCATCGGCGCGCCCGTCGCGCTGGCCATGGAGCAGAGCAAGCCGCGCTTCCGGCGCGCCCGGTCCGACAGCCACACCTCGGCCCTGGAGGTCGAGCTGCCCCACCAGGTGCTCCTCGCCCTGCACCTGCTCGGCCCCGCCGCCCTGGCCGAGGCCGAACTGTGGCCCCTGGAGCGGCCGACAGGCCCGCCCCTGCCACGCCTGGGCGGCGGACGCCTGACCCTGCGCCACACCTCGGGGGCCACCAGCACCCTCGTATCGGACCTCACCTCGCCGATCCGTGTCCGCAGCCTCACCGTGACCGGCACCGAAGGACAGCTCACCGCGCACTACCCGGTGTCCGACGCCGACGACGTGGGACAGCTCCGCCTGCCCGGCAGCCCGGACCGGCTGCTCCTCCACGACGCGCCGCTCACCCGCTTCCTCGCCGCCGCCTACCGCTGCTTCGCCGGGGAGGGGCCGCCACCGCCCTGCGGCCTCGACACGCACGTGCGGACCGTCGAACTCCTCGAAGCGGCCGCCGGGCACACCAGCGCGGCCACCCCGACCACCGCACCGCACGGCGGGCCGCGCACCGGCGCCCCCGACACCGACGAGGTGATGACCCCATGCTGAAGCAGCAGCACACCCCCACCGGGCCCACCACCGGCGGCCCCGCCGTGCCCTTCTTCTCCGGGGCCGCGTCCATCCGCCGCGACTGGCCCCGCCTGGAGCCGCGCCTGCGTGCCGTCGCCGCCTCGGGACGCTTCACCTCGGGCACGGAAGTCGCCCACCTGGAACGGGAGTTGTGCGCCTACACCGGAGCGCGGCACGTCGCCCTGGTGGGCAGCGGCACCGACGCCCTGGTCCTCATGCTGCGGGCCGTCGGCGTCGGCCCCGGCGACGAGGTCATCGTCCCCGCGTACTCCTTCTTCGCCACGGCGTCGGCCGTGCTGCACGCCGGTGCCGAGCCCGTCATGGTGGACGTCCTGCCCGACTCGTACGCGCTGGACCCCGAGCGGGCCGCGGCGGCGATCACTCCCCGCACCAAGGCGATCATGCCGGTGCACCTCTTCCACCAGACCGCCGACATGGCCGCCATCGGCGCCCTGGCCGAGGAGCACGGGCTGCTGCTGGTCGAGGACAGCGCCGAGGCCATCGGCATGCGCGTCGACGGGCGGCACGCCGGGCTGTTCGGGGCGGCGGGCGTCCTGTCGTTCTTCCCCACCAAGACGCTCGGCGCCCTCGGCGACGCCGGTGCCGTCCTCACCGACGACGCCGAAGTCGACGCCCGCGTACGCCGGTTGCGGGTGCACGGGCAGAGCGCCGACGGCTCGTACGAGCACCTGGACATCGGCTGGAACAGCCGCGCCGACGAGATCCAGGCCGCCGTCCTGCGCACCCGCCTCGAACACCTCGACGCGGACATCGCCCGCCGCGCCGACCTCGCCGCCCGCTACACCGAGCACCTGAGCGACCTGGCACCGCGCGTGCGCACACCCCGGCAGGCGAAGGTCGCCAGGCCCGGCAACCTCGTCTGGTACGTGTACCTCATCGAGACGGACCGCCGCGACGACCTCGTCTCCCACCTCGCCGAGCACGGCGTCGGGACGGACGTCTACTACCCCAGGCCGCTGCCCGAACAGCCCTGCCTCGCCGGGCGGCGCGGCGCCGGACACCCCGTCCCCGTGGCCACCGCCGCGAGCCGCCGCGCCGTGGCGCTGCCGCTCTACCCCGACCTGACGGAGGACCAGGTGCGCTACGTCTGCGACCTCATCCGCGCCTTCCACGCGCGCGGCGACCGGAACGGGGGCGGACGATGACCGCGACCGTGCCGTTCGCCGCGTTCGACCGGCGGTTCGCCGACTGGGGGGACGCGCTGGTGGAGTGCGTCGCCGAGGTCGCCGCCGCCGACGAGTTCATCCTCAAGTCCCGGGTCGTGGCCCTGGAGTCCGCGATCGCCGCGAAGGTCGGCGCCCGGCACGCCGTGGCCTGCGCCAACGGCACAGGAGCGCTGACCCTGATCCTCAGCGGCCTCGGCATCGGCCCCGGTGACGAAGTCGTCACGCCCGCCTTCTCGTTCGTCTCCTCGGCCAGCGCCGTCGCCCTCGTCGGGGCGAGGCCCGCGTTCGCCGACGTCAGCCTCGACACCATGGCGCTGGAGCCCGAGGCGGCGCGGCGGGCCCTGACCGCCCGCACCGCGGCACTGCTCCCGGCCCATCTGTTCTGCCACACGGCGCCCATGGCCGCCCTGCGGGACCTGGCGGGCCGCGAGGGTCTGCGCCTGGTGGAGGACAGCGCGGTCACCCTGGGCGGCACCGTCGACGGGCTGCCCACCGGGCGCTGGGGCACCGCGGGGGTGTACTCCTTCTTCCCGGCCAAGCCCCTCGGCGGCTGCGGCGACGCGGGCATGGTGGTCACCGACGACGACGCGCTCGCCACGGCGTGCCGGGCGCTGCGCAACCACGGCCAGACCGTGCGGTTCCGGCACGACCTGCTCGGCTTCAACTGCCGCATGGACGAGGTCACCGCCGCGTTCCTGCTGCGCCGCCTGGCCGACTTCGACCGGCAGGCCGCCGCCCGCCGCGCCCTCGCCGACCGCTACGGCTCCCGCCTGCGGGCGCTGGGCCCCGCCGTCGTGGCGCCCCCGGCCGGGCCCTCCGGCCGCGCCGTGTACACGTACGTGATCCGGGCGGCCGAACGCGACGCGCTGCGCGCGTACCTGGCCCGGCGCGGCATCGAGACCGCGGTGACCTACCCGAGGCCGCTGCACCTCCAGCCCGCCTTCGGCCACCTCGGGCACGGCCCCGGCGACTTCCCGAACGCCGAGCGCCTGGCCCGCGAGTGCCTCGCCCTGCCCCTGTACCCGGAGCTGCCGCTGGAGACCGCCGACCGCGTGGCCGACGCCGTCGAGGACTTCGCGGCGGCGGGGGCGTGAGCGGCGTGCCGGGCACCGACGAGATCCTGGTCTGCGGGATCGGCGACGAGGCCGCCACCGGCCTCGCGGACCAGATCCGCGTCCACACCGACCTCGGCCTGACCGGGATCGAACTGCGCACCGTGGACGGCCGCGGCGCCCACCAGTGGTCCCTGGCCGAGGCCGAGCGCATCGCCACGGCCGTCGCCGAGGCGGGCCTGGCCGTGCCCGTCGTCGACACGCCCATCGGCGGGTGGGCCGTCACCGTCGCCGACGACTTCGCGTACGAAGAGAAGGTCCTCCGGCGCGCGGCCGCGCACGCGGGGCTGCTCGGCTGCCACCGGCTGCGCGTGATGTCCTACCCCAGCGACGGCAGGCCGGACGCCCTGTGGCGCGCGGCGGCCCTGCGCCGGATGCGCGAACTGGCCCTGCGCGCCCGGGACCTGGGCATGGTCCTGCTGCACGAGAACTGCCACGGCTGGGCCTCCCAGAGCGCCGCGCACACCCTGGAGCTGCTCGGGGAGGTCGACGGCGTCCGGCTGGTCTTCGACGTCGGCAACGGCCTGGCGTACGGCTACGACGCGGTCGCCTTCCTGGCCGAGGTGCTGCCGTACGTCGACCACGTGCACATCAAGGACGGCACCCGCGCGACGGGCGGCGCGGGGGCCGTCTTCGGGCTGCCCGGGGACGGCGAGGCCGACGTCGCCACCTGCCTGCGGATGCTGCGCGGCTTCGGCTACCACGGCTGGTACAGCCTGGAGCCGCACGTGGCGCACATCCCGCACCTGAACGTGAGCGGGGACCCGGCGCGGCTCGAAGCGGGGTACCGGGCGTGCGCGGAGCGCTTCGCGGCCCTGGTGCGGGACGAGCTGGGGGCCCGCACGGCGGCCGACGCGGCGGACCGCCCGGAGGCCAGGCATGGCTGACCGCCCCGACCGCCCCGGGCCGTCTGGCCATCCTGACCGCCCCGCCGCCCCCGTGCGGCTGCGCGCCGACGACCTGGAGTGGCTGCTCGCCCTCATGGACACCGCCAGTGTCTCCCCGCTGGAGGGCGGCGACCCGGCCGGTACCGCCGCCGCGCAGCGCGTCGTCGCCCAGGGCGCGACGGCACGGGGCTTCACCACCCGCCGCCTGGACCAGCCGCCCGTGGAGCACCTGGCGAGCGCCGTCACCCCGCTGCCGGTGCTGCGGGCCGCGGCCGACCCGGCGTTCCTCGCGGGCCAGCCGTCCCTGGTGCTCGGCTTCGGGGAGGCCGCGCCCGAGCACCGCCGCCTCGTCGTCAACTTCCACGTCGACACGGTCGGCCCGCACCTGCCGCCCCGCCTGGACGGCCGGGTGCTGCACGGGCGCGGCGCCGTGGACGACAAGGGGCCCGGCGTGGCCGCCGCCGTGGGGATCGCCGCCGCGTACGCCGAGGCGCCGTGGCTGGCGCACACCGTGGAGGCGCGGCTGCAGTCCGTGCCCGGTGAGGAGGGCGGCGCCATGGGCGTGTACGGCACGCGCTGGCTGGTGGAGCGGGGCGAGACCGGGCGGCTGATGCTGTTCGCCGAGCCGACCGGGCTGCGGGTCCTCGACGCGTGCAGCGCCACCATGACGCCGGTGCTGCGGGTCACCGGCGCCGACGCCACCGACGACCACCCGGGGGACGGCCACAACGCCACGCTCGCCCTCGGCTTCCTCGCCTGCCACCTCGGCGGGGAACTCGACCGGCTGACTCGCGGCACCGGCGCCAAGGTGTGCGTCGCGGGCGTCCACACCGGCACCGCCCACAACCGCGTGTACGGCACCGGCGAACTCCTGTTGAACATCGCCTACTTCGACACCGCCACCGGACGGCGCCTGGCCGCCGAGGTCGACCGGCTCGCGGCCGAGGCGGGCAAGGCGTTCGCCGACCGGTTCCACGGCACGGCCCTGGCCGGGCGGACCGCCGCCGACTGGGACCGGGTCGTGGGCGTGGAGTGGCGCAAGCGCGGCCTGCCCGCCCTCGCCAACCGCGACGCCGCCATGGAGGCGCTGCTCGCCCGGTGCGGGCTGCCCCGGCACGACGGCGTCGCCGACGGCACCGCGTTCACCTGCGACGCCATCTGGGCGGCGGGCCCCGGCCGGTACGCGGCGGTGTGCGGCCCGGGCAGCCTCGACGGCAACGGCGCGCACACCCCGCACGAGCACGTCCGCCTCGACGACCTCGACGCGTACGCGACCCGCGTCCGCGACCTGGTCCTGGCGTTCGGCGAGCACATCCGTACGCGGGAACCCGACCGCACACCCGGCCCCGACCGCACCTACGACCTCGACCGCACCCACGACCTCGGCCGCGCCCGCGAACGCGGCCGCCACGCACGCGCAGACGAACAGTGAACGACCGAACGGGGAAACAGGACATGGAGACCTACCTGGAAGTGCGCCAGCACCACGACCTGGCGCGCGACCTGCTGACCGCGGCGGGTCTGCCCGGCGCGGACGCCGACGCCGCCGCCGACGTGGTGGGCTACGCCGACCGGCACGGCTATCCCACGCACGGGCTGAAGGCCCTGGTGAACATGTACGTGCCGTGGCTGCGCGGCGGCCGCGTCGACCCGGCCGCGCGACCACGCCTGATCGCCCGGAACGGCGCGGTGAGCGTCCTCGACGGCGCCGACGGGCTCGGCGTGGTCGTGATGACGCGGGCCACCGACCTGGCCGCGGACACCGCGCGGCGCCTCGGCGTGGGCGTGGTGGCGGTGCGCCGCAGCTCGCACTTCGGCGCCGCCGGGTTCTACACGCACCGGCTCGCCCACGGCGGCCTCGCCGGGATCGCCATGACCAACTGCGGCGCGCAGGGCGTGATCCCGCCGCTCGGCGGGGCGCGGCGGCTGCTGGGCACCAATCCGCTGTCGGCGTCGGTGCCCGCCGACGACCGGCCGCCGTTCGTGCTCGACATGAGCACCACCGTCGTGGCGACCGGACGGGTCAAGGCCGCCCTCCAGGCCGGTGAGGACGTGCCCGAGGGGTGGCTGATCGGCCCGGACGGCTCCGACGTGACCGACCCGGCGGCGTACTTCCGCGCGGAGGCCGACGTGCCGTGGCTGGGCGGACGGCTCGCCACCGGCGGCGCCAAGGGGTACGGCCTCGGGCTCCTGGTGGACCTGTTGTGCGGGCCGTTCGCCGGGGCCGCCTTCGGCCCGCGCAGGGCGGCGCTCACCGAGACGGAACCGGCCGCGGACCGCGACGTCGGCCACCTGGTCATCGCGCTGTCCCCGGCCGCCTTCGGCGACCCCGACACGATCCTGGGGGAGACCGGCGAACTGCTCGGCACCGTCTCCGCCTGCCCGCCCGCCGCGTACGCGCGGGACGTGACCTACCCCGGCGCCCCGGAGGCCGCCCGTGCCGCCGCGGCCGAGCGCAAGGGGATCCCGCTGTCCCCGGACGTGGCCGAGGCGGTCGCGTCCCTCGCGCGTGAACTGGGCGTGCCGGTGCCGGGGGAGCTGTGCCCGGCCGAAGGCGGGGCAGACGGCGGGGAAGAACGCGAGGCTGTGGACGGGACGGCGGCCGGGGCGGCGGACGGGACGGTGCGCCGATGAGGCTGGGCGTACTCGGCCTGGGCGCGATCTCCCCGTACTTCCTGCGGGCGATCGAGGCCGATCCGGAGCTGGAGCTGACCGGCGTGTGCGACCTGGACCCGCGCAAGCTGGCCCCCTTCGCCGAGCGGGGCACCGCTTGCTTCACCGACTTCACGGAGCTGCTGGACGCGGGCAAGGCGGACGCCGTCGTCGTCACCCTGCCGAACGACGTGCACACCCCCGCCGTGCTCGCCGCCCTGGCGCGGGGCGTGCCCGTGTGCTGCGAGAAGCCGCTGACCGTGGCGGCGGCGGAGGCCGAGGTGATGGAGGCGACCGCCCGCACCACCGGCACCACCCTGTTCACCGCGTTCCACCGCCGCTACAACACCAACCTGCGCGCCCTGACCGGACACCTTCCGCGCGACCGCCGGGACATCGTCCGCGTCACCGCCCGCTACCACGAGAACATCGCCGAGCACACCGGCGGCGAGCAGTGGTACCTCGACCCGGAGCGGTGCGGCGGCGGCTGCCTCATCGACAACGGGCCCAACGCCCTGGACGCCGTGCGGCACCTCGTCGGCCCCCTCACCCTGCGGGACGCCACCCTGGGGGACGTGCGCGGCGGCGCCGAGTTCTACGCCACGCTGTCCCTGGACGCCGACGGCATCCCGGTCGACGTCGAGCTGGACTGGGCCCTGGAGACGGGCGAGGTCAAGGACGTCGTGGTGGAGCTGCGCGACGGCCGCACCCTCGCCGCGGACCTCCTCGCCGGGTACGACGGCTTCAAGTCCTCCCTGGACCATGAATACGTCGGCATACTCGCCGAGTTCCGGCAGGCCGTGGCCGCCGGGCCCGACTGGCGCGACCCGGGCCCCGGCCTCGTACGGCTCGTCGAGGAGGCGTACCGGGTCGGGCGGGCGAAGGAGCCGAGGCTGCGCATGGCGGCGAAGGAACCGGTGTCCGCCCGTGTGGTGAAGCTGCTGTTCCACACCCGGGACGACCGGGGGATGCGCCTGTCGCCGTGGGCGTCGCGCTGTGTCGCGGCCGGGGAGGTGCACGAGCTGGTCACCACCGTGGACCGCCCCCGCGACCCCGGCGACGAGGTCAACCGGGTGGGGTTCCTCGGCTTCGCGGAGTTCTCCGCCGCGACGGTGCTCCAGCGCGGCGACGAGGTCTACGCGGGCGACCGGCGCCTCGGCACGGTCAGCGGCTTCGACGAGTGCCACGCCCCCAACCACTACAACATCCTCATCGCCACCGACCGCGTGCTCGGCGCCGCCGACATCGACCTGCGCGTGGGGGACCACATCCGGTTCGCCGAGGCGCCACAGTAGGACGGTGGGTCATGGTTCCGGCGGGGGAGCGGAGAACGGCATGAGCGGCTTGACGGGCACGCGGCCGAACGCGGGCGTCCTGTACGGTGTCGCGGCCATGACGGTGGTGGGCAGCTCCGCCGCCGTCCTCGCCGGGATCGCCGACTACCCGACGTTCGGCGGCCAGGCGCTGCGCTACGCCGGGGCCACGCTGGTGCTGCTGGTGATCCTGTGGCTCAGACGGGTGCGGCACCTGCGCCTGACCGGCCGCGAGCTGGGCCGCCTCACCCTGCTCGCGGGCACGGGCCTCGCCGGGTTCAACGTCTGCTACGTGGAGGCGGTGCGGCACGGCGACCCGGCCAGCGTCGGCGCGATCATCGGCGGCGTCCCCATCGTCCTCGCCGTCCTGGACCCGCTGCTGCGCCACCGACCGCCGAGCGTGCGCCTGGTGGCCGCGGCCGTCGTCGTCAGCGGGGGCGTCGCCCTCACCCAGGGCTTCGGCGGCGGCAACCTGGTCAGCCTGCTGTGGGCGGTGGGCGCGCTCGCCGGGGAGGTCGCGTTCTCGCTGCTCGCCGTGCCCGTGCTGCCGAGGCTCGGGCCGCTGCGGGTGTCGGCGTACGCCGCGGCGCTGTCGGTGCCGCTGCTGCTGGTCGCCGCCGCGCTCGCCGACGGGAGGGGCGCGCTGCCCGCGCCCACCGCGAAGGAGGCGGTCTCCTTCGCCTACCTGGCGGTCGTGGTCACCGCGCTCGCCTTCGTGATGTGGTACGCCGCCGTGTCCGCGCTGGGCGCGGACCGGGCCGGGCTGTGCGCGGGCCTGGCCCCGGCCAGCGCGGTCCTCGCGGCCTGGCTGCTCGGCACCGGCTCCCCGAACGCGGCCGACCTGGTCGGCGCGCTGCTCGTCGGCTGCGGCGTCGTCCTCGGCCTCGCCCCGGCGGTGGGCGGGGCGGCGGACCGGGACGCGGAGCCGGACGCCGCCCGGGACGGCTCGGGGCGCGCCGCGCGGTAGCCGCGCGCCCGTCGCATGCCGGGACGGTATGGCTGCGATACGACACCGGTATTGGAGTTTCCGGGCCCTTCCAGGAGATCCTTACGGCATACCTTTCCGTCCCATCAGACGCCGTAGGGGAGTTGCTTTCGATGCCCCCGGAAATCTTTCTGGAAGCCCGGTACGAGAGTAAATTACCGCGCTTCCGAAAAGGGCAGCCGGATTTTCCGCAAGCGAAGGATGCGCAACGCGCGACATGCGTGACCTGCGCGGTATGCGTGCGGGAATGCGGCGGAGCGCGTGCGGGGCGTTCCCGTCAGCTTCGCATGGCGTCGCGGAGGTGCTCGACGAGCGCCCGTCCCGCGGGGCTCGTCGGGCCCTTCGCCCGCCAGGCGAAGGTGATGCGGCCGCGCATCGGCGGATCCGTGAGGGGGAGCGTCCGCAGGTCCGGGGAGTGCTCCGCGGCGAACGGCGCGGGCAGCACGGCGACGCCGAGGCCGCTCGCGGCCAGCTCGGCGAGCACGTTCGGGTCGCTGGCCTCGAAGGCGACGTGCGGCGCGAACCCGGCGTCGGCGCACGCCTCCTCGACCGTGGTGCGGGCACCCACGCTGCCGTGGAAGGTGATGATCGGCTCGTCGCGCAGCTCCACCAGGCGCACGCTCGCCCTCCCCGCGAGGGGGTGGTCGCGGTGGACGGCGGCGACCAGCGGCTCGTCGGCGACGACGAGCGTGGCGACGTCCTGAGGCAGCGGCCCGGCCGGTGAGATCGCCACCGCGTCGAACTGCCCGGCCCGCAGCGCGCCGAGCAGCTGGTCGGAGGTCGCCTCGGACAGCGTGATCTCGATCGCCGGGTGCGCGCGGTGGAAGTCGGCGAGCAGCCGCGGCAGGCCGTAGGAGGTGGCGGACGACGTCACCATGCCGACCGAGACCCGCCCGCGCAGCAGCCCGGTGTGCTCGTCCACGGCCTGCCGCAGGCCGTCGACCGCGTCGAGGGCGGCGCGCGCGTGCGGCAGGACGGCGGCGCCGACCTCCGTGAGCCGCACCGTCCGCCCGGACCTGTCCAGGAGGCGCTGCTTCAGCTCCCGTTCGAGCTGGCGTATCTGCGTGCTGACGCCCGGCTGGGCGACGTGCAGCCGGGCCGCCGCCTTGGTGAAGCTGCGCTCCTCCACGACGGCCACAAAATACTCCAGCTGTCTGATCTCCATACGGGCGATCCTATCCCTCACCCCCTCCCTCACCCCTTCCCGCGGCGGGCCCGCACGCGTGCCCGGCGCTGCCCTGAAAGGGGCTGCGGAAGACCCCACCGGACTTCTCGGAATTTCCCAGAAGAACGCGCGAGCCAAGAACGCGCAGAACGCACAGAACAAGCACTCACAGAACAAGAACCCGCGATACAGGAACGCACGAGACGAGAACGTGCGCCACCACTACGACAGAACGTGCAACAAGGGGAAGAGAATGCAGATGCGCACCTCCTGGTGGAGCGTCCCGCTGCTGGGCTTCGGCGTGTTCGCCGTCGCCACCAACGAGTTCGTGCTCGCCGGAATGCTGCCCCACCTGAAGTCGTCGCTCGACGTGTCGACGGCGACGGCGGGCCAGGTGGTGACCGTGTACGCCCTCGCGTGCGCGGTGTTCGGGCCGGTCCTCGCGACGGTCACCGCCGCGTGGCCGCGCCGCCGGGCCCTGGTGGGCGCCGCCCTGATCTACCTGGTGGGCACGGTGGGCGCCGCCGTGGCGCCGTCGTTCGGGCTGCTGCTGGTGGCGCAGGCCGTGGCGGCGACCGGCACCGGCCTGTTCGTGCCCGTGGCCGCCGCGACCGGCGCCGCCCTGGTGCCGCCGGAGCGCCGGGGCCGCGCCATCGCCACCGTGCTGACCGGGTTCACCGCCGCCACGGCCTTCGGCGCGCCGATCGGCACCGCGTTCGGCAGCCAGTTCGGCTGGCGGGCCACGATGTGGTTCGTGGCGGCGCTCGCCGTCGTCGGGATCGCGGGCCTGGTCGCCCTCGTACCGAAGGACATCGCCGCGCCGCCGCCGGAGACCCTGCGCCGCCGCCTCGCACCGCTGGCCGACTCCCGGGTGCTGACCACGCTGGCCACCACCATGGTCGCGTTCACCTCCGTGTACGTGCTCTACACCTACCTGGCCGAGATCTTCGCGCCCGCGACCGACGACGACGGCGGGCGGGTCGCCGTCCTGATGTTCACCTTCGGCGTGGTGGCGATCCTCGGCAGCTACCTGGCCGGGGTCCTGACCGACCGGATCGGCGGCCGCGCGGTGACGGCGAGCTGCCTGATCTGGGTCGGCGTCTGCATGTTGGCCCTGCCGCTGGTCACCGACTCGTTCGCGGCCTCGATCGGGTTCGTCGGCGTCCTCGCCGTCGCGGGCTTCAGCATGAGCGCCCCGCAACAGCACCGGCTGATCGGCCTCAACCCGGGGCTCGCGGCCGTCCTCGTGTCCCTGCACGCGTCGATCCTGTACCTGGCGATCGCCCTCGCGGGCGCCGTCGGCGGCCTCAGCCTGTCCGTCGGGGGCCGCGGCAGCCTCGGCTTCGCCGCCGCGGCCCTCGCGGTGCTCGCCCTGGCCCTGTCGGAACTGGCCCACCGGCTGGCCACGAAGGCCGCGCGGACCACGGAGGCCGCACCGGCCAGGGAGGCCGGGCAGACCACAGGGGCCGCGCGGACCACAGAGGCCGCACAGGACACGGACGCCGTGAGCGCCCCCTCGGCTCCGCAGGCGCAGCTTTCGGGCGATTAGGCGGCGCCCGGTCAGGAGCGTCACACCGGCGCCCGTACCTCCTCCGCCTCCCGCCCCGGCCGCCCCTCCCCAGGGGCGGCCTCGCCGTCGATGGTCCGGGGGATCCGGCCATTCCCGCGTACGGCCTCGCCCTGCCCGGCGCCCCGCGTGCCACCGCGGACGCCGCGCGTGCGGACGCCTGCCCGACCGGGGCACCCGCAGCCGCCGCGGAGGGCGGCTTCGGGGCTCTCCGGACGGCGGTGGGAATCGGCCATGCCGGAGGGGTGCGCCGGAAGGGCCAACCACGGTTTAATGCAGGGGAGTTGCATTATCCGGCCGCTGTCGGGTATGCCATAGGCACCACCGCGCCGCTCGTGCCGCCGGTGGCGCAAGGTCATCGCACGGCTCGCAATCGATGTGGCCGGTCTTCGCTGCTGTCCGGTCGGTCCGGCTCCGCCGGGAGCGCCTGTAGCCGGTCACACCCCGGATCCGGCGCCCAGTGCGCCATGAGGGGGAACGAATGCTCGACGACAGCCTTCCCTTCGGTCTCCGCGCGCGGCCCCGCCGCGCCCGCCAGGAGCCGCTGGTGATCGCCCTGTGGGGAGAGCTGGACATCTACGCCACCGAGCGGCTGACCGGCCGCCTCGCCGAGCTGACCCTCGGCTGTCGCGCGGACGTCGTCCTGGACCTGCGCGACGTGACGTTCCTGGACTGCGGCGGCCTCTCGCTGCTGTGCCAGGCCCGCAACGCCACGCGCCGCAAGGGCCTGCGCCTGACGCTCGTCCTCGACGACCCCTTCGTGCGCAAGGTGCTGCGCCTCGCGGGGATGACGGACGCCTTCGAGGTCGCCCACGACCTCCGCTCCGCCCTGCGCCCGCCGGTGCGGGGGCCCCGCCCGCCGCGGGAGTCAGCGCCGTCCCGGGTCTGACGCACCCGCGGCGCGCGGCCCGTGCCTCAGGCGGGCACCGCCGCCCCGCTCAGCAGCCGCACGATGTCGGACACCGCCGCCCGCCCCGCGCGGTTGGCGCCGATCGTGCTGGCCGAAGGCCCGTAGCCGACCAGGTGCACCCGGGGGTCGGCCACGGCGCGGGTGCCGTCCATGCGGATGCCGCCGCCGGGCTCCCGAAGGCGCAGCGGCGCCAGGTGGTCGATGGCGGCGCGGAAGCCGGTGGCCCACAGGATCACATCGGCCTCGACGCGGCGCCCGTCGTCCCACTCCACGCCGGTCGGGGTGATCCGGTCGAACATGGGAAGCCGGTCGAGGACCCCGCTGGCGCGCGCCTCGCGCACCGCGTCGGTGACGGCGAGCCCGGTCACCGACACCACGCTCAGCGGCGGCAGCCCCTGCCGGACCCGCTCCTCGACCATGGCGACGGCCGCGCGCCCGCGCCCCTCGTCGAAGGGCCCGTCGGCGAACACGGGCGGCCGCCGCGTGACCCACCAGGTCTCGGCGGCGTACGGGGCGATCTCCATCAGGTGCTGGGTGCCGGACGCGCCGCCGCCCACCACGACCACCCGCTGCCCGCGGAAGGCCTCGGGGCCGGGGTAGACCGCCGTGTGCAGCTGGCGCCCGCGGAACGTCTCCTGCCCCGGGTAGCGCGGCCAGAACGGCCGGTCCCAGGTGCCGGTCGCGTTGATCAGGGCCCGCGCGGACCAGGTTCCCGCGGAGGTCTCGACGAGCAGCCGCCCGCCGTCGCCGTCGCTGACGCGGCGCACGTCGACCGGCCGCCGCACCCGCAGGTCGAAACGGTCCTCGTAGCGCGCGAAGTACTCCCCGATCACCTCGGACGACGGCCGGTCGGGGTCGGCGCCCGTCAGCTCCATGCCGGGCAGCGCGTGCATCCCGTGCACCTTGCCGTACGTGAGCGACGGCCAGCGGAACTGCCAGGCGCCGCCCGGACGCGGCGCGTGGTCGAGGACGACGAAGTCCCGGCCCGGCTCCAACCCCCTGCGCCGCAGGTGGTAGGCGCTGGACAGGCCCGCCTGCCCCGCGCCCACGACCACCACGTCGACGTCCGTCACGCCCGCGTCTCGTACCCCGATGTCGTTCACGTTTCTACTAACTACGGTCGGGGTCCGGATCTTCCCGGCGCCCGGCACCAGGGTTCCGCAGGGCTCAGCGCCCCCCGGACACCAGCAGCGGCGCCCCGCCCGGTGCCGACGCCGGGCGGCCGTTGGCGGCCGGGACGCCCGCGAGCGGCGAGGCGGGCACGCGGGGCAGCAGGCCGCGCACGGCCAGGTCGGGCAGGACGCCCTCGCCGAACCAGTACGCCTCCTCCAGGTGCGGGTAGCCGGAGAGGATGAAGTGCTCGACGCCGAGCGCGTGGTACTCCTCGATGCGGTCGGCGACCTCCGCGTGGCTGCCCACCAGGGCCGTGCCCGCGCCGCCGCGGACGAGCCCGACGCCCGCCCACAGGTTCGGCGCGATCACCAGGTCGTCGCGGGAGCCGCCGTGCAGCGCCAGCATGCGCTGCTGGCCCACGGACTCGCTGCGGCCCAGCGCCTCCTGCGCGGCGGCCACGGTGTCCGCGTCGAGGTCGTCGAGCAGCCGCCGGGCCGTCGCCCAGGCCTCCGCGGACGAGTCCCGGGAAATGGTGTGCAGACGGATGCCGAAGCGCACGGTCCGCCCCTCGGCCTCGGCCAGCGAGCGGATCCAGTCGATCTTCTGCTTCACCTGCTCGGGCGGCTCGCCCCACGTCAGGTACACATCGGCGTGGCGCGCCGCCACCGGCCCGGCCGCCGCCGACGAGCCGCCGAAGAAGACCTCCGGCAGCGGATCGGGCGGCAGCGCGGTCAGCCCGCCCTCGACCTGGAAGTGCTCGCCGTCGAAGTCGTACGGCTCGCCCCGCCACACGCCCCGCACCACCGACAGGAACTCGTCGGTGCGCGCGTAGCGGCGGTCGTGGTCCAGGTGGTCGCCGAAGCGCCGCTGCTCGGTGGAGTCACCGCCGGTCACCACGTTCAGCAGCAGCCTGCCGCGCGTGATGCGCTGGTAGGTGGCCGCCATCTGCGCGGCCAGCACCGGCGACAGCACCCCGGGCCGGAACGCCACCAGGAACTTCAGGCGCTCGGTGTGCTGGGCGAGCGCCACGGTGGTCAGCCAGGCGTCCTCGCACCACGTCCCGGTCGGCGTGAGCACCGCCTCGAAGCCCAACTGCTCGGCGGCCTTGGCGATCTGGGCCAGGTACTCGATGTCCGGGGCGCGCACCCCGGACACGGGCGTGACCCGGGAGCGGGTGATGCCGCCGTCGGTGTACGCGTGCCGGTCGACGAGGGTGCGCCCGTCGCCGCCCGTGGGCAGGAACCAGTGGAGGTGGACGGTCATGGTCAGGACTCCTTGTACGTGCGGGGAGCGGTGGTGGACGGCGGCAGCGAGCCGTTGAACCGGGTGTCGGTGAAGTCGGCGAAGTCCACGCGCCGGGGCAGGAGCTTGAGCGCGGCGAAGGTGTCGACGATCCGCTGCTCGGAGTCGATGACGTGGCGGTCGACGGCGACGGGGACGCGCGTGCCGTGGGTGCGCTTGACGGAGTCGAGCGCCACCTCGTACGGCAGGCCCGTGTCCCTCGCCCAGACCTTCGCCCACTTCTCGGGGTGCTTGTAGACCCAGGCCTGGGCCGTGCGCAGCCGCTTGAGGTAGTCGCCGACGGCCGCGGCCTTCTTCTTGTCCGCCAGCGCGCCGGGCGCCGCGACCTGGAAGCTCAGCCCGTTGACGACGCCCTCGCCGTCGGTGAGGACCCGCCCCTTGCCGCCGCGCAGCACCTGCGAGGTGTACGGGTCCCACACCGCCCAGGCGTCCACCTTGCCGCCGCTGAACGCGGCGAGCGCGTCCGCGGGCTGGAGGTACTTGACGTGGACGTCCTTCAGGGTCAGCCCGGCCTTCTTCAGGGACGCGGTCAGCTGGTAGTGCGCCGACGACCCCTGCGCCACGGCGACGGACCTGCCCTTGAGGTCGGCCGTGCGGCGCAGCCCGGAGTCCTTCGGCACGACGATCGCCTCGCCGTGCGCGGTGCCGTGGCTCGCGGCCACGATGGTGATCTTCGAGCCCGCGCCCGCGGCGAACACCGGCGGGGTGTTGCCCACCGCGCCGATGTCGACGGCCTTGGCGTTCACGGCCTCCAGCAGCGGCGGCCCGGACGTGAACGTCGACCACTTGATCTTGTACGGCAGGTCGTCGAGCTGCCCGGCGGCCCGCAGGACGGCCTCCGAACCGCCCTTCTGGTCACCGACGTTGAGGGTCAGGTCCCCCTTGCCGTCGGTGCGGTCGCCGCCCAGGCCGCCCGTCGAGTTCGCGGACGACGTCCCCGCGCAGGCGGCGAGCGTCAGGGCCAGGGGGAGCAGCAGGAGCGGGGCGAGGCGGGGGCGGGGGCGTGGCATGGGGAGGGTTCCGTTCGTTCGGTACGGAAGGGAGGTCCGGGCGGCGCCCGGAAGGGCCAGGGGCCGTGTCGCGCGCCTACGCGGCGGTGGCGTCGACTCCCAGGCGCTCCAGGAGCCGGGTGCGCAGCGCGGCGAAGCGGGGGTCGGCGATGTCGCGCGGCCGGGGCAGGTCGACGGGCTGCTCGTGGGCGATGACCCCGTCGTCCATCACGAGGACGCGGTCGGCGAGCAGCACCGCCTCCTCCACGTCGTGCGTGACGAGCAGGACGGCGCAGCCGCGCCGCTGCCACAGCTCGCCGACGAGCCGCTGCGCCGTGACCCGGGTCAGCGCGTCGAGCGCGCCGAACGGCTCGTCCAGGAGCAGCAGATCGGGCTCGCGCACCAGCGCGCGGGCCAGCGAGGCGCGCTGGGCCTCGCCGCCGGACAGCGTCTTGGGCCAGGCCTGCGCCCGGTGGGAGAGCCCCACCTCCGCCAGCGCCCGCTCGGCGACGGCCCGTTCGGGTCGGCCCGGCAGGCCGAGCAGCACATTGCGCCACACTCGCTTCCAGGGCATGAGCCGCGGCGCCTGGAACGCGACGGCCTTGCGGCGCGGCACGAGAACGGTGCCCTCGATGTCCCGGTCGAGCCCGGCGAGGATCCGCAGGAGCGTCGACTTGCCGCAGCCGCTGCGCCCGAGCAGGGCCACGAACTCCCCCGCCTGGATGGTCAGATGGAGGTCCCCGATGACGGCGCGGCCGTCGAAGGACCGGTTGAGCCCGTCGACCCGTACGGCGAACGGAGCCTGCCGCGCTTCGCGTTGGGGGTGCGGCGCGCGCGGCGCCGCCCGGTCGGTCACCGGCCGGTGAACGTCGGTCGCCATTGCAGCAGCAGCCTTTCGAGCGTACGGACCACGAAGTCGGCGAGGAGGCCGAGGAAGGCGTAGACGATCAGGCAGACGACGATCACGTCGGTCCGCAGGAACTCCCGTGCCTGGACCATCAGGAAGCCGATGCCCGCGTCGGTGTTGACCTGCTCGGCGAAGACCAGGGCCAGCCAGGCCACGCCGAGCGAGTAGCGCAGGCCCGTCATGGCGCCGGGCAGCGCCCCCGGCAGCACGACGTGCCGCACCAGGCCCCAGCGCGAAAGGCCCAGGGACTCCCCGGCCTCGATGAGCTGGGCGTCGACCCCGCGGATGCCCGCGTACACGTTGAGGTACAGCGGGAACGAGACGCCGAGCGCGATGATGGCGATCTTCGGCGCCTCGCCGATGCCGAACCAGATGATGAACAGCGGGATGAGCCCGACGAACGGCACCGTGCGCAGCATCTGCACGCTCGCGTCCACCAGGTCCTCGCCGACGCGGAAGAGCCCCGAAAGCAGCGCGAGCCCGGTGCCCACGAGCGCCCCGAGCAGCAGCCCGACCGCGACGCGCTGCAACGAGACACCCATGGCGGAGGTCAGCGACCCGTCCTGGAGCAGGTCCCGCGTGACGCCCGCGATGGTGCTGGGGGAGGCGAGCACATCGCTCGTCAACACCCCGGTGGCACTGAGCAGTTGCCACAGTACGAGGAGCAGGAGCGGCCCGGTGGTGCGGCGCAGCCAGCGCGGGACGCGGGCGCGGCGCGCCGACGCGGGGACCAGGGCGACGAGTTCGGGCGGGGCGGCGTCCGCGTCGGCCCGGTCCCGGTCGGGGGACTCGGCGCCGGTATCGGGAGGCGGCGGGGCATGGCTGATGCTCATGGCGCTCCATGACGGAAGGGGGAGGGGGCGCCACTCGGCGCGGCGTGAGGGGGCCGCTCGGAGCGAGGTGTGGCGCACGGGGGAAGAGCCTGGTACGAGACCCGGAGCGGAACCCCGGCGCGAGACTCCGGGGAAGCGGGCGCTCGTCAGCGGAGCCAGGTCAGCAGAACCAGGTCAGCGTAGCCAGGTCAGCGGAGCCAGGCGGCAGAAGGCGGGTGAGAGGGCGTCAGCAGCCGCGGCGACACGCGGAGGAGGCCACCCGCAGCAGGTCGATGTGACCGCGCGAAGTGAGCAGAGCTGAGCGCAACATGCGCCAGAACGTAGCGATCTCGACCGGGACCGGTCAATGACGTCTCGCGGACTGGACGTGCCGTATCAGTGTCTGAACGCCGCCGACGGGCTCGCCCGGGGCCTTGCGCGTGGCTGGCCGATGGCTCAGGGGCGCGGGATCAGCTGGACGCGGATGTCGTCGCCGTACGGCAGGACGACCGTCTGGTCCCGGCCGCGCACCCAGTCGGGGGTCACCAGGAAGAGCCGCCCGCCGGAGGCGAGGAGCAGCCGGAAGCCCCGGTAGCGGTGGCGGTAGGTGCCCGCGTCCCGGCCGCTCGCGCCGAGCCGTGCGGCGGTGACACCGGTGGGCACGCCGTCCAGCGGGTCCTTGGTGTCGACGACGACCTCGGGGCGGTCCACGAGGGCCGCCGCGTCCTCCTCGCCCCGGCCGGTGCCGTAGGCCCACGCCAGCTGCGTCGACGCCCAGAACAGCCCGGCCACGGTCAGCGCGAGCGCGCACATCGCGCCGTTGCGCGCCAGGCGCCGGGACAGCAGCGGGCGCCCGCGCCTGCGGCCGTGGATCCAGACGCCGTACGCCACGGCCGCCGGACCGAAGGCCAGCGCGAACGGGGTGGCGCCGATGACCACGCTGGTGTCGGAGGTCTGGACGAAGATGCCGATCACCGCCCGGCCGATCAGCAGGACGCCGACGAGTACGAAGGCGTGCCCGAGGAAGGCCCCGGCGTTCGCGGTGCCGCCCGCCGCGTCGCGGGACAGGGCCCACTGGACGCAGGCGTGGATCCCGGCGAGGGCCAGGACGCCGAGGAAGATCAGGGCCGCCGGGACGTAGACGACCTCCAGGCCGTCCAGGATCAGGCTCTGGTTGGACCGCCCGGTCATGTCCACGGGCACGCCGAAGTAGTCGTAGCGCGCACGGGTGGCGACATAGCCGAAGTAGATGAGCAGCGAGGTCGCCAGGGTCGTGGGCCCGATCGCCTCCGCGAGCTGCCGCACGCGGGCCGAGACGGTCGACTGGCCGCCGGTGTCCTCGGGGGCCGGAGCCGGGGCCGGGGCCGGAGTCGCGGGTGGCGGTGGGTCGGGCGGTGGCGGGTCGGGCGGCGCCGGGTCGGGCGGCGCCGGGTCGGGCGGCGGTGCGTGCTCGGCGGGCATCGGCCGTCATTCCCGTGCCGGGGCGGACGGATCGGCGGGCGGCGGCGGGGGGTTGGGGGAGGGCGGGGTCTCCGGGGTGCCCGTGGTGTGCGGGGACACGGGGGAGTACGGGGAGGACGGGGAAGGCGGCGGGCCCGTCTCCTCGACGGTGACGTTCAGCTCGGGAGCGCGGGAGTCCACCCCCCTGACCAGGACGGGGTCCCTGGGGGTCGGCGGTGGGCCGCCCCAGTCGGGCACCTTGTCGCACGGCGACCGCTCGGCGTTGTCGCAGACATAGCTGATCTGGGCCAGGGGGGTGATCTCGTACTCGCCGGGCGGGGCGTTCGGCGCGAGGACCGCGCCCGCCCGGCAGTCGCCGTCCGGGGGCAGGCGGGCGCCGTCGCAGCGGGGGCCGCCGCCGCAGTGCGCGGCGTTGTCGGAGCGGACGGCGGGCCTCGCCCGGATCCCGGCCGCGGTGAAGGAGATGCCCTCGACGGTGAGGGTCGTGGCCGTGTCGTTCATGACGGTCATGCAGCCGTCGCCGTCGTCGCTGCCGTCGAGCCGCAGGCCGTTCACCCGAATGGACCGTCGGCCGCTGGTGCGGGTCCGGTCGCCGTCGGGTGTCACCCCGCCGGAGGCGGCGCTCGTGGTGGTGCCCGTGGGGGCGCCGCTGGCCGTGCCGTCCGGCGGGGTCGCGGGGCTGGTGGCGCCGTCCCCGGCGGCGCTCCCACCGTCGGTGGTGGCGGATCTGACCAGCCAGACGATCCCGAGCGCCGCCACCAGGGCGAGGGCGGTCGCCATGACGACGAGACGGGTGCGCGAAGACGGCATATGTGGAGGATAAGGACGCCCCGTCCGACGTACCTCCTGAACTGCTCCACCGGTCCCCCCCGGGCCGGGCCGCGGGCCTCCCGGGCCGCGGGCCTCCCGGACCGCGCCCCCGGACCGCGCCCCCGGACCGCGCCCCCGGACCGCGCCCCCGGACCGCGCCCCCGGACCGCGCCCCCGGACCGCGCCCCCGGCCGCGCCGCCGGATCAGCCGAGGAAGGACAGCCTGACCTGGCGGCGCGGATTGTCGACGTTGGTGTCCACCAGGACCACGGACTGCCAGGTCCCCAGCTCCAGCGCGCCCCGGAGCACGGGCAGCGTCGCGTGCGGCGGGACGAGCGCGGGCAGGACGTGGTCCCGGCCGTGCCCGGGGGAGCCGTGCCGGTGCTGCCACCGGTCGTCCGCCGGGAGGAGCTGGTGCAGGGCCGCGAGGAGGTCGTCGTCGCTCCCGGCGCCGGTCTCGATGACGGCGAGTCCGGCGGTGGCGTGGGGCGTGAAGACATTGAGGAGCCCGTCCCGGCCCGCGGCCACGTCCCGGAGGAACGCGGCGCACTCGGAGGTCAGGTCGTGCACGGTCTCGCGGGAGCCGGTCGTCACGTCGATGACGCGCGTACTGAAGGTGTCGGTCATGCGTCCATAGTCGACCCCCGGGGCCGTGCGCGTGGAAGGGGAGGGCCCGTCCGGAGGAGGGTTCACCCGGCCTTCACCACGCGGCCCGCGCCGCCGTGGCCGCGGTGCCCCCGCCCCCCGCCCCGTGGCCGCGGTGCCCCCCGACCCCGCCCCGCGGGCACGCCGCCCCCGACCGCCGCGCCGCCCGGCCCCTACGCCCCCGGCCGCCCCGCCCGCAGCCCGTCCATCACCAGGTCCAGGAGGCGCCCGGCCCGCGCCTCCCAGTCGCCCTGGGGGTCGAGCTGCCACAGCCCCGCGATCGCGAGGAGGAAGTCGTCGGCGGTCACGCCGGGGCGGATCGTGCCCGCCTCCTCGTTGGCGCGGAGCAGCAGCGTGACGGCCGAGGTGACCGGGCCGCGCCCCACCGCCATCAGGCCGCTGGTCGCGCCGCGCAGCGCCTGGGCGAGGCCCGCCTTCGTCAGGGCGTACCGGGCCAGGCGGTCCATCCAGGCGCGCAGGGCGCGGTCGGGCGGGCGCGTCGCGAGCAGCTGGGCGGCGGACTCGGCGACCTCCCTGACCTCCTGGCGGTAGACCTCCAGGACGAGCGCCTCGCGGTCGGGGAAGTTCCGGTAGAACGTGCCCTGGCCGACGCCCGCCTTCCTGGCGATCGTGCTCAACGGGGTGTCGGCGCACCGCGTCAGCTCCGCCAGGGCGACCTCCAGGATGCGCTCGCGGTTGCGCCGGGCGTCGGAGCGTCTGGGGTCCGGGCGCCGGGTGCCCGGGTCCCGGTGGGCCACCGGGTGGCCGTCGGTGCGGTGGTTGCTCGCGCGGCGGCCGTCCGGGGCGTGAGGCGCGTCGTCGTCCCGTGGCACTCGGCCTCCTCCCCGGCCGTCGCGTCCGGCCGTTCCCCGTACCCGGCGCCTGGTCGCGCGCCTTGAGGAGCCGGTGGCCCGAACTCCCTTGCCCATGCGGACAGTTGTCCGGTACGTTCCTGAGTACCGGACAGTTGTCCGCTTAGGGTCACCTTAGCGGTATCCGGCGGGGTGGAGGAGGGGAGCGCCGCAAGTTGCCGCCCCTCGGCCCCGGCAGGACCGGAATGGGCTTTCGGGGCGCGGCTGTTGACCGGGCATCAGCTCCGCGCGCCCGCTGTCCGGGGAGCCCGGCCACCGGGCGCGGCAACCCGGCGGCGCGAGCCCGTCGCCCCGCCCGACGCGCACCACCAACGCGAAAGAAGGCAGAGCATGGCCCCATCGACGTCCAGCGTCATCACTCTGAACGTCAACGGCGAGAAGCACACCCTGCCCGTGGACCACCGCACCACCCTGCTCGACGCGCTGCGCGAGCACCTCGACCTGACCGGCGCCAAGAAGGGCTGCGACCACGGCCAGTGCGGCGCCTGCACGGTGCTGATCGACGGGCGCCGGGCCCTGGCCTGCCTCCAGCTCGCGGTCGCCGCCGAGGGCCGGGCCGTCACCACCATCGAGGGCGTGGCGGACGGCGAGCGGCTGCACCCGGTGCAGCAGGCCTTCCTCGACCTCGACGGCTACCAGTGCGGCTACTGCACGCCCGGGCAGATCTGTTCGGCCATCGCCGTGATCGAGGAGCACGCCAAGGGCTGGCCCAGCGCCGCGACCCCCGACGTGCGGCCCGAGGCCGGGCCACCACCGCTGTCGCCGGAGGAGATACGGGAGCGCATGAGCGGCAACCTGTGCCGGTGCGGGGCGTACGTGTCCATCGTGCGGGCCGTGGAGCGCGCCGCCGAAGAGGGCTCGCACGTCCCCGGTGACGCGGGCAGGACCGCCGCCGCGCAGCCCGTGCGGGAAGGCGGTGCGGCATGAGGGAGTTCGGCTACGAGCGCGCCCACGACGTGTCCGGCGCCGTCGCCCTGCTCGGCGCCGACCCCGACGCCCGCTACCTGGGCGGCGGCACCAACCTCGTCGACCTGATGAAGGCGGGCGTCGAGACCCCCGGCCGCCTCGTCGACGTACGCGACCTGCCCCTGGACCGGATCGAGACAGCCGACGACGGCGGCCTGCGCGTCGGCGCCACGGTCACCAACAGCGACCTCGCCGCCCACCCCGAGGTCCGCCGCCGCTACCCCGCGCTCACCCAGGCCGTCCTCGCGGGCGCCTCCGGGCAGCTGCGCAACATGGCGACGGTCGGCGGCAACCTCCTCCAGCGCACCCGCTGCGGCTACTTCACCGACACCGCCCACGCCTGCAACAAGCGCGTGCCGGGCAGCGGCTGCTCCGCCGTCGCCGGGGAGCACCGCAACCACGCGATCCTCGGCGCCACCGAGCACTGCGTGGCCGTGCACCCCTCCGACATGGGCGTGGCGCTCGCCGCCTTCGACGCGGTCGTCTCGTACGAAACCGCCGACGGGCCCGGCGCGTTGGCCCTCGGCGACTTCTACCGGCCCGTCGGGGACACGCCCCACCTGGAGACCGCGCTGCCGAGCGGCGCGCTCATCACCGGCGTCACGCTGCCCCCGGCCCCGGTCGCCGCCCGCTCCCGCTACCGCAAGGTGCGCGAGCGCGCCTCGTACGCGTTCGCGATCGGCTCGGTCGCCGCGGCGCTCGACGTGCGGGACGGCGCCGTGCACGAGGTGCGCCTCGCCTTCGGCGCGGTGGCGTCCCGGCCCTGGCGGGCGCACGCGGCCGAGCGCGCCCTGACCGGCGCGCCCGCCACCGCCGAGGCCTTCGCCGCCGCCGCGGACGCCGAGCTGGCGGCCGCCCGGACGCTGCCCCAGAACGGATACAAGGTGACCCTGATGCGCAACCTGGTCGTGGCCACGCTGACCGAGCTCGCCGAGGAGGCCGCCCGATGACCACCTCCGCCGGAAAGGTCGCGAGCCCGGAGGCCGTCGGCACGCCGCACCAGCGCGTGGAGGGCCGCGCCAAGGTCACGGGTGCCGCCCGGTACGCGGCGGAGCACCCCTTCACCGACCTCGCCCACGGCGTGATCGTGCTGTCCACCGTGGCCCGCGGCCGCGTCCGCGCGGTGGAGGCCGAGCCCGTCCTCGCGATGCCCGGCGTCCTCACCGTCCTGCACCACGGCAACGCCCCGCGCCTGGAGAGCGACTACCAGAGCGTCGTCGGCCCGCCCGACCCGATCCTCCAGGTCCTCCAGGACGACCGGGTGCCGCACGCGGGCTGGCCCGTGGCGCTGGTCGTGGCCGAGACCCCCGAGCAGGCCCGGCAGGCCGCCGACGCCCTGGTCGTGCGGTACGGCACGGAGCCGCACGACGTCGCGTTCACCGCCGAGCACCCCGGCGCGTACGTCCCCGCGGCGGCCGTGCAGCCGCCCGAGATCATCAAGGGCGACGCGGAGGCCGAACTCGCCGTGTCCGCCGTGGTGGTGGACGCGCTGTACCGCACGCCGGAGGAGCACCACGTCGCGATGGAGCCGCACGCGGCCACCGCGCACTGGGACGGCGGGCGGCTCGACGTCGTCGACTCCAACCAGGGCAGCCGCGCCGTCGCCGACGAACTGGCCAAGCTGTTCTCCCTGGACCCGACGGCCGTGCGGGTCCGCGCCGACCACGTCGGTGGCGCCTTCGGCTCCAAGCTGACCCGCCCCCACCAGGTGTTCGCGGCGATGGCGGCGACGGTCCTCCAGCGCCCGGTCCGCGTGGTGCTGACCCGCCGCCAGACGTTCTCGCTGGTGAGCCACCGCAGCCCCACGGCACAGCGCGTCCGGCTCGGCGCGGACCCCGACGGACGGCTGCGCGTCCTCGACCACCAGTCCCTGAGCCGTACGTCGACGGTGTACGAGTTCGTGGAGACCGCCGCGGGCTTCGGCCGCGTCCTGTACGACGCCGACGCGCACCGCACGGTCAACCGCGTGGTGCCGCTGAACGTGCCCACGCCGGGGTTCGTGCGCGCGCCGGGCGAGGCGCCGGGCTCGTTCGCCCTGGAGTGCGCGCTCGACGAACTCGCCGAGAAGGCGGGCCTCGACCCGATCGCGCTGCGCGTGCGCAACGAGCCGGAGGTGGGACCGGTATCCGGCCTGCCGTTCGGCAGCCGCAACCTGCTCGCCTGCTACGAGGAGGGCGCCCGCAGGTTCGGCTGGGCCGACCGCGACCCGCGCCCCGGCGTCCGCCGCGAGGGGCGCTGGCTGCTCGGCACCGGCATGGCGACGGCGTCGTTCTTCGCCGGTGCCGCGCCCAGCACCGCCAGCGCCACGGCCGAGGCCGACGGCACGTTCACGGTGCGGGTCGGCGCCGCCGACGTCGGCACCGGCGCGCGCACCGCGCTCACCCTGATCGCCGCCGACGGCCTCGACGTGGCGCCGGACCGCGTCCGGGTCCGCATCGCCGACAGCGACTTCGGGCCCGCCTGGCTCGCGGGCGGCTCCATGGGCACCCGCTCATGGGGCTGGGCCGTCAGCCTCGCGGTGCGCGAACTGCGCGAGCGGCTCGCGCTCGGCGTCGACATCCCGCCGGAGGGGATCACCGTGCGCTCCGACAGCACGGAGGCCATCGCCGCCCTGGAGGCGCGCGAACGGCACTCGTACGGGGCGCAGTTCGCCGAGGTGGCCGTGGACGTCGGCACCGGCGAGGTGCGGGTGCGGCGGATGCTCGGCATGTTCGCGGCGGGCCGCATCATCAATCCGCTCACCGCGCGCAGCCAGTTCGTCGGCGGCATGGTGTGGGGCCTGTCCATGGCCCTGCACGAGGAGGCGTCCCGGGACGCGGCGTCCGGCGCGCTGGTCGGCGCCGACCTCGCGGGCTACCACGTCGCCGCCCACGCCGACGTGCCGGTCATCGAGGCGGACTGGGTCGACGACCCGGACGACAACGACCCGGTGGGCATCAAGGGCATCGGCGAGATCGGCATCGTCGGCGCCGCCGCGGCGATCACCAACGCGGTCTGGCACGCGACCGGCGTGCGCCACCGGGAGCTGCCCATCCGGCCCGACCGGATCCTGGACGCGGCGGCGCCCTCCGCCTCCGACGGCGTCTGACGTCGCCTTCACGTCCCACACGGCCGCCGACCGGTATCGCGTACCGGTCGGCGGCCGCGTCGAACGGGGACATGTCGACATGGCGACTCGTACGGCCTGCGCGCGGCCCGGGTTCCAGGAGGGCTGACCCCGGCGGAAAAATTCTCCGGGGCGCTGTCGATTTCGCCGTACCCCGTCCGTCGTGATGGTGTGCGGCGGACGGCCGCACCACGCGTCAGAGCGTGGACACGCCCTCTCGACAGGAGTCGGACCATGAAGTACATGCTGCTGATCAACAGCGGAGCCGTCGACGCGAACGGCGGGGCCGCCGAGTGCGACGTCCAGGACTGGCAGAGCTACGACAAGGAGGTGCGCGAGGCCGGGATCCTGGTCTCCGGCGAGTCCCTGGCCGACCTGGTCACCGCGACGACGGTCCGGGTCGGGGCCGACGGGGAGCGGACCGTCACCGACGGGCCGTTCGCCGAGTCCCGCGAGGTCCTCGGCGGCTTCTACGTGATCGACGTGCCGGACCTCGACGCCGCCCTCGACTGGGCCGCCCGCTGCCCCGGCGCCCGCGGCAGCGGCTCGGTCGTCGTGCGGCCCGTCGCGGACTTCGGGGCCTGAGCACGATGGGCGAGGGAAGCGGCGCCGCCCCCGGGCCCGGCGCGACACCGGCGGGGCCCACCGCGTCCGCGCGGTGCGTGGAGGCGGTCTTCCGCGAGGAGTGGGGACGGCTGCTCGCCTCCCTCGTCCGCCGCTTCGGCGACCTCGACCTGGCCGAGGAGGTCGCGTCCGAGGCCGTCGAGGCGGCCCTGACGCACTGGCCGGTGACCGGCGTACCGGCCAGGCCCGGCGCCTGGCTCCTGACCACGGCCCGCCGCAAGGCCGTGGACCGGCTGCGCAGGGACCAGGCCTACGCCACCCGGCTCGCCGTGCTGCGGGCGGAGGCGGAGCGCGTCGAGGCCAGCACGGCCGCCGTGCCCGCCCCGCCCGCCGACGGCCACGGCGGCCTGCCCGACGAGCGGCTCCAGCTGTTCTTCACCTGCGCGCACCCGGCGCTCGCCGCCGAGACCAGGGGCGCGCTCACCCTGCGGTTCCTGGCCGGTCTGACCACCCCCGAGGTGGCGCGCGCCTACCTCGTGCCGCCCGCGACGATGGCCCAGCGGATCGTGCGGGCCAAGCAGAAGATCCGCCAGGCCAGGATCCCGTTCCGGGTGCCGGACGCCGACGAGTTGCCCGAGCGGCTGCCGGGGGTGCTCCAGGTGCTGTACTCCCTGTTCACCGAGGGGTACGCGGCCAGTTCGGGCCCCGACCTCCAGCGGCCCGACCTCGCCGAGGAGGCCCTGCGGCTCACCCGCGTCCTGCGCAAGCTGCTGCCCGCCGCCCGCGAGGTCACCGGCCTGCTCGCGCTGATGCTCCTGGTGCACGCCCGCCGCGCCGCCCGCACCGGCCCCGACGGCGCCCTGGTGCTCCTCGACGACCAGGACCGCCGCCGCTGGGACCGGGAGCTGATCGCGGAGGGGCTCGCCCTAGTGCCCGCCGCGCTCACCGGCGGCCCGCCGGGCCCCTACGGGGTGCAGGCGGCGATCGCCGCCCTGCACGCCGAGGCCCCGGACCTCGCCGCCACCGACTGGCCCCAGATCGTGGCGCTCTACGACGTCCTCGGCGCCCTCGCGCCGTCCCCGGTCGTCGCCCTCAACCGGGCCGTGGCGGTGGCGATGCGCGACGGGCCGCGGGCGGGCCTCGCCCTGCTCGACGGACTGGCCGACGAGCCCCGGCTGCGCGGCTACGGCCCGTTCGAGGTCGCCCGCGCGGACCTCCTGCACCGGCTCGGCCGGACCGCCGAGGCCGCGGCGGCCTACCGGAGGGCGCTCGACCTGGCCGGGACGGAACCCGAACGGGCCCACCTGCGCGGACGGTTGGCGGCCCTGGACGCCTCCGGGTGAGCGCCGCCGGACGCCCCGCCGCGGCCGCCCCCGCTGTGCTCCGCCAGCAGGAGCAGCAGCGCGGCCACCGTCAGCAGACCGCCGACCAGGAACGTGCCCCGCACCCCCACGAGCGGCAGCAGCAGGCCGCCCGCCAGGGCGCCCGCGGCCACGCCCGCGTTGTAGGCGGCGCCGTTCGCGGCGACGGCCGTCTCCGTGCGGCCCGGCGCGACATGCATGACCTGGCTCTGCGTGGCCATGAACACCGGGCCGAGCGACGCCCCCAGGAGCACGATCATCGCGATCGCCGCGGGCCGTGAGGTGCCCGCCGCGTACAGGCCGAGCAGCGCCACCGCCTGCGTCGTCACCGGCAGCCCCAGCGTCGCGCGCGGAAAGCGGTCCAGGAACCTGCCGTACGCCGCGACGCCCACGATGCCGGTCCCGCCGAGCAGAAGCAGCAGCCCGCTGACGGACGACGCGCTGAACCCGCTCTCGTCCACGAGGAACTCCGAGACGTACGTGTACCCGGCGAAGACACCGGTGACGGTGAGCGCGGTGACGCACAGGACGACCGCGAAGCGGCGGGCGTCCGGCGCCACGCCGCGCGTGCCGTGCCCCTCCTCCGGGCGGGAGCGCGGCAGCGCGGCCGCGATGACGAGGAGCGACGGCACCGCCAGGGCGCCGACCACCAGGAACGGCACCTGCCACCCCGCGTGCTGCCCCAGCCAGGTGCCGCCGGGCACCCCGAGGACCAGCGCCAGCGAACCGCCCACCGACAGCGCGCCGATCACCCGCCCCCGTACCTCCGGAGGGAAGAGCCCCACCGCGACCGGCCCCATCACCGCCCAGAACAGCGCCTGCGCCACGGCGGTCACCAGTCGGCACACCACCAGCACCCCGTACGACGCGACCAGCGCCGACACGACGCTGGCCAGCAGCAGCGCGGCGAGCAGGGCGCACAGGACGAGGCGGCGCGGCACCGACCGGGTCGCGCGGGCGATCGGCACCGAGACGAGCGCCACGGTCAGGCCGTAGCCGGACACCAGCAGCCCCACGGCCGTCAGGGGCCGGTCCAGGTCGCGGGCCATCAGCGGGAGGACGCCGATCGGCAGGTTCTCGGTGGTGTTGAACGCGAACGCGCCCAGCATGAGCGCGCCGACCACGGCCACCCCGCGCCGGTTGTCCCGCCACCCCGCCCGCTTCGCTGTCTCCGTCGTCATCCGCCCTCCGCTTCGCAGACGCGTACGCGCGAGCCGCGCCTTGGCAGTATGGCTGGCGCCTGCGTCAAGTGTCGCGTCGGACAGGAGAGTCGGCGTCAGCGGCGCAGGGTGGCGGTGAGGCTGCGCCCGTACGCGTGGTGGGTGGTGACGTCGACGCGGGTGCCGCCGGGCACCGCCCGCACCCGTACGCCGTCGTCCGCCGTGACCTGCCGCAGGGGGTGGCCGCGCAGCAGTACGGTCACGGTGGCGCGGCCCATGGTCGGGTCGGACACCGCGACGGTGGTGCGGCCGTCGCCGCCGTGGCGCCGGTCTTCCTGGCGTCCGCCTTCGTGCCGTACGAGGACCGACGCGGGCCCGTCGACGCGCAGGCGCCCCACGTCGTGATGTCCGGACGCGAACGTGTTGACGGCCGTCAGGCCGAGGCCCGTGTGCGTCACCGCCTGCGCCCTGGGGGAGTTGGCGAGCACCCGCACCCGCCCGTCGCGGTAGGCCCGCAGGGCGCGCTCGTCCGCGTGCGGTACCACCGCGTAGGCGAAGCGCAGCGGGGCGGCGCCCGGCCGCTGGTCGACGCTCACGCCGAACACCTGCCGCGTCACGGGCGTGTCCGGGTTGGCGGCGCGCACCACGCGGCGGCTGCGGGTGACCTCCTCCAGGGTGACCCGGACCGGCGGGGCGTCGAGGACGTCGAGGACGTCGAGGAATACGTACCCGACGGCGGCGCCCCGCGTGGTGTTGGCGTACCGCAGCCAGCGCAGGTCCCCGACGCCCGTGCCGCTCCAGGGCCGCCCGTCGCGCAGCGCCCCCGTCAGCGACACCCGCTCGCCGGGCGCGGCGATCCGCGCGTCGACGGCCGTGGACACCGCGCGTCCGGCCGCGTCGCCGACCCCGGCGGCGAGCACCACGACCTCCTCGTCGAACAGGAACCACGACTTGGTGGCCGACGCGTTGCGGTACGTCACGAAGTCGTCCGGCAGCACCGCGCGGTCGCGGTGGGCCACATCGCTGGACTGCACCATTCCGGCGGCGCCGTACGCGCCGAGCACGGCCCCGCCGGACCAGGCGTTGGTGCCGCGCGGGAAGTACACATAGGTGTTCTGCGACTCGGAGGACGACGTGAAGCGCAGCGGGTGGCCCGGGTTGTCGTAGTAGGGCTTGCCGTACAGCTCCGGGACCGTGCGCCGGGTCTCGACCGGGGCGGTCACCCCGGCCAGCGCGTACGGCGACACCACGGTGTAGTGGTCGGCGCCGAACTCCCGCGTCTGGTCCTGTCCCGCGAGGTACAGGTACGAGGCCCCGTCGCCCTGGAACCAGGGCATCAGGTTCTCGCCGTTCATGTACTCGTACTTGCTGATCCTCTCCGAGCTGCGCGCGATCGCGAACGCGTAGCCGGGCCTGCGGTGCACGGTCTTGTCCATCGCGTTGAACGCCACGCAGCGCGCCGGGGATTGAGGTCGGCGGGCCGCACGGAGCCGTCGGCGAGGACGTCGGCGTACCGCACCATGCTCACCGGCGACACGAACCGGCCCGGGTCCACCGGCACGCGGGAGGTGCCCGCGACGTGCTTGACGTAGGCGCGCAGCGCGTCGGCGTCCGCGCCGCGCGCGAGGGAGGCCAGGTCGACCGCCGCCTCCACGACGGCGCCCACGTCCGCGTACCCGCCGTCCGTGCGCGACACCGCACGCCCCTTGACGATCTCCATCATCCACCCCTCGAAGATCACCGGGGCGAAGCCGTCGCGCACCCACCGAAGGACGACCGGCACCAGCTCCTCGCCGTGCGCGAACCCCGTGCCGTCGAGGAACCGCAGCGTCTGCACCACGCGCGAGAGCAGCCCCTTGCCGTAGGAGCCGGTGTAGGCGACGGACGCGTGCTGGATGAACGATCCGTCCGCGTAGTACCCGTCGGTGACGCCGTGCCGGAGGCGGTAGGGGTCGATGGTCGCGAACACCGTGAGCTGGTCGGTGAGGGCCTTGCGCACCCGGGCGTCGTCGGCGAGCAGCGCGCCCTGGAGGATCCGGTTGGTGGTGATGTCGGCGAGGTTGGCGCCGGTGTGGAACCGCGAGTCCAGGTCGACGTCCCCGTCGCTGCCGTTGCGCAGGTAGGCGTCCATGGAGGCGACATACGCGCGCACCAGGTCAGGGCGGTGCTCGGCCACCGTGTCGGCGAGCAGCACCAGCGTCTTGCTGATGTGCTGGGAGATCCCGATCTCCCAGTGGAACCAGTTCCCGTAGTAGCCCTTCGACTGGTCCCCGTAGTACCGCTCGTGCAGCCACGCGAGGCCGTCGACGACCCGCCGCTGGACGGCGGCGTCCTGGTCCGGGCCGGTGGCGGGCCGCCCGGGTGTGCGGGTGGCGAGGGCGATCTCGTACAGCTTGCGGAACGCGGTGTTGAGCCGGGTCTCGTCCGTGCCGAGGACGAGCCCGGCGAACAGCTCCCCCGGGCCCGCGGCGTCCATCTCCGCGAGGTTCGCCCGCGCGGTGCGCCCGACGGCGGCCACTCTGGCCGCCGTCTGGGGCCGGGCGTTGGACGCGTCGGTCCCGGCGAACAGCGCCACCACGTTGTCGAGGAGGCGCCGCCGGTCCGCCGCGCCCGCGGGCCCCGCGGGGACCACGGCCAGCAGCCCGGTGGCCGCGAGCACGGAGAGCAGATGTCTGCGGGTGAGGTCCATGTCGTCCTCCGACTTCCTCCGCCGGTGGGTTGCCTGACGGCGGGCGGAGTCAAGCAGAGGGACCGGGCCGGGACAAGGGTCCCGGCGGGCGCGGCGCCTCAGCGGGTGGTGACCGTGCGCTCGGCGGAGTAACCGCCCCAGGTGCCGTCGGGCAGCTTGGCGCGCAGCTTCACGCGGAGCGTGACGCCCGCCTCCTTGCCCACGTAGAAGCTGTGCTTGGACCGGCCCTTGGGCTGCGCGCCGCCGAAGACCAGGGACGTGGCGCTCTTGCCGTCCAGGTAGAGCTGGTACTCCGTCACCGCGCCGCCGGTGCGCGGCGCGCGCCAGGACAGGTCGACGTAGTACGCCCCGTCGGTGAGGCGCGTGTCGGCGCGGAGGTCCGCCGGTGCGGTCGCCCGGCCGGTGTCCTTGCCCGCGGCGGTCCTGACCCGCGCCGCGGGGCTCGCGGGGAGAAGTTGTCGGCCGCGTCGCGCGCCTTGACGGTGAAGGTGTACGTGGTGCTCGGGCGCAGCCCGGTGATCAGCGTGTCCGTGGTGCCCCCGCCGACGCTGTGGATCTTCGAGCCGCCCTGGAATATCTCGTACGAGGCCACGCCGCGGTCGTCCTTGGCGGCGGCCCACGTCAGCGTCGCCGCGTGCCCGCCCTCGGCCTTGACGCGCAGGGTGCGCGGGCGGGTGGGGGCCTTGGAGTCGGCCGTCGTCGCGGCGGGCGTGGTGACGGTGAGCTTCTTGCTGTCGGCGCTGAGGGTGCCGTCGTCGTCGCGGGCGCGGACGGTGAAGGAGTAGGTGGACTTCGGCTTCAGGCCGGTGATGTCCACCATGTGCTGCTCCGCCGGGACGTCCTTGACCTTGACGGCGTCGCGGTAGACCTCGTAGCCGCTGATGTCGGCGGCGCTCACGCCCTTGTTCCACATCACGTGCACGGACGTGGCGCTGCCCGCCTGGACGGTGACGCCGCGCGGGGCGTCGGGCGGCTGCGACCCCTCGCCCTCCGGGGTGTTCCACGCGCAACCGGCCAGCAGGCCGAGGGCGGTGACGCTGACGCAGACGGGCAGCAGGGGGCGCATGTGGGGGGTCCGTCGCACGGCTGTGCCTTCCACTCGACGGGAATGGTCCGGACCAATTTGACAGGGATGGCGGGTTCACATCAAGAGGGTGGAGGTGCTGGCCAGGCGCGGTCACTCCTTCCGGTAGCCGTAGGCCTCCCGCGCCGCCGCCTCCACCGCGGCGATGTCCGCCCCCGCCGACGCCGTCACCGCCGCCGCCACCGCGCCCTCCACGAAGGGGGCGTCCACCAGGCGGGTGCCTTCGGGCAGTTCGTCGCCCTCGGCGATCAGGGCCTTGACGGTGAGGACGGCGCTGCCCAGGTCGGCGAGGACGGCCACGCCCGCGCCCCGGTCGACGCGGTGCGCCGCCGCGGCGATCAGGTCGGCGCTGGTGCCGAGCCCGCCGTCCGCGGTGCCGCCCGCCGCGGCCACCGGCGCCGCGCCGCCGCCCGCGAGACCGGTGGCGAGGGCGGCGACGGACTCGGCGACGGGGCCGCTGTGCGACACCAGGACGATCCCTACGAGCTTGCCGCTGTCACTCTTGCCGCTGTCACTCACTGGAGCCTCCGGACTCACCGGAGCCTCCGGTGCCCTCTGAGTCCCCGGCGGCCTCGTGGCCGGTCTCCGCCGCCGTGTCGGCCAGCGCCTCGAACAGCAGCGCCGACGACGTCGCCCCCGGGTCCTGATGGCCGACGCTGCGCTCGCCCAGATAGCTCGCCCTGCCCTTGCGGGCCTGGAGCGGCGCCGTGGCCAGCGCCCCCTGGTGGGCCGCCTCGCGCGCCGCCGCGAACGACGTGGCCAGCGCGTCCGCCCCCGGCACGAGCGCGTCCAGCATCGTCTTGTCGCCCGGCGCCGCGCCGCCGAGCTGCGCCACCGCGTCGACCCCGGCCCGCAGCGCCGCGGCGAACTCGGCCTCGGTGACCCGCGGCGCGTCGCCGAGCGCCTTGCCGGTGCGGCGCAGCAGCGTCCCGTACAGCGGCCCCGACGCGCCGCCGACCGTGGAGATCAACTGCCGCCCGGCGAGCGTCAGTACGGCCCCCGGGGTGTCCGGCGCCTCCTTCTCCAGGGTGGCGACGACCGCGGTGAAGCCGCGCTGGAGGTTGCTGCCGTGGTCGGCGTCGCCGATCGGCGAGTCCAACTCGGTGAGCCGGTCCGCCTCGCGGTCGACGGCCGCGGCGGCCGTCGTCAGCCAGCGGCGCAGGAAGTCGGCGTCGAGCACTGGTTCTCCTTGCGTGGTGGGATCGCTTACGGGTGTGCGCGGTGTCTTTGGTGTCTTCGGTGGCTGCGGCCGGGCGGGTCACATGCCCCAGCGCAGGCCCGCGGTGCGGACCGGGGCGTCCCAGAGCCGCAGCAGCTCCTCGTCGATCTGGCAGAGCGTCACCGAGGCCCCGGCCATGTCGAGCGAGGTGACGTAGTCGCCGACCAGGGTGCGGGCCACGGACACGCCGCGCTCACGCAGCACCCGGTGCACCTCGGCGGTGAAGCCGTACAGCTCCAGGAGCGGCGTCGCGCCCATGCCGTTGACGAGGACGAGCACCGGGTTGCGCGGGCCCAGGTCCTCCAGGACGGCGTCCACGGCGACGTCCGCGATCTCGCCCGACGTCATCATGGGGCGGCGCTCGCGCCCCGGCTCGCCGTGGATGCCCACGCCCAGCTCCAGCTCCCCGGCGGGCAGGTCGAAGGTCGGCGAGCCCTTGGCGGGCGTGGAGCAGGCGCTGAGCGCCACGCCGAAGCTGCGGGAGCTCTCGTTCACCCGCCGGGCGATGGCCTCGACGCGCTCCAGCGGCATGCCCTCCTCGGCCGCCGCGCCCGCGAGCTTCTCCACGAACAGGGTCGCCCCCGTGCCGCGCCGCCCCGCCGTGTAGAGGCTGTCGGTGACGGCGACATCGTCGTTGACCAGGACCTTGGCGATCTGGATGCCCTCGTCCTCGGCCAGCTCCGCGGCCATGTCGAAGTTCAGTACGTCACCGGTGTAGTTCTTCACGACGAACAGCACGCCCGCGCCGCTGTCCACCGCGGCCGCGGCCCGCACCATCTGGTCGGGCACCGGCGAGGTGAACACCTCGCCGGGACAGGCCGCCGACAGCATGCCCGGCCCCACGAATCCGCCGTGCAGCGGCTCGTGCCCCGACCCGCCGCCGGACACCAGCGCCACCTTTCCCGCCACGGGCGCGTCCGCGCGGGCGATCACCCGGTTCTCGACGTCCACCGTCAGCTCGGGGTGCGCGGCCGCCATCCCCCTGAGCGCGTCCGCCACCACGGTCTCCGCCACGTTGATCAGCATCTTCACGGGTTGCCTCCTGGCGATGTCGACGACGCCCGCGCCACCGGACCACCGGCCTTGCGGCACGATCGGGCGAGGGCCAGCGGGAGTACTGCCACCGGCAGTATTGACCTTGCAGCGACGAAGGTCACGCGCACGGACACCCCGCGTCCACCCGCATGGTCATGACGGGGCAACGGTGGACGGTGACAGGTCTGGCAGGTCTGGCAGGTCTGCGTACGACGCTGGCGGCGCGGGGCGGCGATGAGGAGGCGGCTGCGCCCCTGCAGCACGAGGTCGCGCCACTGCGCGGTTGGTACGCCGCCTCGGGCCTCGGGCAGCCCAGTGGTGCGCTGACACGCCGGACCTCCTCGCACGGCTGGCGTCTCGGACCGCGGTGCTGAAGGCCAGTCCGGAGCGGGCCCCGCTGGCCGAGCAGGCCGGAACGCTGGGGTGGTTCGCCGCCTCGGGCCGGGCGCCCGCTGCGCTGGCCGTCGACGAGGAGGTGGGCCCGCTGGTGCTGGAGGACGAGCCCGGGACGCCTGCGGGGGCCTGCCCCGCCGCTGGGCTGGCGGGGCAGTGAGCGGAACCGCTGGCGGCCCCGCACGCGGTCGCCCCGCCTCCGCTGCCGAGGCGCAGCCTGCGGGGACGGTGCGGGGAGGCGTTCGCCCGGGTCGGCAGGCGCCTGTCCGAGCCCGCCGTCAGCGCACGGACGGACGTCACCGTAGGCAACGGGGCCATCCAGCGGCCGAGCGGCTGCTGGATACGGCAGCGCCAACGGTGCCGCTCCATGGCGACCTGCACTTGGGCAACGCGCTCGACGGCGGGCCGGAGCGCGGGTCATGGCCATCGATCCTCAAGCCTGCGTCGGTGCCCTGCGCTTCGGCGCCGTGGGACGACGTCGTCGCGGGTGCTGGCATGGGTGTCGAGGCCCGTGGTGAGCGTGTGGCGGTGGCGTGCGGGCTTGATGGCGACCGGCTCCATGCCTGGAGCCGGGTGAGCGCGCCGTTCACGGCCAGCGCTCACCTCGGTGGCGGTGGTGAAGGCCCGGTGACCGATGAACCGCTCGCGTTGGCCCGGTGAGCACACGCGGCGATCTCCGCCGCTCGGGCCAGGACGTCACCCGCCGCCCGGCGGGAAGCCGGACGGCCTTCGCTGGAGGAGGCGGCCGCGCGAGTCCGTCCGGCTGGACACGGACGCGGGCTGAGCTGTTTCGATGCCGGGGCAATGACCCTTATAACTTAACGGGAGACGTGCCGCGCGCTGTACTATTCGAAGCGTCGTGGCGGGTGTCATCCGGCTACGACGAAGGGCCCGACTCCGGGTACCAGCCAGAGTCAGACCCTCCGCGCAGTTCACGAGCCCGGTCGCCTATGAACCGACCGGGCTCGCCGCGTGTGCGGCGCCGGTCGCGACCGTCTCATGGGTGGGCGCCCTACTGGACGAACTGCCCCACACATCCGGTGATCGCTACGAGTAAGCCGAGCAGTCCGATCCAGAGCTGCCACTTCTCGGGGCTCGTCCAGAGCGCGCTGGGCTTCCGTTGACGATCATTCATTCACTTGTCACCCCCCTTCGTCGCGCACGAGGCCGCACGGAACCACGCGCCGGGGGGCCCGACGGCGGTCCGTCGCTCCGACGGGGGATGCGGAGCGCGCTCGGAGTATCCCATGGAGGCCCTGGCACAGTGCACCGGAACTGCATGATTGATCTGAGCTGTTCTTGAGCTTGGCAGGTCGGCCGGGTCATCGAGCGGCCTGACCGCCGGACGACGTCGGCTCCTCGCGCCGCTCGGCCCCGGAGCCGGTCGTCGGCGACCCGTCGGAGCGCTCGGCCGCCGTCGACCGGTCGCCCCCGCGATCGCCGCACACGCACCAAGGCGGTCAGGTTGACATTCCCGCGCGCGACGACACTGCAAGCAACGAGAAAAGTGCAGCGTTCCGCTTGATAAGTGACATGACATCAGAACAGCGGCTTCATACGCTGGCTCCGCCGCGCGTATACCACCTTCGCCTTCACGTCACGGACACCCCAGCGACCACCAGCATCCTCGGGAGCCTCCAGTGAGAAGTGCACGCATCGCGCTCTGCGCTCTGCTCATCACCGGGGCCGCGGGCCTCGCGCCGACCACCGCTTCGTCGGCTTCGTCGGCGCCGTCGGCAACCCCGAACGCGTTCGCCCTGTCCAGCTCCGCATTCGCCGACGGCGGCGTCATCCCCAAGGTCCACGAGTGCACCAGCGGCGGTGGGAACGATCCCGCCAAGAGGAACGAATCACCCCCCTTGACCTGGTCGGGCGCACCGGCCGCCGCCAAGAGCTACGCGATCGTCATGCGCGATCTCGACAACGCCAACCTCATCCACTGGGTCATCTACGACATCCCGGTGAGCACGACATCCCTTCCCCAGAACGTCGAGCACAAGTACCAGCCCTCGGTCCCGGCGGGATCCAGGCAGGTCTACTACCGGGGCAGCGCGAGCCTCTACGGCTACCAGGGCCCGTGCTCGCCCTCGACGGTCAACACCTACGAATTCGTCGTCTACGCGCTCAACCAGGCATCGCTGACCAACCTGAACTCCAACTCGTCGACCCGGACCGCCGCGAGGGCGATCACCGCGGCGACGATCGGCTCGGCCAGGATCACCGGCGAGTCATAGCGCCGCCGCGTCGCCCAGTGCGCCGCCCTGCCGTTCCGCTTCCCCACCGACCGCGGCAGGGCGGCGCGGCGCACGGCCACGGCCGGAGTTCGCCGCTGCCCCCACAGGGATGCCGCGGTCCTGGAGCTTGGCTGGGCGTGGGGCGGCACGGATAGCCTGCGCGCATGAAGCGGACCCAGCGGACGCACGGCGCGGTCATCGGCTCCGCGGTGGGCGACGCCCTGGGCGGGCCCTTCGAGTTCGGCCCCCCGGGAGCGTTCTCCGCGCGGTTTCCCGTTCCTGGTGCCGGTGGTGAGATGTGCGGAGGCGGCGGCTGGGACCCGGGGGAGGCCACCGACGACACGCAGATGGCCGTCCTCGTCGCGGAGTCACTGCTGGAGCGGGGCGGGCTTGACCTGCCGGACATCTTCGCCCGCTTCCAGCGGTGGGCGGCGGCGGAACCCAAGGACATCGGCTTGCAGACCGAGGACGTCCTGAGCAGCGGCATGCCCTGGGACCGCGCCGCCGCGGTCCACTTCCAGGTCAACCTGCGGGCCGCGGGAAACGGCTCCTTGATGCGGGCGTCGACGTCCGCCGTCCACTTCGCTGCCGCCGGTCGCGAGGCCACCATGGACGCGGCCCGCCGCATCGCCGCCCTCACCCACGGCGACCGCGCGGCCTGGGAGGGCACCGCGGTCTTCCACGAGCTGATCCGCCTCACGTGCGAGGAACGCGACCCCCTCACCGCGCTTCCGGACATCCTGGACCGGGTGCACCCCGACCACCGGGAGCGCTACGCCACCGTCCTCGCACCCGACTGGCACCCCGATCAGGCGACGGAGTTCAACGGCGCCGTCTGGCCCTGCCTGGGCTCCGCCGTCTGGGCCCTGCGCACCACCAGCGGCTTCGAAGGCGCGCTGCGCGCGGCGATCGACCTCGGCGGTGACACGGACACCGTCGCCGCGGTGACCGGCGGCCTCGCCGGGGCGTACTACGGGCTGGAAGCGATCCCCTCCCGCTGGACCCAGCCGCTCCACGTCCCCCTTCCAGGATTCGACGGCCGGGTCCTGGACCTGGCGGACCTGCTCCACCTGGCGCACCGCCTCGCCAGCTGAAGCGAGACCCGCCCTGAAGCAGGGGCTGTATCGCTGGGCGCCGGTCCTGCCCCGGCCCACTCCGGTGACACGGCGACAGCGGCCGGTGCCGGGGGCCCGGGCGTCAGCCCTTCGGGTAGTCCAGGAAATCGGTGATGAGCTTGAGCCAGGCGTCGGGGCGCTCGGCGAACGGCAGGTGGCCGGTGGGGAGTTCGGCGAGCGCCGCGCCGGGTATCGCCCCGGCCACCTCGCGATGGAGATCGGGCGTGACCAGAAGGTCCTCGGTCGTGGAGATCACGAGGGTGGGCACGCTGACGCGGGGCAGGTCCTCGCGGACGTCGACCCGGGCGGCCAGGTCGGCGTGCTCGGCCGAGCCAGGCGGGAGGCTCTCGGCGGTCGCCCGCACCACGGCGTCCAGATCGGGGACCGCTTCCAGCTCCGCGGCGCCCAACGCCAGGGAAACCAGGAACTGCGCCAGCGCCGTATGCGCCCCGGCGGCATAGAGGTCCCGCCAGTGCTGGGCGTTCAGCCGCAGCCGCGCGCTGGGGCGGGCGAACGGGGCCGTCAGGACCAGGGCCGTGACCCGCTCGGGGTGGCGGGTGGCGGCGCGCACCGCGACCGCCGTACCCAGCGAGTAGCCGACCACCGCGAAGGTCTCCAGGCCCTCGGCGACCCCGGAGGCCACGAGCTGGTCCGCCAGTTCGTCCAGGGTCAGGGGGGTGACCGCACGAGGGGTGCCACCGGTGCCGGGGAAGTCCACGCCGACCGTGGTGCGACCGGCGGCGAGGCCGTCGAGGATCGGGCCGTAGTTGGCCGCGATGCCTCCGCCCGCGCCGTGGGCGAGCAGCAGTCCCGGTCCCTCACCGCGGACCGTACGGGCGAAGGTCGGCTCGGGCAGGGTGATTTCAGGCATGGACGTCCCCTCGAACATTCTGTAGCGGTCGCTAGCGATACGACCTTAGCAGGTTCTCTAGTGACCGCTACATAAAGACTTTCGCCGTCGCGTCGAAGCCGCTGCGCTGAGCTGTGCTGTGCTGTGCCGAAGCTCCCGTCGTGGTGACGCCGCCGCGCCTCGGCTGCCGCGCCGCGCCAAGGCTGCCGCGCCGCGCCAAGGTCGCCTACGAACACCTGTCGGCACGCGGAACCGGACAACCCGCGCACCCGGCGAGAATCGCCCGGAAGTTGTCCGGCCGCCGTACCGCCGCAGTCGGACGAGCCGCACCAAGCCCCACCAACGAGCCGCGCCGCGCGGCGGACGGTGTTCCGCGAACCGGACGCCCGCAGCGCCCCGTTGGGCCGGAATCCACGCCTGGGGCGCGCGCGGATGGCTGGAATCCACGAGGCCCGTGGGGCTCCTTATGTCGCTCCGACGAACCGCGGTTAAGATCACGGCGTGATGACAGCCAGGTCACCGTTCAGCACGCGGCGGGCTCGCCCGTCCGCGCCCGCGCAGCGGGGTCGCGCCTTGATGGCGCCGCTGCGGCTGCTGGCCTTCGCCGTCCTCCTCCTCGGCCTGCTGTACACGCACGCGGCGAGCCCCCACGCCACGGTGGAGCACCTCACGTCCGCCGACAGCGTCTCCGCCGCCGACGCCGCGCACTCGACGGCGCCGCACACGGCCGGTAGCGCTGCGCCCGGCCACGACGGCACGGATCCGTCGGGCAGTTCGCACGGCGACCACCACGTGCTCACGGAGTGCGCGGTGGGCCAGCCCCCGCACGGGCCCGACCTGACCGCGCCCTGCGCGTCACCGCTGGACATGGCGGTGGCGGACGGCGACGAGCACGCCGAGCGCGGCCGCCCGTCGGCGGCGCGTGACGTCACCGCCCCGCCGCCGGACGCGGCGCAAGCCCCCGTACTGCGCATCTAGACCGCCCAGCCGCGAACCGGCCGCCGCTCGTTCCGGTACGCCCAGTGCCTCTTTCGGCACGACGGGAGCTGACGCGTGACGTCGTCCCGTCACCACGGCGCGGACGGCCCGCTGCCGTATGCCCCGGTGCGACAGCCGCCCAGTGGCCCTGCGGCGGTGCGCGCCGCGCGAATGCCACCCCTCTCCGGCGCGCGACCCTGCACGCCCCCCCGGTACGCCCCGTCACACGGTCCCCCGTACGCCGTCGTACGCAGGCCCCGACCGATCCGGCGCCCCATCAACTCCCCGACCCGACGCGACCCGACCCGACGCGACCCGTGCAACCCGCACCACCACCCTGCGGCCCGCACCGCCGCGCCACCCGCACAGCCGTAACACCCGCACCGCCCCACCCCCACCCGCTCTGCCCCGCCCGGTCCCAGCGGACCGCGCCGGATCGCTCCGGACGCCCGCGGCGGGCGCAGCCCCCGCTCGGAGGACCTGTGCCGTCCTGCCTCCCCCACCCACGGCCCGTACCCCCACGACCCGTACCCCCACGACCCGAACCCCCACTGACCCGCCAGCCGCGCCCCCACACCCGGACCCGCCTGGCCCACCCCGTCGTCTGGGCAGCCCTGGCCCTGCTGCTCCTGACGGCACTGCCGTGCGTCGCCGAACCGGCCCACGCGCGGCCCGACAGCCCCGCCGCCGGTGTCCCTCACGGCTCCGCCGCCAGCGGACCCCCGGCCCCCGCCGCCGACGACTCCCACACCCCCGCCCCCGACGGCTGCTCCGTCACCGAGTCCCCGCGGGCCGGGGCCACCACGACGCCCGTCCGGGCGCAGCCGCACGCGGCCCCGGGCGCGGCCGTCCCCGCGCCCGTGCCCGGGGCCCTTCTCGCCGTGCGCTCCGGAGTTCCGCCCGGGCGGATGCCGGACGGCGGCGGCACCGCGCCGGAAGCCCTCTGCCGGTGGCTGATCTAGGAGCCGCCCGTGCGGTCGGCCACGGCCGACCCGCCGCGCGGCGCCCCGACGCGCGCCGCGCGGGACGACACCCCGCACCGCTTCCCCACGCGAATGAGAGCGAATCGATGCACTCCGTGACCACGAGTGACTTCACGCCCGCGGGCCCCGGCCTCCGGGGGCTCGTCGGCAACACCCCCGTCCTGCGCGTCTCCAGTCCCTTCACCCCGCCCGACCGGGGCTTCTGGGCCAAGCTCGAAGGCTTCAACCCGGGCGGCATCAAGGACCGGCCCGGCCTGCACATGGTCGAACGGGCCCGGGCCCGCGGCGACCTGCTGCCCGGCCGCCCCGTCGTCGAGTCCACCAGCGGCACCCTCGGCCTCGGCCTCGCCCTGGCCGGAATGGTCCACGGGCACCCCGTCACCCTCGTCACCGACCCGGGACTCGAACCCGCCATGACCCGGCTGCTCGCCGCCTACGGCGCCACCGTCGACGTGGTGCCCGAACCGCACCCCACCGGCGGCTGGCAGCAGGCCCGCCGCGACCGCGTCGCCGAACACCTCGCGCGCCAGGCCGGATCCTGGTGCCCCGACCAGTACGGCAACCCCGACAACGTGTCCGCGTACACGCCGCTGGCCCTGGAAATCGCCGCGCAGGTCGGCCACGTCGACGTCCTCGTGTGCAGCGTCGGCACCGGCGGGCACTCCGCCGGGATCTCCCGCGTGCTGCGCCAGCTCTACCCGGACCTGCGCCTGGTGGGCGTCGACACCGTCGGCTCGACCATCTTCGGGCAGCCCGCCCGGCCCCGCCTGATGCGCGGCCTCGGCTCCAGCATCTACCCGCGCAACGTGGCGTACGACACCTTCAGCGAGGTGCACTGGGTGGCGCCCGCGGAATCCGTGTGGGCCTGCCGCCAGTTGGCCGCCTCGCACTACGCCACCGGCGGCTGGAGCGTCGGCGCGGTCGCCCTCGTCGCGGGTTGGGTGGCCCGCACCGAACCCCGCGACACCCGGATCGTCGCCGTCTTCCCCGACGGCCCGCAGCGCTACCTGGGGACGGTCTACCACGACGAGTACTGCGCGCGGCACGGGCTGCTCGACGGAGTACCGGCGCCCGAGCCGGACGTCGTGGGCCGCCCGGACGAGAAGGAGGTCACCCGCTGGTCGCGCTGCACACGGGTGCGGGACCCGCTGTCCGCGCCGACGGCCCCGCCCGGCACCGACGCGCCGACGGCCCCGCCCGGCACCGACGCGCCCACGGGCATGCCCGAGCCGCGCTCCCAGTGCCCCCGTACGCAGAAGTCCCCCGCTCAGGAGTCCCCTGCGGCGAAGGGCGGCGACCGGTGAAAGGCACCCTCGCACAGGTCCGTTCCTACGAACGGAGCGTCCAACTCCTGATGGTGAACCAGTTCACCATCAACCTCGGCTTCTACATGCTGATGCCGTACCTCGCCCAGCACCTGTCCGGCTCCCTCGGCCTCGCGGGCTGGATCGTCGGACTCGTCCTCGGCGTGCGGAACTTCAGCCAGCAGGGCATGTTCCTCGTCGGCGGCACCCTCGCCGACCGGTTCGGCTACAAGCCGCTCATCGTCGCCGGATGCGTTCTGAGGACCGTCGGCTTCGCCACGCTCGGCCTGGTCGACTCGGTGCCCGCGCTGCTCGCGGCCTCCGCCGCCACCGGCTTCGCGGGCGCCCTGTTCAACCCCGCCGTGCGCGCCTACCTCGCCGCGGACGCGGGGGAGCGCAGGGTCGAGGCGTTCGCGCTGTTCAACGTCTTCTACCAGGCGGGCATCCTGCTCGGCCCGCTCGTCGGCATGCTCCTGACGGGCGTCGACTTCACCGTCACCTGCCTGGTGTCCGCGGCCGTCTTCGCGGTCCTCAGCGCCGTGCAGATCCGGGCGCTCCCGCAGCGCAGGGGCGCCGCGACGGCGGACGGGCAGCAGCGCCAGACGGTCCTCGCGCAGTGGCGCGGGGTGCTCGCCAACCGGTCGTTCCTGCTGTTCGCCACCGCCATGATCGGCTCGTACGTCCTGTCGTTCCAGGTGTACCTGGCGCTGCCGCTCGAAGTGCGCCGCGTCGGCGGCGACGGGGAGTCCGGCACGGTCGCCGTTGCGCTGCTGTTCGCCGCGTCCGGGCTCACCACGATCGTCGGCCAGACCCGCGTCACCGCCTGGTGCAAGCGACGCCTGGAACCAGGCCAGGCGCTGACGGCCGGTCTGCTCCTGATGGGGGCCGCGTTCGTGCCGCTCCTCGCGGTGACGCCGGTGCCGGTGCCCGACCACGGCGCCGGGCGCTGGCTGCTCGCCGCGGCCCCGCCGGTCCTCGCCGCGCTCCTGCTGGCCCTTGGCACGATGATCGCGTACCCCTTCGAGATGGACACCATCGTCCGGCTCTCCGGTGACCGGCTCGTCGCCACGCACTACGGCCTCTACAACACCATCTGCGGCATCGGCATCACCCTGGGGAACCTGCTCACCGGCGCCGCCCTGGACGCCGCCCGCGCCGCGGGCGTGTCCGCGCTGCCCTGGCTCGCGCTGCTCGCCCTCGGCCTCGCCTGCGCGGCGTCCCTGTACGGGCTGCACCGCGCCGGACGCCTCGCGCTGCCCGCACCCGCCGAGGCGCGTCCCGCGACAGCCTGACCTCCCGCACCTCCGCGCCACGGGGGCGGGCGGCCCCACCGCCGCCCGCCCCCGTCCCCAGCGCGCCCGCCTCCCTGGAGAGACCCCATGCCCCACCCCACCGCGCCGGGCCCGAACGGCTTGGACCTGCGGCCCTTCCGCGCCGTCCGCTACGACCCCGGGCACGTCGGCGACCTGTCCGCCGTGATCTGCCCGCCGTACGACGAGGCGCCACCCGCCCACGCCCGCGCCCAGCGCGTGCGCCCCCACCACCTCAGCCGCCTGCTGTACGCGGACGACCCGCGCACCGCGCTCGGCCAACTGCGCCGCTGGCTGGGCCGCGGCGTGCTGCGCCGCGACGACGCCCCCGCCCTGTACGTGTACGAACAGCGCCACGACGAGCACGTCGTGCAGCGCGGCCTCATAGGTGAACTGCGGCTGGCCGCGCCGTCACCGGGCCCGCTGCTGCCGCACGAGGCGGTGCGGCCCCACGAGGTGCGCAGGCAGGCCGCGTTGATGGCGGGGCTGCGCGCCCACCTGGAGCCCCTGCTCGTCGCCTGCCGCCCCGCCGACCGGACCCTTCCGGCGGCCCTCGACGGGCTGGTCCGCCGACCGCCCGCGGCCGTGGCCCGTACCGGCCGTGTCACGCACCGCCTGTGGGCGTGCCCGGACCCGGCCCTCGCGCGGTGCCTGGCCGACGGCCCCGCCCTCATCGCCGACGGCCACCACCGGATCGCCGCGACCCGCCAGCTCATGGACGGGGGCGGGGAGAGGCCGCCGGGTTCTTCGGCGGCGCCCTCGCGCTCGTCGTGGACACCGTGGCGCATCCGCTGCGCCTTTCCGCCATCCACCGCGTGCTGCCGGGCCTCGACCCGGCCAAGGCCGCCGCGGCGGCGGCCGACGTGGCCCGGGTGCGGCGGCTGCCCGGCGGGCCGCGGGAGCCGGGCCCCGACGAGATCGTGCTGTGCGGCGGTGGCCGGGCCTGGACGGTCCGCGACGTTGACGCGGCGGCCCTCGGCGAGGCCCTGGCCGGGCGGCCCGAGCCCTGGCGCCACCTGCCGGTCGCGGTGGCCGACCACCTGCTGATCGGCCGGGCCCTGGCGGTGCCGGACCTGCCCGGCGCGATCCGGCACGTGCACCGCGCCGAGCGGGCCGTCGCGGTGACGGCCCCGCCCGGCGGCGGCACCGCGCTCCTGTTGCCGCCGCTGCGCGAACCCGAGGTGTGGGAACTCGCGGCCCAAGGCGTGCTGCTGCCGCGGAAGTCGACCGCGTTCGGCCCGAAGCCCGCGGCGGGCCTGGTGCTGCGGGTCGCGGAGGTCGCCGCCCGCCGGTAAGCCGGGTGCGCCGGTCCGCGCGCCCGCCCCCCCGCGCCCTGCTGTGCGCGCGGTCCGCGCGCTTCGGGCTCAGAGCAGCGTGGGCAGCCCGAGGTTGTTGATCAGCGGGCCCTCGACCGAGATGCCCTCGGTGATCAGGGGCTCGGCACCGGGCAGCAGCGGTGCCGGGTTCGCCGCGGCGGGCGCGGCGACGGCGGTGGCGGGGGCGGCGGTGGCGGGGACGGCGAGCGCCACGGTGAGCGTGAGCGCTCCGAGCAGGACGGCGGTCGGTCGACGGGGCATGAACTCCCTTTCTGCGGTGTGGGGTTCCCCGGGCTGCCCGGGGCGCCCCGGCGGGCCGGGGCGCCGACATGGCTGCCCAGGCAGGCCGCCGCCGATGCGCACAGTCCCCCGTACGAGGGGCGGGGCCGCGCCCGCGCACCAGGGCCGCCCGGCCCGGGCACCCCACCGGCCCGCCCCGCACCCCGCGCGGCCCGCACCCCGCGCGGCCCGCACCCCGCGCGGCCCGCACCCCGCGCGGCCCGCACCCCGCGCGGCCCGGCCCCGCACGGCCCTCACCCCACGCGCCGCAGCACCCTCTCCCGGCGCGCCGCCACGCTCGACCCCGACTCGCGCCGCGCCATCCGGCGCAGTACCACCGGCGCCACGAGGAGCCCCGCCACGGCCCAGGCGCCCAGTACTCCGGCGGTCTCCCAGAGGCGCCAGGAGTCGCCGATCTCCACGGTGACCGCGGCGTCGGGCAGCAGCGCCGCACGCATGCCGAGGGCGACCCAGTAGACGGGGAAGACCTGGGCGACCCCCTGGAGCCAGCCGGGCAGCGAGGTCAGGGGTAGAAGATGCCGGAGACCGCGATCAGGCCGAGGGCCAGCATCTGGAGGAGGCCCTGGCCGCGGGTGCTGGGGAAGAGGGAGCCGAGGACCGCGCCGAGGGGCAGCGTCGCCACCAGGCCGAGCACTAGGACCCAGGCCAGCGTCAGCCAGGAGTCCGCGCCGGTCGCGGCGAGGCCGTCGATGAGCAGCACGCCCGGCACCAGCAGGATCGCGAGGTCGGCGATCAGGCCGCCCGCCACGGAGATGACCTTGCCGGTGAGGTAGCCGCGCACGCCGTTCGGCGTCGCCTTGGCGCGCAGCAGCGTGCCGTCCTCGCGCTCGGCGGTGAGGATCTGGCTCATGGACACCATGCCCATCGCCGCGTTCATGCCGAGGATGCCGGGCAGCGCCAGCGTGCCGAGGAGCAGCCCGCTCGACGCGAACTCCCGGTCGCGCAGGAAGAACAGCGTGATCAGCATGAGCACCGGCCACAGCACGTGGTTCAGCAGGTCGGCGCCGTTCGTGAAGGACTGGCGCAGCTCGATCAGGCCGCGGCGCATCCCGGCGCGCAGGGCCGTCGCGGCAGGACTCGGGCACGTCGGCGCACCGGGCAGGGGCACCGGACCCGGGGGAGTCGTCGCGTTCATCGGGCCCTGACCTCTCCGGGCTCCCGCGGCCCCACGAGTCCGGGCGCCCCGGCCCGCGCATCGGCTCCGGCCCCGGCCCTGGCGGCGGCTTCGGCCTCGTGCACCAGGGTCAGGTACGTGTCCTCCAGGGAGGCCCGCCGCACTTCGAGGTCGCCGATCGCCTCGCCGTGCTCGCGGAACAACTCCCGTACGAACGCCGTCGAGTCGGCGGTCGCGTGGCTGAAGCTCCGCCCGCCGCGGGTCCAGCGCACGTGGTCGCGGCCCGCGATGCGCCGCGCCAGTTCGGCGGCGGTGCCGTCCGCGACGATCCGGCCGCCGGTGAGGACCACGATGCGGTCGGCGAGCTTCTCGGCCTCGGCGAGGTCGTGCGTGGTCAGCAGGATCGTGGTGCGGTGGTCGGCGGCGAGGCGGTGGACGAGGCCGTGGAACTCGTGCCGGGCGCGCGGGTCGAGGCCCGCCGTCGGCTCGTCGAGGAACAGCAGCTCGGGGCGGCCCACCAGGCCGATGGCCACGTCGAGGCGGCGCCGCTGGCCGCCCGAGAGGGCCTTCACCTTCTGGCCCGCCTGCTCCGACAGGCCCACGGACGCGAGGAGTCCGGCCGTGTCCCAGGGGCGCGGCAGCGCGTCGGTGGCGTACGGGGCGTAGTACGCGCCGAGGTGCGTGAGGAGTTCCCCCACGCGCCACTTGCCGTGGTCGCGCCACGACTGGAGGACCACGCCCACGCGGGCCCGCCACCGCTCGTCGGCGCGCGCCGGGTCCGTGCCGAGGACACTGACCCGGCCCGCGGAGCGCGTCCTGAAGCCCTCCAGGATCTCGATCGTGGTCGTCTTGCCCGCGCCGTTCGGCCCCAGCAGGGCCAGCACCTCGCCGTGGCACGCGTGGAAGGTCACGTCGTGCAGCACGTCCCGCGTGCCGTACCGCATGCGCAGGCCGTGGACATCGAGCGCGCGCCCGTCCCCGACGGTCGTCGTCATTGATTCACCCTCATCGGTTCGCTCTCATTGGATCGCTCTCATTGGTCGGTTCTCATTGGTTCGCTCTCCCGTGAAAGGACTCGAAAGCTACGTTGCGTTCACAGAGCGGTCAATGAAATCGAGCGGCGGGACAATGCCCAACTGCGAGGAAATCCACAGTCATTGCAATGGGCTTGCGAGTGAACGCAATAGCTCCCCGGGTCCGTTGCAATGAGATGCTGATGAACGCATACTGTCCGCGCCAGCGCGGACGGGACCGGTGCCGACGGCGCGCCCGGCGGTCGGATGCGGCACCCGAGTACAGGAAGGGGGGCGGATGCCCGGAGGCAGGCTCACGCACGCGGACCGGCAGCGGGTGGCCGCCGGTCTCGCCGAAGGGCTCGGGTACGCCGAGGTCGCCCGGCGGCTCGGCAGGCCGACGTCGACCGTCAGCAGGGAGGTCGCGCGCAACGGCGGCCCCCGCGGCTACCGCGCTGAGCACGCCCACCACGCCACCGCCCGCCGCGCCCGCCGGTCCCCGGCCCCGGCGGCGTCACCGGCGCCACCGGCCGCCGCCGAGCCGCACGGGCGCGACCCGGGGGCGGTGCGCGACTTCGTCACCCAGTTCGCCGCGTTGATGGTGCACACGGGGCTGCCGCGGATGGCGGCCCGCGTGCTCGCCTGCCTCGTCACGGCCGACTCCGGGGCGCTGACCGCCGCGGACCTGGTGGAGCGGCTGCGGGTCAGCCCCGCTTCGGTGTCCAAGGCCGTCGCCTACCTCGTACGACTGGACCTGGTGCGGCGCGAGCGGGGCGCGGGGGAGCGGCGCGAGCGGTACGTCATCGACGACGACGCCTGGCTGCGCACCTGGCTCACCAGCGCCCGTACGCACGCGATGATGGCGGACACCGCGCGGGCCGGGGTCGGCGTCTTCGGCGCGGCGACGCCCGCGGGCGCGCGCCTCGACCAGATGCGGCGGTTCTTCACCAGCCTCAGCGACGACATGGCCGGAGGCTCCACCGCGGCCGCCTTCGCCGACGCGCTGACCGCCGTCGCCGCCCTGGCGCACGCCGAAGTCCCCCTCAAAGCGGCCGAGTTGGCGGTAGCGCTCGACTGGCCGCCGGACCGGGTCGCCCGCGCCCTGTACGACGCCGGTGAGCACCCGGACCTGGCCGACCCGCTTGAGCTGCGGCACGACGAGACGGCCGGGACGTACGCGGTGGCCGTGCGGCGCGAGCGGCTCACCCCGGTGCAGCGCGCGGCACTCGGCCGGGCGGCGGCCGCCGCCCGCCCGGGGTGAGGGGAACTGCTGGGCGCCTGCCGCGCGTCAGGCGTACAGCAGGCGGTGCAGGGCCGTGGTCTCCTCGTCGTAGCCGCTGGTGACGTGGACGATCATCTCGCGGTGCTCGTCGTAGGCCCGCTTTCCCTCGGGCGTCAGGCGCGGGGCCGGGCCGTCGGGTTCCGCCGTGGCCAGCGCGGTCACCAGGGCCGGTGGCGGGGCGAGGGTCAGCACGCCCAGGGTCCTGCCGAGCACGTCGGCCATGTCGCGGCCGACACCCTGGGAGATCTCCGACACGGCGACGTGCAGCCTGCCGCCGAGGCGCGGCGAGACGATCTTCACATGGCTGTTCAGGGCGCGCAGCGGTCCGACGTCGGCGGACACGTCGACCACGTGCATCGGGGTCAGGGGCCGCCCGTCCGCGTCCTGGAGCGCGCGGCCCGTGCCTCCCGGCGGCTCCGGTGGGGCCCAGAAGCCGCCGCCCGGCGTCGGCTCGGCGCTGGTCGCGTGCGTCAGGACGCGGTCGCGCACCCCCGACGGCAGGCGCGCGAGGACACGGTCGTACGCGGCGTAGGCCCGGCGCACGACGGACTGCTCCTCGGTCGAGAGCGAACCCCCGTAGAACCAGGTCAGTTGGTGGAGCAGCGGATCGTCCAGGGTGTAGAACAGCTCGGCCCAGTAAGGGTCTTCAGGGATGACGACGAGCACTCAGCACTCCAAGGCGTGAGAGGAGGAAGCGCTGCCCGGGCGAGGTGCCGACCGGTCGACCGCGCCGTCCTGGTCGTGTCATGCGGGTCACGTGCGGGCATGACGGACGGCGGGCGGGCCGGACAAGCGCGTGGGCGCTCGGTGTGAACTGCATGTGCCCCCGTTGCAGCATGAAAGGATCAAACCATACGCCCGGTCGGTTTTGGAACCGGGTTTGTCGTCGGCGTGTCGCCTTCACGTTCGGATCCGGACCCGCCCGGCGCCGCGCATTCGGCCGGAACTGTCCGCCCGGTCAATCGGGTTGACCGGGAGGGCGAGGAGTCTGATCGGGTGTCAGGGACCGCGCGGCGCGGAGCTTGGGATGCCGCGCGGCGAGCAACTCCCCCCGCCTGACGGTGAGATCCAGCTCGCGCAGCGTCTCGGGCCGGAAGCACATCACGGCCATGGCGCGGTTCAGGCCCGCGATGTCCTGCGGCAGGTGCTCCGGGTCGGGGCGGCGCATCACGTCGTACCCCGTGTATCCGGCCACCCAGGTCGTGGTGACGGCGGCCGGATCGACCCACGGCAGCAACTCCCCCTCGTGGCGCGCCCGGTCGAGGATGGTCCGCACGACGGGGCCGTACCGGTGCCAGAGCCGCTGGTAGAAGGGAGTGCCCGGCTCGGTGGAGAGCCGGGAGGCGGCGCGGACCGACGGCACGAGGGAGGTGAGCACCGCGAGCCTGATGGAGGTGTCCACCACCGTCTGCGCCAGCGGGGCGGAGGCGACGGCGGACTCGTCCATGACGAAGCCGTCGGCCATGACGGCCTCCGCGATGGCCTCCTTGGTGGGGAAGTGGTGGTACACGGCGCCCTTCTTGATGCCGGAGGCCTCCGTGATGTCGTTGATGGAGGCGTCGTACCCCTTGTCGGCGAAGACGCGTGCCGCCCCGTCCACGATCTGCGCGCGGGTCCTGACGGCACGGGCCTGTTGTGGCTCCGTCACTCCTGGTCCTCCCGGCCTTCCGCGCGTGATCCGCCGCTGTGAGGCAGCAGTTGGGCGGCTCCGCGGGCGGCGCACACACGATAGGTGATCGCGCGGGGGGTCCGGCAACGGTGCGTCTCGGTTCCGGTGGACCGAACGGTGTGCCGCGCCACGCGAAACCGACCAGGCGACTGGTTTGTTTCGTGCGGGCCCGTGGGGTGCACTCCTGTGGCGTGTCTTCCTGTGGGGCGCGTGGCCCCGTGTCGCGTGTACACCTGCGGGGCGTTGCTCCCGTGTGCGGGCGCGCTCCGCGGCTGGGCCGGAGGTGGGCGGACCCGAGGCGGCGTTGCTCCCGTGTGCGGGCGCGCTCCCGCGTGGAGGACAGTGGAGGGCATGGATCCCCTCGCCGAACTGGACGCCCGCATCACCGGTTGCGTTGCCTGTCCGCGCCTGGTCGCCTGGCGCGAGGAGGTGGGGCGGGTCAAGCGGGCCGCCTACCAGGACTGGACGTACTGGGCGCGACCGGTGCCGGGCTTCGGACCCTCGGACGCCCCGCTGCTGATCGTCGGTCTCGCCCCGGCGGCGCACGGCGGCAACCGCACGGGCCGGATGTTCACCGGCGACCGCTCCGGGGACGTGCTGTACGCGGCGCTGTACGACCTCGGGCTCGCGTCGAGCCCGGTGGCCGTGTCCGCCGACGACGGGCTCGCGCTGCGCGGGGTGCGGGTCACCTCGCCCGTGCACTGCGCCCCGCCCGACAACAAGCCGACGCCGGGCGAGCGGGACACGTGCAGGCCCTGGCTCGTACGGGAGCTGGGGCTGCTCGCCCCGCACCTGCGGACGGCGGTGGTCCTGGGCGCCTTCGGCTGGCAGGCGGCGCTGCCCGCGTTCGCGGAGGCGGGGTGGCGGGTGCCGAGGCCCCGGCCGCGGTTCGCCCACGGCACGCGGGTCACGCTGGAGCGCGCCGCCCCGCCCGAGGCGGCGCCGGGAGCGGCCGCACCCGGCCCGGTCACCCTGTACGGCTGCTTCCACGTCAGCCAGCGCAACACCTTCACCGGCCGCCTCACCCCGGACATGCTCAAGGCCGTCCTGCGGGAGGCGGCGGCCGAGGCCGGGGTGGAGCACACCTGAGGGCCCCGGCGCGGCCCGGGATCCGCCGCCGGACCGTCAGCTGGGGGCGCCGCCCCGCCATCGGGGCCGGGACAGGGTGGTCCAGGCGCGCAGCAGCCACTCCACGGGGCCGTAGCGGTGGCGGCCGAGCCACCAGCGGCTCGCGGCGGCCTGGGCGGCGAACAGGGCCACGGCGACCAGCGCGACGCCGAGTGGCGACACCCTCCCGACGAGGGCGGCCCCGTAGCCGGTGAACAGCAGCGCGCAGACGGCGGACTGGGTGAGGTAGTTGGTGAGGGTCATCCGCCCGGCCGGGGCCAGCGCCGCGATGACCGGGCGGGCCCGGCGGCCCGTGGCGAGCCGCAGCACGGTCGCCGCGTAGGCGGCGGCGAGCAGCGGCGCGGTGACCACGTCGAGGCCGAGGGCGAACACCTGGTAGGCGCCGCCGGGGTGGGCGAGGCTCGCGTGCGCGTACACCACGCCGCCGCACAGGCCCACCGTGAAGCCGACGGCCTGGAGGTAGCGCAGGGTGTGACGGTGGCGGGAGAGGTCACCGAGCGCGCGGTGCCGTCCGGCGGCCAGGCCGAGCAGGAACGCCGCCAGCGCGGCCGGTGCCTGGAAGAACACCAGCAGGAAGACCACGTCCGGCAGCTCCTCCAGGTGCGCGCGGATGACCGAGGCGGCGCCCCCGCGCAGCTGCTCGGTGGCCCGCGCCGCGTCGGCCGCCGCGGCCCCGGAGTCGAGGCCCGCGCCGCCCGCCGACCAGGAGGCGAGGGCGAGCAGCGCGTACGCGGCGGCCGTGAGGGCGAGCAGGGCGACGGCGGCCCGCACGGCCGTGCGCGGGCGGACGCGGTGCACGGCCAGCAGGACGAGGCCGAGCACCGCGTACGTGGTGAGGATGTCCCCGGGGAACAGGAGCACCGCGTGCAGCACGCCCAGGGCGAAGAGCCCGGCGAGCCGCCGCAGGAACCGGGGAGCGAACCGGGCCCCGCGCCGCTCGGCCGACTCCAGCTGCAAGGTGAAGCTGTACCCGAACAGGAACGAGAACAACAGGAAGAACTTCGCCTCGAAGAACACCGCCAGCACGGCCCGCACCGCGCCGTCCAGCGGGCCGTCGAAGCCCGGGTCCTCCACGCCGCTGCCGTGGTACGCGGACGCCAGGTAGGTGATGTTCACCATCAGGATCCCGAACAGGGCGAAGCCACGCAGCGCGTCGACGGCGGCCAGGCGCGCGGGCGGCGGGGCCTGGCCCGGCGCGGGGGTCCGCCCCCGTGTGGGGGCGCGCTCTGGTGCGGGGACGGCCGCTCCCGCCGCGCCGACGGCGTCTGGGGTTCCCGGGATTCCGGCTGCTCCAGGGAGCCCTGGTGCCTGTGCGCTCCCTGCCCATGGCGGTCGTGTGGTGTCGCCGTTCATGCCTCTCCCTCTCCCCTGCCTTCTCGTGAATCGTTCATTCTCAAAACGTTCGTGGCAGGAATGAACGTACTACAATCGAACGAACGAGATGGCGGTCATGACGGGAGCGAGGGCGTGGACGTGACGAAGGTGGCGAATGGCGGCGAGGACCTGGCGGTGCGGCGGGAGGTGCCGCCGGGCGCCGAGCGCGAGGTGGCCGCGCTGTACTGGGAGGCCTTCGGCCGCAAGCTCGGCCCGGCGCTCAACCCCCCTGACGCGGGGCGGGCGTTCATCGCGGCCCACCTGCACCACGACCGCGGCCTCACCGTGCTCCGCGGCGGGCGCGTCGTCGGCGTGGCGGGCTACCAACTCGGCGGACGCGCCCTCACGGGCGGCCGGGCGCGGGACGTCCTCGCGGCCTACGGGCCGGTGCGCGGACTACCGCGGCTCGCGGTCCTCGCCCTCTTCGAGCGGGCCCCCGCGCCGGGCGAACTCGTGATGGACGGCATCGCCGTCGCGGCGGAGCAGCGGGGTGCGGGGATCGGGAGCCTGCTGCTTCGGGAGATCGCCGCTGTCGCCGCGGAGCACCACTGCCGCCGCGTCCGCCTGGACGTCATCGACGTCAACCCGCGGGCCCGCGCCCTGTACGAACGCCATGGCTTCACCGCGGTGCGCACGCGACGCACCCCATACTTGCGGGGGCTGTTGGGCTTCGGCGCGGTGACCACCATGCACCGCCGCGTCGTGGCTGCGGACGCGAACGCGACGGGGGGCGAGCGGGTACGGCCAGCCGGGCGAGCGGACCGGGTGGATCCGGCGGCTCCAGCAGGTCGGCGGCTCCAGCAGGGTGAGTAGGCGGAACGAGTTGAGCGAGCAGGAGACGTGATGAGCACGACGGGCCGCGCGGCCGGTCCCCGGGAGAACCGGGCCGCGAAGGAGGGCCGGGCCGCGACCGGCGGGCGGGCCGGGGCCGTCGGGCGTACCGGAACCGGGGGATGGGCCGGAACCGGCGCGCGGGCCGAAGCCAGCGGACGGGTCGAAGCCGCTGGACGGGCTGGTAGCGGAGGGCGGGCCGGTAACACAGGACGGGCCCGAAGCGGCGCACGGGCCGGAAGCGACGGGCAGGCCGGGAGCGGCGCGCGGGTCGGGCGGCCCGAGATCCCCACCCGGCTGCTCGTGCACGCCCTCGTCCACGAGGACGGCACCGTCGACGCGGGCCAGCTCTACACGGTCGCGGGCGTCCTCGGCATGTCGGACCAACAGGTGCGGCTGTGCGTCAAGCGCCTCGTCGCGGAGGGCCGGTTCACGCAGGAGGGGCGGGGGCGCAAGGCCGTGCTGCGGGCCGTCGCCGACCCGAGCGGCGCGCTGGCCCCGGACGCGGCGTACGTGCGCCACGCCTACGAGCAGGACGAGGGCCGCGCCCCCTGGGACGGCGTCTGGCACCTGTGCGCCTTCGCCATCCCGGAGTCCAGCAGAACGGCTCGCGACGCCCTGCGTGACACCCTCCTGCACCTCGGCGCGGCCCCCGTCCAGGGCGGTCTGTACGTCACCGCCAACCCCGTCGCGGACCTCGTCGAGGCCCAGGCCCGCCACTTGGGCGTGCCCGACTCGCTCACCTTCCTCACCAGCACCGACCTGCGCGTCGGGGGAGTGAGCGAACCGGTGGCCCTGGCCGCCGCGCTCTGGCCGCTGGCCGAGATCGCCGCCCGCTACGAGCGGCTCGCCGCATTCGCCGAGACCTGCCTGGCGGAACTGTCGGAACGCGCGGAACCCGCTGGACGGGCGGGGCGGGTTGGGCAGGTGGAACCGGCTGAACCGGCGGCAGAGGCGCAGCCCTCCACGGCCGCCGACCTCGCCGACGCCGACCGCCTCACCCTGGCCGTGGAACTCGCCGCCGAGTTCTCCCGCGCCATGACCCCCGACCCCCTCCTGCCCCCGAACTCCTCCCGTCCCCCTGGCCCGGCGCCCGCGCCCGCCGCCTGGCCGCCGCCTGCTGGACCGCCCTGCGGGCGTCGGCACCGGCCGACGGCGCGGCGCCGCTGCGCCTGTTCGCGCTGTACGCGGACGCGCTGGGCGGCGCGCGGGCGTAGCCGCCGCGCGGCGCGGGGCCGAGGGCCCGGTCAGGACGGCGTGCGCTCCCGGCAGGCGGCGACCAGCAGCGCCGCGGCACGGGCGGCGTGCCCGGCGGGGTCGGCGCTCCGGGTGATCCCGGCCGTCGCCATCGCGCCCTCGGCCAGCAGGAACAGCGGATCGGCGAGGTCGTCCGGCAGTCCCGCCGCCGTCACGAGGCCGCCGACATACTCCCGGAACGCCGCCTTGTGCAGCCGCGCCTGGCGGGCGACCGGCTCCGACGTGGCGCCCAGCTCCCCGTAGGAGTTGATCCAGGCGCAGCCGTGGAAGTCCGGCTCGCCGAACCACTCGCCGAGCCAGTCGAAGACGGCGAGGACCCGCCGCTCGGGGTCCTCGTGCCGCTCGACGTGCGCGGCGAGCCGCTCCCGCCAGCGCACGTCGCGCCGCTCCAGATACGCCTCCACGAGCCGCTCCTTGGCGGGAAAGAGCTGGTAGAGGCGCTTGAGCGAGACGCCCGAGGCGCCGCGGATGTCGTCCATGCCGACGGACTGCACGCCCCGCTGGTAGAAGAGCCGCTCGGCCGCGTCCAAGGCCCGCTCCCTGGCGACTTCGCTGTCCATCGGCCGACGTCCTCCTCGGGTCCCGCCGCGCGGGCCCCTCAGCAGGGGCCCGGGGTGCCACCGTACCCGTCCGCCGCACCTGCGACCGGGGCGCGTCGGGGCGCCTGCGCAGGTTGCCTCCGAGACAAGGCACTAGCGGGGAGAACGGCCGTTCTCTAGAGTGAGGGCACGTGGAGAACGGTCGTTCTCCACGCGTGGTCACGGTGAACGGAGTCAGACATGCCCGACACGACAGCAGTACGCCCCCCGCTGCCCCCGTTCGACGAGGACACGGCGCGGCAGAAGGTCCAGGCCGCCGAGGACGCCTGGAACACCCGCGACCCCGAGCGCGTCGCCCTCGCCTACACCGAGGACTCGGTGTGGCGGAACCGGGACCAGTTCCTCACCGGGCGCCCCGCGATCGTGGAGTTCCTGCGCGCCAAGTGGGCGCGCGAGCGCGCGTACGCCCTGCGCAAGGAGCTGTGGTCCTTCCACGGCGACCGGATCGCGGTGCGCTTCCAGTACGAGTACCAGGACCCGGACGGCCAGTGGTGGCGGGCCTACGGCAACGAACTGTGGGAGTTCGACGAGAACGGCCTGATGGCCCGCCGCGAGGCCAGCATCAACGACGTGCCGATCGCCGAGGCGGAGCGGCGGATCCACGGCCCGCGCCCGGAGGCCGAGCGCGGACGGCCGTTCCCCCTGCGCTAGGCGCCGTCCTCCGGGGAGCCCATGGCGGGGCCCCGGTCGGGCCGGTACCCGTACCCGACCGAGAGTGCGCTGGTCAGCGCCCAGTAGAGTGCGCTTCCGTCACCCCCGAACCCGAGGACCGAGCCGTGAGCAGCGCAGCGCCAGAACCGAACGCCGTGACCGTCGTCGGCATCGGCGCCGACGGCTGGGAGGGCGTCGCCGACACCGCGCGCGGCGCCCTGCGCGACGCCGACGTACTGATCGGCGGGCGGCGCCAACTGGACCTGCTGCCGCCCGAGTGCGCGGGGGAGCGCGTCACCTGGCCGTCGCCGCTGAGGCCCGCCGTGCCCCGGCTGCTCGCCGCGCACGCCGGACGCCGGATCGCCGTCCTCGCCAGCGGGGACCCGATGTTCTACGGCATCGGGAGGGCCCTCACCGAGGAGCTGGGGGCCGCCGCCGTGCGCGTCCTGCCGCACCCCTCGTCCGTCTCCCACGCCTGCGCCCGCCTCGGCTGGCCGCTGGAGGACGTGGAGGTCGTCACGCTCGTCGGACGCCCCGCCGCCCGGATCGCCGCCCACCTGCACCACGGCCGCAGGCTGCTCGTCCTCAGCGCGAACGCCGACACGCCCGCCGCGGTCGCCGCCCTGCTGCGCGACCGGGGCTTCGGCCCCAGCCGCCTGCGGGTCCTGGAACAGCTCGGCGGCCCCGGGGAGCACACCTCCGCCGAGGCCACCGCCGACGACTGGGCGCGCCCGCCCGGCGCCGCCCTCAACATCGTCGCCGTCGACTGCCGCCGCGCCCCCGACGCCCTGCGCCTCGGCGCCGTACCCGGCCTGCCCGACGACGCGTACGAACACGACGGGCAGCTCACCAAGCGGCACGTCCGCGCCGTCACGCTCAGCGCGCTCGCCCCCGCCCCCGGGGAACTCCTGTGGGACGTCGGCGGCGGCTCCGGATCCATCGCCGTCGAGTGGCTGCGCACCCACCCCTCGTGCCGGGCGATCAGCGTCGAACGCCACCCCGAGCGCGCCGAGCGCATCACCCGCAACGCCGACCGGCTCGGCGTGCCCGCGCTGCGGGTCGTCACCGGCGCCGCCCCCGTGGCCCTCGCCGAACTGCCGCCGCCCGACGCGGTGTTCATCGGCGGCGGCCTCACCGCCCCCGGCCTGCTCGACGCCTGCTGGGCGGCGCTGCCCGTCGGCGGGCGCCTGGTCGCCAACACCGTGACGCTGGAGTCCGAGGCGCTGCTCGCCGACGCCCACCGGCGCCTCGGCGGCGACCTGGTGCGGCTCGCCGTGGCGCACGCCGTGCCCGTGGGCGGCTTCACCGCCTTCCGCCAGGCGCTGCCGGTCACCCAGTGGGCCGTACAGAAGACCGCGCGGACGGCTGAGACGACCGTGGAAGACCGCTGACATGCCCGACGACCCCGCAGGAGCAGACAGATGACCGTGTACTTCATCGGCGCCGGGCCCGGCGCCGCCGACCTGATCACGGTGCGCGGCGCCCGGACGCTCGCCTCCTGTCAGGTCTGTCTGTACGCGGGCAGCCTGGTGCCGCGCGAACTGCTCGCCGAGTGCCCGCCGGACGCGCGCCTGGTGGACACCGCCCGGCTCGACCTGGACGCCATCACCGCCGAACTGGTCCGCGCCCACGAGCAGGGGCACGACGTGGCCCGGCTGCACTCCGGGGACCCGTCCGTGTTCAGCGCCGTCGCCGAGCAGATGCGGCGCCTGGACGCCGCGGGCGTGCCCTACGAAGTGGTGCCCGGTGTCCCGGCGTTCGCCGCCGCGGCCGCCGCGCTCAAGCGGGAGCTGACCGTGCCGACCGTCGGCCAGACCGTCATCCTCACCCGCGTCGCCCAGCGCGCGACCCCGATGCCGGACGGCGAGGACCTGGCGACGCTCGGCCGCAGCGGAGCGCTGATCGTGCTGCACCTCGCGGCCCAGTACGTGGACCGCGTCGTCGACGAGCTGCGCCCGCACTACGGCGGCGACTGCCCGGCGGCGGTCGTCGCGTACGCCTCCCGGCCGGAGGAAGTGGTCCTGCGCGGCACCCTCGACGAGATCGCCGCGCAGGTGAAGGACGCCGGGATCCTGCGCACCGCCGTCATCATGGTGGGGCGGACGCTGGGCGCCGAGCAGTTCCGGGACAGCCACCTCTACTCGCCGGGGCGTGAGCGGCACGAATGCTAGGCGCGGTGCCGTCGCTGCGGGTACGGCTGCCGCCGGTTGGCTGCCGTTGGTTGGCTGCCGTTGGTCGGCTGCCGCGCCGTCGTGGCTGAGCGCGCCCACGCGGCGGAGCCGCATATCGACACAGCCCCGCGCCCCTTCAGGGCGCTGCCCCCGCGCCCCTACGGGGCGCTCTCCCCGCACGCTACGTATCGAAGGGACCCGCACCGTCGTGCACGTACTGGTACTGGGAGGGACCACCGAAGCCCGGCGGCTCGCTGAGGCGGTGCACGGCACCCCGGGGCTGCGCCTGACCACATCCCTCGCCGGGCGCGTGGCGAGCCCCCGGCTGCCGCCCGGGGAGGTGCGGATCGGTGGGTTCGGCGGCGTCGAGGGGCTGACCGGCTGGCTGCGCGCACACCACGTGGACGCGCTCGTCGACGCCACGCACCCCTTCGCCGGGACGATGAGCTTCCACGCGGCGCGGGCCGCCGAGGCCGCCGGGGTGCCGCTGCTCGCGCTGCGCCGCCCCGGGTGGGCCCCCGTCGAGGGCGACCAGTGGCACGACGCCGGTTCCCTGGAGGAGGCCGCGCGGCTGCTGCCGCGGCTCGGTCGGCGCGTGTTCCTCACCACCGGGCGCATGGGGCTCGCCGCGTTCGCCGCCCTGGACGACCTCTGGTTCCTCGTCCGGTCCGTGGACGCGCCGGAGGCACCGCACCCGCCGCGCATGGAGGTCCTGCTCGACCGGGGCCCCTTCACCCTGGACGGGGAGCGCGACCTGCTGCGCCGCCACCGCGTCGACGTCGTCGTCACCAAGGACAGCGGCGGCGCCGCCACCGCGCCGAAGCTGACGGCCGCCCGTGAGGCGGGACTGCCCGTCGTCGTGGTGCGCAGGCCCCCCGCGCCCGAGGGCGTACCGGAGGTCCCCGGCCCCGAAGAGGCGGCCCGCTGGATCACGGACCGCCTCGGTCACGACGGCGGATGAGGCCCGGCTACTCCTCCGGGTAGCGGCGCGGCGTCCAGACGACCTCCTCGCCGACACCGCCGTCCGCGCCCTCTCCGCGCCGCACCACCTGCGTCTGCGACGAGCCGACCAGCAGGATCGTGCGCATGTCGACCTCCGCCGGGTCCAGGTCCGCGAGCCGCACGATCCGCACGCGCTCACCGGCGCCGCCCACGTCTCGCGCCACCACCACCGGAGTGTCCGGCGACCGGTGTTCCAGCAGCAGCTCCCGGGCCTTGCCGACCTGCCAGGTGCGGCTGCGCGAACCCGGGTTGTACAGGGCGAGCACCAGGTCGGCCGCGGCGGCGGCGCGCAGCCGCTCGGCGATGACCTCCCACGGCTTGAGCCGGTCCGACAGCGACAGCGTGGCGTAGTCGTGGCCGAGCGGCGCGCCCGCGCGGGCGGCGGCCGCGTTCGCGGCGGTCACCCCCGGTAGGACCCGCACCGGCACGTCCGCGTACGCGGGCTGCGAGGCCACCTCAAGGACGGCCGTCGCCATGGCGAACACCCCCGGGTCGCCCCCGGAGACCACCGCGACCCGCCGCCCGCGCCGGGCCAGGTCGAGCGCGAACTCGGCGCGCTCCGACTCCACCCGGTTGTCCGAGCCGTGCCGCCGCTGCCCCGGCCGCCGCGGCACCCGGTCCAGATACGTCGTGTACCCGACCAGGTCGTCGGCGGCGGCCAGCGCGCCCCGCGTCTCGGGCGTCAGCCACAGCGGACCGGCCGGGCCCGTGCCGACCACCACGACCTCGCCGCGCTCCCGCGCCGCGGGCCGCTCGGCGTCGACCTTGCTGGGCAGCACGGCCACCGCGAAGTACGGCACGTCGTCCGCGTCCACGTCCGCGAGGGCGGCGGTGCGCTCCCCGGCCATCGTGGCCCGCTCCACGTACCGGGCGTCGTCGAGGCGGCCCGAACTCTCCAGGGCCCGGCGCACCTTGGGGAAGGTGCGCCCCAGCTTCATGACCACCGCCACGTCCGTCGCGGCGAGCCGGGCGGTCAGCTCCTCCTCGGGCAGCGTGCCCGGGAGGATCGTCAGCACCTCCTCGCCCTCGACGAGCGGCGCGCCGAGCCGGGCCGCGGCGGCCGACACCGACGTGACACCGGGGACGACCTCGGTCTCGTACCGGTCGGCGAGCCGCTTGTGCATGTGCATGTAGGAGCCGTAGAAGAGCGGATCGCCCTCCGCGAGGACCGCGACCGTGCGGCCCGCGTCCAGGTGCGCGGCCAGCCGGGCCGCCGCCTCCTCGTAGAACTCCTCCATGGCGCCCCGGTATCCACCGGGGTGATCGGTCGTCTCCGTGGTGACGGGATAGACCAGGCGCTCCTCGATGTGGTCCGGGCGCAGGTGCCGCTCGGCGATGGACCGCGCGATGGACCGGCCGTGCCGGGCGCTGTGGTACGCCACGACGTCCGCCTCGGCGATCACCTCGACGGCCCGCACGGTCATCAGCGACGGGTCACCGGGGCCGAGCCCCACTCCGTACAGCTTGGCGCTCATTCTTCCTCGCTCGCGATCGCGTTGAGCGCGGCGGCCGCGATGGCGCTGCCGCCGCGGCGGCCCCGCACCACCAGGTGCTCCAGGCCAAAGGGGTGCGCGGCCAGGGCGTCCTTGGACTCGGCGGCGCCGACGAAGCCGACGGGCACGCCGATGACGGCGGCGGGCCGCGGCGCGCCCTGCTCGATCATCTCCAGGAGGCGGAACAGGGCGGTCGGCGCGTTGCCGACGGCGACGACGGAACCTTCGAGGCGGGGGAGCCACAGGTCGAGCGCGGCGGCGCTGCGGGTGGTGCCCAGCTTCGCCGCGAGCTGGGGCACGGCCGGGTCGGACAGCGTGCACAGCACGTCGTTGTCGGCGGGCAGCCGCTTGCGGGTCACGCCGCTGGCCACCATCTGCACGTCGCAGAAGATGGGCGCGCCCGCGCGCAGCGCCTCGCGGGCCCGGGCGACCACGCCCGGCGTGTGGACCAGGTCCCGTACGAGGTCGACCATCCCGCAGGCGTGGATCATGCGGACCGCGACCTGGCTGACGTCGGCGGGCAGGGCCGCGAGGTCCGCCTCCGCCCGGATGGTGGCGAAGGACTCGCGGTAGATCGCCGCGCCGTCCTTCTCGTAGTCGTACGTGGTCACGGTGCTCTTCTCGCTGCTCTCGGTGTGTGTGGGGGTGAAGCGGGTCATGCGGTGTTCAGGGGGCGTCATGGGGTGATCGCCGCCAGGGCGGCTTCGAGGCGGGCGGGGTCGTCGAGGGCGACGGCACCCCCGTCGTCCCGGCCGGGCCCGGCGGCCGACAGGCGGTAGCCGCCGTCGGCGACGGCCACCGCGTCGATCCGGTCGCCCGGGGGGTGCCCGCAGCGGCGTGCGCAGCCGGACCAGTACAGGGGCAGGCCGCCGGGCGTGGCCTCGGGCAGGGCGCGCGCGGCGTCCGCCCGCACGTCCGCCAGGGACTTGGCGCAGCCGGGCCGCCCGATGCAGGCGCCCACGCGCAGCCACGGGGAGTCGGCGTCCGTGACCAGGCCGGTGGCGCCGAGGCGCCCCAACGCCTGTGACGCGCCCGCGGAGTCGAGGCCCGGCACGGGGACGACGACACCCCGCCACGGCGTCAGCCTCAGCTCCCCCAGGGGGGACCCGGCGGCCACAGAGGTCAACTCCCGCCACTGCGGGGCCGTCAGACGGCCCAGCGGGGCGTGCACCGCCAGGGTGTCACCGGTGACACCCGGAGCCGGGACGCGCGCGGCGCCCACCGGATCCAGCGGCTGCCGCGCGCAGTCGACGCCACCGGCCGACAGGGCGTCCCGCACGCGGTCCAGCAACGCGCCCTCGGAGAGGGCGAGTTCCCGTACCCGCCAGGCGTTGGTGCCGCTCGTCCGCGCCACCTCCAGGAACGTCTCCGCGGCGATCAGCGCGGCGCGCGGCGCGTCCTCGCCGGACACCCGCAGCGCCTCGCCGCCCGCCCCGAGGCCCAGCAGCGCGCCGCCGTCCGCGGTCGCGCGCAGCGTCACGTCCGCGCCGAGCCCGGCGACGTCGGCGCGGCCGTCGTCGAGCGCGAACAGGAACCGCCCGGACAGCTCCCGCGCGGCGTCACTCGCGCACAGCGCCGCGTCGAGCGCCACCAGCCAGGGCCGCACGTCCCGCAGCCCGGCGCCGTCGAGGCCGGACAGCGGCGAGGCGACGACGTTGCGCACCCGCTCGTGCGCGGGTGACGGCAGCAGCCCGGCCGCGGTCAGGGCCGCCGCCAGGTCCGCGCCGCAGGTGTCCGCGAGGCCCCGCAGCTGCACATTGCCGCGCGAAGTGAGATGCAGTTCACCATCGCCGAGTTCGCGCGCCGCGTCGCCGAGCGCCCGCGCCTGGCGCAGGCCGAGCACACCGCCGGGAACCCGGACGCGCGCCAGCGCCCCGTCGTGCGCGGAGTGCAGCCGCAGGGCGCCCGGGCAGGCGTCACCGCGGTCCCGTGAGGCCGCCGCGGCCTGGGGTGATGTGCGGAGGGGAGCCGAGGGCATGGCGGCGAGCATACCTACGATCACACCGGGTGGACGCCCCCGCACCGAGCCATCGCCGCCTACTATGCTGCTCGGCGGATCATCCGATCCGCCATCGCCAGACGGCGACAGGGGAGGAAGCCCGGTGCGAGTCCGGCGCGGTCCCGCCACTGTGAGCCGGTCCCCCAGGGACCCGGTGAGCCAGGAACTCCCGCCGTCGTGAACCGCCCGGGGCGCGGACCCCGAGGAAGGCCAGACGCCGCATGCTGCCCGCATCCGGGGACCACACCCCGAGCTCTTCGTCTCCCCGCATCCTGCTCCTGTCGACGTCCGACACCGACCTGCTGAGCGCCCGCGCGGCCACCGGCCCCGTGACGTACCGGTTCGCGAACCCCGCCCGGACCGCCCTCGACGACCTCCCCGCGCTTCTCGACGGCGTGGACCTCGTCGTCGTACGCCTCCTCGGCGGGACCCGCGCCTGGCAGGAGGGCCTGGACCTGCTCCTCGCCGACGGCCGCCCCGTCGTCGTGCTCACCGGCGAACAGGCGCCCGACGCCCAGCTCATGGCCGCCTCCACCGTCCCCGTCGGCATCGCCGCGGAGGCCCACGCCTATCTGGCGCACGGCGGCCCCGCCAACCTGGAGCAGCTGGCCCGGTTCCTCTCCGACACCGTGCTGCTCACCGGCCACGGCTTCGAGGCGCCCGCGCCCGCCCCCACCTGGGGGCCGCTGGAGCGCGAGGCCAAGCAGGTGGACGGCCCGACCGTGGCGGTGCTCTACTACCGCGCCCACCACATGAGCGGCAACACCGCCTTCGTGGCCGCGCTGTGCGACGCCGTCGAGGAGGCGGGCGCGCGGGCGCTGCCCCTGTACGTGGCCTCGCTGCGCGCCCCCGAGCCCGAGCTGATCGACGCGCTGCGCGGCGCCGACGCCATCGTCACCACCGTCCTCGCGGCGGGCGGCACCAAGCCCGCCGACGCCTCCGCGGGCGGCGACGACGAGTCCTGGGACGCGGGCGCCCTGACCGCCCTGGACGTGCCGATCCTCCAGGCGCTGTGCCTGACCGGCTCGCGCTCCGCCTGGGAGGAGAACGACGAGGGCGTCTCCCCGCTGGACGCCGCCAGCCAGATCGCGGTGCCCGAGTTCGACGGCCGCCTGATCACCGTGCCGTTCTCCTTCAAGGAGATCGACGCCGACGGCCTGCCCGCGTACGTCGCCGACCCCGAGCGCGCGGCCCGCGTCGCCGGGATCGCCGTGCGCCACGCCCGCCTCAGGCACATCCCGGCCGCCGACAAGCGCCTCGCGCTCGTGCTGTCCGCGTACCCCACCAAGCACGCCCGCATCGGCAACGCGGTCGGCCTGGACACGCCCGCGAGCGCCGTGGCCCTGCTGCGCCGCCTCAAGGACGAGGGGTACGACTTCGGGGACGCCGACATCCCGGGCCTGGTCTCCGGCGACGGCGACGAGCTGATCCGCGCCCTGATCGAGGCGGGCGGCCACGACCAGGACTGGCTCACCGAGGAGCAGCTGGCCCGCAACCCGATCCGCATCCCCGCGGCGGACTACCGGCGCTGGTTCGCCACGCTGCCCGAGGAGCTGCGGTCGGCCGTCGAGGAGAAGTGGGGCCCGGCGCCCGGCGAGATGTTCGTCGACCGCAGCCGAAACCCGGAGGGCGACATCGTCCTCGCCGCGCTGCGCTTCGGCAACCTGCTGATCCTCATCCAGCCGCCGCGCGGCTTCGGCGAGAACCCCATCGCGATCTACCACGACCCGGACCTGCCGCCGTCCCACCACTACCTGGCCGCCTACCGCTGGATCGCCGCCTCCGCCGCCGACGGCGGCTTCGGCGCCGACGCGATGGTCCACCTCGGCAAGCACGGCAACCTGGAGTGGCTGCCCGGCAAGAACGCGGGCCTGTCCGCCGCCTGCGGCCCCGACGCGGCCCTCGGCGACCTGCCCCTGGTCTATCCGTTCCTGGTCAACGACCCGGGCGAGGGCACCCAGGCCAAGCGCCGCGTGCACGCCACCCTCGTCGACCACCTGGTGCCGCCGATGGCGCGCGCCGACTCCTACGGCGACATCGCCCGCCTGGAGCAGCTCCTGGACGAGTACGCGCAGATCAGCTCGATGGACCCGGCGAAGCTCCCGGCGATCCGCGCCCAGATCTGGACGCTCATCCAGGCCGCGAAGCTCGACCACGACCTCGGCATGGACGACCGGCCCGACGACGACGGCTTCGACGACTTCCTGCTGCACGTCGACGGCTGGCTGTGCGAGGTCAAGGACGCGCAGATCCGCGACGGCCTGCACGTCCTCGGCGCCCCGCCCGCCGGTGACGACCGGGTCAACCTGGTCCTCGCCATCCTGCGCGCCCGCCAGATCTGGGGCGGCACCACGGCCCTGCCCGGCCTGCGCGAGGCACTCGGCCTCGACGAGTCCGCGGCCACCCGCACCACGGCCGACGCCGCCGAGGACCAGGCCCGCGCCCTGGTCGTGGCGATGGAGGCGGCGGACTGGGACCCGGCGGCCGTCCCCGCGGTGGCGGCTTCGGTCGCCGAGGACCGCCGTGACCAGGTGACGGCCATCCTGGAGTTCGCGGCCCGCGAAGTCGTCCCGCGCCTGTCGGCCACGACGGCCGAACTCGACCACGCCGTGCACGCCCTGAACGGCGGCTTCGTCCCCGCGGGCCCGTCCGGGTCCCCGCTGCGCGGCCTGGTCAACGTCCTGCCGACCGGCCGGAACTTCTACTCCGTCGACCCCAAGGCCGTCCCGTCCCGCCTCGCCTGGGAGACCGGCCAGGCCCTCGCGGACTCCCTCCTGGAGCGCTACCGCGGCGACAACGGCGAGTGGCCGACGTCCGTCGGCCTGTCCCTGTGGGGCACCAGCGCCATGCGCACCGCGGGTGACGACGTCGCCGAGGCCCTGGCGCTGCTCGGCGTCCGCCCCGTCTGGGACGACGCGTCCCGCCGCGTCACCGGGATCGAGCCCATTCCGTACGAGGAGCTGGGCCGCCCCCGCATCGACGTCACCCTGCGGATCTCGGGCTTCTTCCGCGACGCCTTCCCGCACACCATCGGGCTGCTCGACGACGCCGTGCGCCTGGCCGCGTCCCTCGACGAACCGGCCGAGGTCAACCACGTGCGCGCCCATGTGCGGGCCGACCTCGCCGAGCACGGCGACGAGCGCCGCGCCACCACCCGCATCTTCGGCTCCCGCCCCGGCACCTACGGCGCCGGACTGCTCCAGCTCATCGACTCCCGGGACTGGCGCACCGACGCCGACCTCGCCGAGGTCTACACGGTGTGGGGCGGCTACGCCTACGGCCGCCAGCTGGACGGCCGCCCGGCCCGCGACGAGATGGAGACCGCGTACAAGCGCATCGCGGTCGCCGCGAAGAACACGGACACGCGCGAGCACGACATCGCCGACTCCGACGACTACTTCCAGTACCACGGCGGCATGGTCGCCACGGTCCGCGCCCTGCGCGGCACCGCGCCCGAGGCGTACATCGGCGATTCCACCCGGCCCGAGACGGTTCGCACCCGCACCCTGGTCGAGGAGACGTCCCGCGTCTTCCGCGCCCGCGTGGTCAACCCCAAGTGGATCGAGGCGATGCGCCGCCACGGCTACAAGGGCGCCTTCGAACTCGCCGCGACCGTGGACTACTTGTTCGGCTACGACGCCACCACGGGCGTCGTCGCCGACTGGATGTACGACAAGCTCACCGAGACGTACGTCCTGGACCCCACCAACCGCGAGTTCCTCCAGGAGGCCAACCCCTGGGCGCTGCACGGCATCGCCGAGCGGCTGCTTGAGGCGGAGTCCCGCGGCATGTGGGCCAAGCCCGACCCGGCGGTCCTGGAAGCCCTGCGCCAGGCGTACCTGGAGACGGAGGGCAACCTCGAAGGGGAGGAGTAGGGCCGCGCGCCGCTGAGGCGGGTCACGCTACGGGGCGGGTCAGCTCCCAGGTGTCGACGGCGAAGTCGAGCGTCATGCCGTGGCGTTCGTACAGGGCGAGGGCGCCGGTGCTGTTGTCGGTGTCCACGCCCAGGCCGATGCGGTCGCGGCCGCGCGCCGCGTAGTGCCCGAAGGCGTGCCGCAGCAGATGGCTGGCGAGGCCCTGCCCCCGGGCCTCGGCCCGCACGCCGAGGGCGCTGATCCAGGCCATCGCGGCGCGGTCGTCGTGACTGCGCAGCGCGGCCACGTCGCCGCGCCCCTCGACGTGGGCGATCCAGATCAGGGACCAGTCGACCCGCTCGGCGTCGATGTCGTCCAGCCACTGCGCGTACGTCCGCGGCTGGAAGTCGAAGTGGTCGGTGAACGTCTCCTGGAGCAGCGCGTGGGCGCGGCGGCGGTCCGGCTCGGCGAGGCAGGGGCGCAGCGTCACGCCGGGCCGCGGCGCCGGGGCCGGGTCGGTGGCCGGGGACAGGGCGCGGGTGAGCACGTTGTACCGGCGGACCGGGCGCCAGCCCCGCGCGCGCAGCGCCTCGGGGGCGACGGTCGGGGCGAGGCTGAGCTGGAGGTGCAGCACCGCCCGCGCCGCCCCGTTGGCCGCGGCCCGCTCGGCGGCCCGCGCCTCCATCAGGTCGAACAGGTGCTGGGCGGCCGCTTCCTGGTCCGGCAGCGCGTAGTGGTCGACGTCGATGCGCTCGCCGCCCGACTCGTCCCACAGCAGCCCGTACCCGACGAGCCGTCCGCCGTCGAACACGAGCCAGGAGTCGCGCTCCAGGTCCACCTCCGGATGCTTCAACTCCGAGCGCACCTCGGTGAGTTCGCTGAACGTGCGGCCGATCTCCAGGGTCTCGACCCGCTGGCGCAGCGCGCACACCGCTTCCGCGTCGTCGAGCGTCACCGGGCGGACGGTGAGACCGGGCGGCAGGGGGATGGGCGGCGTCGTCGTCATGGACTCACTGTCCGGTGGCGGTGTCCCCGTTCGCAACGGAGTTTTCCCGGGGCCGGTACGGGGCGGGGCGCGGGCCCGGGTGCCTTCCGCCGGGCGCGCGGGGGTGGGGCGGGGCGCGCGGGTGCGCGGCCGCGCGGAGCGGGGGGGCGCCTGGACACGCGCGGGGGCCAAGTGGCCCCGCACACCGGCCTGTTCGCCCCTCCCGCCGTCGTCGGCGCGGTGTCACCGTCGTGGCCACGAGGGCCATGAGAGCCACAGCCTCCCGGTGACACGGCGCTGCCGGGGCGGCCACGCGGACGACGGAAGGGGAGATGACCAGTGGAGCACCCGTTGATCGTGGGCGTCGACGGCTCCGAGGCGAGCCTGCGGGCACTGGACTGGGCGGTCGACGAGGCCGTGCGCCGGTCGGTGCCGCTGCGGATCGTGCACGCGTCGAGCTGGGAGTGGTACGAGGGGCGGGAGCCGTCCTTCGGGATCAACCGCGCCTCGGTGCGCGCCCAGGCGGACCGCGTGCTCGCCGACGCCGCGGAGCGCGCCTACTGCCGCTCGACCTCCGCGAAGGTCACCAGCCAGGTGCTCGACGAGGACCCGGCGGCGGCGCTGATCCGCGAGAGCGGCGCGGCGAGCGGAGTGGTCGTGGGCAGCCGGGGCCGGGGCACGCTCGCCGGGCTGCTGCTCGGCTCGGTGAGCCTGTCCGTCGCCGCCCGCGCCCACGGTCCGGTGCACGTGGTCCGCGGCGGTGACCGCAACGTCCGCGGCGGCTTCGGGCGCGTCGTCGTCGGCGTCGACGAGGCGGCCCAGGCGGGCCCGGCGCTGGCGTTCGCGCTGCGGGCCGCACGGCAGCGCGGCGCCGACCTGGAGGTCGTGCACACCTGGCGCTGTCCCGCGCACCAGGTGCCGGACCGGCCCCGGCCCGCCGACGCGGGTGACCCGCACCAGCGCCGTGCGGAGGAGGAGGTGGAGGAGGCGCTGCTCGGCGTGGACATAGGGGAGCGCGGCGCGGTCGCCGTGCACCGCAGGGTCGTCGAGTCCAGCCCCCGCACCGCGCTGCTCGACGCGTCGGCGGCGGCGGACCTGCTGGTCGTCGGCGCCCGCCGCCGCGGCGGCAGCGTCGGCATGCAGCTCGGCGCGGTGAACCACGCGGTCCTGCACCACTCCCAGTGCCCGGTGGTGGTCGTACCGCACCAGTGAGCGCGTGGTGTTCCGCGCGGCCAAGGGCCCCGGCGCCGCTGAGCGGGGCCCGCGCGCGGGCCGGGCGGGACACTCGTGCTGGCCGGGCGGTACACCCGTACGGGGCCGGGGGGGGCTCGTCGACCGGCCGGGCGAGACGGGCGTACGCACGTGTGGGGACGGTCCCGTACGGCCGGACGCGTACCGGGGCGGGCGCGTCCGCTCGACGCCGTTCCCCGGAGCGGGTCTGACGCGCCCCCTTCGGGGAACCCGGACGACGTACGGGTGCCGGGCGGCCCTCGGCGCCAACGGCGGCCGTCGGCTAAGGGGCGGATCCGTCCGCTGGTCAGCCCGCCGCCGTCCGGGCAGCTGAGGCTCGGGCGCGCCGCGCCCGGCACCTGCCCGGACACCACCACCGACCGCTCACCCCGCTCCTGGACCCACCATGACACGCCACCGCACACCGACCCCGTCCCGCACCCACCCGCACCCCCGCCGCCACGTGGCGCGCCCGGGGGCCCGGCGGGTGGTCACCGTCGGCATCGACGGCTCCGGAGCGAGCATGGACGCCGCGGACTGGGCGGCCCGCGAGGCGCTGCGCCGCGGAGTGCCGCTGCGGCTGCTGCACGCCGAGGTCACGCCCGTCCACCCCGGCCGGGTCCGCCGCCTCACGACGGTGGCCGAGCCGCAGCGCGGCGTCCTGGACCGGGCGGCCATCGCCCTGGCGTACGTCCACCCGGCCCTGGAGATCCACGCCCAGCAGCCCCCGGGACCCGCCGTGCCCGCGCTGCTCGCCGCGAACGCCGAGGCCGAGTCGCTGGTCCTGGGCTCCCGGGGACCGGCCGGGTACGGCGGCTTCCTCGTCGGCTCGGTGGCCGCGGCGGTCACCGAGCGCGCCGAGCGGCCCGTGGTCCTGGTCCGCGCGGGGGAGCGCGCCGAGGACGCGCACACCCCGGACCCCGACGGCACGCCCTCGCGGAGCACGCCCTACCGTCCGGTCGTCCTCGGCCTCGACCCGGGCCGCGCCGGGGACGCGCTGATCGAGTACGCCTTCACCGCGGCGGCGGTCCGCGGGGCGCCGCTGCACGTGGTGCATGCCTGGACGGTGCCGCCGCTCACCGGGCGCGTGCCCCGCCTGGTGGCGCCGGACGACCTGGCGGACGTCGGGGCGCTGGAGACGCGCGCCTGCCTTCGGCTCGGCGCCGTCCTCCGGCCGTGGCGGGCCAGGTATCCGCGGGTCGAGGCCGTGGAACGGGTGGCCTTCGGGCGTCCCGGGCTGCATCTGCTGCAGGCCGCCTTCGGGGCCGCCCTCCTGGTGGTCGGCCGCCGCGCCGGGCACGGGCCCTCGCTGGGGCGGACGGTGCGGTCGGTGGTGCAGCACGTGCCGTGTCCGGTGGCGGTGGTGCCGCACGCCTGACCGGGCGCCGCGCGCGCAGCGGGGGAGCGGGCGGGCGCGGGGGTGCGGCGCGGAAGTTTCCCCGTCCGGTGGCGATGAGTCCGCGCTCGGGCGACGGTCGTACAGGTGACGGAAGAAACGCGCACCGCCGCCGCGGACGACAGGAGAGCCCCATGCCCAGGATCACGCCCAACCTCTGGTTCGACACCCAGGCGCTGGAAGCCGCCGAGTTCTACGTGTCGGTCTTCCCCAACTCCGAGGTCACCAACGTCTCGTACTACGGAGAGGGCGCGCCCCGCCCGGCCGGTACGGTCCTGACGGTCGAGTTCGGGCTGGACGGCCAGCCCTTCACCGCGATCAACGGCGGGCCCGAGTTCACCTTCGACGAGGCGGTCTCGCTGTCGATCGACTGCGCGGACCAGGAGGAGGTCGACTACTACTGGTCGAAGCTCACGGCCGACGGCGGCCAGGAGAGCCAGTGCGGCTGGCTCAAGGACAAGTACGGACTGTCCTGGCAGGTCATCCCCAGGGAGCTGGGCACGCTGATCGGCGACCCGGACCCGGAGCGGGCCCAGCGCGCCATGGGGGCCATGCTGAAGATGGGCAAGATCGACGTGGCGGCGCTGCGGGCCGCCGCCGACGGCGCCTGAGGGAGCGCGTCCGGGCCCGGGGAGTCAGTCGCGCCCGGGTCCGAGCAGCATCGCGAGGCCGTGCTCGAAGCGGCCCTCGAACGACGCGTCCCCGAAGTGCCGTGCCAGGCGGCGCAGTGACGGGTAGTCACCCGCCGCCAGGGCCCGGGTGAGGCGCGGTTCGCCCTCGTCCGGCAGGGACTGCTCCTCCTGGGTCAGGCCGAGGACGAAGTACTGGAGGTTCCAGGCCGTCCACGCCGCCTCGCGCTCCGGCAGGCCGCCGTCGAGCAGCGCCGCGGTGAGCGTCTCGGCGAAGCGCAGTGTGGCCGGTTCCGCCGCGTAGGTGCCCGCGACGATCCGGGCGCCGTCCCGGTGCGCGAGCAGGGCCTGGCGGTAGCGGCGCATGATCTCGCGCACCCGTCGGCGCCACTCGGCGGGCAGCCCGTCCAGCGGGACCTCGCCGACGATCGCGTCGGCCATCAGCTCCAGGAGTCGGGTCTTGGTCTTGGCGTGCCAGAGCACGGTGTTCATCCGCACGCCGAGGCGGTCCGCCGTGCCGCGTACGGACACGCCGTCCGCGCCCTTCTCGGCCAGCATGCCGAGGGCGGCGCGGGCCACGGCGTCCGGGGTCAGTCCGGCGCGGTAGCCGCTCTCCGCCCGCGCGTCAGCCCGGGACGCCGCCCGCGCATCCGTCCGCGTCCCGGCCTGAGTCTCGGCCCGGGGCTCCGCCTGTGTGTCAGCCCCTGTCTGCGCTGGTGACTGCGCCGGTGCCTCCGTCTGTGTCTCCGTCTGTGTCTCCGCCCGTGTCTTCGCTCGCACGGGCGGATCTTGCCTTTTGGTCACTGACCTAGTCTACTGATGCCATTCGCATTTGGTCGCTGACCAAGAGTGGTCCGGGCGGCCCGCCCGTGCGCCGCCGTGCCGCCATCGCCGCGGGCGGAGGGCGGTGGGCGGTGGGCCGCCGCCACCGGAGCCCGAGAAGCACGTCAGCAGAGGAGCACCCATGCACACCGACCGCCTCGACCGGCCGGACCGGTACGTCGTCATCGCGGGAGCGGGCCCGGTCGGCCTGTGGCTCGCCGCGGAACTGCGCCTGGGCGGCGTGGAGGTGACCGTCCTGGAGCCGCGCGCCGAGCCGTCCCCGCACTCCAAGGCGCTCACCGTGCACCCGCGCACCCTGGAGGTCCTGGCCTTCCGCGGCGCCGCCGAGCCCTTCCTCGCCGAGGGCGTCCGCATCCCCGACGGGCACTTCGGCGCCCTCGACCACCGCCTGGACTTCGGCGGCCTCGACACCCCCTACCCCTTCACGCTCGCGCTGCCCCAGGCCCGCACCGAGGCCCTCCTGGAGCGGCGCGCCCGGGCCCTGGGCGCCGACATCCGCCGCGGCCACCGCCTGACCGGCCTGACCACCGCGACCGAGGACACCGACAGCGTCCGCGTCGCCGCCGAGGGCCCCGACGGCCCGTACGCGCTCCAGGCGGCGTACGTCGTGGGCTGCGACGGCACCCACAGCACCGTGCGCGCCGCCGCGGGCATCGCCTTCCCCGGCACCGACAGCACGGTGTGGGGCTGGCTCGGCGACGTCGTCCTCGACGACCCGCCCGCCCGGCCCGCGTTCGGCGCCTCCACGCCCCATGGCGGCCTGCTCTGCGTCCGGCTCCCCGGGGGCCTGCACCGCTTCGTGGGGAACACCCCCGACGGCCAACGGACCGACCGGCCCGGCGAGTTCACCCTCGACGAACTGCGCGCCCACGTCGTGAACATCACCGGAGGAGACTTCGGGATGCGCGACCCCGCCTGGCTCTCCCGGTTCGGCAACGCCACCCGGCAGGCCGAGACCTACCGCAAGGGCCGGGTGCTGCTCGCGGGCGACGCCGCCCACATGCACTACCCCGCCGGAGGCGTCGGCCTGAACGTCGGCGTCCAGGACGCCACCAATCTCGGCTGGAAGCTCGCCGCGGTCCTGCGCGGCGCCGCACCGGACGCGCTGCTCGACACCTACCACGACGAACGGCACCCGGTCGGCGCCGAGCTGATCACCAGCACCCGCGCCCAGACGGCCCTGATGACCGCCTGCTTCTCCGCCGAGGGCCGCGCCCTGCGCGAGCTGCTCAGCGAGGCCGTCGCCGCCGTGCCCGCGTTCTCCCGGCGGCTCGCCGAGGGCCTGTCCGGCCTCGGGGTCGCGTACGGCACCGCGCACACGACGGCGTACGGGACCGAGGACGGGCCCGGCGCCCACCCGCTGACCGGGCGCCGCGCCCGAACCTCCAACTGGGCCCCGGAACCCGCCTGTTCGACCTCCTGCACGACGGCCGCCCCGTCCTCCTCGACTTCGCCCGGGACGCCGACGACCCCTCGGCGGACGTGATTGTCCACCAGGGGCCGCCGATCGGGGACCGTCCCGACTGGGTGGGGGTGGGTGCCGCGCTGATCCGGCCGGACGGGCACGTGGGGTGGGCGCGGGCGGCGGCCTGAGCGCGGCCGCCCCGTGCCGGTCAGCCGAACGCGATGGAGGTGACCTTGTTGTCGAAGTTCACCCTGCGCAGGTCCGCGACGTCACCGGAGACCACCTTGGACTCGCCCTTGCAGTCGCGGCGCGACCACAGCTTGAGGGAGCCGTCGGCCGACAGGGACGAGGCGACCTTGGGGCGCGGCACGTTCTGGCAGCCGGGGCCCGCCACGCCCTGCGCCGGGTCCTGGAAGTTCCGGTTGTCGAACAGGATCACGCTGGTGGCCGGAGCGCCCTGGCCCTGGCCGCCGTCCTGGCCCGCGCCGCCCCCGGCGGGCCGCCCCGCCTTCTGGCCGTCCGGCGTCACGCCGAACCACGTGCCGCCCACGCCCTGGCCGTTGGTGTCGCCGGGCTTGAGGTCCTTGCTGAAGCGGTAGACGGGCCAGCCGCCGATCGTGACCTGGCGGGTGCCGTCGTCCCGCCGGATGACACCGACGTCCGAGGCCTTCACGCCGTTCACGAATATCTTGCTGCCCGGGTCGACGAGGACCGGGGGCCAGGTGGTGGCGCAGGCGCCGTTGCAGGTGGACTTGGAGGGCCGGGCGGTGTCCTTGTCGAAGCGGTAGAGGGTGAAGCCGGAGCCGTTGACGACCACCGGGTTCAGGTCGCCCGCCCGGCCCGCCGACAGCTGGACCCACTTGCGCTGCACGGGCTTCGTGGCGGGCTTGCCGGGCGGGTTGGCCCAATCGCCGGTCCGCTGGGGTGCGTTGTGCTGCCGGGCCGTGCCCGAGCGCAGCGACAGCTCCATCGCGTACCCGGACTCGTCGACGGCCTTGCCGTCGGACCGCTCGGCGTTGGCGGCCGGGGCGTTGCCCGCGGGCTCCCCGGCGCCCTCGCTGCCGCCGCCACAGGCGGTCAGGGTGAGGGCGCCGACGGTGGCGAGGGAGGCGAGGAGCAGGGCGGGCTTGGCGGTACGGCTGGACATGGTGGTCTCCTTGGGATCGGTGTCCGGCGGGGCGCACCCCCGCCGGGCCGGTGGTGAACGCTGAGCTGACGCGTGCCTTCGTGGCGTCAGTACGGGCGGCGGGCTCAGGGGCGTTCAGCGCTCAAGGGGGCCGTGACCAAACCGAGACAGTGTCTAAGTCGGGGCTCCGTCCGGAAACCGACCGTGCCGAGACGGCGGTGGGACCAGGCCCGTGCCGTGACCCGGGGCCCCTCAGTCCTGCCGCAGGCACCCCGGCGGCAGGTCCGCGCCGTGGGCGGTCAGGTGCCGCAGGGCCGCGGCGAAGGAGTAGCAGTCGAACAGCGCCGAGTGCTCCTGCCCGGCAGCCGGTTTCGGCAGGCCGAGCACCTGCCACAGGCGGCCCACGTTGGCGGTCGCCGTGGCCGGTGCGACCGTGTTCAGCCAGGGCCGGATGTTCACGAACGCGGCGTCGAGGACGCTGTGCTTGAGCTGCTCGCCGCGCGCCCGTGCCCAGCCCGCGTTCTCCCCGATGACGACCATGTCGTTGCCGTAGCTGAGCGCGGTGCGGCCCCGGCAGAAGCCGAGGAAGTCGCCCAGCGCCTCGGCGGGGGCGCGGCCCTCGCGGTCCACCGCCTCCTGGGTGATGCCCGTGAGCCCGGTGAAGTACGGGGACAGGCGCGGGTTGACCACGGGGCGCACCAGGGCCTCGTACTCCTCGACGACGGACAGGTCCGCGTCCAGGCGCAGCGCGCCGATCTGCACGATCTCGCGCAACTGCCCCGGCTCCGCCCAGTCCTGCTCCAGGGCTCCCGGCCAGGTGGTGAACTCCAGATCGAAGACGACGAACGTCGACACACGCGACACGTGCGCAACTCCTTGCCTTGGGGGCGGGGTGCGCATCCTAGGCACGCCGGGTGACCGCCGGGCGGACGGTCACCCGGGGGAGCCGGTCGCGCCCCGCCCTTCCCCCTTACTGGAACACGTTCTACTGTGTGCGCCGACAGGCCGGGACACCGCGGAAGGCGCCGTCACAGGGGCCGACACTGGGACCGTCAGGAGGGGCCGTGCACCTCGAACACACGCCTGAGCAGCAGCGGTTGCGCGCCGAGTTGCGCGCGTACTTCGCCGGACTCGTGCCCGACCACGGCGCGGCGCGGTACGCCGAGCCCGCCGCCCAGAAGCGGTTCTACCGCGAGACGATCCGCCGCCTCGGCGCCGACGGCTGGCTCGGCGTGGGCTGGCCGAAGGAGTACGGCGGGCGGGGCCTGACGGCCGTCGAGCAGTTCGTGTTCTTCGACGAGGCCGCCCAGGCGGGCGTCCCGCTGCCGCTGATGGCCCTCAACACCGTCGGGCCCACGCTCATGCGCTACGGCACCGACGAGCAGAAGGCCGCCTTCCTGCCGAAGATCCTCTCCGGCGAGATCGACTTCGCGATCGGCTACAGCGAACCCGACGCGGGCACCGACCTCGCCGCGCTCAGGACCCGGGCCGTGCGGGACGGCGACACGTACGTCGTCAACGGCCAGAAGATCTGGACCACCAACGGCGACACCGCCGACTGGGTGTGGCTCGCGGTGCGCACCGATCCCGACGCCCCGCCGCACAAGGGCATCACCATCCTCCTGGTGCCGACCTCCGCCCCCGGCTACTCCTGCACCCTCATCCACACCCTCGCCGGGCACGACACCACGGCCAGCTACTACGAGGACGTACGCGTGCCCGTCACCCACCGCGTCGGCGAGGAGAACCACGGCTGGCGGCTGATCACCAACCAGCTCAACCACGAGCGCGTCACCCTCGCCGCCCACGGCACCATGGCGATCCGCGCCCTGCACGACGTGCGCCGCTGGGCCGCCGGGACCAAGCTCACCGACGGCCGCCGCGTCATCGACCTGCCGTGGGTGCGCCGCCGCCTCGCCCAGACCCACGTCCGGCTGGAGGCGATGAAGCTCCTCAACTGGCAGATGGTCAGCTCCGTCCAGGACGGCACCCTCACCCCCCAGGACGCCTCCGCCGTCAAGGTCTACGGCTCCGAGGCCCGCCGCGACGCCTACGCCTGGCTGATGGAGGTCGTCGGCGCGGCCGGAGCCCTCAAGGAGGGCTCACCGGGCGCGGTCCTCCACGGCGAACTGGAACGCGGCTACCGCTCCGCCGTCATCTTCACCTTCGGCGGCGGCAACAACGAGATCCAGCGCGAGATCATCTCCTGGATCGGCTTGGGAATGCCACGCGTTCGACGCTGAGACCGCCACGGGGAGGGCGCCCGGCCCGCGTGCCAGCGGGATGCTTGGCGCTCGCTCCACCGTGCGCCCTCCCCGGGGCGCCCGCGGCACCGCCCGTTCGCGCGCGGCCATCCCCTCGCCAGGCGCTCGCCGCTTCCGGGAGCCAGGCCGGGGACCTGGCCGTGAAGGCCACCTTCGAGAGGGGCTACGGGTGGCCCATGGGGAGCCGAAGCGTTCGGCTCGCTCGCCAGTCCGTTTCGTCGCCCTGCCGCTCATGGCGGCCCGGCTCGGCCGCGACGAGAAGGCGGCGGAGGACCTGCTGGAAGGCTTGGTGGACGCGGGACTCCTGACGTCGACGGGCCCGGGCTGCTACCAGATGCACCACCTGGCCCGGCTCTACGCTCAGTCGCGTACGGGCTCCATGGGGCCCGCGGAACCTGTGGAGCGTACGGACGGTGGCGAGCCGCCCACGTGGGGGCTTGCCTGACGGCCTCTCAGGCTCCCCTGCCCGAGGGGGCGGGCGTCCGGCGTCGCTGGCCGGTGGGCCGTTCCGCCTTCAGGGACAGCGCAGCGGGCAGCGCCGCGAACGCGGTGCGCAGTTCGGCCGCCAGGGCCGGGCGGTCCGGGGCCTCGGGGAGGTGCACCCAGGTCTCCAGGGCGCGCTGGTGGGCGGCCACCAGGAGGTCGACGGCCAGGCGCGGGCGCAGGTCGCGGGGGTCGTCGAGGGCGAGTTTGCGGCGCAGGACCTCGGCCGCCGCGCGGCTCGTGCGGTCGCAGAAGTGCAGGCCGTGGGCGTCCATCGACGGGGTCCTCGCGGCGAGTCGACGGCTCAGCCGGACGCGGTGCGCCCAGCCGTCGTCCGTCATGCGGTCGAGCGCGGCGAACAGCGACACCTGGAGCATCCCGAGAGCCGTCCCGCCGTCCGGCTCCCGCCCCTCGAAGTCGTCGAGGAACGCCGCCCACAGGTCCTGGGTCGGCGCCATGGCCACGTCTTCCTTGCTCGTGAAGTACCGGAAGAACGTGCGCTTGGAGACCTCCACCGCCTCGCACAGGTCGTCGAGCGTCGCCCCGTCGAAGCCCCGGTCCGTGAACAGCTCAAGGGCGGTGTCGATCAGGGACTGGCGGGTGCGCAGCTTCTTGCGCTCGCGCAGGGAGAGCCGCGGGGCGGTGTCGGCGCCGGTCGTCGGCGCATCGGTGCTGGCCATCGAAGGGAGTGTAGCGCGGGCGCCAATGCCTCTTGTAGGTTAATGCCACTCAGTGGCACATTTCAGTGCCGCGCCGATCCCCTGAAGGGCTGCTTCGCCATGCGTGCACTCGTCGTCGACCCCGCCGCCCCCGGCCGCCTGCGCCTGGGGCAGGTCCCGGAGCCGGAACCCGGCCCCCACCAGGCGCTCGTCCGCGTCACCGCCACCTCGCTCAACTTCGGCGAGGTCAAGCACGGTCTCGCCGAGGCGCCCGCCGGATCCGTCCTCGGCTGGGACGCGGCCGGTGTCGTCGAGCGGGCCGCGGCCGACGGGTCCGGGCCCGCCGCCGGAACGCCGGTCGTGACCCTCGCCGCCGACGGGGCCTGGGCCGAGCTGCGCGCCGTCGACACGGACTGGATCGGCGCCGTCCCGGCCGGGGCCGACCCCGGCGCGCTGAGCACCGTCCCCGTCGCCGGTGCCAGCGCCCTCCAGGCGCTGCGCCGGATCGGCCCGCTCCTCGGCAGGCGCGTCCTGGTCACCGGCGCCACGGGCGGCGTCGGCCGCTACGCGGTGCAGCTCGCCCGCCGGGGCGGCGCGCACGTCATCGCGTCGACCGGTGACCCCGCGGCGCACGGCGAGGGCCTGCGGGCGCTCGGCGCGCACGAGGTCGTGACCGGCCCCGACGCGCTGACCGCCCCCGTGGACGGCGTCGTCGACAACGTCGGCGGGCGCCAGCTCGTCGAGGGCTACGCCCGGCTCGCCGAGCACGGCACGCTCGTCTCGGTGGGGCGGGCGGAGCAGCGGCCGGACGAGTTCCCCGCCGGGGCCTTCAGCGGCGCGCCCGCCGCGCACGACCGGGCGCTCGTCAGCTTCTACCTGCTGCGCTGCGCCGGGGTCGGGGCCGATCTGGCGACGCTGGCCGGGCTCGTGGCGTCGGGGGAGCTGGACGCGCAGGTCGCCTGGCGCGGCTCCTGGGGCAAGGCGGCCGAGGCCTGCGAGCTGCTGCTCGGGCGCCGCCTGCACGGCAAGGCGGTGCTGGACCTCGACTGAGGGGGCGGGGCCGGTCGCTTGAGGGGGAGGGGCCGGTCGCTCTCCGGCGCGTCCATGGCGCCGGGGGCCGCGTGGGCCCCGCCGGTCCCGCTCCGGTCGCTTCGGCTTGACATGCAGCCGAATGGCTGCCTAGCGTTTTAGGCAGCTAAACGGCTGCATGTGGGAGGGGTGGAGCGGAGATGGACAGCGGGATGGACGAGGTCTTCAAGGCGCTCGCCGACCCCAGTCGGCGGCGGCTGCTCGACAGCCTCAACGCCCGCAACGGGCAGACGCTGCGCGAGCTGTGCTCCGGCCTCGACATGGCCCGGCAGTCCGTCAGCAAGCACCTCGCCCTGCTGGAGGCGGCCCACCTGGTCACCACCCTCCGCCGGGGCAGGGAGAAGCTGCACTACCTGAACGCCGAGCCGATCAACGCCATCGCCGACCGCTGGATCAGCCGCTACGACCGCGCGCGGGTGCACGCACTCGCCGACCTGAAGCACGCACTGGAGAGCATCCCCATGACCAGCACCGACAGCACCGACAGCATCACCGGCACCGACAGCACCACCGACGTGCCCCGGGCGGACGCCACCGCCTTCGTCTACTCCACCTACATCAGGACCACCCCGCAGCAGCTCTGGCGGGCCCTGACCGAACCGGCCTTCACCCGCCGCTACTGGAACCTGGAGTTCGTCACCGACTGGCAGCCCGGCTCCGTGATGGCCTGGGAGGGGCAGGGCCTCACCGGCGCCGACCCCGAGCAGGTCGTCCTGGAGTCCGACCCCTACCGGCGGCTCTCCTACACCTGGCACACCTTCACGCCCGCGTTCGCCAAGGCCGTCGGGCTCGACGACGACACCCTCGCCGCGATCGCCGCCGAGCCGCGCTCCAAGGTGACGTTCGACATCGAGCAGGTCGGCGAGACCGTCAAGCTCACCGTCGTCCACGACGGCTTCGAGCCCGGCAGCACCGTCCGCGCGATGATCGACGACGGCTGGACGCTGCTCATCTCCAGCCTCAAGACCCTCCTGGAGACCGGCGAGAAGCTCCCCGACGCCCCGGAGTAGCCTGCGGGCAGGAGGTGGGGCATGCCCGCTGCGGACCCCGGGCTCTTCGGGCCCACGTCGGTGACCTGGCAGCTGCACGGCGACCCCATGATGTGGGTCGCCGGAGTGCGCGCCCTGTACCTCCAGGCGCTGCACCCCCGCGCGGTCCGCGGCGTCATGCAGAACTCCGACTTCCGCAGGGACGCCTGGGGCCGCCTCATGCGCACCGCGCGGTTCGTCGGCACCACGACGTACGGCACCACCGAGGCCGCAGAGAAGGCCGGGGCCCGCGTCCGCAAGATCCACACGATGCTGACCGCCACCGACCCGGACACCGGCGAGGTCTACGGCGTCGACGAGCCCGCCCTGCTCCTGTGGGTGCACTGCGCCGAGATCGACTCCTACCTCCACGTCGTACGCCGCTCCGGCTTCCCGATGAGCGACGCCGCCGCCGACCGCTATGTCGCCGAACACCGCGAAAGCGCCCGCCTGGTCGGCCTCGACCCCGCCCGCGCCCCGGCGTCCACGGCCGAACTCGCCGCGTACTTCGAGGGGGTGGCGCCGGAACTCGCCGCCGGGCCCGAGGCGCGCGCCGTCGACGCCTTCCTGCGGCGCCCGCCCACGCCACCGCTGCTCGTCCCGGCACGCGACCTGCTGTGGCGGCGCGTGGCCGACCTGGCCTACGCGTCGCTGCCCCGCCACGCCCACGCGCTCTACGGCCGCCCCGCCCCACCGCCCGCGACGGTCACCCGCCGCCTCGTGCGCACCGGCGCCGCGCTGCGCCGCGTCCCCGCCCGCGTGCGCTGGCAGCTGCCGCCCAAGCACATTCTGCGCGCCATGGCCCGGCTCGGCCCGGGCAGCCGCCCGGCCCCGTACAAAGTCGACAGACAGGACGCCATACTGGACGGGCCGGGGAGGGCACAGCGAGGCGACGGGGGCGATGGCGCGAGATGCCGGAAGAGGGGGACACCAGGCTGATCCAGGGCCGGTACAGGCTGCTCGACCTCATCGGCCGCGGCGGCATGGGCGAGGTGTGGCGCGCCCGCGACGAGTCGCTCGGCCGCCGGGTCGCCATCAAGTGCCTCAAGCCGCTCGGCCCCCAGCACGACCCCGGGTTCACCCGCGTCCTGCGCGAGCGCTTCCGGCGCGAGGCGCGGGTCGCGGCGGCGCTCCAGCACCGCGGCGTCACCGTCGTCCACGACTTCGGCGAGAGCGACGGCGTCCTCTTCCTCGTCATGGAACTGCTGGAGGGCCGCAACCTCAGCCAGCTCCTGGAGGACGTCCAGGCGCACCCGCTGCCCGTCCCCGACGTCGTGGACATCGCCGACCAGGTGGCCGCCGCCCTCGCCTACACCCACGAACAGGGCATCGTGCACCGGGACCTGAAGCCCGCGAACATCATGCGCCTCGCCGACGGCACGGTGAAGATCTGCGACTTCGGCATCGCCCGCCTCGGCCACGACATCGGCTTCACCTCCCGCCTCACCGGCACCGGCATCGCCATGGGCACCCCGCACTACATGTCGCCCGAGCAGATCAGCGGCGCCGAGGTCGACCAGCGCAGCGACCTGTACTCCTTCGGCTGCGTCCTGTACGAACTGGCCACCGGGGCGCCGCCGTTCGACCTGGAGGACGCCTGGGCGATCCTCGTCGGCCACCGCGACACCCAGCCCGAGCCGCCGCGCCGGCGCCGCGGCGAACTCCCCGAGTACTTCGAGCGGATCGTCCTCGACCTGCTCGCCAAGGAGCCCGACCAACGGCCCCCCGACGCCCGGGAGCTGGGCCGCCGCATCGCCGCGGGCCGCATCGCCTCCGGCGCGCCCGCGCCGCCCGGGGCGTCGTCGCTGTGGTACGTGCCCACCGTCGTCACCTCCCCGGCGCGCCGCCCGGCCCCGCCCCCGCCCGCCCGGCGCGAGCCCCTGCTGCCGTCCTGGACGCGGGGCATGACGACCGGTCACAAGGCGACCGGCGCCGCCCTCGGCGCCGCCCCGCCGGACGCCGCCGCGGGCCTCACCGGCGAGTGGATCCCGCGCGCCACCGGGCGGCCCACGGTCGTGCCGCCGCCCCCGCCCGAGCGCCCGAAGCCGTCGGCGGACGTCCTCGCCACCCTGGCCGGGCGCCACAACGCGGGCCTGAGCCTGGCCCGGCTCGGCCGCTGGGCGGAGGCGGGCGAGGTGCACCGCGCCGTCGCCGCCGAGCGCGAGCACGTCCTCGGCCCCGACCACCCCGACACGCTCGCCAGCCGGTACGAGGTCGGCTTCACCCTCAGCCGCACCGGGCGGCCCGCCGACGCGCTGCGCGAGTACGGCCGCGTCGCCGACGGCCGCGAGCGCGCCCTCGGCCCCGAGCACGGCGACACCCTCGCCGTCCGCCAGGAGATGGCGTACGTCCTCGGCCAGCTCGGGCGGCACTTCGAGGCCCACCAGGTGTACACCTCGGTGCTCGCCGCGCGGGAGCGCACCGCGGGCCCCGACCACCCCGACACGCTGCGCTGCCGCCACAACCTGGCCTTCAACCTCAGCCGCCTCGGCCGCCTGGAAGACTCCTACCGGCTCGCCCGCCAGGTCGCCGACGCCCGCGCCCGCGTCCTCGGCCCCGACCACCCCGACACCCTCGTCACCCGGTACGAAGTCGCGTACGCGCTCGGCCAGTTGGGCCGCTGGCCCGAGGCGCTCCAGACCTATCGCGACGTCGCCGAGGCACGCACCCGGGCCCTCGGCGCCGACCACCCCGACACCCTGGCCGCGCGCTACGAGGTCGGCATCAGCCTCGGCCGCCTGGGCCGCAGCGCCGAGGCCCTGGAGCTGTACCGGGCCCTCATCGACGACCGCACGCGCGTCAGCGGCCCCACCGACCCCGAGACGCTGCGCGCCCGCCATGGCCTCGGTGTCAACCTGGGCCGCCAAGGCCGCTGGGAGGAGGCCCTCGCCGAGGCCCGCGACGTGTGCGCCATCCGTGAGCGCGTCCTCGGCCCGCACCACCCCGACACGCTGGTCAGCCGCCGCGAGGTCGCCGTCGGCCTCGGCTGGCTCGGCCGCTGGACGGACGCCCTCGCCGAGTACCGCCGCGTGGCCGCCGCCCGCGAACAGGTCCTCGGCACCGGCCACCCCGACACGCTCGCCAGCCGCAGCGACGAGGCCCACTGCCTGGAGCAACTGGGCCGGGGGAGCGAGGCGGTGGCGCTCTACCGCAGGGTCGCGGCACTGCGCCAGCAGCGCGCCACCCAGGGACGCTGACCCGTCCGGCGCGGCCCGCACGGCGGGCGCACGGCGGCTTACGCATGCCGATCCGTGTTACGAAGGACCATGCGAACCAGCTACGACGCCGTCGTGCTCGGCGGCGGCCACAACGCCCTGGTGGCCGCCGCCTACCTGGCCCGCGCGGGCCGCTCCGTGCTGCTCCTGGAACGCCTCGGCGAACCGGGCGGCGCCACCGTGTCCAGCCGCCCCTTCCCCGGCAGGGACGCCCGCGTCTCCCGCTACTCGTACCTCGTCAGCCTGCTGCCCAGGAAGATCGTCCGGGATCTGGACCTGGACTTCCGGGTGCGGACCCGCGCCGTCTCGTCGTACACCCCCACCGTCCGCGACGGGCGGCCCACCGGACTGCTCGTGGGCGGCGGCGAGGCCCGCACGAGGGAGTCCTTCGCCCGCCTGACCGGCGACGACCGGGAGTACGAGGCCTGGCGCGCCTTCCACGCCCTCACCGCCCGCGCCGCCACCCGGATCTTCCCGACGCTCACCGACCCGCTGCCCACCCGGGCCGAGCTGCGCCGCGCCGTCGACGACGAGGCCGCCTGGCGCACCCTCTTCGAGGAGCCGATCGGCGCCGCCGTCGAGGCCCGCTTCGCCGACGACCTGGTCCGCGGGGTGATCCTCACGGACGCCCTGATCGGCACGTTCGCCGACGCGCACGACCCGACGCTGCGGCAGAACCGCTGCTTCCTCTACCACGTCATCGGCGGCGGCACCGGCGACTGGAACGTCCCCGTCGGCGGCATGGGCGCCCTCACCCGCGCCCTCGTCGACGCCGCCCGCGCGGCGGGCGCCGAGCTGCGCACCGGCCACCAAGCCGTCCGCGTCGCCACCGACGGGCGGCACGCCGAGGTCACGTACCGCACCGGCGACCAGGAAGCCACCGTCGGCGCCCGGCACGTCCTGGCGGGCACCTCGCCCCACGAACTGGCCGCCCTCACCGGCCGCACCCCGCCGCCGCCCGCCGAGGGCGCGCAGCTGAAGGTGAACATGCTGCTCAAGCGGCTGCCCCGACTCCGCGACCCGCGCGTGGACCCGCGCGAGGCGTTCGCCGGGACCTTCCACGTCGCGGAGGGGTACGAGGAGCTGGCGCGCGCCCACGCCGAGGCCGCCGCGGGCACGCCGCCCACGGCCCCGCCGTCCGAGATCTACTGCCACTCGCTGACCGACCCCACGATCCTCGGCCCGGACCTCGCCGACAGCGGCCACCACACCCTGACCCTCTTCGGCCTGCACACCCCCGCGCGCCTGTTCACCGAGGACACCAACGACGCGGTGCGCACCGCGCTGCTGGCCGCCACTCTCGACCGGCTCGACCGGCACCTCGCGGAGCCGATCGCCGACTGCCTGGCCACCGACGCCGACGGCCGCCCCTGCGTCGAGGCGAAGACCCCGCTCGACCTGGAGCGCGACCTGCGCCTGCCGGGCGGCCACATCTTCCACGGCGACCTGTCCTTCCCGTACGCCGACGAGGAGCGGGACTGCGCCGGGCAGCGGTGGGGCGTGGCGACCGCGGACGCCAACGTGCTGCTGTGCGGCGCGGGCGCCGTCCGCGGCGGCGGGGTCAGCGGGATCGCCGGGCACAACGCGGCGATGGCCGTCCTTGAGGCGGCACGGGAGCGGTGACCCGGGGGCGTCCGCGCTGGTGTACGGTCGGATGACCATGGCTTCCCGACGAGACGACCGCAGCGCGGACACCCTCACCTTCACCGAGCGGGCCCGCCGCAAGCAGCTCATCGAGTGCACCATCGACCTCATCTCGACGCGGGGCTACCCGGCGACGTCGCTCGCCGCCATCGCCGAGCACGCGGGCCTGTCCAAGGCGGCCGTCCTGTACCACTTCGCCTCCAAGGACAACCTGACGCAGGCGGCCCTGGCGCAGGTCCTGGAGGAGTTCACCGCGTACGTCAGCGAGCGCGTCGCCGCCGAGAGCGACCCGCGCGCCGCCGTGGTCGCCTACGTCCGGGCGATGGTCGGATACCAGCAGGCCAACCGCCGCCACGTCCGCGTCATCACGGAGATGCTCCTGGACGACGGCGGCGGCACCCGACTGAAGACCCCCGGCAGCCATGACACGGCGGGCCGCTGGCAGGCCCTGGCCGAACTGCTCGCGGCGGGCCAACGGGCGGGCCGGTTCCGCCCGTTCGACCCCACCGTGGTGTCGCTGGCCGTCGGCGGCGCCATCGACGGCGTCATCAGCCACTGGCTGGCCCACCCGGACCTGGACCTGGATGCGGCGGCCGACGAACTGGTCGCGTTCACGCTGCACGCGATCGAACCGCGCACGCCGTAGGAAGCGAACGGGCCGCCGCGACACGGTAGTTGACGACGGAGGGTGACGACGGAGGGTGACGACAGAAGCTGACGGCTGATCAGCCCGGCGGCGTGAGCAGGCCCTCCACCACCCGGCGCGCCTTGTCCACCGCGCCCGTGTCGCCGAGGCGCAGCGCGATGTTCGCGGCCGTGAGCACCGCGTCGATCTGGAACGCGGCGAGATCGGTGTCGAGCGCGGCGATCTCCCCGGTGTCGACGGCGTGCCGCAGCTCCCGCGCCAGCAGCGCCAGCCACTCCTGGTGGTGGCCGAACAGGGCGTCGTGCACCGGCCCCGGGCGGCTGTCGAAGTCGGGGCGGTTCGCCGCCCAGAAGCAGCCGCCGGTGAACAGCGGCGCCGTCGCGTACCCGATCCAGCTCTCCAGGAGCGCCCGCAGGCGCGCGGCGCCGTGCGGTGTGCCCGCCACCGGCCGCACCACCGCGTCCACGAACGCGTCCCGGGCCGCCTCGACCGCGGCGAGTTGAAGCTTCTCCTTGGACCCGAAGAGCGTGGCGACACCGCTCTTGCTCAGGCCGAGGTCGGTGGCGAGCCGCCCGATGCTGAGTCCGTTGAGCCCCTCCAGGGAGGCCACGTCGGCGGCGTGCCGGGCGATCGTCCGCCGCGTGCGGGCACCGCGCAGCAGGCGCCGGTCGGTCGTCGCCCCGCCCGGGGCGCGCGTCGGGTTCGGGGGCGGGGGTGCTGCTGGCTCACTCATGCGGCCATCCTCCCATGCCTTGCAGAGAAGTACGAACGATCGTACGGTCACTTTGTGACCACGACAGCGCACGACCCCGCCGCCCCCGCCGATCCCTCCCCTCTGACCGAGGAGACCGACCCGCCCTCTCCTCTGACCGAGGAGACCGACCCGCTCTGCCTGCCGCCCGCCCGCGCCGCCGAACTCCTCGCCGCGGCGCCCTGGCGCCGCTTCGCCGCCCTCGGCGACAGCCTCTCCGCGGGGGTCGGCGACCCCAGCCCCGGCTACGCGTCCCTGGGCTGGCCCGACCGCCTCGCCGACGTCCTGCGCCGCGTCCGGCCCGACCTCGCGTACCACAACACGGGGGTGGTCGGGGCGACGGCCGAGCAGACGCTCGCCGACCAGCTCGACGCGGTCGCCGCGTTCCGGCCGGACCTGCTGCACGTGTCGTGCGGCGCCAACGACCTGTTCCGGCGCAAGCTCGACTTCGCCCTCCTGGAGAAGACCCTGCGGCTCGTGTACGAGCGCGCCGCCGCGACCGGCGCGCGGCTCACCACCTTCGCCTTCGGCAGGGCCTTCGCGGTCCCCTCGGTCCCCGACTGGGGCGACCGGATACGGGCTCTGAACGCCCTCATCAGGGAGCTGGCCCGCACCCACGACGCCGTCCTGGTCGACTTCTGGGACCACCCCCTCAATACCCGGCCGAACCTGCTGAGCGCCGACCGCATCCACTTCAACGCATCGGGCCAGGCCATCGTCGCCGCCGAGCTGGTCAGGGAACTGGCCGCGCTGCTCGCGCGGACCGACCCCCGGCGTGCCGACCTGCGCGGCACCGGCGGCGGGCGCACGCTGGAGGCATGACAGCAGCACAGGGACCACCCATCGTCGTGCACCGCCCGTCCCCGACGGGCGGCCGCCGCGTGGAGGTACGCGGCCAGCCCGTCGGCCTCGCCCACGACCTGGCGGACGTCGCCGAGTTCCTCCGCCGGGCGGGCCTGGACGTCGACCCCGTGGAGATCGCCGTGTCACCGCTGATCGACTGGCGCGGCGGCGGACCTGAGGAGTGGGAGGCGGACGACGGGAGTTGAGCCCCCGCGTCCCTCACCCGGCAGGCCTCAGCGCACCGCGCCGGGGCCTGCCGCACGCTCGAAGCCTCCCGCCCCCGGGGCCCGTTCGGCGCGGCTGTCCAGACTGTCAAACTTCGCCGCGCCCGTTTGTACACATACGGCTCATGACGGAACCCCAGGTCGGAGCGGTAGCCTGGTCAGGACGTCACCACGGGGCCGCGCACACGGGCGGAAGCCCGAAGCGCGCTGTTCGCGCAGCGGTGCCGGACCGGCCGCGGCCGAGAGCGCACCGCTCTTCGCGCACGCGGCCCCAGTGTTCCTTCCCGGGCGGCGAAAGAGCTCCCACTGCGCCTCCTGGCTCGCGACCTGCGGCGCGGTGAGGGCCCAACGCCGGGAATCCCACCCGAATCGACGAGGGGTACTCCCATGAGTGAGTCTACGGACGCCAACCGCTTACCACGACGTGCCGCATGGACCCGCAGAGCCAGGGGCCTCCTGGCGCACGCCGCGAGGGGCGCCGCGTACTCCTCGGGGAGCGCGGCACTGTCCGCGCTGGTGCTGTGGTGGCAGAGCCGCCACTGACCGGCGGCGGAGCGACGGCGGCGGGAGATCCGCCCCACGGGTGGATTGCCGGGCGTCGGCCACCTCCAAGGGGGACGGCGTCACGTGCCGCGGTGAAGCCGTGCGGCAGAGTGCCACTGCCAGCCCATTCCCCGAACCAAGGAGCTGACATGGCCAAACGTGCCGCAGCAGTGGCCGCGGCGGCGATCATCGGCCTGACGGCGGTGTCCGCCGCCACGGCGTCGGCCGCCGCCGTCCCGTCGAAGACGACCGGAGCGCCCGCCGCGCACCAGTCCTTCGCCCACGTGTGCACGGTCAACGACAATGGAGTCAACTACCGGGGCGGACCAGGCCCGGAGTACCCGGTCCTCGGACAGGTCAACCGGGGGCAGAACCTCAACTACCGCGGCCACCAGGGCAACTGGGTCATGGGTGACCTGTGGGGCGGCGCCACCGGAGTGTGGATCCACACGGCCTACCTGGACAACTGCTGAACCCGGCCCTGTGACAGGGCGCGGCGGCGTCCAGGCACCGAAGACGGCCTGGGCGCCGCCGCGTTCATGAGCGTCCATGGGAGCCCATGGGGGTTCATGAGAGCGGTGTGCGAGGGGTGCCGTTCCGGCCGGGCTCCCGGTACTCCTCGCTTCGCCCGTCGCGTAAACCCGTCGCCTCGCGCCGCTCCGCTTGCGACGATCTCCCCATGGCGACGACCGTGGCGATACGCCGACTCGACCTGGGATACTTCGTGCGGCCCGCGGGGGAGACCGGAGGACCGGAGCCCCGGGTGGAGCCCGCGCTGGCCTATCTGGTGCGGCACGCGCGGGGGTACCTGCTGTTCGACACCGGCATCGGGGACGCGGGCGCCGAGACGGAGGCGCACTACCGGCCCCGGCGGCGATCGCTGCCCGAGGCCCTGGCCGCCGCCGGGGCGAGCCTCGCCGACGTCTCCCTCGTCGTCAACTGCCATCTGCACTTCGACCACTGCGGGGCAACCCGCACTTCGCCGGTACCCCCATCCTCGTCCAGCGGACCGAACTCGCCGCCGCCCGCGAACCGGGCTACACCGCCCGGCAGTTGGTGGACTTCCCCGGTGCGGTGTACGAGGAGCTGAGCGGCGAGGCGGAGGTCTGGCCGGGGGTGCGGGTCGTGCCGACGCCCGGGCACACGGCCGGGCACCAGTCCCTGGTCGTCGACCGCGGCGACGGTGAGGTGGTGCTCGCGGGGCAGGCGCGCGACACCGCGTCCCAGTTCGCCGCGGACCAGCTCGCCCTGCGGGCGGAGCGCGACGGCGTCGGCCCGCCGCTGCCGTCGTACCCGGAGTGGCTGGAGCGGGTCGCCGACGCGCGGCGGGTGTGCTTCGCCCACGACCACGCGGTGTGGGACCGCGCCGGTGTCTGAGCGTCACACGGGGCGCTCCCTGCCCTCCCAGTACGGCTCGCGCAGCCGTCGCTTGTAGAGCTTGCCGTTGGGGTCGCGCGGCAAGGCCGCGACGAAGTCCACGCTCCTGGGCCGCTTGTAGCCCGCGAGGTGCCGCGCGCAGTGGCGCAGCAGGTCCGCGGCGAGGGCGTCGCCCGGTGTGTGCCCGTCGGCGGCCTCCACGACGGCCTTGACCTCCTCGCCCCAGTCGTCGTGCGGGACGCCGAACGCGGCGGCGTCGGCGACGGCGGGGTGGGCGAGCAGCACGGACTCGATCTCGGCCGGGTAGATGTTGACCCCGCCGGAGATGATCAGGTCGATCTTGCGGTCGCGCAGGTAGAGGTAGCCGTCCTCGTCCAGATAGCCCAGGTCGCCGACGGTGAAGAAGTCACCGATGCGGTTGTCGCGGGTCTTCGACGCGTCCTTGTGGTACGAGAATCCGCCGGTGGTCATCTTCATGTGGACGGTGCCGAGTTCCCCGGGCGGCAGCCGGTTGCCGTCGTCGTCGAAGACGGCGAGTTCGCTGATGGGCCAGGCCCTGCCGACCGTGCCGGGCCGCTTGAGCCACTCCCGTGCGGTGGCGAAGGCGCCGCCGCCCTCGCTGGCCGCGTAGTACTCCTCGACGCACTCGCCCCACCACTCGATCATCGCCCGCTTCACCTGCTCCGGGCAGGGCGCCGCCCCGTGGATGGCGTGCCGCATCGACGACACGTCGTACGCCGCCCGCACCTCCTCGGGCAGCGCGAGCAGCCGGTGGAACTGGGTCGGCACCATGTGGGTGTGCGTGCACCGGTGGGCCTCGATCAGGCGCAGCATGTCGCGGGGCGTCCACTTGTCCATGACGACCAGGGGATGGCCGATGTGCAGGGCCGCGCCCGCGAACTGGAGGACCGCCGTGTGGTACAGCGGCGAGCACACCAGGTGCACGTTCCCGTCGAACGGCCTGATGCCGAAGAAGCCGAGGAAGCCGCCGAGGTGGGACTCCTCCGGGAGTCTGCCGGGCAGCGGGCGACGGATGCCGCGGGGCCTGCCGGTGGTGCCGGAGGTGTAGTTCATGACCCAGCCGAGGGTGCGGTCGTCGGGCGCCGACTCGCGCTGCCCGGCGAGGAGTTCGGGGTAGGGGCGGAAGCCGGGGACCTCGCCGACGGCGTAGCGGTGCGTGGCCGGGAGCCCCGCCTCGTCGGCCGCGGCGACGGCGGCGTCGGCGAACCGCTCGTGCGCGATGAGCGCTTTGGCGCCGGAGTCGGAGACGATCCAGGCGACCTCCGGGCCGACCAGGTGGTGGTTGACGGGGACGAGGTACAGGCCCGCCTGCGTGGCGGCCAGATAGGCGGTGAGGAGTTCCACGCCGTTGGGCAGGACGGCGGCGAAGGCGTCGCCGCGCCGCAGGCCCGCGGCGCGCAGCCCGTGCACCAGCTGGTTGGCGGCGGCGTGCAGCCGCCCCGCGGTCCAGCGGGACCCGTCCGGCGCGGTGAGGACGACGCGGTCCGGGTCGGCGTCGGCCTGGGCCCAGAAGCCGTTGGGTGGGGTGCTCATGGGGCTGCCTCCTCGGTGGCGTGGCGTCGCGTGGCATCCAGGGGGCGCCGCCCGGTGCGGCGGCGCGTGATCCGTGCGGTGCGCCGTACGGCGTCACCCGCCCCGCTCGGCGATGCGGTGCAGGCGCTCCACGGCCCGCTCGAAGCCCCGGGTCAGGTCGTCGAAGACGGCCTGGACGCCGCGTTCGCCGGTCATCCGGCCGACGATCTGCCCGACGGGCGTGCCGAGCAGCGGCTCCACCTCGTACTTCTGGATGCGGGACACGGCGTCGGCGACGAGCAGCCCCTGGAGCGGCATGGGCAGCGGCCCCGGGCCCGCCGGGTCGTCCCAGGCGTCGGTCCACGCGGTGCGCAGCTGCCGTGCGGGCTTCCCCGTCAGGGCGCGGGAGCGCACCGTGTCGCCGGACTCCGCGGCGAGCAGCTTCTCGGTGAGGGCGCGCGAGCGCAGCTCGGCCTCCGTGGTGGTCAGCCACAGGGAGCCCAGCCAGACGCCCTGGGCGCCGAGCGCGAGCGCCGCCGCGATCTGCCGCCCGCTGCCGATGCCTCCGGCGGCGAGCACCGGCAGCGGCGCGACGGCGTCGACGACGTCGGGCGTGAGCACCATCGAGGCGATCTCACCGGTGTGGCCGCCCGCCTCGTAGCCCTGCGCGACGACGACGTCGATGCCCGCGGCGGCGTGCTTGCGGGCGTGCCGGGCGCTGCCCGCCAGGGCGGCGACGAGGACGCCGTGGTCGTGGGCGCGGGCGACGACGTCGGCGGGCGGTGAGCCGAGCGCGTTGGCGAGCAGCTTGATCGGGTAGTCGAAGGCGACGTCGAGCTGCCCGCGGGCGACCTCCTCCATCCAGCCGGTGATGCGCCAGCCGGACGCCTCCCCGTCGGCCAGCTCGGGCACGCCGAACCGGGCGAGGACGTCCTTGACGAACTGCCGGTGGCGCTCGGGGATCATCGCCTCCACGTCGGCCTCCGTGACCCCTTCGACCTTCTTGGCGGGCATCACCACGTCCAGGCCGTAGGGGCGCCCGTCGGCGTGCTCCTGCACCCAGTCGAGGTCGCGCGCGAGGTCGCCGGGCGCCGTGTACCGCACCGCGCCCAGCACCCCGAAGCCCCCCGCCCTGCTGATCGCGGCGGCGACGGCGGGGAACGGCGTGAAGCCGAACACGGCGTACTCGGCGCCGAGGCGGCTGCTCAGCTCGGTCTGCATGCGCGCAGGATGCCGCAGCGGCCCGGCCGACGGAAGACACTTTCTGATACAGCGTCAGATTTCTTGGCCGCGACCGCCGCGTGGGCCCCGCCGCCCTCGGCTAACCGATCGGTCAGACTGCTGACCGATCGGTCAGACTGCTGACCGATCGGTTAGAGTGCTCGCGTACGACGCTCGTACACGACGAGGGAGGACGTGAACCATGGAGCGCACGACGTGCTGTGTCGTGGGGGGCGGACCCGCGGGGATGATGCTCGGTCTGCTGCTGGCCCGCGGCGGGGTGGACGTGACCGTCCTGGAGAAGCACGGGGACTTCCTGCGGGACTTCCGCGGGGACACCGTGCACCCGTCGACGCTGCGGCTGCTCGACGAACTGGGCCTGGGCGAGCGGTTCGCCCGGCTTCCGGCGCGCAGGCTGCACGAGATGCGGATGCACATCGACGGCAGCACGGTCGTCGCGGGCGACTTCCGCCGCATCCCCGGCCGCCACAAGTACATCGCCATGGTCCCGCAGTGGGACTTCCTCGACCTGCTGGCCACCGCCGCCGCCAAGGAGCCGCACTTCAGCCTGCGGATGCGCACGGCGGTGACGGGACTGCGCAGGGACGCGGCGGGCCGGGTCACCGGCGTCACCTACACGTCCGACGACGGCGGCGCGGGCGAGCTGGACGCGGACCTCGTGGTCGCCTGCGACGGGCGGGACTCGCTGGTGCGGGACGCGGCCGGGCTGCGGCCCGACTACGTCGACGTGCCCATGGACGTCTGGCAGGTGCGGGTGCCCGCGCCGCGCGACGAGCTGAAGAGCGGGCGGGTGTTCCTCAGCGTCCGCGACGGCCAGGTCGCCGCCACCATGGACCGCGGCGACTACTACCAGACCTCCTACCTCATCGCGAAGGGCGCGGACGCCGCGCTGCGCGCCCACGGCGTCGACTGGTTCCGCGACCGCCTCGGGGACCTGCTCGGCTGGGACCGGGACGCGACCGGTGAGATCCGCTCCTGGGACGACGTGAAGCTCCTGGAGGTCACCATGGGCCGGTTGCGCCGCTGGTACGCCGACGGGCTGCTCTGCATCGGGGATGCCGCGCACATCATGTCGCCGGTCGGCGGTGTCGGCGTCAACCTCGCGGTCCAGGACGCCGTCGCCGCGGCCCGCATCCTCGCGGCCCCGCTGCGGCGCGGCACCCTCACCGTCGCCGACCTGCGGCGGGTGCAGAAGCGGCGCTGGCTGCCCATGGCGGTGACACAGAAGTCCCAGCAGGGCGAGCACGACATGCTGGTGGGCCCCGCCCTGGCCGGAACCCTCCGGGGCGACCGGCTGCCGCCGCCGTTCAGGCTCCTCCAGAAGGTGCCGCCGCTGCGCACGGTGACGGCGTACCTGGGCGGCGTGGGCGTACGGCCCGAGCACGCGCCGCCGTTCGCGCGAAGGGCGCCCGAAGCGGCGTGACTCCGGGGCGCGGCCCGCTTCACCCGGCGGCGGCCAGCCACTCCAGGGCCGCCGCCGTCAGCGCCGTCACGCCGGTGGTGAGCGTCGGCTCCGGGACGGGGGCGAAATGGGGGAGTGGTTGGACGGGACGTCCTGGTCGATGGTCCCCGCGGCCGCCGCGGCGGCGTACCGGCCGGGGTCGCAGCCGCCGAACAGCCAGTAGCACAGGGGCGCTCCGGACGCCGTGCCGAAGGCGCCGACGTCCTCGCTCCCGGTCACCGGCCCGGGGTCGATCACCTTGTCCGCGCCGAGCACCGCGGCGATCGCGCCCATGGTGCGCGCCACCGCCGCCGCGTCGTTCTCCACGGCCGGGAAGGCGTCGAGCACCGTGAACTCCGGCTCCCGGTCCGCCCCGGCGACCAGGGCCTCGCCGCGCACGATCCGCTTCACCGCGGCGTGCACCCGGGCCCGTACGCCCTCGTCGTACGTACGGATGCTCAGCCGCAGCTCGGCCCGGTCCGGGATGACGTTCGCCGCGTCGCCCGCGCGCAGCGCGCCGACCGTGACCACCGCCGTCTCGCCGCCCGGCACCTCCCGGGACACGACCGTCTGGAGCCGCATCACCGTCGCCGCGGCCATCACCACCGCGTCGACGGACGTCTCGGGCCGCGAACCATGCCCGCCCCTGCCGTACATGACGACCCGCCAGGAGTCGGACGCCGCGAACGCCGGGCCCGCATGGCAGGCGACGGTGTCCGCCGCGAACGGCGCCACGTGCTGCCCGAGGACCACGTCGGGCCTGCCGAAGCGCTCGAACAGCCCGTCGTCGACCATCGCCCGCGCGCCGCGCCCGGTCTCCTCCGCGGGCTGGAACACGGCGACGAGGCGCCCGCGCCACGTGGCCCGCGCGTCGGCCAGCAGCCTTAACGCGCCCAGCAGACACGTCACGTGCATGTCGTGACCGCAGGCGTGCATGACGCCTTCGGTGCGCGACGCGTAGGGCAGCCCGGTCCGCTCGGTGACCGGCAGCGCGTCGCAGTCGGCCCGCAGCAGCACGGTCGGGCCCGGCCCGTGGGCGAGGACGGCCACGACGCCCGTGCCGCCGACCCCCCTCGTCACCTGGTACCCGTACCGCTCGGCGCGGCGCGCGATCTCGGCCGCGGTGCGGTGCTCCGCGAAGGCCGGTTCCGGGTGGGCGTGCAGGTCGCGGTAGAGCGCGGTGAGTTCCCCGCGGACGCCGTCGAGCCCGGCGAGCGCCGCTGGTTCGCGGACCGTGTCCATGTCCGTCCTCCTCGCTCCGCCGTACGGTCACCGGGCGCGCAGCCACGCGTCGAGCGCGACGAAGTCCGCGTCCGTCAGTCCCCGCCGCGGGTCGACGCGGTGCGCCAGCGCGGGCGCCGCGTAGTGGTCGGCGACCCACGCGCGGTCGGCGTCGGTGATCTCGTCGTCGACCCAGGCGAAGGGCCGCCCCGCCGCCCACGCGCACAGACCCCGCGTCTTCCAGTGCACCCCGCCCACCCCCTCCTGAACACCCTCACCGCCGCCTTCGGCACCCGGCCAGCTCACGACGGGCAGCGGCCCCAGGCCCAGGCGCGGCGCCACGCAGGCGTTGGCGTCGTCCATCCAGGTGGTGGCCCACACCAGCTCGCACGGCAGCGCCGCAAGACGCGGACCGTGAGCGGGGTCGACCCGGGCCAGCAGCGGGTTCCCCTCGTCGTCCGGCGACACGGGAGCCGCGGCCCCGCCGAAGGGGATGAGGGGGCCGTCGACGTCGAGGAACAGCAGAGGGCGGGGTCCGTTCACCGCAGCACGGTATCCCCGCGCGGGCCGGTACGGGGAGCGGTCCGGGGCCGCGCTTCCCGGAACGGTGGGTCAACTGGGCTTCTTCCGGGGCCACTTGCGGGTGTCGCGTGGTTCCACGTATGGCTCGCGCGTCTCCGGCAGGCCCCCGCTGATCGCCCGCTGCCGGGCCAGTTCGGCGTCGAACTCCAGGCCGAGCAGCACCGCCAGGTTGGTCAGCCACAGCCAGACCAGGAAGACGACGACGCCCGCCAGCGTGCCGTACGTCTTGTTGTACGAGCCGAAGTTGGCCGCGTACAGCGCGAAACCGGCGGAGGCGACCAGCCACAGGAAGACGGCGAGGGCGCTGCCCGGGCTGAGCCAGCGGAAGCCCGCCGTACGGGCGTTGGGCGCCCGCCAGTACAGCAGCGCGATCATCAGCACCACCAGGGCGAACAGGACCGGCCACTTCAGCACGGACCACGCGGTGACCGCCGCGTCGCCCGCGCCGAGGGCGTCACCGGCGCGCTCGGCCAGCGGCCCGGTGAACACCACGATGAGCGCGCTGGCCGCGAGCAGCACCAGCAGCACCACGGTGAGGCCGATGCGCAGCGGCGTCAGCTTCCAGACGGGGCGGCCCTCCGCCATGTCGTAGACGGCGTTGGCCGCGCGGATGAACGCGGCCACGTACCCCGAAGCGGACCACAGTGCCGCCGCCAGGCCGAGCAGGGCCACCACACTGCTGGCGCCGCCCCTGTCCTGCAACTGCCTGACCGCGTCGGTCAGCAGGTCGCGCACGGGCCCCGGCGCCAGCTTCTCCAGGTTGTCCAGGACGGTACGGGTGGCCGACTCGCCGATCACGCCGAGCACGGACACGAGGACGAGCAGCGCCGGGAACAGCGACAGCACCCCGTAGTAGGTGAGGGCCGCGGCACGGTCGGGCAGGTCGTCGTCCATGAACTCCGAGACGGTGCGGCGCAGCACCGCCCACCAGGAGCGGGCGGGCAACTGGCCCGGCTCGTCGGGGGCCGCCGCCTCCACCTCGGGCCCCGGGCCGGGATCCGGCGGCGCCTTCTCCCCGCCCGTGCCGTGCGCGCCGCCCGTGCCGTGCGCCCCGTCCCTGTCTGGTGCCCCGTCCGTGCCCCGCGCGGGGTCCGGTGCCGTGGTGCGCCCTCGGTCCTTCTCGTCTCCCTCTGTCATACGGGCGCGGGTTACCCCGGTGGGCCCCGCCATTCCGGTCCGTGCGCCCGGCCGCGCGGATGGTGTCGCGTTCGGGGCGGCGCACGCCCGTGAGGGGGGCGCGTCAGCGGGCGAAGCCCCCTCACGGGTGTGCCGGGCCGGTCAGCGCTCGCGCACCGAGACCGTCCTCATGTCCGGCGCCTCGCGGATGTCCTTCTCGCAGAACCGCCACGTCACCCAGCGCTTGGCGGCGTACAGCCGGGTCTGGTCGCTGGAGTGCGGGGACGTGGGGTCGGAGGACTGGGAGTAGGACAGGAGGGTGCGGGCCCGGGGGCAGGCGGAGGCGTCCCAGCCGACGGCCTGGAGGTGGCTGGTGCCGTGCCGGATCTCCGTATAGGCGCCGCTCCGCGGGTCCCACTGCCCGTCGATCTTGTTCCAGACGCCCAGGGACTCCGTCCCGCCGTGGACGGGCAGCCGCTCGCCGCCCCGGACGGCGTACTGGTGGTCGCCGAGCCGGGCGTCGAGCGGGACGCCCGCCGCCCTCAGCTCGGCGACCGCGTCGGCGAGCGCGGTGGCGAAGCCGGGGTCGTCCGTGTTGAGCGTGTGCGGGGTGCGCACCGGGTCGGACGCGGAGAACGGCACCTTCCACCGGCGCGCGTCCGGCACCTTCGCCGTGAGCGCGCGCCAGAAGCGGTCGAAGAACAGCGCGCCCCGGCTGTGCGGGTTCATCGTGCGGTCCCAGGACTTGAGCACCGCGCAGGCCTCGCGTACGTCGACGGCCTTGCCGTCGCTGGTCGTCGCCGTTTGGGAGGGGAGCGCGGCGCAGGCCCGCGCGGCGTCGGCCGCCGCGAGGTCACCGGCGGGCGCGCGGTTGGCGAACTGCTGCCGCTGGAGGTCCCGGACGGTCAGGCCGCCGCGCTCGGCCATCGCGGCGACGTCCTCGATGGCGCCGCGGGTGCGCGCGGAGCGCTGCGTGCCGACGGTGCCGAAGATCCGCTCGTACCCGGTGAGGGGCCGGTCGGCGTTGGACAGCCAGGCGCTGTCGTTGGAGTTCTCCGCGTACGGGGCGTCCCGCAGTGTCGGCGCGCGCGACGGGCCGAAGACGCCCGGCTGCACGGCGTCCTTGTCGGAGCCGAGCGCGCAGGAGCGGCGCGCGCCGTCCAGGACGGCGACGCCCGACGCCGGGTAGGTGAGCTTGCCGAGCGCCGTGGAGCAGCGCGCGGCGAGGCCGTCGGTGACGCGCGGCAGGACCTGCGACTGGGTGAGCAGCGAGTGGCCGTTCCGGTCGGCGGCGACGGTGTTGACCCACGGCAGGCCCTGGGTGCGGCGCAGCGCCCGCTGGACGTCCCCGACGGAGCGGGACGCGGCGAAGCCGAGGGCGGTGTCGCTGCCGCGCAGGTTGGCCGCGTTGGGGTCGTTCAGGGCGTACGCGGTCCTCGCCGTCCAGGGCAGGGCGAGGTCGGGGCCGAGCGCGGAGACGACCGGGCCGTAGCGGGTCCACCACTGGGTGCGGGTCACCGGCGGTCCGTCCTTGACCGGCACGGTCACCGTGCGCCGCGTCATCCGCTCGCGCCTGCCGTCGACGACGTACGCGGTGGGGTCGGCCGGGTCCAGGGTCAGCTGGTGCAGCGTGAAGGGGACGCCCGTGGCGACCGTGTGGCTCCACGCCACCCGGCCGTTGAAGCCGATGCTGACGCTCGGCATGCCGATCAGGGTGCCGCCCGCGACGTTCAGCTCGCCGGGGATGGTCTGCTGCGCCTGCCAGAAGCGGCGGCCGCCGTGCCAGGGGTAGTGCGGGTTGCCGAGCAGCAGGCCCCGGCCGCCCGCGGTGGTCGCGCCGCTGAAGGCCACCGCGTTGGAGCCCATGTCGGCGTCGGCGGGGGAGAACGCGCGGCGGACCGCCTCGGCCGTGCGGCGCGTGCCGGGGGCTTCGGGCGCGCCCGTGGCGCCGGGGGGCCGCGCGGCGGTGATGCCGTCGACGGCCCGCCCCTGACCGCCGAGCACGGCGATCGCGAACCCGAGCCGGGCCTGGTCGAGGGCGGTGACCGGCCGCACCCAGGCGGCGCCCGCGCACGCCGGGTCCGTGACGCGGTGCTGCCGCAGCCAGGCGTTGTAGCCCGCGGCGAAGCCGCGCATCAGCTCCCTGGCCGCGCGGCTCGGGCCCTGGGGCGCGGGCTGCTTCAGTAACCGCTCGACGGTGCCCGCGGCCCGGACCCCGCGGAAGTACTGGTCGCTCGCGAGGTTCGTGCGCGCCGACGACAGCTGGCCGCCGGGATCGCCGTCGGGGCCGAAATGGCGCGAACGCTCGCCGCGCACGGTGAGATAGCTCTCCGCGAGGACGCAGACCTGGTCGGCGGCCTGCGCCCAGCCGGTGCCGAAGCCCAGGTCGGCGTAGCTGTCGGCGCGGATGTGGGGGATGCCGTACTCGGTGTAGCGGATGGTGGCGGACAGGCCGCCGCCCGACGGGTGGGCGTCGCCGCGGGGTGCGGCCGCCTGGGCGGGCGGCAGCAGTGCCGCCGCGGTCACGAGGGCCGCGCCCAGCGTCATGAGGGGTCTGGTGTGGAAGCGCACGATGCCTCCCAAGTGGTGCGAGATGAGGGGTTGTTGGAGCGTACCAACCGGTATGCCGCCTGTCCGGGCACGTCGGACGGCGGCGCGGGCACGATGGCTGGAACGCGCCGTGCGCGCCGCACGCGGCCCGGCGGCGGCACGCGTCTTGACCGCGGGCGGAGCGGCCCGGAGGATCACGCCATGACGACGGGTGCACACGGCGACACGGTCGACGCGATCCTGCGGCGCAGCGCGCGCCGCACCCCGGACCGCACGGCGCTGCGGTACGGCGACCGGGCGTGGACGTACGCCGAGCTGGACGACGCGGTGTCCCGCGCGGCCCGCGTGCTGCGCGAGGCCGGGCCCGCCCGGGGCGACCGCGTCGCCGCCTACGGCCACAACTCGGACGCCTACGTCATCGCCTTCCTCGCCTGCGCCCGCGCGGGCCTGGTGCACGTCCCCGTCAACCAGAACCTCACCGGCGACGACCTGGCGTACCTCGTCCGGCAGTCCGGCAGTACGCTCGTCCTCGCCGACCCCGGCCTCGCGGACCGCCTGCCGGACGGCGTGCGGACGCTGCCGCTGCGCGACGCCGCCGACTCGCTCCTCGCCCGCCTGCCCGCCACGGCCGCGTACGACGGTGAGGCGCCCGGCGGGGAGGACCTCGCCCAGCTCCTGTACACCTCCGGCACCACGGCCCTGCCCAAGGGCGCGATGATGACGCACCGCGCCCTGGTGCACGCGTACATGAGCGCGCTGCACGCCCTGGACCTGCGGGGGACCGACCGGCCGGTGCACTCGCTGCCGCTCTACCACTCGGCGCAGACGCATGTGTTCCTGCTGCCGTACCTGGCGGTGGGCGCCGAGAACACGATCCTGGACGCGCCCGACGCCGTACACATCTTCGACCTGGTGGAGGCGGGGCGCGCGGACAGCCTCTTCGCGCCGCCCACCGTGTGGATCGGCCTGGCGCAGCACCCCGAGTTCGCCACCCGCGACCTGAGCGCCCTGCGCAAGGCCTACTACGGCGCGTCGATCATGCCCGTGCCGGTCCTGGAGCGGCTGCGGTCGCGCCTGCCGGGGCTCGCCTTCTACAACTGCTTCGGGCAGAGCGAGATCGGCCCGCTCGCCACCGTCCTCGGGCCGGACGAGCACGAGGGGCGCCTGGAGTCGTGCGGGCGGCCCGTGCTGTTCGTCGAGGCGCGGGTCGTCGACGCGTCCGGCACCGAGGTGCCCGACGGCACCCCGGGTGAAGTCGTCTACCGCTCGCCGCAGCTGTGCTCGGGCTACTGGGACAAGCCCGAGGAGACCGCCGAGGCGTTCCGCGGCGGCTGGTTCCACTCCGGTGACCTCGTGGTGCGCGACGCCGAGGGCTACTTCACGGTCGTCGACCGGGTGAAGGACGTCATCAACTCCGGGGGAGTGCTCGTGGCCTCGCGGCAGGTGGAGGACGCCCTGTACGAGCACCCCGCGGTCGCCGAGGCCGCGGTGATCGGGCTGCCCGACGCCCGCTGGATCGAGGCGGTGACCGCCGTCGTCGTCCCCGCGGGCGAGGTCACCGAGGCCGACCTCGTCGCCCACACCCGCGAGCGGCTGGCCGCCTTCAAGGCACCCAAGCGGGTGGTCTTCGTGGACGCCCTGCCGCGCAACGCCAGCGGGAAGATCCTCAAGCGGGAACTGCGGGACCGCTTCGCGGACGACTGAACCCGCCGCGGCCCCCTTCTCCCGTCGCGAGCAGCCTCGTAGGCCCAGGTGAGCCGCGTCTCACCTGGGCGGCGGCACTTGTCTATGCAACGAGTTGCATAGAACGATGCGGGCATGGCGCTTGAGCACGCGATCCTCGTCTCCCTCCTTGAGCGGCCGGGCTCCGGCTATGAGCTGGCCCGGCGCTTCGACCGGTCCATCGGGTACTTCTGGGCCGCCACGCACCAGCAGATCTACCGCGTCCTCAAGCGCATGGAGAGCGCCGGGTGGGTCGAGGTGCGCGAGGTGGCGCAGCGGGACCGGCCGGACAAGAAGGAGTACTCCGTGGCCGCTTCCGGCCGCGACGCCCTCTCCGCCTGGCTGCACGAGCCGATCGAACCGGAGAGCGTCCGGCACGAGCTGGCCGTGAAGATCCGCGGCGCGGCCTTCGACGACCCGGCCGCGCTGATCGACGAGGTGGAGCGGCACCGCGCGGCCCACGCGGCGCGCCTCGCGCACTACCTGGCGGGGGAGCGCCGCGACTTCACCGGCCCCGAGGCCCCCGCGGCGCTCGACACCGGGCAGCAGCTCCAGCACGCCGTGCTGCGCGGCGGCATCGCGTACGAGCGCATGACGCTCGACTGGCTCGACGACGTGCTCGCCACGCTCCGCCGCCTCGGCGCCGAGGGCTGACGCCCCCGGCCCCGGGCGCCGACCCTTCCCCTGGTCCCACCATCCCCACGTCCCGCGCAGGAAAGGCGAATCCCCATGGCCGACCCCCTCCTCTTCCACCCCCACACCTACGACCCGAGCCACTTCGACCCCGAAACCCGCAGGCTGCTGCGCGCCACGGTCGACTGGTTCGAGGCGCGCGGCAAGCGCAAGCTGATCGAGGACTACCGCTCGCGCGCCTGGCTGGCGGAGTTCCTGGAGTTCTCCGCCAAGGAAGGGCTGTTCGCGACCTTCCTCACCCCGGCCGCGGCCGCCGACGGGCACGAGGACAAGCGCTGGGACACCGCCCGGATCGCCGCGCTGAATGAGATCTTCGGCTTCTACGGCCTCGACTACTGGTACGCGTGGCAGGTCACCATCCTCGGCCTCGGCCCGGTCTGGCAGAGCGACAACGCCGCCGCCCGCGCCCGCGCCGCCGAACTCCTCGACCAGGGCGAGGTGTTCGCCTTCGGCCTGTCCGAGAAGACGCACGGCGCCGACATCTACTCCACCGACATGCTCCTGGAGCCCGACGGCCGGGGCGGCTTCCGCGCCACCGGCTCCAAGTACTACATCGGCAACGGCAACGCCGCCGGGCTCGTCTCCGTCTTCGGCCGCCGCACCGACGTCGAGGGCCCCGACGGCTACGTCTTCTTCGCCGCCGACAGCCGCCACGAGGCGTACCACCTGGTGAAGAACGTCGTCGACTCCTCGAAGTACGTCAGCGAGTTCCGCCTGGAGGACTACCCGGTGCGCGCCGAGGACGTGCTGCACACCGGCCGCGCCGCCTTCGACGCCGCCCTCAACACCGTCAACGTGGGCAAGTTCAACCTGTGCACCGCCTCGATCGGCATCTGCGAGCACGCGATGTACGAGGCCGTCACGCACGCCCACCACCGCGTTCTCTACGGCCGCCCCGTCACCGCCTTCCCGCACGTGCGCCGGGAGCTGACCGACGCCTACGTCCGGCTCGTCGGGATGAAGCTGTTCAGCGACCGCGCCGTGGACTACTTCCGCTCCGCGGGCCCCGACGACCGCCGCTATCTGCTCTTCAACCCGATGACGAAGATGAAGGTGACCACGGAGGGCGAGAAGGTCATCGACCTGATGTGGGACGTGATCGCGGCCAAGGGCTTCGAGAAGGACACCTACTTCGCGCAGGCCGCCACCGAGATCCGCGGCCTGCCCAAGCTGGAGGGCACGGTCCACGTCAACCTCGCCCTGATCCTGAAGTTCATGGGCAACCACCTGCTCGCCCCGGCCGAGTACCCGCCCGTGCCGACCCGCCTGGACGCGGCCGACGACGCCTTCCTGTTCCGGCAGGGCCCGGCCCGCGGCCTCGGCGCCATCCGCTTCCACGACTGGCGCGCCGCCTACGACGCGTACGCCGAGGTGCCCAACGTCGCCCGCTTCCGCGAACAGGCCGACGCGCTCTGCGAGTTCGTCACCACGGCCGCCCCCGACGAGGCGCAGAGCCGCGACCTGGACCTGCTCCTGGCCGTCGGCCAGCTCTTCGCTCTGGTGGTGCACGGGCAGCTGATCCTGGAGCAGGCCCGTCTGACCGGCCTGGACACGGACGTCCTCGACGAGCTGTTCGCGGTCCTCGTACGGGACTTCTCCGCGCACGCGGTCGAGCTGCACGGCAAGGACTCCGCGACCCGGGCCCAGCAGGGCTGGGCCCTTGCCGCCGTGCGGCGCCCCGTCGTTGACGGGGCCCGCTCCGCGCGGGTGTGGGAGCGGGTCGCTGCGCTGGCCGGGGCGTACGAGATGACTCCGTAACTTCCGGTGCGCCCCCTAAGGGGCGCGGGGAACTGCGCGACCAGCCCAAGAAAAGCCGCAGACGCGTCTGCGTGGTCACCCAGCAGGCGCGTCTGCGGCTGTGTCCGTGGCTGAGCGCGCAGTTCCCCGCGCCCCTTTCGGGGCGCTGGTGTCAGGGGCGGCTGGTGAGGTAGCCGCCCATCGACGTGAAGTACTCGTTCGCGGTCAGCTCACGGCCGTCCTCGGTGCGTACGCGCGTGATGGCGAGGCCGTGGTTGCGGCCGGTGCGGGCGTCCGCTCCGGCGACGATCACGACGCCGTCGCCCTCGCGGTAGAAGATGCGGCCGGGCGTGCCGCCGTAGCGGCCCTTGGAGACGTCCGCCGCGAGGACTTCGAGGCGCTTGCCCTTGTGGAAGGTGAAGGCGCTCGGGTACGGCTCGGACTGGGCGCGCACCAGGCGCTCCAGGTCCTCGGCGGGCCAGGTCCAGTCGATGCGGATGTCGTCCTCGGACCGCTTGTGGAAGAAGCTCGCCTGGGAGCGGTCCTGCGGGGTGAAGTCCGTGTCCCCGGCGGCGATGCGGTCCAGGGCGGCGACGGTCACCGGGGCGATGAGATCCACCGTCTTGTGGAACAGGTCGGTCGCGGTGTCCTTCGGCCCGATCGGGACCGCCTCCTGCCGGACGATGTCACCGGCGTCCAGCTCGTCGTTCATCATGTGCGCGGTGACGCCCACCTCGGACTCGCCGTTGATGAGGGCCCAGATGATCGGGGAGAACCCGGCGTACTTCGGCAGCAGCGAGTCGTGGACGTTCAGCGTGCCGTGGCGCGGCAGGCCGAAGATGCGCGGGGGGATCCAGGTGCGCCAGTTGTTGGCGACGATGATGTCCGGGTCCGCTGCCTTGAGGGCCTCGAACAGCTCGTCGTCGTCGGGGCGGTTGCGGATCAGCACCGGGACGTCGTGCTGTTCGGCCAGGTCGGCGACCGAGTCGCTCCAGATCTTCTCGTAGGCGTGGTCGCTCTTGGGGTGCGTCACGACCAGGACCACGTCGTGCTCGGAATCCAGGAGGGCCTGAAGGGTCCGGTGCCCCCAGGTCTGATAGCCGAACATGACGACCCGCATGGGGTTCCTCCTCAGGGCAGGGATTGATCGTCGTCAGTAAAGCAAGGCTTCCCTTAGTAATCAATGTGCACCCTGGGCGTCACCGCTGGCAGGTAGTCGCTCCAAGTAGTCCGATTTGTCCGTCGACACCTGTGCCCGTTTAACTTAGGCTCACCTAAACTCCATTGTGTGGCGTTCCGTCAGCGCGCCCAGAGGGCCCGAGCGTCCCCCATGGATCAGAGGGATAACGTACTTCGACATGAGCACGACTGAACTGGCGCGGCCCGCGCCCGTGGGCACGGAGGTTCGCCGACGGCGGGTCACGGGGCTCGGCCTGCTGCTGGTGGTCCTCACGGTCGCGGCGATCGCCTCCCTGGCCGTCGGCGCACGGGCGTTGACCCCCTCCGAGGTGTGGCACGGACTGTTCGCCGGACCCGAGGCCGACCAGCGGCTCAACGAGATCAGGCTCATCGTGCAGACGGTGCGCGTCCCCCGCACGGTGCTCGCGATCGTGGCGGGCATCGCCCTCGGAGTCGGCGGCGCCCTCATCCAGGGGTACACGCGCAACCCCATCGCGGACACGGGCCTGTTGGGCGTGAACGCGGGCGCGTCGTTCGCCGTCGTGTCGGCGGTCACCCTGTTCGGGCTCTCCAACCCCTTCCAGTACGTGTGGTTCGCGTTCGTGGGGGCGGCGGTCGCCGGTGTCGTGGTGTTCGGGCTCGCGTCCATCGGGCGCGGGGCCGGGAACCCGCTGACGCTCGCCCTGGCCGGGCAGGGCCTCACGGTGTTCCTCACGGCGATGGCCACGGCGGTCGCACTGTCGGACCAGGCCGCCCTGAACGCCTTCCGGTTCTGGAACTCCGGCTCCGTCGCCGGGGTCAAGTTCGACGTCATCTGGCCGATCGCCGGATTCGTCTCCGTCGGCCTGGTGCTCGCCGCGGTCACGCTGCCCGCCGTCAACCTGCTCAACCTGGGCGACGACGTGGCCCGCGGCCTCGGCGTGAACATCGCGCTGAGCCGGACCGTCGGCATCGCCGCCATCACGCTCCTCGCGGGCGCGGCCACGGCGGCCTGCGGCCCCATCGCCTTCCTCGGCCTCATGGTCGCCCACGTCGCCCGCCACCTGACCGGCCCCGACTACCGCTGGCTGGTGCCCTACGCGGGTCTGCTCGGCGCGGTCGTGCTGCTGGTCTGCGACATCCTGGGCCGACTGGTGGTGCGGCCGGGCGAGCTGGACGCCGGAGTCGTGGTCTCCCTCGTCGGCGCCCCGTTCTTCGCGGTCCTGGTGTGGCGCGGAAAGTTCAAGAACGCATGACGCGGCGGCGCGGAGAGCCCCACGGCGGCGAAGAGTCCACGAGCGGCGAAGACCCCCACGGCGGCGGAGAGTCCACGAGCGGCGAAGAGCCCCACAGCGGCGGAGAGTTCGAGAGCGCATGAACGGGACAGAAGTGAAGCCGACGGTGGCGCCGGGCGTGCGGCTCGGCAGCGTGTCGTTCGTCTGGCGGCCGTGGCTGGTGCTCGTGACGCTGCTGCTCGCGGCGGCGACCTTCCTGGTGTTCTGCCTGTCCATCAGCACGGGCGACCTCCCCATCGGGCTGCCCCAGGTGATCGCCACCCTCTTCGGACAGGGCGAGCGCGTCGACGAGTTCGTCATCATGGACCTGCGGATGCCCCGGGCCCTGGCCGGGCTCGTCGTGGGCGTCGCGCTCGGCGTGTCCGGCGCCATCACTCAGTCCGTCGCGCGCAACCCGCTGGCCAGCCCCGACATCCTGGGCATCACCGGCGGCGCCAGCGCCGTGTCGGTGTTCCTGGTGACGGTCTCCGGCGGGGCGAGCGCGGCGGTCGCGGGCACCCTCGGCCTGTCCACCGCGGCCCTCGTCGGCGGCCTCTGCACGGGCCTGCTCGTCTACTTCCTGGCCTGGCGGCGGGGGATCGACGGCTTCCGGCTCATCCTGATCGGCATCTCCGTGAGCGCCGTCATGGAGGCGCTCACCACCTGGCTGCTGACCACCGCCGACATCAAGGACGTGGCCCGCGCCCAGGCATGGCTGGTGGGCTCCCTGGACAACCGCTCGTGGGACGAGGTGTGGCTCGCGCTGTGGGGCACCCTCGCCGTCCTGGTCGTCGTGGCGGGCGTCGCCTTCCAGTTCAAGCCCCTGCACTTCGGGGACGAGGTCGCCGCGGGCCTGGGCGTGCGCTACACCCGCGTGCGCGCCGTGCTGCTCCTGTGCGCCGTGCTGCTGGCCGCGTTCGCGGTGAGCGCGGCGGGCCCGGTGCCGTTCGTCGCGCTGGTCGCCCCGCAGGTGGCGATGCGCCTGGCGCGCTGCCCCACCCCGCCGATGGTCGCCTCGGGCCTGGTGGGCGCGCTGCTGCTCATCGGCTCCGACCTCGTCGCGCGGACGGCCCTGTCGGTGACACTGCCGGTCGGCGTGGTCACCGCCGCGTTCGGCGGCCCCTTCCTCATCTACCTCCTGGTGCGGGCCAATCTGAAATAGCTGGTACAAAGGTGAGGCAAACCTAAATAAATGCATGGAACGAGGGGGGCCTGTGGTCGCTCAGTACATCACCGAGACCGAGTCGAAGGTCGATGAGGCCTCGCGGCTCGCCGCCAGGGGCGTCACCGTCGGCTACGGCGCCCGGACCGTCATCGACGGCCTCGACGTGGCGATACCGCCCGGCGTGATCACCACGATCATCGGCCCCAACGGCTGCGGCAAGTCGACCCTGTTGCGCACCCTCGCCCGCCTGCTCAAGCCGACCAGGGGCTCGGTCGTGCTCGACGGCGACGACATCGCCAAGCTGAAGACCAAGGACGTGGCGAAGAAGATGGGCCTGCTGCCGCAGGCGCCCGTCGCCCCGGAGGGCCTCACCGTCGCCGACCTGGTCGCCAGGGGCCGCCACCCGCACCAGAGTTGGCTGCGCCAGTGGTCGTCGGACGACGCCGCCGTGGTGGAGCGGGCCCTGGCCATGACCGGCGTCTCCGACCTCGCCGACCGGCCCGTGGACGCCCTCTCCGGCGGTCAGCGCCAGCGCGTGTGGATCTCCATGACCCTGGCCCAGGGCACCGACCTGCTGCTCCTCGACGAGCCCACCACCTACCTCGACCTGGCCCACGCCGTCGACGTGCTCGACCTGGTGGACGACCTGCACGAGTCGGGGTGCGCCGTGGTGATGGTGCTGCACGACCTCAACCTCGCGACGCGCTACAGCGACAACCTCATCGTGATGAAGGACGGGACGGTCCTGGCGCAGGGGCATCCGCGCGACGTCATCACCGCCGATCTGCTGTACGAGGCCTTCGGCTTGCGCGCCAAGGTGATCGACGACCCGGTGGGCGACCGCCCGCTCATCGTGCCGATCGGCCGGACCCACGTCCTGGCCGACTGAGCCGGTGCCCTGTCGGGCCGTGCCCCGCAGAGCGGTGCTGTGCCGGGCGGTGCTGTGGCGGACGGGCGACCTCGCCGCCGTCGAACAAGTGACCTCCGCCCAGCACCTCTTGACGTCGTCGTATTGAGGGTAAGGCTAGGCTTACCTCAATTTGCAGGATAAGGTTTGGCTGCCCTGAGACCGGGGCGCAGCGGACAGCGTGAAAGCAAGGGATGTCGGATGCACCTCCATGGAACGACTCGGATGAGGCCCTGGCGGCGAGTGGCGACGGTCGTGTCCGCCGCGGCCCTGGGCGTCGGTCTCCTCACGGGATGCGGTTCGGACAAGGACGAGGCGGACAAGGGCGGCGACAAGGCCCCGGCCGCCGCGGCCGGAACGTTCCCCGTGACCGTGGAGCACGCGTTCGGGTCCACGAAGATAGAGAAGGCCCCCCAGCGGGTCGTCACCGTCGGGTACACCGACGACCAGGCCGTCCTGGCGCTCGGCACCAAGCCGGTCGGCATGACCGACCAGTACCCGAACCCGGAGGGCAAGAAGCCCGACATCAACACGCAGTGGCCGTGGGTGAAGGACAAGTGGGGCGACTCCCGCCCCGAGGTCATCATGAAGAACGGTGACTCCGGGCCCAACTACGAGAAGATCGCCGCCCTGCGCCCCGACCTGATCATCGCGGTGTACTCGGAGATCGACAAGGCGGCCTACGACAAGCTCTCCGAGATCGCCCCGACGGTGGGCCGCACCAAGGGCGAGAAGGAGCTGTTCAGCGCCCCCTGGCAGGACAACGCGGTGCACATCGCCAAGGCCCTCGGCCAGGAGAAGAAGGGCCAGGAACTGGTCAAGGGCATCGAGGACAAGCTCGCCGCGACGAAGAAGGCGCACCCCGAGTTCGCCAAGGACTCCGCGGTCGCGCTGTCCTGGTACAAGGACTCCGTGGCGCCCTTCACCTCCACCGACGTCCGCGGACGCCTGCTCTCCGGCATGGGCTTCCGGTACACGACCAAGGTCGACAAGGTCGCGGACGGCAAGTTCTTCACCGTGCTCTCCCCCGAGCGCATCGACCTGGTCAACACCGACCGCATCTTCGTCATCAACGACGCCGCGGACACCAAGGCCCTGAAGAAGTCCAAGCTGTTCACCAACCTCGACGCGGTGAAGAAGGACAAGGTGTCCTACCTGCTGGACAGCGAGGGCCCCGCCGTCGGCGCGGCCATCTCGCAGGGCACCCTGCTCTCCCTGCCGTACGCCATCGACGAACTCGTCAAGTCGGTCGACTAGGTGTGAGCACGACCGACACACGGGCCGCCGCCCCGGCGGCCCTGCGCACGGCGACCGGACGCGAGGCCACCCGATGGGTCGCGGCGCACTGCCGCGAGGTGCCCTGGCTGACGGTCGCCACCGTGCTCACCACGGTGGCCGGGGCGGCACTCCAGGTGCTGCCGGTGCTCCTCCTCGGCCGGGTGGTGGACGGAGTGGTCGACGGCGAGTCCCGCTCGGTCCTCACGCGGACCGGTGTGCTGATGGTCGCCGCCGCGCTGCTCGGCGCGGTGGCCACCGCCGCGTCGACGTATCTGATCGGGCGTCTGGGCGCGGAGCTGCTCGCCACGTTGCGCGAGGGCGCCGTCCGCGCGGTGCTGGGGATGCCGAGCGCCCGCATCGAGCAGGTCGGCCGCGGCGACGTGCTGTCCCGGGTCGGTGACGACGTGGCGGTGCTCTCCAAGGGCATCCGCATGGCCATCCCCACCGTGTTCTCGGCGGGGGTCCTCGTCTTCATCGCCACGGTCGGCATGTTCGGCCTCGACTGGCGGCTCGGCCTCGCGGGCGCGGGCGCCCTGCCCGCCTACGCGTTCGCCCTGCGCTGGTACCTGCCCCGGTCCGCCCCGCTGTACCGGAAGCAGCGGACGGCCCAGGCCGACCGCGCGCAGGCGCTGATCAGCGGTCTCAACGGGATCGACACCGTCCGCGCGTACCGCCTGGAGGACTCCGTCCGCCAGCAGGTCACCGACCAGTCGTGGCGGGTGCGCACCTACGGCATCGACGTGTTCCGGTTCTTCGGCCGGTTCGTCGGCCGGGAGAACCGCGCCGAGTTCATCGGCCTCGTCCTCATCATCGTGGTGGGGTACGCCCTCCTGGAGGCCGACGCCGCGAGCCTGGGGCAGGTCTCGGCGGCCCCGCTGATGTTCCACCGCCTGTTCACGCCGCTGGGCGCCATCATGTTCACCTTCGACGAGGCGCAGAAGTCGGGCGCCAGTCTGACCCGTCTGGTCGGCGTGCTCAGCGAGCCCGCGCAGGAGCGCCTCGTGGGGGACGCGGCCGTCGCGACGGCGGACGCCACGGCCTGCCCGGTGACGGTGCGGGGGCTGACGTTCAGCTATCCCGACACCGAGGAGCCGGTCCTCAGGGACGTCGACCTGACGATCCCGGCGGGCGGCTCGCTCGCCCTGGTCGGGGCGACGGGCGCGGGCAAGTCGACGCTCGCCGCGCTGATCGCGGGCATCGGCACCCCGCAGGCCGGGTCCGTGCGCATCGGGGAGACCGACCTCGCCGACGTGGACGAGGCCGAGGCCCGGGCGTTGGTGAGCATCCTCACGCAGGAGACCCATGTGTTCTCCGGCTCCCTCGCCGACGACCTGCGCCTGGCCGCCCCGCGCGCGACCGACGCCGAGCTGCTGGCCGCGCTGCGCACGGTCGGCGCCGACGGCTGGGTGGAGGCGCTGCCCGAGGGCCTGCACACCCTGGTCGGCGAGGGCGGCGAGCGCCTGGACGTCACCAAGGTCGCCCAGGTAGCGCTGGCCCGGCTCGTGCTCGGCCGGGCGCCCGTGGTGGTGCTCGACGAGTCCACCGCCGAGGCGGGCAGCGCGGGCGCCGCCGAGCTGGAGCGGGCGGTGCTCGCCGCGTGCGCGGGCCGCACCACGCTGTTCGTGGCGCACCGGCTCACCCAGGCCATGGCGGCGGACCGCATCGCCGTGCTCGACGCGGGCCGCGTCGTGGAGCAGGGCACCCACGACGAGCTGGTGGCGCTCGGCGGCCGGTACGCGCGCCTGTGGCGGGCCTGGCGCGAAGGCAGTTAGGCACACCTTCATCAGGGTGTGCCGACGTTCGTTCCTTGGAAGGAAATGCTGAGTCTCGATGAACGCTGAGTCTTCGGTGAACGCTGAGTCCTCGACGGTGAACGCCGAGTCCTCGACGAGGGAAGCGCGCGCTCGTCTCGCGCTGCTCACTCCCGCCCGGCTCGACGGCGTACGGCGCCGCATGGGCGACTACGGCGACTGCTCCGACAGGACCATCACCGAAGCCTGCGCCATCGCGCTCGCCTACTGGGCGACCGGCCAGGGCCCCGACGGCATCGGCCTCACCGACGACACCCTGTTCGCCGACGTCCTCGGCCTGGCCGACAACGGCGGCACCGCGCCCGCCGACTGGCGGGCCGACGCGGACGGCCGCAGCGTCTCCGTACCCGAGGGGACCGACCTCGCCGAGGCGCAGCGCGCGCTCGACGACCTGGCCGACTTCCCGGACCGCCCCCTCGGCACCATCGGCCCCTCCAGCGTGGCGGACCGGCTCGCCACGCTGGCCGAGTGGAACGACACCGGGGCCGAGCGGGTCCGGCCGACCATCGTGGAACTGTTCCTCGAACAGGCCAGGTCCCGGCCGGACGCCGTCGCCATCGTCGACGAGCGCCGCACCCTGACCTACCGTCAGGCGGCCGAGTTCTCCAGCCAGTTGGCCCACCACCTGATCGAGCGCGGGCTGCGGGCGGAGCAGGTCGTCGGCATCTCCCTCGACCGGTCCGCCGAGATGGTCATCGGGCTGCTCGGTGTGCTCCAGGCGGGCTGCGCGTTCGTGCCGCTGGACCCGCGGTGGCCCGCCGCGCGCCGGACCGTGGTCATCGACGACGCCCGGGTCGTCGCGCAGCTCAACGACTCCGGCCGCCACGAGCCGGGCGAGCCGGACGCCGTGGCCGTCGACCTCGACGACTGGCGGTACGGCGCCTACCCCACCGGCGGGACCGGCGTCGCCGTGCGCGGCGACGCCCTCGCCTACGTCATCTTCACATCCGGCTCGACCGGCCGCCCCAAGGGCGCGATGATCCGTCACGAGGCGATCAGCGAGCGCCTGCTGTGGCAGGTGGGCGAGATCCTGGGCTTCGGCCACGACGACGCCTCGCTGTTCAAGGCGCCGCTGTCCTTCGACATCTCCCTCAACGAGATCTTCCTGCCGCTGGTGAGCGGCGGCCGCCTGGTGGTCCTGCGCCCCGGCGGCGAACGCGACCCGCACCACCTGCTGAGCGTCATCTCCGAACAGCGCGTCACCTTCACCTACCTGGTGTCGTCCATGCTGGACGTGCTCCTGGAGATGGCGGGCGACTCCGGGCGCCTGGACAGCCTGCGGCACGTGTGGTGCGGTGGCGAGGTGCTCACCCCGGAGCTGTACGAACGGTTCCGCACCCGGCTCGACATCCCCATGTACCACGGCTACGGCCCGGCCGAGACCACCATCGGCGTCTCCCACGTCATCTACCGGGGCGCGGCCGAGCGCCTGTCGACGTCGATCGGCAGGGCCAACCCCAACACCCAGCTGTACGTCCTCGACGACGAGCTGCGCCCGGTCCCGGTCGGCGTCGGCGGCGAGCTGTACGTGGGCGGCTTCCTGCTCGGGCGCGGCTATGTGAACGCGCCCGGCCTCACGGCGTCCCGGTTCGTGGCGAACCCTTTCGCCAGCGACGGCTCCCGGCTCTACCGCACCGGTGACCTCGCCCGGTTCGCGCCCGACGGCTCCCTGGACTTCCTCGGCCGCGCCGACAACCAGGTCAAGATCCGGGGCATGCGCCTGGAGATCGAGGACGTCGAGGCCGGTCTCGCCGAACACCCCGGCGTACGCCACACCTGCGTCGTCGCCAGGAAGAACGCGGCGGGCGGCACCTACCTCGTCGGCTACGTCATCCCGGCCACCGGGAGCGAGGGCCTGCGGGCCGACGACGTCAAGGCCTGGGCCGCCGCGCACATGGTCGACTACATGGTGCCCGCGCACATCGTCGTCATGGCGGAGTTCCCGCTGACCGCGAACGGCAAGCTCGACCGGAAGGCGCTGCCGGAGCCCGTGGTCGGCACGGGCGTGCTCGCCCCGCCCGCCACCGACAACGAGCGCGCGGTGTGCGCGGCGGTCGCCTCGGTCCTCCAGCTCGACGCGGTCGGTGTCGACCAGGACTTCTTCCAGCTCGGCGGCGACAGCATCCTGGCGATCTCGCTGCTGAGCGCGCTGCGGGACGCCGGTCTGTACGTCACCGCGCGGCAGATCTTCACGCACAGCGTCGTGGGCGCCCTCGCGGCGGTGGCCAGCGGCGAGGACGCCACGGCCGTGGACCACGCCGACGCCCCCACCGGCACCGTCGTGGGCTCGCCCATCGTGCAGTGGCTCGGCGAGACCACCGACGCCGTCGACGGCTTCGTGCAGTCGGTGGTCCTCAACACCCCCGGGACCTGACCGCCGACGCCCTCGACGCGATCCTCACCGCCGTCGTCGCCCGGCACGACATGCTCCGCGCCCAGCTGGTGCGCGGCGACCGCTGGGGCTTCGACATCCCCGACGCGGACGGGGCGAGCGCCGCGTGGCAGGAGAGCGACCGGCCGCTGGAGGAGTGCGTCGCCCTCGCCACCGACGGCCTCGACCCCGACGGCGGCGTCATGCTGCGCGCCGTATGGCGCCGCGCGGCACGGCAGTTGGTCCTCGTCGCCCACCACGTGGTGATCGACGGCGTGTCCTGGCGGGTCCTGATGGAGGACCTGGCCACGGCCTGGCGGCAGTTCACCACCGGCACCCCCGTCGAACTGCCGCCCGTGGGCACCTCGTTCCGCCGCTGGACCCAGCTCCTTCAGCGCGCGGCGGCCGACACGGACGGCACCTACTTCCACCAGCCCCTGCCGGGCGTGGACCAGCCGCTGGGCAGGCGGGCCCTGACCGAGGCGGACACCGTGGCGCGGGAGCGGATACGGACCGTCTCCGTCGGCCCCGAGGTCACCGCCGCGCTCCTCGGCGAGATACCCGCGAAGTTCCACGCGGGCGTCAACGACGTCCTGCTCACCGCGCTCGCCGTGGCTCTCGCCCGCTGGCGCCGCGACCTCGGCCAGGACCAGACGTTCGCCCACATCGAACTCGAAGGCCACGGCCGCGAGGGCCAGTTCGTGGCGGACGCCGCCGGATTCGACCCGGATCTGTCGCGGACCGTGGGCTGGTTCACCACCCTCTTCCCGGTGACCGTCGACCCGGGCCCCGCCGAGGACCCCACCGCGCCCGCCTACCTCGCCGCCGCCCTCAAGGCCGTCAAGGAGGACCTGGCCCGGGTGCCCGACAACGGCGTCTCCTACGGCGCCCTGCGCTACCTCGCCGACACCGCGTTCGACGCGCCCGCGCCGCAGGTGCTCTTCAACTACCTGGGCCGCTTCGACGCGGGCGCCTCCGGCGACTGGCAACTCGCCCGCACCACGGGCCAGTTGGGCGAGAAGCGCGACCCGAGGATGCGCCTGCCGCGCGCCCTGGAGTTCAACGCCATCGCCGAGCCCGCCGCCAGCGGCGCCTACGAGCTGGTCACCACCGTGTCCTGGCCCGACGGCGTGTTCACCGACGACGACATCAAGACGCTCGGCGGGTACTTCCGCCAGGCGCTTGCCGGGCTCGCCGCCCTCGACGAGGGCGGCCACACGCCCAGCGACTTCCCGCTGGTGCCGCTCACGCAGGCCGACGTCGACGCCCTCGAAGGACCCGGGCTGCGGGACGTGCTGCCGCTCACGCCGCTCCAGGAGGGCCTGTACTTCCACTCGGTGTTCGACGACGACACCGCGGGCGCCTACGTCGAGCAGCAGCTCCTCACCCTGGACGCGGCGGACGGCGAGGTGGACGCCGACCGGCTCGCGGCGGCGGCCACCCGGCTGCTCACCCTCTACCCGAACCTGGCCGCGCGGTTCGTGGCCCTCGCCGACGGGCGCGTGGTCTCCGTCCTGGAGACCGGCGCCGAAGCGCCGTTCACCGTGCTCGACCGGCCCGGCATCACCGACGCGGAACTCCGCGACCTCGCCGAACGCGACCGGCGCGCCGGGTTCGACCTGGCCACCGGACCGCTGATGCGGTACACCCTGGTCCGCGCGGGCTCGGGCCGCACCGTCCTGGTGCAGACCGTGCACCACATCATCGCCGACGGCTGGTCGGTGCCGCCGATGCTGCGCGCCCTCCTGGCCGAGTACCACGCGCCGGGCACCGTCCACCCGCTCGGCGGCTTCCCCGACTACGTACGCTGGCTCGCCGGGCGCGACGCCGACGAGAGCGACCGGGTGTGGGGCGCGGAACTCGCCGGGCTGCCGGGGCCGTCGCTGGTCGCCGAGGGGCACACCCCCTCGGACCGGTTCGCCGACGTCGCCGCCGAGCCGCAGGACGACATCGACGCGGCGGTCCGCGCGGCGGGCGTGCCGCTGAGCGTGGCCGTGCACAGCGCCTGGTCGGTCACGCTCGGCGGCATCCTGCACGGCCAGGACGTGGTGTTCGGCTCCACGGTGTCCGGCCGCGACGCGGACGTACCCGGCATCGAGGACATGGTGGGCCTGTTCATCAACACCATCCCCGTGCGCGCCCGGTGGACCGACGCCACCACCGCCCGCGACCTGCTGGCCTCGGTGCGGGAGCACCAGAGCGCCGTCCTGCCGCACCAGCACGTGTCACTGGGCCGGATCGGGCGGCAGGCGAACGCCGGGTCCCTGTTCGACACCCTCGTGGTGTTCGACGTCGCCACCGACGTCACCGCCCTGCGCCGCCCCGGCGACACGCTGACCATCGCCGACGTCACCAACGAGGGCGCTCCGCACTACCCGCTGACGCTGGTGGTGGAGCGCGCGCCCGACGGCCGCCCGCGCTTCAACCTCATCTACGACGGCGAACTGCTGCGCGAGTCCACCGCCCGGGCGGTCCTGGGCACCTTCACCCGCACCCTCACCGCCCTGCTCGGCCGCCCGGACGCCCCCGTCGCCGAGCTGGCGGCCGGGGGCGACCGGCGCCCCGCGCCCGTCACCCCCACGACCCTGGCCGGTCTCTTCGACGCCGCCGCGGACCGCGACCCGGCCGCCACCGCCGTCACCCAGTGCGGCCTCGACGGCGCCACCAAGTCCCTGACGTACGGTCAACTGGCCGCCGAGAAGGACGCGTTGGCGGCAGTGCTGCGCGCCGCCGGGGTCGGCCCGGGCGAGCGGGTCGCGGTCGCCGTGCCGCGCTCCGTGGAGCAGGTCGTGGCGCTCGTCGCGGTCGTCAGCGCGGGCGGCGCCTATGTGCCCCTCGACCTGGCGTACCCGGACGAGCGCCTGGAGTACGTCATCGCCGACGCCGCCCCGCAGGTCGTCCTCGTGGACGCCGGGCAGCGGGACCGCTTCACCGGCCTGCTGGACCGGACGGGCGTCGCGGCGCGGGTCCTCACGCTGGGGGAGGAGCCGCCACAGAACGCCCCAGACGCCCCAGACGCCCCGGACGCCGCCACCGCCACCGGCCCGCTGCGCGCGCCGAGCTGGCACGACCCCGCGTACGTCATCTACACGTCCGGATCGACCGGCCGCCCCAAGGGCGTCGTCGTCCCGCACTCCAGCGTGGTGACCCTGCTGGCGAACACCCAGCCCGACATGGGCTTCGGGCCCGACGACGTGTGGGTCCAGTTCCACTCGTACTCCTTCGACTTCGCGGTCTGGGAGCTGTGGGGCGCCCTCGCGCACGGCGGTGAACTCCTCGTCCCCGACTACGCGCTGACCCGCTCGCCGGTCGACTTCCACCGCCTGGTGCGCGAGCGCCAGGTGACCGTGCTCAACCAGACGCCGTCCGCGTTCTACCAGTTCATCGAGGCCGACCGGCACGCCGACGGGCCCCTCACCGCGCTGCGCCGGATCGTCTTCGGCGGCGAGGCCCTCGACCTCGGGCGGCTGCGCGGCTGGGTCGAGCGGCACGGCACGGGCACGCCCGAGCTGGTCAACATGTACGGGATCACCGAGACCACCGTCCACGTCACCCACCGCGTGCTGACCGACGAGGACTTCGCCCTCGGCGCCGACGCCAGCCCGATCGGCGGCCCCCTGCCCGGCCTGGTCACCCATCTGCTCGACGACCGGCTCCGGCCGGTGCCGCCGGGGAAGGTCGGCGCCATCTACGTCGCCGGTGACCAGGTGTCCCTCGGCTACCTGGGCCGCCCGGGGCTGACGGCGGGCCGGTTCGTCGCCGACCCGTTCGCGGCCGACGGCTCCCGCATGTACCACACCGGTGACCTGGCCCGCCGCACGCTCGACGGCGAGCTGGAGTTCGCGGGACGCGCCGACGACCAGGTCCAGCTCAAGGGCTTCCGCATCGAACTGGGCGAAGTCGAGTCCGCCGTACGGGAGGTGCGGGGCGTCGTGGACGCGGCCGTCACCGTCGCGGACAGCGGAGACCACCTCGTGGCGCACGTCGTGGGCCGGGCGCCGGACGACTTCGCGGCACTGCTGTCCGCGAAGCTGCCCGCGCACATGGTGCCGGGCCGGGTGCTCGGCGTGGACGCGCTGCCGCTGACGGTCAACGGCAAGCTGGACCGCGCGGCCCTGGCCGCTCGCGCGGCCCAGGACGGCCCGCCGCCGCCCGCCGGTGACGCGACTGCTTCCGGGCCGCTCGTCGAGGTCTTCGCCGAGACGCTGCCCGGCGCCGCCGTGGACGAGGACACCGACTTCTTCGCGGCCGGAGGCGACAGCATCGTCGCCATCACCCTGATCAACCGGGCCCGGGCGCTCGGCCTGGCGATCGCGCCCAAGGACGTCTTCCTGCACCGCACGCCCCGCGCGCTCGCCGCGCACCTGGCGACGACCGCCCCGCAGACCCCAGCGGCCGCGGCACCCGCGCGGCGCGACGACGGCCCCCTCCCGCCGACGCCCATCATCCTGCGCCAGCGCGAACTCGGCGGCTCCCTCGCCCGGTTCGCCCAGGCCAGGACGGTCCAGGTGCCCGAGGGCACCTCCCTCGCCGACGTCGAGCGCGCCGCGCGGGCCGTCGTGGCCGCCCACCCGGCGCTGCGCCTGAGGCTGCGCGCCGAGCACGGCGTCTGGACCCTGCGCACCGAACCCGCCCGCGAGGTCACCGTCGTACGCGCCGACACCACCGACGCCACGGCCGTGGCCGACGAAGCCGCCGGGCGCCTCGACCCGGAGAACGGCGACGTCGTCGCGTTCGCCTGGCTGGAGACGTCCCGGGCGCTCGTCGTCACCGTCCACCACCTCGCCGTCGACTCGGTGTCCTGGCTGGTCCTCCTCGACGACCTGGCCACCGCCCTGCGGGGCGCGCCCCTGGCCCCGCCGACCACGTCGTACGCCGAGTACGCCGAGGCGCTGGCCCTGGGCGCCACCGAAGCCGTCGACGGCCTCGGGCACTGGGTCACCACGCTCCAGGCGCCGCCGCTGCTCCCGGCGGTCGGGGAACTGCGCGAGACCACCGTCACCCTCGCGGCCGACATCAGCGACCGCGTCACCCGCACCGCGCCCACCGCCCTCGGCGTCGGCCTCACCGAGCTGCTGTGCGGCGCGCTGCGCACCGCGCTCACCGGCGTCCAGGCCGCCCCCACCGACCTCGCGGTCGACCTGGAGCGGCACGGTCGGGTGCCGGTGCGCGAGCACCACGACTACACGCGCACCGTCGGCTGGTTCACCGCCATCGCGCCCGTGCGGCTCACGGCGCACACCGACCCCGTCGCCGCGGCCCGCGAGGTCGCCGAGCGCCAGCCCGACGAGCGCGGCCACGTCGCCTACGGGCAACTGCGCTACCTCAACCCGCAGACGGCTCCGCTCCTGACCGCCCGCCCCCAGGTCCTGTTCAACTACCTGGGCCGGGGCGGCGAGTCCGAGGCCCTGCGCCTGACCGCCGGGGACCAGGGCAGCCCGTACGCCGTCGAGGTCAACGCGTGGACCGACGCGGCCACCGGCGCCCTGCACGCCACGTTCACGCTCGCCGACGGCGTCCCCGACGCGATCACCGCGCACTGGCTGGCCGCCCTGGAGCGCGTCGCCGACGCCGCCACCACCGCCGAGCGCACCGCGCCGGTCACCCCGCTCCAGCGCGGCCTGTTCTTCCAGGCCCAGCTGGCGGGCCAGGCCGGGCACTACGTGGCGCAGAGCTGGTTCACCTTCGACCGGCGCCTGGACACCGACGCGCTCGCCGACGCCATGGCGCAGGTGATCGCACGCCACCCCGTCGTGGGCGCGGGCTTCGCCACCGACGACGACGGCGACCCCGTCCAGGTCCTCAAGGCGGGCCGCCGCGTCGCCGTCCGCACGATCGAGCTGGCCACGGACGCCGAGGTCGACGCACTGCGCGCCCAGGACCGCGACACGGGCTTCGACGTCGGCCAGCCGCCGCTGATCCGGCTGACCGTGGTCCGGCTCCCCGACGGCCGTGACGGCCTGCTGTTCAGCTACCACCTGCTGCTGTGGGACGGCTGGTCCCGCGAGATCGTGCTGCGCGACCTGTTCGCCGCCTACGAGGCCGTCCTCGCGGGCGAGCCGCTGGACGCGACCCCGGCCACGCCCGCCTTCGAGGACCACGCCCGGGCCCTGGCCGCCAAGGACCCCGCCCCGTCGGAGCGCTTCTGGGCCGGGCACCTGGCGGGCCTGCCCGGTCCCACGCTGCTCGCCGGACCGGCGCCGGTCCTCACCGACGACCTGCCGCGCGCCCTCGTGCACACGCTGACCGCCGAGCAGTCCGACCAGCTGCGCACCGCCGCCAAGACGCACGGCGTCACCCTCAACTCCGTCCTCACCGGCGCGTTCGGGCTGCTGCTCGGCGCGCACACCGGGCGCGCCGACGCCGTGTTCGGCGTGACCGTCTCCGGGCGCGACGGCGAGGGCCTGGAGGGCCTGTCGGAAGTCGTCGGCGTGCTCCTCAACACCGTGCCGATGTGGACGCGGGCCCGGCCCGAGCACACCGTCCGGGACTACCTCGGCGCCGTCCAGGCGGCCAGGGTCGCGGCGATGGAGCACGAGCACCTGGGGCTCGGCGAGATCCAGCGGGCCAGCGGCCACGACACCCTGTTCGACAACCTGTTCGTGCTCCAGAACTTCCTGGACCTGGACGCGTTCGCCGAGATGAACGCCCGCCACGGCATCACCTCGGTCAAGGCCGACGACTCCACGCACTACCCGTTCACCTGGGTCGTCACCCCCGGCGACCAGCTCACCGTCAAGCTGGAGTACCGCGACGGCGACACCGCGCACGCCCGCCGCCTCCTCGACGACTACCTGCGCGTCCTGCGTGACCTGGCCCGCGCGAACGGCCCCCTCGGCACGCTGCCGGGCCTCGGGAAGCAGCCCGAACCGGCCCTCCGCACGGACATCGGCACCGACACCGTCGTCGACCGGTTCGACCAGGCCGCCGACCGCGCCCCGGACCGCGTGGCGCTCGTCGCCCACGGCGCGACCATGACGTTCGCCGAACTTCAGGACCGCAGCCGCGCGGTCGCGGGCGTGCTCGCCCGGCGCGGCCTCGGCCCGGAGACGACCGTGGGCCTCGCCGTGCCGCGCTCCTTCGACTCGATCGTGGCGCTCTTCGCCGTCCTGCGCGTCGGCGCCGCGTACGTCCCCCTGGAGCTGGACCACCCGGACGAGCGGATCGCGGCGATCGTCACGGACGCCCGCCCGGACGTGATCCTCACCGTGAGCGCGGTGACGCCCCGCCTCACCGGCGGCCCGGTCACGGCCGACGACCTGATCGAGCTGGACCGGCCGCTGCCCGCCGCCGAGCCGTTCACCACCTTCGACCCGCACGACCCCGACCGGTTGCGTCACCCCGCGTACACGATCTACACCTCCGGCTCCACCGGAAAGCCCAAGGGCGTGGTGACCGAGTACGCCGGGCTCACCAACATGCTGATCAACCACCAGCGGCGGATCTTCGAGCCGGTCCTCGCCGAGCACGGCCACCGGATCTTCCGGATCGCCCACACCGTGTCGTTCGCCTTCGACATGTCGTGGGAGGAACTGCTGTGGCTCGCCGACGGCCACGAGGTGCACATCTGCGACGAGGAGCTGCGCCGCGACGCGCCGGGCCTGGTCGCCTACTGCCTGGAGCACGGCATCGACGTCATCAACGTGACGCCGACGTACGCCCAGCAGCTCGCCGCCGAGGGCCTGCTCGACGACCCCGAGCGGCGCCCCGCCCTGGTGCTGCTCGGCGGCGAGGCCGTCACGCCGACGCTGTGGCAGAAGCTCGCCGACACCGAGGGCACCGTCGGCTACAACCTGTACGGGCCCACCGAGTACACCATCAACACCCTGGGCGTCGGCACCTTCGAGTGCCAGGACCCGGTGGTGGGCGTCGCCATCGACAACACCGACGTGTACGTCCTCGACCCGTGGCTCAGGCCCCTGCCCGACGGCGTCCCCGGCGAGCTGTACGTGGCGGGCGTCGGCATCGCGCGCGGCTACCTCGGGCAGCCCGCGCAGAGCGCGCACCGCTTCGTGGCCTGCCCCTTCGGGGAGCCCGGCGCGCGCATGTACCGCACCGGGGACCTGGTGACGCGGCGGCCCGACGGCAACCTGACGTACTTGGGCCGCACCGACCAGCAGGTCAAGATCCGCGGGCACCGGGTGGAACTCGGCGAGGTGGAGGCCGCGTTCGCCGCCCACCCGGCGGTGCGCTTCGCCGCCGCCGTCGCCCAGCCGGACCCGCAGGTCGACGGGGCGCACCGGCTCGCCGCCTACCTCGTGCTCGACGGCGCCGACCTCGCGGCGGTCGCCGCCGACGTGGGCGGTGCCCTGCCGGACTTCCTGCGCCCCACGCACTACGCCCAGGTCGACAGCATCCCCCTCACCGTGAACGGGAAGGCTGATACGAAGGCGCTGCCCGAGGCCAAGCCGCTCGGCGCGCTGACGACGGCGGGGGAGCGCGGTCCCGAGACGGAGACGGAGACCGTGGTCTGCGAGTTCTTCGCCGAGGCCCTGGACCTGGACGACGACGAGGTGAGCGCCGTGAGCGACTTCGTGTCCCTCGGGGACACTCCATGCTGGCGGTGCGCCTGATCGGGCTGCTCCGCCGCGAGTTCGGCCCCGTCGTCACCATCCGTGACCTGTTCACCCTGCGAACCCCGGAAGCGATTGCCCGCCACCTCGATGACCAGTCCTGACACCCAGCGGCCCCGACCGGGGTCCGACATCCTGCGCACCGCGCTGCGGCGCAACGTCGGCGCCATGGCCGGGGGCACCGTCCTCATGGGCCTGTACCAGGCGGGAGAAACCGCCTTCCCCATCGCGCTCGGCCTGATCGTCGAGCACACGATGCGGGACGACCGCAGCCTCGCCTCCCTCGCCGTGTCCATCGGCGCGCTCGCCGTGATCATCACGACGGTGTCGCTGTCGTGGCGGTTCGGCATGCGCATCCTGCAGAAGGCCAACACCACGGAGGCGCACCGCTGGCGGGTCAAGGTCGCGGCCTGCGGCCTTCAGCCGGTGGCCCGCGACGTCGACCTGAAGTCCGGCGAGATCCTCACCATCGCCACCGAGGACGCCGACCAGACCGCCGACATCGTCGAGGTCGTGCCGATGCTGATCAGCTCGATGGTCGCGGTGGCGGTCGCGGCCGTCGCGCTCGGCCTCGCCGACCTCAGGCTCGGCCTGCTGGTGATCGTGGGCACCGTCGCGATCCTGTCGATCCTCAGCGTGCTGTCCCGGCGCATCGGCTCCAGCACGCAGGAGCAGCAGGCGCGGGTGGCGCGGGCCGGGGCGAAGGTCGCCGACCTGATCACCGGCCTGCGCCCGCTGCACGGCTTCGGCGGCAACCACGCCGCGTTCGGCTCCTACCGCGAGGTCAGCACCGAGGCCAAGCAGCAGGCCGTCACCGTCGCCAAGGTCAACGGCGGCTACGCGGGCGCCGCCCTCGCCCTGAACGCGGTCCTCGCCGCCGCCGTGACCCTCACGGCGGGCTGGCTGGCCTTCGAGGGGCAGATCAACATCGGCGAACTCGTCATGGCCGTGGGCCTCGCGCAGTTCATCATGGAGCCCCTGAAGCTGTTCTCGGAGATGCCGAAGTACGTGATGATGGCGCGCGCCTCGGCCGAGCGGATGGCCCTCGTCCTCACCGCGCCGCCGCTGGCGACCCCGGGTTCCGGACGCCCGGAGGCGGGCGCGGACCTGGACGTCGACTACGTCCGGCACGGCACCCTGCGGAAGCTGAAGTTCCAGGTGGCGGCGGGCGAGTTCGTGGCGATCGCGCCCTATCAGCCGCGCGCCGCCGCCGACCTGGCGGCGGTCCTCGCCGTGCGCGTCCCGCCGCACGCGTACGAGGGCGCGGTCCGGCTCGGCGGGCGGGACCTCGGCGAGCTGTCCGTGGAGGCCGTCCGCGAGCACCTGCTGGTGAACCCCTACGACGGGGAGATCTTCGCGGGCACCCTGCGCAGCAACATCGACCCGTCCGGCACCAGCGAGACGGTCCCCGAGGCCGTCGAGGCGTCCATGCTCACCGACGTCGTCGCCCTGCACCGCGAGGGCCTCGACTACGGCGTCCGCGACCGCGGCGCGAACCTCTCCGGAGGCCAGCGCCAACGCTTGTCCCTGGCCCGCGCCCTGGCCGCCGACACCGACATCCTGGTCCTGCACGACCCGACCACCGCCGTGGACGCGGTCACCGAGCAGCTCATCGCCCGCAACGTCGCCAAGCTGCGCCGGGGCCGCACCACCCTGGTGATCACGAGCAGCCCCGCCCTCCTCGATGCCGCCGACCGGGTCCTCGTCCTGGACGACGGCGTCATCACCGCCGAGGACACCCACCGCAACCTCCTCGCCACGGACGAGGCCTACTGCCGCGCGGTCGCCCGCTGACCCGACCCCGTACGCGGCCGCTCCGGGCCCGAGGCCCCCTTGGCGGCGCGGCCCGTGCGGGCCCCGGTCGCCCGCAGGTGGCGCGCCAGGGCGACCGCCGTGAGCGCGGCGACGAGCGCGCACACCCCCCACCAGCCGGTGCGGCCCCAGATCCGCACCCCGAGCCAGGAGCCCGCGCTGCCGCCCAGATAGGCGCACGTCATATAGGCGGTGTTGAGCCTGCCCCGCGCGTCGGCGCGCAGCGCGTACACGCGCGCCTGGTTGGCGACCATGCCGGACTGCATCGCCACGTCCAGCATCAGCGTCCCGAGCGTCAGCGCGACGAGACCCGGTACGCCGCCCAGGGCACCGGCGGTCAGGACCGCCGCCGAGGCCAGTACGCCGAGGAAGCACACGAGGTTCACCGGATCCGGACCGTGGCGGTCCACCAGGCGCCCGGCGAACGGCGTGCAGAACACGGTCGCCGCCCCGACGAGCGCGATCACCCCGACCGCCTGCGCGCCCAGCCCGTACCGAGGGCCCGCGAGCAGCAGCGCCAGGCAGGTCCACACCGCGGAGAACCCCGCGAACACGGTGGCCTGGTACAGGCAGGAGCGGCGCAGCTCGGGCTCGGCGCGCAACAGGCGCAGCGGCCCGGCGAGCAGGGCCGCGTAGCCCTGCCGGGACGGCGGCGTGCTGGACGGCACCGCGCACGCCAGGACGGCGGCCAGGAGCAGCACCACGACCGCGGCGACCACATAGGGCGCCCGCCAGCCCAGCCACTCGCCGAGCGTGCCGCTGAAGGTGCGGGCCAGGAGCATGCCGCAGGTCGAGCCGCTCAGCAGGGCGCCGAGCACCGCGCCCTGGCGGTCGGCGCCCACCAGGCCGACCGCGAGGGGGCCGACGACCTGGGCGCCCACGGTGGTCAGGCCGACGACGGCACTGGCGGCGACCAGCGGCGGCAGCGCCGGTGCGCACCCCGCGGCGAGCAGGGCGAGGCCGGTCAGGGCCAGCAGCGTGACGAGGAGCGGGCGATGCGGGAGCCGGTCGCCGAGCGGCACGAGCAGCACCGTCCCGGCCGTGTAGCCGAGCTGCGTGGCGGTCACCACCTCGGTGGCCGCGCCCGGCGGCACGTGCAGACCGGTGGCGATCAGCGGGCCGACGGCCTGGGGGAAGTAGAGGTTGCCCACCGCCACCGCGCAGGTGACGGCGAGGAGCAGGGTCAGACGGCGGTTCACGGCCGGACCGCCGTTCCCCGCCGGACGTGCCCAAACGGCGGGCCGACCGGAGAGGGGGCCGGGAGCCGCACGGCCGGTGCGCGGAGCGCGGAGAACGCGTGTCTCATGGGCGGAAGTCCACGGCATCGACCCGCCGCCGCCAATCGATGTAGCGTACGGCTTAATGATCAGCTTCGTACTCGACGTCGAGGACCTCGCGGACACCCGCTTCGCCCTCTCGCCGCTGCACGAGACGCTGCTCAGCCTGCGGGTGCTCCAGGACCCGGGCCTGTCCGCGCTGCATCTGCCCTGGCGCAGGTCCGTCCTCGGCCGCCTCGGGGAACTGGACACCGGCCTGCTGCTGTCCCTGGTCGCCCGGCGGCGCACCCTGCCCGACTTCCTGACCCCGCACCCCACGGCCTTCGCCCCCGCCTTCGACGAGGAGATCGCCGCCGTCCGCCGCACACCCCCGGCCCGCGTCCGCCACGACCTGCTGCTCACGCACGCACCCGACCCCCTGCCGGAGGCCCTGCGCGCCGCCGAGGGGGACGACGCGTCCGCCGCCGGACTCCGCGACGCGCTCTGCGCGCTGCTGCGCCAGTACTGGCAGGTGGCGCTCGAACCGCTGTGGCCGCAGGTGCGGTTGGTCCTGGAGGCCGACATGACCTACCGGGCCCGCCAGCTCGCCCTCGGCGGCGCCCGGCTGCTCTTCGCCGACATGCACCCGAACCTGCGCTGGCAGGGCGGCGAGCTGCGCGTCCACGACATGATCGGCCGGTTCCGCGTCGCGGTGTCCGGCCGGGGGCTGCTGCTCGTGCCGTCGGTGTTCGCCCACAAGCCCGCGCCGCCCGTCAGCCCCGACGCGCCGCCCAGCCTGGTCTACCCCAGCCGTGGCGTGGCCACGCTGTGGGGCGCGCCACCGCCGACCGCCGACCCGGCCGCCCTCGTGGCGCTGCTCGGCGCGCCCCGCGCCCGACTCCTCGGCCTGCTCGACGAACCGCTGCCCACGGTGGAACTCGCCCGCCGCCTCAGGGTCACGCCCAGCGCCGTCTCCCAGCACCTGCGGGTACTGCACGCCACGGGCCTGGTCACCCGCGCCCGCGACGGCCGCCACGTCCTGTACCGCAGAAGCCCCCTCGGCGACCAGCTCACGGCGTCCGGCGGCTGAACTCCCGCGGCCGGGGCCCGCCCCGGCCCTCAGGCCGCGCCAAGGGGCGCCCTAGGCGAGCGCCCAGGCCACGTCCCTCAGCAGGGCGTGCCGCCAGCCCGCCCGGTCGTGGCCCGCGGCCGAGCGCGACACCCGCACGGTCGCCCCGGCCCGCTCCGTCAGGGTCTCGGTCAGCTCGCAGTGCGGCAGCATCCGCGGCTCGTGCTCGCCGACGTCGAAGGCGACCCGCAGCCCGGACAGTTCGGGCCGCTCCCGCAGCCGCGCCGCGAGGGCGCCGCCGACCGGGCCGCGCTCCAGGTCCGGCACCCCGGCGGCGTCGGCCGCCCACTCGGGCGTCCACCAGAACGAGGCGGACTGGACGGCGACACGCCGCACCAGGTCGGGGAACTCCAGGGCCGCGTACATCGCGCTGAGCCCGCCGAGGCTCTGCCCGGCGACCACCAGACGGTCCACGTCGGCGGGCACCCCGGACTCCGCGACCAGCGGCAGGAGTTCGTCCCGCACCGCCTCCCACAGGCCGGGCGCGCACCCGAACTCGGCCTCGCGGTCCTTGCTCGGCAGGAACACGAGGGTCACCGGCTCCATCTCACCGGCGGCGACGGCCGCGTCGAACGCGGTCATCGCGGGGTGCAGATGCAGCCAGTCGTCGCCGTCGAGCAGCAGCACCACGGGACCGCCGCCGCCCGCCGGGTGCACCCGCACCGTCCGCCGCCCGCCGAGCCGCTCGCTCGCCCAGCGGATCCGGGTGCGCGGCAGGGGCAGGACGTCATCGGGGCCGACGACGGGCCAGTGCGGCTGCGGCGGGGCGTCCGGGGTCGCGGCGATCGACCGGTCGACCCCCGCGCCCGCCGGGTTGAGCGGGTCGGCGTACGCGCCGTCGGCCGCGCGGAACTGGTAGGTCACCCGCAGCCGCGCGGGCATGGGCACCTCGGCGTACCAGCAGTCGGTGTCCCGCCAGCAGCGCAGCGGCACCGGCGGCGACCAGCTCTCGAACTCGACGCTCGCCGGGGACCCGCGCCACAGGAACAGCGTCAGCCAGCCGCCGCCGTCGGCGGGCACCGACACGGGCGCCCCCGCCGCCGCCCAGAACGCGTCGCTGCCGGGGGCGGCCCCGAGCCCGTACGCGGCGAAGGGGGAGTCGGTCGCGGCGGCGGCCGTCAGGCCGGGGGCGGGATCGGTCATGACCGGCTGGAGTCTCCTTGTGAGGGGTGCGGAGCGGAAGCTACGCTCGCCATGATTAGGTAACCCTAACCTCGTGGGGGCGCGGCTCGCCATCCTCGATCCACTTCCGGTTCCGGAGGGCCGCCACGCCACACGCCCGCGCCACGCCCCCGCGTGCCGCGGCTCCTCCTGACCCTTTCCTGACCTCCTCCTGATCCTTCGAAAGCACGGGTGAACATGAGCACCAACCCCTTCGACGACGCCGACGGCCGCTTCCTGGTCCTGGTGAACGACGAGGGCCAGCACTCCCTCTGGCCGTCCTTCGCCGAGGTGCCCGAGGGCTGGACCACCGCCTTCGCGGAGAACACCCGCGAGGCCTGCCTGGAGTACGTCGAGACCCACTGGACCGATCTGCGCCCCCGCTCCCTCGCGGCCTCCATGGACGCCTGACGCCCGCCGCGCTCCGGGCGGCCCAAATACGGTTGTCGGTCCGTCCGGCACACCGTTAGGTTGCCGGTGTGGATCTCTTCTTACCGTCATGGGCGGCCCTGCGCACCGCGGTCGCCGACCTCTCCGACAAGGACTTCGAGCAGCCCTCCGGCTGCGCGGGCTGGCTCGTGCGGGACCTCGCGTGCCACCTCGTCATCGACGCGCAGGACGTCCTCATCACGCTCGTCACCCCCGCCGACGCGGAGCCGACCGTCGACGCCGTGACGTACTGGAAGGTCGGCGGCGAGCCGCCGACCGGCGACGACCCGCTGGACGCGCTCATCGTGCGGCTCGCCGCCGCGTACGAGGATCCGGCCCTGCTCAAGTTCCACTTGGACGACGTCGGCGCCGCCGCCGGGCGGGCCGCCGAACTCGCCGACCCCGGCGCCCGCGTGACCACCCAGGACGAGGTGCTCACCGTCGGCGACTATCTGTCGGCGTACGTCCTGGAGTGGACGCTGCACCACCTCGACCTGGTGGCGCACCTCCCGCACGTCCCGGGGCCGTCCGACGCGAGCCTGGCGCGGACCCGCGAACTGCTCGAAGCGATCGCCGGGTTCGCGTTCCCCGCGTCGTTCGGCGACACGGACGCCCTGCTCGTCGGCACGGGCCGCCGCGCCCCGACGGACGCGGAGCGGACCGAACTCGGCGCGCTGGCGGAGAAGTTGCCGCTGGTCATCGGCTGAGCCGCCGGGTGCGGCCGCTGGCCCCCGCCGCGGCGCGGGGGCCGTCAGCCCGCTTGGTCCCGCAGGTCCACGATCCGCTTGAACTTGCCCACGGACCGCTCGATCGTCTCCGGGTCGACGACCTCGACGCCGACCGTCACGCCGATGCCGTCCTTCACCGCCGACACGATCTCGCGCGCGGCGGCCTCCCGGCGCCCCGGCGGCGTGTCGGCGCGCGACTCCACGCGCACGGTCAGCGCGTCCATGCGGCCCTGCCGCGTCAGCCTCAGCTGGAAGTGCGGGGCGAGGCCCGGGGTGCGCAGCACGATCTCCTCGATCTGCGTGGGGAACAGGTTCACCCCGCGCAGGATCACCATGTCGTCGCAGCGGCCCGTGACCTTCTCCATGCGGCGGAAGACGCGGGCCGTGCCGGGCAGCAGGCGCGTCAGGTCGCGGGTGCGGTAGCGGATGACGGGCATGGCCTCCTTGGTGAGCGAGGTGAAGACCAGCTCGCCCGGCTCGCCGTCCGGCAGCACCTCGCCCGTGACGGGGTCCACGACCTCCGGGTAGAAGTGGTCCTCCCACACGTGCAGGCCGTCCTTGGTCTCCACGCACTCCTGGGCGACGCCGGGGCCGATCACCTCCGAGAGCCCGTAGATGTCGACCGCGTCGATGGCGAAGCGCTCCTCGATCTCCGCGCGCATCTCCTCCGTCCACGGCTCTGCGCCGAAGACGCCCACCTGGAGCGAGGTGGTGCGCGGGTCGACGCCCTGCCGCTCGAACTCCTCCAGGAGCGTCAGCATGTACGAGGGCGTGACCATGATGATCTCGGGGCGGAGGTCCAGGATCAGCTGGACCTGGCGCGCCGTCATGCCGCCGGACGCGGGGATCACCGTACAGCCGAGCCGCTCCGCGCCGTAGTGCGCGCCGAGGCCGCCCGTGAACAGGCCGTACCCGTACGCGATGTGCACCTTGTGACCCGGCCGGGCGCCCGCCGCGCGCAGGGAGCGGGCGACGACGTCCGCCCACATCGACAGGTCCTGCTCGGTGTAGCCGACGACCGTCGGCCGCCCGGTGGTCCCGCTCGACGCGTGCAGCCGCCGCAGCTCCGACTGCTCGACGGCGAACATCCCGAACGGGTAGTTGGCCCGCAGGTCCGCCTTCGTGGTGAACGGGAAGCGCGCCAGGTCGGCGAGCGCGTGGCAGTCGTCGGGGGTGAGCCCGGCCGCGTCGAACGCCGCCCGGTAGAAGGGCACGTTCTCGTACGCGTGGAGCAGGGTGTCCTGGAGGCGCTCCAGTTGCAGCGCCTCCAGCTCCGCACGACCGAGCCGCTCCGCGGCGTCCAGCAGTGCTGGTGTACGCGCCATGTGGTGATACCCCCTTCCAGGCCGGGCGACCGACCGAGCGTTCGGCCGATCTTGTGTCGGGGTCAGTAATTCAAGGTTTCAGGGCTTCTGGCAAGGGTCTCGTACGACGAGTCCGGGTGCCTATGCCAACGGGCGAGGGCGTGCGGGCCGCCGCCACGGCGCGCGGGGCCGGTCGGCCGCGGGCGGCGGGCGGTGGCCGTGGGGCGGCGCGGGTCGGCTGTGGGGCCGTGTGCGGCGCGGCGGTCCGGGTACCCGGCAGGCTCCGCACGGTATGACAACACGGCACGACAACAGGGAGGTTCGCATGACCAGCACGACGGAGACCGGCGACGTCACCGGCACGCGGGACAAGGACTACAACCTGATCTGGTACGTCGAGGCGTGCCTCAGCAACGCGCTGCGCCTGGAGACCTACGTCAAGGACGCGGAACGCGACAAGGACACCGAGGTCGCCGAGCTCTTCCGCAAGGCGCAGGCCGACAGCCGCAAGGGCGCGGAGCTGGGCAAGAAGCTCCTGCGCAAGCGGCTCCAGGGGTGACGTCCGGCCCGCGGCCGCACGGGTGACACCCCCGGCGGCCGCCGTGTGCGGGGCCCGGAGCCGCGGCTCGGACGACGGGCCCGCGGCGGCGCTCCGGGTGACGGGCCCGCGGCGGCGCTCAGGTGACGGGCTTGTGGCGGCGCTCAGGTGACGGGCTTGCGGTAGACCTGCCGTGACCCGCCCTCCGGGCCCGGCTCGGCGGCCTCGCCCGGGGTGAAGCCGAGCCGCTCGTAGAAGACCCGGGCCCCGCTGGCGACCGCCCCGGGGTGGTCGGCGCCGAAGGTGATGACCTCCATCGTCCCCGGGCCCCGCACGAACCGGGCCTCGGCGTCCGCCATCAGCGCCTGCCCGACGCCCCGGCCGCGGGCGGCGGCGGACACCACGAGCCAGTGCACGTGGTACGTCGGCGCGTCGGCGCCGAACAGCAGCCCGCCGAGGGCCGTGCCCTCCGGCGTGGTCGCGAGGAGCGCGGCTCCGCCGGATATGTGCTCCCGCACGGCCGCGTGGAAGCCGGGTTCCTCGACCATGGGGCCGAACCAGTGCTCCACCTCGGCCGCCAGGCCGAGGAATGCGGAAAGGTCCTGTTCCTGCGCGAGTCTGACGATCATCCGCACAGTGTCGCAGGGCGGCGCGCGCGGACCGGCCCCCGGCCGGGTCGGCCGGGGCGCCGCCAGGGGTCAGCCCGAGCGCCCCAGTTCCGCGAGGCGGGTCAGCGCGGGCAGGGCCGCGGCGATCGACCGCTGCTCCTCGGGCGTCAGCCGGGCGACGAGCGGGAGCAGGTGGCGGGTGCGGTCGGCGTGCCGGGAGCGGCCGATGGCGCGGCCCGCCTCGGTGATGTGGACGAGGACGGCGCGGCCGTCGCTCGGGTCGGGGCGGCGCTCCACCAGGCCCTCGCGCTCCAGGCGGGTGACCAGCTGGGTGACGGCGGGCTGGGTGATCTGCTCCGTCCTGGTCAGTTCGGAGAGCCGCTTCGGGCTGCCGGTGAACGCGAGCGTGTCCAGGACCGACAGGGTCGTGAAGGGGTGCTTCTCCAGCGTCGGCAGCCGGATGTAGAAGCGGTTGAAGTTCTCGATGGCCGCGGTGAAGGCGTCCACGTCGAGGGCGCCGTCCCCGGGGGAGCCGGGCGCGCGGCCGTCGTTCGGCGCGGCACCCGGCGGTGCGGCTGGCGCGTCCGGCACATCTGCCGCGTCCGGCACGTCTGGGGTGTCTGGGGTGTCTGGTGCGTCGTCCATGGCGGGCATGGCGGAAATATATCGCGCCACTTATATAAGTAGCTTATGGTGTGGGGTCGTGGGGGCCGTCCCGTGGCACGCGGGGCGCGGCCCGGCTCAGTGGTGTGCGCGGCGCGCCGCGCCTCCCCGGCGCAAGGAGAGACCCATGACTGTCCGCATCGGCATCAACGGATTCGGCCGCATCGGCCGCAATGTCTTCCGCGCGGCCGCGGCCCGCGGCGAGGACCTGGAGATCGTCGCCGTCAACGACCTGGGCGACGTGGCCACGATGGCCCATCTGCTGGCCTACGACTCGGTCCTGGGCCGCTTCCCGGGCGAGGTCGTCGCGGAGCCCGGGCTGATCCGGGCCGGGGGCGCGAGCGTGCGGTACCTGTCCGAGCGGGACCCCGGGGCGCTGCCGTGGGGAGACCTCGGCGTCGACGTGGTGATCGAGTCCACGGGCGTGTTCACCGACGCCGCCCGCGCCCGCGCGCACCTGGACGGCGGCGCCCGCAAGGTCGTCATCGCCGCCCCGGCCACCGGCGAGGACGTCACCGTCGTGCTCGGCGTCAACGAGGACGCGTACGACCCGGCCCGCCACGCGGTGATATCCAACGCGTCCTGCACCACCAACTGCCTCGCCGTCCTGGCGAAGGTGCTGCACGACGCGGTCGGCGTCGACTCCGGGATGATGACCACCGTCCACGCCTACACCCAGGACCAGAACCTCCAGGACGCCCCGCACAAGGACCTGCGCCGCGCTCGCGCCGCGGGCCTGAACATCGCGCCCACCTCCAGCGGCGCCGCCAAGGCCATCGGTCTGGTCCTGCCCGAACTGCGGGGCCGACTCGACGCGTTCGCGCTGCGCGTGCCCGTCCCCACCGGCTCCGTGACCGACCTGACGGTCACGACGCGGCGCCGCACCACGGTGGCGGAGGTCAACGAGGCGTACGCGCGGGCCGCGGCTGGGGCGTACAAGGGGCTGCTGTCCTACACCGAGGCGCCGCTCGTCAGCACCGACATCGCGGGCGACCCGGCGTCCTGCGTCTTCGACGCCGGGCTCACCCGCGTCCTCGACGGCCAGGTCAAGGTCGTCGGCTGGTACGACAACGAGTGGGGGTACGCCAACCGGCTGATCGACCTGGGGCTGCTGGTGGGGCGGGGCCTGTAGCGCGCGTGGCGGCGGCCGGGACGGCGTACGGAGCTGACCGGCCACGACGGTTCCCGCGCGTCCGGAGGCGGCGGGCGCGGCCCTGGGCGGTGGTCAGCGCGCCATGGAGCGGTCGAGTTCCCGCGCCCGCTCCTGGAGCCGCGCCGCCCACGCCTCGTCCTCCGACGCCGCGGGCGCCTGGGCGTCCTGTGCCGTCTCGGGGCGGGTGCCGCCGTGTGCCGCCCAGTCGACCTCGACGCCCGCGCGCTCCGCCAGTGCGAGGACCGTGGCGACGAAGCCCTCCGAGAGGGCCAGGACGACGGCGTGGTGGGTGCGGTGGTGGCGGGCGAGCAGGGCGTCGACGAAGGCCGCGAAGGCGTCCGCGTCGATCCGGCACTCGTCCTCCTCCATCGGCCCGAAGCCGGAAGGGAGGCCCAACTCGGCCTCGAACACGCGGACCTGACGCAGGAACAGCCGCGCGGCCCCGGAGGAGGGGTTCCACAGCGTCTCGTCGCCGAGGTCGAAGTACTGGCTCACCGCGGGGCCTCTCGATGGTCGTGGCGGGGGCGGTCGTGGCGGGCTGCGGGGCAACGGCCAAGATCGTACGATGGTTCGCGGCCGGGGTGATCCATTCCGGGAAGTCGCCCGTGCGCAGTGAAAGCGAAGGGGGCCGCCGTGCGCCTCGTCTCCACCGTCGGACGCCTGCTCACCGCCTGCGGCGTGGCCGGGGCCCTGGTCGCGGGCGCCGCGCCCGGCGTCACCGCCTCCGCCCACCGCCCCGCGGCGGCGTCCGGCGCGGACCACGCCGGGCACCGGTCCGACGGCCCCCGCGAGGCGGCGGACCACCCTCGCAAGCCCGCGGACCGCGCCCGGCACCAAGGAGCCTACGCCCGGCTCCACTTGGTCACCGCGCTGTCGGCGGAACGGCTCGCCACCGCCGACCTCGTGGCCGCCGCGAAGTACGGCACGGGCGCGCCCATCGACGACCCCGCCCGGGAGCGGCAGGTGCTGGACACCGTGGCGCGGCTCGCGCGGGAGGCGGGCGGCGACCCGGAGGCGACGGTGCGGATCTTCCGCGACCAGATCGAGGCGAACAAGGTCGTGCAGCGCGCGCTGCACCGCGCCTGGGACGCCGACCCGTCGTCGGCCCCCACCGAACGCCCCGACCTGGGGAAGGTGCGCGAGGTCATCAACCGCGTCAACGGCGACCTGGTCCTGGCCGTCGCCGCGTCGGCCGCGGAGCGCGGTGCCCCCTACTGCCCGGGGCTGCGCGCCGTGACCGTCGTGCACGTGCGGCACGAGCGCGCTCTGGACGCCCTGCACGCGTCGGCGCTCGGCCACGCCGTCCGGTCGGTGTGCGACTGACCCCGCCCGCGCCCCCCGTGCCCTCGCGCGGTCCGGCCCGCGCCCCCCGTATCCCCGCGCCGTCCGGCCCGCGCCTCCGCGGCCTCCCGGTCGCGCTCTCAGCCCCCGGCCGCGCCCCCGAGGGACCCGATCCGCCCTCTCAGCCCCCGGCCGCCATCGCCCGCGCCCACCGGTAGTCCGCCTTCCCGCTCGGCGAGCGTTGGATGCGGTCCGTGAACACCACGGTGCGGGGGATCTTGTACCCGGCGAGGTGCGGGCGGCAGTGGTCCTGGAGAGCTGCGGCGTCCAGCGCCGGGGCGCCCGCGCGCAGTTGGACGACGGCCGCGACGCGGTTGCCCCAGCGCGCGTCCGGCACGCCCGTGACCAGCGCGTCGTACACGTCGGGGTGGGACTTCAGGGCCTGCTCGACCTCTTCCGGGTAGACCTTCTCGCCGCCGGTGTTGACGCACTGGGAGCCGCGACCGAGGACGGTGACGACGCCGTCCTCGTCGACGGTGGCCATGTCGCCGAGCAGCACCCAGCGCTCGCCATCGCGCTGGAAGAACGTCTCGGCCGATTTCCCCGGGTCGTTGTAGTAGCCGAGCGGGACGTGGCCGCGCTGGGCGATGCGGCCCGGCTCGCCGGGCGCCACCGGCTCGTGCGTGGCCGGATCCACCACCCGCGTACGGGAGTTGACGCGGATCCGGAAGCCGCGCTCGGGACCCGAGTCCTCCGTGGCCGTGCCGTTGAAGCCGGACTCGGACGAGCCGAAGTTGTTCAGGAGCAGGACGTTCGGGGCGAGCGCGGCGAACTCGGCCCGCACCGTCTCCGACATGATCGCGCCGGACGACGACACGCTGAACAGGGACGACAGGTCCGTGCCCTTGAGGGGACCGGAGAGCGCGTCGACGAGCGGGCGCAGCATCGCGTCCCCCACCAGTGACACGCTGGTGACCCGCTCCCTCGCGATGGTGCGCAGCACCTCCTCGGGCACGAACTTGCGGTGGATGACCAGGCGTTGCCCGAAGTGGAAGCAGATGAACGCGGTGAGCGTGGACGTGCCGTGCATCAGGGGCGGCGTGGGGAAGAACGTGATGCCGTCGCCCCCGGCGGCGACGCGCTCGGCGACCTCCTCGGGCCGCGTCACCGGCTCGCCCGTGGGCGCGCCCCCGCCGAGCCCCGAGAAGAACAGGTCCTCCTGACGCCACATCACCCCCTTCGGCAGGCCGGTCGTGCCGCCGGTGTAGATGATGAAGAGGTCGTCGGCGGACCGCGCGGCGAACCCCCGCTCCGGCGCCCCGGCGGCCTCCGCGTCGGCGAAGTCCACGGCGGAGTCCACGGCGGCCGGGCCCGCGCCGCGCCCCGCGCCCACGCGGATCAGGTGCCGTAACTTCCCCGCGCGCGGCAGCGCCGCCTCGACGCGCGCGCCGAACTCCGCGTCGAAGACCAGCGCGGCCAGGTCGGAGTCCCGGTAGAGATAGGCCAACTCCTCTTCGACATAGCGGTAGTTGACATTGACCGGGACCAGGCGCGCCTTGAGGCAGGCGAGCACGGTCTGGACGTACTCGACGCCGTTGTACAGGTGCAGGCCCAGGTGCTCGCCGGGCTTCAGGCCGCTGTCGAGCAGGTGGTGGGCGATACGGTTCGCGGCCGCGTCCAGCGCGGCGTACGTCAGGCGGCGCTCCGCGCCGGTGCCGGGGTGGTCGACGTACACGAGCGCCTCGCGGTCCGGCACCACGTCGACGACCGACTCGAACAGGTCGGCAAGGTTGTACTCCACCGCTCCTCCTGACCCCGGCGCCGTGTCGTGTGGGGTCAGCAGAGCAGAGGCCCCCACAACTGGGAAGGCCCCGCGCACAACAAAACTGACTGGGTATCAGAAGATTTCTGACTGAGTGTCAGGAGAGTATTGAACTGGCACCCCGCCTCCTGCAACCTGTTCCAGGTCTGGACACGTCCGGCGACGGGAGGACCACGGTGGGCGGCACGGAACATCTCTCCGTACGGCGCGAGGGCGCCACGCTGGTGCTGACGCTGAACCGGCCGGAGGCCAGGAACGCGCTCTCGCTGCCAATGCTCGTGGGCCTGTACGACGGCTGGCTGGCCGCCGACGCCGAGGACGAGGTCCGCTCGGTGGTCCTCACCGGCGCGGGCGGCGCGTTCTGCGCGGGCATGGACCTCAAGGCCCTCGCGGCCCGGGGCACGGCAGGCGACCGCGACGGCCCGTACCGGCAGCGCCTGACGGCCGACCCCGACCTGCACTGGAAGGCCATGCTGCGCCACCACCGCCCGCGCAAACCCGTCATCGCCGCCGTCGAGGGCCCCTGCGTGGCGGGCGGCACGGAGATCCTCCAGGGCACCGACATCCGCGTCGCGGGGGAGTCGGCGACCTTCGGGCTCTTCGAGGTCAGGCGCGGCCTGTTCCCCATCGGCGGCTCCACCGTGCGCCTCCAGCGGCAGATCCCGCGCACCCACGCCCTGGAGATGCTGCTCACCGGCCGTCCCTACTCCGCCCGCGAGGCCGCCGACGTGGGGCTCATCGGCCATGTCGTCCCCGACGGCACCGCCCTGGAGCGGGCGCTCGCCATCGCCGAGCGGATCAACGCCTGCGGCCCGCTCGCCGTCGAGGCCGTCAAGGCCTCCGTGTACGAGACCGCCGACCTGCCGGAGGCCGAGGGCCTCGCCGCCGAACTCAAGCGCGGCTGGCCAGTGTTCGACACCGCCGACGCCAGAGAAGGCGCCCGTGCCTTCGCCGAGAAGCGTCCCCCGTCTACCGGCGCGCCTGACCGCGAGGAGAGCCCCGTGCCCGAAGTCCCCACCGCCCCCCTGGTCGTCGAGTTCCCCTTCACCCGCTCCCTCGGCCCGGTGCAGAGCGCCTTCCTCACCGGTCTGCGCGAGCGCACCGTCCTCGGCGCCCGCACCAGCGACGGCCGGGTCCTCGTGCCGCCCGTCGAGTACGACCCGGTCACCGCCGACGACCTGCGCGACCTGGTGGAGGTCGCCGCCACCGGCACCGTCACCACCTGGGCCTGGAACGCCGAGCCCCGCCCGGGCCAGCCGCTGGACACCCCCTTCGCCTGGGTCCTCGTCCGGCTCGACGGCGCCGACACCGCCCTGCTGCACGCCCTGGACGCCCCCGGCCCCGACGCCGTACGCACCGGCCTGCGCGTCCGCGTCCGCTGGGCCGCCGAGCGCACCGGCGCCATCACGGACATCGCCTGCTTCGAGTCGTACGACGGCGAAGAGGCCCCCGGCCGGGGCGCACGGGAGCACGACGGTCGGTTCGCCGACCCGGTCACCGGCATCGTCACGCCCGCCCGGCTCGACTACACCCACAGCCCGGGCCGCGCCCAGTCCGCCTACCTCGAAGCCCTGGCCGCGCACCGCACCGTCGGCGAGCGCTGCCCCGACTGCCGCAAGGTGTACGTGCCGCCGCGCGGCGCCTGCCCGACCTGCGGCGTCGCCACGTCCGAGCGGGTCGAGGTCGGGCCGCGCGGCACGGTCACCACGTTCTGCGTCGTGAACATCAAGGCGAAGAACCTCGCCATCGACGTGCCGTACGTCTACGCGCACATCGCCCTCGACGGCGCCGACCTCGCGCTGCACGGCCGCATCGCGGGCATCCCCTGCGACCAGGTCCGCATGGGCCTGCGCGTCGAGCCCGTCTGGACGGAGGGCGCCCGCTACCCCGACCACTACCGGCCCACCGGCGAGGCCGACGCCCCCTACGACACGTACAAGGAGATGCTGTGATCGCGGCCGGGCGGGACATCGCGGTCGTCGCCTTCGCGCAGACCGACCACCGGCGCGCCACCGCCGAGCTGTCCGAGGTCGAGATGCTCCTGCCGGTGCTCGACGAGGTGCGCGCGCACACCGGTCTGAGGGCGGGCGACATCGGCTTCACCTGTTCCGGCTCGTCGGACTACCTCGCCGGGCGGGCCTTCTCCTTCACCATGGCGCTCGACGGCGTCGGCGCCTGGCCGCCGATCTCCGAGTCGCACGTCGAGATGGACGGCGCGTGGGCGCTGTACGAGGCCTGGGTGAGGCTCCGCACGGGCGAGGCCGACACCGCGCTCGTGTACGCCCACGGCAAGTCGTCGCCCGGCTCGCCGCGGGACGTGCTGACCCGCCAGCTCGACCCGTACTACGTGGCGCCGCTGTGGCCGGACGCCGTGGCGCTCGCCGCGCTCCAGGCGCGGGCGCTGATCGACGCGGGCGAGACGGACGAGCCCGCCCTCGCGGCGGTCGCCGCCCGCAACAGGGCCGACGCCACGGCCAACTCCCATGCCCAGCTGGCTGGTTCGGTGCCGCACGGCGACTACGTGGTGCGGCCCCTGCGCACCGGAGACTGCCCGCCCGTCGGGGACGGGGCCGCCGCCGTCGTCCTCGCGGCGGGGGAGCGGGCCCGCGACCTGTGCGCGCGGCCCGCCTGGATCCGGGGCATCGACCACCGCATCGAGGCCCACGCCCTCGGCGTGCGCGACCTGATCGACTCCCCGTCGACCCGGCTCGCCGCCGAACGGGCCGGTGCCTTCGAGCGGCCCGTGGACACCGCCGAACTGCACGCGCCCTTCACCTCCCAGGAGGTCGTGCTGCGCAAGGCGCTGCGGCTCGGCGACGACGTGCGGATCAACCCCTCCGGTGGAGCGCTCGCCGCCAACCCGGTGATGGTCGCCGGACTCATCCGGATCGGCGAGGCCGCCGCCCGCGTCCACGGCGGCACCTCCGACCGGGCCCTCGCCCACGCCACCTCCGGGCCCTGCCTCCAGCAGAACCTCGTCGCCGTCCTGGAAGGAGACGCGTGATGGCCGCGCTGCCGAAGGAGCCCGTCGCCGTCGTTGGGATCGGTCAGACCAGGCACGTCGCCGCCCGGCACGACGTGTCCCTCGCGGGCCTGGTGCGCGAGGCCGCCCGGCGCGCCCTCGACGACGCCGAGCTGACCTGGGCGGACGTCGACGCCGTGGTGATCGGCAAGGCGCCGGACTTCTTCGAGGGCGTCATGATGCCCGAGCTGTACCTCGCCGACGCGCTCGGCGCCGTCGGCAAGCCGATGCTGCGCGTGCACACCGCGGGCTCCGTCGGCGGCTCCACGGCCCTGGTGGCCGCGAGCCTCGTCGCGGGCCGGGTCCACCGCACGGTCCTCACGCTCGCCTTCGAGAAGCAGTCGGAGTCCAACGCGATGTGGGGCCTTTCGCTGCCCGTGCCGTTCCAGCAGCCGCTGCTCGCGGGCGCGGGCGGGTTCTTCGCCCCGCACGTGCGGGCCTACATGCGGCGCGCCGGGGCCCCCGACACCGTGGGGTCCCTCGTGGCGTACAAGGACCGCCGCAACGCGCTGAAGAACCCGTACGCGCATCTGCACGAGCACGGCATCACCCTGGAGAAGGTGCGGTCCTCGCCCATGCTGTGGGACCCGATCCGCTACTCCGAGACCTGCCCGTCGTCCGACGGCGCCTGCGCGATGGTGCTCACCGACCGCGACGGCGCGGCCCGCGCGCCCCGCCCGCCCGCCTGGGTGCACGGCGGGGCGATGCGCAGCGAGCCCACGCTGTTCGCGGGCAAGGACTTCGTGTCGCCGCGCGCGGGCCGGGACTGCGCCGCCGACGTCTACCGGCAGGCGGGCGTGAGCGACCCGCGCCGGGAGATCGACGCCGTCGAGATGTACGTCCCGTTCTCCTGGTACGAGCCGATGTGGCTGGAGAACCTCGGCTTCGCCGCCGAGGGCGAGGGCTGGAAGCTCACCGAGTCCGGGGCGACCGAACTGGACGGTGACCTTCCGGTGAATATGTCGGGCGGTGTCCTGTCGGCCAACCCCATCGGCGCCTCCGGGATGATCCGCTTCGCCGAGGCCGCGCTCCAGGTGCGGGGGCAGGCGGGCGAGCACCAAGTGCCGGGAGCGCGCAGGGCACTTGGGCACGCGTACGGCGGCGGGTCGCAGTTCTTCGCCATGTGGCTGGTGGGTGCCGAGCCGCCCACGACGTGAGCCGCACCCCCCGTCCCGCGCGCATCCCGCATCGCACCGCGGCCTGTGCGCCGCCGGGGGTGAAAGCTAGGCTGGCGGCGGACGACGCATCGGGAGGAGCAGGGACGTGGCCGACAGCACCACCACTCAGCAGCATCCGCTCACGGGCTGGGACAAGCCGGACCTCGATCTCAGCGGCGCGGAATGGCGATCGAGCAGCGACGGCCGGGGCGACGTGCAGATCGCCTTCGTCGAGGGCTTCATCGCGATGCGCAACGGTGGCCGTCCCGGAAGCCCGTCCCTGATCTTCACGCCCGCCGAGTGGGGGGCGTTCGTGCACGGGGCCCGGGAGGGCCAGTTCGACCTGACGTGATCGCGGCCGGGAGGCGGCCCCGCTCCGGAGCCGCCTCCCGCACGTGCGGTGACGTTCCATCAGGAGCCGCTGGCCGCCACCCCTTCGACGTATGTGTCGACCACTTCGATGCCGCCGATGCGGGACGGGTCCACGGCGTACGGGTCGTCGCCGAGGACGACGAGGTCGGCGCGCTTGCCCGGAGTGAGGCTGCCCGCGGAGTCCTCCCAGTGACAGGCGTACGCGGCGTCGGTGGTGTACGCGCGCAGCGCCTCCTCGACCGACAGGGCCTCCTTCGGTCCGACGACCGCGCCGGACGCGGAGGCCCGCTCCACCATGAACTGGACGGCCCGCAGCGGCGCCCCGTCGGCGACGGGCCGGTCCGAGCTGCCCACGAGGCGCACCCCGTGGTCCAGGAAGCCCCGGCCCCGGTACAGCCATGGCGCCCGCTCGGGTCCCATGATCGCGGCGTAGTCGTCGCCGAAGTACCGCAGGAAGCTGGGCTGGACCACCGCCGTGACCCCCAGCGCGGCGAAGCGGGGCAGCTGGTCGGGGCGGACCAGCCCCGCGTGCTCCACGCGGTGCCGGGCGGCGGGGCGGGGGTGGACGCGCTGCGCGGCCTCCAGGGCGTCGAGGGCGACGTCCACCGCGCGGTCGCCGATGGCGTGGACCGCCAACTGCCAGCCCGCGCGGTGCCCTTCGACGATGGTCTCCAGCAGTGACTGGCGGTCCGCCTGGAGCTGGCCCTTCGTGTCGCTGCCCGCGTACGGCTCGGTGAGCGCCGCCGTCCGCGCCATCATGCCGCCGTCGGTGAACACCTTCAGGGCGCCGATGGACAGCGCCCCGTCGCCGAAGCCCGTACGCAGGCCGAGACCGAAGGCCCGTTCCGTGGCGTCCTGGGCGGCGGCGTCGACCGGGCGCAGCGCGTCGGCGGCCACCATGAGTCGCACCCGCAGCGGCAGCCGGCCCGACTCCTGGGCGAGCTGGAACGCCGCGCCCTCGATGGGGCTGTGCGCGAACAGCTCGCTGCCGATGCCCGCCTCGGCGCAGCCCGTGATGCCCTCGGAGCGGCACACGCGCGCCGAGTGCGCGACGGCGTCGGCGAGTTCGGCCAGGGTGTGCGGCGGGCGCAGGCGCAGGACCGCGCCCATGTCGTCCTCCGCCAGGAAGCCGTGGGGCGCGGTGGCGGCGATGTGCGGCGGCAGCAGGTTCAGAATGGCCGTGTTGACCAGGCAGGCGTGCCCCGAGACATGCCCCAGGTACACCTTGCGGCCCGCGCTCACCGCGTCCAGCTCCCGCGCGGTGAGTTCCCGGTCGAGCGCGCGCTGGTCGTAGCCACCGAGCGTCACCCAGCCGCCCGCGGGCCGCGCCGCCACGGCGTCGGCCACGGCCGCGAGGATGTCGTCGACGCGCCTGCTGGGCGCGACGCTGGGCGCCTGTGCCTTCAGGCCCGCCCAGATCAGGTGCACATGGCTGTCGATGAAGCCGGGCAGCACGGTCGCGCCGCCGAGGTCGACGACGCGCCGCGCCGCGAGGCCCGCCACGTCGTCGTCGAGGCCCACGATCCGGCCCTGCCAGATGCCGAGTTCGCGAGCGGTGGGGCGGGCCGGGTCCATCGTGACGATCCGGGCGTTGGTGATCCTGGCGCTGAGCACGGACACATCCCTTCGGGGCGGGGTCGTGGTGAAGTGCGGTGCCGGTCCTGAGTGTTGGTCCTGTGATCTGTGAGACGTACAGGTTATTCTTAGGTGAGGCTAGCCTAAGTTTCTGTGCCGGATTCTCCGCGGGTGCCCTGTGGTCCGTCGCGGGCTGTCTACGGGGGTGGGGTGGGTGGACGACAGACGAGTGGGGCGGCGGCGCACGGGCTCCGCGCCCCAACTGGAGGCCTGGGCCGATGGTGTGGTCGCGGACCTCGACGCGCAAGAACACCTCGAACGGGCCCTGTGGCGGGCCCTGCGGCACAGTCCCACGCTCCGCGAGGAGACCGCGGTGCGCCGGGCCGACGCGCTGCGCGCCGCGGCGCTCGGGCTCGACGCGGGCGGCTGCGCGATGGCGGCGGGCGTCTCCGAGCGGATGCTCCGCGACTGGCTGGACCGGGACACCGAGTTCGCGGCCGCCATGGCCGCGGCGGCCGAACTCGCCGAGCGGGACCGGGAGCGCGCCCGCGCCGTGGCGGCGGCGGACGCGCCGAGTTCGGCCGCGCTGTGGGTCGCGCTCAGGGCCGTGCGCGACGGCGCGGTGCAGTCGACCGCGGCCGCGCTCGGCGGCTGGTCCGAGCAGTCGTTCCTGCGGCTGCGCAGGAGGAGCCCGGAGGTCGCGGCGCTGCTCGCGGCGGCACGCCGGGCCCGCGCCAAGAAGGCGGACCGGCGCGGCAGGCCGCGGTTCGAGCAGGGGTACCGGCTGGTGCGCGTGGAGGAGGGCGACATGGCGGCGCCGGGCGCCCCGGACGGATCCGCCGCTCTCCGCATCGCCGCTGACGAGTGCCCAGATCAGCGTGGGGAGGCCCGCGTCCGGCGGCACCGCTGAGTCGTGTACGTTCGGTCCCTTGGTTCGCGGCGCCTCACAGGGCGCGAGCGAAGGCCGCCGGGCGATTTCACCTCAGACATTGCAAGGTAAGGCTAACCTTATCTAGCATGTGCCTGCTTAGGGAGGCGATGTACCGGGTGAACACACAGCACAGCGGGCTGGAAACGCACGAGATGTCCCACGGGCCGAGCGGACCGGAGGACACCTACGACGTCCTGGGGATCGGATTCGGTCCGTCGAATCTGGCCCTGGCCATCGCGGTCAGGGAGCACAACGCACGCTCCGCCGACAAGGACCGCATACGGGCCGGATTCCTGGAGAAGCAGCCGCGGTTCGGCTGGCACCGGGGCATGCTGATCGACGACGCCACGATGCAGGTGTCCTTCCTCAAGGACCTGGTCACCATGCGCGACCCCACCAGCGACTTCAGCTTCCTGTGCTACCTGCGGGAACGGGACCGCCTGGTGGACTTCCTCAACCAGAAGACCCTGTTCCCGCTGCGCATCGAGTTCCACGACTACCTGGAGTGGGCCGCGGCCCGCGTCGCGGACGCCGTCACGTACTCCTCCGAGGTCGTCGCCGTCCGGCCGGTCACCGAGGACGGCGAGGTCACCGCCTTCGACGTGGTCAGCCGCGACACCGCCGACCCCGGGCGGACCGTCGTGCGGCGCGCCCGCAGCCTCTGCGTGGCGACGGGCCTCGCCCCGCACCTGCCGCCCGGCACGGTCAGCTCCGACCAGGTCTTCCACAACAGCGAGTTGATCCCCCGCGTCGCCGCCCTGCGCGAGTCCGGCGCCCCGGTGCGGCGCGCCGTCGTGCTCGGCGCGGGCCAGAGCGCCGCCGAGACCGTCGACTACCTGCACCGGCACTTCCCCGAGGCCGAGATCTGCTCGGTCTTCTCGAAGTACGGCTACACGCCCGCAGACGACAGCCCCTTCGCCAACCGGATCTTCGACCCGGAGGCCGTGGACGTCTTCTACAACGCGCCGCGGGACGTGAAGCAGTCGCTGTTCGACTACCACCGCGGCACCAACTACTCGGTCGTCGACATGGACCTGATCGAGTCCCTGTCGCGGACCATGTACCAGGAGAAGGTCCAGGGCCGTCGGCGCCTGCGGATGCTGAACGTCTCCCGCATCCGCGACATCGACGTGCGCGAGGACGGCCTGGAGGTCGGCGTCGAGTTCCTGCCGACCGGCGAGCGCCACACGATGGCCGCCGACCTGCTCGTCTACGCGACCGGCTACCAGCCGCGCGGCATCGGCGACCACCTCGGCGAGCTGGCCAAGGTGTGCCTGCGCGACGACGAGGACCAGCTGGTCGTCGGCCGCGACCACCGCGTGGCCACCCACCCGAACGTGCGCGCCGACATCTACCTCCAGGGCGGCACCGAGCACACCCACGGCCTGACGTCGACGCTGCTGTCCAACACGGCGGTCCGCGCGGGCGAGATCAGCGCCTCGCTCGTCGCCCGGCGCGGCGGCCGCGACGGCTGACCCGCCCCCGGCACACGAGCCGCGCCCCCGCGCCCTGGTCACACCACCGGTGACCAGGGCGCGGGGCGCACTCGGCTGAGGGCGGCGCCCGCCGCGCGCCCGAGGTCACACCCCCTGCTTCCGCGTCGTCACGACGGTGACGTCCCCGGCGCGCAGCGCGATGTCCTTGGCGTGCGGTGACGTCTCGCCGGGGCCGAACGCCGCCAGGTGCGCACGCCAGTCGGCGAGCGCGCCCCGCGCGTCCCCCCGGGCGTGACGGCTGACCCCGCGCCGGTACAGCAGTTCCGGGTCGTCGTCCGCGAGGGCGGGCACCGCCGCGTCCAGGTCGGCGAGGGCCCGCCGGTGCTCGCCGAGGTCCTGGAGGGCCAGCGCCCGGTTGGCGCGCAGCACCGCGTCGTCCTGGAGGCGGATGGCGCGGTCCAGGTCGTCGACGGCCCGGTCGGCGCGGCCCGTGCCGTACGCGAGGACGGCCCGGTTGACCCAGGCGGCCACGAACGCGGGGTCCTCCCGCAGTGCCGCCGAGTAGCTCTCGTACGCCGTGTCCGCGTCGCCCGTGGCCGCGAGCAGCTCGCCCTGGGCGGCCAGGAAGCGGGCGTTGCGCGGGGCGAGGACCAGGCCGCGCTCCACGTCGCGGCGGGCCGCCGCCAGATCGCCGCGCTCAAGCAGCAGGTCGGCGCGGTGCAGCAGCGAGTCCAGGTGGTCCGGCGCCACGTCGAGCGCGTAGTCGAGGTCCTTCAGGGCCCCTTCGTCGTCGCCCAGTTCGCGCAGCAGGTCCGCGCGGTTGAAGTGGGTCTCGTGGCAGGGCGGGCCGAGCCGGATCGAGGTGGCGTAGTCCCGCAGGGCCTCCTCGGGGTGGCCGAGGGCCCGGTGCTGTGCCGCGCGTTCCACGTAGTGCTCGCCGTGGTCCGGGTCGCGCGCGATCAGGTCGTCGTAGTCCCGCAGCGCCGCGGCGTGGTCCCCGCGCGCGTCGTGGACCTGCGCGCGGTGGTGCAGCAGGACCGAGCGGTGCAGGGGCTGCTCGTCGGGCCCGAAGTCGGCGTCGGTGAGGGCGATGGCCTCCTCGACGAGCGCCAGGGCGCGGTCGGCGTCGCCCCGCCACAGCTCGACCAGGGCCCGCGCGGCCCGCGTGAACGCCCGCGCCAAGGACCGCCGTCGCGGGTCGGGGTGGGTGTCGGCGAGCGCGATGGCCGTGTTGATCCAGGCCAGGGCCTGGTCCTCGTCGCGGTCGGCCGGGGGGAGGAAGCGGGAGTGGAGCATCGCGGCCAGGTGGGCGGCGCCCATGTGGTCGTCGGGGTCGGCCGTGCCGCGCCGCAGCTCCTCCAGGAGTGCCAGCGCCTCGTGGCCCCGGCCGAGCTGGCTCAGGCACGCGGCCGCCTTGTGGGTGAAGTTCCGGAACTCCTGGGACGAGGCGCGCCCCGCGGTGAGCCGCCGCCCGCGCTCCGCGAGGTCGGCGGCGGCCGCGTAGAAGCCCGCGGCGAAGCAGCCGTTGACCGCGTCGGTGAGCGCCGCGACGCCCGCGCCCGCCGGGTCGGCGCCCCGCTCCAGGTGGTAGGGGACGGCCCCGTACCGCAGCGTCGGATCGTCGAGGTCGACCAGGTGACGGGCCCGCGCGGTGTGCCGCTCGGCCCGCTCCCGCTGGGGGAGGCGCCGGTAGGCCGCCCGCAGCTCGGGGTCGGCGCTGGTGCCGTCGGACTCGATGAACAGCTGCGCCGGGTCGGCGTCCCTCGGCCGCCGCACGGGCCGCCGCGGCGGGGCCACGGCCTGTGTGGTGTACGTCAGCAGGGCGCCGGTCAGCGCGTCTTCGGCGGTGGCGGCGCTCTCGGTGACGACGGTGAGCACGGCGGGGTCGCAGCGGCGCAGCATCAGGGCGACGAGGTCCCGGTCGGTGGGGTCGGCGTCGTCGACGGCGTGGAAGGCGATGACCGCGCCGTCGGGGCGGGTGCGGCGCGCCCAGCCCAGGGCGAGTTCGGCGATGCCATGGGCGAGGCGCAGGGCGCGCTCGGCGGGGTGGAAGCAGGTGCGCTCGCCCGGGCTCGCCCGCTGCGACAGGGGACGTGGGACGCCGGGCACCAGCGGCGCCAACTCGGGGACGACGGCGGTGATTTCGGTGGCCCGTGCCGTCACCGCGTCCGGGTGGTGGACGATCAGCTCGGGCACCAGGTGGCGCAGCAGCAGCCCGCCACCGGTGAACGGCCCGCGCAGCCCGCGGTGGCAGTCGATCTCCAGATGCGGGCGCGGGTGCGCGGGGACGTCGTCGGGCTCCTGGGGGCCGCCCGGTTCCGTGGGGGCGAGGACCCAGCGGTGATGGGGTGGTGTCCGGGACATGCGGGTGCTCCTTGGCGTGAAGTGCGGGTGGCGGTACGGGACTTCGCGCGCCGGTGCCGCGCGTGGGGGCGCGGGGGAGGGGAGGGCGGGGCGCGTGAAGGCGTGAGGCGATGCGAGGGGGAGGTCCCGTACGGGAGGCCGCGTGGACGCGGGGGGGCGCCGCCGCGGACAGCGCGGTCGGGCTGAGCGGGATGCCGTGGGGAGGTGATCGGGACGGGCGGAGTGCGGGGAGAGGGGGGAGGGGAGCGCCGGAGCCGGGCCCGCCGCGTGGGGGCCCGGCTCTGGGGGCGCGTCACTGCTCGGCGCACACGTAGTAACAGGCCGTCGTCAGGCGGATCGGGCCCGTCCTGCGGATCGGCAGCTTCGTCACGGTCTTCCCTCCTCTCGCTCTCGGTGGCGTGGCGGAGCGAACGACCCGCCGACCGGATGACGGACCGGGCCCGGGGCTCACTCGGGGAGCCGCGGATTCGGCAGCGGTGGGCTGACCGCTGCCCGGAGAGGAATGGTCGCCCGCTTCCGGAAGCGGCGGATCGCGCAGAGGAACACGCGGCAGCGGTTCCTTTCTTGGGGCGCCCTTTCGGCTCCGGAATGGAGTGCGGCGGGGCGTCGCCGGTGAATAACCGGTCGTGGGACAGCTTGTAGCGCTGTCACCTTTGATGTCAACCCGGGAATGGCAGCATCCGCATTTCCCTGATCTCATGTCATTTCCAGGGTGGGCAGAAGCCGTTGGAATGTCGCCCGCCGCGAACTGCGGACCAGCTCCCATCGCAGGGGAAAGCTGCCGGGGTGAGGCATTCCGGGGTCCGTATATCCGTCCTTCCTTGTGGACAGTCGGCGCGGATTGTCCACGGGTAAGGGAGAATTCCCGGGGGGAAATGGGCAGCGAAAAGGGCGGCTCCAGGGCAGGCCCGCGGGCCCGGAGCCGCGAGCCGCGGCGCACATACGGTCGCTAGGAGTACGGAGCCGAGGGCCGCGCGGATCGCTCCGGACGGCACGGGATGTCGACCGCGCAGGTCAGCCGACCGCGCGGGGCGGGGAGGCGGGCCCTGCCCGGCGGCTCTGTCCGGCGGGTCTATCCGGTGACCCTGTCCGGCGGCCCTGCCCGGCAGCGGCGCGCGGTCAGCGCAGGACCACGCACCCACGGGCGCGCAGCGCCGCGAGCGGGCCCGCGCTGTCGCGGATGTCGTTCCAGCGCAGGTCGAGTTTCTCCAGAGCGGGCAGCTCCGCGACCCAGTCGGGGATCTCGCGCAGCCGATTCCCCCGCAGATCGATCCGGCGCAGGAGCGGAAGTGAGCGCACCACTTCCGGGATCGTCTCGAAGGCGTTCTCACGCAGCTCCAGTTCGCGCAGGGAACCCCAGTGCCGTACCGCGTCGGGCAGAGCGCTGAGCGCGTTGCCGCGCAGCCACACTTCCCGCAGCGCGCGCATCGCGCCGAGCGTTCCGGGGAGTTCCGTGAGCCGATTGTGCTGGGCACGCAGTTCGACGAGGGACGTCATGCGGCCGACCGCGTCCGGCAGGGCCCTCAGCTGGTTCTCGCCGACGTTCAGATACGTCAGACGCGTCAGGTCGCCCAGTTCATCGGGGAGCGTGGTGAGCCGGTTGTCGTGCAGGTACAGGAAGTCGCTGAGCCCGGTGAGGCGGCCGAGTTCCGGCGGGACGGACGTGAGCCTGTTGTGGCCGAGGTCGAGCGTGCGCAGCGCGGTGAGCGTGCCGATGCGCGCGGGCAGCTCCGTCAGCGCGTTGTCGGGCAGCAGCAGGACCTCAAGGCGCGGGTGGCGCCACACCTCCTCGGGCACCTGGCCGAGCCCGTCACGCCAGTAGTTCAGTACGGCTCTGTCGGACACCGTCACCCCTCCCCGGCCGCCGGGCCACCGCCCCGCCCTCGTGGATCGCTGTCAACCGCCCGGTACGGCCCTGACCGCGCCGGACTCCCACGGGCCGCCGGGGCGGCGACGGCACCGCTCGGACCCTGGTGCCGGACGGCCGCACCCGGCCCCGCGTCGGACCGCCGCTCCGGGCCCCGCGCCAGGCCTTGGTGCCGGACCCCCGAGCCGCGGACCGCGCGGAACCTATCATGTGCCCCATGCCCGCCCCGCCCCCGCCGTCGGCGGCGTCCCCCAGGGCGCCCCGGCACAGCCCGCCCCGGAACAGCCCGCCCCCGCCCTCGCACCCGCTCTCACCCTCGACCTCGCCCTCACCATCCGCCACGACGGCCAGGGCGGCGTCGCCGACGACCTCGACACCCCGGACGGTCTCACCGCCTGGGTACGCGGGCACGCCGCGGCCCTGCCCGAGGCGCTCGCCGCGCCCCGGTACCGCGCCGACGCGGCCGCCCTCGAACGGGTGCGGTCGGTGCGCGCCGCCGTGCGTGCGCTGTTCGCGCAGGCCGTGCGTCCGGAGGAGCCGAGCGGGGCCGACGCCCGGCGGCTCCCGCCGCTCGCGGACGCCGTGGCCCGGCTGAACGAGGCCGCGGCCCTCGTCCCCACGGTGCCCGTCCTGACCTGGCCGCCCGGCGGCGAACCCCTCGTCCACGAGACGCCCGCCCCCGCGCCCGCCCCGGGCACCGCCGACCTGCTTGAAGCCGCCCTGGCCCGTGCCGCGCTCGCCTTCCTCACCGGCCCCGACCGGACCAGGCTGCGCGCCTGCCACGCCCCGCGGTGCGTGCGCTACTTCCTGAAGGACCACCCCCGGCAGGAGTGGTGCAAGCCCTCCTGCGGCAACCGCGCCCGGGTCGCCCGCCACCAGGCGCGCACTCGCGGCACGGCCTGAACCTGGCGGCCCCGGCCAGGGGGCCGGGCGCCGCCGCACGACCGTGACCACGGCGTTCGCCGCCCCCGCCCCCGCGCCGGGAACGGCGCGCGGGCGACGTACCATGGCCGCATGTCCTTCCTCCGCCGCCGCAGCTCCGCCACACCCGCGGGCCCGGACTTCGACGTCCTGGCCATGGACCCGGGGGACTGGCCCGGCAACCTGGGCGCCGGTCTGCTGCCCGCGCCCGACGGCACCTGCCAGGGCGTCTTCCTGCGCTACGACCTGTTCGGCGGCCGTGGCCCCGCGATGATCATCGGCAATCTGCCGGAGGGCTCGCCCGCCCGTGAGCTGGCCGACGGCGAGGTGCCCTTCGAGGTGGCCCAGCTCCTGCTCGCGCTGGAGAACGACGAGGAGGTCACCGTCGTCTCCAGCGAGGACGTGCCCGTGATGCAGGGCGACAACCTGCTGATCGTGCGGCGCCTGCGGCTTTCCGAAAGCCGCATCTCCTGCGTGCAGTTCGACCGCAGCGACAACGTGCTCGTGACCATCGCCGCCTGGGACCGCCCCATCACCGACGACCTGTACGCCCTTCTGAAGCCGCTGCCCGCCGAGCTGTTCCAGCAGGGCTGAGCCACCGCGCCACGACGACCGCGCGTCACGGCGGCCGGTACCCGCCCCGGACGGGCCGGGCCGCGTCGGCGCGGCCGGGGATTCCGGCCGGACCGCCCGCGGGCGGCGTGCGTGCCCACCGCCCAACGGGCTGGTGGGCACCCTTCGTTGGAGGGCGCATGCGTGGCGGTTTCCCACACTTCATACCGCCCTGTTCAGGCTGGCGCGCTTTGTTCTCAGCCGCGCGGGGCCGCCGCGCCTAGCGTCGGGGGAGAGCGGGGCGTCCGCCCCGCTCGTCGGGGAGGGAACAGGGAGGGAAGCCGCGCATGAGCAACAACGACATCTATCCCAACACGCCGTCGAGCACGATCTACCGGAACATGGCCTGGACGTCCGGGAACGGCCACACCCTGATGCGGCTCCAGGAGGACGGCAACTTCGTCGTCTACCGCGACAGCGTCGAGAAGCCCGTGTGGTCCCCGGACACCCGCCCGGACGGCTACCGAGCGGTCATGCAGGGCGACGGCAACCTGGTGGTCTACGCCCAGGACAACCGGCCCGTGTGGGCGTCGAACACCTCGGGCCGCCACGGCGCCCTGCTGTCCGTCCAGGACGACGGCAACGTGTGCATCTACTACCAGGGCCAGCCCATCTGGTGTACGGACACCGCGGGCTGACCCGGACGCCGGGCCCGGCCACGGCACCACGGGCGCCGCGGCGGCCGTGGACCCGTACATGAACGCCGGGCCCGAGCCTGCCCCACGCAGGTCCGGGCCCGGCGCGTCCCCGGGGGGGCGGGCCCCCGGGCGTCCGGTCGAGGGCTACCGCCCCGACGGCACCACGTCGACATCGGCGGCGCGCACGAACGCCACCCGGTGGCCGAACTGGATCTGGTAGTACAGGTCCTTGCCGCGCACCACCCGGTGCGGCTCGAGCTCGAACGTCGGCGCGTAGAAGTACTCGCCCGGCAGCCGGTCACCGACCGCGTAGCGCTGGCCCGCGAGCAGCTTGTACGGCAGCGGCGAGACCGCCTGCACCGGCACCCCCTGCGGGTAGGCCTCCTTCTCCGGGTAGGCCCTGCCGTACACCGGCACCTCGCTCGCGCCGTCCTTCGGCGTCACCACCCAGCCGCGCGCGTCGACGGCGGTCGGCTGCTTCCTCGGGTTCTTGAACCAGGCCTTCTGGCCCAGGTACCACACGGCCGTCCAGTCGCCCTGGCGGTCGGCGACGGCGTACTGCTGGCCCGTCGACAGGCGCGAGCCCATGTCGTTGACGTCGATCGTGGACGGCTCACCGCCCGGGCGCAGGCCGATGTCCTTGACGAGCGGGGCGTCCTCGCGGGGCTCGGTGTACACGCGCACCGCGCTGGAGCCGTGCGGCACGCAGGTCTCGCCGGGCTTGACGCAGCCGGTGAACTCCGGCTTGTTGGCGCTGAACTCGGGCGCGACCGTCACCAGGCCGCCCTTCGGCCCCGCGGTGCGGTGGAACGGCTTGCCGAGGAGCTGGAAGTAGTGCTGCCAGTCCCAGTACGGGCCGGGGTCGGTGTGCATGCCGCGGATCGTGGCGGCGGTGGTGCCCGGCACCGTGTCGTGCCCGAGGATGTGCTGCCGGTCCAGCGGGATGCCGTGCCGCTTGGCGAGGTACTTCACCAGGCGCGCCGACGAGCGGTACATCGCCTCCGTGTACCAGGTGTCCGGGGCCGTCAGGAAGCCCTCGTGCTCCAGGCCGACGGACTTGGAGTTCACGTACCAGTTGCCCGCGTGCCAGGCGACGTCCTTGGTGCGCACGTGCTGGGCCACGTGCCCGTCGGACGAGCGCAGCGTGTAGTGCCACGACACGTACGTCGGGTCCTGCACCAGGTTCAGGACGCCCTCCCAGCGGCCCTCCGTGTCGTGCACGACGATGTACTTGATGTCCTGGGACGCGGGCCGGTCGGCCTTGTCGTGGTTGCCGTAGTCGTTGTCCCCGAACTCTTCGTACGGGGCCGGGATCCACTCGCAGGCCAGCGACTTCGGGCAGTCCGTCTCCGCCTCGGGGGCCTTGCGCAGGCCCATGCGGGTGAGCTGCGCCGGGTCGGGCCGCAGGCCGGGGCGCGCGGGGAGCGCCACGCGCTGGCCCGCGTCGGTGGTACGCCGCTCGCCGTCGCGGATGACGGCGAACACCTCGTTGGCGTACGTGGCCGCCGTCGCCCGGTCCTCGGCGCCGGAGAACGCCGCGATCGCGCCGTACCAGTCGGCCGGGTCGGCGCTCAGCGGCTTGCCGAGGCGCCGCTGGGCGGCGGCGAGCAGCGCGGCGCCGCCGCGGACGTTCGCCGCGGGGTCCTCGCGCAGCTCGGCGGCGGGGATGCCGCTGAGCTTGGCCGCGCGCTTCAACGTCGTGAGGCGGGCGGGCAGTCGGGTGTCCTTCGGCACCTCGCGGGGGCGCAGCGTGCGGCGGGAGGAGTCGCCGCGCGGGTCCTCGTCGCCCTCGCTGTGGTGCGGGGCGCGGGCGAGCGCGGTGCGGGCGTCGGTGAGGTGCATCGGGCCGTAGCCGCCGGTGACGCTCGGGGCGCCGCCGTGCGCGTCCCAGCGGGACTGGAGGTAGGAGACGCCGAGCAGCACGCTCTGCGGCACGTCGTACTCGGCGGCGGCCGAGGCGAAGGCGCGCTGCAGCGACGCGGGGCCGGTGGGCTCGGCCTCGGCCGGGGCGGCGCCGATGAGCGGCACCAGCAGGGCGGCGGACGCCAGCGCGCCCGCCGTCCTGAGGCTGCGTCTGCGCGCGGATGGGACGGGGGCGGGGGCGGATCCTCGCAAAGCAGCCTCCTGGGACTCCTGGGCCGGTGACGCGCACCGGGGTGTGCGGGGCCGGGCGTGCGTCAGTGGTACCGGCTCGCCGACGATCCGTCAATCATGCCCAGAAGAGGGGATTTCCCATGTCAGCGCCGGTCCGGCGGGTTTTCGCCCCGGGCGGTGCGGGGGCCTGCGCCGCGTCAGTGGAATGGACCAATGAATGACCCATGCGGCGCGCGAGGGGGTGGCGCGAGCCGTCCGTACGGGGGGTGTCAGTCGCCCGGCGGCGTGTTGTCCTGGAGGTAGCGCTCCACCTCGCTCGCCACGCCCGTCCGGGACGTCGACGCGCGCGCCGAGGCGCGCGTCGAGCCCTCGTGCACGCCGAGGCCGCCCACCCACACGTAGCCGAACACCGGCTCGTCGTCGATGCGGGGGCTGATCTGGATGTCGAGCTGCTTGAGCTTCGCGGCCGGGGCGGCCGCGTACAGGACCGCGGTGACGCGGCGCTGCGGGTACAGGTTGAAGTCGCGGATGCCCGACGAGCCGTACTCGTCGACGAACGCGCCGTGCCCGTCCCGGCCGACCCGCACGTCGAAGTGGCGGGGGTGGTCGTGCAGGTCGACGGAGAAGTACTCGGCGCCGCGGTTCTCGAAGGTGACGTCGAAGGCGACGTACGTCAGCCCCTTGGCGTCGTCGTCGCGGCCCCGTTTGGGGACGGCCTTCCTCAGGTGGTGCACCCGCACCCGCAGCCCGGCCAGCTCATCCGATTGGTACTCCTGCCAGTCCCCGACGACGTTCGGTACGTCCATCATCCCCACCCTTCCGGTCGGCACCAGCGTAGGACCACGGCGTGCGGCAGGCGGACTCCCCGCGGGAGCTGACCGAGACTCCTCGGCCCGCGGACCGCCTACGCGGCCCCGGCCGCCGCCCGCACCACCGCCGCGGCGAGCCGGTGGTTCTCCGGGCCCGCGCCGTACCCGGACGGGAAGCCGAACCGGCGGCGCGTGTAGGCGTACGCCACGCCGCTCGCCGGGTCCGCGAAGCCGAGGGAGCCGGTGGCGCCGCTGTGGCCGAAGGCGGTCTCCCCGAGGAAGGCGTAGCGGCCGCTCAGCTCCTCGAAGCCGAGGCCGAAGGGGTCGTCGATGCCGGTGACCTCGTCGGTGCCGCGGTAGGCAACCCTGGCGAACGTGGCGATGGTGGCGGGCGTCAGGAGCGGGGCCCGGCCGTCCACCTCGCTGATGGCCGCCGCGTACATCCCGGCCACGCCGCGCGCGGTGCCGACGCCGCCGGACGACGCGGGGCCGAGGGTCCGCGTGGCGGGGGCGTTGCCGAAGGCGACCAGGTCGGTGGGCGGGGTGGCGTGCTGGTTGAAGGCGACGCCCGGGACGCTGTCCGGGGCGGCCGCGTCCGCGCGCAGCCGTGCGGCCTCCTCCTCGGTGGGCAGCAGCGGCAGCACCGGCGCGAAGCGGTCGTCGAGCGCCGCGGGCAGGCCCAGGTAGTAGTCCAGGCCGTACGGGGCGCGGACGCGTTCCTCGTACAGTTCCTGGAGGGAGCGCCCGGTCGCGCGGCGCACCACCTCGCCGGTGAGGGCACCGATCACGAACGCGTGGTAGCCGAACGCCGTGCCGGGCTCCCAGAACGGCCGCTGCCCGGCGAGCCGCGCGGCCATGAGCCGGTCGTCCGCCAGCTCGTCGAGCGTGAACCCGCCGTCGACGCCGACCACTCCGGAGCGGTGCGCGAGCAGTTCGCGCAGCGTGAGCCGGTCCTTGCCGTGCGCCGCGAACTCCGGCCAGTACGAGGCCACCGTGCGGTCCAGGTCCAGGGTCCCGTCCTGCACCAGCAGCGCCACCACGAGGTGGGCGGCCCCCTTGGCGATGGAGTACAGGCAGGTCACCGTGGACTCCTCGGTGCCGGGCCCGGCCCACAGGTCGACCACCGCCCGCCCGTGGACGCGGACCGCGAGCTGCGCCTCGGACGGGTGCCGCTCCCCGGCGACCACGGCGGCGAACTCCTCCCGCACCCCTTCGTATCCCTCGGCCACGGTTCCGTGCACGTGAGCTGCGCTGTCCGCCATGGCGGCCCCCTCCGTCGTTGATCATGATCAAGTGCGAAGGGCTACAACAGCGGGGCGGCATGGCGTATGCCCGCGCGGTACCCACGGGCCGGGATGTAGCGGAAGAAGCTCCGCTCCGACCTGGCCGGACCCGCCCGCTCCAGCCTCCACCTGGCGTCGAGCCCACGCCTGGAGGGGGTCACCGGGACGTACGTCGACACCAGGGGCCGACGGGTGCCCTGGCCCGCGTTCGTGTCGGACCCCCGTACGCGCGCGGCGGTCTGGGGGCTGTGCGAACGGCTCTTCGCGGCGACCGGCGGCGGGTGACGGCGGCTCACGGGCGGCTGCCGCCCCCCCCGCGCACGAGGCCCCGCGTGCGCAAAGCCCCTTGGCGCTTGGTGCCGCGCGCCAAGGGGCTCCGTTCCCGGGGTGGCGCCCCGTCAGCGGGTTCCGACCGCCGCGCGGACGGCCCGGCGGGCCATCTGACAGTCGTCGTGCAGGCGCCGCAGCAGCAGCCGCTGCTCCTCGCCGGACGGCGCGGCGGCGGGGTGGGCCTGCCCCGCTGCCGCCGGGGGCGCCTCGTGCAGCGATCGCTGTACGGCCGTCTCGCACAGCCTGATCTCCCGGGTCAGCACCAGCATCAGGTTGACCAGGAAGGCGTCCCGCGCCGCCGGGCCCTGGGCCTGGGCGAGCTGGCTGATGTCGCGGCGCGCCACGGGGGCGTCGCCGAGCACCGACCACAGCGTCGCCAGGTCGTAGCCCGGCAGGTACCAGCCCGCGTGCTCCCAGTCGACCAGGACCGGACCGGGCGGGGACAGCAGGATGTTCGACAGCAGCGCGTCGCCGTGACAGAACTGCCACGTCAGCTGCGGGCCCTGCGCGTGCGCGATGCCGTGCAGCAGCTTCTGCAGGTCGCCCATGTCCCGGTCCGTGAGCAGCCCCAGCTCGTGGAAGCGGGAGATCCGCCGACCGTAGTCCAGCGGCCTGCCGAACATCTCCTGCGGCGGGCGCCACTGGTTGAGGCGGCACACCGCGGTCACCGCCGCCCGGACGTCGGCGCGCGGCGGGGTCTCCACCGGGTGGCGCTGGAGCGCGCCGACGCGCCCCGGCATCCGCTCGATCACCAGCGTGCAGTCGTCCGGGTCCGCCGCGATCAGACGCGGTGCGCGGACCGGCGGACGGTGCCGGACGAACGAGCGGTAGACCGCTATTTCGTGCCGGATCCGCTCGGCCCACACCGGGGAGTGGTCGAGCAGGCACTTGGCGACGGCGGTGCTGCGGCCCGTCGTACCGACGATCAGCACCGTGCGTCCGCTGCGGCGCAGCACCTGCACGGGCTGGAACTCGGGACAGATGCGGTGCACCGACGCGATCGCGGTGCGCAGCTGCGCGCCCTGCGGGCCGGACAGGTCGAGTCTCCCGCTGAGCGGTCCACCGGCGGTCGCCGCGGCCCGCCGCGGCCGAGCCGTGCCGAGCGGGGCGGACGCGGGGCGGGCCGGGGCCAGATAGGGGCCGCCGCCCGACAGGGGAGTCTCCGGCGGCCGGGCGGAGCCACGGGACGGAGGGTGGGGGCGCAGCGGCCGGTGCGGGGCGGACACGGAGGACGATGCTGCGTACATGGGCGATACAGATCCCTTCGTGCTGCCAGTGAGTCGCGGCGCCCTCCCGCCCCGGCCGCCGTGGGTGCACCCTGGGGAATGCCTTGTGGTGACCGGGTCGGGGTGGCGCACTCCTACCTGACACCCACAGGCCCATGGCACACCATGTGGCGCACCCTGGCGAACCCTGGCGAATAGTCGCTCAGCAACTGACAGAGGGCTACTGTCAACTCAGCCGAGAACCTGGGGGCTTGATGTGAACGGACAACCCAACACCCGCCTGTCGGACCTCTTCGGCCTGGCCGGATGGTCCAAGGGCGAACTCGCCAGACTGGTGAACCGGCAGGCGGCCGCGATGGGTCATCCGCAGCTCGCCACCGACACCTCGCGGGTGCGGCGTTGGATCGACACGGGGGAGATCCCGCGCGATCCGGTGCCGCGGGTCCTGGCAGTCCTGTTCACCGAGCGTCTCGGCCGTGTCGTGACCATCGAGGACCTCGGTCTGGTCCGGCACGGGCGCGCAGGCAGACAGCGCGGCGACGGGGGCGTCGAGCACCCGGACGGCGTGCCGTGGGCGCCCGAGCGAACCGCCGCGGTCCTCACCGAATTCACGGGAATGGACCTCATGCTCAACCGACGCGGCTTGGTGGGCGCGGGTGCCGCGCTCGCCGCCGGCTCCGCACTCAGCAGCGCCATGCACGACTGGCTGCACACCGACCCGACCCTGAAGGCCGACGCCCCCCGCTTCCACGATCCGCTGCACGCCGATCCCCTGCACGCCGACCCCGCCGGATTCGACCGCTACGAGGCGGCTCCCATCGGCTCCCAGGAGATCGAGGAGCTGGAGCGCTCGGTCGAGGTGTTCCGCGCCTGGGACGCCTCCCGCGGCGGCGGACTCCAGCGCAAGGCCGTGGTGGGCCAGTTGAACGAGGTGGGCGGCATGCTCGCCTACCGCCATCCCGAACACCTCCAGCGGCGCCTGTGGGGCGTCGCCGCCAACCTCGCGGTCCTGGCCGGGTGGATGTCGCACGACGTGGGCCTGGAACCCACCGCCCAGAAGTACTTCGTGATCGCCGCGCACGCGGCCCGCGAGGGCGGTGACCGGCCGCGGGCGGGCGAGGCCCTGTCCCGCGCCGCGCGCCAGATGGTGCACCTCGGCAAGCCGGACGACGCGCTGGACCTGATGAAGCTCGCCACGTCGGGCTCCGGGGGCCAGGCCCTGCCGCGCACCCGGGCCATGCTGCACACCATCGAGGCCTGGGCGCAGGCGTCGATGGGCAAGGGCCAGGCGATGCGGCGCACCCTCGGCAAGGCGGAGGACCTCTTCGTCTCCGACAAGGGGGACGTGCCGCCGCCGAGCTGGATGCAGATGTTCGACGAGGCGGACCTGCACGGCATGCAGGCCCTGGCCTACCGGACGCTGGCCGAGCACGAGCCGTCCGCGGCCCTGGTGGCGCAGCGGCACGCCAAGGAGGCCATCGCCCTGCGGCGCAAGGGGCACGACCGGTCGATGATCTTCGACTATCTGTCGCTCGCCTCGGCCTGCTTCATCGCCGACGACCCCGAGCAGGCCGACCGCTACGCACGCCTCGCCCTGGTGTCCATGGGCTCCAACTCCTCGCACCGCACCTGGGACCGGCTGCGCGAGATGTACCGGCTGACCGCCCAGTACGCGGGCTATCCCAAGATCGAGGACCTGCGCGAGGAGATCAAGCACGCCCTGCCGAAGGCGCGGGGCAGGCAGGGAGGGGGCAAGTGGGCGCAGGCCTAGCGAGGCAATCCACAACGGTGGGCCATCCACGACGACGGCCGCCGTCGTGGCTCGACGGCCGTCTACGGGCTCCGCGCACCGGGCACGAAGCCGGGGCTAGGGCTTCGTGGTCCGCCGCGGCCCGGCGGCTCCGGGGTGACCCGGCGCGGCCCGGCGGCAGCGTGGCCTCCGAGTCCTAGGCGCCCTTGGGTGTCCCTAGGCGTCGACGCGCGCCACCAGGAGGCAGGCGTCGTCCTCCCGCGGGGCGACACCGAACTCCTCCACGGCGCGGCGCACGCAGTCCTGTGCCGTCTTCGCCTCGGCGAACTCCGGCGCCAGGGCGAGCAGGCGGCTGGTCGCGGCATCTCGGGAGCGCCGCGGCACCAGGCCGTCCGTGTGCAGCAGCAGCAGGTCACCGGGGCGCAGCGCCTCCTCGGTGTGCGCGTACTCCGCTCCGGACAGGGCGCCGAGCAGCACGCCGTCCGGTGGGGTCAGCGCCCGCCCCGTCCCTTCGCGGAACAGCAGGGGGGCGGGGTGGCCCGCCTGCGCCCAGGTCAGGACGCGCCGGTCGGGGTCGTACACCCCGCACACGGCACTGCCGAGCGCGGGCTGCACGGTGGCGTCGAGGAGGTGGTTGAGCAGGCCCAGGGCGGCGGCGGGCCGGGTGCCCGCGGCCGCCATGCCGCGCAGGGCGCCGAGCAGCATCGCCATGCCGGAGGTGACCGTCACGCCGTGCCCGGTGAGGTCGCCGACGCTCAGCAGGGTCCGGCCGTCGGTGAGTTCCATCGCGTCGTACCAGTCGCCGCCGATGAGGGCGCTCGACGACGAGGGGAGGTAGCGGGCGGCCAGGTCGAGCCCGGCCGGGCCGCCGCGCGGGAATCCCAGGGAGCCGTGCCAGGGCGGCAGCACGGCCTCCTGGAGCTCGACCGCGAGCCGGTGCTCGGTCTGCGCGAGGTGCCGCTCCTGGCGCAGCGAGTCACGGGACTCGCGCACCGCCTGCTGGCTGCGGCGCAGCTCGCTGACGTCCCTGAGGACCGCCCACATGGAGGCGGTGGAGCCGTCGGCGGCGAGCACCGGCTCGCCCATCATGTGCACCTGGCGGGTGGAGCCGTCGGCGCGCACCACGCGGAACTCGCCGTCGATCGGCTTGCCGTCGACGAGGCAGTCCGTGACCATCGCCGTCAGCAGCGGCTGGTCCTCGGGGTGCACCAGCGAGGGGAGTTCGTCCAGGGACAGCGGTGGCGCGGCCGGGTCGCGGCCGAGGATCTGGTACAGCTCGCCGGACCAGCTGGCCTCGTCCGTGAGCAGGTTCCACTCCGCGCTGCCCACGCGGCTGAGCAGGGAGCCGGGGCCGGGCTCCGGCCGCGCGGGGCCGTCCAGGGGGCGGTCCGTGCGCGGCGGGCCCTCCCGCAGCTGCGCCAAGTGGCCGTGCAGGTCGTTGAGTTGGTGTACGGCGAGGTCGCACAGGGCGCGCTGCCAGCGGCCCGTCGGGTCGGCGCCGTCGGCCCCGGCCTCGCGGCGCACGGCGTCGACCTCGCCACGGAGCCTGCGCGTCTGCGAGATCAGCGCGTCGACCGGGCCGCGCTCGGGCGGCTGGGCGGGGCGGTCCGCGAACACATGGGACGGCATGGGGTGCTCCGTAGGCGATGCGGTGCGACCGGCGGGGTTCGTGGGGCTGGTGCGGGTCGTCGGCCGCGCTGACGTCGATGACGCCTTCTCGACCGGTAATGACTCTGGCACAGCGGGCTCAGGCTCGTAAGGGATTTGGCAACACACGATGTGGTGGTGCTTCTGGCATATGCCTCTGTCCTTCCGAGGGTGGCGGGTGCCCCTGGTCTCGCGGAGGGTCCCGCGGAGGGGCGTACGCAGGGTCATACGGAGGGCGGCGCGCCCGCGTTCAGCGGGACGGCCGACGGGGCGTACGGGACGCGGGGGCGACCGGCGGCGACCGGGACGCCCGGGGCGGGGCGCGGCGTCCGGACCGCGGGGCGCGGGGCGGGAGGTGACCGCCCGTCAGGACCTCAGATAGCGGATGACGGCGAGCACCCGGCGGTTGTGGTCCTGCGACGAGGGCAGCCCCAGCTTGTCGAAGACCGCCGCCACGTGCTTCTCGACCGTGCCCGCCGACACGACGAGCGCCTGCGCGATCGCGGCGTTGGAGCGGCCCTGTGCCATCAGCGACAGGACCTCCCGCTCGCGCGGGGTCAGCGGGGCCAGTTCGGCGGCGCGGCGGCTCGCGCCCGCGAGCTGGGTCACGACCTCGGGGTCGAGCGCGGTGCCACCCGCGGCGACCCGCTCCAGCGCGTCGGTGAACTCCGCGACGTTCGCCACCCGGTCCTTCAGCAGGTAGCCGACGCCCGCCGAGCCCGCCGCGAGCAGCCGCGTGGCGTACTTCGTCTCCACGTACTGCGAGAACAGCAGCACGCCCGTGCCCGGGTGGGAGGCGCGGACGTCGATCGCGGCCCGCAGGCCCTCGTCCGTGTGGGACGGGGGCATCCGGATGTCGACGACCGTGACGTCCGGGCGGTGCTCGGCCACCGCGGCGCGCAGCGCGTCCGCGTCACCGACGGCGGCGCACACCTCGTGCCCCCGCTCGACGAGCATCTGGGCCAGCAGTTCCCGCAGCACAGCGGCGTCCTCGGCGATCACGACACGCATGGCCGCATGCTCTCACGCGCGCATCGGCAGCTCGACGACGGCCGTCGTCGGACCGCCCTCCGGGCTGTCGACGTCCAACCGCCCGTCGACCGGCCGGACCCGCTGGACGAGACCGGTCAGGCCGCTGCCCGCGCCGACGGCGGCGCCCCCGCGGCCGTCGTCGGCCACACGCAGGCGCAGACGGCCGTCGTCGCCCTCGGCGACCGTGAGGTCGATCCGTGTCGCGCCGCTGTGCTTGATGGCGTTGGCGAGCAGCTCGGCCGCGCAGAAGTACGCGATGGTCTCGATGGCCGGGGTCGGCCGCCGCGGCACGTGCGCCGTCAGGTCGACGGGGATGGAGCTGCGGGCCGCGAGCGTGGCGAGCGCGTCGGGCAGGCCGTCGTCGAGGGCCGGAGGGTGCAGCCCGCGGGCCAGGTCGCGCAGCTCGCCGAGGGCCTCGGTGGCGTTGCGGTGCGCGCCTTCCACGAGCTGCCGCACCCGGGCGAGGTCGATGGCCCGGCCGCCGCAGTGCACGACGGCGTCCCCGTCGCCCGGCGCGCCGAGCCGCTCCTTGGCCATGTCCAGGCTCATGGCGACCGCGACCAGGCGGACCTGCGCGCCGTCGTGCAGGTCCCGCTCCACGCGGCGCAGCAGCGCCACCGAGTCGTCCACGGCGAGCGCCCGCGTCTCCTCCAGGTCCCGCACCCGGTCCGCGAGGCGGGCGGGGCCCACCAGCGCGTGCAGCAGCCGCCGGTCGGCCTCCACGACCAGCCGCGTCGGCCAGGGCGCGAGCCACAACAGCGCGACGCCCAGCGCGCACGCCGCGAACGTCCCCGCGAAGCTGTGCACTTCGAGGCCCCCGAACGGGAGGGGCGTGAGCACGGGCATGCCGCGCCCGTCACCGGAGTCCGCCGCCTGCCCGAACACGCCCCAGCGCAGCGGCGCCGTGATGTTCAGCAGCCCCGTCAGCCACCACAGCACCGCGTACATCCCGAGCACGCACAGCGGCAGCTTCGCCAGGGCGTACGTCACGGCCCGCCAGCCCGTGCCGTCCCGCAGCCACGCGTCGAGGCGGCCGAAGAGCCCCGCGCCCCGCTGCGGCGGCGCCATCCTCGGCAGCCGCTCACCCAGCAGCGCACCGGCCAGCCGCCGGTGCGCCTCGCCGAGCGCCCGCGCGAGCCGCACCACGCCGACCAGGACGAGCAGCCCGATGACCGCGCCGAGCAGCGACACCGTCAGCCCCGCGCCCACGGCGAGCAGCACGGTCACCAGGACCCCGCCGACCAGGCCGAGCGGGAACGCGAGCAGGCAGTGCAGTGCCTCCGCCAGGGAGCGCCGGGTCAGCGGGGCGCGCGCCACCGTACGCGCCAGGGCGCGCCTCCGCGGCGCGACGGCCGGGGAAGGAGCCGCGGGCGCGGCCTGCCCGCACAGGGGAGGGGGAGCGGGCGGGGCGGTCGGGCGGGTGTCACGCATGGTGATCATTGTCCGGTCAGGCGTCCCGGCGGGCCAGCAGCCGCGCTCCCTCGCCGAGCAGCACGGCTGTGTACAGGCACAGCACGGCGAACCCGGCCCAGGGCGTGAGCATGCCGTCCACGGGCTCGGCGACGGCGAGGGAGTTGGCGGCGATCATCGTCGGGAAGAACCGGGCGACGGCCGGTCCCGACAGGCCGCCGATCAGCGCGGGCAGCACGAAGGTGACGCCGACGAGGGCGGCGACGGCGCTCGCCGTGTGCCGGGTGACCGCCCCGACGCCGACGCCCATCAGCGCGACCAGCGCCAGATAGGCCCCCGACAGCAGCACCGCCCGCAGCACCCCGGGGTCCCCCAGCTCCGGCCGCGGCACACCGCCGTCGAGCGCGGCCCGCCCCGCGAGGAACGTCACGAGGCTGACCGCCTCCCCGACCAGCAGCACCGTGCCGCCGTACACCGACGCCTTGGCGGCCAGCAGCAGCCGACGGTCGGGGATCACCGCGAGCGTGGCGCGGACGGACCCCGAGGAGTACTCCCCGGTGACGACGAGGACGCCGAGGACACCGACGAGGAGCTGGCCGAGGGCCACGCCCGCCAGGACGTTGTTCGTCGGGGTTCGTCGGGTCGAAGGCGGCGGCCTCGTCCGGCGAGGGCGCTTTCGTGTGGGCCATCGTCACGACGCCGGTCGCCACCATGCCCACGACCGTGAGCAGCAGCGTCCAGGACGTGGAGCGCAGCGCCCGGAGCTTGATCCACTCCATGCGGGCCGCGTCGGCGAAGCCGTACCCGGACGCGTCGGGGGTGAGGGCGGTCATCGCGGGTTCCTTCCGGCGTCGGTGGGCCGGGCGGCGCCGCGGTACTCGGCGGCGGTGCCGGTCAGCGCGAGGAACGCCTCCTCCAGCGAGCGGCCGCACGCGGTCAGCTCGCGCACCGAGGTGTCGGCGAGCAGCCGCCCCTGGCCGATCACCACCAGACGCTCGGCGGTGACGGCCATCTCACCGATGAGGTGGCTGGAGAGCAGGACCGTGCGGCCCTCGGCCGCCAGGGACCTCATCAACTCCCGGATCCAGCGCACTCCCTCCGGGTCCAGGCCGTTGACCGGCTCGTCGAACAGCAGCACCTCCGGGTCGCCCAGCAGCGCCGCCGCGATGCCGAGGCGCTGCGCCATGCCGAGCGAGAACGTCCCCGCGCGCCGCCCCGCGACCTCGCTCAGGCCGACGGCACACAGCACCTCGTCCACCCGGGCACGCGGGATACCGCCGCCCGCGGCGAGCGCCGTCAGATGCGCCCGCGCGCTGCGCCCCGGGTGGAAGGCGCGCGCCTCCAGGAGCGCCCCCACCTCGCGCAGCGGCCAGCGCAGCTCGCCGTACGCCCGCCCGTCGATCCGCGCCCAGCCGGAGTCCGGCCGGTCCAGGCCCATGATCATGCGCATGGTGGTCGACTTGCCCGAGCCGTTCGGGCCGAGGAAGCCGGTCACGGCTCCGGGGCGGACGGTGAAGCTCAGCGCCTCGACGGCGGTGGTGGGCCCGTACCGTTTCGTGAGCCCGTGGACCTCGATCATCACAACTCCCGCGGCAAGCCCGGCCTGTGCCCGGCGTGGTCAACACCCCTCACGCTAGGCAGCGGGCCACCCTCGCGGAACGGTGATGTCCCCCGACCTGACCTGGGGGATTTCCCCAGGCGAGCCCGGCACGCCCTCGCGCGGCGGGCTTCCCCACGCGCCCCCGCGCGGCAGCGCCCCCTCACGCGCCCCCGCAGCCGACACCCGCGCACGCGCCCCTCGCGAGCCGCTCCCGCTCGTGTGGGTGATGGACGGTCCCACCACGCGGACTTCACGATCCGGAGGTACGGACCCGTCCCGAACACCAGGCACGGGCCCCACCCCGTACACGGCGGGCGCCTTCCGCCGTCGACCCGTGAAGGAGCGGAACCATGACCCACGTACGCACCGCCCCGCGCACGACCCTGCGCATCGCCCTCGCCACCGTGCTGGCGCTCGGCCTGACCGTGCTCGCGCAGACAGGGCAGGCGACGAGTTCCCCGGCGGAGGCCAGAGCGCGCGTGCCCGCCTGCCCGCCGCCCGGCGGCGGATCGTGCTACTTCGAGTACTACGACGCCTCGGGGCTGCGCACCATCGAGTTCGACCCCGAGGTGGGCCGCTGCTACAACACCACCGGCGCCGTGCGCGGCACCAACAAGACCAACCGCACGGTCCACCTGTGGCCCACCAGCAACTGCTCCGGCAGCGCCACCGCGCTGGTCAGCGCGGGCTTCTCCTGGAACGACCCGTCCCACACGTACTACTCGTTCAAGCCCATCCCCTGAGTCCGGGCCGCCCGGCGGGGGCGTGGGGCGTCAGTGCGCGATCGAGTCGATCAGCTCCCGCGCCCCCTGCCGCAGCAGTGAGACCGCGACGGACGTGCCGAGCGTGGCCGGGTCGAGCGGACCGGCCCATTCGTGCGCGTTCAGGACCCGCTTGCCGTCGGGCGTGAACACCCGCGCCCGCAGCGACAGATCGCCTCCGGGCTCGCTGCGGGCGTACCCGGCGATGGGGGAGTTGCAGTGCCCCTGGAGGACGTGCAGCAACATCCGCTCGGCCGTGGCCTCCCGCCACGCGTCGCGGTCGCCGAGCCCGCTGACGGCGTCGATGGTCGTGACGTCGTCCTCGCGGCACTGGAGCGCGAGGATCCCGGCGCCGATGGGCGGGCACACCGTCTCCACGGAGAGCACCTCGGAGATCAGGCCCGACGCGCCGATCCGCTCCAGGCCCGACACGGCGAGCATCAGCGCGTCCGCGTCGCCCGCGGCCAGCTTCTCCAGGCGGCGGCCCGCGTTGCCGCGCATCGGCACGCAGGTCAGGTGCGGGTGCGACGCGGCGAGCTGCGCGACGCGGCGCACCGACGACGTGCCGATCCGGGTGCCTGCGGGCAGCTCGTCGAGGGTCAGCCCCCTCGGGTGGATCAGCGCGTCCCGGATGTCGTCGCGCTTGAGGAACGCGGCGAACGTCGTGCCCTGCGGCAGCGGGCGGTCCGCGGGCACGTCCTTCACGCAGTGCACGGCGAGGTCCGCCTCACCGGCGACCAGCGCCGCGTCGACCTCCTTGGTGAACGCGCCCTTGCCGCCGAGCTGCGCCAGGTCGCCCATCCAGCGGTCACCGGACGTCGTCACGGGCAGGACTTCGGTGCGGATGCCGGGGTAGCGCGCGGCGAGTTCGGTGCGTACGCGCTCCACCTGGGCCAGCGCCATGGGGGAGGAGCGGGAGACGATGCGGATCAGCTCGGGAGCGGACATGGCGTACACGATAGGCCCTTCGAGGCGGCCGCCCGGCATCGGGCCCTGAGCCAACTGGGTTACCGCGCCGAAGGGTTGACACGGCCCGGTGCGGGCGTCCCGTCGCCCGGACGCCGCCCGGCGTGCGCGTCGCCGCGGCGCGCCCTAGCGTGGGGCCGAGCCGCCCGGAGCCCCCGGAAGGCCCCGCCCCCGGGAGCCCCCATGACCAGGTCAGCCGCCGGTTCCGACGCCGCCGCGGAGCGCCCGCCGGTGGCGCTCGCGCCGATGGAGCCCGCCCATGTGCCGGACGTCCTCGCGCTCGGCCACCAGGTGTACGACACGTCCGTGAAGCCGTACACGTCGTGGTCGCTGTCCGCCATCGCGGGCCACATGGACGCCGACGCCTCCGCCTGCTGGGTGGCGCTCGACGGCGGGCGGCTCGCCGGGTTCGTACTCGGCTCGATGGGCTTCGACCAGCGCGCCGACTGGGGCAACCTGGAGTGGATCGCGAGCGCGCCCGCCCACCAGGGGCGCGGGATCGCCAGCGCCCTGGTGCGCGCGTGCTGCGCCAGCCTCGCCGAGGCGGGCGCCTCGGCCGTCGTGACGGACGTCGAGTCCCGCAACACCGCGTCGGCCGCGCTGATGCGGCGCAACGGCTTCACGGAGAGCGTGACGGTGACGCTGTTCGTACGGGACGTGTGAGCGGAACGGGTGCGGCGTACCAGCAGGGCGCCACGGGGGCACACGCCGTCCGTCACTCGTCGCCGCACGCCCCCGGCTCCAGCGGCGGCGCCGACACCGCCACGTTGGCCTTGCAGTGCGGTTCGTTGCCCGCCTCGTCGTGCCAGTCGGCGGGCCGGGGCCGGACGAAGAGCGCCGCGGCCAGGGCCGCCAGGGCGAACAGTCCCGCGCAGCCCCAGGCCGCCTTGTCGAAGGCGGTGTCCAGGGCGTCGGCGTCCGTGTACGCGGTGCCGCTGAGGCCCACGGCGAGCGGCAGCGCGGCGACGACGAGGAGCTGGGCGATGCGGGCGGCGGTGTTGTTCACGCCGCTGGCGAGCCCGGCGCGAGCGGCGTCCACCGAGGCGAGCACGGTCGCGGTCAGCGGCGCCACGAACACGCTCATGCCGAGGCCGAGCACGACGACCGCGGGCAGCACGTCAGCGGCGTACGAGGCACCCGGACCCACGCGCAGCATCAGCAGGACGCCCGCCGCGGCGACCAGCGGGCCCGCGCACAGCGGCAGGCGCGGGCCGACGCGCCGCGCCAGGTCGCCCGCGGGGGCCGAGAGCAGCAGCATCAGGACCGTGATGGGCAGCGTCGCCGTACCGGCCTGGAGCGCGTCGTAGCCGAGCGTCGTCTGCAACTGGACCGGCAGCAGGAACAGGATGCCGCCGATCGCCGCGTACAGGCACAGCGTCATGGCGTTCGCCGCGGAGAACAGGCCGGAGCGGAACAGGCCGAGCGGCAGCATCGGATCGCGCCGCCGGTGCTCCACGACCAGGAAGGCGACGCCCGCGAGCAGCCCGCCGAGCCCCGGCAGGACGGTGCCCGCCACCGAGGCGTCGCCCGACGCCCCGATCAGCGCGAAGCTCACGCCCGCCAGGAACAGCGCGGCCAGCACCGCGCCCGGCACGTCGAACCGCTGTGCGGCGGCGTCCTCGTCCCGGCTCTCCGGGACGTGCCGCGCCGCGAGGAGCACCACGGCGGCCAGCGGCACATTGATCAGGAAGATCCACCGCCAGCCCGGCCCGTCGATCAGCCAGCCGCCGAGGAAGGGCCCGACCGCCCCGGCGACCCCGCCGAGCCCCGACCAGGCGCCCACCGCCCTCGCCTGGTCGCGCTGTTGGAACGCGGACCGCACCAGCGCCAGCGAGCCGGGCGTGAGCAGCGCGCCGCCCACCCCCTGCAGTGCCCGTGCCGCGATGAGCGTGCCCGCGTCCTGCGCGAGCCCGCACAGGGCGGACGCCAGCGCGAACCACACCACGCCGATGACGAGGGTGCGCCGCCGCCCGACGCGGTCCCCGAGCGCTCCGCCGAGCAGCAGCAGCGCGGACAGCGTCAGCATGTAGGCGTTGACGACCCACTGGAGCGCGGAGAGCGAGGCGCCGAGGTCGCGGCCGAGGGTCGGCAGGGCGACGTTGACCACGGTGCCGTCGAGCAGGGCCATGCCGGACGCGAGGACCGCGCAGGCAAGCACCCACCGGCCCCGGGGCGAGGCCAGCGCGACGCCGCCCGCGTCGGGTCCGGGGGTCGTCATCGGCGCGCCGCTCACATGTGGACGGCGCCGTCGCCGAGGTGGCTGCCCGCGGGCCGTCCCCTGCGGTACAGGACGAACGTCACGGCGAGTCCGACGGCGAAGAACAGCGCCGACCACCAGTACGCCGTCTCGTAGCTGTGGATCTGCGCCTGCGCCTGGACCTCGGGCGTCGGTCGCCTGCCGGACAGGTAGTGGGTGGCGGCGCTGGTGGCGAGGGTGTTGAGCAGGGCCGTGCCGATGGAACCGCCCACCTGCTGGCTGGTGTTGACCATCGCGGAGGCCACGCCCGCGTCGTGCGCGGCCACGCCCGCGGTGGCCATGCTCATCGCCGGGGCGAAGACCAGGCCGAGCCCGAGGCCCATCACCAGCAGCGGCGGCAGGACGTGCGCGGGGTAGCCGCTGCCCGTGCCGAGCGCCGTCAGCCACACCATGCTCGCCGCCGACAGGCCCATGCCGAGCGGCACGATCGGCTTCGCGCCGAACCTCGGCACCAGGACGTTGGTGGTCAGGACGGACACCACGACCATCACCGCGACCAGCGGCAGGAACGCGAGCCCCGTCTTGATCGGCGAGTACCCGAGGATCTGCTGGAGGTAGTACGTCAGGAACAGGAACACCCCGAACATGCCCGCGCCGGAGATGAACATCGCGAGGAACGACGCCCCGCGGTCCCGGTCGAGGACCACCCGCAGCGGCAGCAGCGGATGCGCGGCCCGCGTCTGCCACCAGGCGAACGCCGCGACCAGGACGACGCCGATGACCAGGAACCCCCAGACCATCCAGTCGCCCCAGGCGTGCGTCTCGGCGTTGGAGAAGCCGTAGACGACGCAGAACAGGCCCGCGGAGACCAGCAGCGTGCCCGGCACGTCGAGCTTGGGCCGGTCCGGCGGCGCCCCCGGGTGGAGGAGCCGCGCGCCGCCGATCATCGCGACCGCGGCGAAGGCCAGGTTCACGTACAGGCACCAGCGCCAGTCCAGATACTCCGTCAGGACGCCGCCGAGCAGCAGCCCCACCGCGGCGCCGGAACCCGCGACGGCGCCGTAGATCCCGAACGCCTTGGCGCGCTCGCGCGGATCGGTGAACGTCGTGGTGAGCAGGGAGAGTGCGGCGGGCGCGAGCAGCGCGCCGAACACGCCCTGGAGCGCGCGGGCGACGACCAGCATGGTGAAGCCGGTGGCGGCGCCGCCGAGCGCCGAGGCCAGCGCGAACCCGGCGAGTCCGGCGATGAACACCGCCTTGCGGCCGACCAGGTCGGCGATGCGCCCGCCGAGCAGCAGCAGGCTGCCGAAGGCGAGCGCGTACGCGGTGATGATCCACTGCCGGTTGCCGTCGCTGAAGCCCAGGTCGCGCTGTGCGGACGGGAGCGCGATGTTCACGATCGTCGCGTCCAGGACCACCATGAGCTGCGCGACGGCGATCACGGCGAGGATCAGCCAGCGGTGCTCGTGCTTGCCGCCCGCGTGGTGCGCGAGGTGCGCCGGGGGCGGCTCGGCGGCCTGTGCGGCGGTACGCGGGGCGGTGCCCGGCGGGTCCTGTGGCACGGGCTGGGGAGTGTCGTGCGGTACGGGATCGGGGCCCGGCGCGCGGTCCATGCTGACCTCCAAGTCCCCCCACCTCGCACGGCACCCCCGTCACACGCTAAACGCCCTGCTCACGACCCGCGACCTGGGCCGAACGGGCGAGGGGGCGCGGGGCGGTGAGCAGGGCGTGCGGCGGCCTGCGGGGCGCGGGCCGGACCGGGCGCGGCGGGCCGGTCCGCGGCGCGCGGTTGCGGGCCGGACGGGGGACCGGCCCGCGAGGTGCGGGCGGGTCCGCGCGGTGGCGGGACCGACGGGGCGCGGGCCGGTCCCGGGGTCAGTCCACGTCGACGGCCTCCGGGGCCGGGCGGGCCGCCGGGCGCTCCGGCTCGGCCACGGGGCCCTCGGAGCGCACGGCGCCCTCCGCGCCGCCCCTGCCCTCGGTGGCCTCCGCGGTCTCCCGGCGCCGCGCGCCGCCCACGAGCGCCGCAAGCGGCTCCGCGTAGCGCGCCGTCAGCGGCCCGATGACCACGAGGATCAGCACGTACGCCGTGGCGAGCGGGCCGAGCGACGGCTCGATGCCCGCGCTGACGGCGAGCCCCGCGATCACGATGGAGAACTCGCCGCGCGCCACGAGCGTGCCGCCCGCCCGCCAGCGTCCCTTGACGGAGATCCCGGCCCGGCGCGCCGCCCAGTAGCCCGTGGCGACCTTGGTGGCCGCGGTGACGACGGCCAGCGCGAGCGCGGGCAGCAGCACCGGCGGGATGCTCGCCGGATCGGTGTGCAGCCCGAAGAAGACGAAGAACACCGCGGCGAACAGGTCGCGCAGCGGCGCGAGCAGGCTGTGCGCGCCCTCGGCGGCCTCGCCGGACAGCGCGATGCCGACCAGGAACGCGCCCACCGCGGCGGACACCTGGAGCTGCTGGGCGATGCCCGCGACCAGGATGGTCAGGCCGAGGACGACGAGCAGCAGCTTCTCCGGGTCGTCGCTGGAGACGAAGCGCGAGATGAGCCGCCCGTAGCGGACCGCGACGAAGAGCACCAGGCTCGCGGCGCCGAGCGCGATCGCGAGCGTCAGGCTGCCCGCGGCCCAGCCGACACCGGCGAGCAGCGCGGTGATGATGGGCAGGTAGACCGCCATCGCCAGGTCTTCGAGGACGAGGATGCTCAGGATGACCGGGGTCTCGCGGTTGCCGAGCCGCCCGAGGTCCCCGAGCACCTTGGCGATGACGCCGGAGGACGAGATCCAGGTGACCCCGGCGAGGACGACGGCGGCGACCGGCCCCCAGCCCATGAGGAGCGCGGCGACCGCGCCCGGCACGGCGTTCAGGGCGCAGTCCACCAGGCCCGCCGGGTACTGCGTCTTGAGGTTGCTGACGAGATCGCTGGCCGTGTACTCCAGGCCCAGCATGAGCAGCAGCAGGATGACGCCGATCTCGGCGCCGATGGCGACGAACTCCTCGCTCGCGCCGAGCGGCAGCACGCCGCCCGTGCCGAACGCGAGCCCGGCCAGCAGGTACAGCGGGATCGGCGAGAGCTGGAACCGCCCCGCGAACCGGCCGAGCAGCCCGAGCGCGAGGATGATGGCGCCGAATTCGATCAACAGCACGGCAGAATGCACGCGGTCACTCCCGGCCGAGTATCGTCGCGGCGCTCTCCACGCCCTCACGGGTGCCGATCACGATGAGCGTGTCGCCGCCCGCGAGCCGGAAGTCCGGCGCGGGCGACGGAATGGCGTCCGCGCGCCGCAGCACCGCCACGACGGAGGCGCCGGTCTCGGTGCGCATCCGGGTCTCGCCGAGCAGCCGCCCGTTCCAGTACGAGGCCGTCGCGATCTCGATGCGCTCGGCGACCAGGCCCAGGTCGGTGGTGTGCAGCACGGCGGCGCTCTGCGGCGCGGGCATCAGGGCGTCCACCAGGGCGGCCGCCTCCGACGCGCTGAGCCTGAGCGACAGGGCGCAGGCGTCCGGGTCGTCGGACCTGTAGGCGCTCAGCGTGCGCCCGCCGTCGCGGTGGGCCACGACGGAAAGGCGCCGCCGCTCCCGCGTGGTCAGGTCGTAGCGCGTGCCGATGCCTGGCAGCGGCGTTCGGCTCAGACGTGAAGCGGACACAGATCTCCCGGGTCTCCTGGGCGTGTAGATGCACATGACACCCTATCGTTCGGATTTTGCCTGGCCTTGGGGCTAACCGGACCATGCCTTGGTGGTACGGGGAGGGGGGACCGGCCGGTGCGCGGTGCCGCTGGCCCTCGTGCGCCAGGCGCCGCGCCCCGGCCTCACGCGTCGGCCGACACCACGCTGCCGTACGGCTCCGCCGCCACCACGAGCACCCCGCGCTCCCCGCCCACCGGCAGCGACGCGCGGCGGATCGGCGCCGCCCACTCCTCGGGCCAGACGGTGGCCGCGTCCCAGCGGATGCCTTCGAGGCGGGCGCCGCCCAGCTTGGCGTCCCGCAGGTCGGCGCCGCGGAAGTCGCTGCACGCGCGCTCCACCTCGCGCACCGCCCGGTCCAGGGCCACGGCCAGGCCGTGCGCCACGGCGAGGTCGTCGGCGACGTCCTGGGCCACCACGTCGGCGCCGAGCAGATAGCCCGACCAGGTGCCGTCGTCGTCGGCCAGATAGGGCGCCAGCTCCTCGTCGAGCAGCCGCCGCACGTCCCGTACGGAACCCGCGAGCTGCTCGGCCAGCGGCGCGAGGTGGTCCTCCACGGCCGCCAGGTAGTCGGCGCCGATCACGGGCGCGGCACGGCGGCGGGGCGTCGGAACGCGCTGGACCTCGGCGAGCCGCGCGTCGAGACGCCGTACGACGCCGCGCGCCTCGTCCGCCGCCACCGCCTCGCCGAGCCGGTGGGCACCGCGCAGGGCGGCCGCGAGCGCCGCCACCACGTCCACCCGGCCGAAGGCGCGGACGGTCCGCAGCGCCTCCCGGCGGTACTTGAGCCGCACCGCGGCGGGCCTGCGCATCAGCCCGCCGTCCACCGGCGGCAGTCGGCCCCGCGTCGCCCGCGCCCCACCGGCGTCCCGCGCCTCCCGGGCGAGCCGTTCGCCGACCGCGTCACCCGTGCGCCGGTGGGCGGACGCGAGCAGCCGGTCCAGGGCCAGCTCGGGGTCGCGCAGCTCCGGCGGGCCGCCCTGGCCCGTCAGCCGGTCGTGCACGACGACGCCGAGGCGCCGGTGCACGGCGTGCAGCAGCCCGTCGAGCCCGTCGAGGCCACCGAGCCCGTCGGCGGCGGGCCCGGCGCCCTCGTGCCGGTCGCCCGCGTGCGTCATCGCCGCTCCCCGTGTACGTCGCGTGCCGTGTCGGCGCCCTCCAGGCCGAGGCCCGTACGCAGGGCGGCCCGGGCGCGGGCCAGGTTCTGCCGGACCGCGGCCTGGGTGGTGCCCATGGCGCGGGCGCTCTCCTGGGTGGTGAAGCCGTCCAGGTGCCAGGCCATCGCGGCCCGCTGCTTCGCGGGCAGCTCCAGGAGCAGGGCCGTGACGCGCCGGGCCTCCTCGTCCAGCTCCGCCGCGTGCGCGGGTGTCTGCCAGCGCACCACCACGCGCGGCTCCGGCGGCTGGGCGCAGGTGTCCTCGGGCCTGACCTGCTGCGTCACCCAGGAGCGCCAGGCGACCGTGCGCAGCCACGCCTTCGGATAGCGGATGGCCACGCCCGGCGCGCACATCTGCGTGAACGCGTCCTGCGCGGCGTCCTGCGCCTCGCTCCAGGACGCGCCGTGCAGCAGCAGGAACCGCACGAGGGCCGGGTACTCCGTCTGGTGCAGTTCCTCCGCCAGCTCCCGGCCGGGCAGCGCCGCCGACTCCGCCTCCAGGGGCCGCGGCGGGCTCAGCTCAGCGCTGGCGGTCTCCTCCACGGCGGCCACCCCCGATCCCGGCGGGGGCGGCCTCGTCCGGCGCCGGGAGGGACGCGGCGGGCGCGAGGACCACCCGCGCCCGCGCGCCGTGCGAGGTGTCCCGCAGCACGGCCCGGGGCCCGGCGTGCCGCACGCGTTCGGTGACCGCCTCGTGGGCGACGCGGGCCAGCTCCACCTCCCTGCCGAGCCACTGGCGTACCACGGTCACGACGCCGCTGACCACGCTCACGAGCACGGTCGCCCCGGCCCCGGCCACGACAGGATCCACGTGCGTTGCCCTTCTCTCCGGCACCGCTCGGCCCGCGGCGCTCCGCTCAACAGTGGCGTGGCGGCGGGGAGTTGTGACATGGCGCTGGTCAGCCGGGGGCGGGTGCGCCCGCCGCCGTGCGGAAGGGCCCGGGGCGGCGGCGCACGCACAAGGGCGCGGCGCCCCGGACGGACCGGAGCGCCGCGCCCGCACGCGGGGGTGCCGTCAGGAAGCGCCGCCGAGCTGCGTCGTGGCGCCGGTGACCTTCTCGGTCTTGAGCGTCTTGGCGGTCTTGTCGACGGTGCCGACGAGCCCGTTGACGTCGACGTCCTTCAGCGGGGTCTTGACGCTGCCCTTGCCGGGGGCGGGCGCGTCGGGGCCGAGGAGCTGCGTCGCGCCCGCCAGCGGATCGGCGGCGGCCATGGCGGGGGCAGCGGCACCCAGAGCCATCGCGACGCCGATCACACCGACAGCGGCCTTGGCGATCTTCACGGTCGTTCATCCTTCCCGGCGGCGCGCTCTACGGAACGCGACGGCCATGCCGTCGGAGCGCCGGAGGTCGGGCACTCGTCACGCGCTGCCGCACCACGTAACAGTTCCTGGGCCAGGAAGGTGACTGCGGCTCACCCGGATGGCCGTGCCAGCGGATGCGGATCAGCCGGAAGGCGGTGACCCTGTAAGTGTCGGCTACCACTGAGGAGGCCACGATGTCCGTGTTGGACAAGCTCAAGCAGATGCTGAAGGGCCACGAGGACAAGGCCGGTCAGGGCATCGACAAGGCGGGCGACTTCGTCGACGAGAAGACCCAGGGCAAGTACAGCAGCCAGGTGGACACGGCCCAGGAGAAGCTCAAGCAGCAGTTCGGTACGGACCAGGGCCAGCAGGGCCCGCCCCAGGGGTAGCCCGCGGACCCGAGTAGGGCCGTGCCGTGCCCGGGGGACGTCCGGCGGCCGGGCCAGGGCTCAGCCGCCGGACGTCCGCGTGGCCGTCTCCGGCCGGGCCAGGCGGTACGGCATCGGCTCGTACGCGCTGACGGCGTACGCGGCCTCGTCGTCGAGCGCGGCCTTCTCCCAGTCGATGAAGATCCTCACCGGGTGCCCGTCGGGCGCGTACCGGGCCGTCACGGTCTCGGCGTCGCCGCGCCGGGCCGCCTCCATCTCGCGCAGCAGCCCGCTGAGGGTGGGGATGTGCTCGGGTGACCGCTTGACCACACGGCGGCCGCTGGCGTCGAGGCCGACCGCCTTCACGACCTTGCCTCCTTGGACCGTCACGCGAAATGTGCCGATCAGCGGGCGCTCGCCCCGCGTGGACGTCAGCGTGTAGGCGTAGGCGGCGGGCTCCTCCCAGGGGGCCCTGGTCGGGGCGGGGTCCGGCTTGGTCCGCGCCGAGGGGGTGTCGTCGCCGCAGGCCGTGGCCAGGGCGAGGGTGCAGAGGGCGACCGCGGCAGCGGCCGTTGCGCGGGGGCGGTGGCGGTGTCGGTGGCGTACGAGGGTCATGGCGGCCTTTCGTGACGGTTGCCCCTGTGACGCCGCGGGCCCGCGAAACGTTCGAAGGGCGCGCGACGCTTCGGAACGGCGAGCCGCCGGGCCGCTGGCGCTCAGTCCTCGCCCACCACCGTCAGGTCGTCGCCCAGCGCGGCGGCGATCTCGGCGGCGCGCGCGTGGTCGTCGAGGCGGCGCGTGAGGTAGGCGCACGCGTGCTGGTGCCGCAGGGACCACCAAGCGGCAGAGCCGCCGATGCCCCCCTTGGCGATCTTCCCCGGTCGCGGACGAAGCCGAGGGTCCAGGTGATCTCGGTGCCGAACACCTCGTCGAAGCCCGTGACCTGGGAGGCGAGGAGTTCGGCGTGCAGCTCGGGGCCGAGCAGGGCGCGCACCGGGCCGTCCGCGCTCGTCAGCTGCGCGAAGAAGCGGGCCACGGCGGTCGCGGTGGTGTGCAGGTTGACCGCGCCGAAGACGGACTGCCGCCAGCTGCGCGCGTTCATCCGGTCCACGTCCAGGGCGCCCGCCGGGACGGCGAGCCAGGGCGCCGCGTGCAGCCGCTCGGGCCAGTCCGCGGGCCCGTGGACGAGGTCGGCGACGCGGTGCAGGGCGTCGTCGGGCACCCCGAACCAGGCGTCGAGGCCGAGCGCGGGGCGCACCACGCCGTCGAACAGCTCCCCGAGCGTGGTCCCGGCGCCCGCGCGCAGCAGCCCGTCGACCAAGTGGCCGTACGTCAGGGCGTGTTCGCCGAGCCCGGTCCCGGGGGCGTACTCCGGGGCCGAGCGGGCCAGGCTGTCGCGGAGCGCGGCGTCGTCGAGCAGGTCGAGGCCCGCGGCCTCGGCGGGGAAGCGGGGCTGGCCCGCGCGGTGCGTGAGCACGTGGCGCAGGGTGGTGCGCTCCTTGCCGCGAGCCCCGTACGCCCGCCAGTGCCGGGCGATCGGCTCGTCGAGCGCGAGGGCGCCCGCGCGCACCGCCGTCAGGGCGGTGAGGGTGACGAACGCCTTGGACAGCGAGTACGGCTGGACGAGCGTGTCGGAGCGCCACGGCCGCCGCCGCTCCTCGTCCGCCCAGCCGCCGCTCAGCCGCACGACCTCGCGGCCGTCCCGCCAGACCGAGAGGCCCGCGCCGGTCTCCGTGCCGTCGGCCACGAGCCGTTCGAAGACCTGCCGCACCGCGCCGTAGCCGTCCTCGGCGAACCCCTCGACACCGCCCATGAGCGCACGCTCCCCTCCGCTCCGCCAGGACGTCCGAAGGTACCCCCGGAGGGTATGAATGGTCCAGTGTCCCGGACTCCGGGCCGTCAGCCGCTGAGCTTCTCCCGCAGCTCCTCCTCGTCGGCGAGGAACCACGTCTGTCGCCCCCGGTTGCACTCGCGCACGAAGTCCCGCAGGGCCGAACTGGCCTCGACGTGCCGGGAGATGTCGCCGAGGACCACCAGGCCGACGCGGTACTGGGCGAACTTCTGGATCATGTCGCCCGCCAGGCGCGTGCGGAGCCGGAAGAACGCGTCGTCGAACCGCTCGGCGGGGACGACGGCCCACTGGCCGCCCTGGTACGAGCACTCGCCGATGAGGTCCAGCGCGTCCTGTTCGGCGGCGAGGAGGTTCCCCTCGGCGGCGCAGCGGAGGACGGGGACGCCGTGGATCTCTTCCAGGGTGTTCAGGGGCGTGTTCATGGGCGGCAAGGCTAGTTCGCGGGGCGGGCGCGGGCGACCCGATTAGCCGTGGGGCGGCGGTCGTGGCCGCGGGGCGGCGGTCGGGTGCGGGCGGGCCGTCAGCCCGGTGCCCGGCCGCCCGCGAGCACCGTCTCCACGCTGTCCGCCTCGGCCGCCGTCTTGTCCTCCCGGTAGCGCACCACCCGGGCGAACCGCAGCGTCACGCCCGCCGGGTAGCGCGTGGACTTCTGCAGCCCGTCGTAGGCGATCTCCACCACCAGCTCGGGGCGCACGGTCACCACGGACCCGTCGTCGCTGACGGCCAGTTCGCCGAGCCGCTCGGTCTGCCAGGCGAGCATCGCGTCGGTCATGCCCTTGAAGGTCTTGCCGAGCATCGCGTACGAGCCGTCGGCGCGCCGCGCCCCCAGGTGCAGGTTGGACAGCTTGCCGGTGCGCCGCCCGTGCCCCCACTCCGCGGCGAGCACCACCAGGTCCAGGGTGTGCACCGGTTTGACCTTCAGCCAGGAGGCGCCCCTGCGGCCCGCGCTGTAGGGGGCGTCGAGGCCCTTGAGGACCACGCCCTCGTGGCCGCGCGCCAGCGTCGCCCGGAAGAAGTCGTCCGCGGCGCCCCGGGCCGCCTCGTCGGCGGGGTCGTCGACGACCGCGCGGCGCACCCGCATCGGCGCGGGCACCAGTCGGGCCAGCTCCGCGTGGCGGGCGCGCAGCGGCAGGTCGAGGAGGTCCTCGTCGTCGATCCACAGCGCGTCGAAGAAGACGGGGGACAGCGGCAGTTCGGCCGCCGCGGCGGCCACGTCGACCCGGGAGCCGACCCGCCCGGCGATCTCCTGGAAGGACCGCGGCCGCCCGGCGCCGTCGAGCGCGATGACCTCGCCGTCCAGGATGAACCGGCGGCCCCTCAACTCCCTGGCCGCCGCGGTGAGTTCGGGAAGCCGGTCGGTGATGTCGTCGAGCGTGCGGGTGTACACGCGGACGGAGTCGCCGTCGCGGTGCACCTGGACGCGGATGCCGTCCAGCTTCTCCTCGACCGCGCACGGCCCCAGCTTGTCGACGGCCTCGCCCACCGAGGCCGCGCTGTGCGCCAGCATCGGCTGCACCGGCCGCCCCACCGTCAGGCGGAAGTCGCCGAGCGCGTCCGGGCCCCGCGCGAGCAGCGCCCGCGCCACCGGCACCAGCGCCCCCGCCAGCATCACCGCCCGGCGCACCCCCGCCGCCGGTGTCCCCGTCGCCTCCGCCAGGCCCTCCACGGCCACCGCGTCCAGGGCGCCCTGGCGCACCTCCCCGGTCAGCAGCCCGAACAGCAACCGCTGCTCGTCCGCCGTCGCCGCCCCCAGCAACTCCTGTACGAGCCGCCGCCGTTCGGCCTGCGAACCGGCGCCGGACACCGCGGCGAGCGCGGTGAACGCGGCGTCCACGTCGCGCACCGCGAGCGTCGGCTCGGCCGCCGGGGCGGCGGGGTCCTTCAGCGCGCTCCACCCCACCCCGAGCCGCCCCTGCGGGGGCCTGCCCGCCAGATACGGGATGACCAGGGGTACGTCTTCGGGGTCCGCGGCGCGGAACAGCTCCGCGAGGAGCGCGATCTTCCGCGACCGCGCGGACGCCGCCACCCCCTTGGACACCTCCGCTACCCGGGCGAACAACATGCGGCCATCCTGCAACGCCCGGCCCGATCCCGCACGGCGGAGCGGGCCCGGTCACGGGGCCCGCCCGGACGCCTCACGGGGACACGACGCCCTGGACGACCCCCAGGTCCACCAAGTCCTGCGGGCGCAGCCGCAGTTCGTCGGCGAGCGACGGCACCGCCTCGCGCGGGCGCTTGAGGATGGCGGCCGCCGCCTCGGGGGCGATCACGGAGAAGTAGCTGTCGGGCGTCGCCCAGGTGCGGCCGGGCGCCGCGAGCGCCAGCGCGCCGCCCGAGCCGCCCTCGCCGACGACCAGGGAGGTGACGGGCACTCGCGCGTCGGCGACGGCGGCGAACACGTCGGCGATCGCCGCGCCCGCCCCGGCCCGCTCCGCCTCGGCGTCGTTGGCCGCGCCCGGCGTGTCGATCAGCGTGAGCACGGGCACCGAGAGCCGGTCGGCGAGCCGGATGAGCCGGGCGGCCGTGCGGTAACCGGCGGGCCGGGTGGCGGTGCCGCACTGCGCCGCGTACGCGACCGTCCGCCCGTCCCGCAGGCCGAATCCGCACAGCATGCCCGCGTCCGTGCCCCCGCAGCGGTCGCCGCTGACGGGCTCGCGGGAGGAGAAGTAGGCGTCGAGATAGGCCTCGGCGCGCGGGCGCTCCGGAGCGCGGGCCCGGCGGACCGCCTCCCAGCCGCTCGCGGGCGGCTCGGCCGCCGCCAGCGCGCGCGGCGGCTCGGCGGGGCCGGGCGCGGGCGAGGTGAGCAGCCGCAGCCAGTGCGCGAGCCGCGGGCGCAGGTCCCGCGGTGCCACGACGGCGTCCACGGCGCCCGCCGCGAGCTGGCCCTCCGCCGTGTACGCCGCCGGGTCCGCGGCGGGCGGCCGGACCCGCGAGCCCGCGAAGCCGACCTGCGCCCCGGGCAGCGCGAGCACGACGTCGGCGCCCGCGCCCAGCGTCGCCCAGCCGCCGCCCGTCGTCGGATCGCGGACCACGGCGAGCTGCGGCAGCCCGGCCGCGCGGTTGAGCGCCGACTGGGCGGCGACGCGCTGGAGCTGGAGCAGCGCGCGCATGCCTTCCTGCATCCGGCTGCCGCCCGTCGCGACGAGCGACACCAGGGGCAGCCGCTCGGCCCGCGCCGCCGCGTACGCCGCCTCCAGGCGGTCCCCGGTGCGCTCGCCGAGCGAACCGCCCAGGTAGCGGAACTCGAAGGAGACCAGCACGGCACGGGTGCCGCCGACGGTCGCCGTGCCGCACACCACGGACTCCGACTCGCCGGTCCGCTCCCGCGCGGCGGCCCGTGCCCCGTCGTACCCGGCCCAGGACAGCGGGCCGTCCGCCCGGCCGGGCCGCTCGGGCACGGGCAGTTCGACGAAGTCCGCCGCGACGGCCGCGAGGGCGTCGCGCGCGGACACGCGACCGGCGACGGCGTGTTGGCCCGGACGACGGCCGGGACCGGGGTCCCGGCGCTGGCCTTGGTGATGACCTTGAGGCGACGACACGCCTCGTACTCCTACCCTCTCGCCGCGACGGCGTCGAGCACCCCTCAGTCGCCGGGGCACACCCAGACGGGGCCGTGCACATGCTCACAGGTCGGCCCGATGCCGGGCTCCGGGCGCGGCGGCGGCGTCGGGTGCGGCTTGGGCGTGGGTGTGGGCGTCGGCGTCGGTGTGGGTGTCGGTGTCGGCTCTGGGGGTGGGGTCGGGTCGACCGGGGTGGGCGTCGGGGGTGGGGTCGGTACGGGAGTCGGTGTCGGTACGGGGGTGGGGGTCGGGGCCGGGGTGGGGACCGGTGGGGTGGCCGGTTCCGGGGGCGGCTCGGGGGTGGGCGCGGTGACGGGCGCGGGTGGGGCTGGCTCCGGGGCTTCGGGGCGCGGGGCCGGGGTCGGCCGGTCGGGGGCGGGCTCGGTCTCGGGGGCGGTCGGGGCGGGCCCGGCGGGAGCGGGCGGGTTGGGCGCGGCCTGGGCGGGCTCGTCCGGCTGCGGGACCTGGGGCTGTGTTGGCCGCGGCTGCGGGGTGCTCGCTTCCGGCGGCCGCGGTGGTGCTTCCGGCGCCTGGGGTGCTTCGGGTGCCTGGGGCGCCGGGGGCGCTTCCGGTGCCGCCTCGGCGCGGGGCCGGGGCTCGGTGGCGCCCGGCCCGCCCGGCGGCCGTGTGCCCTCCGCCTGGCGGGGCGCCTGCTGCGTGCCGGTGACGGTTCCGGTGTCCACCGCGGCGGCCCGGGGCGGGCCCGCCGTGCCGCCGACGCCGCCGATGACGAGCCCGGCGGCGACCGCGGCCCCGGCCACGGCCGTGCCGACGGCCCCGGCCACGGCGCCGGGCAGCTTCCCGCCCGCGGTGAGGACGTGCCGTACGCCGTGGAAGAGCCCGGAGTGCCCCGGAAGGCCGGAGCCGGTCGCGGCGGCGGCCCCGGCCCCCGCGCCCACGGTCAGCGGCACCAGGAACTTGCCCGTGCCGCCGAGCGCGAAGAGCAGCAGCGCCGGGCCCACGAGCGCGGGCAGGCGGTGGTTGGCGCGGGTCAGCAGGGCGAGCCGGGCGCGGCAGTCGGCGCAGCCGTCGACGTGGGCGAGGAGGGTCCGCGACTGCCGGGCGGAGGCCTCGCCGCGGATGTGCGCGGGCATCCGGTCCCAGTGGGGCTCGCACGCCGGGCTCTCGGGCGAGCCGGGGTGGGCGCGCAGGAAGGCCTGGCGCATGCCCTCGCGGGCCCGGTGCAGCAGCACGGCCGTGGCGCCGCGCCCGGCGCCGATGCCCCGCCCGACGGCGTCGAGCGGCTGCCCCTCGGCCTCGGCGAGCCACAGGGCCTTCACCCACCGCTCGGGCAGCTGCCCGAGGACGCGGCGGAGCAGGTCGACGGAGGACACCCGGGCCGCGGGGTCGTCCGCGCCCTCGGCGGCGGTGACCTCGACCGTCTCGTGGCCCTGCGGGTCGCGGGGCGTCTCGCGGGCGGCGGCGCGCCCCACCGACGCCGCCAGGTGGCGCACGGTCGTCATGAGGTACGCGGGCACGTTGTCGATCTCGTGCCCGGCGGCGAGCCGCCGCCAGACACGGAAGTGCGCCTCGGCGACCAGGTCGTCGGCGACCCAGTCGTCGCCGGTCAGCGAGCGGGCGTAGGCGACCAGGCGTGGATGCTCGGCCTCGTACACGCGCGCGTACGCGGCCGTGGCGGGGCCCGGCGCGGTGGCGGTCTCACGGAAGACCCCCTCGGTGGTCTCACGGAAGACGTGGGGAGCCTCCCGGGAGACGGGAGATATCTCGCGGGGGACGTCTGAGGGGACGTCTGGAGGGACGTCTGGGGGACGTCTGGGGGACGTCGGACATGGCAGGACACTCTCCTGACCCACTGTGGGGGTGCGGGTGAGTTCGAAACTCTAAGTGACAAATGTCCGACTTATGGGCGGAGAGTGGCGCAGGTCACAGAGATCTCTTCCTGTCCTTCCGTAATCAGGGCACCCGTCACCAGGTCGAAGGGGCAAGGAATCGCCAGAGGCAGAAGGGGAGCCCGACCATGGCCGTCACGCTCGAACAGTCAGCCCGCGCCCGTCTGATCACCCCCGAGGGCCGTGAGCGCCCGGTGTCCGTGACGCTCCGCTACGCCGCGTCCGACCCGCTCGCGGTGGAGGTCACCTTTCCGCCCGAGGTGTCCCTCGACGGCGCCGAGGTCTCCTGGGTGTTCGCGCGCAGCCTCCTTGAGGCGGGCCTGGGCGCCCCGGCGGGCACGGGGGACGTGCACATCTGGCCGTGCGGGCGGGCGCGGACGGTCCTGGAGTTCCACGCCCCGGACGGTCTCGCCCTCGTGCAGTTCGACCGGGCCGCGCTGCGGCGGTTCCTGTTGCGGTCGTACGCGGTCGTGGGCGCCGACGGCGAGGAGGCGGGCCTCGACCTGGACCGGGGGCTCACGCGGCTGCTCGGCGGGGTGTGAGGGCGGCGGCCCGGCCGCGGTCGGTCGGAACCGGTGGAGTCCTGGAGGTCCGGCGTAGGTTAGGCTTGCCTTACTCGATCATTCCGATCGGTCCGGTCACGCCGATCGGCCCGGTCGTTCCAGGGGGAGGAGACCGGCGTGGGCCACGGCTGGGAGGGCGTCGTCCTCAAGCTGCTGCGCGGCAAGGACTTCCGGTTCACGGTGACCGGCGCCGAGGACGTCACCGAGCACTACCGGCGGCTGCGCCTCACCGACGGCGGCATGCTCGCGCGGACGGGCATGCACCCCACGATGTGGGTGCGCCTGTGGTTCGACAACGCGGGCAAACCGCACCAGCGCGCCTACACCCTGGTCGACCCGGACCTGGAGGCGGGCACCTTCGCCCTGGAGTTCGCGCTGCACGACGGCTGTGCCAGCGAGTGGGCGCGCAAGGCCGCGCCCGGCGACACCATCGACGCGACCGTGCAGGGCACCGGCTTCGAGGCGCCCGAACCGGCCCCCTCGCGCCTGCTGGTGATGGGTGACCCGGCGTCGCTGCCCGCCGTGAACTCGCTGCTCGACGCGGTGCCCGGCACGCCCGCGACGATCTGGTTCGAGACCCAGCACGCGAGCGACCGCGACCTGCCCCTGCGCACCGACCCCGACCTGCACGAGGTGCACTTCGTCGAGCGGGGCGCCTCCGGTGCCGAGCTGGTGAAGCGGGCCAGGGCGGGGCTCGCCGCGGCGGTCGACGAGGAGCCGGACGCGTACGCCTGGATCACCTGCGACACCACCACGACCCGCACCCTGGCCGCGTACGTCCGCAAGGAACTGGCGCTGCCCAAGCACCGCGTCCACGCGCTCGGCTACTGGCGGCCCGGCCGCGCCTGACCCCCGCCCGGCGGCACGCGGGGCAGCCCGCTCAGGCGTACCCATCCGGGCGCTGTGCCAGCTCCACCGCCACCCGCCCGCCGGACTCCAGCGCCCGCACCCCCGCCTCGGCGACGGCCGCCGCCGCGTATCCGTCCCAGGCGCTCGGCCCGTCCACCCGGCCCGTCCGCGCGCCCGCCACCCAGGCGCGCACCTCGCGGTCGTAGGCGTCGGCGAAGCGCACCAGGTAGTCCTGGGCGACCTCCCGGCGCTCCCCGCCTCCCGACGCCACCGCCATGCCGTGCTCGTCGCCGACGCGGGCGCTGCCCCGCTCGCCCACCGCCTCACACGTCACCTGGTAGCCGAAGCCGCTGGAGACAAAGACCTCGACGTCGACCAGCGCGCCGCCATCGGTCTCGAACAGGACCAGCTGCGGGTCGAGGAGCCCGGCGGGCGCGAGGTCCGAGGGCCGGGGCCGGGCCACGGTCACCGCGGTGATCTCCTGGCCGAGCAGCCAGCGCGCCGCGTCGATCTCGTGCGCCACCGAGCTGGTGATCAGCATGGCGGAGGTGAAGCGCGGCGGAGGGGCCACGTTGCGGTGGCGGCAGTGCAGCAGCAGCGGCCTGCCGATGCCGCCGGAGTCGAGGAGCGCCTTCAGACGGCGGTACTCGGTGTCGTAGCGGCGCATGAAGCCCACCTGGACCAGCCTGCGCCCGGTGCGCGCCTCGGCCTCCACCAGCCGCAGCGCCGCCGCCGGGTCCGGCGCGAGCGGCTTCTCGCACAGCACGGGCAGGCCGCGCGCGAGCGCGGCGAGCAGCACCTCCTCGTGCGTCTCGTCCGGCGAGGCCACGAGCACCGCCGTCACCTCCGGCCGCGCCAGGGCGGCCAGCGGGTCCGTGTGCGTCCGCACGCCGTCGAGCCCCGCCACGGCCGCCTCGGCGCGCGCCGCGTCCGGGTCGGCGACGGCCACGAGGCGTGCGCCGCCGACGGCCCGCGCGAGCCGCCGCACGTGGTCGGCCCCCATGTGGCCCGCTCCGACGACGGCCACCCCAAGCGGTTCGGTCACCGTGTGAACTCCCCTCCCGCGCCCGCCCGTCGGGCCACCGTAGCCGCCCGCCGCCGTACGATCACCACGCACCCCGCGAGCAGCGCCGCCGCGCCCGCGCCGACCAGGACGAGCGCGGGCCAGTCCGAGCCGTCCTCGGACTCCGCGCGCTCGGGCGGCACGAACGCGGCCGCCGCGGGCCGCGCCCGGTCCGGCGCCTTGCGGGGCTTCGCGGGCAGCAGCGAGCCGACCGGGCGCACCCGGTCCGCCGCGGCGAAGCCCCAGTCGAGCAGGCGCCGCGCCTCCTCGTACACGGCGAAGCCGCCGTTCTGGGGGTTCATCACCGTCACCACGAGGGTGCGGGCGCCGCGGTGGGCGGCGGCGATGAGGGTGTTGCCCGCGCCGCTGGTGTAGCCGTTCTTGACGCCGATCAGACCGGGGTAGCGGGCGACGCCGTCGGCGCCGGTGAGCAGCCGGTTGGTGTTCTGGATGGGGTACGACCAGCGGCCGCTGGGGAAGGAGGCGACCGGAGTCGAGCAGTAGCGGGTGAACTGCGGGTCGGCCAGGCCCGCGCGGCCGAACACCGCGAGGTCGAAGGCGGAGGACACCTGCCCCGGCGCGTCGTAGCCGTCGGGCGACACCACGCGGGTGTCGTGGGCGCCGAGGGCCCGGGCCTTCGCGCGCATCTCCCGCACGGTGCGCGCCATACCGCCGTTCATCTCGGCGAGCACGTGCACGGCGTCGTTGCCGGAGCTGAGGAACACGCCCCGCCACAGGTCGGCGACGCGGTACGTGCGGCCCGCGGCGACGCCCACCAGGCTGCTGCCCGCGCCGACCCGGGCGAGTTCGGCGTCGGTGACGGTGTGCCGGGTGGCGGGGTCGAGGCGGGGCAGCGCGGTGAGCGCGAACAGGGACTTCAGGGTGGAGGCGGGCGGCAGGCGGCGGTGCGCGTCGTGCGCGGCGAGCACGTCGCCGGTGCGGGCGTCGGCCACCACCCAGGCAAGGGCCGACACGTCGCGGGGAAGTGGCGGCGCGTCAGAGTCGGGGCGCACCTGGGTGCCCGGCCGGTCGAGCAGGGACGAGGAGTACGCGGGCAGCGGCTTGGGCGGCGTGGGCTCGGCGCCCGCGGCCGGGCCCGTGAGGCAGGCGAGCAGCCCGGCCGAGAGGGCCGCGGCGGGGACGACGCTGGAGCGCGGAAGGAACCTGATGGCCATTCAGCCAACCTAGGAGCGGGCCCCCACGTGCGCAGATCTGCTTGGCCCGGCCGGATGCATCGGGCCGTCGCGCTCCGCCAGTCGGGCGGTTCGCACGGCCCGCAGGAGCACCAGCAGCGCGACGGCCGCGCACACCGCGTTGCTGGCCACGTCGGCGGCCATGGAGCCGCCGTTCTCCGGCCGCACGGGGAACGCCGCCCAGACGTACGTCAGCAGCGCGCCGCCCGCGAGCGCGCACACGTGCCGCGGCCCCCAGCCCCGCTGCCGTGACCAGCGCGGCACCACGACGACCGCCGTGAGCGCCACCGCGCACCACGCCCCGACGCCGGTCCACTCGTACCGGTCGGCGGTGACGAGCACCGACGGCCCCCAGTAGAGGCTGGTGCCGAGCAGCGCGGCGGCGCCCACGCGCCACGGCGCGGGCGCCCGGCCGGGAACGGCCGCCGGACGCCGCCGCGCGGGCAGCCGCAGGGCGGCCACCACGAGGCCCGCGATCACGGCGCCGCACAGGGCGAGTTGGGCGGGCGAGGCGAGGAAGCGCTCCTCGGCGTAGTTGCCCCAGAAGACCAGCCCCGCGCCGAGCACGTACGCCACGCCCGTCACCACGAGCCCCCGGCGGCCCAGCCACGGGGTGGTGCGCCGGGCGGGCACGCACGCCTCGACGAGCGCGATCGGCACGCAGACGCTCCACACGGTGTGCAGCGCGAGCACCGCCTGCACCAGCTCGACGCTCGTACCGAGGCCGGGCAGGTACGACGGCCCGTGCAGCAGGTCCTGTCCGGCGTACGCGTCGTTCCACAGGAGCTGGTCGACGGGGCCCTCCTCCACCAGGGCGTACGCGGCGGCCAGCAGCACCATGGCGGGCCAGCCGCCGCCGGTGCGCCGGGCGGTCTCGCGGACCAGCAGCGCCCCGCAGCCGTACAGCGGCGCGAGCAGCACGCCGAGCCCGAGTTCGGGGACGGTGAGGTTGCCGAGCAGGAACTCGCCGACGAACGGGGCGAGCAGGAACAGGGCGAGGACCGGGCGTCCCCTGCCCGTCGGGCGGGTGGGAGCCATGGTGTGACGGTAGGCGGGGGAGCGGGGGCGCCGCTGCGGCCGGAAGTCGACGCCCGGGCGACGAAAGTAGCGTCCTTGTGCCGGGCCGGGGGGGGCCGACCACCGGGCTCGGTCCGGTGGCTGCCCCCCCGGCGCGGGGTCACTCCTGGGTCAGGTCCCCCGCCCGCGCTTCGAAGCGGGCCGTGACCCCGTCGTCGCTCCGGCGCCGCAGGCCCGCCTTCTCCAGGACGCGGACCGACGCCGGGTTGGACAGCTCCACCTGCGCGCACACCGTGTGCACATCCGGTGAGGTGAGGGCGTACGCGACGACGGCGCGGGTGGCTTCGGAGGCGTAGCCGCGGCCCCGCCGGGACGCCACCACTCCGTAGCCGACCTCGATGACCCCGTCGTTGGGCGGCCAGAACAGCCCGATCGAGCCGACCGCCAGGCCGCTGTCCCGCTCGACGATCAGCCGGTGGCCGTACGGGGTGAGCCCTTGGGGGTGCTCGGTGAGGAACCCGGCGATGACGCCGTCGCCCTCGGCCGGGAAGTCCTCGGCCCAGTGGGCGAGCCGGGTGCCGTCGACGACGGCGGTGAGTTCACCGGGCGACCACGTGCGCAGCACGAGCCGTTCGGTGGTCAGGCCCGCACCGGTCACGGCGTACGGAGAAGCAGCGGACGGCACGGAATCAGGGGAAACAGAGGAAGAGGGAGAGAACACGCGACACTCCTGGTCGTGGGCAGACGACCGGGCCGCTCACTGTCCTCGCGCGGCCCGGACTCGGGCATGCTGATGGCGGGCCTGGCAGGCCATATTCATCAACCTCCCTGGTCGGAGCGGCAGTCGGGGGCGGACGCGGAGAGCGTGCGCCGGGCGAGCCTAGCAAGAGGGGCGGGGCCCGCCGACGGCGGGGAGTTCACGGGCGGGGTGGGGCGGCGGGTCCGGGGGCCGTGGTGTCGACCGGCTCCGGGCCCAGCGCCTCGGGTATCGCGGGTTCCCGCAGCGGGCGCAGCAGGAGCCAGCCGAGCACGGGCAGGGCGATCAGCGGGGCGAGGGCGGCCTGGAGCGAGGTGTGGTCGGCGAGCGCGCCGATGGCGGGGCTCGCGACGCCGCCGACGCTGACCGTCAGGCCCAGAGTGACGCCGCTCGCGGTGCCCACCCGGTTCGGCAGGTAGTCCTGGCCGAGCGTGATGTGCAGCGAGAACGGCACGTACAGGCCCGCGGACGTCAGCGCCACGAAGACGTACAGGAGCGGCCCCGGCACGAGCACGACCCCGGCGACCGCGAGCACGGACAGCGCGTACGACCAGCGGACCACGGTGACGCGGCTGTGGCGCGTGGCGAGCCTGCCCCGGCCACCGTGCCCACCGCGCCGCCGATGTACAGCACGAACAGCGCCGCCGTGCCGGACAGTTCGCCGCCGCCGGTGCGCTCGCGCACGTACAGCGCGATGAAGGCGCTCAGGCCGACGAACACGATCGAACGGCACACGATGGCACCGGTGAGCCGCAGGAAGGACCCCCAGTCGTCGGCGCCGACGGGCCTGGCGGCGCCCTTGGCCGTCGCGGTGGCGGGCGCCGCAAGGCCCCGCAGCGCCGCCGCGCACAGCGCCGCGCCCGCCACCGCCGGGACGACCAGCAGCGGGGACGCGCGGAGGCCGCCAGTGGCCACGACGGCGGAGACGAGCAGCGGTGCCGTGGCGAAGCCGAGGTTGCCGCCGAGCGAGAACCAGCCCATCGCGGTGTGCGAGCCGCGGCTGGCGATCCGCGCCACCCGCGCGGCCTCCGGGTGGTACGCGGCCACGCCGACGCCGGACACCGCGACCACCGCCAGCGTGAGCGCGTACGAGCCGAAGACGCCGCTGAGGGCGACCCCCGCGCCGCCCACCAGCGTGCTCACCGGCAGCAGCCACGGCAGCGCCCACCGGTCGGTGAGCGCCCCGAACAGCGGCTGCACCACCGACGACAGCAGGGACGCGGCGAGGACGATGCCGGACGCGGCCGCGTAGGTGTACGCGCGCTCGGACACGAAGTAGGGCACGAGCGCGGCCACCGCGCCTTGGTAGACGTCGACGCAGGCGTGGCCGACGGACATCAGGGCGAGGGGCTTGCCGGAGGCGGTGACGGGTTCGGTGGGTACGGGGACGGATTCGGTGGACACGGTGACGGGTTCGTTGGGTATGGGGACGGGTTTGTCGGACGCGGGGATGGGTTTGTCGGACACGGGGACGGATTCGTTGGACGCGGGGACGGGTTTGTCGGACACGCTCTGATCGTCGCGAGGCCGCCCGCTGTCGGGCTTCCGATAAAATGCCAAGCTGTGCCGAAAATCCGCCACACCCCCAAGGCGCCGACCCACCTGCGGGTCCTGGCCTCCGGTGAGCGCATCGACCCTCACCGCCACGACGACCACCAGATCGTCTACGCGGGCTCCGGCGTCGTGGCCGTCACGACCGACGCCGGGACGTGGTTCGCGCCCGGCACCCGCGCCATCTGGGTGCCCGCGGGCACCGTGCACGCCCACCGCGCCCACGGCCGTCTGAACGCCTACTTCGTCGGCCTGCCCGCCGACGACAACCCGCTCAATCTGGACGCCCCGACCGTCCTCACCGTCACACCGCTGCTGCGCGAGCTGATCATCGAGTACACCCGGGCCCCGGACGACACCAGCCCCGAACGCCGCCGCCTGCGGGCGGTCCTGCGCGACCAGTTGCGCGCGTCCCCGCAGCAGCCCGTGCAACTGCCCACGCCCCGGGACCCGCGCCTGGCCGCCGTCTGCGCGCTCGTCCACGAGCACCCGGCGGACCCCCGCACCCTCGCCGCCCTCGGCGCTGAGACCGGCGTCGGCGAGCGCACCCTCAGCCGCCTGTTCCGCTCCGAACTCGGCATGACGTTCCCGCAGTGGCGCACCCAGTCCCGGCTCTTCCACGCCCTGCGGATGCTCGCCGACGACACGCCCGTCACCACCGTCGCGCACCGCTGCGGCTGGTCCTCCACGAGCGCCTTCATCGACGTGTTCCGGCGCGCCTTCGGCTACACGCCCGGCGCGCACCAGCGCCGCCCCTGACCCGTCTGACCCGTCGCCGGGCTCGGCTTAGGATGCCGTCATGGCTGATCCGGACCCCTCGACCCGCACCTCCGCAAGGGATCCGGAGCTCGGCTTCCCGCCGCCGGGGCAGGTGCTGCACCGGCTGCGGACCCAGCGGGGGATGTCGCTGCGCCAGGTGGCGGCCGAGTGCGGCCTGTCCGTCTCCTTCCTGGCCTCCCTTGAGCGCGGCGAGACCGACATCGCCCTGGAGCGGCTGGGGCGGCTCGCCAAGGTCTTCGGTCACGACGTGGGTTCGTTCCTTGGGTTCTCGCGCGGCCCCGCCCTGCCCTCGCTCTTCCCCCGGGAGGAGCAGGAGACGCTGCACCGCGCCCCCGGGGTCGTCTACCGCGTGCTGCGCTCGCCGGACCTCGGCTACCAGGTGGTGACTGGCGACTTCGCGCCGCACAGCGGCCTCACCGAGGACCTCCAGCACGAGGGCACCGACCTCGTCATGGTCACCCGCGGCACCCTCGTGGCCCGCTACGACGGCGTCGACCACGAACTGCGCGCCGGTGACGGCGTCCAGTGGTCGGCCGGGCGCCCGCACACCTTCCGCAACGACGGCGACGTCCCCGCGCAGATGGTGGTCGTGCTCTTCTCCAGCCTGTACTGAGCTTCAGCCTGTATTGAGTTCCGGCCTGTATTGAGTTCCGGCCTGTACTGAGCCGCGGGTCCCGCGAGGGCGCGCCGCAGACTTCACCGCGCTCAAGCTGTGCGATATTCTGCTTGTACGTGCTTTTTACTGCACATGCTGGCCGAGTGAGGCCACGTCAGGACGGCGTAGGGCGACGCAAGGCGACGTTCGGGAGGACCGCGTGATACCGGAACTTGTCAGGACCTGGGCGGCGGGCTGGGCCGTGTCCCGGCGTACACCTCAGCCGGTGGACCGGCCCTGGGGCGTGTACATCGAGGTCGGCACCGCCGAGCAGGTGGGGCGCCATGTGCTGCCGCACGCCACCGAGTCGGCGGTGCGTTCCGCGGCCGAGTCGGCGCGCGTGCCCCGCACCTGGCTCCACGTCCCGGAACCGCGGGAGACGGTGGGCCCGTGGCTGCCCGCCGGATGGCTGATCGACGAGGAGGACTGCGGCCATCTGATGGCCGTGGACCTCATGGCCACGGACCCGGTCGCGCCCGAGGGGTACACGACCTCGGTGGAGACGCGCGACGGCGTCACCTTCGTGCGCGTACGAGACGCGGCGGGTGCCGTCGTGGCGCAGGGGCAGATGGCCGTGCTCGGCGAGGCGACGGTCATGGACCGCGTCGTCACGGAGGAGGCGCACCGCCACCGGGGCCTCGGCAGCCATGTGATGCGCACCCTCGCGAGCGAGGCGCTGGCCCGCGGCGCGACCCTCGGCGTGCTGGGCGCCACCCCCGACGGCCGCGCCCTGTACGAGACCCTGGGCTGGAAGACGCACGCTCCGCTGACGTCGTGCGCCTTCCGCCCTTGAGCGGGGGCGGGCGGACGGGGCTGCCGCGATGGCCGGTGCGATCTCGGCGGAATCGGGCTCGGGCTCGGGCTCGGGTTCGGGCTCGGACTCGGGTTCGGACTGGGGCTCCGGTTCGGTCTGCGGCGTGAAGCGGGCGGCGGGTCCGCGCCAGTGCGAACGGGAACGGCATGGCCGGGTCAACTCCACGCGTCTCAGGCGCCTTTGGGCGGCGCTTACGTCCCTTTGATCGCCCATATGCACAATCGAGATATGGCGATGACCTCAACTCCCATACGGCCCGCACGGCATATGCGAGACGACCGGAGGCGGTGCCGCCTTCTGGTTCCTGCCGAAGCGCGAGGGTGCCGTGGAGCCTGGCCCCGAGCTGCTGGAGAAGCTCGGGGCCGTGTTCGGCGATCAGGCCGACGTGCTGAAGGACAGCTACGAGGTGATGAGCGCCGAGACGCCCAGTGAACCGCACTGGTATCTCGCCGTGATCGGCTCCGACCCCGCTGCCCGCGGCCAGGGCCACGGCGCCGCGCTGCTCCGCTCCGGGCTCGCCCGCGCCGACGCGGAGGGGGCGCCCGTCTACCTGGAGGCCTCCACGGCCGACACCGTCCCGTTCTACGAGCACTTCGGCTTCACCGTGCGCCGCGAGCTGCGCCTGCCGCACGGCGGGGTATCGATCTGGCCGATGTGGCGTGAGGCCAGGTCGGCCCGTCAGCCCGACCAAGCCCACAGACCCTGACCGAACGGATGGCGGTGCCCCGTGCCCCTGGTGGCCCCGACCGTTGATGGTGCCGGTGCGAACGCCTCGCCTGGTCGCCTCCGCCCAGACCGACCTCAGGTGCGTGTGGTGACGAATGCGTCCTCGGCCGCGTAGTCGAAGAACCGGCTGAAGTACGGGTCGTCCGACCGGGGCAGAACCCCCGTGTCGCCGCCGGTCCGGGCGGCGTTGGCGAGCCAGTCGACCGCGGCGGCGACCGTCGTCGCGTAATCCCCGACCGGCCGGTACCCGAGGGCTTCGGCGGCGGAAGTGTCGAGCACGACCGGGTGCGGCGAGTCCCATGGGGTCCGCCCCAGCGTGTCCGGAGCCGTCTCGTCGAGCAGGACCTCGTCCCACGTGTGCCCGAGGAGCCGGGCGATGACGCGGGAGATCTCCAGCGCGCTCGGCGCGTCGGGGTCCGCGCAGTTGAGGATGCGCGTGCCCGGCCTCTCGGCGACCGTTCCGATGAGAGCGGCGATATTGGCCGCGGCCGTCGGATGGACAACGCCGGTGCCACGGCGAGTCAGGAGCACCACGCCGCGCCGGTCCAGGGCGCGCTTGACGAACACCCATTCGCGAGGGCGGGACGCGCCCACCCCGTGAACGCGGGAAGGACGCACCACGGTGATGGGCAGACCACTGTCCAGAGCGACCTGCTCGGCCGCTGCCTTGTTGGCGCCGTAGCCCTCCCGGGACCGGTAGTCCATGTCACCCGGGGCCACGGTGGGCTGGGATTCCCGGACGGGGCCCTCGAAGTGGGGCGGGACGTCGGAGTTGGAGTGGTTGCCGTCCGCGTCGGCGTACACGGCACGGCTGGAGATCAGCGCCGTGGAACTGGCGTGTTGGGCCAGCGGCAGCAGGAGCCGGGCGTCGGCAGCGGTATAGCAGACGCAGTCGACGAGCAGGTCCGCGCCGCTTCCCAGCGCGGCCCGGAGCTGACCCTCGTCGGACCGGTCCGCCGCCACGAAGCGGGCCCCCATGGCGGCGATCTCCGGTGGCATACGGCTGGGATTCCGACCGGTGACGTCCACGGTCCACCCGGCGGACAGCAGCCGCCGGGCCACAGCACGACCGATCAGACCGGTACCGCCGAGGATCAACGCACGCGACATATGACGAGCATAGGCACGGTGCCCGCGCCCGTGCGGCCGCCCCGGGACGAGGCCGCCGCGGCCGGAACCCGTGGGGCGCCTCGGGCGATGACCGGCGCGCCGCCTCAGTGCTGCTGGTCCGGTGCGGTGGTCAGGCGAGGGCGGTGTCCTCGGCCGCGGTCAGGACGATGCGGCGTTGTCCGTCGTGGTGTGCGAGGAAGGCGTCGAGCAGCGGACGGTGCCGCGGGGTGGGGCGGCCGAGGTCGGCGAGGTCGCGAACGGCGTGGGGCATGTCGGCCGCGTACCAGGACTACCAGGACAGGGCGGCCTCGTCGAAGCCGAAGGCGGTGGGGGTGTTTCCCTCCCAGGACAGATTGTCCAGCTCGAAGTTTGTCCAGCTCGAAGTCGCCGTGGATGACGCCATAGTGGTCGGCGTCGCGGGGAGGGCGGCCAGCCGGTCGGCGAGGTGCTGGACGGCGGCGACAGGGGTGTCGGGCAGGACGAACACGTGCGAGGCGCTGGAGCGCCACCAGCGCGCGGTGCCCGCCGGGCGGTCCCAGCGGGCGGCTACCGCGTCGGCCACCGGTGACTGCCAGCCCTTGTTCACAAGGCGTGCAAGTGTGCTTATCTCGCCCAGGTGCACCATGCGCGGGATGGTGTCACCCCGGCTCGCGGCCGCTGCAACGGGACTTCGCAGCGGCTGAATGCCAGCCCTGGATGAGTCGAGCGGTGCCGCTAGCTGGGGTGCGGCCCTCTAACATCCGGGCCACGAGGGGACCGCTAAGAAGCGGCTGACGTCGCAAGCCTTCCGCACGGCCGCCGTCGCAGGGCGCATCCGCGAAGGCCGTGCGGGTGGTCCCGCCTTCCGTCGGCGGGCTGCTCGAAGGGGCCCGCGCGGAGCCCGGGCCGGAAGGCGCACGGGTCCGCGCGCCTCGTGCGTCTTCCGGCCCTGGGGGCTGGTCAGGCGGGCAGGGCCGCCTCGATGGCCGAGATGACCTCGGGGGACTCAGGCTCGGTCTGCGGGGAGAAGCGGGCGGCGACAGTGCCGTCGGGGGAGATGACGAACTTCTCGAAGTTCCAACGGATGTCTCCCGTGTGGCCCTCGGCGTCCGCCGCCGTGACCAGATTCCGGTACAGGGCGTGCCGGGATTCGCCGTTGACGTCGACCTTCTCCGTCATGGGGAACGTCACGCCGTACGTCGCCGAGCAGAACTCCGCGATCTCCTCGGACGTGCCGGGCTCCTGGCCCATGAACTGGTTGCAGGGCACGCCGAGGACGGTGAAGCCGCGTGCGGCGTACGTCTCGTGGAGGCGCTCAAGGCCCTCGTACTGCGGCGTGAGACCGCACTTGGAGGCGACGTTCACGATGAGGACGGCCTTGCCCAGGTACTGCGACAGGTCCGCGGGGCCGCCCTGGAGGCGGTCGATCTCTACTGCGTCGTAAACAGACATGCTGGGGAGCCTACGCCGCGGCCGGGGAGAGGCGCCTAGCGCGGCTCCTCCCGGTGCAGTTTGCCGCGTGCGATCAGTTCGACCGTCACCGCCGTCGCCTGTGCCTGTACGGCCATCAGCGCGATCAGGACGAACAGCTGGACCGCGCCCGCCTGGACGGGGGACGCGCCGCCCAGCAGCATGCCGACGAACGCGCCCGGAAGGGTGACGAGGCCCACCGTGCGGGTCTGGTCGAGTCCCGGCAGCAGGGCGTCCGACGCGGCCGGGCGGATCACCTCGAGGCGGGCCTCGGCCGCGGGCAGCCCGAGGGCCAGGCCCGCCTCGAACTCGCCGTACCGGGCGCGCAGTTCGTCCAGGGCGCGGCGACCGGCGAGGACGGTGGCCGTGAGCGCCCCGCCGATGAGGATGCCGGTCACCGGGATCATGGCGATGCCCCGCGGCGGCACCAGGCCCGCCAGGGCGAGGACCGCGACCACCGGCGCGACCGGCACCGCGACGGGCACCGCCGCCCACCACCAGGTGCCGTTCGGCGTGACGCGGCGTCCGGCCGTGCGCGTGGCCACGCCGAACATCAGCAGCAGGAAGGCGAACAGCGCCGCCACGTGGTGGACCACCCAGCCGATCACCAGGGACACCGCGGCGAGCTGGGCCGCCGCCCGCGCACCGGCCACCGCGACCTCCCGGGCCCGGCCCCGCGTCCCGTCGGGGGAGAGCCGGAAGACGGCCACCGCCGTGGCGGCGGCGCCGAGCAGCACCACCAGGACGACGGCCAGCGTCACATTCACCGGCAGCAGCGTCTGAGCGGCCATCGGCACCAGGGTCTGAGCAGCGAGGATACGCACGCGCCCACCCTAGGCGGGGTGGCCGTAGGCTCCCTTGGTACCGGTGCGTCCGCCTTCGGGCCGACGGCGCGCCCGGTGGGACGTACGCAGCTACAGAAGGGCGAGATTCATGGCGCAGCAAGTGCGGGGTGTGATCGCACGCGCGAAGGGTGAGCCGGTGCGGATCGAGACGATCACCGTGCCCGACCCGGGGCCGGGTGAAGCCGTGGTGAAGGTCCAGGCGTGCGGGGTGTGCCACACCGATCTGCACTATCGCGAAGGCGGCATCAACGACGAGTTCCCGTTCCTGCTCGGCCACGAGGCGGCCGGTGTCGTGGAGTCGGTGGGCGAGGGCGTCAGCGAGGTCGCGCCGGGCGACTTCGTGATCCTTAACTGGCGCGCGGTGTGCGGCCAGTGCCGTGCCTGTCTGCGCGGCCGCCCCCAGTACTGCTTCGACACGCACAACGCGCGGCAGAAGATGACGCTCGCCGACGGCACGGAACTCACCCCGGCCCTCGGCATCGGCGCGTTCGCGGAGAAGACCCTGGTCGCCGCCGGGCAGTGCACCAAGGTCGACCCGGAGGCGTCTCCGGCCGCGGCGGGCCTGCTCGGCTGCGGCGTGATGGCCGGGATCGGCGCGGCGATCAACACGGGCGGCGTGGGGCGCGGCGACTCGGTGGCCGTCATCGGCTGCGGCGGCGTCGGCAACGCCGCCGTCGTCGGGGCGCGGCTCGCCGGGGCCGCGAGGATCATCGCCGTGGACATCGACGACCGGAAGCTGGAGACCGCGCGCGGCCTCGGCGCCACCCACACCGTCAACTCCCGCTCCACCGACCCCGTCGAGGCCGTCCGGGAGCTGACCGGGGGCTTCGGCGCGGACGTCGTCATCGAGGCGGTCGGACGGCCCGAGACGTACGAGCAGGCCTTCTACGCCCGTGACCTCGCGGGCACGGTCGTCCTGGTCGGCGTGCCCACCCCCGACATGCGGATCGACCTGCCGCTGCTCGATGTCTTCGGGCGCGGCGGCGCGCTCAAGTCGAGCTGGTACGGCGACTGCCTGCCCTCGCGGGACTTCCCCATGCTCATCGACCTCTACCGGCAGGGGCGCCTGGACCTCGACGCGTTCGTGACCGAGACGATCGCCCTGGACGAGGTGGAGCAGGCCTTCGCGCGCATGCACGACGGCGACGTCCTGCGCTCGGTGGTGATCCTCTGATGGCCGCGAGCACGGGTCCCGTGCGCGTCGAACGCGTCGTCACCTCGGGCACGTTCTCCCTGGACGGCGGCACCTGGGACGTCGACAACAACGTGTGGCTGGTCGGCGACGACCGGGAGGTCCTGGTCGTGGACGCCGCCCACGACGCCGACGCCATCGCGGCCGCCGTCGGCGCCCGGCGCGTCGTCGCCGTCGTGTGCACACACGCCCACGACGACCACGTCAACGCCGCGCCCGCCCTCGCCGAGCGCACCGGCGCGCCGGTCCTGCTGCACCCGGACGACCTGGAGCTGTGGAAGCTCACGCACCCGGACCGCGCTCCGGACGGCGAGCTGTCCGACGGCCAGGAGGTGGACGTCGCGGGCGTCACGCTGCGGGTGCTGCACACGCCGGGGCACTGCCGCGGCGCGGTCAGCCTCCACGCGCCCGCGCTCGGCACGGTGTTCACCGGCGACACGCTGTTCGCGGGCGGGCCCGGCGCCACCGGCCGGTCGTTCAGCGACTTCCCCACCATCATCGAGTCGATCCGCGAGCGGCTCCTCACGCTGCCGCCCGAGACGGTCGTGCGCACCGGCCACGGCGACGACACCACGATCGGCGCGGAGTCCGGCCACGTGGAGGAGTGGATCGCGCGCGGCCACTGACGCCCGCCACGACACACTGTGAGAAGGCCACCCGGGGCGCCCCCGGGTGGCCTTCTCACGCTGCTAGCCTGTAGCAGGTGAATAGCGATACTGACCCTTACGTGCTGCGGGCTGATGCACCCTCCGTCGAGACCTATCTGCGGCTTCGTTCCGAGTCGGGCCTGAGCGCCAGGACCTCGGAGGCGGTCCGCGCGGGGCTCGCCCACACCTGGTACGCCGTGACCGTGTGCCACGGCGAGGAGGTCGTCGGCATGGGGCGCGTCGTCGGGGACGGCGGGTGCGTCTTCCAGATCGTCGACATCTGCCTGCTGCCCGATCACCAGGGGCGCGGCCTGGGCAAGCGGATCATGGCGGCCCTGGTCGGCGAGCTGGAGCGGCGGGCGCCGAAGAGCGCGTACGTCTCCCTGATCGCCGACGGCGACGCCCGCTTCCTGTACGAGAAGTTCGGCTTCCGCGACACCGCTCCCGCGTCGATCGGGATGCACCGCTGGATCTGACGGCGCGTCGCGAGGCGCCGGGGCTGCACGCGTGGCGCGCCGCAGGTCACGCGTGGTAGCCCCCTCACTCGATCTCCGATAAGTTAGGCAAGGCTTACCTAATGGAGGTTGAGGATGGGTGTCCGACACGTCAGCACGACCATGCCCACAGCAGCGGCGCGCGCTCGCTCCGTGCTCGCCACCGCCTGGTCCTGCACGGTGACCACGGAGATCGGCAAGGACGACCTCGTGGGCGCCCACAGCGTCACCGAGCGCGGCACGGTGCTGCTGCACCCGCCCGAGGACAGCGCCCTGGCCGCCGCGCTCATCTGCGCGCCGCGCGGCGAGCCGTCCACGCTCGTCGAGTTCGCCGACGTCGCCCCCGTGCCCGTCCGGGACCGCGTCCGCACGCGCGTCTGGCTGTCCGGCACCCTCACGGCCAGCCGCGAGCACCTCGTGTTCGAGCCGACCTGCGTCGTCCTGCACGACCTCCACGGCCGCACCGGCGTCGACCTGGAGGAGTTCGCGCTCGCCGACCCCGACCCGCTGGCCCACGCAGAGTCCCGGCTGCTCACCCACCTCGCCGACGCGCATCCCGACGCCGTGGAGCAACTCACCCGGCTCATCGCCGCGGACAGCCTCGCGGGCGTCGTGAACGTCAAACCGGTCGCCATCGACCGGCACGGCCTGACCCTGCGCCTGGAGCGCGTCAGCAGCCAGGCCGATGTGCGCCTGCCCTTCCACCGGCCCGTGGAGGACCTCGGCCAGGTCACCGAGCGCATGCACGCCCTGCTCACCAAGGCCCGGCTGTTGCGCCGCCCGGTGCTGCGCCCGGTCACGCCACCGGAGTCCTGAGCCCGGGCCCTTACGCCGGTGCCTGGACGTCGGTGCCTTGACGCCGGTCCGTGGGCGCCGGGGCCCCGCGGTGCGAGCCCTGGTAGAACGCCCCGCGGTCCGCGCCCTGATGGGACCTACGCGGCCCGTCCAGGAGGAGGTCCAGCGCGCCCCCGAGTGATCGGCCGTCGCGGCGGGTGGTGCAGACTCCGTGTCAGGGACCCGGACCGACCCGGGGCACGACCGGTACGGAGGCGGACGCAGTGAAGCGCATCGGCATCATCGGAGTGGGCGAGATCGGCCGGGCCCTCGTGACGGGCCTGTGCGGCGGGGGCGACTGCGGCGGGGACGACGCTCCGCCGGAGGTGTTCCTCTCGCCCCGGGGCGCCCGCACCGCCGCCGAACTGGCCGAGCGGTACGCGAGCGTGCGGGTGTGCGCGGACAACCAGGAGGTCGTGGACCGCTCCGACCTCGTACTCATCGCCGTACGCCGCCAGGACCGGCACGACGCCCTGGCCGGGCTGCGGGTGGACGGCACCAAGGTGGTGGTCAACGTGATGGCCGGGGTCAGCAACGACGACCTGCGCGGGACACTCGCCACCGACGCGCCGCTGGTGCGGGCCATCCCCCTGCCCACCGTGCGCGAACGCCGCTCCGTCACGGTCACCTACCCCGCCCACCCGGAGGTGGACGCCTTCTTCGCGCACCTCGGCGGCGCCCTGCCCGTCGCGGACGAGTCGGCCTTCGACGTGTTCTCCGCGCTGACCGGAACGCTGACCACCCATTACGCGTACCTCGCCACGCTCACCTCGTGGGCCGCCGACCAGGGCATCGCCGCCGACGACGCGGACCGCTACCTCCGCAGCCTCTTCCAGGGCGTCGGCCGCTCCCTGGCCGACGGGTCCCGCCCCCTGCACCAGCTCGCCGCCGACCACGAGACGCCGAAGGGGAACAACGAGCGCATCCGCACCACCTGGTTCGACACGGCCAACTCCGAAGCCCTCAAGAAGGCCCTCGACGGCCTCCTCGCCGACCTTCGCTAGGCGGCAGCTCCGCGGGCCCGCGCCCCGCGCCGGACCGCAGGGACCGCAGCGCCAGGAGCAGGACGCCGATGTCGTCGACGTACACCGGATCGGGCAGCAGATCGGTCGGCAGGACGAAGTACGCGACCGCGCCCCAGAACACCCACTGCCGCCCCGTGGGCAGCCCCGCCCGCCGCAGCGCGCGGCGGGTGCGGACCAGGCGCACCAACAGGGCGACCGCCGCCGCCAGCGTCACGGCCACCAGGACCGCGCCCACGACCAGCAGGGCCGTGACCTCCGTGCTCATCGCCACCCGCACCCGACTCTCCTCCGCTCGCCTCCCCCCCGCTCTCCCCGCCCTCATCCACAGCACACCGGAAGCCCGGGGCGGGCCGTCCGGTGGCTTCCACGCTAAGCGCGAACGTCCCTGTCCGGGGGGACCCGTGGGCGCCGTGGGGCGGGTGCGGGCCGGTGGGGCGGCGCGGGCATGATGGAGGGATGAGCGCCCAGAACCCCGCGTCGCCCGCCACCCCGCCCGTCTCGCCCGCGTCGTCCGTCTCGCCCGTGGAGCCCGTGCAGGCCCTGATCGTCGTCGACATGCAGTCCGGATTCGTCTCCGGTGCCGAGGCCGTCCCCGACGCCGAGCGCGTCCTGCGCCGTACCGAACAGCTCATGGCCAAGGCGCGGGCGGCCGACGCGCTGGTGGTCCAGCTCCAGAACGACGGCCCGGAGGGCGCCCTCGACGAGCCGGGCACGCCCGGCTGGCAGGTCCATCTGCCCGCCGACACCGACCGGGGCGAGGTCGTGCTCCGCAAGACCGTCGACGACGGCTTCGAGGAGACCGGCCTTGCGCGGCTGCTGCGCGACGAGGGCGTCACCGCGCTCGCCATCTGCGGCGTGATGTCGGAGATGTGCGTGAGCGCCACGGCGCGTACGGCGCTCGACCTGGAGTTCCGCGTGGTCGTTCCGCACGACGCGCACGCCACGTACGACATTCCGGCCGCCGAGGGCATCAGCGACGCCGTCCCGGCGGCGACCGTGTCGCGCGTCGCGGAGTGGGCGCTCGGCGACGAGGTCGAGATCGTGCCGAGCGCGGACGACGTGAGCTTCACCGCGCCCTAGGCGGACGGGAAGCCGCCCTGGGCGTACGGGAGGTGAGGGGGCGTCAGGCGTCGGAGCGGGCGAGGGCTTCGGGCGCCCGGAGCGGCGCCCCCGCTCAGGCGGCCCCGTGCCGCGAGGACGCTCGCCACCTCGTACAGATAGCGGTTGACCGGTGTCGGCACCCCGGCGCGCTCGCCGAGGCGGACCACGGAGCCGTTCCACGCCTCCAGTTCGGACGGGCGCCCGGAGCGGATGTCGCGCTGGAGGGACGAGGTGCCCTCCGCGGGCTGCTGGTCGACGAAGGCGAGGGTGCGGTCCACGATGTCGTCCGGGAGGCGCACCCCGAGGGCGTCCGCCACCTGCCGTACCTCCGCCATCCCCTCGGCGAGCAGCCGCCGCGTCCCCGGCCGTGACCGCAGCACGCCGAACGGGGCGTCCGTGACCGTGCCGAGGCCGCCGAACGGCACCACGAACAGGAACTTCGCCCACAGCTCGGCCCAGATGCCGTCCGGCACCGCCACCGAGACCGACGCGTCCGCGAGCGCGGCCCGCAGCCGGGTCACGCGGTCCGACGCGCGGTCGTCCCACTCGGCGAAGGCCAGCGTGGCCGGACCGCCGACGTGCCGGACGCGCCCCGGCCCGTCCAGATGCGCGATGATCTTCGCGGTGCCGGGCAGGACCGCGTCCCGGCCCACCGCCGCGGCCACCTGCTCGGGGGCCTCCACGCCGTTCTGGAGGGTCACCACGGCCGTGTCGGCGCCGACGAGCGGCTTCAACGCGGCGATGGCGGGCGGCAGTTGCCAGGTCTTCACGCACAGCAGGACGACGTCGACCTCGCCGATGTCCCGCGTGTCGTGACTCGCCCGCACCGGCGCGACCGAGAAGTCACCGGCCGCGCTGGCCACGGTCAGGCCCGTGCTCCGCAGCGCCTCCAGGTGCGCGCCGCGCGCGACGAACCCGACGTCGTGCCCGGCGGCGGCGAGGCGCCCGCCGAAGTACCCGCCGACCCCGCCGGTGCCCACCACCGCCACCTTGATCCGCGCCACGCTGCTCTCCGCCACGGAGACCTCCCCTGTCGCTCGGCCACCGCACGGGCGTACGGCGGCTCGACCGGGTCACCCTAACCGCGGCGGGGCTCGGGCGGGGGCGGGCCCGGACCAGGCGAGGGCTCGGGCGGGGGCGGCCCCGGACCAGGCGAGGGCTCGGACGGGCCCGGGCTCGGGCGAGGGGTGCTCAGACGGCCTCGGGCTCGGGCGAGGGGCGGGCTCAGGCGGAAGCGGACGCCTCCCGCGCCGCGCGGGTCTCCTTCGCCGCCCGCCACTCCGGCGCCAGCACCGACCAGACCTCCTGGTCGTGCCGCTTCCCCCGGTACAGATAGCTCTGCCGCAGCACCCCGTCCCGGGACATGCCGAGGCGCTTGGCCACCGCGATGCTGGGCGCGTTGTCCGAGTTCACCCACCACTCGACGCGGTGGATGCCCCGCTCCTCGACGGCCCAGTCGAGGACCACGCGCACGGCGCGGGTCACCAGGCCCTTGCCCGCCGCCGAGGGCTCCAGCCAGCAGCCCGCCTCGGCGACGCCCTGCTCGACGTCCATGGTCCGCAGCAGGATCGCGCCCACGAGGCCGCCGTCGACCCGGATGCCGAAGATCCGCCCGGTGTCCTTCGCCGTCTTGTCCGCGTACGCCTGGAGGTAGGCCCGCGCCGACTCCAGGTCCCTGACGACGTCGGGCAGTCCGTTGTGCCGCCCGATGAACTCCCGTCCTCGGTCGATGTGGGCCAGGAACTCCTCGGCCTGCCACGGTTCCAGCGGGCGCAGCTCGGCGCCGTCATCACCCAGGGATATCGCGTACATCGTCACTTTCCACGGTCGGGACGGTGCTTGACGCTGGGGATCTTCTCACGGGCGGACGCGCGGCTAGGCTCGGTGCCATGCGAGACGCCGCCACCGAGATGGCCGACAGGTCCGCCGCGCCGGGGACCGAGGAGCACCGCGACATCGTGACCGCCGTCCGCTACCACGAAGCCGTCGCGCGCTTCGCGGACGAGGACGAGCTGGCCGCGTACTTCCACCCGGACGCCGTCCACACCCAACTGCCCAACGCCCTCGCCCCCGAGGGCACCGTCCGCGACCTGCCGAGCCTGCTGGCCGCGTCGCGGCGGGGCCGCGGGTTCCTGACCGAGCAGCGCTTCGACGTGAGCAACGCGTTCGCGTCCGGCGGCCGGGTGGCGGTGGAGGCCGTCTGGACGGGCACGCTCGCGGTGCCGCTCGGCGAGCTGCCCGCAGGACACGTCCTGCGGGCCCACGTCGCGGCGATCCTGGAGTTCCGCGACGGACGGATCCTCGCCCAGCGGAACTACGACTGCTACGAGCCCCTGCGGCCCGCCGCGCCCTGACCGCAGCGACTACAGCGGCAGCGCGCAGACCGCCACCGGCGCGGCGAACGGCTCGCCCACGAGGGCGAGTTCGCCGGTGAGCCCGTCCACGCGGAAGACGCTCACCGTGCTCGACCGCTGGTTGGCGGCGAACAGCAGCCGCTGCGACGGCGCAAGCGCCAGGTGCCGGGGGAAGTCCCCGCCCACCGCGACCGTGTCGAGGAGCCTGAGCCGCGCGCCGCTCTGCTCGACGGCGTACCGGGCCAGGGTGTTGTCGCCCCGGTTGGCGAGGTACGCGAACCGGCCGTCCCCCGTCACGACGAGCTGCGCGGGGTAGCTGGTGACCCCGGGCTTGGTGCCCGTGGACTGCGGCTCGCCGGGCGTGAGCCGCCCGCTCGCCGGGTCGTACGCGCACACGACGACCGTGTTGTCCACCTCGTTGGCGAGGTACGCGAACCGCCCCGACGGGTGGAAGGTGAGCGCCCGCGGCCCCGCGCCGGGCCGCAGCGACGCGTACGACACCCGGCGCAGCCGCCCCGCCGTCGGATCCAGGCGGTAGGTGTAGACGCTGTCCGTGCCGAGGTCGACGGCGAGGACGTGGCCGCCGTCCGGGGTGGTGACGATCTGGTGGGCGTGCGGTCCCGCCTGGCCGGGGCCGGGCGGCGGGCTGGAGTGCCGGACCAGGTCGGTGCGCGCGCCGAGCGCCCCGGACGCCCCGACGGGGTGCACGGCCACGGTGCCGGACGTGTAGTGGGCGCTCAGCACCCAGCGTCCGCTCGGGTGCACCGACAGGTGGCAGGGCCCGGCGCCACCGGCGTCCCGCGTGCCGAGGACCCGGTGGTCGCCGTCGGGCGACAGCGCGATCGCGGTCACGCCGCCGGGCTGTTCCTCGTTCACGCAGTAGAGCGTGCGGCCGGACGGGTGCAGGGCGAGGTACGACGGGTTGGACACGCCGGTCAGCGTGCCGGTCCTGGTGACCGCGCCGGTCGTGTCGTCGTACGTGGCCAGGCCGATGCCCGTGCCGCCGCCGGGCTCCGAGGTGTACGTGCCGAGGAACAGGGGCCGCTCGCGCGCCTCCGCGCCGGTGGCCCTGGGCGCCGCCGCGGCCGCGGTGACGGCTCCGGTGCTGAGCGCGGCGGCCGTGGCGAGTGTCGTACCGATGAACGTGCGTCTGTCCATGGTTCACCTCGCGTCTTGTGGGGGAAGGTGTGCCAGCCACCTTGACCCCAGAAGTCACACCAGGCAATACCCGCAACATGAGTTGCATGCTGTGCAACGGCCGCGCTGGTCTTCGCGCTGGTCAGAAGGGGGTGGACGCGTCAGGCGGCGTTGCGGGACTCCCGGCGGTAGCCGCCGGGGGCGCGGCCGTACTCGCGCTTGAAGGCCTTGGCGAACGCGTACTCCGAGCCGTAGCCCGTGCGGGCGGCGACCGCGGTGAGCGGGGCCTCGGACTCGCGCAGCAGCCGGGCCGCGGTCGTCATGCGCCAGCGCGTCAGATACGCCATGGGCGGCTCGCCCACCAGAGTGGTGAAGCGGCGGGCGAAGGCCGCCCGGGACAGGCCCGCGCGGGTGGCGAGCGACTCCACGGTCCAGCGCGCGGCCGGGTCCGCGTGGATCGCGGCCAGGGCCGGGGCCACCGCCGAGTCGCCGAGGGCGGCCGCCCAGCCGGTGGCGGTCGCGGGCGGCTGCCCTTCGAGCCAGGCCCGCAGGATGTACAGGAGCAGCGAGTCGATCAGGGCGGGCACGATCCCCGCCGAGCCGATCCGCGGCCGGTCCAGCTCGGCGCCCAACAGCCGTACGGCGGCGCTGAGTTCGGGGTGGTGGCCGTCGCCGGTCGGCAGGTGGACGACCTCGGGGAGCTGGCGTACCAGCGGGTGCGGGCGGCCCTGGTCCAGGTGGTAGTTGCCGCACAGCAGGCTGGTGCGCGGGCCGTCGCCGCCGACCGTCACCGTGCCGATGGGGGAGCCCGCCGTGAACTGCTCGGGCCGCTCCACCTCCGCCGGGGTCGACGGGTGGTCGGCGAGCACGTGGCCGCGGCCGTCGCGCAGGAACACCACGTCACCGGGGCCCAGCGCGAGCGGCCCCAGGTGGGGCGGCGCGTCGTCCAGCGGGACCAGCCAGCAGGTGCCGTGCAGGACCACGTGGAACCCGGCACCGGCTACCGGCGGCAGCCGCAGCCCCCAGGGGGCGCGGCCCTCGGTGCGCACGGAGCGCGGCTGCCCCGTCCGCATCGAGGCCAGCGCCTCGGTCAGGATGTCCACCGCCCGCCGCCCTTCGTCGGTCGCGCTTGATCGGGCCGCCCACGATACGGCCCGCCGGTCCGGGCGGCGGCGGCCGGTCCGGGGCGCGCCCACCGGCACGTCAGGCCACGGTCAGGCGACCGTCAGGACGACCTTGCCCCGGGTGCGGCCGGTGGCGACGGACTCGTGCGCCCGGGCGGCGTCGGCGAGCGCGAACGTCTCGGCGACGTGCGGCCGGATCCGCCCGGCGTCGACGAGACGGGCGATCTCCTCAAGGGAGGCGTAGTCCGGCTCCACGGAGATCCCGGCGAAGCGGCGGCCCTCGGCTGCCACCCGCGCGGCCAGCTCGTGGTCGCCGTGTTCCATGATGCTCACCAGCGTCCCGCCCGGCCGCAGCACGCTCAGCGAACGCGCCCCCTCGGAGCTGGAGTCGAAGACGACGTCGAGGTCCTTGACGGCCTCGGTGAAGTCCGTCGTCCGGTAGTCGATGACGTCGTCGGCGCCCAGGCCGCGGACGAAGTCGTGCTTGGCGGCGCTCGCCAGGCCGGTCACATGGGCGCCGCGCGCCTTGGCGATCTGCACGGCGAGGTGCCCGACGCCGCCCGCCGCACGGTGGATCAGGACGCGCTGACCCGCCTGGACGCGGGCCGCGTCGACCAGCCCCTGCCACGCGGTCAGCGAGGCCAGCGGCAGCGCCGCCGCGTGCACGTGGTCGAGCGCGGCGGGCTTGCGGGCCACTTGGCGCGACGGGGCGGCGACGTACTCGGCGTAGCCGTTCGCGGCGCGCGGGAAGAGCGGCATGCCGAACACCTCGTCGCCCGGGGCGAAGCGGGCGCCGGGGGCCGCCTCCTCGACGACGCCGGAGACGTCCCAGCCCACGCCGAACGGCGGCTCGCCGAGCAGCGGGTAGGCCCCGGACCTGACGGCCAGGTCGACCGGGTTCACGCCGCTGGCGTGCACCCGGACCAGCACCTCACCGGCCAGCGGCACGGGCCGCTCGGTCGTCACGGCCTTCAGGACGTCGGGGCCGCCGAAGGACTCCTGGATGACAGCGCGCATGGAAGGTCTCCCCATAGTTTCAGCTCGGTTCTGGCAGGTTCTTTTCGGTTCTGTCCGGTGCCGTCAGGTTGTTGGCGCGGTTCCTGTCCGGTGGTGGACGACCTTGACTCTAGGAAGATCCAACGAGCCGCTGAATATCCTCAACTCTTCGGAAGATGTCCCATCGTCTTGCCGGGTGGCGATGGGTGAGGGTCCGCCGCCGTGGCCCTTCCGCCGCGCGGCGGAGGCGGATGGTCCCCGGGGGCGACGCGGCGCGCACCGGCCGTGACGAGGCTCGGGAGCGCGGACCAGCGGCGCGGCGGCGCCCCTGGCCGCGTACGCCGATGACGCGCTCCCGGAGGACACCGTGCCGCAGCCCACCACCACGACGACCGCGGCGGCAACCAACAGCGCGGCGCGCCCCACCCGTTCACCGGGCCCGCGCCCGCCGTGGCGGCGCCGCTGGCCCGACTGGGCGCCGCGCGCCGCCGCGGCGTGGAACGCGGCCGTCGCCGTGGTCCAGGCGCTGTGGGCCGCGACCGGCACCGCGGTGCCCGTCGCGGGCGAGCGCCTCTACCCCGCGGCCCTGCTCCTCACGACGGCCGTCCTCGCCCTGGCCGCCGCCGGGGCCGCGCTCGCCACGACGCGGACGCTGCCCCCGCGCGGGCGAAGAGCCGTCGGCGCCGCCCTCGTCGTCCTGATCGGAGCGCTCGGCTGGGGCGCGCCCGGCCTGCCCGTGTCCTTCGTGACGATCGCCTCCGGCTCCGGCGTGGACAGCGTCACCGGCCTGGTGAACCTGGTCCTGACCACCGGGGGAGCGGCCCTGCTGACCCTCGTCGCCGTGGCGCACCGCCGTCGCCTGCGCGGCCGTTGCCCCCGGTGCGGGCAGCGCCACCCGGGCCCGGGCGACGGCCCGCTGGCCCACCCCGCGCCGTCCCCCGCGCCCCGCCGGACGCGCCTGCTGGCGTACCTCCTGATGTGCGGGCCCCTGCCGTGGGCCGCGGTGAAGACCGTCTGGCTGTGCGGCGGCGACGCCATCAGCGTGCGCGGCGAGGTGTGGCGGGCCGAGGTCGAGTCGCAGGCGACCGGCGCGTCCAGGGCGCTCGCCTCGGTGGGCGTCGACGTCACGGTCCTGGGCGCGCTGCTCGCCGTCTTCCTGCTGCTCGGCCTGCTGCACCGCTGGGGGCAGGTCTTCCCGCGCTGGACGCCGGTCCTCGCCGGGCGCCGCGTGCCGCGCCTGCTGCCGCTGCTCCCGGCCTGGCTCACCGGCGCGGGGCTCGCGCTGTACGGGACGCTGCTCGTCCTCGGCGCCGGGCTCATGGCGGTCGGCCTGCTGCCGAAGCCGGAGCCGGACGGGGTGTTCACCACCGGGACCGGTCTTGCGTGGATGGTGCTGTTCGGCGGCCTCGCCTTCGGCGGGCTCGGCTGGGGGCTGCTCATCGCGGCCCGCTCGTACGCCCTCCGCACCCGGCCCCGCTGCGTTCCGGCCGAATCGGGCGCGAACCCGCCGTCCCGGCAGCTCAGTTGACCACCCTCGGCCACGGCTTCGCTACCTTGTGCGCGTCCCACGCGCCCGCGCACTCGCGCGGGCGCGCCCACGAGCACGCCGTGAAGGAGCCGTTGAGTGGACCACAGCCGCGCGATCCGCATACGTACGACCCTGGCCGCGATGGGGGTGACCGCCGCCGTCCTGACGACCGTGGCGGCCGCGCCCGGCGCGACGGCCGCCGCCGCGGGCACGCCGCAGGCCGCGGCGGCCCCCGCGACACCCGAGCCGAAGACCAAGCCGAAGCCGTGCACCGGCGCGTACGAGGGCGACTCCCGCCTCGGCCCCCAGTGGCTTCCGAAGAAGAAGCAGCGCCCCGTCGGCCCGCTCCTGAAGGGCTGGAAGCGCACCGGCGCGCTCTCCCCGTCCGCCTTCCTGAAGAAGTACTGGCAGGGCCCGGCCGACACCGGCACCTGGAAGTACCCGCCCAACGACGGCTTCGCCACCGTCAACGGCAAGGTCGACAAGCACCGCGAGCAGCTCAGGCCGGGCGAGCGCCTGGACCGCTTCGGCTCGGAGTACGGCTCCTTCCTCGCCCCCGCGGGCGACTCCTACGCCGAGCGCGCCCTGCCCCCGCAGAACCTCAACACCCGTGACGCGGCGCACGCCTGCGACTACCGCGTCTACCGGGTGACCAAGCCGTTCGACGTCTGGCAGGGCGGCATCGCCCCCTGGTTCGAGCAGCCCGGCGGCGGCCAGCAGATCAAGCTCGACCTGGCGTTCCTCGACCCCGGTGACGGTCAGCGCCTGAACGTCAAGTGGCTGCTCGACCACGGCTACCTCACGCCCGCCACGGCCTGAGCGCGAGGAGCACCCGCACGGTGGACGCCCACGCACTCCGCTCCGCGCTGCGCACCGCGCACGTGGCCGACGGCTACTACTGGATCGAGGGCGTCCACGAACCGGCGCCCACGCCCCCGGACTTCGTCTATCTGCGCGGCGACGGGCAGGGGGCGTGGGAACTGGGGACGTACGAGCGGGGACGGCACCATCCGCTCGCACGGGGCCTCACCGAAGCCGAGGCCTGCGCGCGGATGCTCCGGCTGCTGACGTGACGTCAGGCCCTGGGCCGGGCCCCCGCGCCGGGGCCTGCCCTGGCCCTACATGGGGTACGACAGCAGCCGCACCGCCCCGGACGGCCACGTCGCCCCGTCGCGCAGCGGCGTCCACATCGTCCGCAACGGCATGACGACCGGCCCGTCCGCCTGCTCGACCCGCACCTCCTGGTCGAGCAGCCGCCAGCCCAGACGCGCGTAGAGGGCGACCAGCGGCGGACGGCAGAAGAGCAGCGCATGCCGGGGCCCCATCGTGCGCGCGTGGTCCAGGGCCGCGGACACGACGGTCCGGGCGAGCCCCCGCCCGCGCAGCTCGGCCGCGACGGCGACGCCGCCGACGCCCACGACGTCGGTACGGGTGTCGCCGACCGCCAGGGGTATCCGCACGAGCCCGGCGTGCGCGACGAGACGGCCCCCGGACCGGACGCCGAAGTGCTCCTCCTTGGGCAGCCAGGAGAGGCCCGCGTCGGCGACGCCGAACGGGTCGGGCGCGTCGCCGAGGATCTCCCTCTGGTCGTCGGGCGTGTAGCGGTCGAGGCGGGTCGCCGTCAGGGGCTGTGAGGTGTCAAGGGGCTGTGAGGTGTCATCAGTCATGCCGGAATGATCCCCCGCGCCGGAACGGGCCCGTCCGGCACGGTCCCGTTCCGGCGCCTCGCGGTGGACGGCGCGCGGACCCCGTATGCGGTCATACGTGTACAACATTCAGCCCGGAAGCGTGACACCCCGGCGAGCGCGTCCGGCAGAACCCGGCCGATCACCACACTCGGGACTACGGCCTGCCCGGCAGCGCAGTCGACGGCGGGCCGCGTCCGTGTACCCGTACGTCGGAGGTGAGCATGGCTGGATTCCTGGACCGGGCCAAGGAGCAGGCGCAGAGCGCGCTCCAGCAGGGCAAGGAGAAGGTGGAGGAGGTGCAGGCGCAGCGAGCGGGCGGCGAACTGCTCAAGAAGCTGGGCGCCGCGTACTACGCCGAGAAGCGCGGCAGCGGCACGGCCGCGGCGACCGAGAGCGCGCTGAGCGCCCTGGAGGCCCACATCGCCACGCACGGGGACGGGTTCCTGCGCTCGTGAGCGGCGGCTGAGTCCCGCCGCGGGGGCCGACCGGCCACGGCGACACCGGCTGGTCGGCCCCCGCGCGACGAGGCCCCGCGGCGGAGACGCGGATCGGCGAACGGGCCGCGAATCCGCGACCGGGCCGCGAGTCCGCGACCGGGGCGCGGCCCATGACGGGGCGCGGGCGCGTGACGGCGGCGCGGGCGCGTGACGTACGAGGCGGCGTACAACCTTTGGCCACCCCCGTGGGTCAATGCGCGTGAACCGGCCGTGAACTCCTGGTGGACGCCGGGCGTTCATCGGGCCGACCTCCGAGCGAAGGAACCACGGGAAGCTTTATGTCGCGAGCACGCCGCCGAGCCAGGCTCACCACCCCCCTGATCGCCATGTCCCTCCTGACGGGCGGGCTCACCATCTGGTCCCTCGGAGAGGGCCGGGCCGAGGCCGCCGCCCCCACCGCGGGCAAGGCCGCCACGAAGGCAGCGGACGACTTCAACGGCGACGGCTACGCCGACCTCGTCGTCGGCGCCCCGGCCGCCACCGTCTCCGGCAAGAAGCAGGCCGGGTACGTCGCCGTGACGTACGGCTCCAAGAAGGGCCTGGACCCCGCGAAGAAGAAGCTCATCAGCCGCTCGTCCAGCGGTGTCCCCGGCTCCGCCGCCACCAAGCAGGGCTTCGGCACCACCGTCACCAAGGGCGACCTGGACAAGGACGGGTACGCCGACCTCGTCATCGGCTCGGGCCGGAGCGCCGACGGCGCGGTGATCGTGTGGGGCTCCGCGTCCGGACTCACGGGCGGCACGAAGGTCGACACCTACGGCTTCGCCCCGCAGGCCGGTGACTTCGACGGCGACGGCACCACCGACCTGGCCCTGTTCGGCGGGGCCGGTTCCTTCGGCGACGACCCGACGGATCAGCGCGCCAACCTCTGGAAGGGCCCGATCGCCCGCACCGGCAAGCCCGCCGCCGTCCTGGACTTCATGGACAAGTCGCAGTGGTGGAGCTACGGCAGTGACGAGCGCCCCGACCTGAACTGCTCGCCGGAGCCGGACAAGCCCGAGAGCTGCGTCGACGGGCCGCGCTCCGTCAAGGGCCCGGTCGTGCCCAAGGCCGTCGGCGACATCAACGGCGACGGCCGCGCCGACATCGCCATGAACGACTACTACGGCGACGGCGAGTGGGGCAACAGCGTCCTGTACGGCAGCCCCACCGGCTTCAAGCGGGGCCGCGCCCCGGGCTCCGCCGGGACGCTCGCCGTGGGCGACGTCAACGGCGACCGCTACGCCGACCTGGTCGTCGCCCGCGGCCGCTACGACGACGACGGCAAGGTCACGGTCGCCTTCGGCTCCAAGGACGGGCTGCGCGACGGCACCCAGCGGTTCGACCAGGACCTGCCCGGCGTGCCCGGCGCCGAGGAGCCCGGCGACGCGCTCGGCGAGTCCCTGGCCGTGGCCGACGTCGACGGCGACGGCTACGGCGACATCGCGCTCGGCACGCCCGGCGAGGACGTCGGCAGCGTCAAGGACGCCGGATCCGTCGTCTTCGTCCGCGGCGGCGCCCAGGGAGTGACCGGCACCGGAGCGCAGGTCTTCCACCAGAACACGGCCAACGTCCCCGGAGTCGCCGAGAAGGGTGACGCGTTCGGCGCCGCCGTGGCCCTGCTCGACGTGAACGGCGACGGCCGCCCCGACCTCGCGGCCTCCTCCACCGCCGAGAACGCCCAGGCGGGCGCCGTGTGGTCGCTGCCCGGCACCGCGTCGGGCCTGACCGCCAAGAACTCGGTGGCCTTCGGCCCCAAGGACCTCGGAACCCCGTACGCGGCGGCGCAGTTCGGCAAGCCGCTGCGCTGACGGCCACCGGACCCCGTCGGATACGGCGAGGGGGCGGAGGGGATGTGTTCCCCTCCGCCCCCCTCGTGTCGTCCGGGCGGCTCAGGAGCCGGACGCGGCGGGGCGCGGCACGCGGTGCAGGCCCTTGCGGTCGTAGAACCGCGTGACGCCGAGGCCGAACAGGACGGAGACGACGAGCGCGACGCCCATGGACACCCAGGCGCGGGTCAGGCCCGCGTCGCCCTGCGCGTCGAAGTACAGGATGGCGCGCATGCCCCCGGTCAGCTGCCGCAGCGGCTCGAACTCGGCGAGCCAGCGGAAGAACCCGGGCAGCGCCTCCAGCGGCACGGTCGCGCCGGACGATGGCACGGCCATGGCCACGAACACGATCGTCGACACCAGCATGCCGGGGGTGCCGAACGCGGCGAGCAGGGCGAGGGCGCTCAGGCCGACCACCGCGATGGTCGCCACCGAGTAGAGCCACAGCAGGCCGAGGTGGGAGGCGTCCATGCCGAGGACGCCCACGGAGGCCAGCTCCACCAGGGAGCCCATGACCACGGACAGGCCCAGCATCAGCGCGCCGTTGACGGCCAGCGTGCGCACCCGGCTGGTGTGCTGGAGGGGGTTGCGGCGGCGGAACGGGCCGAAGTCGGCGTGCAGGTAGCCGAGGGCCGTGTCGACCTGGGAGTTGATGACGTTGGCGGCGAGCATGCCGCAGACCAGCAGGACCAGGGCGTAGTAGAAGGCGCTCAGACCCATCGCGCTGTGCGTGCCGAGCGGGTGGCCGTCGGCGACCTGGACGCTCACCGGGTCGGCGAGCATGAGCTGGGTCGCCGGGGCGAGCGGGGCCCGCTGGGCGGCGCTGCCCTTCTCCTGGGCCTGGCCGCCCTGGGCGTGCTGGCCCTTGTGGCCGCCCTGACCGGCCTGGCCGCCCTGTGCGCTCTGCTCGCCCGCGCGCTGGAGGAGTTCCTTGCCGATCTGGGCGGACGCGGCGTGCGCGGCCTGCTGGGTGGCCTTGCTCGCCATCGAGGAGCCGAAGCTACCGGCGGCCTGGTTCGTCAGGACGGTGAGGGTGGGGCGCGCGGGCGCCTTCTGCGGTGCGGCGGCGCCCTTCTGCGGTGCGGCGGCGCTGCCCTTCCGCTGGGCCGCTGCGTCGTCCTTCCGCTGGGCGGCGCCGTCCTGCTTCTGGCTCTGCGCACCCGTCTGCGGCGGCGCCGTGAGCCCCGTCACCGCGGCCGTGAAGTCCCGCGGCACGACGAGCGCGCCGTAGACCTTGCCCTGGCCGAGCCGCTTGTCGGCCTCCGCCTTGCTGAGGACCTGCCAGTCGATGCTGTCGTCGTCCGCGGCGGACTTCTTGACGCCGTCGACGACCCGGTCGCCGAGGTTCACGTGCTTGCCGCCCGCGTCGGCGCCGCGGTCACTGTTGACCAGGGCGACGGGCAGATCACGCAGATGACCCTTGGGGTTCACGTTGCCGCCCACGTACAGCAGGGCGAACAAGGTGGAGACCACCGCGACGATCACACCCGTGCCGATCCACAGCCGGGGGCTGCGGAGCACGGACGGGGACTGAGGGGAAGGCATGTGAGAAGGCTCCGGTGCGGTAACGCTGCGTTGCTAGATACTTGAGGTATCCAAGTGCTGGATAGTGACAGTATCTGACGGAGGAGTCCCGTCGCCACTCGGCCCCGGCCGTCCGACGCCCCCCGGGCGCCCGGCCGGGCCGCCCATGAGGAAGCGCGCCACCAGCGAGGAAGTCGCATGAAGATCTCGGAGCTCAGCCGCACCACCGGCGTGCCGGTCGCCAGCATCAAGTACTTCCGGCGCCAGGGCCTGCTGCCCGCCGGGCGGGCGACGGCCGCCACGCTCGCCGAGTACGGGGAGGAGCACGTCCAGCGCCTGCGCCTGATCAAGGCGCTGACCACCCTCGGCGGGCTCTCCATCGCCGCCACTCGCGAGGTGCTGTCCGCGGTCGACCGGGCCGACACCACGGACGGCACCCTCAAGGCGATCAGCTACGCCCTGCCGGTGCCCGTGGCGCACACCCCGGCCGTGGACGACGCGGACGCCGCCCGCGAGGCGGCGGCCGAGGCGGCGGCGCGCACCGACGTGGCGCACCTCATCGCGGCGATGGACTGGCGGGTCTGTGACACCTCCCCGCACGTGGAGGGCCTGACGACGGCCCTGCGGGAACTGCGCCGCCTGGACGCGGACTACCAGCCGGACCGGCTCGTCTCGTACGCGGAGCTGGCCCAGGCGGTCGCCCGCCTGGACCTGGAGCGCGCGGCGGGCTTCGCCGAGTCGCCGGGCCTGGCCGAGCAGGCGGTGATCGTCCTGGCCCTGTCCGGCCCTCTCCTCGAACTCCTGCGCCGCCTCGCCCAGGAGGACCAGGTCAGCCGCCGCTCGGCACCCGAGGCCCCCGACGCGCCGTGACGGGGTGAGGGCGCGCGCTCCGCGCCACGCTGTGAGCGCCCCGATCCGCCCGCCTGAGGGCGTCCCGCCCGCCCCGGTTGACCCTGACGTCACGTCAGGCCACACGCTGTACGCCGACGAAAGGGCGAGCACCATGAGCTACACCGTCGGACAGGTCGCTGGCTTCGCCGGGGTCACCGTCCGCACCCTGCACCACTACGACCGGGCCGGGCTGCTCACGCCCAGCGAGCGCAGCTCCGGCGGCTACCGCCTGTACAGCGACGCCGACCTCGCGCGGCTCCAGCAGATCCTCTTCTACCGGGAACTGGGCTTCGCGCTCGACGAGATCGCCGAGATCCTCGCCGACCCCGCGGCCAACGCGCTCGACCAGCTCCGGGCCCGGCACAAGGCGCTGCGTGAGCAGATCGCCAAGCTGGAGCGGCTCGTCGAGGTCGCCGAGCGTGCCATGGACGTACAGCAGACGGGCGTGCGGCTGAGCCCGCGCGAGCGCTTCGAGGTCTTCGGCGAGATCACCTTCGACCTGAGCTACGCCACCGAGGCCGAGCTGAAGTGGCAGGACAGCGCCGGACACCAGGAGGCCATGGCCCGCGCGGCCGCGCACTCCAAGGAGGACTGGGCGCGCCTGATGAGCGAGGCCGCGGCCTGGCGGGAGGAGGTTCTGGCCGCCTTCGACGCCGACGAGCCCGCCGACGGCCCCCGCGCGCGGGCCCTCGCGGAGCGGCACCGGCAGCACATCGGCCGCTGGTTCACCGACTGCCCGCCGGACATGCACGTCCGCATCGCCGACGACTTCGTCACGGACGCGCGGGCGTTCGCCCTGGTCGTGCCGCCCTCCCAGCAGCGGCCCGGACTCGCCCGCTATCTGCGGCAGGCCATCCGCGCCAACGCCGCCGAGCACGGAAGCGCCGACCGTGGCAGTGCCGAGTACGGGAGCGCCGAGCACGCGAGTGCTGCGCACCAGCGTGCCGAGCGGGGCGGCGCCGAACGGGGGAGTGCCGAGCACGGCGGCGCCGAACGGGGGAGTGCCGAACGCGGACGGACCGAAGGCGGGCGTGCCCAGCCGGGCGCGAGGCCCGGCGCGGGGTCCGGGGAGGAGTCCGGCGACGAGACCGGAGCGGAGGCGGGCGCGACGCCCGACACCGAGCAGAACCCTCACCCTAAACCTGAGGTTGAGAGTCATGGCCGTGCGGCGGCCGGAACGCCCCGCCCCCACACCGGAGGAGCCCGATGAAGATCCTCGTCACCGCCGCTGGTTCGTACGGCGACATCGCCCCGTACACCGGCCTGGGCGCGCACCTGCGCGCCGCGGGGCACACGGTCACCCTCGCCACCCACGACACCTTCGCGCCCCTTGTGCGGAACGCGGGACTTCGGTTCCGGTCGCTGCCCGCCGAGCAGAGCGGCCGGGGCGCGGCGGGCGGGCGGCGCGCCATGCTGCGGGCGGCGCGCGACTTCATCCGCGACCTGGGCGGCGGGCTCGTCGACGCCGCCGAGGACGGGCCCGACCTGCTGATCCTGTCCACGACGACGGCACCGCTGGGCTGGCAGCTCGCCGAAGCCCTGGACGTCCCCACGCTCGGCGCCGCCCTGCAACCGGCGCATCCGACCCGGGACTTCGCGCCCGTGGTGAGCGGCGCCCGCTCGCTGGGCGGCCGGGGCAACCTGATCGCGGGGCGCTTCTCGCTGCGGATGGTCGACCGCCTCTACGCCGACGCGATCGCCGACCTGCGGGAGCGCCTGGACCTGCCCGCCGCGACCCCGGCCGCGGTCAGGGCCCGGCAGGAGGCGGCCCGCTGGCCGGTCCTGCACGGCTTCAGCGCGGCCGTCGTGCCGCGCCCCGCCGACTGGCGGCCCGGCCTCGACGTCGTCGGCAACTGGTGGCCGCACCACACCGACGAGCCGCTGCCGCCGATCGTCGAGGACTTCCTGGCCGCGGGGGATCCGCCGGTCTTCGTCGGCTTCGGCAGCATGGCCGCGGGCGAGGGCGAGCGGCTCGGCGAACTCGCCGTGGCGGCGCTGCGCCGGGCGGGGCTGCGGGGCGTGCTCCAGTCCGGCCGGGCGGGCCTCGCCGCTTCCGGCGACGGGATCCTCACGGTCGGCGAACTGCCGCACGCCCTGCTGTTCCCGCGCATGGCGGCCGTCGTGCACCACGCCGGGGCGGGCACCACGGCGGCGGGCCTGCGCGCCGGGATACCCACAGTGCCCGTGCCCGTCACCGCCGACCAGCCCTTCTGGGCGGCCCGGCTGACCGCGCTCGGGGCCGCCCCCGCCGCCGTCCCGTTCGCGAAGCTCACCGCGCCCCGGCTCGCCGACGCCCTCACGCGCGCCGTCAGCGAACCGTCGTACGCCTCCGCCGCCGCGACCGTCGCCCGCGCCATGGCGACGGAGGACGGCGCGGGCGCGGTCCTCAAGGCCGCGGAGCGGGTCGCGGAACGGACCGGCTGAGCGCGGGGGCGGCCGTCGGCGTCACGAGCGCGCACGCTGGTGCTCGCCACCGGCTCGTACCCGTTCGTGCCGCACGGCCCGCGGCGCCCCGCCCGCGGTCGCGGCGACGGGAACGGGAGTCCGGCAGCGCCCGGGGAAAACGGCGGCCCCGGTCACGGCCTCCCCGTGGGCGGCACCTCCTCACCGGGCGGCACCGGCCCCGGTGCCGTGCCGTCGCCGAAGGGGCGGCCGCCCAGCTCTTCGCGGTGATGCGGCGTCAGCCACGCGGACAGGTCGGGGCCGAGCGGCACGATGGCGGTGGGGTTGATGCCCGTGTGCACCTGGTAGTAGTGCCGCTTGATGTGGTCGAAGTCGACTGTGTCGCCGAAGCCGGGCGTCTGGAACAGGTCGCGGGCGTACGCCCACAGGACCGGGTCCTCGGAGAGCTTCCAGCGGTTGCACTTGAAGTGGCCGTGGTAGACCGGGTCGAAGCGGACCAGGGTGGTGAAGAGCCGGATGTCGGCCTCCGTGATGCTGTCGCCGACCAGGTAGCGGCGGCTCCGCAGCCGCTCGGAGGTCTCCTCCAGGCGTCGGAAGACGTCCCGGCACGCCTGTTCGTACACGCGCTGCTCGGAGGCGAAGCCCGCGCGGTACACCCCGTTGTTGACGTCCCGGTAGATGCCCTCCATGACCGCGTCCAGCTCGTCGCGCAGCGGCTCGGGGTACAGGTCGGGGGCGCCGGGGCGGTGCAGCGCCGTCCACTCCGTGGCCAGGTCGAGCGTGATCTGCTGGAAGTCGTTGGTGACCAGCTTCCCGCTCGGCACGTCCACGATCGCGGGGACGCTCACGCCGCCCGGATAGCCGGTCTCCCGCGCGTCGTACGCCTCGCTGAGGAAGCGGATGCCGAGCACCGGGTCGCGGTCGTCCGGGTCGAGGGTGAAGCGCCAGCTCCGGTCGTCCTGGATGGGGTCCGTGACCGCCAGGGACAGGGCGTCCTCCAGGCCGAGCAGACGCCGAGAGATCAGCGCGCGGCTCGCCCAGGGGCAGGCGCGGCTCACCACCAGGCGGTAGCGCCCGGCCTCGACCGGCCAGCCGTCGCGGCCGTCGGCCGTGATGCGGTCCGCGAAGTGGCTCTTGGAGCGCTTGAAGGGCTTCTTCCCGTACGACGCGTTGCCCCGGGGCGTGTCGTCGGACTCGGCCACGGCCTCCTTTCCGGGGGCGCTCATCGGACGGGCTCCTGCGTCGGCGCGGCATCCGTAGGCGTGGCTTCCGTGGGCTCGGCTGCCATCGGCGCCGATGAGGCCGACGAGGCGGACGAGGCCGACGAGGCCGATGGTGCGGATGACGCGGATGGCGGCGGTGGCGGCAGGTGGTAGATGCGGTCGAGCAGCGCCGCCTCGTTCCCCGCGAGCCCGGCGCGGCTCAGGGCCTCGTCGGCCTCGGCGATCGGGGCCGCGAGCAGCGCCAGGGTCTGCGGTGTCACGGGGCCGGACAGCGCGGCGCGTGCGGTGTGCAGCAGCCGCAAGCACGCCTGTGCCGCGGCCAGTTCGGGGTACGTCGTGCCGGTCATGTCGGTGGGGCTCCCTATCCCGCGGTTTCGATGAGTGAAGCTGCAACCTCCACTCTTGCGCACGGGTCTGACAATTGCCCCGCAACGGGCCGTCGCGCACCCGGGTGCGTCGGCCGACGGACGCACGGCCGCCGCCGGGAGCCGCCCCGCGATCAGGTGCCCCGGCGCGCGAGCCGCAGCCGCAGCCCCTGCGGCATGAGCGTCAGGCGCTCGGCGACCCGCAGCCGGTAGCCGGGCTCCGGCGCGAGGTCGTAGCGGCGCAGCAGCAGCGCCAGCACGAGGGTCGCCTCGTGCAGCGCGAACTGCCGCCCGATGCAGGCCCGCGCGCCCGTCCCGAACGGCTTGAAGACGTGGGGCGGACGCGAGCGCACCGCGGCGGGCGCGAACCGGTCCGGGTCGAACGCGTCGGCCCGCGGACCCCACGCCTCCGGATCCCGGTGCAGCATCACCGCGAGCACCAGCGCCCACGCGCCCCGCCGCATCGGATGCGTGCCCCCGAGCACCGTGTCGTGCCGCGCCTCCCGCGCGAACCCGGGCGCCGTCGGCCACAGGCGCAGCGACTCGTCGAGCACCCGGCGCACGTACCGCAACTTCGCCACCTGCTCGTACGCGGGCGCCTCCGCGTCACCCCACACCTCGTCCACCTCCTGCCGCGCGCGGGCGCGCACCTCGGGGTGGCGCGCCAGGTAGTGCAGCGCGAACGACAGCGCGCCGGACGTCGTCTCGTGCCCCGCCACCAGGAAGGTGATGACCTGGCGCCGGATGTTCCGGTCCGCGAGCCGCTCGCCCGTCTCGGGGTGGGCGACCTCCAGCATCCGGTCGAGCAGGTCGCCGCGCGCCCCGGACGCGTCGGCCGCGCGGCGGGCGGCCACGACCTCGTCGACGGTGCGGTTGAGGTACGCCATGTGCGCGGCGTTGCGCCGCTCGGCGCCGCGCATCAGCAGCGGGGCCAGGGCGGGCGGTACCACGTTGCGGCGCTGCGCGTGGGTGAGGGTGCCGACCATGGCGGTCACGAACGGGTGCGGCCGGACCCGCTCGAAGGACCCGAAGTCATGCCCGAACCCGGTGCGGGCGATGGTCTCCAGGGTCAGCTTCGTCATGTCGCCGGGCACGTCCACGGCCCTGCCCGCGGCCTCCTCGGCGTCCCAGCGCGCCATGAGCTGCCGGGCCGCGTCGAGCATCAGCGGGTGGTAGCCCGCCATCGCCTCGCGGCTGAAGCCGGGCGCGAGGATGTCGTGCGCGAGCTGCCAGTTGGGCTCGTGGTTGTACGCCGTGAACAGGCCGTCGCCCGCCACCGGCCGCAGGTTGGCCACGCCGAGCCCCACGTGCTTGGCGAACCGCGCCTCGTCGGCCAGCTCGGCCGCGAGCCGCGCGCCCCAGACGAACACGACCTCCTTGCCGAAGGCCTTGCGCCGGAACACCGGCCCCAGCTGCCGGGCCAGGCGCATCGAGTCCTGCACGGGCGTGCGGACGCTGACCCCCAGCACATCACCCGCCAGCGGCACCCGGCGCGGCGGGTGCGGGATGCGGTCGAGCCGGGGCCAGCCGAGTTCGCGCCCCGGAAGCCCTTCGGTATCGCCCCGGCACCGTCCGGCTGCCGCGTCGTCTGCGCCACGTCCGCCATCTCCCTCGCGCGCGCGGCTCGTTGAGCCCGCTGGTACGTGTTGTACGTGGATTCAATAGGCGCCGCCAGTCTCATCCCGCTGTTGAACCGACGTCAAGTAAGGCGACCGAAGTCCAGTAGGGTGCTCGCATGTCCGCGAACCCCCGGGAGCTGTCCGCGAACCCCCAGGAGCGCACGCGCCGCAGGCTGAGCACCGAGGAGCGCAAGGAGCAGCTGCTGACGGTGGGGGCGCGGCTGTTCGCGCAGAACCCCTACGACGAGGTGTGGATCGAGCGCGTCGCGGAGATCGCGGGCGTCTCCCGCGGGCTGCTCTACCACTACTTCCCGACCAAGCGGGACTTCTTCGCCGCCGTCGTCGAGCGCGAGAGTCGGCACATGCTGCGCCTGACGGCCGTCGTGCCGGGGCGCCCGGTGCGCGAGCAGCTGGCCGCGGGCCTGGACGCCTTCCTGGGCTATGTCGAGACCCACGGTGAGGGCTTCCGCGCCTTCCACCGCGGGGAGGCCGGGGGCGACCCGGTGGTCCGCGAGGTGTACCGCGAGGCGCTCGCCGCCCAGGAGCGCCAGGTCCTCGAGGCGCTCGCCGCCGACCCGGAGACCGCGCACCTCGGCGCCGGGGGCGCCGGGGCCGCCGCGCTGCGCCTGGCCGTGCGCGGCTGGTTGGCGTTCATGGTCGCCGTCTGCCTGGAGTGGCTCGACGAGCGGGAGTTGAGCCGCGAGCAGGTGCGGGACCTGTGCGCGCGGACGCTGCTCGGCGCGATCCTGCCGTAGCGGCCGCTCAGGCGGCCACGGCCAGGTGCGAGGACCGGCTGGGAGTGGCGCGCGTCGGCGGTATCACGCGTCCGTCGGGGAGCAGTTCCCCGGTGTCGTCGAAGACGATGGTGCCGTTGCACAGCAGGCTCCACCCCTGCTCGGGGTGGGCGCTGACGACCAACGCGGCGTCCCGGTCGGGTCCTTCGGCGGACGGGCACGGCGGCTGATGGGCACACATGGCACACCTCCGGATGAGGGGTCGCGCCCGGCGCGCCCCGGTCGGCTCGGCTTCTGCTGGACTTCCTGTACGGTTCGCGCGGGCGGGCCCGCGCGGATGTGTGGGCGGATCCGCGCTGACGAGGGCCCGCACCGACGAGTTCGAGGAGGGTCCGGTCCGAACGCCCCCTCCTGGTAAGAGTGATGACTCCGCCACGGGCCCGGACTCATCGCTGCGGGGGCTCATCGAGGGCGGACCGGTTCACGCGGGGAGGAAGCCCGCCGCGAAGTGCTCCGCGAGTGCGCGCCGTGCGCCCCCGGCGTCGTCGGCCAGGCGCTCGTCAGCCCAGAGGAAGAAGTCGTCGGCGACCGTGTCGATCCAGTCGTACGCCGGGTCGGCGGGGCCGGGTTCGGGTGCCGGATAGCGCAGTTCCAGCTCCGGGCCGCGCACTCCGAAGACGGTGAAGAGGCGGTGCCCGTCCTGTTCGCTGGCCTGCCGGACGGCCACCGTGGAGCAGTCCCAGCGCTGCGGCCCGTACTGGAGCCAGAGCACCCCGGTGCCGGGGCCCTGCGCGTACAGGGCGGCCGGGACGGGTGGTGTGCCCGGTGGCGCGGCGGCGGTGGCGAGGTGCACGAAGCCGTGACAGCGGCCGGACGCGGGGGAGAGCAGGCCCGTGGCGGGGGCGAGGGACCACACCCGTCCGTGCCGGTCGTAGTCCTGGAGCACCACCGGGGGCGGTGCGGCTCCGGACGCCTCTGGGGGATCCGTGGGGCTCATCGCGCGCCGCTCCCGTCCCGGTTCCTCGTGGTCTTCGGCACCACTTCGCGCCGCCGTCTCGATCGTCCTCTTCCTTCCCGCTTCCGTACGCGGCGCACTGCGCACCGGCCGCCGGGCCCGGTGTACCGAGGTGCTCGCGGCCCGAATTCACCCGAGTGGAGCAGACGGCGCGTGCTCGCGCGTGGGCGTTCGGGGGTGGTTCTGCCCGGGGCTCAGGCGTGCGGCTTCTCGGTGGCGTGAGCGCGGGCGCGGCGGTGCGGCGTGCGGGCGGGTGCGGTGCGGCCGGGTGCGCTGAGGGCCAGGAAGGCCGCTGCCGCGAGGAGTTCGCAGGCCCCGGCCGTGAGGAGCGCGCCGGGGAGGGACCAGGCGGCGAGGGGGCCGCCGAGGCCCGCGCCGATCGCGTAGCCGGTGATCTTCAGGCTGGCGCCGGTGGTGAAGATCTGGCCGCGCAGCCGCGCGGGCGCCTCGCGGTGCCGGACCGCGAACAGGGCGGTGAGCTGGGGGCCCGTACCGGCGCCCGCGATCACCATGGCGGCGAAGAGCGCGACCGGCGAGAGCGTCGCGGCCAGGGCGAACGCGGCGGCCAGCAGGACCGTGCTGGCGAGCACGGTGGCGTCCGGGCGCAGCAGGTCCGGGCGGCGGGCCAGCAGGGCGGTCGCGGTCAGGGACGCGGCGGCCAGCGCGGTGAGCAGGAAGGTGCCGGACGTCGACGAGCCGAGGGCGGCCTCGCCGAGCAGCGGGGTGCACGACACGAGCATGCCGACCCCGACGTACGACACCACGGAGGTGAGCGTCGCCCGCGCCAGGTGGCGCGCGCGGGCGATGGCGGCGAAGCCGGACAGCAGGTCGGCGAGGACGGACGTCCCGGCGTGGCCGTGCCGCGCGCCGGGGTTCGGCGGCAGCGTCCACGCCACGGGCAGCGCGAGGACGATCAGGGCGACGGCCGCGACGACCCCGGCGCGCGCCCCGGCCGCCATCGCGACCAGGCCCGCGAGGACCGGGCCCGTCAGGCTCGCCACGTTGTACGTCACCGCGTCCAGGGCGTTGGCGCGCGGCAGCGCCTCGGGCCCGGTGACGCGGGGGAGCTGGGAGGTCCAGCCGCCCGCGAGCGCGGGGCCGAGCAGCCCGCCCACCACGGCCGTGGCGAGGACGACGGGCAGCGGCAGCCTGCCCAGGCCCAGCAGGAGCGCCACCAGCGCCGCCGCGTAGCCGACGAGCGCCGCCGCGAGCAGCCGCCCCGGGCGCGCCGCCCGGTCGAGCAGGGCGCCGAACACCGGGCCGCCCACGGCCGCCGAGATCGTCAGGCCCGACAGCAGCGCCGACGCCGTCGACGCGGACCCCGTGACCGCGAGGCCCGCGAGGAGCAGCGCCGGACCGGACATCTCGTCACCGGTGCGCGCGGACGCGGCGCCGCCGAGGTAGCACACCATCCCGTAACGCTTTGGCATGAGTATCACGTTACGCGGTAACGGGTCTCCTGCATATAGGCGTTACGCTTCGAGGCGTGGAAGCCTCCAGGGAAAGCGCCAGGGAAAGCGCCGGACAAAGCGCCAGGAAGGGCACCGGACAGAGCGCCGGTAAGGGAGCCAGGGACCGCGCCGGAGAGCGTTCCGGGGACCGGCCCGGCGACGGTTCCCGAGACAGCGCCACGGGCGACTGGTCGACCCGGCACTCCGTCCTGCGCACCGCGCGGCGCGCCGCCGAACTCGTCAACGTGCTCACCGGCCCGCAGGCGGAGACGGTCGGCCCCGCGGCGGTCGAGGAGGTCCTGCGCGACTTCGGCGAGAGCGGCACCCTCGGGGTGTCGGCGCGGGACGTGCGGGCGATGCGGACCGCCGCCGCGTCGCTGCGCGAGGTCTTCGCCGCCCCGGACGTCGACACCGCCGCGGTCCGGCTCAACCACCTCCTGGCCGAGGGCTGCGGACCGGTCCGGCTCACCGCGCACGGCGGCGGCACGCCCTGGCACGTACACCTCGACAGCGACGACGACGCCCCCTGGGACGAGTGGTTCCTCGCCTCGTCCTGCATGGCCCTGACGGTCCTGCTCTGGGACCGCCAGCGCCCTCCCGGCGGCGTGTGCGCCTCGCCGACCTGCGCGCACGTCTACGTCGCCGGGGGAGCGGCGTGGCCCGCCGGTACTGCTCGCGCCGGTGCGCGACACGCGAGCGCGTGGCGAGCCACCGGCGGGCCAAGGGCGCCGACTAGACCGCCGAGAGGGGCGCCTCACGAAGCGGCGGACGCGCCCTCCTCGTACCCGTCGTGGTCCCGCCAACCGGCCGTGGCCTGCTCCCACGTCGGCCACGTCCCCCCGGTGCGCTGGCGGAACAGCTCGCCGGGCAGCGTGAACAGCGGGGCCTTCGCGGGCCTGGCCCGGGCCTGCTCCACGATCGCGTCGCCGAGCACCGCCGCGGCGTGCAGCCGGGGCAGCACGGCGTGGACGCGGTCGGCGTACCCGGGCGGCAGGTCCGCGGCGCTGCCCGCGATGTCGAGCCGCGTCCCGGCGCTCACCAGCGCGATCTCGGGGCGCTTGCGCGAGGCGATGCCCTCGCTGGTGTGCAGCGCGATGGCGTCCCACACGACCTCCACGCGCTCGGCGGGCTGCCCCTGCCCGACGAGGAACGCCGCGGCCAGGTCCGCGCCGTCGACCTCGAAGCGCTGCTCGCGGTCGCCGTCGGCGGTGAGCCCCACGTCGTGCAGGACGCTGCCCAGGAACAGCAGTTCGTCGTCGTAGTCGCGGTCGGGGAGCAGGCCGTCCCGCTCCCCGATCAGCCGGGCGTAGAGGTAGGTGCGCATGCAGTGGTGGAACAGCGCGGGATGGCCGGTGGAGCGTACGAAGTCCCGTGCGGCCACGGCCACATGGCTGTCGGGGAACGGCAGCCCGCCGTAAGCACCTTGCGCGGTCTGCGTGTTCGCCGTGCCGTCCTCGTGGCCGGGGGCCTGGTGCGGTGCCTGATGCGTCGTCATGGGAGGGATTCTTCAGCCGCCGCTTTGATGTCCACAATGACGAATACCCCACGAAAACTGCCGTGCGCCGCGCGCGTTCGGCGTCGGAGACCGGCGGCTGTCTCGCCCGGTCGAGCCGCTCGACCGCCCGTCGGCACCCGCTGGGCGACGCCCCGTCCGTCCCGCACCATGCCGTCGCGTACCTGCCAGACCCGTCCGCCAACTGCTGCTGGACTGATCACCGCCCGGAGTCCCCGCACCGCACCCACCAGGACGGACCCATGCCCGCGACCACCACCCGCACGCCCGCCACCCCCACCGCCCGCTCAACCCTGGTGAGTTGGCTGGCCGTCTGCTCCGTCTCCGCGGGGATCTTCGCCATCGTCACGGTGGAGATCCTGCCCATCGGACTGCTGCCGTCCATCGGCGGGAGCTTCCACGTCACGGACGGCACGGCCGGGCTGACCATGGCCATCCCGGGCCTCCTCGCCGCGGTGGCGGCGCCGGTCGTCACGACGGCCACCGCGCGCGTCGACCGGCGCACCATGCTGGGCGCCTTCATGCTGCTGCTCGCCGCGGCGAGCCTCCTCATGGCGGCCGCGCCCGCCTACTGGCTGGTGCTCGTGTCGCGGGTCCTCGTCGGCGTCACCATCGGCGGGTTCTGGTCGATCGCGGCCGGACTCGCCGAACGCCTGGTGCCCGAGGGGTCCGTGGGCCGCGCCAAGACGGTGGTCTTCGCGGCCGTCCCCCTCGGATCCGTGCTCGGCGTGCCCGTCGGCACCTTCGTCGGGGACGTCGCCGGATGGCGGACCGCCTTCGTCGCCATGGGCGTGCTGAGCCTCGCGGTCTGGGGCGTGATGCTGCGGGTGCTGCCGCCGCTGCCCGCCGCCGAGGCGCTCAGCCCGCGGGCCCTGACGGGCGCGCTGCGCACCACCGGCACCCGCCGCGCGCTGGCCGTCACCTTCCTCGTCGTCCTGGCGCACTTCGGCGCCTTCACGTACGTGGCGCCCTTCCTGCGGGCGGTGACGCACGTGGGCGAGGGCCTGACCACCGTGTTCCTGCTGGTGTACGGGGGTGCGGGAATCGTCGGCACCGTCCTCGGGGGCGCGCTGGTGGGCCGCCGTCCGCGCGTGGCGTTCGCGGCCGCCGCGGCCCTGGTCGCCGGGGCCGCGCTGCTGCTGCCGGTCGCCGGGCGGTGGCCGGTCGGGGCGCTGGCGGTGCTCGTGGTGTGGGGGATCGGGTACGGGGCCGTGCCGGGGTGCTCGCAGGCCTGGTTCGCCCGGGCGGTGCCGGGCGCGCCGGAGGCGGCGTCGGTGCTGTTCACGGCGTCGTTCCAGGCCACCTTCGCGCTCGGCGCGCTCACCGGCGGGCTCGTCGTGGACCGTACGTCGCCGTCCGCGGTGATGGTGCTCGGCGGCCTGGTCGCGGCCCTCGCCGTGGCGGTGGTCGGCGGCTGCCGCCCGAGCGCGCGCTCCGGCGCCCGCCGGTGAGGCGGGCGCCGGGCCGTCCCGGCTTCCCGGCGGGCCGGGCGGGTCAGACGGCGGCGGCCAGCGCCTCGAACTGCTCGCCCGTCAGGGCCACGCCCGCGGCGCCCACGTTCTGCTCCAGGTGCGCCACCCGCGACGTACCCGGAATGGGCAGCGTCACCGGGGAGCGGCGCAGCAGCCAGGCGAGGGCGAGCTGCGAGGGGCTCGCGCCCTGCTCCTTGGCGATGGCGTCGAGCGGGCCGCCGGGGCGGGCCAGCTCGCCGGTGGCCATCGGGTACCACGGGATGAACGCGATGTTCTCGCGCTCGGCGTAGTCCAGGACGTCCTCCGAGCCGCGGTCGGCCAGGTTGTACTTGTTCTGCACGGAGACGATCTCGGCGATCTCCCGCGCCGCCGTGAGCTGCTCCACCGTCACCTCGGACAGGCCGATGTGCCGGATCTTGCCCTCCTTCTGGAGCTCCGCGAGCTCGCCCACCTGGTCGGCGAGCGGGACCTCGGGGTCGATGCGGTGCAGCTGGTACAGGTCGATGCGCTCCACGCCGAGGTGACGCAGACTCAGCTCGGTCTGCTGGCGCAGGTACGCGGGACGGCCGAGTGCGCTCCAGTCCTCGGGGCCGGGGCGGGTGAAGCCGCCCTTGGTGGCGATGACCAGGTCGTCGGCGTACGGGCGCAGCGCCTCCTTGATGAGCAGCTCGTTGACGAACGGCCCGTACGAGTCGGCGGTGTCGATGAAGTTCACCCCGAGCTCGACGGCGCGGCGCAGGACGCGTATCGCCTCGTCCCGGTCCTTGGGCTCGCCCCAGGCGCCGGGTCCGGTGAGCTGCATGGCGCCGTAGCCGAGCCGGTTGACGGTCAGGTCGCCGCCGAGGGCGAACGTGCCGGAGGCGTCGGCGGGGCGCGAGGTGTTCCGGGTGCTCATGGGAGCGGTCCTTTCACGACGTACGGACGACACGAGGTGTGCGACACGAACCTATGCGCAACGGCGGCAGAAGAGGGGGCCAGGGTGCTCACCGGCAGCCGTTCCGACGCGCCCGCGCACGGTGCCCTCGCGGCCGCGGGGACGCGCGTGCGCGCTGGCGGGAGGGGCGTCGCGGGCGTCACGTCGGACAGGACAGAGCAGGCCAGGGCACCTGCCGCCGGTCAGGGCGGCGCCGTGGCGTCGGGCCGGGCGGCGTCGGCCCGCAGGGCTCGTGTCGGGCCGAGCGGCACCCTCGCGTCCGGCCGGGCGGCGCCCTCGGCCGCCCACGTTGCCTGGGCCGCCGCGAGCGGCGAGGATCGCCTCATGTCCCGCACCACCGTGGTCAACCTCAAGGGCCACCGCGACGACCCCGAGTACGCCGACGTGGTGTACGTCGGCCGGGCCATGCACCGGGGCGGCTGGCACCTCGACGCCTCACCCCTGGCCTGCCCCTACCGGCCCGGGCCCGACGGCACCCGCGAGGAGGTGGTCGAGCAGTACCGCGCCTACCTCCTCGCGCGGCCCGAACTGCTCGCCCTGCTGCCCGAGCTGCGCGGACACCGCCTCGGCTGCTGGTGCGTGCCCAAGCCGTGCCACGCGGAGGTGATCGCCGAGCTGGCGGACGCGGGGGCGGGGAGCGCGGCTGAACCGGCGATGGCGTCCCGAAGGCCCCTCAGGTGTCGACCGTCAGGACGATCTTCCCGGTGGTCCGGCCCTTCTCGCCCAACTCGTGGGCCCGCGCGGCCTGTTCGAGGGGGAACACCGCGTCGACGAGGACCCGCAGACGGCCGCTCTCCACCAGGGTGGCGACCTCCCGCAGACCCTGGTGATCCGGTTCGACGAGCATGAACACCGCCCGCTTGCCCTCCGCTTCGGCCCGCCGCGCGGGGAAGCCGTCGTCCGGCGGCAGGATCGACACGAGCGTGCCGCCCGGACGCAGGACGCGCAGCGAGTCCGTCCAGGTGGCGCCGCCGACGCCGTCGAGTACGACGTCGACGTCCCGGACGGCGTCGGCGACGTCCTGGGTGCGGTAGTCGACGCAGTCGTCGGCGCCGAGCGCGCGCAGCAGTTCGTGCTTGGCGGCACTGGCGGTACCGATGACGTGCGCGCCGCGGGCCTTGGCGATCTGCACGGCCAGGTGCCCCACGCCGCCCGCCGCCGCGTGGACGAGGACCCGCTGGCCGGGCCGGACGCCCGCGGTGTCGACGAGGGCCTGCCAGGCGGTGAGCGCGGCCAGCGGCAGCGCGCCCGCCGCGACGGCGTCGAGGCCGCGCGGACGCGGCGCGAAGTGGCGCGCGGGAGCGGTGACGTACTCGGCGTACGCGCCCGCCGGGTGCGGGAAGCGCGGCATGCCGAACACCTCGTCACCGGGCGCGAACAGGGTCACGCCCGCGCCGACGGCCGCGACCGTCCCCGCCACGTCGAAGCCGAGCACGAAGGGCGGCGCGCCGCCGTCGGCGAACACGCCGCGCTCGCGGGTCTTCCAGTCGGCCGGGTTCACGCCCGCCGCGCGCACCCGCACCAGGACCTCGCCCCGGCCCGGCTCGGGCCGCTCGGCGCGGACGAGCTTCAGGACGTCGGGGCCGCCGGGGCCGTCCTGGGAGACGGCGCGCATGGTCGCGGGCGCGAGGGCGGGGCTGGGGGCGGTCCGGGGCATGGGTGGGTTCCTTCCGCGGGGCCGTGGAGAGGGCCGGGGGGCGGGTACGAGGGTCCGGCGCCGGTGGCGCCTGGCAGGCCCCAAGGCTGCCTGCCCGGCGCGGCTCCCGGGGGTGGCGTGACGGCCAGGTGCCGTGAGGATCTGGCCACGCGCGTTGCGGCCCGAGCGTTGCGGCCCGCGCCCTGCGGCCTGCGCGACGGGCAGGAGCAGCCAGGGTGCCCGGTCGCCCAGGCCCCGCAGACGACGGCGAGCGGCGTGCCGGAGTCCAGGGCGCGGGGGAGCAGGGCGCCCGACGCCGGGTGGACGGCCAGGTCCTCCATGGGGCCGTGGCCGCCGGGGCAGAACACCGCGGCGCAGTCGTCGAGGTCCACGTCCGCCAGGCTGAGCGGCGGGGCGAGCGCGGTGAACGCGGCGAGCGCCGCCGCGGTCCGGTCGGCGCCCGCCTGGCCGCCGTTGGCCTCCGGTGTCAGACTGGCCTGGTCGGCGGTCGGCACCACGCCGCCGGGCGGCGCGACCACGACCTCGTGGCCCGCGGCCGTGAACGCCTGGTACGGGACCACCGCCTCCTCCGCCCAGAAGCCGGTGGGGTGCCGCGTCCCGTCGGCGAGAGTCCAGTGCGCGGCGCCGGTCAGTACGCAAGAGCGGCCCTGACCGGCGGAAAACCATCCGGCGCCGGGAAATAGCCACACCGGCCCCGTGGTTGCGGACACACATCGACCACTACGCGGCCCGCACGGCGGCGGCACCCCGCCCCGCCCCCGCCGCACCCCGGCCCTGGAGGACCCCATGAAGATCGGCATCATCGGCGCGGGCAACATCGGCGGCAACCTCACCCGGCGCCTGACCGCGCTCGGCCACGACGTGTCCGTGGCCAACTCGCGCGGCCCGCACACCCTCACCGCCCTCGCCGAGGAGACCGGCGCCACGCCCGTCACCGTGGCGGACGCCCCGCGCGACGCGGAGGTCGTCGTCGTGACGATCCCGCTGAAGAACGTCCCCGACCTGCCCTCCGGCCTGCTCGACACGGCCGCCGACGGCGTCGCCGTCATCGACACCGGCAACTACTACCCGAAGGAGCGCGACGGCAGGATCGACGCCATCGAGGCGGGCCTGACGGAGAGCCGCTGGACCGAGCAGCACCTCGACCACCCGGTCATCAAGGCGTTCAACGGCACCTACGCCGCGGACCTCCTCGACAGGCCGCTGCCCCAGGGGCACCCCGACCGGATGGCCCTGCCGGTCGCCGGTGACGACGAGGCGGCCAAGAAGACCGTGCGCGCCCTGATCGACGAACTCGGCTTCGACACCGTCGACGCGGGCGGCATCGACGAGTCCTGGCGCCAGCAGCCCGACACCCCCGTCTACGGCCTGCGGGCGGGCGCCGCCGAGGTCACCTCGGCCCTGGCGGCGGCCAGCCCGGAACGGCCGGAGGCGTTCCGGGCCTGAAGCCCCACTGGTGCCGCTCACGTGACGGGAAAGTCGAAGTACGTGTCCGGGTAGGGCTCGTCTTCCAGGGTGTAGTGCCACCATTCACGCTCGTACGGGCGGAAGCCGCAGACCTCCATGAGGGAGCGGAGGCACCGCCGGTTCTCCGCCTCCGACGGCGTGATGTCCGGCGCTCCGTGATGGGAGACCGGATCCATCAGGTCGTGGCCCCCGCCCATGGCGGCGAGTTCACCGGTCGCCAGGTGGTAGAGCGTCAGATCGACGGTGCTGCCCCGGCTGTGGCCGGACCGCGCGGCGACATACCCCTTCTCGAACATCTCGGCCCTGTCGATGCGCGGATAGTGCCGCTGCTTCGTCCGGCCGTCCTCCGGCCGCCGCGACCAGCGCACAAAGCAGTCCACGGCGCGCTGGGGGCGGTATCCGTCCCACAGGAGCAGGCCGAAGCCGCGGGAGCGGGCCTTGTCGCGCGCTCTTTCCAGGGCCGCGCCCAGGGCCCTGGTACCGACGATCCGATTGGCCAGGTAGCCGTCCACGGGTTTGCCGGTGAAGTTGTCCCAGGTGGCGTACTTGGCGTCCCAGCGTATTCCGGGCACGCACTCGTCGAGGAAGGCGAAGTCGTCGTTCACAGCAGTTTCCCCGTCAGTGCCAGCGCCACCAGCTGGTCGACCACGTCGGTCAGGGTCAGTCCGGCGGCCGCCATCATCCTCGGATAGCGGCTGTAGGAGGTCAGGCCGGGGAAGGTGTTGACCTCGTTGAGGACCACGCTTCCGTCCTCCTTGAGGAACAGGTCGACCCGCGCCAGGCCGGTGCAGCCCAGGGCGCGGTAGACGGACTTCGCCGTCTCCTGGACGAGCGCGCGCGACCGCGCGGAGATGTCCGCGGGCACGATGGGCAGGGAGTTCTCGGAGCCGCTCTCCGGATCGTCCTCCTGGTGGATCTTGAAGAAGCCGTGCGACAGCGCGATCCGGTCCACCTCGCCCGTGATGACGTCCCGCTCGTTCCCGAGGAGGGCGCATCCGACTTCGCTGCCGACCACGGCCTCTTCTATCAGCACCTCCGTGTCGTACTGCCGCGCGATGTCCATCGCGGGCCGCAGTTCCTCCTTCCGCGACACCTTGCTGACGCCGAACGACGACCCCGAACGGACGGGCTTCACAAAGACGGGATACGTCAGCTGCTCGGGGTCGAAGTCGTCGTCCGGCCCGGCGGTCCAGAACGTCGGCGTCGCGACTCCCGCGCTCGCGGCGACGCGGTAGGTGAGGGTCTTGTCCATGCACAGCGCGGAACTCCGCACGTCGCAGCCCGCGTAGGGGATGCCGGAGAGTTCCAGCAGGCCCTGCACCGCGCCGTCTTCGCCGAGCTTGCCGTGCAGCACGGGCAGCACGACGTCCAGTTCGACCGTGCCGTAGTGCCCCCGCTCCAGGACGAGCAGTCCGCGGGTGCTCCGGTCCGGCGACAGCAGGGCCGTCCGGCCGCCGCTCTCCCAGTCAGGACCGGGGCCGTCACACAGCTTCCAGGCGCCGCTCCTCGTGATCCCGACGTAGAACGGCTCATACCTGTCGAGGTCGATGCTCCGTGCGACCTCTCGCGCCGATTTGACGGAGACGGGGTGTTCCTCGGAGCACCCGCCGAAAAGGATCCCGACCTTCACCTTATCCATGCTCATTGCGCTCATTCCGTTCATTCCCGCTTTCGAATTCCAGGCAGTTGGTGAGGGAGTTCTCGACCGTGTCCCTCAGGGCGTGGTCCGTGTAATAGGCGGTGTGCGGGCTGATGACCACGTTCGGCAGCTCTTGCAGCCGCGCCAGCGCCTTACTGGCGAGGGGTTTGTCCCGGCAGTCGGCGTAGAAGACGCCTTCCTCGCCCTCGATGACATCCAGGGCCGCACCGCCCAGGAATCCGCTGTCCAGCGCCGATACGAGAGCCTCGGTGTCGATGAGCGCGCCGCGCCCCGTATTGATGACGAAGGCGCCGTGCTTCATCCGCTCGATGCGGTGGCGATGCAGAAGGTGGTGCGTGTCCGCGTTGAGCGGCGTATGCAGCGTGACGATGTCGCTCTGTTCGAGCAGGGTGTCCAGGGGGACGTCAGCGGCGCCGCTCCCGGCGCGACCGTCGTGCGTCAGGGTCCGGCATCCGAAACCCCGCAGCCTTTCCACGACCGCCGCGCCGATGCGTCCCGTCCCCACGACACCGACGGTCAGATCGCGCAGTTCACGCCCCCGGACATCGCTCAACCGGTAGTCGTGGACATCGGCACGGCGGATGACGGATTTCGCGTGCCGCACCGACATCAGCATCAACATCACCGTGTAGTCGGCCACGCTGTCGGGCGAATAGGAGACGTTCTCCACGGAGATGCCGAGGCCCGCCGCGTACTCCACGTCGATGTGGTCGAAGCCGACGCTCCTGGTGGAGATATAGGCCACCCCGACCCGGCTCAGCGCACGCAGCGTGGACGGGGTGACATCGGTCTTGTGGCTGACGCTGATACACCGGTTCCCGGCCGCCAGTTCCGCGGTCGCTTCCGACACCGGCGCCTCGATGAGGGTGGGGCGCACACCCACGCGGGGCGCCAACGCCCGGAACAGCGCGGCCTCGTCCTTCTCGCACCCGTAGACCGCGACTCCCACGGCCCGTGCGGCCGTGGCACGTGCGGACGTCGCCGTGGCACCTGAGGACGTCAGCGAGGGGGCGCGGCGTGCCGCCGCTCGTCGTGCTGATTCGCTGGAGGTCATGCCAGCAGTCAAAACAGCCGGGCGTTACCAGAACGTATGTGGATTTCGATATGCCACCGATACCTTACCGGCCGGTATCTTATGGTCCGCGTATGGAAAACCGCATACGCGCCGACAACACGGCGCCGTCTTGACTTTCAGCGTGACCTTCAGCGAAGAAGCCCTTTCGTATCCCCACCCCGCTTCCCGTCCCTCTTCCTCTTCTGCTTCCTCTTCCGCTTCCTGTCCCGCTTCCCCTTCCGCTGCCCATTCCACCGGTCTCGCCTCCGCCGCTCGCCGATCCCCGCGCCGCGCGGGCACGGTCCCGCTCGGCCTCGGCGAGATCTCCGCGGTCGTCGGCGGGCGGGTCGCGGGGGACGCCGCCGTGACGGTGACCGCGCCCGCCGTGCTCGATGGTCGGCAGGCCGAGCCGGGCGGCCTCTTCGTCGCCCTGGCCGGGGAGCACGCCGACGGCCACGACTACGCCGACCAGGCCGGTCGTGCCGGGGCGGTGGCCGTGCTCGGCTCCCGGCCGACCCCGCTGCCCACCGTCGTCGTCGACGACGTCCGGACCGCGCTGCGCACGCTCGCCACGCATGTCGTCGCCCGGCTGCGGGGCGGACTGACCGTCGTCGGCCTGACCGGCTCCCAGGGCAAGACCAGTACGAAGGACCTGCTGGCGGCCGTGCTGGCGGACGCCGCGCCGACGACCGCCACCCTCGGCTCGCTCAACAACGAACTCGGCGTGCCGCTCACCATGCTCCGCGCCGGGCCGGACACCCGGTTCCTCGTCCTGGAGATGGGAGCCCGCCACATCGGCGACATCGCCGCGCTCACCGGCCTGGTCGCGCCCGACGTCGCCGTCGTCCTCAACGTCGGCCAGGCCCACATCGGCGCGTTCGGATCGCGCGCGGCCATCGCCCGGACCAAGGGGGAACTGGTGGAGGGCCTGGCGCCCGGCGGGGCCGCCGTCCTCAACGCCGACGACCCCCGGGTGACCGCGATGCGCGCCCTCACCGACGGCCCGGTGGTGACCTTCGGGCAGGCCGAGCACGCCGACGTCCGCGTGCGCGACCTGGCGCTCGACCGGTTCGGGCGGCCGTCGTTCACGCTGCGGACCGCCGACGCCTCGGCCCGCGTCGCGCTGCCGCTCGTGGGCGCCCACCAGGCGCTCAACGCCGCGGCCGCCGCGGCGGCGGGGCTGGCGGCAGGCGTCCCCCTGAAGGAGGCCGCGGCGGCGTTGGGCGCCGTCTCGCTGTCGAAGTGGCGCATGGAGCCCCGCGACCTCGCCTGCGGCGCGACGCTGCTCAACGACTCCTACAACGCCAACCCCGACTCGACCCGCGCCGCCCTCGACGCGCTGGCGGCGGTCCAGGGCGGGCGCCGCGTCGCCGTCCTCGGCGAGATGCTCGAACTGGGGGAGCTCAGCGAGGACGAGCACCGCGCGATCGGCGCGTACGCCGCCTCCCGGGCCGACGTGGTCGTCACGGTCGGTGTGGGCGGCCGTCCGATCGCCGTCGGCGCGGGCGCGCGGGCGGTGGCGCTGGCCGACCACGACGCGGCCGTCCACTGGCTGCGCGGCCACCTCGCCGCTGGCGACGTGGTGCTGGTCAAGGCCTCGCGCGGGGCGCGCCTCGACGCGGTCGCCGCAGCGCTCACCTGACCGTTCGGACGGTCGGGCCACCGCGTCGCGGAGCCGACGCTCGACGACGCCTCAGGACCCGGAACCCCGGGGGCCGTCGCCCCCAGGCAGGGGGCGCAGGAAACGGGACGACGTCCCCGCCTCGTCGACGTACCCGCGGCGCCGGTAGAACGCGTGCGCGCCACGCCGACGATCACTACTGGTGACCTCCATGCGGAGGCAGCCGCGCGCGGCGGCGAACGATTCGGCGACCGCAACGAGTCGCGCGCCGACGCCCCGCCCGCGCGCCCGCTCGGACACCACCAGGGCCACGATCCGCCCCCAGGCGCCGTCGCGTTCGAAGAACGGGCAGACGTGCACCGCGATGACCCCGAGCAGCTCGCCGCAGGCCTCGGCCACGAAGACCGCGCTGGCCGGATCCTCGGCCCAGGCGCCGATCCGGCTCGCCGTCGCCGCCTGGTCGGCCTGCGGATAGCCCAGCTGGTCCAGCAACGCGCTGACCGGATGGGCGTCGGCGCCGCGGGCCGGTCTGATCCTCACGCTCCCCGCCCCCGTCTCGTCCCCGTCTCGTCCCCGGCGGCGGTCGGACGCGCGCTCACGTTCGCTCTCGCTGCCCGAGGGACCCGCGCCGCCTCATGTAGAGAGCGAAGGCCCGATAGGTCATCGGCCGCAGCGGCAGGTCCCACTCGCCGACGTACCGCACCGCCTGACCGCCCGTCCCGGCCTTGAACCGGATCAGCCCGACGTGCGGGTCGTCCGCGTCGAGCGTGGGGGTGATGCCGCGCAGGTCGTACACGTCGCAGCCCGCCGCGAGCGAGTCGCGGATAATGGCCCACTGGCAGGCGTGGGAGCCGCGCACCTCGCGCTTGTCGGTGGAGGAGGCGCCGTAGGCGTACACCGCGTGGGCGCCGACGCGGACCAGGATGGCGGCGGCGACCAGGTCGCCCTGGTGGCGGGCCAGATAGAGCCTGACGCGCTCGGGGTCCTCGGCGCCCAGCGCCGCGAACATGGTCGCGAAGTAGTGCGGCGGCCGGGGTGTGAAGCGGTCGCGCCGGGCGGTGTGCACATACAGGTCGTGGAACGCCCGTACGTCCTCGTCGCTCCCGCCGACCGTGACCTCGACGCCCGCCGCGGCCGCCTTCTTGATGTTGCGGCGCCACTGCTGGTTCATGCCCTTGAGCAGGTCGCCCTCGGTCCTTCCGGCCAGCGGGATCTCGTACTTGAACTGCGGATGCCCGGTGCCGAAGCCGTCCCGCGGGTTCTGCGGCAGCCACCCGGCCTCTCGGAGGCGGCCGGTCACGCGGGCGCCCACCGGGTCGGCGACGTGCCCGGTCACGTCGGTGAGCCGCTTGCTGCCCGGGGCGGCGATGCCCTCCTTGACCTGGGCGGCGCTCCAGGTGTGCGTGCGCACCGGCGGGCCGAGGCGGATCGCGAACGCGCCGCGCCGCCTGAGGTGGGCGGCCAGCGGGTCGAGCCAGGGGTCGAGGTCGCCGGTCCAGTCGATGACCGGGCCCTCGGCGAGGTAGGCCAGCGTGAAGCGGTCGAGCCGCGGCACCGGCCGGTGCAGGACGAGCCCGGCCCCGACCAGGCGCGGTCCGTCGTACCAGCCGAGGGACTCGGCGCGCCACTCGGTCTTGACGCGGCCCCACGCCGGGGTCTGGAGGAAGCTGACGGACCGCTGCCGCCGTACGAACGCCAGGTGCTCGGCGGCGCTGATGGCCGTGACGGTCAGGCGGGCACCCGCGCCCCTGACCCCGTGGGCGGTTCCGCTCACCGGGCCGCCCTCCTCAGGCAGGCGTGTGCCGACACGGGACGGCGGCGTGCCGGGGGCCGCGGGGTCACCGCGCGGCGGATCGGTCGGCACCTCCCGGCACCGGGGCCGGTCGCGGGGCACGCGGACGCCAGGGGCGGGGCCGCTGTTCGGGGTGGTTCGCGGTAGGGCATGCGGCCAGTGAAGGCAGGGGGGTGTTGTCGGCGCGTATGCGGATTTCGATACGCCGACCATAGGTCCGGGCTCGTAGCCTTGCTGCCATGCGTGTGCTGACCGTCGAGGACGAACCCTGTCCGGCCGTGGCCGTCCACCGTGAGGGGTGAGGCCGTGGAGAGACAGCCCGGGCTGAGCGTCCGCGTCAAACTCACCCTCAGCTACGCCGGGTTCCTCATGGTCGCGGGCGTGCTGCTGCTCGGCGCCATCGGGGCGTTCCTCGTGCAGCAGGGGTGGCTGCAGACCAACGCCGAGGGGGCGTGGCGGCGCACTCCGGGCACCGACTTCGTGCGCGGCTTCGCCCCGACAGCGGCCGTGGTGCTGGCGTTCCTCCTGGTGTTCGGCCTCCTCGGGGGATGGGTCCTCGCCGGTCGCATGCTCGCTCCCCTGACGCGCATCACCGACGCCACGCGCATGGCGACCGACGGATCGCTCTCCCACCGGATCCGGCTGCCGGGCCGCAGGGACGAGTTCCGCGAACTCGCCGACGCCTTCGACGCGATGCTCGCCCGGCTCGAAGCCCACGTCGCCGAGCAGCGGAGATTCGCGGCCAACGCCTCCCACGAGCTGCGCACCCCGCTCGCGATCTCCCAGTCGCTCCTCGACGTGGCCCACAACGACCCGACCCGGGAGCCCGGCAAGCTCGTCGACCGGCTGCGCGCCGTCAACACCCGCGCGATCGACCTCACCGAGGCGCTGCTCGTGCTCAGCCGCGCCGACCAGCGGTCCTTCACCCGGGACCACGTCGACCTGTCCCTCCTCGCGGAAGAGGCCACCGAAACGCTGCTGCCGTTCGCCGAGAAGAGGGGCGTCACCATCGAGACCACCGGTGACATCGCCCCGGTCTTCGGATCGCAGGCGCTCCTGCTGCAGCTGACCACGAACCTCGTGCAGAACGCGATCGTCCACAACCTGCCCGAAGGGGGGACGGTGTGGGTGAGCACCAGCGTCCACCCGCACGGTGCGGTGCTCACGGTCGAGAACACCGGCCCGCACATCCCCCCGCAGCTGGCCGCGACCCTCACCGAACCGTTCCAGCGCGGCACCACGCGCATCCACGCCGACCACGCGGGCGTCGGCCTCGGCCTGGCCATCGTCAACACCATCACCCACGCCCACGACGGAACCCTCACCCTCACCCCACGCCTCACGGGCGGCCTCCGCGCCACCGTGGAACTGCCCCCGGTACCGCCCCCACGGTGAAGGGACGGGCGGGCCGCTCCTCGAACACCACCGGATAGATTGACCCGATGGTGGAGGGGACGAACGAGACAGCCGGTGCGCGACCGACAGACCACGGCGACCTAAGGGACCTACAGGACCTACAGGACCTAGGGGGCCTACGGGACTCAGGGGGCTCGACGAGACCAGCGTCCCCGGCGTGCCGGGAGGGGCCGCCACGCGGCGCCGCGCGGGAAGCGGCAGAAGGGCGGGCTCGCCCGCTCCTCCCTCCTCATGGCCGCCGGAACCGTCGTGTCCCGCGCGACCGGCCTCATCCGCCAGGTGCTCCAGGCGGCGGCCCTCGGCACCGGCCTGCTCGCCAGCACGTACAACACGGCGAACACCGTGCCCACCGGCCTGTACACGCTGCTCATCGGCGGCGCCCTGAACGCCGTGCTCGTGCCGCAGCTCGTCCGTGCCCGGACCACGCAGGCCGACGGCGGCCGGGCCTACGAACAGCGCCTGGTCACCCTCGTGCTGTGCGTCCTCGCCGTCGGCACGGCGCTCGCGGTGTGGGCGGCCCCGGGGATCGTCGGCCTGTACATGCGGGACACCCCCGAGCAGCACGAGGCCTTCGAACTGACGGTGGTCTTCGCCCGGTTCCTGCTGCCGCAGATCTTCTTCTACGGCATGTTCGGCATGCTCGGCCAGGTGCTCAACGCCCGGGAGAGGTTCGGCGCGATGATGTGGACGCCCGTCCTCAACAACGTCGTCCTCATCGGCATGTTCGCCGCCTACCTCGGCCTGATGACCGCGCCCGAGCACGTCGGCGATATCACGGCGGCCCAGGTGCGGCTCCTGGGCATCGGCACCACCAGCGGCATCGCGCTCCAGGCCCTCGCCCTGGTCCCGTACGTGCGCGCGGCGGGCTTCCGCTTCCGGCCCCGCTTCGACTGGCGCGGCGCGGGCCTGCGCAAGAGCGCCCGGGCGGCCCGCTGGACGCTGCTGTTCGTGCTCGCCAACCAGGCCGCGCTGACCGTCGTCACCCAGTACGCCAACGCCGCCGACCAGCAGCTGCCCACCGCGGGCGCCGGGTACACGGCGTACTCGTACGCGCAGACCATCTGGCTGCTCCCGCAGTCCATCGTCACCGTCTCCCTCGTCACGGCGCTGCTGCCCCGGCTGAGCACCGCCGCCGCCCAGGGCCGCACCGACGACCTGCGCGGCGAGCTGTCCCGTGCGCTGCGGCTCACCGGAGTGGTGATCGTGCCCGCCGGGTTCTTCTTCCTCGCGCTCGGGCCGCAGACCGCGGCCCTCCTGTTCGGGCACGGCACCGCCGACGCCGCCGCCACGCAGCCGCTCGGCCAGATGCTCCAGGCGTTCGGCCTCGGCCTCATCCCGTTCTCCGCGCAGTACCTGCTGCTCCGCGGCTTCTACGCCTTCGAGGACACCCGCACCCCGTTCTGGATGGCGGCGTGGATCGCCGCCGTGAACATCGCCCTGGCCACCGCCTGCCACCAACTGCTCCCGGCCCGCTGGGCGGTCGTCGGCATGGCGGGCGCCTACACGCTGTCGTACGCCGTGGGGCTGCTGCTCACCGCGCGGCTGCTGCGGCGCCGCCTCGGCGGGCGCCTGGACGGCAGGCGGCTCGCCCGCACCTACGGCAAGCTGGCGCTCGCCGCCGCGCCCGCCGGGGCGCTCGCCTGGGCGGTGGCGCGGGCCTGCGCGGACGCCTCGGCCCCCGGCGGCGCCGACACCGCGCACACCGCCCTCGCGCTCACGGCGGGCGCCGCCGCCATGGCCGTGGGCTATCTGCTGCTGGCCAGGCTGCTGCGGGTCGGCGAGCTGCGGCCGCGGGCCCGCTGAGCCGCCGTCTCGCCCCGCCGGTCAGGCGAAACCCCGCGCGCTGCGTCCTGCCAGGTGTGACCCGTGAAGATCCCGAGACCAGGACGACCAGGAAGCGGCCGCACGCCGAACGAGACCCGACAGGCCAGCGCCGGAACGAGCACCGCGCGAGAGAACGACGAGCACCCCGTGAAAGAGAACAGACCGAACAGCGAGCACCACCCCAAGGGACCCGGCGCCCCCGACCGGACCGGCGACCGGCGGACCGCCCCCGGCAACGACGGCAAGGACAGCAAGAGCGGCAAGGACAGCAAGAGCGGCAAGGACAGCAAGAGCGGCAAGGACAGCAAGGGCGGCAAGAGCGGCAAGGACGGCGACGACACCACCGCGCGGCTGCCCGCCAGGGAGACCTGGCGGATCCTCTACGGCCACTTCCGGCCGCACCGCGGCGCGGTGCTGCTCGGCGGCCTGTGCACCCTCATCGGCGCGGCCACCGGCCTCGCGCAGCCCGTGGCGATCAAGTCCCTGCTCGACCGCCTCTCCGCCGACGAGTCGATCGCCTCGATCCTCCTCTTGCTGACCGCGCTCCTGGTGATCGGCACACTCGTGGAGTCCCTCGGCAGCTACATCCTGGAGCGCACCGCCCAGTCCGTCGTCCTGGAGTCGCGCCGCGCCCTCATCCGGCGGCTGTTGCGCCTGAAGGTCACCGAGATCGACCGCGTCCAGCCCGGCGACCTGATGTCCCGCGTCACTTCCGACACCACGCTGCTCCAGGCCGTCACCACGCAGTCCGTGGTGTCCGCGTTCTCCGGCGGCCTCACTGTCGTCGCGACGATCGTGATGATGGCGTTCATGGACCCGGTGCTGCTCGCCGTCACCCTCGGCGTGATCGTCCTCATCGGCGGCGCCACGGGCCTGGTCATGCCGAAGATCTCCCGGGCCACGCAGCGCTCCCAGGAAGCGGTCGGGACGATCTCCACCGCCCTTGAGCGGGCCTTCGGCGCCTTCCGCACCCTCAAGGCGTCCGGCGCCGAGCAGCGCGAGACAGCGACGGTGGAGGAGGCCGCGCGGGAGGCCTGGCGGCACGGCGTGAAGTCCGCCAAGTGGCAGGCGGTGGCGTGGAGTTCGATGGGCTTCGCCATCCAGGTGTCGTTCCTGGCCGTCCTCGGCGTCGGCGGCGCCCGCGTCGCGTCCGAAGCGGTGTCCGTGGCGACGCTGGTGGCCTTCCTGATGCTGCTGTTCTATCTGATCGACCCCGTCAGCCGCCTCGTCGACGCCGTCACCCAGTACCAGGTGGGCGCCGCCGCCGTCGCGCGGATCGCGCAGGCGGAGCGCATGGAGACCGAGGACCTGGAGGCGCCGCCGCGGCACGCCACCGGCCCCGCGGACCGCGCGCCCGCCGCCGTCGCCTTCGAGGACGTCACCTTCCGCTACCGGCCCGACCTGCCGTACGTCCACCACGGCGTGACCTTCACCGTGCCCGGACCCGGCATGACCGCGTTCGTCGGCCCGTCCGGCGCGGGCAAGACCACGGTGTTCGGGCTCGTGGAGCGGTTCTACGAGGCGAGCGGCGGCCGGGTCCTGATCGACGGAACGGATGTGCGCGACTGGCCGCTGGCCGACCTGCGGGCCGCCATCGGGTACGTCGAGCAGGACGCGCCGGTGCTCGCGGGCACCCTGCGGGAGAACCTGCTGTTCGGGGCGCCCGACGCCACCGACGACGACGTGCGCGACGTCCTCGCCCGGGCCCGCCTCGACGCCCTCGTCGAGCGGCTGCCCGACGGCCTGGACAGCGTCGTCGGGCACCGCGGCTCCAAGCTGTCCGGCGGCGAGCGCCAGCGCGTGGCCATCGCCCGCGCCCTGCTGCGCAAGCCCCGCCTGCTGCTCCTGGACGAGGCCACCTCGCAGCTCGACGCCGTCAACGAACTCGCCCTGCGCGACGTCGTCACCGAGGTGTCCCGCGAGGTGACCGTCCTGGTCGTCGCGCACCGCCTGTCGACGGTGACGCTGGCCGACCGGATCGTCGTCATGGACGCGGGCCGGGTCCGCGCCGTCGGCACGCACGACGAACTCGTGGCGGCGGATCCGCTGTACGCGGAGCTGGCGGCGACCCAGTTCCTCGCGACTGCGTCCTGAGCGCCGCCGGGGCGGTCAGCGCCGCCCGGTGACGACCTCTATCTCCCGCTGGATGATCTCCTGGAACGGCACCTCGTCGTGGTTGGCGAGGACGACGCCGACCCAGCCGCTGTAGGGGTAGATGTTCCAGCTGGCGACGCTGCCGGGGTTGGCGCCCGCGCGCCCGTGCACCCACTGGCCGTTGATGAGGCTGACCGGCATCGAGTACGCCGCGAACGACGCGTCCGCGGGCGCGGCCTTGGCGGCCAGGCCGCCCCCCTGCGGCGGGAGGGGGAGCCTGGGGGCGGTGAGCAGCTCGGCGTAGGGCCGGTCGAGGACCGTGCCGTCGGCCAGCGCGTGCGCGAACCGCACCAGGTCCGGCGCGGTGGCGAAGCCGCCGTCCCCGGGAGCGTCGATGAAGCCGCGGGCCGGGTTCTTGCCCAAGTGGTACGGGTCCGGGCTGCCCTTGTCCAGGTTGCGGACGGCGTCCACCCGGCTGCCGTCGGCCTGCCGCATGTAGGAGTGCGCGATGTGCCGGTCGGTGAGCCACTGCGGCCTGGTGAAGAACGCCGTGCCGGTCATGCCGCAGCGCCGGAAGACGTGCTCCTCCACGTAGTCCCAGTACGTCGTGCCGGTCACGGCCTCCACGATCATCGCGGGGATGGCGACCTCGGCACCGGAGTGGTTGGTGGGGGTGCCGGGGGCGGACTCCAGCTTCGACTGCCGGGCCCACTGCGCGTTGTACTCGCGCACCTCGTCCCGGCTGTGGAAGATCCGGCGCAGGTCGGGGTCGGGGGTGCTCAGGCCGGACGTGCCGGACAGCAGGTGGTGCAGGGTCACGTTCTCGGCGATGTCCTTGGCGAAGCCCTTCAGGTGGGTGCCCACCGTGTCCCACAGGTTGAGCCTGCCCTCCTGCGCCAGCCGCAGAATGGCCACCGCCCCGAACGGCTTGCCCGCCGAGGAGAGGTTGAACGCGGTGCCCTTGTCGTTGCGGACGCCCTCCTCCTTGTCGGCCATGCCGTAGCTGCGCGACAGGACCGTGCGGCCCCGGTACGACAGCAGCACCACGCCGGAGAACCTGTCCTCGGCGGCCAGCTTCGCCACGTACCGGTCGTAGGCCCCGCCGGGCCGGGCGTCCGGCGGGATCTCGCGGGCGGTGTCCGCTGCGGCGTGGCCGGGCCGGGCGCCCACCAGTTGCGCGCCGCCCGCCGCCACGCCCGCGGCCGCGAGCCCGCCCCACCCGATGAGCCGCCGCCGGTCGATGCCGCGTACGGAATCCGAGCCCATGGTCACATCCCTCTCCTGGTCGGCGAACCGACCGCCGACGCGCGGTGGTTCATGCCTCCACCAAAGCGGGGGCGCCGTCGCGGTGACGTATGCGCTTTTCGATACGCCCGCGATACACGTCATGTGCGGGGGGCGAGGGACCGCCGTCGTCTAGTCGCCGCCGTCGAGGGTCTGACCGGAGCCGGTGCGCTGGCCCTTGCCCTGGCGGCGCACGACCGTGCCCAGGGCGAGCGTCACGGCCGACACCGCCCGTACCCAGCGCGGCCCGCCCCGCTGGGCCCACACCACGCAGACACAGCCGAACACGGCGAGCAGCAGCACGGCCACCAGCGCCAGAACGATCACGGTTCTCGTCCCCCTTCGTACGGTCCTGACGATCCTCTCAGACCGTCAGCCCTGGTCAGACGGGCCCCCGGGTGAACGGCACCGACCCCTCATCGGGGCTCCACGCGGTCGCCAGCGGCAGCAGGTCCCTGATGGGGATGCTGCCAAGACCCTGGGGCGTCGGCAGGATGACCCGGATCCGCGGGTGGTAGTCGAACAGCACCTGCCGGTCCCTGCCGCACGGCCCGATGACGCCTCGCCCCATGTTCCCCACGGCGACGATGGCGGTCAGCTCGCGGGCCCCGTTGGCGCGGGCGCTGCCCAGCGCGACCAGCTCCGCGCACGGGCCGCCGGTGAAGTGGTAGACGTTGATGCCGCCGTGCAGGCTCCCGTCGGCCGCGCGGACGGCGGCGCCCACGGTGTGGACGCCGTCCTCCCCGTCGGTGTTCGCGTCGACGATGCCCCGGGCGTACGCGATGAGTTCGTGGTCGGCGGCCGTGAGGTCCTGTACGGGGATGCGCATGGCCGCAGGCTACGGAGGCGGAGGGCGGGTCGCGAGCGGATTCCGGCGGGCGCCCCGGCGCCGCGGGCCCCGCCGGGGCCGGGCGGCGTCCGAGGGCGCGGCGGCTTCGGCGCCCTCCGGGTACCGGAAGGTGTTCTCGCCCGGTGACAGCGCGGCGAGGACCGCCAGGGCCGCCGCGAAGAGCAGGAAGACCGTGGCGCTGGGCAGCCGGTCGAGGAGGACTCCGGCCAGGGCCGCGCCCAGCGGCGGCGTGGCCATGAACAGCAGGCCGATCGTGCTGTTCATGCGGCCCTGGAGTTCCTTCGGAGTGTGGCGCAGGCGCGCCAGCGTCATCACCGAGCCGGACACGGCGACGGCCAGCGCGCACCCGGCGAGCAGCACCGCGAGCGCCGTCGCCCCGCCGGTCAGGGCCATCGCGCCGACGAGCGCCGCGCACACGGCGCCCGTGGCGAGCAGGATCGTGGACGGCCGCAGGTGCCTGCCCGCGAGGGGCGCGAGCAGCACGCCGGTCATCGCCCCGGCGGCCGACGTCGCCGTGACCATCCCGACCGAAAGCGACGACACGCCCCGGCCCGCGGCGCTCACCACGATCGCCAGATAGACGCCGTCGAAGACGAAGTTCTGCGCCGACGCCACCAGCGTGAGGCGGCGCAGCAGCCGCTGCCGCCACAGGAACCGCAGCCCGGCGGTGAACGAACGCCACCAGCCCTCGCGCGCCCCACCGGGGTCACCCGGGCGCACCCTGAGGGCGAGCAGGCAGCACACCGACACCCCGTACGAACCGCTGTCGAGCCAGAACGGCCAGCTCGCCCCGGCGCTGAACAGCGCGCCCCCGACCACCGGTCCCAGCAGGTAGGCGGCCTGCCCGCGCACCTGGTTCACGGCGAGCGCCGTGGCGAGCCTGGACTCGGGCACCACCTCCCGCACCAGCGGCAGCACGGCCGCGTTGAACGGCGCCGTGAGGAAGCCGAGGACCGCCCCGGCGAACAGCAGCACCGGCAGCGAGGTGTGCCCGGCGAGGACCGCCGCCGCGAGGGCCGCGCTGGCCACCGCCCGGCCCGCCTCGCACACCAGCAGGACCGTGCGGCGGTCGAACCGGTCGGCGACCGGGCCCGCGGGCACGCACGCGAGCGCGAGGGAGCCCGTCCAGACCGCCTCCACCAGGCCGACGTGCAGCGGTGAGCCCGTCGCCCGCAGCACGAGCAGCGGCAGCGCGATGGCCGACGCGCCCGAGCCGAGCAGGGACAACCCCTGCCCGGCGCACAGGAGTTGGAAGTCCCGGTTGCGGCGGAGACTGTCGGGCGAAAGGGCTCCGCTCTTCACCGCAGCGCCCCCGGGCAGGCCCCTGACGACGCCCTCACGGAGGCCCCCGACGGCGCTCCCGCGGCCGTCGGCTCCGCCCCCGCCGGTGCTGTCACCGGCCCCTCGGGTGCGGTGAGGAACGGCAGTGGTGCCGCGCGCCCGCGGTCGCCCGTCAGCGCGGTGTGCATCGCGAGCAGCACCCCGGCGGTGCCGGTGGCCAGGTCCATCGACAGGCGGAGCAGCCCGTCGAGGGCGAACGCCCGGCGGCCCCGGAAGCGCACGCAGTGGAGGCCCAGGCTCCGCAGGTGGGGCGCCAGTGCGGAGCCCGGGCCGGTCAGATGGGCGGTGGCGTGGAGCAGCCCCGCCTGCCCGTCCAGGAGGCCGGGGGACAGCAGGAGTTCCGTGCCCAGGCCGTCGCGGACGCGGTCGCGTACGAGCCGGAAGTGGGGGTCGTCGGCGCGCTGGAGGTAGGCGTCGAGGGCGAGCGCGATCCCGGCGCCGCCACGGTCCAGGGCGGTCAGCCACCGCTGCCCGTCCCTGACCTGGACGCGGCCCGGTCGGGGCGCCCCGCAGCGGCCGAGGTCCCGGGCGAGCGCGGTCGCCGCGAGCCTGAGCCACCGGTGGTCGTCCGACGCGGCGTGCAGCCGGGTGAACAGCAGCGCCGGACCCGACCAGCCGTCCATCAGGCCCACCGCGTCCGCCGGGCCCGGCAGGTTCTGGCCGCCGGTCAGCACCCGCGCCAGGCGCTCGCCCGCCTCCTCGGCGGCGGCCGCGTCACCGAAGTGCAGCCGCGTCAGGCCGATGCCCGCGAGCCCGCCGAACAGGCCCCCGCCGCAGCCGTCGAGCGGGATGCCGTCGAGGCGGGCGAGCGCCTCCCGGGCGTGCGTGGGCCGCCCCAGCTCGGCCAGCACGTACGCGACGCCCGCGAGGCCGTCGTACAGGCCGGGCCGCGGCCAGCGGACGCGCCGGGCGGCGCGCACCAGCCAGTCGACGTGCTCCTCGAACGCCGGGTACGCGGCCCGGCCGGTGATGTGCAGCGCGTGCAGGACGCCCGCCGCGCCGAACGCGAGGGACGCGCCCTGGTGGTCGAACTGCCGTACGTCGCCGGGGAACAGCCGGTCCTCGCGCTCCGGGGTCGCGCTGAGCAGGATCGCCTCGGCCATGGAGTCCAGGGCCGCGCGCCCGTCGGCGCCGGGCACCTCGGGCCACGCGGAGTCGTCCGGGGGCGTGTCGTCGCCGGGGTGGCGCCAGTCCGGCGGGGGCGCGAGCCGCTCCCGCAAGTGCGCGGCGAACTGCGGCGGCAGCGGGAAGCGGCGCTCCGCCCAGGCCGTGAGCTGCGCGTACTTGGTCCGGTCGAAGCGCAGCAGCGGTGTCAGCGGACAGAACAGGGCGAGGCCCACGGCCGCCAGCGCGTAGCGGTCCACGGCGCGCCCCGAGCGGGCCCACCCGGCGGTGAACCCGGCCGTGCCGAGCGAGGGCGCCCGGTCGTCGCCGTCCTCGACGGCGGTCTCGAAGTCGACCAGGCACACGCTGCCGTCCGGGCGCACGATGACGTTGCCCGGCTGGAGGTCGCCGAAGACGACGCCCCGCGCGTGCAGCGCGCCCACCGCCTGCCCGATCCGGCCGAGGACGTCGCGGGCCCAGCGGGTGTACGCCGCGAGGTCGGCCTCGTCCGCGCCCTCGCGGAACAGCGGGTGGCGTCGGCCGATCGCCTCGTGCAGCGTGTCGCCCTCGACGAACTCCTCGACGAGGAAGTGGTGTTCCCAGTGCCGGGTGCGCGCGTACAGGCGCGGGACGCAGGGGAGCCCGGCGAGCCGCTCCAGCATCGCCTCCTCGTGGGCGAGGCGGGCCACGGCGTCCGCGCCCCGGTCGTCGAGGCCCGCGTGCGGCCGCGCCTCGCGCAGCACCACGCGGCGCCCGGTGCCCTTCTCCACCGCGCGGTAGACCCCGCCGCCGTTGGAGAAGTGCAGCGCCTTCTCCACCCGGTACGGGAAGCCCCCGGACGCGGCGCGGAACGCGTTGATCCGCCCGGCGAGGAACGCGGGCGGCTCCACCCACGGCGGCACCCGGAAGGACGTGCCCCGCACGTCGGGCACCAGGGTGCCGTCCGGGCCCTCCATGGCGGGAACGTACCCGCCGTCCGGCGCGAAGCAGTAGGCGAGGGCGAAGCCGCCGTAGCGCACGTACAGCGGACCGTCGTCCCAGCGCAGGTCGCTGAGCACGTACGGGCCCTGGACGCCGCGCAGCAGCGGCGCGAGGCCGGTCAGGGTCTCCTCCAGCTCCCGCTCGTCGGCGGGGTAGACGGTGACCAGTTTGCCCCGGCGGGGCGCGGCGCCTGCTTGCTGTTGACGTGGTGCAGCAGGACAGGGCCGCGCAGGAACTTGAAGCAGACGCCGCGCCGCGTGCAGTACTCCCAGACGGTCTCCACGACGTCCTCCGCCCGGTCGGCGGTGGCCGAGGCGTGGATCTTCCAGCCCTGGCGGGGCAGTGCGGCGTCGGCGCGGTGGATGTTGACCCAGCCGCCGCGCTCGGTGCGCAGCCAGCCCGCGGGCGGCGGGCTCGAGGCGCGTGCGAAGCGCTGTCCGGCGTCGTCGACGCGGTCGAGGGCGTCCACGAAACAGGGGTCCGCGACGAGGTGGCCCTGAGCGAGCATGGTGAGTGTTCCTCCCGGAGGTCCCGGTCCCGGTGGGGGCGATCGCCCACCGGCCGCGGAGAGGCCGCGACCGGCGGGCGTCGGGGTGGTGGACGGAGCGTCACGCGACGCCGCGCGCGCTCTCATAGCTGTTGGCGCAGGGCCACAGGGAGGTCGTCTCCTCCTCCAGCTCCTGCAGTTCGAGGATCTCCGCCATGTGCGTCACCTCCTCTCTCCGTTCTCCGGTCGGTCGTGCGGCGCCGAACCCGGACCGTTCGGTGCGTCAGGACACGCCGAGGCTGCTGTGGTTGCTGTTGGCGCAGGGCCACACGGAGGTCGTCTCCTCCTCCAGCTCCTGCAGTTCCAGGATTTCCGCCATGGGTGTCACCCCCTTCCTCTCTTCCTTCGCCTTGCGGTCAGCCATGAGGTGGCTGCGGCGCTGAACCCGGACCGTTCGGCGCGTCAGGACACCGCGTGGCTGCTGTGGATGCTGTTGGCGCAGGGCCACAGGGAGGTCGTCTCCTCCTCCAGCTCCTGCAGTTCGAGGATCTCCGCCATGTGTGTCACCCCCTTTCTCCGCTGTCCGGTCGACAGTGAGGCGCCGACCCAGACCGTTCGGCGCGTCAGGCGACTCCGTCGGTGCTGTGGTGGCTGTTGACGCACGGCCACAGCGCGGGCGTCTCCTCCTCCAGCTCCTGGAGGTCGAGGATCTCCGCCATCCGAATCACCTCCCCTCGCCGTCTCGTGGGGCCGGTGGCCGCGGGTCGAGGTAGGGCAGGACGGGCCCGCCCTCCCCGAGCGCGGAGTCGAGGGCGAGCAGCACGCCCGCCGCGCCGGTCGCGAGGTCCGCGGACAGCCGCCGCATCCGGAATCCCGGGAACGCGAGGTGCCCTTGGTAGCCGCGCGCGTACCAGGCGAGGCGGCGCACCTGGGTGCGTACGGCGTCCTGGTCGCCGCGGCCGCGAGGGTCATCGCAGGCGTGGGCGCTGTCGGCGCTGTCGGTGGCGGCGAGCACGGCGATGCCGCCCGCGCGGCCCCGCAGGAGGCCCGCGTTGCGCACGTACAGCGCCCGGCTGGTGTGCCGCACGGCGGCGAGCACGGCGGCCCTGCCCTCGTCGGGCCGGTGCCGCAGCAGCGCCCGCAGCGGGAAGGCGAGCCCGCCGCTGCCGCCGTGCAGGTACGGCAGGTGGTGGCTGCCGTCGAAGAGCGTGAGGGCCCCGTCGGGGCCGGTGGCGCACCGGTCGGTGTCGTGGCCGAGCGCGCGGTCGGCGAGCGCCAGGTAGCGGGCGGCGCCCGTCTCCTCGTACAGGTGCAGGAAGAGCAGCGCGATGCCGGAGCCGCCGTGCAGCAGGCCGTACGGCGGGGAGTGCCGGGCCGTGGGGTGAGGGGGCCGTCCGTGACGAGGGCGGCGAGGCCGTCGGCGGTGCGCAGGGCGGCGTCGTGCGGCGCGGTGTCGCCGGTGGCGTGCGCGAACCGCAGCAGGTTCAGGGCGATTCCGGCCCTGCCGCCCGCCAGGTCCGGGCGGACCACCCGGGCGTCGAGCGGGCGGGAGCGGTCGAGGAGGGCGAGGGCCCGGTCCCGGTGGCCGAGCAGGTCGAGGGTGAGGGCGACGCCGTGCAGCCCGTCGTAGAGGCCGGGCCGGGGGTCCGCGTCGCGCTCGGCGGTGTCGGCGAGCCAGGTGACGTACGCGTCGGGGACGGCCGCGCCGACCCGGTGGAGGGCGTAGAGCACCCCGGCCGCTCCGTACGCGAACGACGTGCCGCCGAGCGCGGTCGGGCCGTACGGCGTGCCGGGGAAGAGCCGGTCGGTGCGCTCGGGCGTGGCCATGGCGTGGATCCCGGCCACCAGCGAGGCGCGCAGGGCGGGCCAGTCGGGGCGCTCCGCGGTGAGGGCCCGCACGGCGGCGTCGCCGCCGTCGTTCCCGTCTCCGCCGTTCGCCCCCAGGCGCCCCAGCAGGGCGGCGCCGAACCCCTCAGGCACCGGATAGAGCTGGTCGACGGCGCTGGTGAGGACCCGCAGCGGCGCGGTGCCCCGGTGCGGCACGGGCAGCAGCAGCCACAGCCGCAGCGCGTCGAGGAGGTGGGCGTGGGCGGCGGCGGCCCCGAGCCCCGCGGGGGCGACGAAGCCCTCGTCGTCCTCGTCGGCCACACCCGGCGGCTGGTCGTCCGCCACCGGGGCGGCCGCGTCGAGGCGGGTGAGGACGACCCGGCCGTCCTGGCGGAGCGTGATGTGCTCGGGGTGGAGCGCGCCGAGGCGCACGCCGCGGGCGCGCAGCGCGTCCAGGGCGTCGGCCACCCGGTCGACGACGCCGAGCGCCCACTCCGCGTAGTCCGCGGCCTCCTTGTCCGCGCGGTCCTGCGAGGTCAGCGGGAACGCGGCGGCCGCGGCCCGGGCGAGGCTGTGGCCCCGCGGGTGCTCGACGGCGAGGAAGTGGTGCCCCACGCGGACGTGGCGGCCGAGCACGCGGGGCACGCAGTCCAGTCCCGCGAGGCGGTCGAGCAGCGCGCGCTCCCGGTCGAGCCGGGTGATCGCGTCCTCGCCGCGCGTGTCGAGCCCGGCGTGGGGGCGCGCCTCGTGCAGCAGGACCTGCCGCCCGGTGGCGGTGTCGACGGCGCGGTAGGTGCCGCCGCCGGTGGTCAGGGACACGGCGCGCACACCCCGGTAGGGGAAGGGGGTGTCCGGCGCGGTGTGCAGCGCCACCAGGTCGGCGGCCAGGACCTCGGGCAGCGCGACCCAGTCGGGGAGGCGGAACACCGGGCGCCGGTCCTCGGGCACGAGCGTGCCGTCGGGCCGTTGGAGCGCGGGCACCAGGTCGTGCTCGTCGCCCGGGGCGGCGGGGTGGCCACCGGCGGGGTGGCGCCGGTGCTCGGCGGCGGCGTAGCGCACGTACAGCGGACCGGACCGATGCCGCAGACAGCCCGGCACGTACGGGCCCGGAAGGGGTTCGAGGAGCGCGGTGAGGTCGGCCAGGGCCGTGGTGAACGCGGCCTCGTCCGCCGGGTACAGGACGATCAGGTCGGCGCTGGTGAGCCGGTCGGCGCGGACGTCGGCGAGGGCGCGGGCCGCGGTCAGGCTCCGTACGAGGTCGCAGGGGACGCCGTGGCGCACGCAGTACTCCCGGACGATCTCGGCCGCCCGCTCAAGCCGCGGCAGCGTCACGGACACGTGGATCCGCCAGCCCTGGCCGGGCGGCTGAGCCGCGCTCGGCCGCAGCCGCACCCACCAGCCGGTGTCCGCGCGCTCCCAGCCGCGCGGCGGCTGGCGCAGGACGGCGGAGAGCCGGTCCGGGGCGTCGGCGAGCCGCTCGGGGAATTCGAAGAACGTCGGATCCGCGCGGTAGAAGCGGGCGTAGTCCTGGAGTTTCATCACGGTGCGGTACCTCAAGGCGGAAGAGGGCCCGGGGAATCGGGCAGCCGGGAGAACCGGACGGAATGCGGACCGGTACGGGCGGGGGGAGGTCGGGATTCGGACGTGCGGGGCACAGGAATCGGAACAGGGCCACGGAGAGCCGGTCGGTGTGGAACGGGGGAGTTCTCAGGGCCGGGGAGGGGAGGAAGCGGAGGAACGAGTGGAGCGGAAAGGCGGGAGTCGGGAGGCCAGAAGTCGAACAAGCGGGACGTCGAACAGACGAGGCGCCGAGCGAACAGGACGTCGGGTGAACAGGACGTCGGGCGGACGGCAAGTCGCGGAGCCGGAAAGCTGGAGAACCGGAGAACCGGAAATCCGAGCGGTCGAAGAGCCGAGCGGTCGCGGAACCGGAAGTGCCGGGTAGCGGATGGAAATTCGGAGAAACGGAGGGCGCGGAGCTGACGTTCGCGGGGCTGACGTTCACGGAGCCGACGACCGCGCGGCCGACGCGTCACGGCGGGTGGTGTCTCACGGCGGGCCGTGCGTCATGACCGGTGGTGCGGAGCCGGAGGGGCGCGGGAGCCGTCGCGCGGACGGCTCAGGCCGAGGTGTGCCGCCGCGGCCCCGGCGCGGCCGCTTCCACCGGCATGACGAACTCCGGTGGGTTCGTGCGGACCGTGCGCCGCTCGAAGCGGGCGAGGTCGTCGGGGGTGCCGAAGTGCCGGTCCATCCGCCGGACGGCCCGCGCCCACGTCTGCATCGAGCGCACGGAGGACAGGGTCTCCACCACGAACGGGTCCTCAAGGCGCTCCAGGGTGCGCTCCCACAGCACCTGCCCCGGCTCCTCGAGGAGGCTGCCGACCGTCCCCTCGTACACGGGAATGCCCCGGACCCTGCCGTCCGGCTCGACCTGCATCACCAGCGTGTCCACGCGCTGGGCGACCCGCTCGGGGTGCATCACCAGGTTCTGGTTGTCGGTGGTGTGGACGGACACCGACGGGGGCGCGAGCTGCCGCAGCCGGGCGCGGAACTCCTCGCTGACCAGCTCGGCGACCTGGTCGTCGTCGAGCAGCTCGGCCGCGCAGAACTCCTCGCGGCTGGCCAGCCCCTCGGGCACCGCGACGTTGAAGCAGAGCGTGCTGAGGTGCGGGAAGCGGTGGGCGATGTCCGACGCGAAGTCCGGCACCTCGGGGAAGTTGCTGCGGATCACCACGCAGTCGATGCCGAGGCGCGGCCGCCCCGTCCGGCCGCGCCCCGCTCCCCGCAGACCTCGTCGAGCACGGCGAGGGCCGCGAGCACCCGGCCGAAGGAGCCCTGGCGGCCCCTGATGCGGTCGTGCACCTCGGCCGTCGCCCCGTCGAGGCTGACGATCACCTCGTCGAACCGGTCCGCGAGCCGTTCCGCCAGGGCCCGGGTCATCACCCAGCCGCTGGTGTTGATCGACAGGTTCACCCCGGCGGCCCGCAGCCGGTCGGCGACCTCGAACAGGCCGCGCACGACGAGGGGTTCGCCGCCGGAGAGGGCGACCACGCGCGGCCGGAGCGCGATGAGCGCGTCGGCCACACGCAGCATGTCCTGCGGACCGAGCTGCCGCGACGGCCGCCGCCCCGATTCCGAATAGCAGTGCGAACACCGCAGAGGGCAGGCGTACGTGGTGTCCCAGACGACCACTTCCGGGCCGGAACAGCGAGTCATGGCAGCCACCCGTTCTCGAAGAATCAGTCCTTGCGAGTTCCGTTCAGAGTGTTCTGCCTGCCGCCATTCCGGGGGACCCGGGCACCCCCCAACTCCGACTGGAGGTTTTCCTCCAGAGGCGATGGCGGCCCCATTCCATAGACGCCCGTCGCGGGCGCCGCCGATAATGTCGCGCGTGACCGGCAGAAGCAGGGCCACCGGCGGAAGCACGGCGACCGGCGGAAGCGGGATGACCGGCGGCAATGCGGCCACCGGTGGAAGCGGGGCGACCGGCGGATATGCGGCGGTCGGCAGAAGCACGGGCATGCGTCTCGTCGCCGTCTTCGGCGGAGCGTGCATGCTCTGGGCAACGTTTATCGGGACGACCCAGTTGGAGAACCGCTTCGTTCTGCCGTGGGTCCTGGGATCCGTACTCCCGTGCTATTTCGCCGGACTCTTCACCTGGTGGCACGCCCCGTCGAGCCCGGTGGCCCGGCGGCTCCTGCTGCTCGGCGCCTGGCTGTCCATCGCGCTGGCCATCCGCCACACCACCAACCTGATGGTCCGTCAACTCGGCTGGTATCTACGCCCGCGGATCGTCGGCTCCGCCGTGCCGCTCGACATCGCCCTCCAGTGCGTCCACCAGGTGTGCAACCTGGTGGTGAGCGTGCTCATCGTGCGGCTGCTCGCGCTGCTGCCCGACGGCCGCCCCGTCTTCCGCTACGAGCGCTGCCTCCTGGGCGCGCTGTGGGGGCTGCTGGCGCTGCCGGTCGTGCTGCCGCTCGCCGGTCTCTCGGAGCGCGCCGTCTACTACGTCGTCTTCTACTACCCGGAGGCCTGGCTGCCCGGCGTCGGCGCGGCGCTGCTCGCCGTGCGCTGCCTGCGCGCCCGCGCCACCGGCCGCGCCAACGTGGCCGCGCTGCTGCCCGTCGCCGCGATCGGCGCCGTCGCCCTGCTCGGCCGGGGCTCCGCCCGGCTGTTCCGGGCCTGGCAGGGCGAACAGGGCGTGCTCTATCTGATCGGGGCGCTGCTCGGCGCCCTGCCCTATATCTCGGTGTCCGTCACCCTCGTCTACGCCGCCTTCCGGCACCGGCTGCTCGGCGTCGACATCGTGCTGCGCCGCTCGGCCGTGTACGGGTCGCTGTGGCTCATCATCAACAGCTGGTACCTCGGCATGGCCCTGACGCTGGGGCTCACCGCCGGGCTGTTCTTCCCCGTGGGCCTGTCCCTGCTGGTGGCCGTCGTGGCCACCGCGCTCTTCCGGCCGCTGCGGGACCGGCTCAACGCCCTCGTCGAGCGGCGGGTGTTCGGCAAGCGCCTGAGCAGGTTCGAGCTGCTCGTCCAGTTCAGCACCACCCTGGAGCACGCCTACGCCCTCGACCGGCTCGCGCCGCAGCTCGCCACGGGCCTGCGCGACGGCCTCGACCTGGAGTGGGTGCGCGTCCGGCTCGGCGGCGCCGGGCTGCCGGTGTCCGCCGCGGAGTCCGGCGAGCCGCCGCCCGACGCGCGGCCCGTCGCGGAGTTCCCGCTGTTCTACGGGGCGGACACGCTCGGCGTGATCGAGTACGGGCCCAAGGCCGCGGGCCGCTGCACCCCGGAGGACCACGCCATCGGCGGCACCCTCGCGCGGTCCGCCGCCCTCGCCGTGCACAACGTGCGGCTCGCCGCCGAACTGAGCGCGCACGCCGACGAGATGCAGCGCCAGGCCGCCGAACTCGCCGCCTCGCGCGCCCGCATCGTGCACGCCCAGGACACCGAGCGCCGCCGCATCGAGCGCCGTCTGCACGACGGCATCCAGCAGGACCTGGTGGCGCTGGTCGCCAAGCTCGCCCTGGCCCGCAACCGGCTGCACCGCGGCAAGGACATCGACACCTCCCTGACCGAGATGCAGGACGACGCCTACCGCGTCATCGACGAGCTGCGCGAACTCGCCCACGGCATCCACCCGCCCGTCCTCACCGACCAGGGCCTGGTCGCCGCCGTGACCTCCTGCGCCCGCCGGATGCCCGTCCCCGTCACCGTCCAGAGCCAGGACTCGCTGACCGGCGCGCGGTTCGCCCTCGACATCGAGGAGTCCGCGTTCTACCTGGTCTCCGAGGCCCTGACCAACGTCCTCAAGCACGCGGGCGCCAAGCACGTCACCGTCCGCCTCACCCGCGACGCCGGGCGGCTCCAGGTCGAGGTGGCCGACGACGGCGCGGGGTTCCCCACGGCCACCACCCACGGCTCCGGTCTCACCGGCATGCGCGACCGCACCGAGGCCGTGGGCGGCGAACTGACCATCACCAGCCGCGCCGGCACCGGCACCGTCATCCGCGCCCGCCTTCCGGAGCGCGTCCGAGAGGAGACCCGTGCCTGACCCCGCGAGCACCACCCCGCTGCGCGTCGTGATCGCCGAGGACCACTACCTGGTGCGCGAGGGCACCCGGCGGCTCCTGGAGGACACCGGCGAGGCGGACGTCCTCGCCGCCGTCGGCACCGCCGAGGAACTCCTCGACGCCGTCGCGCGGCTGCTGCCGGACGTCGTCGTCGCGGACATCCGCATGCCGCCGGGCCACCACACCGAGGGCATCGCCGCCGCCCACGCCATCCGCGCGGCCCACCCCGGCATCGGCGTCGTCGTGCTCTCCCAGCACGCCAACGAGAACTACGCCTTCGACCTGTTCCGGCGCGGCACCGACGGCCTGGCCTACCTCCTGAAGGAGCGCATCGGCGAGGTCGACGAGCTGGTGCGCGCCCTGCACGAGGTCAAGGCCGGGCGCTCCGTCGTCGACCCGCGGATCGTGGAGGTCCTGATGGGCAGCCACGCCCGCGCCGCCGACGCGCCGCTGTCCCGCCTGACCCGCAGGGAGCTGGACGTCCTGCGGCACATGGCGGAGGGCAAGACCAACCGCGCCATCGCCGCCTCCCTCCAGCTGTCGGAGTCCACGATCGAGAAGCACGTCAACTCCACCTTCGCCAAGCTGGGCCTCGCCGAGATACCACAGCTCCACCGCCGCGTCAGCGCCGTCCTGGCCTATCTGCGGCACACCCCGCCCGGCCCGGGGTGAGCCGCGCACCGCCGTCGCCACCGCCGTCGTACCAGGAGGCAGGGGGCGGGCCCCGTCGAGCGGGGCCCGCCCCTGGCGCTGGGGGAGGTCAGCGCGTCGCGCCCGGCAGCGTGCCGCAGTCGCCGCCGTGGCAGCGGCGCAGCCAGTCGGCGAAGTCGGCGTCGTAGCGGGTGCCGATGGTGCGGGTGAGCAGGTCGCGGGCGGCGGCCCAGTCGCCGCTGCGGTAGTGGCCGAGGAGGGCGGCCACGTCCTGCGGGTGGTACTGGAGCAGATAGCGCACCGCGAGGTAGCCCCACCGGTAGGTGCGGTTGGTGTCGGTGTTCTCGTAGGTGGTGTCGAAGAGAGTGCTGAGCTTGTAGGTGTTCTTCCCCGCCTCCTCGATCGCCGCGTCGTAGGGGACGCCGCGGTAGGAGTAGGAGATGTACTCGGCGAAGCCCTCCACCCACATCACGGTGGGCGTGGTCATGTTCTGCTCGAAGTCGCCGTACATGTTGTAGCGGCCGTCGAGGTAGTGCGTGTACTCGTGGTTGAGGTTCCAGATCTGGGCGTCGGCGGCCTCGTAGGCGATGAAGCGCGGCAGGTTGCCGACGCGTGACGGGTCGCCCTCCAGGTACATGCCGCCGTTGTTGGTGTCGATGCCGTACACGATCCCGGCGTAGGTGCGGTAGTCGTCGGCGGAGTCGAAGGCCACCACTTCGAGGGTGGTGTTGTGGTCGTCGGCGACCGGCCCGCTGTCCTTGGCGACCTGGTGGAAGTAGGCGTCCTGCCGCTGGAGGCTGGAGCAGGTGGCCGACAGCTGCGCGGCGGTCAGCTCCTGGGCGACGATCTTCAGGGCCGGGCTGCAGGTGTGCCGGACCGTCAGGACGGCGTCGCGGACCCGGTTCTGGAGGTCGCAGGTGCCGTAGGACGAGCAGTTGGCCTTGTCGTACGCGTCGGTCATCTCGGCCACGCCGATCCACAGGGCGGCGGTGCGGCCCGTGAGGGAGCTGCGGTCGAGGAGTTGCTTGGCCAGCGGGCGGACGGTGGGCGCGAGGTCCGCGTGCTGCAGGAAGCGGCCCAGCTCCCGGCCCGCGTTGGACGTCAGGTACGACCGGTCGGTGCCGAGCAGGTCGCCGTGGGCGACGGCGAAGTCCCGCAGCACGGTGAGCACGCTCGGGTCGGACCGCACGGCGGAGACGAACTCCGGCAGGTAGTGGCCGCGGAACAGCACGGTGTAGGTGTTGTTGACCGCCGAGAGCATCCAGTAGAAGCGGTCGTACGAGGAGTCGTACGACGTCAGCAGCTTCTTGACGACGCGCAGGTAGCGGGCGTTCTCGCCCGAGCTGTCGATCAGGGTGACGGACTCGGCGAGGATCTCGCCGTTGCCGTCGTTCACGTCGTAGGCGCGGGGCGCGGCGAAGAAGGCGTCGAGGGCGGGCCTGACGGCGCGCTTGAGCGCCGTCCCGTAGGCGCCCACGTCGCCCGGGTAGGCGTACTGCACGTAGTAACCGGCGCGCAGGTACAGCACCAGCTGGAGCGTGGATGTGCTGTTGTCTCCCGGGTACTTGGCGGCGGTGGCGCGCAGGGCGTTCGCCACGGTCACCATCTGCGGTTCGCGGAACAGGGCCCGCGCGGTGGCGCCGGACTGGCTGAACAGCGTGTAGACGCAGGTCTTGTCGACGGACTTGATCTGCTGGATCAGGGCGGTGCCGGTCTTCGAGGCGAAGTCGTCGACGCTGCACCGCGGCGCCTTCCCGGGCCGCGCGGTGGCGGTGATCCGCTCGCGCTGGGCGGCGTCAGGGGTGGCCTGGCGCGGCGGTCGCTGGGCGATGCCCACCGTCGGGTCGGCCACGCGCCCGGCGTCGGGGGCGAGTTCGGCCGCGACCGCGGCGGGAGTAGCGGGCCGCGGCGCGACGCCCGGCCGTGGCGCTGACGCCGGGGCGTCCGCGCCCTGCGCGCGCCCGGCGGGCACGAGCAGCGTGATGCCCAGACAGGCGGCGAGAACGGCGGTGAGGAGAGGCGAGAACCTTCTCCTCATGGTCCCCGTGGGGGTGTCGGTGGGGGTGTTGGCAGTCAAGGTGGCCCTCCGGCCGGTCGGCTGCCGTGCTGAGGCACGGCGATGGGGGGTGCGGACCGTGTGAGGTACGGGAGTTCGACCCGTGCATGTCATGCACACGGTCAATGTGTGACATGTACCATTGCACACATCACATTGCTTTGAGAACCCTTCGGTTGCCCCGAAGGGGGAGGCCGACGACTTGACGGCCCGTCACCTCCGTGAGCGCTGCGGCTCCTGGCCGCCGCGGGCGGTCTTCCGGCCACGTCGCGCCGAGCGGAATACCGGTTGCGCGACGGCGAGACGGGCGGCGACAGTCGCCCCGTGGGACGCAACGTGCAACCGGAGCTGTCGGACGGCGTGATCGCCCTGACCCCCCTGACCCTCGACGACCTCGACGCGCACCTGGCCGGTGAGGACGACCAACTGGTGCGCTGGCTCAGCGGCGGACCGAGCACGCGCGACGGCACCGCGGCCTATCTGCGCCACTGCATGGACCAGTGGGCGCACGGCGGCACCCTGCGCGCCTTCGGTGTCCGCGCGGGGGAGCACGGCACGCTCGCGGGCACCGTCGACGTGCGCCTCGCCATGCCCGGCTGGCCCACCGGGGAGGTCAACATCGCCTACGGCCTCTACCCGCGGTGGCGCGGGCAGGGCCTCGCCACCCGCGCCGTCGCGCTCATCGGCCGCTACGCCGCGGCCGAGGGCGCCAGCGTGGGCGTGATCCGCGTGGAGCCGGGCAATCCGGCGTCGGCGGCGGTGGCGCGCCGCGCCGGATTCGGCCACGCGGGACAGGAGCGCGACAACGACGGTGTCCTGCTCGAACGGTACGTACGGGCCCTGCGGCCCTGACCCGCACGGCACCGTCGCGATCGGGCCAATCGGGGCGGGAGGCGGCCGGGGTGGATACGGCGGTGGGGCGGCGTGGGGCCCCGGTGAGTGCGAGGTGGTGGAGTTCCCTCGCGATGCCGTTGACGTGGTCAGGCCAGCATGATTCGGCCGTAACCGGGCTACTGCGGCCACGCGTGGCCAAGTTGGCCGAACCCGGCATGGTTCGGATAGCTGCAAGGGGCATGAAGTGGAGATCGGGACACGTCGCCTCGGGCTACCGGGAGCCGCTGGACCCGCACGGCAGCACGCCGTCGGCCACCGAGACCGGCCCGCACGGCCCTGGGGCGGCATGTCCGCACGGCGTACGAGGCGTACGTGTACGGAGGCGTACGTGTACGCGGCGTACGCGGCGTACGAATCGACCAGCGTGACGCACGACCGCACGACCGCACGACCGGACCACCGCACGGCGCACGACGCGCACGAGCGCGAGGGCGCGACCACACAGCGCGCCACCCGCGCCACCCGCGCCACCCGCACCACCCGCACCACCCGCACCACCCGCACCAAGGCAACGGCACCACCGCACGGCGCTACCCGTACCAGTGCTCCGGAGGCCCCCATGGCGCATGCCGCCCCCTTTCCTCAGGACCGCACCTGCCCCTACCACCCGCCCACCGGATACCGCCCGTTGAGCGAGCAGGGCCCGCTCAGCCGCGTGACCCTCTACAACGGCACCGAAGCGTGGCTGGTCACCGGCCACGCCGAGGCGCAGGCCCTGCTCAGCGACCCCCGGCTCTCCGCCGACCAGCTGCACCCCGCCTTCCCGAACGTCGCCGCCCGCTTCGAGCGCATCCGCAAGGAGCCGGTCGCCCTGCTCGGCGTCGACGACCCGCTGCACAACAGACAGCGCCGCATGCTGATCCCCACCTTCGGGGTCAAGCGCGTGGCGGCCATGCGCCCCGGCATCCAGCGCGTCGTCGACGAGCTGCTCGACGACCTGCTCGCCCAGGGCCCGCCCGCCGACCTCGTCAACGCCTTCGCGCTGCCCGTGCCGTCCAAGGTCATCTGCGAACTCCTCGGAGTGCCCTACGCCGACCACGAGTTCTTCGAGGACGCCTCGCGCCGCATCCTGCGCGGTGACACGCCCGACATCGCCGAGGAGGGCCGCGACGACCTCAAGGCGTACCTCGGCGAGCTGATCGACCGGAAGCAGAAGTCCGCCGCCGACGGCGCGGAGCCCGGGCCCGACGAGGGCGTGCTCGACGAACTCGTCCGCGATCGGCTCGGCACCGACGAGCTGGACCGCGAGGGACTGGTGCGGCTCGCCCTCGTGCTGCTGGTCGCCGGGCACGAGACGACCGCCAACATGATCTCGCTCGGCGCCTTCACGCTGCTCGAACACCCCGACCAGCTCGCCGCCCTGCGCGCGGACCCCGGCCTCATTCCGGGCGCCGTGGAGGAACTGCTGCGGTACCTGGCGATCGCGGACGCCATCTCGCGGTTCGCGACCGCCGACATCGAGGTGGCCGGGCAGACCATCCGCGCCAACGAGGGGGTGCTGCTCGCCGCGTCCGCCATCAACCGCGACGACGCCGTCTACGCCGACGCCGACGACCTGGACGTCCAGCGCAACGCCCGCCACCACCTCACCTTCGGGTTCGGCATCCACCAGTGCCTGGGGCAGAACCTGGCCCGCGCCGAGCTGGAGATCGCCTTCCGCTCCCTGCTCGCCCGCGTCCCCGACCTGCGCCTGGCCGTGCCCGCGCGGGAGGTCCTGTTGAAGCCGGGCGACAGCATCCAGGGCCTCATCGAACTGCCCGTCACCTGGGGGCGCGGCTGATGCGCGTCACCATCGACGGCGACCGCTGCATCGGCGCGGGCCAGTGCGTCCTGACCGCCCCGGGCGTCTTCACCCAGGACGACGACGGCTTCAGCGCGCTGCTGCCGGGGCGTGAGGACGGGGCGGGCGACCCGATGGTCCGCGAGGCGGCCCGCGCCTGCCCGGTGCGGGCGATCACCCTCGTCGACGAGTCCGAGTCCGAGTCCGGGGCCAAGTCCGAGTCCGAGGACCGGGCCGAGCTGGTCGACACGGGTGACTGAGGGCGACTGAGCGGCGACTGACGCGTGCGGGCGGGGTGCCTCCCGCCGCCCCACCCGCACGCAGGCCGCCCAGGCCGGGCCGCCCCCGGGAGCACTCCGGCCGTCAAGGGAGCGCCCGGGAGCGCCCGGGGCGTAAAGGAAGCGCGTCGGCCCGGACCGCGCGGCAGAATTGGATCATGCGCATACGACCGGCACACGCCGACGACCTGCCCCTGCTCCAGGACCTCGAACGAGCGGCGGGCCGCTGCTTCCACGACGTCGGCATGCCGGAGATCGCCGACGACGAGCCGCCCGCCCTCGACGACCTCGCGGCCTACCAGCGCGCCGGGCGCGCCTGGGTCGCGGTGGACGACGCCGACCGGCCCGTCGCGTACCTCCTCGCCGACCACGTCGACGGGGACCTGCACGTCGAGCAGGTCTCGGTGCACCCGGACCACGCCCGCCGGGGCATCGGCCGCTCCCTCCTCGCGTACGCCGCCGACCGCGCCCGCGAGCAGTCGCTCCCGGCGTTGACCCTGACCACGTTCACGGACGTGCCGTGGAACGCGCCGTACTACGCCCGCTGCGGTTTCGCCGTGCTCGACGAGTCCGCGCTGGGCCCCGGCCTCCGGGCCGTCCGCGCGAAGGAGGCCGAGCACGGCCTGGACCGGTGGCCGCGGGTCTGCATGCGGCGCCCGGTGTGAGCAGCCCGACGCGAGCGCCCCGACGCGGGAGCCCCGACGCGAGACGTCCAGCCTGCGACGCCCGGCCTGAGACGTCCGGTCTGAGACCCGGTCGCCTTCCGGGGCGGATGTGGCCAGTTGGGGTCTACAGGGCGGGCTTGGTCCGGACCTAGGATCGGTCGGTATGGGCGGGCGAGACCTCCGCGGGCCGCCGCTCCGGAGCCGGGGCGGCCGGACCGGGGGCGCTGCCCGGCGCACCGCCGCGGTCGGCGCGGCCCCGCGCCTGCTGGCGCTCGCCGTCTGCCTGCTCACCCTGCTCAGCGCCGGGACGGCGTCGGCCGCCGCCGTCGCGCCACCCCCGAAGCCCGCCGCCGTCTCGGCGGCGCCGACCACCCGGGGCGCCGGGCCGCCCGTCGGGAAGGCGACCGTGCCGCCGCCCGTCGACGCCGTGCTGCGGCCCGGCGACAGCGGCTGCCAGGACGGGGGCGTGAGCGGGACGCCCCGCGGGGCCGCGGTGCCGTGCCCCGAGCAGCCCGGCGCGCCCGACCCCCGGCCCGCGCCGCCGGGCCACGCCCCTGACCCGGCGCCCGCCGTGCCACGCGGCACCGCACCCGCGGACGCGGCGTCCGCCGACCCCTACCGAACCCGCGTCATCAGAACGTAGAGGGGCGCTCTCCACCCTCGCTCCGTTCCGCCGTCACGTCCGCGTACTCCCGTACTCCCGTACGCCTGTACGCCCGCGTCCGGCGCCCTCCGCTCCGCCGCGACGCTCCCCGAGCACCTCCCGGCCCCACCGGCCGACCCCCACCCAAGGCCCCACCCACGGCCCCACCCAAGGAGAGATCCGCATGTCGTCCTCCTCCCGTCCCCCGGAGTCCTCCCAGGCCCCGCCCACGCCCCCCGCCCCCGCCACCCACCGCGCCGACCCCGGCGCCGCCGCCGTCCAGCCGGGCACCGACCTCGGGCTCCTGCTGCTGCGCGGCACGGTCGGCCTCACCATGGCCGTCCACGGCTCGCAGAAGCTCTTCGGCTGGTTCGACGGCGGCGGCCTCGACGGCACCGCCGACCACTTCGCCGCGGACGGCTACCGGGCCGCCAAGGCCATGGCCTGGGTCGCCGGGCTCACCGAGACCCTGTGCGGCCTCGGCCTCGCCCTCGGACTGCTCACCCCGCTCGCGGGCGCGGGCATCCTCGGCATCATGCTCAACGCCACCGCCGTGAAATGGGACGGCGGGTTCTTCAGCCCCGAGGGCGTCGAGTACGACCTGGTGCTCCTGGCGGCCGCCGTGGCGCTGGCCCTGACCGGCCCCGGCCGCGTCGCCGCCGACCACCTGCTGCCGGGCCTGCGCGCGCACAGCTTCGCGCGCGGCGTGGCGGCCGTCGCGCTGGGGGCGATCTCGGCCGCGTTCGTCCTGGTGGTCCTGCGCGACTGAGCCCGGCCGCTCGCGAGCGCCCGGGGCGCACCGTCTCGGGCGCACGCCACCGCCGCCCCACCATTATGGAACCGCCAGTCTCGATAACTGATATTGTGAGACCATGAGTTCCGTAAATGAAGACGATCCGCCCCGCCCGGGGCGGCCGCGGTCCGCGGGCGTCGACCGGGCCGTGGGGCGGGCGACGCTCGAACTGCTCGCGGAGACCGGGTACGCCGGGCTGCGCATGGACGCGGTGGCGGCCCGCGCCGGTGTCGGCAAGGCCGCGCTGTACCGCCGCTGGCCGTCCAAGGCCGCCCTGGTCCTGCGCCACCTGGTCGCCGACCTGGCTCCGCGCACGCCGGTGGACACCGGCGGTCTCCGCGGCGACCTGCGCGTCCTGGCCCGCGACACCGTCACGCGCATGACGCACCCGCGCGTCCGGCCCGTGCTGCCCGAACTGCTCACCGAGCTGGTGCGCGACCCCGCGCTCCAGCAGGTCTTCGCCGACGCCTGTCTGATCCCGGAGCGGGACGCCGTGCGCGCGGTGGCCGAACGGGCGGTGGCCCGGGGGAAGTTGCGCCGGGCGCCGGACGTGGAGTGGGCGCACGCGCAGCTCACCGGGCCGGTGTTCGTCTGGCTGCACCTGCTGCGCGAGCGGGCCGACGAGGCGACGGCCGACCGCCTCGCCGACGACGTGGCCGCCGCGTGGCTGGCGCGGGAGGGGCGACAGGCACCGCAGGGCCGGGCGAACGGCCGGGCGGAAAGGGCCGAAGCGGAGGCGACGGCGGAGACGGAAGGTGACGCGCGGTGAACGGGTGGCTGTGGGCGGGGCAGGTCTTCCTTGCGGTGGCGTTCGCCGGGACGGGCCTGTGGAAACTGGCGGTCCCCAAGGAGCGGCTGCGCACCCCCATGCCCTGGGTGGACGACCTGTCCCAGCGGGCGGTGCACGGGATCGCGGCGCTGGAGGTCGTCGGCGCGGTCGGCGTGGTCCTGCCGTGGGCGCTGGACGTCGCGCCCGTCCTGACGCCGCTGGCGGCGGTCGGCCTGGCCCTCGTGATGGTCGGCGGGTTCGCCACCCACATCCGGCGGCACGAGTACGCGCGGTCCCTGTCGAACGTGCTGTTCCTGGTGGTCGCCGTACTGGTCGCGGCGGGCCGCTTCTAGCCGCCGCGGGTCAGGGCGCGGCGTCCGCCCCGGTGTGCCGCGCGCGGCACGGCCCGCTCGATCCCCGTACCACCAGCTCCGGCGCGAGCCGTATCGTCCGGCTCGGCCGGGCCGCGTCGCCGTCGAGGCGGCGGGCCAGCAACCGCGTGGCCTCGGCGGCCAGTTCGGCCACCGGCTGGCGGACCGTGGTGACGCCCGGCGCGGACAGGGCCGCCATCGGGATGTCGTCGAAGCCCGTCACGGCGACATCGCCGGGCACGTCGGCGCCGCGCTCCTGGAGGCGCTGGAGGGCGCCGATCGCGATGAGGTCGTTGGCGCACACCAGGGCGTCGGGCCGCTCGTCCCACACCCGGTCGACGGCGGCCCGCCCCCACGCCACGGAGAAGTCGCCGAGCACGGCCCGCCCGGCGGCCTCCGCGCCCAGGGCCCCGGCCGCGAACGCCGCGCGCCGCTCGGCCGCCGCCGACGCCGTGCCGCCCGCGCCGACGAACCAGACGCGGCGCCGCCCGGCGGCGGCCAGGTGGTCGAGGACCAGGGCCATCCCGGCGGCGTTGTCGACGGCCACGGAGTCGGCCACGCCCGGACCGCAGCCGCGGTCGAGGAGCACCAGCGGCACCCGGGCCGCCGCCGCGGCCACCGCCTCCCGGCTGCGGCGCTCGTCGGCCGGGACGACCAGGAGCGCGTCGACCCGGCGGCTCAGCAGGTCGTCGATGTGCCGGGCCTCCGCGGCGGGGTCGTCGTCGCAGTCGGCGAGCAGCACCGCGCGGCCCCCGGCGTGCAGGGCGTGGGTGAGCGCGCGGACCAGGGCCGGATAGAACGGGTTGGTGATCTGCGGCAGGACGAGGCCGACGGTGCCGGTGGCGCGGCCGCGCAGGGCGCGGGCCGCGTGGTTGGGGCGGTAGCCGAGCGCGGCGGCGGCCTCGCGGACCCGGCGCGCGGTCTCGGCGCCGACGGGGCGCGTCCCGGCGAGCACTCGCGAGACGGTGGCGACGGAGCAGCCGCAGGCCCGGGCGACATCCCGCAGTGTCACGTCAGCCACCCCTGGGCCCACCCCTTCGCCGCGTTTCGGAGAACGTTATCAGCGGGCCCGGCCGTCGCCAGGGTTCTCACGGAAGCGCGCGAGCGCGCGGCCGGTGCCGGGAACAGGCATAAAAGCGCTGGTCAACGCCCCACTTCACGCTGGTGGCGAGGAGCTTCACGGATCGTTGACATAATGCGCACCTGTGCACAAAGGCATCGGAGAACGTTTTCCCGAGGTGCCGCACCGCCACAGCAATCCAGCCGAACGAAGAGGTTCCGCGATGGCCAGAAAGATCATCCTCGACTGCGACCCCGGACATGACGACGCGATCGCCATGCTCCTGGCGCACGGCAACCCCGACGTCGAGCTGGTCGCGGTCACCACCGTCGTCGGCAACCAGACCCTGGAGAAGGTCACCCGCAACGCCCTGTCGGTGGCCCGTGTCGCGGGCATCACCGGCGTCCCCTTCGCCGCGGGCTGCCCCGGCCCCTCGTGCGCGACATCGAGGTCGCCCACCAGATCCACGGCGAGAGCGGCCTGGACGGGCCCGTGCTGCCCGAGGCCCTGCTGGAGCTGGACGAGCGGCACGCCGTCGACCTCATCATCGACACGGTGATGTCCCACGAACCCGGCGAGATCACCCTCGTCCCCACCGCGGGCCTCACCAACATCGCGCTCGCCGTGCGCAAGGAGCCGCGCATCGCCGAGCGCGTGCGCGAGGTCGTCCTCATGGGCGGCGGCTACCACACGGGCAACTGGAGCGCCGTCGCCGAGTTCAACATCAAGATCGATCCCGAGGCCGCGCACATCGTCTTCAACGAGCGCTGGCCCGTCACCATGGTCGGACTCGACCTCACCCACCAGGCCCTCGCCACGCCCGAGGTGCGCGAGCGCATCGCCCGCGTCGGCACCCGCCCGGCCGCGTTCGTCGGCGAACTCCTGGACTTCTTCGGCGCCATGTACCTCCAGGCCCAGGGCTTCGAGGCGCCGCCCGTGCACGACCCGTGCGCCGTCGCCTACGTCATCGACCCGAGCGTCATGACCGTCCGCAAGGCCCCGGTGGACGTCGAGCTCACCGGCACCCTCACCCTCGGCATGACCGTCGCCGACCTCCGTGCCCCCGCCCCCGCCGACTGCCACACCCAGGTCGCCGTCCAGCTCGACCACGGGCGGTTCTGGGACCTGGTCGTGGACGCCCTGGAGCGCATCGGCGAGGTGCCCGCGTGAACGCCTCCTTCACCGAACCCGCCGCGCCCGCGGGCACCCCGGGCCGCCGCCCGGTCCGCGTCTGGGTCCTGGTCGTCGCGCTCCTCGCGGCGTGCTTCGCCTTCCAGCTCAACGCGAGCATGCTCAGCCCCGCCCTGAAGAACGTCGAGGACTCCCTCGACGCCACCTCCGCCGAGGTCGGCCTGACCCAGACGGCGTTCTTCACCTCCGCCGCGCTCTTCTCGCTGTTCCTGCCCCGCCTCGGCGACCTCGTCGGCCGCCGACGCGTGCTCGCCGCGATGATGGTCCTCATGGCCGTCGGCTGCGTGGTGGCCGCGCTCGCGCAGAGCGTGCCGATGCTGTTCGTGGGCCGCGTCATCCAGGGCGTGTCCGGGCCGACGGTCCCGCTGTGCCTGATCATGCTGCGCAACGAGGTCCACGAACCCAAGCGGTACGGCACCCTGCTCGGCGTCATCACCGCCGTCAACGGCGGCATCGCGGGCGTCGACTCCATCGCGGGCGGCTCCCTCGCCGACCACTACGGCTTCCAGTCGGTGTTCTGGGTGATGGCCGTCGTCGCCGGTCTCGCCGCGGTCCTCGTCGCCACGCTCACCCCGGAGTCCACCGCCGCCACCGCGGGCGACACCCGCATGGACTGGCGCGGCGTGGCCCTCCTGGTGGTGTCCGTCGGCGCCGCCCTGATCGCCCTCAACGAGGCCGGGAAGCTCGGCGCGGCGAACTGGCCGCTCGTCGCGGGCCTCGCCGTCGTCGCCGCGCTCGCCTTCGCCGCGTTCTGGCGCGCCGAGGACACCAGCCGCCACCCGCTGGTCGCCACCCACCACCTGCGCCAGCGCTCCACCTGGGCGCTGCTGCTCACCACCGTCCTCACGATGACCGGTGTGTTCGCCGTCATGAACGGCATGATCCCCGCGTTCGCGCAGAACGCGGACGCCGGATTCGGCATGACCGCCGAGCAATCCGCCTGGTGGACGCTGACCCCCTACGCCCTCGCGGGCCTCGCCATGGGCCCCCTCGCCGGGCGCCTCGCCGCCACCCACGGCTACGGCAAGGTACTGCGCTTCGGCCTGATCGGCTCGGCCGCGACGGTGGCCCTGATGCTGATCACGCTCCAGGCCGACTCCCGGCCGCTGCTGCTGGTCTCGTCGGTCCTGATCGGCGTCGCGTACGCGGGCGTCGCCAACATCGTCCTCAACGGCCTCGGCATCGTCCTGTCCCCGAAGGAGAACCCCGGCTTCCTGCCCGGCCTGAACGCGGGCGCCTTCAACCTGGGCGCGGGCCTGAGCTTCGCCGTCCTGTACGCCGTGCAGACCGCGGCCGAACCGGCGGACAAGACGTCGTCGGCCGGGTACGCGGCGGGCATGATCGCGGGCGTGGCCCTCATCGCCGTCGCCTTCGCGACGTCGTTCCTGATCCCCAAGCCGGTGGCGGCGGAGACCGACGACTGACCGGCCACCGGCGCCCTGCGCCGGTCGCGCGAGGCCCCCGTCCGCCCGGCGGACGGGGGCCTCGTCGTGCGCGTACGAGGGCGCGGGCGGCCGGTCAGGGGAGCTGTCCGGCCTGGCCCAGGCGCTGCCAGAAGCGCCGGATCATCCGCTCGTCGAGGTCGGGGACGGCCACGCCGAGCCGGTCGAGGGCGCGCAGGGTCCGCTCGTTGCGGAAGGTGTCCGACGGCGGCTCCGCGGCGCCGCCCAGGACGTCGCCGCGCCCGTCGGCGTCCTCGGCGTACTCGAAGTACTCCTGGAACACCGTCAGGTACGGCAGGAACGGCAGCTCCCGCCCGGCCTCGGCCGCCCGCCGCAGCCGCCCGAACCACTCCACGACCGGCACCGGCTCCGAGCGCGTGCCGCGCAACTCGTCCAGGACCCGCAGGAACGGCGCCGGGCCGGTCTGCCGGGGGTGGTGCACGTGGTGCGCGGCGCCCGCGCCGGGGCCTTCGGCGCTGAGGGCGAGGGCCACCAGGGCGCGGGCCGCGACGTCCGCGGGCAGCAGGTCCGCCGAGAGCACCGAGCCCCGCGGATGGCAGCCCAGGGCGGCGCAGCTCACCAGCAGACGGCAGAACATGTCGTCCGGGTTGACGGCGCCGCGCTCCGACTCCGCCCACACCCGGCCGAGCCGGTACACCCGCGCCGACGCGCCGCGCGCGGCGGCCTCCCGCACCATCAGGTCCGCCACCCACTTGCTCGCCCCGTAGCCGTCGGCGCGAGCGTGCCGCGCGTCCGCGACGGGGGAGTCCTCGGTGAGGGTCCGGGGCGTGTCGGCGGAGCCGAAGACCCCGAGCGTGGACACGTGGTGGAAGCGCTTCGGCGTCCCCTCCGCCGCGAGCCGCAGCAGCGTGCGGGTGCCCGCCACGTTGGCGGGCTTCAGACGCTCGTACGACGACAGGTGGTGCACGTACGCGCCCGCGTGGACGATCGTGTCGACCCGGTCGCACAGCCCTCGCCAGCGCGCGGCGCCGACGCCGAGCCGGTCGTGCGCCAGGTCGCCGGGCACGATCCGCACGCGCCCGCCCCCGCCGTTCGTGCCGTCCGTGCCGTCCGTGCTGTCTGTGCCGAGGGGCGCGTCGATGCCGTACGAGGCGAGCACGGCCCGCAGGCGGTCGCGGCCCGCCCGCTCCGAGTCCGCCCGCACCAGGCAGTGCACGTCCGCCTCGGTCCGCCGGAGGAGTTCGCGCAGCACGAAGGCGCCGACGAAACCGGTCGCGCCGGTGAGCAGCACCTGACGCGGCCGGGCGGCGAAGCCCGGGGCGCCCGGGAAGCGCAACTCGGGCGCGAGCCGCGCCTCCGTGACCGGCACCACCGCGGCGCCCCCGCCCGCCGCCCCGCGCTCCACCAGCGCGGAGAGGCCGCCCGGGTGCGGGGCGTCGAGGAAGTCCCGCACGTCGACGCGCGCGCCGAGTTCCGCGGCCACGCGGGCGAGCAGGCGCACGGTCAGCAGCGAGTGCCCGCCCAGGGCGAAGAAGTCGTCGTCGACGCCGACCCGCGCCACCCCCAGCACCTGCGCGAACAGCGCGCACAGCGCCTCCTCGCACGGCGTGCGCGGCGCCCGGTACGCGGCGCCGCCGACGGCCGGGCCGGGGTCGGGCAGCGCCCGCTGGTCCAGCTTCCCGTTGGGGGCCAGCGGCAGCCGGTCCAGGGCCACGAAGGCCGAGGGCACCATGAAGCTGGGCAACCTGCCGGACACGTACGCCCGCAGCGCCCCGGTGTCCACGGCCGCGCCGGTGACGTACGCGAACAGGCGCGTGCCCGAGGGCGTGGCGCGGGCGACGACGGCCGCGCCGGTCACGTCGGGGCGGGCGGTGAGGGCGGCCTCGATCTCGCCGGGTTCGACGCGGAAGCCGCGGATCTTGATCTGGGAGTCGGCGCGGCCCACGCACTCGATGACCCCGTCGGCGCTCCAGCGGGCGAGGTCCCCGGTGCGGTACATGCGGCTGCCCGGCGGACCGTAGGGGTCGGGCACGAAGCGGGCCGCAGTCAGGCCAGGGAGCCCGTGGTAGCCGCGGGCCAGGTGCCCGGCGACGTACAACTCGCCGACGACCCCCGGCAGCGCGGGGGTGAGGGCGGGGCCGAGGACGTAGGCGCGCATGTGGGGCAGGGGAGCGCCGATGGGGGCGCTGCCCGTGCTGGTGCCGGTGGGACGGCCGGTGGTGGATGTCATGCGGGAAGGACTCCGTCTCGCCGTGGACGTGGACGTTCCGGGCGTACGGGAAGGCCTCCCGGACCTGGTGCGCGGCCGGGCGCGGAACGCCCGTCGGCAGCGATCAACGGCCGCCCGTGGAAAGGCAGTTAACGAAGGAGTGATCCCCCGTGTCCAGGCGGACGCGCTCTGCGGCAGGCGCGGGAGCGCGGAGGGACGCCGGGCTGTGGCGGGCGGGCAGCGAGGGGTGTCCTGGCGGCGAGACACCGGACCGCCGCCCGGTGCCCCGACCCGCGCCCGCCTAGTCCACCAGGCGGTCCGCCAGATAGCGCTGGAACTGCCACAGGGGCGCTCCAGATGGGAGAAGCGCCCACCGGACGGCGCCGGTCCGGTGGCCAGGCCGCGCTGCACCCCGCGCACGGCCACCAGGTCCTCGTCCTGGATCGCCGCGAGCTGCTCGCGGGAGGCCGCCACGTACGCGTCGAAGTCCGGCCGCTCCCTGGCCGCCGCCGGGACGAGCACCGTGAACACGGCGTCGTGCGTGTCCGGGCCGGTGGGCAGCCAGCGGGCGAGGGTGACGCTGTCCGGCAGCAGGGCCATCGCCAGGTTCGGGAAGACGCCCGCGACCGTCATGCCGGTGAGCTGCCGGGCCCCGAGGCCCGGGATGAGCGGGCCCGCCACCGGCCCCTCGCCGTCGAGGCCGGTCAGCGCCTCGGCCGCGAACGGGGTGTACATGCTGAACCCGCGCCCCTCGCACTCGTCCACCCTGGTGTCCTTGCCGGGGACGACGCGGTCGAGGGACTGCGCGTGCGTGCCCATGTGGTGGTAGTTCTCCGAGCCGTTCTCGAAGGCCACCTTCCAGTTCGCGGGCACGCCGTCCCACCGCATCGTGTACGCCACCTCCAGGTCCGCGAGGCGGTACGGCGCGATCCGCGCGCCCAGGTCCGTCAACTGCCCGGCGAGCGGCGGCACGTCGGGGTCGCCGCTGACCATGAGCAGCCCGTGCCACACCTCCAGGCGGTACCGCGGCAGACGGCACGCCGCCCGGTCGAAGGCGACCTGGTTCATCAGCGGGGCGCCCGCGAGCTGCCCGGCGTACTCGCCGTTCAGGCGGTACGTCCAGGTGTGGTACGGGCACGTCAGGCGCTTCAGGGTCCCCTGCTCGGGGTGGGTCTCCGGCGGCAGGACGTCCATGAAGCGGTGCCTGCACACCCGGGACAGGGCGTGCAGGTCGCCGTGCTCGTCGCGCGTGACGACCAGCGGCTCGCCGAGCGCGTCCGTGCGCAGGTAGTCACCCGGCCGGGCGACCTGGGAGACATGGCCGACGCAGAGCCAGTCGCGGCGGAAGACCCGGTCCAGCTCCAGGCGGTGGAAGGCCGCGTCGGTGTAGGCGCGGGCGGGCAGGGTCTCGCCGCGCTCCAGGGGCAGCGCGGCGATCCGGGCCAGCTCCCCGAGCAGCGGGCCGAGGGCGGCGCCCTGGGCGGGCGTCGCGTCGTAGGTGTCGTACAGCATGGTGCTACCGCTTTCGTTCGAAGGCCGGTGAGGCGGGCGGGAGCGGACGTCCGCCTTCCATGCTGGTCCGCCGCCGGGGCGGGCACATCGTGCGCCGTGCCGAGCCCGTCGCTACATCGATGGGTCTACTGCCCGGCGCGCGCTCTCCTCCCGGAGGCCGGGTCCGGGCAGCCATGCGCTTGACCTCAAGCGCGGTTGACGTCACAGGATCGCGGTACGTCCCGCGACATCGCGGTACGCCTCGTGAAAGGAGGGCGGGCGTGACCACGCACCACTCGCCGTACCGGCCCCGCGGACCACGGGAAGGCGGTGACGGCGCCCCCGCGGCCGACCCGCCCGGCGCCTCGGCGGACCGGGAGGCCGCGCGCCGCGCCATCGCCCTCGTCGGCGCCTATGTCCGCGAGGACGCCGCGGCCGTGAGCGCGGCCCTGGACGGCGCCGGACCTGCCGTCGCCGCGCGGCTCGTGTGCGTCACCGGTGACCTGCTGCGCCTGGTCGTCGGCATGGTCCTGGCGGGACCGCGCACCCTCACCCCGGCCGACGTGGTCCGCGCCGCCGACCGGATCGCCGCAGCGGGCCCGCCGCACCATGAACTCGCCGCCTCCCAGGCCGTCCGCGCCTGGGCGGACCGGGACGACGCGGGCCTGCGCGCGCACTGGGCGGACGCCGCGGCGGGCGCCCACGGCACGGCCGTCCTCGCGGCGGCGCTCGCGGTGGGCGCGTGGGGGAGGGAGCCCTTCCTCGGGCTGCTCGGCACGTTCGGGGAACTGGCGGGGCGGCACGGCTGAGAGGCCGCGGCGCGGACCTTTCCGGGCGGTCGGTCCGGGCCCCGCCGGGCGGTCGGTCCGGGCCCTGCCGGGCGGTCGGCCCGGGCCCCGCCGAGTCCACCGCGCCCGGGTCGCGGAGCCCCGGCGCTCCGCTTAGCGTGGGACCGGACATCGTTGACAGAGGGGGGTGCACACACGGATTGGTGTGATCTCCATGGCAGGAAAGCCCGCCGTCGTTCTGGTGCACGGGTTCTGGGGCGGCGCCGCCCACTGGGCCAACGTGATCGTCGAGCTGAACCGGCGCGGCTTCGACGACCTGCACGCGGTGGAGAACCCGCTCACCTCGCTCGCCGACGACGCCGAGCGCACCCGCAAGATGATCCGGCAGATCGACGGGCCCGTGGTCCTGGTGGGCCACTCCTACGGCGGCGCCGTCATCACGGAGGCGGGCGACCTGCCGGGCGTCGCCGCGCTCGTCTACATCGCCGCCTTCGCGCCGGACGCGGGGGAGAGCCCCGGACAGATCAGCCAGGAGAAGCCCCCGGCCGCGTTCGACAACATCGCGCCGGACTCCGACGGCTACCTGTGGATCAGGCAGGACGCGTTCCACGAGAGCTTCGCCCAGGACCTGACGCCCGACGAGGCGCTGGTCATGGCCGTCACGCAGAAGGCCCCCCTCGGCTCGACGTTCGGCGACACCGTCACCGCCCCCGCCTGGCGCGCCAAGCCGGTCTGGTACCAGGTCTCCACCCAGGACCGCATGATCCACCCGGACAACGAGCGGCGCATGGCGCAGCGCATGAACCCGCGCAAGACCATCGAACTCGACGCGAGCCACGCCTCGCTGGCGTCTCAGCCCGGCGCGGTCACCGACCTCATCGAGGCGGCGGCGGACGAGGTGGCGGGCGGCTGAGCCACCGCCCCGCGCGCCGCGAAGGGGTAGGAGCGCAGGGCCGCGCGGACGGCGTCCAGGGCCGACCGCGCGTAGTCCCTCGGCACCCGGGACGACACGGCGAGGCCGGTCGCGACGGGCCCGGGCGGCGCGGGCAGCAGCGGGTGGACGGCGGTCGGCAGCCCCCACGTCGCGTCGGCGTTCGCCACCAGGCAGCCGATGCCGAGGCCCGCGTGCAGCGCGGCGCGCACGCCGAGCAGGTCGGCCCCCTCGTACGCGCTCGTCCAGGGCACCCGGGCGGTGGCCAGGGCGGACAGGGTCTGCCCGCGCAACCGGCTCGGCTCGGTGAACAGCACCAGGGGCAGCGGCGCCCCCCGCCCGACCGCCGGGCGGCCGAACCAGCCCAGCTCCAGGCGTCCGATGCCCACCACGTGGTAGTCGGTGCCCGCGACCGGGTCCAGGAGCAGGGCGAGGTCCAGGCTGCCCGCGCCGAGCTGCTCCGTGAGCGCCTCGCTCGGCCCGGTCCGCAGTGTCACCCGGGAATCGGGCGCCACCCGCTTGAGCCCGCTCAGGACGTCCGGCAGGGCCTCGCTGAGCTGGTCGCAGATGCCGAAGGAGATCCGCAGGCCGTCGCGGGGCGGCTTGAAGCGCGCGACCGCCTCGTCGTTGAGTGAGAGCATCTTGCGCGCGTAGCCGAGCAGTTCCTGGCCCGCGGGGCTGAGCCGCAGGTTCCGCCCGGTCGCGGCGAAGACCGGCTCCTTCAGGAAGGAGTCCAGGCGGCGCATCTGCTGGCTCACGGCGGGCTGCGACAGGTGCAGCGCCTCGGCGGCGCGGCTGAAGCCGCCCAGGTCCACGATGGCCGCGAGCGTCCGCAAGGTGCCGATCTGAAGGTCGTGGTTCACCCGTTACCCCCGTGTCCCCCGTGCTCGTGTCCGGAGCCCACCGTCGCCCCGCCTCCGGTCATCGACTGGTGAACGATGGATCCGCACAACCGTCGTACATGAGTCAAGACTCGTCTGTCCGGGACTGTAGGCAGGGCGCGCAACGGGTGTCAACTGACGTACGATGCGCTCCAATTGGGCTTCCACGCCAGTGTGGAGCCGGTGGACGTCCGGAGGATGGAGGCGTGGTCGTGACCGACGCACACGGCGCGGCAGGGGGCACGCTGGCGGCCAAGCTGAACCATTTGTTCGCCTCGGTGGTCCCCGCGGGCCGCGGCCCCTACAGCTCGGAGGAGGTGGCCCGCGCCATCACGGCCGACGGCATCCCCATCTCGGGCAGCTACATCTGGCTGCTGCGCCGGGGCCAGCGGGACAATCCGACGCTGCGCCACTTGGAGGGCATGGCACGGTTCTTCGGGGTCCCGCCCGCCTACTTCTTCGACGACGAGGTGTCCCAGAAGGTCGACGCCGACCTCAAGCTGCTCTCCGCCCTGAAGGACGCCCGGGTGCAGCAGGTCGCGCTGCGCACCGTGGGCCTGTCCGCGCAGACGCTCAGCTCGATCACCGAGGTGATCGAGCGGGTCCGGGAGCTCGAAGGGCTCCCCCGCACCCCGGACGACGGGCCCGCCCCGCCGCCCCCGGGCACACCAGACTCCTGAGCGCCGGGCCCGTCGGACTCCTGAAGTCCGGGCCCGGCGCGACCCGCATCCGAATACGGGGGAAAGATCCGTGAGTTCTCGTGCGCTGAGCCGCCGGTGCCGCGCTCTCGTCCGCGGCCTCGGCATCACCGGCCCGTTGACCACCCGGGACCTGTGCGACCGCGTGGCGCGCCACACGGGCCGCCCGGTCCGCCTGGAAGCGGTCTCGCTGCCGCCCGAGGGGCCGTACGGACTGTGGGTCGCGGTCGGCGGCACGGACTACGTCTTCTACGAGCGGGAGACCAGCCCGCTGCACCAGGAGCACATCGTCGCCCACGAGTTGGGGCACGTGCTGTGCGACCACCGCTCCAGCGCCACCGTCGGCGACGAGGCGGTCCGGCTGCTGCTGCCCACCCTCGACCCGGGCATGGTCCGGCGGGTGCTCCAGCGCTCCCACTGCGGCACCGAGGAGGAGCAGGAGGCCGAGGTGATCGCCTCCCTGATCCTGCAGCAGGCGCACCGCGGCACCCGGGAGCCCACCTGGACCGTGCCGTCCGGGTCCGCCGACGTGATCGAGCGCCTCGACCGCTCGCTGCGCCACGCGCCCGAAGACACCGCGTGAGCACCCAGTCGCTGCACGCGGCCTGCGCTGTCGTCGCCTGGCTTGCGTTCGGCTACAAGCTCAACGCCCTGCGCAAGGCGCCCCGCGACAGCGCGCTCATCGCGCTGTGCGGGGCGCTGCTGTTCGCCGCCCTCGGCTACACCGTCTCGCACCCGTCCGTGTACGAGCACGTCGACAGGGCGCTCGGCCTCCCCAACAGCGCGGCCCTGCTGGCCCTGTGCTGCATCGTCACCATGCTGACCTGCCAGCAGCTCGTGCTCATCTTCTGGGCTCACCCGCCCGCCGCGGCCCGCCGCAAGGCACTGCCCCGGGTGCTCGCCGCCCTGATCGTGCAGGGCGCGCTCGTCAACTACTTCCTGATGACCTCGCCGTCCGAGCAGGACTTCTCCCTGCGCAACGCGAGCAACGTGCCCTTCGCCGTCTTCCTCTGCGCCTACTTCCCCTTCTTCACCGTGGCCGACCTGGAGACGGGCCGCATGAGCTGGGACTACGCCAAGGTCTCGCACCGGCTGTGGCTGCGCCGCGGGCTCAGGCTGGTCGCCGTGGGCGCCTGGGTGAGCCTCACCGTGGTCCTGGTCCGGGCCCTCGGCGTCTGCCTGTACGCCCTCCCCGTGGAGCTGGACCTGCGGCGGGCCGATCTGATCACCCGCCAGTGCGCGGACGTGGGGGCCCTCGTCCTGTACGTCGGCTGGACCGTGCCCGGCTGGGGCCCGGCCCTGAGCGCGCCCGGCCGCTGGCTGCGGGCGCGGCGCCAGTACCGGCAGCTGCGCCCGCTGCACACCGCGCTCGGCGAGCGGGTGCCCTCGGTCGTCCTCGCCGCGCCCGCGAACGGCCCCTGGGGCCGACTGCGCCCCTCCCACCTGGAGTTCAAGGTGTACCGCCAGGTCATCGAGATCCGCGACTGCCAGCTCGCCCTGCGTCCGTACGCCGATCCCCGCGTCGTGCGCGCCGCCGCGGAGCTGGGCGGCGCGGCCGGTCTGGGCGGGCGTGAACTCCAGGCCCTGGAGGAGGCGGCGGAACTCGCCTCGATGCTCCGCTCCCGCTCCCGCGGCGCCGCACCGGCCGCCGAGCGCGCGCCGCGCGCCGCCAGCGGACCGCAGGGCTCCGGCCTCGCCGCCGAGATCGACTGGCTGGTGACGGTGGCGCAGGCCGTCGAGCGCAGCCCGCACCTCGCCGCCGCCCTGGCCCGGACCGCGCCGGACGCCACGGACCTGGCGGACGCCACGGACCCGACGGACCCGGCGGCGGCCACGGCCAGGACCGAGCGCCGCTGACCGCCGCCTGCCGCCCGGGGCCCGGCTGCGACGGGAGATCGGGGGTGACCGGGGGTGACCGGGCGCGACTGGGGGGCAGGAGTGACCGGGGGCTCAGTCCGCGGGCTTGCGCACCACCACGGCGTGGTACGACGTGTGGTTCCGGGAGAAGGAGCGGAAGGGGCCCATCAGCGGATCGGTGTGGGTGAGCGCCTCGCTGCCGAACCGCTCCTCGATCTCCGCCCGCCGGTCCTGGTACAGCACGTTCATCAGCTCGACGGCCAGCACCGCGTTGGACGTCATGTCCTGCACCCGCAGGACGTCGAAGCCGGTCTCCTCGATCTGCTGGAGCAGCGTGGCGAACGTGGTGAGCGGCGGGGACGTCCACAGCTCCCGGTACGCCGCCTCCTCCTCCGCGCTGGCCCGGCCCCGCTGGGTGAACTCGGTCAGCAGCAGCCGCCCGCCCGGCTTGAGCACCCGGTACGCCTCCCGCAGCCCCAGGGGGCGGTCGGACAGGTGCGGCAGGCAGTCGATGGTCCACGCGGCGTCGAACGACGCGTCGGCGTAGGCGAGGTCCATCGCGTTGCCGTACGCGAAGTCGACGCGCTCGCCCGCCGGGTGGGCGGCGCGCCGCTCCTGACAGCGGTCGAGCTGCTTCTTGCTGACCGTGATGCCGGTGACCCGGGACCGCGTCCGCTCGGCCAGGCGCAGCGCGGGCGCGCCGGTGCCGCAGCCGATGTCGAGGACGCGGGAGCCGGGGGCGGGGTCGAGCTGGTCGATGAGCCACTCGGTCTGCCGGTCCTGCGCGAGGTCCGCCAAGCCCACCAGGGTGTTGACGGGTTTGTGCTCCCCGTGCGGCACGTACATGCCGATGTGCACGGCGCTCGATCCGAGCGTCATGGCGAGGAGGTCTCCGTACTGGTCGTACATCGCGCCGACTTCCTCGGGCGTCGGAGCCGAGTCGTCCGTGGTGCCGGGGGTGTTGGCTGTCATGGTGCGTCTCCTCCCTGACAGCGTGGAGCGTGCCTCCGCGCCGCCAAGGACATTGCACCTGGCACAAGCGCGCTGCGTGAGGGCGGAGTTGAGCCATGATGTCACCGGGGCGGCGCGAAGGCGCGCACCGGCCGCCCCGGGGCCCGCCGTGCGCGCGGTCAGGCGCCGTCGGGCTCCGCCCGCTCCACCCGCACCGACTGGTCTCCGTGCTGGTTCATGATCACACGGCCGTGGCCCTCGGCCCGGCCGTACTGCCGGTAGGTCGCACCGCCCCGCTCGGGCGGCGCGAACGCGGCGACGGCGGCCTGCAACTCCGCGGCGGCCTCCGGGTGTTCCTCCAGCAGGTCCTGGAGCCGGACGCGCCAGGCGAGCCGCGCCTGTGCCCGTGCCCGGTCGCCGTCCGTGCCGGTGGCCGCGGCCCGCAGCGCGTCGAGCCGCCCGGCCGCGGCCCGGGCGCGCTCGGGGTCACCCCGGCCCAGGAGGTGCACGAAGCGGTCGCGGGTGGTCTGCCAGGCGTCGGTGGTGGCCGCGCTGACGAGGCCCCCGGCTCCGGCGGCGGCCAGCGTGGCCAGCCAGTCTGCGCTCACGATCGTGCCCTTCTGTGTCCGTGCGGTGCTGACGTCCGCTGTGTGCCGCTACGGGGACTTCTGTGCCTTCCACGACCCCTTGGCGCTCTGGCAGGCCGTGGAGAACGTGCCGCTCATGGTGGTGCCGTCCAGGGTGCCGGTGAACGAGATCGGCACGGCGCTGTCCACGGTGCCGAAGGTGATGCGGTCGCCTTCGAGGGTGCCGGTGAGGTCGCCGTCGAGGTCGCAGCCGGTCTCGCTGACGGAGAGGCGGCCGCTGACGCGGTCGCTCTCGACGGTGAGCCGCGCGGTGAACCCGCCGCTGGCGAACCCGGCGCTCCACCCGCCGGTCCACTCCCCGTTGACCCGCGTCGCGGCGTCCGTGTCGCCGCCGGGCCCGGCGGAGGACGGGGAGCCGCTGGGCGTGGCGGCCGTGACGCGCAGACCGAAGTCCGAGTACCGGGCGGAGACCGCGTGCCCGCCCGGCCCCGGTGCCGCGTCGACGTCGAGACGGACCAGGCGCCCCTGTGGGTCGATGCGGGCCCGGAACGCCGTGGACGCGCTCCCCGAGGGCGCGGCCGGTTCCCGCGGGGCGCCCCGCGCGGCCGATGCCGGGCGGACCGCGGAGTCCTGTGCCCGGGCGAGCCTGCCGGAGAAGGCGCAGCCGGTGCGCTTCGCGGTGGACACCGCTTGGAGCATGCGGGCGGCCGCCGTGGGGTCGACGGCGTCGGCGAAGGCGCCGTCGGAGCGCACGAGCCGTCGGTCGGCACCGGCGGGCAGGGCCGTCCCGGTCGGCAGCCGGACCTTCCCCCGGTCGACGGTGCCCGCCACGTGAGGCCCGTCGCCGACCCGTTGGGTGAACCGCGCGGAGCGCGTCCTCGGGTCGGCCGCGCCCGCGACGTGGTGGGTGCCCCGGGTCACGGAGTACCGGAAGCTGGTCCGGCCCGTGCGCCGGGCGGCCTCCGCCAGCGCGGCGGGCGCGGAGCGGCCGTCGACCGCCGCGTCGCACGAGGCCCGCTCGTGGTTCTGGGTGACCACGACGCTGACCGTCGCCACGACGGCGATCGTCACCGTCACCACGGTGGCCACCACGGGGACGCTGACGCCGCCGCCTGTGACGCCCGCGACCACCTTGGCGAACCCGGAGGCGCCGGTCTTCACGACCGCGGTCGTGCCGGAGGCGGAGCCCGCGCCGCCGTGCCCCGCCGCGCCCGCCGCCACCGGGTCCGGCGGGTGGGGCGGCTGGGGTGGCGGGGGCGGTGCCGCGTCGGCCAGGGGCCCCTGCGGCAGGTCCCCGGCTCCGGCCCGCGCCGCGGCCTCGGAGGCGGCGTGCCGCGCGACGGTGACCCCGCCCGCCGCCGCGCCCGAGGCCGCGAGGCCGGTGACCGTGGCGGCCTTGCGGCGGCTCATCCGCCGGGGGCGCGGGGTCTGGCCGAGCAGCACCTGGTAGTAGATGTTGCCGTTCTGGACGGCGTTGACCGTGCCGTGTCCGCTGGCGGTGGCGAACTGCGCGGTTCCGGTGTCGGAGGTGTCGGCGGTGTCGGTGCCGTCCGGGGCGCCCGGTCCGGCCAGCAGCGCGTGCACCTGGGCGGTGAACCGGCGTGCCTGGGCCGCCCGTTCGGGGGCGCTCGCGAGGGCCGACGCGATGTCGTGCTGCCAGTGCGGTACGGCGTCGAGCAGGAAGGCGTCGAGGTCCGCGCCCTCGTGGCGCTGGGCGTCCGCCGCCCACGCCCGGACGCGGTCGGCCGCCGCGCTGTCGCCGCCGAGCAGGACGGCCGCCTCCGCCGAGGCCACGGGCCAGGCCGCGGTGCCGAGCGCGGCGGCCAGGTGCTCGGCCGCGTCGGCGGCCGGATCGTCGGGCCGGTAGCCGGGCCCCCAGGTGTCGTCGGCCATGACGGCGCCTCCCCCGATCTGTACGCCGCTGACCCCGCGAAGCTAGCAGCGGGAACGCGGGGCGCGGACCCCTTCCGGGGCGGCTGGACGCCGCGGTGGCAGCGAAGGGCGCGCGCAGGGGGCGCGCCCTGAGCGGAGCGCCCTGGAGGAGCGGATTCCGCACGTCCGTCGCGCCGGAGCGGGCACGGCAGGGGAGTGCGGGGCGAGTGCGGAGGAGTGCAGGGAGTGCGGGGCGAGTGCGGAGGAGTACAGGGAGTACGGGGGGAGTGCGGGGGAGTGCAAGGCAGTACAGGGGACGAGGAGGAGTTTCGTACGAGAAGCACGGGGCGGCCGAGGGCGTCTTGCCAGGGGTTGATGAGTGCATGACGATACGGGCATGGCGAATCCCGACGCGGACACGGCACGTTCCGGCACGGGCGCGGCCCCCGGCAGCGGCGAGAGCCCCGGCGCGGACCTGGTGGACTCCGGTGCCGACCTGGTGAATCCCGGCGCGGACCTGGTGGACCCCCGCGCGGACCTGGTGAACTCCGGTGCGGGCGCGGTGGATCCGGCGGGCACCTCCCGCCGTACCCTCCTGACCGGCGCCGCCGCGACCGCGGCCGCCGCCGTCGCCGCCCAGACCGCCCCGGCCGCCGCCAGCGCGGGCCGGGGTGCCGCCGGGGACGGCCGGATCGCCGTCCAGCCGCCGTCGCGCGCGCTGCGCGCCCTGCTGCGCGAGATCGACCACCGGCGCATCGAGGCCACCGTGCGGCGCCTGGTCGCCTTCGGCACCCGGCACACCCTGTCCGCGCAGGACGACCCGGAGCGGGGCATCGGCGCCGCGCGGGACTGGATCCTCGCGCGCATGCGGGAGTACGCGAAGGCGTCGGGCGGGCGGATGAGCGTCGAGCTCCAGTCGTACGTCCAGGAGCCGGGGCCGCGCGTCCCGAGCCCCACGCGGATCTCCAACGTCGTCGCCACGCTGCGCGGCACCACGTCCCCGGACCGGATCTACGTCGTCTCCGGGCACTACGACTCGCGCGTCAGCGACGTCATGGACTTCACCAGCGACGCCCCGGGCGCCGACGACGACGCGTCCGGTGTGGCCGTGGTCATGGAGCTGGCCCGGGTGTTCGCCACCCGCCGGACCGGCGCGACGCTGGTGTTCGCCGCGGTGGCCGGTGAGGAGCAGGGCCTGTACGGGGCGGCGCACCTGGCGGAGCGGTTCAAGAAGCGCGGGGCCGACGTGCAGGGCATGTTCACCAACGACATCGTGGGCAGCTCCACCGCCGACGACGGCACCCGCGACCCGCACACCGTCCGGCTGTTCGCCGAGGGCGTGCCCACATCGGAGACGCCCCAGGAGGCGGAGGTCCGCCGCTCGGTCGGCGGCGAGAACGACTCCCCGGCCCGCCAGCTCGCCCGCTTCGTACGCGAGGTCGCCGACCCCGAGGCGACCGGCATGACGGTCCGCGTCGTCCACCGGCGCGACCGCTACCTGCGCGGCGGCGACCACATCCCGTTCCTCGAACGCGCCTACCCCGCCGCCCGGTTCACCGAGCCCGCCGAGGACTACGCGCACCAGCACCAGGACGTGCGCGTCGAGAACGGCAAGCAGTACGGCGACCTGCCCGAGTTCTGCGACTTCCCCTTCACCGCGCGTGTCGCCCGCGTCAACGGCGCGGCCCTGTGGAGCCTGGCCCAGGCCCCCGGGACGCCCCGGGGCGCGAAGATCCTCACCGCGGCCCTCACCAACGACACGGAACTGGTGTGGGAGCGCGGCAGCGAGCCGGACCTCGCGGGCTACGAGGTGGTGTGGCGCGAAACCACCGCCACCGAGTGGACCCACGTCATCAAGGTGGGCGACACCACCCGGCACACCGTCGACCTGTCCAAGGACAACGTGTTCTTCGGAGTGCGGGCGGTGTCCCGCTCGGGCCTGCGCAGCCCGGTGGCCTTCCCGGCGCCGCAGCGCTAGCGCCGCCGCGCCCGAGGCCGCGAGCCCCGGACCCCCGGCACCGCGCTGAACTGCGCTGATGGCGCGGCGGCAGATTGACTTTGCGTGTCCTTTACTGTTGTCTGCCCGCATGAACAGACGCATCCGCACCACCGTGTGCACCCTTGCCGCCGCCGGTCTCGCGCTGAGCCTCGGCGCCTGCTCCGAGGCCGAGGAGAAGGCCGTCGACGCCGTCGACAAGGTCGTGAACGAGACGTACGAGGTGACCTACGAGGTCTCCGGCAAGAGCGTCGAGGAGATCGAGTTCGCCGCGGGCGAGGGCTCCGCGGCCAACCCGAAGCTGGAGAAGGAGTCCAAGCCCACGCTGCCCTGGAAGAAGACGGTGACGCTGCGCGGCATCATGCCGCCCACCGTCGTCCCGATCTCGACGGACCTCACCGGCGCCGACCTCACCTGCAAGGTGATCTACAAGGGCAAGGTCATCAAGGAGGCCTCCGGAGAAGGCGTCGCGACGGGCTGCATCGCCGTCTCGCCCCTCGGCAAGTAGCGGCACACCGAGCGGGGCCCGCGCCCCGCTCAGCAGGTCGGCCCGGTGCCGGGGCCGTCAAGGGGCCGCTACCCGTCCGCGCCCGGCCCCTCGGCGTCCAACCCCGCCAGATACGCCGCCGCGGCCCCGGCCTCCGCGACCCGCAGACGCTCGTACAGGCCCACGGCCCGCCGCAGTTCGGCCACCCCGGCAGCCCGGTCGCCCAGCCGCACCCGGCAGCGCGCCGACCCCTCAAGGGCGTGTGCCTCGTCCAGCGGGCTGTGGGTCTCGCGCGCCAGGCGCAGCGCCGTGTCGAAGGCGGTGAGCGCCTCCCGCTCGCGGCCGGACCGGGCGAGCAGCGCGCCCAGGTGGTGCCACGCCTCCGCCTGCCCCTGCCGGTCGTCGATCCGCTCGTACAGGCCGAGGGCCCGCTGGTGCAGCCGCGCCGCCTCCTCGTGCGCGCCGTCCCCGAGGCTCCGTACGACACCGAGGTCGTTGAGGACGTTGGCCTGCCCCAGGGGCTCACCGATCTGGAGGAACAGGTTCAGGGCCCGCTCGTGCAGCCGTGCCGACTCCGCGTAGGCGCCTTCGAGCCGCCGTAGGACCCCCAGCTCGTGCAGCGAGTTGCCCTGCCCGAGCCGGTCGCCGAGCTGGCGGAACACGTCGAGGGCCGCCTGGTAGAGCCGGGCCGCCTCCGCGTGGGCGCCCTCGGTGCGCCGTACGAGGCCGAGTTCGTTGAGGCCCTGGGCCTGGCCGAGGCGGTCGCCGATGTGCCGGTAGAGGTCGAGGGCCCGCTGGTGCAGGCGGGCCGCTTCGGGGAAGTCGCCCTGGAGCCGCCGGGCGGCCCCCAGTTCGTACAGGGCGTTGGCCTGGCCGAGGCGGTCGCCGATCCCCTCGTACAGCTCCAGGGCCCGCTGGTGCAGGTCCGCCGCCTCCGCGTAGGCGTCCAGCATCCGCCGGGCCACGCCCAGTTGGTTGACGGTGTTGGCCTGGCCCAGCGGGTCGTCCACCTGGCGGTAGAGGTCGAGGGCCTGCTGGTGCAGCCGGGCGCCCTGGGCGTGGTCGCCCGAGAGCTGGAGGACGTTGCCCAGCTCGTAGAGGGAGTTGGCCTGGCCGAGGGCGTCGTCGTCGAGGCGGTAGAGGCACAGCGCGCGGCGCTGGATGTCCGCCGCCTTCGCGTGCTCGTCCCGCATGCGCCGGATCACGCCCAGGTCGTGCAGGGCGTTGGCCTGCGCGGTCCGGTCCCCGGTGGAGCGCGCGGCCGTGACGGCCCGCTCGTGCAGCGTGGCGGCCTGGGGCCAGGGGCCCTCCCGCAGCAGGAAGGCGGCCAGGGCACCGGTCAGCTCCGCGGTGTACGCGGGCGAGACGGAGACGTCCAGGCAGGCGAGGAGGGTGGCGCGGTGGGCGCGCAGCCAGGAGAGCGCGGCGGTGTCCTCGGTGAACTCCGGCAGCGTCGAGTGGGGCGGGGCCGCCGCTCCGGGGCGGCGGACGCGGCTGATCCACCGGTCGGCCGCGTGGGCGGCGCGCCGGTAGTGGTCCAGGACCCGCTCGACGCCGAGCGCCCGCTCCCGGGGGGAGTCCTTCGCGTGCGCCAGCGTACGGGCGTAGGCGCGCAGCAGGTCGTGGAGGCGGTAGCGGCCCGGCGCGACCTCGTCGAGGAGGTGGTCGGTGTACAGCGCCTCCAGGCCGTGGCGCGCCTGGTCCGGCGGGATCCCGGCGAGCGCCGCGGCGGCGGGCGCGTCGACGTCGGGGCCCGGGTGCAGGCTCAGATAGCGGAACAGCCGCCGCTGGGGCGCTGTCAGCTCGTCGTAGGAGAGCGTGAACGCGGTGCGCACGGCCCGGTCGCCGCCGGTGAGTTCGCCGACGCGGTCGTGCGCCTGGGCGAAGTCGGCGGTGAACTCGGCGAGGGACCAGCGCTCCTTGTGCGCCAGACGCCCGGCGAGCAGCACGATGGCCAGCGGCAGCCGACCGCAGAGCCCGACCGCCTCGGTCACCGCCGCGAGGTCCGCCCGGTCGGCGGGGTGCCGGTGCGCGGTCGTCAGGAACAGCTCCACGGCCTCGTCGTCCGCCAGCGGCGCCAGCGGCAGCGGATGGGCGCCGTCCAGGGCGACCAGGCGCCGTCTGCTCGTCACCAGGGTGAGGCAGCCGGGCCCGGCCGGGAGCAGCGGGCGGATCTGGGCGTGGTCGGCCGCGTCGTCCAGGACGAGCAGGACGCGTCTGCCCGCGAGCCGGTCCCGCCAGAGGTCCGAGCGGCCCTTCAGGGTCGGCGGCAGGTTGCGCGGATCGATGCCGAGGCCCGTGAGCAGCACCGCGAGCACGTCGACCGGGTCGGCGGCGGAGCGGCCGGGGGCGTGGGCGTGCAGGTCCTGGTAGAACTGCCCGTCGGGGAACCGGTCGGCGAGCCGGTGCGCCGCGTGCGTCACCAGGGCGGTCTTGCCGACGCCTGGCATCCCGTCGACCGTGTGCACCGCGAGCACCCGGCCGGGCGTGGCGGCGTCGAGCAGCCAGCGCAGCTCGGCCTCGCGGCCGGTGAACCCGGCGACGTCGCGCGGCAGGCCGTGCGTGACCGCGGGCCTGACCGGCGGCGGCGCCTGGAACGTCATGCGGTACACGTCCCCCGCCACCTGCTGCAGCTCCCCGCCGAACACCGTCCCGCGCTGGTCCACGTGGACCGCGGGCGGCTCGTCCGGCGGGGTCAGGCTTTTGGGCCGCGGGGGTCCCCGTGCAGGTCGCGGCCGACGTTGACATTGATGCCGCCGTGCACGGTGGAGGTCTGGAAGACGGCGTACACCTGGGCGCGCCGGTCCGCGCCGAGGGCCGGGGCGAGCAGGTCGTCCAGGAGCTGACGCAGCTCCCCGGCCGCCTCCGGGTGCTCCCGCAGGAGCGCCTGGAGCCGCAGTTGCCAGGCCCCCTCCAGGGCCCGCACGGTGGCCGGATCGTGCGCGGCGGCGCGCAGCTGCGCCCGCAGCTCGCCCAGGTCGTCCCCGATGGGCTCGGGCTCGGAGCGCACCCTGCGCCACAGGTCCGCCATGGCGTCCCTGACCTGCTGCCACGCGTCCGTGGCCATCGCCCCCACCAGCGCCGAGCCCGCTGCCATCGCGACCTGGTCCATGCCGTCCCCCGAACGGTTCGCGTACCCACCCGCCCTGAGCGTGCCGTCGTACGGCGGTCCGCGACATGGCCCAAAAGGCATCGAACAGGGCCCGAACGGCCCTCATGGCGAAAGCGCCGGACGGGCTGGGAACAGTCCGTCCGGCGCTTGAGGACGAGGCGCCACGTGGGGGGTAAGGGGCGAAGCCCCATCCGACCCGGCGGTACCAGGTGCCGCGCGGCGAGGGTCAGCGCACGTCGACCGCGTCGCCGGTGGCCTTGACCGCCCCGGTCGTCGAGTTGCCCGCGAACACGTAGCGGTACGACCCGTCGACGCTGGCCTTGACCGTCGTCTTCAGGTTGCCCCGGCTGTCGGCCTTGACGGTCTTCACCGCGGTGTACGCGGTGGCGCCCTTCTTCTTGAACTCCAGGGTCGCGGACTGGCTGCCGTAGGCCGCGTACTTCTGCGTCGACCAGTTGGCGCGGGTGAGCGCGCCGGTGATCGTGAGGGTCTTGCCCTTCTTGACCGGCTCGGGCGAGGCGTTCACCGTGAGCTTCGCGGCGCGCTGGACCTTGAACGAGGCGGCCTTCTGCGCGAGCAGGCTGTCGTCGTCGTTGGCCACCAGGAACGCGTCCACGTACCAGGTGCCCGCGGGGGAGTTGTCGAAGAAGTCGGTGTCCGGGTCGAGCGTGAACGTCGCCGTGCACGTCGAGGTGGTCGCGCTCGACGCCTCGCACTTCACGGCGCCCGTGGGCATCGCGTAGTTCGTGTCGGGGCCGTACAGGGTGATGTCCTCGGCGGCCTTGATGCCGGAGTCGTCGGTCGCCGTCACGGCCACCTTGAACGTCTTGCCCGCGGACGTGCCGAGCACGATCGGCTTGCCGTCGCTGACGGTGATCTTGTCGATCTTCAGGTCGCCGTCGACGGCGACGGCGCCGGGCGCGGCGAAGCCGACGGCCGCCACGGCCAGCGCCGAGCCGAGCACGGCGAGACGGGTGCGGTGCTGCATGGGTCCCCCCACAGATGATGCCGGGGCGGATGACACCCCGGCGACAGATGTGAACAGGGTGACCTTACGTTCTTCACGTCATGTTCATCACCGTGGTGATCGCCACGTGTGTCGCGTACAACCCTTTGCGGATGTGCTGTGATCCACGACGTGAAGTCCCGTGGGGAGCAGGGTTTTTGGGGCGGAAAGGGAACCGGGGCGTCCGGTGTGGTGTCGTGTCCTTTCTGTGGAGACCGTGTGACGCCGGGGTCCTCAGCGCAGCTCGACGGCCTCGGCGTCATGGGCGAGGAACCGCGGCCAGGGCAGCCCCTGCGCGGTGGACAGCTTCACCAGATGCGCCCTCACCTCCGCGCGCCCCGGCGCGAAGTCCCGCACGGAGACCCGGCCGCTGTTCGTCCACGCGCGCACCTGCCCGTCGCACACCGCCCGCGTCCCGCCGATCCCGGCCGACCGGCCCCCCTGCGTCAGCGTGCTGCCGACGAACACCGGACCCGAAGTGCCGTCGTCCAGACACCGGTAGGTGCCCGAGAGCGTGACCGTGCCGTCGGACGCGACGGTCCCGGTGGTGTGCACGGACAGGCCGTCGGCCGGGCCCGCGTGCGCGGGAGCGGCGGCCGCGAGGACGACGGCGCTCGCGGCGGCGCCGAGAACGAGACGGAAGCGCATGGCTGAAGCCCCTTTCGGAGGTGATCTCGGGTGTTCTAGGAGGTGGGGGAGGTGCCCGCCAGGGATACCGGATCGCCGCCGGGCCGCCGGGCACCCTCACCCGACCGGGGACGAGTCGAGGTCCGACGGGCGCAACGCCACGCACGACGACCGCGAAGCGCGTTCACCCAATGGGGTGAAGTACGGATGTTCGGTGGTCCCCTCGCGCGTGCTGTCGGCGATCCTGAGGCGGAAGTGTCGGTCGAGCAGGGGGAGGGGGCAGGCATGAGGACAGCGCGCCATGCCCTCATGGCCTTCACGGCCCTCCCGCACGGCCTCCCCTCGCGTCGCCGATACTTCCTGATACGGCCGAAAATGTCGGGGCCGACCACCCCGGAAGTGCTGTAAAACCAAGGTCACGCGCCCCAGACCGCGTCAGCGCACCGCAGCGCCACCCCTCACCGCAGCGCCACCCTCACCGCGGAGTCCGCGCGCCCCGGCATGCCCGCCGCGCCTCGGCACACGCGACTCCACCACCCCAAGGGCGACCGGCTCACGCGCCGACGACTCCGCCCCTCCCGCACGTTCCGGACATCCACCGCGGCCCGCCGCGAGCCAGCTCCATGGCGCGCGGGGCCCGCGGACTCGTCACCGGGGGAACCCATGGCCGCGCCACCACCACCCCAGCCCTACCGGCTGCTTCGCGCCACCGACCTGCTCGACCTCCACTTCCGCTTCCTGGGACTGCGCCTGGACCGGCCCCTGCTCGGCCCCCGCCGACTCATCCGGCAGGACCCCGCGCAACCGGCCCACCTCGTCGTCACCTTCGGCCCCCAGCACGTCGCCGAACAGGCCTTCTTCGAAGTCAGCCCCGGCATCCCCGACGCCGCGGGCAACGAACCCCACAAACCCCCGCCCGTCGCCTCCCGCATCGGCGGCCGCAGCGTCCTCGTGTTCGCCGTAGGCCCCGACGACACCATCGAGTACACCGAAACCGGGCTGCTCACCGCCATGCGCACGCTCCCGCTGCGCGTCGTCGACGCCGCCCGCGCACCAGCCGCCGCCACGAGCCTGCGCCAGCTCCTGACCGACCGCCCCGACGACGCCTTCCAGGCGCTGCGCCTGGCCCGCACCGCCGCCGAACTCGCCGCGCGCCACGGCCCGCACGGCCCCTTCGACGCCGGGATCCTCACCGCGCCGGACCCGGGCGACGCCGCCGAGGACCCGGCGGCCACCGGCCCCGCCCCGGCCCTCGCCCCCGGCCCCGAGAACCCCCTCGCCGACCCCGACAACCCCCGCACCGGCATCGAACTGCCCTACCGGCTGCTGCTGTCCCCACCCGCCACCGCCACCTGGACGCACACCACCGCGCTGCCCGACCCCGGCGGCCGCGTCGAACTGTGGCACACCCGCATGCTGGCCGCCGAAGCCCGCGCCGTATGGACCCGCGACCCCGGCTTCGACCCCGCCGACCCGCACCCCCTCAGCGAAGGCGGCAACGAGTTCAGGATGGCCCTCGACCGCAAGGACCGGTCGTCCGTGGTGCACCTGTCCGCCAACGCCAACCTGCCCGGCGGCACGTTCACACCCCGCCCCATCGGCGTGGACCACCTCATGCTGTCCACCCTGGGCGGCTGGCTCGACTCCCTCGGCCGCTGGGACCGGCCGCACCCCCACTTCGACGTCACCCAGTGGCGGCACCGCGCCGCCCTCGGCCGTGACCACTACGTCCGCGTCCAGTACCGCGGGCGGCTCTTCCCCTTCGGCCACCTCGCCGAACTCGTCAAGGTCACCGAGCGCAAGTTCGACCACGGCCGCCCCGACCAGGCCGCCTACCTCACCCAGCGCTACTTCGTCATGGTCCGCGAACCCGTACGCCGGTACGGACGGCCCGAGGACATCGGCGACCAGAAGCGCCTGCACCGCCTCTTCCCCTTCGACAGCGTCCGGCTGCTCACCCTCGTCACCCCCGACCTCCTCGAACCGAAGACCCTGCTCGACCCCGTCCCCGGAAAGCCGGACGAGGGCCTGGTGTTCTTCCCCGGCACCACGGGCGAGGACCCGTTCCTGTTCCAGGTCAGCACGACCGACCGCGACGGCCGCCTCCTGGAGTTCCGCACGCCCATGGCGTTCGTCGGACACCTCGTACAGCAGGACCCGGCCAAGGTCGAAGCGGTCATCGCCCGCTACAACAGCAGGCTCGCCACCCCCACGGCCGGACCGCCCGACCTCACCGAGCGCGACACGCGGTGCGTCGTCGCGGACCTCCGCGGCCAGCCCCTCGCCTACGCCCCGGGCAACCGGCCCGACGACACCACCCTGACCACCGGGCAGCTCGTCTGGGGCGCCACCACCACCCCGGCCATCCTCGGCCTCGACCCCGCCGACCACCCCCGGTACCTGCCCACCGTGCGCTGGGCGCGCGCCGTCGTGCCCGCGCTCGCCCGCTTCGGCACCGGCTCCGGCGGCGACCAGCCGCAGTCCGTGCTCTACCCGCAGCCGTACGTGGACGGCGAGTTCGGCGAAGCCAACAAGGGCCAGGTGTTCATCGAACTGGTCACCCCCTTCGACCTGACCTTCCGCGGCGGCGGCCAGAGCGCCGGAGCCCTCGCCCAGCCGAACTTCGCCGTCGCAGGCCTGTCCCGGCTCACCGGCCCGGTCGCCGCCACCACCGCCGCACCGCTCGGCCCCGCCGCGGGCCCCGTCGACAAATGGGCCAAGCTCGCCCAGGGCACCTTCAACCCGGCCGACTACTTCGGCACGGTCCTCGACGCGCTGCTGTTCGGGATGTTCCCGCTCAAGGAGATCCTCAGCGAGGCGGGCCTCGACAAGCTGAAGGCACCGCAGTTCCTCACCGCCACCGTCAACGCCGTCACCGGACTCCTCAACGACCTGCGCGGACTGCGCGACCTGCTGGCCTCCGTCCAGGAGCGGTTCCCCGAGACCGCCGACCGGGTCCAGCGCGTCGTCGCCACCGCCACGGCCTTCACCCAGGTCCTCGTCGCCTACCTCACCAGCCACCTGGAGGGCGCGCCCACCCCGACGCCGTTCCGCGACGTGGAGAACGCCTTCGACGCGTTCTCCGCCGCCCTCGCCGACCTGCGCCTCCACCTGCCCGCCGCCGTCGACGCCGGGGTCCGCCAGGTGCTCACCAAGGTCGCCGAACAGGTCGGGACCTGGGAGAACGGCGTCGGCGACGCCGTCGCCCTCAAACAGGCCATCCAGCTGGCCGCGCAGGGCGCCAAACTGCCCGACGTCGTCCACTCCCGCCTCCAGTGGCAGCCCGACATCACGGCGTGGACACCGGGCCGGAGCGCCCCGCCGCGGCGCGAGGAGGACGCGGTGTTCTGGCCGCAGGGCCGACTCACCCTCGTCACGGACCTGCGCGGCTCCCTGCGCCCGGACGTGCCGCAGGCCGCCGACGTCACCTGCACCCTCGACCGGTTCAAGCTGCGCATGGTGCCCGACTTCCCGGCCCTCGTACTGAACTTCGACCGGATCCGGTTCACCATGCGCGCCGGGCAGAAGCCCGACGTCGAGGTGAAGTTCGCCGGGGTCGACTTCATCGGCCACCTCGCCTTCATCCAGACCCTGCGCAACCTCATCCCGCTCGACGGCTTCAGCGACCCGCCCGCGCTCACCGTCGACACCACCGGCATCCACGCGAACTACTCGATGCAGCTGCCCAACGCGGCCGTCGGCGTCTTCAGCCTGGAGAACCTCTCGCTCAACGCGAGCCTGTCCGTGCCGTTCATCGGCAACACCCCGCTCCAGGCCGGATTCTCCTTCTGCCGCCGCGAGGCGCCGTTCCGCCTGACCGTGTCGATGCTCGGCGGAGGCGGCTACTTCGGCATCGTCCTCACCCCCAAGGAGATCGCCGTCCTGGACTGCGCCCTGGAGTTCGGGGCCGCCGTGTCCATGAACTTCGGCGTCGCCAGCGGCAGCCTGTCGGTGATGGCGGGCGTCTACTTCCGGCTCGAAGTCGTCCGCGAACCCGGCCGCCCCGCCCGGCCCAAGGTCAAACTCGTCGGCTATCTGCGGGCCCGCGGCGAGGTCGACGTCCTCGGCATCGTCTCCGCCTCCATCGAGCTGTACCTGGAACTCGGCTACGAGGGCGGCTACGCGGTCGGCCGCGCCAAGCTCACCATCAGCATCGAGATCGGCTTCTTCGAGAAGTCGGTGACGATCCGCTGCGAACGGAAGTTCGCGGGCAGCGGGCAGCTCTCCGGCTTCGCGGGCGCCGCGCCCGCCCCGCAGCTCGCCCCGCCGTCCTTCACCGACCTCATGTCGCCGTACGACGACCCCGTGACCGGCCGCCGAGTGGACCCGGTCCTCGACTACTGCACGGCCTTCGCGGAGGTGGACTGACCATGGTGGACAGCATCCGGTGGACCGTCCTCCCCGACGGCGTCGTCTCCGGCGACACCGTCCAGGTGTCCGTGCTCGTCAGCCCCGCCCTGACCGGCATCAGCACGCTGCGCGAGTCCTCGTACTTCTCCAGGTGGCCGGAGAAGCTCGCCCAGACCCTGCTGCCCGCGCTCCGCCTGGAGTTCGACGGACCGGCCCACGCCGTCGTCACCGACCACGAGCCGACCGGCCGCTACCCGGAGGCCAGCCTCAGCGTGTGGCAGTCCCTGTTCCACGACGGCACGCCCGTCGTCCCGCCCCCGCCGCCGACGACCCTCGCCGCGGCCGGACCCCGCACCCTGCGCTCCTTCCCCGGCAAGATGGTGCACGACGAGGTCACCGACGTGTACCAGGCCGTCGCCGTGTACACCACGCGCAGCCGCGTCGGCGGCGAATGGGCCCGCCAGGAGAGCCTGCTGTGCGAGGAGCCGCCCACCGACCACCGCGGCTGGGAACTCCCCCCGCTGTACGTGCTCCCTGACATCGTCTCCGAGCAGGTCCTCGCCGTCGGCGCGAACATCGACGCCGGGTTCAAGAAGGTCGAACAGGCCCTGCGCCCCCACGGCGACGACCCGCACGCCGCCGCGGCGGACGACCACACCCCGCGCACCATGAACCGCGCCAGCGCCGTCTACACCGACGAGAACGCACGGCGCATGCTGCCCCTGGCCGAAGCGGCCCGCTTCTACGAGCGCGGCACGGCACCGGCCGCCGCGCTCGCCGCGGAGGAGGACCACGTCGTCGACTTCCACGAGGCGTGCGGGCTCCTCGGCGACTACCCGGAGCTGCAGCGCCGGTTCGGACTCGTCGTCGACCTGCGCTTCACCCTGCCCGCCCAGGCCGCCGACGGGGCCCGCGTGCGCGTGCGGTTCGACCTGGGCCTGCCGGACGCCGCCGAGCTGAACACCGCCGCCCGCTGCCCCTGGACGAAGGTCCGGCTCGTCCGCGGCAGCGCCTTCGAGGCCGCCCCCGGCACCTCGGGCCTGCTCACCGGGCGAATGCTGAACCTCGGCGCCCCCGACACCTGGCACCTCACCGAACTCGACGTCGACGGCGCCGCCCTGAAGCACCTCGACTACGCCCGCAGCGTCGACGCGCTGCGCCACGCCGACCTGCCCTCCCACCCCGGCACGGTCGCCCACCAGGCCGCGGGCACCGGCACCCCCGCCGCCCGGGGAGCGGGCATCACCCTGCTGCGCACCGACCGGGACCGGGACCTCGCCCGCCAGATCGGCGCCGACGTGGGCCGCCGGGTCAGCACCGCGGAGTCGGTGCTCACCGCCGAGGACCTGGTGCGCGGCTACCGCGTGGACATCGCCGCCGCCGACCCCGCGACCGGCGCGCTCGGACCGTGGCGCTCGCTGCTGCGCCGCCGGGGCCGCTACACGGTCCGCAGGCCGGGGCAGCCGCCCGTCGCCATCCCGGTCCGCCCCGACGAGGGCCTGGTCCGCGCCAGCGCCGTCACCACGGACGAGGCCGACGCCAACCAGCTGTACGGCCACCAGGCGGTGTTCGGCTGGCACGGCTGGAGCCTCGCCGCGCCCCGCCCGGGGCGGACCATCGGCGAGGACGGCACACCGCAGGCCCCCGCCCCGCCCGTCTCCCCTGACGTGCCCCTGGAGACGAAGTTCACCGCCGAGCCGGGCTCCCTGCCCGCCCTGCGCTACGGCCGTACGTACCGGATGCGCGCCCGCGTCGTCGACCTCGCGGGCAACGGCCTTGAGCACACGGCCAGCACACCCGACGCGGTCCGCTCCGAGGCGATCACCTACGGCCGCTGGGAGCCCGTGCCGCAGCCCGTGCTGCTGCCGCTGCTGCCGTTCAACGAGGGCGAGTCCACCGAGCGCCTGGTCATCCGCTCCACCGTCACGGACGACGGCCGGGACATCTCCCCCGAGGAGTACGCCCTGCTGCGCTCGGACGTCCCCGACCACGGGGCGGACTCCGGCGCGGACCACCTGGACCGGCGCTACAAACCGGTGGCGGAGCGGCACGTGGCGCCGCCGAAGACCGCCCTGCAGATGGCCGAGGAGCACGGCGTGTTCGACGCCGTCTTCGGCGCGGACAAGCCGGAGCGGCTGCGCGCGGAGTACGTCGCCGTCGCCTCCCGCGAGTCCGGCTCGTTCCTGGACACCAAGGTCCGCGACCCCGAGTGGCCGCACCTGGAGCACGACCTGCTCCTGGAGCGGACCATCCACATCGCCCAGCACGACGTGCACGACACCGCTCCCGTCACCCGCCTGCCGCTGCCCCGGCGCGGACACGAGCTGAAGCAGGGCGAGTTCGTGGTGCACAGCGGCGACCAGGTGATCCTGCCCTACCTGCCGGACGTCCTGGCCGAGGGCGTGATGCTGCGCGGCCTGCCCGGCGACCGGGAGAACCGCAAGATCCCCTTCCCCGGACCCTGGCCGCAGGCCAAGCCCTTCCGGATCCGCGTCAAGGAGGGCACCGGCGAGCCCCGCTGGTGGGGCATCGGCGACCGCGTCCTTGAGGTGTACCTCCCCAAGGGTGAGATCGCAGCCGTCCGCCTGAGCTGCTACCTGACCGCGGACAAGCTGCCGCTGCTGCGCCAGTGGAGCCTGCTGACCGCCTCCGACTACTGGGCCCAACTGCCCCAGGAGGACCGGGACTTCGTCACCCGCGCCAGCGCCGACGGGGAGAACTGGATGCTCACGCCCTGGGTGGAGATCACACTGGTGCACGCCGTCGAGAAGCCCGTCACCCCGCCGCGCCTGGCCGAGCTGACCGCCCGGCGCACCGCCGAGCAGACCGCCGCGCAGATCGGCCTCCAGCTCACCAGCCACGCCGAGAGCACCGGCCACGTGGAGCTGGACGCCCGCTGGAGCGAGTGGCTGGACGACGTCGCCCGGCCCGCGCCCATCCGCATCGACGGCCACACCCGCCTGGAGGACATCACCCTCGCGTACACCGACGACGTCGAACGCACCACCCGCACCCATGAGTTCGGCGACACCCTGCACCGCAACGTGCGCTACACCCCCACCGCCGTGACGCGCTTCCGCGAGTACTTCCACCCCACGCTCACCGAGAACCGCGCCAACGTCACCCGTCTCGGCCCGACCACCGAAGCGCTGCCGGTGCCCAGCTCCCGCAGGCCCGAACCGCCGGTGTTCGCCTACGCCGTGCCGACGACGCGCCCCGAGCGCAGCGTCGACCGCGAGCAGCTGAGCGTCACCCAGCGGCGCCGCACCGCGGGGCTGCGGGTGTACCTGAAGCGGCCGTGGTTCTCCTCCGGCGACGACGAGATGCTCGCGGTGGTGCTCGACCCGGGCACGGCCCTGCCGGACACGCTCGTCACACGCTGGGGCGTGGACCCGGTCTGGGGCGACACGACAGTGCTGCCCCGCCCGTCGGCCGCGCACTTCCCGAACGCGGACGAGCGCCTGACGGGCCTGACGCTCGCCGAGTCGTCCGGCACGGCACCGACCCTGGTGGACGCGGTGGCGTTCACACCGCGCTACCACCAGGAGCGGCGGCTTTGGTACGTCGACGTGGACCTGGACTTCGGGGCGGGGACGGCGCCCGCGTACTTCCCGTATCTGCGGCTGGCCCTGGCCCGCTACCAGCCGTACGCCGTGGACCCGCTCCACCTGTCGAAGGTGGAGCGCGCGGAGTTCGCGCAGGTGCTGCCGGAGCGGACGCTGACCGGGCGGCGCGTGGGCGACCAGCTCACCGTGCGGATGGCGGGCCCGGCCCCGTACAACGAGATCGGCGAGCTGAGCGGCACGGGCGCGGCCGCCGCGGGCGCGAGCCGCCGGGTCGTCGTCGCCCTGCAGAGCCGGGGGAGCGTGGGCGAGGACGACATGGACTGGAAGCCGCTGGGGGCGCCCGTCGAGCTGGCTTGCCGGGCCGAGGGCGGCGGATTCGTGTGGACCGGCGGCCTGACCGCGCCCACCGGGCAGGTGCTTAGCCTCTACCGGCTGCTCGTGCAGGAGTACGAGCTGTACCGCGCCGACCAGGACACGGCCACCGACACCCTGACGGTCGACGGCGCGCGGGTGCCCGCCGCCCGGCGCCTGGTGCACGCCGACTACTTCGCCCTGAACGTCGGCCTGCTGGGGCGGATCGACTTCGCGCCGTAGCGTCCGCGCGCCGCCCGCCCGCCCGTAAGCCCGCCCGAGCGGCGGGGGTGCGGGCGGGCGGCGCGCGGACGCGGCGGCGGTGTTCCGGGGAGTGCGCGGGCGGTCGGCCGAGGTGTTCCACGGGTGGCCGCCCGAGGTGTTCCAGGGGTGGCCGCCAGAGGCGTTCGCGGGTGAGTCACCGGGGTGTTTCCCGGGGCATGTGCGGACATGATCAATACGGCGAAAACCCCCCGATGGCCAGAAATGCCACAGCTGGTTCCGTTCTTGTCCAGAGAAGAATTTTACTTGTGATCGATGTCACGTCTTCCCCTGTAAAGGATCATGGTTCGTCCTGTCCCCACCGGCGTTTGCGTGTGGCACGATGCCCATGAATGCCTTGGCTTAAAGTAACCGATCGCAGCATGTTCCACGCACGTCCTGTCATACCGAGAGCAGATCCGTCAGAGAACCACTCGCTGGTTTGGCCGCTGTCATTCGGGGGATGCAAGAGTGCCAACGCTGATTGTCATCGGATACCGGAAAGACCTGGACGAAGCGGTGCGCCGCCGCGGTCTCGACCCGTTCTACCTCGTGCAGTCACCCGCGGCCCCGCCCCCGGAGCGAAGATACGCGTACGTCACCGACATGGAGAACGCCCAGGAAATACTCCGGGCCGTGCTCGCCGCCGGACTCGACGACGTGGCCGGGGCGCTCACCGTCCACGAAATGGGCGTGTTCGGCGCCGCCTATCTCCGCCAGCAACTGGGCCTTCCGGGAAACGCGGACTCCAAGAAGACGCTTTACTTCCGCGACAAGTGCCTTCAGAAGAGCGGCCTGCCGCCGCACATCAGACGAGCCCGCTGCCGCCACGTCCCCAAGGGTCTGCCGTACGCCCAGCTCGCCCGGGAACTGGGCGACGTCTTCGTCATCAAACCGGCCACCGGAGCGGGCGCGTTACGGACCAATGTCGTCCGCTCCCAGCAGGAGTACGAGCAGGCCCTGAAGGTGCTGCCCGACCAGTCGGACGTGGAGGTCGTCGCCGAGTCCTTCGTGGACGCCCCGGAGGTCTACATGGACGGGGTGTTCACCGGCGGCGAGCTGCGCTGGTCCTCCATGACCCGGTACCACCACTCGCCGCTGACCGCCGCCCAGGGCGGTGTCCTGGCCGCCCACGTCCTCGACAAGCGGCTGCACCCGGCCCTGTTCGAGGAGACGGAGGCGCTCGCCCGGCACGCGCTGGGCGGCCTGGGCGCCCCCGACTGCGTGTTCCACCTGGAGGTGTTCGCCGAGGACGCGGGACTGACCTTCGGCGAGTGCGCCATCCGCCTGCCCGGGGCGCTGTCCCCGGACGTCAACAGACTGACCCACGGCGTCGACCTGTTCGACGTGGAAATCAGCCTCGCCCTCGGCGAAGGAGTGACCCGACACCTACATGACCACACCCCTGACCGTTTCTACGGCTATCTTCTTCTGCGCCGCTCCAGCGGCCGTAAATTGACGCAGCAGGACTTTGAACGCGCCTTCCACTTTGATGAGATCCAGTACGACTCGTCGCCCGACGCACCCGTCGGCCCCTATGGCCGCGTCGGACAGGCCATCGTGTCCGACCGGGACGAGCTGAGGCTCCAGAAGACGATCGAAGACATCGTGCGCTTCAACGAACTCGGATGAGGTCACAGATTCCGTCCTGACCGCGTCACGGCGCCCGTCCGTCGCCGCCCGTCATCGACCGCGCACGCTTTCACCGTCGCACCGATTCACCGTTTCACCGTGCGGAAAACGATGCCCGGCGCGGTTTCCGGGTTCCGCGCCGAACTGGCCCGGCGCGCCCGCCATGAGCGGCCGCCAGCGCCCTGCCGTCGGCCGCGCCCCGGAACAGGGCCCGCCGCGCCACCGGAATCTCCTCAACCCCATCCGTGATGGACATCGAGGGCGCCTTTGCGCCCTTCCCATCGGAGGTCTCTTTCCCATGCCGGAACACACCACGGTTTCGACCCTGCCGCAGCTCCTGGAAAAGGCCGCCCGTGACACCACGCGCGGCATCACCTTCGTCGAAGGCCCCGCCCTTTCCTACGCCGAACTGCGCGAGAGCGCCGAGCGCGTATCCGGCGGGCTGCGCGGCCAGGGCGCGCGCCCCGGCGACCGCGTGCTGATCGCCGCACCCGAACCCGACCCGTTCTTCCGCGCCTTCTGGGGCTGTGTCCTCGCCGGGCTCGTGCCCTGCCCGGTCGCACCGCCCTCCGACCCCTCCCGCTGGCGGCCCCAGCTGGAGCACCTGCGCCAGCTCCTGGCCGACCCCCTCGTCGTCACCACCAAGGACACCTACGGAGACCTGCCCGACCTCGGACTGCGCACCGTCACCGTCGAGGAGCTGAGCCACGGCACGCCCGGGCCCGCCGCACGCCCGACGCCCGCACCCGACGACCTCGCCCTGCTGATGCTCACCTCCGGCTCCACCGGATCGAGCAAGGCCGTCCGGCTCACCCACGCCAACCTGCTCGCCGCCCAGGCGGGCAAGGCCGGAGCCCTCGACCTGGGGCCCGACGACACCGGTCTCAACTGGATATCCACCGACCACATCGCGGCCATCGAGGCCCATCTGCTGCCGATGTGGGGCGGCGCCGACCAGGTCATGGCCACACCGGCGACCGTCCTCGCCGACCCCGTGGAGTTCCTGAGGCTGCTCGCCGCCCACCGGGTGCGCGTCACCTTCACCCCGAACTTCCTGTTCGGGCAGATCAACCAGGCCCTCGCCCGGCGCCCGCCCGCGCGGACGGACCTCGACCTGTCGGAGGTGCGGCACATCATCTCCGGCGGCGAGGCCACCGTCACCGCCACCGTGCGCGACTTCCTCGCCGCCCTCGCCCCCTACGGGCTGCGCGAGGACGTCGTCGTCCCCGCGTTCGGGATGACCGAGACCTGCGCGGGCAGCGTCTTCAACCGCGAGTTCACCACCCGCGACCTGGACACGGAGTTCCCGCCGCTCGGCCACCCCGTGCGCGGCCTGCGCATCCGCGTCACCGACGACGACGGCACCGTCCTCGCCTCCACCGACGCGCCGGGCGGGAGCGGCGCGGGCGCCGTGGGCGAGGTGCAGCTGTCCGGGCCGATGGTCACCGGCGGCTACTTCGCCAACGCCGAGGCCACCGGGCGGGCCCTCACCGCCGACGGCTGGTTCCGCACCGGCGACCTGGGCCGCCTGGACGCCGACGGCCGCCTGAGCCTGGTCGGCCGCACCAAGGACTCCATCATCGTCAACGGCGTCAACTACTACAGCCACGACCTGGAAGCGGCCCTCGACGAACTCGGCGACGTACGGCGCGGACAGATCGCGGCCTTCCCGATCCGGCCCGAGGGCGCCGACTCCGAGCAACTGGCCGTCGCCTTCGTGCCCTCCGGCGACCCCGCCGACGACACAGCCGTGTACCGCGCGCTCGTCGCCATCCGCAGCTCCACCATCATGCACTGGGGGTTCCGCCCCCAGCTGATCCTGCCCGTCGCCGAGGACCAGATCCCCCGCGGCAACCTCGGCAAGGTCCAGCGCGGCCGCCTGCGCACCGCCGTCGAACAAGGCCGACTGGCCGCCGCCGCCCGCCGGGCCGACGAGGTCACCACCCGCTTCCTCGGCGCCCCCGAACCGCCGGAAGGCGAGGCCGAGACCGTCCTCGCGGAGGTCTACGCCCGCGTCCTGGACACGGCGAAGGTCCCGGTGACCGCCAGCTTCTTCGACCTCGGCGGCACCTCCCTCGACGTGCTCCGCCTGAAGCTGGAGATCCAGCGGGCGTTCGGCATCGCCGACGTGCCGATGGCGACGCTCCTCCAGGCCCCGACCGTGCGCGCGCTCGCCGCCCGGCTCACCGGCGGTCAGGGCGCGGGCGGCGACGCCGCCTACGACCCGCTGGTGCCGCTCCAGGTCACCGGCGACGGCACCCCGCTGTTCTGCGTGCACCCCGGCCTCGGCGAAGTCCTCGTGTTCGTCAACCTCGCCCAGTACTTCACGGGCGAGCGGCCGTTCTACGCGCTGCGGGCCCGCGGGTTCGGGCAGGGCGAGACGCACTTCGGGTCGTTCGCCGAGATGGTCTCCACGTACGCCGACGCCATCCGCCGCACGCAGCCCCGCGGACCGTACGCCGTCGCGGGCTACTCCTACGGCGGGGCCGTCGCCTTCGAGATCGCCAAGCGGCTCGAAGCCGACGGCGACGAGGTGAGGTTCGTGGGCGTCTTCAATCTGCCGCCCAGCATCTCCGGCCGCATGAACGAGATCACCTTCACCGACGGCGCCATCAACCTGGCCCTGTTCCTCGCACTGATCGACGCCGCCGACATCGAGGCCCTCACCGCCCGGCTGCGCCCCCTGCCCGAGGCCGACCAGCTGGCCCACCTGATCGACCAGGCCCCCAAGCGCCGCCTGACCGAACTCGACCTGAACGTCGAGCGGTTCACCGCCTGGGTGCACCTCGCGCAGAACATGGTGCACCTCGGCCGCACCTACGAACCCTCCGGCGCGGTCGAGCGGGTCCAGGTCTTCTACTGCACCCCGCTGCGCGGCACCAAGCAGGAGTGGCTGGACAACCAGCTCCGCCAGTGGGACGCGTTCACCCGCCGCCCCAACCAGTACACCGAGGTCGACGGCGAGCACTACACCCTGATGAGCCCCCAGCACGTCCAGACCTTCCAGGCGACGCTGCGCCGCGCACTGGACCGCGCGCTCGACTGACCTCGCGGGATCGAGGACGGGCAGCGGCAACGGACGACACGACCAGGAGCCAGAACATGCGAGGTAGGAAGATTCTCATCACCGGCGGCACCGGACAGGTCGCGCGACCCGTCGCCGAGGCGCTCGCCGCCGACAACGAGGTGTGGTGCCTGGGCCGCTTCGGTGACCCGGCCGCCCGCAAGGAACTGGAGGAGCGGGGCGCCCGCACCTTCGTCTGGGACATGGCCGACGGCGACCTGGACGGACTGCCGCGCGACTTCACCCACGTACTGCACTCGGCGGTGCACCGCGGCGACAGCGGGGACTTCGACGGCACCATGCGCATCAACTCCGTCAGCACGGCGCAGCTGATGACGCACTGTGCCTCGGCGGAGGCCTTCCTGTACGTGTCGTCCGGAGTGGTCTACGACCGGGCCGACCCCCTGCACCGCTACCGGGAGAGCGACCCGCTGGGCGGGGCCACGCCATGGCTGCCGACGTACCCCATCGCCAAGTTCGCCGTCGAAGGCGTGGTGCGGGGTCTCTCCGAGACGCTGGGCCTGCCGTCGGTGATCGCCCGGCTCAACATCGCCTACGGGCCGTACGGCCACGGCGGCGTCCCCGTGATCCTGTTCCGGGAGATGCTCAAGGGACAGCCGTGCGCGGTCCCCCGCGAGGGCCAGAACTACTGCAACCCGCTGCACACCGACGACGTCGTCCGGCAGGTGCCGCTGCTGTGGGCGGCGGCCCGCACGCGCGCCCAGGTGGTGAACTGGGGCGGGGACGAGGAGGTCGGCATGACCGACCTCCTGGAGTACATGTCGTCGCTCACCGGAGTGCCGGTCCGCCTGGACCGCGGCGACCGCAGCCGGGCCACCGCCCTGTTCGACCACACCCTGCGCCGGGAGCTGATCGGCGACTGCGCCGTCGGCTGGCGGCACGGCCTCGCCCGCACCCTGGCCGAGCTGTTCGAGGAGTACCGCGACCGCATCGAGGAGCACCTGGCCGCCGAGCCTCCCGGGGGCCAGGCCCCCGCCGGACCCCGTACGGCCGCCGACGGCGAACGGAGCTGACATGCGCAGGCCCACCGACATCCACGCGCTCCAGCAGGCGCTGTGCGCCGCCCTCGGCACCGCCGACCCCGTCTGCCCCCAGCCCACCTCGCCCTGGAAGCAGAGGCGTTGGCGGCCCCGGGCGGTGACGCGGGCGAGCGCCCCACCCTGCTGGGCGGCGGCGCCCCGTACGCACCGACCACCCCCGCCCCCACCGCCCAGGCCCTCGACGCGCTGCTCGCCCGCGCGGCGGAGCTGGACGTGCGGCAGGTCCTCGTCCCCGCCGTGCGCCGCACCGACGACGTCGGCGCGCTGCGGGACGCGGGCCTGGCGCCGGTCGCCGCCGCGCCCGAGCGCGTCGTGCGGCTCACCGGCGACGTGGCCGACGTGCTGCGGTACCGCGTCGGCGAGGACCGCCTGCGCGCGCTCCAGGAGCGGCACCGCGCGGCGGCCCGTGACCTCACCTGGGAGCGCGTCCCGCTGACCGCGCTCGACGGCACGCCAGCGGTGCGCGACGCCTTCGCACGGCTCCACCGGGGCGGCACCCACGGGCACTTCTACGGCGCGCGGGCCCTCGACGCCCTGGCCCGGGGCGCGCTCGCGGACCGCGCCACGCTGTTCGTACGCCGCCGAGGGGACACCGTCGTCCAGGCCGGTCTGACGGTGGTCGCGCACAACGGCCGCGGGCTGTATCTGCTGACGCACGCCACCGCCGAGGACGACCCCGCCGCGCCCGGGCACCTCCACGAGGCGGCCGTGTACCACCTGCTCCTGGACGCCCAGGAGTCCGGCCTGGGCTGGGTCCACCTCGGCCGGGGCGACGCCGACGCCGCGCGCGGCCTGGGCGCCGACCTGTTCGTGCCCGTCGACCACTGGCTGAGCGCCCCCGACCGCACCCCGCCGCAGGCCCCGGCGGGGGAGCCGGAGCTGTCCCGGTTCGCCGCCCCGCCCGTCACGCGGGTGCCGGTGCCGGGGCCCGCGCGGTTCCGCCGCCAGCCCCGGTTCGACACCATCGACCTGGCGAGCAACACCAACCCCTTCCTGGAACCGGAGAGCATCTACCCGCACCTCGACACGACCGAGCTGGCCGAGACCTATCTGCGCGCCATCGGACGGCTCCCGGGGCACGACGGCGTCGCCGCGCTCAGCCCCGAGCACGCGCTGTTCACCAGCGGCGCGGTCGACGGCGTCATGCTGCTGCTCGCCGCCCTCGCCTCGCCCGGCGACGGCGTCTGCGTGACACCGCCCACGTTCCCGCTCTACACCCACTTCGCCCACCTGCTGCGGCTGCCCGTCACCGAAGTGCCGCTGCGGGGCGAGGACGTGAACCAGCTGGACACCGAACGCGTACTCGCCGCCGACCCCCGGGTGACGATCCTCTGCGACCCGAACAACCCGGTCGGAACCCGGCTCGACCGGGCGCGGGTGCTCGACCTGCTGGCCCGCACCAGCGGCGTCGTGGTGATCGACGAGGCCTACGTCGAGTTCAGCGAGGAACCGTCGTACGCCGGACTCGTGGCCCGGCACGACAACCTGATCGTGCTCAGGACCCTCTCCAAGGGCTGGGGCCTCGCCGGTGCGCGCTGCGGCATCGCCCTCGCCGAGCCGGGCCTGATCGAAGCGCTGCGGCGGGTGCAGGTGCCCTTCGGGTTCACCGACGCCTCCCAGCGCGCCGCCCGCGACCGGCTCACCCACGCGGACGCGGCACTCGACAGCGTCCACCGTGTCCGCGCCGAACGCGACCGCATGGCCGCGACGTTGCGCGAACACCCGGCGGTGGACCGGGTGTTCCCCTCCCAGACCAACTTCCTGCTGGTGCGGCTCCACAAGCACGAGCGCGTCATGGAGGAGCTGCGCGACGCGGGCATCGTCGTCGCCGACACCGGCCGTGTCATCCCCGCCACCTGCCGCGTCACGATCGGCGACCGGCGCGCCAACGACGCCCTGCTCGCGGCGCTGTCCGCCGCGCTGTGACGCCCATCGCCCGCCTACTCCCGCCCTGCTCGAAGGAGCCGCCCCGTGGGGCACGACCCGCACCCGAACCCGCCGGTGCGCAGCACGGTGGTCGCCGAGAACTACGACCGCTGGAGCCCGCCGCTGCTGAAGGACTTCGAGGACAACGCCCACAACGGCCGCGTCGGCCGGACGCTGGTCGCGGAGACCGACGCGGTGCGCGTCTGGGAGACGACGCTCCAGCCGGGGGAGCGCGTCCCGATGCACCGGCACGTCCTCGACTACTCCTGGACGGCCCTCACCGACGGCCGGGCCCGCCAGCACGCGGGCGACGGCACGTCCCGGGAGATCAGCTACGCGCGCGGGCAGTCCCTGTTCTTCCGCTTCGACGCGGGCGAACACCACCTCCACGACCTGCGGAACATCGGTGACGAGCCGCTGTCGTTCCTGGTGGTGGAGCTGAAGGAGGGCGCGAACAAGCCGCTTGACTTGCCCTGATCTCAGCAGGGGCCGGGATGGCGGGCGGGAGGCGGGACGCGCGTCGAGGGCGCGGCCCGCCTCCCGCCCGCTGTGGCGCTAGGACTTGTACGGCTTGCGCAGCGCGCAGCTCGCCGTGGCGGTCTTGCGCGGGTCACTCTCCGAGCGGGCCTTCAGGACGACCTTGCCGTGGCGGTCCGCGCCGCGGGCGGCGCTGACGGCGACGTCGACCTCGGTGGTGCGGCCCGCCTTGGCCGTGGCCAGCCGGTTGGGCAGCCAGGCGCTCCAGCCGCGGCCGGAGGCCTTGGCGGACAGGCGGTAGACGTCGGAGTCCAGATAGCGGTCCACGTTCTCGGGGTAGCCGGGCTTGGGCGCCGTACCGCGCCCGGTGTTGGTCAGGTCGAAGCTGCACACGGCCCGCCGCAGTGGGCTGCCCTTGGCGTGGCCGCGGTCGAGGTCCACGCCGCGCCGCTGCGGGCCCGCGCCGTCGAGGGACCGCACGGCGACGGTGTACGACAGGACGCCGCTCGGGCCGCGCTGGATGTCGAGGACGTAGAAGTGCAGCCGGTTGGCGCGGTCGGTGTACTCGTAGACGCTGCCGGAGTCGGCGCCCGCGTGCAGCAGGGCGTCGCTCAGCTGGCGGTAGTCACCCATGGTGATCTTCTGGACGCTCCCGTCGGGGCGCTTGAAGTCGACCATGCCGATGTCTTCGGGGTGGGAGTCGATGACCCAGGCGAACGGGGCCTGGTCCTTGTTCTTGGTCTTGGCCAGGAGCACGCCGCTGTCGGGCGTGAAGGAGTCCATGCCCATGCGGTCGACGACCTCGACGGTGTAGTTGTCGTAGCCGCCGCCGTCGCACAGCGGGTCGGTGCGCACGTCGCAGGACGGCGACAGGTCGCGGCCCATGGCGATGTTGACGCCGCTGAGCCCCTTGGCGCCGGGCGGCGCCGAGCGCGCGGTGACCCGGGCGACGACCGTGCCGGAGTCCTTGAGCGCGTCGCGGTCCAGGCGCAGCACGTTCTTCTCGTCGACGATGCCGAGCTTCAGCTTGTCGCGCAGGATGTGCTGGGAGCCCATCGAGCCGCCGCCGGTGGACGGTATCTGCCAGCGGGTGTGGGGTCCGCCGGGGCCGTTGAAGGAGCCGCGCGAGAGCATGCTCCAGATGCCGGTGTAGGCGCGGCGCAGCGGGGTGCCGTAGGGGTTGTTGTAGTTGTCGGCTATGCCCAGGATGTGGCTCAGCTCATGGGCGTACACCCCCATCCCCGAGCTCTCGGCCTGGGTGGAGGAGCCGGATGTGGCGTTGGGCCAGATGCGGGCCGCGGCCGCCCAGGACGTCCACGGCACATAGCGGGTGTTCGCGGCGTTGCCGCCGTTCGCGGTCGGCGCGGGCGGCCCCCAGGCGGCGGGCACGTCCTGGGGCGAGGCGAACTTCATGGAGCCGAACTCCTGCCAGACCCCGGACTCGTCCTGGCCCGCGGTGAGGAAGAAGACGAAGTCGTACTTGCCGGTCTCGCCGCTGCCCACGTCGGCGACCCAGGCGGCCTTGCCGTCGGCGCGGATGTCCTTGCCGCAGGTGCTGCCGCGCGGACACGCGCCGGGGTTCATCCCCGGCTCGATGCCGTACTGGAAGGACTTGTGCGGCATGCGATAGACGCCGAACGCGGTCAGGTCGACACCGATACGGCCGCCGGAGTCCTCCATCCAGTACTCGTTGATGGTGTGACCGCGGTTCAGCTTGCCCGGCTTGTTGAGGAAGTCCCGGTAGAAGGCGGGCAGTTGGCTGCGGGGTATGTCGGACGCGCCGACCTGGGGGTTGCCGAAGAGGCTGGATCCGGCCGGTTTGCTGACCGTGAACTCCTCGTCGGGGTAGTCGAGCAGGACCAGGGCGCCCTTGAAGGTGCGCTGGGTGGGCTTGAGGTCGGGGTCGGCCCAGTTGGTGCCGGGCACCTGGCGGTGGTCGGCCCAGGTCATGTCGTCGGGGTTCTGCCAGCGCTGCGGGTCGATGGGCTGGACGAGGGGCGGCCGACGGGTGGGCTCGGGGGCAGCCCCGGCGGGCCCGGCGGCGAAGGCGGACGCGACCAGGCCGACCAGCGCGGCGGCGATGCCGAGGCGCCGGGCGTGCACGCGTACGGGTCTGGTGGGGTGGGGGTGCGGACGGCGGGGGTGGGTGCGGCGATGGAACAAGGCTCACCTCTTGTCTGACGAGTATGGACAAGGGCATGACAAGCCGTTCACTGGTAACTGTCCGCCGGAGCCGATGGGGAGTCAATATGCTTTTGGGGCGGGTTTGCCGGGAGTGACGGTGGATTGGCCGCACGTGACGGCGGATTGGCCGCTTGTGGCGGTGAGTTCGTCGTAGGTGGCGGCGGATGCGCAGGAAGCGTCGGCGGGTTCGACGCGTGGGGCGGAGCGGGTCCGTGCCGTCGCGCGGTGCGCGCCCGCACCCTGGGGTGGGGCGCACGCTGCCGGTGTGGAGCGGTGACGAGGGGCGAGGGGTGCGAGGGGCGTGCCCGGCTCACGGATGGTGTGCGGGGCGTGGCCTCTCCTGCGGGGCGCTGAGCGGCAGTTCGGCCCAGACCAGGTGCCCGGGGCCGCGCGCGGCGGTCGTGACGCCCCAGGTGCGGGCGAGCGCGTCCACCAGGATCAGCCCGCGCCCGCACTGGCTGTGCGGGTCCGCCGCCCGCTGCTCGGGGACTCTCCCCGCCTGCGACTGGTCCTCGACCTCGATGCGGAATCCGCGTGTGTCGGCCCGCAGTCGGCAGAGCACGTCCTGGCTCGCCGTGTGGGTGATCGCGTTGGTAACCAGCTCGGAGACGATGAGCAGCACGTCATCGCCGACCTCGGCGGATATCCCCCAGGTGTCGAGCACCGAGCGCGCCCGGGCGCGGGCGGCGCTGACGCAGGACGCGGTCGCGGTCAAGCGGAAGACCGCCTGCCGTGCGTGGGCACACCCGGGTGGGGGAGCGGAGGGCGTGGAGGGGGCGGGGAAGCCACGTCGGTCGCCTTTCGTCTGCCGTCGCTTCGCCGCGCGGTGCCGGTCTCGCACCGCGCGGGAGTGACGATGGCGCGCGCCCCGCCGTCGGGGGGCACGAGGTCCGCCGGAAAGCGACGGAGCGTCACCAGGCGGTCACCAGGCGACGGCTGCGCGCGATCGGCGGGATGGTCATGAAGGAACCTCAACTTCCCGCCGTCAGAGGCCACTTGACGTGCGAAGTGGAGGTAGAGCCACTGTGGCACCCGTGACAACCTCTGTGCAACTGCCGAGATGAAAATTGCAAAATGTGCGACGCAATCTGTCCTGATCGGCCGAAGATCGTGACAGACTGCGACCCTGGAGCGCGGCGGCCCCCCTGCGCGGGGTGCCCAACGGCGCTTCGTACGCAGGGGTGTTGGGCCAGTGGTCCGACGGCCCGGGACAGGTGTGGGAGGAGGCGGGCGTGACGGCGGAGACGGCGTGGGGCGGTGCCCCCTCGGTGCTGCGCATGATCCTCGGCAAGCAGTTGGAGGAGCTGCGCACCCGCGCGGGCCTGACCTTCGAGCAGGCGGGCCAGGCGATCGGCGTCAGCCACTCCACCATCAGGCGCCTGGAGTCCGCCAAGGTGGCCCGGCTGCGCCTCGCCGACGTGGAGAAGCTGCTGCGGACGTACGGCGTCGGGGATCAGCACGAGATCGACACGTTCCTGCAGTCGGTCCGCGAGGCCAACAAGCGCGGCTGGTGGCACACCTACCGCGACGTGATGCCGGACTGGTTCGCCGCGTATCTGAGCCTGGAGCAGGCGGCGCTCCACATCCGGGCGTACGAGGCGCAGTTCGTGCACGGCCTGCTCCAGACCGAGGACTACGCCCGCGCCCTGCTCGGTGCGGGCAATCCGCACGCTCCGGCCGACGCCACCGAACGCCGGGTCGCGCTGCGCATGCGGCGCCAGGAGCTGCTGTCGCGGCCCTCGCCACCGCATCTGTGGGTCATCATGGACGAAACGGTTCTGCGGTGGCCGGTCGGCGGCCGGGCGGTGATGCGCGGCCAGATCGACCATCTGATCGAGGTCACCGCGCTGCCCCATGTGACCCTGCAGATCATGCCGTTCGGCAATGGGCCCCACCCGGCGATGCGCGCCGGAGCCTTCCATGTCTTCCGCTTCCGGGCCCCCGAGCTGCCGGACATCGTCTATGTGAACGGCCTGGTCGGGGCCGTCTACCTCGACAAGCCCGGCGACGTCGTGGTGTACCGCGAGGCGCTCGACCGGCTCGGCGCCCAGGCGACACCAGCGAAAAAGACCGAGGACCTGCTCGGCGAGATCCGCAAGGAGCTGTGAGTGCACCACCCCGAGGACGCCAGTGCCTCCCTGGCCACGGACCCCCAGGCCACGGACCCCCTGGCCACCGCCCTGCCCTCCGCCCGCGAGCTGGGCGCCGAGGGCTGGCGCAAGCCCTGGAGCGACGACGTGGGCGGCGCCTGCGTCGAGGCGAAGCGGCTGCCCGACGGCAGCGTCGCGCTGCGCCAGTCCACCGACCCCCACGGCCCCGCCCTGGTCTTCCCGCACGGAGAGATCGCCCGCTTCCTGGCGGGAGTGAAGGCGGGGAAGCCGACTTCCTCTGCTAGCGGGCCGCCGCGTGGGGCCCGCCAGCGGCCCGGCGGCGACCGGAACCGACGCCCTGTCGCGAGCTGATCGCGACCCGACTCGACGACCTGACAGGAGGGGCCGCGTTGCGCGACAACGGATGGCCTGCCGACCGGATCGACACCGAGAACGCGCACTCCGCGCGCATCTACGACTACATCCTCGGCGGCAAGGACTACTACCCCGCGGACCAGGCCGCGGGCGACGCCATGAGCCGCGAGTGGCCCGCGCTGCCGATCCATATGCGGGCCAACCGCGACTTCATGAACCGGGCCGTGCGCTACCTCGCCGAGGAGGCGGGGATACGCCAGTTCCTCGACATCGGAACCGGCATCCCCACCTCGCCGAACCTCCACGAGATCGCCCAGGAGGTCGCCCCCGAGTCACGCGTGGTGTACGTGGACAACGACCCCATCGTGCTCACCCTCTCCCAGGGCCTGCTCGCCAGCACCCCGCAGGGCATGACCTCGTACATCGAGGCCGACATGCTCGACCCCGCGACCATCCTCGGCGCCCCGGAGCTGCGCGAGACCCTCGACCTCGGGCAGCCCGTCGCCCTCACCGTCATCGCGATCGTCCACTTCGTCCTGGACGAGGACGACGCGCCCGGGATCGTCCGCCGCCTCCTGGAGCCGCTGCCGTCGGGCAGCTACCTCGCGATGTCGATCGGCACCGCCGACTTCGCGCCGGACGACGTGGGCCGGGTGGCCCGCGAGTACGCGGCCCGCAACATGCCCATGCGGCTGCGCACTCGCGCCGAGGCCGAGCGCTTCTTCGACGGCCTCGACCTGGTGGAGCCCGGCGTCACCCAGGTCCACAAGTGGCGCCCGGACGGCAAGGGGGAGCAGGGCATCCGGGACGAGGACATCGCCATGTACGGGGCGGTGGCCCGCAAGCCCTAGGAACCCTAGGGTCGCCCCATGACCGAGCACGCCTACCTCGCCGCGATCCGCGAGTCGTACGACACCATCGCCGTCGACTACGCCCAACAGGTAACGAAACCAGCGGAGTTGGACCCCGTGTCCCGCGCGCTGCTCGCGGCGTTCGCGGAGGTCGTGGCCGAGGCGGGACGCGGTCCCGTCGTGGACGTGGGCTGCGGCCCCGGTCATGTGACGGCCCATCTGGCCGCGCTCGGGGTCCCCGTGTCCGGCGTGGACCTGTCCCCGAAGATGGTCGAACAGGCCCGCCGGGCCTACCCGCACCTGGACTTCGCCGTGGGCACCAACACCGCGCTGGACGCCGCCGACGCCACCCTCGGCGGCGTCCTCGCGTACTACTCCACGCACCACACGCCGCCCGACCACCTGCCCGCCGTCTTCCGGGAGTTCCACCGGGTGCTCGCGCCGGGCGGCTGGCTGATGGTGGCCGGATACGTCGGCGACGGCGGGCAGCGGCGGCCGACGCGCGCGTACGGCGGGCATGAGGTGTCGTACGTGTCGTTCCGCCATCCGCCGAGCCGCGTCGCCGACCTCATCGGCGACGCCGGGCTCACCGTCACGGCCCGCCTGGAGGAAGGGGCGGAGCCGGGGGCGCGCCGCTGGACCGCCACGTTCCTGGCCCGCAGGCCCGAGGCGCCCCCGGGCGCCGGTCAGCGGGCCTCGGCGCCCCACGCCGGGCGGTAGCGCACGAAGCTGGTCCGCCCGATGCCGGGGAAGTCGAGGGCCTCGCGCCACCGGTCGTGGATCGGGCGGCTCCCCTGCCGCGCCGACCCCAGGGCGTCGACATGGGCCCGGACGCTGGTCCACTCCGCGACGTTCAGGGCGTGGGTGCCGTCGTGGCTGGTGTGGAAGTGCGCCTGCACCAGGCCCGGCAGGGGCGCGTCGGCGTCCTCGTCGACCGCCACCATCCCGTCGACCCAGGCCCGAAGCCGCGCCACGTCCGGCCCGTCGAACGGGATGCGTACGGCGACGACGGCGCCGACCGGCTCGGCGGAGGCGTTGCGCCCGGTGCTGCGGTAGTGCGCGTACCGGGTCGGGCCGACGCGCTCGATGCCGGGCACCGCCGCGTCGACCTCGTCCACCCGCTCCCGCCGCCCGGCGGCGGCGAACGCCTCGTACGCGGCCTCGTCGGTCCAGTACGAGCCGTGCATGATCGTCTCGCCGTCCTCACCGGCGAACGTGCGGTACGCGAGCAGGTCAGGGGTCGGCCAGGGCTCGCGCTCCCACACCCGGGCGATGGCGTCGACCGTGGCCCGCTGCCGCTCGGGGGTGCCCACGCGCCAGGTGCTGAACAGGGTGACGCCCGCGTCGGTGCGGACGAGAGGGAGGTGGCCATGGTGCGGACTCCTTGTCGACGAGTGCGGGGTGCCGCCGGGCGGCGGCACCCCGCATCCTGGAAGATCAACCTTGATTGAGGTCAACAGGAGTCGCGCGGTCAGTAGTCCCAGACAGCCGGTACGAAGCGGAAGGAGTTCCCGGCGGACGCCACATGGCAGACGGACGGGAACGGCAGGTGGGTGGCGACCAGTCGCTCGCCGCTCGCCGCCAGGTCCGTCAGCAGGCGGACCCGGACGCGGGCTGATTCCTCGGGGTCGTGGTCGAATCCGTTGTGCCACTGGGGGAAGTCGAAGCCGCACTGGAACACGGCGTCGCCAGCGAACGTCAGCGCCTCGCCGCCGGACTCCAGGCGGACGACGCTGTGCCCCGGAGTGTGCCCGCCGGTACGCCGGATGATCACGCCCGGCGCCACCTCGTACTCCTTCTCGAACGGCCGCAGCCGGTCGCGGTACACGTCCAGGAACCGCGCGGCGGTCGTGCGCAGCACATCCGGCACCGGGCCGGGCATGGCCGTGCGGGAGAAGTCGGGCGCCGCCCAGAACTCGGCCTCGGCGGAGGCCAGATGGACCCGCAGGTCCGCGCGCAACCGCCCCCGCAGGCCCTCGACGAGCAGCCCGCCGATGTGGTCCATGTGCAAGTGCGTGAGCACCACGTCGGTCACCGACGAGGGATCGATGCCCGCGGCGTCGAGGCGCAGCGCCAGCTGCCCGGCCCGCGGGAAGTCGGGGAACTCCGTCCCCAGGCCGGAATCGACCAGGACGGTCCGCTCGCCGCTGCGCACCACGGCCACGTTCAGCGGCCAGTCGATCACCTCCGGCGGCAGGAACATGTCCTTGAGCCAGGCCGAGAGCTCGGCCGTGGCGGCGTTGGTGGCCAGCGTCGCCGGAGCGATCGGCAGCACGCCGTCGCTGATCAGCATGACATCGATGGCGCCTACCTTCAGCGCGTAGCGCGACGGAACCAGTTCGTCGTACCCCTGAGCGTCGGGGCGGGCGAAGGTGATCCGGCTCATGGTGTTCTCCTCGTGAGGCGTCGAGCGAAGACAGCGGTGACCTGGGCGGCGCGACGGGCCGCGCCGTGCGGTCACCCGCTCTGACCGGACGGCCCTGGAATCTGTGACAACCGCCCCGCTCCCCGGCGGCGGTCGCCGCCGTCCCGCGGGCACCGCACCGTGAGCGCGTGGTGTCGAAGCCTGACCGGTCCCGATCGCCTCCGGGGCGCCTCCCGGCCGCCTGCGGTCGCTTGGCGACGGGGCGGGGCGCTCCGTGGCGAAGCGCCGGACCCCTGTCCTCAAGGGGGCTACCGTACGCAGCATGCCGCGCTGCATGCTGCGGTCACATGAGGAGGAATCCTGTGTCATCGCCCTGCGACCCCGAGTACGCCCCCGCTGGCGACGTGGGGGCAGCACTCATGCTGATCGATTCCCGGCTCAGGGCCGTTCACGACGGCCGGACCCAACCCGACGGCGAACAAGAGCAGTTGATCGACCAGATCACGGCGTCCATGGGACCCCGCGGAGCGGAATCCGTGCTCGACGGGGCCTGCACCCTCATCTTCATGTACATGAAGTGGCTGCGGACGGCGTACGAGCGCCACGACAAGGACGTCATCGAGTGCGTGGTGCCCCACCTCGTCGCCACGATGCGCATGATGCCGAGGAGCATCCGCCCGGAGACCATCCCCACCATGGCCGGGCTCGTCGTCGCGGCGGGCACCGGACTGAGCCCCAGCCTCTGGCGCAAGCAGTACGGGGACTGGACCAAGGAGGAGATGAACCCCCTGGAAGCGACCGCGTTCCTGCTCGCGGAGCACATCAACCGCATCACCGACGACCGCGAGTTCGCCTCCCGCATGATCACCCAGGCCCTGGCCAGCGCGTACGAGTAGGGGCGCCGCCCCGGCGCGCGGGGTGATGTTGCCAGCACATTGCGGTCGCGTGGCCGGACCCGCCCGGACCTTCCCGGGGGTCCCTCGCTGTCACTACGGTGCGGGCGACCGGAGTGCCGCAGAAGCCAGGAGGCGATGGGCCCGTGTCCGTGACCGACGAGTATCTGGCCAACAACGCCGCGTACGCCGCGTCGTTCCAGGGACCGCTGCCGCTTCCGCCGTCCCGGCAGGTGGCGGTCGTCGCCTGCATGGACGCGCGGCTGAACGTGTACGGGGCGCTGGGGCTCAAGGAAGGCGAGGCCCATGTGATCCGCAACGCGGGCGGGGCGGTCACCGACGACGAGATCCGTTCCCTCGCCATCAGCCAACGCCTGCTCGGCACCCGGGAGATCATCCTCATCCACCACACGGACTGCGGGATGCTCACCTTCACCGACGACGACTTCAAGCGGAGCGTGCAGCAGGACACCGGCATCCGCCCGCCCTGGGCCACCGAAGCCTTCACGGACCTGGACGACGACGTGCGCCAGTCCGTGCGGCGCATCACATCGAGCCCGTTCGTGCCGCACACCGGCTCCGTGCGCGGCTTCGTCTTCGACGTCGCCACCGGGCGGCTGAGGGAGGTCGAGCCGTAGGCGGCGCTTGACCTTGACACCGGTGTCAGGCCTTAGCGTTCCCTCGCCTCGACGCGCCGGGCGCCGGGCACCACATCCGCGTACGACGAAGGAGTTCAGCATGCCGGGAGCCGTCATCATCGGAGCGGGGCCGGGGATCGGGCGGTCCGTGGCCCGCCGCTTCGCCCGCGAGGGCCTGCCCGTGGCCCTCGTGGCCCGGTCCGAGCGGAACCTGGAGGGCCTGGCCGACGCCGTCCGCCCCCTGGGCGTGCCGGTGGTCACCGCGACCGCCGACGTCAGCGACGCCCCCGCGCTGCGCGCCGCCCTGGACACCGTCGTCGCGGAACTGGGCGTACCGGACGTCGCCGTGTACAACGCGGCGCTGATCCGCCCGGACACCATCGGCGAGCTGCCCCTGACCGCGCACCTGGACGCCTGGGCGGTCAACGTCGGCGGGGCGCTCACCGCCGCGGCCCACCTGGCGCCCGCCATGGCGCGCCGCGGCAGCGGCTCCCTGCTGCTCACCGGCGGCATGCCCAAGGCCAAGGCGTCCCACGTCAGCCTGTCGCTCGGCAAGGCCGGACTGCGCTCCCTCGCGGAGCTCCTCGACCAGCGGTACGGCCCGGACGGCGTGCACGTCGCCACCGTGACCGTCGCGGGCCCGGTCGCCCCCGGCACCCCCTTCGACCCGGACGACATCGCCGAGCACTACTGGCGGCTGCACACCCAGCCCCGCGACGCCTGGCAGGCCGAGATCGTGCACACCGAGCGCACCACCACCGCGGCCACCGCCACCGGCTGAGCCGGGGCCCGCCCCCACGACCACGGCCCCCACCAGCGAAGATGACCTCATGACTGAGGCAACTGAGGCATGGGGTCACCCCCGCACGGTCCTGGTCGTCGAGGACGACCCGGGTGTGCGCAGCACCCTGGAGCACCTGCTGCGCTTCGAGGGCTACCGCGTCCTGACGGCGCCCGACGGGCTGCGGGGGCTCAGCCTGATCGAGGAGGAGGACCCGGACCTCGCGGTGGTGGACGTGGTCATGCCCGGCCTGGACGGCCTGGCGCTGTGCCGGACGCTGCGCCGCCGCGGCGCGGCGCTGCCCGTCCTCGTCCTCACCGCCCGCGACCAGGTCGGAGACCGGGTCGCGGGCCTCGACGCGGGCGCCGACGACTACCTCGCCAAGCCGTTCGCCACCGAGGAACTCCTCGCCCGCATCCGCGCGTTGCTCCGCCGCGCCGCCCCCGCCGACGACACCCCCGGGACGCTGACCGTCGGCGACCTCACCCTGAACCCCGCCACCCGCGCCGCCCACCGCGGCGCCCTGCCCCTCGACCTCACCAAGACCGAGTTCGACGTGCTGGAACTGCTGCTGCGCAACCCGGGCGTCGTGCTGACCCGCGCGCAGATCTACGAGCGGATCTGGGGCTACGACTTCGACACCGCGTCCCGCTCCCTCGACGTGTACATCGGCTATCTGCGGCGCAAGACCGAACGCGACGGGGCGCCACGCCTGATCCACACCGTGCGCAACGTCGGCTTCACCGTCCGGACCGCGTGATGGCGCGCGCCACGGGTTCCAGGGCACTGTCCCTGCGCACGAAGGTCACCCTCGTCGTCATCGCGGCGGTCACGCTCGCCATCACCGGCACCGTCGTCGCCTCGTACCGCCACGTGGGCGGTCTGGTCGGCGACGAACTGGAGCGGGGCCTCGAGGACCGCGCCGCCACGGTGACCGCCCTGCTCGCCGTGGACCGCACGCCCCCGCGACGGTCCGACATGACCGAGCAGCTGCTGCGCCCCGACGGCACCGTGCGCGCCCTGGGCCCCGGCCGCGAGCGGCTGCCCGTGTCCGCCGCGGACCGGCGCGTGGCCCGCACCGGCAGCGGCTCCAGCCGCCGTGACGTGACCGTCTCCGGCCGTGAGTACGGCGTGCTCACCAAGCCGCTGGACGGCGGGGGAGCGGTCATGGTCGGCCAGCACTACCAGGGCGTGCTGCGCGTCGAGGAGGCCTTCCTGTGGCGCGTGCCCTGGACCACCGTGGCCGCCACCGGCCTGTCGGCGCTGCTGAGCTGGCTGGTCCTCGGCCGGATCCTGCGGCCCGTGCGCCGCCTGGCCCGCGCCACCGGGCGCATCACCACCACACAGGACCTGTCCACGCCGCTGCCGCCCGCCGGGGGCGACGAGATCGGCCAGCTGACCCGCAGCTTCGACTCCATGCTCACCGCCCTGCGCCGCTCCCGCGCCCAGCAGCAGCAACTCGTCCAGGACGCCAGCCACGAGCTGCGCACCCCGCTGACGTCGGTGCGCGGCAGCGCCGAACTCCTGCACCGCGCCCGCGGCAGGCTCGACCCGAAGGACGAGGAGCAGATCCTCGCCACCCTCGTCAGGGAGACCGCGGCGCTCGACGACCTGGTCCGCGAACTCGTCGACCTCGCCACCGACCGGTACACCGCGGAGGACCCGGCGCGCGTCGACCTGACCGCCGTGGCCGAGGACTGCGCGCGCCGCCACCGCCGGCTCAGCGGCCGTGCCATCGAGGTCACCGCCACCCGGCCCGTCCCCGTGCGGGCCCGCCCCCGGGCGCTCCAGCGGTGCGTCGACAACGTGCTCGGCAACGCCGTGAAGTTCAGCCCCGCCCCGGCGCCCGTCACCGTACGCGTCGAGGGCAACCGGCTGACCGTACGCGACCACGGCCCCGGCATCGCGCCGGACGACCAGCGGGCCGTCTTCGACCGCTTCTACCGTGGCCCGCGCACCCAGGGCATCCCCGGCTCCGGCCTCGGGCTCGCCATCGTGCACGATCTGATCACGGCCGACGACGGCACCGTGTTCGCGCGGGACGCGGCGGGCGGCGGCGCGGAGGTCGGCTTCGAACTGCCCCGCGACCGCGGCTGAACCGGGCCGCCGGACCTGATCCGGGCCGCCGCGTCTGAGTCCCGCCCCCGCGTTCGATCCGGGCCGTCGCGCCCGGCCGCCGTGGCCCGTGGCGCGCCGCCCGGCCGTCAGTGATCGCGCTCGGCGTCCCCGACGTAGGGCCGCAGGAACTCGCCGATCTCCTGCTCCACCTCCGTGATCCGCAGCTCCAGCGCGTACAGCTCGTCGCGCTGGGCCTGCTTGGACTGCTCGTCGAGCCGGGACTCCTCGGAATTGCGCTGCACGCTGCCGATCAGCTCCTGGAGCTGCGCGGACAGCGTGTCGGCGATGCCGCCCCAGACGGCGCGCAGGTCCGTGACGCGGCTGCGGGCGTACTGCCGGGCCGAGGCGTCGGCCGTCTGGCGCAGATGCCCCGCGAACTCCTGCGCGGCGCGCTTGCGCAGCTTGTCGTCCGCGAACAGCACGGCCCCCGCCGCCATCACGGGTCCGACCGCCGCGCCGATGGCCACCGCGACACCGAGCGGCGGCATGGCGAGGCCCAGGCTGATCACCCCGGCGGTCCCGGCGAGCGCCGTGCCGCCGAAGGCCGCCGCGCCCGTGCTGGAGCCGAGCACCATCAGCGAGTTGGGACGGAAGCGCAGCGGCACGTCCTCGCGGTGCGTGCGGCCGCTGGGGCCGCCGTGGCCCGCCGACAGGGCGAGGGTGTAGAGGAGGTGGTCCTGGACGCGGGCGCTGTGCACTCCGGTGATGCCGGTGCGCAGCTGCTCGAAGGAGTCCTCGTGCTCCTTGATCAACGGCTCGATGCGCTCCAGGAGTTCCCGCTGCCGGTGCATGATGACCGTCTCCAGCTCGTTGGCGCAGAACAGCTGCATGTCCCGCTGGAGGGTGCTGGTGTACGCCGCGAGGGTCTCCTGCTGGAGGGCGTCACGGCCGCTGCGCGTGAAGGCCTGGGTGGCCCTGCGGACGCGCCCGGCGTGCTTGACCTCCCAGCTCGGCACCGACTTGCTCAGGTCCTTGAGGAAGGCGGCGAAGCGGTCCTGGACGCGCTGCTCCACGTCCGAGAGCCAGTCCTCCACGATCTCGCGGATGCGGTTGACGATGTCCCGCAGCTGCACCTGCGTCGACTGGCTGCGGTCGAGCAGGTCCCGCAGCTCGGCCGTGGACTTCACGAGGATGCCGCCCTCGTCCTGGAGCCGCCTGCGCAGGCTGACGGCGTTGCTGCGCAGGAACTCCGCGAGCCGGACGAACTTGACGCGGGCCGCGTCCCGCATGCAGAAGACCTCAAGCGCCGACTCCAGGTCGCCGAGTCCGGCCGCGCGGACGCCGTCCTCGTCGCCGTCCATCCGGGCGCGCAGGGCGTTGAGCGCGCTGACGAAGAACAGGTGCTCACCGGCGACGGCCCCCGACTGGCCGGTGAGCTGGGAGACGGCGTTGCGGCAGCGGCTCATCACCTCCGCCCGCTCGTCCTCGTCGATGCGGTCGAACTGGTTGACCACGAAGAAGACGTCGCGGTGGCCGAGGCGCTGGACGTGGTCCAGGTAGTTCTGGGTCTCGTGGAGCGTGAAGGGGCGGCCCGCGTCCGTGACGAAGATGACGGCGTCCACCTGCTCCAGGAAGTTCAGGGTGACCAGCTCCCGCTCGGGGCTCTCGTTCACCCCCGCCGAGTCGATGATCTCCACGGACTTGCGCAGCAGTTCCAGGGGCTGGGCCACCTCGGCGAGCGCGAAGGACGGCTCGCGGGGCGCGCCGTCCGCGTCGATCTGGAGGGCGACCTCCTTCTTGAACTCCTCCGTGGTGACCACGACGGGACCGCCCTTGCGGTCCACCGTGCGGTACAGCTCGGCGCGCTCGTCCTCGCCCCAGCGCAGCAGCGTGGTGAACGCCGTCGCCGGATTGGCCTTGGTGGGCAGCAGCTTCTTGCCCAGCATGGCGTTGATCAGGGTGCTCTTGCCGCTGCTGAACTCGCCGAGCACCATGATCCGGAACGTCTCGCGCTCGAACACGCCCCCGGTGATCTCCAGGCGCAGCGCGTCGCCGTCCGCGCCGGGCCCGCTGAGGGTGGCCGCCGCCTCCCGGGCCACCTGCTGGATGCGCAGGTACAGCCCGCGCAGCTCGCCGATGTTGTCGCTCCAGCCGTCGAAGTGCGCGACGGGTTCCTGGCCGGGGGTCCGGCCCTCGCTGGTGTTCATTACGCCCCTTCGAGGCCTGAGAGATGGGTGCGGGCAAGGCCGCGCAGATGCCGCGCCTCGTCCCGCAGCGTCCGCCAGTGGTCGAGGGAACCGGGCCGCGCGGTGAGGGCGGCGGTGTGCAGCCGCCACCACTGCTCGTCGCGGTCCCGGGCCTGCGCGGCCAGCCGCCCGTAGACCTGGCCGACGCGTTCCTCGGTGCGGGCCGTGTGCTCGGTGAAGGCGGCCGCCACCACCCGTTCGAGGGCGGCGATGGTGCGCTCCAGGCGCTGCGCCTGGCCGTGTTCGAGGGCCTCGGTGACCAGCGCGGAACCGGCGGCCCCAGCGATCCGCGCGACCGTGCCGGTGGCGACCGGGGCCAGGACGCCCTCGATGGCCGTGGCCACGAACTCCGGCAGCCAGGAGGCGTCCCACCCCGCCGCCTCGTCGGCCTCGGCGGCGCGCGCGGCCGTGGCGGCACCCGGCAGCGACACCGGCGGCAGCGCCTCGCCGGCGCGCGGAGCCACCAGGTCGCGGAAGAGGTCCTCGCCGGGCCGGTTGTCCAGCAGGGCGGCGCGCAGCCACCGGGTGTCCTCGGCCAGGGCCCGGTCCACCGCCTCGCCGCACCAGGCCTCGAAGTCGTGCAGGGCCAGCTCGGTCTGCGGGACCACCCGCAGCCGGACGAACCCCTGGTCCTCCGGCGACCCCGCCAACTCGGCCAGCTCCTTGGCCAGTTCGGCGCCGAGCCGGGCCCTGCGGCGGCCCGCCTCGGCGGCGATCGCGGCGGTCAGCGCGGCCCGCCGGTCGTCCAGGTCGGAGGCGATGACGACCCAGTGGAAGCGGGCGCCCTCGTGGGCCGCGTGCCAGGTCCGCGCCGCCCGGTCCCGCACCGGGTCGCTCCAGCGCACGTCGGCGAGGGCGCGCTCGCTGGCCTCGGCGACCAGGTCGCAGGTCGCCACCAGGGACCGCAGACGGCGCCCGGCGCGCAGCACGGCCCGCTGGTGGGCGCCGGTGAGCCGGGTCAGCGCGGCGCGGCACTGCTCGACGTGGTCCGAGCGCTCCGGCGTGGGCAGCGGGCCCGGCAGGACCTGCGCCTCGGGGGCCGCCTCCCGCACCGCGTGGCGCACCCGGCGCAGCACGTCACCGGCCTCGTCGCCGACCTCGTCGAGCTTGGCGACGACCACGGCGAGCGGCGGGCTGTGCGGGGCGGCGGCCAGGGCCCGCACCCGGGCCCGCTCGGTGGCGAGCAGGGCGCGGCGGGCCTCGGTGACCACCACCACGGCGTCGCAGTCGGTGACGATCCGCGCCAGCGGATGCCGGTCCTGCCCGTCGGCGCCCTGGGCGGCCCGCCAGTCCTCCCAGCCGGGGGTGTCCACCAGCTCGACGGCGGCGCGCGCCAGCCAGGAGTCGGCGGGCACGTCGGCCAGGACGGTGTGCGGGTCCTCGGCGCCCGCACGCACGGGCCCGGTACCGGCCGCCCGGACGGCGACCGGCGGCGCCAGCACCGGATGCACCGACACCGGCACGCAGTCCACGCCCACCAGCGCGTTGACCAGGCGTGACTTGCCGACGTTGGCGCCGCCCACCACGCAGATCCGGGCCAGCGGCGCACCGGCACGCCGGTAGGCGCGGCGGACGGCGGCCGCCGCCGAGTCGGCACCGGCCCGGTCGGCGAGCAGCGCGACCTGCTCGGCCAGGTCGTGCTGCGCGGCGTGCGTGACGTACGACGAACTCACCCTGCGGCCACCCCACCCTGACGGCATGCGAAGTCGGTCCGGGCTGATCCGCTCCCCGGCGCGGCCCTCATGATGTCAACACGGCGTGGCTTTGACAGCCCGTTCGACGCACTGGGCCCGGTCTCGTGAGGCAGCGCCGGGCGCGGTCTCCTGAAGGCCGCCGGGTCAGCGCGACGCGATGACGGTGACCAGGGTGAAGCACGCGAAGAACGGCCCCTCGAACAGGGAGGTGAACCAGGCGCGGCCGCGCGCCCGGTCGATGTGGCCCTCCCGGATCGCGCGCTCGGTGTTCCGGCCGAGACCCAGCGTGTGGTCGGCGTCGTGGGGGTCGCGGAACACCGGTGCCGTGGTCCGCACGGCGCCGACGGTGAAGCCCGCCTCCTCGGCCAGGCGGGCCAGGCTCCGCCCGACACGCGCGTTGCGCACCGCGTGCGCCGCTGCCTCCCGGCGTACGAGAGCAGGTTCGGACGCACCGCGGAGCTGCCCGTGGGGGAGTGGGGGGCCGCGATCCGCGGCTGCTGACGGCCGAGGAGTTCGAGGCGGTCTGGAGCGCCGCCCGGCGCGCGCTGGCCGCCCGGCGGCCGTGACGTGGCGGGGCGCGGGCCGCAAGGGGCCGGTGTCGGGCACGCGGCTTGTGGAGGGCTTGCGCCCGCGCCCCGGGCTGTAGTCGGGTGACTGCCATGACACGTATGAGGAACAGGAGAAGGACGAGAAGGCCGATAAGGACGAGGAGGACGAGCCTCGCCGCGGTGGCCACGGCCATGGTCGCGGGCGCCCTCTACGCGGGCGTGCCGCAGGCGCAGGCCACTGGCGGCGACACCGCCGTGCCGTCGTCCCCGGGCGACCCGGTGTCGAGGCTCGGCGTCGACCTCGACACCGTGACGATCCCCCAGCTACAGGTCCGCATGCTGAAGGGCTCGCTGACCTCGTCCCAGCTGACCGCCGCTTATCTGCACCGGATCAAGACCGTCGACCCCAAGGTCAACGCGGTGCTGCGCACCGACCCGACCGCGCTGCGCCAGGCCGCCGCCAGCGACGAACGGCACCGCCTCGGCCGCGTCCGGGGCCCCCTCGACGGCATCCCCGTCCTGATCAAGGACAACGTGGACACCCGTGACCTGCCCACCACGGCCGGGTCGCTCGCCCTGGCCGGAAGCCCACCGGCGACCGACGCCGCCCTGGTGGCCCGGCTGCGCAAGGCCGGTGCGGTCATCCTGGGCAAGACCAACCTGTCGGAGTGGGCCAACTTCCGCGCGGCCAAGCCCACATCGGGCTGGTCGGCCGTCGGCGGCCAGACCCGCAACCCCTACGTCCTGGACCGCAACCCGTGCGGCTCGTCCGCCGGTTCGGGCGCCGCCCTCGCCGCGTCCCTCGCTCAGGTGGCGATCGGCACCGAGACGGACGGGTCCATCGTGTGCCCGGCCGGGATGAACGGCGTCGTCGGCCACAAGCCCACCCTCGGCCGCGTCAGCCAGGCCGGGGTGGTCCCGATCTCCGCCGAACAGGACACCGCGGGTCCCATGGCCCGCAACGTGACCGACACCGCCCTCACCTTCGCCGTGCTCAGCGGCGAGGCACGCCCCGGCGCCGCGACCCGGCCGCCCGCCTATCTGAAGAACCCCGGCTCCCTGCGCGGCAAGCGGATCGGCCTGTGGCGGCTGCCCTCGCTCGGCCCCGAGGTCGACCGGGTGATGTCCCGCACCGCCGACAGCCTGCGCGGTGCGGGCGCCGTGGTCGTCGAGGTGACGCCGCCCTACCAGCAGCGCCTCGCCGAACTCGAATTCCCGGCCCTGCTCAGCGAGTTCCACCGCGACATCGACACCTACCTCGCCACCCGCCAGGGCCCCAAGGACCTCGCCGGACTCATCGAGTTCAACCGCACGCACCCTGAGGAGCGGACCTGCTTCGCGGGCCAGGAGCTGTTCGAGCAGGCCCTGGCAGCGCCCCCCACCACCGACCCCGCGTACAAGGCCATGCGCGCCGAGCTGAACGACCTGTCGCGCCGCTCCATCGACGAGACCCTGGCCGCCCACGACCTCGACGCCATCGCCGCGCCCACGAACCCGCCCGCCTGGACCACGGACTGCGCGCGCGGCGACAACGACGTCATCCCGTCCTCGACGCCCGCCGCCGTGTCCGGCTACCCGTCCCTGTCCGTGCCCGCCGGATCCGTGGGCGAACTGCCCGTCGGAGTGCTCCTGACGGCCGGACACGACCAGGACGCCAAGCTGCTGGCCCTGGGCGCCGCGGTGGAGGACCGCCTGCACGCCTGGAAGGCACCGCGCTACCTGCCCACGACCGGCCCCGGCACGACACCCGCCGCTGACCGAAGGGACTGACCGAAGGGGCTGACCGAACGGACTGACCGTACGGACCGACCGACAGGTCGACCGAGTGGACTGATCGAAGGGGCTGGTCGAACGGGCTGATCGAACGGCGCCGTTGGCGCACACCGGCCTGTCCGCGACGACGAACGCGCCTTACGATTTCGGTGCGTTGGACCAACTACGGGCGGGTTCCCGCTCCATACGGTAGGGGGCGTGCTCCTTCCGGTGACCACTCATCCCCGCGCCAGCCTGCGCCGGGTCCTGGAGGACCTCGGCCCCACCCTCCTGGACCTGGTGTACGGCGACGCCGACGGCGCCGTCGACATCGGCGGCGTGGTCATCCACGACCCGCGCGACGCGCCCGTGCCGCCGCCGCGGGCGCTCGTCCTCGGCGTCGCCGTGCACGGCCCGCGGGAGATCGCGGACCTCCTCGACGCCGTCGGCGGGCACCGGGCCGCGGGCCTCGTGGTCCGCGCTCCCGTCGCCCCCGACGAGCGGATCGCAGCCGCGGTGCGCCGCTCGGGTGTGGCGCTGCTCGGGCTGACCCGCGGCGCGTCGTGGGCGCAGCTCGCCGCGATGCTGCGCTCCCTCATCGCGGAGGGCGACGTGGGGGAGGCGGGGCAGGAGACGCTGGGCGGGGTGTCGTCCGGGGACCTGTTCGCCCTGGCCAACGCCATCGGGGCGCTGCTCGACGCGCCCGTCACCATCGAGGACCGCAGCTGGCGGGTGCTGGCCTTCTCCGGGCGGCAGGACGAGGCCGACTCCTCCCGCGTGGAGACCATCCTCGGCCGCCAGGTCCCCGAGCGCTTCACTCGCGTCCTGGAGGAGCGCGGCGTCTTCCAGGCCATGTACCGCAGCGACCAGCCGGTGTACGTGGAGCCGCTGGTGGAGTGCGACACCGGCCGGATGAGCCTGCCGCGCGTGGCGCTCGCCGTGCGGGCCGGGGACGAGATCCTCGGCTCCATCTGGGCCGCCGTGCGCGGACCGCTCAGCGCCGAGCGCGCCCAGGCCCTGCGGGACGCCGCCAAACTGGTCGCCCTGCACCTGCTGCGCCAGCGCGCGGGCGCCGACGTCGAACGCAGGCTGCGCGCCGACCTGGTGGGCACGGCCCTGGAGGGCGGGGCGGGCGCCGCCGACGCCGTGGCGCGGCTCGGCCTCGCCGGGCAGCCGGGCGTGGTCCTCGCCCTGGCCGCCGCCGACCGCCCCGACGGGGACCGGTCCGCCGCGGGCCACGCCCGGTACGTGGCCGAACGCCAGCGCCTCGCCGACGCGTTCGCCATGCACCTCACGGCCGTCCACCCCCGCTCGGCGTCCGCTCCCGTCGGCGACGTCGTGTACGGCATCGTCCCGGTCCCCGCCGAGCGGCCCGACGGCCGCGCCTCCCGGGACGGCCACGAGCGTACGGATGCCGAGGCACGGGCGGCCCGGGTCGCCGCGGAGTTCCTCGAACGCGTCGGCGACCGGCAGGAACTCCTCGTCGGCGTCGGGCCGCTGGCGCGCGACAGCGCCGCCCTGCCCGCGTCCCGGGCGGGCGCCGACCGCGCGCTGCGGGTGCTGCGCGCGGGCCGCGGCCCCCGCTCGGTGGCCCGCATCCACGACGTGGTCGTCGAGTCACTGCTGCTCGAACTCGCCGACGTCATCGCCGAGCGCGGCGACCCGCCGTCCGGCCCGGTGGCCCGCCTCATCGCGTACGACGCCGCGCACCACACCTGCCTGGTGCGCACCCTGCGGGCGTGGCTGGACGCGTTCGGCGACGTCATCGCCGCGTCCGCCGCCGTCCACGTCCACCCCAACACCTTCCGCTACCGGCTGCGCAGGCTGGCGGAGGTGGGCGGCCTCGACCTCGGCGACGCCGACGCGCGGTTCGCGGCGATGCTGCAACTGCGGTTGTGGCCGGGCGCCGGAGAGCCCTGAGCCGCCGTCACCCCCACCGCTCCGTGTACGCCTCGGTGGGTGGGTACGGGGCGGGGCTCGTCATGCCCGCCGACCAGAAGCCGCCGGTGCCGGGGATCGGGGCGACGTCGTTGAGGTACGGCGCCGTCGCCCCGCCCGCCGGGCCCCGGACGACGGTCCAGGCGTCGCCGTCCCGGCGCAGGTAGGTGCTGCGGCTCTGGTCCTGGTAGTTCCAGCCCGCGATCCAGGCCGCGCGCCCGTCCGCGTCGCCCGCGATGCCGCTCAACGCCCCGACGGTGAACCCCGGTTGCACCCGCGTCCAGGCCGAGCCGTCCCAGTGGGCGAGGGCCGGGTTGCCGGGCCGCCCCGGCGGACCGCCGACCCCGGCCTCGGTGCCCACCGCCCAGACGTCGTCCGCGGCGGCCACGTGCAGGTCGCCGATGCCCAGGCGCAGCCCGGTGATCAGCGGCAGCACCGTCCACGCCCCGTTCCAGCGGGCCACGAGCCCCGACCAGCCGCCGCCGGTCGCCTGGTCGCCGCCCACCCACACGTCCCCGGACGGGCCGGGCACCACCCGGTACAGGTTCGCCGTCGTGACCGGCAGCGGGTCGAGCCACCGCCACCGCTTCCCGTCCCCGCACAGCAGCCGGGCCGCGCCGCCGCGCGTGCCGCAGGCCCACACCCGCCCGTCCGATCCGACGGTCACCGCGTCCAGGCGGACGCCCGTCTCGCCCCGGCCCGGGAACGACGCCTCGCGCCAGGCGCTCCCGTCCCAGCGCAGCAGCGGACTCGCGTCGCCGCTGGGCAGGCCCACGCTCCACGCGGCGGTCGCGCACACCCCCGCGACGTCGCTGAGGCGTCCGGTGTAACCCAGCGACGCCAGGTCGGACTTCGTCCAGGAGGTGCCGTTCCAGTACAGAGCGAGCGCCAGGCCCTGCGACGGGCCGCCGCGGCCCTCCTCACCCACGGCCCAGGCGGCCCCCGGCCCGGCCGCCGCGATCCGGCGGAGCTGCGCGGCCGGGGTGCTGCCGGGCGCGGGCACGGCCCGCCAGTCCTGCGTACGGGGCGTCGGCGCGGCGGCCCGCGCCGCGGCCGAGCCGAGCACGACACCGGACGCGGTGCCGAGCGCCCCTGCCACGAATCGTCTGCGTCTCATCGCTGCCTTCCCTCCACGGATGCCGGGCGGACGCCCGGCGGGTGCCGGACAGAAGCCGAGCGGTCCCAAATGGCCCCAAACGGTCCTGAACGGTCCTGAACGGTCCCGAACGGATACGGGCGGACACGAGCGGATACGGGGACCACCCTGGGCCGAGGCGGCCCGCCGGTCTAGGGAGCCGCGTGACAAACCCGGCCCGCCCCGGCTTCGTACCGAGCGATGGAACGTGGGCCTCCTCCTCGTCGGCCCGCACGAATCGCCCCGACGACCTGCGGTCCTACTCTCCTTGACAGCCGACGGAACCACCCGTGGACGAGGGGGTACACATGTCGCAGGAAACACAGCAGTCGGGCACACCCGCCCCGCCCGTGCCGTCGAGGGAGGAGGCGCGGGCGCGCCTCGACACGCTCAAGGAGTGGCTCGACGCACGCCTGGAGCCGCTCCTCGAGGAGAACGAGGTGCCGGGCGCGGCCGTCGCCGTGTGCGTGGGCGACAAGGTGATCGACGCCGCCGCGGGCGTCCTCAGCACGGAGACGAAGGTCGAGGCGACCACGGACTCGGTGTTCCAGATCGGATCGGTCACCAAGGTCTGGACGGCGACCCTGGCGATGCAGCTCGTCGACGAGGGCGTCCTGGACCTCGACGCGCCGGTACGCACCTACCTGCCGGACTTCGAACTCGCCGACGACAAGGCCGCGGCCACCGTCACCACCCAGCACCTGATGTCCCACACCGCCGGGTTCGAGGGCGACTTCATGACCGACACCGGGCTGAGCGACGACTGCCTGGAGAAGTTCGTCGCCACCTTCGGCACCATCCCCCAGCTGTTCCCGCCGGGCGAGCGGTTCTCGTACAACAACGCCGCCTACTGCCTGATGGGCCGCCTCGTCGAGGTGCTGCGCGGCCAGCCGTACGACGTGTGCCTGCGCCGGTACCTGTGCGAGCCGCTCGGGCTCACGCACACGGCGACCGGCCCGTACGAGGCGCTGATGTACCGGGCGGCCGTCGGACACGTCCGGCACGAGCCGGGGGCCCCGCCCCGGCCCGCCGCGATCTGGGCCACGGTCCGCTCGAACGCCGCCGCGGGCTCGCTGCTCGCGATGCGCCCGCGCGACCTGCTGGCCTTCGCCCGGATGCACCTCGCCGACGGCGTCGCGCCCGACGGCACGCGCGTGCTCAGCGCCGAGAGCGCCCGCGCCATGCGTGAACCCCACGTGGACCTGCCCTACTTGGGGTTCATGGGTGACCACTGGGCGCTCGGCTGGGAGACCTTCGACCTGCCGGGCGGCACCGTCGTCGGCCACGACGGCGGCACGGTCGGGCAGGGCGCGTTCCTGCGCGTAGTCCCGGGCCGCGACGTCGCGGTGGCCCTCCAGATCAACGGCGGCGACCCCCTCGGCCTGTACGTCGAGATCGTCGGCCGCGTCCTGCGGGACCTCGCCGGGATCGAGCTGCGCCCCCTGCCGAAGCCGGACCCCGACGCGCCCCGCATCGACGCCTCCCGCTACGTGGGGACGTACACCGCGACGGCGGGCGACACCGTGGTCAGCCAGGACGCCGACGGCCGGATCTGGGTCGAGCGCAGGCCCAAGGGGGTCTTCGCCCAGCTCGACCGCCAGGCGGAGAGGGTCGAGCTGCTGCCCGACCGGGAGGGCACCCTGATCGCCGCCGTGCCCGAGATGGGGATCCACCGCCTGTTCACCTTCGTCGGCGACGACGGCGCCGGGCGCGCGCGGTTCCTGCACACCGGACGCGCCGACCGCAGGGCCGACGCGTGAGCGAGGGCGCCGGGCGCGTCGCGGGGGTCTTCGAAGAGGCGGGCGCGCGGGGGCTTCCCGCACACCCGTGAGGCGCGCGCCTCGGCCTTCGAGACCCGCGTGGCGCTCCCGTACGCCCGCGACGTGACCGCCGGGCGCATCGCGCACGCACGGCTCCGGCCCGGGACCCCTCCCGCGACCGGAGCGCTACAGATGCCCCATGACGACATCCCGACCGCTGGCCGGACCGGGTCGTTCCGCCGTGATCACGGGCCTGATGGCGCTCGCCGCGCTGGGCGCGCCGACCGTCTCGGCGTGCGACTCGTCCGAACCGGAACCCCCGTCCCTGACCTCACTCTTCCGCGACTACGTCGAGTCGACCGACGTCAAGAACGACCCGTACCCCGCCGAGGGCGGCTCGGTGGCGGACCGGAAGGCTGCCTTCGCCGCTCAGGGCGACCCGCAGCAACTGCTCAACAGGCTGCTGTCCGCGTACCCGTGCCACACCGCCGAGGACAAGCGCTGTCCGCACTCGGACGGCACGTTCTACCGGCGCAACGTGCTGGTCAAGCACGGGGACGGAACCCTGGAGGTCATCGCCCTGTACGTGACGGACCGCCCCGGGCGGCGGGACCTGCTGACCGACTCCAGCGACAGGACCTACACGGGCGGCCTTGAGGACTTCCGGCGCCACAACGACCTGCTGGACTCCGACGACATGATGCTCGCGCCCACCGACCTGACCAACACCAAGGGCGGCAAGCTGACCGTGGTGTCCGGCCACACCGACGACGACCCCTCGCGGGCCTGGCTGATCGGCGGCGCCGTCACGCTCGGCGGCCTCGTGCTGGTGGGGGTGGCCGCGCGCTTCGTCGCCCTGCGGGAGGAGGCGCGCGAGGCCTCCGAAGCGCGGGAAGGCGCGGGGGCGGAACCCGCGGGGGCGGAATCCGAAGGAACGGAATCCGAAGGAAGGGAAACGGCTGGGGACCCAAGAGCGGCGGACCCAAGGGAGCGGAATCCAGCGGCGAGTGAGGAGTGACATAGTAATGTGAAATTGCACTGACTCTGTCGGTGCCTTCCTCGCCCATCACTCACCCGTGTCCAAGGGGGCCGCCATGGACGACTCCAGCCGAGCCGGTACGTCAACCCGCGCCCAGGCCGCCGGAATCCGCACCGCGAGCCACGACCTGCCGATCTCACCGGACCTCGCCGCGTTCCTGTCGGGCGGCTGGGCGCCGACGCCGCTGACCGGCGACATCCGGCTCCCCGTAGCGGAGTTGACGCCCGCGCGCCGCGCCCGCCTCTCCGCGCGCTTCCCCGGCGAGCGCCTGATCGTCCCGGCGGGCGAGCTGCGCGTCCGCTCCAACGACTGCGACCACCGCTTCCGCCCGCACAGCGCCTACGCCTGGCTCACCGGCCTGACCGGCGAGGACCAGGCGGGGCACGTGCTGGTCCTGGAGCCGAACGGGCCCGCCGCCCACGACGCGGTCCTGTTCGTGCGCCCGCGCTCCCCGCGCGACGGCGGCGGCGAGTTCCACCGCGACCGCCGCTACGGGGAGTTCTGGGTCGGACGCCGCCCCGACCTGGACGAGGCCGAGCGGATGACCGGCATCCCATGCGCCCACCTGGAGCGCTACGGCCGCCTCCCGCCCGGCCGCGACGCCGCGACCGACCCCGAACTCGCCGCGGCGCTCAGCGAGTTGCGCCTGGTCAAGGACCCCTGGGAGGTGGCGCAGCTGCAGAGCGCCGTCGACCACACCGCGTCCGGATTCGAGGACGTCGTACGGGCGCTGCCCCGGGCGCTGGCCCATCCGCGCGGCGAGCGCTGGATCGAGGGCGTCTTCAACCTGCGCGCCCGCGCCGAGGGCAACGGCACCGGCTACGAGACCATCGCCGCGTCCGGCGCCCACGCCTGCGTCCTGCACTGGATCCGCAACGACGGCCCCCTGGACCCGGGCCAGCTGCTCCTGCTCGACGCGGGCGTGGAGACCGACACCCTCTACACCGCCGACATCACCCGCACCCTGCCGCTGTCCGGCCGCTTCACGCCCGTACAGCGCCTGGTGTACGAACTCGTCCTCGCCGCACAGGAGGCGGGCATCGCCGCGCTGCGCCCCGGCGCCCGCTTCCGCGACTTCCACCACGCCTGCATGAAGGTGATCGCCGAAGGGCTCGCCGAGTGGGGCGTGCTGAAGAACGCCGACGGCGACCGCCACCGCCGCTACACCCTGTTCGGCAGCGGGCACATGCTCGGCCTGGACGTCCACGACTGCGCGCAGGCGCGCGCCGAGTCCTATCTCGAAGGCGCCCTGGAGGAGGGGCAGGTGCTCACGGTCGAGCCCGGCCTCTACCTCCAGCCGGACGACGAGACGCTCCCGGCCGAACTGCGCGGGATCGGCGTGCGCATCGAGGACGACCTGGTCATCACGGCGGACGGGGCACGGCTGATGTCGGGGGCGCTGCCGCGCACGCCGGACGCGGTCGAGGCGTGGATGGGGGAGCTGCTGGGGAGTTGAGCGCGGCAACGGGCAACGGGCAACGGGCAACGGGCAACGGGCCGCGGGCCGCGGGGCGCGCGGGGGCAGAGGGGTTCGCGGCGGTCGAAAGGGTCCTCGGGAACCCTTGGCACGCTCAATGCAATGTGAAATATTACTGAGGTGCTCACAGCGAACTCCGTGAACTTCGCGAACTCGGTGAACTCCGCAGACGTCATCGTCGTCGGAGCGGGCGTGATCGGCGCCTCCTGCGCCTACTATGCGGCCCGCTCCGGCCTCAGCGTCACCGTGGTCGACCGCGGCCCGGTGGCGGGCGGCACCACGGGCGCCGGTGAGGGCAACCTCCTGGTGTCCGACAAGGAGCCCGGCCCCGAGCTGGAACTCGCCCTGCTGTCCACGCGGTTGTGGCGCGAGCTGGCCGACGTCCTCCCGCCGGACATCGAGTACGAGGCCAAGGGCGGCCTCGTCGTCGCCGCCACCGGCGGCGGCCTGTGCGCGCTGCGGGACTTCGCGGACCGGCAGCGCGCGGCGGGCGTCACCGCGCGCGAGGTCCCCGCCGACCACCTGCGCGACCTGGAGCCCCACCTCGCCGACGGCCTCGCGGGCGGCGTCTCCTACCCCGACGACGCCCAGGTCATGCCCACGCTCGCCGCCGCGCACCTGCTGCGCGCGGCGGGCGGCCGGGTCCGGCTGCGGCTCGGCGAGGAGGTCACCGCGCTGCTGACGGGAGCCGCGGGCGAGATCAGGGGCGTACGGACGACGCGCGGCGAACTCCACGCCCCGCACGTGGTGAACGCGGCCGGGACCTGGGGCGGCGACCTCGCCCGGCTCGCCCGCGTCGACCTGCCCGTGCGGCCGCGCAGGGGCTTCGTCCTGGTCACCGAACCGCTGCCGCGCGTGGTGCGCCGCAAGGTGTACGCCGCCGACTACGTCGCCGACGTGGCCAGCGGCTCTGCCGCGCTCCAGAGCTCCGCCGTGGTGGAGGGCACCCCGGCCGGTCCCGTCCTCATCGGCGCCAGCCGCGAGCGCGTCGGCTTCGACCGGAGCCTGTCGGTGGAGGTGCTGCGCCGCCTCGCGGCCCAGGCCACCGCGCTGTTCCCGGTCCTGTCCGGGGTGCGGGCGACGCGTACGTACGCCGGGTTCCGGCCGTACCTGCCGGACCACCTGCCCGCCATCGGGTCCGACCCGCGCGTGCCGGGGCTGCTGCACGCCTGCGGCCACGAGGGCGCGGGCATCGGGCTCGCCCCCGCCACCGGCCTGGCCGTCGCCCGCGCCCTGACCGGCGGCGCACCCCCGCTCGACCTCACCCCGTTCCGGCCGGAGCGCTTCACCCCGGCCGCCTGAGCCCCGCCCCCGGACCGCCATGAGAGGAGGGCCCGTGGCCCGCACCCCCGCCGACCTGGTCGGCGCCCGACCCGGCCCGCCGTTCGAGATCACCTTCGACGGCCGCGCCGTGACCGCCCTGCCCGGCCAGTCCGTCGCCGCCGCGCTGTGGGGAGCCGGAATCCTCGCCTGGCGCACCACCCGCCACGGCGGGCGCCCGCGCGGCGCGTTCTGCGGCATCGGCCAGTGCCACGACTGCCTCGCCACCATCAACGGCGAGCCCAACCGGCGGGCCTGCCTCGTCCCCGCCCGGCCGGGTGACGCCGTCACGACCCAGGAAGGACACGGCCGTGCCGGACTCGGCGTCTGACCCCGCACGCCTCGGCGCGCCCTACGACCTGGCGGTGGTCGGCGCGGGCCCCGCCGGGCTCGCCGGGGCCGTCGCCGCCGCCGAACTCGGCCTGTCCGTCGCCCTCCTCGACGCCGCCGCGGACACCGGCGGCCAGTTCTACCGCACCCCGGACCCCGCCCTGGGCGCCGCCCGCCCCGAGGTCCTGCACCACGACTGGCCCGCCTACGCCGCCCTGCGCCGCCGCCTGGACCGCGTCCACCACCTGCCCGGCCACCACGTGTGGAGCGTGACCCGGGACGGCGCCGACGGGCCGTGGGCGGTGCACGCCGTCACCGGGGCCGACGGCTCCGCGGAACGGCCGGTGCGGGTGCGCGCCCGTGCCGTGCTGCTCGCCACCGGCGCCTATGAGCGCCAACTGCCCTTCCCCGGCTGGACGCTGCCCGGCGTGGTGGCCGCCGGGGGAGCGCAGGCCATGCTCAAGTCCGGCCTGGTGCTGCCCGGCCGCCGGATCGTCGTGGCGGGCAGCGGACCGCTGCTGCTCGCCGTCGCCTCCTCGCTGGCCGCGGCCGGGGCGCGGGTGCCCGCCGTCGTCGAGGCCACCGGCTATCTGCGGTACACCCGCCACCCCCGGGCGCTCCTCGCCAACCCGCACAAGGCCGTCGAGGCCCTGGCGCACGGCGCCGGACTGCTGCGGCACCGGGTGCCGGTGCGGACGCGCAGCGCCGTCACCGCCGTCCACGGCACCGACCGCGTGACAGCCGTCACCGTCAGCCGCGTCGACCGCGACTGGCAACCCCTGCCCGGGACGGAGCGGCGCATCGCGTGCGACGCGCTGGCCGTCGGCCACGGCCTCGTCCCGCAGATCGAACTCGCCACGACGCTGGGCTGCGCCACCCGGGCCCTGCCCGACGGCAGCCACGCCCTCGCCCTGACCGGCCTCCAGGAGACCTCGGTGCGCGGGCTGTGGGCCGCGGGCGAGACCGGCGGCGTCGGCGGGGCCCAACTCGCCCGCACCGAGGGCGAGTTGGCCGGGCTCGCCGTCGCCGCCCGCGTCCTCGGCCGCCCCGTCCGCCCGGCCCGGGTGCGGGAGCTGCGGCGCCGCCGGGACCGGCAGCGGGCCTTCGCCGACGCCATGGCCGCCGCGCACGCCCCGGGGCCCGGCTGGCCGCGCTGGCTCACCGACGACACCGACGTGTGCCGCTGCGAGGAGGTCACCGCCGGGCGGATCCGCGCCGCCGTGGACGACCTCGGCGCCCGCGACTCCCGCACCGTCAAGCTGCTCACCCGGGCCGGAATGGGCTGGTGCCAGGGGCGGATGTGCGGCCCGGCGGTGTCCTGCCTCGCGACCGGGGGCACCCGTGCGCACCTCCCGCCGGACCGCCGCCCGTTCGCCGTCCCCGTACCCCTGTCCGCGCTCGCCGGACTGCCCGAGGCGGACGAGCCCGCACAGCCGACCGCCGAGGAACCCGCCCGGCGCCACGAACCCTGACCGCACCCCCACCACCGCACACCCCCACCACCGCACACCCCCACCACCGCACACCCCCACCACCGCACACCCCCACCACCGCACACCTCCACCGCACCACCTGGACCCGCAGACCGGACCGACAGAGAGGCACCACCGGGATGACCACCAACCCCACCCCCACCCCCGCCGCCTGGACCAGCACCCACCCCTGGCGCGGCATCATGGTCGCCACCGCGCTGCCGCTGCGCGACGACCTGTCCGTCGACCACGACGCCTACGCCGAGCACGTGCGCTGGCTGCTCGACAACGGCTGCGACGGCGTCGTACCCAACGGCTCCCTCGGCGAGTACCAGACGCTCACCGACGACGAGCGCGCCCGCGTGGTGCGCACCGCCGTCGAGGCCGCGGGCGACGGGGCCCGCGTCATGCCCGGCGTCTCCGCCTACGGCAGCGCCGAGGCCCGGCGCTGGGCGGAGCACGCGGCCGACGCGGGCTGCGGCTCGGTGCTGCTGCTGCCCCCGAACTCCTACCGCGCCGACGAGGCGTCCGTGCGCGCCCACTACGCCGAGGTCACCCGCGTGGGGCTGCCCGTCGTCGCGTACAACAACCCCCTCGACACCAAGGTCGACCTCACGCCGGGCCTGCTCGCCCAACTGCACCAGGACGGCGGCGTCGTGGCGGTGAAGGAGTTCAGCGGCGACGTCCGCCGGGCGTACGAGATCGCCGAACTCGCCCCGGAACTGGACCTGTTGATCGGCGCCGACGACGTCCTCGTGGAACTCGCCGTCGCCGGTGCCGTCGGCTGGGTCGCCGGGTACCCCAACGCCTTCCCGGCGAGCAGCGCCGCGCTGTACCGGGCGGCCGTCTCCGGGGACCTGGCCACCGCCGTGCCGCTGTACCGGGCGCTGCACTCGTTGCTGCGCTGGGACTCCAAGACGGAGTTCGTGCAGGCCATCAAGGCCTCCATGGACGTCGTCGGCCGTCGGGGCGGGCCCACCCGGCCGCCGCGCGCCCCACTGTCCGAGGCGGACCGGGCCGCGGTGCGCGCCGCCACGGAGAAGGCCCTGGCCGACGGCCACCGCTGACCGTCGCCCCCACCCGTCACCTGCCCCCACCCGTCACCTGCCCCCGTCCGAAAGGAAGCCCGTGCGTACCCGCCATGTCTTCCACGCCGTCGACTCGCACACCGAGGGCATGCCCACCCGCGTGATCACCGGCGGCGTCGGCGTCATCCCCGGTGCCACCATGGCCGAGCGGCGGCTGCACTTCATCGAGCACCTGGACCACCTGCGCACGCTCCTGATGGACGAGCCGCGCGGCCACAGCGCCATGAGCGGCGCCATCCTCCAGCCGCCCACCCGCCCCGACGCCGACGCCGGGGTCCTCTACATCGAGGTGTCCGGCGTCCTGCCGATGTGCGGCCACGGCACCATCGGCGTCGCCACCGTCCTGGTCGAGACCGGCCTGGTGCCGGTCACCGAACCCGTCACCACGGTGCGGCTCGACACCCCGGCCGGGCTCGTGGCCGTCGACGTGGCCGTGCGGGACGGCGCGGCCACGTCGGTGACCTTCACCAACGTGCCCGCGTTCGCGGTCGCCCTGGACCGCGAGGCCAAGGTGCCCGGCTACGGCACGGTCACCTACGACCTGGCCTTCGGCGGGAACTTCTACGCGTTCGTGGAACTCGACGCCCTGGGCCTGCCGTTCGACCGCGCCCACAAGGACGACCTGCTGGCCGCCGGACTCGCCCTCATGGACGCCGTCAACGCCTCGCCCGACCGGCCCGTGCACCCCGAACGGCCGGACGTGGCCGGGCTCAAGCACGTGTACCTGGCCGCGCCCGGCTCCGACGCCCGCCACTCCCGGCACGCCATGGCCATCCACCCCGGCTGGTTCGACCGCTCCCCGTGCGGCACCGGCACCTCGGCCCGCATGGCCCAGCTGCACGCGCGCGGACTGCTGCCCCTCGACCGCGACTTCGTCAACGAGTCCTTCATCGGCACCCGCTTCACCGGCCGCCTCGTCGACGAGACCACCGTCGCCGACCGGCCCGCCGTCGTACCGACCATCACCGGCCGCGCCTGGATCACCGGCACCGCCCAGTACTTCCTCGACCCCGACGACCCCTTCCCCGCGGGCTTCCGCCTGTGACCACCGCCGTGCCCCTGTCCTTGGGCGGCTTCCACCTGCGACCGCCGCCCCCGCCCCACTCCTCGGGAGGCCTCCGCCCGTGACCGCCGCCCCGCCCCTCGTCATCTCCCGCAACCCCGCCGACCCCACCGACGTACTCGTCGAGACCCCGGCGCCCGGCGCCTTCGCGGCCGCCGACCGCGTCGAGCGGGCCCGCTCCGCCCAGGGCGACTGGCTGCGCGCCGGGGCGGCCGCCCGCTCCGCCGCCCTCGGCGCCGTCGCCGCCGCCCTGGACGCCGCCGCGCCCGAACTGGCCGCGCTCGCCGTGCGCGAGGTCGGCAAGCCCGTCACCGAGGCCCGCGCCGAAGTCGCCCGCGCGGTGGCGATCTGGCGCTACTACGCCCAGGCCCCGTACGAACCCGTCGGCGCCGTCCACGAGAGCGCGACCGGCGCGGGCCTGCTGCTCACCCGCCGCCGCCCGCACGGCGTCGCCGGTCTCGTCACGCCCTGGAACTTCCCCTTCGCCATCCCCAGCTGGAAGGCCGCGCCCGCCCTAGCGGTCGGCAACGCCGTCGTCCTCAAGCCCGCACCGGAAGCCACCGCCTGCGCGCTGCGCCTCGCCGACCTCGTCCAAGGCGCCCTGCCCGAGGGCGTGTTCACCGTGCTGCCCGGCGGGGCGCCGGAGGGCAACGCGCTCGTGTCCTGCGCCGACGCCGTCTCCTTCACCGGCTCCACCGCCGTGGGCCAGGCCGTCGTTGCCCGCGCCACCGCGCGGGGCGTGCCCGTGCAGGCCGAGATGGGCGGCCTGAACGCCGCCGTCGTCCTGCCCGACGCCGACATCGGCCGGGCCGCCGCGCACATCGCCGCCGCCGTCGCCGGGTACGCGGGTCAGAAGTGCACCGCCACCAGCCGTGTCATCGCCGTCGGCGCGGCCCTCGACCCGCTGCGCGAGGCCCTGTCCGCCGCGCTGCGGGCGCTGCCGGTCGGCAACCCCGCCGACGCCGCCACCGTCGCCGGACCGCTCATCAGCGAGCACGCCCGCGACCAGGTCGGCGACGCCTGGCAGGGCCTGAGCACGCTGGCCGGGGCACCGTGCCCGACCGGCCCGGCTGGTACGCCGCCCCCACCCTGGTCGAGAAGGTCCCCGCCGGGCACCGACTGCTGCGCGAAGAGGTCTTCGGGCCCCTCGCCGCCCTGCTGCCCGCGACGGACCTGGACCACGCCGTGCGCCTGACCAACTCCGTGCCCTACGGCCTGGTCACCTCCGTGCACACCGCCGACCTGGACCGCGCGCTCGACGCCCTCGACCAGCTCGACACTGGCATGATCCGGATCAACGCGCCGTCCACCGGCGTCGACTTCCACCTGCCGTTCGGCGGCGCCAAGGCCTCCGGCCACGGGCCGCGCGAACAGGGCCGGGCCGCCCTGGAGTTCTACACCGCGGAGCGCACCTACACCCTGTCACCCACGGGCGCAACGTGACATTGTACGGTGGGGGCCCGTACCAGGCCGAAGGGATCAGGACCGCCATGGGGCATCTCAAGCACCGTGACCTCAACGCCACCCGGGAGCGGCTGCGCGACCAGGTGAGCAGCGCCCTGCGGGCGGCCCTGATCTCCGGCGAACTGCGCCCGGGCGTGGTGTACTCCGCGCCCACGCTCGCCGAGGACTTCGGCATCTCCGCCACGCCCGTGCGTGAGGCGATGCTCGACCTGGCCCGCGAGGGCCTGGTCGAGCCGGTCCGCAACAAGGGCTTCCGCGTCACCGAGTTCAGCGAGCGCGACCTCGACCAGTACACGGAGATCCGCGCCCTCATCGAGATCCCCACGGTCGGCCGCGTCACGCGCACCGCCGCGTGCGAGGACCTGGAGGCGCTGCGCCCCGTCGCCGAGGAGATCGTGCGCGCCGCCCGCGACCACGACCTCATCGGCTACCTGGAGGCCGACCGCCGCTTCCACCTGGCGCTGCTCGCCCTGTCCGGCAACGAACGCCTCGTGGAAACCGTCAGCGACCTGCGCAAGCGCTCCCGCCTGTACGGCCTGACGGCCCTGGACGAGCGCGGCGAACTCATCCCGTCTGCCGAGGAGCACGTCGAACTCCTCGACCTGATGCTCGCGGGCGACGCCCGGGGCGCGGAGGCCTGCATGGCCAAGCACCTGGGCCACGTCCGCTCCCTGTGGGCCAGCGAGGACGGGGCGTCGAAGGGCGAGCGGGGAGACCGCTGAGGCGCAGGCCCGTGGAGGCACGTCGCACGCGCCCGGCGTACGCACCGGACCTCCCGGGACGGCGCCGTCACCCGTGCTCCCGTCGGAGCAGACCGGCCACGCGCAGATAGCGCTCCGCTTCCGTTTCCGCGGCCGCGTGGGGACCGGCGTGCGCGCGCAGGTGTTGGCTGGCCGCGACCAGGCGGAAGAGGACGGCGCGTACGACGTACGGGAGGAGGCCGGGGGCGCCGTCGGCCGCGGTGGCGTGGAGCAGGTCCGCGTCGGCCGCGTGCCACAGCAGCGCGTCGCCCACCACGATGGCGTCGGCGAAGGCCGGAGGGCGCCAGTACGGCGAGAAGTCGAGGACCGCGGGGGCCAGTCCCGGCGCGAACAGCACGTTCCCCGTCAGGTCGCCGTGGACGAGCTGCGATCTGCCCCGCGGCCGGGGGCCGAGCAGCGCGGTCAGGTGCTCGTACGGCGCACGCAGGGCCGGATGCGGAACGGCCGCCGCTTCCTGCCAGGCCGCGCGGTCGCCGACGGCCCACGCGTCCGTGCGGCGGTCCAGGAAGCCGGGGCGCGGCACGTCCGCGAGCGCGCGGTGCAGGGCCCGCCCGGCGGCGATGACCTCCCGCCAGCGCGGGGCCGTCGCGTGCGCGGGCTCGGCAGCGGCCAGATGCCGGGAGGCGCTCCAGCCGCCGTGGCTCCAGGCGCCGTCGCGGGTGCGCATGGGGCGGGCGACGCGGAAGCCGTCCTCCACCACCGCCGCCATGAGGTCGGCCAGCCAGTGGGCGAACTCCGCGTCGGGGCCGGTGGGTTTGAGCACCGCGTCACCCACGCGCACGCTGGTGCCCGCTCCGCCGGGCAGGGGCACGGGGCGCCCCGTGAGGCCGAAGGCGTCGAGGACGTCGGGGGAGGGGAGGGACACGGGGGGCCTTCGCTGTCGGGGCGGCATCAGGTGCCGGGCCAGCGTAGGCGGGGGAGCGTGCCGCCGACCACGTGAAGAGCGCGGGGGCCTGCCCGGCTTCCGGCCCGCACCTGCCCGCGCACCGGAGGCCGGGCGACCGGCGCGTGCCGCGAGCCGAGGCGGCCGAAGCGGTCAGTGGGTCAGGGGATGGGACGGCCGCCCCGCGGCCTCGTCGATCTCCGTGTGGGCCTTCCGCAGCATCTGCGACGCGAGGTCCATCAGGGCCCGCGCGCCCGCGATCTCCTCACCGACCCGGAGCTGCCGCGGATCCGTCGGATGCCGCATGGCGTACCCGTGCGCCCGCATCTCGCTGCCGTCCCCGAGCCTGACCAGGGCCGCCGCGGTGGTGCGGTCGCCGTGTTCGGAGAATTCGAGATCCACGTGCCAGCCAACGAGCGTGGTCATATCGGTTCACCTCCTGCGTGCCCTCACCTCCAGGTTCCCTCTTCGCCGCCGGGGACGCCACAAGGGCCCGGCGGACCGAAGGACGGAGGAACGGCCGCCACTGAAGCCCCAGGGCCTCCCCTCTCGACCGGACGCCGGAGACGGGCCCGGCGGAATCTGTGATTCGGGCCACCAGAACGCACGACGCTCGGCACTCGGATGCGTACGAGAGTGAGCGCGCGGCCGGTCCGCACCGTGCCGTCCGTGGTGCACACCGGCGCGACGAACGGCGAATCCGCCACGGGAGGAGAGGGGTGCGGACAAGCCAGATTCAGGGATTCGGCCACGGTGCCCGCTCGGGCACCGCCCCGGGACCGGACCTTGCGAACGCATTCGCACGTGGGGGAGCTGTCGCACGGCACCGGCGGACGTTTGCCCATGGCTTCGCGGGCCGGGGGCTCACTCCATCGGGAGCGTGCGCCCGCGCACGCTGAGTTATCGTGCGCCCCCGTGCGCCCCCCGATGGATCCTGGTCTGGACCACGCTCGCACTCGGTTACCGAGGGTCGTCCGGTCGCTCTCCGTTGACCGGGTGACCGACGAGGGTTCGAACGTGCGCGAGCGGCGGCCGACTTCGATCACTCTGAGTCCGCGTTTGCGCGTTCGCGGCTGGGGTCCGGTTTCCGTCCCTGGTGAGAGGCGTTCTCGCCCGCCAGACCACGGGGGAACGCGCCGTTTCCGGCAGCCGGGCGTTTGACGTTGGGACGTCGGGGCACACGCGGGGAGCGGTGATCCGCTCGGGGCTGCCGGGGCGCTGACGCGCGCCTGAGAAGCTACTCGCCGGTCACTGCGTGCGGCAACCGATGCACCCTCCGTTCAACTTAAGGGGGTTGCTATCGGGTGACGCACCGTGAAGACTGTGGCCGAGTTCGACTGGGACGGGGGGTGTTCTCAGTGCACATGGTGCAAAGCGTCGGACAGGGTCCGCCGGATGCGCGTACCGTCTCATTCTGTCCCTGGGCATCCGGTTCCGGCGGTTCCGCCACTTGTTGTCAGTGCATTGATGAATAGACGCGCACGCGCTGCGCGGAACGTTTCACTGGGGGATTGTGAGATGTCGGCTTGGTTCGCACAACAGGTGCCACGCGTCGTCCAGGGACGGGCGAAAGGCCGAAGTGGCACGCCTTACGCGTGGTGACCGGTCCCGCGCGAGCACGGTGACGGACGGATGACGTCCGGGGAGACGGGGGCCCGCGGCGGCGCCGCGCGACGCCACCGCACGCCCTGAGCTCCGTACCGCGCGGGCTCAACTGGCCGGTCCGGGCGCCGCGTTGGCCCCCGTATCCGGCCTGATGGGGGGTGACCGGCGCGCAGCCGCTCTTCGCCCGTGCCGGGACCGGCCCTGCCCGGGGCCGCCCTACGGGACCGGCTTTCGACGCTCCGCAGACGACTGCGCGCCAGCGGCCGCACACCCGTGCCTCCGCAGCGGCCGCGCGCCCCATCCGAGGGAGGAAACGTGACCAGCAACCCATCCACGCAGGAGCACTTACTCTTCGACACCCTGACCGACCGGTGGCGCGCCCTGCGCGAGAGCGGACCGGTGCGGCACGACGAAGAGCAGGGCGTGTGGCGCGTCGTGGACCACGAGGGGGTGGCCGCCGTCCTCGCGGACCCGGCGACGTACTCCTCCGACATGACCCCGATCGCCCCCACCCAGGAGGACTTCGAGGCCTTCCGGCAGGGCAATTTCGTCGGCATGGACCCGCCCGAGCACCGCAAGTTCCGCACCCTGGTCAGCCAGGCCTTCACGCCCCGCGTGGTGCAGGGACTCGAACCGCGCATCGAGGCCGTGTGCGCCCGCCTCCTCGACGCCGTCGAGGACCGCGACCGCGTCGACCTGGTGGACGCCCTCGCCTACCCGCTGCCCATCATCGTTATCGCCGAACTGCTCGGCATCCCGGCCGAGGACCACCCGCTGTTCCAGGAGTGGGCGGCCACCCTCTTCGGCGGCGACCAGCTCAGCGAGTCCGCCGACATGGCCGACATCGAGCGCGCCCTGCAGGCCATCGCCCCCACCGTGCGCACGATGAACTCCTACGTCCTCGACCACATCCGGCACCGCCGCGCCGACCCCGGCGACGACCTCATCAGCAAGCTCATCGCCGCCGAGGTCGACGGCGTCCGCCTGGAGGACCAGGAGATGGTCGGCTTCGTCGCCCTGCTCCTCGTCGCCGGACACATCACCACCACGGCGCTCCTCGGCAACGCCCTGGTCGCCTTCGACCGCGCCCCCGGCACGCTCACCGCCCTGCGCGCCGACCCCGGACGGCTGCCGGAGGCCATCGAGGAAGCGCTGCGCTGGCTGCCGCCCTTCCCCGAACTGGGCCGCCGCGTCAACAAGCCCGTCGTCCTCGGCGGCCACGAACTGGAGCCCAACACCCTCGTCATGGCCCACCTCGGCGCCGCCAACCGCGACCCCGCCCGCTTCAGCGACCCGGACACCCTCGACATCGCCCGCAACCCCAACCCCCACCTGACGTTCGGGCAGGGCATCCACTTCTGTTTCGGCGCGCCCCTGGCCCGCCTGGAGGCGCGCATCGCCCTGCGCATGCTCCTCGACCGCTACCGCGACCTCAGCGTCCCCTCGTACGACGACGTCACCTACCAGAACCCGGCCGTCCTCGTCGGCGTGCGGCACCTGCCCGTCGACGTCGTCCGGCCGTAGGACGCCCCACCGCGTCCGGCCAGCGCGATCGTCCGGGTGGCCGACGGGCCACCTTCCCAGAGCCACCGTTCACAGGAGTCACCTCGTCATGCCGTACCCCACCGCCGCCCCGATCGCCGAGCGGCAGTCGTCCCCGCTGCACCAGGAGTTACAGGACCGCCTGCACGCACTCGCCCGCACCCACCGGGTGCCCGGCGCCCACCTCGCCGTGGACACCGGGACGGAGGTCGTCAGCGTCCACACCGGCACGGCCGACGCCGCCACCCGCGCCCCCTTCACCGCCGACACGGCCGTGCCCCTCGGCTCCGTCACCAAGGTCTACACGGCCGCCACCGTGATGCTCCTGGCCGACGACGGCGACCTGGAGCCGGACGACCCGGCCGCCGCGTTCCTCCCCGAGCTACGCGCGTTACCAGAGGTAACGATCCGTCATCTGCTCAGCCACACCGCGGGCCTGCCCACCGGGCCCGACTCCGACACCGCCGCCAGAACCCCCGCCTCCCGATATCTGTCACAGGTCTGCACCGCTGACAACACCCTGTTCCCGCCAGGAACCGGTTTCTCGTACTCCAACGCGGGATACGTCGCCGCCGGGCGACTCATCGAGGCGGTCACCGGCATGACCTGGCAGGAAGCCGTGCGGGCCCTGCTCCTCGAACCCCTCGGCACCGCCCCCGCGTTCCTCGACGACCCCGCCCCCGCGCGCCCGGTCGCCGCGGGCCACGCCCTGAACACGGTGACGGGACAGCCCCGCCCGGCCCGGCAGAACCTGGCCCCGGTCGAGGCCCCCGCCGGATCCCTGCTGGCCGGTGCGCTCGACCTGACCGCCCTCGGCAGAGCCCTGACGGGCCGCTCCAGCGTGCTCCCGGACGACTTCGCCGCCCTCATGCGCAGCCCCCAGCAGGGCGCCGACTCAGGAGGGCTGGCCGACGCCTGGGGGCTCGGGGTCGCGCTGTTCCAGGAGGACGGCCGCTGGTGGTGCGGCCACGACGGCAACGCCCAGGGCACCTCCTGCCACCTGCGGGCCGAGCCCGAAAGCGGCGTCGTGGTCGCCTTCACCGGCAACGCCAGCGGCGCCACCGCCCTCTGGTACGACCTCGCCGACGACCTCACCCGGATCACGGGACTGCGGGTGCCGACCGCTCCGGCCACCCCGCGGTACGGCGAGCCCGTCGCCCTCCCCGAATGCGCGGGCACCTACCACAACGGCACGACCGAGTACCGGATAACTCTCGGCGCCGACGGCACCCCGGCGCTCTCCGTCGACGGTGACCTCGCCCTTCCGCTCATCTGCCACGCGGACCTGACCTGCGACCTCGTCGACCCCGTCACCGGCCGACGGGAGCCCGGCGGGCGCTTCCACCGCGACCCCGCCACCGGCGTCGTCGACCGCGTGCAGATATCCGGCCGCACCGCCCGCCGCACCGCCTGATCCCCGACCGCGCGACGGCGGGCGCGACCCGCCCGCCGCCGCGGACGTCCCCCACCCACGCCCGCGCACCGTGCCCCGCCGCCGAAGGACATCCCCATGACGGACCCGCAGCACGCGCCCACCACCGCCTCCCCTCCACCGGGGGCCGACGACCCCGCCCCGGCCGCGGGAAGCGACGGAGCCGCCGCGGCGCCGCACCCACCGCTCGACGAACTGTTCGCCGCCTGGGCGGCCCGCACGCCCGAGGCGCCCGCCCTCACCGACGGCAGGCGCACCTGGTCCTTCCGGGAACTGGCGGCACGGGCCGGGAGGCTCGCCGCCGACCTCGTCCGCCGCGGCGCGGGCCCCGACCGGACGGTGGCGCTCGTGCTGCCGCGCTCCATGGAACTCGTCGCCGCCGAACTGGCCGTGGCGCGGGCGGGCGCCGCGTTCCTGCCCGTGGACCCCGACTACCCCGCCGAGCGGCGCGGCCTGATGCTCGCCGACGCCACCCCGGCCGTGGTCCTCGACGACCTCGATCACGTCCGCGCCGTCCTGGACGACACGGCGTACGACACAACGCGCACCGCCGCCGCGCCCGCGCCCGCGCGGATCGGCCCCGACCACGCCGCGTACGTCATCTACACCTCCGGATCCACCGGCACCCCCAAGGGCGTGACCGTCACCCACCGCGGCATCGGCGGCTTCGCCGCGGCCGCCGCCGAGCAGTACGCCGTCGGACCCGGCGACCGCGTGCTCCAGTTCTCCTCGCCGAGCTTCGACGCCTCCGTCCTGGAGCTGTGCTCCTCCCTGCTGTCCGGCGCCACCCTCGTCGTGCCGCCCGACGGGCCCTGGCTCGGCGACGACCTCGCCCGCGTACTCGACGAACACCGCGTCAGCCACGCCCTGATCCCGCCCGCCGCCCTCGCCACGCTGCCCCCGCCCGAGCCCGACGGCACCGGGCGCCACCTGCGCACCCTCATCGTGGGCGCCGAGGCCTGCCCGCCCGCCCTCGTCGACCGCTGGGCCCCCGGCCGCCGCATGATCAACTCCTACGGTCCCACCGAGGCCACCGTCGTCGCCTCCTGGACCGGACCGCTCACCGCGGGCAGCGGCGCCCCCACCATCGGCACGCCCCTGCCCGGCACCCGGGCGCACGTCCTCGACGAGGCGCTGCGGCCGGTGCCGCCCGGCACCCCGGGCGAGCTGTACGTCGGCGGCGACGGCGTGGCCCGCGGCTACCACGGCCGCCCCGGCCTCACCGCGACGCGCTTCGTCGCCAGCCCCTTCGGCCCGCCCGGCGCCCGCCTCTACCGCACCGGCGACCGCGCCCGCTGGAGCGCCGACGGCGAGCTTGAGTTCCTCGGCCGCGTCGACCGGCAGCTCAAGGTCCGCGGCTTCCGCATCGAACCCGGCGAGATCGAGGCGGCGCTGCTCGCCCACGGCGACGTCCGCGAGGCCGTGGTCGTGGCCCGCGAGGACGAGCCCGGACACCGGCGGCTCGTCGGCTACGTCACGCCCACCGACCCCGACGCCGCCCCTGACCCCGGCGCGCTGCGCGCCGCGCTCACCGGCGCCCTGCCCGCCCACCTGGTGCCCGCCGCCGTGGTCGTCCTGGCCGAACTGCCCATGACCGCCCACCACAAGGTCGACCTGGACGCCCTGCCCGCCCCCACCCGCACGACCGCCGCGGGCGGCACACCGCCGCGCACCCCCGAGGAGCGGGCCCTCGCCGCCATCTGGGCCCACGTCCTCGGCACCGGCGGCCCCGACGGCGTCAGCGCCGACGACGACTTCCTCGCCCTCGGCGGCGACTCCATCCTCGCCGCCCGCGTCCTGTCCCGGATCCGCGACGAGTTCGGCGTGCGCCTGTCCGTCCGGGACCTGTTCACTGCCCGGACCGTCGCCGCCCTCGCCCCGCTGCTCGCCGACCCGGCCGCCGCCGCGCCCGCGGACCCCATACCGCCCGCCCCGCGCGACCGGCCGCTGCCCCTGTCCAGCGCGCAACGGCGGCTGTGGTTCCTCGACGACCTCACCGACGGCGGCACCGAGTACAACACCGGCCTCGCCCTGCGCCTGCGCGGCACCCCGGACACCGCCGCGCTGCGCCGCGCCCTGCACCGGCTCGCCGCCCGGCACGACTCCCTGCGCACCACGTTCGCCACCGTCGACGGCCAGGGCGTCCAGCGCGTCAGCCAGCACGCCGAACTGCCCCTGGACACCGCCGACGTGACCGATCTGCCCGCCGAGCGGCGCGCCGCGACCGCCGAGGCCCTGCTCACCGCGGAGCTGGGCCGCCCCTTCGACCTGGCGGCGGGACCGCTGACGCGGGCGCTGCTGGTGCGCCGCGCGGACGACGACCACCTGCTGCTCCTGGCCCAGCACCACATCGTCACCGACGGCTGGTCGGTGGGCGTGCTCGCCCGCGACCTGATCGCCCTGTACGAGGCGGAGGTGACCGGCGCCCCGGACGGACTGCCCGCGCCCGGCGTGCAGTACCCGGACTTCGCGGTGTGGGAGCACGAGGGCCGCGACCCCGGGGGCGACGCCAGCGACCTGGCGTACTGGAAGCGGCACCTGACGGGCATGCAGCAGCTCGACCTGCCCACCGACCGGCCCCGGCTCCCGGTGCGCACCACCGCGGGCGCCGCCCACCGGCACCGCCTGGCCCCGGACCTCGTCGCGCGGCTCAGGCACCTGGCGGCGGGCCGCGGCACCACCGTGTTCACCCTGTTCGCCGGGGCGGCGGCCGTGCTGTTCTCCCGGTACTCCGGGCAGCGGGACGTGGCCTTCGGCACCGTCACCAACGGCCGCGGCCGCAGCGACCTGGAGGACGTGACCGGCTTCTTCGCCAACACCGTGGTGCTGCGCGGCGACGTGGACGACACGCTCACCGTCGACCAGTTCGTGGAGCGCATGCGCGCGACCGTGCTCGACGCCTTCGCCCACGACGGGGTGCCCTTCGACCGCGTCGTCGAGGAGCTCGCCCCGCCCCGCGACCCCAGCCGCACCCCCCTGGTCCAGGCGCTCGTGGTCCAGCAGACCGCACCGGCCCACCCCTCGCACGCCGGTGGCATGCGCGTCGAGCCCCACCCGCTGCCGCGCCCGGCCGCCCGCTTCGACCTGGTCCTGGAGTTCGCGCCACACGCGGACGGCGGCTGCGAACTGACCGTCGAGTACAACACGGATCTGTACGACGCGGACATCGTCGCCCGCATGGGCCGCCACCTCAACCGCCTCCTCGACGGCATGGCCGACGGCCCGCAGCGCCCCCTCGCCGACCTGCCGCTGCTCCCGGACGACGAGCTGCGCACCGTCCTCGACACCTGGAACCCGCCCGTGCGCGCCGGACACGAACCGGCCGACCGCACCCTGCCGGTGCTGTTCGAGGCGCAGGTCGCCCGCACCCCCGACCGGACCGCCGTGGTCTGCGGCACCACGCGCCTGGACTACGCGGAGGTGAACCGGCGCGCCGACCGCATCGCCCGGCACCTGCGCGCCCGCGGCGCCGGACCCGAGACCCTGGTGGCGCTGTGCCTGCCGCGCTCCGCCGACCTGCTGCCCGCCCTGTGGGGCGTCCTGAAGTCCGGCGCGGGCTATCTGCCCGTGGACCCCGGCTACCCCGCCGAGCGCGTCCGCTTCATGCTCGCCGACGCCGCCCCCGCCCTCGTCGTGGCCGCCCGCGAGACCGCCGACGCGCTCCCGGGGGACTGCGCGCCGCTGCTCCTGGAGGACTGCCTGGCCGACGGCGCCGACCTGCCCGGAGCCGAGGGCGCCGACCTGCCCGCAGCCGATGAGGCCGCCTCGCCCGCAGCCGATCGGGCCGCCTCGCCCGCAGCCGTGGGCCCGGCCGTGCCGCTGGGGCCCGACCACCCCGCGTACGTCATCTACACCTCCGGGTCGACCGGTCGGCCCAAGGGCGTTGTGATCACCCACCGCAGCGTGGCGGCGCTCGCCGCGTGGGTGGGGGAGCGGTTCGGGCCCGAGCGGCTCGCCCATGTGATCGCCTCGACCTCCCTCAACTTCGACGTGTCGGTGTTCGAGATGATCTGCCCCCTGGTGGCGGGCGGGAGCATCGAGGTGGTCGCGGACCTGGCGGCGCTCTCCGACGCCCCGTCGCCGCGCCGCGCCGGGCTCGTCAGCGGCGTGCCGTCCGTGGTCGGGCGGCTGCTCACCGGCGACGGCGCGGCCCTGTCCGCCGACACGTTCGTCCTGGCCGGGGAGGCGCTGCCCGCACAGACCGTGCGCGACCTGCGCCAGGCCATGCCGTCCTGCGAGGTCGCCAACATCTACGGCCCGACCGAGGCCACCGTCTACGCCACCGCCTGGTTCGCCGACGCCGCCGCCCCTGCCCACGCCCCGCCCATCGGCGGCCCCGTGGGCCGCACCCGCGTCTACGTCCTGGACCGGCTGCTGCGCCCGCAGCCGCCGGGCGTGACGGGCGAGCTGTTCCTCGGCGGCGGCGGACTCGCGCGCGGCTATCTGCGCCGCCCCGCGCTGACCGCCGCCCGCTTCGTCGCCGACCCCTTCGGCGCGCCGGGGGACCGCATGTACCGCACCGGGGACCTGGTGCGCTGGACCGCGGCGGGCGAGCTGGAGTACGTGGGCCGCACCGACCAGCAGGTCAAGGTGCGCGGCTTCCGCATCGAACTCGGCGAGGTGGAGCAGGCGCTGCTGCGCTGCACCGGCGTGGCCCAGGCGGCCGCCGCCGCCCGCGAGAGCGACGGCCACCGGCGCCTGGTCGGCTATGTCGTCCCCGCACCCGGCACCGAGGTCGAACCGGAGGCGGTGCGCCGGGAGCTGGGCCGAACCCTGCCCGACTACCTGGTCCCCGCGGTCGTCGTCCCCCTGGCCGCGCTGCCCCTGAACCCCAACGGCAAGCTGGACCGCGACCGGCTCCCCGACCCCGGGCCCGTCGGCCGCGCCGCCCGGCACGTGCCGCCGCGCACGCCCAGCGAGCGGATCCTCGCCGGGATCTGGGCGGACGTCCTGCACGTGGAGCGGGTCGGCGCGGACGACAACTTCTTCGCGCTCGGCGGCGACTCCATCCTCAGCATCCAGGTCGTCGCCCAGGCCCGGCAGGCGGGCCTCACGGTGACCTCCCGCGACGTCTACCGGCACCAGACGGTCGCCGACCTGGCCCGCTGCGCGGACGCCGCCCGCGGCACCCGCCCCGCCGCCCCGGCCCCCGTCGCGGCCACCGGCCCGGCGCCGCTCACCCCCATCCAGCGCTGGCTGTTCGACAGCGCCGCCGACCGCGCCGGGCACTTCGCGCAGACCCTGTCGGCCGAACTGCCCGAAGCGGTCGACACCGCCGCCCTGGAGGACGCCCTCAACGCCCTCGTCGCCCACCACGACGCGCTGCGCTCCCGCTTCGTCCCCGACGCCACCGCCGAGGGCGGCGTCCGCTGGCACATCGACGACCGCGCCCCGCGCCTGCGCCTGGCCCGCCACACCGGCCCCGACACCGACACCCCGCACCTCGGCCCCTTCGACCTGCGGCACGGCCCGCTGCTGCGCGCCGTCCTGCACGAGCGGGGCGCGGGGCGCGGGCCCGTGCTGCACCTGGCCGTCCACCACCTCGTCGTCGACGGGGTGTCCTGGCGGGTCCTGCTCGAAGACCTCGACCGGGCCTACCGCGCCCGCCGCGCGGGCCGCGACGCGGCGACCGCCCTGCCCGCGAAGTCCGCACCGCTGCGCCACTGGGCGCGACGGCTGTCCGCGCACGCGGCCGACGGCGGCTTCGACGACGAGACCGCCTACTGGACGCGGGCCCTCGCGGGCGCCGACTCCAGCCTGCCGACGGACCGGGCGGGCGCCAACACCTACGCCTCGGCCCGCTCGGTGACCGTACGCCTCACCCCCGAGGACACCGCGGTCCTGCTGCGGACGCTGCCCGACACCTACCGCACCCGCGTCAACGACGTCCTGCTGAGCGCTCTCGGCCGGGTGCTGTGCGCGTGGACCGGCCACGAGCGGGTCCTGGTGGACGTCGAGGGGCACGGCCGCGAGGAGCTGTTCGCCGACGTCGACACGAGCCGGACCGTCGGCTGGTTCACCACCCGCCACCCCGTGGCGCTCGCCGTCGCGCCGGACGCCGACTGGGACCTCGTACTGAAGCAGGTCAAGGAGCAGCTGCGCGCGGTGCCCCGGCACGGCATCGGCCACGACGCGCTGCGCCATCTGGCCGGGCCGGGGGCGCTGCCCGAGGCGCCCGCCGCGCAGGTCAGCTTCAACTACCTGGGCCGGTTCGGGCTTCCGGACGCGCCCGACGGCCTGTACGGCGGCCCGTGCCGACCCCTGGAGCTGGACGCCGACCCGCACGGCGAACGCCCCCACCCCCTGGAGGTGGTGGGCCACCTGGACGGCGACGCCCTGGAGTTCACCTGGTTCTACTCCGAGGGGCTGCACCGGGAGGCGACCGTCGCCGACCTGGCCGACCGGTTCGCGGACGCCCTCGCCGGGATCGCCCGGCACGCCGCCCGGCCCGGCACCGGCGGGCGCACCCCGTCGGACTTCCCGCTGGCCGCGCTCGACCAGGCCGCCGTGGACCGCGTGGTGGGCGCCGACCCGGCCGCGGTCGAGGACGTCCACGCGCTCACGCCCACCCAGGCGGGCATGCTCTTCCACGGCCTGTCCCAGGACAACCAGAGCGTCTACTTCCAGCAGGTGTCCTTCACCTTGGACGGCGTGCCCGACCCGGCCGCCTTCGCGGCGGCCTGGCAGCGCGTCACGGACCGAACCCCGGTGCTCCGGGCCTGCGCGCTGTGGCAGGACGTGCCCGAACCGCTGATGGTGGTGCGGCGGCACGCGGCCGTGCCGGTCACGCACCTGGACTGGCGCGGCCTGGCCGACGACGCGCGCGAGGCGCGGCTGCGGGACCTGCTCGACCGGGACCGCGAGCGCGGCGTCGACCTGGCGAGCGCCCCGCTCCAGCGCCTGGCGCTCATCCGGCTCTCCGACAGCGCCGTGCGTGTGCTGTGGTCCTTCCACCATCTGATCCTGGACGGCTGGAGCCTGTTCCAGGTCCTGTCCGACGTGTTCGCCAGCCACGCCGACGGCGGGAGCGACGCGCTGCCCGCGCGGCGCCCCTTCCGCGACTACGTGGCCTGGCTGCGCGAGCGCGACACCGACCGGGCCGAACGGCACTGGCGCGACCGCCTCGCGGGCCTGACCGGGGCCACCCCGCTGCCCTTCGACCGCGAGCCCCGCGAGACCCACCACGCCGAGTCCACCGCGGCCGTCCGCGCCACGGTGCCCGAGGCCACCACCCGCGCCCTGGAGGAACGGGCCAAGGCCGCGGGCCTGACCCTGAACACCCTGGTCCAGGGCGCCTGGGCACTGCTCCTGAGCCGCCAGGCGGGCAGCGAGGACGTCGTGTTCGGCACCACGGTCTCCGGGCGGCCGCCCGAGCTGCCGGGCGCCGAGTCCATGACCGGCCTGTTCATCACGACCCTGCCCACCCGGGTCAGCGTGCCGCGCGAGGGCACCCTCCTCGACTGGCTCGCCGCCCTCCAGCACGACCAGAGCGAGGACCGCCGCTTCGACCACCTGCCGCTGACCCGGCTGAAGGCCCTCACCGAACTCCCCGAGCGGGCCGCCCTGTTCCACAGCATCGTCGTCTACGAGAACTACCCCGTCGACGGCGACCTCGCCGCCGCCCACGGCCTGCGCCTGAGCGACCTCGACGGCATCGAGACCACCAACTACCCGCTCAGCCTGGTCGCCTACCCGGGCACGGAACTCGGGCTGCGCCTCGGCTACGACCCGGCCCTGTTCGACGCCGACACCGCCGCCCGCATGGCCGAGTACCTCACCGTGCTCCTCGACGCCATGGCCACCGGGCCCGAACGCCCGCCCGCGCGGCTGCCGCTGCTCACGCCCGCCCGCCGCCGCCAGGTGGTCGAGGAGTGGAACGACACCGCCGCCGCCACGCCCGAGGCGACCGTCGCGGACCTGTGGGCCGCGCAGGTGCGGCGCACCCCCGACGCCATCGCCCTGGAAGCCGGGGACGAACGCCTCAGCTACCGCGACCTGGACGCCCGGGCCGCGCGGCTCGCCGCCCTGCTCACCGCCCACGGCGCCACGGCGGAGGCACCGGTCGGCGTCCTCATGGACCGCTCCGCCACCCTGGTCGTCACCCAGCTCGCCCTCGCCCGCACCGGCGGGGTCTACGTCCCCCTCGACGGCCGCGCCCCCAGCGAGCGGCTGCGGCGCATGCTCACCGACGTGGGCGCCCGCCTGCTCCTGACCGACGCCGCGTGGGAGCAGACGGCGCGCGACGCGCTGCCCGAAGGCACCGTGCTGCGGCCCGACCAGGAACCGGAGGGAGCCGTGCCGCCGGGCACGGCGGACGCCCCGGTCGTACGCCCCGACAGCGTCCAGTACGTGATGTTCACCTCCGGCTCCACCGGCACCCCCAAGGGCGTCGCCGTGCGCCACCGGGACGTCGTCGCCCTCGCGTCCGACCGGGCCTTCACCGGGCACGACCGCGTCCTGGTGCACTCCCCGCACGCCTTCGACGCCTCCACGTACGAGCTGTGGGTGCCGCTGCTGCGCGGCGGCACCGCCGTCCTCGCGCCGCCCGGGGACGTCGACGCCGCCGTCGTGCGGCACGCGATCGCCGAGCGCGGCGTGCGCCACCTGTGGCTCACCGCGGGCCTGTTCCGGCTCCTCGCCCAGGAGGACCCCGCCTGCCTGCGCGGCGCCCGGGAGGTGTGGACCGGGGGCGAGGCCGTGCCGGGCGCCGTGGTGCGCCGCGTCCTCGACGCCTGCCCCGACCTGACCGTCGTCGACGGCTACGGCCCCACCGAGACCACCACCTTCGCGACCCGGCGCGCCTTCGCCGCCGGTGACCCGCTGCCCCCGGTCCTGCCCATCGGCCGCCCCCTGGACAACACCCGGGTGTATGTCCTCGACGACGCCCTCCAGCCCCAACCACCGGGCATTCCGGGGGAGTTGTACGTCGCCGGGGCGGGCCTCGCCCGAGGCTACGCCCGGCAGGCGGGCGCGACGGCGGCCCGCTACGTGGCCGACCCGTTCGGCCCGCCCGGCGGCCGCATGTACCGCACCGGTGACGTGGTGCGCTGGAGCGGCGACGGCGAACTGCACTTCGTGGGGCGCGCCGACGACCAGGTCAAGCTGCGCGGCTTCCGCGTCGAGCCCGCCGAGATCGAGGCCCGCGTCACCGCGCACCCCGGCGTCGCCGAGGCCGTGGTGTCCGTGTGCGAGCACGCCGGGCGCAAGCGCCTGGCCGCCCACCTCGTCCCCGCACCCGGGCAGCCCGCGCCGACGGCCGCCGAGCTGCGCGCCCACGTGGCCGCCGAACTGCCCGACTACATGGTGCCCGCCGCGTTCGTCACGGTGCCGGAGCTGCCGCTGACCGCCAACGGCAAGGTGGACCGGGGCAGGCTGCCCGCGCCCGACTGGTCGGCGGCGGGCGAGACCGCGTACCGCCCGCCGCGCACCGACGCCGAGCGCGTCCTGTGCGCGATCTGGGCGGAGCTGCTCGGCGTGGACCGCGTCGGCGCCGACGACCACTTCTTCATGCTGGGCGGTGACTCCATCCTCAGCATCCAGGCGGTGTCCCGCGCCCGCGCCGCCGGGCTCGCGCTCACCCCGCGCGACCTGTTCCGCCACCCCACCGTCGCGGCCCTCGCCGCCGCCACCGGCACGGCGGCACCCGTCGCCGGAACAGCACCGGTCACCGGGGAGGTCCCGCTCACGCCGATCCAGCACTGGTTCCTCGACCCCGGGCCGCGCCGCCCCGAACTCTTCGACCAGTGCCTGCTCGTCGAGACGGACACCGACGTCGACACCGACGCGCTGCGCCGCGCCCTGGCCGCCCTGTGGGCCCACCACGACGCCCTGCGCGCCCAGTTCACCCAGGGCGACGACGGAACCTGGCGCCAGCACTGCCCCGCCCCGGACGAGGCGGCCCCCGACCTCCTGGCGGTCGTCGACCTGACCGGCCTGGACGCGGCGGCCGCCGAAGCCGCCGAGGCCCGGGCCACCGCCGAGGCGCACGCCGCGTTCCGCCTCGCCACCGGCCCGCTGCTGACCGCGCGCCTGTTCACCGGCGCACGGCCGCGGCTGCTCCTGGCCGTCCACCACCTGGTGGTCGACGGGGTGTCCTGGCGCGTCCTCCTGGAGGACCTGGACACCGCCTACCGGCAGGCCCGTGCCGGTGAACCGGTACGCCTGCCCGCGCGCACCACGTCCGTACAGGAGTGGGCGCGGCGCCTGCGCGCGCACACCGCCTCCGGCGGGTTCGCCGACCAGCGCGCCCACTGGGAGGAGGTGTCCCGGCACTGCGCCGCGCCGCTGCCCCTGGACACCGACGCCGCACCGGACGGCACCACCATGGCCGACGTGCGCGCCGTCACCGTACGCCTGGACGCACGGCGCACCGACGAGCTGCTGCGCGAGGTGCCCGGCGCCTACCGCACCCGCGTCGACGACGTCCTGCTGACCGCGCTGGGGCGCACCCTCGCCGACTGGACCGGGCGTTCCACGGTGGCGTTGGCCCTGGAGGGGCACGGCCGCGAGGACCAGCTCTTCGACGACGTCGACCTGTCCCGCACCGTCGGCTGGTTCACCAGCCTGTACCCCGTCGCCCTGGACGTGCCGGACGCGGACTGGGGGACCGCCCTGAAGTCCGTCAAGGAGCGGCTGCGGGCCGTGCCGGACCGGGGCATCGGCCACGGCGCCCTGACGCGCCTCGACCCCGACGGCCTCGGGGACGCGCCGACGCCCGCCGTCAGCTTCAACTACCTGGGCCGCTTCGACTGGTCGGCGGGCCCCGAGGGGGCCCTGGTGCGCGGGGTGCCCGGCGGACTCGACGGCGCCGACGCGCCCGACGCGCGGCGCCCGCACCTCCTCGACGTGATCGCCCGCGTCGAGGACGGGCAGCTGGAGATCACCTGGCACTACAGCCACACCCTGCACCACGAGCGGACCGTGACGGGCCTCGCCGAGGGCATGCTGCGGGCGCTCACCGAGATCGTCGCCCACTGCCGCCGCCCGGACGCCGGGGGCCGCACGCCCTCGGACTTCCCGCTGGCCCGTATCGACCAGGTGGCCCTGGACAGCGTCGTGGGCGACGGCCGGGAGGTCGCGGACCTGTACCCGCTGACGCCGATGCAGGCGGGCATGCTGTTCCACAGCCTCATGGACCCCGACGCCCGCACCTACGTCAACCAGGTCCAGGTCGTGCTGTGCGGCGTCACCGACCCGCACGCCCTGGCCGAGGCCTGGCAGCGCACGGCGGACGCCAACGCGATGCTCCGCACCCACCTGGTGTGGCAGGAGACCCCCGAACCGCTCCAGGCCGTGCGGCACCACGCCACCGTGCCGGTCACCCACCACGACTGGACCGGCTGGCCCGCCGACCGGTGCGCGCGGGAGACGGACCGGCTCATCGCCGAGGACCGGGACGCCGGGATCGACCTGGCGGCGGCGCCCCTGATGCGCCTGGCCCTGATCCGGCTGACGGCGGACCGGGTGCGGATGGTGTGGACGTTCCACCACATCCTGCTCGACGGCTGGAGCGCCGCCCAGCTCTTCGACGAGGTGTGCGAGCGGTACGCGGCGCTGACCGCGGGGCGCCGCCCGCGGACCGTGGACCGCGCGCCGTTCCGCGACTACCTGGAGTGGCTGTCGCGGCAGGACACCGCACGGGCGGAGGCGCACTGGCGCGCGACCCTCGCCGGTTTCGACACCCCCACCGAACTCCCCAGGGACCGGCGGCCCACCGAGGCCCACCGCACCTCGTCCTCGGGCACCGTCGGCGGGACCCTCGACGCCGAGGTGTCGGCGCGGCTGCGCGAGACGGCCCAGCGGGCCGGGCTCACCGTCAACACCCTGGTGCAGGGGGCCTGGGCGCTGCTTCTGTCGCGGTACGGCGGCGGGGACGACGTCGTGTTCGGCACCACGGTCTCCGGGCGCCCCGCCGAACTGCCCGGGGTGACCTCGATGGTCGGCGTGTTCATCAACACCCTGCCCACCCGGGTGCGGATCGACGGCGGCCGCGGCCTCCTGGAGTGGCTGCGGGAGCTGCAGGCCGCGCAGTCGGAGTCCCGCAGACACGACTTCGTCTCGCTGGCCCAGATCCAGACCTGGAGCGAGGTGCCCGGCGGCACCAACCTGTTCGACAGCATCGTGGTCTTCGAGAACTACCCCTTCGACGAGGGCGCCCTGGCCCGGCACGGCCTGGCCATCGAGCAGGAGCGCGACGTCCAGCCCACCAACTACCCGCTCAACGTGGTGGTGGCCCCCGGGGACCTGCTGTCCGTCGTCCTGGACTACGACCCCGGCCACTTCGAGGAGTCGACCGCCCGGGCCCTGTCGGCCCAGCTCGTGCACACCCTGAGCCTGCTGGCGGAGGCGTCGGACGAGACCCGCGTGGACGCGGTGGACGTCCTGCCGCCGCAGATGCGCGAGAGGTTGCTGCGGGGGTCTGCGCGGCCTGAGGTGGCTCCGGTGCTGCCGGTGGTGTTGCCCGCGTTGGTGGAGGCGGCGGTGGATCGCACGCCTGCGGCGATGGCCTTGACCGGTCCGGGGGTGCGGTTGTCGTTCGCGGAGGTGGAGGTGCGGGCGAACCGTCTCGCGCACCGGCTGATCGCCCGGGGCGTGGGCCCGGGGGACCTGGTGGCACTGGTGCTTCCGCGTTCGGTCGAGATGGTCCTGGCCCAGCTGGGCGTGACCAAGGCGGGAGCGGCGTTCGTGCCGGTCGACCCGGGCTATCCGCAGGAGCGGGTGGCGCTGATGCTGCGGGACGCGGAGCCCGCGTTGACGCTTGACGCCGCCGGGGTCGCCGAGGCGCTGGCGTCGGAGGGCGGTCCGGAGCACCGGCCGACGGACGCGGACCGGGTGCGCACGCTGCGGCTGGATGATCCGGCGTACGTGATCTACACGTCGGGGTCGACGGGGACGCCGAAGGGCGTGGTGGTCACCCACCGGGGCGTGGCGGGCTTTGCTGCCGCTGAGGCCGCGCATTACGAAGTGGTCTCAGGGGATCGGGTGTTGGCGTTCGCCACGCCGAGCTTCGACGCTTCCGTCCTTGAGCTGTGCATGTCGTTGCCGCAGGGGGCGAGTCTGGTGGTGCCCGCGCCGGGCCCGCTGCTGGGCGCGGAACTGGCCGACGTACTCCGTACAGAACGCATCACCCACACCTTGCTGCCTCCGGCGGCGCTGGCCACGCTGCCGCCGGACACCCCGGGCACGCTGCCGGACCTGAAGACGCTGACCGTCGGCGCCGACGCCTGCGGACCCGAACTGGTCGCCCGCTGGGCGCCGCACCACCGCCTCGTCAACTCCTACGGCCCCACCGAGGCCACCGTCGTCGCCACCTGGTCCGGACCACTGGAGCCCGACGGCGGCGCGCCCCCCATCGGCCGCAGACTCCCCGGCACCGGCACCTACGTCCTGGACGAACGGCTGCGACCCGTCCCCCACGGCGTCGCGGGCGAACTGTGGCTCAGCGGACCCGCGTTGGCGCGCGGCTACCTCAACCGGCCCGCGCTGACCGCCGCCCGCTTCACCGCCGACCCGTTCGGCCCGCCCGGTACCCGCATGTACCGCACCGGCGACCTCGTGCGCCGCGACGCCCACGGCGAACTGCACTACCTCGGCCGCACCGACGACCAGGTGAAGGTGCGCGGCATCCGCATCGAACTGGGCGAGCTGGAGGCGGCCCTGGCCGGACACCCGGACGTGGCCGCGGCCGCCGCCCGCGTGGTGGAGCGCGACGGACACCGCCGCCTGGTGGCGTACGCCGTGCCCCGCGGCACCGCCGCGCCGGACCCCGCGGCCCTGCGCGACTTCCTCGCCCGCACCCTCCCCGACCACCTGGTCCCGGCGGCCGTGGTGCCACTGGAGCGGCTGCCGCTCGGCCCCAGCGGCAAGCTCGACCGGCGGGCGCTGCCCGAACCGGTGTGGTCCGCCCCGGCCGACGGCGGCGGCGCCCCGCTGCGCACCGGCACGGAGAAGGCGCTCGCCGCCATCTGGTCCGAGGTGCTCGGCGTGCCCGAGGTGGGCGCGCAGGACAACTACTTCGCCCTCGGCGGGGACTCCATCCTCGGCATCCAGATCGTCGCCGCGGCCCGCCGCGCCGGGCTCGCCCTGACACCACGGCACCTGTTCCGGCACCAGACGGTCGCCGAACTGGCCGCCGCCGTGGAGGACCTGCCCGCCGCGCGGGCCACGGCCGAACAGGGCCCCGTCGTCGACGAGGCCCCCCTCACCCCCGTCCAGCACCTGCTGTTCGACACGCTCACCGGCGACCCGGCGCGCCTGACCCAGGCGGTCTCCTACCAGCTGGCCGCCGACACCGACGAGACCGCGCTGCGCGCCGCCCTCGCCGCGGTGCACGACCACCACGACGCGCTGCGCCTGCGCTTCCCGGCGGACGCCGACGGGACCCGCCGCCAGCACGGCACCGCGCCGGGCGCGCCCGTCCACCTGGAGGTGCGCGACGTGCCGGGCGAGGTGCCCGCCGCGCTCGTCGACGACCTGTGCGCGGGCTTCGACCTGGACAGCGGCCCGCTGCTCAAGGCCGCGCTGTGCCGCCGCGGCGGGGACCGGCGACCGGTCCTGGTGCTCGCCGCGCACCACCTGGTGGTGGACGCCGTGTCCTGGCACCTGATCCTGGACGACCTGGACACCGCCTACCGGGCGCTGCGCGCCGGGAGGGCGCCGGACCTCGGGCCGAAGACGACGTCGTTCCAGGCGTGGGCCCACCGGCTCGCCGCGCACACCGCCGCCGGGGGCTTCGACGGCGAACTCGACCACTGGCTGGCCGTGGCCGCCGACCACGCCCTGCCGACCGACCTGCCCGGGGCGAACACCGCCGCCAGCGAGGAGTCGGTGACGGTGCGCCTCGACAGCGAGGAGACCCGTGGCCTCCTCCACGACGTGGCGGACGTCTACCGCACCCGCGTCAACGACGTGCTGCTGTGCGCCCTGAGCCGGGTCCTGGCGCGCTGGACGGGCCGGGACCGGGTGACCGTGACCCTGGAGGGACACGGCCGCGAGGACCTCTTCGACGACGTCGACCTGTCACGGACCGTCGGCTGGTTCACCAGCGTGTTCCCCGTCGCGCTCGACGTGCCCCGCGACGTCGGCACGGGCGCCGCGCTGAAGTCCGTCAAGGAGAACCTGCGCGCCGTACCCCACGGCGGCCTCGGCCACGGCGCCCTCCGCCACCTGCACCCCACGGCGGGGCCGCGGCTGCCGGAGCTGCCGCAGATCTCCTTCAACTACCTGGGCCAGCAGGACGGGCACGCCACCGGTGGCCTGCTGCACGCCCCGTACGGGGACCTCACGGGCGGCATGGACCTGGCCGCGGACCGCCCGCACCTGCTCGACGTCATCGGGCGCGTGACCGACAAGCGCCTGGAGTTCACCTGGTCGTACTCGCGCGAGGTGCACCGGCGGGACACCGTCGCCCGGCTCGCCGCCGAGATGGCCGACGAACTGCGGGCCATCGTGCGGCACTGCGCCGAACCGGGCGCCGGGGGCCGCACCCCGTCCGACTACCCGCTGGCCCCGCTGGACCAGGCCGCCCTCGACCGCGTCGTGGGCACCGGCCGCGACGTGGTGGACCTCTACCCGCTCACCCCCACCCAGGCGGGCATGGTCGTCCACGGCATGGACGAGCCCGGCGAGGGCCTGTACGTCGAGCAGATCACGTTCGTCATGGACGGCGTGCCCGACACCCGGCCGCTGGCCGCCGCCTGGCAGCACGTCGTCGACCGCACCCCCGTGCTGCGCACCGCCGTCGTCCTGGACGGGGTGCCCGTGCCGCTCCAGGCCGTGCGGCGCGCCGTCACCGTGCCCGTCACCGAGCACGACTGGAGCGCCCTCGCGCCCGCCGAGCGGGACGGCGCGCTGGAGCGCCTGCTCGCCGCCGACAAGGCCCGCGGCATCGACCTGGACCGCGTGCCGCTGCTGCGCGTCGCCCTCATCCGGCTCGCCCCGGAGCAGGTGCGCGTGGTGTGGACGTTCCACCACGCCCTCCTCGACGGGTGGAGCGTCTTCCACGTCCTCGGGGACGTCGTGGCCGCGCACGAGGCCCTGGCACGCGGGCAGGAGCCGCGGCTGCCGGAGCGGCGGCCGTTCGCGGACTACGCCGCCTGGCTTGCCGCCCGCGACGTGACGCGGGCCCAGGAGTACTGGACGGGCGCGCTCGCCGACCTGACCGCCCCCACGGCCCTGCCCTACGACCGCAGGCCCGCGCAGGGCGCCCCGGCCCGCTCCGGGACCTGGCAGGCCCGCTACCTGGAGCAGGCCGAGACGGACCGCCTGGCGGACTTCGCGCGGCGGCACCGGCTGACCCTGAACACCGTGGTGCAGGGCGCCTGGGCGCTGCTGCTCTCGCGCTGGAGCGGCGACCGGGACGTGTGCTTCGGCACGACGGTGTCCGGGCGGCCCGCGGACATGCCGGGCGCCGACACCATCACCGGCCTGTTCATCACCACGCTGCCCGCGCGGGTCACCGTGGACGGCGACGCCGCGTGCGGCCCCTGGCTGCGCGAGACACAGGCCGCGCGGGCGGAGGACCGCCGCTTCGACCACGTGCCGCTCACCGACCTCCAGGCCGTCAGCGGGCTGCCCGCCGGGACACCGCTCTTCGACAGCCTGCTGGTCTTCGAGAACTACCCGGTCGGCGACGCCACCGCGGGCGCCCACGGCGTGCGGGTGCACGACCTCGACGCCCACGAGGCCACCAACTACCCGCTGACCGTGGTGATCCTGCCGGGCGACCGCCTCGGCGTCGTCGTCGGCCACGACCCCCGCTACTTCGACGAGGCCACCGCCCAGTCCCTGTCCGCCCAGCTCGTGCACACCCTGCGCGCCCTGACCGAGGCACCGGACGGGACACGCCTGGACGCGGTGGACGTCCTGCCGCCGCAGATGCGTGAGGAGTTGCTGCGGGGGTCTGCGCGGCCTGAGGTGGCTCCGGTGCTGCCGGTGGTGTTGCCCGTGCTGGTGGAGGCGGCGGTGGATCGCACGCCTGCGGCGATGGCCCTGACCGGTCCGGGGGTGCGGTTGTCGTTCGCGGAGGTGGAGGTGCGGGCGAACCGTCTCGCGCACCGGCTGATCGCCCAAGGCGTGGGCCCCGGCGACCTCGTGGCACTGCTTCTGCCCCGCTCGGCCGAGATGGTCCTCGCCCAACTCGCCGTCACCAAGGCGGGAGCGGCGTTCGTGCCGGTCGACCCGGGCTATCCGCAGGAGCGCGTCGCGTTCATGCTCCAGGACGCGGCGCCCGTCGCCACGCTCGACGCCGAACAGGTCGCCGAGGGGCTGGCGTCGGAGGGCGGTCCGGAGCACCGGCCGACGGACGCGGACCGGGTGCGCACGCTGCGGCTGGATGATCCGGCGTACGTGATCTACACGTCGGGGTCGACGGGGACGCCGAAGGGCGTGGTGGTCACCCACCGGGGCGTGGCGGGCTTTGCTGCCGCTGAGGCCGCGCATTACGAAGTGGCTTCGGGGGATCGGGTGTTGGCGTTCGCCACGCCGAGCTTCGACGCTTCCGTCCTTGAGCTGTGCATGTCGTTGCCGCAGGGGGCGAGTCTGGTGGTGCCCGCGCCGGGCCCGTTGCTGGGCGCGGAACTGGCCGACGTACTGCGCGGCGAGCGCATCACCCACACCTTGCTGCCTCCGGCGGCGCTGGCCACGCTGCCGCCGGACACCCCGGGCACGCTGCCGGACCTGAAGACGCTGACCGTCGGCGCCGACGCCTGCGGACCCGAACTGGTCGCCCGCTGGGCGCCGCACCACCGCCTCGTCAACTCCTACGGCCCCACCGAGGCCACCGTCGTCGCCACCTGGTCCGGACCACTGGAGCCCGACGGCGGCGCGCCCCCCATCGGCCGCAGACTCCCCGGCACCGGCACCTACGTCCTGGACGAACGGCTGCGACCCGTCCCCCACGGCGTCGCGGGCGAACTGTGGCTCAGCGGACCCGCGTTGGCGCGCGGCTACCTCAACCGGCCCGCGCTGACCGCCGCCCGCTTCACCGCCGACCCGTTCGGCCCGCCCGGTACCCGCATGTACCGCACCGGCGACCTCGTGCGCCGCGACGCCCACGGCGAACTGCACTACCTCGGCCGCACCGACCACCAGCTCAAACTGCGCGGACACCGCATCGAGGCGGGCGAGGTCGAGGCGGCCCTGGCCCGGCACCCCGCCGTCCTGGACGCGGTGGTCAGCGTGCGCGAGGACGAGCCGGGCCTTCCGCGCCTGGTCGCCCACGTGCTCGCCGCGCCCGACGCGCAGCCGCCCACCGCCGCCGAGCTGCGGGCGCTCGCCGCGCGCGGCCTGCCCGGGCCCATGGTCCCCTCGGCGTACGCCGTCCTCGACCGCTTCCCGCTCACCGAGAACGGCAAGACCGACCGGGCCGCGCTGCCCGCACCCGAGGCGGCACAGGAGGAGACCGCCGACCACGTCGCGCCGCGCACCCCCACCGAGGAGGTCCTGGCCGCCCTGTGGGAGGAGGTCCTGCACACGCCCGTGGGCGTGACGGACGACTACCTCGCCGTCGGCGGCGACTCCCTGCGCGCCCTGCTCATCGCCTCCCGGGCCAACGACGCCTTCGGCGTGACCCTCACGCCCCGCGACGTCCTGGTCCACCGCACGGTCGCCGCCCTGGCGGACCTGGTGGAGGAACAGGTGCTCAGCGAACTCGAAGCCGCCGCACGCGACGACAGCGACCACGACGAACGGTAAGGACCGCCACGACCATGACGTCCTCGAACGACAAGAGAGACCGCGCCGCGGCCCTGCCGAAGGACCTCCAGGAAGCGCTGCGCCGCCGCCTCGCGGGCCGCGCCCCAGGGGCGGCGGCCGGAAAGCCCGGCCCGTCCGCGGCCCCGGGCGCGCCCGTCGCCCCCCGGGGCATCCCACGCGCGGACCGCACCGCGCCGCTGCCGCTGTCCTTCGCCCAGCAGCGGCTGTGGTTCCTCGACCGGCTGCGGCCCGGCGACGCCCGCTACAACAGCGCGGTCGCGCTGCGGCTCACCGGGCCGCTGGACCACGACGTGCTCTCCCGGGCGATCGACACCGTCGTGGCCCGCCACGAAGCGCTGCGCACCACGTTCGCCGACACCGACGGACGCCCCGTCCAGGTCGTCCACCCGGCCGCGCACGTACCGCTCCAGGTACGGGACGTGACCGCGCCCGACGGCACCCGGGCCGCCGCCAAGGCCGCCCTGGACGCGGCGCTCTCGGCGGAGTACGAACGCCCCTTCGACCTGAGCGCGGGGCCGCTGGTGCGGGCCCTGCTGCTGCGGGAGCCGCACGGGGCCCTTCAGGAGCCGAGCGGACCCTTGGCGGAACCGGATGGTCCCCTTCGGGAGCCTGGGGAGCTTGGAGAGCCTCGGGGCCTTCGGGAGGCGGGCGCCGCCGACACCGCGTACGTCCTGCTCCTGACCGCCCACCACATCGTCACCGACGGCTGGTCGATGGGCGTCGTCCTCGACGAGCTGTGCGCCGCCTACGCCGCCCTGGCCAGGGGTCAGGAACCCGACCTCGCTCCCGTGGCGACGCAGTACCCGGACTTCGCGGCCTGGCAGCGCGAGCAGCTGTCCGGGGCCCGTCTGGAGCGGGACCTCGGCTACTGGACGCGGCAGCTGACCGGTGCCGTGGCGCCACGCCTCCCGCTGGACCGGCCGCGCGGCGGCGAGGAGTCCGGCGCGGGCGCCGTGCACACCTTCACCGTGCCCGCCGCCACCGTGGCCCGGCTGCGCGCCCTCGCCACCGAGCGGCACACCACGCCGTTCACGTCCCTGGTCGCCGGGTGCCAGGCGCTGCTCGCCCGCTGGTCCGGGCAGGACGACATCACCGTCGGCTCCCTGACGCCCGGCCGCTCCCGCACCGACCTGGAGCGGGCCGTCGGCTTCTATGTCAACACCGTGGTGCTGCGCACGCCCGTGGACACCGACGCGTCGTTCCGCGACCTGCTGGGCGCCGCCGCCGACACCGTCAACGGTGCCTTCGCGCACGGCGACACGCCGTTCGAGCGCCTGGTGGAGGCCGTGGGCGCGCCCCGCGAGGCGGGCCGCAACCCGCTGTTCGACGTGATGGTCCTGCTGCACCCGGACCCGCCCGCCGCGTCGTCCCTCGGTGACGTGGCCGTCGCCCCGGCGACCGTGCCACGGCAGGCCGCCACCTTCGACCTGAGCGTGGAGTTCGTCCCCGACGGCGACGGCCTCACCGGACTGCTCGAGTACCGCACCGACCTGTTCGACCAGGCCACCGCCGAGCGCATGGCCGACCAGCTCCTGCGCTTCCTCGACGGTGCCGCCACCGCACCCGACCGCCCCCTGGGCGCGCTGCCCCTGCTCTCCGCGGCCGAGGCACACCGGGTGACCCAGGAGTGGAACGCCACCGACCTGCCGGTCCCCGCCGCCACCTACCCCGAGCTGTTCGCCCGCCAGGCGGCCCGCACCCCGGGCGCCACCGCCCTGGTCGCCGGGGACGAACGTCTCGACTACGCCACGCTCGACGCCCGCGCCGACCGGCTCGCCCGCCACCTCACCGCCCAGGGCGCCGGGCCCGAACGCCTGGTCGCGCTGCGCCTGCCCCGCACCGCCGACATGATCGTGGCGATCCTCGCCGTGTGGAAGTCCGGCGCCGCCTACCTGCCGCTCGACCCGGCGCTGCCCGAGGAACGCGTGCGGTTCCTGCTCGACGACGCCCGGCCCGCCCTGGTCCTGGACGAGGCGGCGCTCGCGGCGGCCCCGCAGAGCGCCCCCGACCCGGCCGCCCCGTCGGCGCCGCCGCTTCCCGACCACATCGCGTACGTCCTCTACACGTCCGGCTCCACCGGCCGCCCCAAGGGCGTCGCCGTGTCCCACCGCTCCGTGGCGCACCTCCTGGCCGGGCACCGCGAGGGCTTCGTCGCCGACGCGGGCGGCGGACCGCTGCGGGTGGCGCTGACCGCGTCGTTCTCCTTCGACACCTCCCTGGAGGGCGTGCTGCTGATGGCCGACGGCCACACGCTGCACCTCGTCGACGAGACGACCCGGCTCGACGCCGCCGCCCTGGTCGAGTACGTCGTCGCCCACCGCGTCGACTTCCTCGACCTCACCCCGTCCTACCTGCGCCAACTGCTGCCCGCCGGGCTGCTCACCGACCCCCGCCACCGCCCCCGCGTGCTGATGCTCGGCGGCGAGGCCATCGGCCCCGGCCTGTGGCGCGACCTCGCCGCCCACCGGGACGTGGCCGCGTACAACTTCTACGGCCCCACCGAGTGCACCGTCGACGCCCTGGCCTGCCGGATCGCGGGCGGGGACCGGCCGCTCGTGGGCCGCCCGCTGCCCAACGTGCGGGCCTACGTCCTCGACCAGCGGCTCCAGCCGGTGCCGCCCGGCGTCGGCGGCGAACTGTACCTGGCGGGCGCCCAGGTGGCCCGCGGCTACGCGGGCCGCCCCGGCCTGACCGGCGCGCGCTTCGTGGCCGACCCGTTCGGGCCGCCCGGCAGCCGCATGTACCGCACCGGGGACCTCGCCCGCTGGACCACCGACGGCCGCCTCGACTACCTCGGCCGCGCCGACGACCAGGTCAAGGTCCGCGGCCACCGCATCGAGCCCGGCGAGATCGAGGCCGCGCTGCTCGACCTGCCGGACGTCTCCGCGGCCGCGGTCGTCGCGGCCCCCGACGCCCACGGCCACCTGCGGCTCGCCGCCTACGTGGTGCCCGCGCCCGCCGCCGCGCCGCCCGCCGCGTCCGCGCTGCGCGCGGCCTGCCGCCGCGTGCTGCCCGACCACATGGTGCCCTCGTCGTTCACCGTCCTGGAGGCCCTGCCGCTGACCACCAGCGGCAAGCTGGACCGCCGCGCCCTGCCCGCGCCGGACCTGGACACCGCGCCGCGCGAGCGGGAGTTCACCGCCCCGCGCACCCCCGACGAGGAGACCCTGGCCCGCATCTGGTCGGAGGTCCTCGGCGTGGCCCGCGTGGGCGTCACCGACAACTTCTTCGAGCTGGGCGGCGACTCCATCCTCAGCATCCAGGCCGTCTCCCGGGCCCGCGCCGCCGGGCTCCGCCTCAGCTCCCAGGACGTCTTCCGCCACCAGACCGTCGCCGACCTGGCCGCCGCCGCGTCCGGCCGCGCCACCGCCGAGCCCGCGCCCCGCGCCCCGCGCGCCGAGGGGCCCGCGCCCCTGACCCCCGTACAGGACTGGTTCTTCACCACCCACGGCCCGCTGCGGCACTTCAGCATGTCGCTCCTGCTCGACCTGCCGTACGACGCCGACGCACCGGCCCTTGAACGGGCACTCGCGGCCCTGGTCGACCACCACCCGGCGCTGCGCACCCGGTTCGTCCGCACGGCGGACGGCTGGGAGCAGCGGCCCGGCGCGGCCCCGGCGGACGGGCCGCTGACCCGGCACGACCTGTCCGGCGCCGCCGACGCCACGGCGGCCCGCGCCGAGGCCGCCGACGCCGCACGGGCCGCCCTCGACCCGGCCACCGGCACCCTGCTGCGCGCCGCCCTGCTGCTGCCCGCGGCCGACGCGCGACCCGTTGCCGACGGGCGGCCCGCGGCTGGGGAGCGGCCCCAACTGTTCCTGACCGTCCACCACTTGGCGGTGGACAGCGTCTCCTGGCGCATCCTCCTCGCCGACCTGGAGCAGGGCTACCGGCAGGCCGCCGCCGGGCAGCCGGTCCGGCTGGAGCCCGCCACCACGCCGTTCACCGCCTGGGCGGCGCACCTGGCCGACCGGGTGCGGGCCGGAGACCTGGACGACGACCTGCCGTACTGGACCGCCGAGGCCGCCCAGGAGCGCACCCCGCTGCCCGTGGACCGGCCCGGCACTCCGCTCGCCGGATCGGTGCGCACCGTCCGCACCCGGGTGGACCGCGCCACCACCGACGCGCTGCTGCGCCGCGTGCCCGGCGTGTACCGCACCCAGGTCAACGACGTGCTGCTGAGCGCCCTCGGCCGGGTCCTCGCCGACTGGGCGGGCAGCGAGCGCATCACCGTCGCCCTGGAGGGGCACGGCCGCGAGGACCTCGGCGACGCGCTCGACGTGTCCCGCACGGTGGGCTGGTTCACCACCCAGTACCCCGTCACGCTCACCCCGGCCGGACCGGCCCACGCACCCGACTGGGGGGCCACGCTCAAGGCGGTCAAGGAGTGCCTGCGGGCCGTGCCCCGGCGCGGCCTCGGCTACGAGGCCCTGGCCCGCCTCGGCTCACCCGACCCGGCCGCCCGCGCACTGCGCGAACTGCCGCTGCCGCAGGTGTCGTTCAACTACCACGGGCAGTGGGACACGGCGGGCGCCGGTGACTTCACCCCGGCCGACGACGTGCCCGGCCGCGACCTGGCCGCCGACGAACCCCTCGACCACCTCCTGGACGTCGCGGCCGTGGTCGCCGACGGCGAGCTGGAGATCACCTGGCACTACAGCGAGCAGGTGCACGACGCCGCCACCGTCGAGGGCCTCGCGGACGCCCTGACGCGGGCGCTCACCGCCGTCACCGAGCACTGCGCCCGCCCGGACGCCGGGGGCCGCACCCCCTCCGACTTCCCGCTGGCCCGCCTCGACCAGGCCGCCGTGGACCGCCTGGTCGGCGACGGCCGCGACGTCACGGACCTGCTGCCGCTGACGCCGCTCCAGGAGGGCATGCTCTTCCACCGCCTGGTCGGCGACGGCGACGACGACGTGTACGTGGACCAGGCCGCCCTGCTCCTGGACGGCGTGGCCGACCCGGTCGCCTTCGCCCGCGCCTGGCAGCGGGTCACGGACCGCACGCCCGCGCTGCGCACCTCGGTGGTCTGGACGGACGTACCCGTACCGCTCCAGGTCGTGCACCAGGACGTCCGCGTGCCGGTCACCCACCTCGACTGGCGCGACCTGGACGCGGACGAGCGCGAGCGGCGCTTCGCCGCACTGCGCGCCGCCGACCTCGCGCGCGGCATCGACCTCACCGCCGCGCCCCCGATGCGGCTCACCCTGGTCCGCCTGCCCGACGCGCGCCTGCACCTGCTGTGGACCTCCCACCATCTGATCCTCGACGGCTGGAGCCTCGCCCAGGTCCTGTCCGAGGTGTGCGAGGAGTACGCGGCGCTCATCCTGGGGCGTGGACGAGCCCGCCGCCGCGCCGCCCCTTCGGCGACTACGTGCGCTGGCTCGCCGAACAGGACGCCGACGCCGCCCGCGCGCACTGGTCCGGCGTCCTCGACGGCTTCGCCACGCCCACGCCGCTGCCCGTGGACCGGCCGCAGCGCGACGCCCACCAGGCCCGCTCCGCCGACGTCCGCACGACCGCCCTCGACGAGGCCGTCTCCGCGCGCCTGGCCCGCACCGCCCGCGCGGCCGGGCTCACCGTCAACACGGTGGTGCAGGGCGCCTGGGCGCTGCTCCTCGCCCGCTACAGCGCCGAACGGGACGTGGTGTTCGGCACCACCGTCTCCGGCCGCCCCGACGACCTGCCCGGCGTCGAGTCGATGGTCGGCATGTTCATCAACACCGTGCCCACCCGCGTCCGCGTCGAGGGCCACCGCACCGCCGCCGACTGGCTGCGTGAACTCCAGGAGGCGCAGGCCGAGTCGCGGCGCTTCGCCGCGGTGTCCCTGGCCGAGCTGACCGGCCTGAGCGACGTGCCGTCCGGCACCCCGCTGTTCCACAGCATGGTCGCCTTCGAGAACTACCCCTTCGACGAGGCCCGCACCGCCGCCTCCGGGGTGCGCCTGCTCGACGTCACCTCCCAGGACGCCACCAACTACCCGCTGGTGCTGCGCGCCTACCTCGGCGACCGCCTCGGCTTCGACCTGGCCTGGGACCCGGACCTGTTCGACACCGGCACCGCCCGGGCGCTCGCCGACCGGCTGTGCCTGCTGCTCGGCGCGCTCGCCGACGGCCTGGACCGGCCGCTGCGCACCCTGGCCTGGACCACCGCCGAGGAACGGCGCTCCCTGGCCGACCACGGCTCGGCCCACGACCGGCCCACCGCCTCCCTGGTGGACCTCTTCGAGGCGCAGGCCGCCCGCACCCCCGACGCCACCGCCGTCACCTGCGGCGGCGACCACCTGGACTACGCCGCCCTCGACGCGGCCGCCGGACGCCTCGCCCACCGCGTCGCCGAGGCGGGCGCCGCACCCGAGCGGTACGTCGCCCTGGCTCTGCCCCGCACCACCGACCTGGTCGTGGCGGTCCTCGCCGTGCTGAAGACGGGCGCCGCCTACCTGCCGATCGACCCCCGGCTGCCCGCCGAACGCGTCGCCCACCTCCTCGACGACGCGGCGCCGGTGCTCCTCGTCACCGTGGGAGAGGACACCGCCGTCGCCGCCGAGAGCGGGGGCGTGCCCGTGCTGCGCCTCGACGACCCCGCCGTCCGCGCCGACCTCGACCACCGCCCGCCCACCGGCCCCGACCCGGCCCGCCGCCCGGGGCCCGAGAGCCCCGCCTACGCCATCTACACCTCCGGCTCCACCGGCCGCCCCAAGGGCGTGGTCGTCCCGCACGCCAACGTGGTGCGCCTGTTCACCCGCACCCAGCAGTGGTTCGGCTTCGACGAGCACGACGTGTGGACGCTGTTCCACTCCTACGCCTTCGACTTCTCCGTGTGGGAGCTGTGGGGGCCGCTGCTGCACGGCGGACGGCTCGTCGTCGTCCCCGACGACACCGCCCGCTCGCCCGAGGACTTCCTGCGCCTGCTCGCCGACGAACGGGTCACCGTCCTCAACCAGACCCCGTCCGCGTTCTACCCGCTGGCCCGCGCCGACGCCGACCTTCCCGACGTCAGCGCCCGCCTCGCCCTGCGCACCGTCGTCTTCGGCGGCGAGGCCCTGGACGTGGGCCGCCTCACCGACTGGTACGCGCGACACGGCGACACCGCGCCGCGGCTGGTCAACATGTACGGCATCACCGAGACCACCGTGCACGTCACCCACGCCCCGCTGACCCGCGCCACGGCCGCCACCGGCGCCGCGAGCCCCATCGGCACCGGCATACCCGACCTGCGCGTGCACCTGCTCGACGACGACCTCGCGCCCGTACCGCCCGGCGCCGTCGGCGAGCTGTACGTGGCGGGCGACGGCGTGGCCCGCGGCTACCTGGGGCGCCCGGCGCTCACCGCGAGCCGCTTCCTCGCCGACCCCTTCGGAGCGCCGGGGGAGCGGATGTACCGCACCGGCGACCGGGCCCGCCGCCGCGCCGACGGCACCCTGGAGTACCTGGGCCGCGCCGACCAGCAGGTGAAGATCCGCGGTTACCGCATCGAACCCGGCGAGGTCGAGGCCGCCCTGCACAGCCATCCGGCCGTGAGCGCCGCCGCCGTCGGCGTCCACGAGGACACCTCCGGGACACGCCGCCTGGTGGCGCACGTCGTCGGCACCGGCGCGGACGCCGAACCGCCCACCGCCGCCGAGCTGCGCGCCCACCTGGAGCGGCTGCTGCCCGCCCACATGGTGCCCGCCGCCTACGTCCCGCTGCCCGCCCTGCCGCTGACCGTCAACGGCAAGCTCGACCGGCGCGCCCTGCCCGCCCCCGGCCCCGACGGCTTCGCCACCGGCACCGCCCGCACCGCCCCGCGCACCGCCGCCGAACGCGCGGTCGCCGCCGCCTGGGCCGACGTCCTGCACACCGGCGGCACTGGCGGCACCGACGGCATCAGCGGCACCGGCGGCGCTGAGAGCACCCACGTCACCGGCATCTGCGTGGAGGACGACTTCTTCGCCCTCGGCGGCGACTCCATCCTCGCCGTCCGCGTCACCTCCCGGCTGCGCGCGGCCTTCGGCACGGACGTCTCCCCGCGCCTGCTGTTCACCCACCCGACCCTCGCCGCCCTGGCCGCCGCCCTCGGCGAACCGGCCGACACCACCGCGGCCGACGTCATCCCCGCCGCCGACCCGGACACCCCGCCACCGCTGTCGTACGCCCAGCAGCGCCTGTGGTTCCTCGACCGCTTCGAGCCGGGCAGCACCGAGTACACGACCCTGTCGGTGCTGCGCCTCGCCGGGCGGCTCGACCGGACGGCCCTGCGAGGCGCCCTGGACGGCCTGGTCGCCCGGCACGAAGCGCTGCGCACCACCTTCGCCGAACAGGACGGCCACGCCCGGCAGGTCGTGCACCCGCCGCACGCCGTGGACCTCCCGGTCACGGACCTCGCCGCCGACCAGCTCGACGCCTTCCTGGAGAGCGTCGCCGCCACCCCCTTCGACCTCGCCGCAGGACCGCTGCTGCGCGCCCGCCTGGCCCGCCTCGCCGACGACGAGCACGTCCTCGTCCTCGCCCTGCACCACATCGTCACCGACGGCTGGTCCCTCGGCGTCCTCGGCCGCGACCTCGCCGAGCTGTACGCGGCAGGCCTCGAAGACCGCCGCCCCGAACTGCCGGAACTGCCCGTCCGGTACGCCGACTACGCCGCCTGGCAGCGCGCCCGCACCGACCAGGCCCGCGCCGACCTCACCTACTGGAAGGACGCGCTGGCGGACCTCCCGCCGCTGGAGCTGCCCACCGACCGGCCCCGCCCCGCCGTGCGCACCCGCGACGGCGCCCTGGTCACCTTCGAGGTGCCCGCCACGCTGACCGAGCGGCTGCGCGAGACGGGCCGCGCCAGCGACGCCACCCTCTACATGACGCTGCTGACCGCCTGCCAGGTGCTGCTGTCCCGCTGGGCGGGCCAGCAGGACATCGCCGTCGGCACCGTCACCGCGGGCCGCGAGCGCCCCGAACTGCACGACGTGGTCGGCATGTTCGTCAACACGCTGGTGCTGCGCGGCCACATCCGCCCCGACCGGCCCTTCCGCGCGCTGCTCGCCGACGCGCGCACCACCGTCCTGGAGGCGTTCGCCCACCAGGAGGCGCCGTTCGAGCAGGTCGTGGACGCCGTGCAGCCCGAGCGCGACACCAGCCGCACCCCGCTGTTCCAGGTGATGGTGGCCCTGCACAACCTGGGCACCGAGGCGCCCCGCCTGCCCGGCCTCGACGTCGAACCGGTGACGACACCGGTCCGCAACGCCACCTTCGACCTCGCCTTCGACTTCGTCGAGCACGACGGCGGCCTCACCGGCCACCTGGAGTACAACACCGGCCTGTTCGACCCCGCCACCGCCGAACGCCTCGCCGGACGCCTGCGGCTGCTCCTCGACGCCGTCGCCGACGACCCGGACCGCGCGGCGGGCGCGCTGCCGCTGATGACGGCCGCCGAGCGCCACCAGGTCCTCCAGCGCTGGCAGGGCGCCCCACTGCCCGCCCCGGAGACCACCTTCCCCGCCCTGTTCGAGGCGCAGGCCGCGCGCACCCCGGACGCCACCGCCCTGGTGGCCCGCGACGCCGCCCTGGACTTCGCGGCCCTCAACGACCGCGCCAACCGCCTGGCCCACCACCTCATCGCCCTGGGCGTGGGACCGGAGCGGACCGTCGCCGTCCGGCTGCCGCGCACCTCGGAGTTGCTGGTCGCCGTGTTCGCCGTCCTCAAGGCGGGCGGCACCCTGCTCTGCCTCGACCCGGAACTCCCCGAGGACCGCGTCACGTTCCTCACCGCCGACGCCGCGCCCCGCACCCACGTGACCGCCGAGACCCTGCGCGCGGTCCCCTGGGAGCGGCTGCCCGCCCACGACCCCACCGACGCCGACCGCCTCCAGGCCCTGCGCCCCGAGCACACCGCGTACGTCATCTACACCTCGGGCTCCACCGGCCGCCCCAAGGGTGTCGCGGTCGAGCACCGCCAGCTCGTCACCCTCTGCCACGACCACCGCGAGGGCCTCGTCGCCCCGCACACCGCCGACGGGCGGCGCCTGAAGGCCGCGCTCAGCGCCTCGTTCTCCTTCGACACCTCCTGGGAGGGGCCGCTCCTGATCGCCCTCGGCCAGGAGGTCCACCTCGTCGACGAGGACACCCGCCGGGACCCGGAGGCCTTCTGCGCCCAGGTCGCCGACCGCGAACTGGACCTCGTCAACGTCACCCCGTCCTTCCTGCGCGAACTCACCGCCGCCGGGCTCCTGGCCCCCGAGCGCCACCGCCTGCGGGTCCTCCTCGTCGGCGGCGAGCCCGTCGGCACCGACACCTGGCGCGACCTGTGCGCGGCCGACGCCGTCGGCGTCACCGCGTACAACGTGTACGGGCCGACCGAGTGCACCGTCGACGCCGTGTACGGCCGCTGCGCCGAGCGGCCCGAGCGCCCCGTCATCGGCCGCCCGGGCCGGGCCCTGCGCGCGTACGTCCTCGACGACGCGCTGCGGCCGGTGCCGCCGGGCACCCCCGGGGAGCTGTACCTGGCCGGAGCCCAGGTGGCCCGCGGCTATCTGAACCGGCCGGGCCTGACCGCCGACCGCTTCCTCGCCGACCCCTTCGGGGCGCCGGGGGAGCGGATGTACCGCACGGGCGACCGGGCCCGCTGGGACGCCGAGGGCCTGCTGGAGTTCCTCGGCCGCGCCGACGAGCAGATCAAGATCCGCGGGTTCCGCATCGAGCCCGGCGAGGTCGAGGCCGCCCTGCTGGCCCACCCGGACGTCGCCGAGGCCGTGGTGACCGCGCGCGAGCACGCCGGGCGCCCGATGCTCGTGGCCCACCTGGTGCCCGCGGCGGACACCGCGCCGACCGCCGACGACCTGCGGGTCGCGCTGCGGCGGACCCTGCCGGACCACATGGTGCCGCAGGCGTTCGTGCCGCTCACCCGCATCCCGCGCACCAGCAGCGGCAAGACCGACCGCCGCGCGCTGCCCGCACCGCCCGCGCAGCCCGACAGCACCACGCCGTACGTGCCGCCACGGCCCGGCACCGAGGAGACCCTGGCCGCCATCTGGGCGCGAGTGCTCGGCGTCGAACGCGTCGGCGCCCGCGACGACTTCTTCGCGCTCGGCGGCGACTCGATCCTCAGCATCCAGATCGTGTCCCGCGCCCGGCAGGCCGGGCTCGCCCTGACCACCAAGGACGTCTTCCGGCACCGCACGGTCGCCGAACTCGCCCTGTGCGCCACCGAAGCGGCGCCCCGCCCGGCCGCCGTCGCCACGGCCCCGCCCGCCGAGGCGCCGCTGGCCCCCATCCAGCGCTGGTACCTCGACGGCCGCCGCCCGGGCGACCCGCTGCGCTTCAGCATGACCCAGCGCCTGGAGCTGGCCCCCGGCACCGACCTCGCCGCGCTGCGCCCAGCCGTCGACGCCGTCGTACGCCACCACGCGGCCCTGCGCACCCGCTTCCGCCCCGGCGCCGATGGCACCTGGCGGCAGGAACTCCTGCCGCAGGCGCCCGCCGAACCGCTCACCCACCACGACGTGACACACCTGGACGGGCCCGCCCTCGAAGCCGAGGTGCAGCGCTCCACGGACGCCGCCCAGGCGGCGCTCGACCCCGCCGCAGGTCGCGTCCTCGCCGTTCTCGTCTTCGACCGGGGGCCGGGCCGGGCGGCCCAACTCGTCGTCACCGTCCACCACTTGGCGATGGACGGCGTGTCCTGGCGCATCCTCCTCGCGGACCTGGACACCGCCCACCGCGCCGCCACCGCCGGACAGCCCGTCGAACTGCCCCCCGTGGGCACCGCGTACGGACACTGGGCGGCCCGCCTCGACGCGCACACCCGCTCCGGTGCCCTGGACGCCGACCTGCCGTACTGGACCCGTACCACCGGCGCCCCGGCCGCGCTGCCCGCCGGGCGGCCCGGGCCCAACACCCACGGCACCGCCGCCACCGTCACCGTCACGCTGGACCCGGACGCCACCGACGCACTGCTGCGGCACGTCCCCGACGTCTACCGCACCCAGGTCAACGACGTGCTGCTCAGCGCCCTGGGCCGGGTGCTCGCCCGCTGGTGCGGGCACGACACCGTCCTCATCGGCGTGGAGGGCCACGGCCGCGAGGACTTCACCGAAGACACCGACGGCACCGGCGGCCCCGGGGACGGCATGGACCTGTCGCGGACCGTCGGCTGGTTCACCGCCGAGTACCCACTCGCCCTCACCGTCGACCCGGACGCGCCCTGGCGCGACACCCTGCGCTCGGTCAAGGAGCAGCTGCGCGCCGTGCCCGGCAACGGCGTGAGCTACGGCGCCCTGCGGCACCTGCTGCCCGAAAGCCCGCTCGCCGACGCCCCCACCCCGCAGGTCGGGTTCAACTACCACGGCCAGTGGGACGCGGGCGGCGGCACCCCGGACGGCCTCTACCGCGCCGCCCTGCCACCGGCGGGCCGCGACACCGACCCCGACGAACCCCGCCCCTACCTGCTCGACATCACCGGCGGCGTCCAGGACGGCCGCCTCGAACTCGGCTTCACCTACCCGGCCGCCGTCTACGACGAGGCCACCGTGCGCGACCTGGCCGAGCGGACGCGCACGGCGCTGCGCGACATCGTGGCGCACTGCGCCGAGCCGGACGCGGGCGGCCGCACCCCGTCCGACTTCCCGCTCGCCGCCCTCACCCAGGACCAGCTCGACCGGCTCGTGGGCGACGGACGGCACGTCGCCGACGTGCTGCCGCTGACGCCCCTGCAGTCCGGCATGCTCTTCCACGGCCTGGTCGACACCGCGGGCGCCTACTTCGACCGCACCGCGGTCCGGCTCTCCGGCGTCGCCGACCCGCGGGCGCTCGCCACGGCCTGGCAGCAGGTCGCCGACCGCACCCCCGCCCTGCGCACCAGCGTCCACTGGCGGGGCCTGCCGCACCCGGTGCAGGTCGTGCACCACCGCGTGGAGCTGCCCGTCACCCACCTGGACTGGCGGGACCTCACCCCCGAGGGGCGGGCCACGGCGACCGAGCGGCTGCTCGCCGAGGACCGCGCCGCGGGCATGGAGCTGACCACCGCCCCGCTCACCCGCCTCACCGTGGCCGCCCTGCCCGGCGACGAGGTGCTGCTGCTGTGGTCGACGCACCACCTGATCCTGGACGGCTGGAGCAGCGGCCAGCTGCTCACCGAGGTGTGCGCGCGCTACGCCGCGCTCACCGGCGGCGCCGACGCCGCCGCGCCCGTGCGGCGGCCGTTCTCCGACTTCCTGCGCTGGCTCACCGACCAGGACGAGGACGCGGCCGAGCGGTACTGGACCGAGACCCTGGCCGGATTCGGCGGGCGCACCCCCCTGCCGTACGACCGGGCCCCCGCCGAGGCGCACCGCGCCCGGTCCGGCGCGGCCGTGCGCCGCGAGCTGACCGAGCCCGTCTCGCGGCGGCTGCGGGAGACCGCGGCGAGCGGCGGCCTGACCGTCAACACCCTGGTGCAGGCGGCCTGGGCGCTGCTGCTCGCCCGCACCAGCGGGCGCCGGGACGTGGTGTTCGGCACGACCGTGTCCGGCCGCCCCGCCGAACTGCCGGGCGTGGACACGATGATCGGCATGTTCATCAACACCGTGCCGACGCGGGTCCGCGTGCCCGACGGCCCCGGCGACGCGAGCGCCGCGGGCGAGGGCGGCGTGGCGGGCTGGCTGCGCGGGCTCCAGGAGCAGCAGGGCGACGCCCGGCGCTTCGACCACCTGGCGCTGCCCCGCATCCAGGCGCTCAGCGAACTCCCGCCGGGCGAGGCCCTGTTCGACAGCATGGTGGTGTTCGAGAACTACCCCGTCGACGAGTCGGCCGTGGCCCGGACGGGCGTGGGCGTGGCGGAGGTGCGCGCCGACGACGCCACCACCTTCCCGCTGTGCCTGCGCGCCCACCTGAGCGACCGGCTCGGCTTCGACCTGGCCTACGACGCCGACCTCTTCGACCGCGCCACCGCCGAGCGCGCCGCGGACCGCCTCACCGCCCTGCTCGCCGCCTTCGCCGACGGCCTCACCGGCGAGGTCGACGACCTCGACCCGCTCACCGCCGACGACCGGGCGCTCCTGGAGCGGTGGAACGCCCCCGCCCGGCAGTCGGCGCCGCACAGCCCGGTCGACCTTTTCGCCGAGCGGGCCCGCCGCACCCCCGACGCGCCCGCGCTGCACGACGGCGACCTGCGGCTCACCTACCGCGAACTCGCCGACTGGTCCGACCGCCTCGCCGCCCACCTGGTCACCCACGGCCTGGCCGCCGAGGACCGGGTCGCGCTGCTCATGGACCGCTCCGCCGCACTCGTCGTCGCCCAGCTCGCCGTGCTCAAGGCGGGCGGCGCCTATGTGCCGCTGGACACCCGCGCCCCCGAGGAGCGACGCCGCGTCCTCCTCGACCAGGCCGGTGTCACGGCACGGCTCACCGCCGAGGACGTCACCGCCGCCCGCACCGCCCCCGCCGAGGGGCCCGCGCTCCCGGCGGCGGCCCCCGACCAGCTCGCCTACGTGATGTTCACCTCCGGCTCCACCGGCCGCCCCAAGGCCGTCGCCGTACGCCACCGCGACGTCGCCGCGCTCGCCACCGACAGCCGCTTCGCCGACGGTGCCTGCGCGCGCGTGCTGCTGCACTCGCCGGTCGCGTTCGACGCCGCCACCTTCGAGGTGTGGGCGCCCCTGCTGACCGGCGGCTGCGTGGTCGTGGCGCCGGGGAGACGGTCGACGCGGCACTGCTGCGCCGCCTGACCGGCCAGGGCGGACACGGCGGCGGCGAAGCCGGTCTGACCGCCCTGTGGCTGACCGCTGGTCTGTTCCGGCTGCTCGCCCAGGACGCGCCGGACTGCTTCGCCGGGCTGCGCCAGGTGTGGACCGGCGGTGACGTGGTGCCCGCCGCGGCCGTCCGCCGGGTCCTCGCCGCCTGCCCCGGCCTGACCGTCGTCGACGGCTACGGCCCCACCGAGGCCACGACCTTCGCGACCTCGTACGCCGTCACCGACCCGGATGCCGTACCCGGCACCGTACCGATCGGGAACCCCCTGGACGACATGCGCGTCCACGTCCTCGACACCCGGCTGCGGCCCGTGCCGCCGGGCTGCGCGGGCGAGCTGTACCTGGCCGGAGAGGGCGTGGCGCGCGGCTACCTCGGCCGCCCCGGAGACACCGCCGCCCGCTTCCTCGCCGACCCTTACGGGCCGCCCGGCACCCGCATGTACCGCACCGGCGACCTGGCGCGCCGGGGGCCCGACGGCGCCGTGGAGTTCCTGGGCCGCGCCGACGACCAGGTGAAGATCCGCGGGTTCCGCGTCGAGCCCGGCGAGGCGGAGGCCGCCCTCGCCGCCCACCCCGGCGTCACCGACGTGACGGTGGTGGCCCGCGAGGACCGGCCCGGCGCCCGCCGCCTGGTGGCCTACCTCGTCGGCCCCGCGGGGAGGACCCCGAGGCGCTGCGGGAGCACGCCCGCCGCACCCTGCCCGACTACCTCGTCCCGTCCGCCTTCGTCGCGCTGCCCGCCCTGCCGCTCAGCGCCAACGGCAAGGTCGACCGGGCCGCCCTCCCCGCCCCGGACCCCGACACCGGCGACGGGCGCGCCCCGTACGCCGCGCCGCGCACCGACGCCGAGCGCCGCACCGCCGCCGTCTTCACCGACGTCCTCGGCGTGGACCGGCCCGGCAGGCACGACGACTTCTTCACCCTCGGCGGCGACTCGATCCTCAGCATCCGCCTCGCCTCCCGCCTGTCCGAGGAGTTCGGCACGGACGTGTCACCGCGCGCGGTGTTCACCCACCCCACCCCGGCCGCGCTCGCCGAACTGCTCGCCGCGCACCCGGCCCAGGGCCGCCCCGCCATCGTCCCGGTCACCCAGGACACGGGCGCCTCCCTGGCCCCCCTCTCCTACGCCCAGCAACGCCTGTGGTTCCTGGAGGAGTTCGCGCCCGGCAGCGCCGAGTACGTCACCGCGCTCGCCCTGCGCCTGCGCGGACACCTCGACACCGGCGCCCTGGCCACCGCCCTGAACGGCCTGGTCGCCCGGCACGCGTCGCTGCGCACCACCTTCGACACCGTCGACGGCCACGGCGTGCAGCGCGTGCACCCGCCGCACGAGGTGCCGCTGCCCCTGCACGACCTGTCCCCCCTGCCCGCGCCGGAGCGCGCGGAGCAGTTGGACGCCCTGCTCACCGCCGAGCGCACCCGCCCCTTCGACCTGCGCGAGGGCCCGCTGCTGCGCACCGCGCTCATCCGCACCGCCGACGACGAGCACGTCCTGGCCCTGACCCTGCACCACATCATCACCGACGGCTGGTCCACGGCCGTCCTCACCGGCGACCTCGCCCACCTCTACCGGGCCGCGGTCGGCGCCACCGGCGAACAGCTGCCGCCGCTGCCGGTGAGCTACGCCGACTACGCGCACTGGCAGCGCACCACGTCCGGCACCGACGGCCAACTCGCCTACTGGAAGGAGCGGCTGGCCGACGTCGAGCCCCTCGACCTGCCCACCGACCGGCCCCGGCCCCCGGTGCGCACCCACAGCGGCGCCACCGCCCGCCTCGCCCTGCCCCCGGGCACGGCCCGCCGCCTCGCCCAGGTCGGCCGGGACCGCGGCGCCACCCTGTTCATGACGCTCGTCGCCGCCACCCAGACGTATCTGGCCCGGCTCTCCGGCGGGCACGACATCGCCGTCGGCACCGTCACGGCGGGCCGCGACCGGGCCGAGGTCCAGCACCTGATCGGGTTCTTCGTCAACACCCTGGTGCTGCGCTCCCGGGTTGACGCCGACCGGCCCTTCCCCGCGTTCCTCACCGACGTACGGCAGACCGTCCTGGACGCCTTCGCCCACCAGGACGTGCCGTTCGAGCAGGTCGTGGACGAGGTCCAGCCGGAGCGCGACACCAGCCGCACCCCGCTGTTCCAGGTCATGGTGGTCCTCCAGAACACCCCGCCCGCCCGCTTCGACCTGCCGGGGCTCGAGGTCACCGACGTCGACGCGGAGCTCCAGCATGCCGCGTTCGACCTCACCGTGGAGTTCGCCGAGACCGACACGGGCGCCCTGCACGGCCTGCTCACCTACAACACCGACCTGTTCGACGCGGCCACCGCCGAGCGGATGGCCGACCAGCTCGGGGCGCTCCTGACCGCCGTCGCCGACGACCCGCACCGCACCCTGGGCGCCCTGCCGCTGGCCTCCGCCGAAGAGCTGAAGGCCCAGCTCGACCAGGGCCGCGGCACCCAGGCACCGGTCGCGGCGGCCACGCTGCCCGAGCTGTTCGAGCGGCAGGCGGCCCGCACCCCCGACGCGGTGGCGCTGTCCCAGGGCGACGAGCGGCTGACGTACGCCGACGTGGAGCGCGCCGCCAACCGGCTCGCCCACCGCCTGATCCGGATGGGCGTCGGCCCCGAGGACACCGTGGCCCTGGCGCTGCCGCGCGCCGCCGAGACCGTGGTGGCCCAGCTCGCCGTCACCAAGGCGGGCGGCGCCTTCCTGCCCGTCGACCCGAACTACCCCGACCAGCGAAGGGAGTTCATGGTGCGCGACGCCGGTGCCCGGCTCGTCCTGGACGACCCGGCGGACGTCTGGGTCGACGAGGGCCCCGACACCGCGCCCACCGACGCCGACCGCACCGCCCCGCTGACCCGCGCCCACCCGGCGTACGTGATCTACACCTCCGGATCCACCGGCACCCCCAAGGGCGTCACCGTCACCCACCAGGGCCTCGCGGGCTTCGCCGCGGGCATGGCCGAGCGCTACGCCGTGGGGCCGGGCGACCGGGTCCTCCAGTTCGCCTCGCCCAGCTTCGACGCCTCCGTCCTCGAACTGTGCGCCTCCCTGCTCAGCGGGGCGACGCTGGTCACCGGCGAGGAAGGGCCCCTGGTCGGCGAGCGCCTCGCCCAGGTGCTCGCCGAGCGGCGCGTCAGCCACACCCTGATCCCGCCGGGCGTCCTGGCCACCGTGCCGCCCGGCGCGCCCGAAGCGCTGCCGGAGCTGCGCACCCTGATCGTCGGCGCGGAGGCCTGCCCGCCCGACCTCGTCGAGCGGTGGGCCCCCGGCCGCCGGATGATCAACTCCTATGGGCCCACGGAGGCCACGGTCGTCGCCACCTGGACCGGACCGCTGCGCCCCGGCTCGGGCGCCCCGCCCATCGGCCGCCCGGCCGCCGCCACCCGCGCCTACGTCCTGGACACCGCCCTGCGGCCGGTCCCGCAGGGCGTCACCGGCGAGCTGTACGTGGCCGGGCCCGGGCTCGCCCGCGGCTATCTCGACCGGCCCGCGCTGACCGCCGCGCGCTTCCCCGCCGACCCGTTCGGCCCGCCGGGGAGCGCATGTACCGCACCGGCGACCTCGTGCGCTGGGGCACCGACGGCGCGCTGCGGTTCGCCGGACGCGCCGACGAGCAGCTCAAACTGCGCGGCCTGCGCATCGAACCCGGCGAGATCGAGAGCGCGCTGCGCCGCGCCCCGCAGGTGCGGGACGCCGCCGTCGCGGTCCGCGCCGACCGGCAGCAGGACCGCGACCACGGCCGCCTCGTGGCGTACGTCGTCCCCGCTGACGGCGCGGACGACGCACTGGACGCCGCCGCGCTGCGCGAGCACCTCGCCGCCTCGCTGCCCCCGCACATGGTGCCCACCGCGTTCGTCCCCCTCCAGGCCCTGCCGCTCACCCCGAACGGCAAGACCGACCGGCGCGCCCTGCCCGACCCCGGGCCCGCGCACACCGCGACGGGCCCGCACGTCCCGCCGCGCACCGACACCGAGCGCCGCATCGCCCGCATCTGGTCCGACGTCCTCGGCGTGGACGACGTGGGCGCGCACGACAACTTCTTCCTGCTCGGCGGCGACTCGATCCTCAGCATGCAGGTGGTGTCGCGGCTGCGCCGCGACGGGCTGCACCTGGCGACGCGCGACCTGTTCACCCACCAGACGGTGGCCGAACTCGCCACCGTCGTCAGCGCCGCCCCGCAGACCACCGGCGACGACGGGCCGGTCACCGGCGACGTGCCGCTCACCCCCATCCAGGAGTGGTTCCTGACCACGCCGCGCACCAGCCACCACCACTTCAACCAGTCGGCGCTGCTCGAACTGAACGCAGCACCCGACCCGGACGCCCTCGCCGCCGCCCTCGACGCGCTCATGGAGCACCACGACGCGCTGCGCATGCGCTTCACCCGCGACGGCGACGCCTGGCACCAGTTCAACCCGCCGCCGTCCGCCACCGACGGGCTGCTCAAGCGGTACGACCTGACGGGCCTCGCGCCCGAGGCGGCCGACGCGGCCATGGAGAAGGCCGCTGACGACCTGCACACCGGCTTCGACCTCGCGCGCGGACCGCTGCTGAGGGCCGCCCTGTTCACCGGGGACGCCGACCGGCCCCCGTACCTGCTGCTCGTCGCCCACCACCTGGTCATCGACGCCGTGTCCTGGCGGATCCTCTCCGACGACCTGCACACCGCCTACGAGCAGGCGCTCCAGGGCGGCCCGGTCACGCTGGGGGAGCGCACCACCTCCTTCCGGGACTGGGCGCGGCGCCTGGCCGCGCACGTCGCCGAGGGCGGCCTGGACCACGAACTGCCGTACTGGGAACAGGCGGTGACGGCCGAGCGCCTCCCGGAGGCCGACGAGCCCGGCACGGACGACGGCGAGACCCGGGCGCTCAGCGTGTCCCTGGACGGGGACGCCACCACGGCCCTGCTGCGCTCCGCCCCCACCGCCTACCGCACCCGCGTCAACGACGTCCTGCTCGCCGCCCTCGCCCTGGCCCTGGCCCGCTGGACGGGCCACGACCGGGTCCGCCTCGACCTGGAAGGACACGGCCGCGAGGACGTCCTCGACGACGTCGACCTGTCGCGCACCGTCGGCTGGTTCACCACCGTCCACCCGGTCGCCCTCCAGGTGCCGGACCCCGGCGACCTCGACCCCGGCCGGGACTGGCGGACCCTGGTGAAGACGGTGCGCCGCCAGCTGCGGGCCGTCCCCGGCAACGGGCTCGGCTTCGGCGCGCTGCGCACCTTCGGCACGCCCGAGGTCCGCGAACGCCTCGGCGCGGCGGCGCACGGACAGGTGGTCTTCAACTACCTGGGCCAGTGGGACGCCCGCCCCGAGGCGCGGGGCAGCGGCCTGGTGCGCGCCGAGCACGGCTCCTTCGGCCAGGACCACGACCCCCGCGACAGCGGCTCGCACCCCATCGAGGTCGTCGGCTCGGTCCAGGACGGGCGGCTCGCCTTCACCTGGCACCACCGCCCCGGCCGCCACGACACGGCGGCCGTGCGCCGCGTCGCCGAGGAGTTCGCCGAGGCGCTGCGCCACATCGCCCAGCACGCCCGGCAGGCCGGGCGGCCCGGGAACCGCCCATGAACCACCCATGCACGTCGCACGAGTTCGAGGAGTACGCCCATGACGCCGACCCTGCGCACCGAACGGCTGGAGTTCAGGCCCTACCGACCCGAGGACGAGGACGCCTTCGTCTCCCTCCTGAGCGATGAGGAGGTGTGCCGCTGGATGGGCCAGGAGCGGGTGCCCGAAGCCGACATCCGCACCCTGTTCCGCGCGCTGCACACCGAGGTCTACCCGAAGGAGATGTTCGACGTGTGGGGCCTGTGGCACGAGGGCGGATACATCGGCCACGCGGAGGTGAAGAAGACCGGCAACGTCGACGGCTACGAGATCATCGCCGCGCTCATCCCGGCGTACTGGGGGCGGGGCTTCGGCGCCGAGACCGTCGGCGGCCTGCTCCGCCACGCCGCCGACCACCTGGGGCTGAAGGAGGTCTACGGCATGGTCGGCTCCGGGAACGCGGCCAGCCTGAAGCTGGCGGAGCGGCTGGGCTTCCGGCACGTGAAGGACGTGGTGGGCGACGACGGCACGGTGACGAAGATGTACGTGGCCTCCACCACCGGCGCGGCCTGAGGCCCCCGGCCGGTTGGCGCGGCGCCGGGACGCGGTGCGGCCCGGCACCCGGGCCGACCGCTGAGGGTCGGCGCGGGCACCGGGCCGGGAGCCGCGTGGGGGACCGGACGCCGAGGTCAGGCGACGTCGAACCGGTCCAGGTCCATCACCTTGCTCCACGCCGCGACGAAGTCCCGCACGAACTTCTCACCGGCGTCGTCGCTCGCGTAGACCTCGGCGAGCGCCCGCAGTTCGGAGTTGGAGCCGAAGACCAGGTCGGCGCGCGTGCCGGTCCACTTGACCGCGCCGCTGGCGTCCCGGGCCTCGAACGCGTCCTGCGCCTCGGACGTGGACTTCCACTGCGTGTCCAGGTCGAGCAGGTTGACGAAGAAGTCGTTCGTCAGCACGCCCGGCCTGTCGGTGAGCACGCCGTGCCTGGACTGGCCGTGGTTGGCGCCCAGGACGCGCAGGCCGCCGACGAGGACGGTCATCTCGGGCGCGCTCAGCGTGAGCAGGTTCGCCTTGTCGATCAGCAGGTACTCGGCGGGCAGGCGGTTGCCCTTGCCGACGTAGTTGCGGAAGCCGTCGTAGGTCGGCTCCAGGGCGGCGAAGGACTCGACGTCCGTCTGGTCCTGGGCGGCGTCCACGCGGCCCGGGGTGAACGGCACCTGAATGTCGTGACCGGCGTCCTTGGCGGCCTTCTCGACCGCCGCGCCGCCCGCGAGCACGATCAGGTCGGCCAGCGAGACCTGCCTGCCGCCCGCGGAGTTGAAGGACTCCTGGACGCCCTCCAGGGTGCGCAGCACCTGCGCCAGCTCGTCCGGGTTGTTGACCTCCCAGTTGCGCTGCGGCTCCAGGCGGATGCGGGCGCCGTTGGCGCCGCCGCGCTTGTCGCTGCCGCGGAAGGAGGAGGCCGAGGCCCACGCGGTGGACACGAGCTGCGAGACGGTGAGGCCCGAGGCGAGGACCCGCTCCTTGAGGGCGGCGATGTCCGCGTCGTCGATGACCTCGCCGGTGCGCTCGGGCAGCGGGTCCTGCCAGATGAGCACCTCGGAGGGGACCTCCGGGCCCAGGTAGCGCACGACCGGGCCCATGTCGCGGTGCGTCAGCTTGTACCACGCGCGGGCGAAGGCGTCGGCGAACTGGTCCGGGTTCTCGTAGAACCGCCGGGAGATCGGCTCGTAGATCGGGTCGAAGCGCAGTGAGAGGTCCGTGGTGAGCATCGTCGGACGGCGCTTCTTCGTGGGGTCGAAGGCGTCCGGGATGATCTCCGGGGCGTCCTTGGCCACCCACTGGTGGGCGCCCGCGGGGCTCTTGGTCAGCTCGTACTCGTACTCGAAGAGGTTCTTGAAGAACAAGTTGCTCCACTGGGTGGGCGTCTCGGTCCAGGTGACCTCCAGGCCCGAGGTGATGGCGTCCTTGCCCACGCCCGTGTTGTACGTGCTCTTCCAGCCGAGGCCCAGCTGCTCCATGGGGGCGGCCTCGGGGTCGTTGCCCACGTGGTCCGCGGGGCCCGCGCCGTGGGTCTTGCCGAAGGTGTGGCCACCGGCGATGAGGGCGACGGTCTCCTCGTCGTTCATCGCCATGCGGCGGAAGGTCTCGCGGATGTCGCGGGCCGCGGCGATCGGGTCCGGGTTGCCGTTGGGGCCCTCGGGGTTGACGTAGATGAGGCCCATCTGGACGGCGCCGAGCGGGTTCTCCAGCTCGCGGTCGCCGGTGTAGCGCTCGTCGTCGAGCCAGGTGGTCTCCGGGCCCCAGTAGACGTCCTCCTCCGGCTCCCAGACGTCCTCGCGGCCACCGGCGAAGCCGAAGGTCTTGAAGCCCATCGTCTCCAGGGCCACGTTGCCCGTGAGGACCATGAGGTCGGCCCAGGAGATGCTCTTGCCGTACTTCTTCTTGACCGGCCAGAGCAGGCGGCGGGCCTTGTCCAGGCTGGCGTTGTCCGGCCAGCTGTTGAGCGGGGCGAAGCGCTGCTGGCCCGCGCCCGCGCCGCCGCGGCCGTCGCTGATGCGGTACGTACCGGCGCTGTGCCAGGCCATGCGGATCATCAGCGGGCCGTAGTTGCCGAAGTCGGCGGGCCACCAGTCCTGCGAGGTGGTCAGGACCTCGGCGATGTCCCGCTTCACGGCGGGCAGGTCGAGGGCGTTGAACGCGGCGGCGTAGTCGAAGTCCTCGCCCATCGGGTTCGCCACGGCGGGGTTCTTCGCGAGGATCTTCAGGTTGAGCCGCTCGGGCCACCACTGGCGGTTGCCGCCGCCCTGCGTGGGGTGCGGGGCGCGGGCGTGCGCGACGGGGCAGCCGCCCTCGCCGTCCGCCTTGGGGTCGGTCACGATGGCATCGGGGTTCTCAGCCATGGGAATCCTTTCGGCCTTGCCGGATCGTGGTGCTCGGGAACTGAGGGTGGTGGAACACGCGGAGCGCTGGCCCGGTGAACGGCCGTGGCTTCGTCGATCGACGGACGGTGCGGTCGTGACATCGGTGATGCCGCCGGTGCCGCTGATGCCGCTGGTGTGCTGGACGTCTACGACGCCTGCGACGGGTGCGCGCGAACGGCGCGGACCACTCCGCGGGGGCGGCGCTCGCGTCCCGCCCGGGTGTGCGCACGGTGGGCGACACGTCCGGTCTGAGGAGATATGCGGCCTGCGCGACAGCGCACCTCGAAGGCAATCGGCTCGACGCTCCCTTGGTCATCGTCGGCAACCGATCCTACGATGGACGGAGTCCAGGTCAAGAAGCTCACCGGATCCATATTTCATCGGAACCCGTACAGCTACCGTAAAGTCCGTGAACTGCCGAGCCTGAATAGGTGAACCGACTATGAGCGACCTGCTGGAGCGACTGCGAGGGCGGGGCTGGCGGGTGACGTCCCAGCGGCGTGTCGTCGCCGAGGTCCTCGACGGCGACCACGTGCACCTCACGGCCGACGAGGTGCACGCCCGCGCGGCGCGGCGGCTGCCCGAGATCTCCCGCGCGACCGTGTACAACACGCTGGGCGAGATGGTCTCCCTCGGGGAGGTCATGGAGGTCTCCACCGACGGCCGCGCCAAGCGCTACGACCCGAACGCCCACCGCCCGCACCAGCACCTGGTCTGCTCCCGCTGCGGCACCATCCGCGACGTGCACCCCACGGGCGACCCGCTGGCCGACCTGCCCCCGGAGCAGCGCTTCGGCTTCACGGTGTCGGACGCGGAGGTCACCTACCGGGGGCTGTGCCCGTCCTGCGCCTAGCGCTCGGCCGGACGCGCGGCGCCGCGCCTGCGTCGGGCCGCGTGTCCGTGACCCGGTGCGCCGTCACCGTGACGCGGCCTCGTCCAGCTCGGAGCGCCAGCGGCCCTGCGCCCGGTCGTAGTGCAGGGGCCCCAGCCGGTACTGGGTGAGGTCCACGGCCAGCAACTGGCGGTAGCCCTCGTCGGGCAGGTCGTGGTCCAGCACGACGCGCAGACCGGTCGCCGGGTCCTGGAGGACCACGGGAGGCGGCGGCGCGGCCGCCGGAGCGGGACGGCGAAACCCCCGTAGCGCCTCGCTGAGCCGACGGTAGCCGTCCTCACCGGCCTTGTCGCCGAGCGTCCTGAGGAACGCGTGCAGCGGCAGGGCGATCAGGACGAGCCAGCTCAGCGGCTCGATCACGCGGCGCGGGGGCAGCACCCGGACGCTCACGGCGAGGCCGAGCGCGGTGAGGGCGCCGCTGAGGTCCCGCTCCTGCTCGGGAGCGACGCGGGAGTCGAGGAGGACGTCGGCGTGCGGGGCGCGGGAGGGCTCAGAGGTCGGCATCGGCGGTGTCTCCGTCCAGGCGCCAGAGGTGTACGGTCCGGTCGCTGCACCCGGTGGCGAGGCGGCGGCCGTCCGGGCTGAACGCCACGCTCCGCGCACCACCGAACTGTTCCAGGTCGAACAGCTCGGTACCGGTGTCGGCGTCGCACACGCGCACGGAGCGGTCCGTGCTGGCGGTGGCCACCCAGCGGCCGTCCGGGCTGAACGCCGCGTCGACCGTGATGCTCTTGTGCGCGATGGCGTACAGCTCCGCGCCGCTGTCGGCATCCCACACGTGCGCGGCGTCGTTCCACTGCGCCGTGACCAGGCGGCCGCCGTCGGGGCTGAACGCCACGCTGAACACGATGCCGCTGTGGGGGAGTTCGAGCAGCCGGGCACCGTTGGCGGCGTCCCACACGCGGGCGGTCTTGTCCCCGCTGGAGGTGGCGAGGCGGCGCCCGTCGGGGCTGAACGCCACGCCGATCACCAGGGATCCGTGGGTGACCTTGAGGATCTCGGCGCCGGTGGCGAGGTCCCAGACGCGCGCGGCGGCGTCCTCGCACGAGGTGGCGAGGTGGCGGCCGTCGGGGCTGAAGTCCACGCCCCGCACGGTCTTGGGGTGGGCGAGTTCCAGGACCTGGGACCCGGTGGCGCTGTCCCAGATCCGCGCCGTCCTGTCGCCGCTGGCCGTGGCGAGCCGGAGGCCGTCGGGAGAGAAGGCCGCGTCCCACACGGAGGCGATCATCCCGCCGTGGGAGAGGCGCACCTGCTCGTCCCCGGCGGGGGTGGTGATCACCGCGACCTTGAAGTCGCAGGCGAGCGCGAGAAGCGAGCCGTCGGGGCTGAAGGAGACGGCGTTCAGGGCGTGGGGCGCGTTGAAGGAGGTGACGCGGACCGGCTCCGCGAGGACCGGCGCGGCCCGCTCGGCCTCCCGCCGCACCCGGGCCAGGAGCCGCTCCGCGTCGCGGTAGTCGGGCCGGACGTCCCGCACCGCGGTGAGGCGCTCCAGCGCCTGCCGCCAGCGCCCGGCGTCGACGTGGTCGAGGGCCTCGCGGTAGTCCCGGGCCAGGGCCCGCTCGCGCTCCGCGGCCTCCAGGGCCTGCCGGGCGGTGCTCACCAGGGACTCCAGCTCGGGGTCGGGCGGCGGGTCGTCGTCGCGGGTCTGCTCGTTCAGCCGGACGGCCGCCGCCAGGACGGCCTCCCACTGCCGGGTGCGGTGCAGCGTGGTGATCTCGTCGCGCAGCCGGGCGCGGACGTGCTCGTGGCGGGCGCGCTCCAGCAGGTCCCGCGCGTCGCGGTGGGCGGGCTCGGTGGCCACGACCGCCTGGAGGTGCTCGATGGCCTCCGCCCAGTCCTGGGCCTCCAGGGCCTTGGTGGCGGCCGCGTACAGCGCGGCGAGGCGCTGCCCGCGCCGCGCCTGGACGAGCTTGGCCTCGCTGTCGCGGAAGTCCCGGTCGTGCGCGATGACCGTGCGGAACGCCTCGACGGCCGCGTCCCACCGGTCGGTGTAGAGGGCGCCGAGGCCGTCGGCGTACAGCTCGTCCAGGTCGGCGCGGGCCTCGGGCGGGCGGGCCTCGGGCGGGCGGGCCTCTTCGGGGGCGGGCGGCGGGGACTCGTCCTCCGATCCCGGCGCGCACGGCGGGGGCTTCGGCGGCTCCTCGGCCGCGCGGGCCAGGTCGAAGAGGTGCCCGTCCCCGTCCAGCGAGCGCAGGTACAGCACCGGTGTGCCCCACTCCAGGGTGTGCGGCCGGGAGATCGCCATCGCCTGGCGGGCCTCCATGACGGCCACGTCGATCGGCAGCTCCCGGGCCAGGGCCTCGTAGAAGGTGCGGGCGCACTCCAGGGCGGCGTCGTCGCTCACCTCGTACTGCATGGCGAGCACGGCGGGCAGGCCCTTGCGCATCAGCGCGCCCGCCACGCTGGAGAACGGGTTGAGGCCGTCCGCGCGGCCGCTCTCGCAGGAGTTGAGCACCGCGAGCCGCAGCGACGGATGGCCGGTCAGGAGCATCGCCAGGTCCCCCGCGCCCAGCAGGTGCGTGCCGCCCCGCTCCCCGGCGAGCGCCAGGGTGCCCTCCCGGGCGCGGGTGTCGAAGCCCCCGTGCCCGACGAAGTGCAGGACGTGCCAGCCGCCCTGGCCCGGCCGCCGCCCGTCCCTGCGGACCGCGTCCCGCAGGTCCCGCCAGGTCTGGCCGGTCACCCAGCCCAGCTCCACGCGGCCCTCGGCGATCAGGTCGGCCAACGCGTCGTGCAGGCGCCGCTGTTCGGCGCGTGTCGCCAGCGGTTCCAGGTCGTCGGGGCGGGCCACCATGCCGAGGATCCGCAGCGGCGGCACCACGCGCAGCGCGGCCACCGGGCGGGCCACCTGCGGATGGCGCACCAGCGGGACCTCCAGGCCCAGATAGGCGTCCTCCCCGGTGTCGTACATGAACTCCCAGGGCAGCCGCGCCAGTTCGGGCGGCCGCACGCGCAGCACCAGACGCACCTGGCCGCCCCGCTGGGCGGCGCGGTTGCGGGCGGCGAGCAGCATCGCCGTGCCGGTGCCGCCGAGCAGCGCGTCGAACAGCATCCGCCCCAGGTCCCGGACCGGCGCCTCCTCGCCGACCACCGCGCGGCGCACCCGGGCCGAGGAGGCGAGCACCGCGTCGGGCACCCGCGCGGCCAGCGACTCCACCTCCCGCGCCGACGGCAGCCGCAGCACCCCGGCGGCCTCCTCGCCCCCGGCCGTACGGAACACCGTCGGGTAGCCCTCCTCGCCGCGGAGCCCGATCTCTACCTGGAAATCGACGTCCACCACAATCCCCCCGTACCCGTGTGCCCAGCCAGTGTGGCCCCACGGCCGCGCCCCGGGCCATGGGCCGGTCGGCTCGAACACGGCCCGAACAGCGTCATCACCGCCGCGAGGGCGGCCCCGCGACGCGGCGGACGGGGCGGGCCACTCCCACACGGGTGCCGCCGCACGCTCTAGGCTCGCCGGATGGCCAAGTACTTCGACGTGCACCCGGACAACCCCCAGCGCCGCGTCATCGGCAACGTGGTGGACCGCCTCCGCTCCGGCGACCTCATCGCCTACCCCACGGACTCCTGCTTCGCCCTGGGCTGCCAGGTCGGCAACCGGGACGGCATCGCCCGCATCCGGTCCATCCGACGGCTCGACGAGCGCCACCACTTCACCCTCGTCTGCCGGGACTTCGCCCAGCTCGGCCAGCTCGTGTACGTCGACAACGACGTGTTCCGCGCGATCAAGGCCGCGACCCCCGGCAGCTACACCTTCATCCTGCCCGCGACGAAGGAGGTGCCGAGGCAACTCCTCCACCCGCGCAAGAAGACCGTGGGCGTCCGCATCCCCGACCACGTCGTCACCCAGGCCCTGCTCGCCGAGCTGGGGGAGCCGATGCTCTCCAGCACGCTGCTGCTGCCCGACGAGGACGAGCCCCTGACGCAGGGCTGGGAGATCAAGGAGCGCCTCGACCACGTGGTGGACGCCGTGGTCGACTCCGGTGACTGCGGCACCGAGCCGACGACGGTCGTCGACTTCTCGGGCGGGGGCCCGGAGGTCGTGCGCAGGGGAGCGGGCGACCCCACGCCCTTCGAGTAGCCCCGGCAGTCCCGCCCGGACGCGGGGGCGGCGGCGCGGGGGGCGGCGGGGCGCCCGGTGAACCTTCGGTGAACACACGCCCGTCGCGCGGATCGCTCGTTCTTTCGGTCGGTGAGTGTCCGTATGCTGCGCCGATGGCGTTCTCAGGGGTGGACACGGCACTCTCCGGGGCGGAGCGGGAAGCGGAGACGGAACAGGGGGAGAACGGTGGAGGCACCGGGTCCCCGGCCGCGGCCCTGAGCGAGCCGCTGATGGGCCGCGACCACGTGGAGCACGTCACGAGGGTCCTGAAGGCGGTCGCCGACCCCACGCGGCTGCAACTGCTGCACCTGATCCGCACGGCACCGGGCGGCGAGGCGTGCGTGGGCAGCCTCACCGACCGCCTCGGGCTGCGCCAGCCCACCATCAGCCACCACCTGAAGCGGATGACGGCGGCGGGCCTGCTCCGGCGCGAGAGGCGCGGCATCTGGGTCTGGTACGCGGTGGATCCGCGGGGCATGGAGGGGGTCCGGGACATCCTGTGGTCCCCGGAGCGCGCCTCGGCCTGAGGGGCGTCCGAGGGGCGTCCGAGGGGCGTGCGGGCCGTGGGGCCGCGAGGGATCGGCGAGTACGGGCAGGGGCACGCGGGTGACGGGGGCGCGGGCGACCGGGAACGCGGGCGGCGGCTTGATCGTTCCCCGGGCGTGTGGCGGCAAGCCGTGCCGACCCGACCCGACGCGTGAGGACCGCAAGGAGAGCCCATGGCACCCGCCCCCCTCGTCCGCCCCCTCGTCGACCAGGACGTGCCCGGCGCCGTCCGCACCCTCAGCCGTGCCTTCGCCGACTATCCCTTCATCCGGCACGTGGTCGACGCCGAGGGGTACGACGAGCGGCTGCGGCGCTTTCAGGAGCTGTTCCTGACCCGCGTGGGCCTGCCGTACGGCCGCGCCTGGGTCACCGACGACGTGCGCGCCGTCGCCGAGTGGACCACCCCCGAGCGCGACCCGGGCCCCGGCTTCGCCGAGCTGAGCGCGGTGACCGCCGAGCTGGCGGGGGATCGCGCGGCGGCCTTCGCCGCCGCCGAGCAGGCGCTCGCGCCGCACCGCCCGACCGAGCCGGTGTGGTTCCTCGCGACGATCGGCGTGGACCCGGACGCGCAGGGCCGGGGCCTCGGCGCCGCGGTGCTCGCGCCGGGCATCGAGGCCGCGGACCGCGCCGGGCACGCCGCGTTCCTGGAGACGTCCACCGAGCGGAACGTGCGCTTCTATGAGCGCCTCGGCTTCGCCGTCACCGCGGAGGTGGAGCTGCCCGACGGCGGCCCGCGCACCTGGTGCATGCGCCGCGAGCCGCGGGGCCAGGGGTGAGGCGGCGGCTCGCGGCGGGGCTCAGCTCAGCGTCCGGACCACCCGGCGCACCTCGGCGGCCACGGACTCCGGCAGCGGCGCGTAGTGGATGCGGGACAGCGGCCGCTGCCCGGCCTCGCTCGCGGTGTACGAGAGGAAGGACTTGAGGGCGGGCAGCGTCTCCGGCTTGTTGCCCCTGTCGCAGACGATCTCGTACGTCACCAGGACGATCGGGTAGGTGCCCTCGGCGGAGGTCCGGTAGTCGAACTCCAGGGTCAGGTCCTTGCCCGTGCCGACGGCCTTGGCGGCGGCGATGCCCGCCGAAGCGGACTTGGTGGTGGGCGCCACGGGCCGGTCGGCCCCGGTGTCGATGCGGACGGTGTCGACGCCGAGCTTGCTGGCGAACGACAGCTCGAAGTAGCCGATCGCCCCGGCCGTGGACCCCACCGTCGCCGCGACCCCGTCGGAGCCGCTAGCGGAGCTGCCGCCGCGCCCCTGCCAGGCCTTCTCCGCGGAGTGCGGCCAGGCGCCGCGGGAGGCGCCCTTGAGGTAGGCCTGGAAGTTCTGCGTGGTGCCGGAGTCGTCGGACCGGTGGACGGCCGTGATGGGCAGCGCGGGCAGTTCGGTGCCGGGGTTGAGCCTGCGGATGGCCGGGTGGTTCCACGTCCTGATCCGCGCGTCGAAGATCTTGGCCAGGGTCGGGGCGTCGAGCACCAAGTCGTCCACCCCGGCCACGTTGTAGCCGAGCGCGATGGTGCCGCCCACCATCGGCAGGTTGACGGCCCGTCCGCCGCTGCACACGCCGTCGGCCGGTGTGGTTTCGGACGAAGCGACGGGGCTGTCGGAGCCGCCGAACGAGGTGGCGCCGCGCAGGAACTGGGCCACCCCGGCGCCAGATCCCAGGGGGGCGTAGGCGATCTGCACGCGCGGACACGCGCGTTGGTACCGCTTGATCCAGTACGTCATCGCGTTCTGCTGGGCCGTCGACCCGGAGGCGGGCACCTGCCCGCCGCTGGCGCACGCGGCTCCCGCGATGGTCGGCGCCGCGGCCGGTCTCGCGGGCTCGCTGCCGGAGTCCTGGAGCCCCCACATCCAGGTCACCGCTCCGCCGGTCGCCGTCACGGCGGCCGCGGCCACCCCGATCGGCAGGCGGACGCTTCGCTTCTTGTGCCGATGGCGCACCCCTGGCCCCTTTCGGACGGCGTACGGGCGGCGGGGCGACACACGTCGCCCGGTCGGGCCTTCGGCTCGCTCCGCGCCGCCTTCGCCCGGCATAGATGGTCGCCTATGCGGTAAGGGAGTTGGGCGACGCACAGGCGAACGTCTGTCGACGGGCAGCCGTCGGGCCGCCGGAGGGGCGCGAGGGGCGCGTGCTGAGGGCCGCGCGGGGGCGAGTATCGGCCGAGGCGGGCCGCGGGGCCTCCGTACCTTCGTCGCGGGCCCGGGACCCGGGTATGTCATAGCCATGAGGATCGTCGTGCTGTGCGGTGGTGAGAGCGTCGAGCGGTACGTCTCGTTGGAGTCCGGGCTCACGGTGGCCCGCGCGCTGGTGGACCTCGGCCACGAGGTCCACGTGATCGATCCGGCGGCCACGGAGCCCACCCTGGCCGGGCCCACCCGCGACGCGGCGGCGCTGCCCCGCTTCACGGCGACGACCCGGCTGCCGGACGTGGACCGGGCGGCGTGCAGACGGCGGATGTTCGCCGCCCTCACGTCGGGGGAGGTGCTGGGCGCCCTGCGCGGTGCGGACCTGGTCTTCCCCGCGCTGCACGGCGGTTGGGGCGGCGACGGGCACGTGCAGGCGCTCCTGGAGATGGCGGGGGTGGCCTTCACCGGTGCGGGCAGCGCCCAGTGCAGCCTCGCCTGGGACAAGCGCCGCACGCTGCGGCTGCTGCCGGACGCCGAGGTGCGGGTCGGGCCGTGGACGGCACACCGGGCCCTCAACGGGCATGTGCCCGAGGAGGCGCTCGGCCTGCTGGCCGAGGGGCCCGTGGTGGTGAAGGCCGCGATGGGCACCGCCCACGAGACGCTCCACCTGGCCCGCGCGGAGGGCGAGTTGGCGGACGCCCTGGCCCGCACGCCGACGGGTGAGGCCGTGGTGGTCAGCCCCTTCCTCCCCGGCCGGGAGTTCTCCGTCGGCGTGCTCGGGGAGCAGGTCCTGCCCGCGGTGGAGTACGAGTTCGGCGGCCCGTTCCTGGACTACCGGGCGAAGTACCGCACGGGCGGCGCGGCCCACAGGTGCCCCGCGGACATCCCGCCGGTCCTGGAGCGGGAGTTGCGCGACCAGGCGGCCCGCGCGCACCGGGCGGTCGGCTTCGGGGCCACGGGCTACTCCCGCAGCGACTTCCGCTGCGACAGGCGGGGCGAGCCGTACTGCCTGGAGGTCAACGGCTGCCCCGGCCTGCGCGGCACCAGTGCCCTGGCCTGCGGGGCGGCGGGCGCCGGATGGTCGTACCGGGACCTGATCGAACGGATCGTCAAGCTGTGCGAGGGACGCGGGGAACTGGCCGGGGCGTAAGCGGGCGTTGGGCGCTGAAGGGTGAAGGGGGCGCAGCCGACGCCGCGTTCAGGAGTCGGTCCGGGCCGCGGGCCGCGCCTCGCGCTGCCCGAAGAGCCACGACGCCACGCGCCGCCTGGCGCCGCCGGAACCACCTGAACCGCCGGGGGACGGCACGGCCCCGGCGGTGCCGTGGGGTGCGTTCCAGCCGTCGGGGAAGGGCGTCCCGCCGGGCACGGTCAGATTGGTCGTCTCGTCGCAGGCGAGGATGGCGATGAGCCACTGTCGCACGAGCCGGTGGAACTCCTTGGACAGCGGCCGCGGCGCGAGCAGCCAGTCGCGGCAGTGGTGGCCGACGTGCGCGCGGTAGGTGTCCGCGTCAAGGCCGGGCCAGGGCAGCTGCGGCTCGATGACGTGCAGCCCGTACCCGTACGACACCAGGGTGGCGAGGACGTCCCGCAGGGCCTCGGGCGCACTGCTGGGCAGCAGTTCGCAGACGATCCACGGGCGGTGGCGCCTGATGGTGGCGAGTCCGCCGCGCAGCACGTCCGCCTCGTACGTCTCGACGTCGACCTTGATGACGTGCGGCGCCGCGCCCCGCTCCGCGGTGAACCCGTCGAGCGTGACCACCGGGACCCGCACCGAGGCGCTGGAGCGCCGGTGGCCCGGATTCAGCGAGTTGGAGCTCTCGGCCTTGTCCGAGAGGAACAGCTCGGCCGTGCCGGGCGCGCTGGACACGGCCGCCTCGACGAGTTCGAAGCCGAGGCCGTTCACGTCCCGGATGGTCCGGCCGATCGCCGCCGTGGCCGGGGTGGGCTCGAACGCGAACACGTCGAGCCCCCGGTTGCCGTGGACGGCGCTGAGCAGGGCGCTGTAGAGGCCGATGTGCGCGCCGACGTCGTAGAAGGCGCTACCGGCGGGGGCCTGCTGGGCGAGTGCGAGCAGCGTCGCCTGCGTCAGCGGCTCGTAGCCCGCGAGCCCCGCCCGGCGCAGCTGGCGCTGGACGGCGGTCTCCTTGCGGCTGAGCACATTGAGGGCGCTGGGGTACGGGCCGGGGGCCGCGGGGGCCTCGGGGTGGGCGGGGAGCTTGATGGCGAGGGGCACGGTGCCTGATCCCGTTCTTCCGGAGGGGGACGTCTCGTGGGGTGCGCGTCAGGGCTGGGGCGCGGGGGCCGGGGCGGAGTCGGTGGCGCGGGGCGGGGCGATCACGGAGGCCGGTGCGGGCGGCTGCGCCGGTGCGGGCGTCTTCTCGAAGGGGCTCGGGACGGGGAAGTACTCCTTGAGGAAGGCGGTCAGGACGGCCGTCTGCTCGGCGGGGTCACCGTCGGGCGAGCCGGTGTCGTTGAGGCAGAACGCCTGGAACTTCCGGAAGTGCAGCCGGTTCCGCAGCTTGCGCAGGGCCCTCGGGTCGCTGATGTCGGCGTAGTCGTAGCGCAGCGTCCCCTCCACGGCCCGGCCGGTTAGCAGCGCGTAGTAGTGGTGCAGCGACGCCGCGACGGACAGGTCCGCCGTGCCCCGGATCCGGCTGGCGGCCGTGGCGCGGTGCTCGGCGGGGAACTCGCGCTCGATCTCCGCGAGGACGCTGCGCCGCAGCGGGTGGGGCACGTGCTTGACCTTCTGCGTGACGGTCGTGCCGAAGCGCGCCTCCAGCAGCGCCCGGTTGTTGAGCCCCGCCACCGCCACCGGGGGGTGCTCGTGCAGCGGGCCGCAGGACGGCAGCAGCGCCCGGGAGAGGAAGTACTTGGTGAGGCCGCTGGCCAGGAAGAAGTGGTTCGGGGTCAGCGGCGCGCTGAGGAAGACGTCGTCGTTGAAGTACAGGAAGTGCTCGGCGAGCCCCGGGATGTGGTGGAGCTGGCTCTCGATGGCGTGCGAGTTGAAGGTGGGCAGCAGCGACGGGTCGCTGAAGATGTCCCGGTGGTCCACGACGGTCAGGCCCGGCTGTGAGGTGTCGAGCCAGGTGGGCACCTGCTGGTCGGTCACCAGGTAGATGTGGCGCACCCAGGGCGCGTAGGCGTGCACCGACCGCAGCGAGTAGCGCAGCTCGTCGCGGTTGAGGTAGCGGGCGGCGTTCGCGGACTCGTCGTGGTACGGCTGGTCGAGCACCGCCCGGCGGCGCCGCTGCCACGCCGGGTCCGTGCCGTCCACCCAGGTGTACACCACGTCGATGGGGAAGCGGATGTCGTCGGGGAGCGCGACGGCCAGCTCCGGGCGGGTGCGCACCCGTGGCAGCGTCTGGGGCGAGAACGGCGAGGCGAGCCGGGTGAGGCGGTGCCCCTCGACCGTGACCGCCGGGCCCGCCAGGGGAAGTGAGGGCGCCGTGCGGTTCGGGCGCGGCGCGATGAGGCGGTCGCCGTCGGGCTCCCAGAACTCGATGTCGCAGCCGTGGTTGATGCCCAGGACGAGCGTCGCGTCGGAATTCGCGCGATAGCAGCTGAGCCGGAACACGGACGCCTGCGCGACGCGCGCCCACACCCGGGAATCGCACCCCAGTTGACGGCCGTCGCGCACCTTTCCCGCATTGGGGTGCGAGACATATCCCGGCACGCGCGCGCAGAGTTCCGCGAGCGCCGCCACCACCGCGTCGCGGTCCGCCGAGCTGACGCCGATGACGGAGGTGTGGGGGCTGTATCCGCGTACGGCGAAATAGTCGACTCCGGCGGCTTCCAGGGCCCGGCACACCATCTCCTGGTTCTCGGCGCGGGCCCGCAGGGGCGAGAGGGCGTCTGACACCAGGACGACGCGCGGCACCCCGTTCACCGTGACGAGCCGGGTGCCGGGCGCGGCCAGCAGGCCGGTGCGGCGCAGCTTGCGGCGGGCCAGGGCGCGGCCTGCCCAGCGGTGGCCCGAAGACCAGCGTTCCAGCAGGTCGTTGAGGCGGTTCCGGGTGCGTACGCTCGTCACGGAGACGATGGCGCGGCGCAGCCGCATGGGCAGCAGACGGCGGTAGCAGCGCAGCAGGACGGGCTGTTCCGTGGACCAGGTGAGCCGTCCGCCGGAGCGGCGTGACGTGGTGGCGGAGGAATGTCCCATACTGCGCTCCCTGGTGCGGAGAAACGGTTCGCCCGCGTCATGTCCCCGCCGGGTCGGCGACATGACGTATCACTTCATCACCCCATGCCAACATCTGCTGAGCGAACCGCCACGCGGCCTTCGGGCGGGACTTTGCTCTTATTGGGGGACCCCTTCCGCCGGAACGGCACCGGTTTCGCCGGAACAGCACCGGAATTCAGGAAGGGGCCGGAAGAAACGCCTCGGAGGAATTCCTGGACACCTTTCCTTCCTGGACACCTTTCCCCGGACAGCGCGTGCGTCGACCCGGGCCGGGCCCGGCCGCGCCCCCCGCCGACGCGGCTGCTGACCTGGCGCGACCACGACGTGTTCCGCCTGGAGCGCGGGGGGGGCGACGGGGGCGCGTCCGGCGCCGAGCGGGACGCGGTGCGCACGGCCCTCCTGCTTCCTGGAGAACCGCTTCCCCGTGCGCGGCGGCTACGAGCTGGCGCCGTGAAGGGCGTCGGCGACGGCGTACGGGCTGTGCATCGTCAGGAACCGGATGTCGAGGTCGGACTCCAGGTAGTCCATGCGCCGCTCCCAGAAGTCCCGCATGTGGGGCAGGGCCAGGTGGGCGTCCAGGTCGGCGGCGGAGCGCCACGCCTCGTAGAAGACGAACACGCCGGGCTCGTCCCGGTCCTCGTGGAAGTGGTACTCCAGGCAGCCCGGCTCCCGCCGGGTCGGCTCCACGAACGACAGCAGCAGCTCCTTGAGCTCCGCCGCGCGCTCGGGCTTGGGCCGTGCGGTGCCTACGAGGGTGAACGGCTGCGGCATGGGGATGCCTCCTTGAGGTAAGACGAAACTCGTACCTATGGCACGCTAGTGAACGCTTAGGTACGATTCAAGTCGAACCTGAGAGGGAGGTGTCGGGGGATGCCTGACGACGAGGGGCACCCGGCCGTCGAGGAGATGGCGCTCGGCCCCGTGCTGGCCGCGCTCGCGGATCCGCTGCGGCGCCGGGTGGTGCGCGAACTCGCGGCCGAGCCGGACGGCACGGCACGCACGTGCAGTTCCTTCCGGCTTCCGGTGTCCAAGGCGACCGTCACGCACCACTTCCGCGCCCTGCGCGAGGCCGGACTGATCCGGCAGGTCTCCCGGGGCAACAGTCGCATGGCCACGCTGCGCCGCGCGGACGTCGAGCGGCGCTTTCCGGGGCTGCTGGACCTGGTGGCGGGCGAAGAGGAGGGCTGACCCGGCGCTGAGGGTCACGCGGGCACTCCGCGCCGGGAGTTACGCGGGTGCGGAGGGGGCGGCGGCTGGGCGGCGCGGGGCGGTGCGCGGGTGAATGGTCCCGCCCGGGGAGTACCAGCCAGGGCCGCCGCCGTCCGGCGCCGGGCGGGTACGGAGTTGGCGACCGGCTCGGCGGCGGATCGTCGTGGCGAAGCCCGGCGCGCAGCGTCCCCCGGGGCGTCCGCGCACCGCCGCGGCAGCTCGTGGAAGGCCGCGACGGCGCGCTGTGGATCGCCCGGGTAGCGCGAGTAGCCCGGGTAGGAGCGCATCGCCCGGGCAGGCGTCAAGGACCTCGATGGCCCGCTCAGGCCGCCCGCGCGGCGAGTTCGAGGATCAGCTCCGTCACCTTCGCGGGGCGGCGCAGCGTGGGGAAGTGGTCGCAGTCGTCGAGGCGGACCAGGCGGCAGCCGGGGATGCGCGCGGCCATCTCCTCGTTGACGGTGACGACGTTGGTCTGGTCGCGCTCGCCGAGGGCGAGCACGCAGGGCGCGGTCACCTCGTGGAGCCGGTCGAAGGTCGGCGCGTCCGCCACGTCGTGGCCGTACGTGGCGAACCACGCCGGGACCGCCCCGCGCAACTGGTCGGCGGCCGGGCCGTCGGGCGAGGGGTCGCACGCGGCCCACACGCCCAGGGCCAGGCGGACCACGCCCTCGATGTCGCCCGCCGTGGCCAGGCGCTCGACCTCGGCGTTGAACTCGGGCGAGGCGAGCCCCGTCGCGCCGGTGGCGCCGGGCCCGAACAGGGCGAGGCCCGCGACCCGCTCCGGCGCGGCCAGGGCCAGCGACAGGGCGGTGGCGCCCCCCATGCTGGAGGCCGCGCACACGGCCCGCTCGACGCCGAAGTGGTCCAGGACCGCGGTCAGGTCCCGCAGCTGGGAGTACGTGGCCGTCGGCGCGGGGGAGCGGCCGAACCCGCGGGCGTCGTAGCGCAGCACCCGGTGGTGCTCCGCGAGCGCGGGCAGCACCGGGTCCCAGACGCGGGAGTCCCCGACGCCCGGGTGCAGCAGCACCAGCGGGGATCCGGTGCCTCCCGAGTCGTCCGCCCAGACCTCGCCGCCGTCGACCTTCACCATCGTGTCCATGTGCGCCAACCTATGCCTGTACGGCGGCGGAGCCGCGGACGAGTTCGAAGGACCGCAGCCGGGCGGCCGGGTCGAAGACGGGCGTGACGAGCATCAGCTCGTCGGCGCCCGTGGCGTCGGCGATCTTCGCCAGGGCGGCGCCGACCGTCGCGGCGGTGCCGCGGGCCTGCTCGGTCACGAACGCGGCCACGGCCTCCTGCTCCCGCGCGCTGAACGCGTGGGCCGCCGCGGCGGCGGGCGTGGGGAACGGCCGCTCGCTGCGCCCGGCCAGCAGGTCCGCCTTGATGACGTCCATGGGCCGGGCGAGTTCGGCGGCCTGCTCCTCGGTGTCCGCGCACACCGTCTCGACGCACACCAGCACCCGCGGGCGCTCGCACCAGCGCGACGGCCGGAACGCGTCGCGGTAACGGCCGAGAGCCTCCAGGGTGTTGGCGGGCCGGATGTGGTGGGCGAAGGCGACCGGCAGGCCGAGGCTCGCGGCCAGCTCGGCGCCCGCGTCGCTGGACGCGAGCAGCCAGGGCTCGGGCAGCTCGCCCAGGGCGACGTCGACCAGGAAGTCGAGGGTGGCGGCGACGTCCCGCCCGTACTCCTCGTCCGTCGCGGGGTCCGCGCCGCGGCGCAGGGCGCGGGCCGTGGGCTCGTGGAAGGTGCCGGGGCCGCGCCCGATGCCGAGGTCCACCCGGCCCGGGTGCAGGGCGGCGAGCGTGGCGAACTGCTCGGCGACGGTGATCGGCGCGTGGTTGGGCGCGAGGACGCCACCCGAGCCGACCCGGATGCCGGGCGTCGTCGCGGCCGTGTGCGCCGCCATGAGGACGGGCGGGAACGCGCCGATGGCGGGGGAGTGGTGGTGCTCGGCGAACCACAGCCGGTGGTAGCCGAGACGGCTCAACCCGGCTGACACGCCAGCGCAGTTGCGCAGCGCGTCGGCGGGCGTGGCGCCGTCCTGGACGATGGAGACCTCTAGGGCGGAGAGCGGCAGTTCGATCACCTGTTCAGGATAGGTGCGGGGAAGGGGCCCGGCTGTGCGGGGCCCGTGTGCCGCCGGGGCGGGGCGCGGCTGCGGCGGGGTGGGGCCGGGGCGCGCGCGACGCGTTGGCCGCCGGGCCGACCGGCGGTGCGGCGTCACCGGACAGGGGCGCACATCGCGTGGTCCAGCAGGCCCTGGAGCACCTTCTCCGCGCGGGCGAACCAGGCGGGATCGCCCTTCCTGCCGGTCGCGTTGAGGACGACCGAGCGTCGGCCGTCCTGGCTGACGGCCGTCCTGACGGTCTGTCCTTCCAGGTCGCCGCCGTGTCCCCAGCGGTAGCCGCCGCAACTGAGCGGCTGCCGCATCGCCCCGAGGCCGTAGTGCAGCCCAGGGAAGTCCTCCTGGAACTCCGCGCTCGCGGGCACGGTGCGGCGCATCTGGTCCAACTGGGCGGCGGGCAGCAGCCGTCCGCCGTGCAGTGCGCTGAGGAACCGGTCGACGTCCTTCTCGTCGGTGACCAGGGCGCCCGCGGGCCCCGCCCAGGACATGTTCCGCACGGTGGTGTCCACCCAGGGCCCTGAGCCCGGGAACCGGTGGTAGGTGTGCGCGGACCCGCGCGGCATGCGGGGGTCGTCGCCTGGCGCGTAGGTGTGCTCCAGACCCAGCGGGCGGGCGAGGCGGTCACGGACCTGCCGGTCCCAGGGCGCCCCGGTGACCCTCTCGATGATCATTCCGAGGACCGCGTAGCCCGGGTTGGAGTAGTTCCAGTCGGGCGCGGGGTCGTTGGGGTCGGCGGGCGGGAAGTCGGGCCTGTGCCGCATGGCCCCGGCGACCAGCTCGGCCGGGTCGTGGTGGTCGAAGCGGGTGCGCTCGAAGGCCTCGGCACTGGAGCCGGTGTCCTCGGCGGGGGCGTAGTCGTGGATGCCGCTGGTGTGCTGGAGCAGATGGCGCACGGTGACGCGTGACCCGTCGTTGCCGTTGCCGGTCACGACGCCGGGCAGCCACCGCTCCACGGTGTCGTCGAGCGACAGCCTCTTCTCCGCGGCCAGTTGGAGGACGACGGTGGCCACGAACGCTTTGGTGAGGCTCGCCGCGCGGAACGGGGCGGCGTGGCGCACCGGGCGCCCGGTGGCGAGGTCCGCCGTCCCGGCGGCGGCGTGCAGCCGACGCCGTCCGTCGCGTACCTGTACGGAGATGCCGACGTACCCGGCGTCCCTGAGGATCCGTTCGGCCTCGTGCTGGAGCTGGCTCCGGGTGACGGGAGCGGGCTCGGCCGGGCGCGCGGGCGCGGCGGCGACCGCACCCGCGGGGAGGACGACGGCCACGGCGGTGGCCAGGGCGGTCAGGGCGGCGACGCGCGGCCGCGTGGGCTGGGAAGTGCTCATGGACTCCAGCCTCCGCGGTGACCCGTGGCAGGGCCATGGGCCAGGCACCCCAGCGCGGGTTCGGGAAAACTGGAAGGGCGGGCGCTTCGGTGTCATGCGGGCACTACGGAGCCGTGCGGCTGGCTCTGCGGAGTCGTACGGCTGGCTCTGCGGAGTCAGTCGGCTGGCTCTACGGAGTCGGGGGAGCGCTACGGAGAGGCGTGCGGGCGGCTATGGGGGCCGTGTGGGCGGCCGCGGAGAGCCCGGGAGGGGGCGGTGCGTCCACGGAGAGCCGTGTGGGCGTCCACGGAGCCGTGTGGGCGTCCACGGAGCCGTGTGGGCGTCCACGGAGTCGCGTCGTGGCCCGAACCGGTCCCTGAAGGACCCCGAAGGAGTCACGCCGGAAGGCTGGCGGAACGCCCGCCGCACCACGAGGATGCTCCCGTCCATGGCACACCACATGAACGCCCCGCCGCACCGGGAGGGCACCCCATGGGTTCACACGCGGCACCGCACCGGCGCGGCCCGGTGGCCTACCTCGCCCTGAGCGGGGCGCTCCTCGCCGCGCTGCTGTTCATCCCCGGTGCCGACGGGGCGCCGCGGTCGGCGGACGCGTGCCGCACCGGCGGCGCCGAGCTGCCGCGCGGCGACTGCGGGCCGTTCTGGCAGGTACTGGCCGAGGACTTCGACGGCGACCGGGTGCCACTGGGGTCGTTCAGCGACTGCGACCACCACACCGACACGTCCGCCGCGTACTGCGGCGGCCTGCGCGGCGAGTACCGCGACAACTGGTGGGCCTACCCCACGGGTTGGCGCGACACCGCCAACGACCGCGGCCGTTCGGTGACCGGCGTCTACCACCCGGAGGACACCCTCAGCGTCGGCCCTGCGGAGAACGGCGACGGCCGGATGCGCATCCGCATGTGGCGGCCCGCCGACGGCGGTCCCGTGCACGCGGCGGCGGTGGTGCCGCGCGCGGTGATGCAGATGAAGTACGGCAAGTACAGCGCCCGCATCAGGGTGACCAAGCTGGCGCCCGGCTACAAGTCGGCGTGGCTGCACTACGGCGGCGGCTGCGAGATGGACCACCCCGAAGGGGAGTGGACGGGCCAGCTCACGGCCTTCCACCACCCGTGCGGAGGCGGCGAGCAGGGCTACTACCCCGGGCACCACGACTGGACCGAATGGCACACGGTGTCCACGGAGTGGACCCCGGGCAGCGTGCGGTTCTTCGTGGACGGCCGCCAGATCGGCCACGACACGCGCGACGTGCCGAACCGGCCCCTGTCCTGGGTGATGCAGAACGAGAGCGCCCTGGAAGGCGCGGGCGCGGCCCCTGGGAGCAGCGCCCAACTCGACGTGACGTGGGTCGCGGCGTACGCGTACGGCTGGAAGTAGCGCACACGCCCGTGCGCTCGTACACCCGCACGCCCGTACATCCACACGCCCGCGGGTCCGGCCCGCGCTCACGCCTGACCGCGGCTCAGAACGGCGGGACCTCCTCGGGCACGAGCCCGGCCTGCCGCAAGGTCCCGTACAGGTCCGTCTCACCCCAGAACTCGACGATTCGCCCCTCGCGGAGACGGTAGGACTTGACGCCCGTCATGGTGAGATCGCGCCCGGTGCGGTCGTGCCGGTAGGTGAGCGTGAAGGCCGCGGTGACGCGGTCACCGGCGGCGAAGAGGTCGTCCACACGCACCCGGCAGTGCGACAACCCCGGTGTCATCACGGCCCCTTCGGGATACCGCCGCCCCCGCACGTGCTGCCCGGCCCCGTGCACCAGCACGTCCTCGTCCACCAGCTCGGCCAGCTCGTCGAGGTCCCGGGTCTCGAAGACGCGCAGGTAGCGGCGGACCACGGTGGCGTTGCGCTCGCTGGTCGTGTCGGGGCTCGCGGTGTCGTGTGAGGCAGGCATAGCAGGACCGTACGCGGGGGTGTCTGCTGTCGCCAGGGCGCCGCTGACTCAGGGGCCGCTCAGGGATTGGTCAGGGGAACGTCGGGGTCGAGTCCGGGGAAACCCCTATGGCTCGCCGGGAGTTGGAGTCCTCACGCTGGAGATAGTCGATGTCGACTAATCGAAGTCGACTATTCATCGAGGCTGACTATGGGCGTGCTGAGGGGAATCTGGATGGATCGCACCAATGGCATCGATCACGCCGATCGCACCGATCGCACCGATCGCATGGACCAGATGGGGCAGTTGGATCAGAGAAGCCAGGTGGAACAGGCAGGCCCGATGGGCCAGTCGCGCCGAGCGGGCCGGTTGGGCCGGTCGAAGGGGGAGGGCCGGGCGGGGAGCCGCGCGGTGCAGCCGGTGGCTGCGAGGTTCCGGCGGTCGCGAGCGCCACGGCGGCCGTCGGCTGGCAGGGCCCCGCGGATCACGCTGTGCTGCTACGCCGTCTTCGCGCTCGTGGTGGGCCTGTTACCGCCGTTGGTGGAGGGCGCGCTCCGGTTCCCGGCGGCGCGGCTGCCGGTGTGGATCGCGGTGGCGCTGGTCTCCGTCGGGCTCGCCCTGCTCCTGGCCTTCCACCCGCGCCCGCCCAGGCGGCCCGTGCTGTCTCTGGGCTGGCTGCTGCTCGTACTGACGGTCGTGCAGGCGTTCGTCGTCGGCGACCTGCCCGCGCTGGCCGGTCTGTACGCGGCGGCGCCGGTGCTCGCCTCACTGGCGGGGCACCTGACGGGCCGCCCGCGCAAGGCCCTGGTCGCGGCGCACATAGTCGCCGCGTCCTGCTGGACCGGCGTCGCGCTGATGATGTCGGCCATCGGCGTCACGGCACTGACCAGTGACGACATCGAGTACGTCGCGGGTGCGTACGGCCTGATGGAGACCTTCGACGTGACCTTACTGGGCTGGCTGAACTTCACCACGACCCTGTCGGGGCTCGGCGTCGCCCTCACCTCCCCGTGGGGCGTGCTGCGCCACCGCTGGGTCGCCGCCAAGCTCACGCTCTCGCTGCTGATCCTGTTCCTGGCCTTCGGCTGGCTGCACGACACCCTGGAGACCGCCGCACAGCGGGCCGAGCACCTGGCCGACACCGGCGGCTCCACCGCAAGCCTCGGCGCCGACCCGGCCCTGGTGGCCGCGGGCTTCGGCTTCGCCTTCCTCCAACTGGTCGCCGCCGTCCTGCTGTCGCTCTACAAGCCGGGCGGCACGACCAGGCGCGGCCGTCGCCACCTGGCGGCGCGGCAAGGCGCGCGACCCGGCGATCTGCCGGTCACCGTCTCCGACGCACGCCACGTCGCGGACGGCGTCGTGGCGCTGACCCTGCGACCGGACCAGGGGCGGAGACTTCCCCCGTGGGAGCCGGGCGCGCACCTCGACGTGGTGCTGCCCTCGGGGAGGGTGCGCCAGTACTCGCTGTACGGGGATCCGGGCGACCCGGACGCCTACCGGATCGCCGTCCTGCGCGAGGAGCGCGGACGCGGTGGCTCGGCCGAGGTCCACCGCCTCACCATCGGAGCGCGCTTGACGGTGCGCGGACCCCGGCAGCACTTCCCCCTCGCGGACGCGCCCGCCCACCTCTTCATCGCCGGTGGCATCGGCATCGTCCCCTTCCTGCCGATGCTGCGCGCGCTGGACGCCGACGGCGCCGACTGGAGTCTTGTGTACCGCGGGCGTTCCCTGTCCCGGATGGCCTTCACCGACGCCCTCACCAGTCAGTACGGCAACCGCGTCACGCTGCTCCCGTCGGACGCCGAGCCCCGCCCGGACCTGACCGCCCTCCTGAGGGCCGCGCCCCCGGGGGTCGCGGTGTACTGCTGCGGGCCGCAGGGGCTCATCGACGCGGTGGCGGCGGCCATGCCCGGCGCCTGCCCGCACGGCACGCTCCGCGTCGAGCGCTTCACCGCACCCGGGCGCGCTGACGACGCCACGGACCGGCCCTTCGAAGCCGAACTCGCCCGCAGCGGACGCATCGTCCGGGTACCCCCGGGCCGAAGCCTGCTCAGCGCCATCCAGGACGTCGACCCCACCGTCGACCACTCCTGCGCCGACGGCATCTGCGGGAGCTGCGCGACCCGCGTCCTCGACGGCGTCCCCGACCACCGCGACCACGTCCTCCAGGCCGACGAACGGGACCGGACCGACGTCATCTACCCGTGCGTGTCCCGCGCCAAAGGCGACCACATCGTGCTCGACGCCTGACGCTCCCGCCCGCCCCCCGTCCTTGTTCCCCCGCCCGCCAGACCTCTGACCCCAACTCTGGCCCCAACCCCGAGAGCCGACCCCGGCACCCGGCCTCATCGCGTCGGCCCGACCCCGAGGGAGAGAACCCCATGCACCAGCACCCCGACCGCCGAGGAATACTCGGCAGGGCCACGGCCACCGCGGCCGGGCTCGCCGCCGTGGGCGTCACTGGCGCCTGGGGGCCCAAGGCCGCCGCAGCCGAGCCCCACGAGGCCCCCGCCTCCGCCCCCGCCTCCGCCCCCGCCTCTGACCCCGGCCCCGTGACCGCCCAGGGCCCCGCCCCTGCCTCCCACCACCTGTTCACGCACCCGGTCCTCGGCACCTGGCGCGGCACCGTCAGCCGCTCCGACGGGGAGGTCGAGCAGACGCTGCTGGCCTTCCACCCGGGAGGCATGTTCACCGCCTTCACGGACGGCATCCACGTGGCCGTGGGGCGATGGGAGGGCCGGGGCGCCCGGCGCGTCCGGTTCGGGCTCTGGCAGGTCCTGCCCGTGGACATCCACGGACTGCCGCACACCTACCAAGGAGAGGTCAGGGCCCTGCACGACGCGACGCTGACCGGGGACACCCTGGTCTCGCGCGGCGTGGGCAAGGGCATCGACCTGGACGGCAACGTCCTGCTCACCGTCGACGTGGAGGTCCGGGCCACCCGGTTCGGCCTGACCCTGCCCGAGGGATGACCCCCACCGGCCCCGGGCAGGGACTCGCCGGTGCCCGGGGCCGCCCGCGGTGATTGAATCGGACCTCGCAGGCGTCCGCCGGGAGGGCCTGGCCACGACCAAGCGCCGCCAAGGCATCGTGAACGGGGAGGACCGGGACCATGGACCAGGAGCGCCGCAAGGTGGGCAACCCGCTCGCGCTCGCCGTGCTGGCCTTCCTGGCCCAGCGGCCGATGCACCCCTACGAGATAGGCAGGCTGCTGAAGGAGCGGAACCTCCAGCAGAGCATCAAGTACCGCAGCAGCTCGCTCTACATGGTCGTGGAGCAACTGCACCGCGACGGCTATGTCACGCAGCTCGACACAACCCGCGAGGGCCGCCGCCCCGAGCGCACCCCATACGCCCTGACCGACGAGGGCAGGGCCGAACTCGCCGCGCGCATCCGGGACCTCCTCGCCACACCGGTCAAGGAGTACCCCCGGTTCCAGGCCGCGCTGTCGCTGGTCGTCGTCGTGCCGCCGGACGAGGTGCCGGACCTGCTCACGCGGCGCGGGGCGGCGCTGACGGAGCGTTCCCGCGAGATCCGCGCCCGCCTCGACGAGGCCCCCGCCAAGGGAGTGGACCGCGTCTTCGTCATAGAGCACGAGTACGAACTCGCCCTCATAGAGGCCGAGTCGCGCTTCATCCAGCAGCTGGCCGACCTGATCAGGGAGGACACCGCCAACCTGGGCGCCTTCTGGCGGGAGTTCCACGCGCAGGGCCACCCGGGCGGCCCGACGGCGGGCTCAGCGACGGCCTGAGGGCAGCCTGAGGACGGCCTGACGACGGACTGAGGAGGGTCTGCGGCAGAAGTCTTCCGGCTGGTCTGGCGGTTTCCCAGCGAGCACCCCGCACCTTCGGCAACACTCAGTAGGTGACCGATTACCAGGACCGGGTGCCCAGCTATCTCACCTTCCGGGTGGCTCCCCAGGAAGGGCCGATCGCCGCCTTCGCCGAACAGGAGGCGTGGCAGGCGCGTGAGCGATATCCCCAGATCATGGGCGTGGGGCTGCCGGAGTTCTTCTACGCGAGAGAGCACGAGGCGGGTGGCTGGGAGCTCTCCGAGTTCGGTGATGGCACCCCGCAGGGCGCGAGGGACTCGATGGGGTCGCAGTTCCGCAGGCGGGCCAAGGCGGCCGAGACCGCGGGAGCGGAGGAGGAGCAGAAGGCCTGGATGGCGGCGGCGCTGCGCATGGACCGCGAGGTGGTCGACGAGATCCGCGTCTGCGGCGAGCGCTACCGGATCGTGCGGGCCTCGCAGTTCATCCGCATGGGGCGCAGCGGCCCGGAGCCGCCACGGCCGTCCGACCCCGACCCGGCGGAGGTCGGCGAGTCCCACCGGCAGCGCTCCCGCACCAAGGGCTTCCTCGTCGACCCGTACGTCAGCGCTGGCCTCTCCGACAGTCTGCTGAAGCTCGACCTCGTGCAGTTCGTCGGCACCACGCCCGACGCGCCCCCGGAAATGCGGGACGACGCGGTGCGCGCCATGGAGCGCTATCCGGGCGGCGTCCTGCTGCCAGCGGTCTTCATGATCTCCGTACGGGAGGACGGACGCTGGAAGGCGCACAACCCCGGGTCGGCGAGCGCCACACCGCAGGGCGCCCGCGACGGCCTGGCGAGTTGGCTGCGGGTCATGGCGCCGTTCACCCTGCAACTCCCGGACGACAAGCGCGCCGAGTACGCGCGGGCGGCCGATGTGCTGGACGAGAAGCGGGGGAACGGGCTGAGCGTCGACGGCCTCCGCTTCCGCGTCACCCGCGTGGAACGGCTGATCCGCATCGGCCCCGACGGCCCCGAGGGCCCGCGCCCCTCCGACTTCGACCCGGAACCGCCCGTGGAGGTCCACACCCGCCAGCTCAAGGAACAGGGCCTGTGGAAGGACGAGAACGAGCCGCTCGAACTCGACGAGCGCACCCTTGAGTTGAAGGAGCTGTGGGAGCAGGAGGAACTGCGCCGGGCGGCGGCCAAGGAACGCAGGGAGAACAAGAAACGCCCCAAGGGCTAGTCGGCCTCCAGCGCCGGGCACTCACCCTGGCGGCGCGGTGGGCGGACCCCGGTGCCCGGCTTCCCGGGGCGGGTGCGCTCGGCCCAGGAAGCCAGCGGCGGTCCCGCCGCGCCCAGGCCCGCGAAGAACACGCCGAGGAGCAGCCACCCCGTGTGCCCGAGGGCGAGAACCGCCCCGGTCAGGACCACGGGGGCGAGGGCCTGGCCCGCGTCGAAGCCGATGCCGAAGAGGCCCTGGTACTGCCCCTGCGCGTGGGCGGGCGCGAGACCGAAGCCGAGCGCGTAGCCGCCGGAGGACTCCCACACCTCCCCGACGCTGTGGACGCACACGGCGAGGACGGCGAGCACCGGCGCGACCCAGGCGGGAACATCGGCGGTCAGCGCCATCAACGGGCAGCTGACGAGGAACAGCAGCCCCGCGACGCGGAAGGCGCGGCCGCCCTGCCGCGGGGTCTCCACCCGGGAGCCGATCCTGCTCTGCAGCAGCACGCAGACACCGCTGTTGATCGCGTAGACCGCCGCCACGGTCCAGCGCGGAGCGTCGGTGTGCGCGGTGAGCCAGATCGGCAGCAGCAAGGAGACGGTCTGGTACTGCAGGCCCATGGCGCTGTAGATCGCCACGAAGGACACATACGGCCGGTCGGCCAGGACGGACCACTGCCGGTGCTCCTCGGGCCGGGGCAGGGGCCGGTAGTCCGGAACGCCCAGGAACACGATCAGTCCGGCGCAGACGAAGCTGGCGGCGTTGGCGAGGATCAGCCCGGTGTAGGCGGCGCGGGTGTCGATCTGGAGGGCGAACGCCGCGCCCAGCGTGCCCACGACGACGCCGAGGTTGACGAACGTACGCAACCTGGCCCGGAACGCGGCCGGGTGTTCACCGCCGACCCTGGCGACGACCGCGCCGCCCGCGGCGCCGCTCGCCGTGGCGGCCAGCCGGTCCAGGGTGGCGACGAGCGTGAACGCGAGCCAGCTGTCGATGACGACGAAGGCCGCCATCGCGGCGGCCTGGAGGGCGAGGGTCACCAGCCAGATCACGCGCGGTCCGCACCGGTCGGCGAGGTTCCCCGCCGGGATACCGGACGCCAGGCCGCAGAGACCGGCGACGGTGAGGCCCACGCCCACCTGCGTGGCGGGCAGGTGCACCACGAGCGTGAAGTAGAGGACGGCAGCGGTGTTGAAGAGCCCGTTGCCCACCCGGTTGACGAAGCTCGCGGCGATCAGGGCCCGTTGTGCCCCGGAGTCCTCCCCGTCGCGCGCTCGTCGCCCTGCCCCCCGCCTGATCATGGAGGTCAGGCTAACAGCGGCCCCTGGACGGCTTCTGCTGTGGGCGGCGCCGGGGCATTGTCAGTGGTGCGGTGCATGATCGGCACGTGAGAGGCGTACGGCGCGTGTGCGCGTGTACGGCAGCGTGCGCCGAGCGGGCGCGTGGAGAGAGGGAAGAGCCATGTCGATCACGAATCCCCAGGTGGCGGAGCACGCGTTTCTGCGGCTGCTGTACGCGAGTTCGTACTTCCCCGATCACGTCGTGGACAAGGGCCGGGCGGTCCTGCTGCGCCTGTGCGAGCGGATGGAGGCCGAGCGGCCGAAGGACCTGGCGGGTCTCTACGCGCTCAGCCATGCGGCGACGGAGGAGTTCAACCTGCTGGAGGCCGAGTTCGCGGCGGCCGGGAGCGAGATCGACACCGTGGCCCGCGAGGAGATCGCCGAGGACTTCTGGTTCATCGCGACGGCGTACGGGTTCGCGGACGCGGACGCGGAGGAACTGATCGCTCCCCGGGAGTGGTGAGCGCGAGGGGATGTCCAGCCGCTGGGTGTCGGGCCCCGCTGTCCCGGGGGAACAGGCCCCGCGCATGACGCGACGCCGCGCCCGGGGGGAGGGGCGGCGTCGCACCCTGATAGAGGGGGCCGGGCGGGGATCGGTGCCGCTGCGCTGGTCAAGAAAGGGCAAAGCGTGCAGCGGAGGCGAACAGCGACGCCGACCGAGTCCGTGGGCCCGGCGGATTCCCCGGAAGGGCCAGCGCAGACGAGGGGAAAGGGAGGCCAGGGAAAAGGGGAGCCAGGGCAAGTCGCTGACCCCGGAAGGCTAGGGTGCCCGGATGTCACACATACGTACGCATGGCGCCTACCGCACGGACGGCCTCTGGGCCGCGACGGCGATCGCCTTCGGCGTCGTGGTCGTCGGCTCGGGCATCGCCCTGTTCGGCATGGTGGAGTTCGACGAGCAGTGCAACCACGGCCTGGTGCGCGGGCCGGGCCGCCTGCTGGACGTGCGGAACCAGTCGTTTCCCCGGCGACGGTCTGTGAGTTCGAGGGCGGAACGGTGTCGTCCGTCGGCGGCTCGGGCGTGCTGAGCGCCGTGCTCTGGGCCGGACTGCTGGTGATGGTCGGCTGCCTGCTCGTGGCCCTGCTCGCGGAGTGCTGCGAACCGCCCCTCGGCAGCGCTCTGGTGATGCCCATGTCCCGGAGCGCGAAGCTGCGGCGCACGGGAGCGGTGTTCTTCGTGATCGGCTCCGCGTTCGCCCTGTGCTACGCGCTGGCCGGGTGGAAGCTGCTCGCGGGCCCCTCGTCGGCCTGCTCCACTGGAGCGGACTGGGGGAGCGAACGGCCGCGCACTTGGGAGTACAGCCTCCTGCCGCCGCAGGCGACATGCCAGTACACCAGCGGCCACACACAGCGGTTGAACCCCGACTGGCTGGCCTCACTCACGGTCGAACTGGCCATTCCGGCGCTGCTCGCCGGGATCGGCTTCGTGCTCGCGTGGCACCGCTGGCGACAGGAGCGCCGAGCGGCACGCCCCGACGACGTACCCGACGGCGCTCCCGGCGATGTCGCCGGTGACGGTCCCGGCGACGCTGGCCACCCGACCGCCAAGCAGGCCGGATCCGGCCGCACCAGCCCCCCAGACCCGGGATGATGGCACACGGCGGAGCGGCCCGGGCGTCCGGCGGAGACCATGAGGGCGTGCGTGAGGGCCGGGGGCAGTGCTCAGGAAGGTGAGGACCGGCCATGGCCGAGGACACGAGCCGTGCACCGTCCGGCGCCCGCTGGGGCCGGGCCGTCGTCATCGGCGGCGCGTACGCCGGGCTGCTCACCGCACGCGTCCTCGCCGACCACTTCAGCGAGGTCCTCGTCCTGGAGCGCGACCCGGTGGACGCGGACACCGGAGTGCACCCGCACATCCCCCAGGGCCACCACGCGCACGTGCTGCTCGCCCGGGGCGGCGAGGTGCTTGAGTACCTCTTTCCGGGGCTGCGGGCCGAACTCGCCGCGCTGGGCGCGCCCGTCTTCGACTACGGCGAGCGGATGAGCTTCCTGCTGCCGACCGGCTACGCGCCCCGCGCCCCGGTCGGCGTGGCCGTCCAGACGTTCACGCGGGACGAGTTGGAGCGACGGCTCCGGCGGCGCGTGGCGGCCCTCGCGCCGGTGCGGCTGCTCGCGGCCACCCGCTGCGAGACGGTGACGGCGAGCGCCCCGGGCCGCCTGGACCGGGTGCGCTACCGCACCGACGGCGCGGGCGCACCCGTCGAGGTCACGGCCGACCTGGTCGTGGACGCCTCGGGCCGCGCCACCGCCGTCGACCGCTGGCTCGGTGACGCGGGCCTGCCGGTGTCCGCCAGATCCGTGGTCAAGGCGAGGATCACGTACGCGTCCGCGAGCTACATCCGCCCGCCGCGAGACGAACAACGGGACTTCGACCTCGCGTACCAGATGGTGTTCGCGCCGGGCGTGCCGCGCGGCGGAGTGGTGCTGAGCGTGGAGGGCGGGCGCTGGATGTGCTCACTGTTCGGCGTCGACACGCACGTCCCGTCCACCGACGAGGAGGCGTACCTCGCCTTCGCCCGCACGCTCGGCAACCCGCGCGTGGCCGAGGAGATCGCACGCGGCACGCGCGACAGCGAGATCCACCGCTACACCAGCCCGGGCAACGAGTGGCGCCTGCACCACGAGAACCCCCGCTGGCCCGAGCGGCTGATCGCGGTCGGCGACGCGGTGTGCGTCTTCAACCCGGTGTACGGGCAGGGCCTCACGGTGGCCGCTCTCCAAGCCGCGGAACTCGGCGGCCTGCTGCGGCGCCACCGCGCCGAGGGGCGCGGCCTCGACGGACTCAGCCGCGCCTACCAGCGCGCCGCCGCCCGCCTCATCAAGGTCCCCTGGACGATGGCCACCAGCGCCGACCTCATGTGGGCCGCCGGTAGGCGCCCGCTGTCCGCCCGCTTCGCGCACTGGTACAACGAGCACGTCTTCGCGCTCGCCGTGCACGACGCGGGCGTCTGGGCGCGGTTCGTGCACGTCCTGAACATGGCGGCGCCGCCGTCGCTGCTCTTCCGCCCGGCGCTGCTCGCCAAGGTGGCCCGCCACGCACTCGCCCGTCACCCCGGCCGCCGCGCCCGTGCCTCCCGAGCCTCGTCCCGCGCCTGTCGCGTGCGCGGCTGACGGCGCCGCCACCACCGTCAGGACTTCTTCAGCTCTGCCAGGGCGTCCCGGGTGTCCGACGTGAGCATGTCCTGCGCCTCCTGCTCCGTCGGCGGCTTCGCGGCGCTGGACGTGGTGCCGCCGTACCAGCTCCACCGCAGCTCGAAGGTGAACCAGCCGTCCCGCACGCCCAGCGTCATGCTGGACAGCTGCTTGGGACCGCTGATGCCCCGCTTCTCGGTCACGAGGTACGCCTCGTCACCGATGCCGTCGACCGGCTTGGTCCGGTAGCTGTACGAGTCGTCCGAGCGGTCCTCGTATCCCTTGTACTGGGCGGCGAACTCGCCCGTGGGGTCGGACTCCTCGTGCCACTGCGCGGTGCCGTTCACGAAGACGCTGGTGTAGTCGGTCGTGGTGCTGCTCTTCTCCTTCAGGCTCCAGGAGCAGTTCCCGGAGTCCAGGCCCTGCTGCCGCGAGGCGTAGTGGGTGTTGGGCTCGCCGGTGCTCCGGGACTCGTAGCGCTCCAGGAAGGCCTTGATGGTCACGGCGTCGCACAGGTTCCGCTGGAAGCGGTAACCGGCGAGGTCCGCCTCGGAGCTGTCGCCCCCGAGCGTGCCGGTGGCGAACAGCGCCCCCGCCCACACCGCGGAGGCCACCACCGCCCCGCCCACCGCCCACAGCCACCCGGGCGTCGGCTTCTTCTGCGCCGACGGCGCACCGGGCGGCCCCAGCGGAGCCGGTGGCTGCCCGGCGCCAGGGGGCTGGGCGTACGCGTAGGGGCCGGGGGGCGGCGCCGCCTGCGGGGGCTGGGCGGGCGCGCCCTGCGGCGGCTGGGCGTAGGGATTGTTCTGGTACGGGTTCGGCGGCTGCTGCGGCGGTATGGACATGACCGGCAACGTACCGGAGAGGGGTCACTCGGCGCTGGGATCCGAACGGCCCCGGGCGTGCGCGGTGACCTGAGCCGCCGCCCGCGCGTAGCCCCGCACCGGCGGACGGGTGTCGTCCGCGCGCCAGGCCAGGGCGAGGCGCGCGGGGGACAGGCCGAGGACGGGGCGGGTGACGACGTCGCCACGGGTGAGCAGCGGGGCGTTGCCCGCGGCGAGCAGGCACACGCCGCGGCCGTCGACCAGCCCCTCGTACGTCTCGTCGGGATGGTGGACGGTGGCGCCGATCCGGACGGGACGGCCCGCGCGGGCCTCCGGGGCGAGCCAGTAGTCGCGCAGCGGCCCCGCGGACTCCGGCAGGGCGAGGAACGGCTCGTCGAGCAGGTCGGCCATCGCCACCGCCTCCCGCGCGGCGAGCGGATGGCGCTGCGGAAGGGCGACGTGCCGGGACTCCTCGGCCACCACCAGATGGCCGTAGCGGTGCTGCTCGGGCAGCGGAAGCCACACGAACGCCACGTCACTGCCCCCGTCCGCGAGGCCCGCCGACGCGTCCTCCCAACCGACTTGACGCAGTATCAGCTCCACGGCGGGGAAGGCCTCGGTGAAGCGCGAGCGGATCGCGGGCAGCAGGCCGCCGCGCCCCGGGCTGGTGCTCATGCCCACCACGAGCCGGGACTCCTCCGCGGCCCTGACCTGCGCCAGCGCGGCCCGCCCCTCGGCCCACGCCTCCAGGACGCGCCGGGCGTGCGGGACCAGCGCCTCCCCCGCGCGCGTGAGCCGTACGGAACGCCGGTCCCGTACGAACAGCGGCGTACCTACCGCCTTCTCCAGCAGACGCACCTGCTTGCTCAGGGCGGGCTGCGAGACGAACAGCCGCTCCGCCGCCCGCGTGAAGTGCAACTCCTCAGCCACCGCGAGGAAGTACCGCAGATCTCTGCCGTGGACATCCATAACCCATGGCTATCACGGAAGATCTTGGACGGGGCAGTGCCCCCGGCGGCAGAGTCGCCTTCGAGAGTCGCCTACCGAGGGCGCAACCATGGCGGAACACTAGGAGTTGGCATGCACAAGGTGTGGCTGATCACCGGGGCGAACAGCGGCTTCGGCCGGGCGTTCACCGAGGCCGCGGTCGCCGCGGGCGATGTCGTGGTGGCCACCGCGCGCCGCCCCGAGGCGCTCGCCGACCTGGTCGCCGCGCACCCGGACCAGGTCGAGGCCGCGGCCCTGGACGTCACCGACCTGGCGGCGGGGCGGGCCGTGGTCGAGGACGTGGTCGCCCGGCACGGACGCATCGACGTCCTGGTCAACAACGCGGGCCGCACCCACGTCGGCGCCACCGAGGAGACCACCGACGCCGAACTGCGCGGCCTGTTCGACGTGCACTTCTTCGGCCCGGCGGAGCTGATCAGGGCGGTCCTGCCGCACATGCGGGCGCGCCGGTCCGGGGCGATCGTGCAACTGAGCAGCGTGGGCGGGCAGTTGTCGTTCGCCGGGTTCTCGGCGTACAGCGCCACCAAGTTCGCCCTGGAGGGCCTGTCGGAGGCGCTGGCGGACGAGGTGCGCCCGCTGGGCATCAAGGTGCTCGTGGTGGAGCCGGGCGCCTTCCGCACCGGCCTCTTCGGCAACGCCAGCGCCAGCGGCCGCATCGAGGCCGAGGACTACGAGGCCACGGTCGGCGCCACCCGCCGCATGGTGGAGGCGGGCGACGGCGACCAGCCCGGCGACCCGGCGAAGGCCGCGGCGGCGGTGCTCGCCGCCCTCGACGCGGAGACCACCCCGCTGCGCCTGCCGCTGGGCGGCGACGCCGTCGACGCCCTGACCGCCCACCTCGACGCCGTGCGCACCGAACTCACGACGTGGGAGAAGACGTCCCGCGCCACGGCCTTCGACAACTGACCCCGCGCTGACCGCCGTTGCGCGGCGGGGCTGGCGCCAGGCCGGTCGCGCGGATGTTCCCCTGGCACTCCGCTGGACCGTGCACCGCACCGGCCCGCCGGGCCACCCGATGGCCCGATCCGTTCGCAAGCTGCGGCGAGCCCGTCCCGGCGCACCAAAGCGCCCTCGACGCACTGAAGCGCCCCCGGCGCACACCTCAAGGCCCCCTCACTGCCGCCAGTGAGGGGGCCTTCGGGCTGCCCCGGAGCAGCGACGGCCCGCGGCAGCCTCCGGAACCCGGCCACGGCACGCGCCGGAATGGCCGAATACCGGCGATCACCGCGGCAAACACGTCACGCCACAAGGTCACCGCATCGAAGGAATGCCGCCCGGATCCAGGGGTGACGGGGGTCTGTCCGCCGTTACAGTTCCCTGAGTTCTGAACGGATTCACCGATTCACAGATTCATCGATTCACCGATATAAGTCCCTGCTTCGACCTCTACTTCTCCGTACTTCTCCGTACTTCTCCGTACTTCTCTGAACTCACCTCTACGTACCTCTACTTACCTCTAGTGACCTCTACGCCCCTGTACTTCTCTGTTTGCACAGGTATGCGCGTACGGTCCCAGTGCTTTTGTGAAGGAGAGCGTGCCCGATGAGCGTTGACGCCGAACCGGAGGCGCAACCGGCGGAGCAGCGGCAGACCAGCCTGAGCACGGCCGGTGCCCGCAACCTCGCCACCACCACCAAGACCGCCCCGCAGATGCAGGAGATCACCTCCCGCTGGCTGCTGCGGATGCTCCCGTGGGTGGAGACCAAGGGCGGCACCTACCGGGTGAACCGCCGACTGACCTGCACCGTCGGTGACGGCCGCATCGAGTTCGTGCAGGAGGGGGCGGACGTGCGCGTCATCCCCCAGGAACTCGGCGAACTCGCCCTGCTGCGCGGGTTCGACCAGCTCGACGTGCTGACCGAGATCGCGGGCCGGTGCGTGCAGCGTGACTTCCGGCCGGGCGAGGTGCTCGTCGAGCGCGGCGCCCCCGCCGAGCAGATCCACCTCATCGCGCACGGCCGGATCGCCCAGACCTCCGAGGGCAAGTACGGCGAGGAGATCCAGCTCGCCGTGCTCGGCGACGGCGACCGCTTCGGCGAGTACGCCCTCCTCGACGCGGACGCCACCTGGGACAGCACGGCCACCGCGGAGACGTCCGGAACGCTGGTGACCCTCTCCCGCGCCGACTTCGCCGCCGTCCTGGAGGCCTCGCCCCAACTGCGCGCCCACATCGACGAGTTCACCGAGCGATCCGGGCGTCGGCAGAACCGTCACGGCGAGGCCGAGATCGCCCTCGCGGCCGGGCACACGGGCGAGCCGCAGCTGCCCGGCACGTTCGTCGACTACGAACTGCGCCCGCGCGAGTACGAACTCTCCATCGCCCAGACCGTCCTGCGGGTCCACACCCGGGTGGCGGACCTCTACAACGGGCCGATGAACCAGACCGAGGAACAGCTCAGGCTCACCATCGAGGCGCTGCGCGAGCGCCAGGAGTACGAGCTGATCAACAACCGCGACTTCGGCCTGCTGCACAACGCCGCCCTCAAGCAGCGGATCCAGCCCCACTCGGGCCCGCCGACCCCGGACGACATGGACGCGCTGCTCTGCCGCCGCCGCGGCACCAAGCTCTTCCTCGCCCACCCCCGCACCATCGCGGCGATCGGACGCGAGCTGAACGCCCACGGCGTCTACCCCGACCACGTCGACCTCGGCGGGCAACTGGTCCCGGCCTGGCGCGGAGTCCCCATCCTGCCCTGCAACAAGATCCCCATCACCCGGCAGAACACGAGCGCGATCCTCGCCATGCGCACCGGCGAGGACAACCAGGGCGTCATCGGCCTGCGGCAGACCGGACTGCCGGACGAGCACGAGCCGGGCCTCTCGGTGCGCTTCATGGGCATCAACGAACAGGCCGTCATGTCCTACCTGGTGACGGCCTACTACTCCGCCGCCATCCTCGTGCCCGACGCGCTGGGCGTCCTGGAGAACGTACAGATCGGTCACTGGCCCGAGTAAGCCGTGGCGCACCTGCCCCCGCGCCCGGCGCCCCGCCGAGCGCGCCCGGCCCCTCGCGGGCCCCGGGGCAGCCCACCCACCGCACCTAGGAGTCACAGATGCCCGATCCCGGGCCCACCCTCACGCCAGCGACCCCGCCGTCGCCCCTGCCCTCGACCCCACCGCCGCCCCTCCCGTCGATGGCGCCGCCGGGCCTGCCCGCCGCCCAGGCCGCCGGAGGCACCGGGGTGGCCGAACCCGAGGTCAACCCCGCCTTCGCCCGCGTCCTGCGCGGCCCCAGCGGACTCGGCACGTCCGGACTGAGCCTGCTGCCGCGCCCGGAGCCGCCCGCGGCGCTCGCGGCGCCCGAACCGGAGCCGCCCGAGCCGCCCGCGCCCGCCGAGGGCCGCCCGGTCCCCGGGCTCTACTACCACCCGGTGCCGGAGCCCGACCCGCTGCGGGTCGAGGAGGTCAGCCGCCGGATCAAGCGCTGGGCGGTGGACGAGGTCGAGGCGTACCCGCCGGAGTGGGAGGACCAGTTCGACGGCTTCTCCGTCGGCCGGTACATGGTCGCCTGCCACCCGGACGCGCCCACCGTCGACCACCTGATGGCCGCCACCCGGCTCATGGTCGCCGAGAACGCCGTCGACGACTGCTACTGCGAGGACCACGGCGGCTCACCGGTGGGCCTCGGCGGCAGGCTGCTGCTCGCGCACACCGCGCTCGACCCGCTGCACACCACGGGGGAGTACGCGCCGGACTGGGCCGAGTCCCTGGAGTCCGACGCCCCCCGGCGCGCCTACCGCTCGGCCATGGCGTACTTCACGCAGCTCGCCACGGCGTCCCAGGCCGACCGGTTCCGGCACGACATGGCGCGCCTGCACATGGGGTACCTCGCGGAGGCGGCCTGGGCCGAGACGCAGTACACGCCGCAGGTGTGGGAGTACCTGGCGATGCGGCAGTTCAACAACTTCCGCCCCTGCCCCACCATCACCGACACCGTCGGCGGCTACGAACTCCCGGCGGACCTGCACGCACAGCCCGCGATGCAACGGGTCATCGCGCTCGCCGGGAACGCCACCACCATCGTCAACGACCTGTACTCGTACACCAAGGAACTGGCCAGCCCCGGCAAGCACCTGAACCTGCCCGTGGTGATCGCCGAACGCGAGGACGTCTCCGAGCGGGAGGGCTACCTGAAGGCGGTCGAGGTCCACAACGACCTCATGCACGAGTTCGAGGAGGCGGCCGCAGAGCTGGCCGCGTCCTGCCCCGACCCGCGCGTGCTGCGCTTCCTCAAGGGCGTGGCCGTCTGGGTCGACGGCAACCACTACTGGCACATGACCAACACCTACCGCTACAGCCTGCCCGACTTCTGGTAAAGGGGGACCTATTCCATGTCCAGCACCGATGTGACCACCCTGAGCACGTCCGTCAGCCCGTCCGTGTTCATCCCCGCCCCGGCGACGCCGTACCAGGGCGACATCGCGCGCTACTGGGACAACGAGGCCCGACCGGTGAACCTGCGCCTCGGCGACGTCGACGGCCTCTACCACCACCACTACGGCATCGGCGACGTCGACGTGGACGCGCTGGGCGACCCCAAGGACAGCGATTACGAGGCCCGGCTGATCGCCGAGCTGCACCGGCTGGAGTCGGCGCAGGCCTCGTTCCTCCTGGACCACCTGGGGAACGTCAGCCGTGACGACACGCTGGTGGACGCGGGGTGCGGGCGCGGCGGTTCGATGGTGATGGCCCACCAGCGTTTCGGCTGCAAGGTCGAGGGACTGACCCTGTCGGCCAAGCAGGCCGAGTTCGGCAACCAGCGCGCCCTGGAGCTGGGCATCGACGACTCCGTCCACTCCCGCGTCTGCAACATGCTCAACATGCCCTTCGAGACCGGTCAGGCCGCGGGCTCCTGGAACAACGAGTCGAGCATGTACGTCGACCTGCACGACCTGATGGCCGAGCACTCCCGCATCCTCGCCGTCGGCGGCCGCTATGTGACCATCACGGGCTGCTGGAACCCGCGCTACGGCCAGCCGTCGAAGTGGGTGTCGCAGATCAACGCGCACTTCGAGTGCAACATCCACTCGCGCCGGGAGTACCTGCGGGCCATGGCCGACAACCGCCTGGTCCCGCAGGCCGTGATCGACCTGACCCCGGCGACCCTCCCGTACTGGCAGCTGCGCGCCACCTCGTCCCTGGTCACGGGCATCGAGGACGCCTTCATCAACTCGTACAAGGACGGCTCGTTCCAGTACGTCCTCATCGCCGCCGACCGCGTCTGAGGCACCGCACCCCTCCCGGGGCCGGGTCCGTCACCCGACGGGCCCGGCCCCGGCGCGTATCCGGGACGGCCCGGTCCGCACGACGCGCAGCGCGGCGCACGGGGGCACTCCCGTGTCAGGGGCCGTGTCAGCACCGTGACTGCCCGGTGGCAGGGCGCCGGGCCACAGTGGTCTCACTGACACGGGCCTGGCAGCGCCGGGGCTACTCGACCGTTCAGCGGCCCGTCCGGTCAGTGGAGCGTCGTAACACATGCAGAGGAGCACACCACCATGTCCGTCACCCTTTCCGAGCAGGACAAGCTCACCCTCAAGACCGCCGCGCACGGCGCCATCGCGCTGCTGGCCGCGTCCGACGGCACGGGCTCGCCCCACAAGATCGCCGCCCAGGGCACCATCGCCCTGGGTTCCGGGACGGGCGCGGTCGGGCACGTGCTCGCCGAGCGCTACAAGGCCGAGGACATGAACGTCAAGTCCCTGGCCGAGATCGCCGACAAGGTGCTTCCGGCCCTGACGGAGTCCATGGCCCTGCTCAAGAAGCAGGACCCGGCGGAGGCCGAGAACTTCCGTGGCATCGTCACCATCGCCGTCGAGTCGGGCACCCAGGCCCGCAAGGGCGAGCCCACGCCGCCCATGGCCGATGTGACCCGCAAGATCATGGGTGCCCTCGACGCCGCCTGAGGCGGCACCACCAAGGGGCGGTCGGACGACGACGCCGCTGCCGGACCCCGCCGAGGGGCCCGGCAGCGGCCTCGTGCGGGGAGGCTCCTCCCCGGGGGAGTCCCGCGCCGACGTCCGGGGAAGCCTGCCCGTGATCGGGACGGGCCCCGGTCGCAGCCGCCGCCGAAGGAGCACCCCATGCGCACCCTGACGTTCGTGGTCGGCACCGGCCGCAGCGGGTCGACCGCGCTGTCCGGCATCGTCAACGCGCATCCGGACGTGCTCAGCCTCAACGAACTGCTGTCGTCGGTGCAGAGCCGCGGCTTCCCCGAGGGCCACCTCGCGGGCCCGGAGTTCTGGCGGCTGCTCGCCGACCCCAACCCGCTGTTCGAGCGGATGATCCGCAGCGGCGCGCCGATGCCGGAGTTCGTCTACCCGCGCCGCCCGGGACGGTTCGCGACGGACACCACCGGCATCCCCGCGCTGTCCCTGATGGTCCTGCCGCATCTGACCGACGACCCGGACGGCCTGTTCGACGAACTGGCCCAGCAGGTGCCCCGCTGGCCGCGCCGCACCGCCCCCGCGCACTATGAGGCCCTCTTCGCCCTGCTGTGCGCGCGCTTCGGGCGCACGGCGGTCGTCGAGCGCTCCGGCTACTCGTCGGACCGGGTGCCGCTGCTGCGCGCGGCCTTCCCGCAGGCACGGTTCGTGCACCTGGTCAGGAACGGGCCCGACTGCGCCCTGTCGATGAGCAGGCACACCGGCTACCGGCTGATCCACCTGCTGCGCCAGATCTGCGCGCGCACCGGCGCCGAGCGCGTCGAGGACCTGACGCAGGACCAGGTCCGCTCGCTGCCGCCGGAGCTCTCGGGGCTGCTCGCCGACCGCTTCGACCCCGCCCTCGTCCTCGACAGCGACCTGCCGCTGACCGGCTTCGGGGCACTCTGGTCGGAGCTGGTCACGCGCGGCGTGGACCATCTGAGCCGGGTGCCCGCCGAGAAGCGGACCACGCTCGCGTACGAGAACCTGCTCGACGAGCCCCGCGAGGAGCTGACCCGGCTCGCCGACTTCATCGGCGTGGAGCCGCTCCCGCGGTGGCTCGACATCGGCGCCGCCCGCCTGGACGCCGGTCGGCGGGGCGCCTCCCTGAAGCTGCCCGCCGCCGAACTCGACGCCCTGCGCGCCTGCTGCGCCCCCGGGGAGCGCGCCCTGGCCGGGTCGCGGCGGCTCAGGGAGTACTGACGGAGAACACCACGCGCCTGCCCTCGGTGGAGTTGATCCGCTCGTTGATGCCCCACAGCCGGTCCGTGGACCAGGAGTAGGCGAGGTTCTGCGTGTAGACGGGCGCGGAGGTCATGACGTGCGGCGCCGCGTTGGCCCGGGCCCGGTGCACGCAGGAGTACGGGTCGGCGGGGGTGCCGCCGCCCGCGCCCGTGGGGCAGGTCCCCGCCAGGTACCAGTTCGTGCCGTCGGTGGCCGCTCCCTGCATGGACCACACCGGTGAGGAGTACGCCACGGACGCGTGCCCCTGGGGGAGCTTGGTCGTGGCGTCGAGGGGCCAGCGGACGACGCGGCCGCCCGCCGCGTCCTTCTTGTACTCGGCCGAGACCAGGGCGTCCTGCCCACCGGTGCGGTCCAGGCTGAGGGAGTTCAGACAGGGGGTGGTGCCCGACGTCACGGAGCAGGGCGTGCCGCCGGTGGTGGTCTGGTACATCGCCACCATCGGCACGGCGTAGTTGTGCCACAGGCCCGACGAGGTCGTGCCGTCCACGCCGACCTCCTTGCCCTGCCTGTTCAGCTTCCAGATGTGCCGCAGGTCGTACACCTGGAGGTAGCGGCCGTTGGCGACGAAGGCGCGGTCGCCGTACCACACCACGCCGTCGACGTGATTGCCCGCGACCACCCGGAAGTCGCCCGTGCCGTCGGCGTTCCTGACGGGCTGGACCAAGAGCAGGTGGTGGTAGGTGGGCGCCGCGTTCGTGGTGTTCACCAGCGTCAGGCGGGCGTACTCGTCGCCGCGCCGCTTGGCCGGGTCGGGGTTGCCGAGGTCGGTGCCGTGGTGCCAGGTCGCGGCCTGGGCGGGTATGCCCTGCCAGGTGCCGTCGGAGGGCGTCCCGCTGTCGCTGTACGGCAGGGACAGGCCCTGCGGTGTCCAGCCGCCGTCGGTGGGGTTCCAGCTGCTCGACCGGTCGTCCTCCTTCTTCCAGCAGTAGCCGCCGGGCTTGAGGCTGGCGGACAGGCCGGTGTCGTGGCATAGGCCCGCGATGCCGGTGTGGCCGCCCGTGGTGAGGAGCGTCCTGACGTCGACGTGCCCGACGGCGCCGGTCCGCTCCACGGCCGCGACCGCCGCGTCCGTGCCGTCGGCGCCGTCCTGGGACACCACCTGGTGGAGCCTGAACTGTGCGACGGTGTCCGGGTCCACCTCCCCGAACGGCATGGCGGCGGAGGCCGGTTGTGCGGCGGCGAGCATCAGGGCGACGGCGGTGGCGGCCGTGGATCCGGCCGCGGCGAGTCTTGTACTCCATGGGTATGCCATGCATCGGACGATAAGACGTTCCCGCGGGCCGGGGCCCTCCGGGGCGGGTCAGGCGGTGCGGCGCATGAGGAGTACGAGGAGTACGAGGCCGCGGTGATCCGCTCGTCGAGGCCGCGTGCGCGGGCCAGTTCGGTGAGCCGGGTGGTCGCCACGGCGGAGACGTCGACGGCGGTGACCCGCCAGCCCCGGCCCACGAGCCACAGCGCGTCACCCCCACCATGATGGGCACGTTCCACGCCGCCAGCCGAGCGCGGGGATCATGTGCGGTGGCGTGGTGAACACCGTGAACGCGTCCCGGCGCGACTTGTTCACCTCTCCTCCGCATCCGCCGGGCAACTGTCCAACGCCGCTGTCACGTCTGGTCGTACGAGGGCACATCGACAGCGGGGAACGCGCAGGCGGACCCCTCGCGCTGGGCGATGGCGCCCGGACCGTTCAACCACAGTGCTACGCATAGGAGAAGAAACACATGGCTGCCATCGAAGCCCCGGTCACGCCCCTGGAGCAGCTGTTCATCGCCAGCCTCTACGACGGCAGCAACGCACCCGCCGCGTTCGAGGAGCTGCGGGCCGCGGGCCTGGGTGACCGGGTCGACTCCTGGCTGAGCACGGGAGAGAACCTGCCCATCACCGCGGACGAGATCGGCAAGAGCCTCGCCGAGCAGATCGGCCGCGTCGCCACGGTCACCGGCCTCAGCGCGGACGCGATCGCGCAGCGCATCGCGGAGATGCTGCCCGCCGTCGTGGACTCGGCCAGCCCGAACGGCGAACTGGCGGTCTGAGCACAGCGCGTCCAGCGCCGTCCCAGCACGGCGCTGGACGTCTGCACGGGCCCCGGCGCCGACCGCGTGGGCTGACCGGGCGGTGAGGGAGGTCCGGGGCCCGGCTAGCTCGCCCTCGTGTGGCCGCGTGCCGCGATGTGCGGGGGCGGGGCGATGCCCTCGGGCAGGAGCGGGTCGGGTTCGGGCTCGCCCCAGGTGGTGGTGAGCGGCAGGGTGCCCGCCCAGATGCCGAGGGCGGCGTCGGGGCCTTCGCCGTCGTCGGGCGCGCCGGTGCGGATCTTGACCGACGCCTCCTCCAGGGAGAGCGCCAGCAGGGCGGTGGCCGCGAGTTCCTTGCGGTTGGGGCGGCGTGCGTAGTCCCACTGGCCGGGGGCGGTGTGCTCGGTGAGGCGGCGCAGGCCCGCCAGTTTCTCCTCCGGGTCCGTCACCAGGCGCGGCACGCCGTAGACCATCGCGCTGCGGTAGTTGACGCCGTGCTCGAACACCGAGCGGGCGAGGACCAGGCCGTCCACGTGCGTGACGGTGACGCACACCGCCGCCCCGGGGGAGGCGACCAGGCTGCGGCTGGCCACCGAGCCGTGCAGGTACAGGTGTCGGCCGTCACTGCCGTACACGGTCGGCACGACCATGGGGACCCCGTCGACGACGACGCCCAGATGGCAGACGAACCCGGCTGCCAGGATCGCGTCGAGCTGCGCGCGGTCGCCGCTTCCCTGCTCGCGCAGGCGGCGGTGCCGGGTGCGGTCCGACTCGGGGAGCGCGGCGGGGAGGTGGGCGTCGGTCACGTCGGCTCTTTCGCGAGTGCGGAACGGCAGGGCTCGTACGGTAACGAAATCAGCCGCCGCAGCGCTAGAGGATGACGTAATCAGTGGCGAAGTGCTTGATCAGATACGGAAAGCGTCGCTGATGGTGTCGCCGGGCCGTTCTCTGAGGGGCGTTGGGCCGGTGAGGGCCCGGTCCGCCCGGTGGGGGAGGTCGTGCCAGGGGCGCGGGGCGACGACGGGCACCCCGGCGGCGCGTGCCTGGGCGGCGAGCCACCGGCCGTACCGCACGCTGACCCGGGCCCGGTGGTCCTGGGGCCCGGCCTCCGGTTCGCGGGCGTAGTAGTTCGCCGCGACCTGGTCCTCGTCGTCCTCGTGGACCACGACGGCCCGGACCAGACCTCCCGTGCCTTCGGGGCCTCCCGTGCCTTCGGTGCCCTTGGCGAGGGCCAGTCCGGGCAGGACGTAGTCACCCTCGATGATCACGGGGGTTTCGGTGTCCACGTGGTTGGCCACCACCGCCTCGACGGCCGGTGCCAGCGCGCGGGCGATCGCGATCTGCCGACGCACCACCGAGTCGGGAGCCTCGTACGCCGCCTCGGGGTGGGTGCGCCAGATGTGCACCTCGGGCAGGTGCTCGGGGCGGGTCACCGCCAGCAGCGCCTCCACGATGTCGTCGACCTCCACCACGGGGACGCCGTAGTGGAGGGCCAGCGCGCGGCTGACCGTGGTCTTCCCCATCCCGGACGCGCCGCCGACGACGAGGACGCGCCAGTCGGGGAGCGGTCGCGGTGTGGGGGAGCCGTCGAGGGCGTCGCTGACGGCGTCGCCCGCTCCGTGGTGCGCGCCGAGGTTCGCGGTGTCGTTCACGCGAAGACTGTAACGGCCACCGAGTAGCCCTTAGGGCGCTGCGGTCCCGGCGAGGTGGCGGCCGTGCCGGTCGGAGGCGGCGGGCGGGGAGGTGGCGGGCGCCGGTGTGGGGTCGTCGTTCGCGAAGCGCGGCACCTCGTCGTTCTCGTCGCGGCCGCCGTTCTTCTCGTGGATCCACTTTCCGGCGAGCGCCGGGATCCACGCCGAGTACGCGCTCTGGGTGAGGTCGGCGGGGACGTCGGCGCCGCGTCGGTTGAGGTCGGCGGCGGGCAGGCCCCGCGTCGGATCGATGCGCTCGGCGGGGGAGTCGGCCATGGTGGTGTCCCACACCTGGAGGGCGAAGGTGGTGCAGTTGCGCGCCGGTGCGCCCGCCCAGCCGCCGGTCAGCAGATACGTCCAGTCCGGCAGCAGGGTGTACTTCTCGCCGATCTGCCCGCGGCGGGCGATCTCCCGCTCGAACGCGGTCCGCTGGCCGGGGGTGAGCACCTTGCAGCGGGCCGCGCGCGGGGCGTACGCGCCGTCGCGGTCCTGCTTGCGGCTCGGGCGGTCCCACTCGACGAGCGGCTTGCCGGGGGCGTTGATGTCATAGCCCGTGTAGTTGACGGACATGCCGTCCACGGCGCTGCCGTCGCCGTTGCGGCCGTCGGGGTCCTCGGGCTGGAAGGAGTAGGTGTCGTAGCGAGCCGTGCCGCCGCCCGCGAGTGCGCGCTCGAAGGCGCCGTCCTTGTGGAAGCGCACCAGCCAGCTGTGCCCGAACACGTGCTGGCTGACGTTGAGTTCGTACAGCAGCTTGCTGGTCTGCTCGCCGTAGGGGAGTCGGCCGTACGTGGCTTGGAAGTCGTCGGACTTCCAGAGCGCGTAGGCGCGGGTGCCCACGTCCCAGACGTAGCCGCCGGTGGTCTTCCGCGTGATCTCGGTGCTGTAGACGCACAGGGTGTTGTCGGCCGGGGCGGCGGTCCGCGTGGCCGGGCGCGGTGCCTGGGCCGCGGCGGCCGGTCCGGAGGAGAGGGCGAGGACCAGCGGGACGACGGCACAGGACAAGGGAAGGAAATTGCGTAAAGTCACAGCAAAGGTATACATGCACCTGACCAGTCATGATCATTTAGTGATCCTTTTTGAGCCAAGGTTCACTGTCGTCCGGCGCGGCTCGTCGGGCGCGGTTCGCTGAAGGTGCGCGCCAACGCGCCGGTCGCACGGGGTTTCGAACGGTGAAGCCCTGTGCTGGTGCTGGTGATTCGGCGCCATGGACGCTTCCTCGTTGAACGCACAAGCGGCTGGTCAGGGGCGATGTCTGGAAACAATCTTCCCGGCCCCGGCGGCGTTCGCGGACAGTGGGCTTGCTGCTCCGCGGCGATGTCGGCGCCCCATCGGAGCGGGCAGGCCAACGCCCCAGACCTCGGCCTGCTTCGGGCTTCGCCTGGCCAGTCCCCCTCGCCGGGCGGGGCCCGAACACGGGGCGGACCCTGGACGAGAGGGCCGGGCGGGAGTGAGGGGAGACCCGGACACGGCCTCGGCCTCCTGTGTCCCAGCGGGGGACAATCGGGCGGTGACCGTCATCACCTGCGCGCACTGCCAACAGCCCCTGACGGGCGAGCTGCACGAGGTTCCCTTCCCGCCCGACCCCGCCGTCTTCACCGGTGAGCGGATGGGCGTGCCGCTGCTGGACCGGGGCACCTACGCGATCAGCCCCGCGACCCGCGCGATCGTCCTGCACCCCGACGACGCGCTCGGCACCGTCCCGCACGCCTCGCTGGGGCGGCGCGGCGGCTGCTGCGGCCCCGACGGCCTCGACGGACCCAACCTCCTGTGCCGCGGCTGCGGGGCCGAGGTCGCGACGGAGCAGACGGACTGCTGGGTCGAGCACCTCGTCGCCGTCAGCCCGGAGGCGGCGGTGCTCGGCACGGGCGAGCACTAGCGGCCGGGGCAGCGCGGGAGCCGGGGAACCCGGACTCAGGAGTCCGCCAGCCACGACAGGAGCCGCCCCCGGGACCAGCAACGGCCCACCGCCTCGGCCCGCAGCGCCGGTCCGTCGAGCACCGCCAGGCCGATGATGCTGTGCCCGGAGGCGTGGCGGTCGCCCAGCGTCGGCACCGAAGGGGCGACACCGACGCCCTCCACCGACACCCACGCCACCGCACGCACGGCCGCCGCCTCGTCGAGGCGGTGCAGGAAGCGCAGCCGGTCCTCCAGCGGGAAGCGGGACAGCGCCCAGGTGGTGGTCACCACGGGCAGGGCGCCCGCGGGCACCCGGGCGAACGCCTCGGGCAGCACCTCGACGGGGTCGCCGCGCAGCAGCAGTGGCGGGTCCGCCGCCGCCAGCGCCAGCTCCGCCCGGAGCCGCGCGCCGCGCTCCCGGTCGTCCGGCGGGAGGCAGGCGCGCAGCCAGCGGACGTCGCCCGCGTCCGTCACGTCGACGGGGTCGCGGTCGACGCCGACCCGGGCGACCACCTCGGGCAGTGCCGCCGCCGGGACGGGCCGGTCCCCCACCACCGAGGCCGTCAGCTGGACGGGAGACGACGGGTCGCCCAGCACCCGTCCGTCGCCGTACGCGATGCCCACGCGGTCGACGGTGAGATTGAGCCCGGTCGAACAGCCCACGTCGATCAGGCCGATCGCGTCCGCGCCCGCCCGGCGCGCCGCCTCGGCGACGGCCGGGTACAGCACCGCGCAGCGCCCGGCCTCGCCGGGGCGCGGCGTGCGGCGTACGGCGACGGCCACGACCGAGTCCGCCATGCGGCGCAGGGTGTCGACGGCCGCGTCCGCGGCGGCGTCCCCGTCCTCGGCGGCATAGGCGGCGGCCAGCGCGGGGGCGCGCCCGGCGAGGGCGAGGTCGTGCAGCGCCGCGAGGATCACCGCGGGGTGCCGCTTACGCGCCGGTGCCGACTCGATGGCGCGCAGCGCCTCGGGGGACCGGCTCAGGGCGGTCGCGACGCGCCGGTGCAGCGGGGACGCGTCGGCGGCGTCGGACGCGCCAAAGCGCCGGTAGACCTGGGCGAGCGTGCGGGCCCTGCCCGCCGGTGCGGTCCCGCCTGCGGGTGCGGCTCCGCCCGCAGGCGCGGTCCTGCTCGCGGGTACGGCTCGGTCTGCGGATGAGGTTCTGTCCGTGGACGCGGCGGCTCGGTCTGCGGATGAGGTTCTGTCCGTGGACGCGGCGGCCCCGTCCGAGGACTCGGCTCCGCTCGCGGTGGCTCCTGACATTCCGCCTACTCTAGGGATTCGACGGTGCCCCGGCCCTTCCCCGGCGAAAGCTCCTGCCCAAGTCCTCTGGCTCCCTTGGTCTTACGGCGGCGGGCACCCCGGGCCCCGTACGGCTGGAACCCGGCTTCCTCACGGCTCTGCTCGCGCAGCACCCTCGTCTCACGCCGCGCATCCGCTCCCGCCGTTCGCCCGCACGACGCGACGGACGGCGTCCGACCCCCGGGAGGCAGCGATGACGTCAGCACCCGCTGCGCCGGGCCCGCTGTCGCGGCGTGGGCTGCTGCGTGCCGGTGGGGCCGGTGCGCTCGCGGCGGCGGGCGGCGGCCTGTGCGGGTGCGCCCCGGGGACGCCGACGGGGTGGGGCCCGACGGGCGCGTCACCATCCAGGTGTGGCACGGGCAGACGGACATCGCCGCACGGGCGGTCACGGCACTCGCCGCCGAGTTCCAGCGCCGCAATCCGGACATCCGCGTGGACCTGGGCGGCGGTGTCGTCGCCGACGCCATGCTGCAGAAGGTCACCGCGGCGCTCGCGGCCGGTTCGTACCCCGACGTCGCCTACGTCTTCGGCTCGGACCTGGCCAGCGTCGCCCGCAGCCCGAAGGTCGTCGACCTGACCGCGCACGTGCGGACGGGACCGACGCCGTGGCACGACTACTGGGCGCCCGCCCGCGCCGCCGTCAGCGTCAACGGCCGGGTCCGCGCGGTGCCCGCGCTCCTGGACTGCCTGGCCGTGGTGTGCAACCGGAAGCTGTTCGCCGACGCCGGACTCGACCTGCCCGAACCGGGCTGGACCTGGCGGGAGTTCAGGGACGTCGCGCGCCGCCTCACCGACCGGGACCGCGGACGGTTCGGCACCGGCTGGCCCGGCACCGGCGACGAGGACACCGTGTGGCGGCTGTGGCCCCTGGTGTGGGACCTGGGCGGCGACGTGATCGCCGACGACGGGCGGAGCGTCGGCTTCGCGCGGGAGGGCGTCCGCGCCCTGGAGGTCGTCCGGGACCTGGCGCGCGACCGGAGCGTCTACGTCGACCCCAAGCCGGGCGGCGAGCAGCTGCACCAGGTCTTCCTGTCCGGGCGGATGGGCATGCTGATGACCGGCCCCTGGCAGCTGCCGGACCTGCGGCAGGCCGGACTCGACTACCACGTCGTGCCGCTGCCCGGCTTCCACGGCCGCTCCGTGACCATCTCGGGACCCGACACCTGGGTGCTGTTCGACAACGGCGAGGCCCGCGCGCGAGCCGCGCGTGCCTTCGTCACCTGGCTGATCCAGCCCGCCCAGGACAGCCGCTGGGCCGTGCGGGCGGGCAGCCTGCCGCTGAGCCGCCGCTGCCGACGCCTGGCGGCCTGGCGCGAGCACGCCGCGAGCACCCCGGGCCTCGACGTGTTCACCGAGGCGGTCACCACCGCGCGCGTACGGCCCGTCCACCCCGCCTACCCGCGTGTCTCCCGCTCCCTGGGGCGGGCCGTCGTCTCCGTGCTGCTCGGCCGGGCGAGCCCCGCCGACGCGGTGCGCGCCTGCGCCGACGCGGCCGACGCCGCCCTGCTGATCCCGCGCTGAGGACGTGACATGCCCGGACTTCCCGCACCGCTGACCCTGCCACCGGACCCGTCCGGGGAGCGCGCGCGGCGCCGTCGGCGCCGCGCGGAGACCGCCACCGCCTGGGCCTTCGTCTCGCCCGCCGTCCTGGTCGTCCTCGGCCTGAGCGTCCTGCCCGTCGCCTGGTCGCTGCTGCTGTCCTTCCAGGCCAACGACCTCGTCACGCCGAGCCGCTGGGTGGGCCTCGACAACTACCGCGCCCTGCGCCAAGACCCGAACTTCCACGAGGCGGTGGAGAACACCGCGGTCTACACCGCCCTGTACGTGCCGCTGAGCATCGCCGTCGGCCTGGCGCTCGCCCTCGCCCTGAACCGGCGCGTCCGCTGCGCCGGGCTCTACCGCACCCTGTTCCTGGTGCCGTTCGTCGTCTCCGCCACCGCCCAGGGCGTGCTGTTCTCCTTCATCCTCGACCCGGAGTTCGGCGCCGCCAACTCCGTCCTGCACCGCCTGGGCATCTCCGCGCAGGGGTTCCTCACCGACCCCGCGCAGGCGCTGTTCGTCCTCGTCGCCATCACGCTGTGGAGCGGCACGGGGTTGTGCACCGTCATCTACCTGGCGGCCCTCCAGGACGTGCCGCCGTCACTCGTCGAGGCGGCCCGCCTCGACGGGGCCGGGCCCCGGCACGTCCTGCGGCACGTGACGCTGCCCGCGCTCGGCCCGGTCAGCGCGTTCCTCGTCGTGTGGCAGACCCTCCAGGCCCTCCAGGTCTTCGACCTCGTGTACGTCACCACCAAGGGCGGCCCGCTGGGCTCCACCACCGTCATCGTCTACTTCGTGTGGGAGCAGGCCTTCAAGGAGTTCACCGCCGGGTACGGCGCCGCGGCCGCCTGCGTCCTCGCCCTGGCCCTGCTCGTCCTCGCCGTCGCGCTGCGCGCCGTACGCCGCGAGAGCGTCCACTGGGCGGCCGGAGCGCGCCGCACGGCCCGGTCACGGCGTACGAAGGCGGCCACCCCATGACCGCGACCACGACCGGCGCCTCGCGCGCCACGGCACCCGCCGCCGCGCCGCCCGCCCCGCGTCGCCGCCCGCGGCTGCCGTTCGACCCCTGGCACCTGCTGCTCGCGCCGCTGGCCGCGCTGTTCGCGGCGCCCCTGGTGTGGCTGCTGCTCAGCTCGGTGATGAGCGACGCGGAGATCAACCGCTTCCCGCCCGCGCTGTGGCCCTCCCACGTGGACCTCGGCGGCTACCGCTATGTGCTCGGCACCGCCCTGTTCCCGCGGTGGCTGCTGAACTCGGCGGTCGTGTCCGCCGCCGCGGTCGCCTCCAACCTCGTCCTCGGCTCCCTCGGCGGCTACGCCTTCGCGCGGATGCGGTTCGCCGGTTCCCGGCTGCTCCTGGCCCTGATGCTGGCGACGACGGCGGTGCCGTTCCAGCTCACGATGATCCCCACCTTCCTGATGATGAAGCGGCTCGGGCTCATCGACACCCTCGGCGCGCTCATCGTGCCCTCGCTGGTCACGCCGTTCGCGGTGTTCCTGCTGCGGCAGTTCTTCCTGTCCCTGCCGAGGGAGTTGGAGGAGGCCGCGTGGATCGACGGCTGCTCACGGCTGCGCGTGCTCTGCGCGGTCGTGCTGCCGCTGGCCCGCCCGGCCCTCGCCACCGTGGCCGCCCTGACGTTCCTGACCACCTGGAACGACCTGACCTGGCCGCTGATCGCCCTCAACCACGACACCCAGTACACGCTCCAGCTGGGCCTGACCACGTTCCAGGGGCAGCACCAGACGCGATGGTCCGCGGTCATGGCGGGCAACGCGATCACGGTCCTTCCGGTGCTGCTCGCGTTCCTCTGCGCGCAGCGGGCCTTCGTCCGCACGGTCACCACCAGCGGCCTCAAGGGCTGAGCGCCCCGTGCCGCGGCCCCCAAGACCGGCCGTCCCTCCGCCCACCACCGCCACCCACATCGGAGTACCCCTCACATGACCCGACCCAAGATCGCCTTCATCGGCGCAGGCAGCGTGGAGTTCACCCAGGGCCTGCTCGCCGACCTGTTCGCCTTCCCCGAGCTGAAGCGCGCCCACATCGCCCTGCACGACATCGACGCCGAACGGCTCGCCACCGCCGACGCCGCCGCCCGCTACATCGCCGAGGAGCGCGCCGCCGACGCCCGCATCACCGCCCACCGCGACCGCCGCGCCTGCGTGGCCGACGCCGATTTCGTCCTCAACACCGTCAACATCGGCATGCGCGACGCCACCCGCACCGACTTCGACGTCCCCGCCCGCCACGGCCTGCGCCAGACCATCGGCGACACCCTCGGCGTCGGCGGCGTCTTCCGGGCCCTGCGCACCTTCCCGTTCCTCAAGCGGCTCGGCGAGGACGTCGCCGAACTCAGCCCCGACGCCTGGCTGCTCAACTACACCAACCCCATGGCCATGAACGTCCAGTACCTCGCCCAGGCCACCGGACTGACCCGTGTCGTCGGCCTGTGCCACTCCGTGTACTGGACCATGCGGGACCTGTCCGAGCTGGTGGGCGTCCCCTACGACGAGATCACCTACCGGGCCGCCGGAGTCAACCACCAGTCCTGGGTGCTGCGCTTCGAGCACCGCGGCCGGGACCTCTACCGGCGCCTGGACGAACTGATCGCCGAGGACGCGCAGTTGCGGCGCCGGGTCCGCGTCGACATGTACCGGCGGCTCGGCTACTACCCGACCGAGACCAGCGAGCACTCCTCGGAGTACGTCCCCTGGTACCTGAGCCACGACAGCGAGGTCGAACGGCTGCGGCTGCCCATCGGCGCGTACCTCGACATGGTCGACGACAACGTCGCCGCGTACCACGAGACCCGCGACGCCCTGGCGCAGGGCGCCCCGCTCGCCGTCGAGGGCACCATGGAGTACGCCCCGCAGATCATCCACAGCATGGTCACCGGCACCCCGCGCACCGTCTACGGCAACGTCCCCAACGGCGGCCTGATCGACAACCTCCCCGCCCACGGCGTCGTCGAGGTGCCCTGCCTCGTCGACGCGTCCGGCGTCCAGCCCACCCGCGCCGGATCCCTGCCCCCGCAGCTCGCCGCCCTCAACCGCGCCTACCTCAGCGTGACCGACCTCGTCGTGCGCGCCGCCCTGTACGACGAGCCGCGCCACATCCGGCACGCCGCCATGACCGACCCGGCGACCGCCGCGACCCTCACCGTGGACCGCATCTGGGAGGTGTGCGACGCCATGGTCCGCGCGCACGGGGACCTGCTCCAGCCGTCGCTGCGCGTGCTCCTTGCCGGGCGGGCCGACGGCTGAACGGGGGCCCGCTCGGCACCCTCCGCTCAGGGTCGGATGTCCTCAAGGCACTCCAGCGCCGCGTCCAGCGTGGCGGCGAAGTCCATGTCCGGGCTGCTCGCCCAGTCGAGGGAGACCTGGAGCAGCACGCCGAACACGGCTCCGGTGTACGCGCGCACGGGCGGGGCCTCGGGGTCGAGTCCCGCCCGCTTGGCCACCTGCTCGGCCATGACCCGCATGGACCGGGTGATCCCGGCGAGCCCGGCGCCCCACAGCTCCGGCTCGGAGGTGATGAGCAGCCACCGCTCGCGCTGCAGGGCCAGCTCCTCGTCGGAGAGGTCCGCGAGCATCGAGCCGATCGCCCGGCGCTCGGCCTGCACCGGCGTCAGGTCCGGCGCCTGGGCCTGGAGCAGCGTCGCGAACGGCAGCTCGTACTCCTGCGTGAAGACCAGGTCCTGCTTGGTCGCGAAGTAGCGGAAGACGGTGCTCGGCGCGACCTCGGCGGCCTCGGCGACCTGCTCGACGGTGGTGGCCGCGTAGCCCTGCTCGCGGAAGAGCCGCACCGCCTCCCGCTGGATGGCGGCCTTGGTCCGGGCCTTCTTGCGTTCCCTCAGGCCCGGTGCCTTCGGGGCCGGGGCGCCGGGCCCCTGGGCCGTGGCGGCGGAATCAGGCTGTTTCGGCGGCGTCATGCTGCGATTGTGCAGGTTGGGAGGTGTCCCGCCCAATCCGGCGGGGCAGCCACGTCACGGCCAGGAGCACCCCGACGAGGCCGAGCGCGCCGGACACCGCGAGGACCACGTCCAGGCCGTGGACGAACGCGGAGCGCACCGAGTCGGCGAGGTCCGGGGACTTCAGCGCGCGGGCCACGCCCAGGCCGCCGAACACGGAGTCCTGGACGGCGCCCCTGGCGCGCGCGGGCACGGCGTCCAGGTCGAGCCCGCCGCGGTATCCGGCGTTGAGGACGGAGCCGAGGACGGCCGCGCCGAAGCTGCCGCCCAGCGTGCGGACGGACTGGTTGACGGCCGATCCGACACCGGCGCTCTCCGGCGCGAGCGCGCCGAGGGCCGCGTCCATGGCGGTGGGCAGGGCGAACCCCAGGCCCAGGCCGTACGCGGCGGTCCAGGCGGACGCGAGGCCGGTGCCGCTGCCGGGGTCGGTGGTGGCGCCGTAGAACAGGGCGGCGGCCAGCAGGGCGAACCCGGCGCCGACCGCGGTCCGCGGGCCCAGCGCCCTGGCCACCCTGCTCGCCAGGGACACGCCCACGAGCAGCCCGCCGACCATGGGCAGCAGCCGGATGCCGCTGCCCATGGCGTCGGTGCCGAGGACCGCCTGGTAGTACTGCGGCATCGTGAACAGCACGCCGAACATGGTGAAGTTGATGACCGTGCCGAGCACGGTGCCGGAGGTGAACCGCGCCGAGCGGAACAGCGCCAGGTCGACCAGCGGCGCGGGCGACCGCCTCTCCCAGACGACGAACACCACCAGGGCGAGCAGCCCGCCGAGCAGCGGCACCAGCGTGCCGACGTCGCCCCAGCCCTCCTCGCCGCCCTGGATGACCCCGTACGTCATCGCGGTCAGGGCGACGCACGAGAGCACCAGGCCGCCCACGTCGAACCGCCCGGCACGGCTCGCCTTCGCCTCCGGCAGCCACGCCGACACTGCGAGGAAGGCGACGATGACGACGGGGACGTTGATGAGGAACACCGAGCCCCACCAGTAGTGGTTGAGCAGATAGCCGCCGAGGACCGGGCCGAGCGGGTAGGCGAGCATGGCGGCACCGGCGACCGCGCCGATCGCCTTCGGCCGCTCCTCGTCGGAGAACATCACCGGCAGCAGCGACAGCGTCGTGGGCATGATCAGCGCCGCGCCGAGGCCGAGCAGCGCGCGCCCGGCGATGAACGCCCCCGCGCTGGTGGCGCAGGCGCACACCAGCGAGGCCGCGCCGAACACCAGCAGGGCCACGAGGAGCACCTTCCTGCGCCCGAACCGGTCGCCGAGCACACCGGCCGGGATCATCCCGGCGGCGAACACCAGCGTGTACGACGTGACGAACCACTGGAGTTCGACGTTGCTCGCGCCCAGGTCGTCGGCCATGTCCGGCAACGCGAGGCTCAGGATCGTCACGTCGAAACCCACGGCGAGCGACGCGAGGACGAGGGCCCCGACGGCCCACCACCTGCGCGCTCCCAGCTCCGCTGACATGAGAGTAGACCTCCGAATAGGAGTGGAAACTTATTTGAGAGCCTACTCTCACTTTATGGGTGTGGCTACGCCCGCACCCGGGCGCGGGGGAGGCGCGCGCCCGTGCGGCGGCGAACGGCGTGGGCCGGGCGATTGTCAGTGCCTCCCCCTACGGTGGTGATCAGTGGGGCCCGCTGGAACGGCCGCGGGCCCAGCCCGGGGAGGGGACTGCCGATGACCGGTGCGGAGACGTCGAGGACATATCTGGAGCTGTCGCAGGACGGCGGAGGCGCGCACAAGTTCTACGAGGTGAGCGTCGACGGCCAGGAAGTGACGGTGCGTTACGGCCGGATCGGCGCCGCGGGGCAGGTCCAGCGGACGACGTTCCCCACCGCCGAGAAGGCGCGCGCGGCCGCCGCGAAGAAGGTCGGCGAGAAGGTCCGCAAGGGGTACGCGCCCGCCGTGCAGGGCCAGCGCGCCCCCCGCGCGGTGACCCGCCGCCAGGTGACGTCCGCGCCGTCCACGGCACGCGCCGTGGCCCCCGTGCTGTGGCGGTTCCGCACGGGCTCGTCGGCGTTCGGCATCCACGTGGACGCGGACCACTGCTGGGTGGGCAATCAGGCGGGCGATGTGTACACGCTGGACCACGAGGGCGGCGTCCTGGCCCGCTTCAGCCTGCCGGACGGCGTGAAGTGCCTGGTCGCCGACGACTTCTGGATCTACGCGGGCTGCGATGACGGCCGGGTGTACGACCTGTCGTCGAAGCTGCCCTTCGCGGCCTACGAGATCGCCACCGACGTCGACATCTTCTGGCTGGACATCCACGAGGGCCTGCTGAACGTCTCGGACCGCGAGGGCCGCCTCACGGTCATCGACCACGAGGACGAGCACCAGTGGGCCCGGCGCAGCCAGGGCGACCACGCGTGGATGGTCCGCGCCGACGACCGCGCCGTCTACCACGGCCACGGCCGGGGCGTCACCGCCTATGTGCCGGACGGCGGCGGCGAGTTGTGGCACACGCCCACCAAGGGCGCCGTCCTGTTCGGCTGGCAGGAGGCGGACGCCGTGTACGCGGGCACGGGGCACCGGGTGGTCCAGCGGCTGGCCAAGGCCACCGGCGCGATCGAGGCCACCTACGCCTGCGACGGCCCGGTGTACTCGTGCGCGGCCTCGCCCAGCGGGCGCTATGTCTTCGCCGGTGACGCGGCGTCGTCGGTGTACTGCTTCGACCGGGACGGCACCCGGCTGTGGAAGCTCGGCACGGGCGGCGGCTCGGCCCTGTCGATGCAGTACCACGAGGACCGGCTCTACCTGGTCACCACCGACGGCTCCCTGGTGTGCGTGGACGCGAGCGAGGCGGCCATCCAGGCGGCGCAGCTCGGCACGGTGCCCACCGCGCGCGATGTGAAGCTGGCGGCCGCCGTGCCCACGTACGCGCCGGACACGGCGGTGAGCGCGGTGGCCACGGTCACGCACGCCCCGTCCGGTTCGATCGTCGTCGAGTGCGTGCGGGAGGGCGACCGGCTGCGCGTCCACGTGGTGTCCGACGGCTACGACCCGTCCTGGAACGTCCAGTTCCCGCGTGCGATACGGCAGCCGGGCGCGCGCTATGTGGTGGACGCGCTGCACCCGGCGGCCGGTGGCTTCTACCGCGTGCGGGGGGACATCCGCCGACTGCTGTGAGCCGGGCGGGGCCCGGCGGTGGCGGCGGGCGGCTAGGCGCTGGCCCCGTAGGTCCCGTACTCCGGCAGTCCCACCGACTCGAAGACGTGCACGGACAGGCCGCCCGGCGTCGTCCGCTGGCTGACGGGCCGCAGCCCGGCCGGGGCGCCGCCGTCCGGGAAGAGGCGTCGGCCCTGGCCCACCACGACCGGGGCGATCGCCAGCCGCAGCGTGTCGACCAGCCCGGCGGCCAGCAGCGACTGCGCCAGCCGGGCGCTGCCGTGGATCTGGAGTTCCCGCCCGGGCTGCCGCTTGAGCTCCGCGACGCGCGCCGCCACGTCGCCGGAGAGGACCGTGGTCGGGTTCCAGTCCGCCGTGGTCAGGGTCTGGGAGGCCACGTACTTCGGCAGGCCGTTCAGGGCGCTGGCCGCGGGGTGGTCGGTCATCCGCGGCCAGTCCCGGGCGAAGTTCTCATACGTCCTGCGCCCGAAGAGGAGGGCGTCCGCCTCGGCGAGCCAGGTGGCCGCCAGCCGCTCGAACGTCTCGTCCAGGTACGGCACGAACCAGCCGCCCCGCGTGAAGCCGTCGCTGGTGTCCTCGTCCGGCGCTCCCGGCCCCTGCGAGACACCGTCGAGCGTCAGGAACTCCTGCACCACCAGTTTCATCACACACCACTCTCTTCGCACATCGCACGGTCGCCGGTCCCGCGTCCTCCGCGCGGACATCCGCCCCGCACGTCCTTGAGACCCCGCGGCGCGCGGAAAGTCATCGCTCGGACCGCGGCGCGTCCCCTGGCTGGCGCGGGCCCGGTCGCGGACCGGGCGGGCCGGGCGGGCCGGGACCGGCAGCTGCTCGGCGGCCTTGAACGTGCGACGGGGTCGGAAAGCACGGAGACTCGCGGTGTGGCCCGCTCAGCCGCCTGTAGCCGGTCACGCGCACCGCCTGCCGCTGCAAAGGACCCGGTCATGAGCATGAGCACACCCGAACCGACCACCTCCGACTCCGGTGCCCCGGTGGAGAGCGACGAGTTCTCGCTGACCGTCGGCCCCGGCGGACCGATCCTGCTCCAGGACTCCTACCTGATCGAGCAGATGGCCCAGTTCAACCGCGAGCGGATCCCCGAGCGGCAGCCGCACGCCAAGGGGAGCGGCGCGTTCGGCCGGTTCGAGGTCACCGACGACGTCAGCCGGTACACCAAGGCCGCCCTCTTCCAGCCCGGCACCACCACGCGGCTGGTCACGCGGTTCTCGACGGTCGCGGGCGAGCGCGGCAGCCCGGACACCTGGCGCGATCCGCGCGGCTTCGCGGTGAAGTTCTACACCAGCGAGGGCAACTACGACATGGTCGGCAACAACACGCCGGTCTTCTTCATCAAGGACCCGATGAAATTCCAGCACTTCATCCGGTCCCAGAAGCGCCGCGCCGACAGCAACCTGCGCGACCACGACATGCAGTGGGACTTCTGGACGCTGTCTCCCGAGAGCGCGCACCAGGTCACCTGGCTGATGGGCGACCGCGGCATCCCGCGGACCTGGCGGCACATGAACGGCTACACGTCCCACACCTACATGTGGATCAACGCGGCCGGGGAGCGGTTCTGGGTGAAGTACCACTTCAAGACCGACCAGGGCATCGAGTTCCTCACGCAGGACGAGGCCGACCGGATGGCGGGCTGCGACACCGACTTCCACACGCGGGACCTGTTCGAGCACATCAGGGACGGGGACTTCCCGTCCTGGACGCTGCACGTGCAGGTCATGCCCTACGAGGACGCCGCGAACTACCGGTTCAACCCGTTCGACCTCACCAAGGTCTGGCCGCACGGCGACTATCCGCTCATCCCGGTCGGCCGGATGACCCTGGACCGCAACCCCACCGACAACCACGCCGAGATCGAGCAGGCGGCCTTCCAGCCCAACAACCTGGTCCCCGGGATCGGCCCGAGCCCGGACCGGATGCTGCTGGCCCGCCTCTTCTCGTACGCCGACGCGCACCGGTACCGCATCGGCGCGAACTACCAGCAGCTGCCCGTCAACGCTCCCGTCGCCCCGGTGCACACGTACTCCAAGGACGGCGCGATGGCGTTCCGGAAGACGAGCGACCCGGTGTACGCGCCGAACTCCAAGGGCGGTCCGGCCGCCGACACCGCGCGCTACGGCAGCCCGCCGAGCTGGCACGCCGACGGGAACATCACCCGCGCCGCCTACGTCACCCACGCGGAGGACGACGACTGGGGCCAGCCCGGCACCCTGGTGCGTGAGGTGATGGACGACGCCGCCCGCGACCGCCTGGTCAGCAACGTGGTCGGCCATCTCCTCAACGGTGTCACCGAGCCGGTCCTGGAGCGGGCCTTCGTGTACTGGGCGAACATCGACCCGGGGGTCGGCCAGCGGATCAAGGAGGGGGTGCGGGCGGCTCTGACGCGCGGGTAGTGCTGCCGCGTGACCTTGGGGGGCGTCGAGGTGGTCGCAGGAGGCCCGTGCTGTCGCACGGGCCTCCTGCGCTCGGCTCCCACGGGTACGTCGGCTCCGCCAGTATCCGGTCATGAGCATGTCGGATTCCGCCGTGTCGCCGCCACGGAGTCTGCCGCAGGATTTCCTGAGCGGCACGGACCCGGCCGCCGCCACCACGGATCACAGGAGCCGACCATGCGATGTAGACGGTTCAGACATTCCAGGCAGTTCGGATGGTTCACCCAGTTATCTCCCGTGCTCGGCCGCCTCACCACGGGTACGGCCGCGCTCGCGCTCCTCGCGACGTCGGCGCTGGCCAGCGGGGCGGCCGTCGCGGCGCCCGCCGCGGCCGCGGCGGGCCCGAAGGCCGGTGAGGCGTGCACCTCCGCCGACCTCGGCAAGCGGCACCCGTTCATCAAGAGCGTCAAGGTCGAGCCGACCGTCACGCACTTCAAGGGCTACTTCGTCACCGCGGGGTCGACGGGCAGCCAGTCGGTCAAGCTCAGTACGCAGACGCAGGTCACCGTCGAGGTCGGCACGTCCACCACCGTCACCACCGGGTTCGCCTTCCAGGTGCTGGTCAAGGCCGAGACCGCGGTGAACCGGACGGTCAAGAAGACCACCGCCACCACCAGCGCCGAAGAGCAGACCATCACCTGGAACTTCACGCAGCCCGGCTACTACGGCCTCTATCAGGGCACGCGGAAGGTCACCGGCGAGTACGGCAGCCTGAACTGCGACCGAGTCCAGCAGAGCGACGGCACCTTCGCCACGAAGTGGGTGGAGCGTCCCGGCGGGCAGTACACGACCTTCTCCACGATCGAGGAGGGCGCGATCCGCTGCGAGGACCAGGTGCCCGCCGACACCATCATGAAGAAGGCCCAGGAGATCCTCGGCTGCGCCGGTACGGCGGCGGCCGAGCCGGAGCGCAAGGCTCCCGCGCCGCGCGCCGCCGACAAGGACCAGCGGACGTCCGTGAGCGGTGAGCGCGGGGCCAGCGCGGTGCCGCCGGGCTTCACCTGCCTGCCGGGCAAGTACCGCATCGGCACGCCGGACCGGAAGCTGTACTGGGTGACCTTCGGCGCCGGTGACTACTTCCGGCTGCGGCCCGGGCCGCGCCTGCCCGAGGGCGGCACGTGGAGCGTGTGCGAGGGCCCCGAGAGCAACGGCAGGACCGAGTACGCCCTGGTCAACAGCTACAAGGGCCGCTGCGCGACGATGCCGGACCACGGCGAGGCGGCCGAGGGCGCGATGTTCCGTATGGACTCCTGCCGCACCGCCGACGACTACCAGCGCTTCTACATCTACCGGGACGTGCCCGGCAGCGACCTGGTCGGCCTCCAGCTGAAGGCCAACGGCCACATGGTCGGCCAGGAGCGCGTGGTCGACGACACGGCCATGCGCCAGTACAGCGAGGGCAAGGCCGACGGTACGGGGACCTACGTGCTGGAGAAGGTCTGATCCTCGGCCAGGCGGGGCCGCCGCCCGCTGCCGTCAGGGACGGCGTTCCCGCGCTGCCCCCGCCACCCGCCGAGCGGGGGCAGCGTGCCGCGGGCGCCGGGGCGCCCAGGGGCGCGGCCTGCGCGAAATCCGTTGGCGGGCCCCGGTGGCCGCTGCTACGGTGCCGGAGGCCGTGCGAGAGACCGAGGAGGTGGTACCCGTGAACGTATCGACATGGGTGCTCCCCTCAGGGGTCACGGTCGGGCGGTAGGCCGCCCGGGAGCGCCGCTGGCAGCGCACTCCCGAAAGGCACGACCCATGCACTTCACGTCCGAGCAGCGCCTCGACGACGCCGTTCTCGAACGCGCGTTCACTCTCGGCGAGGTCCCCGGCATCCTGTGGACGCCCACGCCCACGCCCACGCCCACGCCCGTATCCGTATCCGCACCGGCACCGGCGCCGCTGATCCTGCTCAGCCCGCCGCCCCTCGGCCTGCGCAAGGCCTACCCCCGACTGGTGGCCCGGGCCCGGCAGTCCGCGGCGGACGGTTTCGCCACCGCCACCATCGAACTGCCCGGAAGCGGCGACCGGCCCCGTCTGCCCGGCGCCGAGCGGGCCTTCGCCGACCTGCGCCGGGCGCTGGACGCGGGCGAGCCGGTCAGCGACGAGACCGTCGACGCCCTCATCCTCCCGCTCGTCGACCGGGCGGTCCCGGAGTGGCGGACCGCCCTGGACGCCCTCCTGGCGCTGCCCGGGATCGGCGGCCCGGTCGGGTACTCGGGGGGAGTGATCTCCATCGGCACCCGCCTCGCGGTGGTCGAGCCGCGGATCGAGGCGGCCGTGCTGTTCGCCGGGAGTTTCATTCCGCGCGTCATGTTCGAGGAGGCCCGCCGCGTCACCATCCCGCTGCATGTGCTGCTCCAGTGGGACGACGAGGGGAACGACCGGCAGGCGGCCCTGGACCTGTTCGACGCCTTCGGTTCCCGGGAGAAGACCCTGCACGCCAACATGGGCGGGCACACCGGAGTCCCGCCGTACGCGGGCGACGCCGCGGCCCGGTTCTTCACCCGGCACCTGAAGTGACCCCGAGGCGCCAGGCCGCTGACGTGCCCCAGAGGCGCCAGGCCGCTGAAGTGCTCCAGAGGCGCCGGGCCACCGGCGGGCGGTAGTCGTGCCCGGCGGCCGCCGGGGCCCGGTCAGGCGGTGGTGACAGGATCAGGACTCACCCCCGGCTGACGTTCACCCGCGCCCCGCCCACCAGCTCCGGCGTCAGGTCGACCTGGACCTGGTGGGTGGACTGGCGGTCGACGGTGCCGCCGAGTTCGGCCGTCACCACGCCGATCCGGATGCCGCCGCGCCCCGTTCCCGAACGGTGGACCTGGACGGTGAAGGTGAGGCTCACGTTCTCCACGGCGAAGCTCAGGTCCTGGCCCTCGCTCTCCAGGCGGGCCGCCTCCAGCTCTCCCCTGATCTGACGGATCACCTCGGCCAGTCCCACGAATCCCGGTTCGTTCGACAACTCGCCTCCCCAGGAAGCCCGTTGATCACATATCGCACCAGTATGCGACAGGGCGCGGCGTCCGTATAGTTGCGAGGTATGGCTGCTGGCGGGGGAGTCCAAGCCGCCTCGCCGACGGATACGCCGAGTTGGGCCGTGCGGATCCGCGGCGCTGACGGGGAGATCGCGGGGCGGGCATTCTGCTGAGCCCTGACCAGGTCCTCACCTGCGCCCATGTGGTGGACCGGGCGGCGGCCCGGGTCACCGCGGAGTTCGTGGGCGCCGCCGACCACAGCGTGCCCGCGGTCGCCGCCCGGGTGGACGGGAACGCGTGCGTGCCGGAGACGCGGGACGCGGACGGCGACCCCAGCGGGGACGTCGCGCTGCTGCGGCTGGCACGGCCCCGGCCCGTCGAGGAGGCGGTCCGGCTGCACCGGCTGTCCGCGCCGGGACGCGCGGTGCGGATGTACGGATTCCCGTACGACCACAACGGCGGCATCTGGTTCCGCGCCACCGTCGTCGGCGGCTGCGGACGCGACGGGCAGGTGCAGCTCAGCCCCACCAGCCCCGGCGAACTGGCCAGCCCGGGCTGCAGCGGCGCGGGCGTCGCCGACAGCGCCACCGGCGAGGTCATCGGGATGGTGCTCACCGGGCAGCGGGACCAGCACGGCAACCGGTTCTCCTTCATGAGCCCCGCCGAGACCATCGTCCGGCACCTGCCCCAGGTCGAGCCGTTCCTCGAAGGGCCCACCGCCGTCGACGACCGGCTGCGCTCCACCGAGGACGACGCCGCTCAGGCGCTGCTCGACGAGCCGTTCGCCCAGCGCCTCGCCGCCTGGCTCCGGGACGACGGCCAGCAGGTGAAGATCAGCGTCGTCCGGCACGGCGACGCCGCCCGTGGCGCCACCCTGCGCCGCGCCATCACCCTCGCCGACCGGGAGTTGCGCACCGCGGCCTCCGTCGGCCGGGCCTCGCTGGACCCGCCGGGCACCGTCCCGTCGGCTGGGGGGCACGACCTTGCCGTCCACGCGGGAGGGCTCTCCGCCGCCGAGATCGCCGAGCGGATCGCCGAACGCATGGGCCTGTGGCCGCGGCACGAGGGTCCGGCCCTCGACCGGATCCGTACGGCCGAGGTCACGCTCAACCTGGTCGTCGTCGGCGTCGACGAGGCCCTCGACCCGCCCGCCCTGCTGGACCTGCTCGAGGTGCTGCGCGCCGGGGGCAGCAGGCTGCTGCTGGTGTTCCGCGAGCCGGACAGCAGCTATCACCGGGCCCGCCGCGAACTCCTCGTGCGGCCCGCGCGAGAGCGCCGGGACCGGCTCGTCGCACGGCTGCGGGAGATCACCGGGCCGCTCGCCGGGGCCCTGAGCGAGCGCCGGGCCGCCGTGGCGCCGACCGGCGTCCGGGCCGTGGACTCGGACCTGGTGGCCGCCCACGCCGCCTTGGCCGACCTGCTCCGGGCGGAGGGCCGCGACCGGGGCCCGGACCTGGCCCGCTACGAGCGCCTGGCGGACCACGTCGCGGCCCGCCTCAGCCGCCACATCGCCCGGCTCGACCGCCTCAGCGACCGCCGCGACGAACTCCGCGGCCGCCTGCGCGGCTACCACGTCCTGCGCCAGCGCTCCACCCAGGGCGAGGAGGACCCGGCGGTGGACGCCCTCTACCTCCGGGCGCACGACCTGCTCCACACCCGCCCGTGCGACGTCCCCGCGGCGGAGGCGGCGGTCGACGCCTACGTCCACCACGTCGACGCCCCCCACATCGACACCTCCCGCGTCGACACCCCCTACGTCGACACCCCCGATGCCGACACCCCCCGCATCGGCCCTCACCACGGCCGCCGCCCCGACCAGGACGGGGATCCGGCATGAGCGGAGACGCCTGCGTCAGAGCCGACTGCCGGGGCGGCCGGATCATGGTGACCGGGTTCTGCGACACCTGCTTCCGGCGGGCCGCCGCCCCAGACCCGCCGACGCCCGACCCACCGCGCCCCGACCCACCGCACTCCACCGCGCCGGAAGCCGGGACACCGCCCGGCACCGACGGGGCCGCCGAGTCCGTGCGGCGCCGCTCCGCCCCCGCCGCCGGTGAACTGGACCGCGACGGACTCCTCGTGCTGCCGCACCTGCCCTCGCCGGAGCCCGCCGAGGCCGCCGACACCACGGCCCGGCCGCCCACCGGAGGGCGGCGCTGCGGGGCCGACAACTGCCCGGGCACGATCGGCGTCTCCTACGACGGCGGCCCGGCGCCGGACCACGGCTTCTGCCCCGAGTGCGGTAGGGAGTACTCCTTCCGCCCGAAGCTGCGCCCCGGCGACCAGGTCGCCGGGCACTACCGGGTGCTGGGCTACCTCGCGGTCGGCGGCCACGGCTGGGTCTACCTCGCCGAGGACACCCGCGTGCCCGGCCTGCACGTCGTCCTCAAGGGCCTGATCAACACCGGGGACGCCGTGGCCCGGCGGGCCGCCGTCGAGGAGCGCCGCTCGCTCACCACGCTGCACCACCGGGACATCGTCCGGATCGTGACGTACGTACAGCACCAGGCGCCCGGCGACACCGAGCCGACCGGCTACATCGTGATGGAGTACGTCGGCGGCCGCTCCCTCGCCTGGATCCGGTTCGCCCCTGAGGAGGACCTGGCACGCCTCTTCGGGCCCGGCGGCTTCGAGTTCGGGCACGTCATCACGTACGGCTGCAAGATCCTCGGCGCCCTGGAGTACCTGCACGACCAGGGCCTGCTCTACTGCGACATGAAGCCCGAGAACGTCATCCACTACGGCCGCGAGATCAAGGTCATCGACCTCGGCGCCATCCGCAGGACCGACGACCGCGCCTCCGGTCTCGTGTACACCCTCGGGTACGCCCCGCCGAAGAAGGAGCGCGACGAGCGCGGCCTCGACGTGGACAGCGACCTGTACACCGTCGGCCGCACCCTGAAGGTCCTCGCCGAGCGCGCGAGCCCGCCCGCCGGACTCGCCGCCCGCTCCTTCGACGCGCTGGTCCGGCGCGCCACCCACCCCGAACCCGCCGCCCGCTTCCGCTCGGCCGCCGAGATGTCCCGCCAGCTGTGGGAGGTGCTGCGCGAGCACCAGGCGCTGAGCGGCCACGAGCCGTACCCGGAGCGGTCCACCCGGTTCGAGCCGACCGCCGCGCTCTTCGGCGCCGCCCTCGGCACGGTCCCCGCTCTCCACCGCTTCACCCGGCGCCCGGCCGCCGCCCTGCCGTCCGGGCCGGGACGCTGGCTCTCCACCGCCCCCGACCTGCCCGTCGGCCCCCCGGACCCCCGGGAGACCGCACGCGCCCTGCCCACCCCCCTGCCCGACGCCGCCGACCCGGCCGCCGTTCTGCTCGGCGGACTCGCCGCCGACACCCCCGACCGCATCGCCGAACGCGCACGGAGCGACCCGGCGCTGCGCACCGAGGAGGCCGCGCTGTGGCTGTGCCGCGCCTATCTGGAGGCGGAGGACCCCGACCGGGCCGAGGCGTGGGTGCGGACGGCCAAGGAGCGCGGCGGCGACTACGACTGGCGGATCTTCTGGCACCAGGGCCTCATCTACCTGACCCGACGTCAGGTGGAGGCGGCGGAGGGCGAGTTCGTGGCCGCCTACGCCGCCCTGCCGGGCGAGGCGGCGCCGAAGCTGGCGCTCGGGTACTGCGCCGAGTACCTGGCCGCGCGGGAGACCGCGGCATCCGGGGCCGCGCCGGGGGTGCCCCGGCCCCGGCACGACGACGAGCAGCGGGCCCGGCGCGCCGAGGCCCGCGAGCGGCAGGCCGAGGAGTACTACGACGCTGTGCGGCGCCGCGACCGCACCCAGGGCAGCGCCGCCTTCGGGCTTGCCCGCGTGCGGCTGCGCCGCGGCGACCGGCACCGGGCCGTCGCCGTCCTGGACGAGGTGCCGACCACCTCCCGGCACTACGACGCCGCGCGCGTCGCCGCGGTCCGGGTGCTCGCCGGTCCGCTGCCCGGCGGATCCGTGCCCGGCGCCGCCGAGTTGCGCGCGGCGGCCGAACGGCTCGCGGGGCTGCACCTGGACGGCAGCGGCTCCTTCGACCGCCTGGTCACCGAGCTGAGGGAGCACGCGCTGGGCTGCCGTCCGTCCGGCGGCTGGGGGAGCGGCTTCCCCGGCGGCGAACTGTTCGGACCGGTGGACACCGAGGGGGCGCTGGCCGGGCTGCTGTGCCGGTCGCTGAAGCGGCTCGCGGACCAGGCGGGCAGCGTCGGCGAGCGCGGCGACCTCCTCGACCGGGCGTACGCGGTGCTCCCCGAGCCGACCGCCTTCCGCGATCTGCCGAGAGCCTTCCGGGCTCTGCTGCGGAACCGACGACGTGACGACGTACGACGTGATGACACACGACGTGATGACACACGGCGTGACGACGTGCGGCGTGAGCGAGCGGCGACGACCGACAACTGACAGCCCACAACTGGCAACCCACAACTGGCAACTGACGACCGACAACTGACGACGACCGACGGCGACCGATGACAAGGTCGAGGAGGCGTACGGACATGGTGGAGGCAGGAGCGCCGGGGGCGGGCGGGGCGGCCGGGCAGGTCACCGTCGGTCTTGAGGTCAGCCAGTGGAAGTACCTCTCCGCCGAGGCGGGCGACCCGCAGATGCACGCCATCCTCAGCGTGCGCGTGGACGGCACCGACGGCGGCGGCCCGGTGCTCGCGCAGGTCCTGGCCCTGGACTGCTCCAGCTCGATGACCTGGCCGCCGGAGAAGCTGTACGCCGCCCAGGAGGCGGCCGTCTCCGCGATCCGCCAACTGCCCGACGGCACGCCGTTCGCGGTGGTCCGGGGCAACGAGCGGGCAACCATGGCGTACCCGGGCACCCCGGGCATGGCCGCCGCCTCGGACGAGACCCGGGAGCGGGCCGAGCGGGCGGTGCACGGCCTCGTCGCGGGCGGCGGCACCTGCATCGGCGCCTGGCTCGACCTCGCCCGTCTGCTGCTGGCCGAGCAGGACTCCCCCGTCGGGCACGTCCTGCTGCTCACCGACGGAAAGAACCAGCACGACGAGCAGATGCCGCTGGCGGGCGTCCTGGAGGAGTGCGCGGGCCGGTTCGTCTGCGACGCGTGGGGGATCGGCGATGGTTGGGACGCCCGCGAACTGCTCGGCATTACGCGTCGGCTGCACGGCTCCGCGTCGTCGGTGCGGGAGGCGGAGGCCCTTCCGGCGGAGTACGAGAAGCTGGTGAGCCGCCTCCTCACCAAGACCGTCCCCGAACTGGCGATCTCGGTGACCCCGATGCCCGGGGCCGAGGTGCGCTACCTCAAGCAGGTCTTCCCGGCGGAGGCGGAGCTGACGCCGGAGGGCGGCACCGGACGGTTCGTCACCCGCGCCTGGGGCGACGAGACCCGGCGCTACCAGCTGTGCCTGACCGCCGATCCGGTCGGCCACCCGCGCCGCGAGGACCTTCAGCTCGCCGTGGTCGCCGTCGACGTGCCCGGTGACCAGCGGGCACGGCTGCCGCCGCCGCAGCCCTGCCTGGTGCACTGGACGGACAACCCGGCGCTGTCCCGGCACACCGACGCCCAGGTCGAGCACTTCGAGCAGCACCAGCGCCTCGGCGAGGCCGTCGCCGCCGCCACCGACGCCCACCGCCGCGGCGAACACGGCCTCGCCGAGCGACAGTTGGGCCGGGCGGCGCAGCTGGCGCGGGCGATGGGTGCCGACGCGCAGCTGGCCCGCCTCGCCCGCCTGGTGCGGATCGACGACGCGAGCGCCGGACGCGTCACCCTGCGGCCCGACGTCACGGCTGTCGACTTCGAGCACCTGATCGCCGCCAGCAGCCACAGCAGCTACGGCCCCGCGTCCGGCAGCGGCGGCGGCAGCGCGGCCGGGGGCACGGCCGCCGGACGAGCGGGCGGGGCCACCGTGCCCTGCCCGGCCTGCTCCCACAAGGCACCGGTGGCGGCTCGGTTCTGCCCCTCCTGCGGGCACCGCTTCGAGGCCCGGCCGTGAGCACCACCGGCCGGGACCTGACCCGGCGGCTCGGGCTGCTCCTCGCCCTGGGGGCCGCCACCACGTTCGTGCTGTTCCTCGCCTACCGGGGCGTGCACGACGACACGGTGCCGCTGTCGTCGTCGAGCACTCCCGGAATCCTGGCCGTGGACACCGCGCGGAACGCGATGCGGGAGGCGCACGAGGCGGTCCGTGGCAGCGGGCGGCAGGGCGACACGAGCGGCGAGTTCCACACCCATGTCTCGGTCGCCCACCAGAGCCTCGCGCTCGCCGCCTCCGAGAACGTCACCGGCCTGGAGGGCCGCCACGACCTCCAGACCGTCACGGGTCTGATCTCCGTCTACTCCGGCTGGGTGGAGCGCTGGGGCCAGGAGCCGAACGGTTCCCCGCTGCGGGCGGCCTACCTGTTCTACGCCGAGCAGGTGCTCGGTCTCCGGGCCGACCGCGGGTCCGACGGCGACATCATGAGCCGCCTCGACGCCCTGCGCGTCCGGCAGCTCCACGAGGCCGAGCGGCAGGCGGCCTTCCCGTGGCAGCTGTGGCTCGGCTGGAGCGTGGTCGCCGCGCTGTACGTCGCGCTGTGCGCCGCGCTCCTTGAGGCCCAGCGGTATGTGCGGCGGCGCTTCCGGCGGCCGGTGCAGGCGCGGCTGCTCGCCGCGACCGTCGTGTGCGCGGTCGGCGTGCCGCTGCTGGCGTGGGTCACCTGGAAGGCGCACGGCGCGATGACCGACTCCGTCGGCGGGATCCGCGTACCGAAGGACAAGGCGGACGACGTCCCCCGGGTCGCGGAGCGGGTGCAGGACGCGCTGTCGCACGCCGGGCTCTGGGCGTCGCTGTCCGTCTGGATACTGGTGGGAGGGGGCGTAGTGATGGCGCTGACGGTGTGGGGGCTGTGGCCGCGGATCGCCGAGTACCGGTTCAGGGCGCCGCGATGAGGGCCGCGCCACGTATGAAGACGCGTACGAAGACACGCACGAAGACGCGGATGAAGACACGGACGGCGAAGACGAGGGCGGGGACGGGTAAGCGGGCCGTGTGGCGGCGCCGACCCCGTCCCCGCACCCTCGCCGTCCTGGCCGTCTGCCTGGTCCTGCTCGGCGCGGGCGTGGTCGCAGGGGTGCGCTGGGCGCGGGAGGTGACGGGCTCGGTTACCCTGCTCGCCAACTGGAGCGGCGCGGAGCGTAAGCAGTTCGAGGAGCACGTCATCGAGCCGTTCGAGGAGAAGTACCGGATCGACGTCGTCTACCAGGGCAGTTCCGCGCTGAGCCAGGTGCTGGCCGCCGACATGGCGGCCGGGAACCCGCCCGACGTGGCGGTCGTGCCAGGGCCGGGCGAACTGCTGGCCCACGCGGCCGACGGCAGGCTCCGGCCCCTGGACGGCCTCTTCGACCCCCGGCAGTACGACAGCATCTGGGCGCCCGAGGTGACGATCCCGGGGCGAGGCAGCCACACCTACTGGCTCCCCGTCAAGACCGGCCTCAAGAGCATGGTGTGGTACGCGGGCGACCGGCCCGACGCGACGTCGGCGGGCACGCCCGGACGGTGGTGCCTGGGCATGGAGTCCGGTGCGACCTCCGGCTGGCCGGGCACCGACTGGGTGGAGGACATCCTGCTCCAGCAGGCCGGGCCCGGGGTGTACGAGGACTGGGCGAACGGCAGGGTCCCCTGGACCGACGACGCCGTGCGCAAGGCCTGGACGACGTTCGGCGAACTGGTCGGCGCGGGCGGGAGCCGCCGCGTCCAGCGGGCCCTGACCACCGGCTTCGGCGCGGACTGCGGCCCCGGCCGCCTGGAGCACCAGGGCTCCTTCCGCGCCGCCCACTGGCAGCGGGTCGGCGGCGACTACGTCCACTCCGCCGAGGTCGTCCCCGACCCGGGCCCGGACGCCGGGGCCTGGGAGGTGTCCGGTGACCTCGCGACCCTGCTCAACCCCACACGGGAGGCCGAGCAGCTCATCCGCTACCTGGCCGATCCCGGCACCTCGCTGCCCGAGTACACCGCCAACAAGGCCGCCGCGGCGGACCACGGGCGGGACGGCACGGCGCGGAAGATCGGCGAGAGCCTGCGCACACCGGGAGTCCCCCGCTGCTGGGACGCCTCCGACGCCATGCCCCGCGCCACCCGCGACGCCTTCCACCAGGCGGTGCTCCGCTTCCTCGTCGCCCCCGGGCAACTGGACGACCGCCTGGCGGAGTTGGAGCGGGCGCGCACCAAGCAGGAGCTGCCGGTGTGCGGTGGCGGATGACGCCGCGCGAGCCGTCCCACGGCCGCCGGTGACGGCGGTTCGGGGCGTTCTCGCCAATCGGTTCCCCGGGAGGGGCGGCGCGTACCGGACATCGCCGGAGGGGCGGGGGCGAAGGGCGGGCGTCGGGCCTCGGGGGAGGCGGGGGGCAAGGGCGGGGTGCGCCAAATGGGAAGAGTGGGGCGGGTGTGCGGGTGAGACATGTGCGGTGCTTCACGAGCGGGGAGGGGCAGACAGCCCCGTGGCGCGCTCCTACTCTCCACGCCCATGCGCATCACACACCCGCGGCGCTTCGGCCTCGCCGCCTTCCTCGCCGTCTGTCTCACCCTCGTGGGCCTCGGGCAGACCGCGCGGGCCGACGTCGGCGCCACCGCCGACGACCTCAGCCTCAGCGTCGACCAGCCCACCGCCACCCCGGGCTCCACGGTCACCGTCACCATGACCTTCACCAACAACCAGGCCACCGACATCTGGTTCGTCTACCAGTCCATGCAGCCCACCTGGGCCACCACCCAGCGCCCCGACCTGAAGTTCGCCTTCGGGAACTGCACCGGCACCGGCGTCACCTGCACCGGCGCCGGTACCCCCTCGCTGACGTTCAGCTACGCCGCGCCCGTGCCGCCCGGCCAGTCCCGCACCGTCACGCTGCCGGTGCGGATCGCGGCCGACTCGGGCTGCGACGGCAACGTGGCCTTCGACTCGTACGTCTACTACGAGTACGACGACGGCCAGAGCAAGAAGGACGCCATCTACACCACCCCCACCACCCGAGTGGAGTGCCTGCCGCCGACGGGTGCCTGATCCCGCCCGCGGCGCGGCCGATCGCACGCGGACCGCGGCGGCCAGGACGCTGACGACTGTGTGGGCCGAGTGGGCCAGGTGAGCCAGGTGGGCCGGGTAGGCCAGCCGGGCCTGCGGGCCTGTGGACCAGTGGACCAGTACGGGCGATGTCTGGCGGACGGACAAGTCGTGGACCTTCATGTCGAACTCGATGCCTCCCTGCCGCTGGCCGACGCGGTCGCGGGAGCGATCCGGACGGCCATCCGCTCCGGTCGGCTGCGGGTGTCGGACCCGCTGCCGTCCACCCGCGCGCTCGCCGCGCGGCTCGGAGTCGCGCGGGGCACCGTCATCGAGGCATACGCCCAACTGGCCGCCGAGGGCTGGCTGATCACCCGGCAGGGCGCGCCCGCCAGGGTCGCCCGTGACGCCGCGGCCGACGGCGGCCCAGTCGGCGCGGCACGGACCGCCGTCCCGGACGCCGTCGGCACGGACACCTCCCCGGCGGACGCCCGCTGGGACCTGCGCCCCGGCGTTCCCGACACCTCCCTCTTCCCGGGTCGGCACTGGGCCGCCGCCCTGCGCAACGCGACGCGGTCCGACGCCGACCCGTTCGGCTACGGCGATCCACGCGGCCGGTCGGAGCTGCGGCACGCCCTGGCGGCGTACCTGGGCCGCACCCGCGGCGTGGCGGGCGGTCCCGAGCGGATCCTGGTCACGGGCGGCTTCGCGGGCGGACTCGCCCTGGTGGCGGGGGCGTTGCGCGACCTGGGCCTGCGGCACATGGCGATGGAGGACCCGTGCCTGCCCACGCACCGGCAGGTCGCCGCCCGCGCCGGGCTGATCCTGCACCCCGTGCCGGTGGACGCGCACGGCCTGGACGTCGGCGCGCTCGCCGCCACGCCCGCCCGGACGGTCCTCGCCACCCCCGCCCACCAGTTCCCCCTCGGCGTCGCGCTCAGCCCGGCACGCCGTCGGCAGCTCGTCGCCTGGGCGCGCCGCGTCGACGGCTATGTGATCGAGGACGACTACGACGGCGAGTACCGCTTCGACCGCAAGCCGGTCAGCGCCCTCCAGGACCTCGACCCGACCCGGGTCGTGTACGGCGGCACCGCGTCCCTGACCCTCGCCCCGGCGATGCGGCTCGGCTGGCTGGTGCCGCCGCCGCGCCTGTGGGGCCCGGTGCTCGAACGGGTGCCGCACCAACAGGCGCCGTCGCTGGACCAGTTGGCGCTCGCGGAGCTGATCCGCGACCGGCGCTTCGACCGGCAGGTGCGCCGGACGCGCGGCGAGTACCGGCGCCGACGGGACCACCTGGTCACCGCGGGGGTCCCGCTGACGGGCATCGCCGCCGGGCTGCACGCCGTGCTCGCCGTCCGGGACGAGGAGGAGGTCATCGCCGAGGCGCGCGAGCGGTCCCTCGCGCTCCTCGGCCTGGCCCCGTTCTGGCACGGCCCGCGCCCCGCGCACGGGCTGGTCGTCGGCTACGGCCGCCCGGCGGCCGCCACGGCGTACGCGGCGCTCGACCGGCTCATCGCGGTGGCGGGCACCCGGGCGACGCGTGACGCGGGGCGCTGAACCTCCCCGGAAGCGGCCCAGGGGCGCGGGCCGTTGGGGGCTCCCGGCTCCCGGCCGGGAACGCGGCCCGCGCGACCAGGCCGCGGTAGGCCCCCTCGACCCGCGCCCCGGCGCTCACCGCCGTGCGGACGGGCCCGCGTACTGGACGTCGACGAGCAGCACCCGGTCGTTGTTGGGCGTGTTGTCGCGGTCAGCGGTCGTCGTCAGCCAGATGTCGCCGTCGGGGTCGACCTCGGGGGTGCGCAGTCGGCCGTAGGTGCCCGCGTAGTACGTCCGCTCGTCGACCAGGTTGGCGCCCGCGTCGATGCGCAACCGGTACAGGCGCTGGCCGCGGGTGGTGGCGACGAAGACGTGGTCGTTGATGACGGTCACGCCGCTGGGGGAGCCGGAGGAGACCGGCCAGGTCTTCTTCGGCGGGATGGAGCCGGAGCAACTGCCGTTGGTGCCCTCGCAGGAGGGCCAGCCGTAGTTGCCGCCCTTCTGGACGAGGTTGACCTCGTCCATGACGTTGTTGCCGAACTCCGCCGCCCACAGGCGGCCCTGCGAGTCGAAGTCCAGGCCCTGGGGGTTGCGGTGGCCGAGGGACCAGACCGCGTTGCCGAAGGGGTTGTCGGAGGGGATGGAGCCGTCGGGGTTGATGCGCAGGATCTTGCCGTTGAGGGAGGTGCGGTTCTGCGCGAGGGAGCCGTTCTGGGCGTCGCCCATGGTCGCGTACAGCTTGCCGTCGGGGCCGAAGCGCAGCCGTCCGCCGTTGTGGGCGCGGTTCTTGGCCATGCCGCGGAGGACGACGGTGTAGCCGCTGAGCGTGTTGTTCTCCAGCGTCATGCGGGCGATGCGGTTGCCGTCGGTCGAGGTGTGCAGGAAGTACAGGTAGTGGTCGGTGGCGAAGGTCGGCGAGACCTCCAGGCCCATCAGTCCGCCTTCGAGCCCGGTGGTCTGGGAGAAGGGCACCTTGCCCAGGAGCGTGCGCTGCCCGGACTTGGTCAGGCGGTAGACGTTGAAGGTGTTGCGCTCGGTGTAGATTCCGGAGCCGTCCGGCAGGAAGGCGAGGCCCCAGGGGACGTCGGCGCCGCTGACGAGGGTCGTGACGGCGCCCGGGGTGGGGGTGCCCGGCGGGGGGACCGGGGCGGCGTCGGCCGTGGGGGCGGTGCACAGCGCGGCGGCACTGGCCGCGGCCGCCAGGAAGCCGAGGGTGCGGGACGGGTGGAGTCGGGTGGGTGACACGGTGTCCTCCAGGGGGATGTGGGGGGATGCGGGGGGATGCGGGGGGATGCGGATGCCCTGGCGGTGAACGGACTGTGCTGTTGGGTGGGGCACGCTAGGAGCCCCTGATACGCCTGTCAACGCGTGCGTTCGGCCGTTCTCCGCCCGCCCGCCGCCGGTGCGTCCGCCCGTTCTCCGCGTGCTTCCCGCCCGTTGACCGCGCTCTCTCCGTACGTTGCTGACGACTGCCCCCGCGTAAGGGGGGGATGGGCGTGTCCGTACGCGGTGACGGGCGTGCTGCGTACGCGGTGGCGAGCGCGCTCCGTAGGTGATGACGGGCGTCCTGCGTACGCGATGACGGGCGCGCTGGCCTGCGCGTATGTGGACGATCTCGTTCAGCCCCATGGGTGCCCAGCGGTGCCTATGATCATCGCGGGCCCCTTAGGAGAGGGGCCCTCACCTTGAGGAGGGGAAGCATGTCCGGAGTCTCCAGACGGTCGCTGCTGGGCTACTCGGGCTCGGCGGCCGCGGGCGCGGTGCTCGCGTCGGCCGGTGCGGCGCACGCCGATGACGCCGCGGCCACCGACGCCACCGCCGTGGACGCCAAGACGGCCGAGAGCGCCACGGCGGCGGTCGAGTTCGCGCCGGGCACCGAGTTCAGCGGCCGGGCCCAGCACAGCACCGGGTACGCCGAGGTGTCGGTGACGTTCAGCATCAAGCACGAGGAGACCCCCGCGCAGCACGTCATCACGCCCACGGAGGTCGCCGAGGCGCTCAACGACCTCGCCGTGAAGCGCGGCTGGCCGCGCATCACCTTCTACGGCACGCCGCCGAAGGCACCGCTGAACTGACAGCAGGTGCGGGGCCCTTGCGTCGGGAACGAAGGCGACGCGAGGGCCGCGCCCGTGCCGGGGCGCCCGCTACAGCGGGGTCGCCGCGCGCAGGATGAGCACCAGCGTCACCGTCGAGTTGGCCGAGGACATCGCCGAGGCGACCGTACCCGCCGCCGCGGTCCACGCGGCGAGCCCCACCGAGGTGAACAGCGAGGGCCAGCTCATCGCGAGCGGCGCCGGGCGGAGCAGGGCGGCCACCCGGCGCGGCACCGGTCCCGGCGCGGCGAGCCCGGCGAGCGTCGGCGCGGGCGTGCCCTGCGACACCAGCGCGGCCGTGCCGATCGCGAGCGCCACGGCCCGCCGGTCCCCGACGGCCCGCGCGGCCTCCTCGTCGGCCCACCGCTCGGCGGTGTACGACACCGCGGACCGCAGCGGACGCAGGAAGGGGTTGGCGCGGGCCGCCAACTGCACCGCCAGCAGGTGCCGGTGGTGCCCGGCGGCGAGGTGGGCCCGCTCGTGGGCGAACAGGGCCCGCCGCTGCGGGGCCGGGAGGCAGGACAGCAGCCCGGCGGACACCACGATCCGGTCGTGGCGGGCCGCGCCGGCCGGCAGCGCGTAGGCGTACGGCTGTCCGTCCGCGAGGACCACGACGCTCGTGCCGCGGACACCGTCGAGCGCCCGGTGCGCCCGCCGCCGCACCCCGAAGTGGCGCCACACCGCGCGCCCGCACCCCGCGGCCACGAACAGCAGGACCGGGATGGCCACCTTGCCCACGACCTCCTCGCCGGGTACGGCCTCCCGCACCTCCGGGTCGGACCAGCCGTCCGGCAGCGGGTTGCCGGGCAGTTGCGCGGTGCCGACCACCATCAGCAGGCCGAGGCTGACCGTGCTGCACAGCGCCATCACCACGGCCACGCCGGTCAGCAGGCGCGTGGCGAGCCGCGGGTGCAGATGCTGCTCGGCCAGACGCGCCACCGGCCAGCCCGTCAGGGGCAGCACCAGCGGCAGGAAGATGAAGACCCCCATGGAACGTCAGTCTTCCCGCCCCGCTCCGGGCGCCCGGTCCGTGCCGGGGTCCCGGCCCGCTCCGGGGGCCCGGCCCGCACTGGGGTCGTGCTCCGCTCCGGGGGCGTGCTCCGCTCCGGGGGCGTGCTCCGCTTCGGGTTCGTGCTCCGCTCCGGCCGTGCGCAGCAGGTCCCGCAGCACCCGCTCGTCGTCGGCCGACAGCGCGGTGACGAAGCTGGCGAGAACCGCCTCCCGGTCCCGCTCCCCGTCGAGCACCCTGCGCATCCGGTGGGCCGCGAGACCCGCCTCGTCGGACGCCGCGGTCCACACGAACGAGCGGCCCGACCGCTCCCGGGTCACCGCGCCCTTGGCGAGCAGCCGCGTGAGGATCGTGACCACGGTCGTGTACGCGAGGCCGTCACCGACGCGCTCCCGCACCCACACGGCGGGCACCGGCTCGTCCGCGCCGCGCAGGCAGGCCAGGACCAGGGCCTCCAACTCGCCCTGCCCGCGCCGCCGGTGACGCGGCTCCCCGTGTCCGCCCCCGCGCTCCGCCGCCATGACCAGCTCCCCTCAGCCGTCGCCGCGTCCCGCCCGCCCGTGACGCGCGCCATCGTACTGACGCCCCGCCATATGCTCTACATTGCTGTAGATTCTAGTGCGCGACGGCGAGCCATCGGCGTCCGCGTGCGCTCAACGCTGGGGTGAGCCGGGGGAGTTTCGCCGCCCCCACCCCGCAAAGCTCCGCCGGGCCCGCTCATCAGGGGTGCGGGCCCGGCGGATCCCGCCCGCCCGGCCCGGTACGCCGTCTCGCCCCGCCCGTACGACCCGTCACAGCCCGCCCGCATCCGCCAGGAAGCCACCGCCCGCACCCGCCAGGAAGAGATGTGACACATCCGCCGCACCTGCGCCCGGAGGACCGGGCCGACTTCGAATGGGTCCTGAACCTGGCCCTGGACGTCACCGACATCCGCACCGCCCTCGACCAGGCCCCGGCATCCGCCCACGACCGGGGTCGGCTCCGGGCGCAGGCCCGCGAGTCGGCCCAGGACATAGCCGCGGCCGCCGCCGACGAGTACCGGGCCTACCGGCGCGCCCGCGCCGCCGTCGTCCCCGCCGCACGGGGACGCGGCGAACCGCCGCCCCCTCCGGCGGGCCGGGGGAGCGGCGCGGCGCTGCCCGCCCTCGCGGTGTTCACCCCGCTCGTCTCCGCGGTCTCGGGCGCCGTCCTGCTGTTCCTCGGCTGCGGCATCCGCCTCGCCACTCCGCAGAGCCCGCTCGGCCCGTCCCTCGTCACCGCCGGATGGGTCTGCGCGGTGGCCGCGGCGGCCAGCACCGCTCTGGGGCTCAGCGGCCTGCTGACCACGGCGCTGCGCCGCCGCGCCGCCCCGGCCCCGCGGCTCACCGTCCGCAATCCGGCGGCCGAACAGGCCCGCGCCACCTGGCATCAGGCGCTCCTGGAGCGCGGCATGCTCCCGTACCTGCGCCGCCACCTGTCCGTCAGCCCACCGCGGACGCCGTAGGCCGCCCCGGTGCCCAGCCACGATCGAGAGGAACCTCCGCACCCCATGTCCACGCCCGTGAACCTCGCCAAGGGCCAGCAGATCAGCCTGAGCAAGACCGACGGCACGTCCCTCAGCTCCGTCCGCATGGGGCTCGGCTGGCAGGCCGCCCCGCGCAAGGGCTTCCTCGCCAGGCTCACCGGCGGCGGCGAGATCGACCTCGACGCCTCGGCCGTGCTCTTCGCGGAGGGGCGGCCGGTGGACGTCGTCTTCTTCCAGCACCTCGTCAGCGACGACGGGTCGGTGCGCCACACCGGCGACAACCTCGTCGGCGGCGCGGGCTACGGCGGTGACGACGAGGCCATCCTGGTGGACCTGGCCCGCGTCCCCGCGCACGTCGACCAGATCGTGTTCACCGTCAACTCCTTCACCGGCCAGACGTTCGCCGAGGTTCAGAACGCCTTCTGCCGACTCATCGACGAGGCGACCGGCCAGGAACTGGCCCGCTACACCCTCACCGGCGGCGGCGGACACACCGCCCAGGTCATGGCGAAGGTCCACCGCACCGGCCCCGGCTGGCAGATGAGGGCCATCGGCGCGCCCGCCTCCGGCCGCACCTTCCAGGACCTGCTGCCCGCCATCGCCGAACACCTCTAGCGCGCGTACGGGCACCGCCTCGGACCGGCGGCGCGCGAGCGACCGCGCCGCGCCGCCCGCCCGTGCGGATGCCGCGGAGGTTCAAAAGCGCCCGGCGTCTACTCCTGCGAGACGGGAAACAGGCATCCGCGACCCGCCCCAAGCCGTGGCGTTCCCGCATGTCAGGCCGTACCGGGAGGCGATTTGCCCCACCCCGGGGCCCGTATGTCAGAGTGGCCGTCCCGGTCGGCCGGACGCCCGTGTGCGCAGCCGTTGCCGGGGTCCCCCGACCTCGACCCACCCGCCACTGCCGCGCCCCCGGCGTGCCCCGGCCGACCGCACCTATGACGTCACCCTGACTTCTCCGTACCCGTCCCCCCTTACTCCCTTCCTTTGCAGAGAGCGATGCAGGCTACGACTCTTGTCTCCCGGACCGCCGACCTGTTCGACCAGGGTTTGGAGCGCCGGTCCGGCGCCGCCCTGCTGCGCTTCGGCGCCGCCCGGCGGCGACCGGACGACCGGACCGGCTGGTCCGGCGACGGCGCCGTCGCCTGGCTGGACGCCGGGCGCGGCCATGTGTGGAGCGTGGGCGACGCCGCGGCAGCCGCGGAACTCGTGCTGTGCGCCGAGCGCGAACGACCCGGTGCCGTACGGGAGTTCACCGGGCCGCGCGGCGCGGACACCGTCGTGGGGGAGCGCCTCGGGCTCACCGAGGTCGTCGAGTGGGGCTTCCGCTGGACGCTCACGGAGCCGCCCGCCATGCCGCACGAGGACCGGGTGGTCGTGCTCGGCGAGGAGCACCACGACGAGCTGGCCGCCTTCCTCGACGAGCACAGCCCGGCCCACTCGACGGGCCCCGGCTCCCCCGACGTCAGCCTGTGGGCGGGCATCCGCGACAGCGGCGGTCGGCTCGTCGCCTGCGGCGCCCTCAGCAGCCTGCGGGACAGCGGTGCGCCGCTGATGGCGTCCGTCGCCACCGACGCGGCCCAGCGCGGCCAGGGCCTGGGCGCGGCGCTCACTGCCTGGCTGACCAGGTACGCCGTACGCGAGTACGGCCTGTGCACCCTGTGGCAGCTCGCCGACAACACGCCCGCGCAGCGGCTGTACGACCGCCTCGGCTACCGCGACGAGGACCCCTGCGTCTCCGCCCGCATAGCGGCGGCGGAGGCGGAACCCGATGCCGCCGCCTGAGCGGCTGGGCGCCTGACTGCCCGGGTGTCTGCCGGAGCGCCCGGTCGCTCGGGTAGTCAGGCGATGCGCATCTCCACGAGCGGCGCGAGCTGGGCGGCCCACTCGGGGTGGGCCGCGGCCTTGCGCTCGTGCAGGGCCATGAGCCTGGCGCCGAGGTCCGGGGTCATGTCGTCGGAGAGGTCCGGGCCGATGGAGATCCTGGCCAGGTGCGGCAGGATCTCCTCGTCCCCCGCCAGGTGGACCGGGTCGTACATGTACCGCTCCACGGCCGTCAGGTCCTCGATGCCCACGCAGTAGGCGTGGGTCAGGCCCTCCGCCGGGTCGCCCAGGCTCTGCCCGACGGCCGCGAACGACACCGACTCGACGGACGCCGTGCGCCGCATCAGCGCGAGCACCCGGTCCTGCTGCTCCGGTGTGGTCCCTTCCTTGAAGGCGAAGCGGAGTGTGTGAACGATCACGGCGATCTGTCCCTTCGACTGCGGCTGACGCGGCCGTCTGTGAGTGAGTGAACTGGCGAGTGAGGGAACGGGATTGAACTGGCTGGTTCAGAAATCTGTCCGTACTGGTTCAGTAGCTAGACTGAACCCATGAGTTCAGTTGCGTCAAGTGCCGCCAAGGGAGCGCCGCGTGGGCGTGCCGACAAGCGACAGGCGATCCTGGACGCCGCCTTCACCGTCTTCGCGCGGCGCGGGTACGGGCAGGCGTGCGTGCAGGAGATCGCGGAGGAGGCGCGCGTCGCCAAGCCGACGGTCTACAGCCACCTGAACGACAAGGAGACCCTGTTCCGGCACACCGTCGAGGCGGCGGCCGACGCCCTCGCCGCGGAGAACCTCGCCGTCATCGAACGGCTGCGCGACCACGGCCGCGACGGCGGCCGCGACCGCCGCGACCAGGGACCGGACGCCGACCTGCGGGCGGCGCTCACGGACGTGGCCCAGCGGCTCCTGGCGATCTGCCGGGGCGAACGCGCCCGCGCCCTGCGCTGGTTGACCTACGGGCAGGTGGCCGCCTTCCCCGACCTGGTCGCGACCGTGCAGGAGCGCACCGCGCACCGGCCCCGCGCGGCGCTCGCCGACCGCCTCGCCCGCCTCTCACTGGCCGGGCACCTGCGGGCGTGCGACCCGGAGCAGGCAGCCGAGCACTTCCTCGCCCTGCTCACCGGCCCTCTGGAGACCCGCTCCGCACTGGGCACGCGCCCCGTCCCCGCCGCCGAGGCGCGCGACCTGGCGGACGCCGCCGTCGACACCTTCCTGCGGGCCTACGGCAGTGACTGAGCGGTCAGCCGCGGGGCACGGCGACTTCGAGCTGACCGTGCGGGAGCTGCGCGCCGTGGCCCGCTACGCGGCGGAGAGCGCCCAGGAGGTGCTGCCGGTGTTCGAGCACACCCACCCCGACGACCCGCGGCCCCGCGCGGCCGTCGACGCCGCGTGGGAGTTCGCCAACGGCGCGCGCAGGACCCGGCTGCAGCGCGTCACCGCCCTGGACGCGCACCGCGCGGCGCGAGACGCGGCCAGCGAGGCGGAGCGCCTGGCCGCGCGCGCCGCGGGCGACGCCGCCGCGGCCGCGTACCTCCACCCGATCGCGCGGGCCACCCAGGTCGGCCACATCCTGCGTGCCGCCGCCAGCGCGGCGCGCGTGGCGGAGCTGCGCGCGGGCGGCGATCCCGCCGTCGGGCTCGAACGGATCGAGCGGGCACGGCGGCGCGCCACGCCGACCCTGGCCGACGTGCTGAGCCGCTACCCGCCCGCGCCGAGCGGCAAGGGCCGCGTGGCGCAGCTCATGAGCGCGCTGGACGCCGCGCTGCGGGCCACCCGCTGACGCCCGCGACCGCGCCCGCCGCGCCCGTCCCGCCGCCGCACGCGACAGGCCGACCGCGATGCCCCGAACCCGACGCTCCGACCGCTTTTGCCGGACCGGCAAAAGGGCTCGGCCTTGCGGCCCGTACCTCTGGATGATCGACGGAGAACCACCCGCAGGAAGCAACCGTCCGCCGTCTCGGCGGACCGAAGGCTCGAAGGGGACGCATGTCGCAGCGGAGAGCGGAGTTCACCCATCGGCTGGTGCCGACGCCCGCAGGCCGGGCGCACCTCGTGGAGCAGGGCACCGGGCCGCTGGTGCTGCTCGTCCACGGCTTCCCGGAGTCCTGGTACTCCTGGCGCCACCAGCTGCCCGCCCTCGCGGCGGCCGGGTACCGCGCGGTCGCCCTCGACGTCCGCGGCTACGGCCGCTCCTCCGCACCGGCCGCGACGGACGCGTACGGCGTGCTCGACCTGGTGGAGGACAACGCCGCGGTGGTCCGGGCCCTCGGAGAGGAGTCCGCGGTGGTCGTCGGCCACGACTGGGGCGCCACCATCGCCGCCACGTCCGCCCTGGTCAAGCCGGACGTCTTCCGGGCCGTGGGGATGCTGAGCGTGCCGTACACGCCGCCCGGCGGGCCCCGCCCCAGCGACGTCTTCGCGGGGATGGGCGGCGACGAGGAGTTCTACGTCTCGTACTTCCAGGAGCCGGGCCGCGCCGAAGCCGAGATCGAACCCGACGTGCGCGGCTGGCTCGCGGGCTACTACGCGGCCCTGTCCGCGGACACCATGCCCGCGCCCGGCGCTCCCGACCCGCACTTCGTCCCCAGGTCCGGGGCGCTGCGCGACCGCTTCCCCCAAGGTCGGCTGCCGGGCTGGCTCAGCGAGCGCGACCTCGACGTCTACGCGGGGGAATTCGAGCGGACCGGCATGACCGGGGCGCTCAACCGCTACCGGAACATGGACCGCGACTGGAAGGACCTCGCGCCCTACGAGGGCGCGCCCCTCACCCAGCCCTCCCTGTTCGTCGGCGGCGGCCTGGACGCCTCCACCACCTGGCTGGCCGACGCGATCGCGGCCTTCCCGCTCACGCTGCCGGGCCTGGTCTCCTCCCACGTCCTCGACGGCTGCGGCCACTGGGTCCAGCAGGAACGCTCCGACGACACCAACCGCATCCTGACGGAGTGGCTCGCGGCCCTGCCCGCGTGAGGCGTGCGCGCACCGGCGCGGCGCGCACCCGCCTCACGGCAGCGGCGCCAGCGGCCGTGTCCTGTTCGCGTACGCGTCCGGGGACAGGCCGTACGCCAGCCGGAACTGCTGGTCGAGGTGCTCGGCGGACATGTTCACGCCGCGGGCGAGCGCCTCGACGTCCAGGGGCCACGCCCGCTCCCGGTCGATCCGGTCCCGCACGCGGCGCAGCCGCGCGAGGTCACTGAGGTGCTGCGCGGCGGCACGCGCGCGGCTCCATGAGGGGTGGCACATGGGGACTCCCTTCGACGGGGCTGACCGGGGGGTGACGAGGGCTGACCGGGGGAGCTGGGCTCGACGGACGGCTCAGCGGAGTTCCTGGATGCGGATCAGATTGCCCGCAGGGTCGCGGAAGGCACAGTCGCGTACGCCGTAGGGCTGCTCCGTCGGCTCCTGTACGACCTCGGCGTCGGCGGCCCGCACCTTCGCGAACGTGTCGTCCAGGTCAGGGGTGGCCAGCAGGATCCAGCCGTAGGTGCCCTTGGCCATCATCTCCGTGATGGTGCGGCGCTCGTCCTCGGTGATCCCGGGGTCGGCGGCCGGGGGCGCCAGGAGGATGGACGTGCCGGGCTGGCCGACGGGGCCGACCGTGATCCAGCGCATGGTGCCCTGGCCGACGTCGCTGCGCACCTCGAAGCCGAGGGCGTCGCGGTAGAAGGCCAGGGACGCCTCCGGGTCGACGTGGGGGAGGGCGGCCGTGTGAATGGTGATGTTCATGACCGTCAGATTAGGTGCGGTCCGGCGGACGCCGCTTCTCGAATCCTGACCGGTCCCGAGCGGCCCTCAGGGTGCGGGACGCGGCCGCCGCGCTCGGCCCCGCCGGGCCTCCGGCCCGCGGCGGCCCCCCGTACGGCGCCTACGTCCACCGCATGCCGATGTCCGTGAGCTGCTGGACGCGCTCCGGGGTCAGCGTCGCGGCTCGGCTGCGCTGGTTACTGATCCAGGAGCCGAGGCGGAGCGTGTGTTCCTGCTGGTCCCGGCCGTCGTCGCCGCTGACGGCGATCCGCTCGACGTGGGCGCGCGGCACGTGCAGGTGGCCCTCGCGCCGGTAGTACTGCTGGGCGGCGGCGTAATGGAGCGCCCAGCGGTCGGCCTGCGTGCGGCGCGGGCGGGGCCGCTCGTCCTCGGCGGCGGGTTCGATGCCGAGGACGTGCTCGCACAGCCACTGCTGCGCGGCGGTGAGCCTGTCCCAGCCGAGGCGCTGCGCCCGTACCCATCGGCCCAGGTCCTCGCCCTGGTGCACGACGCTGCCCGGCGAGGTCGGCAGGGTGCCGCCGGTGTCGAGGTGGCGCCGGGTCAGATGGAAGGCGCGCTGCCACTCCACGGGCCAGGCGGGGCACCAGGCGGGGTCGATGTCGTCGAGCTGCGCCCGCCGCTCGGCCGAGAGCGCCCCGGTCGCCGACCCCACGGGCAGGCCTTCGGCGCGCCGCTGCTCCAGCTCCTGGGCGCGGCGGGCGGCGGCCCTGGCGTTCTTCAGCCAGATGCCGACCCGGTGGCCGCGGAACGTGGCGTCGAAGGGCGCGAGCAGGTGCCCGTGCTCGGCCGCCCAGGCCCGCGCCGCCGCGAGCCCCTCCTCCCAGGCGATGTCGTGGTGCGACCACACCATGCCGAGCGCTTCCAGCTGCCGGGCGCGGTCGGCGTCCATGGCGCCGCGCGCGTGGAAGCGGCGGGCGTCGGCGATCCACTGCCCCAGCGGGAAGCCCGCGAGCGACGCGGGCCACCCCTGGTCCCGCGCCTCCTGGCCCTCGGGGACGCGGTGCGTGAAGGGCACCCGCAGGTCGCCGTGGTGCCGCTGGTAGAGCGTGGCGGCCTCGACGCCGCGCCGCCAGTGGGCGTGCTCGGGGTTGAGGACCCGCAGGTTGATGAACGCCGCCAGGGCCGCCGGGTCGCGCGGGGTGGAGAACGCGAGCAGCGCCCGGGCCGGTGCGGACGGGCCGCCGCGCTCACCGGCCCCGCCGCCCTCGCCCTCGTCGGCCGACCGCGTCCGCACGCCCGTGGACCGGCTCGGCGCCTGCCGCTGCGCCAGCTGCTCGACCACGCGGGTGTCGTGGGCGCGGAGGGCGGCGAGCAGCTTCGCGAGGCCGCCGTAGGCGCGCGAGGTGAGCATGCTGTCCGGGGTCTCCCCGGGTTCGAGCAGCACGGGCACGACCAGGCAGGCCGTCTTGCCCTCGCCGGGCCGCATCCGCAGCGCGCGGCCCACGGCCTGGACGAGGTCGGGCATCGAACCGCGGACGTCGGCGAAGTACACCGAGTCGCAGTCCTTGGTGTCGACGCCTTCACCGAGCACCTTCACCGACCCCAGGTACGACCGCTCCACGGGCGTCCCGTCGGCGGCCACCCCGGCGGCGAACTCATCGAGCACGCGCCGCCGGTGCAGGGGCTTGTGCTCCCCGCAGAGCCAGTCGGCCCACACCGCGGCCGGATACGCCTCCGGCTCGGCGGCGTGCAGCCGCGCGGCCACGGCCGGGAGACCGGCGGCGAACGCCTCCGCCTCCTTCACCACGTGGTGGAACACCAGCGTGCGCCGGAAGTCCCGCTCGGCCGACGCCTTGACCAGGGCGGTCTGGAGCGCGGCCAGCCGGGCGCCTCGCACCTGCGCGGAGTACGCGTCGGCGCCCAGGAGCTGGGCGGCCTGGAGCTGGGTGTCGGTGATGTCCAGGCACACCACCTGGTACGGGGCGCAGATGCCCCGGTCGATGGCCTCCGACAGCGTCAGCGTGAAGCAGCGCGCGCCGAACGGCCCCTCGGGGTCGTCGTCCATCGACGCGACCAGTTCGCCCGGCGAGCCCTGGTCGGCATCGTCGTCAAGCTGCCACAGGCGGGGCGTGGCCGTCATGTACAGGCGCCGCAGCGCCGGGATCCGCTGGTTGTCGTGGACGACCGCCCACGGCTTGCCGATCCGCCCCGACGTGCGGTGCGCCTCGTCCACCACGATCAGGTCCCAGCCGGGCAGCCCGGCCCGATGGGCGCGCTCCAGCGTGCCGAGCCCGAGGGAGGCGTACGTGGCGAACACCGTCACGCGGTCGAACGGCCGCACCCAGGCGACCAGCTCGCCCACGTCCGTGGTGTTCGCGAAGCCCGCCTCGTCCCCGCGCAGCGACGACACCCCGACCATCGGACCCGTACGGCCCGCCGCCCGCCACGCGACCTCGGTCTGCGCCAGCAGGTCGAGCGACGGCACCAGCACCAGCACCCGGCCCGCCCGCAGCTCCTGCGCGCTGCGCGCGGCGACGAGGGTCTTGCCGGTGCCGGTCGCCATGATGACCTGCGTCCGCAGCCCCCGCTCCGGGACCAGCGAGCGGGCGGGCAGGTCCAGGGCGCCGAGGACCGCGTCCACGGCTTCGCGCTGGTGGGGGCGGAGTGCCGTTGCTGCCATGTTCGCTCTGCTTTCTCCCGCGGGCCGCGCCGTGACCCTACACGCCGGGCCGGTCCCCGGGCCCGGAGGGAACACCGCAGGTCGCGGGGGTGCACCGGCGAGACCGGGCGACGAGTCGCGCCCACTTGCCGGGCGGACCCAGAGGCCCGTGCCTGCCCTGAAGGCCGTGGGGCGGCTGTTCTTCGTCAACGCGTCCGGCGCCGACACCTGGTGCACGGCCACCGCCGCGAAGAGCGTCAGCCCGTCCGCCGTGATGACCGCCGCGCACTGCGTGCGCCGGGGTTCGTCCCCGTACCGCACCAGCCTGTCGACTCGACTCCCTGACACCGACCACGCTGTACGGCGAGATCCTGCGAGCCACGGCCAAGAAGGTGTACGACCGGGGCCAGCGCCCCTGAGGCGGGGCGGCCGGAGGGCCGGACGGCCGGGGGAGGGGAGGCCGGGTGGCCCTGGCGGCGGGCGGAGCGCGTGATCACGCTGGACAGTGGAGAGAGGAAGGCCCTCTCGACGCCTCTTGGAGGACGTCATGAACACTTCGCCCGCATCCTCCGCATCCTCCGCATCCTCCGCATCCTCCGCGCCCGCCGCGTCCCCTGGGTCGCCCGCGTCCAGCGTCCTGCGGTCCCTGCCGCCCGCACACGCCGAGCGGCTGCTCCGCACCGCCCGTGAAGTGTCGCTGCCGCAGGGTGAGCGCGTGTTCGTCGAGGGCGGGCCCGCCGACCGGTTCTGGGTCGTGCGCACGGGCACGATCGCCCTCGACATGCGGGTGCCCGGGCGGCGGCCCGCGGTGATCGAGACCCTCGGGCACAACGACCTCGTCGGCTGGTCCTGGCTGTTCGGCCCGCACGTGTGGCACCTGGGCGCCGAGACGGTCTCGCCCGTGCGCGCCTACGAGTTCGACGCCGCGGCCGTGCGGAGCATGTGCCAGGACGACCCCGCCCTCGGCCTGGCGGTCGCCCAGTGGGTCGGCGGGGCGCTCGCCCACCGGCTGCGCTCGGCCCGCACACGGCTCCTCGACCTCTACGCGCCGTACGGCAGCGGCAGCGCGCTGTGACCGTGTGACAGGACCGGCGGCCAGGCAGCCGCCTCAGGGCTTCCCGGCCCGCGTACGCGGCAGGCGCGTGGCCCCCGCGGCGGCCAGCAGGCAGAAGCCGAGCACCCACCAGAACGTGTCGGCGAAGGCCCAGGAGACGTCCGTGCCGCGGGCGGAGAGCCGGTCCTGGAGGACCACCGCGAGCGCCGCCGTGCCGAGCGAACCGCCCACGGTGTTGAGGAGGTTCAGCGCCCCGGACGCGCGGGGCAGCCGCGCGGGCTCGATACGGCTGTACACGATGTTCATCACCGGCGCCCCGATCATCGCCATGCCGACCCCGCGCACCGCCAGGGACACGGCGATCGCGGCGTCCGCGAGCCCGTGGCCGAGCTGGGTGAACGGGGCCGTGCCCGCGAGGATCAGCGCGATGCCCGCGACGACCAGGGTGCGCGGCGCCACCTGGTCGATGGTGCGGTTCACCAGCACCGAACCGGCCGCCGCGCCCAGGCCCTGCGGGGCGAGCAGCAGCCCGGCCTCCCACGCCGACAGGCCGCGCCCGGTCTGGAAGTACAGCGGCAGCAGGAACATCGTGCCGAACACCGACGCGCCCAGGACGAGCAGCGCGAGGGCCGCGGCACCGAACGGCGGCCGGGCGAACAGCCGCGGATCCACCAGCGGGGTGCCGCTGGTGCGCAGCCCGTGCACGGTGAACGCGGCCAGCATCGCCGCGCCCGCCGCGACCCCGACCACGGCCGGGAGGGTCCGGCCGTGGGAGACCTCGGTCAGGCCGTACACCAGGACCGCGAGCCCGGGGAGAGCAGCGCCGCGCCCCGGACGTCGAAGGCCGTGCGCCGCGGCGACGGCGGCACCTCGGGGACATGGCGGCGGGCCAGCAGGATCGCGGCCACGCCGATCGGCAGGTTGACCAGGAACAGCCACGGCCAGGACGCCGCGCCGAGGATGGCGCCGCCGACCAGCGGGCCGAGCACCGGCGACAGCAGCGGCACCACCGCGACGACGCTGATCACCTTGCCGGTGCGCTCGCGCCCCGCGACGCGGGCCAGCAGCGCCTGCCCCGTCGCGGGCAGCAGCCCGCCGCCCAGGCCCTGCACCACCCGGAAGGCGATCAGGCTGGCCGCCGACCAGGCGAGCGCGCACAGCACCGAGCCCAGCAGGAACACCCCCACGGCGGCGAGCCACGTCCGCCGCCCGCCGAACCGGTCGGCCAGCCAGCCCGACGCGGGCACGGCGGCCACGACCGCAAGGAGATACGCCGTCGACACCCACTGGATCTCGGTGACGGAGGCGTCGAAGTCCCCGGCCAGGGTGTCGATGCCGACGCTGACGATGGTGGCGTCCACCGTGGCCATGAACGTGCCGAGCACCAGAATGAACGCGATCCGCAGCAGCGGACCGTCCACCCGCTCCGCGGCGGGCGGCGCGGCGGACTCGCTCATCGGCCCTCCTCGGACACGACGGCACCCTCGGGGCGCCGGGACCCGGGCCGGTCGGCATCGGCCAGGAGCGTCCGTACGTCAGCGTCGAGGTGCCGCTCCAGCGTGCCGAGCAGGTCGAGGAGTTCCTCGGCGAGACCGGTGGCGTCCACCCCGGCCCGGTGGGCGAGTACGCCCGTCCAGCCGTCGCCGTCCGGCATGACCGTCAGGGTCACCGGATGGTGGGTGGCCTCCCGGAAGCGGGTGCCGACGACCGTGAGCCCGGGGGTGGGGTGGCGGAGCCGGTCCGGGTCGACCGGGTAGTTCTCGAACACCACCAGGCTGTCGAACAGGCGCCGCCGCCCCATGCGCCGCTCCAGGTCGGGCAGCGCCACGTGCTGGTGCTCGGCGAGCGCCCGCTGCCGGGCCTGGAGGTCGGCGAGGGCCTCGGCGAGCGTGCCGGTCAGGCGCGCCCGCACCGGCACGGTGTTGGCGAGCAGCCCGATGATCTCCTCGACGCCCTCCAGCTCCGGCGGACGGCAGGCGACCATGGCGCCGAAGCAGACGTCCGCCCGCCCCGAGCGCCGCGCGAGCAGCACCGACCAGGCGCCCTGCACCAGCGTGTTGGGGGTCAGCCCGCGCCGCGCGGCGGCCCGCCCGAGCCCGGCCACCAGCTCGGCGCCGACCGTGAACACCGCGGGCTCCTGCCACGCGGGCCCGAGGCCGCCGCCACCCAGGTGGTCGCCCTCCGGCAGGCCCGCCAACTCGGCCTCCCAGACGGCGAGATCGGGCTCGTGGTCGGCGCGCCAGCGCAGATAGTCCCCGAACGGCACCGGAGCGGGCAGATCAGGGGCCGCGCCGCGCAGCCGCGCGGAGTAGAGGGCGAACAGCTCGGTGAGGACGCGCGGCGCCGACCAGCCGTCGGACAGCACATGGTGGGTGGTCAGGACCAGGTCGGCGCGCTCGGCCCCGTACCGGATGACGGTGAGGCGGACCAGCGGCCCGCGCGCCAGGTCGAACGGCTCGGCCAGATCGGCGGCGAGCAGCGGCTCGGCCACCGCGGCGAGCGCGTCGCCGTCCGGCGCGTCGGCGTCGGCCCCGTACGCGGTGCCGTCCGCACGCACCGTGCCGCCCGCGCGGGGTGCCGCCGCGCCGCCCGGCGCGGTGTCCGCGCCGAAGCGCGGCGCCTCGACCACCCGGAAGTCCGGCCGCGGCGACTTCGGGATCACCGCCAGGTCCGCGGGGAACACCGCGCCCAGGTTGGGATGCCGGGCCAGCAGGTCCGCGCCCGCGGCGCGCAGCGCCTCCACATCGAGCGCGCCCGCCAGGGAGAACGTCGACTGCACCGTGTACGGGTCGGGCCGTTCGGTGCGGGAGTGCCGCAGCATCACCTCCTGGAGCGGGGTGAGCGGCTGCACGTCGGCGACCGGACGGTCCTGGTCCAGCGCCCCGAGTTCAGGCGCGGCGGCGGTGCGCAGCAGCGCGGCCCGCAGGTGCTCGGCGAGGTCCTCGACCTCCTCGGCGGTGAACAGCGCGGACGGCCAGGTGACGCGGACGCCGAGGGAGTCGTCCCGCACCAGGGCGTTGACCATCAGGCTGTGCGGCAGCGGCAGTTCGCCGGTGCCGCCCGAGCCGAGTGGGTCGGCGTCCGGCGGCGCCTGCCACGGCGTCTCCTCGGTGGGGGCGCCGGGGAACTGGCCGAGGTAGTTCCAGGCGATCTCCGGCTCCACCGGGTCGAGCAGGCCCGCCGTGGTGAGGACGCCGTGGCCGAGGCCGTCGCCCTGCGCGCGCAGCCGCTCCGCCGTCGCCCGCACGTCGTCCCGCGCGTGCAGGCGTACGGGATGGACGGCCGTGAACCAGCCGACGGTCCCCGACAGGTCGACCTGCGGCGGACGGCCGTGGCTCTCCAGGGCCACCAGCACCTCCGGAGTGCCGCGCCAGGCCGCCACCGCCTGGGCGAGCGCGGTGAGCAGCACGGCGTCCGGTGTGGTGCGGCAGGCGGCGGGCAGCGTCGTGATCAGGGCGCGGGTCGCGTCGGCGGGGAGCCGGATCTCGTGGTGCGCGGCCGTGGCCACCGTGTCGCGGGCCGGGACGAGCGGGCGGGTCAGCGCCGGGGTGGCCGTCATCCGCCGCCAGTGGGGGAGTTCGGCCCGCCGGTCGTCCGCGCGCAGCGCCCGCGCCCAGCCGACGAAGGACTGGCCGTGCCGGGCGAGCGACCCGCCGCAGTGGGCGTGCCGCACGTCGTCGAGCAGGATCCGCCAGGACACGCCGTCGACGACGAGGTGATGGGCGATCAGGACGAGCCTGCCCGGGCGCACGGGCCCGGCGTCCACCCACAGCGCGCGCAGCAGCGGCCCGGTCCGCGGGTCCATCGCCGCGCGGACGGCGGCGAGGTGGGCGTCGACGACCCCACGCGGGTCGTCGTCCGTGCGTACGCGGGTCAGGACGTCGGCGGCCGTGACGGCTCCGGCCGGAGGGACGCGCAGGGCGTCGTCGGCGAGGTGGGCGCGCAGCACGTCGTGGCGGGCGAGCAGCGCGTCCAGCACGGACCGCCAAGTGGCCTCGTCGCCGCCCGGCGGCACGCAGACCTCCACCCACTGGCAGAAGCCGTCCGCGGCGGCGCCCGCGCGGCGCAGCAGGTCCCGCATGACGGGCGTCAGCGGCGCGTCGCCGACCGCGGGCGCGTCGCCGCCGTCCAGGGCGCGGGCCCGCGCGGCGATCCCGGCGACGGTCTCGCCCTCGAACACGTCCCGCGCGGTGAGGCCGAGCCCGCGGCGGCGGGCCCGCGACACCACCTGGAGCGACACGATGCTGTCGCCGCCGATGCCGAAGAAGCCGTCGTCGAGGCCGATGTCGTCGCGGCCCAGGACGTCACGGAACACATCGAGCAGCACCGCCTCGGCGGGCGTCGCGGGGTCGCGCCGCGTGGCGGCCGTGGTCTCGGGCGCGGGCAGCGCCGCCGGGTCGAGCTTGCCGCCCGGGCCCAGCGGCAGGCGGTCGATCGGCACCAGCGCCGTCGGCACCATGTGGTCCGGCAGCTCGTCGGCGAGGTACGCCCGCACGCGTGCCGTGTCCAGGTCGGCGCCGTCGGTGGGGATGCCGTACCCGACGAGGCGGCCCTCGCGGACGATCACGGCGCAGGCGCGCACGTCGGGGTGGCGGGTCAAGGTGGACTCGATCTCGCCCAGCTCCACCCGGAAGCCGCGGATCTTCACCTGGTGGTCGGCGCGGCCCAGGAACACCAGCTGCCCGTCGGGCCGCCAGCGCACCAGGTCCCCGGTGCGGTACATCCGCTCGCCCGGCGCGCCGAACGGGTCGGCGACGAACGCCGCCGAGGTCAGGGCCGGGCGGCCGAGGTAGCCGCGGGCCACGCTCGGCCCGCCCAGGTACAGCTCGCCCGTCACGCCGACGCCGACGGGCTGGAGGCCGCTGTCCAGGACGTAGGCGCGGACGTTCGGGTCGGGGCGGCCGATCGGCAGCGGCCCGGCGTCGTCGGTGTCGTCGGGGTCGTAGTGCCAGGTCACGGAGTTGATGGTGACCTCGGTGGGGCCGTAGGCGTTGAACAGTGCCCGGCGGCCGGTGCCCCAGCGGCGCGCCAGCTCCGGGTCGAGGCGCTCGGCGCCCACCACGAAGAACACATCGGGGTCGACCGTGCGGTCGTCGGGCATCGCCGCCAGGAACGACGGCAGCAGGTTCACGCCGGTCACCCGGTGCTCGACGATGTAGTCCAGCAGCTCGTCGCCCGGCACGCGCACCTCCTCCGGCGCGATCACGGACGTACCGCCGGACAGCAGCGGCACCATCGTCTGCCAGAACGCCACGTCGAAACTGGTCGACGCGAAGTGCAGATACCGGTCGTGCTCGGTGACGCCGACGACCTCCTCCTGGAGCGCGATCAGGTCGGGCACGCCCCGGTGGGTGACGCCGACGCCCTTGGGGCGGCCGGTCGTTCCGGAGGTGTAGATGACGTACGCGAGCGCGTCGTCGGTGAGGCGGGCGCGCGCCCAGGCCGGGTCGGTGTCGGGCACGGACGCCAGCGTCGCCGGGTCGTCCAGGCGCAGGACCGGGATGGCGCGGTCGCTCGGCAGGTCGGCGCCGGTGGTCACGGCGGCGGCCGCGGCGACGTCGTCGAGCATGTACGCCAGGCGCTCGCGGGGATAGGCCGGGTCCAGGGGCACGTACACGGCGCCCGCCTTGGCGACGCCGAACAGCGCCACCGTCATCTCGACGTCACGGCCCAGGAGCACCGCGACGGGGTCCTGCGGCCGGACGCCGCGCGCGATCAGGGCGTGGGCGAGCCGGTTGGCCCGGCGGTCCAGCTCGGCGTAGCTGAGGCTGCGGTCGCGGCAGACCAGGGCCTCGGCGTCCGGCGTGCGGCGCACCCAGGCGGCGAACTCCTCAAGCCAGGGGCCGCGCGCCTTGGCGGGGACGACGTCGGTGCCGGTGCGCAGCATCCGCTGCCGCTCGTCGCCGTCGAGCAGCGGCAGGGCGAGCGCGGGCCGCTCGGGGTCGGCGACGATCTCGTGCAGGAGGTGGCGCAGCCAGCGGCCGTAGTCCCGCACGGTGGCCTCGGCGAACGCGCCCGGCTGGTAGCCGAGGCCGAGGACGATCTCGTCGTCGGGGATCACGATCACGGTCAGGGCGTAGTGGGTGGCGTCGGTGATGTCGACGCCGGTCAGGTCGAGTCCGGGCGCCAGCGGGGTGCGCTTCCTGCTGGACAGCGGGAAGTTCTCCATCACCAGCATCGTGTCGAACAACTCGCCCGCGCCGACCGCCCGCTGGATCTCGGGCAGCCCCACGTGGTGGTGCTCGGCCAGCGCCACGCTCTCGGCGTGCACCTGGGCCAGCAGCTCCCGGGCCGTCTGGTCCTGGGTGTGCCGTACGCGCACGGGGATGGTGGTGCCGAGCTGGCCGATCATCGACTCCACGCCGGTGACCTGGTCGGGCCGACCGGACACCGGGCAGCCGAACACCACGTCGCGGCGCCCGGTGAGCCTGCCCAGGAGCAGGCCCCAGGCCGTCTGGAGCACCGTGGTCAGGGTGATGCCCCGCGCGCGGGCGAACGCGCGCAGCGCGTCGCTGAACTCCGCGCCGAGCCCCACGGTGATCCGGTCGGGCCGCTCCACGCCGGTGGCGGCGCTCGCGGGGGCGAGCCGCGTCGCGTCGTCGACCCCGGCGAGGGCGTCGCGCCAGGCGGCGAGGGACGCCTCCCGGTCGCGGCCCGCGAGCCACTGGAAGTACTCCGACAGCGGGGGAGCGGCGGGCACGGCGGGCCCGCCGCCCAGCTCGGCGTAGATCGCCAGCAGGGCGCGGCCGACCAGAGGCATCGACCAGCCGTCCAGCAGGGCGTGGTGGTTGGTGAGCACCAGCTTGTGCTCGGCCGGGCCGACCCGGCACAGCAGGAAGCGGATCAGCGGCGGCCGCGCCGGGTCGAAGGGGCGCTCCAGGTCGGCGCGTGCCGCCGCGGCGAAGCCGGAGGCGTCATCGTCGTGCCGCCACTCCAGGGCGACGTCCGCGGGGATCACCTGCACGACCTCGTCCCCGGCGGTGCCCAGGTACACGCGCAACGCCAGGGTGCGGCGCAGCAGTTCGCGCGCGGCCTCCCGCATGCGCTCCGGGTCCAGCTCACCGGCGAGGGTGGTCACCGCCTGGACGACGTAGACGTCGGTGTCCGCGGCGTCGCGGACCAGCGTGTGGAAGGACAGACCGACCTGGAGGGGGGTGGCGGGCAGGACGTCGGCGACGCGCCCGGAGCGTTCGAGGGCGTCGATGGCGGCCTGGTCGAGGCGGGCGAACGGCAGGTCGGACGGGGTGAGCCCGCCGGGCGCGGTGCGCGCGTGCGCGGCCAGCGCGTCCAGGGCCCTGCCCCAGGCCGCCTTGAGGGACGCCACGGCGTCGGCGCCGAGCACCTGGCTCGCGGCGGTCCACTCGACGGCGAGCCGGGGCGCGCCCTGTTCGTGGACGAAGCAGTTGAGGGCGAGGACCTGCTCCAGGGCCTTGCCGTCGGGCTCGGTCACCGCGAACGCGTCGCGCTCCGGCAGCCGCCAGTCGGTGCGGGGCGGCGACGCGAACCGGCCCAGGTAGTTCAGGAGCACGTCCGGCGGCGGGGTGGCCCCGAGTTCGGCGCGGGTGCGCGGGTCGAGGTGGCGCAGCACGCCGTAGCCGACGCCGCCGTCGGGGACGCCGCGCTTGGCCTCCTTGGCGGCCCGCAGCACCTGCCGTACGTCGCCCGGCGTGGGAACGCGGACAGGGTACTCGCTGGTGAACCAGCCGACCGTGCGCGACAGGTCGAGGTGTTCGCGGCCGTGGCCCTCCAGGGTGACGGTCACCGCGTCGCCGTCGACGCCCCAGTCCCGCAGCGCCAGGACGAGCGCGGCCAGCAGCACCTCGTCGACGCCCGCCCGGTAGGCGGCGGGCAGTGTGGTCAGCAGGGCCTCGGTGACCTCCGGGGAGGCCACGGTGACCGACCGGTGGGCGGTGGCGACCGTGTCGCGGCTCTGGTCCAGGGGCCGGGCGCCGAGCCGGGACGCGGAGCCGAGCGCGGTGCGCCAGTGCGCCAACTCGCCCCGCCGGGCGCCGGTCTCGCCCTGCTCGGCGAGGAGCAGCGCATGCCGCCGCCACGAGGCGCCGACCGGTTCGAGGCGCCCGCCCGCGCACGCGGTGTGCAAGTCGGGCAGCAGGATCCGCCAGGACACGCCGTCCACGGCGAGGTGGTGGACGACGATGACGAGCCGGTCGGGCGTGCCGGAACCGGTGCGGACGAGGGCCGCGCGCAGCAAGTCGCCTGATCCCGGGGCGAGTTCGCCCGAGAGGCGCCGGGCAAGGGCGGCCGCCTCCTCGTCGGTGCCCTCGCCGTGGACCTCCTCGACGGTGGCGCGCACGGCGCCGCGCGGCAGGACCTCCAGGCCGTCACCGGTCGCCTTCAGGCGCAGCGCGTCATGGTGGTCGAGGACGGTCCGCACGCCCGACACCAGGTCGGCGTAGGCGAGTTCGCCGACGTGCGGCGCGGTCCACTGCGCGTATCCGGCGACGGCGTCGACGTCCGGGGTGGGGCCTCCCCTGCTCGAAGAGCTTGGGGAAGCGTCGAGCAGGCCGCGCACGATGGGCGGCGCGGGCACCGGGCCGGTCGGCTCGTCGGCCGGGGCGGGGGCCTGGGCCGTCTCGGCGGCGGAGGCGGCCAGGGCGGCGAAGCTGCGGCGCGCGAGGAGGTCGCGGGGGCGCAGTTCCAGGCCCTTGGCGCGCAGGCGGCTGCTGACGGCGATCGCGGTGATGCTGTCGCCGCCGAGCGCGAAGAAGTCGTCGTCGACGCTGACCTGTTCGGCGTCGAGGACGTCGGCGAGCACCGAGCACAGCAGCCGCTCCCGCTCGCTGCCCGGGGCCCGGCCGCCGCCGGACACGGTGGGCGCGGGCAGGGCGGCGCGGTCCAGCTTGCCGTTGGGCGTGACGGGAAGGGCGTCCAGGACGACCACGGCGGCGGGCACCATGGGCTCGGGCAGCCGCTCGGCGAGGTGGGCGCGCACGGCGTCCCCGGTGAGCGCGGGCGCGCCCGTGCCGGAGGCGGACTCGGTGCCGTCGGGGGATGCGCTTCCGGTGGCGGACACGACGTAGCCGACCAGCCGGGACGCCCGCACCGCGACCGCCGCCGCCGTCACCCCGGGCACGGCGCCCAGCGCGGCCTCGACCTCCCCGGTCTCCACCCGGTGGCCCCGGATCTTCACCTGCCCGTCGCCCCGGCCCAGGTAGGCCAGGCCCTGCCCCGGCACCCAGCGCACCAGGTCACCCGTGCGGTACATGCGTGTGCCCGGCGCCCCGAACGGGTCGGCGACGAACCGCTCGGCGCTCGCGCCGGGCCTGCCGAGGTAGCCGCGCGCCAGGTGCGGCCCCGCCAGGTACAGCTCGCCCGCCGTGCCGTGCGGCACCGGCTGGAGCGCGCTGTCCAGGACGTAGACACGGGTGCCCGCGAGCGGGTGGCCGATCGTCGGCGTCTCGCCGGTGACGCGGGCGAGGGTGCTGTCCACGGCCGCCTCCGTCGGCCCGTACACGTTGCGGGCGGTGACGCCGGACGCGGCGATCCGCCGCCACAGGGCGGGCGGGGTCGCCTCGCCGCCGAGGACGAGCAGCGTCGGCCGCCGCTCCAGCAGGCCGCCGTCGATCAGCGGCGCCGCCATCGACGGGGTGGTGTCGACGACGTCGATGCCGTCGCGGGCGTACGCGGTGAGCAGCGCGTCGGCGTCGCGGGTGGTCTCGGCGTCGTAGACGTGCAGTTCGTGGCCGCACAGCAGCCACACCAGGTGCTCGAAGGCCGAGTCGAAGGCGAACGAATAGGTGTGGGCGGCGCGCAGCCGCCGCCCCGCGGCGCCCTCGGCCTCGGCGACGACCGTGGAGCGCTGGTGGTGCAGCAGCGCGGCGAGGCCGCCCGCCCGGCCGAGCACGCCCTTGGGGCGGCCGGTGGAGCCGGAGGTGTGGATGACGTAGGCGAGGTGGTCGGGGTGGCGGGGCGCGGCCAGGTCGTCGGCGGTCAGGGGCGCGTCGGAGAGCGCGGCGGCCTCGTCGAGGAGCGTGGTCCAGGGCAGCCCGTCGACGGTGCCGTCGGTGAGGACGAGCGCCGGGCGGGCGTCGTCGAGGAGTTCGCGCAGCCGCTCGGGCGGGTGCGCGGCGTCCAGCGGCTGGAACGCGGCGCCCGCGTCGAGGACCGCGAGGAGCGCGGTCACCAGGGCGGCGGAGCGCGGCAGGGCCAGGGCGACGAGGTCGTCGGGCCCGACGCCGCGCGCCCGCAGCGCCCGCGCCACCCGGTGCACCCGGCCCGCCAGCTCCCCGGCGGTCAGCCGCTCGTCCCCGCACACCAGGGCGGTGTGCCCGGGGTCGGCGGCGGCCATCGCGGCCAGCGCGGTCGGCACGTCCACCGGCGTGCCGGGCAGCGCGGGCGGGCACCAGTCGGCCAACTGCCGCGCCACGTCCTCGGCGAGGGCCACGCGCCCCACGGCCCTGCCGTCGAGCAGCCCGGACAGCAGGGCGCGCAGGCCCGACAGGAGCCGGTCGACCGCGGCCTGGTCGGTGTTGCGGGCGTCCACCTCGAAGCCGAGGAGAAGCCCGCCGTCGCGGGTCGGGAGGACGCTCAGACCCATGTCCTCGGGCGGGCCGCCCGCGACGTTGCGCATCACCCCGGAGGAACCGGCGAAGTCCAGGGCCAGGTCGAAGGCCTTGAGGTTGACGCCGCGGCCGTGCAGCAGCGCGCCCGCGCCGGGCACGCCCAGGTCGCGCGGCAGGTCCTCGCCCCGGTACCGCTGGTGGTCGCGCATCTCGCGCAGCGCCGCGGCGACCCGCGCGCCCAGCTCCGCCAGGCCGTCGCCGCCGTGCACGGCCACCCGCAGCGGCAGCACGTTGACGGCCATGCCGGGGGTGCGCAGCTCGGCCGAGCCGGTGCGGCACATCAGGGGCAGCGCGAACACCACGTCGGCGCGGCCCAGGACGCGGTGCAGGAAAGCGGCGTACGCGGCGATCAGGGCGTCGCCCCAGGTGAGGCCCGCGCCGTCGGCGAAGGCACGCAGCCGGGCCACCTCGTCGGGCGGGACGACGGCGCGGGCGGTGAGGGTGCGCTCGGGCGGCCCGGAGACGTCGGCGTCCCGCGCCTGGTCCAGGTCGGGCAGCGGTGTGAACCGGTCGACCCAGTAGGCGCGGTCCTCGGCGCAGCGGTCGCTGTCCCGGTAGGCGCGGTCGGCGGCCACGAGCCCGGCGAACGCGCCGAACGGCGACGGCGGCACGTCGGTGCCGCGGACCAGGGCGGTGTAGCGGGCGGCGGTGCGGCGGGCGAGCATCGCCGCGGTGTAGCCGTCGAAGACCAGGTGGTGGCCGAGCTGGGTGTACCAGACCTCGCTCTCGGACAGCCGGATGACGGTCCGCGCGTACAGGGGCCGGTCCACCATGCCCCGGCAGGCCTCGCCCGCCCGGGCCCGCTCGGCGTCGACGAGCGCGTGGGCCGCGGCCCACGGGTCGGCGGCGTCGCGCAGGTCGACCACCTCGGGCGGCGCGACCGGCTCGGCGCTGACCGCCTGGCGCGGCCCCTCAGGGGTGTCGTACACGCGCAGCCGCAGCGTCTCGGCCTCCTCGGTGGTCGCCCGCACCGCCTCGACGAGGGCCTCGACGTCGACGGGACCCGCACCGGATATCTCCACCACGTCGCCGACCACGTAGTACGGCGAGTCCGGTTCGAGGCGCTGCGCGTTCCAGATGCCCGCCTGGGCGCCGGTCAGGGGGAGGAGCCCGGGGGCGGACTCGGCTGCGGTGCTCACGTCACTCTCCTTGCAGGGTGGGGACGACCATCGGGGTGCCCGTGACCGGGTCGGGGACGATGACGCTCGGCAGGTCGAACACGTCCTTGATGAGCGCGGCGTCCACGATGTCCCCGGGCTCGCCCTCGGCGATGACCTCGCCGCTCTTCATGGCGACCAAGTGGTCGGCGAACCGGCAGGCCTGGTTGATGTCGTGCAGGACGGCGATGACCGTGCGGCCCTCGTCGCGCAGCTTGGCCAGCAGGCCGAGCAGTTGGTACTGGTGCGTGATGTCCAGGAACGAGGTGGGCTCGTCGAGCAGCAGGCAGGGCGTCCGCTGGGCGAGGACCATGGCCATCCACACGCGCTGCCGCTGGCCGCCGGACAGCTCCTGCACGGGCCGGTCGGCGAGGTCGGCGACGCCCGCGGCCGCCATCGCCCCGGTGACGGCCCGCTCGTCGTCCGGCGACCACAGGCCGAGCAGCGACTGGTGCGGGAACCGGCCGCGGCCCACGAGCTGGCGGACCTTGATGTCGTCGGGCGCCTGCGGGTCCTGCGGCAGGAACCCGAGCTGTTTCGCGAGGGCCTTCGTCGGGTACGCGGCGACGTCGCGGCCGTCGAGCTCCACCTGCCCCGTGGCGGGGCGCAGCAGCCGCACCAGGGCCCGCAGCAGGGTGGACTTCCCGCAGGCGTTGGGGCCCACGATGGCGGTGAACGCGCCGTCGGGCACGTCGAGGCTCAGCCGCGTGGACACCACCCGGTCTCCGTAGCGCAGGGTGATCTCCCGCGCGGTCAGGCGTGCGGTCACGCGCGCCCCACCTCCTTGGTGAGCAGCCAGATCAGATAGCAGCCGCCGATCGCGGTGCTCACCACGCCGACCGGCAGCGCGACGGGCGCGAGCAGCATCTGGGCGAGCAGGTCGGCGCCTTGGAGCAGCACGGCCCCGGTGAGCGCGGCCGGGAGCAGCGGCACCCCGGCGGCGCCCGCGAGGCGACGGCCGATCTGCGGGGCGGCGAGCGCGATGAACGCGATCGGCCCCGCCACGGCGGTCACCGTGGCCGTGCAGCCGACGCCGACGAGGACCATCGTCAGCCGCAGCCGGTCCAGGCCGACGCCGGTGGTCACCGCGACGGCCTCGCCGAGCGCCGCCTGGTGCATGGCGTGCGCCCGCGTGGCCATCCACGCCAGGAGCACGGCGATCACGGTGAACGGGATCGTCAGGTCGGACCAGCCCACGCCGTTGAGGGAGCCCGCGCTCCAGCCGACGGCGGCGATGGCCACCTCCAGATCGGCGCGCAGCACGATCCACGAGTTGAGGGCGGTCACCATCGCGTTGACGGCGATGCCGATCACCACCAGGCGCAGCCCGGAGAAGCCCCGGTCGTACGCCAGGACGTAGATCACGGCGGCGACGACGAGCCCGCCGAGCACCGAGCCGACGGCCAACTGCGCGGACGTGCCCGACAGGACGGTCAGGGCGACCAGGGCGCCGGTGTAGGCGCCCGCGTCCAGGCCGATGACGTCCGGGCTGCCCATCGGGTTGCGGGTGAGGTTCTGGAAGATCGCCCCGGACACCCCGAGCGCCGCGCCGAAGACCAGGCCCGCGAGCACCCGGGGCAGCCGCCACTCGGAGATGACCACGGAGTGGTCGGCGCCGGTGAGCGAGGCGAACACCTCGCCGGGCGTAGCCCAGGAGGCCCCGTAGCACAGCCCGAGCAGGCCGAGGCCGAGAACGAGTACGGCCATGACGGCGACGAACACCAGCGTGCGCCGCTCGGCACGAAGCCGCAGCGCGGGGCGCTGCCTGAGTGTGGTGAGTGCGTTCACAGCGTCCCCGCCCCGTAGCGGCGCACGGCCCAGATCAGCACGGGGCCGCCGAGGAACGCGGTGACGATGGCCACCGGCACCTCGCCGGTGGGCAGCAGCACGCGCGACCCCATGTCGGCGACCAGCAGCAGGATCGGGCCGAGCACCATCGTGTAGAGCATCAGCCAGGGCACCGAGCCCCCGGCGGGCCTGCGCACCAGGTGCGGCACGATCAGGCCGACGAACAGGATCGGCCCGGCCACCGCGGTCGCCGCCCCGCTGAGCACGGTGATCAGCACCAGCGTCGCGGCCCGCACCCGGGGCACGCCCGCACCGAGCGTGGACGCCACGCTGTCGCCCAGGGACAGCACGTTCAGCGCCCGGCTCAGCAGCAGCGCGCCCACCAGGGACAGGCCGATCGCGGTCAACGGCAGGGCCAGCGGCGTCTGTTCCCGGGCGGCGAGCGAGCCCACCGACCAGAAGCGGTACGCGTCGAAGGTGTCCGGGCTCATCAGCCGCAGGCCGAGCGCGACACCGCTGAGCACGGCGGTCATGGCCACGCCGGTGAGGACCAGGCGCAGCGGCGACCGCCGCCCGACCGCGGCGACGAGCAGCGCCGCGAGCACGGAACCGGCGATGGAGAAGCCCAGTTCACCCGCCTGCCCCCCGGTCAGGCCGAGCGCGGAGCCGAGGGTGACGGCGAACCCGGCGCCCGCGGTGACGCCGAGGATGCCGGGCTCGGCCAGCGGGTTGCGGGCCAGCGTCTGGATCAGCGCGCCCGCCACCGCGAGGGCCGCGCCCACCGCGATGGCGAGCAGCGCGCGGGGCGCCCGCACGTCCCGCACGATCACCTGGTCGTCGGTGCCCCGGTAGTCGAACAGGGCCCGCACGACCTCGCCGGGCGGCACGTGGCGGGCGCCGACGCCGATGCTGAGCACGGCGACGGCCACGAGGACGGCGAGCCCGCCGACGAGCAGGCCGATCCGGGGGAGGGACCGCCTGGTGGGTGCCGCCTCGGTGACGCGGCCCGCGACGGTCATCGCTTCAGGAGCGGAGCGAACGACGTGTCGATCGCGTCCAGGGTCTGCATGGCCTGCCCGTAGGTGGCGGCCTCGGTGTAGCGGATCGGGAAGGTCTTCCCGGCCTTGACGGCGGGCAGGTTCTTCCACAGCTTCGAGTCCATGACGTACTTCACCGACTTGGGCACGCTGCCGTCGGGCATCACGGAGTAGGTGATGGCGTCGGCGTCGCGCAGCGAGGCAGGCAACTCCTCGATGGAGGGGTACTCGCTGACCGCGCGCGAGCCGGGCCCGGGCTTCTTCACCTTGCCGTAGTACTTGGCGCCGATGTCCTCGGCGATGTTGGTGCCCCAGGAGCGGCCGAACTCGCGCTGGAAGGTGCCCTTGGCGACCTCGCCGTACGCGCCGACGTGGCCCAGCTTGAGGCCCGGCAGCACGTTCTTGTACTTCTTCTTGAGCTCGGCGGCCTTGGCCTCGTACTTCGCCTGCACGGCGTCGAACTCCTTGAGCGAGCCCGCCGCGTCGGCCTGCTTGCGGGACAGCGTGCGCCACGCGGACGGCACGGTCGGGCCGATGGCGACGACCGGGGCGATGGACTGAAGGCGCTTGACGTCGATGTCGCCGAGCACCGGCGCGGGCACGCCGATGACGATCAGGTCGGGGTCGGCCTCGGCGATGGCCTCGTAGTTGGTCTCGGTCGCCTGCTCGCCCGCCACCTTGGGGAGCTTCTTGTACGTGGCGAGGTCCTTGTCGCTCATCATGGCCTCGCCGCGCTTCCACGACGAGATCCCGACGAGCGGCGCGTGGGCCTCGATCATGGCGGGCACGGCGTAGCCGGTGGCCACGACGCGCTTCGGCTTCTCCGGGATCTTGATCTTGCCGTTGTCCGCGGCGAACACCCGGGTCCTGCCCTTGCCGGAGTCGTCCGACCCTCCGTCCGAGGACCCGCACCCGGTCAGGACCAGGGCCAGCGCCACCGCGCCGGTGAGGCCGGACGTTCTGCGTACGGACATGTGATGCTCCTTGCTCTTCGGGGCTCTTCGGGGCTCTTCGGGGCTGTTCAGGGCTGTTCAGGGCTGTTCGGGGTGGGGGGTGGTGCGGTGGAGCCCGTCGTGGGCGGCGGCCTCCTGGTGGGCGCGTGCGGGTTCCGGCGCGGCCCGTGGGTCAGTGGTCGTCCTCGTCGAAGTCGGCGACACCGCGCTTCCAGTAGCCGGTGATGTCGTGGTCGGCCTTCGCCAGGCCCAGCTCGTCGCGGACCCAGCGGCGCAGCGGCTTGATCTGCCCGGCCTCGCCCGCGACCCACACGTACAGGCGCTCGCCCTCGGGCACGGTCACCGCGGTCACGGCCCGGGCCAGGGCGTCGCCGGTGCCCGGCGGGCGCTCGCCCCGGTGCAGCCAGCGCACCTCGACGCCCTCGGGTGCGAGCAGGTCGATCTCCTGGGTGGCGTCGGCGACTTCGACGAACGCCCAGCCCCGCGCGGTGCGCGGCATCTCCTCCAGCCAGCGCGCGATGGCGGGCAGCGCGGTGATGTCGCCCGCGAGCAGGTAGCGGTCGTAGGAGTGCGGGACGATGAGCCCGCCGGGCGGCCCGGCGACGTGCACGACCGCGCCGGGCTCGACGGCGCTCGCCCAGTCGGAGGCGAGGCCGCCCGCGTGCGGGGCGATGTCGATGTCGATCTCGCCGGTGACGGGGTCGTAGCGGCGTACGGTGTACTCGCGCGACGTGGGGCCCGGCCGGGGCCAGCGCAGCATCAGGCCGTTGGGCTCGGGAAGGCGCAGGGAGCCGTCCGGCTCGGGGAAGAGCAGCTTCACGTGCTCGTCCGGGGCGTGCGCCTCGAAGCCCTCGGTGCCGGGCCCGCCGAGGGTCACGCGCAGCAGGCCGGTGCCCACCTCGACGGTGCGGACGACCTCGGTGCGCCGCACCCGGATCGGGTAGCCGACCTTCTCGGCGTGGCGGCCGGAGCGCACCTCGGCGATGCGGTCCAAGTGCCGGTGGCGGTGGTCGACGGGGCTCATGCGGCGCTCCCGGTCAACAGGGCCGTCCAGTGGCCGAGTTCGGGCCGCTCGGCCAGGTCGGGGAACTCGAGCGTGGTGGCGCCCTGGGCGCGCCAGCGCTCGACCAGCGTCATCATGCGCACCGAGTCCAGACCCAGGTCGACGAGGTCGTCGTCGGACCCGATCTCGGCGGGGTCGCAGCCGAGGAGTTCCGCGACGTCCGCGCGGACGCGCTCGGGGGACAGGGACGGGTTCGTGGGGCTCATCGGGCGGCTCCTGCGGGGACGGGCGCCGACGCCGCGGCGCGCGCGTCGGCGGTGGTGGTGGTCGTGACGCCGCTGGTCCGGGCGTCGCGCGGGGAGTGGGCACGAGGGGCACGCCGGTCGGGGCGTGCCGTGGGCGGTGGGTGGGGCCGGGTCCCGGGCGGGGGCGCGTGTCTCACTCCTCCGGGGCGGGCGCGGTCGCCGCGGGGCTCCCGCCCGGCATCCCGGCCGAAGGCCGCGGTCGGTGCCCGTGGTCGGCGTTCACGCGGCGTCCGTCACGCCGAGGGCGCGCAGCAGCGTGCCGAACTTCGCGGTGGTCTCGGCGAGTTCGGCCGCCGGATCCGAGCCCGCGACGATCCCGGCCCCGGCGAACAGGCGGACCGCGCGGTCGCACACTTCGGCGCTGCGGATGGTCACCGCCCACTCGCCGTCGCCGTCGAGGCCCATCCAGCCCACCATGCCCGCGTAGTAGCCGCGGTCCTCCGGCTCCAGACCGGCGATGGCGTCCAGCGCCCCGGAGCGGGGCACGCCGCACACCGCGGGGGTCGGGTGCAGGGCCTCGGCGAGGCCGAGCGCGGAGCAGGCCGGGTCGGTGGGGTCGGCGAGGCGTCCGGTGACGCGGGTGGACAGGTGCCACATCGTCGGCGTGCCGATCACCTCGGGCCGCTCGGGCACCTGGAGGTCGACGCAGTACCGGCCGAGCACGTCGGCCACCTGCGCCGAGGTGTGGGCGTGTTCGTCGAGGTCCTTGGCGGAGCCGAGCAGCCGCGCGATCCGCTCGCGGTCCACGGCCTCGTCACCGGAGCGCGGGGCGGACCCGGCCAGCGGGTTGGCCACGACGGTGCTGCCGCGCCGGGACACGAGGAGTTCGGGGCTGGCTCCGACGAGGGTGCGCGGGGCGGGGTCGCCGGGGGCGGTGACGTCGGCGGCGAAGGCGTACGCGGCCGGGTCGGCGCGCACGAGGCGGGCGAGCAGCGCGGGCACCCACGGCGGGGTGTCGGCGGTCAGTTCGAGGCAGCGGGCGAGGACGACCTTGCTGAGGTCGCCGCGGTCGATCAACTCCAGGGCCCGGCGCACCCCTTGGGCGTAGTGCGAGGGTTCGGGGCGCGGGGTGAGGGTCCACCGCGCACCGGTCTCCGCCTCGGGGGCCCGCACGGCGGTGGGGGCGCCCGCGCGCCGCACCACGGCGGGCACCACCAGGCCGGACTCCCGCTCCGGGCGGAACCCGACGGCTCCGGCGACCACGGGCTCGGGCAGCCCCGCAGCGGCGGCCGCGTCGAGCGCCTCGGCCGCCGCCGAAGCCTGTCCCGCGCTCCCCGACCGGACCCGCGCGTGCACGCCGTCGGCGAGCAACGTCCCCCGCGTGGAGGAGAAGTAGAAGGATCCGGGCAGATAGGCGGCGAGCAGGTCGGCCGCGCGATGCACCGGTCTGGGACGCACCGGCGCTGCGGGTATGGACACGTCAGCGTTTCCTTTCTCGGGCGCGCGGCGTCGCGCCGCCGTCGACGAACAGGTCCTGCGAGATGAGGTGCCGGGCGCCGTCGGAGACGAGGAGAGGCATGGCTTCGCCCCCGTCGAACCGAGGTAAGCCTAACCTAACTATTGATCGCGGATGCGTGCAAGCGAGGCCCGAGCGGCGCGTGACCTCGCCGGATGCGGCGAGGTGGCGGCGGGTGACTGTGTGTCATGTCCCGGTGCTCGTACGGGGGGTGAGGTGCCCGCGCTTCGCTGCGAGGGGTGTGCGGGGCGAGGTGGCCGCGGGGCGGCGGGCGCGGGATGTCCGCAAGATCCGGTACGGCGCGAAAAGGGCGCAGGGTGCTTAAGGTCCGTAATAAATAAGGCTCCCGCGCTGCCGGAAGAGGTGTCGTGCCCTCAACTTGTCAGCGCGGGAGCCTCGTTGGCCCTGCCGGGTGGTGCCGGGTGGTGCCTGGCGGTGCCGGGCCGTGCTTGCCTGTGTGCGGCCCTATGCGGCTCGGCCCGCCTCGCGCCCCGATCGCGTCAGTGGCGCTCAGCCGTCAGCGGGCGGCCGTGGGAGGTCGCCGTGCTCAGTTCCGTACCGGGGAGCGGTCCGCGGGCTGGCGGTTCTTCTCCGCCGCGGGCTTGGGGAGTGTGCAGCCGGGGCGGCTCAGGTCGATCTTGTTGCCGGTGCCGACGCAGGGGACGATGGTGTAGGTCTGCTGGGCGTAGCCGATGTTGGGCCGGACCGTGACGTTGCCGTTCTGGTCGACCTCGCACGGGTTGTTGTCCGTGCAGCGCTGGCCGCTCTCGTTGATGGTGTTGTTGACGGCGACGACCTTCCCGGTGGCGTCGTCGATGACCGGCGAGCCGGAGGTGCCGCCGATGACCTGGCAGGGCTGGGTGTAGCGGAGCGAGTCCTTCCAGGTCCAGCGGCCTTCGCGGAGCCGGTAGGCGAACCCGTCGACGTTGCACCTGTACATCCGCTTCCAATAGCCGGACGCGACGGTGATGGCCCGCCCTGCCTGCGGGTGCGCGGCGTCGAGGTCGAGGGCCTTGATGCCGTAGCGGCTCTCGATGTCCCGGTAGGTGCTGGTCAGTTCGTACAGCGAGACGTCGGTGTCCGTCATGGTGCCGTACGCGACTTTGCTGGCGCGCACGGTGCCCGCGTTGCCGCCGCTGGCGTTCAGGAGGGTGAAGCTGCGGGACGAGGGCCGGTCGACGATGACCTGACCGGGGCCGGGGAAGCCGGTCTCCAGGCAGTGCCCGTTGGACAGGACGAGCGCGCGGTCGGTCGGCTGCGAGCTGGGCACGCGCACGACCGAGCCGGAGCAGTTGCTCAGCGCCACGGTGCCCGCGAAGGTCACGGCCTTGGTGTTGACCTTGACCTTGGCCTTCACCTGCGCCGGAGCCGTCGCCTGCTTGTCCGGCACGGGCGCCTGGTCGCTCACGGCGGCCGCGGGTATCGCCGTTCCGCCGAGGAGCAACGCGGTGAAGACGGCGCTGACGAGAGGCTTTCTCATGTGGGGGTCCCCTCTGATGACTGTGTGACCGAAGGTCCTTCGGTTTTGTCATGCGCATTCTTGGGGCACGCCGCCGGGCACGACAAGACCGCGGACGGTCAAGTACGGGTGCGAGCTGCCGCCGAGCTGTGGGGGAGCACCCCGGAGGGGGCGCGGGGGCGGCATCGGGCCGCGGCCTGCCGCGCGGGTGCGACCAGCCGGAACGGAACGGCGGGGCAGCCGAGAACGACTGCCCCGCGCGGCACTTCCAACGGCCCGTCCAGCGGTACATCCAAGGGGACGCCGCCCTCGGGGGGCGACCAGAGGGGCAGTTGGCCCCCCTGCCGGTCAGCCTGCCCCCTTGCCGGTCAGCCCACCCCCCCTGCCGGTCGGCCCGCCTACCTCCTGGTCAGCCCGCCCACTCCCGCAGCAGCCTCTCCCGCTCCGACGCCCGAGGCGAACCGCCCTCCCGGGCGCGCCCCCACTCCGCCATCGCCGACAGCGTGGTCGCCATGGTCGCGGCGCCCTCCGTGAGCCGGGCCAGCACGGCACGGGACAGGTCGACCTCGGTCTGGGGGTAACCGGCGGACGCGGCGACGTAGGCCGCCAGCTCGTGGCCGCCGCCAGCGGTTTCCACGCGCACGGTCATCGTCGCCGGGGCCTGCCCCGCCATGCCGTGGCTCAGGGGCAGGGCCAGCTCCTTCACCGTCCCCCACGCCACGTCCTTGGCCACGCCGACCTGCCGCAGCAGGGACTTCACGGGGACGTCCGCCACCGTCAGGGCGGTCACGTCCTCCCACAGGTACAGGCCGGACTGCCCGTCGCCGAGCGCCATCACACCCTCGGGGGTCAGCCGGACCCCGGGGCCCAGACCGGACGGCTTCGCGCCCACGTACACGTCGCCCTCGGCGATCCAGAACAGACCGACCATGGCCATGGGTTGCTCACTTCTCCCGACGACGGCACCACCGTCGTGTCACACGTCGAACACACAGGTCAAACGATCAGGCCGCCCACCGCCGCGCGCGGAGGGCACCCCTGGCAGCGGGGCCGTCCGAGTCTATGCGCACGGCTCGGCGCGCCCCCAACGGGCCCGCGAGCGGCGCGGGCACCTCCCAGCCGCCTAGTCGCCGCCCCCACCGCCGCCGTCGCCGCCCCCGCTGTCGCCGCCCCCACCGCTGTCGCCGCCGTCGCCGCCGTCCGAGCCCCAGCCGTCGCCCCCGCCCGCCTCGTTGTCGTCGCTGCCCGTCCCGAGGTTGCTGAACCAGGGCTGGTCCCAGCTGATGTCCACGGCGACCGGCTCACTGCCGTACGCCGCGGTCCGCTGCGGCCGGAACCGCGCCGAGCCCGTCGTGTCCCCGACCCCGAAGGCGACGGCGAAGACCTGCGCCATCACGGCGTCCAGCGGATCGGAACCCTCGTACCGCACCGGGGACAGCGGCAGCAGCACCGTGCCCGGCTCCGGCAGCCGCCTGCGCGGGGGCCGGGTGAGGAGGGCCACGCGCCGCTCGTCGCGGGACAGCGACGAACTCGTGGCGCTCTCCCGCCGCAGCGTCCAGCACGGCCCGCCCTGCCCGGGCAGCCGCACCTCCACCCAGCTCCTGGACTTGCGCAGCTTCTTCTTCAGGGTCAACGCCGCCGTGGTGTCGCCGACGGTCAGCCTGAGGCCCTGGGACGCCTCGTGCACCTCGCGGGAGAAGCCGTGCGGCGCCCGGATCCGTACGACGGGGGCCTGGGGGCCCCACACGTCCACCCGCACGAGCCGCCGGTCCACGGCGACGGCGATCGGCCCGAGGGGCCCCGGCGCGTACCGCCGCGCGATCCACAGCGGCACGCCCTCGGCGCGGGCCCGCTCGACGAGGGCGGCCACCTGGCTGGGGCCGCCGCAGCGCTCGACCGCCAGGTCCCCCAGCGCCCGGGTGAACTCGGCGGCCTGCCGCACCTTCAGCGGGACGGCCGTGCCGGTCACCCGGGTCACCGGCACCACGCCGGGCCCCTGCGGCAGCCGGTCGAGCGCGCGCTCCGTCCCGCCGCCCCCGAGCCAGCTCCCGCGCAGATACGCCTCGGCCATGGCGCCGAGGTGCAGCTCGTCCAGCGGCGTGGTCCTGCCGCCGCGCCGCAGCCCGGCCTCGGACAGCTCCACCGCCCGCGCCAGCGGATTCCACGAACGCTCGCTGTACAGCACCTGACTCACAACCCCCCGTTTCCCGCACGTCCTCAGATCCAGTAGATGCGGTAGATCAAGTAGAACCAGTAGATCCAGTCAGATGTGTTCGGACGCGGGGAACCTCCCTGGGCGTATCGCAGCCCCACTCGCCCACAGCCACGCCCACGCATCCGGCCGGATCAACGGGGACCACCTTCACACACCCCGGCCGCACCCCGGCGCGGGGGCCGCCCCCGCGGGACCGGACCCCCGCCTACCGCCCCCGCCGAGCCCGCGCGGCCAGCCCCCGGCGCCCCGCCCGCATCGCGAGGCCGTGGTTGAGGTGGAAGAAGGGCCGGGCGAACGGCATCCAGCGCCGCAGCGCGGCCTTGCGCACCGTGACGTGCTGGGCGAACCGGGCCGCGCAGGCGCCGCTCCCGTCGGGCAGCACGACCCAGCGGACGCTCCCGCTGACGTCGCCGTCGAGGGCGGCTTCCAGGACGCGCTCCGCGGGGTCCTCCACCACCGCCGTGAGCCGGGCCCTGAGCGCGTAGGGCAGCACGGACCTGATGACGACGTCGCACGCGCCCGGCCCCACCGTGCGCACCGCGCGGAAGGGCGTCCACCAGGAGGGGTACGCGGCGACGTCGGCCAGCGTCGCGTACGCGGCGTCGGCGGGCAGCGGGACCCGCCAGACGGCGGCGAAGCTGATGTCGTAACGATCCGGGCGGTACCCATGGGGCCAGTGGTTCCCGTCGGCCCCATGATCCCTGGCGTTCTCCTGGTGCACGTGGCGCTCCTCGGCGTCGGCGGCGGGTTCGCTCCGGGGTGCGGGCCGCCCGGCGTCCGCGGTCGCCCCGGCCCCTCCCCGCCCAACGACAGCGGCGCCCCCGCGTCGCACCCGCAGCCGACCGGGTCGCGTACGAGACGCGTATCGGTGAGATGACCGATGTGCGCGGGGCGGGCCCGCGGCCATAGTCCTCAGGAGATCGTTTCCGGGCGGCCGCGGCGTGCCCGGTGGTGGAAGGGAACCTTTGTGGATACGTATGCGGACCTGGTGTTTCACGGCGGACGGGTGGTCACGGTCGACGCGGAGTTCTCCGTGGCGTCGGCCCTCGCGGTGACCGGCGGGATCATCACCGCCGTCGGCGAGCGCGCCGACGTCGAGCCGCTCATCGGCCCCGGCACCCGCGTCGTCGACCTGCGGGGCGGGACGCTGCTCCCCGGCATCAACGACTCCCACCTGCACGGCTGCGCCTTCGGCATGTCGACGCCGCCGCTCTCCCTCGACCTCAGCCACCCCGCCGTGTCGTCGCTCGCGGACGTGGCGGAAGCGGTGCGGGACGCCGTGGGGCGGACTCCGGCGGGGCAGTGGGTGACGGGGCACGGCTGGGACACCGGCTACCTCGCCGAGTGCGTCGCCGATCCGGCCCGGCAGCCCTCGCGGGCCGACCTGGACGCCGTGAGCCCGGACCACCCCGTGGTCCTGTACTCCTTCTCCGGGCACGCCACCTGGGTCAACTCCAGGGCCCTCGACCTCATCGGCATCGACCGGGACACCGTCGCGCCGCCCGGCGGGGCCATCGTCGCGGACGCCGACGGGGAACCGACCGGGCTGCTCCACGAGGGCGCCCAGGCCCTGATCCAGAACGCGCTGCCGCCGCTGAGCCGCCAGGAGCGCGCCGACGCGATCAGGTCGAACCTCGCCGCGCTCGCCCGGCTCGGCATCACCAGCTACACCGAGCCCGGCCTCGGCCCCGGCGGCGACGGCATCATGCGCGGCGCGCTCGGCGCCGAGACCCTCGACGTGTACCGGGAGCTGCTCGCGAACGGCGAGCTGACCGCCCGCCTCGGCGTCCTGCTGCTGCCCACCGGCATGACCAGCACCGCGGAGGAGTTCGCCCGCACCCTCACCGCCCTCGGCGACCGCGGCGACGCCGACCCGCGCCGCCTGGCGGTCCTCGGCGTGAAGGTCTTCGCCGACGGCATCGTCCCCAACAAGACGTCCTGGATGCACGAGCCGTACGTCGGCGGCGGCTGCGGCTCGCTGTGCGTGAGCGGCGACAGCGACGACGAGCGGACCGCCGAGATCGAGGCCATCGTCCGGCACGCCCACGTCGCCGGGTACCAGGTCGGCGTGCACGTCACCGGCGACCGGGCCTGCGACGCCGTCGCGGACGCCTTCGCCGCCGCCCAGGCCGAGCACCCGAGGGCCGACGCCCGGCACTACGTCATCCACGGCGACTTCCTCACCCCGTACAGCATGAAGGTGCTCGCCGCGCACGACTTCGGCGTCAACATGAACCCCACCATCAAGTGGACGGTCGCCGACATGGAGGCGGAGCTGGTCGGCGCGGAGCGGGCCGCCTACGCCTGGCCCTACCGGGACGCCATCGACGCCGGAGTGCGGGTCGCCAGCGGCTCCGACGCCCCCGTCACGAGCCCGGACTGGCGCCAGGGCGTGGCCACCATGGTGCTGCGCGAGTCGAAGGCCGCTGGCCGGGTCAGCGGCCCCGAGCAGCGCATCGGCCTGGCCGAGGCGATCCGCACGTACACGATCGCGGCGGCCTGGCAGGACTTCGCCGAGGACTGGAAGGGCTCCCTGGAGCCGGGCAAGGTCGCCGACCTCTGCGTCCTCGACGGCGACCTGCTCGCCGCCGACCCGCACGACATCCCGACGATGCCGGTCGTCCTCACGGTCGTGGACGGCGAGGTCGTGCACGACGCCCTCGGCGACTGACGCGCCGCGGCGCGCGCCCGGCGGCCGACGTCCCCGAGCGACTGGCACGCGTCCGCGCCGACGCCCTCCGAGGTCGGTGTACGGTCCCGCGAAATTGACGTGGCCCGGGCGCGTGATCATCCTTGGGGGATGGCAGCGGAGCGGAGCACGGCGGACATCCTGGACGCGGCCGTCCGCGTCCGTGCGGCCGCCCGGCGCGCCACGAGCGGGGCGAGCGGCGTCGACGCGGTCCTGGCGGCGCTGTCGGAGGTGATGGCGTACGACCACGCGTCCCTGTCCCGGTGGGATCCGCTGCGGCGGCGCCACACCACGCTGGCGGGGAGCTATCCGGACGACGCCACGGCCTACATCGAGGACCGCCTGCACCACGACCCGGTGTACCCCGTGCTCCGCAGCCAGGACCAGGGCGGCCTCTGGCTGGGGGACGTGCCCCGGCACCTCCTGGCGGCGTCCCCCGGCTTCCAGGAGGTGCTGGCCCCGCTCGGCGTCGAGGACGGCGTGGCCCAGTGCCTGTTCGCCGCCGACGGCCGGTACGTCGGCATGCTGAACGTCAGCACGCGCGGGCCGTGGCGCGCGACCGGTCCGGCGCGCGCCGCGGTCACCCTGCTCACCGAGGCCCTCGCCGCGGCCGTCGACCCCGGCGCGGGCGCGCCGCCCGCCACGGCCACGGCGGCGGCCCCGGCGCGGCCCGGCGGGCTCTCGCCCCGGGAACTCCAGGTCCTCGGGGAGCTGACCACCGGCCGCACGAACCGGGAGATCGCCGAGCGGCTGCACATCACGCCGCGCACGGTGGGCACCCACATCGAGCACATCCTCGCCAAGCTCGACCTGCCCAACCGTGCGGCAGCCGCCGCCCGGGCCGCCGCCTGGGGCGTGGAGCCCGTCCGCTGACGCCTACCGGGGCTGCGTCGCGATCTGGATGAGGTTGCCGCAGGTGTCGTCGAGGACGGCGGTGGTGACCTCGCCCATGTCCAGGGGTTCCTGGGTGAAGTGGACGCCGAGGCCGCGCAGCCGCTCGTACTCCGCCGTCACGTCGTCGACGGCGAACTGGGCGAGCGGGATGCCGTCGGCGACGAGCGCGTCGCGGTACGGCTTGACGGCCGGGTGACCGGCGGGCTCCAGGAGGAGTTCGGTGCCGCCCGGGTCGTCGGGCGAGACGACGGTCAGCCACCGGTCCTCACCGCCCACCGGCACGTCGTGCTTCTTCACGAAGCCGAGCACTTCGGTGTAGAAGCGCAGGGCCTTGGCCTGGTCGTCGACGAAGACGCTGGTCAGATGGATCTTCATGGGGTGCTCTTCTCCGGTGTGGGGGTGTCGGGCGGGGGCCAGCGCTCGGCTATCCGCCGCAGCGGGGCCGTGTTGAGGTCGTGGTACTTGTAGCGGCCCTCCCGCCTGGTCTCGACGAGTCCGGCGGCCTCCAGGACGGCGAGGTGCTGGGAGATTCCCTGGCGGGAGATGCCGAGCTGGTGCCTCATGCTCAGCCGCGAGCAGATCTCGAACAGCGTCTGCCCGGGTTTCTCCGCCAGCTCGTCGAGGATGGTCCGGCGCGTGGGGTCGGCCAGGGCTTTGAAGAGGTCGTCGGCCATGCCTCCACGATAGGCAAGTGCTCACTTGCCTATCAAGTCGAGCGGCCCGCGCGCCGCGTCGGCCCGCCGCGGGTCCCGGCGGTGGCCGCCCCTCGTTCACGCGCGCGTCCCCGCGCCGGTTTCGTAGGGGAACCGGCTTCGTGCGGGAACCTGCCTTCGTACGGGGGTCAGCCCGCCGGAGGCTTGCGCGCCATCGCGGCCGCTGCCGGGGCGGGCGGCGCGCGTTCCTAACGCTTGGGCGCGGCGGCGGAGTCGGGCTCCTCGGCCGCCGCCAGCAGGTCCGCGAAGGACAGGCCCTCGGCCGGGTGGTCCGCCGTGGTGGGGGCGTGGTGCGCGGCGCGGGCGTCCAGGCCGTCCAGGGCCAGGTCCAGGTCGCGGTGGAGGAGTACGCCGTCGGGGTCGAGGCGGGCGAGCGGGCCCGTGAGCGGTCGGACGAGGCGGACGGACAGCAGGACGAGGTCGCCCAGGCCGATGCCGTCGCGCAGGGCGCCCTGTCCGCGCGCGGCCCGCACCAGTTCCTCGGCGGCGGCTGCCGTCTCGGCGCGTACGCGGACGAGCGAGGCGCTGGGCGTGAGCTGTTCCAGCAGCACGATGACGACCGCCCCCATGCGCATCCTCGCCGCCTCATGCAGGAAGGAGCGCAGGGCGGCGAACGCGTCGCCGCTCCGCTCCGCCTCCGCGAGGGCCGCGCGCGCGACCTCGCCGAGCCGGGTCAGCAGGTCTTCGGCGAGGTCGCGCACGAGCGCCTGCCGGTCGGGGTAGCGCCGGTAGAGGGTGGCGGGGCCGATTCCGGCCCGGCGCACGATCAGGTCCAGCGGTGCGTCGGCGCCGCGCTCGAGGAAGACGTCGCGGGCCGCGTCGAGGATCTTGCGCCTGCTGCGCGCCGCGTCGGCTCTCATCTCGGCATCCCCTTCGTCGCCGCCCGTGCGGGGGGCGTCCGTGCGCGACCGGTGGCCGCCGGGCCACTGCACCCCCGTATTCGGAGGAAATCTCTCCTGTTAGAGTACGCCACGAAAGCGGAGAGAATCTCTCCTTGTCGGTTCCGCGCGACGCCCGGCGTCACGGCTGGGCGGGTGCGAACCGACCAGAGCCCGTCATCAACCGGCACGAGCGGAAGCGGAGTACGGCATGCGGAGCACCCTGAGGGCCCAGACGTTCATCGACGGAACCGCCTACGGAGAGCGCGACGTGCGCCAGTGGGAGCTGGAGCGCTCCCGCGCGGCACTGGCCCTGCTCAAGCGGCGCGTCGGCGACGACCGGATGCGTGAGCTGCTGGCCGCCGAGACCCGGGCCGGGGACGAGGTCATGCGCGCGGCCGCCCGCGACGGGCGCGGCGCGTGGTGCACCGCGGTCACGGAGCTGGACGTCGAGGGGCTGGGCGCGGCCGAGTTCCTCGCCTGGTGGCAGGGGCGCCTGGCCGCCCCCGACCGCGCCGCCCTGCTCGCGGCCAACCCCGAGCACTATGTCGCCGCGTCCGACCCGGCGACCGGCGTCGTCGAGATCGTCGAGACCGTGGGGGACGGCCCGCTGCGGTTCTTCCTCACCTTCCATGACGGCGTCCCCATCGCGGGGGAGGGGCACGACACCTACCCGGTGCGCGTCGGCGGCACCGGCCGTCTCGCGGACGGCACCGAGGTCTGCCGGGTCATGCACGAGTTCAAGGACACCCCGAAGGGCCTGCACATCCGTCTGACCGTCCAGTTCCCCGAAGGCGCCCCGGCGCACATCCCCACCGGCCACCAGTGGCACTTCGCCTGCGAGTTCCTCAACTGGGCCGAGGCGGCCAAGCGGGCGACGGAGTCCGCCGCCTGACGGAACGTCACCCGCCCGGTGGCGTTCTGCCCGCCGCGTGGGTGACGTGCCATCAGGAAACGCGCAGGGAGGCGGACGTCCGCTGCCGCTCGCGGTCGCCGTCGGACCGCCGCGGGCCGGTGCAGTAGCCCTTCTCGAAGGCGGTCCAGAAGTCCCTGTCGACACTGTCGTCGGTGAGGGAGTTCCAGTTGGTGTGGGCGACGAGCTGGTGGTGCCCGTCACGGGTGTTGAGGACGTAGGACAGGTACCCGGGCGCGGCCCCGCCGTGGCCGTACGCGGTGCCGCACTCCGTGCGGTAGACGTAGACGCCCAGGCCGTAGCCCACGGCGGGCGGCGCGCTGCCCTGGGTGGGGACGGTGTCGTCGAGCATCCGGCGCAGCAGCGCGGGAGGCAGCAGCCGCCCCCGCAGCAGCGCCCGGTAGAAGCGGCTGACGTCGGCCGCGGTGGTCACCAGCGCCCCCGACGCCCCCGCCTCGGACGGGCTGAACGCCGTGACGTCGTACCGGCTCGCGCCCGGCACGTCCGGCAGCAGGCGCGACACGTCCGCGTAGCCGCGCACGTGGGCGCCGTCGATCGCGGTGCTCGCCAGCGGGTACGAGGTGTCCCGCAGCCGCAGCGGCCGAAGGACGCGCCGTTCGAGGTTGGTGCGCAGGTCGCGGTCGGTGATCCGCTCGACGATCAGGTCGAGCAGCAGATAGTTGGTGTTGGAGTAGCGGAACCGGGTTCCGGGCGTCGGGAAGTACCGCTCCCCGGCGAGGCCGATGCCGGTCAACTGCTCACGCGGCCAGTACTGGTCGAGGCGGCGGAAGTGGGGGAGCAGCCCGTCGAGGTAGTCGTACAGGCCGCTGGTGTGGTTGAGCAGCTGCCGTACGGTGATGGGCTTGCCCGACAGCGCGTTGCCGGGGCGCACCTGGTCGGGCAGCAGGCGCTGCACGGTGTCGTCGAGCCGCAGCCGGTGCTCGGCCACGAGCTGGAGGACGACCGTCGCGGTGAACGTCTTGGTGACGCTCCCGGAGCGGAACTTCAGATCCGTCCTCATCGGCGCCCCCGCGGCCCGGTCCGCGAGCCCGGCCGCGCCGAAGCGGGTGCGCGGGCCGTCGCGGGCGACGAGGAAGGCCCCCGGGTTGGGGTTCGGGTCGGCCACCACCTTCTCGGCCAGGGCCTGGAGCGCCGGATCGCGGGTTCCGGGGGCGCCGCCGTCCGCCGGGGCGTTCCCGGCCGGTCCGGCGTCGGCCGTGCTCGGCGGCAGCGGGAGGGCGAGGGCGAGAGCAAGGGCCAAGGCGAGGGCCAACGGCAGGGCTAAGGGCAGGGCTAAGGGCAGGCGGGGCAGGCGAGTTGAACGTCGAAGAGTCATCCGGGCTCCTTTCGGACGCGGTCGGGGAAGCAATATAGCCATACGGTTATCACGCGCGGTACCGTCTCCGCGTGCCGAGAGTCGCCGACCACGAGGCCCGCCAGGGGCAGATCACCGACGCCGTCCAACGCCTGATCGTGCGGGACGGCCTCGCCGCCGTGACCGTCGCGCGCACCGCCGCCGAAGCGGGCGTGTCCGTGGGCCTGGTGCAGCACTACTTCACGGCGAAGGACGAGATGCTGCTGGCCACGTTCACCCACGTCAACGGCCAGTTCGCCGCGCGCGTGGACGCGTTGGTGAACCAGGGCGAGGCCGAGGGGCGCACCATCGCCGCCATGCTGCGGCAGGCCCTCGCCGAGCTGGTCCCGCTGGACGCGTCCCGCCGCTCCGAGTTCCTGGTCCGCCGCGCCTTCGCCGACCAGGCCGCGCACAACGCCCGCCTCGCCGAGGTGCAGAGGGCGACCCTCGCGGGCATCCGCTCCCGCGTCGCCCGGGCCATCGGCAACGGCACGGAGTGCGGCGAGGTCGACCGCGGCGTGGACGCCGCCGAACAGGCCCTGCGGATCGTCGCGTTCACGGAAGGGCTCGCCCTGCATACGCACATCGACCCCGACGGCACCCCGGAACCGACGGTCCTCGCCGCCCTCGACGAGCAGATCGGGCGCGTCTTCCGTGGCACGTGCCGCCGCGCGGAGCGACGCCGCTAGCAGGAGCGAATCCTGAGGCGGCGCTCTTCGGGGGCCGAGCACCCCGGGGTCACCGCACCCTTCCGGCAGTCCGGGAGGCGGCCTTTGGGGACCGATGCGCGCAGTGCCGCCGAAGTGCGGCCAACTCCGCCAAGCGGACAATGCGGTGCGGAGCGCGGGCTGCGCTGTCATGTCAACGGGACGCCGTGCCTGGCGGGTCGCCGCGCCGTGACGGCGTCGGAAATGCCGGACTGGCACACCCGTGACCTGCGGTTTTCCGCGCCACCGCCGGACTGTCCGAGCATCGGCCGTCAAGGATTCGTATTGATGGAATCGCGGTCTTGCCTGATCGTTTACTCGGCGGTCGCTTACCGGGCGGTCGCCGCATGGCGATGACATTCCCCGGGGAGTGATCACACGCCAGTGCGGGTGAGGAAGCCGGTGCCGGTGCGGTGGCACGGCGTCCCGGGGCCGCTCTGGCAGGAGGTGCGAGCGGAAGCTGCCTTTCCTTTCGCGCATGGACGGTGGGCGAGCGGATCCCGCGCGGGTCCGTTCCGGTATGCGAGGAAACAGGAGCGGACCCAGATGGTGCTTTTGTCTTCGGTGCGGCGCGGCGTGCGGTTCGCGGAGCGCCACGAGGTCGCGACACCGGACCAGGAGGGCGTGCTCGTCCTGCGCCTGAAGGGCCAACTCGACGCGGACGCCCTGGCGTTGGCGGCCCGGGACGTCACCGGCGGCGAAGGCGCCGGCGGTGCCCGGGTGGACCGGCGCGGGACCGACGAGTACGTGGTGAGCCTCCCCGTGCCGCGCGGCGACGACGGCGACCGCGGTGGCGCGGCTCCGGCGGCCGCGCTCGTCCGGGACCTGGAGGCGGCGTACACGGCGCGTCGGCACGGCCGCACCCCCGGGGACGAGGCGGCGGCGACTCCCGGCACGGCCGACTCGGCGGAGTTCGCCCTCGATGGTGAACTCCTCGACGCCATAGAGGAATTGGCGACCGAGTACGGCACCACGTCCCTCCGCGTCCTGGAGGCGGCCTTCGCGACGTTCCTCCGCCAGCAAGGCCCGGGCGACGGTCTGACCCTGGGGCTCCCCATCGCCGCGACCGCCAGCGCCACCGACGACCCCACACGCCCCGGCGGCGCCCCGGCGAGCCGCGTATGGCACATCAGCGACTCCTCGGCCCTGCCGGTCGACCGCTGGCAGGACGCCCCCACGTTCGCCGCCCTGCTCCGACACCTGGGGGACCAGCACGCGGGCGAACAGGCCGCCCCGGCACTGCCGTTCACCCCGCACCGCACCCTGGACGGGCGCTCTCACCCCACGACGACCGGCGTGCTCGCGTCCGCCGATCAGCGCGCCGAAGCGGGACGGCAGACGACGGAGGCGCTGGCGGAGCGGTTCGTGCGCCTCGTACGCCAGGCCGTGGCCGAGCCCGGCCTGCCGCTCGGGGCGCTCGGCGCGCCTCTGGTGCCCATGGGGGAGTCCGAGAGGGAGGCGTGGGAGCGGCGCCACGCGGACCTCGCGGCGGGCGTCACGGATGTGTGGCCGCTGACGCCCCTCCAGTCGGGGCTGGTCTTCCACGCCCTGCTGGACGACCCCGCCAGGGACGTCTACCGCATGCAGTTCGTGCTTTACCTGCGGGGCCCGGTGGAGGCCGAGCGGATGCGCGCCGCAGGCCAGGCGCTGCTGGACCGGTACGCGAACCTGCGCGTGGCGTTCGTGCCGGGCACCGACGGCGACCTGGTGCAGGCCGTCGTGGCGGGAGTGCGACTGCCGTGGCGCGCGGTGGACTTGACGGCTGACGCGACGGAGCCGGAGGCTATGGCCCCGCCCACCTTCGAGGCGCTGCTGGCGGAGGAGTTCGGCAGGCCCTTCGACACCGGCACCCCGCCCCTGCTGCGCATGGCCCTGGCACGGACGGCCGAGGAGCGGTACGAACTGGTCCTGACGGCTCACCAAGCGCTGTTCGACGGGCCGTCACTGCCGCTTCTCGTACGAGAGCTGCGACGCCTGTACGTGGAGGGCGTCGACGGCGGCGATCCGTCCGCGGCACCCGGCCACGCGGGGACCCCCGAGTACCGTGACTTCCTGGTGTGGCTGACCGCGCAGGACCGGGACGCCGCTGCCCAGGCGTGGGCCCAGGAGCTGGCGGGGGTGGCGGAACCGACGCTGCTCGCTCCCGTCGCGGCGGCCCTCGTCCCCGAAGACACGGCCCTTGTCCCTGCGGAGCCGGTTCCGGCCTCCACGGACACGGCCCCTGCCTCCGCACACACGACCCCTGCCTCCACACACACGGCACACCCGGCACACACGGCCCCTGATCCCGAAGGCACGGCCCCCCAGCCCCACGGCTTCGGCGAGGTCGCCGTGCCCCTGACCGAGGAGACCGCGGACGCCCTGACGCGGCGCGCGGACGCCCTCGACGTCACCCCGGACACCGTCGTGCAGGCCGCCTGGGCGCTGCTGCTCGGCGCCCTGACCGGTCGGCAGGACGTCGTCTTCGGAGTGACCGTGCCCGGGCGGCCGGGTGAGGTGGCGGGCGCCGACACGATGGCCGGGCTGTTCGTCAACACGCTTCCCGCGCGGGTGCGCCTCGCGCCCGCCGACACCGTCGCGGACGTCCTGCGCGGCATGCGCCAGCAGCAGGCGCTGCACGGCCTCCCGTGCGGCCTCGCCGACATCCACCGGGCCACGGGCACCGGCGAGTTGTTCGACACGCTGGTGACGTCCGGGAACCACACGGTGGAGCCCGGCGACCCGCACGGACGCGGCTTCTCCGTCACCGGCGTCCGCCCGTTCGTCGGCACCCACTACCCGCTCACGGTGACCGTCGCCACCGCCCCGCACCTCCGCGTCACGCTCCAGTACCGGCCGCACCTCGTCGGCCGCGCCGCCGCCCACGACATCGCGGAACGGCTCGCGCACCTCCTCCAGCAGATCGCCGCCGACCCCGGCACCACCGTGGCCCGCCTCGACCTGCTCACGCCCGCCGAGCGCGCGTCCCTGCCGGACGGCCCCGAGGCCACGGCCCCGGTCACGCACGGCGCCCCCACGCCGTACGGACACCAGGACACCGTCCAGCCCGTCGAACCGGACACCTTCCCCGGCCTCTTCGAGCGGCGGGCCGCCCTGGCGCCCGACGCCGTCACGCTCGAATGCGGCGACGCGGCGCTGACGAACGCGGAGGTCGACGCCCGCGCCAACCGGCTCGCGCGCGAACTGCTGCGGCGCGGCGTGTCGCCGCAGACAGCGGTGGCCGTGTCCCTCGGCCGCTCGCCCGACCTGGTCGTGACGATGCTCGCCGTGATGAAGGCGGGAGGCGTCTACCTGCCGGTGGACGCGTCCCACCCCGCCGACCGGCTCGGCTATGTGCTGGCCGACTCCGGAGCCCGGCTGCTCGTGGCGGACGCCACCGCCGCCGCACGGCTGCCCGACCTGGCCGTGCCCGTGCTGCGCCTCGACGACCCGGACGTCACCGCCGCGCTCACTGGACACGGCGACGGCCCGCTCACCGACGCCGAGCGCGGCGGCCCGCTGCGCGTCGCCCACCTTGCGTACGTCATGTACACCTCGGGGTCGACCGGGCGGCCCAAGGGCGTGGCCGTCACCCACTCCGGTGTCGCCGCGCTCGTCGCGACCCAGCTGAGGCGCCTCGACCTGACCGCCGACAGCCGCGTCCTCCAGTTCGCGTCGCCGAGCTTCGACGCCTCGGTGCACGAGCTGTGCATGGGCCTGTTCACCGACGCCACCCTCATCCTCGCCCCGCAGGAGGACCTGACGCCGGGCGCCCCCCTCACCGGGACGATCACCGAGCGGCGGGTCACGCACGCCTTCGTGCCGCCCGCCGTGCTCGCCACGCTGCCCGTCGGCTCGCTGCCCACCGTGACCCACCTGGTGGTCGGCGGCGACGCGGCGGGCCCCGACCTGGTGACCGCCTGGGCGCCGGGGCGCGCGATGGTCAACGCCTACGGCCCCACCGAGGCCACGGTGTTCGTGACGTTCAGCGACCCGCTGGCCGCCGACGGCCGCACCCCGCCCATCGGCCGCCCCGTCGTCCACACCCGCCTGCACGTCCTCGACGACGCGCTGCGCCCCGTGCCCACGGGAGTGCCCGGCGACCTGTACCTGGCGGGCGACTCGCTGGCGCGCGGCTACCTGGGCCGTCCCGGCCTGACCGCCGAACGCTTCGTCGCCTGCCCCCACGGGGAGCCCGGCAGCCGCATGTACCGCACCGGCGATGTCGTCACTCGGCGCCACGACGGGCAGCTCGTCTTCCACGGGCGGGCCGACGACCAGGTCAAGATCCGTGGCCACCGCGTCGAACTCGGCGAGGTGCAGGCCGCGTTGAGCGAGCACCCGGACGTGGCCCGGGCCGTCGCCGTGAGCGACGAGCGCGACGGCGACCGCCGCCTCATCGGCTATGTGGTGCCCGAGCCGGGTACCACCGCGCCCTCCTCCCGCGAGCTGCGCGCGTTCGTCGCCGAGCGGCTGCCCGCCCCCATGGTGCCGTCCCTCGTCGTCCCCCTCACCGCGATACCGCTGAACGCCAACGGCAAGGTCGACCGGCGCGCGCTGCCCGTGCCCGACCGCACCGGGACGGGCACGGGACGGGCCCCGCGCACCGCGCGCGAGGAGACCCTGTGCGCCCTGTTCGCCGAGGTCCTCGGCGTCGACAGCGTCGGCGTCGACGACGGCTTCCTCGACCTGGGCGGCCACTCCCTGCTCGTCACGCGCCTGGTGAACCGGATCCGCGCGGTCCTGGGCGTCGACGTGCCGATCGGGGCGGTGTTCGAGGCGCCGACGGTGGCGGGTCTCGCCGAGTACGTCGCCACCCGGTCCGCTCCGGCGCGTCCGGCGCTGCGGCGTGTGGGGGTGCGGCCGGGGCGGGTGCCGTTGTCGTTCGCTCAGCAGCGGTTGTGGTTCTTGTACGGGTATGAGGGTCCTTCGGCGACGTACAACCTGGTGTACACGCTGGAGTTGGGCGGCCGGTTGGAGGTGTCCGCGCTGGCGGCGGCGGTGCGGGATGTCGTGGTGCGGCACGAGAGTCTGCGCACGCTGTATGTGGCCGATGGCCGGGGTGTCGCGGCGCAGGTCGTCGTGGCGGGGGGTGAGGTCGGGCTGGAGGTGCCGGTGCGGGAGGTGGCGCCGGACGCGGTGGCGGCCGCTGTCGCGGAGGAGGCCGCGTACCGGTTCGACCTGTCAGCCGAGCTGCCCGTACGCGCCCGGCTGTTGCGCCGGGGGCCCGAGGACCACGTCCTGGTGCTGCTGATCCACCACATCGCGGCGGACGGCGAGTCGATGCGCCCGCTGGCCCGCGACCTGACCGCCGCCTACACCGCCCGCCTCGACGGCGAGCCACCGCAGTGGGGCGAACTCCCCGTCCAGTACGCCGACTACACGCTCTGGCAACGCCACCTGCTCGGCGACGAGAACGACCCGGAAAGCCTGAGCGCCACGCAACTCGACTACTGGCGCGAGGAGTTGCGCGACGTGCGGCAGCCGCTGCCGCTGCCCCTGGACCGGCCCCGGCCGCCCGTGGCCAGCTACCAGGGCGACACCGTTCCCTTCACCCTTGACGCCGACGTCGTCGCGGCCGTCGAGGAGGTCGCGCGGGCGCAGGGCGCCACCGTCCCCATGGTCCTGCAGTCCGCCCTCACGGTGCTGCTCCACCTCTTGAGCGGCGCCGACGACCTGACCGTGGGCGCGCCGATCGCCGGTCGGCGCGACGAGGAACTGCGGGACCTGGTGGGGTTCTTCGTGAACACCTGGGTGCTGCGGGCGGACCTGTCGGGCGATCCGTCGTTCGAGGAGGTGGTGCGGCAGGTGCGGGACAAGGCCGTGGCCGCCTACGACCACCAGGACGTGCCCTTCGAGCGGCTGGTCGAGGAGCTGAACCCGGAGCGGTCCACGGCCTGCCACCCGTTGTTCCAGGTGATGTTCGGCTGGCACGCAACGGACCGTCAGGTCTTCGACGCGCCGGGGCTGCGGTCGGTGTTCCGCCTGGTGGCGACGCAGACCGCGAAGTTCGACCTCGCGTTCACGCTGGCCGACACCCCCGAAGGGGTCGTGGGCGGTGTCGAGTACGCCACCGACCTGTTCGACCGGACCACCGCCGAGGCCCTGGCCCGGCGCTACGTACGGCTCGTACGGAACCTGACGGCGGCCCCGCGGACGCGGCTCGCCACCGTCGACGTACTGGAACCCGGCGAGCGGCACCGGCTGCTGCACACCTTCAACGACACCGATGTCACCACACCGGACCTGACGCTGCCCGCCCTCTTCGAAGAGCGGACCGCCGCCGCGCCGGACGCCATCGCGGTCATCCACGGCGCGGACACCGTGACGTACGCGGAGCTGAACGCGCGCGCCAACCGTGTCGCCCGCGTGCTGCTGCGGCACGGCGTGGGCCCCGACACCCTCGTGGCGGTCGCGCTGCCGCACTCCACGGACCTCGTCGTCGCGCTGCTCGGCGTCCTGAAGGCCGGTGCGGGCTATGTGCCCATCGACCCCCGCTATCCCAGCGCCCGGGTGGGCTTCGTCCTGGCGGACGCCGACCCGGCCCTGCTGGTGACGGACACGGCGACGCGCGGCGCGCTGCCCGAGCACGGCCTCAACGAGGTGCTGCTCGACGGCCTGGACCTGGGCACCGGGGACGACTCCGACCTCGACGACACCGACCGCCTGGCTCCACTGTCGCCGCTGCACCTGGCGTATGTGATGCACACCTCCGGGTCCACGGGGACGCCGAAGGGCGTGGGGGTGACACACCGTGGCGTGGTGCGGTTCGCGCTCGACCGGCGCTTCGCGGGGGGCAGTCACGAGCGGGTGCTGATGCACTCCACGCAGGCCTTCGACGCGTCGACGTACGAGGTGTGGGTGCCGCTGCTGCGCGGCGGCACGATCGTCGTCGCCCCGTCGGGACCCCTCGCCCCCGCGGACCTGGCGGCGGTGCTCGCCGACTACGGGGTCACCGGGCTGGTGATGACGGCGGGCCTGTTCCGCATGGTCGCGGACGAGCGCCCTGAGGTGTTCCGGGGTGTCCGCGAGGTGTGGGCGGGCGGAGACGTCGTCCCGTCGGGTGCCGTGCGGCGGGTGCTGGCCGCTTGTCCGGGTGTGACTGTCGTCAACGCGTATGGGCCGACGGAGGCGACGGTGGCGGTGGCGGCGCATCCGGTGCGGGAGGCGGGTGAGGTCGGTGCGGTGGTGCCGGTCGGGGGGCCGTTGGGCGGGGTGCGGCTGTTTGTGCTGGATGGGGTGTTGCGGCCGGTGCCGGTGGGGGTGGCCGGGGAGTTGTATGTGGCCGGGGACCGGCTGGCGCGGGGGTATGTGGGGCGTGCGGGGCTGAGTGCGGAGCGGTTCGTGGCCTGTCCGTTCGGGGGAGCGGGCGAGCGGATGTACCGCACGGGGGATGTGGTGGCCTGGTCGGGGGATGGGGGGCTGGTCTTTCAGGGGCGGGTGGATGAGCAGGTGAAGATCCGGGGGTTTCGGATCGAGCCGGGTGAGGTGGAGGCGGTCCTGACCGGGCATCCGGGGGTGGCGCAGGCGGTGGTGGTGGCGCGGGAGGGGGTGGGGGGCAGGCGGTTGGTGGCGTATGTGGTGCGGGTGGGTGAGGGCGGTATCGCGGGGGGCGGGGACATCGACTTCCATGTGGGGGTCTCGGCTGGGGAGTTGCGGCGGTTCGTGGCGGAGCGGTTGCCGGAGTTCATGGTCCCGGCGGCGTTTGTGCTGGTGGACGCGTTGCCGTTGACGGCGCAGGGGAAGGTGGACCGGGCCGCCCTGCCGGAGCCGGAAACCGTCGGCGGGGTGTATCGGGCGCCCCGGTCCCCGCAGGAGCGGATCCTCACGGACGTGTACGCCGAGGTGCTGGGCGTGGACCAAGTCGGCGTCGACGAGGACTTCTTCGCCGTGGGCGGGGACAGCATCCGCTCGCTACAGGTGGTCTCGCGGGCCCGGGGGCGGGGGGTGGAAGTCAGCGCCCGGCAGGTCTTCCAGTACCGGACGGTGGCGGAGCTGGCCCGGCACGCGAGCACCGGGCAGCGCGAGGGAGCAGGCACCCCGGCCCTGGACGAACTCGACGGCGGTGGCGTGGGCACGCTGCCGCTGCCGCCCGTCGCACGCTTCGTACGCGAACGCGGCGGTGACATCGCCCACTTCGCCATGGCCGTCGTCGTCGACCTGCCCGAGGGCATCGACCGGGCCGGACTCCTGGCCACCCTGGACGCGGTCGTCGACCACCACGACGTCCTCCGCGCACGACTGACACCCGACAGCAGTGACCTGCTCGTCGCGCCCCCGGGCTCGGTGGACACGGCCGGGCTGCTGCACCGGGTGGACTGCGGGCCGGACTTCGCCCGGGACGGCGGCCCGTGGGGTGACGCATGGCAGCGAGTGGTGGTGGCCGAGAGGGCCGCCGCGACAGCCCTGCTCGACCCGGCGGCCGGGGTGATGGCCCGCTTCGTCTGGTTCGACCCGGGCCCGGCCGGGGGCGCCGGACGGCTCCTGATCGTGCTGCACCACCTGGTGGTCGACGGCGTGTCCTGGCGCGTCCTGCTCCCCGACCTCGCGGCGGCCTGGAGCGCCCTCAGCACGGGCCGCACCCCTGTCCTGCCCGAGGTCGGCACCTCCTACCGGCGCTGGACCCACGCCCTGACCACCGAAGCCCACAGGCAGCACAGAACAGCCGAACTGCCCCGGTGGCTCGCCATCGTGGACGGGCCGGACCCGGCGCTCGGCGCCCGCCGCTTCGACCCTGCGGTGGACGTGCGTGCCACCGTGGACACCGTGCGCCTCCGGCTGTCCCCGTCGGTCACCGAGGCCCTTCTGACGGCCCTGCCCGCCGCCTTCCGCTGCGGCGTCCACGACGGGCTCCTCACCGGCCTCGCCCTCGCCGTCGCCCGCTGGCGCCAGGCCCACGGCCGTGAGGCGCCCCGCTCCTCGTGAGCCTCGAAGGCCACGGGCGCGCGGAAGCGGCGATACCGGGAGCCGACCTGTCGCGTACGGTCGGCTGGTTCACCAGCCTCTACCCGGTACGCCTGGACGTGTCCGGCTGCGTACTCGACGAGGCCTTCGACGGCGGCCCGGCAGCGGGCAGCGCGGTCAAGGCCGTCAAGGAACAACTCCTCTCCGTGCCCGACGACGGCATCGGCTACGGCCTGCTGCGCGAACTCAACCCGCACACCGCCCCCGCCCTGCGCGCCCACCCCACCGGCCAGATCGGCTTCAACTACCTGGGCCGCTTCTCCCCCACCGACATGCCTGAAGAGCAGCGCGGACTCGGCTTCACGCAGGTCGCCGACCTCGGCGAACCGACCGGGGAGGCCGCCGACGACATGCCCGCGCTCACCGCGCTCCAGATCAACTCGATGGTCGTCGACAGCGCGCACGGGCCGTGCCTGGACGCCGAGTTCGAGTTCGCCACCGGTGCCGTCTCCCGCGACCACGTGCGGGAGATCGCGGACCTGTGGGCCGCCGCGCTTGACGGCCTCGCCCGCCACGCCACCGCCCCCGACGCGGGCGGGCTCACCCCCTCCGACGTGCCGCTGGTCCCGGTTGGCCAGCGCGACATCGACACTTGGGAGCGCCGCTACCTGGGCCTTACCGAGATCTGGCCGCTGACCCCGCTCCAGTCCGGCCTGCTCTTTCACACCCTCTACGCCGACGCCGGACACGACGCCTACCTCGTCCAGTTCACCCTGCACCTGCACGGCCCCGTCGCAGCCGCACGCATGCGGGCCGCCGCCCAAGCGCTCCTCGACCGGCACGCGAGCCTGCGGGCAGCCTTCGTCGCCGCCGACGACGGACGCTTCGTACAGGTCGTGACGGACGGAGTCCACCTGCCGTGGCGCGAAGCCGACCTCACCGAGGCGGCGGAGTCGGCGGACGCGGCCTTCGAGGCCTTCCTCACCGAGGACCTGCGCGACCAGTTCGACGTGACCGTGCCGCCCCTGCTGCGCATGGCCCTCCTCAAGCGTGCCCCCGAGCGCTTCGAACTGGTCGTGACCGCCCACCACCTGCTGTTCGACGGCTGGTCGCTGCCGATCCTCGTCCAGGACCTGCTACGGCTGTACGGGGCCCAGGGCGACGCCGCCGCACTCCCGGAGGCGCCCCGGTACCGGGACTTCCTGACCTGGCTGGCCGGGCAGGACCAGGAAGCGGCGGCCCAGGCATGGGCCAAGGAACTGGCGGGCGTCACCGAGCCCACACTGCTCGCCCCCGCGCTGGCCGCGACCGACGCCGACCCCGAAGCCGAGGGCTTCGGCCAGGCCGACGTGGACGTCTCCGCGGACCTGTCCCGCGCCCTCACCGCGCGGGCCGCCGAGGCGGGCGTCACCGTGAACACCCTGGTGCAGGCCGCCTGGGCGTTGCTCATCGGCGGACTGACGGGCCGGGACGACGTGGTGTTCGGCGCCACGGTGTCCGGCCGCCCGGCCGCCGTGCCGGGCGCCGACGCGATGGCGGGCACATTCATCAACACCCTGCCGGTGCGGGTGCGGTGCGGGCCCGGCGACACCCTCGCCCAGGTCCTCACCGCCCTCCAGGACCGCCAGGCGGCAATGCTCGACCACCACCACTACGGCCTCACCGAGATTCACCGGGCCACCGGCACCAGCGTGCTCTTCGACACGCTCGTCGCCTTCGAGTCGTACCCGGTCGACCGGACCGGCTTCGGCGAGGCGAACGCGGCGGCGGGCATCGAGGTCACCGGCATCCGCGCGCTGACCGGCACGCACTACCCGCTGACCCTCGTGGCCTCCGCCGACCCCCAGCTGCGCCTGACGCTCCAGCACCAGCGGACCGCGCTCGGCGCCACCACGGTCCGGAGCCTCGCGGACCGCTTCCAGAGCGTCCTCACCCAACTCGCCGCCAGCACCGAGACGTTGGTGAGCGCGGTCCAGGCCCTGACCCCCGAGGAGCGGGACCGGGCGCTGTACGCGCGCAACGCCACCGACACGGCCGTGCCGGACGCGACGGTACCGGCGCTGTTCGCGCGGCAGGCCGCACGGACACCGGACGCGCCCGCCGTGGTGTGCGGCGGCACCACTCACACGTACGCCGACCTCGACGCCCGCAGCGACCGCCTCGCAAGGGCCCTCGCCGGGCACGGCGTGGGCCCGGAGACCCTGGTGGCCCTCGCGCTGCCGCGCACCGCCGACCTGGTCGTGGGCGTCCTCGGCATCCTGAAGGCGGGCGGCGCGTACCTGCCGATCGACCCGAGCCACCCGGGCGCCCGCCTCGGCCACGTCCTGGCCGACGCCGCGCCCCGCCTGCTGCTCACCGACACCCCGACCCTCCGCGAGCTGCCGGACACGGCCACCCCGGCGCTCCTCGTCGACGAGGCCGACACCGCCGACGCCTGGGGCCGCGACGCCACCCCGGTCGCGCCGGGCCCGCAGCACCTGGCGTACGTGATCTACACCTCGGGCTCCACCGGGCGCCCCAAGGGCGTGGCCGTCACCCACGCCAACGTCGTCAACGGCCTGGACAGCCTGGTCCGGCGCGTCGGACTCGCCCCGGGGCGGCGGATGTTGAGCAGCACCTCCGTCAGCTTCGACGTCGCCGCCTTCGAACTGTTCGCCACGCTCACCACCGGCGGGTGCGTCGAGATCGTGCGCGACGTCCTGGCCCTGGCCGAACGCGACGACTGGGCCGTGGACATCATCAGCTCGGTGCCGTCCGCGTTCGCCGAACTCGTCGACGGGCTCGGCGACCGCGCCCGCCCCACCACCCTGGTCTTCGCCGGTGAGGCCCTGCCCGCGGACCTCGTGACCCGCGCCCGCGCGGCCCTGCCGGGCGTGCGGGTCGTCAACGCCTACGGCCAGACCGAGTCGTTCTACGCGACGACGCACACGGCGGACGAGGAGCCGCCGGACGGCTCCGGCAGCGCCCCCATCGGCACCCCGCTGGGCAACATGCGCGCCTACGTCCTCGGCCCCGCCCTGGCCCCGCTCGCCGACGGCGCCGTCGGCGAGCTGTACGTGGCGGGCGCCGTCAGCCGCGGCTACCACGGCCGCCCGGACCTGACCGCCGAGCGCTACGTGCCGGACCCCTTCGGCCCGCCCGGAGCGCGCATGTACCGCACCGGCGACCTGGCCCGCTGGAACACCCGCGGCGAACTGGAGTACCGGGGGCGCGCCGACGACCAGGTGAAGATCCGCGGATACCGCGTCGAACCCGGCGAGGTCCACGCCGCCCTCACCGCCCACCCGCGGATCGCCCAGGCCGCCGTCGTGGCCCAAGGCCCCGCCGCGGCCCGTCGGCTGACCGCGTACGTCGTCCCCGCCGACGGGTCCGGCGAGGCCGCGCCCGACCTCGCCGAGCTGCGGGCCTTCGTCGCCGGGCGGCTGCCCGCGTACATGGTCCCGTCGGCCTTCGTCCCCCTCGACCGGCTGCCGCTGTCCCCCACGGCAAGCTCGACCAGCAGGCCCTCCCCAGCCCCGACACCCTCGCCACCACCGCGTACCGGGCGCCGCGCACCCCCCGGGAAGAGGCGCTGTGCCAGCTCTTCGCCGAGGTCCTGGGCGTCGACGGCGTCGGCGTCGACGACGGCTTCTTCGACCTGGGCGGACACTCGCTGCTCGCCACCCGCCTGGTGAACCGGGTGCGCGCGGTGCTCGGCGTGGACCTGCCGATCGCGGCGGTCTTCGAGGCACCCACCGTGGCGGGCCTCGCCGAACGCACCGCCACGCAGCGGCGGACGGCGCGCCCGGCACTGCGCCGGGCCGAGCCGCGGCCCGAGCGGACACCGCTGTCCTACGCCCAGCAGCGCCTGAAGTTCCTCGACGAACTGGAGCCGCTGCCGACGTACCACCTGCCGCTCGTGACCCGGCTGCGCGGCGACCTGGACGTGGCCGCGCTGGCCTCGGCGGTACGGGACGTCGTGGTGCGGCACGAGAGCCTGCGCACTCTGTTCGTCACCGACGAGCAAGGCGCCACGGCCCAGGTCGTCGTACCGGAGCAGGACGTCGTCGTCGACGTCCCCGTGGACGACGTCGCCTCCGACGCCGTGACCGCCACGGTGTCCCAGGAGGTCAGCCGCCGCTTCGACCTGACGGCGGACCTCCCGGTGCGGGCCCGCCTGCTGCGCTGCGGCCCCGACGAACACGTCCTGCTGCTCCTGCTGCACCACATCGCCGCCGACGGCGAATCCCTCGCGCCCCTGACCCGCGACCTCGCCACCGCCTACGCCGCGCGGCGCCGCGGCGCCCCGCCGCGCTGGCGCGAACTGCCCGTGCGGTACACCGACTACACGCTCTGGCAGCGCCGCCTGCTCGGCGACGAGAACGACCCCGAGAGCCTGCTCGCCACCCATCTGGCGTACTGGCGCCGGGAGTTGGACGGCGTGCCGCAGCCGCTGCGGCTGCCGCTGGACCGGCCGCGCCCGCCCGTGGCCAGCCACCGCGGCGACCTCGTCGGCTTCACCCTCGACGCCGACACGCTGACCGCCGTCGAGGACCTGGCCCGCGCCCAGGGCGCCACCGTGCCGATGGTGCTCCAGTCCGCGCTCGCGGTGCTGCTGCACCTCATGGGCTGCGGCGACGACCTGCCCATCGGCTCGCCCGTCGCCGCGCGCACCGACGACGCCCTCACGGACGTGGTGGGCTTCTTCGTCAACACCTGGGTGCTGCGGGCCGACCTGTCGGCGAACCCGACCTTCGACGCCCTGGTCCGGCAGGTGCGGGACAAGGCCGTGAACGCCTACGACCGCCAGGACCTGCCCTTCGAGCGGCTCGTCGAAGCGCTCAACCCCGAGCGGTCCACCGCCCACCACCCGCTGTTCCAGGTGGCGTTCTTCTGGCAGAAGGCCCTCGCCGACCTCGAACTGGACGGAGTGCGGGCCACCACGGAACCGGTCACCACCAGCACCGCCAAGTTCGACCTGCTCTTCCAGGTCGAGGAGGCCGCCCCCGAGCGGCGGCGCGCCGGACACGGGCTCACCGGGCTCGTCGAGTACGCCACCGACCTGTTCGACCGCGCCACCGTCGAAGCCCTCGCCGACCGGTTCGCCCGCCTCGTGGGGGAGCTGGCACGGCACCCGCGGGCGCGGCTGCACGCCGTGGACGCGCTGACGCCCGCCGAGCGCGACCTGCTGCGCGACGCCAACGACACCGCCGCCCCCACCCCGCACACGACGGTCCCCGCCCTCTTCGAGCGGCGCACCGCCCAGGCACCGGACGCCGTCGCGCTGGTGCGGGGCGCCGACACCCTCACCTACCGGGAGCTGAACGCCCGCGCCAACCGGCTGGCCCGCGCCCTGGCGCGGCGCGGCGTGGGGCGCGAGTCACCCGTCGCCGTGGCCGTGCCCCGGTCGCCGGAGTACCTGGTCACGGTCCTGGCCGTGCTGAAGGCCGGGGGCCTGTACGTGCCGCTGGCCCCCGAGGACCCGGCGCGGCGCCTGGAGGCGATGCTGCGCGACGCCCGCCCGGCGCTCCTCGTGACGACCTCCGGCGTCACGGCCGACGTGCCCGACACCGGCTGCCCGCGCCTCGTCCTGGACGACCCGGCCACCGCCGCCGCCGTCGCCGCGGAACCGGCCGACAACCCGCCCGACGACGGACGGCCGGACCGGCTCGCGTACGTCATCTACACCTCCGGCTCCACCGGGGTGCCCAAGGGCACCGGGGTCAGCCACCGGGCCGTCGTCGACCTGGTGGCGGACCGCGGCTGGGCGGGCGGCGCCCACGAACGGGTGCTGCTGCACGGGGCGACCACGTTCGACGTGGCGGGCTACGAGATGTGGGTGCCTCTGCTCGGCGGCGGCACCGTCGTGCTGGCCCCCCAGGGGAAGCTCGACGTCGACACCTACGCCACGCTCGTCGCGGAGCACCGGGTCACCGCGGTGTGCATGACCGCCGGTCTCTTCAACGTGGTCGCCGCGGAGCGCCCCGAGACCTTCACCGGTGTGCGCGAGGCGATGACCTGCGGAGAGGCGGCGTCCCCCGAGGCGGTGGCCCGCGTCCTGCGGGCCTGCCCGGGAACCACCGTCGTCAACGGGTACGGGCCCACCGAGGCGACGGTGTTCGCCGCCTGCCACCGGATCGCCGACGCCGAGCGGGTCGGCGCGGCGGTGCCCATCGGGCGGCCGATGGACAACACCCGGGCCTACGTCCTCGACGACCTGCTGCGGCCCGTGCCACCGGGCGTCGAGGGCGAGCTGTACCTCGCGGGCACGGGCCTGGCCCGCGGCTACGACCGGCGGCCCGCCACCACCGCGGAGCGGTTCGTGGCCTGCCCGTCCGGCCCGCCCGGCGCCCGCATGTACCGGACCGGGGACGTCGTGTCCTGGACGGCGGACGGAGAGCTGGTGTTCAAGGCGCGCGCCGACGAACAGGTGAAGGTCCGCGGCTTCCGGGTCGAACCCGGCGAGGTCGAGGCGGCCCTGACGGCGCATCCGGGCGTGGACCGGGCGGCCGTGGTCGCCCGCGAGGCCCCCGGAAGCGCCGGTGGACGGCAGCTGGTGGCCTACGTGGTCCCGGCGGCGGCCAACGAAGACGTGGCGGACGGCCAGGCCGCGGGCTCCGGCGGTGACACCCGCGCCGTGGGCTCCCCGGCGGGCGGCGGCGCGGCCCCCACCCCCGCCGAGCTGCGCGCCCACCTGGCGCGGCGTGTGCCCCCGTACATGCTCCCCGCCGCCTTCGTCACCCTCGACGCCTTCCCCCTCACCGCTCACGGCAAGGTGGACCGCCGCGCCCTGCCGTCCCCGGCGCCCGGCCCGGACGCCGACGGCGGGGCCGCGCCGACGCGGCCGCGCACGGACACCGAGCGCGCGGTCGCCGCGATCTGGGCCGAACTGCTCGGCCGGGACGACGTCGGCGTGGACGAGAAGTTCTTCGAAGCGGGCGGCACCTCCCTGTCCCTGCTCACGCTGAGCCGCCGCCTGGCCGCGCTCGGCCAGCGCCAAGTGCCCCTGAACGCCCTGTTCGAGCACACCACGGTCGAGGCGATGGCCCGCCTCGTCGACGACCGGCCCGATGGCGCGACCACCGACGAGAAGGAGTACGAGCTATGACGCACCCGAGCCACCGAGGCCGGGACGCCGCGGCGGCCACCGGGGCGGCCCGCGCCGACCGGGACCGCCCGGCCCAGGCGCTCGCCCCGTGTCCGGCCCCGTGTCCCGCCCTCTGTCCCGCCCCCTGTTCCGCCCTCTGTACCGACGGGAGCCGTTGAATGCCCGCGGTGACGGCCCTCAAGGCGATCTCCTGCTACCAGCCCGACGGCGTCCTGCCCGTCGCGAAGCTGCCGGGCCTGGCCGCCCTCGACGCGGGCGAACAGGAGACGTGCGCGCGGCTCGGCATCGACGAGGTCCGCGCCGACGACTCCCAGAGCGCCTTCGACCTCGCCGCGCGCGCCGCCCGCGCGGCGCTCGCCGACGCGGGCCTGACCGCCGACGAGGTGGACGCCCTCGTCCTCGTCGACGCCCGCGCCCCCGAGGAGCTGATGACGTCGTCGGCCACCCGGCTCCAGGCGCTGCTCGGCGCGGACCGCGCGCTGACGTTCTCCCTGGGCGGCCTCGGCTGCGTCTCCCTGACCCCGGCGCTGCTCACCGCGCGCGGCCTGCTCGCCGCCGACGACGACCTGGAGCACGTCCTGGTCGCGCACGGCAGCAAGCCGCCGACCCCGCTGCGCTACCGGCACCCGGTGACCGTCAGCGGCGACGGCGGGGCCGCCGCGGTGGTCTCCCGCCGGGGCCGGGTGCGGATCGTCGACATCGTGCAGGAGACCAACGGCGCCCACTGGGACCTGTTCCGCGTCGACTACCGGGACCGGCCCACCGCCGAGTGGCGCGAGGAGTGCCGCGACATCCCCTCCTACTCCTTCAAACTGGCCGTGGAGACCCGCAACCGGCTGCGCGACCTGCACCGGCGGCTGCTCGACCGCAACGGCCTCACCCCACGGGACGTGACCCGCTACCTCAGCCACAACCTGTCCCTGGGCGCCTTCGAGTTCACCGAGGAGGCCCTCGGCGTCGAGATCGGCACCGTGTGCCGGGAGAACCTGCGCCAGTACGGCCACCTCGGCCCCAACGACGTGCTGCTCAACCTGCGCGCGGAACTCGACCGCGACACCCTCGGCGACGGGCAGTACGCGGTGCTGCTCAGCGCCAGCCCGGTGGCCGCCTGGAGCCTGCTGCTCGTGCAGATCGGCGACGGCGCCCCCGCGACCTACTACCTGTGACCACGACCGGCGACCGCCGGTCACCACCCACCCTTCGCATCAGCACCCTTCGCATCAGCACCCTTCGTAACGCACCTTCGTGAGGAGCAGGGCCCGCATGGACACACCGAACCAGACGGACACGGTCGCCGAGGCGGACGTGACCGAGGAGCTGAGCGCCTACCTGACCCGGAACCTGGGGCGGGAACTGGGCCCGGACGAGGACTACTTCGCGCTCGGCCTCGTCAACTCCCTGTTCGCGATGGAGCTGGTGAACTTCGTCGAGCAGCGGTACGGCATCGAGGTCGCCGTCGACGACCTCGACCTGGACAACTTCCGCACCCTCGGCAGGCTCCGGGACTTCGTCCTGGCCAAGGCCCAGGGCCCGGGCGCGGCGGCGTGAGCGGCACCGCCCCCGCCGACGCCCCCGACCTCGCCGCCCTGGGGGCGCGGTTCGCCGACTCCGTGCGCGAGGACGCCGCGGACTGGGACGCGCGGGGCGCCCTGCCCGCCGAGGTGCGGCACGCGGCGGCGCGGGCCGGACTCCTCGGCGCGGACCTGCCGGTGTCCCACGGCGGCCTCGGCGCCACACCCGCCCAACTCGGCGAGGCGTGCGCCCGGATCGGCGGCGTGTGCAGCGCGCTGCGCGGCCTGGTCACCGTACAGAGCATGGTCGGCGCGGCGCTGCTGCGCTGGGGCACCGCGGCGCAGCGCGAGCGGTGGCTGCCCGCCCTGGCCAGCGGCGAACTGATCGCCGGGTTCGCCGCGACGGAGGCCGGGGCGGGCAGCGACCTGGCCGCGGTCACCACCGCCGTCGAGGAGGACGGCGACGGATACACGGTCACCGGCGAGAAGCGCTGGATCACCTTCGGCGAGGTCGCGGACGTGTTCCTGGTCCTCGGCAGCGCGGGCGGGCGCCCGGCCGCGCTGCTCGTGGAGGGCGACCGGCCCGGCGTCCGCCGCGAGCCGGTGCGCGGCCAGCTCGGCATGCGCGCCGCGCAGCTCGCGCACGTCACGTTCGACCGGGTGCGGGTGGAGCGCGACAACGCCGTGGCGCCGCCCGGGTTCGGCCTGTCCCACGTGGCGGCCACCGCCCTCGACCACGGGCGGTTCACGGTGGCCTGGGGCTGCGTCGGCATGGCCGAGGCCTGCCTGGACGCGGCCGCCGCGCACGCCGCGCGGCGCGTCCAGGGCGGCACCGTCCTCGCCGAGCACCAGCTCGTGCGCGCGCTGCTCGGCCGCGCCGCGGTGGACAGCAGGGCCGCCCGCGAGCTGTGCCGACGCGCCACCCGGCTGCGCGCGGCGGGCGACCCGGACGGCATCGCGGAGACCGTCGCCGCCAAGTACGCGGCGGCGCGCGCCGCCACCGCCGTGGCCGACAGCGCCGTACAGATCCTCGGCGCGGCGGGCTGCGCCCCGGACAGCCCGGTCGGCCGCTGCTACCGGGACGCCAAGGTCATGGAGATCATCGAGGGCTCGGCGCAGGTGTCCGAACTGCACATCGCCGACCACCTGCTGCGCGCCCACGGCTACCGGCCCGGCGCGCGGCGGCCCGAGCGAGAGGAGGGACCGCGATGAGCGCGGGAGCCAGCGGACAGCGGGACGCGATGTCCGCGCCGGACGAGGGCGCGGCACCGACCGCGTCGGACGAGGGCGCGGCACCGACCGTCAAGTGCCTGGTCTGGGACCTCGACGACACCCTGTGGGACGGCGTTGTCCTCGAAGGCGACGCGCCCGTGCCCTTCGCGGCCGCCGTGCGCGCCTTGCACGACCTGGACCAGCGGGGCATCCTGCACGCGGTGGCCAGCCGGGGCGAGTACGACGTCGCCGCGGCCCACCTGGCGGAGCACGGGCTCACCGACCTGTTCACCGTCCTCGAAGTGGGCTGGGGCGCCAAGTCCGCGGCCGTCGAGCGGATCGCCACCGAGCTGAACATCGGCCTCGACACGGTCGCGTTCATCGACAACGACGCCGTCGAGCGGGCCGAGGTGGCCGCCGCCCTGCCGTCCGTGCGCTGCTACCCCGCCACCGAGGCCGAACGGCTCGCCGGACGCGCGGAGTTCACCCCGCGCTTCGTCACCGACGAGTCCGCCCAGCGGCGCCAGCTCTACCGCACGGAACGGCGGCGCAAGGCCGCGGAGACCGAACACACCGGTCCGCCCGCGGAGTTCCTCGCCTCGCTCGACCTGGTCCTCACCGTCCGGCGCGCCAGCGAGGCCGACCTCGCCCGCGCACACGAACTGACCGTGCGCACCCACCAGTTGAACACCACCGGCCGCACCTTCGGCCTGGAGGAACTGCGGCGGCTGTGCGCGGACCCCGGCCACGAGGTGATCGTCGCCAGCCTGGAGGACCGCTTCGGCTCCTACGGCACCATCGGCCTCGCGGTCACCGCGCTGCGCGACGACGCCACCGTCCTCGAACTGCTGCTGATGTCCTGCCGGGTCATGTCGCGCGGCGTGGGCGCGGTGCTCATCGACCACATCGTCGCCGAGACCCTCGCCGGGGGCCGCCGTCCCGTCGCGGAGTTCGTGCCCACCGACGTCAACCGGCAGATGCTGGTCACGCTCCGCTTCGGCGGCTTCGCGGTGGTCGAGAACACCGGCGACCGCATGACCCTGGCCATCGACCCGGCCGCCCCGCCGCCCGCCCGCACGCACCCGGTGCGGGTGGTCACGGCGTGACCGGCCCCCGCACCGCCCCGGACGAGGACGCGCGCGCGGCGAACCGCGCGCCCGACACGCCTGACACGCCCGACACGCCCGGCGCGTACGACACGACCCGCGCGTACGACACGCCGGACGCCAGCCCCGAGGCGAACCGCGCGCACCCCGCGCACGACGTGAACACGGAGACCCCCATGCACCAGGACAGCGCCGCGACCGGCGCCATCGGCGTGGTCGGCGCCGGAACGATGGGCGTCGGCATCGCCCAGTGCCTCGCCGAGGCCGGGCACCGCGTGGTGGCCGTCGACCCCGAGCAGGCCGCGCTCGCCAGCGCCCCGGCCCGGCTGCGCGACGGCATCCGGCTGGCCACGATGTTCCGCAAGGCCCCCGCCGCCGTGCCCCTGCGGCAGGCCCTGGAGGCCGTGACCTGGACCACGAGCCTGGCCGACCTGGCCTCCGCGCGGTTCGTCCTCGACTGCGCGCCGGAGCGCATCCCGCTCAAGGAGCGGCTGTTCCGCGAACTCGACGAGATCTGCCCGCCCCCGGCGGTGTTCGCGACGGTGACCTCGGCGATCCCCGTCGACCGGCTCGCCGCGCACACGGGCCGCGCCGGGCAGGTGATCGGCACGCACTTCATGAACCCGGCGCCCCTGAAGGACACCGTCGAGGTCATCCGCGGCCCGCGCACCAGCGACGCCACCCTCGACACCACGCTCGCCCTGCTCGCCGACCTCGGCAAGAAGGGCATCGTCGTCAACGACGCCCCCGGGTTCGTCTCCAACCGGGTGCTGATGCTCACGGTCAACGAGGCCGCCACCGTGGTGCAGCAGGGCACCGCCGACCCGGCCGCCGTGGACCGCATCTTCCAGGACTGCTTCGGCCACACCATGGGCCCCCTCGCCACCGGCGACCTCATCGGCCTCGACACCATCGTCGACACCCTGGACGTCCTGCTCGAATGCACCGGCGACCCGCGCTTCCAGCCCTGCGAGAAGCTGCGCCAACTGGTCGCCGACGGCCATCTGGGCCGCAAGAGCGGCCAGGGCTTCCACCGCTACCCGGCGCCCGCGCACCCGGCCAGGACCAGCGGCGGACCGACGACACCGGCGCAGCCGACCGAGACCGGAGGGACCAGCCGTGACGCGCACTGACCAGGAGGCCGTGGCCATCATCGGCGTGGCGCTCGCGCTGCCGGACGCCCACGACCTGGACGCCCTGCACGACAACCTCGCCGCGGGCCGCGTCAGCGTGCGCCCGCCGGACCGGGACCGCGTCCACCACACCGGGGCGTCCGCCGACGTCGAGTACGTGCCCATGGGGTACCTGGACCGCGTCGACCTGTTCGACCACCGCTTCTTCGGGCTCTCGCGGCGGGAAGCGGAACTGATGGACCCGCACCAGCGCATCGCCCTCCAACTCGCCCACCGCGCCATCGAGAACGCGGGCTACGCCCCGGCGGCGCTGCGCGGCACCCGCACCGCCGTCGTCCTCAGCGCACCCACACCCGGCTACGCCGACCTGTACGAGGAGGACGACCCGCAGCAGATCCTCGGCTCCCTGCCGTCGGCGACGGCCGCGCGCCTGTCCTACTCCTTCGACTTCACCGGCCCCACGACGATGGTGGACACCGCGTGCAGCGGCAGCCTCACCGCGCTCGCCACGGCCGTGGAGGGCCTGCGCGCCGGGCGGGCCGACCTCGCGGTCGCGGGCGGCGTGAACGTCTTCGCCGTACCGGTGGCCCGACGGGGGCACGAGCCGATCAGGGGCCTGGAGTCGCCGGACGCCGTGTGCCGCCCCTTCGACGCCGACGCCAACGGCACGGCCGTCGGCGAGGGCGGCGGCCTGGTGCTGCTCAAGCGGCTGTCCGACGCGCTCGCCGACGGCGACCACATCCACGGGGTGCTCACCGGCATCGCCGTCAACCACAACGGTTTCCGGGCGACCAACATGGGCGCGCCGAGCGCGTCCGGGCAGGCCGAGGCGATCGCGGCGGCGTGGCGGCAGGCCGGTGCCGACGCGATCGACCTCGTCGAGTGCCACGGCTCGGCCACGCCGCTGGGCGACGTCGTGGAGGCCGACGGCCTGCGCCTGGCGTTCGCCGAGGCGGGCCTCACCGGTCCGTGCCGGATCGGCGGCGTCAAGGGCAACGTCGGCCACCTCGACCAGGCCGCGGGCATGGCGGGCCTGTTCAAGGTGCTCGCCGGGCTGCGGCACGGGGTGCGGTACCCGAGCGCCAACTTCCGCGCGCCGAACCCGCTGATCGACCTGTCCGGGCCGATCCGGGTGGAGACGGCGGTCACGCCGTGGGAGCCGTCGTCGGACGTCCGCCGCGCCGGGCTCAGCTCGTTCGGCCTGACGGGCACCAACGTCCACGCGGTCATCGAGCAGCCCCCGGACGGCCGCGCCGCCAGCGACGGGCACGAACCCGTCGGTGAGCTGGTCACCCTGTCGGCGAAGTCGGCGTCCGCGCTCGCCACCTCGGCGGCCCGCGTCGCCGCGTTCCTCGACCGGACCGAGCACGGCCTGGCCGCCGTCGCGCACGTCCTCAACCGGGGCCGCGACGACCACCCCTACCGGTGGGCCGGTGTCGCCCGGGACACCCGGGAGCTGGCCGCGACGCTGCGGAAGGCCCGCCTGCCCGAGACGGCCCGCTCGGCGAAGGCCGTGCTGCTGTTCTCCGGCGACGGCGAACTGGGCGACACCACCTGGGACCGCCTCGCCACGTCGTTCCCGGACCTCGCCGGTGCGGGCGGGAGCGGCCCGGCGGGCGAGCGGCTCGCCGACCGGCTCGGCGCCGCGTACGCCCTGGTGCGCTCGCTCGGCGTGCGCGAACTGCACTTGGTGGGCTCCGGCGTGGGCAACCTCGCGGTCCGGCAGGTGCGGGGCCAGCACGTGGACTCCTTCGACGTGCCCCTCACCGACGAGGTGAACGAGGCGGGCCTGCGGCGGGCCGTCGCGGACTTCGCGGAGCAGGGCGCCGTCATGGTGGAACTGGGCGCCGACGGCGCCCTGTCGCGGGCCATCCGGCGCGTGGCGCCGGAGCTGCCGGTGGTGCGGATGTTCGCCGAGCCGTCGCGCGAGGGCGTGCTGCGGGCGCTGGGGGAGCTGTACGCGCTGGGCGTGGACATCGAGTGGGACCGCTTCTACGCGGGGCGCCGCCTGTCCCGCGTCGAGGCGCCGACGTACCCGTTCGAGGAGGTGTCGTGCTGGTGCCTGCCGCCGGGCGGCCCCGCCCCCGCGGTCCCGGACACCGGCACGGAGGCCTCCGTGCCCCAGCTGGACGCGGGGGCGGCGGAGGAGGGCATCGCCGACGTGTGGCGGCAGGTCCTGAAGTCCGACGAGGTGGGCCCGGACGCCAACTACTTCGAACTGGGCGGCACGTCGATCGCCGGGATCTCGGTGCTGCGGGAGGTCGAGCGGCGCTTCGGGGTGCACCTGACCTTCGCCGACCTCTACCGGTGCCCGACGGTCCGCGAACTCGCGGCCCTCGTCGAGTCCGCCCGGGGCACGCCCGACGCGGACGACTGGACCATCCCCGTGATCCCGCGCGGGGGCCGGTTGCCGCTGTCGTACAACCAGGAGCAGCTCTGGTACCTGGAGCAGCTCAACCCGGACAGCCCGCTCTACAACATCCCGGCCGGGGCCCGCTACCACGGCCCGCTCGACCTCGACGCGTTCCGGGACGCCCTGCGCGACCTGATCGAGCGGCACGAGATCCTGCGCACCCGCATCCTCGACGACGACGGTGCCCCGTACGCCCTCGCGGACCTCACCGAACCGGAGCTGACGGTCACCGACGTGCGCGGGCTGCCGGAGGCGGACCTGGCCCGGACCGTCGAGGCCGCCGCGACCAGGCCGTTCGACCTGGCCACGGGGCCGCTGTTCCGCACGGCGGTCTTCCGCGTCGCGGACGACGTGCACACCGTGCAGTACTCCTGGCACCACATCGTCTTCGACGGCTGGGTGCAGAACATCTTCTTCCATGAGATGGCGGAGCTGTACGCGGCCCGGCGCGAGGGGCGGCCGCACCACCTGCCGGACCTGCCCGTCCAGTACGCGGACTACGCGGCCTGGCAGCGGTCCTGGCTGGAGGGCCCCCGCATGGCGCGCGGCATGGAGTTCTGGCGCGCCGAACTGCGCGACCTGACCCCCGCGGAGCTGCCCCTGGACCGGCCGCGCCCGCTGGCCCAGTCCTACGTGGGGGACCTGGTGAAGTTCGAGGTCCACCCGGACCTCGCGGCCGGTCTGCGCGCGTTCAGCACACGGGAGAACGTGACGACGTTCGTCACCATGCTCGCCGTCATCGACTCCCTGCTGCACCTGTGGGCCGGGCACCGCGACGTGGTGATCGGCGCGGCGACCTCCGGCCGGACGAACCCCGCGACGCACGGCCTGATCGGCTACTTCAACAACGTCCTGCCGTTCAGGACCCGCGTCGACCCGGAGAACTCCTTCCGCGACCTGGTGCGGCGCTGCGCGACGACCGTCACGGGCGTCCTCGACCACGAGGAGATCCCGTTCGGGAAGATCGTCGCCGAGCTGGGCGGCCGCCGCGACCCGTCCCGGCACCCGATCTTCAGCGTGGCGTACACGCACCAGAACAACGCCGCCCCCGACGAGGAGCTGCCCGGCACGACCGTGTCCCACGACGCCGCCGACGTCGCCGGGATCGCCCCCGGCACCGCCAAGTGCGACCTGACCATCGGCGTGTTCGACCAGGAGGGCGGCCCGATGGAGGCCTTCCTGGAGTACGCGGTCGACCTCTTCGACGCCGCCTCCATGCGCCGCCTCGTCGACCTGTTCCAGGACATCGCCGCCGCCGCGATGGCCGACCCCGACCGCCCCCTGCGCGACCTGGTCGCCCCTGCCGCCCCCCAGGCAGCGACGGAGACCGGCGCCCCCACGGCCACGGTCCCCGACGCCTCGCTCCCCGAGCTGTTCGACCGGCAGGCCGCGCTCGCCCCGGACGCCGTCGCCGTCGTCCACGGCACCGAGCGGATCACCTACCGCGACCTGCGGGCCCGCACGGAACGGCTGGCGCAGGCCCTGACCGGGCGCGGCATCGGCCCGGAGTCGGTGGTGGCGGTCGCCATGGAGCGGTCGCCGCGTTACGTGGAGGCGATCCTCGCGGTGGTACGGGCGGGCGGCGCCTATCTGCCCGTCGACCCCGCCCAGCCCGCCGAGCGGATCCGCCTCCTCACCGACGACGCCGAGCCCGCCCTGGTGCTCACCGACGGCGCCCCCCTGCCCGACCTGCCCTGCCCCGTCGTCGACGTACGGGACATCGCCCGGGACACCGAGGACGCCCGGGACACCACGGACCTGCCCGGCACCGCGCCGACCCCGGGCCACCGGCCGCACCCGCACCAGCTGGCGTACGTGATGTACACGTCCGGCTCCACCGGCGCGCCCAAGGGCGTCGGCATCACCCACCGCGACGTCGTCGCCTTCACCGCCGACCGCACGCTGACCGCCACCACCCGCGACCGCGTCCTGTGCCACACCCCGCTGACGTTCGACCCGTCGGTGTACGAGCTGTGGGTGCCGCTGCTGCGCGGCGGCCGCGTGGTCATCGCGCCGCCGGGGCGGCTGAGCGCGAAGTCCCTCGCCCAGCTGGTCGCCGACGAGGGCATCACCTCGGTCTTCCTGACCACCGGCCTGTTCAACGTCCTGGTGGAGGAGGACGTGTCGTGCCTCGCGGGCGTCCCCGAAGTGTGGACCGGCGGCGAGCGCGCCAAGCCCTCGACGTTCGCCAAGGCCCTGGAGGCCTGCCCCGCACCACGTTCAAACACGGGTACGGGCCCACCGAGACGACGGTCTGCGCGGTCGCCCGCCCCATGGACGCCGCCGAGGACATCGGCGCCGACATCCCCATCGGCCGCCCCATGGACACCATGCGCGCCCACGTCCTGGACGAGGCGCTGCGCCCGGTGCCGCCCGGCACCCCCGGCGAGCTGTACCTCGCGGGCGAGGGCCTCGCGCGCGGCTACCGGGGCCGCCCGGGCACGACGGCGGAGCGGTTCGTGGCCTGCCCCTTCGGGGCGCCGGGCGAGCGGATGTACCGCACCGGCGACGTCGTGCGCGGCACCCAGGACGGTGAGCTGGTCTTCCAGGGGCGCGTCGACGACCAGGTCAAGATCCGCGGATTCCGCATCGAACTGGGCGAGATCCAGGCCGCCCTGAACGCCCACCCGGCGGCCGTCGAGGCGGCCGTCGTGGCCCGCGAGGACGCCGACCGGGGCAAGCACCTCGTGGGGTACGCCGTCGCACGCGACGGCGTCACGGGCGAGGAGTTCCGCACCTTCCTCGCGGACCGCCTGCCCGAGTTCATGGTGCCGACGGCGGTGGTCGTCCTCGACCGGATGCCGTGGACGCCGACCGGCAAGCTCGACAAGGCGGCCCTGCCCGAGCCGCAGGCCGCCGCCCCCGCCTACCGGCCGCCGCGCACCGACGCCGAACAGGCGCTGTGCCGCCTGTTCGCGGACGTGCTCGGCGTGGAGCGCGTCGGCGTCGACGACGGCTTCTTCGAACTCGGCGGACACTCCCTGCTCGCCACCCGCCTGGTCAGCCGGATCCGCACCGCGCTGAGCGCCGAGGTCCCCATCCAGGCGGTGTTCGAGGCGCCCACGGTCGCCCAGCTGGCCCAGCGGCTCACCGCCGGAACGCCGGTCCGGCCGCCGCTGCGGCGCGCGGCGCGGCGGCCGGAGCGGGTGCCGCTGTCGTTCGCGCAGCGCCGCCTGTGGTTCCTCGACCGCTTCGAAGGGCCCTCGACGGCGTGGAACATCCCGCTGGTGCTGCGCCTGACCGGCACGCTCGACACCGACGCGCTGTCCCTGGCCGTACGAGACCTGACGGAACGTCACGAAAGTCTGCGGACCGTGGTCCTCGAGGAGGACGGCGTGCCGTACCAGCGGGTGCTGCCCGCCGACGAGGTGGCCCTCGACGTGCCCGTGGTGGACGTGGCGCCGGACGCCGTCAACGCCGCCCTGGCCGAGGCCGTGGCCCGCCCGTTCGCCCTGGCCGAGGAGATCCCGGTGCGGGCCTCGCTGTTCCGCCTCGCCCCGGACGAGCACGTCCTGGTGCTGCTCGTGCACCACATCGCGGCCGACGGCGAGTCGGCGGCGCCACTGGCCCGGGACCTGAGCGCCGCCTACGACGCCCGGCGCGGCGGCACCCGGCCCGCATGGCCGGAACTGCCCGTGCAGTACGCCGACTTCACCCTGTGGCAGCAGGAGCTGCTCGCCGACGGCAGCGGCCTCCTGGCGGACCAGGTGGACTACTGGCGGGCCGAGCTGGCCGGGGTCAGGCCGCTGCGGCTGCCCGCGGACCGCCCCCGGCCGCCGGTGGCCAGCCACCGCGGCGACGCCGTGGACCTCACCCTGGACGCCGAACTCATCGACGCGGTCGGCAAGCTGGCGCGCGCCCGGGGCGCGACCGTCCCCATGGTGCTCCAGGCGGCGCTGGCCGTGCTGCTGCACCAGCTCGGCGGCGGTGACGACCTCACGATCGGCTCGCCCATCGCGGGCCGCGTGGACGCGGCGCTCACCGAGTCGGTCGGATTCTTCCTCAACACCTGGGTGCTGCGCGCCGACCTGTCGGGCAGCCCCTCCTTCGAGACGGTCGTGGACCGCGTGCGGGCCAAGGCCCTCGCCGCCTACGACCAGCAGGACGTCCCGTTCGAGAAGCTCGTGGAGATCCTCAACCCGGAGCGCTCCACCGCCTACGACCCGCTGTTCCAGGTGCTGTTCGTGTGGCGGCAGGAGTCCGGCCCGGGCTTCGCCCTGTCCGGCCTCGACGCCGCCTTCGAACCGGTGCCGATCACGACCGCGAAGTCCGACCTGTTCTTCAACCTGACCGAGTTCCCCGGCCGGGGAGTCCACGGCCGCCTGGAGTACGCCACCGACCTGTTCGACCGCGCCACCGCCGCCGCCCTCGTCACCCGCTTCGAGGCCGTCCTGCGGCAGGTGGTGGCCGACCCCGGGCGCCGCACCGTGGACGTACTGGTCCCCGGCGAGCGGGAGCGCCTGCTCGGCGAGCCCGGCACCACCGCGACGGCGGCACCCGACGTGACCGTGCCGCGGCTGTTCGAGCGGCAGGCCGCGGCCACCCCGGACGCCATCGCGGTGACCTGCGACGGCGACCGACTCACGTACGACGACCTCAACACCCGCGCCAACCGCCTGGCCCACGCCCTGGCGGCGCGCGGCGCACGGCCCGAGACGCTGGTGGGCCTCGCCCTGCCGCGCTCGGTCGACCTGGTGGTCGCCCTGCTGGGCGTCTGGAAGTCCGGCGCCGCCTACGTGCCGCTCGATCCCCGGCACCCCGGCGCGCGGACGAGCGCCATCCTGGCCGAGGCACGCCCGGAGTTCGTCCTGCACGACCTGGCGGAGTTCGACCTCGCGACCGGCCCCGGCGAGAACCCCGACAGCGGCGTACGACCGGGCAACGCCGCGTACGTGATGTACACCTCCGGCTCCACGGGCGTGCCCAAGGGAGCGGTGATCACCCACGGGTGCGTGGCGCACGACGTGGCACGCCTGGCCGAGCTGGTCGGCCTGCGACCCGGGCAGCGGATGCTGGCGTCGACGTCGGTGGGCTTCGACGTGTCGGTGTTCGAAGTCCTCGCGGCGCTCAGCACGGGCGCCACCGTCGACGTGGTCGAGGACGCCGTCGCCTGCGGCCCCTGGTCGGGGCACGTGGCCAGCGCCGTCCCCTCGGTCCTGGCGCGGGCCGGGGACCGGATCGCGGCCGACACCGTGGTGTTCGCCGGGGAACCCCTGACGGCCGCGGTCGTCGACCGGGTCCGCGCGTCCCTGCCCGGCACGCGGTTCGTCAACGCCTACGGGCAGAGCGAGTCCTTCTACGCCACGGCGTACGAGGTCCCCGACGAGCCCGGCCCCGGCGCGGTGCCCATCGGCACGCCGCTGGGAGACATGCGCGCCTATGTGCTCGGCCCCGGCCTCGGCCTGGTGCCGTCCGGCGTGGTGGGGGAGCTGTACGTGGCCGGGGAGGTGGGCCGCGGCTACCTCCACCGGGCGGGCCTGACCGCGGAGCGGTTCGTACCGGACCCGTACGGCCCGGCCGGGTCGCGCATGTACCGCACCGGCGACCTGGCCCGCTGGAACCAGCGGGGCCACCTGGAGTGCGTGGGCCGCGCCGACGCTCAGGTCAAGGTGCACGGCGTGCGCATCGAGCCCGGCGAGGTGGAGGCCGCCCTGCTGTCCTGCGCGGGCGTCGCCCAGGCCGCGGTCGCCGCGCTCGAAGGGGAACACGGCACCCGCCTGGTGGGGTACGTGGTCCCCGCCGCGTCCGGCTACGACGTGGGCCTCGGCGTCGACGTCGCCCAGGTGCGGCGGCAGCTGGCCGAGCGGCTGCCCGAGTACATGGTGCCGTCGCGGGTCGTGACCCTGGACGCGCTGCCGCTCACCCCCAGCGGCAAGGTCGACCGGGCCGCGCTGCCGGACCCGGGGTTCGCCGCGGCCGCCTACCGGGCCCCGTCCTCGCCCGTCGAGGAGGCCCTCGCCGAGGTGTTCGCGGACGTCCTCGGCCGTGAGTGGATCGGCGTGGACGACGACTTCTTCGCCGTCGGCGGCGACAGCATCAGCTCCATCCAGGTGGTGTCGCGGGCACGGGCCCTGGGCGTGGAGATCACTCCCCGGCAGGTCTTCGAGTGCCGCACCGTCGCCGACCTCGCGGCCGTCGCGCACACGGACGAGACGGGTGTCGTCCTCGCCGAACTCGACGGCGGCGGCGCGGGCTGGATGCCGCTGCCGCCGATCGCCCGCCACATCGGCACCCGGTTCAGCCGGTTCTCCATGGCGGCCCTGGTGGACCTGCCGCCGGACATCGACGAGGCGGGCCTGGTCGCGACGGTGCGCGCGGTGGTCGACCACCACGACGTGCTGCGCGCACGGCTCCTGCCCGACGACGGCGGCCTGGTGGTCGGCGCGCCGGGCACCGTCGACGTCGCCGCACTGCTGCGCCGGGCCGACGGCACACGGGACCGCGCGGCGGAAGTGGACGCCGCCGCGGGCCGACTGGACCCCGAGGGCGGCGTGATGGCCCAGTTCGTCTGGTTCACCCCCGGCGCCGGTGCCGCGGGCAGGCTGCTGATCGTGCTGCACCACCTCGTGGCCGACGGCGTGTCGTGGCGGGTCCTGCTGCCCGACCTGGCGGCGGCCTGGGCCCAGGTCCGCGAGGGCCGCACCCCGGCCCTGCCGCCGGTGGGCACCTCGGCCCGCAGATGGGCGCACGCCCTCGCTGCGGAGGCGACGGCACCGCACCGGGTGGCGGAGCTGCCGTACTGGAAGACCGTGCTCGACGGCCCCGACCCGCTGCTCGGCACCCGCAGGCTCGACCCCCGCGTCGACACCGTCGCCACCGTGGACAGCGTCCGGGTGGACCTGCCCGACCGGGCGACGGAGGCCCTGCTGTCGCAGCTCCCGGCGAAGTTCCGGTGCGGGGCGCAGGACGGGCTGCTGGCCGGGCTCGCCCTGGCCCTGGCCCGGTGGCGCCGCGAGCGCGGCGTGAGCGCGTCGTCCTGCCTGGTCGCCCTTGAGGGGCACGGCCGCGAGGAGTCCGTGGTGCCCGGTGCCGACCTGTCGCGCACCGTCGGCTGGTTCACCAGCGTGCACCCGGCCCGCCTCGACGTCGCCGGATGCGCCCTGGACGAGGCGTTCGCGGGCGGGCCCGCCGCCGGTGGCGCGGTGAAGGCCGTCAAGGAGCACCTCAGGTCCGTCCCGGACCAGGGCCTCGGCTACGGGCTGCTGCGCCACCTCAACCCGGAGACCGGCGCGGACCTCGCGGCGTACCCCGCACCGCAGATCTCGTTCAACTACCTGGGCCGGTTCTCCCCGGCGGACATGCCCGGGGACCTGCGCGGCACCGGCTGGACCCCGGTCGACGCCGACGCCGACGGCACCGACAGCATGGACATCACCCCCGACGCCGACATGCCCGCCCTCGCCGAACTCCAGGTCAGCGTGGTCGTCGTCGACGGCGACGACGGCCCGCGGCCGCAGGCCACGCTGTACTTCGCCACGGGCGTCCTCGCCCGCCCCGACGTGGTGGACCTGGCCCGGCTGTGGTGCGAGGCCCTCACCGGCCTCGCCCGGCACGTGACGCGGCCGGACGCGGGCGGGCTCACCCCGTCGGACCTGCCCCTGGTGACCGTGGCCCAGCGGGACATCGACACCTGGGAGCGCCACTACGGGCGCCTCGCCGACGTATGGCCCCTCACGCGCGAGCAGTCGGCGATGCTTCCGCACACCTTGCGGCCGGACCAGGCGTACGACCCCTACCGCGTGCAGATGGCCTTCGAGGTCAGCGGTCCGGTCGACGCCGCCCGGATGCGGGCCGCGGGCCAGGCCCTCCTCGACCGGCACGCCGCCCTGCGCGTGGCGGTGTCCCGGTGCGCCGACGGGGAGCCCGTGCAGATCGTCCGCGACGGCGTCGCGCTGCCGTGGCGCGAGGCCGACCTGAGCGGCCTCGGCGAGCGGGAACGCGAGCGCGCGCTTCGGGAGCTGCGCCGCGCGGACCAGGCGGAGCCCTTCGACGCGCCGACGCCACCGCTGCTGCGGATGGCGCTGGCGCGCCTGGCCGACGACCGCGCCGAACTGCTGCTGACGGCCAGTCACCTGGTGTTCGACGGCTGGTCCGTGCCGCTGCTGCTCCAGGACCTCCTGCGGCTCTACGGCGCGGGAGCCGACCCGGCCGCGCTGCCGCCGGTGCGCCCCTACCGGGACTTCCTGGCGTGGTGCGCGGACCAGGACCGCGCGGCGGCGGAGCGCGCGTGGGCCGACGAACTGGACGGCCTCACACCGACGCTGCTCGCCGGGCGCCCCGGGGCGGCGGACGGCGGCCCCGCCGGGCACGACACGGTCGAGGTTACCGTCAGCGCGGAGACCGCGGACGCGCTGACGCGGCGCGCGGGTGAGCTGGGCGTGACCCTGAACACCGTCGTGCAGGGCGCGTGGGCCTCCGTCCTCGCGGACGTCACCGGGAGCGACGACGTGGTGTTCGCCGTGACGGTCTCCGGTCGGCCACCGGCGGTCGCGGGGGTGGACACGATGGTGGGCCTGTTCGTCGCCACCGTGCCGGTGCGCGTGCGCCGCTCCCCGGACGGCACCTGGGCCGAGCTGCTGACCGGACTCCAGGACCGGCAGGGCAGGCTGCTCGACCACCACCAGTTCGCGCGGACCGACCTCGGGCAGGCGGACACGCAGGTCGTGTTCCAGTCGTTCCCGAAGGGCCGGGCGGGCATCAGGGAGGCGAACACCGCCGCCGGGATCGCCATCACCGGTGCCACCACGGTCAACGGCACCCGCTACCCGCTGGTCGTCGGCGTCACGGTCGACCCGCACCTGAGCGTGACCCTGGCCCACCAGCGCCACCTGGTCGACGGCGCCACCGCGGCCGGGCTCGCCGAACGGCTGGCGGCCGCGTTCACGCGGTTCGCGCAGGGATGACCCGAGAAGGCGCCTGACGCGGCCCCGGCCCGTCAGGCGCCTTCCGCGTACTCTGCGTACTCTGCGTACGACTCCCGCGGTCGCCCGTGCCGGGAGGCACGGGGAGGGGACGTCCCAGGGAGACGCGGGCGCGGCGAGAGGGGCGCCGGTGCCTGAGGGGCGGGACGGGAAGCGCGGGAAGCACGAGGGGTGAGGGAGCCGATGGAGCCGTTGGCCTATACCAGCGTCCCGTGTCCCGGTACGCTCACCCGTGGCCAGTAGCGCACCATCCCCCCACCCAGGTTGCGTGCAGGCGCGGACGACACCCCCTCAACGCTGCCGTGAGCAGCCGGGTGACTTCCCCCACTCGCCGCCTCTAGGAGGATCACGGTGAAAGTTCGCACCAGAAGCTCGGCGATCGTCGGCACCCTCTGCCTCGTCGCCTCCCTCGCCCTCACCACGGCGTCCGCCGACGAGCCCGCCGCCCCGCACAAGGCGGCGAAGGTCGCCCTCACGAAGGTCGCCACGGCCCAGAACCCCACCGCCGGTGCCGCCGGTCCCGGGGGTACGGTCTGGGTCGCCGAACGCGCGGGAACGGTAAGGGTGTTGAGCCCGCGCGGGCTGAGCGAGCCCGTCCTCGACATCACCAAGGAGACCACCACCGACGGCGAGCGCGGCCTGCTGGGCATCGCGTTCGACAAGCGGTTCGCGCACTTCTACATCTCGTACACGAACCTCGAAGGCACCAGCACCATCGACGAGTTCGCCGTGCGGCACGGCAGGATCCTCAAGGACACCCGGCGCACCGTCCTCACCCAGACGCAGCCGTACTCCAACCACAACGGCGGCGACATCAAGTTCGGCCCCGACGGCTACCTCTACATCGCGTTCGGCGACGGCGGCGCGGGCGGCGACCCGCACGGCAACGGGCAGAACCTCGACACGCTGCTCGGCAAGCTCCTGCGCATCGACCCGCGCGGCGGCAAGCCGTATGCGGTCCCGAAGGACAACCCGTTCGTGAAGGACCCGAAGGCGAAGGACGAGATCTGGGCGTACGGGCTGCGCAACCCCTGGCGCTTCTCCTTCGACGCGGGCACCGGCGACCTGCTGATCGGCGACGTCGGCCAGAGCGACTGGGAGGAGATCGACTGGGCCCCCGCCAAGAGCAAGGGCGGCGAGAACTACGGCTGGAACCAGATGGAGGGCAGGCACCCCTTCCGTGGCGGCACGGAGCCCGCGAACCACGTGCCGCCGGTGCACGAGTACGACCGCACCGGCCTCGGCTGCTCGGTGACCGGCGGATACGTCTACCGGGGCCGTGCCATCCCCGCCCTGAGGGGCCAGTACGTCTTCAGCGACTACTGCGACGGCACCATCCGCGCCCTGGAGATGAAGAACGGCCAGGTGACCGGCGCGCACGACCTCGGCGTCAACGGCGGCGAGGTCATCTCGTTCGCCCAGGGCGCCCGGGGCGAGCTGTACGTCTTCGACCTGGGCGGCACCATCTCCCGCATCGACCCGGCGTGACGGCCCCGCGCACGGACCGCGTGCGCGGGTGACGCGGCGGCGCCCGGCGCGTGCGCCTCGTGGGTCCACGGCCTTCCCGGGCCGTGGACCCATCGAGTGCGGCGGCGGGCGGGGCCTGGTGTGTAAAGCGACGGCCATGGTTCTGTATGAACGTTGAAAGGTCTGGACCAAAGCTGCGAGACTGCCCCGGGGCGAGAGCCCGATCGGGGAGGGGCCATGTCCGTCAGTACGTCAGAGGCGGTTGAGCCGAAGTGGGCGGAGTTCGGACGGCAGTTGCGCCAGCACCGCCGACGGGCCGGACTCACCCAGCTCCAGCTCGGCAGGAGAGTGGGGTACCACCACAGCTTCATCAGCAGGCTCGAAAGCGGCCTGCGGGAGCCGCCCTTCGACCTGGTGTGCCGCCTCGACGCCGTCCTGGAGACCGGCGGCCACCTCGCGACCATCGCCGCCACGCCGCGCCAGACGCCGCGCGGCCCGGACCGCTTCCTGGCGGCCCCGACGCTGTTCTCCCCGATCCCCGGCGTGGACGCCCCCGGCGACGACACCCCGCTCGACCCCCGGCTCTGGCCCGCCCGGCTGCCCGCCGCGGGCCTCGCCTGCCCGCTGCACGGCACCGCGGGCTGCGCGGTGCCCGACCAGAGCTCGGTGGCGGACCTGCTGAACGGGCTGAGCAGGCCCTACGCCCCCGCCACCGAAAGGGTCGGCGCCGAGGCGGAGTTGCTGCACGGGCTCACCGCCGTCCTCGCCTGCCTGATCCGCGACGGGCTGCTGCACACCACCGACGCGTGCGCGGCGACCGTGGAGCGGCTGCTGCGGGGCGTGGTGCGCTGGGCCGAGGCGGTCAACTCCACCGGGCGGCTGCCCTATGGGCAGCTGCGGCTCGCCGCCGAGTACGCGCAGGTTGCCGGGCGGCTGCGGATGGACCGAGGGCAGAGCGGCGTCGCCATGGCCTGGTTCGGACACGGACTGCGCTGGGCGGACGCCGCCCAGGACGCCGAGGCCCGGGCCACCCTCCTCAGCGACATGTGCACGCTGGTCCGGCTCGACGGGGACGCCGCGTCGATGCTCGTGTACGCGGAGGCCATCGGCGCGGTGGACCCCAAACGGCGCTGGATGACGGCCCTGTCCGACCTGTACCAGGCGCGCGCCTACGCCCTCGGCCACGACCCCGACGCGTGTCGGCGGCACATCTCCATGGCCCGGCGCCGGTTCGCCCGCCTGGACGACCGGGACCTGCTGGAAGCGCCCTGGCTGTCCGGCGACGAAGGCGTGGTGCGCCTGGAGTCGGCGATCGGCGGGGCGCTGCGCGACCTCGCGGCGCTGACCGAGGACCGCGCGCTGGCCCGCCGCGCCGTGGAGGCCACCGCGCGGTCGTACGCGCTGCTGCCGCCCTCGATGCACACCACGCGGCTGCTGCTCACCCTGCGCCTCGCGGACAGCTGGGCGTGCGCGGGTGACCCCGCGGCGGCGGTCGCCCTGGCGGAGCCGGTCGCGGAAGAGGCCCTGGGCTCGCGGGAGTTGATGATCGCCGCCGAGCTGCGCGGGCTGCACCGCCGTCTCGCCGGGCGCTGGGGTGACCTGCCGGACGTCCGCGCGTACCGGGAGCGGCTGCGGGCCGCGGAGGAGTGAGCGGGCGGTCGCCGCGGCCGGGCTTGCCAGTTCTTGACAGCGTGTGCCGCGCGCCCGAAAGGCATTGACCGGGGCCCGGGCCGGTGTGAGGGTTCCGCCAGCCACGAATGTGTCATGTCACCGTCAGTGTGTGAAGCGAAGCGATATGTGCGGCTCAAGGCCTGACGTGCTCATGACATCTACGGCTGGCGGAGCTTCAACACCTCTCACAAGGAGCCGTGATGCTCAGACAGACAACAGCGGTCGGGATAACCCTGGCCATGGCACTCGGGGGAGTGGTGGTGCCCGCGGCCTTCGCCTCGGCACAGGCCGCGCCCGCGCCGGACAGACCGAACCCCGTGGCGAAGGCCGTCGCCGCCGCCGACCGGGCGGCGCGCAGCGGCCTCGACGCGCTGGCCAAGGGCCCCGAGGAGCAGTACGACCGGCACCAGGTCATCCCCTGGGGCAAGGGCCTGTACTCCGTCGCGTACGAACGCACCTACCGCGGGCTGCCGGTGGTGGGCGGCGACGCCGTGGTCCTCGCCGACGGGAAGGGCAAGGTGCGCTCCGTCCAGTCCGCCACCGACGCGCGGATCTCGGTCGCCACCAAGGCCAAGGTGAAGGCCGCCCAGGCGGTCAGGACCAGCCGCGCCAAGCTGGCGGAGGTCAAGAAGGTCACCACCAAGCGCCTGGTGGTCCGGGTCAAGAACGACGTGCCCACCCTCGCCTGGGAGACCGTGCTGACCGGCCGGACCAAGGCGGGCACCCCCAGCAAGCTGCACGTGTTCGTGAACGCCCGCACCGGCAAGGTCGTCGACACCTACGACGACGTGCGCGCGGGCACCGGACGCAGCAAGTGGAACGGCCCCAACCCGCTGACCATCGACACCTCCCGCTCGGGCAGCAACTACGTGCTGCGCGACACCACCCGCCCGGGCCTGCAGTGCTCGGACTACAACGGCGGCCTGTTCACCAAGGCCACCGACGACTGGGGCACCGGCGACCCCAAGAGCCGCGAGACCGGCTGCGTGGACGTGATGTTCGCCGCGCAGAAGCAGTGGGACATGTTCAAGGAGTGGTTCGGCCGCAACGGCCACGACGGCAACGGCCGCAGCTGGCCGGTGCGCGTGGGCCTGAACCAGCTGAACGCCTACTGGGACGGCTCCTCGGTCACCATCGGCCACAACTCCGCGAACGAGTGGATCGCCGGAATGGACGTGGTCGCCCACGAGTTCGGCCACGGCCTGGACTCCAACACCCCCGGCGGCGCGAACCACGAGAGCGGCCTGGGCGAGGGCACCGGCGACATCATGGGCGCCCTGACCGAGGCCTATGTCAACGAGCCCGCCCCCTATGACACGCCCGACTACACCGTCGGCGAGATGATCAACCTCCAGGGCCGCGGGCCGATCCGCAACATGTACGACCCGCAGCGGGTCAACAACGACCCCAACTGTTACTCCGCGTCGATCCCCAACACCGAGGAGCACAAGGCGGCCGGGCCGCTGAACCACTGGTTCTACCTGCTTGCCGAGGGCTCCAACCCCGGCGGCGGCAAGCCCACCAGCCCCACCTGCAACGGCAAGCAGGTGACCGGTGTCGGCATCAAGAACGCGGGCAAGATCTTCTACGGCGCGATGCTGCTCAAGACCAGCGGCATGACGTACAAGCGCTACCGCAGCGCCACGCTGACCTCGGCGAAGAGCCTGGACGCGAGCTGTGACCTGTTCAACGCCACCAAGGCGGCCTGGGACGCCATCGACATCCCGACCCAGCCCGGCGACCCGACGTGCACCGGGCAGCAGAACGACTTCTCCCTCGCCCTCGACCCGGCGACGGGGAAGGTCGACGCGGGCTCCTCGGTCTCGGCCGCGGTCAACACCACGACCGTCACCGGCAGCGCCCAGCAGGTCAAGCTGACCTCCTCCGGCGAGCCGACCGGCGTCAGCGTCACGTTCAGCCCGGAGACCGTCACCTCCGGCTCCAACGCCACCATGAAGATCACCGCCGCGCAGTCCGCGAAGGCCGGGACCTACCCGATCACCGTCACCGGCACCGCGGGCACCAAGACGCACACCGCCCAGTACACGCTGACGGTCGGGGACGGCGGCAACCCGACGCTGCCGCCGGACATCGACGTCGCCAAGGTGCGGGCCCACCTGACCGAGCTGAACACCATCGCCTCGCAGAACGGCGGCAACCGCCGCGCGACCGGACCCGGCTACCGCGCCTCGCTCGCGTACATCAAGGGCAAGCTGGAGGCCGCCGGTTACACGGTCACCGAGCAGCAGTGCTCCTCGGGCTGCTCCGCCGGAGCGGGCAACAACCTGATCGCCGAGTGGCCGGGCGGCGACGCGAACAGCGTCTACATGTTCGGCGCCCACCTCGACAGCGTGTCCGCCGGGCCGGGCATCAACGACAACGGCTCCGGCTCCGCCGCCATCCTGGAGGCGGCCCTCGCCCTGGCGCAGAACAACCCCACCATGAAGAACCGCGTCCGCTTCGCCTGGTGGACCGACGAGGAGCAGGGCCTCAACGGCTCGGACTTCTACACCAGGTCGCTCTCCGCCACCGAGCGCGGCAAGATCAAGGCCTACTACAACTTCGACATGATCGGCTCGACCAACGCCGGTTACTTCATCAACAACCTGAACTCGACCGCGGCGGCCCCGATGAAGGAGTACTGGAACTCCCTCAAGCTCGAACCGCAGGAGAACGTCGAGGGCCAGGGCCGCTCGGACGACTACCCGTTCCAGCAGATCGGCATCCCCACCTCCGGCTACGCCACCGGAGCGTCGGACACCAAGTCCGCCGCCGAGGCGGCCAAGTGGGGCGGCACCGCGGGCCGTCCGTACGACCCCTGCTACCACTCCGGCTGCGACACGACCGACAACATCAGCGCCACCGCGCTCGACCGCAGCACGGACGGGATCGCGTACACCATCTGGAAGACGGCGGTGAACGACAAGCCCGCCCCGGCGGACGACTTCTCCATCTCCGCCGACCCGGCGTCCGGCACGGTCGAGCCCGGCTCGTCCGCCAAGGTCACCGTCTCCACCACCACGACCAGCGGGTCCCCGCAGAAGGTGAGCCTGTCGGCCTCCGGGACCCCGGAGGGGGTGCGCGTGACCTTCGCCCCGACCTCGGTGCAGTCGGGCGAGTCGTCGACCGCCACCGTCGAGGTCGCCGCGGGCACGCCGAGCGGCACGTACACGCTGTCCCTCACCGGCGCGGGCACGGTCAGCCACGCCACCACCTACACCCTCACCGTGTCCAGCACCGGCGAGACCACCTGGGAGCTGGGTGCCACCTACGCGGCCGGGGACGTGGTGACGTACAACGGCGTCCGCTACCGCTGCATCCAGGGACACACCGCCTACCCGGGCTGGGAGCCGCCGAACGTTCCCGCCCTGTGGGAGGAGATCTGAGCGACGCGTTTGAGCGGCGGCCCTGACGGGGCACGCCGGTGAGCCGGGGCGGTGGGGTGCGCGCACCCCACCGCCCTCGGCGCCTGCCAGGGCGCGGGTCAGGCCGCGCGGGCCGGGCCCGCGCCGCCGCTCGCCATGGGCGCCGCCCGGCGGACCGCGCCGGGCGACGCGGCCAGCAGCGGCAGCCGTACGGCCGGGCTGGGAATCCGGCCCTGGGCGTGCAGCACCCCCTTGACGACGGTCGGGTTGGGCTCGGCGAACAGGGCGGCGGACAGCCGGGCGAGTTCGGCGCCGAGCGCCCGTGCGGGCGCGGCGGAGCCCCGCCGCCACAGGGAGACCAGCTCGGCGAAGTCGGCGGTGCGGACGTTGGCGGAGGCGACGATGCCGCCGTGGGCGCCCGACGCGAGCAGCGGGGACAGGACGGCATCGTCGCCGCCGAGCACGGCGAAGCCGGGCGGGGGAGAGTCGAGCAGCGCCATCGTGGTCGCGTCGATCGCGCCGGTCGCGTGCTTGATCCCCACGACCCTCGGCAGGCGGCCGAGTTCGGCGACGGCCGCCGCGCTGAGGGGCTGGGCGGTGCGGTACGGGATGTCGTACACGAGGAGGGGCAGCTCGCCGTGCTCGGACAGCGCGGCGAAGTGCGCCAGCGTGCCCGCTTCGCCGGGCCGGACGTAGGGCGGGGCCGGGACCAGCGCCGCCGCCGCGTCACCGGCGGCCGCGAGTTCGCGCAGCGACGCGATGGCGGCGGCGGTGTCGCCGGTGCCGACGCCGACGACCAGCGGGGCGCCGTGGGCCCGGCAGGCGGCGGCGCAGACACGCACCACGGTCCGCTTCTCCTCGGCGGTCAGCGTGGCGGCCTCCGCGGTGGTGCCGAGGGCGACGAGCCCGGCGGCACCGGCCTCCAGCGCCTCGTCGGCGAGGCGGGCCAGCGCGTCGGGGGCCAGCAGCAGGTCGTCGGTGAACGGGGTCACGAGGGGAACGTAGAGGCCGTGGAAGGCCGGGTGGGAGGTCATGGCTCCACCCTGACCGACAGCGGTCCGGTAGATCTATTTCAGATTTCTCACCTGATGCCTAAGCTGAACTTATGCTCGATGTGCGTCGTCTGCATCTGCTCCGCGAACTGGACCGGCGGGGCACCATCGCCGCCGTGGCCGAGGCGCTGACCTTCACCGCGTCCGCGGTCTCCCAGCAGCTGGGCGTCCTCGAACGCGAGGCGGGCGTGGCCCTCCTCGAACGCAGCGGCAGGCGCGTGGTCCTCACGCCCGCGGGCCGGACCCTCGTCGCGCACGCCGACGCCGTGCTCGAACGCCTGGAGCAGGCGGTCGCCGAACTCGCCACCGCGCGGGAGGGCATCGGCGGACCGCTGCGCATCGGCACCTTCCCCTCCGCGGGCCACACCCTCGTGCCTGCCGCGCTCGCCGAACTCGCCAGGCACCATCCCGCGCTGGAGCCGATGGTGCGGGAGATCGACTCGGCGCGCGTCTCCGATGGCCTGCGCGCCGGTGAACTCGACGTGGCGCTGGTCCACGACTACGACTTCGTGCCCGCGTCCCCGGACGCCGCGGTGGACGTCGTGCCGCTCCTCGACGAGCCCATGTACCTGGTGACCGGCGCCGGGACCGCCAGCGGCGGTGACACCCTCGCCGAGCTGCTCGGGCCCTGCGCCGAGGTGCCGTGGATCACCGCGCGGGACGGCACCACGGGCCACGCGATGGCGGTGCGCGCCTGCCAGGCGGCCGGGTTCCAGCCGAGGATCCGCCACCAGGTCAACGACTTCCGCACGGTGCTCGCCCTGGCCGCCGCCGGTCAGGGGGCCGGACTCGTACCGGAGATGGCCCTCGCGCACCGGCCCGCGGGCGTGGTGCTGACCCGGCTGCCGCTGTTCCGCCGGTCGAAGGTCGCCTTCCGCGCGGGCGGGGGCACGCATCCGGCGATCGCCGCGTTCGTGGCGGCGGCGCGGGTGGCGGTGGCGGAGGAGGAGGGGCGGGGGTGAGGCGCGGGCCCGAAGCGCGGGGGAGCGGGGTCGCGGAGGGTGCGCGGCGCGGGTGCGAGGGGCCGGGTCAGCCGGTCGGCTTCTTGTAGGCCGTGACGCCGGTCAGGATGAGGTCGATCCCGGCGACGAACTCGGCGCGGTCGTCGTGCTCGCGCAGCTGCCCGGCGACGCTTCGGGTGAACGCGTACTCGTCGGGGTCCAGTGCGGCCCAGGCCGTGGCAGTGGCGTCGAGGAACTCCGCCCGGCTCGTGCCCGGCCTGCGCTTGCGGGCGTTGGCGGCGTTCTGGCCCGCCTCTCCCAGGACGTAGTGCAGCAGCGTGGTCGCCGCGGTGAACTGGGCGGCCGGGGGCATCCCGAGGGCCTGCACCTGGCGTCCGATGCGCTCGAAGATCCGCAGCTTCGACGGCTGCGAGGGCGTCCGGGCGAGCTGCGCGCCGACCCAGGGGTGGGCGTCGATCGCGTCGAACAGGCCGAGCGCGAGGGCCTTGACCGCCTGCTGCGGCGTCGCGTCGGCGTCGTCGTCCGCCAGGGCGGTGGCGACGACGGCGTCGGTGGCGGCGGCGAGGAGTTCCGCCTTGCCCGAGACGTGCCAGTAGATCGCCCCGGGCCCGGTCGCGAGGCGCTCGGCCAGCGCGCGGAACGTGAGGCCGCCCTCGCCCACGGCGTCGAGCAGTTCCACGGCGGCGGCCACGATGCGCTCCCGGGAGAGCGGTTCCTGCCGTCGATCCGGACGGCGCGTCCTGGGTGCCATGCGCCCATCCTAGCCGACTGGAACGACGTTCCAGCTTGACAAGCGGTGGAATGTCGTTCCAGTGTGAGGGTCTGGAACGGCGTTCCAGGAGGGGGCTGTCGGACGCCCGCACAGCGGACCGCCTCCGGTCGCCCGGTCCGCCGTCAGAGCTGCCCGGGGGCGCGCTCGGGTCCGCTGGCAGGACCGCTCTCAGGCCCGCTTTCAAGTCCGCGCTCAGGTCCGCTTTCAGGTCGGCTCTCAGGTTCGCTTTCAGGGAGGAAGCACATGGCCACTCCGGTCACGATCATCGGCGCGGGGCTCGGCGGGCTGACGCTCGCCCGCGTCCTGCACGTCCACGGCATCCCGGCGGCCGTCTACGAGGCGGAGCCGTCACCACTGGCCCGTACCCAGGGCGGCCTGCTCGACATCCACGAGCGCGACGGGCAGATGGCGCTGAAGGCGGCCGGGCTCTACGACGGGTTCCTCGGCATCGTCCAGCAAGGGGCCCAGGCGTCGCGGGTCGCCGACCGGCACGGAAAGATCCTGCTGGACGAGCCCGACGACGGGACCGGCGGGCGCCCGGAGGTACCGCGCGGCGCCCTGCGGCGGCTCCTGCTCGACGCGCTGCCCGCCGACACGGTCCGATGGGGGCACAAGGCCACCGCGGTGCGGCCCCTCGGCGGCGGGCGGCACGAGGTGGTGTTCGAGGACGGGACGACGGCGGTGACCGGCCTGCTGGTCGGCGCGGACGGGGCCTGGTCGCGGGTCCGCCCGCTGCTGTCCGGCGCCACACCCGCGTACGTCGGCACGTCCCTGGTCGAGACCCAGCTGTTCGACGCCGACACCCGCCACCCGGCCAGCGCCCGGATCGTCGGCGGCGGCTCGCTGTTCGCGCTCGCCCCCGGCCAGGGCATCGCCGCCCACCGCGAGGCGGGCGGCGTCCTGCGCACCTATGTGACGCTCACCCGGCCCCGCGAATGGCTGGAGGCCCTCGACTTCACCGACACCGCCGCGGCCCTGGCGCGGGTCGCCGCGGAGTTCCACGGCTGGGCCCCGGAACTGACCGCCCTCATCGCCGACGGCGAGACCGCCCCGGTCCCGCGCACCGTCCACGCCCTGCCCGTCGACCACCGCTGGGACCGCGTGCCCGGCGTGACCCTGCTGGGCGACGCCGCCCACCTGATGCCCCCGTCCGGCGAGGGCGCCAACCTCGCCCTGTACGACGCCGCCGAACTCGGCAGCGCCCTCGCCGCCCACCCCGACGACACCGAGGCCGCGCTCGCCGCCTACGAGCAGGCGCTGTTCCCGCGCAGCGCCGCCGCTGCCGCCCTGTCCCTGCGCGCCCACACGATGTGCCTCGACGACGACGCCCCGTACAGCCTCGTCGACTTCTTCACCCGCGGCCCGCAGGCCGGGTGAAGCACCGCCGCGCTACGCCAGCGGGGGCGCGAGCCGGGTGGCCTGGCGGGCCACGGCGTGAGCCCGGTCGACGACCTCGGCCGGGGCCTTCGCCAGCGAGCCGGTGTCGAAGGGCGGCTGCGGGTCGTACTCCGTGTACAGCTGGATCGCCTGCGCGGTCACGTCGTCGGTGAGCAGCGCGACGAGCCGTACGGCCATGTCGATGCCGGAGGAGACCCCGGCCGCCGTGATGATCCGGTCCTGCCGGACGACCCGCTCGGGGGTGTAGCGGGCGCCGTGGGCCTCCAGACCGGCGGCGGCGTCCCAGTGGGTGGTCGCCGTCAGCCCGTTCAGCAGCCCGGCGGCGGCGAGCACGAGGGTGCCGGTGCAGACCGCGGTGGTGAACCGGGTGGTGCCGTGCACGCGGCGCACCCAGTCCAGGAACTCGGGGTCGCCCATCATGGTCTTGAAGCTGCCCCCGCCCGGTATCAACAGGACGTCGCAGCGCTCCACTTCGGAGTACCGGGTCGGTACGTGCACGGGCAGGGAGCCCAACACGTCCCGCACCGGGCCCGGTTCGTCGGTGACGAACGTGACGCGGGCGTCGGGCACATACGCCAGGATCTCGTACGGCCCGATCGCGTCGAGCGGCTCGAAGTGGTCGAAGAGCGGGATCACGATGTCCATGCGCGGCAGCATAATCACCGCTTGGGCGGGCCGTGCCGCGGCGCCGGGAGCGGGGTGGGGGCGGTCAGCTCAGGGGTCGGGTCGCTCAGGGGCCGGGCCGCTCAGGGGGCGGGCCGCTCAGGGGGCGGGCCGCTCAGGGGGCGGACGGCTCGATCTCGCCCGCGAAGACGATGATCTGGTCGATGAGGCTGCGCCGCAGGTGGACGACGTCCGTGCCCGCGAGGCGGGGCCCGCCGTCCGGCGTGGTGAACACCCACTGGTAGCGGGCCCACTCGTCGGGCATGTCCACCGCCGAGCAGCGCACCATCGTGCCGGTCCCCGCCGGGTGGTTGCGGATGTCCAGCACGAACCGCTCGACCGCCTCGATGCCCTCGCTGCGGCCCAGCGGCCCCCAGAAGACCACGTCCGAGGTGACGGCCTGGGAGAGCAGCGAGGTCACATAGGCGTCACTGGAGGCGTTGAACGCGGAGATGAACGTGTCGATGGCCGACTGCGCGGTCTGTTCCTGCATGCACCAGTCATACCAGCCGCCGCACGGAACGCGCGTAAGGATTCCTTCCCGGATACGCCCTGGAGACCCAGACCAAGCCGTACTCCGACTCGGCACCCGAGGGGCACGCTGCTCGTCCGTGAACTCGCCCACCAGTGGTTCGGCGACTCCGTCACGCCCCGCGCGTGGAAGGACATGTGGCTGAGCGAGGGCTTCGCCATGCACAAGGTGCGCGAGGCCGTCGGCGACAAGGCGTTCTTCGCCCTCGTCAAGGAGTGGGTGAAGCGCCACAGGCGCACCGGCCGGTCCCCGCGCCCGGTGGGCGACCGCGCCAACGGCCGTGCTGGAAGGCGCCCTTGACCGCCTTCCAGCACGGCATCCCGCCGACGCGCGGCGCCTGCCGCCCCGCGTCAGCGTCCCCCGCTCACTTGCCGAGGTAGGCGTTGCGGATCGTCAGCGACGACTTGTTGCCCTGCTTGTCCGTGACATGGGCGCGGAACGCGATGCCCTTGTCCTTCGCCGGGTTCTTCACGGAGATCCGGCCGCGGTCGACGGGCACGGCCTTCCAGCTCGCCCCGCCGTCGTAACTCACGGACACCGTCAGCGACTTCAGGTTCTGCCCGGCCGCCGAGCCCTGCACGGTCACCGGGATCTGGACCGTCCTGCCCGCCGGGGCGCGCGAGGCGAGGTCGACGGGGGCCGCGAAGCGGACCGTGGACACCGGCAGCGCCGTGGTGGCCGCGACCTTGCCGGAGCGGAACGTGAAGCTGGCGTCGACGCGGGTGGAGGCCGCGGCGACCTTCGCCGGGCGCTCGACGGTGGTCGTCAGGCGGTACTCGGCGTCGGGGGAGCCGACCGTGAAGGGCTGCCCGCCGGTCAGCGGGTCGTCGTTCTCACCGACCTTGACGCCGTCGCGGTACAGCGTCGACGTGGCCGACGCGTACGCCGAGTGCCCCCTGTGGCCCCGGCCGTCGGCGAACAGCGGCACGGACCCGACGAGCTGCTGCTCGCCCGTGGCCGGGTCGGGCGCGGTGCGGAAGACGCCGAGACCGGTGCCGAGCAGCGGCCCGACGACGCCGGTGTTGAACGTCTCCCGGTACGTCCTGCCGGTCTCGTAGCGCTTCGGCTCCGCCCTCTCGTACGCGGAGTCCAGGGACGGATAGCCGCTCTCGTCGGGCGCGCTCCACTGCTCGTACGTGGTCCGCCATGTGACGCCGTCGCCGGTGGACACGTGGAAGGTGCGCGTGCCCGGCGCGGGCTGCGCCGCCGAGAACGCGTTGCCCTCCGGGGCGCCCGGCACCTTCGGGTAGGGGAAGACGAGGGCGGTCTTCCCCGGCGCGGAGGCCCCGGCGTCGACCTTCAGCGTCGCGAACTCGTCCGCCTTCACATGCCGGGTGTAGCCGGTCGCGACCCGCTGCACCTTGCCGCCGAAGGCCACCGAGTACTGGCTGGTGGCGTCCTTGGCGAAGTGCGCGTCCCAGGTCTGGAGCAGCGAGCCGTCGGTGACGGCCGGACCCATGTGGGCGGTGCGGAAGTTGGTGAGGCTCGGCAGGACCCAGCCGTTGCCGACGCGGCCGATGTCGGTGTCGCGCTCGTAGTACGTGCCCCCGTAGTCCGCCGTGTCGAGGCCCGGCACGGTGATGTCCACCGGCTTGGCGGAGCGCGCGTCGGCGGTGACGGTGGTGTCGCCGAAGACGTCCAGCTTCGGCTGGGCGATCCAGTCGGCGCCCTTGCTGAGGTCCGACGGGTGCTGGTAGACGGCCGTGTTGTACACGTACGAGCCCTTGGGCACGCGGACCGTGTGGGTGCCCGGCTCGTTGCGGATGTCGGCCTGGAAGCCCTTGCCGGGGCCCGAGACGGCGATCAGGGAGGTGGTGAAGTTCCGCGCGTCGGAGCCGTCGCGGTCGATGGCCCTGAGCGTCACGTCGTACGACTCCGCCTCGCGGACGGCCACCGCGGCCGTACGGACCGACTGGCCCGCGCCGGTGGCGGTGACGTGGGCGGAGAACGTGCCGTCGGTGTCGCCGACCTTGGTGTCGGCGGTCACGTCGACCGAGGCCCGGCCACCGGCGGGCACGGTCACCTTGCTCGCGCCGAGCGTGAAGAACCCGGCCGGTGCGGGCTTGCCCGCGGGGTCGAGGCCGGACACCGCGAGGTCCAGGGTGACGTCGCTGGACCCGAGGTTGCGGTAGGTGACCTTCTGGGTGCGGGGCTTGTCGTCGGTGTGCGGCCAGCGCGCGACACCGAAGTTCAGCGACACCGGGTCGGCGATCACGCTCTGCGTCAGCGCCTTGTCGACCTGGACGCGGCCCGAGCCCTGCTGGTGGGCGGAGTAGTCGCCGCCCACGGTGGACGCGGTCAGGGCGCCCTTGAGTTCGGTGGACACCCAGTTTGGGTGCCGCTGCTTCAGGATCGCCGCGGCGCCCGCCACGTGCGGGGTGGCCATGGAGGTGCCGTCGATCTGGAGGTAGCCGGGCGCCGGGTGCGGGGTGTCGGGGCGGGTGTCGAGTTCGCTGCCGGGGGCCGCCGCCGCGGTGATGGCGACGCCGGGCGCGGTCACGTCCGGCTTGACGGCGCCGTCGCCGACGCGCGGGCCGACGCTGGAGAACGGCGCGAGCTTGTCGTCCTTGTCGACGGCGCCGACGGTCAGCGCGGCGTCCGCGCTGCCCGGCGAGCCCACCGTCGACGCGCCGCCCTCGCCCTCGTTGCCCGCCGCGACGGCGAACAGGACGCCCTTCTGCGCGGTCAGCCGGTTGACCGCCTCCTCCAGCGGGTCCACGCCGGGGGAGTCCGTGCTGCCCAGGCTGAGGTTGACCACGTCCGCGCCCTCGGCGGCGGCCCACTCCATGCCCGCGATGATGCCGGAGTCGTCCCCCGACCCCTGGTCGTCCAGGACCTTGCCGTTGAGCACCTTGGCGCCGGGGGCGACGCCCTTGTACTTTCCGCCCGACGCGGCGCCGGTGCCCGCGGCGATGGAGGCGACGTGGGTGCCGTGGCCGACGCGGTCGGTGGCGTCGGCGGCGGAGGAGAAGTTCTTCTCGCCGACCACCTGGGTCTTCAGGTCGTCGTGCGTCTTGTCGACGCCGGTGTCGAGTACGGCGATCTTCACGCCCTTGCCGTCGTACCCGGACTCCCACGCCTTGTCGGCGCCGATCTGCCGGGTGCTGCGGTCCAGGCGCGCGCTGCGCACCCCGTCCAGCCACACCTTGGCGATGCCGGAGGCGGCGGAGCGCACACCGCTCCCGTGCCCGTCGGTCAGCGCCTCCCACACCTTGGCCACGTCGGCCCGCGAGGTGCGGACCGCGTCGGCGTTGAGGGTGGGCAGCGTGCGCCGCAGCCGGGTGTCACCGGCTGCCCGCACCTGGGCCCGCGCGACGCTGGCGCCCTTGGCGTACCGCACGATCAGCTTCAGCCCGTCGCCGTGGCTGCGGCGCAGCCGCGGGTCGCTGAGGGCCCGGACGTCGAACAGTCGCGGGTCCAGCGTGCCCGTGGCGAGCAGGCGCTGCGCGTCGGCGGGCACCACCATCGTGCGGTCCTTGGTGCGCTGGACCTGGACGGGTACGCGCTCACGGCCCTTGGCGGCCTCGAAGCGCACCACCTGGCCCTTGGCGCCGACCACGACGTGGTCGCCCGTGATGAGCTGGATCCGCTGGCCTGCCTTGAGCCGTGCGGCGTCGGGGGTGTTCGGGGTGGCCGGGGTGGTCGTCGTGTGCGTGGCCGCCGCTGTCGTGGGGCCGGTCATGCCTGCCGCGAGGGCCACCGATGTGGCCGCCGCGACGGTGAGGGCGCGTGCTCTCTTCGCTGTTACGCGCAAGTCTCCCCCAGGAGCTCGGGATGAAGGCGAGTGGTCGTCTCGGGCGGCGGGCGTCGGGGCGCCGCCGCCTCGGCTCGAACCGCGCGACGCGCCGCCCGAGCCGCACTCGGGCGTACGGCTCGGGCGGCGCACGGGGGTTGAGCAGTCCCCATCCTGTGCGCGGCCGTGCCCCGGCACATCGTGGAATCCCACGATCCTGGCCCCGCGGTCAGGGCGCCCGCGGTGGCGGTGGCGTCAACGGGCCCGCGCCGGGGGCTCGGTGGCGAGCTGCTTGGCCAGCTGGGTGCGTCGGCGCACGCCGAGCTTGCGGAAGCTGTTGGTGAGATGGGTCTCCACGGTGCGCAGCGCCAGGTGCAGCAGCGCCGCGATCTCGGGGTTGGAGTGGCCCTGCGCGGCCAGCTCGCACACGCGGCGCTCGCTGCCGGTCAGCGCGCGGGCACCGGCCTGGCAGGCGGTGGCCCGGCGGGCTCCGGCGGCGGCGAGCAGGTCGCTGACGGCGGCTCGCGACCGGTCGGCGTCGATGCGCTGGGCGTGCCGCGCGGCCTCCCGCAGGACCTTCCGGGCGGCGGTGCGGCGCCCGGCTTCGACGAGCATCCGGCCGTACGCGACCTGGGCGGCGACCAGCTCGGGCGTGAGGTCGACCGAGCCGAGGAGGTCCACGGCCTGCTCGACGGCCCCGAGCCCGGCCCGGCCGCCCGTGGCGGTGCCGAGGGCCCGCAGGGCGCGGCCGACGCAGCGCGGCGTGTCCCAGCGGCGGGCCGCCGCCAACTCCTCGGCGGCGAGCGCGACGGCCGCGCCGGGGTGGCCGAGGAGCACCTGGCAGTCGGCGGCCGCGGACCGCCACGGCGTGACGACCGGGCTGACGACGCGCCGCTCGCCCTGCCGTCGGCCGCACTCCAGCAGATCGTCGAGGGCGGCCGCCGGTGCGCCCTCCGCAAGGCTCAACAACCCCCTGGCGTACAGGAATTCGCTCCACTCCCAGGATCCCTGGGAGCTGTCGACGGCCACGGAGTCGGCCAGGTGCCGGGCCTGTGCGGCGCGGCCCGTCTCGGTCAGCGCGATGACGGCCTGCGACAGCAGGTGGGCGTTGTCCCAGCCCGACGCGAAGGGGCGCTCGCTCGGCCCGGCGATGACGCCCCACGCGCGGCACGCCTCCAGCAGCTCCCGGTAGCGGCCGCGCATCGCCAGGCTCTCGGCGTGGACGCTCAGCAAACTCTGGTATCCGGGGTCGACCGGCGGGCCGTGGTGTCCGGCCATGCCGTCCGCGACCAGGCGGTCGGCCAGCTCCAGGTCGTCGGCCCACTGGGCGAGGGTGGCGGCGGAGGCCAGCACGTAGGTGCGGGAGTACGGCTCCAACGGCCGCGCCGTCACCTCCCGGGCGACCGCGGCGGCCTCGGCCGCCGACAACTGGCCGCTGGTGCAGTCGAATTCGGCGATCAGCGCGCGGGCCGCCGGTGCCGGACGCTGACCGGTGCCGCTGGCCAGCCTGCGCAGCCGGGCCACCGTCTCCAGCCAACTGCGCCCGTCGTGCGAGGCGATCAGCGCGGCGGCGCCCTGGACGGCGCGGGCCAGCTCCGGGTGGCCGGTGAACCGCTCGGCCAGCTCCTCCATGACCTCCAGCGCGGTCGAGGTCTGGCCGCGGGCCGCGAGCGCAGCGCCCAGAGCGTTCGCCGCCTTGAACACGCCGACGTCGGACTGCTCCTCGAGCCGTACCGACTCGGCCAGGTGGCGCACGCCCAGGGCCCGCTCGGCCGGGCCCAGCGTGACCTCGAGACTGCCGAGTTCGGTCAGCACCCCACCACGCCGGTTGGGCGGCAGGGGCTCCGCGAGGGCCCGCCGCAGGAAGGCCACCGCCTGCTCAGGGCGGCCCTCGTGCCGCGCGGTGCGGGCGGCGCACAGCAGCGTCTCGGCGGCCCAGCCGGGACCGCTGCCGCCCGCCGCCACGAGGTGCGCGGCGACCGCCTCGTCCGGTGCGCCGCTGTGGTGCAGCCGGTGGGCGGTGGCCCGGTGCCTGGCCGCGGGGGTGCTTGGTGCCGCCTGGGAGGACGGGGCAGAGGCCGTTAACTGCTGGGGACGGTCGTCGTGTTGGGCGGGGGCGGGGTCTGGTGCGGTCGGGGGAGCCCACTCAATGTCCCAGTGGTTGCCCTCGGGGTCGGCTATGGACGCCGACCGGCCGCCCGTGGGGAGGGACGCTGGTTCGGTGACCGCGGTGGCGCCCGCGGCCACGGCGGACGTGAAGGCGGCGTCCACCTGCTCGGGAGCGTCCACGGGGCAGGTCAGCGTGACGCCCGCCCCGTCGGCGCCCGCCGCCCCGGCCGCGGGGCGCAGCACGAGGAGCACCGTCCCGAGCCGGAACCGCGCCCGGCCGTCCCCGGCGGGCGGCAACTCCGGCCACCCCAGCCGACGGTAGAAGCGGCACAGCCCCGGCATGTCCCGCACACCGAGCGTCACCGCAGCAAGACGAGAAGGCACCCCACACATGATCAAGATCTTGCAGGCGCGGCACACCGCCTGACAACAAAGGCCCCCTCGACGGACGGGATCAGTCCGCCCGGCCGGTGAGGGCCACGCTGACACCCAGCGTGATCATCGCGCAGCCGCCGGTGCCGCCGACGAGGGACAGACGCCGGTCGGAGCGGGCGAACCAGCCGCGCGCCGCCGAGGCCGTCAGCCCCCACACGGTGTCCGTGACGAGGCCGATGCCGATCGGGACCAGGCCAAGGACCAGCATCTGCGCGGGCAGGGCGCCCGCGGAGTGCTCCACGAACTGCGGCAGCACGGCGGCGAAGAAGACGACGCCCTTGGGGTTCGTCACCCCCACGACCACCCCGTCGAGGACGGCCCGCAGGTCACCGCGCGCGGGCCGGGCGACCGGCTCCGCCGCGCCCATCCGCAGCCGCTCGCGGTGCCGGAACGCCTGGACGCCCAGGAAGACCAGATACGCGGCGCCCGCCAGCTTCACCGCCGTGAAGACCGTCGCGGAGCGCTCCACCAGGGAGCCGAGGCCGAGCGCGACGACGACCACCAGGAGGTACGAGCCGATCCCGTTGCCCCAGGCGGTCGCGAGCGCCGTGCGGCGGCCGTGGGCCAGGGACCGGCCGACGATGAACAGGACGCTCGGCCCCGGGATGACAATGACCAGCAGGGACGCCGCCGCGAACGCGAGCAGCCTGTCAGCGGAAACCATCGCTCTCCTCCGTGGTGCGTGGGACATTCGTGCTGTGTACGGCCTTCGTGCCGTGTGCGGCCTTCAGGCTGTGTGGGGCCTTTATGCTGTACGGAACATTCGTTGCCGTACGGGGCGTTCGTGCTGCGCGGAACCCTCGTTGCCGCGTGGGACAGAGGTCTGCGTGCTCGCCGCGGACGGCCTCCGGGTGGAAGCCCCGGGCGGCATCAGGGCGCCAGGAGTACGGCACGGCAGTCGCGCCAGGCCGCGGGGGTGAGCAGACCCTGGAGCCGGGTGAACAGGGTGAGCAGGGACGGGCCCCATGTGGCGCGGAAGGCGGGGTCGACGCTGGCGAGGTCCAGTTCGTTGGCGGCCGACAGCTCGGCGAAGTCCCGGCGCAGCGGGGGCGATGGAGTGGGGGAGCGGCCGGTGAACCGGTCGTGGACGGGCGCGTCGGGGAGGTGGAGCGCCGGATAGGTGGCCTCGCGGTCGCACGAGGCGTACAGGTACACCAGCGCCTCCGCCTCCGCGCCGATCACCGCCGTGAGGTCCGGGCGGCGGTCCAGGGGCAGCAGCGCCGTGGGAAAGCCGTCGGTGCCGTAGAAGGCGTGGCACAGACCGGCGAGTTGGAGTGCGGGGCGGGCCTCCCAGGCGGCGAGCCGGGCCCGTACGCGCTGGAGGTGGGCGAGGAGCGTGCCGCCGGGGTGGGCGACGCCGTCGGCGCCGTGCGCGCGCAGGAGCGCGAGGGCCTGGTCGGTCGCGGAGGGGCGAGCGGGCACGGTGTCGGCGTCCTTTCCATCCGGGGGGGGCGGTCCGTCCGGGGCGGCGTCTTCGTCCGGGGCGGTACCGGCGCTCCCTTCGCCCGGCCCGGAGCGGGCGGCCCGCACCCGTGGCCCCTCCGACGACCTTCCGGCACTCGCGCCGCCCGGTCAATCCCGGGCATCGCACCGCCGATCCAGCTCGCTCCGCGTACCCCGGTGCGCCCCCTCGGCCCGGCTCCCGTCGCTTTCCGGGGGCGACGGACCGCGCCATGGTGAGCGGGGACGCGCACCGGGTGCGCCAGGGGGGGCGAGCATGAGCGTAGTGACCGGGCTACGAACGCGGCGCGGGACGCGGCAGGGGCGGGACAGGGGAAGGGCGCAGCGGTCGCGGGCATGGCGGCGCGCCGTGGCGGTGTGTGCCGCGGGGCTGCTCGTCGTCGGGGTCGCGAGCGCCTGCGGGGACGCCGACGAGGACGAGAAGCCCCGGGTCATCGCGGTGGCCGCGGGCGACACGGGGCCGGACCCGTTCTTCTCCGGCGCGATCGGCCGGGACCGGCGGGGGCTGACGCCGGGGGCTGAAGGGGGCGTACGCACCGGCGACACCCCGGGCCTCTACGGCGGGACGCTCCACCAGAGCAGCTGCGACAAGGCGGCCCTGACCGGCTTCCTGACGGACACGCGCAACGCGCGCAAGGCGGCGGCCTGGTCGAAGGTCCGCGGCATCGACGTCGGGCACATCCGCCGCTACGTCCGGGGCCTGACCCCCGTCCTGCTGCGCACCGACACCCTGGTCCGGAACCATGGCTTCCGAAGGGGCGCGGCCACGGTCTTCGAGTCGCTGCTCGAAGCGGGCGTCGCGGTGCTCCTCGACCGCTTCGGCCAGCCCGTGGTCAAGTGCAACTGCGGCAACCCCCTCGCGCCGCCCGCGCTGACGCCCGACGCGGTCGACCCGGACAGCCTCCCGGACCCGGAGTGGCGCGACCGGTACGACCGGAGGAAGACCACGACCGTCAAGCCGGGCAAGAAGCCCGGGCGCATCGGCAGGTTCCGGCTGCTCGACCTCGACACCGGCAAGGGCATCGGGCGCGTGGCCGGGGCCGACGCCGCGCGGGACGTCCGGCTGCCCGCCCCGCCTCCGCTGCCACCGGCCAGCGCCGAGGCCGACACTCCGACGCCGTCGAGCACGCCGTCCGGCACCCTGCCCGGCACCACGCCGCCGGACGCCACGCCGCCGGACGCCACGCCGTCCGACACCGGCCCGTCGGGCACCACCCCATCGGGCACCACCCCGTCGGGCACCGCCTCGGAGCGCCCCGGCATCGTCGGCACCTGGGAGCTGACCGGGGCCCGGGTGCGGATCGAGCAGCGCGGCACGGACGCGTTCGTCGGCCGTACCGCCTCCGAGAACCAGGTCGGCACGGGCGGGTGTGTGGTGGAGGAGGGCCGGGAGATCTGGCGGGTGAGCGGCGGCGGACCGCGCTACACCGGCACCGCGGTGTCGCTGGACCCGAGCACCTGCCAGGAGGCGGAACGCGTCGACGCCACCTGGGAACTGACCGGTGCGGACGCGCTGAAGGTGTGCCTGAGCGTGGAAGGGCAGTCGGGCTGCACCACTCTCTCGCGCGTGGAGGACCAGGCTCCGTGAACCGCGCGCCGCACCCCTCCCGCGCCTCCCCTCGCCCCCGACCAGCCCCCGCGTCGCGGCCCGCCCCGCGCACCGGCCCGGCGTGCGCCGTCAGTCCTTGCGGCCCACGCCGCACAGCACGGCCACGTCGGTGCTGTGCTCCGGGCCCTGGTCATCGGGCCGCCACTGCGAGGTGGGCACCACGCCGGGCTCCACGAGGGTCAGGCCGTCGAAGTAGGCGGCGATCTGCTCCGGGCTGCGGTTGGTGTACGGGTGCGGGCTGCCGCTGTCCTCGTTGTACTGCCGGACGGCCTCGTTCCGTTGCGCGTGGGTGGTCGTGCCGTCGTTGACCACGAGGTAGCTGCCCCTCGGCAGGGCGTCCAGCAGGCGCCCCAGGGCGGCCAGCGCGTCGTCGTAGTCGGGGATGTTGCCGAGGATACCCAGCATCATCAGGCCGACGGGGCGGTCGAAGTCCAGGGTCTTGGCGGCTCCCGCGAGGATCTGGTCCGAGGCCCGCACATCGGCTTCGATGTAGTCGCAGGCGCCCTCGGGGCGGCTGGTCAGCAGGGCCTGGGCGTGTACGAGCACGAGGGGGTCGTTGTCGACGTAGACGATCCGTGACTCCGGGGCCACCCGCTGGGCGATCTCGTGGGTGTTGTCGGCGGTGGGCAGGCCCGTGCCGACGTCGAGGAACTGCCGGATGCCCGCCTCCCCGGCGAGGTGGCGCACGGCGCGGGCCAGGAACGCCCGGGAGTGCCGGGCGTCGTCGACGATGCCTGGGAAGACCCGCTTCACCTGGTCGGCGGCGGCGCGGTCGACCTCGTAGTGGTCCTTGCCGCCCACCCAGTAGTTCCAGATGCGTGCCGAGTGCGGCACCGATGTGTCGATCTTCGCCAGGGTCCGCCGCGCCGAGTCGGCCCCCTGCGCCGAGTCGGCCCGCTGTGCTGGATCCGCCCGCCGCGCTTGACCCGTCTGCTGCCCCGGGTCGGTCTGCTGCCTTGCGTCCGTCCGCTGCCTTGAGTCCGTCCGCCGCGCTGGGTCCGTCTGCTGCGCTGGGTCGTCATCCCTCACAGAACACGCTCCCGGTGTGTGTCCGACTGTTGCCGCACAACATACTGTCAACGGACGCTGCCGCTCAGTGAGTTCACCAGTTGGTGCCCAAGGCGGTGCGGCGACGCCGCCCGCGACTGCCGGAGGCGCGGTCCCGGAAACGAGCGGGCGGCCGCGGTCGTGCGCGTGCTGTCGCACGCCCTGACCGCGGCCGCCCCGTGTCGTCCCCGCTACAGCGTGCGCGCCGCCCTGGCTATGTCCTTGGTGAACGTGGACACCTCGGTGTACACGCCCGGCTTACCGGGGCGGGCGCAGCCGTCGCCCCAGCTCACGATGCCGACCTGGAGCCAGCGCCCCCGGTTGTCCTTGCGGAACATCGGGCCGCCGGAGTCGCCCTGGCAGGTGTCGACGCCACCGGCCTGGACGTAGCCCGCGCAGATCTCCTCCTTGGGGGTGAAGCCCCGGGGGTAGGAGCGCTTGCAGGTGGCGTCCGACACGAACGGCACCTTCGCCTTGCGCAGAAAGCGCGGGATCTGCGTCGCGCCCTCACGGGTGGTGCCCCAGCCCGCCACCGTGAACGTGTCCTTGTCGTACGACTTGTTGGTGGTGACGGGCAGCAGCTCGATCTTGCCCTTCTTCAGCTTCAGCGGCCGCTCCAGCTTGAGCAGCGCCCAGTCCTTGCCCTTGCCGATCCCCGCCCAGCCCGGGGCCTGGCGGACCTTGGTGGCCTTGACCCGGACGGCGTTCCGGTCCTTGCGGTCGATGCTGCCCGCGGTGACGGTGACACCGCGCACCGGGCCGGAGCCGTCGAAGCAGTGCGCGGCGGTCAGGACGATGTCCTTCTTGTACAGCGCGCCGCCGCAGCCCATGTTCAGCCACACGACGAACGGGAACTCACCCTTCTTGGCCTGCTCGCCGCCGACGACCTGCGGCGTCGGGGACGGCGGCGGGTCCGACGGGGTGGTGGCCTGGGCCGAGTACGCGGACAGGCTCAGGGCGATGAGCCCGGCGGCACTCACGGTGGCGAGCCTGGCGGCGGTGGTCGAACCTTGCAGCGTTCTGAACATGGGCGTCCTCTCGAAGGAGACCGGGCAGGAGGGCATCAGACTCGCAGTAACTGTTCACAGCCGTACGGGAGTTGCGTCACGCGGCCGTAACGGGGCGGGCTTGCGGAGGCGGGGACAGCGCAGCCGTGGTGCGCCCGGCGGTCTGACGTCGCGTCACGCCACCATACTGTAGGGCTGGTACGGAGCGTGGCCAGCGGTTTATGTGGGGCCCGGCGGGCGGCCGTGCCGTGCTTTCGGGCCCCCGTGCCGCCCCATGGCGGCGGGGTGCGAAGATCTGGCGGTGAACAGTGACACCGCCGTGCTCGACAACCCCGTGGCCGAGTCCCTCCGCGGACCGCACGCGCCCCTCGCCCGACGGCTGGGGCGGGCAGCCACGTACCTGCCGGGTGTCGCGACCTTCTGCGCGCTCCCGGCCGAGCCCGCCCCGTCCGACTGGTCCGACCTGGCGCGGCTGCTCGGCCCCGGCGGCTTCGCCGACATGTTCAGCAGCCCGGCCCTCCCGCCGCACGGCTGGGAGCCGGTCTTCGAACTCAAGGGCCGCCAGATGGTGTGGCCCGGCGCGGACCGCCTCGGCGATCCGCCTCCGGTGGCCGGTGCGACGGTCGTGGAGCTGGGCCCGGACGACGTGAAGGAGATGCTCGACCTCGTCGCCCTGACCGCACCCGGGCCGTTCTGGCCCCGCACCCGCGAACTCGGCACCTACCTCGGGATCCGCGTGGGGGGCCGCCTGGTGGCGATGGCCGGGGAGCGGCTGCGGCCCCCGGGCTGGACCGAGGTCAGCGCCGTGTGCACGGCCCCCGAGGCGCGCGGCCAGGGGCACGCCGCCCGCCTGGTGCGCGCGCTGACCGACCGCGTCCTCGCCCGCGGCGAGCGGCCTTTCCTGCACGTGGCCGAGGCCAACTCCGCTGCCATCGCCCTCTACGAGCGGCTCGGCTTCGAGACGCGCGCGCCCGTGACCTTCCGCGGCTTCCGCACCCCGTGACCCCCGGCTCGCGCCGCGCCTCCTGAGGGGGCCGTCGACAGGCGGGCACGGCGTCCCGTTCCAGCGTTCCAGACCTCGTACGCCTCCCCAGGCCGGAGGCGGATTCCGTGTGCTCGCGTCCCGGACTTCCCGCCCTGTGCGACGGCCGGGACACATCACCCCGCAGGCTCGGGGCGTTCCCCTGCGATCAGCGTGACCTGAGTGGTCGGCGCGCCTTGAGAGGTGTCGACGCGCCGCCTCCGCCTCGCGGCCCCGCCCGCGCAGCCCCCGCCCCCAGAGCCCTGGAGCCTCCGTGCCCTTACGGAGAGCGGTCACCGCCGAACCGATACCGTCCCATGTGTCCGCGCTCGACTACGTCATCGGCCCGGTGCTCCTGGACCTCTGGGACGTCGTGGCGGCGCGCTTCGGCACCGGCTGCGAGGCGATCGTGTCCGCCGGGCGCCTCGCGCGGGACCTCACGAGCCCCGGCCCCCGCGTCAGGGTCGTCGCACACGCCCCGCAGCCAGCGCTGCTGTGCCGCGCGGACCTGTCCGTCACCCACGGCGGGCGGGCGTCACCGCTGGACGCGGTGCAGGGCGCGACGCCCATCCTGGGCCTAAGGGTGCTCGCCGACCAGCCCGAGAACGTCGCCGCGTTCGCCCGCCGCGGCCTCGGCCGGGCGCTGGCACCCCTCACCCTCACCGAGCGGCCGGGCCGTGGGGCACCCGGCTCCGCTGGCAGGGGGCGGGGGGATGGGTGATCCTTGCGAGAAGGAGGTGCGCACGTATGGGCATCGAGGATTTCGGCGGTGGCCAGGCCCCGCAGTCCGACGTCCTGGTGGTGACCACCAACGACGTACCCGGCTACCACGTGGAGCGCGTCATCGGTGAGGTCTTCGGACTCACGGTGCGCTCCCGGCACCTCGGCTCGCAGATCGGGGCGGGTCTGAAGTCCCTGGTCGGCGGCGAGCTGAAGGGACTGACGAAGACCCTCGTCGAGACGCGCAACCAGGCGATGGAGCGGCTGACCGAACAGGCCAGGTCGCGGGGCGCGAACGCGGTGCTCATGATGCGCTTCGACGTGACGGAGGCGGCGGACGTGGGCACGGAGGTGTGCGCGTACGGCACCGCCGTGGTCCTCACCGCCCGGACGTAGCACCCGGCGGTCGCCCGCCGAGCGCCCGGCGCCCCGGCGGGGCCTCCCTCCCTCCGAGCAGGTCCTCGTGCGCCCAAGCCACGTCCTTCGGCCGCCGTGCGAGGGCCTGGGTGTAGCGGGGGCTGGTGCGGTGCCACGGCTCAAGACCGGCCACCCACATCTCCAGGGCGTCCGCGTAGCGCAGGCCGCGCCGCGTCTCGGCGGGGGACAGGCCGAGGCGGGCGCAGACCGTCGGCAGTTCGGCGCGCAGCGCGAGGAAGCGGCGGACCCGTTCGCGGATGATCTCCAGGGCCTGCCGGGTGGCTTCCTCAAGGGTGGTGTTCCCCCGCTCGCGCAGGACCAGGACGAGGTTGTCGTACTGGCCGCGCACGGTCTCCTTCTCCGCGGAGAACACGTCGTTGACGAAGCTGCCAAGGTCCTCCACGATGCGCCGCATCAGCAGCAGCTGCGGGGAGTAGTACGCCAGGGCGGGGGCTTCGAGGGACGCGGCGGGCTCCAGGATGTCGAGGAACGGGCCCATGTATCCGCTTCCGTGGCGGGTCTCGAGGAAGACGTCGTACGGCGCGGGGCCCTCGCGCAGCGTCCGGTTGAGGGTCTCGTGCGCTACGGAGATCAGGCTGGCCTCCCAGTTCCCGGCCGCGCGGCGCCACCAGATGTCCGAGGCGCGGGCACGGGAGTCCCGCAGCACCTCGGCGAACGCGTGGTGCAGGGGCCTGCTCGCACGCGGCACCTCCTCGCCTCCCGTGCGCACGATGTCCAGGAAGGGGGCGATGGCCTCGACGCACGCGCCGACGGACGCGGACTCGTCGATCTGGTCGTCGAGGAGGATGGTGACGGCGGTCATCCTGCCCGCCAGGTCCATACCGGGCCCCGGGACGGCGTGCGGATAGCAGTTGCCGACGAGGTGGGCGGTGTCCCACAGGCAGAACCAGTCGTAGGACTCCGGCGAACCCGTGAGGCCCCGCGCCCTGACCCACTCCCGCACCCGCCGCCCGCTGGCCCGGACCTGCCGCTCCGGCCGGGGACGGAAGCGGAACGACCCCAGGTCGATCGGCTTGGTGTGGTGCATCGGTACCCCCAGAGGTGTGCGGTCGGCTCCCACGGTCGATTCCCGCGGTCGGTCCCACAGCCGGTTCCCTCGGACAGGTCTCGCGGTCGCGCCCCGCGTTCACGCCCCGGCCGGGCCGCGCCTGGTCAGGCGGAGGGAGAGGCGCCGGGGTCGGTGGAAGGCCGCGAGCGGGTACGGGCGGAGGTCCGCGCCGGGGACCGGTGTGACGTCCCACCTGCTGAGGACGGTGGCGAGCGCCAGCACGCACTCCGTCGTGCCGAAGGCGTCGCCGATGCATTTGCGCGCACCGGCGCCGAAGCCCACGTAGGCCCCGCGGGGCAGGCGCGCGGCCCGGTCGGGGGTCCAGCGGTCCGGGTCGAAGGCGTCGGGGCGGTCGTACAGGGCGGCGCTGCGGTGGGTCGGAACGGGAGTGATGACGACGGTGCTGCCCGGGGGCAGGCGGAGCCCGGCGAGTTCGGTGGCGAAGGCGGTGCCTCGGGTGAACATCCAGGCGGGCGGGTGCAGCCGCACGGTCTCCTGCACGACGCGGTTGGCGTACTCCAGGCGCGGCAGGTCGTCCCCGTGCGCGGCGCGGCCGCCCAGGGCGGCGTCGGCTTCGGCCTGGAGGGTCCGCTGCTGCTCCGGGTGGGCCGCCAGGAGCTGGAGGGCCCAGGTGAGGGTGGCGGCGACCGTCTCCGTACCGCCCGCGAGGAAGTTGACGACCTGGTCGCGCACCTCGGTGTCGGTCATGGCCAGGCCCTCGTCGTCGCGGGCGGCGAGCGCGACGCCGAGCAGGTCCGCCGGGTTCTCCGGCGCGTTCGGATCGCTGCGGTATCCGGCGACGATGCGGTCGACGGTGTGCCGCAGCCGGGCCACGGCACGCCGGTGGCGCACATTGCCGGGCAGCGGAAGGCGGATGAGGGCGGGCGGCATGAACATCTGGCGGAAGACCCCGCTGAAGGCGATCTCGAAGGAGTGCCGCACCTCGTCGGCCAGGGCCGCGGCGGCGGGCTGCGCGAACAGGGTGCGGGTAGCGGTGCGCAGGGCCATGCGGTACAGCGTGGGGTAGACGTCGATGACCTGCTCGGGTCCCCAGGGGCGGATGAGGCCGTCGATCTCCTCCGCCATCACGGTGGCGTACGCGCGCAGTTGGGCGGGGTGGAACGCGCTCTGCATCAGCCGCCGCTGCCGCCGGTGGTGTGCGTGCGGGCAACTGGCCAGGCCGTTGCCCGCCATGCCGCGGACGCGCTCGTAGAAGGGGCCGCCCTTGTCGAACAGGCGGTCGTGGGTGAGGACGTCCCACAGCAGCTGCGGGTGGCAGGGCACGTACGCGGGGGTGCGGCCGAGGCGTATCTCGACCAGATCGCCGTGGCGCGGCAGGTCCGCGAGGAAGGCGAAGGGGTCGCGGAGCAGCGGCCCCACGTGCCCGGCGAGGGGCAGGGCGCCGGGCGCGCGGGCGACGGTGTACGCGGTGGTCGGGGGCACGGTTCTCACCTCGGGTCGAGCGGTCACGAGTACGGCTGCGGTCGGTCGTGCGCGGTCGTGCGCCGTCGCTGTGCCGGTCCGCCCGTTCAGGGCCTGGGTCCGGTGCGGCCGCGCACCAAGGCGGGTACGAGGGCGAGCGGTGAGGCGGTCATCTGCTGGACCTGGAGGAACGTGCGGTACAGGGCGGGGTTGCCGGGGATGCGCGCGGCCACGCCGCTGAACGCGCGCCGCGTCAACGCGGCGCGCAGCGGCGGCCGTTCCCCAGCCACCCCTGGTCCAGGCCGGTGGTCGTGGCCCAGGGCACCCGCAGGGCCCGTGCGCTGCGGCGCTGGAAGCGGGCGCAGGCCGAGGGGAGGGGGCGGCGGTCGAGTTCCTCCCCGAGCAGCACGGCTTGCAGGGCGGCGACCGTCATGCCCTGCCCGTACAGCGGGTTGAGCGAGCACACGGCGTCCCCCAGCACCGCGAGGCCGGTGGGCCAGGGCCGTATCCGGTCGTAGCGGTGCCACTGCCCGCCGAGCCCGCCGTAGCGGCGCACGGGGCCCTTCGGCGCCGCGCCGCGGGCGACCTCGCCGATGTGCGGGTTGGCCAGGGAGCAGGCGTACGCGGTGAAGCCGTCGTGGTCGGCGGGTGCCATGGTGCCGTTGGCGCCGAAGAGGCACACCAGCCACTGGGAGTCCTCGATGGCCACGGCCACGCCGCCGCGGTCGTGCGCGGGGGCGACGGGCGCCTGGAGGGACGCCTGCCAGTCGAGCGGGGCGTCGGCGGCCCGCTCGTACAGCCGGGAGGCGTAGGACAGCCGGGCGTCCATCGTCCGCACCGCTGGTGCGGGCAGCCCGGCCGCCGTGAGCCAGGTCGGCAGGGCGCTGTGCCGTCCGGTGGCGACCACGGTCAGGTCCGCGCCGTGGACCGCGCCGTCGTCCGTGCACACCCCCGCCACCCGGCCCGCGGTGTCCGTGTGGAGCCCCGCGGCCCCCGTGCCGTCCAGCTGCTTGACATTGGGCAGCGCCAGCACCCGGTCACGCACACAGGATTCGAGCAGCGAGCGGCTGAACGTCTGGAACGGCAGTCCGGTACGGTCCCGGGGCGACCAGGAGCCCTGGGGCAGGAAGAACATCAGCAGGTCCCCGAAGTCCGACAGCGGGGCCCCGCGCGCGGCCAGCTCGGACCGCAGGCCCACGAACAGGCCCTCCAGAATGTCCGCTCCCCGGGTGAGGAACCCGTGCGGGTGCGGGCTCTGCGGGGTGCCCCTGCGGAACGCGCGCCCTCGGCCCGTGTCGTCCCGCTCCACGATCGTGACGGCGTCGAAGCGGTCACTGAGCACCCGCGCCGCGACGAGCCCGGCGAACCCGCCGCCGACGACCACCGCGTGCGGGTACGTCCGCGCCGTCATCGCGCTCTCCGGGCGTACCCGCCGCCCCGCACGCCGCCCCGGTGCCGGACCGTCGGGGCTCGGCGGCGCCCTGGGCACCTCACATCGATCACCTCCATGGCCGGGGGCGGCCACCGGGCGGGCACCACCGTGCGGGGACACGGGGAGCGGTGCTGGTCGGCGCCTCGGGGCCCGGGCTTCAGCGTCCCGCTGGTCCGGGACGGGGCGACCGGCGACGGGCCGGTGCCGCTCCGCTTCAGGTGCCGAGGCGCACTGCCAGGGAAGCCAAAGCCTCAACGGGTCGCAGGCGCGCATGAGGGGGCGCTCAGGCGCGTACAGGGGCGCACGCTGGCTCGCGCGCCCCACGTGTGGGCCGGACCCTGCCGTTGTCGCTCGCGGGCTGGCGGCCCGGGGCGCTCAGGGGGTGTCGCCGCGCCAGTCCCACAGCCGCGGGTCGTCCGGCCGCGGCCCGTAGTCGGCGCGGCCGCCGTGCCCGTACCGGCCGATCTCGGTGGGGAGCAGGGCGCCTTCCGCGAGCCGCTCCGCGCTCCAGCCCGTGACGTCGATCAGCAGCCCGTCCAGCGGTCCGCCGACCAGCTCCCGATACTCCCGGCCTGGCCGGGGCCCCGGGTCCGGGTCGTCATGGTCCGCTCCGTACACGCGACGTCGTATCACCTCGTCCATGCCCTGAGCGTCGCATCCACCACTGACAACCAGCACCGGGGACGCGGCGCACGAGCCCTGCCCACGGCCGTACGGGGGGTGATGGCCCGCCGCGCAGAGCTTCGGGCCCGGGTCGACCCGGGCCGTGCCGTGCCCGCCCAGGGATTCCGCACTCGGTGGGTGCGCCCGGCCAACGGACCGCGTCGGGTGGTCCGTTACGCGCCGCGGCGCGCGGTGGCGCCGGTGCCCGCCCGCTCGCTTCTGGACGTGTCCACGTCGCCGTACAGCAGATGGTGGTCCGAGTACGAGCTGGGGTGCACGCGGTGGCCGCGCGCGGTGACGCCGCGGAGGAAGACGTAGTCGAACTTGAGGTGCCAGTCGGTGGTCGGCTCGCAGGTGTCGGCGGGGGAGGGGCGGCACTCGCGGGCTGCGTCCGTGGCCAGCTCCCACATGTCGGTCAGCTCGGGGGAGTACGGCACGGCGTTGAAGTCGCCGAGGACGATCGCGCGGTCGTGCGGGGCGACGGCCTTGGCGAGGACGTCCACCTGGCGCGCCCGCACCGCTTCCTGGCTGCGCTGGGCGAGGTGGGTGTTGAAGACGCGGACGCGCTGGCCGTCGACCGTCGTGGTCACGGCCATGTACCCGCGGTCCTCGGAGCCGCCGTCCGGATACTCCACGTTCACGCGGTCGGTCATCGGCGCCGCCGAGAGGATCGCCTGGCCGAAGCCCCCGGGGCTCCACGGCCAGCCCCCGCAGCGGCCGCGGTTGCGCAGGACCGTCCCGTACTCCACGTCGTACACAAGGCCGTACAGGTTCTCCAAATGGTCGCGGATCATCTCGACGTCCCGCACGCACGCCTCCTGCATGCCGATGACCTGGGGAGCGAAGCGGGCGATGTCCGCCGCGCGGCCCACGTTCTGCTCGCCGCTGCCGCAGGGGTTGCAGAGGTTCCACGTCATGACCCGGTTCGGTACGACGTCCCGGACGGCGTCCGCGGGCAGGTGGCGGGGGAAGCCGCTCGGCGCGCTGGGGCCGATGAGCAGCATGCAGGCCAGGGCCATCGCCCCCGCCACCACCCGCGTGCCTCGTCCGAGCACCCTCGCCTCCTCGCCGTCGCCGCGCCCGCCGTCACCTGGCCGTCCTCACGTACGCCGGGAACGTCACGTACGAGGTTATGGGACGGGTTGTCAGCGGCACGTGAGGGTGCCACGGACCTCACCGCGCCCGGTGGCGGCTCGCGGGGCGTCAGCGGGTCGCCGACGCGGGCGGGGCCGTGCCGCAGAACTCCGCGAGGAGCACGTGCGCGGCCGCGTCGGTGTCCCCGGCCCAGTCGGTGTGGAAGTGGGCCACGAGGCGGTGGCGGCCGTCGCGGGTGGTGTACGCCATGCTCTGCGAGCCGGGCATGAACCCCGTGTGCCCCCAGACTTCCTTGCCGCAGGGCAGTGTGGCGCGGAAGAGGCCCAGGCCGTCGTCCTGGCCGTCGCCGAAGTCCGGCGAGGGGACCGTGGTCAGCATCTCCCGCAGCTGGGCCTTCGGGAGCAGCCGTCCGCGCATCAGGGCGGTGAGGAAGCGGTCGAGGTCGGTGGTGCTGGAGATGATCTCACCCGCGGACCAGCCCCAGGACGGGTCGAACTCGGTGATGTCGTGGACCGTGTGCTCCGGGTCGTCGGGGAACACGGTGTACATCCGCCCGCTGGGCTGGGGGATGCGGGGCTCGGTGCCGGGCAGCGTGGTGGCGCGCAGCCCGAGCGGTGCGAAGATCCGCCGCTCGGCCTCCGTGGCGTACGGGTGGCCGGTGGCCCGTTCCACGACCATCGCGGCGATGACGTACTCCGTGGTGGTGTAGTTCCAGCCGGTGCCGGGCCGGAACGCCGGTTCGTGGTCCATGGCGAGCGCCACGAGCCGATCCGGCGTCCAGGTGTCGTAGCGGTGGTCCAGGTAGTCCTTGCCCTGGAGGTGCAGGCGGGGGTCCTCGGTGTAGTCGTAGACGCCGCTGGTGTGGTTGAGGAGCTGCCGGAGGGTGACGGCGCGGCCGTCGTGGCCGTGGCCGTGGACCACGCCCGGCAGCCACCGCTCGACGGTGTCCGAAAGGCGCAGCCTGCCCTCCGCCTCCAGCTGGAGCAGGACCGTCGCGATGAACGTCTTGGAGATGCTGCCCGCGCGGAACCGGTCGCCCGGCAGCGGCGGGCGCCGCGTGGCGAGGTCGGCGACCCCGGCGGCACCGTGCCAGGTGCCGTACGCGTCGTGCGCCTGGGCCAGCGCCCCGGGGACTCCGCCCTTGACGGCGGCCTCCAGGGCGGCCCGGGTGTGGCCGTGGCCCCGTGCCGGACCAGGGGGTTCCGCCCCGGCGGCCGCGGGGGCGGTCAGCGCGGCTGCCACGATCACGGCGGCCAGCGCCGCCCGTACCGTACGCAGGGTCATGGGTCCTCCTTCTCGCCCTCCCTCTCACCAGGGAGGACCCATGCTGCCCGGCGGCGGGTTGGCCCACCGGCACCGGAGCGCGAAGCACCCCGCCCGTGTCGCACCGCCCCGGGGCGCCGGAAGAGCGCCGCCCGCGCCCCGCGCACAGCCACCCCCGCCGCCCCTGACGTTCCGGCGGTGGACGCGGTGAGGCAGACCGGCGGGCGTCAGGGCCCGGTCACGCGGTCCCGGAACTCCTGGAAGGCGTGCCAGCCCGACGTCCGCCCCGGAGCGAGCAGGCTCCCTTCGGCGCAGTCGATCGCCCCGCACCGCAGGGACGCGGCGATGCGCAGGGCGGGCGTCAGCGCGTCGTCGCCGGATCCCCGGATGTGGAGCATGATCGAGTCCACCGGGTCGCCGGAACCGATGTTCAGCTCGATGGACCACGTGGGGCCGTGCAGTTCACCCCAAGCGGGGTCCGACAGATCGACCTCGGGAACGGCCTCGGTGACGGCCGCGAGCACCTCGTGCCGTCGGCCGAGCGGGGCCGGGGTGTGGCCGGAGGGAATCTCCTCCAGCGACGTGACGTCGTCGGGGAGGCGGAGGAGGAGCACGTCCCAGCTCATGGCGGCCTTTCGGAGCGGAGTCGAGGGGGCGGGGGCGGGTCAGGCCGGGCTGAGCCGCTCACCGGGCGGCTGCGCCAGGAGCGCTCCCCGCATGCGGTCGACGGTCGCGCGCCAGGGCTCGTCGTCCCCTTCCGCCCATAGCTCCATCAGCTCGGACGGCTCGGTCATGACCCGGTCGAGGGCCTGGAGGGCGAGATCGCGCAGGCCGGTGAGATCGGGGAGCGGCTCGTCCGGTCCATAGACCGGATGGGCGGGCTCACCCCCGGGGCACTGCGCGGCGATGAGGGCGGCGGCGGCCACGGCGTCCTCGGCCTCGGACGCGTCCAGATATCCCCGGGTACCGATCGTCCGTATGAGCGCCTCGCGCACGATGCCCTCGCGCTCGCCCGCCGCTGCCTCGTCGAGGCCGCCGCAGAAGTCCGCCGCCGTGTCGTTGTCGAAAGGACCGGTGTCCCACGTGCCCATAGTCGCTCCAGATCAGTCTCGGTCTTGGCTCGGCCATCCTGACAGGAGCCACTGACATTCGGCGGTGCGGCCTCTCCACCCAGCGGGAGCGAGGGGCACGTGGAACACGAGCGGTTCGGCCACGGCCAGTTCGTCGGGGGTGGCTGGTTCGTTGGGTGTGGCCGGTCCATGCTCAGGTGCGTAGGCTCTCGTCATCGCCGAGGACCGGGGACAGCTGGGCCGGTGTCCGCGTGCTCCACGGGGCGGCTCACGAGGAGGCGGCGGAGCGTGCGGCACCGGCGGGGATCGAGCCGTATCCGGCGGTGCCGTTGACCGTCCGGGAGGGGATGACGGCGGCCGTACCTCCCGCCCTGTGGGGCCAGCGCCGCTTGAGCCCGCCACGCCGTTGCCGTGCCAGTGGACAGCCGCCGCTCCCTTGCCGTGACGCACGTCACCGATGAGTTTCGTCGAAGGCGACGGTCTCCACTTCAGTACAGCGAACAGCGAACAGCGAACAGCGAACAGCGAACAGCGCACGGCGCCGACCCAGGAGACAGACCATGACCGCACAGTCCGAGACCCACTCGCTCGCCGTTCCCGGCGCCACCCTGCACTACGACGTGCGGGGCCGCCTCGCGGACGCCGGTGCGGACAACCCCGTCCTGCTGCTCATCGGCTCCCCGATGGACGCCGTCGGGTTCACCTCTCTCGCCGCGCAGTTCACGGACCGGATCGTCGTCACGTACGACCCGCGCGGGACCGGGCGCAGCGAGCGCACGGACGGCGGGGGCGAGCTGACGCCGCGGGACCACGCGGAGGACCTGCGCCGCCTGATCGAGGCGCTGGGGACCGGCGCGGTGGAGGTGTTCGCCAGCAGCGGCGGCGCGGTGAACGGCCTCGCCCTCGTCGCCAGCCACCCCGAACTGGTGCGGACGCTGGTCGCCCACGAGCCGCCCGCCGCGCAGGTGCTCCCGGACCGCGTCCACGCCTTGGCCGCCGTCGAGGACATCCACCAGACGTACCAGCGCTCGGGCAGGGGGCGGGCGATGGCGAAGTTCATCGCGCTGACCATGAAGAAGGGCCCGCTGACGGAGACCTACGCCGACGAGCCCGTGCCGGACCCCGCCGCCTTCGGCCTGCCGACCGAGGACGACGGCACCCGCGACGACCCGCTGCTCGGGCAGAACCTCCGCGGCTGCTGCGGCTACGCCCCGGACTTCGACGCCCTCGCCGCCGCGCCCACGCGCGTCGTCATCGCCGTCGGCAAGGAGTCCGAGGGCGAGCTCGCGGCCCGCGCGGGGGCGGCCGTCGCCGAGCGCCTGGGCAGCGCCGTCGCGGTGTTCCCCAGCCACCACGCCGGGTTCCTGGGCGGGGAGTACGGCCAGCACGGCGAGCCCGAGGCGTTCGCCGCCGAGCTGCGCCGGGTGCTCGCCGAGGGGTGACTCCCGGTCGGGGCGCGGGCGTCCTGAGGGCGGGGTGCGGGTGTGTCCTGACGTGTGCGCCCGCAGTTCTGCCTGAGCGCGTCACCCCTGCCGGAGGTGGCCACCGCCCGATGGAGGAGGCGGTGCTGGCCGCCAGGCGGGGCGCACACGGAGCGTGCGAAGTGCCGCCGTGCCGCTATGCGCCCCCGTGGCCGGAAACGGCCGAGGGCCGGTCGTTCGTCCTACCTGACAGGTCCGAGCATGCGCGGCGGGGGAGGCCGCGCGGGCGGGGGGACGGTCATGAAGCGGACAGGACAGGCACGGCACCGACGGCTGCGGGGCGCCCTCTTGGGGGTGCTGCTGCTCCTCGCGGCGGCGATGCCGTGCGCGGCCGTGGCGGACGGCGGGACGGGCCGCCCCGTGGCCGAGGCCCGGGCGGGCCAGCAGCCGGTGGCGTCGTCCGGAGCGGCGTCGTCCCGAGCGGCGTCGTCGCGGAGCCAGCCCAGCCCGGAGCCCACAGACACCAGGACGGAGGTCAGCGGGCCGCTGCCCGCCGACCCCGCACTGACACCGCCGGACCAGCCGGTGCCCCAGGGCGGGACGTTCTCCGTGACCGGCCAGGACTTCGACTGCTCCGAAGGCGCGGGCCTGGCGGGCCCGTTGACGCTGACCGTGCAGGGGCAGACCCCGGTGAGCCTGACGATCGGGGACGACGGACGCTTCGAGCACCAGGTCACGGTGGCGACGGACGCCGCCCCCGGGCGGTACGAGATCAGGGCCGTCTGCACGGCCGTGGCCGACGCGCCCACCGCGACCACCACGTTCGACGTCACGGCGGCGGCCCGCCCCGACCCGCGGATCTCCGTGTCACCCGCCGCCGGGCAACCGGAGGTACGGGTGACGGTCCAGGGCACGGGGTTCGTGTGCAACGCGGGAGCGGGAGTCGACGTCCTGTGGGACGGACAGGCCCTCACCAGCGGGGCGCCCTCCGAAGACGGGGCCGTCACCCTCACGTTCCAGGTTCCGGCCGCCGCGGCGGAGGGGACCCACCAGGTGACCGCGAGCTGCCAGGCCCCGAAGGAGGTCAGCGCCTCGGGGGCCTTCGACGTGAAACCCCGGACGGTGCCCCGGCCGCCGCCGGAACCGCGCGAGGTCACCATCCACTTGACCGGCTACCCGACCGTCTGCACTCGCGGCGCCATCGTCATCGGCGGCCGCCGACTGGACACCTGGCTGGACGCCGACTCCACCGAGGGCGGCGCGGGTCCGGGGCGCTGGGAGCTGATCGACCTCCACGCCCGCGTCCCTCAGGACATGACGGGCCGTCGGGACGTGGAGCTGGCGTGCGCGGGCCGGGACCGGGAGAAGGCCGGTGAGATCACCCTGCCACCGGCGCTCCCCCTCACGTCCTTCGCGCTGCCCCTGGGATCCACCCGGCACCCCGAGGGCGAGAAGGGCCCGATCACCCCGCCGCCCGTGCACGGCGGCACCCAGGAGCCCGGCGGCGGTTCGCAGAGCCCGACCGGCGGGACAACCGGAGGAGGGCAGGGCCCCAGGGACGAGGACGACGGCTCAGGCGCCGCCAAGGACGACAAGGGCGACGAGGACGACAAGGACGACGGCGCGTCCGCGGACAAGGACCGCGGCGCGCGCGAGCCGACCCGTGACGATCCCGCGCTCGGCCTCGTCGCGGCCCTGCGCACCCCGGCCGACGTCTCCTGGGCCCTGAAGGACCTGGCCGGATCGGTGGGCATGGCCGTCTGGTTTTTGCTCGTGGTCCTCCTCCTGGAGCGGGCCTTCCCCTCCCAGCTCGCCGACAACGCGCTGAGCCGCTGGTGGCTGCGCCGCCGGGCCAGGCGGCAGGCCCGACCGGCGAGGCTGCCCGGCGCGGTCAGGGCGTGCGTGTTCGCGCTGCTCGGCGGCTCCCTGGCCGTCTGGGCCGACGCGCGGACCGACTGGAGCCCGGCGACCGCCGTGAAGGCCGTCGGTGCCGCCGCGGGGATCCTGGTCATCCTGGTGGCGTACGAGAAGACCAAGGACTCCCTGCTGCGCCCGCGCCGCGGCAGCGTCCGGTCCGAGCTGCGAGTGGTCCCGGCGGGGTTGCTGCTCGCGGGCCTGATGACGGCGATGTCCCGGTTCCTGGAGTTCCCAGTTCCGTACGTCTACGGCCTGATCGCCGTCTACTGGGTGCTCGGGTCGCCCCGCCGCGGGTCCGGCGGCCCCGACGACGGCCTGCCGAAGGGGCAGGCGGTCCTGTTCGGAGGCATCTGCGTGCTGGCCGCCTCGGTCCTCGTCTGGGTGCTGGGAGCACCCCTGGTCGAGGCGGCACAGGAGCGGAACGACCCGCCGGGCAGCCTCCGGTACGTGATCGCGTACGCGGTCGGGCTGACGGTCGTCGCGGGAATCGAGGTGGTGGTGTTCGGCCTGCTCCCGCTGTCCGGCATGGACGGGCACGCCCTGAAGCAGTGGAACAAGCCCGCCTGGTACGCCCTGTACCTGACCGGGCTGACCTTCTTCTTCCACATCCTGCTGCACAGCCTCCACCCGGGCGTGACCAACGGCCTGGCGGTCGACGGAGACCTGCGCTGGTGGACGCTCGGCATGGCCACCGCCCTGTTCCTCGCCTTCGGGGCCGCCTCCTTGGCGCTGCGGTGGTACGTGGCGAGCGGTGAGCGGCGGCCCCAGACCGCCTGACGCCGTCGCCACGCGGACGCGGGCCCCCGGCCCCGGCGCGGCCGGGACGGCCCGTGCGGCTGGGGTGTCCCGGCGCCCAGGGACCGGGTACTGGGCGCCGGTGTCCGGGCAGCGCGCTGAACGGGGTTTGTACGGTGAGGCCATGCCGACCGGACCTGACGCCGCTGCCGCCCCCGCCCACTCCGTACGGACCCACCTCACCACCCCGGACGGCCGACGGCTGTCGTACCTGGACTTCGGCCCCGTGGAAGGGCGGCCGCTGCTCGCGTTGCACGGGCATCTCGGCGAAGGGGCCGACTTCGTGGGGCTCGCCGCCGCGCTGTGCCCTCACGGGTGGCGGGTCGTCGCCCCCGACCAGCGCGGGCACGGGGACTCGGAGCGGGCGCGGCGCTACGACCGGGACGGGTACGTCGACGATCTGCGCGTGCTGCTCGACCACGCCGGACTCGGCCGACGCGCCGTCGCCGTCCTCGGGCACTCCCTCGGTGCCGTCAACGGCTACCACCTGGCCGCGGACCGGCCCGATGCCGTCAGCGCCCTGGTCAACATCGACGGGCCCGCGTACCTGCCTGTCGTCGACCCCGCCCCGCTGTCGTTCCTGCTCGACCTGCCGTACACCGCCGCGACACGCGAGGAACTGCTCGCCGCCTGCGGCCCGTTGGCGGCCTTCCTGGAGGGCGGAGTGCGGCCCTGCCGTGACGGATGGCGGCTCGGCTGCCACCCCGAGGACATGGTCGACTCGGACACCCGGCTGCTCGGCGACCACTGGGCGCAGTGGCTGGGCACCGACTGCCCCGCGCTGCTCCTGCACGGAACCGCCAGTTCCGTACTGCCGACCGCGCAGGCCCGGGAGATGGCGAGGCGCCGCCCCGGCACCACGCTGGTCGAACTGGACGCCGACCACTGGGTCCATCTGCGGCGCCCCGAGGAATCAGCCGACGTGATCCGCCGTTTCCTTGACACCTGTCCGTGAGCCGCCCCGGTCCACCGGAGAGCCGCAGCTCAACCAGCACTCGTCACACGGGAGATGTCCACGCATGACTACGCCACCCACGTCCTCTGGAGCGGATGGAGCGGAGCGGAACGACGCGGGCGGGGCGCCCGTCCGGATCGGCGCCCTCGTCCCGCTCACCCGGCCCGGCTGGACCGAGGCGGGCCGCCATCTGCTCGCCGGACTCGAACTGGGCGTCAGTGAGGTCAACGACGTCGGCGGCATCGCCGGAAGACCGCTCGAACTGGTGGTCCGGGACACCGCCGCCGATCCGCAGCGGGCCGCGGCGGCCGTGGACGAACTGGCGGACCTGGGCGTGGCGGCCCTGGCGGGGGAGTACCACAGCGTCGTCGCCCGCGCCGCCGCCGCCCGCGCCGACGCCTTCGGCCTGCCGTTCCTGTGCTCGTCGGCGGTGCTCGACGCGCTCACCGACGAGCCGACGGAGCGGGTCGCCCGCCTCGCCCCGGCGCAGTCCCACGGCTGGCGCGCCTACGCGGACTTCCTGCTCGGCGCCGGGCACCACCGCGTCGCCGTGGCGGCCGACCCGAGCGTCTACTGGGCCTCGGGAACCCGCGTTCTGCGGGATCACCTCGCTCCGCGCGAAGGCACCGTCATCGACCTCGACATGCGCGCCCTCACCCCCGAGGCCGTGTGCGACGCACTCGTCGACCAGCGCGCCACGGCGCTCCTGCTCCTGGTCGGTCACCCGGAACCGGCCGTGCCGCTCGTCAAGGCCGTGCGCGCCGACCAGCGGCTCACCGGGGTGCTGCTGGGTGCCCCGGCCGGGCAGCCGGAGTTCCACGAGTGGGTGGCGGCGCTGGGCGTCGACGGCGCCGCGATCCCGTTCCTGCGCTACCTGCCGGAACGGCTCGCACCGCTCGGCGTACGCGCCGAAGCGGCCCTGCGCGAACGGCTGGGCGAAGCGCCCTCCTTCGTCGCCTTCGAGGGCTACGACACGGTCGCCGTCCTCGCCGACGCGCTGCGCTCCGGCGGCGCGGACCGGGCGCGCACCGCCGCGTCCTGGCCGCGCCTCGCGGTCGAGGGCACGCGCGGGCCGATCCGGTTCTCGCGCACGGGGGACATCAGCGTGTGGCAGTGGGCCTGGCCGCCGGTCCAGGTCGCGGACCGGGATCCGGCGGACCTCGACCGCTTCCGGGTGCTGCACACCGGCTGACGCACGCGCGGCGGGCCCCGGCACCGGGACGGGCGGGGTCCATCCAGGGGAGCCCGTCCAGAGGGGCCCGTCCAGACGGCCATCCCGAGGGGGCGTATCAGGGACGGCTCAGGGGCGCATCGCAGGGACACTCGGCGGCGCACTATTCGGTGGACGGCGAATCGATGGGGCATCCTGGGGGCATGGCCACGTCCTCCCGTACGCATAGCACGGTGTCCGCCGCCCGCCCCGCTGCCGCCGCTTCACCGGCCGTTCCCGCCGAGTCGCCCGCCGCCTCCGCCGAGTCGCCCGCCGCCTCCGTAGAGTCGTCCGGCCCCACAGGGGAGCCCGGCTTCGCTGAGTTGGTCGAGGTGGGTGAGGCCCCCGCGCCCGCCGCTCTTCTGGCCGGGCTCGCGGCGGCGCTGGCCGACGAGACCAGGGCGTCCATCTGCATGGCGCTCCTGGAGGGCCGGGCGTGGACGGCGGGCGAGCTGGGGCGGATGACGGGTGTCGCCCCGTCCACCGTCAGCGGCCACCTGGCGAAGCTGATCGCCGCGGGGATCTGCGTGGTCGAGCGGCAGGGGCGGTGCAGCTCCGTGCGCATCGCCGACGCGGCGACCGCGCGCCTGGTCGACGGCCTGGCCACGTACGCGGTGCCCGGCCGGGACGCCGCGCACGCGGCGCCGGTGGTGTCCGCGCCCGACCCGCTGGCCGGTGCCCGCCTCTGCTACGACCACCTCGCGGGACGGCTCGGCATGGCCGTGACCGACGCCATGGAGGCGCGCGGACTGCTGCGCACCGACGGGTTGTTCGCGCTGACGCACGAGGGCCGGGAGTGGTTCGCCCAGGCGGGGATCGGCCTCGCGCACGAGGGCCGACGGCCCGTGGCCAGCTCGTGCCTGGACTGGACCGAGCGGCGCCGCCACTTCGGAGGGGTGGCCGCAGCCCGGCTGTGCGCGCTGGCCCTGCGGTCGCGCTGGGTGGAGCGCCCGGCGGAGGGCGGCCGGGGACTCGCGGTCACCGAGGCGGGGGAGCGCGCGTTCAGGGAGTTGCTGGGCATCGACGCGAGCGGATGGGAGTGAGCGCGGGAGGGGCGTGCGGAGGAGGTGCGGAAGAGGCGTGCGGAAGAGGCGTGCGGAGGGTGTGTGGGAGGGGTATGCGGACTCCCTTCAATATTTCGGTGGACGCCGAAGTGTCTGGCTCCTAGAGTGCTGGCATGACACCTCGCCTGACCGCCTCCCCCGGCACCACCACCTCACCCGTCTCACCTGCCGTGCTCACGGTCGGCGCGGTGTGCTTCACCGTGTTCGCGTGGGCGTCCGCCTTCGTCTCGATCCGCAGCGCGGGCGCCGCCTTCTCACCCGGCGCGCTGGCCCTCGGGCGGCTGGCCGCCGCCTCCGTAGTGCTGGTCGTGCTGGTCCTCGTACGCCGCGAAGGGCTGCCACCGCGCGAGGCGTGGCGGGGGATCGCGGTGTCCGGAGTGGTCTGGTTCGGCGGGTACATGGTCGCGTTGAACTGGGGCGAGCGCCTGGTCGACGCGGGCACGGCGGCCCTGCTGGTGAACATCGGGCCGATCCTGATGGCCCTGCTCGCGGCCCGGCTCCTCGGTGAGGCCCTGCCGCCCCGGCTGATCGCGGGCATGGCCGTGTCGTTCGGCGGCGCGGTGGTCGTCGGGCTGTCGATGTCGGCGGGCTCATCGGAGTCCTCGGGCTCGACCCCGCTGCTGGGCGTCGTGCTGTGCGTGCTCGCGGCCGTGGCGTACGCGACGGGCGTGGTCGCGCAGAAGCCCGCGCTGTCGTACGGAACCCCGTTGCAGATCACCGCGTTCAGCTGCCTCACTGGTACGGTCGCCTGCCTGCCGTTCGCGGGTCAGCTCGCGGGCGAACTGCCCCGGGCCCCGGCGTCGGCGACGCTGAACATGGTGTACCTGGGCGTGGTGCCGACCGCCTTGGCGTTCACCACGTGGAGCTATGCGCTGGCCCGCACGCCCGCCGGGAAGATGGGCGCCACGACGTACGCCGTCCCGGCCATCGTGGTGATGCTGAGCTGGGCGTTCCTGGATGAGGTACCGGCCTGGCTGACCTTGGTGGGCGGTGCGCTGTGCCTGGCGGGCGTGGCGGTGTCCCGATCGCGGTCCCGTACGCGGCGGCTCGACAGCGCGGCGGGCGCAGGGGGCGGAGCGGCGGCCGACGGGACGACCGCGGACCGGGACGAGGCGGGCGCCGCGTCATCGTGAGGCGCACGCGGGCCCGCGCCGCACCGGCGCGGGCCCGGCCTCAGTCCGACGGCGTGAGAAGGCGTCGGCGTCAGCGGGAGCAGCGGCGTCAGCCCTGTTCCTTCTTCTGCTTCTCGCCCAGCTTCTCGACGAAGTCCTGCGCCTTGTCGACGGCGGTGTCGATCTTGTCGCTGTGCTTGCCGTCGGTCTTGCCGTCGATGAAGTGGCCGACCTTCTCCAGTCCGTCGGAGATCTTGTCCCCGTGAGTGCCGGACAATTCCTCCGCCTTCGCCTTGAGGTTCTTGAGGGCGTCGAACATGGGCGGGCCTGCCTCCTGAGGGTGAAGTGCCTGGTCAGGTGCCATGTTCTCATGCGGTCCGCGCGGGCTGGGGCGGGGCCCGGAGCGCTGCTCGGACGACGCGGAGAACCCGGAGAACGCAGACAACGCGGAGAACATAGACAACGCAGACAACGCGGAGGACGCAGTCAGCGCGGCGAACACGGCGTACGGAGGTCGCCTCACGCGTCGCGGCGCCGCAGCCGACGGGCGGCGATGCAGAGCAGTGCCGCGGTGTACGCGGCCACCAGCGCCAGCGAGGGCCACGCGCCGAGGGAGCCGACCGTTTCGGGGCTCGCGTCGGAGGTCTGTGTCAGTTTCTCCAGCGCCGTGGTCGGGGTGGCGCCCGCGATCCACCGCTGGGCGTCCCCGAGGAGCGGGCCGAACAGCGACGGCAGCAGCATCACGGAGATCACCGAGGTCACGGCCCCGGCCGAGTGCCGCACCAGCACCCCGGCGGCCAGGCCGAGCACGCCCACGACCGCGAACAGCCCGGCGATCCCGAGCAGCGCGGGCATCGGCTCGCCCCGCGCGTGCGCGCCGTCTTCCAGCACCGCGCCGCCCACCGCGTACGCCACCGCGCAGGCCACCAGCGACAGCCCGTACAGCACCCCCGCCAGCAGCGCCGCCTTCGCGGCGAGCACCCGCCCGCGCCGGGGCACGGCGGCGAACGTCGACGTGGCCGTGCCGCTGGCGTACTCCCCGCACATCGTCAGGGCCCCCACCACCCCGGCGATCATCAGCGACACGACGCTGAGGGTCAGGCTGCCGCCGAGGACGGTGTCATCGGCCTGGAGGCTGCCGCTCAGGCCCACGAAGACGGCACCGCACACGGTGACCAGGCCCACCGCGGCCGTCGTCCAACGGGTCGAGCGCAGGCTCGCGAACTTGGTCCACTCGAAGGCCAGCGCCGCGCGGAAGCCCGGGCGCCGCGTGAGGGGGTACTCATGGGTTCAGCTCCTCCACGTCCGGTGCGCCGCCAGGTCGTTCGCTTCGCCCGCCGCCCCGGACGGGGTCGGCTCCCGTGCTGCCGCGGTACTCCACCGAGTCCCGCGTCATCGTCGTGTAGATCTCCTCCAGGGAGGCGAAGAGCGGCGTCAACTCGTGCACGGCCAGGCGGTGTTCGCGGGCCAGTTCGCCGCCCGCGCCGCGTCCGGCCGCTGGTTCAGCGCGTCGAGCGCGAGCCCGGCCTGCACGGTCATCGCCGACACGGTGTGCGCCACCACGTTGTGCAACTCGCGGGCGATCCGCACCTGCTCCTGCTGCACCTTGCGCCGCGCCTCCCGCTCCCGCTCGGCCTCGGCGCGGGCGGCCCGGTCGGCGTACTCCCTCATCAACTCCCGCCACCCGCGCACCACTTCACCGAGCAGCAGGGGGACGAGCGGCCACAGCGTCTCCAGCAGGGGCGCGCCCCGCGGCTGCGCCACGTCGATGCCCGCGGCGAGCGACACCGCGCCGGAGACGAGGGCCGCGACCACCGCCGTGCGCAGCGTGCGCCGCCGGTTCCCCTCAACGGCCAGCGCGTACAGCGCCACCATCACCGGCAGATTCAGCAACTCCCCGATGTGCCCGTACAGCGCCCAGCCCGCGCACGCCGCGCCCGTCACCACGCTGACGGCCACCGGCCACCGGCCGCGCACGAGCAGCGCCGCGACCGAGACGCCGTACAGCAGCCACGTCAGCCAGTCGGCCTGCCGGTGGCCGGGGTCGTTGACCGCCGCGTCCGCCCCGCCGCGTCCGCCCCGACGAGAGCGGCCACGACCAGCGCAACAGCCAGATCCGTCAGGTGAGGGGACAGCGCGCGGGGCAGCGCGGGAGACACGGGCCACGGGCGCGGCGGGGGAGTCGTCACCTTCCTCGCCGTATGCGCCCGCTGCCCCCGGCACGTACGCCACAGGGAGTACCCGCCCGCGCCCCGCGCCCCACGAGGAAGCCGGGACGCGAACGCGCCGAATCCGGGGCGCGAACACCCGGTGGCGTTGCGGGCGTTGCCGCGAGACCCCATCATGGGCGGGTCATGGGGGCTCGAGGCGTTCACCGCGTTCACCGCGTTCATCGCGTTCATCGAGTTCACGCCGTCGCGGCGCCGTGCCGCGCCCGGCGCCGGGTGCCGTGGCCCGCGCGGGGCTGTTCTCCGTGCTCGCCACCTCCCTCGCCGCCACGCTCCACCACCTGGCGTTCGACTCCAGTCCCTCCCTGGCGGCCCGGGGGCTCGCCGCGCTCGTGCTGTTCGCGGCGGCGCTGCCCGGTGCCGGACGGGACCAGCCGCTGGTGCGGCACCTGGAGCTGGCCTTCGCGGGCCAGGTCCTGCTGTGCGCCTGGTTCATGTGGGCCGACGGCGCGGTGAGCGCTCCCGCGTACGAGCTGTGGTCGTCGTCGGAGCACCCGGAAGGGGCCATCGCGGCCGCCCGGGCCGCACTGACCGCGCTGAGCGCGGTGCTCCTGTACGGGCTCCGGCGGCGGGTGCTGCTCGCCGCCGGACGGCAGTGGCGGGCACTGCGCGCGCTGGTGCGGCGCCTGCTCGCCCCCGTGGGCGCCCCTCCGGAGCGGGCCGCGGCGGACGCCGAGCGGCGCACAGTGCCCGCCCCGGCGCGCGCGCCGCCGCCCCCGCTGCTGCTGGCCGACACGGTCATCCGACGTGGCCCTCCCCTTCCCCGGCCACGGTCCGCCTGAGCCCGCGCGGTGCGCGGCGCCCGGCGAACGGTGGCTTCCGGTGTGTACCGCCATACGTCCATGCCGGGACGCGGGCTCGACCCGAGCGCCGCGCCAGTGGGGAAGTCAGATGTCTCGCATGTCTCGCACGTCTCGGATGACGGCACGTCCCGTCGTCGTCATCGGGGCGGGCCCGTACGGCCTGTCCACCGCCGCGCACCTGAAGGCGCGGGGAGTGAACGTCAGGGTCTTCGGCACGCCGATGGCGTCCTGGGACCGCGCCATGCCCGTGGGGATGCTGCTCAAGTCGCCGCCGAGCGCGTCGACGCTGTCCGCGCCCAAGCCGGGTTACACCTTGGAGGACTACTTCCACATGGCGGGCGAGCCGAAGCTGAGCGGGCACGCACGCGTGCCGGTGGAGCTGTTCGCGCGCTACGGGCGGTGGTTCGCCGCACAGTTGGTCCCGGAAGTGGAGGACGTCCGGGTACTGCGGGTGGGCCGCATAGCGGGGGGCTTCCAGGTCGCGCTCGACTCCGGGGAGGAGGCCCGGGCCTCGGCCGTGGTCGTGGCCAGCGGTGTCGAAGGGTTCGCGCACCTACCGCGGGCGCTGTCGCCGCTGGTGCCCGTCGGCCTTGTCTCGCACAGCTCCCACCACGCCGACCTGCGGGTGTTCTCCGGCCGTGAGGTGGTCGTCGTGGGGGCCGGGCAGTCGGCGCTGGAGAGCGCGGCGCTGCTGCACGAGGCCGGTGCGGGCGTACGACTGCTCGCGCGCACCCGGCAGTTGGTGTTCGGCGGCGCCCCCGCGCGGCCTCCGCACTGGCGGCCGGACTCGCCGCTGGGCCGCTCGTGGGGCCTGTACGCGCTGATGCGGCACGCCGCCGCCTTCCGGTATCTGCCCGAGCAGGTGCGGACGCGGCTGGTGCGGCAGGTGCTCGGCCCGTCCGGGGCGTGGTGGCTCAAGCCGCGCCTGGAACACGTGGTGCCGACCGAACTGGGGCAGCACCTGACGGACGCCCGGTCGGTCGGCGGCGTCGCCGAGCTGACGACCGTGGACGCGCGGGGCGGCACCCGCACCCTGCGCACCCGCCATGTCCTCGCGGCCACCGGATACCGGGTGTGCGTGGACGCCCTGGGCTTCCTCGCGCCCAGCCTGCGGGCGCAGCTCGCCCGCACCGGCGGCCATCCTCGCCTGGACGCCGGGTTCGGCTCCTCGATGCCGGGCCTGTGCTTCACGGGGGTCCATGCCGCGGCGACGTTCGGACCGCTGATGCGGTTCACGTGCGGAACGGCGTTCGCGGCGCCCCGACTCGCGGCGGCCCTGGCCGCCCGGGTCGGTACGTGACCCGCGGCGGCGCGGCCCGCTGACCGGCCAGCGCACCGGCCCCGTCGCCCCTTGCGGGCGGCGGGGCCGTCCGGCGTCCGCCCTACACCCGGCTGACGTCCCCCGTGGCGTGCCGCCAGCGCACCGGATCGTGGGCGTCCGCGCCGGGCCGGGACGCGGGCAGCGGCCCGGGAGCGGAGCAGTCGAGGGTGAGGACCTCGTCGCCGCCCGGCTGGAACGCGTAGTCGACCCGGTCAAGTCGCGACGGCACGCCCAGGGCGGCGAGCCGGGCCCGCAGCCGGTCCAGGCCCGCGTAGCGGCGGTCGCTGGTGTGCAGCACCACAGGGAAGAGCCGCACCTCGCGGCGCGCCACCCGCACCAGCTCGATCAGCGCACTGGAGTGGAATTCCTCGCTCAGCCGCGCCCCGTACGAGAACAGCAGGTGCGAGCTGAGGACGAGGTCGAAGGAGCGGTCGGCGAAGGGCAGATGCGGCAGCGCGCCCGCCACGTAGCGGCCCGGGCGGGCCGCGATGTCGGTGGTGAAGGCGCGTGCCGCCCGCGCCCGCTCCCGGGTGTAGCGCTCGGGGCCGCCGAACCAGTCCCACACGAACCGCCGCGCGTTGTCGGCGACGTACGCGTGCTTGTGCTCGATCTCGCGCAGCGCGAGCGTGCCCAGCCGGTCCCGGCCCGGACCGTACTGCGGATCGACGGCGACGGCGTCCGTGCCCCGCGCCCCGGCCTCGGCCACGAAGCTCGCCGCCCCGCCGGGGCAGTCCAGGATCCGCAGCGCCAGGTCGTCGTCCGTGAGCGCGAACATGGCCCGGTACTCGTCGAAGGAGCGGGCGCTGACCAGCATCGCGTCACCCCCTGCCGACGTAGGGCATCGTCGTGGGAAGGACCGTCAGGAACTGCACGTTGGCGTCCAGCGGCATCGACGCCATCAGCAGCAGCGCCTCGGTGAACCGCTCCACCGGGATGGTCGCCTCGACGGCCATCGTGCCGTCGCCCTGCATCGACGGCGGCTGCGGACTGCCGTCCACCGGCGTCACGTTGCCCACGTCGATCTGCCCGCAGGCGATGTTGTACGGGCGGCCGTCCAGGGACAGGCCCCGGGTGATGCCGAGCACCGCGTGCTTGGCGGTGGTGTAGGCGATGGCGTGCGGGCGGGGCACGTGCGCGGACGGCGCCCCGTTGTTGATGATGCGGCCGCCCTGCGGGGACTGGTCGCGCATCATGCGGAACGCCTCCTGCGAGCACAGGAACGTGCCGGTGACGGTGGTGGCGATGATCCGGTTCCAGTCGTCGTGCGCCACGTCCGGCACCGGCCTGCGCGGCACGGCGGCGCCCGCGTTGTTGAACAGCAGGTCCAGCCGCCCGAAGTGGTCGCCCACCGCCCGGAACAGGGCCGTGACCTGCGCCGGGTCGCTGATGTCGGCGGGCACCGCGAGCACCCGGTCCGCGCCGGCGCCCGACAGCGCGGCGGTCTCCTCCAGGGTCTCCTTGCGGCGCCCGGCGAGCGCGAGGGACCAGCCCTGGTCGAGCAGGGCGAGTGCGGCGGCCCGGCCCAGGCCGCTGCCGCCGCCGGTGACCACGCCGATCCTGCCGTGGCCGCTCATCGCTCGTTCATCCAGGCCCGCAGGATGCGCCGGGCCCGCGGCCCCGGCTCGTCCACGTACGGCGAACGCCCGTGCAGCACCCGGCTGTTGCGGATCATCAGCAGGTCGCCCGCGCCGAGCTGGAGCCCGAAGGCGATCTCCGGCCGGTACAGCACCTCGTCCAGGTAGTCCAGGGCTTCGAGCCGCTGCGCGTCGAGGTCGGCCGACGCGCGCACCGTGCGGGTCTGGTAGTAGCAGCCGACCGTCCCGTCGTCCTGCGTGAACAGGATCGGCGTGGTGACGATCTGCTGCCCCGCGCGGCCGGTCCGGTCGAACCGCCACTCCTGCTGCAACAGGGCCAGCACGTCCGGGCGTTCGCGGGCGATGATGTCGTACACATGCCGCGCGCTGGCCAGCTTCGTGGTGCCGCCGCCGTCCGCGGCGGGCCGCAGACACAGCAGGACGAGCAGGTCGCAGGTGTCGCAGTGGAAGCCGAGTTCGGTGGCGCCGTCACCGTCGCGGTCGCGCAGCACGGTCCACAGGTCGCCCTGGGCGTTCTGCGGAATGGCCCCGCCGACCTCGTCCAGGACGCGGGACAGACCGGTGATGAGGTCGTCGTCGGACGCGTCCGGGGACATGACGTTGCGCACGTTCACGAATCCCACGGCGTCCAGGCTGGCGCCGATGAACGAGCGCACGGCGGTGTACGCCGCCTCGCCCGCGCCCCAGTTCCCGGCGAGGGCGTCCGCCCACAGCAGCCGCCGGTCGTCGTCGGAGACCGTCAGCGACCACACGTCGCGCGCGGACTCCAGGTACTCGCTGGTCCAGCCGATGTCGTCGATCGTGGTTCCGGTCATGGCGTGATCAGTCCTTTCGAAGAGCGTACGGGGCGTCGGGGGCCGTCGGCGTCGGGGGCCGTCAGTCGGGCCGTCAGCCGACGGCCGCGGCGACGGAGGCGGACCACAGCGCCAGCGCCTCGTCGACCTGTTCGGCGGTGACGACGAGAGCCGGGATCATCCGCACGACGTTGCCGTGCACCCCGCAGGTCAGCAGCAGCAACCCCCGCTCGGCGGCGGCCTGCTGGACGCTCCGGGCGAGCGCGGCGTCGGGGGAGCCGTCCGGGGCGCGGAACTCGCTGGCCTGCATCAGGCCCGTGCCGCGCACGTCGACGATGGCCGGGACGTCCGCGGCGGCCTTGCGCAGCCCGTCCGCGAGGCGGCGGCCCTGCTCGGCGGCGTTGTCCACCAGGCCCTCGTCGCGGATGACGTCGAGGGTGGCGAGCGCGGCGGCACAGGCCACGGCGTTGCCGCCGTACGTGCCGCCCTGCGAACCGGGCCAGGCCTTGGCCATCACCTCGACGGGCGCCGCGATCGCCGACAGCGGGAAGCCGCTGGCCAGCCCCTTGGCGGTGATCAGCACGTCCGGCACGACACCGGGGGAGTGCTGGTGCGCCCAGAACCGCCCGGTCCGCCCGAAGCCGGTCTGGATCTCGTCGACCACGAGGAGGATCCCGTGCCGGTCCGCGCGCTCCCGCAGCCCCGCGAGGAAGCCCGGCGGCGCGGGCACATAGCCGCCCTCGCCGAGGACCGGCTCGACGAACATCGCGGCGGTCTCGGCGGGCGCGCTCACCGTGGCCAGGACGTGGTCGAGGCCGCGCAGCGCGTGCTCCACGGCCGCCTCCTCGCTCAGGCCGAGCGCGAACGCGGCCGGGAACGGCGCCACCGCCACCCCGGGCATCAGCGGGCCGAAGCCCTGGCGGAAGCGGATGCCCGCCGTGCTCATCGCCGCCGCGCCCATGGTGCGCCCGTGGAAGGAGCCGTCGAACACGATCACGTTCTGACGGCCGGTGGCCTGCCGGGCGAGCCGCAGCGCCGCCTCCACCGCCTCGCTGCCCGAGTTCAGGTAGAACAGCGCGTCCAGGCCGCCGGGAAGCACCTCGCCGAGGCGCTCGGTCAGCGTGAGCAGCTGGTCGTGCAGGACGGTCGTGTACTGGCCGTGGATCAACTGCCCCGCCTGCCGCTGCACGGCCTCGACCACCCGGGGATGGCAGTGTCCGGTGTTGGTCACGCCGACCCCGGCGGTGAAGTCCAGATAGCGCCGGTCGTCGGCGTCGTACAGGTACATCCCCTCGCCACGGGTGGCGACCACGGGCGTGGCCTGCTTGAGCACGGGGGAGAGCTGGGGCATCGCGTCACTTCCTAGGGGGAGTTGATGAACTGGGGGGCGGTGAACTGAGGGGGCGAGGAACCGGCGGGGCACCGCGCGGACCGGGCCGGATGAGGGGGGATCGGTTCAGCGGGAGGGGTCGGCCGGGACCGGTGAGCGCCGCGGCAGGAAGCCGACGTCGGCGGCCCAGGACAGCGCCGCCGACCACCACTCGGCGGTCGGCTCGGCGAACCGCACCCCGAGCCGGTCGAGCACCGACTGCGTCCAGGCGCTGTCCACGACGACGTTGCGGTCACCGAGCTGGGACCAGGTCGAGGCCAGCCGCGCCACCGTCGGATGGCGCCGCTCGGCGCGGGCGAGCGCCGCGGCGAAGGCGGCGTCGTCCGTCAGGCGCACCGGATAGCCGTGCCGGGCCAGCCACCCCACCAGGTCGTCGTGGGCCACCGTGTGCGGCGACTCGACGTGGTAGACGCCCGGGGCCGCGTACGGGTGCGTGGCGAGCGCCGCGATGCCCGCCGCCACCGTGTCCACGTGGGAGAACTCGAACGTCGTCGACGGGCGGCTCGGCGCGGCACCGGCGAGGACGTAGCCGCGCACGGTCTGGTAGACGCGGTTGTCGCCGACGTTGCGCTGGAACGCCCCGGTGCGGCTGTGCGCCGCGATGTGGCCGCTGCGGTGCACAAACGCCTGGCCGCCGGACGAGGCCCAGGCGCGCACGGTTTCCTCGGCGCGGAACTTCACCCGCTCGTACGGGGTGCGGAAGCCCTGCCCGATGCGCAGGTCGGCCTCGCTGAACCGGCGCGCGGGCCCCTCGACCTCGCCCGCGACGGCCAGCGTGGACACGTGGTGGAAGCGGGCGTCGGGGGTGTGGGTGTCGATCCAGTGCAGCAGCCGCCGCACCGCCGTGTGGTTGGTCCGCTCCAGGTCGGCGGGCGAGGCCACCAGACGGACGTCCGCCGCGGCGTGCACCACCACCTGGGCCTCGCGCGCCCGGGCGAGCCCGGCGGGCGACAGGCCGAGGCCCTCCGCGGTGATGTCGCCCGCGACGACGTCCGCGCCGCCGAGCCGCCGGGCCGCGTCGGCGTCGCTGTCGCCGCGCACCAGACAGGTCACCCGGGCGCCCCGCTCGACCAGTTCGCCGAGCACGTGCCCGCCCAGGTAGCCGGTCGCGCCGGTCAGCAGCACCGGCACCGGCTCGCGCACCACGCTCCAGTGGTTCTGGGGGCCCCGCGGGACGGCGCCGGTGTGCAGGAGCTGGCCCGAGGTGGACTGCGCCGCCCTGGCGTATGGGGCGGGCTCGGCGTCCGCGGCGGCGGCCACCGCGCGGGAGAACGCGGCGACGATCCGCTCCGCGCTGCCGTGGGACAGGCGCGGCCAGGCGTACACCAGGTCGGTGATCAGGCGGCCGTCGACGATCCGGGCGGTCAGGCGCAGCCGGTACAGCGAGTCGCCGGTGGCGCAGCGGGCCACCCCGGCCTGCTCGTCCGCCACCGACCACCGCAGGGAGGGCTCGTCGGGCAGCCGGAACGTGCCGAGGAAGTTGAACGCCGCCTCGGGGCGGACCCCTTCGACGTCCATGGGGAGCTGGGGGGCTCGCCGTATGAGGTCCTCCACGCCGGACACGCGCGCCGCCGCGTCGGCCGTGCCCCCGGCGTCGACGGCGAGCCACTTGACGGCCGTGAACCAGCCCACGGTGTCCAGGTACTGCCCGGCGTCCCCGTCCGTCTCGCGGCCGTGGGTCTCCACCTCCACGCCGAGGCGCGGCTGGCCGCTCCAGGCGAGCGTGGCGTCGGCGAACGCCGCGAGCAGCACCGCCTCCAGGCGCTGGGCGCGCCCGTGGCGTGCGAGGAGCCGCCCGGTGGCCCGCTCGTCGAGGGACCAGACGAGCGTCGCCGGTGCGGTGCCGGAGGTGGCGTCGTCCACGGGGAGCCGGGGCGCGCCGGGCGGGGGCGCGGTGGCGCCCTGGGGGGCGGCCGCGGCCCACGCGTAGAAGTCGGCCGTCGGCGGCAGTTCGGGCCGCTCCCCGGCGAGCGCGGCCCGGTAGGCGGCGGCCAGGTCGTCGAGGAGGACGCGCCAGGACAGGCCGTCGACGACGAGGTGGTGGGCGATCAGCGCGATCCGGTCGTCGACGCCGGGCCCACCGGCGAACAGGTGCACCCGCAGCAGGCGCCCGGCCTCCGGGTCGAGGCCGCGGTGCAGTTCGGTGCAGACCGCGCCGACCACGTCCGCCGGTGCCTGCGCCGCCCGGATGCGCGAGTGGCTGACCGCGTCCAGGTCGGCCGCGGGCCGCAGCGGCCCGGGCCCGCCGGGGCCGAGCGGGCGGCGCAGCGCCGAGTGCCGGTGCAGCACGGCCTCCACCGCTCGCCCGAGGGCCGCCGCGTCCACGCGCTCCCGGCAGCGCAGCAGCACCGACTGGTTCCAGTGCCGGGGCTCGTCGACGGGCTGCCGGAACAGCCACCGCTGGGCGGGCGCCAGCTGGCGGGGCTCGGCGGCCAGGGCCTCGGTACGGGGCTGGGGGAGCCGCCGGGAGGATGTGGCCACCGCGGCGAGCCGGGTCGGCGTCGGGTGGTCGTAGAAGTCCTCGAACGCGACGCGGTGGCCGCGGCGGCGCAGGAACGCGATGGTGCGCATCGCCAGGATCGAGTCGCCGCCCAGGCCCAGCACGTCCGCGTGCGGATCGACCACGGGCAGGCCGAGCGCGTCCGCCCACAGTTCGCACAGCGCGTGCGCCAGCGACGCCGCCGAGCGGTCGGCGGGCCGCGCGGAGGCCGACGGCTCGGGCCGCGCGGTGCGGGCCCGGGACTCGATCAGGCCGGACACGACGGCGCTCAGGCGCGCGCGGTCGAGCTTGCCGTTGGCGCCGAAGGGCAGCTCCGGCAGGGCGAGGACCGGCTGCGGCACGGAGTAGCCCGGCAGCCGGTCGTGCAGGTGCGCGTGCAGCGCCGCGAGCGTGTCGTCCGCCTCGTCGTCGGCGCGCCCGTCGGTGAGCCGTACGGCGGCCAGGAGCTGGTTGCCCGCCGGGGTGGCGCGCACGATCACCGCGCCCTGGCCGACGCCCGGGAACTCCTCCATGGCCCGCTCGATCTCGGCCGGGTCGACGCGGAAGCCCCGCACCTTGACCTGGCGGTCCGAGCGGCCGACGAACACCAGGTTGCCGTCCGGCCTGCGGCGGCACACGTCGCCCGTGCGGTACATCCGCCGCCCCTCGTACGCGATGAAGCGGCGGGCCGTCTCGTAGGGCCGCCCGAAGTACCCGGCGCTCACGCCCCGCCCGCCGATGTGCAGTTCGCCCTCGGCGGCGTCGGGCAGCGCGTGCCCGGCGGGCGGGACCGCGGTGGACGCCAGCCGCAGCTCGGTCTCGCCGATGGCGGTGCCGATGGGCACCGTGGGCTCGTCCGCGGGCAGGTCGGCGACGGTGGCGGCGACGAAGCAGGTGGCGCCGACGGTGGTCTCGGTCGGCCCGTAGTGGTTGGCGACCCGCTCGGCCACCTTGTCCTGGAGCAGGCGCGCGGCGAGCGACCTCGGCAGCGCCTCCCCGCCCAGCAGGACGGTGCCGAGGGCGGGCGCGTCCGGGGGCCGCCCGGCGAGCAGCGCCGTCAGGTGCGAGGGCGTGGTCTTGACGACCGACACCCCGGCCTCGCGCAGCGACGCCCAGAACGCCTCCGGGTCCCGCGCCTGCGCGTCCGGCACCACGTGCACCGAACCGGCGGTGGCGAGCGCCAGCAGCCACGAGGTGTGCCCGAGGTCGGCGGCCAGGGTGGTGACGTGGGCGACGCACGGCGCGTCGGTGTCGCCGAGGCCGAGCCGGTCGCGCAGCGCCAGCGCGTAGTGCACGGCGTTGGCGTGGGTGACGGCGACGGCCTTGGGCTCGCCGCTGGAGCCGGAGGTGAACGACAGATAGGCCAGGTCGTCCGGGGCGCAGGGGGAGGTGCCGGGCGGCGCGGCGGCCGGTTCGGCCGGGTCGCTCGCGGCGAGCGCGTCGACGTCGACGCGCTCGGTGCGGTACGACTCCGGGGCGCACAGGTCGGGCGTGGTGGTGAGGACGTGCCGCACCTTGACGGCGTCGAGGCGCCGGTGCACGTCGCGGGGGCTCCACCCGGGGTCGACCAGGACGGCGACGGCTCCGGCGCGCAGCACGCCGTACAGCAGCGCGCACATGCGGGCGTCCCGGGGGCCCAGCAGCGCCACCCGGTCGCCGCGCTCGGTGCCCAGCAGGGCCAGGCGGTGGGCGATGCGCGCGGTGGCGGCGTCGAGCCCACGGTGGTCGAGGACGCGGGTCCCGTCGCTGAGAGCGCGGCGGTCCGGGTGGCGCAGGGCGTTGCGTAAGAGCAGGTCAGGCAGGGTCGTGCTGGTGGGTGCGGGGTCGGGGAGTGGGGCGTCGGGCAGCGACGCGGGGGCGCGCATCGCTCGCGTCATGGGCGGGGACCTCCGGTGGTGGCGTTCGGTGTGTCCGTGTGTCCGGCGGCCGGGGCGAGCGGGGTGAGGTCACCGGCGATGTAGGCGGTCAGCTCCTCGCGCGACGACAGGCGTCCGGCCAGCTCCCAGGCGAGCAGGCGGTGCAGGCCGTCGAGGTGGACCAGGCCGTCGTCGGTGGGCAGGTCGGCGTAGTGGTCGTGCGGGATCGGCCGGGTGGTGAGGTAGATGGAGGAGAACGCGGAGGTACGGAACAGGGCGATCTTGCCGGTGCAGACGGGGTTGGCCGCCGTGAACTCCGCTTCGTTGTCCCGCAGCAGGTCGGCGGCCTGGCCGACCGTGAGGCCGGTGCGCGGGACGAGTTCGCGCCCGCCGCCGCAGCTCAGGTGCCAGGGCAGCAGCACCGAGCGGACGTCGGCGCGCGAGAGCCGGATCGTCGACCAGGTGCCGAAGGTCGCGTCGGCCAGGCGCAGCGCGCTGTCCGCGTCCTGGTTGGTGTTGACCTCGTGGTCCCGGCCGACGGGGTGGTCCCGGTGGAAGCGGGCGCGCACGTCGTCGAAGGTCGTGGGGCCGATGATGTGCATCCGTGCCGTCCTTGTCTCACGTTCTCATGCGGATCGCTGATGCGGATCGCTCATGCCGATCGGGCGTACTCGGTGAAGTGCCGCTCCGCGAACAGCTCCGGCCACCGTCCGCCGCCGAGGTCGCGGGCGCGGGCCGTGGCGAGCATGTGCCGCCAGTACGGCTTCACGGGCCGCCAGCGCGCCCCGGTCTGGCAGTATGAGGCGTCCACGAAGTAGCGCGGTAGGGCGCCTGGCGGGCTCGGCGCGGGCCTGCGGGCGTGCAGCAGCGCGGAGTTGATGACCACGGTGGAGCCCGGCGGCAGCGTGTCGATGACCACCTCGCCGGGCAGCGGGTCGGTGCCCAGGTGGGCCAGCGCCGACTTGCTCCAGGGCTCGCGGTGGGAGCCGGGGACCACGGTGAGGGTGCCGACCGTGCCGTCGAGCCCGCCGAGGTAGTGCAGCGCGTGCACCATCACCAGGTCGCGGTCGCCCGTGTCGTTGGGCTCGTGGTCGTGGTGCCACGGCTTGCCGGGCGCGCCGGGGTTGTGCCGGTCGCTGTGCAGGTGGTGGAAGACGAAGGGGGCGCCCAGAAGGTCCGCGATGATCTGCAACAGGGGCTCGTGGGTGAGGAGTTCGCCGTGCGCGGGCAGTTCCAGCTCCATCACGGGCGGCGGATCGCCGTCGGCGCCCGGATCGACGCAGGCGGCGATCGAGCGGGACCGCAGCCCGTCGTCCACCCACCGGTCCACTTCGGGTACGAGCCGGTCGAGCAGCGCGGCGGGCAGCAGACCCGGCAGGACGAGATAGCCCGAGTCCGTGAAGTGCTCCCGCTGTGCCAGCACCGTTCCGCTGCCCTCGAAGGATAATGGCATATGCCCCACACCTTTCCGTGACCGGGAATGACGCAGTGAATGTGGATGGTAACAGTGCGACTCGTTCGGGCAGACCGGATTCGAGTCAATTCCCGCCGGTCCGACTCGGCTGCGGCGCGGGAATTACCGGCGCTCGCGCCACTTCGGCGGGAGCGGCCTCGGATCTCCCCAATGGCGAGAAACGAGTACCGAGCCAGACGAGAAACTGAAGGGCCGCGATGGCCGTGAACAAGGCGGCGACACCGAACTCCACGACCAGCCAACTGCCGAGCAGTGAACTGACCGGTACGGCGGCGAACGGAATGGCGCGTTGCAGCCCCACCACCCGGCCGAGGAATTCCGGGTCGACGGCGCCCTGCCGGTAGGTCCGCCACGGCACGATGAACGTGGAGGTCGTCGTGCCGACGACGAACCAGCAGGCGGTGAGCGCGCCGACGCCGGGCCACAGGGCGGGCAGCGTCAGGGCGAGGACCTTCACGCCCATGGCGGCGCCCATGAGCGCGCCCGCGGAGAACCGCCGCAGCAGCAGGGGCGCCGCGGCCGCGCCCAGGACGGCGCCGAGGCCTTGGGCCGCCGCGACGACCGCGAGGGAGGCGGGGACGTTCCCGTCGGGCCCGGCCACGATGTAGACGAGGTTGGCCGCCGCGGCGGGGAAGGTGAAGTTGGCGAGGGTCAGCAGGACGGTGGCCCACAGCAGCGCGCGCTGCGTGACCACCATGCGCAGCGCCGCGACCGCGTCCGGGACGAGGGAGCGGCAGGCCGCCGCGAACGACGCCCGCAGCCGCTGGCCCGCCGCGACGACGGCCGTGGCCGCGATCAGCAGCGCGGAGGCGGCGAACGACGCGGCGTTCACGAAGCTCGCGGCGGTCGGCCCGAGCAGCGTCACGACCGCGACCCCGGCGACCGGGCCCAGCATGGCGAGGGTGCCGTCCGCCCCCTGGACCCAGGCGTTCACCGCGGCCCGCCGGTGCCCGGCGACCCGCTCGCTGATGAACCCCTGGAACGCCGGGAACGAGAACGGCCGGACGCACCCCAGCAGGAAGGCCGCCGCCATCACCAGACCCGGTGGCGGGTGGACCAGGCAGAGCACGCCGATTCCGGCGACGACCGCCGCGGACGCCACATCGCAGGCGATCATCAACTGCCGCCGGTCGGCCCGGTCGGCGACGACTCCGCTGAACAGTCCGATGACCACGAAGGGAATGAATTCGACGGCGTACGTCAGCGCGGTCGAGACCGCGGAGCCAGTGAGTTGAAGCACCAGGACGGGTAACGCGAACCGGAAGATCCAGTCCCCGCTGCTGGAAATGACGAAAGCCATCCGTAACAGCCGCTCGTCCCGCCGCCGGACGTCGTCCTCCGCCGTGGATTCCGCTTCCGGGCACGCCGTCGCTTGTCGGCACAGCGCGCAGGCGGCACGCGAAGAACGCGTGATGCGTAAACGCCGCCCATGCGTGTGCACAGCTAACACGAACCCTCCCCCGCGAAGAAAGAGAAAAAAGAAGGCAGCGCACGGCGGCATCGCCGTGCGCTCTGCCCGGTGCTCATGGTTCTGGCTCGGCTCGGTCTCAGCGAAGCATAGGACGTCCCGGTTCCGCCATCCTCCGTCCTGCTATTTGAGACCATTTCACCATGTGCAACGCGAGGATTTCAGCATGTGCAACGACGGCAATTCCGGCGGTGCTTGGCGGGGGAATCTACTCGCGTCGGAATGGCGGGGCAAGCCGTTGACGGGCCCCGGTGTCGGGGGTATGGTCTACGCCACTTCGCGTGCGAATGTGCTGGTGGAGCGCTGCCCGCTCGCGTCTGACCGCCCCTGAAGCCCGTGTTCGCCCCGGCAAATTACCGTCAAGTAAAACCAGCGAGTAAACCGTCGTCGCCGCCCTATTCACGCCGATCACCCATGGAATCCGGACTGGCCGTAGGCGCACGGTCACCCATCTCCGGGATTCCCCGCATGCTTTGCGCGTGGTTTTATCAGGCCCGTGGCGGCGCCCGGCTCGAACGGCGGTGCGCCTAACCGTCCCGCAGCCGGACCGCCGCGCGCCCGGATTCCGGGTCGCGGTCCAGCACCACATAGCGGCCGAGGAAGGCGAGGGCGACGAGGCAGCCGCTCATCTCCAGGCCCTCCTCCACGAGCGTGCCCAGCATGAGGACGGTGCTGTGCCCGTGTTCCAGCGCCCAGCCGTTGAACGCCTCGGTCAGCAGCGCCCCGCCCAGATACACCCCCAGCGCGCCGAGCAGCCCGTACCGCAGGTCACGCGGCAGCTTCCGGGCCCACAGCACGGCGCACACGGTGCCCGCCACCGCGAGCAGCGCACCGGGCAGCACCCAGGCGTGCGTGGGCAGCGAACCCCCGGCCCACTCCTTCCACGACTTGCCGACCTCGCCGAGGCGCTCGTGCAGCGAGACCGTCTCGTCGACGCTCAGCAGCGCGGTCGCGGCGGCGAGCCCCAGCCAGGACAGCCGCCCCGGGCGGGCGCCGCGCCCGCTGAGCAGCGCCGCGATCAGCGCCATGCCCGCCACGGCGAGCAGCAGGGTGCTGTTCCACCAGGTGGCCAGGTTGGCCTCGACGTCGACGTTCACCAACCGGCGTATCGACGGTATGCGGTGGTAGTGGTTGACGGCGCGGGTGCCGAGGTCGGCGAGGAGTAACGCCGCGGTGCCGCCCGCGGCCAGCCACAGGACGCGACGGGTCGACGGTCTGGGAACCCCGCCCACGACCTGCTCAGGAGTCTGGAGATCGGTCATGCGTACGGAGGCTATCGGCTTGATCGCGGAACGGGGGACCGGGGCGCCCGTCGGCGAACTCTTTGAGCCAGAGCGCTTCTTACACGGTTTTGCCATCGCTCTGCCGTGCCTGTGCCGCGCGTCCCGCACCGTGGTGCCCGCAACGGAGGAACGGCCCCCACCGACCAGGGGGCCGAAGGCGAAGGAGCGGACGATGACGTACCAGGGCACAGCGCGGCGCGCGGGACTCGCGGTGACCACGATGGCGGTGCTGGCCTCGGCACTTCCGGCAGCGACCGCGGCCGCGGCCGGCGCCCGGGAGCGGCCCCGCCGCCACCGCCCCGGCGGCCCCCACTTGGTGTCCCACGGTGGACGGACACCGCGTCGACTGCGGTCAGGTGCGGCGCCCGCTGGTGGCGGGCAAGCCGGAGCTCGGCACGGTCAGGGTGAGTTACGCGGTCGTACGCCACCGCGCGCCCGGCCCGGCCCGGGGCACCGTCGCCGTCAACCCCGGCGGCCCGGGCGAGACGGCGATCAGCAAGGCCACCCTCTACGCCATGGGCATGCGGGGGCTGCTCAAGGACCGCGATCTGCTCCTGGTGGACCCGCGCGGCACCGGCGCCTCGCAGCGGATCCCGTGCGGGGTCACCGACGCCGAGTACCGCTTCGGCACCCGGGCCCAGCAGCGGGCGGCCGTCGAGCGGTGCGCCCGCACCCTCGGGCCGAGGGTCGCGGCGTACACCTCGGCGGCCACCGCCGACGACATCGACGCCGTCCGCGCCCGGCTGGGCGTCTCCCGACTCACCTTGTACGGGATGTCGTACGGCACCTACCTGATGCCGGTCTACGCCTCCCGGCACCCCCAGCGCGTGCGCGACATCGTGCTCTCCGGGGCCTACCCCCTCGCGTTCGACCCCCTGGTGCGGCCCAGCGCGCAGGCGGTGTCGCTGTCCCTGCGCCGGATCTGCGAGCGCGGGGTGCCGGTCGGGTGCGACGGGAAGCAGGCCGTCAAGGACCTGGCCACCGTGGCCGCACGGCTGCGGACGCGGCCCCTCACCGTCCCCATCACCACCCGGCACGGCGTCTACAAGAAGAAGTTCACCGAGGCCAAGCTCGCCAACCTGGCCTTCGAGGCCGCCAGCAGCGAGGTCGGCCTCGCACCGCACCAGCCCTCGCTGCTCGGCCAGCTGCCGCACGCCCTGGACCGCTTCGTCCACGGCGACACCGAGCCGCTGCGGAAGCTGGTCCAGAAGGAGGGCGGGAACGGCAGCAAGGCGGACCAGGCGCCGTACATCGCGGTCGTCTGCAACGACTACCGCCGCGCCTGGTCGACGCAGGCGTCCAGGTCCGAGCGGTGGCGGCAGTACCGCGCCGCGCTGGCCGCCACGCGCCCCGGCGAGTACGGGGCGTTCAGCGCGAAGGGCTTCACAGAGGGGAACACGGACGGCGGCGACGTGTGCATCGGCTGGCCCCGCGCGCACACGCCGCGCCCGCAGCCGACCACCCCCGCGCTGCCCGACGTGCCGGTCCTCGTCCTCTCCGGCGACCTCGACGCCAACACGCCCGACGCGAACGGCCGGAAGGCGGCCCGGCAGTTCCGCGACAGCCGCTTCTTCTCCGTCCGCAACGTGGGGCACGTGCCCGAGCAGGAGCCGAGCGGCTGCGTCACCGGTGTCTCCGCGCACTTCATCCGCACCGGCGAGCCGGGCGACACGTCCTGCCTGCGGGCGCTGCCGCCGATCCGCGTCACTCCCGTACGCGGCTGACCCCGACACACGGCCTCGGTACGCGGCCTCGGTACGCGGCCTGGGTACGCGGCCTGGGTACGCGGCCTGGGTACGCGGCCTGGGTACGCGGCCTGGGTACGCGGCCTGGGTACGCGGCTGGCGCGGCGCCCTCGGGGCGCCGCGCCAGCCGCGTCGTCACGCCGGGGCCCCGGCCTTCACGCGGCCTGCGCCACCGGCCCCGGCTCCGACTCCGCCCGCGGGACCGGCAGTTCCACCTGTCCGAAGAGCAGCGCGTACCCCTCGGGCAGCTGCGCGAGGACCCGGGCCGTGAGCGCGGGCCCGGCGATGCGCGCGACGGCGGGCAGAACGGCGCCGATGTCCCAGCGGGCGGTCGCCGGGGTGCCGCCCGTGCGCGCGGCGAAGTCCTTCACGAACCCCCAGGCGGTGAGGGTCTCGGTGGCGGGCACCTGAGCGACGAGCACACGCGCGGCCTCCTCGGGCAGGGCGCGGGCCAGGTCGACCCGCTCGTCTGCGACCAACTGGCGCCCCAGCGCGGCCAGGACGTCGCGCGTGACGGCCTCGGCGCGCTCCCGCGTGGGGTACGCGCCCTCGTAGCGCACGGTCTCCAACAGGGCGCGGAAGGACACACCGCCCGGCTCACCGGTCCGGCACTCCGTGGACACCTGCGCTCCCAGCGACTGAACCATCGGTACTGCGACTGCCTTTCTCGTGGATGCCCGACCGTCCCCGACCACCGAGGCCGCCCGACGACGGCCCATGCCGACCGGTACGGGCCGAGGGGAACAGCGGGGACCGGCGGGGACTGGTGGTGACTGGTGGTGACTGCGCGGCGGCTGACGCGGCGTGGCCCGCCCCGGCGGCGCTTGGCTCGCCTTGAGGGGGCGCGGGGCGGGAGCCGGGGGGCGGGTCCGCCGCGTGGTGCTCGCCGCTCGCGTGGTCAGCGGGTGATCTGGCGGGTGGTGTCCGCTCCGCCACCGATCTTGATCTTGCGCGGCTTGGCCTGCTCCGAGACCGGGAGGCGCACCGTCAGGACGCCCGCCTCGTACGTGGCCTGGATCGCGTCGGTGTCCAGGGTGTCGCCGAGGATGAGCTGCCGGGTGTGGACACCGGCGGGCCGCTCGGACGCGATGGTCTCGGCGCCCTCGGGGGCGGGGGAGCGGCGCTCGGCGCGCACGGTGAGGACATTGCGCTCGACGTCCAGGTCGATGGTGTCCGGGTCGACGCCGGGCAGGTCGAAGTGCGCGACCAGCTCGTCGCCGGTCCGGTAGGCGTCCATCGGCATCACGGCCGGATGTGCGGCGGTCCCCAGCATCTGCTGGGCCAGCCGGTCCAGTTCACGGAACGCGTCAGTACGCATGAGCATCACGGGTCTCTCCTTCCAGGTACGTTCTCCTGGTGACGCCCTACGGTTTCTTTATATAGCGCGACAACACAAACTTGACAAGGGGGAACTCAAGAAGGAGGGGAGGGGCGTGCGGCACCCGGCACGGCCGTCGGAGGGCGCGACCGGCCGGGCGCGGCTCAGCGGGCCCGGTAGTGCGCGTAGAGCAGCCCGCAGTCGAAGGCGCGCTCCTCGACCAGGTCGAGTTCGAGGCGCACGCCCTCGGGGAAGAACCGCGTGCCGCCGCCGACCACGCGCTAGGTGATGAACAGGTGGTACTCGTCCACCAGACCGGCCGCGATCGCCTGGGCCGCCAGGTTCGGGCCGTCGACGGTGAGGTCGCGATCGGCCTCCGCCTTGAGCTTGCGCACCGCGTCCGGGTCGAAGGCCCGCTCGATCCTGGTCCTCGCGCTGGACACCGACTCCAGCGTCGTCGAGTACACGACCTTCTCCGCCGCCTGCCAGTCGCGGGCGTACCGCAGGACGTGCGGCGGCTGGTCCGGCTGGGTGTGCGCGGTCTCCCAGTAGACCATCGTCTCGTACATGCGGCGGCCGTAGAGGTAGGTGCCAACGGGCCGGAAGAGGTCGTTGACGAAGGTGTGCACCTCCGGGTCGTCGAGTCCGGAGCCGAGGTCCCCGTCCGCCGCCTTGGCGTACCCGTCGAGCGAGGTGACCATCGAGTAGATGAGCTTGGCCATGCGTCTCCTTCAGGTCCTTCAGATCCGGGCGAGTGGACCCACCCGCGCACTCACGGGCTGTGACCCCCGCGCGGCCGGAAACTCATCGCCGCGCCGCTCACGTTCTCCGGGCGCGCGCCACCGGGGACTACGGCGTCGGCTGCTCGGACAGGAAGGCACGCACCGTGGTGGCGTACTCGGCCGGGGCGTCCTGGTGCACGACGTGTCCGGCGGGGAGTTCGGCGAGGCGGGCGGGGCCGGAGTGGCGGGTGATCATCTCCCGGGCGTGGTCGTGGGTGAGGACCGGGCTGTCCGTGCCCCGGATGAGCAGGGTCGGGCAGGCCACCGACTCCCAGTCGCTCCAGTGGTCGCCGCTGAGGGCCTGGTGGGACAGGACCGTGTCGTCGATGTCGAAGGCGCACCGCCAGCCGTCGTCGGCCTGGCGGAAGGAGCACTCGAGGTAGGGCGCCATCGCGCCGATGGCCGAGGCCAGCGCCTCACGGGTGGGCGCCCGGCGGGGCAGGCCCGCCGCGAACGACCAGTCGGCGTCGACCACGGCGCCGACGTCCTCCACGACGAGCGCCGTGACCCGGTCCGCGTGCCGCGCGGCGTACTGGTAGGCGTTCACGCCGCCCATGGAGTGGCCGATGACCGGCACCGGGCCGAGCCCCAGGTGGTGGTGGAAGGCGGCGATGTCGGCGACGTAGTCGGCCCGTTGGTAGGTCGGCGCGCGCTCCGATTCGCCGTGCCCGCGCTGGTCCAGGGCGATCACCCGCCAGCGCGGCGCCAGCGCCTCGGCCAGCGGGCCGAACACCGACGCCTCGTGGAAGTGCCCGTGGAGCGCGAGGACCGCACGCCCCGGCCCGCCGAAGTCCAGGAAGGACAGCCGCCGTTGATCGATCACGCAGGAGCCGCGCAGGACAGGCATGGCGCGCATGCTAGCGGTGCCACGCACGCACAGCGGTGCCACGTGCGGCACATCTGGACGTTTTCCGCAGCCCGCGGGCGCGGGCGGTCTTCCCGGGGTCAGCCCGGCGGCCTGCCGTCGCCCTGCGCGGCCTGGAGGTCGGCCAGGAGTTCGGCTTGACCGGCGAGGACCCCGGAGAGGATGGTCCGGGCGACGCGCAGGAGTTCCGCCACGTGGGGGCTGGTCAGGGAGTAGTAGACGGTCGAGCCCTCTTTGCGGGTGACGACGAGGTTGGCCCGGCGCAGGACCGCCAGCTGCTGGGAGAGGTGGGCGGGTTCGATGCCGACCTCGGGGAGCATCTCGGCGACCGCGTGCTCGCGTTCGCTCAGGAGCTCCAGGACGCGGATGCGGGCCGGGTGGCCGAGCGTCTTGAAGAACTCCGCCTTCAGCTGGTACAGCGGCGTACTCACGCTGCCATCACTTCCCCCGCCCCGGCCAGAACGGCCGCCGGGACCGGCTCTTGGCGCATCGCTTCCACCCATTCCACACGCACGCCGCCGTCTTTCCCGGGCCGCGACGGCGGACCGGGCCCAGCGGCGCGGAACGAACAACCTGCTGAGGTTAGCAATGCCGTCCGCTACTCGGCGGGCCACCCGGTGGTACGCCACTGCTGCCCCTCGTGTGCCGCCCCGTCGTCCTGGCCGCTGGCGGCGGCGCCGTGGGGGCGGTGCGCGGCCAGGGCCGTGGGCAGGTCGCAGTGGACGGTGATGTGCGGGCACGCGGGGTCGGGCACGAGGGAGCCGTCGGCGGGGATCGCGGCCAGCTCCAGGGCCCGCCCGGCGTCCGCGAGGCGCCGCGCCGCGTCCATGATGGCCAGCTGCCCCTCGGTGGACCAGCCGCGCAGCTCGGTCAGGTCGACGATGACGGGGCCCTCGCCGCGGGCCAGCGCCCAGCCGACCGCACCGCTGAACCGGTGCGCGGCCTGCTGGCCCAGGTGCCCGGCCACGGAGAGGATGCCGAGGTCCTGCTCGATGGTGTAGCGCCATTCGATCGTCATATGGGGGTCCTGGACTTTCTTGTACGAGGTGCCGGGCGGCCCGCGCCGTCGCGGGCGGAAGGGGGGACCAGAGGAGGGTCAGAGGGGGGTCAGAGGGGCAACGTTATCCAGATGGACTTGCCCTTGCCGTCGGCGTCAGTGCGGACGGCGGCGGTGCCGCCGAGTTCCAGGGTGAGCTCCATGACGGTGGCCAGGCCGCTCGTTCCGGCGCCCGTGGCCGCCCCGTACAGCGGCGGCTGGTAGGGGTGCCGGTCGTGGACGGCGAAGGCCAGGCAGTCCTGCCCGGCCGCGTAGACGACGGTGGTCTGCGGGGACAGGACGGTGTGCCGGACGGCGTTGGTCACCAGCTCGCTGAGGATCAGCAGGGCCGGTCCGACCGTGGGGTGGCGCAGGCTGATGCCCCACTCGGTCAGGGCCAGCTCCGCGGTCTCGCGGGCCATGCGCACGGCGGACGGCGCCGTCGGCACCGTCAGGACGTGGCGGTAGGGGAGGGCGTCCAGGTGCGGGGAGACGGGCACGGTCGGCTCAGCCCTCCGCGCGGGTCAGGCGGAATCCGGCCACGGTCTGCGGCCGGATCCGGACGACGGTGTCGTGCGGGCCGTGCGTCACGGCGGGCAGGGCGCGCCGGTAGGAGGCGGCCTCGTCGGGGTCGGTGATGACCTCGGTCGGGCCGGAGGCGGTGACGCTCCAGCCGGTGCCCGCCGCCGCGCCGAACTCGTCCACGTGGTACGTCGCGGTCGCGGGCACCGCGGCGGCCTGGACCGGGCTGCGTACGATCAGACGGCCCACGCCCCACAGGTGCCGGGCCGGGCGGACCACGGGCAGCTCCCGGCGCACGTAGACGAGCCGCCCCAGGCTGCTGCCCTCCAGGAGCCACAGCGCCTCGGCGCCGGAGATCTCGGTCATCCGCAACGGGACGTTCGTCATCGCACTGCTTCCTTGCCGACGGCGCCGGTCGGCCTCGTGGCGGGGAGGGCGGGCAGGACGCCGTCGCGCTCCAGGTGGTCCCGGGCGCCGCGAACGGCCTCGGGAGTGGTGGCGTACGAGCGGCCCTCCTGGCGCAGCAGCTCACCCGCGCCCACGGAGTCCAGGACCCGCCAGTGGTCCGCTCGGATGCCGGAGGTCAGCACGGCGATGCCGCGCCGGTGGAGCTGCTGGACGGCGTGCTTGAGGGCCAGCGCGCCGGTGGCGTCCACGGTGCTCACCCGCGCCATGCGCAGCACGACGGCCCGCACGTCGGGGACTTCGCCCAGCTCCCTGAGGAAGCGCTGGGCGGCGGCGAAGAACAGCGGCCCCTCCATGCGGTAGGCGACGATGTGCTCGGAGAGCAGCGCGTGCTCCTCGGCGCTGTGCTCCCCCCGCTCCAGGGGCACCCGCTCAAGGCGCGCCTGCTGGGCGACGGCCCGCAGCGCGAGCGCCCCGGCGACCGCCAGGCCGATGAGCACCGCGTACACCAGGTCGAGGGCGAGGGTGGCCACGGCGGTCAGCGCGAGGACGAGCGCGTCCGAACGCGTCGCCCTGGCCATGGCCCGGAGCGAGGCGACCTCGACCATGCGGACCGCGGTGGCCAGGAGCACGCCCGCGAGCGCCGCGAGGGGGATCCGGGACACCAGCGGCGCGGCGGCGAAGACGATCACGGCGAGGACGACGGCGTGGACGAGCGCGGCGAGCCGGGAGCGGGCACCGGCGCGGACGTTGACCGCGGTGCGGGCGATCGCGCCGGTGGCCGGCACGCCCCCGAAGAGCGGCGCGGCGATGTTCGCGACGCCTTGCCCGAACAGCTCGCGGTCCGGGTCGTGCCGCTGCCCCGCCGTCATGCCGTCGGCCACCGACGCGGACAGCAGCGACTCCAGCGCGGCGAGCGCGGCCACGGCCACGGCGGGCACGAGCAGCGAGCCGAGCGCGCCCGCGTCGAGGAAGGACAGCGACGGCACGGGCAGACCGGAGGGCAGCTCCCCGATGGGCCGGGCCGCGTCCAGGTCCGCGAACTGGGCGACGGCCGTGGCGGCGATGACGGCGACGAGGGAGAACGGGACCGCGGGCCGCCAGCGGGCGCCGACGAGCGTCACCGCCGCGACCGCGACGGCGATCCCCACGGCGGTCCAGTTCGGCGCCGTCACGAACTCCTCGAACGCCCGCCAGGCCACCTTGAGCACCCCGTCGCCCTCGGGCCCGGCCACGCCCAGGGCGTTCGGCACCTGCTGGAGGCCGATCACGCACGCGATGCCCAGGGTGAAGCCCTCGACGACGGGCGCGGGCACATGGCTCATGGACCGCCCGGCCCGCAGCACGGCGAGCGCGACCAGCATCACGCCCGCCAGCAGCCCCACGGTCAGCACCCCGGTCGCCCCGTACCGGTCGGCGATCGGGACGAGGACCACGGTCATCGCGCCGGTCGGGCCGGACACCTGGAGGTTCGATCCGCCGAAGACCGCGGCGAGCGCGCCCGCGACCACCGCCGTCGTGAGGCCCGCCGCCGCGCCGAGGCCGGGGAGACGCCGAAGCCCAGCGCGAGCGGCAGCGCCACGATCGTGACGGTGAGCCCGGCGAGCAGGTCGCGCCGCGGGTCGCGGCGGGCGTCCGCGAGGTCGGCGCGGGCGGGCAGCAGGGCACGAGCCGAGCGCGCGGCTCGGCTGATGAGGGTGCTCACCGCGCGGCGACCTCGGCCTCGCGCAGCTCCGCCAGGAGTTCGCCCTGCCCGGCGAGCATCTCGGTGAGGATGCGGCGCGCGGCCCGCATCAGGTCCGCCACGTCCCCGCCCGCCAGCTCGTAGACGACGGAGGAGCCCTCGCGCGCGGAGCGCACGATGCCCGAGCGGCGCAACACCGCGAGCTGCTGCGACAGCGCCGACGGCTCTATCCCGATGGCGGCGAGCAGTTCCCGCACCGGTGTCGGCCCGTCCTGGAGGAGCTCAAGGACCCGGATCCGTACGGGATGTCCCAGCATCCGGAAGAACTCGGCCTTGGCCTGGTACAGCGGAACGGACACGCCCTGACACTCCTTGCCTGACCCCGACGGAGCCCCCACCCGAGGGCAGACACAGCTGATGGCGCTGTGCCCGTGACGGCTACCGGAAGATCAGCGGGCACAGCCACCACAGCATGTAACCAATTGCAAAAATTCGCAATTCCGATAGACGGCAGCTACCGTGCGGGGGTCCCGGAGACCGAGAAAGGCCCGCACCTGTGAGCGAACACCTCCCTCCCTGCCCGAAGTGCTCGTGCGAGTACACCTACGAGATGAACGCCCTCGTGGTGTGCCCGGAGTGCGCGCACGAGTGGGTTCCCGCCGAGCAGGCCGCGGGGGACGAGGGCGCCGTGGGCGAGCGGGTGGTCAAGGACGCCGTCGGCAACGTCCTCAAGGACGGCGACGCCGTGGTCGTCGTCAAGGCGCTCAAGGTGAAGGGCAGCCCCTCGGGCATCAAGGCCGGTACCAAGGTGCGCGGCATCCGCCTCGTCGACGGAGTCGACGGCCATGACATCGACTGCAGGATCGACGGGTTCGGCGCCATGCAGCTGAAGTCCAGCGTGGTCAAGAAGGCTTGACCGGGGACCGGGTGGTTCTGGGCGGCGGCGGACGCGGCCGGGCGGCGGGGCGACGAGGCGGCTCCTGGCCCGCGCCCGCAAGGCCCTGTCACCCGTGCCTGTGAGACTTCGCCCGAACGTTCGCCCGACGGACGTCCCCTGTCGCGGTCCGGGACGGCGCGGTTCTCGGGGACGATGAACCGGCGGCCCACCGGCCCCCGCCGCAGCACGGCGGGCGAGCGCCGTGACGAGGCGCCGCACCCGCCCCGCGAACAGGACACGCATGATCACACCACGCATCGACATCGTGCACCCGGACGAGCTGACCGGCGCGGACCTCGGCCTGTGGAGCGAACTGCGGGCCGCGACCGTGACCACGGCCAACCCCTTCATGAGCGCGCAGTTCAGCCGCGCGGTCGGCCGGACGCGCCCCGACACGCGCGTGGCCGTCCTGCGCCACCGCGGCACGCCGGTCGGCTACTTCCCCTACCAGCGCAGCCCCTGGGGCCACGGCCGGGCACTCGGCCTCGGCGTCTCCGACTGCCAGGGCGCGGTCCTGCACCCCGACGTGCTCCTGGACCCGCGCCAGCTGATGCGCGCCTGCGACCTGAACGCCTGGGAGTTCAACCACCTCGAAGACGGCCAGGACCTCTTCCTGCCGTACGCCACCGGCCAGTTCGCCTCACCCGTCATCGACCTCTCGGAGGGCTTCGCGCACTACGAGAACCACCTGCGCGCGCACGCCCGCGGCTTCCTGAAGTCCGCCCGCGCGCAGGAGCGCCGCATGGGCCGCAACCTCGGCCCGGTGCGCTTCGTCTACGACGAGCGCGACCCCGCCGCCCTGCGCACGCTCATCGCGTGGAAGTCCGACCACTACCGGCGCACCGGCCGCCGGGACCCCTTCGCCAGGCCCTGGATCGCCCAGCTCGTCGACCAGTTGGCGGCGACCGGCACGCCGGACTGCTCCGGCACCCTCTCGGTGCTCTACGCCGCCGACCGGCCCGTCGCCGCCCACTTCGGCCTGCGCTCCCGCACGGTCTTCTCCTGCTGGTTCCCCTCCTACGACCGCTCCCTCGCCGCGTACTCACCCGGCCGCGTCCTCTACCTGCGGATGATCGAGGCCGCCGCCGAGTCCGGCATCCGCCTCTTCGACTTCGGCCGGGGCGAGGCGGCGTACAAGAACTCCTTCAAGACGGGCGACCTGCTCGTCCACGAAGGGGCCCTGCGCACGGTCGGCGTGGGCGCCGCCGCGCACTGGCTGCGCCGGGAGCCGGTGCGCGCGGCCCATCGGCTGCTGCGCGGCCACCCCGCCCTGAAGAACGCGGCGGTGCGCACCCTGAAGGCCGTCGGCACGCTGCGGGGGCGGAAGGACGCCGAGCGGCAGACGTGACGCCGGGTCGCGCGCCCGGCGCTAGGGCTCGGGTGCCTCGACCGCCGCCGTGAAGCGCGCGCCCACCGCCGCCACCGCCGCCCGGAGTTCGGGGCCGCCCTCGACGCGGAACCCGAACGGCATCCTGGCCAGCCACTTCTCCGCGTACATGTCCGGCGTGCCCGTGGTGCCGACCAGGACGCACCCGTCGCCCAGCGCCTCAAGGCGGCCCATGGGGGGCCTGACCCACGGCGCCACCTCGGACAGGGGAGCGTCGAACACCACGCGGGTGCGGAACTCCCAGCCCGAGCCCAGGTTCTCCTCCAGCGCCGCCACCGGGTCGAGGCCGTCGGGCGGGTCGAAGGCGCGGTCCGTCTGGTGAACCGCGCCGATCCGGTCGACGCGGTAGGTGCGGATCGCGCCCGTGCGGTGGGAGCGGCACAGCAGGTACCAGCGCCCCTGGCGGATCACCACCGCCCACGGGTCCACCTCCCGCTCCGCCTCCCGGCCCGCCTCGCTGCGGTACGCCACCCGCACGCTTCGACGGGCCGCGGACGCCGCGACCAGCGCGCTGGTGATGGCCGGGTCGGGGCGCACCGAGTGCGGGTCGGGTGCCGCCGCCGCGTGGTCGCGCAGCGTCGCCGCCTGCTGGCCGACGCGCTCCGGAAGCGCGCGGATGACCTTGTTCAGGGCCGTGCCCACGAGGTCGTCGGCGTCGTCGAGCGCCGCCATCACCAGCGCCAGCGCCTCCGGTTCGGTGAACACCACCGGCGGCAGCCGCGTCCCGCGCCCCAGCCGGTACCCGCCGTAGGGGCCGCGGTTCGACGCGATGGGGATGCCCGCCTCCCGGAGGATCCCGACGTACCGGCGCGCGGCCCGCTCCGTGACGCCCAGCGCCGCGGCCAGCTCGTCCGCGGTCGCGCCGGGGCGGTTCTGAAGGATCTCCATGGTGCGCAGCGCCCGCGCGGTGGGGCTCAGGTCGGAAGGCACGCGCCCAGACTAGGCGGCCGCCGCCGGTTCCGGCAGTGGATCGTCCGGAACCCGTCCTAGCGTGATCCACGGTCCGACCGCACGGCCGCCGTGGCCCGAGGCCCCGCGGCGCTGTCGGACGCGTGCCGTGACAGAGCGAGAGGGAGCCACCGTGTCCGACGACGCTGTATCCACCGGTCCACCGGCCACCCCCACGGGGCGGCCCCGTGTCCTGCTCGTCGGCGGCAGGCCCGACCAGGTGCGCAAGGCCCACGACCTCGGCCTTGAGGTGGTGCACGCCCAGTACCCCGACGCGTACGACCCCGCCCTTGCGCCGTACGTCGACCAGGCGCTGCTCCTCGACTACGGCGACGTCGACCGGCTGCTGCCGCTGGTGCGGGCGCTGCACGCGGCGCACCCGCTCCAGGGGGCCGTGTCGCTGTTCGAGCTGGGGCTGCTGCCCGCGGCGCGGATCAACGAGGCGCTGGGCCTCGGCGGCACCTCCGTCGCCACCGTGGAACTCCTCCTGGACAAGTGGCGGATGCGTCAGCACCTGGCCGCCAAGGGCCTCAGCCCGGTGGCCGCCGCGGTCGGCCGGTCCACGCGGGACGTCCGGGAGTTCGTCGCCGCGCACGGGCTTCCGGTCGTCGTCAAGCCGCTCCGGGAGTCGGGCAGCCTCGGGGTGTTCCTCCTCCGCGACCTGGCCGACGTGGACGCGGTCGCCGGACGGTTCCGGGCGCTCGACGACGGGCGCTGGGCGATCGGGGACCTGGCGGGCGCCGACTCCTTCGAGGAGTTCCTCATGGAGGAGTTCCTCGACGGGCCGGAGATCAGCGTGGAGACGCTGTCCTCCGGCGGGCGGCACGTGGTCGTCGCCGTCACCGACAAGGAGTGCGGCGGCCCCGGCTTCGTCGAACTGGGGCACGCGCAGCCCAGCACCTGCCCGGCCGGGACGCTGCGCGAAGTGACGCGCCTGGTGGCGCACTTCCTGGACGCGGTGGGCCTGCACGACGGCCCCGGGCACACCGAGGTCAAGCTGACCTCGCGCGGCCCGCGGATCGTCGAGTCCCACAACCGCGTCGGCGGCGACCGCATCAACGACCTGACCGAGGCCGTCTACGGCGTCGACATGGAACGCCACGCACTGGGCGTGCCGTTCGGCGCGCTGGAGCCGCTGACCGCGCCGCCCGCGCCCCGGGGCGGAGCCGCCGTCCGGTTCCTCACGCCGCCGCCCGGCCGGGTGGTGGAGGTGACCGGCGTCGACGCCGTGCGCGCGGACCCGGCGTGCGTCGACGTCCGGGTGGGGGTGGCGCCGGGCGCCGAGGTGCCGCCGCTGACCTGGAACGAGGACAAGGTCGGCCACGTCGTCGCCCGCGGCGCCACTGCCGCCGAGGCCATCGCGCACGGCCGACGCCTCGCCGCGGCGATCCGTGTACGAACGGAGCCCGGCACATCGCGTACGGACGGAGCCCGTCCATGAGGGCGACGGCGAAGGACCCGTCGGGCGTCGACGAGCAGCGGTTCCGCGACGCGCTGCGCGGACTGCCGGGCCGGGTGTGGGCGATCAGCCTCGGCATCCTGGTCAACCAGGTCGGCAACTTCCTGCCCGTGTTCATCGTGCTCTACCTGACCGACCGCGGCTACTCCGCCGGTGCCGCGGGGCTCGTCCTCGGCGCGTCCGGCGTGGGGAAGGTGCTGGGCAACGCCGTCGGCGGCCACCTCACCGACAGGGTCGGCCGCCGCTGGACCATCGTGCTGTCCTCCGTGAGCACCGCCGCCCTGACGGCGGCCATGCCGTCGCTCGGGCCGCTGCCGCTCATCGTCACCGTGGTCGGCCTCATCGGTGTTACCTCCCAGGTCTACCGGCCCGCCGCGGCCGCGGTGCTCCTCGACTCCGTGGCGGCGACCAACCAGCAGCGGCTGGCCGCCTTCGGGGTGTTCCGCTTCGCCATGAACGTCGGGGCGGCCCTGGGCGGCGTCATCGGCGGGGTGCTGGCCAGCACCTCCTACGTCGGGCTGTTCCTGGGCAACGCCGCCACGTGCCTGCTGTTCGGCGTGGTCGTGGGCGTACTGCTGCGGGACGAAACCAAGGCGCGGGATGGCCGGGGCGAGACGGGCGCACCGGCGCGAGAGCGGGTGGGCTACCGGCAGGTCCTCGCCGACCGCACCCTGATGCGCTTCCTGCTGATGACGGTGTTCGCCGAGTTCGTGTACATCCAGTCCACCGTCGGGCTGCCCCTGCACGTCAGTGACGTCGGCCTGAGCGAACGGGACTTCGGCCTCCTCATCGGCCTCAACGGCCTGCTGGTCCTCGCGCTCGAACTGCCCATCACCGGCGCGGTCGCCCGGTACCGGCCGGAGTACGTCCTGGCCGTCGGCAACCTGGTCACCGGCGTCGGCCTCGCGCTGACCGGGTTCATGAGCGGCATGGTCCCGCTGGCGGCAACGGTGCTGATCTGGTCGTTCGGCGAGATGATGACCAGCTCCATCTCCCAGGCCTACTTGGGCAGTCTGGCCCCGCCGCACCTGGTCGGGCGCTACCAGGGCCTGCACGGCGTCGCGTACACGACCGGCACGGGCGCCGCACCGCTGATCGGCGGCGCCGTGTACGCGTTCGGGCCGTGGGCACTGTGGGCCCTGGTCGCCATGGCCGGGCTCGTATCGGCGCGGCTGAGCCTGCCGCGCCGCCGCGCGGCGGCCACCGCCGCCGAGGCGGAGGCCTGACCGGGGCGGCCGTGTCCTGTGCGCCATACGGGAGCCGAAGCGTGTCCGTACCGCCCCCGGCGCCGGACAGCGGTGAAGGTGGGACGGCCCCAAAGAGCGAAGGGCCCCGCGAGGGACACAGCGAACCGAGGTGACACGAGTGCCAGAAGCAAGCGCCCTGTCGGCGTCCGAGACCGCGAGCGCCTCCCCGACCGACGCGGCCAAGCGCCGTATCTTCGCCATGCTCGACGTCGACGGCGACGGCGTGATCTCCCGGGCGGAGTACCTCGCCCGGGTGGACCGGGTGGCCGCGGCCCTGGGCCGGGACGCCCACCACCCCGTCGTCGCCACCGCCCGGGCCGCCCACGAGGCCGTCTACGAGGACATGGACGCCGACCGCGACGGCCGGGTCAGCTTCGAGGAGTACCGGATCTGGGCGGGCCATGACGCGTTCGAACGGTCCTGCCGCCCCGCCCTCGGCTCCCTGTTCGACATCGCCGACTTCGACGCCGACGGGCGCCTGAGCGAGGACGAGTTCAGCCGTCTGCGGGTGGCGGCGGGCAACGCGGGCGCGGACGTCGGCGCGGCCTTCGCCGCGCTCGACACCGACCGCGACGGGCTCGTCGACCGGGACGCCTACCTGGCGGGCATCCGCGCCTTCGTCACCACGGGCGCCTCGGCCATGGCCGCCGCCTACGGCAGCGCGCAGAGGCCCGCGGCCGAGCCGCCCGGCAGGCCCCGGTACCGTACGAGGCATGATCGCTGACACCGACGACGGGACGGTCGAGCGGATCCTCGCCTGGGCGCGGCGGCAGCCGGATCTGTGCGCCGTCCTGCGCACGGGTTCCCGGGCGCGGCGCGACGGCACCGCGGACGCCCTCTCCGACCACGACATCGAGCTGTACACCACCGACGTGGACCGGTACGAGGACGGGGCCGGGGACTGGGTGCGGGAGCTGGGCCCGGTGGTGGTCCAGGTCGGCCTCGAAGGCCCCTGGGAGAACCCGGCCCGGCTCGTGCTCTTCGAAGGCGGCGTCAAGGTCGACTTCCAGGTGGTGCCGGTGGACCGCCTGGCGAAGCTGGCCGCGGAGGGCCTGGACGACCTGCACGAGCGCGGCTACGAGGTGCTGTGGGACCGGGACGGCGCCGCCGCGTCGCTGCCCGCCGCCACGGGCACGGTCGCGGCGGAGCCGCCCGACGCCGAGGCGTTCGCCGAACTCTGCGCGGAGTTCTGGTTCGAGGTGGCGCACCTGCCGCGCTGCCTGGCCCGGGGCGAGCTGTGGGTGGCCAAGTCCCGCGACTGGACCACGAAGGAACTCCTGGAGTGCCTGATCGAGTGGCACGCCCTGACGGTCCGGGGCGCGGACCTCGACGTCTGGTACGGCGGCACGCGCATGCGCGGCTGGGCGGCGCCGGGCGTGTGGGACAGCCTGCCGGACACGTTCGGCGGCTTCACCGAGGAGGACGCGCTGCGCGCGGCGCGCGCGACGGCCGACCTGTTCGCCCGCCTCGCGAAGGAGGTGGCCGAGGCCCACGGCTTCCCCTACCCGCACGAGGCCGAGCGGGCGATCCGCCCCACCCTGGACGCACTGCCGCAGCGCTGAGCGGGCCCCGGGCGCCTGGGGACGCGGCTGTGCCTCAGGTGCGGTCGCGTGCGCTCCAGGGGCCGTCCGGTACCAGGGCGTCGAGCGTGGTGAGCAACTGCGGCGGCTCGACCGGGTCCCGCAGCGAGGCGAGACCCGACCAGGTGAACCAGGTGTGCGTGTCGAGGTTGGTCCGCTCGTCGGGCAGCAGGCCGGTCCGCGTCAGGGGCGGTCGCTCGTCGGCGAACCGGGCGACGAAGAAGTGTTCCGTCCCGGTGTGTCGCTTGCCGTTCCACCGCACGTCGCGGTCGACGAGCACGGACCGGTCGACGACGGCGGCCGGGTCGAGCCCGGTCTCCTCGGCGAGTTCGCGTCGTGCCGCCGCCAGCGGCGTCTCACCGGGCTCGACGCCGCCGCCGGGCGGCTCCCGGAGCCAGGCCCCGTCGAAGGGTCCCGCCAGCGCAGAAGCAGCAGGCGGTGGCCGGAGTCCAGGCAGATGATCCGGGTGGCGGGCCGGTGCGTCGTTTCCACCGTGCCGACGGTATGCGGTGCTTGAGATGTTGATCAAAGCTTGTGCTGGGGCGCCGGGTTCCGCCATGGACGGGCGACGGGCGCGGCTAGCGCGTCGGAGCGTTCCTGACGGCGCGGACGCGGGTAGCAGCCGACGAGCCCCGTGACTCGTCCGACGATGAGGAACCCCATGACCCCGACCACCCCCGCCGAGTCCGCCTCGGCCAAGACCGCCCCCGCCAGGACCGCCCTCGTGACCGGCGCCTCCTCCGGCATAGGCGAGGCCACCGCCCGCAAGCTGACGGGCCTCGGCTACACCGTGTACGGGGCGGCCCGCCGCGCCGAGCGCCTGCACCAGCTGGCCCGGCACGGCGTCCGCCCGCTGGTGCTGGACGTCACCGACGACGACTCCCTGCGTGACGGCGTCGACCGCGTCATCGCCGAGACCGGCCGCGTCGACGTCCTGGTCAACAACGCCGGATACGGGGCGTACGGCGCCCTGGAGGACGTCTCCCCGGACGAGGCCCGCCGCCAGTTCGACGTCAACGTCTTCGGCCCGGTCCGCCTGACCCAGATGGTCCTGCCGCACATGCGGGCCCGGCGCAGCGGGAGGGTCATCAACGTCACCTCGATCGGCGGGAAGGTCTGCACCCCTCTCGGCGGCTGGTACCACGGCACCAAGTTCGCCATCGAAGGCATCAGCGACTGCCTGCGCATGGAGCTGAAGCCCTTCGGCATCGACGTCGTCGTCATCGAACCCGGAGGCATCGCCACCGAGTGGAACGGCATCGCCGCCGACCACCTGGAGGAGTCCTCCGCCGGGGGCGCCTACGCCCGTCGGGCCGGTTCCGTCGCCGCCTTCCTGCGCTCCGAGGACACGGCCAGGCGCATGTCCCCGCCCAGTGTCGTCGCCGACGCCATCGGCAGGGCCGTCACGGCACGCCGCCCCAGGACCCGCTACGCCACCGGCCTCGGGGCGCGCCCCCTGCTCGCCCTGCGGCGCCTCCTCCCCGACCGGGCCTTCGACGCCGTGATGGCCCGGTCCATGGGGCGCGGCTAGGCCGCGGCGCGCTTCTGGAGGCGGCTGCCGCGCGGCAGGGTGACGGACATGATGTCGCTGGGTCCTTCCAGGGCCATGCGGTGCCATCGCCCACGCGGGACGACGGCCGCCGTTCCGGGCGTCAGCCTGATCTCCTCCTCCCGCTCTCCCGGCTGCTCCGGGAGGAAGAAGAGGCGTATCCCGCCGGTGAGGCAGGACACGAGTTCGTCGGCCTGGGTGTGGATCTCCCAGTGGTCGCCGTGGATGTCGGCGTCGGTCTCCACGTGGAAGGTCATCAACTGCCAGCCGTCCCGCTCGGAGTCGAACACCGTTTGCCCGGCGCGCACTTCACCGCTGGAGTCCAGGTGGATGAAGGAGGAGAAGAGGTCGATCGGTGCGGTGGTCATGCCGAGTCATCCGTTCTGCGAAGTCCGTCTGGCGGGTTGTGGGCGTGGGAGGGGATGCCTTCGGCGCGTGGCGGGGCGAGGTCCGCGGTGGGGGGGCGAAGGCTCGTGAGCGGGGCGGCCGGTCAGCCGTACATCGCCACCCGGTAGAGGGCGGCCAGGGCGTCGTCGATGGGGTGGGGCTGAGGGGTGCCGGAGGCGTCGAGCCTGTTCCACCTCTGGAGGTTCAGCGCGACGGACAGCTGCCGCTTGCCGTCGGCGCGGGTCATGGCCAGCGCCCCACCGCCCCAGACCGTGCCGCCGTGGCCCCAGAAGGTGTCCTGTCCGGGGGCCCGCATCGGGTACAGACCGAGGCCGTAGTCGATCGTCTTCCCCTCCTGGGAGACGACCGGGACCGTGTGCCGCATCTGCGCCAGCGACGACGGGCTGACGATCTCCCCGGCCAGCAGCTTGCCGTAGAAGCGGTTGACGTCGGCGACGGTCGAGATCAGGGAGGCTGACGGTCCCACCCACGACATGTCGTGGACGCTGTAGTCGCGCGGCGGGTCGATCATGCCGAACCAGGCCTCGTACAGCTTCGAGTGCGGCCCGTCGACGTGCGTTCCGGCGGGCAGGGCGGTGTCCCGGAGCCCGGCGCGCTCGATGACGTTCCGGGTGATGTACCGCTCGGCCGTGGTGCCGGTCACCTCGTTCAGGAGCTGGACGAGGAGCAGGTAGTTGGTGTTGGAGTACACCCCCGGCGTGCCCCCGGGGTGCCGACGGCAGGCGCGGTGACGCCCATCTCGATCAGCTCGGTGGGGTCGAACCGTGTGAACCGGAGGTCGTCCAGGCTCTGGGGTCCGGTCCTGGCGAGGTCGGGGAACGCCCTGAGGGAGGGGTAGGCGTACGGCAGGTACTCGGCGAGGCCGCTGGTGTGGTTGATCAGCATCCGGACGGTGATCGCGTCCCCGCGGTCCCCGGGGACCAGCTTCGGAAGGTACCGGCTGATCGGTGCGTCGAGACCGATACGGCCGCTCTCGGCCTGCTGGAGGACCGCGGCGGCGGTGAAGGTCTTGGTGATGCTGCCGACCCGGTGCCGCATGTCGGCGGTGACGGGGCGGCCGGTGACGACGTCGGCGACCCCGGCGGCGCCGCGCCAGACCTGGTCCCCGTAGCGCACCTCGGCGAACAGGCCCGGCATCCCGGCGCGGTGGACGTCCTCCAAGGCGGCATCCAGCGCCTCGGCATCCAGGTAGCTCCTCACGGCAGGTGTCCTTTCGCATGGCACGGGCCGGGCCCCACGCGGGTCACCCGCCCCGGGTGACAGGGCACGCGTGGCACGTCGGCCCGACTGCTGCCGGGTCGCTCGGCACACTCATGTCCTCATTATGCACGCGGTGCGTGCATAGCCAAGTGCAATGCTTGTGTGGATCTCTCGGGCCGGGTTCCGTGGGTGACAGTGCTCGTCGGTGGAGGAAATTCCGTACGCCGCAGCGGAGTTGCCGCGTGCGGGCGACGCGGAGCCGTGCGCCCGACGGCGCGATCCGCCCGAGTCGACCCGCACCAGCACCAGCCCGCCCGCCGTCCACGACAGCCCGAGGGCACCGCCGAGCCCGGTGATCGCGGTCAGGCTGATGCTGACGCCGACGCCGACTGGTCCCGGCTGGCGTCGATGAGGTCGTCGTCCTCTGCTGACGGTGGCCAGCACCGCCGCCGAAAGGCCAACTGGCGGAGCCGGTACAGGAAGAGCGCCGTGGAAGCCGTGGAAGAGGTCTCCGCGGCCGCGTCCGGGAACCCCTCCCGGCTTTCCGGGCGGACGTCTGCCCTCGTGTCGTGCCTGGCGAGTAACGCGGGTGCTGGATCCCAAGTACGGGACCGCGCACGGGCCTTGGCGGGTGACAGTGGCGGGGCAGGGGCGCCGGGCTAGCCGGGCGGGTCGGCCTCCCACGGCGAGGCGATGGCGCCGCCCGGCTCCCAGCCGTACCGCTCCAGGCGGTCGGCGGACTCGGCGCGGCCCGCGCGGCGCATCAGGTCGACGGCGCTGTGCAGGGCGAACACGTTGCCCGCCGCGGCGGCCCGGTGGTACCAGGCGAGGGCCTCGTCGACGCGGCCCGCCTGCGCGAGGACGTCGCTGCCCTGCCGCAGCGCGCTCGTGTCGCCCGCCTCCGCGGCCCGCTCGTACCACTCCAGGGCCTCGTCGACCCGGCCCGCCTCGTGGGACAGCTCCGCCGCCCAGCGCAGCGCGAACGTGTCGTCGGTCTCCGCCACCCTCCGGTACGCCGCGAGTGCCTCCTCGGCCCGGCCCGCCTCCCGGAGCAGGTCCCCGACGAAGGAGAGCACGAAGTCGGCGCCGTCGTCGGCCCGTTGGCGCAGCCACGCGATGGCCTCGTCCACGCGCCCGGCCTCCCGCAGCAGGAACGCCGCCCGCCACAGCGCGTCGACGTCACCGGCCTCCGCGGCGCGCCGGTACCAGGCGATCGCCCGGTCCACCCGGCCCGTCGTGTGCAGTGCGACCGCCGCCTGCCACAGCGCCTCCGCGTCCCCGGCGTCCGCCGCCCGCTCGTACCACTGGAGTGCTTCGTCGGTGCGGCCCGCCTCGCCCAGGAGGGAGGCCGCCTGGCCGAGGGCGCTGGTCTCCCCGGCGTCCGCCGCCCGCGCGTACCAGGTCAGCGCCTCGTCGATGCGGCCCGCCTCCTGCGACAGGAACGCCGCCTGCCACAGCGCGTCCACGTCCCCGGCGTCCGCGGCCCGCGCGAACCACTGCAGGGCCTCGTCCGTGCGGCCCTCCTCCTGGAGCAGGGACGCCGCCTGCGCGGGGGCGTCCGCGTCGCCCTCGGCGGCCCACGTGCCGAGCAGCGTCACCGCCTCCTCGATGCGCCCGGTGCGGCGCAGCAGCTCGACCATCTGCTCCGCCGCGTCGGGCGCCCCGGCCTCGACGCCCCGCCGGTACCAGTGCAGGGCCTCCTCGAACTGCCCGGCGCGGCGCAGCACGTCACCGGCCTGGAGCAGCGCGGAGGTCTGCCCGCTGTCGGCGGCCCTGCGGTAGCAGTCGAGGGCCTCGTCGGTGCGGCCCACCTCTTCGAGGAGCGACGCCGCCTGCCACAGCGCGTCCACGTCGCCCGCCTCGGCCCAGCCGCGCAGCCAGTCGATGGCCTCGTCCGCGCGGCCGCCCTCCAGGAGCAGGTCGGCGGCCCGGCGCCGGGCGCTCGCGTCGCCCGCCTTTGCCCAGTCGCGCAGGGCGTCGAGCGCCTGGCCGGTGTGCCGTAGCTCCACGAGCAGGTCCACCAGGACGCGCCGCGCCGCGGTGTCCCGGCGCGCGCACCAGCGCGTCAGCCAGGCGACCGCCTCGGCGTCCCGGCCCGCCTCCCGCAGCAGGCTCACCGCGCGCAGCAGGGCCGACTCGTGCCCCGCCGCGACGCGCTCGCCCAGCGCGTCCAGCGCCTCGTCGAGCCGGTCGGCCTCCCGCAGCAGCCGCACCCGCAGGTCGAAGGCGAACGCGTCGCCACTCGCGGCCAGGTCGCGCAGCCAGTCCAGCGCCTCCCCGGTGCGCCCGGCGCCTTGGAGCAGCCCCACCGCCTGCTGCACGGCGTAGGTGTCGCCGGTGTCGGCCGCGCGCCTGAACCACAGCAGCGCCTCGTCGTACGCCCCCGACTGGCGCAGGAGTTCCGCGGCGCGGCGCATCGCGTCGATGTCCCCGGCACCGGCCGCACGCCGGTACCAGGTCAGCGCCTCGCGCGCGGCCCCCGCGGTCTGCCGCTCGTAGGCGAGCCGCCGCACCGCGTCGACGTCCCCGGCCTCGGCCCGGTCGCGCAGCCAGGTCAGCGCCTCGTCGTCGCGGCCCGCCTCGCGCAGCAGGTCCACGGTCTGCTTGAGCGCCTCGGCGTCGCCGGTCTCCGCGGCGCGCTGGTACCAGCCGATCGCCGCGTCCGTACGGCCCGTCTCGCGCAGCAGCGCCGTCGTCTGCCGCAGCGCGAACGCGTCGCCCGCCTCCGCGGCCCGCTGGTACCAGCCGATCGCCTCGTCCGTGCGGCCCGCCTCCCGCAGCGCCTTCGCCGCCTGGAGCAGCGCGAACGTGTCGCCGTTGGCCGCGGCCGTCGCGAACGCCCGTACCGCCAGGCGCTTGTAGCCGCGCAACTGGGCCGAGCGGGCGATGTCGACGTGGCTGCCGCTCGCCGCGTGCTCGACGAGCGCGGTCCACAGCGGGGCGGGCGGGCTGGTCGCGCGCCGACTGGTGCGGCCCTCCTGTTCCAGGTAGTCGGCGAGCACGTAGTGCGGCTGCGCCGGATACGGGTCGCCGGGGCGGGGCCGGATGCGGGTGAGCGGGCCACGGGCGCCGTGGCACGGCGACGCCGTGTACGCGAGGGCCTGCTCCAGCCAGTCCTCGCCGAGGGTGTCCCACTGGCCGTCCGTGAGATAGCCCGGCGCGGCCGTCTCCAGCAGGGCGTGCGGCAGGGCCCGGCCGTGGCCGAGGCGCCTCGCGTCCATCGCCGTCTCGATCAGCGCCCGCGCGGCGGGCGGCGCCACCCGGTAGCGGTCGAGCAGGGACGGCGCACCGGCCAGATACTGGGTGATCTGCCCCTGCTCGGCCTGCGCCACGGCCCGCGCGAGCCGGGGGTCGTCGTCGGCCCGGTCCCGCAGCGCCCGCAGCGTCGGCCCCGTGAACGTGTCGGGGACCGGCACGATCGTCCCGGACAGCAGGGCGCTGGCCTGCGGATGCACGTCCGGGGCGCCGCCCGGGGAGGCGCCGGAGAGGGCCGCCCAGTACTCCGGCCACATCGTGCCGAGCACCAGGACGGGCCCCTTGGACGGCTCGGCGAGCAGGTCGCGCAGCCCGGCCGCGACCCGCTCCCCGACCGTGTCGGTGGGCGTGAGCAGGTAGTGCTGCGTCTCGTTGAGCCACACCACCGTGCGGGGCGCCAGCGAGCCGAGCCCGTCGAGGAGCGCCTCCGCCCGCGAGGGGGCGAGCGGATGCCACAGCCGCCAGTCGGACGGCAGCGCCTGCACGGCCTCCCAGCAGGCCCGGGTCTTGCCGGACGAGGACTCGCCGACGAGGACCACCATCGTGCTGATGCCCTCGGTGGCCCGCCGCACCGCCTCGCGCAGCCGGGCGTCGTGCTCCCGCTCGACGTACGCGGGCAGCGGCGGCAGCGGACCGCCGCCCGCCGACGGGCCGACGTCGATGGCCCGGTGCACCTCCAGCGCGAACGGATCGGACAGCTCCCGTATCGGCCGCCCCACGGCGTCGGCGCGCGGCGCGGGCACCACGGGCACCGGGGCGGGCGCTGCCGGGGCCGCCGCCTGGCCGTCCGGCGGCGGCTGCGGGGCCGTGGTGTCCCGCTGGGCGTCCATCAGCGACGACCACCAGCGGGCCTCGGGCCCTGCCACCTCCGCCCAGCGGGCGAGGACCCGGACGACCGCCATCAGCCCGTCCAGGTTGCGCGGCACGTGCCGGTGGTTGAACCAGTCGCTGATCGTCTTGACCGAGACCCCGGACTCCTCGGCCAGCCTGCTCTGTACGAGCCGCAGTTCGCGCTCGGCGAGGCGTGCCTCGGCGCGGCGGCGCAGCCGGTCCAGTTCGTCGAGCACCGCCGACCGGGTCACCCGCTGGTGTCCGGACCCCGCAGCCACGGCACCTCCTTCCACCGGCCGGATGTCCGGCTCTCGCCGCTGCTTCCCGCTCTCCCCGGGCCCCGCTCTTCCCGGGCCCCGCTCTTCCCGCCGGTCGGCCTTCCGGTTCGGAATTCCGAAGGGGCGCGCTGAGGGCAGCGTACGCAGTCGGATTCCGAACCGCTCCGAGATGGCTGGGAGTTGCCGCCGCCGGAACGTTCACTGACCGATACGGAACGAACCTGTGCCGGAAACGGCCCGAGCGGCAGAAGGAAGGCGACGCCATGCACACCCCCGACCCGCGTGGCCGCGGACGACACCCCACCCGCGGTACCGGCCGCCGACTGCGGAGGGCCGCCCTGTTCAGCGCGGTCAGGGGCGCGGCCATGACGGCCGGGTCCACCGCGGTGGCGGCGCTGGTGTGGTGGCTGCGCGGCGGATGACCCACGGGGGCGGCGGCGCCGACCGGCGCGGGCACCTGGGCGGGGCCGCCGGTCGAGTATCGTCCCCCGGCGTCAGAGGTCGAAAGGGAACGTCGGACAACGTCGGAGGTCGTAGTGGACTGCTGCCCTCCCCACGAGGAGTGAGCTGATGAGCGGTACGTCACCGACGGCGGCCGGGGTCCCGGACGAGCTGCGGCGGCGCCTCGGAGTGCCCGACGCGGTGCTGGTCGGCCTGGGGTCGATGATCGGCGCCGGGATCTTCGCCGCGCTCGCCCCGGCCGCCGCCGCGGCGGGCTCCGGGCTGCTGCTCGGCCTGGCGCTGGCCGCCGTGGTCGCCTACTGCAACGCCACCTCCTCCGCGCGGCTCGCCGCCCGCTACCCGGCCTCCGGCGGCACCTACGTCTACGGCCGCGAGCGCCTGGGCGAGTTCTGGGGCCATCTGGCGGGCTGGGCGTTCGTGGTCGGCAAGACGGCCTCCTGCGCCGCGATGGCCCTCACCGTCGGCGCGTACGTGTGGCCCGGGCAGGCGCACGCCGTCGCGGTCGCCGCGGTCGTGCTGCTGACCGGGGTCAACTACCTGGGCGTCCAGAAGTCCGCCCTGCTCACGCGTGCCATCGTCGCGCTCGTCCTGGCCGTGCTCGCGGCCGTGGTGGTCACTGTCCTGCCCTCCGACGCGGCGGACGCCGGGCGCCTGGACATCGGCGCGGACGCCAGCGCCGGTGGGGTGCTCCAGGCGGCCGGGCTGCTGTTCTTCGCTTTCGCCGGGTACGCCCGGATCGCCACCCTCGGCGAGGAGGTCCGCGACCCCGCGCGCACCATCCCCCGTGCCATCCCGCTCGCGCTCGGCATCACCCTGGTCGTCTACGCGCTCGTCGCCGTCACCGTCCTCGCGGCGCTGGGACCCCAGCGCCTGGCGGACGCCACCGCGCCGCTGTCGCAGGCGGCGACGGCCGCGGGCGCGGACTGGCTGGCGCCGGTGGTGCGGGCGGGGGCCGCGACGGCCGCCCTCGGCTCACTGCTCGCGCTGGTCCTCGGGGTGTCCCGGACCACCCTGGCGATGGCCCGCGACCGGCACCTGCCGACCGCGCTCGCCGCCGTCCACCCGAGGTTCAAGGTGCCGCACCGTGCCGAACTGGCCGTGGGCGCCGCCGTCGTGGTGCTCGTCGCGACGGTGGACGTGCGCGGGGCGATCGGCTTCTCCTCCTTCGGCGTGCTCGCCTACTACGCCGTCGCCAACGCCTCTGCCTGGACGCTCACTTCCGCGGAGGGCCGCCCGCCGCGCGCCGTCCCCGTCGTCGGGCTGCTCGGCTGCCTGGCCCTGGCCTTCGCGCTGCCGCTGTCGTCGGTGCTGTCCGGGGCGGCGGTGCTGGCGCTCGGCGCGGGCGTGTTCGCTGTCCGCCGGGTGGTGGGGGAGCAGCGGGGAGCGTAGGGGCGCCCCTCTCCCGCTTCCCGTCGGTGGAGTTGTCGGTATCGGGCCAACTTCCCCTCGGCGGAAGGGCGCTGTCCACTCCGGGGCCGAACATCATCGGGAACTCCTCCCGCCGCCCCGGTGCCGTCTCGCGCGCTGTGCCGCCCCGGAGCGACCGCCTCGTACCGTGAGGAAGTCCTATGAGGGAACAGGTGAGTTGATGTCCACGTGTCCGTTGTTCATGTGACTGATCGTTGGTGGGCGGCGTGAATTCACCTCTCCAGTGATGCTTCTGTGAATAATGTGAGAATGCCGAAGATGAACAAGTGGTGCGTCGCCGCCTCGTCTGTCGTGGCTCTGTCGGCGACCGCCGCTCTCCTCACCGTGTCCCCGGCCATCGCCGCGGAGCAGACCTCCGGGTCGTCCGCGGCCGTCAGCAGCGCCCGTCTGCAGCCTCCGTTCTTCGTGGGCGCCTCGCCCGCCACCCCCACGTCCATCCAGGTCTACTGGAGCCCGGTGAACCAGCCCGGCGTGCACTACGAGGTCCGGCGGGTCCAGCCGACCGTGACGGCGTGGGACCGCGTCGACATCCCCACCTACTCGGCGACGGGCCTCAAGCCCGGCACGCGCTACACGTTCCAGGTCCGCGCCGTGGGCAGTGACGGCTCGGTCAGCGCCCCGGTCGAGGCCAGCGCCACGACCCCCGTCTAACCCTCCCGCTCTCCCGCCAGGGATCGCAGGGCTGGGGCCGGTAGCTCCACGCGTCCGGTGCCCGGCCCGGAGAGATGCCAGGAAGGCGGGTGCGTCGGCCCTCGGGCGCGCACCCGCCCACTGGTCGCCCCGCGCCGCCGCCCGGCCGAGGGGGCGGCCACCGCGGCGGTGACATAGGGGTCCAGCCGCGCCCTCTGCTCCACCTATCCCGAGAACGCCAGGGCGTCGCGTCAGTCTGCGCGCCTCGGCCGTGATGCCGTCGACGGTCGTCCGTGGCGTGTCCGGGACCTAGCCGGGAAGCATGTCGCGATATAACGTTAGTCTTCCGCTGGCGCCGCCGCCCGTGTGGCGCGGAGACGTTCGACGGGACCGGGACGGAAGCATGTCGGGAGAGATGTCAACCACCAGGAAGCACGCCACATCCGGCTCGTCACCGGAGCTGCGCGCCTCCCACGCGGACCGGGACCGGGTGGTGGACGTGCTGAGCACCGCGGCGGGGGACGGCCTGCTGACCGCGGACGAGTTGGACGAGCGTCTGGAAGCGGCCCTGTCGGCGCGGACGTTGAGCGAGCTGACCGCGCTCACCGCCGACCTGCCGCCCGTATCGCCCACGGCCGCCGGGCTCGCGGTCAAGGACACGGTCCGGATCGAGCGTGTGCACAGCGGCCCAGTTGAGCGCGTGGGTCGCTGGGTGGTGCCGCGCAGGCTCGAACTCGCCGTGGCGTTCTGCGATGTGACGCTCGACTTCACCGACGCCGTGATCACGCACGACACGCTGCGGATCCAGGTGGAGATGGCGGGCAAGGCCCTGACGCTGGTCACGAGGCCGGGCATCGTGGTCGACACCGACGGCCTCCAGCTGGTCCACAGCAGGGTCAAGTACCGCCGGGTTCCCGCACATTCGGACGCGCCGGTCACACTGCGGGTGGAGCTGGTCGGCCAGAAGGTCCATGGCCCTGTGGTGGTCCGGCCCCCGCGTCGGACGCTCGGACAGTGGCTGCTGCGCAGGAGCGCGCCCCCCTCCACCGGCGCGTGAACATGTGACAGAGCGGCGGCGAGTGTCACAGCCGCCGGGCCGCCGGGTCGGCGGTCAGTGCAGGGGGCCACGTGACCGCCGCAGCCGTCGTCAACTGGCTTCGAACCTCACCGTGTTCACCAGGCGGGAGGCCGGGACTGGTCGCCGCCCTCGATCTCCTCCGGCCAGTCGATGGGAGCGCAGTCTGTCCTGCTCAAGATGCCGGGGTCGGGTGGAAACTCCTCGTTGTGCGGCCCGTTCCAGTAGGCCCGCCGAGTTCGCGGAAGCGGAATCTCCACCAGTCTGCCGTCGTGGATCATCCACAGTCCGAAGCAGTCGTCCTCCTCGTCGTGGATCAGTACCTGCACGGTCTCCGGTCGGGGCCATGGCAAGGACTCCAGATGCTTCAGCAGCCCGGACCGTGGGCGCATCCGTACAAACTCCGCACCCCAGCCGAACCCCCAGTTCCCACCGGGTCTCATCTCGTAGAAGGTGCCCTGCCACGCACGTGTGGCATCCGGGCGCGTCAGCGGCTCCATGACTTCGTTCGCGCCCTGCGCCAGCACGATGACTTCAGCGATTCTGCTCATACCGGAATACCAGCGCCAACCAACGCCTCACCGCAACCGAGTTCAGCCGCACCATGCTGGTCTGGCTGTGGTGGTCGCGCACCGGCGCCATCGAAGCGGACGTCGGACCTGGACGCCTGTGCTGTGGTCAGGCCACACGTCCAGGCGCTCGAAGAGGGGGTCACGTCGGCCCCTCACCCGTCGACCGCGCCCGTCCCGGCTCCAAGCACCACTTGATCGTCGACCGCCTTGGCACCCCGCTCGCCGTCACCCTCACCGGCGGCAACCGACACGACCGTCACCCAGCCTCTTGCCGCTGCTGGACGAGGTCCCATCGATCGGGGGCGGACGCCCTCGCCGCAAGCCGCGGCGCCTTTACGCCGACCGGGGCTACGACTTCGACACGTACCGCCGCCTGCTGTGGAAGCGCGGCATCAAGCCGCTGATCGCCCGACGCGGCGTCGCCCACGGTTCCGGGCTGGGCAAGGTGCGTTGGGTGGTGGAGCGCGCCTTCGCCTGGCTGCACCAGTTCAAGCGCCTCCGGATCCGCTATGAACGACGCACCGACCTCCATCAGGGCCGCTCGAACTGGCCTGCAGCCTCAGCTGCCTCCGTCGTCTGAGCACCGCACGATGAAGCGATCTGTCACAATAGGAGGATCGGATTGGTGAGTGCGGCGACGGTCCCGTCGGGGTGGCGGACCTCGAGGCGGACGAACGCCGAGTCCTCGGCTGTCGTGTACCACTGCACCAGAGCTGCTCCATCACTCGGAACGGCCGCGCGGTGAGCCTTCCCTCGATCGGTGTGGAAGCTGACGGTCGCTGCTGGCACGCCCTGTATCGCGGCGCGGACCTCGACTTGCCCACCATGAGTTGTGAGCCGCTCTCCCACTGTGGCGATGCGACCCTCCACCTGGGCCGTGAACGACACCTCCACGGCTGCCGACTCGGCGATCCAGCTCCGGCCCGAGCGGATCCCCGCCAGGATCGCCTCCGTACTCAACTCCTCAGCGAAGACCACCGTGTGAGGGATGCCGATCTGCCCCTCCAAGTGCGTGTCGCTGTTGCCCATCGCTGGCCACCACGAACCCGTCTGAATGTCGGCTGCGAGGCTCCGCCCCCATTCGTCCAGGGCAGCCTCGTTGTCAGCCTGCCAGGGCAGGTCCGAAGTCCATGGCCCGTTCCACACCTCCACCACGTCGAAGCCCTGGAAGGAGTACATGAAGCCGCCCGATGGATAGGGCGCATGCGGATGCGCCACCACGCAGAGGCCCCCCACTCGATGGACCTGGTCCAGACACTGATCGATCAGTCCGTCTCTGACCCCATAGTTCCAGGCGACGGCCTGGCCGGGGCTGAGGCCGAGCGCGAGCCAGTGCCCGGTCTTCGTGGTCACTTCCTGGCCGAGAACAATCAGGAAGTCATCAGCGGCCAGATGCCCCCATGCACCGGGGGCCGCAGCGGCTTTGTGCTCTGTCGTCGCGATGAAGTCGAGCCCGGCGGCGCGGGCTCGGAGCACCAGCTCTTCGGGAGCGAGTTCTCCTCCGTCCGAGCGCACGGAGTGGATATGGCTGTCGCCGCGGTACCAGGTTGCCCCGCGTCCGACCGCCCGCACCGGCGGGAAGCTCAAGCTCGACAAGGTTCTTCCCCCTCATAGACCTGTCGAGGCAACGTGCAAGCAGAGCGACCGGTTCCATGGCGTCACCGAGTCCCACTCGCCGAGAAGTCGAGATCACGATCTCATTCGGAAACGATCAGTTACCCTCGGACTTTTCATGTCGCCTCGGTCGTCGATCGCACAGGCGAGAGCGTAATCGTGTGTCACGCTCATCACCCTTGGATCCGGTCCTACAAGGTCCCGTGCCGCGCGAACGTGAGGTCGTGAGGTGACGCAGTTCGGGGACGCGTTGCCGGATCAGCCGGGGCGTACGGCGAACGCGCGTCGACGGGAGGGCTGTGGGTTCACGCGCGGTTGGCCCCGAGGTCCGGCAGGCACGGCGACGCGTCGAAGGCGGGGGGGGCGCGGTCGCTGAGCATGCCGCGGGGCGTGTGCGCCCGGCAGGCCAACTGCCGCCACTTGAAACGGTGGTGCGCGGTACGGCCATCTCGTTCAGCATGCCGGGCGCCCCCCTCCGGGCGGGCCCGGCCCCGGTGTCACGGGTGCTGGACGAAACCCCGCCGCCAGCCAGCGCGACGTTCCGCCCACCAGGGAGCCACCGTCGAGCCCCCCGGGGCCCCTCTACGCGGGTGTGTCCGTCAGATCGGCCACGAATTTGCGCAGGCGCCCGGAGCGTACCGGCGTGACGCCGTGGAGGACCTGCGCGCCGTAGACCAGCAGGACGCCGGGGGCGGCGTCGGTGGTCCAGCGGGTGCGCTGAGCGGCGGTGAGCCAGTTGGCCTCCCGGGAGTGTTCGTGGATGTGCGGCAGCACGCGGGTGAGCGGCGTGCCCGGGGCGAAGCCCTCGGCTTCGCCCGCCGTGTCGCCCGTCCAGAGCGCCGGGCTGCTCGTGGTCTCGACGTAGAACTCGCCGCCCGCGTCCGCCCGTTGCAGGGTCACCGCGAGCCGGGCCACGCGGCGCGGCGCCGTACCGGGGTCGGGGATGCCGTCGACGTGCGTGGCCACCCGCTGCCCTTCGCGCAGCTCGACGTACTTCCAGGCGCTGTCCTGCCGAGCGGAGGGGAACAGCCGCCGGATGGTGGGCAGCGCGCGCTCGACCGCCGCGTGCAGGATCTCCTCGGCGAGGGCGGGCGCCGGGGCGTACACGCCCATCTCCGGGGAGAACTCGGGCGGTGCGGGTTCGGTGTCGACGACCTTGCGGAGCTGGTCGAGGTCCGCGGCGCTGAGGGCATCCTCGACGGAGTGCAGGGCCAGGGTCTCGGACAGTCGGATCAGAGGGGTCACGGGAATCCTCCAGAGCGGTACGAGACACGCCGCGACGACGGCCTCGGAGAAGCGGAGAGGGGGACGGGCCTGGGCGGCGGCGGACCGCCGCACCCGGCGGCACGAAGCGGCGAGCGCACACCCGGCCGGTGGGGGCGGGGCGGCACCGGATCCGTGCGCAGGGGGACCGCTGCCGAGGCTATGACCGCTCGTGCCGCCGTGCGCGCGATGTGGGCCCTTCGGGTGACGTTCGCGCGACGGGAATCATGGGCGCTCCGGTCGGCGGCACGAGCGGGACGGGCCCGAACGGTGGGGACGCCAGGCGGTGACGGCGCGGAACCCGCCCCCGCGCGGGCCGCGCCAGGAGCACCGGCACGACATGCCCGCCCGGGACCCCCGTGGTTGCCTGGTCGGGACGGCGAGACCGGCGTGACCGACGGCGGACCGCCGCGACGGTGGAGGACTCGTGCGGTGGGACGGCATCGACGGCCTGACCGCGGTGGTGACCGGCGCGGCGGGCGGCATCGGATCGGCGGTCGTGACCGCGTTGGCCCGGGCGGGCGTCCACGTGACCGCCGTGGACCGCGCCCCCTTCACCCCGTCACGCGACCACCGCGCGCCCGAACTCCGCCACCTGGTCCGCGAGCGCACCGCCGACGTCGCCGACGAGCGGGCGGCGCGGGCCCTCCTCGACGAGACCGAGCGCGACCTGGGCCCCGTGGGGCTGTGGGTCGGGGCGGCCGGGGTGCTGCGCCACGGCCCCGCGACCGGCTGCTCCGTACAGGACTGGCAGGCGCTGCTGCACACCAACGCCACGGGTGTCTTCGTGTGGGCCCGCGCCGCGGCGGAGTGCATGGCCCGCCACGGCCGCGGCGCGATCGTGACGGTGGCCTCCAACGCGGTGGGCGTCCCCCGGGCGGGGCTGGCCGCCTACGCGGCCTCCAAGGCCGCCGCCAGCGCCTTCACGCTGGGCCTCGGCGTGGAGGTCGCCCGGCACGGGGTGCGCTGCAACGTGGTCTGCCCCGGCTCGACGGACACCCCCATGCTCCAACGGCTCACCGGCGGCGCGGACTTCGCGCCGGTCATCGACGGGGACCCGGCCGCCTTCCGCACCGGCATCCCCCTCGGCCGCGTCGCCGCACCGCGTGACATCGCCGACGCCGTGCTGTTCCTCGCCTCCGACCAAGCCCGCCACATCACCCTCCACAGTCTGTACGTCGACGGGGGCGCCGCCCTCCACGGATGACAGCCACGGACTGGCGGCCCCCGCGCGACCGCCATGGACACCGGCCCCGCGCGGCCGCCACGCCCCCGGCCAGGAGTGACCGCCACGCACCCCGGTCCCGCGCGGCCACCACGTACCCCGACCAGTCGTGACAGCCGCGATTGAGACAGGCGCGGACAACGAGCCAGGAGACACCCACCATGCCCGACCCCTTCGCCTGGTCCCCCGCCAACACCACCCTCCCCGCACCGAGTTGGCTGCTCGCTACCCCTCGCCTCACCCTCACCGCACACGGCGGCACCCCCCTGCCCACCGCGCCCGGCCCCGGACAGTTCGCCCGCCTCGCCCGCACCGCCGCCCGCCACCTGGCCCGGCAGTCACCCGGAACGATCGCCGCCGGACTCATCCCCTTCGACGAGGACACCCCGGCACACCTCTGCCTCACCCGACCCCACCGCGCACCCGGCCGCACCGCCCACCCCGCACCCGTACACCCCGACAGCACCCGACCGTTCCCGGGGCCCGCCCACGCCGAGCCACCCCCGGACGTCTACCTCGCCCACGCCGCTGCCGCCCGCGACGCGACCCTGACCGGGCCCCTCACCAAGGTCGTCCTCGCCCGCACCCTGCGCGTCCCGGTCAGCGCACTGCCCCGCGCCACCGTCCCCGCGCTGCTGGCCCGCCTGGCCGCCCAGGAGCCCGGCGCCCACCTCTTCGCGGCGACCCTGCCCGCACCCCACGACACCGCCGCCCCCTACGTGCTGCTCGGCGCCACCCCCGAGACCCTGCTCGCCCGCCGCGGCCGCCAGTTGACGCTGCGCCCGCTGGCCGGGACCGCGCCGCGCCACCCCGACCCCGCTCGCGACCGGGACCGCGCCCGCTCACTGCTCGCCTCGGCCAAGGACCGCCACGAGCACCAGATCGTCGTCGACGCCCTGCGCGCACGCCTCGCCCCGCTCTGCACCGACCTGGACGTCCCCCGCACACCGAGCCCGCACGCCACCAGCCGCCTGTGGCACCTGAGCACGACCATCCGCGCCCGGCTGCGCCCGCCGCCCCCGGACGCCCTGGCGCTCGCCGCCCTGCTCCACCCCACACCGGCCGTCTGCGGCACCCCCACCGCCGCCGCCCGCGACCTGATCCGCCACCTGGAGCCCGTACCCCGCGGCTACTACACCGGCCTCGTCGGCTGGCAGGACCAGAGCGGCGACGGGCACTGGGTGATCGCCCTGCGCTGCGGCCTCCTCACCGCCGCGCATCTGCGCCTGTACGCGGGCGCGGGCATCGTCCCCGGTTCCGACCCCGCCGCCGAACTCGCCGAGACCCAGGCCAAGTTCACCACCATGCTCGACGCGCTCACCGGCTCCGCCGCCCCCGCGCCACCGACGGCCCGCTACCGCCACCAGAAGCTGTAGGCGCGGCCGAGCGCGTCGATCGCGGACTCGTCGAGTTCGGGGTGCCGGGCGCGGACGGCGTCCTGGTAGGCGCGGGTCGCGGCCTGGAGGTCCTGGGTGGCCCAGTCGGCCTCGAACGCGTTCATCTCGGCGACCACGGCCTCGGCGTACGCGAGGAGGCGCTCGGCCGCACCCGGCTCGAACGCCTCCCGCACGGACTCCGGGCTCAGCCGCGGATGGGACCGCCCCGCGCCCAGCAGATACAGGACGACCGCCTGGCTGCGCCGGTCGTCCGTCACCGGGTCATCACCGGTGTGAGCGCTGTCCACGGCTGTAGAGCGTAGCCTCCGCGCCCGTCCGCGCGTCCACGGAGACCACCTTGGTGACCTTCGCGTTGCGCTTGAGGTTCTCGAACTCCGTGTACCAGATCGCGTTGGGCCGCACGTACGGGCCGAGGATCACATGGACGACGCCGCTCGCCTGCCGGGCGTACTCCTCCGACACCGCCGACCAGGCCACCTCGACCTTCTGCGAGCCGTCCCACGTCGGCATCGTGATGTTCCGGCGCTTCAGGAGCATGCCCAGGGTGACGCCGCGCCGCTCGGTGGCGATCCGCTCCGCGGCGTCCTCGCCGCCCGCGCCGAGACCCGACCAGAAGTACGCGGTGCCGCGCCGGGTGGAGAAGTCCCCGACGACGACCTCGGCGCCGACCTCGCGCAGCGCCGACGCGACCTGCGGCACGGCCGTCCGCGACGGATGGAAGGTGGCGTGCCGCCACTGCTCGTTCCGCGCCTGGTCGCGGTAGACCGCGATGACCGCCGTCCTGCCGCCGTCCCGCGGGGCGACGACCGCCGGTGCGCCCGCCGCGCCGACGGCGACCGCTCCGGCGGGCTGCGCGCCACCGAGCAGCAGGAAGACGGCGGCTGCGACCGCCAGGACCCGCGCCAGCCATGCTCTGACCACGACATCACATCCTTCGGCCGCACCGCGGCCCTCCGAAGGTTTCTCTTCGCGTCCGAGAGGCTACGTGGAGTGATCGGTGGTAGGGGCGGCGACACACGGGTGCCGCACCCGTACGCACCCGCAGGTAACTACGCACTTTTTTGTGCGTACTTGTGAGACGCCGGTGTCGCGCCGAGAGTGATCGCACGGCACATCACACGGCACATCACATGGCATCGCACTGCGCGAGCGGCGACGGGAGTACAGGTGGGCACCACGGCAGTCACGGTCATCGGTCTCGGCGAGATGGGGCGGGCGCTGGCGGACGCGCTGCTGACCGCGGGGCACTCCACGACCGTGTGGAACCGCAGTGCCGCCAAGGCGGACGACCTGGTGGCCCGGGGCGCGGTGCGCGCCGCGACGGTCGAGGAGGCGGTCCTCGCCAGCCCGCTGACGCTCGTCTGCCTGCTGGACTACGACGTGACGACCGCGCTCCTCGAGCCCGCCGCCGGGGCCCTGCGCGGCCGGACCCTGGTCAACCTCACCAACGGCACGCCCACGCAGGCGCGCGAGGCGGAGGCCTGGGCGGTGCAGCGGGGCGCCGCCTATCTGGACGGCGGGATCATGGCGATTCCGTCGACGGTCGCGACGCCGCAGGCGTTCGTCCTCTACAGCGGGCAGAAGGCGCCCTTCGACGCGCACCAGGCGACCCTGGAGGCCCTGGGCGCGGCCAAGTACCTCGGCGCCGACGCGGGCACCGCCGCCCTGTACGACCTGGCCCTGCTCAGCGCGATGCACGTCATGTTCGACGGCTTCTTCCACGCCGTCGCCATGGCCACATCGAACGAGGAGGGCACCGCGACCGGTTTCACGGAACTCCTCGTGCCGTGGCTGACGAACATGACCCAGGTGATGCCCGCCTTCGCCGCCGACGTGGACTCGGGCGGGGAACCGGCGCTCACACAGGGGCTCGACGTGGTGCTGGCCGGTGTGCGCAACATGGCGCGGGCGTCCCGGGACGCGGGCGTGCGCGCCGACTACTTCGAGCAGTCGGTGGCCGATCTGGAGAAGCAGGTGGCCGAGGGGGCGACCGTGTACACCGGTCCCGACGTGGTGCGGCGCCTGAGGACGTCCGGCTGAGCGGCGCCTGCCCGGCCGCGCGCCCCGCGCAAGGAGGGAGCGCCTGCCTCGCGGAGTGCGGGGCAGGCGCCGAAGGCAGGGGTCAGAGGAAGGCGACCGAGGAGGCCCGGTCGTTCATCGCGTCCCCGACGTACGAGGTGGACTGCTGGTACTCCTGGTGGAAGCCGCCCGTGGAGGGCGAGTCCCACAGCTCCAGCCAGCAGGACACCGTGGTGAGCGAACTGACGGCGTTGTTCATGCCGCCGGTGATGTCGGCCTGGTAGTCGCGGCCGTTGCCGCTCTGGCAGCCGCTGCCGGCGCTGTAGGTGACGGATGTGCCGCCGTAGTTCGAGTGCTGGTACACGATGCCGAGCTGGACGTCCTGCGCGCCTCTGGTGCGGGAGGAGTCCCTTAATCGCTCGATCAGCGTCGGGTTGATGTCCTTGGCGGACAACGGGGCGTCGGTGACGCGGCCGTTGGTCGTCGCGGCGATGGCCTGGCGGAACGTGGCGAAGCACTGGGACGTGCCGGTCTCGACGTTCACCACGCAGTTGTCGGCGGGCCGGGGCCCGGCCTGGGCGGCGTGCGCGGTGGCGGTTCCGGTGGTGGCCGCCAGCAGGGCGGTGGTACACGCGAGGGCGATGCGCGAGGTGCGTGACATGCGTGACAACACGGATGACTCCCATCGTGTGAAGTGCGGGTGTTTGAGACGTGCGTTGCTCACGTTCTCTCCTCCGGCACGAATGTCCGGAGGGCCGTACGGGCGCTCTGTGGCCGTTGACGGCCCGCGCCCCGCCCGGTGAGGGCTGCTCGTCCATTGCGACACAGAGGCGGGCGGACGGATGCGTCCATTCCCGTACGAAAAGTGACCGAATGTGACCGGCGGTGGCGCCAACGGCCCGTCGGGTGACGTGCCGGGATGGTTTCCGAGGTCCGTACTGGTCGCCCATGAGGCCCCTGGGGCCGCCCGTTTCGCGACCGCGGGAGGGGCGGCGACGAAGCGTGGGGGAGGCATGTGTGGTGCCGGGCGCGCCGTGTTCCGTCAGGCGCGTCGTGCCCGGCACGGTCGCCCTGCCGCAGGCCGTCCCGTCACAGGTCGTCGGCGGGGAGGGGAACGGTCCACTCCAGGACGGTGCCGCTGGGGGTGTTGGCGGTCAGGGCGAACGCGCCGCCGAGGTCGTGGGCGCGGGTGTCGATGTTGGCGAGGCCGCTGCGGCGCGCGGTGTCGGGGTCGATGCCCTGGCCGTTGTCGGCGACCCGCAGTCGCAGCGCGGTGTCGGTGGCCTCGGCCGTGACCTCCACCGCGGACGCCTGGGCGTGCCGTGCCGCGTTGGACAGGGCCTCGCGCAGGACCGCGAGGAGGTGCTCGCGGTGCGGTGCGGGGACGTCGGTGTCCAGCAGGCCGCTCATGCGCAGCGAGGGCGTGAAGCCGAGGGTCTCGGCGGCCTGTCCCACCTCGGTCACGAGCCGGGCGCGCAGACCGGCGGTGTCGGAGCGGTCGCGCTCGTGCAGGGCGTAGATGGTGGAGCGGACCACCTTGATGGTGTCGTCCAGGTCGTCGACGACGCGCCGGACGCGGTCGGCGACCTCGGGCCGGTCGGTGACCCGGTGGAGGACGGACTGCAGGCTCAGGCCGCTGGCGAACAGCCGCTGGATGGCAAGGTCGTGCAGGTCCCGTGCGATGCGGTCGCGGTCGTTGAGGACGAGCAGCTCCTCGGCGTCGCGGCGGTGTTCGGCGATCTCCAGGGCGAGCGCGGCGTGCCCGGCGAACCCGGTGATCATCTCGACGGTGGCGTCGGGGAACACGGGACCGCGCCTGCCGTTGGCGACCATCAGGACGGCGCGGACCCGCTCGGGCGTGCCCAGCGGGATCAGGAACGCGGGCCCCAGGTCCACCCCGGACGACCGGGCCGCCTCCGCGCGCGGATCGTCGCCCAGGGACTGGCTGACGACCGTCTCGCCGGAGTCGAAGACCTTGGCGGCCAGACTGGCGCCCTCGGGCAGGGCGAGCCCCCGCACCTGGTCGGCCCCCACCCCGTGGGCGACCTCCACGACGAGGTCGCCCGTGTCGGACACGGGCACCGACAGTGCCACCAGGTCCGCGTCCGCCAGCTCGCGGACCGTGGCCGTGAAGGAGCGCAGCGCCTCGGCGGGATCCGTCCCCGACAGCAGGGTGCGGGTCAGGTCGCTGCTCGCCGCGAGCCAGCGCTCCCGGCGGCGGGCGTCCGCGTAGAGCCGGGCGTTGTCGATCGCGACGCCCGCCGCCGCCCCCAGGGTGCGCAGCACCGCCTCGTCCTCCGCGTCGAACCGCTCCCCGCCGTGCTTCTCCGTCAGATACAGGTTGCCGAAGATCTGGTCGCGGACCTGCACCGGAGTACCGAGGAACGTCGTCATCGGAGGGTGCCCGGGAGGGAAGCCGACGGAGTCCGCGTGGTCGCCGAGGCGCGCGAGCCGCAGCGAGCGGGGCTCCCTGATGAGCAGCCCCAGGATGCCCTCGCCGCGCGGATAGTGACCGATGCGGGCGATGGTCTCCTCGTCCATGCCGACGGTGATGAACTGCTTGATGGTGCCCTCGTCGCCGAGCACGCCCAGCGCCCCGTACCGGCAGTCGACGAGCTGGACCGCGGATTCGACGATCTGCCGCAGGACCACGTCCAGGTCGAGGTCGCTGCCGATGGCGAGGACGGCCTCCAGCAGCGTGTGCACCCGGTTCTGCGTGCTGCGCATGCGCTGCACATGGGCCTGGAGTTCGTCGAGGAGGACGTCCAGGCGCAGGTGCGGGGTCGCGGCCCCCGGGCCTCGCGGGCCCTGAGGGTCGGGTGTGCTCGGGCCCATCGCGGTCTCCTGGTCGACGACTCGGTCAGGCCATCATGCCTGAACAGAGCCATCCGGAAGACCCTTCCGGCCGGTCATCCGCGCGGCTGGAACGAGCCGGTTCCTCTGGGACTCACGCCTGACGGGGTCTCGCGCCCGGGATGGGGTCTCACGCCCGGTACGGGGTCTCACGCGCGGGATGGGGTCTCACGCCCGGTACGGGGGCTCGCTCCCGACAGGGGCTCGCTCTCGACCGGCACTCACTCCCGCTGCGTGTCATCCGCCAGCCCGTCCCGGCGTGCGGCGCCCGTCGTGGCGCGCCACTCGGTGGACCGGCCGCCGCGCCAGGGCGGCGCGGCCGCGCGGCGGGCCGGGAGCCAGGCGTGGGCGGCCTTGTCCGTCCGGCGCCGCAGCCGGTCCTGGAGCTGGTCGACGGCCTCCTTGCCGGTGGCCGCCCGCGCGAGGGCGACCACCTCGTGGGTGCCGACCCGCAGCTCGGCCCTCGCCGTCCACGGGCCGTCGGCGTGCTGGGCGGCGTGCGTGACGCGGACCTCGCCCGTGACGGCGGGCAGCCCCGCCCGGCCGACCACGGCGTCGACCTTCTCGCGGGCGTAGGCCGCGGTCTCCTCGTCCACCGTGTCGCCGACGCGCAGGCGCACGGCGGGCGCTTCCGGCGTGCGGGGGACGTCTCTGGTCATGAGGACTCCTCTCGGGGGGCGGGTCAGGCCGCCGCCGGGGCGGGCAGCCACTGGTCGGGGCCGAACACCTCGTACCGGATGCGCCGCGCGGGGACCCCCGCGGCCAGCAGCTGTCCGCGGAGGTCGCGCATGAACGGCAGCGGACCGCACAGGAAGACCGTGGCGCCGTCGGGAAGTTCGACGTCGTCGAGGTCCATCAGGCCGACGCGGGCGGTGGGTTCGGCCGGGCCCGGGCGCTCGTACCAGAACACCGCGCGGGCGTCGCGCAGGCGCCCGGTGAGCGCCCGCGTCTCGGCGCGCAGGGCGTGTGCGGCCGGGGAGCGGTCGGCGTGCAGCACCAGCACGGGGCGGGGCGAGGCGGTGGCGGCCAGGTGGGCGAGCACGCTCGTCATGGGGGTGCAGCCGATGCCCGCGGAGATCAGGACGAGCGGGGTGGCGGCGTCCTGAGGGGCGTCGAGGACGATGTCACCGAAGGGCGCGGACAGCGTCAGGCCGTCGCCGACGCGGACGTGGTCGTGCAGCAGGGTGGAGACCTCACCGTCCGGGGCTCCGTCGGTGCCGGTGACCCGCTTGACGGTGATGCGCCGCACGTCGCCGCCGGGGTCCGCGGACAGACTGTACTGACGCGCCTGGAGGACCCCGTCGGCCATGCGGGCCCGCACGCTCACGTACTGGCCCGCCCGTGCGCGCGGCGCGGGCCGCCCGTCGGCGGGACGCAGCAGCAGGGACACCACGTCGGGGGTCTCGACGCGGCGCTCCACGACCGTCCACCGCCGCCAGACACGGCCCGGTTCGACGCCCGCGCCCTGGTACAGCCTCGCCTCCTGGGCGATGAGGGCCCCGGCCATCAGCCAGTACACCTCGTCCCAGGCCGCGGCCACCTCCGGCGTGACGGTGTCACCGAGGACCTCCACGATCGCGCCGAACAGGTACTTGTGCACGATCGTGTACTGGTCGTCGGTGACCCCGACGGCCGCGTGCTTGTGCGCGATCCGGGCCAGCAGCGCGTCCGGACGGGTGTCCGGGTGCTGGAGCAGCGCGGCCGCGAACCCGGCGATCGACGCCGCGAGGGCGCGCCGCTGGGCCCCGCTGGCCTGGTTGCCGCGGTTGAACATCCCGTCGAGCAACTCCGGCCGCTCGCGGAACATCGCGCCGTAGAAGCGCGCCGTGATCTCGTCGAGCGCTCCGGACACGGCGGGCAGCGTGGCGCGCACCACGGCGGCGGACTCCGCGGACAGCATGGGACCTCCCGGACAGCGGGGATGAGGGACGAAGAAGGACGAAGAACAGGGGTGGTGCCGCGCCGGAACGGGGCGGCGGCCTTCTATGTACCAGGCCCGGACGCCCCGCGAGCCGCCGTCGCGCCCCCCTCGCGGAAGAGGGGACCAACGGCTCGGCGACTCGGGCACACCGGCCCCCCAGGCCTCCGCGCGACGAGGGCCGGACGGCACCCCGAGCGGCACCTCACGGCCCTGTCCGCGGCCCTCCGCCCGCGACGAGCATCGACACCGGAGAGGTCCGCGGAGCCCCGCGGACGACCCAGCGAGCCGCAGCGGAGGCAAGCGATGACGACGGTGGCCCCGACCGACACACCGACGACCGGGCCCGCGTGGCGCGGCTTCGCCGAAGGGCGCTGGCAACGGCACATCGACGTACGCGACTTCGTACAGGCCGCCTACACGCCGTACGAGGGCAACGCGGCCTTCCTCAGCGGCCCCACGGACCGCACCCGCATGGTGTGGCGCAAGGTCAGCGCGCTGTTCCCCGAGGAGCGGCGCAAGGGCGTCTGGGACGTGGACACCGCCACCCCCTCGACGATCACCTCGCACGCGCCCGGGTACATCGACCGGGACCTGGAACTCGTCGTCGGCCTGCAGACCGACGCCCCGCTGAAGCGCGCGATCATGCCCAACGGCGGCTTGCGCATGGTGGAGAACGGGCTGCGCGCCTACGGCTACGAGCCCGACCCGTTCGTGACGAAGGTCTTCGGCACCTACCGCAAGACCCACAACGACGGCGTCTTCGACGCCTACACGCCCACGATGCGGGCCGCCCGCAAGGCCGGGATCATCACGGGCCTGCCCGACGCCTACGGCCGCGGCCGGATCATCGGCGACTACCGGCGCGTCGCCCTGTACGGCACGGACCGCCTGATCGCCGCCAAGCGCGCGGAGCGCGCCGCGCTCGACGACCGGCCGTCCACGGAGCACGTCATCCGCGACCGCGAGGAACTCGCCGAGCAGCTCCGCGCGCTGGCGGAGCTGACGCGGATGGCGGCCACCTACGGCTGCGACGTCTCCCGCCCCGCCGCCACCGCGCACGAGGCCGTGCAGTGGCTCTACCTCGGCTACCTGGCCGCCGTGAAGGAACAGAACGGCGCCGCCATGTCCCTGGGCCGCACCTCGACGTTCCTGGACGTCTACTTCGAACGGGACCTGGCCGAGGGCACCCTCGACGAGCGCCGCGCCCAGGAACTCGTCGACGACTTCGTGATCAAGCTGCGCATCGTGCGGTTCCTGCGCACCCCCGAGTACGACGCCCTGTTCTCCGGCGACCCGACCTGGGTGACGGAGTCCATCGGCGGCATCGGCGCGGACGGCCGCCCCCTGGTCACCCGCACCTCCTTCCGCTTCCTCCAGACCCTGTACAACCTCGGCCCGGCGCCCGAACCCAACCTGACCGTCCTGTGGTCGCCCCGACTGCCCGTCGGCTTCAAGGAGTTCTGCGCCCGCGTGTCCATCGACACCAGCGCCGTCCAGTACGAGTCCGACGACCTGACACGGCCGCGCACCGGCGACGACACCGCCATCGCCTGCTGCGTGTCCGCGATGGCGGTGGGGCGGCAGATGCAGTTCTTCGGCGCCCGCGTCAACCTCGCCAAGGCGCTCCTGTACGCCATCAACGGCGGCCGCGACGAGCTGACCGGCGAGCAGGTCGCACCCCCGGCGCCCGCGCTCGGCGGCACCCACCTCGACTACGGTGAACTGGCCGCGGCCTACGACCGGACGCTCGACTGGCTCGCCGAGACCTACGTCGACGCGCTGAACGTCATCCACTACATGCACGACAAGTACGCCTACGAACGCGTCGAGATGGCCCTGCACGACCACCCCGTACACCGCTTCATGGCCTGCGGCATCGCCGGGCTCTCCGTGGCCGTCGACAGCCTCTCCGCCGTCAAGTACGCCCGGGTGAGGGTGATCCGCGACGCCTCGGGCCTCGCCGTCGACTACGAGACCGAGGGCGACTTCCCCGCCTACGGCAACAACGACGACCGCGCCGACACCCTCGCCGTCGGCCTGGTGGAGTCGTTCATGGCGAAGGTGCGCAGGCACCCCGCCTACCGCGGTGCCGAACACACCCAGTCGGTGCTGACCATCACCTCCAACGTCGTCTACGGCAAGCACACCGGCAACACCCCCGACGGGCGCCGCGCCGGGCAGCCCTTCGCGCCCGGCGCCAACCCCATGAACGGTCGCGACCGGCACGGCGTGGCCGCCTCCGCGCTGTCCGTGGCGAAGCTCCCCTACGAGCAGGCCCGCGACGGCATCTCCCTCACCACCACGATCACCCCCGAGGGCCTGGGCCACCACCCCGGCGACCGCGCCGGGAACCTCGTCGGCGTCCTCGACGCCTACACCGCGTCCGGCGGATTCCACATGAACGTCAACGTCCTGGACCGGGCCACCCTGGAGGACGCCATGGACCACCCGGAGAAGTACCCGGACCTGACCGTGCGGGTCTCCGGATACGCCGTCAACTTCGTCCGCCTGACCCGTGAGCAGCAGCTCGACGTGATCAGCCGCACCTTCCACGGGTCGCTGTGACCACCACGACCGGGCAGGTAACGGGGCGCGTCCACTCCTGGGACCTGTCCACCGGAGTGGACGGCCCCGGCACGCGGTTCGTGCTGTTCGTCAGCGGCTGCCCGCTGCGCTGCCTGTACTGCGCCAACCCCGACACCTGGCGCCTGCGCGACGGGCGCGTGACGAGCGTCGACGAGACGCTGGCGGAGATCGGGAAGTACCGGGCGTTCGTGACCACCGCCGGTGGGGGAGTGACCCTCACCGGCGGTGAGCCGCTGCTCCAGCCCGCCTTCACCGGTGCCGTGCTGCGCCGCTGCAAGGAGGCGGGACTGCACACCGCCCTGGACACCTCCGGCTTCCTCGGCGACCGTGCCGACGACGCCCTGCTCGCCGACACCGACCTGGTGCTCCTGGACGTCAAGTCGTTCGACGCCGCCACCTACCGCGAGCTGACCGGCGGCCGCCTCGCCCCCACCCTCGCCTTCGCCACCCGACTCGACCGGCTGGGCGTCCCGATGTGGATCCGCTACGTCCTGGTCCCCGGCTGGACCGACGACGAGGAACACGTCGACGCGCTCGGCGCCTTCCTCGCCGGGCTCGGCACCGTCGACCGCGTCGACGTCCTGCCGTTCCACAAGCTCGGCGCCCACAAGTACGCCGCCCTCGGCATCCCGTTCCCGCTGCGCGACACGCCCGGACCGGGACCCGGCCTCGTCGAGCGGGTACGCGGGCAGTTCCGCGAGCACGGGCTGCGGGCGCACTGACGCCCGGCGCGGGCGGCCCCTCCCACGTCGCGCGGGAGGGGCCGCGTCACGCGGGAGGGGCGCTTCCGTTCACCCGTCAGGGGCGCCGTCGGTGAGCATGACGCCGGTGACCAGCTCGGGGTGGATGCGGACCGCGTAGTCCATGGCCTGCTCGACCCACGGTCGCAGCAGGGCCTGGTAGCGGGCCAGTTCCCGCGGGTCGGTGACGAGGCGGGCGTAGCCGGTCGCGACCACGCTCCAGCCCAGGTGGGTGTCCGGGTGGATGGCGTCGGCCTCGTAGGCGACGACCACGCCGGTGGGGCCGGTCTGCCGGGTGCGGGAGGTGAGCGCCGCGCCCTCGTGGGTGCGGATGACGATGTCCCCGCGGTCCAGGAGGTGATTGACCGGGCGGATCATCGGCAGCGCGTGCCGGGTGAACACCACCCGGCCCAGGGACACGGTGCCGAGCAGCCGCAGGGCCTCGCCGCTGTCGAGTTCGACACTGCGGCGCGGCCCGGGGCCGGTCGCGCGGTCACGGTCGTTTGCCATGGTCAACTTCCGGGCGGAATCAGTCGCGGGCGTCTGCTGGCGCCGCGTCGGTCGAGGATGTGTACGAGCCCCCACCGAGTGATCCCACCACCGTTCGCTCGCGCCGGGGCAGGGCCGTTCGGCCCCTGCCCCGGCCCTATGGGCCCCTGCTAGGAGCGCTCCCGCCCGGGACTCCCGTAGTAGGCCGCCCGCATGAGCTCCCGCATGTCGTCGAGCATCGGCAGGCGCGGGTTGGCGGGCGCGCACTGGTCCTCGTAGGCGTTGAGGGCCTGCTGCGGCAGGGCGTCGAGGAAGGCCCGCTCGTCGACCCCGAGGGACCGGAACGACGGCTCGATGCCCACGGCGTCACGCAGCCGCTCCACCGCCCCGGCGAGCGACTCCACCCCCTCGTCCGGGGTGGCGGCGGGCAGGCCGAGGGCCCGGGCGATGTCCTGGAAGCGCTCGGGGGCGCGGTAGTGCTCGTACTTGGGCCAGCCGGTGAGCTTGGCGGGGACGGTGCCGTTGTAGCGGATGACGTGCGGCAGCAGGACGGCGTTGGTGCGGCCGTGGGCGATGTGGAAGGTGGCGCCGAGGGTGTGGGACATGGCGTGGACGATGCCGAGGAAGGCGTTGCCGAAGGCCATGCCCGCGATGGTGCCCGCGTTGTGCATCTTCTCCCTGGCCTCCGGCTGGCGGGCGCGGTCGTTGACCGCCCCCTCGATGTGCTCGAAGATCAGCCGGATGGCGTGCAGGGCGAGCCCGTCGGTGAAGTCGTTGGCGTACACCGACACATATGCCTCGATGGCGTGGGTCAGCGCGTCGAAGCCGCTGTCGGCCGCGAGCGCCGGGGGCAGCTCCGTGGTCAGCTGCGGGTCGACGATGGCGACGCTGGGGGTGAGCGCGTAGTCGGCCAGGGGGTACTTCCTGCCGCTGGCCGGGTCGGAGATCACGGCGAACGGGGTGACCTCGGCGCCGGTGCCCGAGGTGGTGGGCACGCACACCAGGCGGGCGCGCGCGCCGAGGACGGGGAAGCGGAAGGCGCGCTTGCGGATGTCGAAGAACTTGTGCCGCATGTCGGCGAACGCGATGTCCCTGCCGTCGGCCTGCTGCTCGTACAGCAGCCACATCACCTTCGCCGCGTCCATGGGGGAGCCGCCGCCGAGCGCGATGATGGTGTCCGGGCGGAAGTCCCGCATCAGGCGTGCGCCGTGCTCGACGGAGTCGATGCTCGGCTCGGGCTCGACGGTGTCGATGACCTGCACGGTGACGGTCCCCGGGCGGCCGCGAAGCACGTGCCTGATCCGGTCGACGAAGCCGAGGCGGGTCATGGTCGCGTCGGTGACGATGGTGACGCGGTGGACGTCCGGCATGTCGGCGAGGTAGCGGATCGACTGCGGCTCGAAGTAGATCTTCGGGGGGACCTTGAACCACTGGAGGTTGTTGCGGCGCGTGGTGAGGCGCTTGACGTTCAGGAGCTGGGCGGCGGAGACGTTGTTGGACACCGACGTGCTGCCCCACGAGCCGCAGCCGAGGGTCAGCGACGGCAGCAGGCCGTTGTAGACACCGCCGATGGCGCCTTGCGAGGACGGGGCGTTGACGATGATCCGCACCGTCCGCAGCCGCCTGCCGTAGGCCTCGGCGAGGTCCGGGTCCTCGGCGTGGACGACGGCGCTGTGCCCCTGGCCGTTGAAGGCGACCATGGCGGCGGCGAGGTCGAAGCCCTCCTGCTCGGAACCCGCCCGCAGCACGGCGAGCACGGGGCAGAGCTTCTCGCGGGTCAGCGGCTCGTCCGGGCCGACCCGGTCGGCCTCGACCAGGATCAGCGAGGTCCCGGCGGGCACGCGGAAGCCCGCCTGCTCGGCGATCCACGCGGGATCCCGGCCCACGGCCGCGGAGTTGACCTTCGGCTCGCAGCCCGAGCCCGCGGCACCGGCGGGGAACAGGAACGCCTCCAGCTTCGCCTTCTCCTCGGCGGTGGCCAGATGGGCGTGGAGCGTGCGGAACTCCGCGAGCGCCGCGTCGTAGATCGCGTCGTCGAGGATCACGGCCTGCTCGGAGGCGCAGATCATGCCGTTGTCGAAGGCCTTGGACAGCACCAGGTCGTTGACGGCCCGGCGCAGGCGCGCGCTCTTGTGCACATAGGCCGGGACGTTGCCCGCGCCCACGCCCAGGGCGGGCTTGCCCGCCGAGTACGCGGCCTTGACCATGCTGTTGCCGCCGGTGGCGAGGATCAGCGCGACGCCCGGGTGGCGCATCAGCGCGCCGGTCGCCTCCAGGGACGGATCCTCGATCCACTGGACGCAGTGCTCGGGCGCGCCCGCGGCGACGGCCGCGTCCCGCACGACCCGGGCGGCCTCGGCGCTGCACCGCTGGGCCGCGGGGTGGAAGGCGAAGACCACCGGGTTGCGGGTCTTCAGGGCGAGCAGCGCCTTGAAGACCGTGGTGGAGGTGGGGTTGGTGACGGGCGTGACCGCGCAGACCACGCCCACCGGCTCGGCTATCTCCACCATGCCCTCGGTGTCGTCGCGGGCGATCACGCCGACGGTCTTCATCGGGCCCATGCTGTGCGTGACGTGCTCACAGGCGAACATGTTCTTGACGGCCTTGTCCTCGAAGACGCCGCGGCCGGTCTCGTCGACCGCGAGCCGCGCCAGTGCGGTGTGCTGGTCGAGGGCGGCCACCGAGGCCTTGGCCACGATGTGGTCGACCTGCTCCTGGGTGAGCGAGTCGTAGTCGGCCAGCGCCTTGAGCCCGGCCGTCACCAGCCGGTCCACGGCGGCGGCCGGATGCGACGGCGCGTCGGCCGGGACGATGGGCGTGCGGGGGGTGTCGTGGCGGGTCATGGGTGGGTGCCTCCGTCGTCGAGGGCCGGGCCGCCAGGGGCGGTGGTGAGAGGGGCGGTGGTGAGAGGGGCAGCCGGGGAGTACGCCCCTCTCATCAGCAGGGTCGCCCGGAACCCGGCGGCGGGCCGAGGCCCCTTCGGGCTACGACGCGGGGGCTGACGGTCCCGGATCGGCGGGGGCCGGGTGGCCCTCGCCGGGGGACGGTCCCCCGCCGGGTGCCGCCGGGCCCGCGGGGCGCAGTCGGCAGACGACCCCCACGACTCCGTCGATCCGCCAGGACCGCCGCAGCAGATGGGCGGCGTCACCGGGGTGTTCGAGGCGGCCCTCCAGGGTCACCACCCCCTCCACGACCGAGACACCCACACCGTGGTCGGGGCGGCCCGTGGTGCGGGTCACCACGCCGTGGACGTCCCGCAGGATGTCCTCGTCGGCGCGCAGGAACACACGCAGCAGGTCGCGGCGGGTGGCGATGCCGATGAGCCGGTCCTCCTCGTCCACGACGGGGAGCCGCTCGACGCGGTGGCGCTCCATCACCCGCGCGGCGTCCGCGACGCGCTGCTGCGGATGGACGGTCACCGCGGGCGAGGACATCAGGTCCCCGGCGGTGGTGGCGCGGGCGGCGGCCGCCGCGTGGCGGGCCGAGCGGCGCAGCCCGGGCAGCGGGGGAGCGGGAACCAGCGCCCGCGGCCGGGGGGCCGTCCGAGCCGCCCGCGGCCGGGTGCCGTCCGGGCCGCCTGACGCCGAATCAGATCGGTCTCGGAGATGACCCCGAGGACCTTGTCGTCGCGGTCCACCACGGGCACCCCGCTGATCCGGTGCCGGTCGAGGAGCCGGGCCACCTGCCGCAGCGACGCCTCCCGGCTCGTGCCGACGACGTCACGGGTCATCACCTCGCCGACGGTGCGGGTCATCACGTGCACTCCTTTCCTGCTCCGCCGCCCGGGGTGCCGGTGCGGCGGGTGTGCGCTGTACGGGCGGCCGGGGTACCGCCTGGTCCTGCCGCCGTGGGGACGGTCACCTGCTGTCGCTCGTGTCCGTCCCGGAGAGCGCAGCCCGCCCGGCCTCCAGGCGGGCCACCGGGACGCGGAACGGCGAGCAGGACACGTAGTCGAGTCCCGCGGTGTGGAAGAAGCGGACCGACTCGGGGTCGCCGCCGTGCTCGCCGCAGACCCCGATCTTCAGGCCGGGGCGGGCCGCCCGGCCCTCGGCGACGGCGATCCGCACCAGTCGGCCCACGCCCTCGGGGTCGATGGTCTCGAAGGGGGACACCGTGAAGATGCCCTTGTCCAGGTAGGCGGAGAAGAAGGCCGCCTCGACGTCGTCGCGGGAGAAGCCCCACGTGGTCTGGGTGAGGTCGTTGGTGCCGAAGGAGAAGAACTCGGCCTGCTCCGCGATGCGGCCCGCGGTGAGGGCGGCCCGGGGCAGCTCGATCATCGTGCCCACCGGGCACCGCACCGCGACCCCTGAGGCTTCGGAGACCTCGGCGAGCACCTGCTCCACTTCGGCGCGCACCAGGCGCAGTTCCTCGACCGTGTCGATCAGCGGCACCATGATCTCGGCCCGGGGGTCGCCGCCCGCCTCGGTGCGCCGCACGACCGCCTCGGCGATGGCCCGCACCTGCATGGCGACCAGGCCGGGCGCCACCAGTCCCAGGCGCACGCCGCGCAGGCCCAGCATCGGGTTCTCCTCGTGCATGCGGTTGACCGCGGCGAGGAGTTCGGCGTCGTGCGCGCTGGGCGGGGTGCCGTGTGCCTCGGCCGCGGCGACGCGCACGGCGAGCTCGGTGCGGTCGGGCAGGAACTCGTGCAGCGGCGGGTCCAGGAGGCGGATGGTGACCGGCAGGCCGTCCATCGCCCGCAGGATGCCGACGAAGTCCCGCCGCTGCAGCGGCAGCAGCGCGTCGAGCGCCCGCGCGCGGTCGGCGTCGGTACGGGCCAGGATCATCGCCTCGACCAGGTGCCGCCGGTCGCCGAGGAACATGTGCTCGGTGCGGCACAGACCGATCCCCTCCGCGCCGAACCGGCGGGCGCGCTCGGCGTCCTCGGGGGTGTCGGCGTTCGCCCGCACCTCCAGGCGCCGGGTGTGGTCGGCCTGCCGCAGGGCGCGGGCCACGGCGTCCACCAGGCCGCCGGAGCGCTCGCCCGTCCGGAAGTACCGCATGACCGCCGAGTCGACCAGCGGCAGCGCCCCCGCGTACACGGCGCCCTCGGAGCCGTCGACGGAGACGACCGTGCCCTCGTGCACGGTGACGCCGCCCGCGGTGAAGCGGCGCTCCCGCACGTCCACGTCCAGCCGCTCCGCGCCGCACACGCACACCTTGCCCATCCCCCGGGCGACCACGGCCGCGTGGCTGGTCTTGCCGCCGCGCGAGGTCAGCACGGCCTCGGCCGCCACCATGCCGGGCAGGTCGTCCGGGGTGGTCTCCTGCCGTACGAGGACGACCTTCTCCCCGGCCCCCGCGCGCCGGACCGCCTCCGCGCTGTCGAAGACCACGGCGCCGACGGCGGCGCCCGGCGACGCCGGGATGCCGTGCGCGAGCGCCTCACCGACGGCCGAGGCGTCGAACCGGGGGAACATCAGCCGGGCCAGCCCGTCCCCGCTGACCCGGGCCAGCGCCTCGTCGGGCGTGATCAGACCCTCGTCGGCCAGCTCCACGGCCAGGGTGAACGCGGCCTCGGCGGTGCGCTTGCCGACCCGGGTCTGCAGCATCCACAGCGTGCCGTGCTCGATGGTGAACTCGACGTCGCACAGGTCCCGGTAGTGCGTCTCCAGCGTCCGCAGATGGGCGCGGAGGCGTGCGTACGACACCGGGTCCAGACGCTCCAGGTCGGTCAGCGGGACGGTGTTGCGGATGCCCGCGACGACGTCCTCGCCCTGCGCGTTGGGCAGATAGTCGCCGTAGGGGCCGCGGCGGCCGGTGGCGGGGTCGCGGGTGAAGGCGACGCCGCTGCCCGAGTCGGGGCCGAGGTTGCCGAAGACCATGCGCTGCACGGTGACCGCGGTGCCCAGGTCGTCGGGGATGCGTTCGCGACGGCGGTAGAGCCGGGCGCGATCGCCGTTCCAGGACGCGAACACGGCGTGCACGGACCGGCGCAGCTGCTCGGCGGGGTCCTGCGGGAAGTCCCGCCCGGTCTCGGCCCTGATGACGCCCTTGTACGTCTCGACCAGGCGGGCGAGGTCGGCGGCGTCCAGGTGCAGGTCGTCGGGGACGCCCCGGGAGTCCTTGAGGCGGGCGAGCGCGCCCTCGAACAGCGCGGTGTCGACGCCCATCACCGTGCTCCCGTACATCTGGAGCAGGCGGCGGTAGGAGTCCCAGGCGAAGCGCTCGCTCCCGGACGCCTTGGCGAGGCCGCGCACGGAGTCGTCCGTGAGGCCGATGTCCAGGATCGTCTCCATCATGCCGGGCATGGAGAAGCGGGCCCCCGACCGCACGGACAGCAGCAGCGGGTCGTCGGCCTGTCCGAGCCGCCGCCCGGCCCGCCGCTCCAGGGCGGCGCGGTGCGCGTCGATCTCCTCGGCCAGGCCGTCGGGTTCGGCGCCGGTGGCGAGGTAGGCGCGGCAGGCCTCGGTGGTGACGGTGAAGCCCGGCGGCACGGGAAGGCCGAGGCGGGTCATCTCGGCGAGGTTGGCGCCCTTGCCGCCGAGCAGGTCGGCCATGTCACGGCCGCCGTCACCGAACGCGTACACGTACTGGACCATGGCGGGGTGCCTCTTTCTCGCGGGATCTCTCGCGGAGTTCGTCGAGGAGTTCAGTCGTGCGGTACGACGGCGACGGGGGCGGCGGCGTGGTGCAGCACCGCGTGCGTCACGGGGCCGATGCGCATGCCGATCACGGGGCGCCGCACGGCACGCCCGACCACCACCAGGGCGGCGCGCGCGGCGGCTTCGAGCAGGACGCCGGAGGCGTGGGCCAACTCCACGGTGACGCTGACCGGCACACGCGGGTACTTCTCGCGCCACGGCTGGAGGGCGTCGGTCAGTGACGTCCTCGCCTGCCCCGTGATGCAGCCGTCCTGAGCGGCGAGCCGGGCGACAGCGGGGCCGTAGCCGTACAGGGGCGGCAGCTTCGGCGCGTGGACGACGCGCAGGCCCGCCGCGCGGGCGTCAGCGGCCTCGAAGGCGAACTCCAGCAGCGGCGCGGGCAGTCCGCCCGGCTCCTGGACGCCGAGGACCACGTCGCCGTCCTCGTGCCCGGCGGCACGCGGTCCGCCCCGCGGTTCGCCCCGCACCATGACCACCGGGCGCGTCGCGTGCGCCAGGACCTGGTGCCCGACCGAGCCCAGCAGGAACCCGGTGACGGCTCCGTGCCCGCTGGAACCGAGCACCAGCAGCTCGGCCAGGTTGCTCTGCGCCAGCAGCGCGTCGGTGACCGTCTCCGAGACGAGCTGGGTGCTCAACGGCAGGTCCGGGTGCCGGTCGCGGACCTCCCGCTCGACGTCGTCGAGGACCCGCAGGGCCCAGCGCTTCTGCGTGCTGTGGTCGTCCCCCGCGGGCACGTCCGGCGGCCGCCAGACCCACGCCTGCACCAGGCGCAGGGGCAGGGCGCGCCGCCGGGCCTCGCGGGCGGCCCAGTCGGCGGCGGCCCGGCTCTCGGGGGAGCCGTCGACGCCGACGGTGATGGGGCGAATCATGGGGGCCTCCTCTTCCGTGTGCGGGGCGGAGACGGGACACACGCGCCGCCCGCCCTCGCTTCGAGCCTGGCCGCGAGCGGTGGGCCGCTCCAGGGGCCCTTGGGCCCCGGACCCGGCTGTCCGGCCCTGAACCACGGGGGCCCTTCGCCGAACCGGACCCGGCGGCGGGCGGATGCCGAGCCCGCGAAGGGGAAGGGAAAGCGGGAGACGCGGGAGGCAACGGGAGACGAGCACACCGCGACGGCACACGGCATATGACGATGGCGACGACGTACGACGAAGGCCGGGGCCCTGGCCGGGGCCGTGGCCGGGGCGCCGGGCAATCAGGGCCGACCGGCCCTGGCTCCGCGACCCCCGATCGCCCAGGATCAGCGACGTATGGGAGCCGGGGGACCGTGGGGGCGGCACGCACAGCGGCGCGACCGGACCGGCGGACACGACGACGCGGGAACAGAGGAGCCAGCGATGGCGGACAGCGAGCAGACCACCCCCGAGACCCCGATCCGGGTCTTCCTGCTCGACGACCACGAGGTCGTCCGGAGAGGAGTGCGCGACCTGCTGGACGACCAGCCGGGCATCACGGTCGTCGGTGAGGCCGCCACGGCCGAGCAGGCCCTGGTGCGGGTGCCCGCCCTGCGTCCGGACGTGGCCGTGCTCGACGTCCGCCTGCCCGACAGCGACGGGGTGAGCGTCTGCCGGGAGCTGCGCTCGAACCTGCCGGACCTCGCCTGTCTGATGCTGACCTCGTTCGACGACGAGGCGGCGCTGCTCGACTCGATCATGGCGGGCGCCGCCGGATACGTCCTGAAGCAGATCCAGGGCTCCGACCTGGTCTCGGCGGTCCGCACGGTGGCCGCGGGCCAGTCCCTGCTCGACGCCAGGGCCACCACGCGGCTGATGGCCCGCCTGCGCGGCGACCAGGAGAAGGAGCGGGAGCCCGACGCGCTGCCCGGCCTGACCGACCGCGAGCGCGAGATCCTCGCCCTGGTCGGCGAGGGCCTGACCAACCGCCAGATCGGGCAGCGGCTCTACCTCGCCGAGAAGACCGTCAAGAACCACATCTCCCGACTGCTGGCCAAGCTCGGCGTGGAACGGCGCATCCAGGCGGCGGTCATCGCCAGCCAGGCCCAGGACCGGCTGAAGCAGCAGGGGCGCTGAGCGGCGGCGGGGCGCGCCCCGCCGGACCGGAGCGAGGCTCAGCCGCCTGCCCGCCTGCCCGCCTGCCCGCCTGCCCGCCTGCCCGCCTGCCCGCCTGCCCGCCCGTGCGCCCGCTGTCGCCCGTGCCGCCGCCCCCACCGCCGTGCCAGCCGCACACGGGCAGCGGCGGTTCAGACGACGATGACCCGGCGCCCGCGCGTGTGCCCCGCCTGGCTGTCTATGTGCGCCGCCGCGGCCTCGGTGAGCGCGTACGCCTTCTCGACGGGGATGTGGAGCCTGCCCCGCTCGATGAGGCCGACCGCCTCGGCGAGCGCGTCCGGCACGCTCCCGGCCGTCCCGGAGAAGCGGACGCCCAGCTTCGGCGCGTCGAGATCGGCGATGGACACCACCTTCCCCGGGTCCCCGGTCAGCTCGACCAGTTCGCGGATCACGCCCGCGCCCGCCAGGTCGAGGGCCGCGTCGACCCGGCCGAGCCGCCGCACGCGCTCGGCCCATCCCTGTCCGTACGTCGTGGCGAGGGCGCCCAGTTCCCGCAGGTACTCCTGGTTCGCGGCGCTGGCCGTGCCGATGACCGTGACGCCGCGCTCGCGGGCGAGCTGGAGCACCGCCGATCCCACTCCGCCGGACGCGCCGCTGACCAGCAGCGTCTGCCCGGGCCGCACACCGACCTCGCGGAGGACGCGCAGCGCGGTCTCCACCACCGAGGGGTATCCGGCGGCCTCCTCGAACGTCAGGCCCTCGGGCATGCGGGCCCAGGCCGACAGGACGGCGAACTCGGCGTACGTGTCGGCGCCCTCACCGAACACGTGGTCGCCGACCTCGACCCCTTCGACGCCCTCCCCGACCTCGTCCACCACGCCCGCGGCGTCCAGGCCCACTCCGGTGGGCAGTTCGATCGGATGTGCCGAAAGGATCTGGCCCTCACGGATCCTCCAGTCGACGGGGTTCACACCCGCCGCCCGCACGGCGACGCGTATCTGGCCGGGGCCCGCGTGGGGCTCCTCGGCGTCTTCGAGGCGCAGGACGTCCGGACCGCCGAACTCGGCGAAGCTGACTCTCTTCATGCCGCCGACCGTAACACTAACAGTTAGTGTTTTGGAGCTGTTGCGGATATGTACCTGATAGCATCCCGGTATGACCGTGCCGCCCGGACGTCGTGAGCGGAAGAAGGCCGCGACCCGCCAGAAGATCGCCGACGCCGCGCTGAGGCTGTTCCTGGAGCGCGGGTACGACGCGGTGGGCATCCGCGAGGTGGCCGCGGAGGCCGACGTGGCCGTCACCACGCTGTTCTCCCACTTCGCCTCGAAAGAGGCCCTGGTGTTCGAGCAGGACCAGGACTTCGAGCAGCGCCTCACGCGGGCGGTCGCCGACCGGGCCCCGGACGAGCCGCTCATGCCCGCGCTGCGCCGCGAGATCCACGCCCTGGTGCGCCACTGCACGGCCGACGGCACCGCCCCCGTCTGGCGCATGATCGACGCGTCGCCCGCCCTGCGGCAGTACGAGGAGACGATGCGGCTCCGCCACGCGCGGTCACTGGCCACGGCCATCGCCACCGACCTCGGCCTGCCGGACGACACGACGGCCTGCCGGACGATCGCCCGCTTCGTGATCGACGCCTACGCGCTGTCCCGCGATGCCCCCGACCCGGCGGCCACGGTGGACGAGGTCTTCCAGATGATCGAGGCGGCCTGGGAGGCGGCGCGGCCGTCGCTCCGCGCGCGGGAGACGGCGCCCTCGGACGCGACGGCGGCCGGGCGGACCGCCCCGAGCCGCTGAACGCGCCGACCTCCCGGCACCGGGCGGTCAGTTCGGCAGGGTCAGGGTGCACTCCTCTCCGGGAGTCACCGTCACCGTGCGGTCGGGCAGGGCGATGGTGATCGGGGTCTGGTCGGAGTCGGGCAGGGCGATGCGCAGGCGGCCCGACTGGAGGAGGAGCTGGACGCCCCAGTGGCCCCGGTAGCGGATGGTGAAGCCGTACTCCTGGAGCTCGGGCAGCGGGACGGGGTCGAGGTGCAGGGCCTCACCCTGGGGACGCAGGCCGGTGAGGCCGCGCTGGACGAGGTCGAGCGTGCCCGCCATCGCCCCCAGGTGGATGCCCTCACCGGTGGTGCCGCCCTGGACGTCGGCGATGTCACCGGCCAGGGCCTCCCGCACGAACTCCCAGGCCCGCGCCCGCCGTGAGCGGGCGAGCACCCAGCCGTGGACGAGGCTGCTGAGGGTGGAGCCGTGGCTGGTGCGCCGGAGGTAGTAGTCGACGGTGCGCCGCCAGGTCGGCTCGTCGAGGTCGTGGCCCAGGCGCCGGAAGAGGGCGCGGAGCTCGGCGGGGAGAAGAGGTAGCCGAGCATCAGCACGTCGGCCTGCTTGGACGCCTGGTAGCGGTTGACCGTGTCGCCCTCGGCCTCCAGGATCCGGTCCAGGCGCCGGATGTCGCCGTAGCGGTCGCGGTAGGCCCGCCAGTCGAGTTCCGCCAGGTCGCCGTAGCCGTGGAACTGGCTGATGACCCCGTCGTGGAAGGGCACGTACAGATCGCGGGAGACGGCGTCCCACGCGTCGAGCTCCGCGGACGTCACGTCGAGGCGCTCGAACAGGTCCCGGCGGCGGAGCTCGGGCAGGCCGCGCAGCACGTCCAGCGTCCGGCTCAGGACCCAGGCCGCGGTGAGGTTCGTGTACGCGTTGTCGTCCAGGCCAGGCCGGGCCGCGCCGGGGTAGGCGTCGTGGTACTCGTCGGGACCCACGACGCCGCGGACGCGGTGGCGGCCGAGGTGCTCGTCGTGGACCGCCGCGCCCGCCCAGAAGCGGGAGATCCGGGTGAGCATCTCGGCGCCTTTGGCGCACAGGAACTCCGTGTCGCCGGTCGCCTCGGTGTAGCGCACCACGTTGTAGGCGATCGCCGAGTTGACGTGGTGCTGGAGGTGCGAGTGGTCGGGCAGCCAGCGCCCCGAGCGCGGGTTGAGGTGCAGGCGCTGGGTCTCCTCGCGGCCGTCGCTGCCGCTCTGCCACGGGTACATCGCGCCGGTGTGCCCGGCGTCGGCGGCGGCGGAGCAGGCCCGCTCCAGACGGCGGTGCCGGTAGGTGAGCAGCGCCCGGGAGACCTCGGGGAAGCGCAGGTTCAGGAAGGGCAGGACGAACAGCTCGTCCCAGAAGACGTGCCCCCGGTAGGCCTCGCCGTGCAACCCCCGGGCCGGGACGCCGGCGTCCAGGTCCGCGGTGTGCGGCGACAGGGTCTGGAGCACGTGGAAGAGGTGCAGGCGCAGTGCCGTGCCCGCCTCGCCCGGCACGTCGAGCTCGGCGCCGCGCCAGAGCTGCCGCCAGGCGGTGCGATGGGCGGACAGCAGGGCGTCGACGCCCGGCGCGCGCTGGACGCGGTCGACGGCGGCGGACAGCGGGTCGCTGATCGCCGAGTCCCGGGACGAGTGCAGGGCCACGGTCTTGTCCACCGTCACCGTGTGTCCGTCCGTGACGGGCAGGCGCAGCACGCGGGCCACCCGGCCGTCTCCGCGCCCGCTGGTGGCGGTGTGCCCGTCGGCGGCCGCCACCTCGGTCCGGGCGGCGAGGCCCACGCGGATGTCGGAGGTGGTGGTGCGGCAGCGCAGCCAGATCGTGCCGTCGGCGGTGACCCCGGTGTGCGTGTGGGTGAGGTGCTGCTGGGCGAGCGAACGGTAGCGGTCCACGCCGCCGTTGACCACCGTCCCGTCGAGCGCCGACTCGACCTCGACGGTGCCCGACCAGCCGTCCGGGGTGACCTCGGTCCGCAGCAGCGCCAGGTGCGGATCGCCCATGTGGACCGCCCGGAGCTGCCGGACGGTGAGGCGTCGGCCGTCGTCGTCCGCGTAGCGCGCGGTGCGCGTCAGCGTCGCGGACCGCAGGTCGAGGCACTGGTGGTGCCCGCGCAGCTTGTGGGTGTCCGGGGTGAGCCAACCGCCGCCGTCGGTACGGACGCGCAGCGGCAGCCAGTTGGGCAGGTTGACCATGTCCTCGTTCTCGACGCGCCGTCCGGCCACGTCCGAGGTCAGCCGGTTGTAGCATCCGGCGGCGTACGTGCCCGGGTAGTGCACGGAGTCGGCGGCGCACTCGGGGTGGGCGCCGCGGGTCGCGAAGTAGCCGTTGCCGAGGGTGCACAGGGACTCCCGCAGCCTCTCCTGTGCCGGTTCGTACCCCTCGTACTCCCAGGTCCAGTCGCGCATGCTCAGTCCTCCGACGCGAGTAGCTCGGCCAGGTCGTCGACCACCAGGTGCGCCCCGTGGTCGAGCAGTGCGGTACGGGTGCCCGGGGTGTGCGCGCGGTCCACGCCGATGACCGTGCCGAAGCCGCCGTGCCGGGCGGCCTCGACCCCGGCCAGCGCGTCCTCGACCACCGCCGCCCGCGCGGCGGCGACGCCGAGCCGGTGGGCCGCTTCGAGGAACAGGGCGGGCGAGGGCTTGCCCGGCAGGCGCAGCCGGGCGGCCTCCGCGCCGTCCACCAGCACCCGGAAGTACTCCCGCACCCCGGACCCCTCCAGCAACTCCCCGGCGTGCCGCGACGCCGAGGCCGCCGCCAGGGGCAGCCCGGCGGCGCGCAGGACCCGCAGGAGCCGCACCGTGCCCGGGTAGGCGTCGACGCCGTGCTCACGCAGCCGCGCGGTGAACAGGGACTCCTTGTCGGCGGCCACGGCGGCGACCTCCTCGGCGGTCGGCCGCAGCCGCCGGGACTCCAGGAACGCCCGCGCCCCGTCCAGGCGCGACCTGCCGTCGACGTGGGCCAGGTAGTCGTCGCGCACGTCGAAGGGGCGCTGGCCGCGCGGCGCGAGGTAGGCGTCGAAGGCCGTCTTCCACGCGGCCGCGTGCACCGCCGCCGAGTCCGTGATGACGCCGTCGGTGTCGAAGACCACGGCGTGTGTGCCCCGCAGCGCGCGGGGCACGCACGCCGTGCCGTGCCGTGCGGCGCTCATCGTCCGTCGGCCGCCAGCGCGGTGAGGTCCAGGAGCCGGTTGGAGTACCCCCACTCGTTGTCGTACCAGCCGAAGACTTTCACCAGGGTGCCGTTGACCTGGGTGAGGGCGGCGTCGAAGACGCAGGACGCCGGGTCGCCGATGACGTCGCGGGAGACGATCGGCGCCTTCGACACGCGCAGGACGCCGCGCAGCGGCCCGTCCGCCGCCTCGGTGAAGGCCTGGTTGACCTCCTCGGCCGTCGTCTCGCGGGCGAGCACCACGGCGAGGTCGGTGAGCGAGCCGTCCTCGACTGGCACCCGCACCGCGATCCCGTCCAGCGCCCCTGCCAGTTCGGGCACGACCAGCCCCACCGCACGGGCCGCCCCGGTGCTGGTCGGGATGATGCTCAGGGCCGCCGACCGGGCCCGCCGCAGGTCCTTGTGCGGGCCGTCGAGCAGGGCCTGGTCGTTGGTGTAGCCGTGGATGGTGGTCATGACGCCGCGCTCGACGCCGAAGCGCTCGTGGAGCACCTTGACCATCGGCGCCACGCAGTTGGTGGTGCAGGAGGCCGCCGACACGACGCGGTCGCGCTGGCGGTCGTACGCGTCGTCGTTGACGCCGAGCACGACGGTGGCGTCCGCGTCCTTGCCCGGGGCCGACAGGAGCACGGTGTGCGCTCCCGCCTTCAGGTGCAGCGCGGCGGACGCGCGGTCGCGGAAGCGGCCGGTGGACTCGATGACGATCCCGACCCCGTGCTCACCCCAGCGCAGGGTTGCCGGGTCGCGCTCGGCGGAGACGGCGACGCGGGTGCCGTCCACGGTGATCGACCCGTCGTCGTACCCGACGTCCCGCCCGAGGCGGCCGAACGTCGAGTCGTACTCCAGCAGGTGCGCGAGGGTGGCGGGCGGCGCGATGTCGTTGATCGCGACGACGTCGACCCGCTGGGCGCTGGACGCGGCGCGGTCCAGGGCCGCGCGCAGATAGGTGCGGCCGATGCGGCCGAATCCGTTGATGCCCACGCGTACGGTCATGAGGATGAACTCCTTTGCAGAGAAGCAGAAGTGACGGGGGGTCAGCCCGTCCAGGTCCAGTCGGCCACTTCCGGCAGGTCGGTGCCGTGTTCGCGGATCCAGGCGTGGTGGCGGGTGCGGGCGTCGGCCATCCGCTGGCGCAGCTCGGCGGCGCGGACCCCGCATCCGGGGACGCGGTCGATGACGTCCATGACGAGCCGGTAGCGGTCCATGTCGTTGCGGACGACCATGTCGAACGGCGTGGTCGTGGTGCCCATCTCCTTGTAGCCGCGCACGTGCAGGTGGGGATGGCCGGTGCGGCGGTAGGCGAGGCGGTGGATCAGCCACGGGTAGCCGTGGTATGCGAAGATCACCGGTTTGTCGGTGGTGAAGAGGCCGTCGTACTCGAAGTCGCTCATGCCGTGCGGGTGTTCCTCGCGCGGCAGCAGCCGGGCGATGTCGACGACGTTGACGACCCGCACGGCCAGCTCCGGCAGGTGGCGGCGGAGCAGGGCTGAGGCCGCCAGGGTCTCCTGGGTGGGCACGTCACCGGCGCAGGCGAGGACGACGTCGGGCTCGCGTCCGTCGCCCGCCGAGCCCGCCCACTCCCAGATCCCCGCGCCGCGCGCGCAGTGGGCGCGCGCCTGCTCCAGGGACAGCCAGTCGAAGCAGGGCTGCTTGCCCGCCACGATCACGTTCACGTAGTCGCGGCTGCGCAGCGCGTGGTCCGCCACCGACAGCAGGGTGTTGGCGTCGGGCGGGAGGTAGACCCGGACGACCTCGGGGCTCTTGTTGAGGACGTGGTCGACGAAGCCGGGGTCCTGGTGGGAGAAGCCGTTGTGGTCCTGGCGCCAGACGTGGGAGGTGAGGAGGTAGTTGAGGGAGGGGACGGGGGCGCGCCAGGGCAGGGCGCGGGAGGTCCTGAGCCATTTGATGTGCTGGTTGACCATGGAGTCCACGATGTGGACGAACGCCTCGTAGCAGGAGAAGACGCCGTGGCGGCCGGTGAGGAGGTAGCCCTCGAGCCAGCCCTGGCAGAGGTGTTCGGACAGGACCTCCATGACGCGGCCGTCGGTGGCGAGGTGCTCGTCGGTGGGCACTGTCGCGGCCTGCCAGGCCTTGCCGGTGGCGTGGAAGACGGCGCCGAGGCGGTTGGACTCGGTCTCGTCGGGGCCGACGATGCGGAAGTCACGGCGGTCGGCGGTGTCCCGCATGATCTGCTCCAGGAGGCCGCCGAGAACCCGGGTGGGTTCGTGCAGACCGGCCCCCGGCTTGTCCACGGGGACGGCGAAGCGGTCGAGCGGCGGGATGGGCAGTTCGCGGGTGAGCAGACCGCCGTTGGCGTAGGGGGTGGCGCCCAGGCGGCGCTCGCCCCGGGGGACGCAGGCCAGCACCTGATCGGCGGGGCGGCCGTGGGTGTCGAAGAGTTCCCGGGGCCGGTAGGAGCGCAGCCAGTCCTCCAGCTGGCGCAGCCGGTCGGGGTTGTCGCGCACGCCGGTCAGGGGGACTTGGTGGGCGCGCCAGGTGCCCTCGACGGGCGTGCCGTCCACGCTGGCGGGGCCGGTCCAGCCCTTGGGGGTGCGCAGCACGATCACCGGCCAGGGCTCCCGCTCGGTGTGGCCCTGGGTGCGGGCCCGGTGCTGGATGTCGGTGATGCGCTCCACGGCCTGGTCCAGGGCGCGGGCGAGGCCGCAGTGGACGGTCCGCGGGTCGTCGCCGCTGACGTGGAGGGGGTGGTGGCCGTAGCCGCGCAGCAGGGCGTCGAGTTCGGTCGGGGGGATGCGGGACAGAAGGGTGGGGTTGGCGATCTTGTAGCCGTTGAGGTGGAGGATGGGCAGGACCGCGCCGTCGTGCCGGGGGTCGAGGAACTTGGTGGCGTGCCAGGAGGCGGCCAGCGGTCCGGTCTCCGCCTCGCCGTCGCCGATGACGCAGGCCACCAGGAGGTCGGGGTGGTCGAAGGCGGCGCCGTAGGCGTGGGCGAGGGCGTAGCCGAGTTCGCCGCCCTCGTGGAGGGAGCCGGGGGTCTCGGGGGCGACGTGGGAGGGCACCCCGCCGGGGAAGGAGAACTGGCGGAACAGGCGGGCCATGCCCTCGCCGTCGCGGGTGATGTCGGGGTAGGTGCGGGTGTAGCTGCCTTCCAGCCAGGCGTTGGCCAGGACGGCGGGCCCGCCGTGTCCGGGGCCCCACACGCACAGGACGTCGCGGTCGTGGTGGGTGATGAGACGGTTGAGGTGGGTGTGGACGAGGTTGAGGCCGGGGGAGGTGCCCCAGTGGCCCAGCAGGCGGGGCTTGACGTGCTCGGGCCTGAGCGGCTCGGACAGCAGTGGGTTGGCCAGCAGGTAGATCTGCCCCACCGCCAGGTAGTTGGCAGCACGCCAGTGCGCGTCCAGGATGCGCACCTCGTCGTCGGTCAGTACGGTGCTGTTCGGGTGGTCGTCCGTGGGCATGTCGTCCGTGGGCATGGGGACTCCGAAGGTCGTCGGAAGGTCATCGGAAGTTCGTCGGACAGAGGCGGCGGCACGGCCGACAAGGCGACGGCGCTGCCGTGCGGGGTGTACGAGCGGGAGTTGCCGCCTCCGCGACGGAACTGGTCAGGATGCGGGAGTGGGTGCGTGCCGAAGGCGCCCGGCTCGTCGTGGTGTTCGAGGGCCGTGACGCCGCGGGCAAGGGCGGCGCCATCGAGCGGATCGCGGGACACCGCACCCCGCGGGTCGCATGCGTCGCGGCCCTGCCCAAGCCCACCGAGCGCGAACGCGCCCAGTGGTACGTCCAGCGGTAGCGCTTCCGGCGCCGCCTGAAGGACCCGACGCTGGAAGCTGTCGCCGATGGACCTGGAGTCCCTCACACGCTGGGAGGCGTACTCCCGGGCCAAGGACGAGATGATGGTGCACACCGACATCCCGGAGGCGCCCTGGTTCGTGGTGGAGAGCGACGACAAGCGCCGGGCCCGGCTGAACGTCATCGCCCACCTGCTGGACTCGTTGCCCTACCACGAGGTGCCGCCGCCGGTGCTCGAGCTGCCGCCGCGCCCCGCGTCGACCGGCTACGTGCGCCCGCCGCGCGACCTGCGGACCTACGTGCCGGACCACGCCGCGACGCTCTGACCCGCGCACGGCGGTCACGCCGGTTGCGGTACGACGGCGACCGGACAGGCGGAGTGGTGCAGCAGCAGGTGCGCGACCCGCCCGATCTGGAGCCCGTAGGGCCCGCGGCGCCGCTGGGCGCCGACGACGAGCAGGTCGGCGCGGGACGAGGCGTCCAGGAGCGCCGCGGGCGCGGCACCCTCGACGAGGTGCTCCAGCACGGCTACGGAGGGGTGCTCGGCGACGGTGTCCCGCAGGGCCGCGGCGAGGCCCTCCGCGGCGTGCCGCTCGTGGGAGGTGGCGGGCTGCCCGGCGACCGGGCGGTGAGCGCGGGCTCGTACAGGGAGCGACGCCAAGCGCGTACGGCCTCCAGGACGACGTGCCGCCGGTCGGCCTCGTCGAAGGCGAACCGCACCGCCGCCGCGCAGTGCGGCTCCTCGCTGACGCCCACCGCCACGCGCTGCCGCCGCCCCGCCCGCGCCTGGTTGTCGTGGCTGCCGCGCAGCACGATCACCGGGCAGTCGGCACGAGCGGCGACGCCGAGGCTGACCGAGCCGAGCAGCAGCTCCACGAGGCGGCCGCGTCCTCGCGAGGCCACCACCACCGCACAGGCGTTGCGGGCCTCGCGCAGCAGCGCGGGGACGGGGTCGTCGGTGGCGACCTCGACGGCGAGCTTCAACCCCTCCTCGCGGCGCAGGGCGCGCCGCGCCGCCTCGTCGACGACGATGTCGGCCGTCTCCTTGGCCGAGGGACGGCCCGGCCCCTCCGCGAGGGCCGCCGGGTCGTCGGCGTGCCGGGACACGGCGTGGACGAGCCGCAGCGTCACCCCGCGCAGGGCCGCCTCGTCGGCCGCCCAGTCGACGGCGCGAAGACTGTGGTCGGACCCGTCCACCCCCACGACGAGCGGGAGTTCCATGCCCCTCACCTCTCTCCAACGGTGTACGGACGTCTCCAACGGTGTACGGACGTCTCCAGCGCTGTACGGACGCGGGCGCGCGGCACTTACGCGTGGGGAACGACGGCGACGGGGCAGACGGCGCGGTGCAGCACGCCGTGCGTCACCGGTCCGACACGGGTGCCGACCGGGAAGCGTCGGCTCCGGCGGCCGACGACGATCAGCGACGCGTCCCAGGAGGCCGCCACCAGATGCGGCGCCGCGCCGCCGGGACGGACCTCGTCGACGATAGTGACGTGCGGGAACGCACGGCACCACGGGCGCAGCGTCTCGGCCACCGCGGCCGTCGGCCCCTGGCCCGCACCGGCGTGCAGGACCCGCAGGGAGGTGCGCCGACGCGCGGCCGCGTCGAACGCGAACGCCAGCACGGAGACGGGGGGTTGACCGGCATCCACCCCTACGACCACCGGGCGGCGCGCGGCACGCGAGCACGGATCACCCGCCAGGTCCTCGGCCCCTTCTCGCGCGGCCGGAACCCCGGCGCGCACCAGGACCACGGGCCGCTCGGCGTGCGCCACGGCCGCCAGGGCCACGGACCCCAGCAAGGCCCCGGCGACTCCGCCCAGACCACGCGACCCGAGGACCAGCAGGGCGCGGTCGTCCCGCGCCAGCCCCGGCAGCAGCTGCCCCGGCCGCCCCGTCAGCCACCTGAGGCCGACCTCGACGTCCGGATGGCGCACATGCAGTTCCTCGGCGTACTCCTGGGGAATCCGGTCGCTCCAGCGCTGCCGGGTCTCGGCGCCGAGGAGCGGCGCCCGCACCACCGGCTCGGGCACCGGCTCCAGGACGCAGACGAGGCTGAGCGGCAGCCCGCGCAGCCGTGCTTCCCCGGCCGCCCATTCGGCCGCCGCCCGGCTCTCGGGTGAGCCGTCGACGCCGACGATGACCGCGTGGGGCATGTCCTCCACGTCCACCACCTCCCGTCACCTCCCGTTCCGGTTGTCCTGACGTCAGCGTCGCGTGCCCCGCCTCGCGGACGCAGGGGGCCGCAGGTCCCTGGTGCGGGCCGAGGGTCCCGTCGCGCCGATGGGCCGGACGGCCGCCGCGGACCGGGCGTCAGGCGTGCGGGACGACGGCCACCGGGCAGGCGGCGTGGTGCAGCAGGGCGTGCGTGACGGCGCCGACGTGGGGCGTGGCGGCCCCGCGGCCCACCACGACGAGGGAGGCCTGCGCCGCCGCGCGCACCAGGGCGTGGGCGGCCCGCTCCTGGACGACGGTCTCGACCACCGTCACGTCGGGGAACTTCGCACACCACGGCCGCAGCGCGGCGACCACCCGGTGCTCCTGGTCCGCCAGCAGCTCCGGCCCGGACAGGGCGCTTCCGTCAGGCGCGTGCGGCGTCGCGGGCCGGAACGCGTGCAGTACCTGGAGCGCGGCGTCGTACTGGCGGGCCGCCACGAAGGCGAACTCGATCAGCTCGTCACAAGGCCGCTCGGTGTCCAGGCCGAGCACGACATCGCGGTACGGAGTCTCGGGGATCTCGTCCGGCGAGATGCCGTGCAGCGCGGGCAGGTGCTCATCGGCGGACGTCTCGCCCGCCCGCACCAGGACCACCGGGCGCGGGGAGCGGGCCACGACCCGCTGCGACACCGCGCCGACGACGAAACCGGCGACGCGGCCCAGCCCCCGGGACCCGAGGACCAGCACCTCCGCCCCCTCGGCCGCCGTGAGCAGCGCCGCGACCGCGGAGTCGGATACCAGCCGCTCGACGACGGACAGGCCGGGGTGCCCGGCGCGGATCCCGCTCGCCGCCCGGCTCAGGACCCGCTCGGCCACCTCCCTCTCGGCGGTGTCCACCGGGACCGACGACGCGGGGTGGGGGTGCCACCGCCACGCGTGCACGAGGCACAGCGCGGTTCCGCGGCGCGCGGCCTCGCGCGCCGCCCAGTGCGCGGCGGCGAAGCTCTCCGCCGAACCGTCAACTCCCGCGGTCACGTACCGAGTCATGCCGCGCACCTCCCATGGCCGGGCCTGTGTGGTGTCCTCCCGTCGACCCTCCCGCCCGCGCGGCACGGTGGGCAGGGGTCGCACGGCCTCCGCCCGCCACCCATCGGCCCCCGGAGGGCATCCCGACGCGCCAGCCCGCACGTGCGCGGGCGACGCCCTGGGTCAGGTGCTGCCCTGCGGGGAGCATCCACACCACGGGTGCCTTGAAGCCGAGCAGGATCAGCACCACGGGCAGGACAACGTCCGGCGATGTTCAGGGGACCCCTCCACACGCCGGACGTGACGCGTGACCGAGCGGCCCCCGACAGGGGCCGGATGACCCGTCCGGGGCGCGGGCGGGGCGGGGGACGATGAGGGAAGGACGAGGGGACGCACCAGGGCGACGTTCCCGGGGTGGCTGGGGCGGGTCTCGCGTAGAGGCCCGCCTTGGGGCCCGGTTCCGGTGCCTGAACGGGGCGGTGCGCTCGTCGGCGCGGCGTGCACGGGACCGCAGGGAGCCGGGTGCGCGCTCCGGGGGCCACCTGTGTCCGCGTAGGCGTCCTGTCCGCGACCACGAGCTGATCGTCGACCAGCCCTTCACGGCGGGCGGAGACGACGACGGGCCAACCCCGGTCGAGCTGTTCGTCGCCTCGCTCGCCACCTGCGCCGCCTCCTACGCGGGCCGGTTCCCGCAGCGCCACCACCTTCCGTACGACAACCCGCGCGTGCGGGCCGAGTTTGCGATGGCGGACGACCGGCCCGCACGCGTGGCGGTGGTCCGCCTGCGGCTCATGCCGCCGGTCCGGCTGAGCGAGGCCCGCAGCGCGGCACTGCGCGCGGTGGTGAGCTACCGCACGGTGCACAACACGCTGCGGCAGCCACCCGACGTGAGCACCACGGTGGGCTGAGCGGCACCAGGACGTGGCCGGGCCCGGGGCGGGCCGAGATCCGCTCCGGAGCTGTGCCGTTGACCCGGTCAGACCCCCCGGAACCTCGCATGGAAAGGCGAAAGGCCGCACGGGCGAGTTCGCGTGCTCCCTGAAAACGGGGGCGCGGTTCCCGCCCGGCTGCTGGTTCCGGGACGGCGTCGTTCCGCCGAAGCGGCGTACGCGGTTCAGGAGTTGGCGTCACGATGGGAACCCTGGCCCGCCCAGCGACTGGTGGCTCTGCGCCGCCACCCTCGCGGACGCGGCACGCTGGCCGAGGAGGCCCCCGCTGGTCGTGCCCCGGGTCATGACCGCCCTGGAGGGCTCCTCCGCCGACCCGGGGCGCCGCGCCGCGTCCGGGGCGTGGCAGGACGAGCCCCAGGGCCGGGGCGCGTTCGCCGTGCGGCGCGGCTTGAGCGGCGGCCACTCGCGGGCGCGCCCTGCGCAAGCACGGCCACGCGTGCGGACGCGTCACGCCCCGGTGCGGTCACCCGTCACGGCAGCAGCTCGGTGGTCAGTTGCTCGACCAGGGCCCTGATCTCGTCGCGGATGGGGCGCACGGCGGTGACGCCCTGCCCGGCGGGGTCGGCCAGTTTCCAGTCGAGGTAGCGCTTGCCGGGGAAGACGGGGCAGGCGTCGCCGCAGCCCATGGTGATCACGACGTCGGACGCCCGGACGGCTTCGGCGGTGAGGACCTTGGGCGTCGCGGCGGAGAGGTCGACGCCGACCTCGCGCATGGCCTCCACGACCGCGGGGTTGACGGTGTCGGCGGGCGCGGACCCGGCGGAACGCACCTCGATCCGGTCGCCCGCGAGGTGGGCGAGGAACGCGGCGGCCATCTGCGAACGCCCGGCGTTGTGCACGCAGACGAACAGGACCGAGGGCTTGGCGACCTCGGCTGCCGCCTTGGGCGCGGTGTCAGACATGGGCGGAGCCTTCCGGTGCGGCGGCCGGTGCCGCCGTGGGGGCGGGGGAGCCGGGGAAGTAACGGCGGGTGCGGAGCGCCACGTACACCAGGCCGATGAGGACGGGCACCTCGATGAGGGGCCCGACGACACCCGCCAGGGCCTGGCCCGAGGTGGCGCCGAACGTGGCGATGGCGACCGCGATGGCCAGCTCGAAGTTGTTGCCCGCGGCCGTGAACGCGAGCGTGGTGGCACGGGGGTAGTCCAGGCCGACCGCCCTGCCCAGGGCCATGGAACCGGCCCACATGACGGCGAAGTACACCAGCAGCGGCAGCGCGATCCGGGCCACGTCCAGGGGCTGGGACGTGATGGCGTCGCCCTGGAGCGCGAACAGCACGACGATCGTGAACAGCAGCCCGTACAGGGCGAACGGCCCGACGCGCGGGATCAGCCGCGTCTCGTACCAGGCGCGCCCCCTGGCCCGCTCGCCCAGGCGGCGGGTCAGGAACCCGGCGAGCAGCGGCACGCCCAGGAAGATCAGCACGCTGCGGGCGATCTCCCACACCGACACGTCCAGGGCCGTCCGCTCCAGGCCGAGCCAGCCCGGCAGCACGGACAGGTAGAACCAGCCGAGCAGGCTGAACGCGAGGACCTGGAACACGGAGTTGAGGGCGACCAGGACGGCGGCGGCCTCGCGGTCGCCGCAGGCCAGGTCGTTCCAGATGATGACCATGGCGATGCAGCGGGCCAGGCCGACGATGATCAGGCCGGTGCGGTACTCGGGCAGGTCCGGCAGGAAGACCCAGGCGAGGGCGAACATCAGCGCCGGTCCCAGCACCCAGTTCAGCAGCAGCGAGGGCAGCAGCAGGCGGCGGTCGCGGGTGACGGTGTCGAGCCGGTCGTAGCGGACCTTGGCCAGGACCGGGTACATCATCACGAGCAGACCGAGGGCGATCGGCAGCGAGACGCCCGTGACGGTGACCTCGGCCAGGGCGTCGCCGAGGCCGGGAACGAGGCGGCCGAGGCCCAGGCCCGCGGCCATCGCGGCCAGGATCCACACCGCCAGATAGCGGTCCACGAAGGACAGGCGCGCCGCGACCGGTGCGGTGGTGCCGTCGCTCACGAGGACGCCTCCGCGGTCGCGGACCGCCCCGGGCGGGTGAGGATTCCGGCGATCCTGTCGGTCGTCTCGGGCAGCAGCCAGTAGTAGACCCAGGTGCCGCGCCGCTCGCAGTCGATGAGCCCGGCCTGCCGCAGGAGCTTGAGGTGGTGGGAGATCGTCGGCTGGGAGAGGTCGAAGGCCGGGGTGAGGTCGCAGACGCAGACCTCGCCGCCCTCGCGCGAGGCGATCATCGACAGCAGGCGGAGGCGCACCGGGTCGCCGAGCGCCTTGAACACCCTGGCCAGGTCGGTGGCCTGCTCCTCGGTCAGCGGCGCGGTCAGCAGCCCCGGGCAGCACCCGCCGGCCGTGTCCTGGCCGAGCACCACACGCTCTTGTTTCGACATGCTTCTATGTTGACGAATGTCGATCCAGAGCGCAAGCTTGCGTCAAAGCTGCATCGAGGAACATCGAAGCAGCCCGCTTCGGCCCTTGTCATCCAGGAGGCACTCCATGAGCGATCAGTCCACTGACCTGCGTGAGACCGTCCGCGAGCGCTACGCTGCCGCCGCCCTCCAGGTCGCCGACAGCGGCGGCAGCGGGTGCTGCGGCCCGCGGGCGATCGAGGTCGACGACGCGTTCGGCTCCGCCCTGTACGCGGCCGAGGAGCGCGACGCGCTGCCCGCGGAGGCCGTCGCCGCGTCGCTCGGCTGCGGCAACCCCACCGCCGTCGCCGACCTCCACGAGGGTGAGCGCGTGCTCGACCTGGGCTCCGGCGGCGGCATCGACGTCCTGCTCTCCGCCCGCCGCGTCGGCCCCACCGGCAAGGCGTACGGCCTGGACATGACCGAGGAGATGCTCGCCCTCGCCCTGGCCAACCGGGACAAGGCCGGGGTGACCAACGTCGAGTTCCTCAAGGGCGCCATCGAGGCCATCCCGCTGCCCGCGGGAACGATCGACGTGGTGATCTCCAACTGCGTCATCAACCTGTCCACGGACAAGCCCGCCGTGTTCGCCGAGATGTTCCGCGTCCTGGCACCCGGTGGCCGCATCGGCGTCTCGGACGTCGTCGCCGACGACCACCTCACCCCGGCCCAGCGGGCCGAACGCGGAGACTACGTGGGCTGCATCGCGGGGGCGCTGTCCTTCGCCGAGTACCGCGCGGGCCTCGCGGCGGCCGGATTCACCGACATCGACCTCACCCCGACCCACGCCGTCGCCGACGGCATGCACTCCGCCATCGTCCGCGCCACCAAGCCCACTGCCGCCCGTCTCGGTCAGGCACCCCTCCCGGCAGCCGAGTCGACGTCCGGGGCCTGCTGCGGGGGCGGCGGCTGCTGACCCCACGAGCCCCGCGAGCCCCACGAGCCTCCAGGGCGCTGCCGGGGCCGCATGAACACGGTGGCGGCGGCCCCCACCCCGGCCGACGGCGACCTGCTGGCCGCCCTCCAGCGCGACGGCCGCGCCAGCCTCAGTGACCTCGCCCGGGCCACCGGGTGGTCGGCCGCCACTGTCGCCCGCCGCCTCGCCGACCTCCAGGCGGGCGGCGCCCTGTTCTTCGACGTCGAACTCGACCCCGCCCTGCTCGGCGTCACCACCCAGGCCATGCTGTGGATGGCCGTGGCCCCCGCCCACCTCGACCAGGTCGCCCGGACCCTGGCCGACCACCCCGAACTCGCCTACGTGGCCGCCGTCACCGGCCCCCACAACCTGGCCGCCGAGGCGCTCTGCCCCGACCCGGCCGCGTTGCACCGCTACCTCATCGACAAGCTCGGCACCCTGGAGACGATCCGCGGTCTGGAAACCGCCCCCATCCTGCACACCGTCAAAGCGGCGGGCCCACTCCCGTCAGCGGTGCGCGACACCCCGCCCCGCAGGGCCCGCCCCCGGCCGACCGGAGCCTGAGTCGGCGACACGTAGGCGGGTGGCGCAGCGGGTGGTGCGGGCGCGTCCAACGGCGCACGCCACAGCGCATGCCGGGCGAGAGCACGCGGGTGAGGCTGGTGCGGCGAGGCTTGTCGGCAGTTCGGTAACAGGGCACATCAGGGCGCTCGCAAGGGCGTGCCGGGGTGGTGCGATGCCGGGGGAGGTGCCGGTCCGATGAGACGTCCCTCGCAGTTCACCATGGTGTCGGTCTTCGTGCTGACCGTGCTGGTCATCCCCTTGGCCAGCAACATCGCCGGAAACGCCGTACCCGAGCCGGTACGCCCCTACCTGTGGCTGGCGTGGCCCGTCGCGGCCGCGGCGGCGGTGACCGCGGCGGTACTGGAAGTGCGCCGCCGCCACGAGGCAGCGGCGCTGGCCTACGTGGGAAGCGAGGGCGAGGAGCGGCTGCGCCACGCGGCACAGGAACTGGCGCTGACCGTCCACCGGCAGTGGAGCGCCGAGGCCCAGAAGCGGATGCTGCACCGGCCGCAGCCGCTCCAGGTGAGATGGTCCTCCACCGGCCGTCCGGTCACCGCGTCCGCGGCCGCCGTCCTCGGCGAGGACGCGGTGGGCGGGCGGCCGGTCCGGCTCCGCCTGCACGGCGGGATCGACGACATCACGCAGAAGTACGTACAACTGCCCAAGCGGCGACTGGTGTTGCTGGGCGCGCCAGGGGCGGGCAAGACGGTGCTGGCCGTGCTGCTGACCCTGGGGCTCGTGCAGCACCAGCGGGAACACGGAGGGCCGGTGCCCGTGCTGCTCTCCCTCTCGTCGTGGGACCCACGTGCCGAGCACGTGCACGCCTGGGTGGTCCGTCGGCTCACCGAGGACTACCCGGCACTGGTGAACTCCGAGGTCTTCGGCCCCCAGGCGGCCTCGCGGCTGGTCACCGACGGGCACGTCGTGCCGATCCTCGACGGCCTCGACGAGATCCCCGCCGAACTCCACACGGCGGCCATCGACGCGCTGGACCACATCGCGCCCGGCAGCCCCTGGGTGATCACATGCCGCAGCGAGGAGTACGAGGCAGCGGTGGCGGCTGGCGGCACGGTGCTCACCGCCGCCGCGGTGGTGGAACTGGAACCGGTCGGCGTGCGCGAGGTCACCGCGTTCCTGTCCGAGGGCGCCGCACCGGACGGCGGCCGGTGGACGCCCGTGCTGGCCCGGATGCGTGCCTGCCCCGACGGGCCGCTGGCCCGGGCGCTGTCCTCACCGCTGATGGCGGCCATGGCCCGGGTCATCTACTCCCCGCCCACGAGCGATCCCGCCGAACTAGTCGACTCCGTCCGCTTCCCCGACCAGGACGCCGTCGAGGGACACCTGCTGGACGCGTTCATCCCCTCCGCCTACGCCCAGCACCCACCGCCCCCGGACGCCCGGCCGGGCAGCGAGCCGATCCAGTATCCACCCGAACTGGTCCGCCGCTGGTTCGCGTTCCTCGCCGTGAGGATGAACCAGCACGCGACGCGTGACCTGGCCTGGTGGCAGGTGCACTGGATCGTCCCCGCCGCCGGACGGCGCCTCATGGGCATCGTCCTCGAACTGCTCACGGGCATCGTCGCGGGGCTCGGCGTGGCGCTCGGGCTCGGCCTCTCCGTCGGCGTGCTCGCCGGACTCGCGGGCGGCCTCAGCGCGGGCCTGGTGGCCATGGCCCCCTCCCGCCCCGGCTACGTCAACCTCCAGATACGCGGTCGCCAGCGACTCTTCGGCCGGAAGCTGGTCCTCGGCCTGGCCATCGGCCTCATGATGGGAGTCGGAGCCCTGTGCGCCTTCGGCCTCGCGGCGGGGCTCGGGGTCGAGACGGGCGGCGGTCTGGAGTCCGCCGCGAAGGCCGCCAGCACGGCCGGGCTCAGCGTCGGGATCACCTTCGCGGCCATGATGTGGCTCAACGCCCCGGCCGACACGATCCGTTCGCCCAGCGCCCAGGCCTCGCTGCGCGATGACCGGCTGGTCAGCGGGGTTCGGCTCGTCGTGGAGTCCTTCGGCTCGGGCCTGCTGGCCGGTCTCACCACCGGCCAGCACGGATTCGGCCTGGACGTCGACGTCACCTGGGCGCTGACCGCCGGGCTCGGCGGCGGACTCGCCGTGGGCGTGGCCGGGCGGCTCACCGGCCGCTTCCAGACCGGCCTCGCCGCCAGCACCTGGGGCTGGTACTCGCTCAGCCGCGCCTGGCTGTCCCTGCGCGGCCGTCTGCCGTGGCGGCTGATGCGCTTCCTCAACGACGCCCACGAGCGCGGCGTGCTGCGCCAGGCCGGAGCGGTCTACCAGTTCCGCCACGCTCGCCTCCAGGACCGCCTGGCCGCCCCGGCCCCGGTGCGCGACGCGCCTCGCCACGGGGGCCACCGTCCCGCACGCAGGCCCTGAACCCGCGCCGGACCGGTCACCGTACCCGCGCGATGGTCATCCCGTCGGCCACGGTCAGCATCGCGGCCTCGACGCGTGCGTCCCGGGCGACCAGGGCGTTCAACTCGCTGATCGCGCGGGTCCGTTCGTCGGTGCCGGGGCCGTCGACGACGGCTCCCTTCCACAGGACATTGTCCACGACGATCAGGGCGCCCGGCCGCATGCGGGGGACGAGTTCGGTCCAGTAGCGGGGATAGTTGACCTTGTCGGCGTCGATGAAGGCGAAGTCGAACCGGGTGCCGGTGGAGAGGCAGCGCAGGGTCTCCAGGGCCGGGGCGAGCCGCAGGTCTATCCGGTCACGGATGTTCTCGCGCCGCCAGTGCGCGTCCGCCACCGCGGTCCACTCCTCGTGGACGTCGCAGGTCATCAGGCGGCCGCCGGGCTGGAGGCCGCGGACGATGGCCAGCGCGGACAGGCCCGTGAAGGTTCCGATCTCGATGGCGTCCCGGGCGCGGGCGGTCTTCACCAGCAGCGTGAGGAACGCGCACTGCTCCGGGGCGAGCTGCATGTCGGCCCGGTCGCCCGTGACGCGCCGCGTGGTGTCGATGAGGTCCCGTGCCACCGGCCCGAGCGGCAGGGAGTGGGCCAGGACGTACGGGCGAAGCCGGGCGTCGGTCAGCGAGTGGATGCTGGGCACGGCGGTGCCTCCCCTGGGGCCGGAGCGGATGGGCGCGGCGCGCGGACGGCCAGCAGCGCCGCGATGCGGTCGGCGGCCACCACCGGTGTGACGTCGCCGTAGTTGTCGATGGCCAGATCGGGGCGCACGGGGAACTCGGCGGGGATGCCGACGCCGACGGTGTCGGCGTCCCCGCCCCGGCCGTCCGCCGGTCCGTACAGGTGCGGGCGGGCGCCGCGCAGGCGCAGCTCGTCGAGCGGCACCCTCAGCCAGACCTCCACGTACCCGGGCGCGTGCGCGCGGTTCCAGGCGTGCACCTCGTGGAAGAGCGACACCGTCGCGCAGAGCACGAGGTGCCCCTGGGTGGCGAGTTCACAGGCCAGGCGGGCGTAGAACAGGGCGAGGCGGCGGCGTTCACCGGCCGAGTGGCCCGGCCGGTACGGGAGGACGCCGCGCAGCCGGTCGCCGTCGAGCAGGACCGGCGACCGGTCCTCCAGCCGGTGCCGCAGCAGCTGTGCGACGGTGCTCTTGCCGCTGCCCGCGAGCCCCGTGATCCACACGACGCCGCCGGTCATCGGGCGACCCCGGCGGCATCGAGCCGACGTACCACGTCGAGGCCGACCTCCAGGTCCGCGGGACGGTCGAACTCGCACCACGGCCCGTCCACGGGCACGGTCATGACGGGCAGCGAGCAGGTGCGCACGAGGTGCCCGAGGGCGCCCGTCATATCGAGCCCCGCCAGGTCACCCGCGGCCCGTCGCGCCTGGAGGACCGCCCAGGCGTCGGGGGTGAACCGGAGCAGTCCGATGTACTGGCCCTGGGCGTCCTCGACGCTGTGCGCCCGGCCGCCGATGTCGATGAGGCGCCCCGAGGCGTCCTGGCGGAAGCGTTCGGCGTCCGCGAACGGGTCGTCGAGGCGTCGGCTCCACAGCGCGAGCCAGTCCGGGTCGTGGACGAGGGCCAACGGGGCCCGGGAGTGGGCCAGTCGGCGTGCGGTCGCGGCGGAGTACACGATGTCCCCGTAGCTCACCAGGACCGGCCCCGCGCTCAGCCAGGCGTCGGCGGCGGCGAGGGAGTCGACCATGGTGGTGCGCGCCCAGCGCGGGTTGTGGAACAGCCGCAGGCCGGTGGCGGCGAACGCGTCGGGCTGCCAGCCGGTGACCACCGCGACCTCGTCGGCCCCGGCGGCGCGCAGGGCGGCGACCTGCCGGTCCAGCAGGCTGCGCCCGGCGATCTCCATGAGGCACTTGGGGCGGTCAGCGGTGTACGGGCCCATGCGTGACCCGCGCCCCGCCGCGAGGACCACGGCCTTCATCGTCGCCCGCCTTCCGCCGGGACGCTCCGGTGTGCCTCGTGTTCCTCGTGCGGGACGGTGGCCCGGGGTGTCGTACCGAACAGCGTGCTGACGAGGCCGATGTCCTGCGGGGAGAAGGGGGACTCCCGCTCGGGGTGCCACATCACGCCGGTGACCGGGGCGTCGGTGTGTCCGACCGCCTCGACCACGCCGTCGCAGTGGGCGGTGGCCACCAGGGGTGCGGGCACCCGGGCGGCGGCCAGGCGGTGGTAGCTGTTGACGGCGCGCGGTCCCTCCGCGGTGAGCACGTCGTGGCGGGTGGCGACATGGCCCGCGACGGGCGAGAGCCGGGCCCCGAAGTAGTCCATGATCATCTGGGTGCCGCGGCAGACGCCGAGGACCGGCCGGTGCCCGGCGAGCGCCCAGTCGAGCAGGGCGCGCTCGGTGGCGTCACGGCCGGGTGACGTACCGCCGTACGCGGCGAGGCTGTCGCCCCCGGTGAGGATCACGCCCGCGAGCCGCAGGCCGCGCGCGGTCCGTACGGCGGTCTCCGGGTCGTTCGGCAGCGGGACCCCGGTGAGCCCGCAGGCCGTCAGGAAGGGGAACCAGCGGGCGTCGAGGCCGTAGCGCACCTCCTGGAACTCGTCGGGCGCCAGGGTGCGCTGGGTGATCCCCACCGGGACCCACGCGGCTGCGCCGAGGGGCGCGGCCGCCGTCTTCGCCGTCGTGCGCTCCGTGGTCATGGCAGCGGGGTCACCATGCCGCTCATCGCGTCGATCTCCACCATCCGGGCCCGGGACCAGAGCCGGAACACTTCCTCGCCCACGCCGATGACCGCGGGCAGGCCCAGCTCCTGGGCCCGGATCGCCATGTGCGAGTTGACCCCGCCGAAGGCCGTGACCAGTCCGGCGACGCCCCGCGCGAACATCCAGTCGTAGCCGGGGTCGGCGCTGGCGACGAACGCGATGGCGCCGTCCGGCGGGTCCCCGTCGTCGATGAGGGCCACGGGCCCCACGACCCGGCCGTCGGTGACGTAGTTCGGCTGCGCGGCGCCGGTGGCAAAGCTCCAGACGTCGCCGGGGCCGCTGACGAGCGGCGGCAGGCACACGGCCCGGCTCGCCTCCCACTCGGCCCGCCCCCGCTCCGCCGCCCGGCTCAGCGTCCCGGCGTCACGGGTGGCCGTGCCGTCGGGCCCGGTCAGGTCGTCGACGGTGGTGAAGGAGAGCGTCTCGGCGGTGAGGCCGAGCCGTTCGCCGTGCAGGGACAGGTCGGCCAGGAGGTCGCTCAGGACCCGGGTGAAGACGAACTTGGCGGCCTCCCGGCCGCGGATCACCTCGCCCGCGAAGGCGAGGAACCCCTCGGTGGAGCACTCAAGGCCCGCCCCGGCCAGGGCCCGGCCGATCGCCCGGGCCTGGGCGGGGAGGGGACGAACACCGGGGGCGGGCCGGGCGCGGGGCCGCGCGCGGACCAGTCGAAGTAGCGGTCCGGGGCCTGGTCGTAGCGGGGGACAGGACGTCGTAGGCCCGCGGGCGCAGATGGCCGTACCGCTTGAGGAACACCTCCCGCTCCAGGGTGTGGAAGTCGCGCCGCAGCTCGCCGCTGATCAGGCTCAGGCCGCGCAGGAAGGCCGTCCTGTCGTGCGGCTCCAGGGCGCCCTCGGCGACCAGGCCGTCGAGCAGGTCGGTGGCCACGAAGGCGGCGCGCGCGAGCCCGGCGAAGGGCAGTGTGCCGTGCTCGACGCACAGGGCGAGGCGCCCGGCCACGTCGGGCGCGCCGGGCGTCGCCGGGCGGGGGAGCCCCGAGGCCAGCCCGCGCAGCTGCTCCAGGTCCCGCCGCCACCGGGATCCCGTGACCATCCGCGAGGTGAGGGCGCGCAGGCTGCGGGCCAGCGCCCCGGCCCGCTCCGGGGCAGCCCGTGCCGGACGAGGTCCGCGAGCCGCCGGTGGGCCCCGGGGGCGTAGCAGGACAGCACGGCCCGGGTCTCGAACTTGTCGTGCAGCTCGGGGTGTTGGGCCAGTTCGCCGGTCCAGTGCGTGACGAGCCAGCGGGCGGTGGCGGGGGCCACGTCGGCGGGGACGAGCGAGGCGGCACTGGCCCGCACGTCGACGTAGGGCAGCCCCGCGAAGTCCACGAGCAGGGGCACGCCGCGCAGGTCGCGGTACCCGTACCGGGCCCTGGCGCGGGCCCAGGCGCGGTCGGTGATCAGCCGCCAGTACAGCGACAGGGCCAGCGGGCGCGGATGGGTGCCGATGATCTCGGCGGGATTCCAGTCGGGCATGACGCCGAAGAGCGCGGGGCGGCCGCAGCGGTCCTCCTGGTCCCGGCAGGCACGGGCCACGGCGTCGGACACCCGGGCCAGGTGCCGGTGGTGGGCGGGCGCGGACGGCTGGCGGCGGGGCGCGGCGAGCGGCCTCGCCTGAAGCAGGATCAGCTCCTCGTCCCGCGTCACGGCGAACTCCACGTCCAGGGCGTCGACACCCGTCAACTCCTCCAGTTCCCAAAGGAGTTCGACCACGGCGGCGACGCGCGGCCCCGGAGCCACCGCCCGGGGCGCCCCGGCGGCCCCGTACCAGGTGCGCAGTGCGCGGCCCCGCCCGCTGGTCACGCCGTCGGTCCGGGCCCCAGGGCCCTCGACCCAGCTCACGACCCGGTACGGGGCGCCCGTGGCGGGGTGGCGCGAGCAGGCCACTCCGCTCATGACGGGACGCGTCAACTCGGGCTGCACGAGCACCTGGTCACGGGGGAGCGGACAGTGGTACGAGCGCACCACCTCGTCGACCGCGTCGGCGAGGGCGGCCCGGCCGCGCACGCCCGCCACCGACCGGAAGCGCCCGGCCAGCGAGCCGTTCGCGGCGTCCTCGCCGTGACCGCTGCTGCGCACGATGAGCGGACCCGGCGACCACGGCTCGGCGAGGACCCGGTCCAGCACCGCCGCCCGGTCCGCGCGCCACTCGGTGAGCGTGAAGTGGACCAGCGGCAGGACCCGGGCCGAGGTGAGGACCGGAGCGAGGCGCGCGAGTGACGCGGCCTTGGTGCCGAGGCGGACGCGACCGGGCGTCACCGCTCGGTGTCCCGCTCGTGCGGGGCCGCCTCCGGCAGGCGGCGAGCGGCCCACACCCGGGTCAGATAGGGCACGTCGAGCCACTCCCCGGCTTCGCGGAGCACAAGGGCGCGGATCTCCTCGACGACCTCACCGAAGGCGGGGCCCGCGCCCCGGGCCAGATGGGCGTGCGAGTACCAGGCGTCGCACCAGCCGCGCGCGGCCACCCGGTGCACGACCTCCCCGTACAGCCGGAGCGGTTCGCCGAACACGCCGCTGGCGCGGACGAAGGGCGTCTGGTCCTCGTCCCGCACGGGCATCTCGTAGCCGGGGACGCGGGCGTGGATCAGTTCCTCGATGCGGCGCTGCAACGGGTCGTGGAGGACGCGGTGCAGGAAGGCGCAGGCGAACCAGCCGCCGGGGCGCAGGATCCGCGCGCTCTCGCGCAGGGCCCGCGGCCGGTCCGTGTGGTGGAAGGACGAGCCGAAGACCACCAGCGAGAAGCCGCCGGACGGCAGGCCGGTGTCCTCCGCCGTGGTGGCGTGCCAGGTGACGTCCGCGTACCCGGCGGTGCGGCGCAGCCCGGCGGCCCGCATGGCGGCGTTCGGCTCCACCGCGTCCAGGCGCAGCCCCCGGTCGAGCAGCGGGACCGTCAGGTGCCCCTGCCCGGCGCCGACGTCGCACACCCGGTCGCCGGGCCGCAGGGCCGTGACCGACACCAGGGCGTCCAGGACCTGGGGGACGTACGGCGGCCGGTTGCCGTAGGTCGGCGCGTACGGGGTGTAGTCGGTCGTCGTGGTCACGGGCCCTCCTCGCCAGCGCTGCGTCACCGTGCTCTGGTCACCGTCTGCGTTCCGCCCCTGCCGTCGTGGCGCGACACCCCCTGCCGTCGTGGCGCGGGGCGCCGTCACCGTGCCTCCTCGGGCGTCCCGTCACCCGGAGGCAGGTGGTAGCCGAAGCGGGCCGCCGCCGACCGCAGCCGGGGCTCGGCGAAGGCGGCGGCGAGACCGGACGCGTCGAACCACTCGCGCCACTCCCCGACCTTGCCGCGGCGCAGCAGCCGCAGGTCCCGGCCCCGGTCCGGCGCCTGGCGCGTGCTGACGGCGTCCTCGTGGGCCCGCATGGCCTCGAAGGTGCTCAGGCCCGCCGCCAGCCGGATCTCGTCCCGCGTGCGGTCGACGCCGAAGCGGGCGAGCAGCGCGGCCACCACGTCCACGGGGTCGGACTTGAGGTCCTCGAACCGCACGACCACGAACGGTTCGAAGCGCTCCGACGCCCGCCACCACCGCTCGTGGAGCTGCGTCCAGCGGTCGATCGGTGTCTCGGCGTGGATGGCGGGCCGGGCGAGGAAGTCCGCGAAGTCGTCGGGCGGTGCACCGGCCTCGGGCCACCAGAGGGGAGCGAAGTCCCGGTACCACCGGAAGAAGGAGTACACCGCGTCGCGCGGATCGCGGACCAGGAGGACGTGACCGCCCAGGGCGACACCGTCGTAGGCGTCCGGATACAGCTGGTTCTTCACGAAGCGGGGCTCACCGGAGCGGCCGCGCGCCCCCGCGGCGTCCAGCTTCGCCGTCGCGGCGAGGCGGCGCCGGTAGGCGAGGTGACCGTCCAGGACGCGGGCGCGGCCCTCCTCGTCCACCACCTCGGAGTAGGGATCGAGGTGGTCAATGCCCAACTCGATGAGGACGTTGCCGATGAGGGAGGCCCCCGAGCTGGCGTAACTCGTGATCAGAACGTCCTGGCGGCCCAGCTTCCTGGCGTTCCCGCGGTGCAGCGCCATGATGTCGAGGCCCGCGCCCGCGGCGGCCGTCGAGAGGTCTTCGGTCACGGGGGCGACAGTAGGGCGGCGCCGGGGCGGCAGGAAGGAACCGGTGGTGCCAGCACGTGCTCCGCCGCCCTCAGCGGTACCGGCAGCGCGCCTGCTGGTACCGGCGCTTCCTCCCTCCCGGGGCCGGGTGCTCCTACAGTGGGCCCCCGTCGCACCCCTCTCCCGCACCGGCGCCAACCGGCCGTGACTCCACCACACAGAGGTGATCGTGCACGTCAAGGGAGTTCCTCGGGACACGTCGCCAGCGCACCACCCCGCCGTACGAACGCGGGCCCCGCGCCCCGCCGTACAAAGCGCCGTCCAAAGCGCCGCACGAAGCACCGTGCGAGCCGTACGAGCCGTACGAGCCGTACGAGCCGTACGAGCCGTACGAAGGGAGCGTGAACGGTGAGCGCGGACACGGCGCTGCCCGACCCGCGCCAGCCGCCCGCGCCCGCGGCGGCGGATCCGGCCCGGCACCTGACCCTGGGCGCGGACTCCCTCACCAGCGGGCGCGTGGCCCGCTTCGCCCGCGCACCCGAGGAGTGGAGCATCGGGCTCGACGCGCGGGCCGCGCCGCGCATCGAGGCGTCGCGGGAGTTCAAGGACGCGCTCGTGGCCACGGGAGCGCCCCTGTACGGGGTCACGACGGGCTTCGGCGCCAGCTCCGACCAGCACGTCGGCGTCGGCCAGGCCGCGGAGCTGCAGCGCAACCTCGTGCTCTACCACCTCAACGGCACCGGGCCGACGGCCGGACCGGACGTCGTGCGCGCCACCCTGCTCATTCGCGCCAACTGCCTGGCCCGCGGCTACTCGGGTGTCCGCCGCACCGTCGTCGACCTGCTGCTCGGCTGCCTCCGGCACGACATCCTGCCGCTCGTCCCCGAGCGCGGTTCGGTCGGCGCCAGCGGGGACCTGGTCCCGCTGAGCTACCTCGCCCACGCGCTGACCGGCGCGGGCGAGGTGCTGGCCCGCGGCGTGCGGATGCCCGCGCGCGAGGCCCTGCGCCGCCACGGACTGACCGCGCTGGTACCGGAGTCCAAGGAGATCCTCGCGCTGATCAACGGCACCTCCTTCATGGCGGGCTTCGCCGTGGTCGCGCTCTGGGACGCGACGCGCATCGCGCGCGTGGCGGACCTGTGCGCCGCGATGTGCTCCGAGGCGCTGCACGGCAATCAGGGGCACTTCGATCCGGCTCTGCACCGGCACAAGCCGCATCCGGGCCAGGTGCGCTCGGCCTCCCGGATCGGCGCCTGGCTGCACGGCTCCGGGCTCTCCCGCCCCCGGGGAGGGGCACCGCCCGCCGCCGGTCCCCGGATCGGCGACCACGCCCACCGGCGGCTGTCCCGGCCCGTCCAGGACCGCTACTCGCTGCGCTGCGCGCCCCATGTCGTCGGCGTCCTGGAGGACACGCTCGACTGGGCGGGCCGCTGGCTCGACGTGGAGATCAACTCGACCAACGACAACCCGGTGTTCGACCCGGTGGCCCCCGACGCGCTGAACGGCGGCCACTTCTACGGCGGCCACGTGGCCCACGCCATGGACTCGCTGAAGGCGGCCGTCGCGAGCGTCGGCGACCTCCTCGACCGGCAGCTCTCCCTGATCGTCGACGAGAAGTTCAGCAACGGCCTGCCCGCGAACCTCGTCCCGCCGCCGGGCAGCGCGCAGGCCAACGGCAACCGCGCGGGCCTCCACCACGGCTTCAAGGGCATGCAGTTGGCGTGTGCCGCGCTGACGGCGGAGGCGCTCAAGCTCACCATGCCCGCCAGCGCCTTCTCCCGCTCCACCGAGGCCCACAACCAGGACAAGGTCAGCATGGGCACCATCGCCGCCCGCGACGCCCGCGACGCCGTCGAACTGGTCCGGGAGGCCGCGGCCATCCATGTGATCGCCCTGTGCCAGGCGCTGGAGCTGCGCGACGCCGACGGGCACCGCTCGTCGCCCGCGATCCGCGCGGCACGCCGACTCGTCCGCGCGCACGTCCCGTTCGTCACGAACGACCGCCGCATGGACCGGGACATCGCAGCCGTCGTGGCACTGATCCGCGAGGGAGCCCTCACGGACCACGCCCACGCGCCCGGCGGCAGCCCGCCCCCACCACCAGCCCCCGACCCCCACACGTGAAGGAGGGCCCGCCATGCTCTCCGCGGAACGCAACGAGACCCTCACGCGCTACGGCGCGGGCACGCCCATGGGCGAACTGCTGCGCCGCTACTGGCTGCCCGTCGCCATCACCGCCGACCTGCCCCGGCACGACCTGCGCAAGGTCCGCCTGCTGGGCGAGGACCTGGTGCTCTACCGGCTCGCCGACGGCACCGCGCACCTGCTGGAGGACCGCTGCCCGCACCGCGGCGTGGCCCTGTCGTACGGGATGCTGGAGGCGCGCGGCATCCGCTGCCCGTACCACGGCTGGATGTTCGACGGCTCGGGCCGCTGCCTGGAACAGCCGGGCGAGCCCGCCGATGCGGCGTTCGCGCGGCGGGTGCGGGCCCGCTCCTACCCGGTCAGGGAGCTGGGCGGCCTCGTCTTCGCCTACCTGGGCCCCGGCCCGGCTCCCGAGCTGCCCCGCTACGACCTGTTCTGCTGGGACGACGCGATCCGGGACGTCGGCCACGCCACCGTGCCCGCAAACTTCGCGCAGATCATGGAGAACGCCGTCGACCTCGACCACGTGGCCTGGCTGCACGGCCGCTACAGCCAGTGGCTCAGCGGCCGTGGCCTGCCGGTCGACATCCCCCGCACCTTCTCGCGGCTCAACGACGAGGTGTCCTTCGAACGCGACGAGTACGGCGTCCTCATGCGCCGCAAGCTGCAGGGACAGGCACCGGGAGGCGACGACTGGACGGTGGGCCACCCCCTGGTCTTCCCGAACATGCTCCGCGTCGGCGGTGGCGGAAGCCACAGCTTCCACCTGCGGGTGCCCGTCGACGACGAGTCCACCTGGCTGCTGTGGTACACCGCCTACCGCCCCGGCGGGGTCCCCGTCCCCGACCCCGGCCCCGTCACCTCGTACGAGGTGCCCTGGCGCACGCCCGACGGGGAGTTCCGCCTCGACCACGTCGAGGGCCAGGACATCATGGCCTGGGTCACCCAGGGCACGGTGACGGACCGGACCCGGGAGCACCTGGGCACGGTGGACCGCGGGGTGATCCTCCTGCGGAAGCTGTTCTTCGAGCAGGCCGAACGGGTGCGCCGGGGACTCGACCCGATGGGCGTGTACCGCGCCCCCGCCCCCGAGGTCATCGAACTTCCCCAGGAGCAGGAGAAGTTCGGCGACGGCCTGGGGTACGTCCGGGACGTGCTGGCGGCTTCCCAGGCCCGGTTCAGTACCCGCCTCGCGGACATCAGGCGGCGCTACGCCGAGGTCGGGCTGCCTTTGGAGGGGCACCCCGGGGCCATGGCCGGCCCGGGGCTCGCGGGCACCGTGGCGGCGCGGAAGCGGTCGCGGACCGGCACCGGGGTGGCGACGTGAGCGCGGCGGCGCACCCGCACGGCCGCGCCTGGTCGGACGCGCTGTTCCTCGACGGCCCGGACGACGAGGTCTGCCTGCGGTTCGGCGCACCGGTCAGCCGCCGTGAGCTGCGGGCCGCGGTGACCGCGCAGGCGCGGCGCCTGCGGGCGGCGGGAGTGCGGCCCGGCACGTCACTGGCCGTGTCCCTTCCCCCATCGGTCGTCTACCTGACGACGCTGCTCGCCGCATGGCGCATCGGCGCGCGCGTGATCATCCTGGACCACCGCCTCACCCGCCACGAGGTGCACGGCGCCCTCCAGGCGCTCGACCCCGAGTTCCACCTCGTGTCGACCGTCACCGATCCCACCGGGCTGCTCGGCCACGTCGCGGTGGACCCCGACCGGGACCTGCGCCTCACAGCGGTCGGCTCCGGTACGGCTCCCAGCGGTCACGCGCTGGTCATGGCGACCTCGGGAGCGACGGGACCGGCGAAGGCCGTGGGGCACCGCGTCGACGACATCACCGCCCAGGTGGCGCGGTTCGCCGCGGTTGACGGCGCGCCCCGGCAGGGCGGACGGCTCGTCCTGCTCGGCTCGCTCGTGCACGGCTTCGGCGTCTACGGGGGCCTGCTGCACAGCCTGTCCGCGCGCGTGGAGGTCGTCCGGCCGCCGCAGCTCACCGCCGACGCGGTCCTGGCCGCCCTGCGGGACGCCGACGCCCCGACCACCGTGTTCGCCGTCCCCTCCCAGATCGCTTTGCTGGCGCGAGCGGCCGACCGCCCTGTGCCGGGCCTCGCGCGGGTGGTGTGCTCGGGCGAGCCACTGCGCCAGGACGTCGCCGACGCGGCGGCGGACCGCCTCGGGGTGACGGTGGGGCAGGGGTACGGCATGACCGAAGCGGGCGTGGTCGCCGCGGACTTCCACGGCACCCACTACCCGGCCGTGGGCACACCGGCCCCGGGGTGCGCGTCCGCGTCGCCGACGGGGAACTGCTGGTCGCCCTGGAGCACAGCCCGTACGTCGGTGCGGAGCCGGACGGCCGGTACACCGATGGATGGCTGCACAGCCGCGACGCCGCCGAGCAGGACCCCGTCACCGGCGCGATCACCCTGCGGGGCCGCCTGGACGCGCAGGTGTCGATCGGCGGGCAGAAGGTGGACCTGGCCGAGGTGGAGCGGACCGTGTGCGAACTGCCGGGCGTCATCGAGGCGGTGGCCGTGTACGACGGCAGGATCCGCGTGTACGCGGTGCTGGACGGGCGGGGCACCGCGCGCACGACTCAGGAGCTGGCCGTGCGGAGGCTGGCCCCGTACAAGCGCCCCCGCGTGCACGCCGTACCGGAACTGCCGCGCACCCGAAGCGGAAAGCTCATCCGCGACCCCGGCACCCTGCGCACGCTGTCGGGCCGGAACGTGCCAGCGGGGCCGGTCGCATGACGGCCCGGGAGGCGCGGGAGCGCCGGGAGTCCCGGGAGGGCCAGGAAGTCCAGGAGGCCCGTGACGTCCGGGTCCGGCGGGCGGAGATCCTCGGCATGCTCGCGTCCCGCTCGCTGCGGGAGGCCGATCCGGCGGACTCGCTCGATCTGCTGTGGCTGCTGGACGCGGTCGGCCGCCGCTATGGAGTCGGCCTCGATCTGAGCCGGGGCGACTGGTCCGGCGTTTCGAGCATGGGCGAAGCAGCCGCGCTGATCGCCCATGAGGTGATCGCTCGTGAAGTGAGCGGCGGACCGCGCAAGCCACCACCACATAAGCCACCACCGCATAAGTCACTACCACATGAGCCACCACCACATGAGACGCGCGAAAAGGAAGGAGGCGCACCGGACCCAGCCGTCGCGCACGATGCCGGGACACCCCGTGGAATTCCTTGAGGGGTGCATCCGGTACGCACGGGAAAGCCATCCATAACCGGGCGAGAACTGAAAGGTGAGGTGCACACATGCCGGGTGAGCAGGTGGAAATACAGCAGCGCAGGCTCGGTAAGGCATTCGACCTGATGGACACCGACGGGAACGGCCAGGTGGGCATCGAGGACATCGAGGCCCTGGCGGAGCGGATCACGGGACGCTTCGGGTACGCCCCCAACTCGACGCAGCACCGCGACTTCCGGCAGGCCTGCCTCGACCTGTGGCGCTTCCTGCAGAAGGAGATCGACAAGAGCGGGGACCAGAAGGTCAGCCGACAGGAGTACATCGACTACTACGTGAACGCCGACCCGGCCACCGTGCGCAAGAGCATGGCGCCGTTCGCGGAGGCGGTCTTCACCCTCATCGACGTCGACAAGGACGGAAGGATCAGCCAGCCCGAGTACGAGCGCTACCAGCGCGGGTGGGGGTGCCGCCCGAGGACATCCAGGGCAACTTCGAGCACCTCGACGTCGACGGGAGCGGCTATCTGTCGAAGGAGGAGTTCCACCAGGGGCTCAGCGAGTTCGTGTTCAGCAACGCGCCTGACGCTCCCGGGAACTTCCTGCTCGGTTCGGTCTGACCCGCCCGGTTCGGCCCGAGCGGCCGGGCCCGCCGGGACGCCCCGCCGGGCGGGACCACGCGGCCCGCGCGACGGGCTCCCCCCGTCAGGCGGAGGCGTCAGGCGGCCCCGTCAGGCCGAGGTGTCAGGCAGAGGTGTCAGGCGAAGGAATGCGTGAGGAACTGCATCCCGGCGGGCAACCGGCAGGTGACGCCGAGCAGGTCGCGCACCCCCCGGTGCGGATGCCGCAGCCGTCGTACCCGGCAGGCCGGTGGCACCCGCAGCCGCTGCTCGCGCCACAGGCCCCGGGCCTCGCCTCCCGTCGCCATCACCTTGGACACGACGCTCCTGAGGTCCTGGTCCCACGGGCGCCGGGCGCAGTGCACCCGGAGTTCGGCGACCACCGCCGCGCGTTCCTCCGCGACGGCGGCGAAGCGCTGGGCGGCGGCGTCGCCGAAGACCCAGACGGCGAAGTTGCGGTCCTCCTCGTCGAGGGCCGAGAAGTCCTCGAACCACTCCGCCGCGGGCGTGTTCCAGGCGAGCAGGTTCCAGGACGAGTCAAGGAGCAAGGACGGGTGCGGCGACTGGCGCCGGACGAACGAGACCAGTTCCGGGGGGATGCGCAGCCCTTGGCGTGTGTCCGGGGGGTCGGAGCCGACGGTCAGGAGATACAGCCGGGAAATCTCCTCGTGGTCCATCTTGAGTACGTGCGCTATCGCGTTCAGCAGTGCCTCGTTCTGCGTTGCGCACTCTCCGCGCTCGAATGCCGCGTACCACCGGGTGCTCACCCGGCAGAGAATGGCCACGTCCTCCTGTCGAAGTCCCCGGCTGCGTCGACGCATTCCCTCCGGAAGTCCGACTTCGGCGGCGCTGACCCTGGCTCTGCACGAAGTCAGGAGTTCCTGTAATTCGCTGCGCCGGTCCAGCACAGGGGAATGCGCGGGTACCGCCACTGTCCACCCCCTGCCGTAGCCGCTATCGCACCGGGTGTGTCCGCCCCCTTCTTGCACACCCGATCCAGTATGCCCAAGAGCGCATAGGGCGTAAGTCGAAATCGAGGCAACCGAATCCCGGCGAACCCTGGCTCAAATGTGTGCATGGATCATGGATGAGGGAAGCGGGTGGACGGACTTCCGGACGCGTCCGAGCGAGGGTGATTTGACACGGCAGATCTCGGCGCCGCTCCGTTCTGGTTTCCATTCCGGCAGAACTCCACCACCAGAAACTCCAGCACCGTCGCAGCGCTTTCCCGGAGAGCTGATGCCGTCGGGGCCGCCGCCCAGTGGGCCGGAATGCGGGCTCAGGCGCGCAGGACGATGGGCCGCCACCCGCCACCCGCCACCCGCTACTCGTGGGCGACCACAGCCACCGGGCAGCCCACCTGGCGGATGGCCATGTGCGCGACGTGCCCCATGTGCGCGGCCAGCTTGCTGTGCCGCACCTCGTGGCCCAGGACGAGCAGCCCCGCGCTCCGGGCGGCGCGCAGGAGCACGGGCGCGGGCCGCCCGTGCTCCACGCTCATGTGCACCGCCACCTGCGGGTACTTGTCCTGCCACGGTTCGAGCAGCGACTCAAGGACCCACTCGGCGTCCCGTCGCGTCGCCGCGTGCCGTGGGTCGCCCGTGCCCGCCGCGCGCGCGTGGGGCGGTCGCCAGGCGTGCACGGCGTGCAGCAGCGCGGAGCGGTGCCGGGCCGTCTCGAAGGCGAAGGCGAGCAGGGAGTCACAGGAGTGCCCCGGGTCGAGCGCCACCACCACCGGGCGGTGGGAGGTCCGGGCCGAGGCCTCGCCGTCGCCGTTGGGCACATGCTCGTCGGTGGCGCCGAAGCCCGCCCGTACGAGGACCACCGGGGTGCGCGCGTGCGCCACCACCGCCATGGCCACCGATCCGGCCAGGAGACCGCCGAGGCCACCGAAGCCCTGGTTGCCGAGCACCAGCGTGTCGGCGGACTCCGCCTCCGCCAGCAGCGCGGGCACGGGCGGCCTGCGGATCTGCTCGGGGTCCAGGGACAGTTGCGGGTAGCGCTCACCCAGGCGGTCCACCGTGCCCCGCAGGATCCGCCGCGCCCAGTACCGCGGGACTCTCAACTCGGGCAGGGTCACGGGTTCCTCGTCTGGCGGCAGCCCCTCCCAGGCGTGCACCACGCGCAGCCGCAACCCGCGCCGCAGCGCTTCCCGGGCCGCCCAGTCCGCGGCGGCGACACTTTCCCGTGAGCCGTCAAGGCCCACCACGATCGGCCGGAGCATCGTCCTCACCTCCCTGTGCCGCAAGGGTCGCCCCCGTGCGCCGCGCGACACAGGGGCGCACCGGCCCTCAGCGGGAGCCGACCGGCCCCTGCACCGGGCGTCGGCCCGGTCCGACCGTGGTGCCCATGAAGGAGCGGACACGGATCGCCGTGGTGGGCGTCGGCAACGAGTACCGGCGGGACGACGGTCTGGGCCCGGCCGTCGTCGAGCGGCTGCGGCGACGGGCCGCGGCGCGACCGCTGCCCGCGGGGACGACGCTGACCACGTGCGAAGGTGAGCCCGGACGGCTGCTCGCGCTGTGGGAGGGCGCGGACCTGGCGCTGGTCGTCGACGCCGCGCACGCGCACCCCGGAACCCCCGGCCGTGTACACCGCATCGAACTGGATGCCGAACGCCTGGCGCGGCCCCCGTCCGCGACGTCCCACGGGCTCGGCCTCGGTGAGGCCGTGGAACTCGCCCGTGTGCTGGGCCGGTTGCCGGGCCGTCTGGTCGTGTACGCGGTCGAGGGCGCCGACCACTCCCTGGGCTCCGGCCCGTCACCGAGGGGCGCCGAAGTCGGACCGGTCGCCGAGTCGATCGAGGGCGAGACCGTGCGGCACCGGGACGCCGCCGCGCGGGGGTGAGACCGTGGCCCGCCAGACACGCGGCTTCGTGGTCCCTCGGGACGGTGCAGGGCGTGGGCTTCCGGCCGTTCGTGCACCGCCTCGCCCACCAGCTCGGGCTCACCGGCTGGGTCGCGAACGTGGGCGGCCACGTGGAGGGCGAGGTGGCCGGACCGGCGGACGCGGTCGCGGAGTTCGGGCGGCGGCTGCGCGCGGACGCACCGGTCCTCGCGCGCGTCCGCGACGTCGAGTGGACGGCGCCCGCCCCGCTGCTCGGCGCCCGGCCACGACGGGACGTTCCGCGTCCGGCCCAGCGGCCCGCGACGGCGAGCCGCCGCGACCCCGCGCGAGATCCCGCCCGACGCGGCGGTCCGCGCCCCCTGCCTGGAGGAGCTGTTCGCCCCACGGGACCGGCGCTACCGGTACCCGTCGCCGAAGTCGACGAAGCGGAGGCCCGCCGCACGCTCGACGTGCTGCGGTCCATGACCGAGGCGGTCGCGGGCGAACTCGGCGAGCCCCTGCCCTGAGGGCCGTTCGGCCCCCGCCCCCGGCGCCGCCCGGCCCCCCTCCGATGCCCGCCCGGCCACTGCGCCACGGCCCGCCCACGCCGGACGCTGAACACGTCGACCGACCAGACCGAAGCGCGAGGTACGCGATGACCGGCACCGCTCCCAGCTCTCCCGCACCCCGCACGACGCCCACCGCGCCGGCGCACGCCCTGCTCGCCGACGGCACCACCGTGCGCATCCGGTCCGGCGGGCCCGACGACCACGACGCCGTGCTGAGGCTGTACGAGGGCATGTCACCGGAGCACCTGCGGCTGCGGTTCTTCGCCGCGAGCCGCCGGTCGGCCGCGCAGGCCGCGGACCGTTTGCGCGGGCGTTCCGTGCCCGGCGCCCCCGCACCCGCCAGGCCCGCCGGGACCACGGGGACCACGGGGACCGCCGGGTCCGGCTACCGTGCGCTGCTCGCCGAGCACGACGGGCACCTCGTCGGCATCGCCGAGTACGAACCGGGCACCGCGCCGAGCGGCCACGGCAGCGCCGACATCGCCCTGGCCGTCGACGACCAGTGGCACCACCGCGGTGTGGGCACGCTGCTCCTGGAACACCTGGTGTCCCTGGCCCGCGCGGAGGGGATCACCGCGTTCACCGCGGACGCGCTCGCCGAGAACCACGACGTCCTCAAGGTGTTCGCGGACCTCGGCCTGAGCACGGCACGGCACTTCGACGGCGTCGAGGTGCACTGCGTCGTCCACCTCGACCAGACCGACCGCTACCTGACGTCGGTCGAGGCCCGGGGCCGCACCGCCGACGTGGCGAGCCTGCGGCCCTTGCTGCGACCGCGGTCCGTGGCGGTCATCGGCGTCGGCCGCAAACCGGGTTCGGTGGGACGCGCGGTCCTGCGCAACCTGCGCACCGGCGGGTTCACCGGCCGGGTCCTCGCGGTCAGCCCGCACGCCACCACGGTCCTGGGCGTGCACACCGCCCCCAGCGTCGCCGCGCTGCCCGAGGCGCCCGACCTCGCGGTGCTCGCCGTGCCCGCCGGGCAGGTCCCGGCCGTCGCCGAGGAGTGCGGCAAGGCGGGGGTGGGCGCCCTGGTCGTGGTCTCCTCCGGCCTCGACGCCACCACGGCGCGGGCGCTGCTCGACACCTGCCGCGCGCACGGCATGCGCCTGGTCGGACCCAACTGCCTCGGACTCGCCAACGGCGCGCCCGACGTCCGCCTCGACGCCACGTTCGCCGCCGCGCACCCCAGGCCGGGCAGCGCCGGGGTCGCCGTGCAGTCCGGCGGCGTGGGCATCGCGCTGCTCAGCGGGCTCGCCCGGCTCGGCATCGGCGTGTCCAGCTTCGTCTCGCTCGGCGACAAGTACGACGTGAGCGGCAACGACTTGCTCCAGTGGTGGGAGGGCGACGGCACCACCGACCTGGCGCTGCTGCACCTGGAGTCGTTCGGCAACCCGCGCGCCTTCTCGCGCACCGCACGGCGCGTCACCCGCGCGCTGCCCATCCTGACCGTCGACGCGGGCCGCACCGAGGCGGGCCGCGCCGCCGCGGCCTCGCACACGGCGGCGGCCGCGAGCCGCACCATGACGCGCCGCGCCCTGTTCGCCCAGGCGGGCATCACCGCCACCGACTCCGTCTTGGAACTCCTCGACGCCGCGGCCCTGCTGCACAGCCAGCCGCTGCCCGCGGGCCCCCGCGTCGCCGTGGTCACCAACGCCGGAGGCGCCGGGGTCCTGGCCGCCGACGCCTGCGTCGAGGCCGGACTGAGCCTGCCGCCGCTCGACGCCAGCCTCATCGACGACGTACTCGGCGTGCTGCCGGACGGAGCGAGCGCCACCAACCCCGTCGACGCCACCGCCGCCGTCAGCGAGGAGCAGCTCCGCGCCTGCGTGGACCGCGTCACGGCCAGCGCCTGCGTCGACGCGGTCCTCGTCGTCCTCGTCCCCACCGCGGTCGCCGCGGCGACGGGAGACGTGCTGGTCCGATCCCTCACCCACACCTCGGACCGACGCCACGCCACGCCCGTCGCCGCGGTCCTCATCGACCAGGACAAGCCAGTGCGGCTGCTGCCCGCCACCACCGGCTCCCTGCCCGCCTACGCCGAGCCGCAGGCGGCCGCCCGCGCCCTGGCCCACGCCGCCGCGCGCGCCCGCTGGCTGGCCCGTCCGCCCGGCACCATCCCCGCCCTGACCGGCGTGGACACCGGCAGGGCCCGGGAAGTCGTCGACACCTACCTGAAGCGCAACCCCGACGGGGGCTGGCTGCACCCGCGCGACGTCGCCGAGCTCCTCGACTGCTACGGCATCCCCCAACTCCCCTGGGCCTGGGCCGAGACCGAGGACGACGCGGTGCTCGCCGCCGAGCGCCTCAAGGGGCCGGACGGCCTCGTCGTCCTGAAGGCCCACTGGCCGGGCCTGCTGCACAAGGCGGAACAGCACGCCCTCCACCTCGACCTGCGCGGCGACGCCCAGGTCCGCGGCGCCTACCGGGACCTGGAGACCCGTTTCGGGCACCTGATGACCGGGGTGGTCGTCCAGCCGCTCGCCCCGCGCGGCACCGAGCTGTTCGCCGGAGTCGTCCAGGACGAGGTCTTCGGGCCGCTGGTCCTGTTCGGGCTCGGCGGCACCGCCACCGAAGTCCTCGCCGACCACGCGGCCCGCCTCGCCCCCCTCACCGACCACGACGTCCACGACCTGATCACCGCGCCGCGCTGCGCGCCGCTGCTCTTCGGACGCGGTGGCGGCGGGCCGGTCGACCTGGAAGGCCTCGAACAGCTGCTGCTGCGCCTGTCGCGGCTCGCCAGCGACCTGCCGCAGCTCGCGGAGGCCGACCTCAACCCCGTCCTGGCCCGCCCCGACCGGATCACCGCGCTCGACGTGCGGATCCGGCTGCTGCCCCGCCAGTCACGGGACCCGTACCTGCGTCAGATGCGACGGCTCGGCTGAGCCCGCGCAACGCGCCAAGGAGGCGACACACATGAAGCACAGCAAGGTCGGCACCGTCATGACGGGCGACGTCGTCACCGTCAGGCACGACACCCCGTTCAAAGAGGTCGCGCGACTCCTTGAGGAGCACCGCATCAGCGGTGTGCCGGTGGTCGAGGACGACGGCCAGGTCATCGGCGTACTCTCCGAAACCGACCTCATGGTCCGGCAGGCCGAGGCCGACGACCCCTACGAGCCCGCGCCCAGGGTGCGGTGGCGCAGGCTGCTGCCGGGGGCGCGCCAGCGTGCGGCCAAGGCCCACGCCCGTACGGCGGGACAGCTGATGTCCCGGCCCGCGCTCACCGTGTACGCCGACCACACCATCGCGGAGGCCGCCCGCACCATGGCGCGGCACCGCGTCGAACGGCTCCCCGTCGTGGACGAGGACGAGCGGCTCGTCGGCATCGTCACCCGCCGCGACCTGCTCCAGGTCTTCCTGCGGTCCGACGCCGAGATCCGCCGCGAGGTCATCGACGCCGTCCTGGTGGACACCCTGTGGCTGGCTCCGCAGACCCTGGCCGTGGAGGTCCTCGACGGCGTCGTGACCCTGCGCGGACAGGTGGAGCGGCGCAGTGAGATCCCCGTGGCGGTGCGGATGACCCAGCAGGTGGACGGCGTCGTCGACAAGCTCACCTACCGCTTCGACGACTCGCATCTGCGCCCCTCCGACGAGGCCCTCAAGGGCGTCGCCGACGACTGGCTGCGCAAGCTGTGAAGGAGGCACGGCCATGTCGCTCACGGTGCTCGTGGCCCACGGATCGACCTACGGGTCGACCGCCGAACTCGCGCGGACGGTGGGCGACACCCTGCGCGAGGCCGGTCTGGCCGTCGACGTGCGGTCCGCCGATGCCATACGGGACCTGACGCCGTACGGCGCGGTGGTCCTCGGCGGCGCCCTGTACGCCGGGCGCTGGCAGCACGGCGCCCGGCGCTTCGCCCGCCGCCACCGGCGCGCGCTGGTACGCCGTCCGGTGTGGCTGTTCAGCAGCGGCCCCCTGGACGCCTCCGCGACCGAGCGGGACGTCCCGGCGCCCCCGTCCGTGCGGCGCCTGACACTGCGCCTCGGCGCCCGCGGACACGCCACCTTCGGCGGCTGCCTCGACGAGCGGGCCCGGGGGCGCGTCGCCCAGATGATCGTCAAGTCCGGGAAGGGCGGTGACTTCCGCGACTTCGCCGCGGTGTCGGCCTGGGCCGACGGCATCGCCCGGGAGCTGCGGCCCCTGCTCAGCCAGGGGTGAGGCGATGGCCACCCACCTCAGGGCAGCCGCTCGCCGACGCGCCCCCGACGGCACCGAGCCCGGCACCCTCACGCACGCGGTGACGACGCGTGCCGGTGAACTCGTCCACATCCGGGCAGACATGCGCGAGCCCGCAGGTGCCAGGACGCCGGGTGACGACATCGCCCGGCGCGGCTTGAGCGACGCCGTCGCGGCCGATGCCTTGACACGGCTCACCGGGGCCGCGGTAGGCCGCCGCCGTGGGGCAGCCGTACGACCCGGCCGCCTCGCACCGGGCTCCCGGGCGCCGGACGACAGGGGCGGGCACCGCACCGGCCGTCCGCGCCCGCAGGGGCCCGCGCCCGACGGCGGCACGGGCCCGCGCGGCCCTCGCACCGGCATCCACCGGCCCCGTACGAATGCCGAACGGCTCCTGTCGGGTGACGCCGTCGGCCACGACGCCGCGGCGGATGTGCGAGAGCGACCCGGCGCTCGGCGCCGCCGTCGCCCCGTGGACCGACAGGGCCCTCGCACACCGGATGCGGTCGGCCCGCAGACCGAACCGCGGCCGCTGGCCGAGCGATTGCGGCGCGCCCCGCACTCGCGCCTCGACGCGCGCCGCCACCTCACCGGCTCCCTCGCCCGGTACGCGATCAGCGGACGGTGGCTGTCGCGCACGGCGGTGGAGGCCGCCCGCGAGGCGGGCCTCGGCGACCCCTACCAGGGCGCCGTCTGCCGCAACCCCTACCGGTCGATCCTGGTGCGGGCCGTCGAAGTGGTCTACGCGGTCGGCGAAGCCCTGCGGATCATCGACACGTACGAGCAGCTCACGCCCCCCTTCGTCGACGTGCCGCCCACCACGAGCACCGGCCACGGGGCGACCGAGGCCCCCCGCGGCCTGCTCTACCACCGCTACGCACTGGACGCCGACGGCACCATCACCGAGGCCCTGCTGGTACCGCCCACCGCGCAGAACCAGGGCGCGATCGAGGACGATCTGCGCCGCACCGCGACCAGGGCGATCGCCCGGGCGGGCCTGAGCGACGCGGAGCTGACGGACCTGTGCGAACGCGCGATCCGCAACCACGACCCGTGCATCTCCTGTTCCACCCACTTCCTCGACCTCACCGTCGTCCGCACCTCTGGAGGCGACCATGCCTGACACGACCGACCCGACAGCCACCGAGCAGCTGCCCGCACGCTCCCCGTACACGGTCAGCGACGTGATGACCCACACCACCGTCGCCATCGGCCGTGACGCCCCCTTCAAGGAGATCGTCGAACTCATCGAGCAGTGGCGCGTCAGCGCCCTGCCGGTACTCGAAGGGGAGGGGCGCGTCGTCGGCGTGGTGTCCGAGGCGGACCTGCTGCCCAAGGAGGAGTTCCGCGACGTCGACCCCACTCGGTACGACGTCCTGCGGCGCCTGTCCGACATGAGCAAGGCGGGCGCGGTCACCGCGGGCGAGCTGATGTCGAGCCCCGCCGTCACCGTCCACGCCGACGCGACGCTCGCCGAGGCCGCCCGCGTCATGGCGCACCGCCGCGTCAAGCGACTGCCGGTCGTCGACGCCTCCGGCCTGCTCCAGGGCATGGTGAGCCGCAGCGACCTGCTCAAGGTGTTCCTGCGGGACGACGACGCCATCGCCACCGAGGTCCGCGCCAACGTGCTGCGACCCCTGAGCGCCGCCTCCCATGTGGAGGTGCACGTCTGCCACGGCGTGGTCACGCTCGGCGGTGTCCTGCGCGACACCGCGCTCGTCCCCGTCCTGGCCCGCGCGGCCCGCGCCGTCGAAGGAGTCGTCGACGTCCGCGTGGACCTGACCCGCCCGTGAGCGGGCACTGAAGGCGCGGCGCGTACGGCGCCTCAGGGCGACACCTCGTGGCGGGCGGCGACCGCCGCGGCCCGGTCGCGCAGGGAGGCGCGCAACCACCGCGGCGCCAGGGCTTCCGCGTCCGTGGCGAGCTGCCACAGGGCCCACTCCGCGTGGCGGGCGTCCTGGTACGTCACTTCGAGGCACGGCCAGCCGTCCGCGTCGGGCTCCTCGGCACGGACGGCCAGGGCGCTGGTCACCAACTCCTCACGCCGTGCCGGGTCCACCCGCACCCGCACGGTGACCTGGTCGCTGTCGGCCAGGAACCGCGCGCAGCGCTCCCGCCAGATCCGGTCCAGGTCGACCTGGACCGGCCGCCGCGCCGGTTCGGGGAGTTCCTCGGCGGCCAGCACCCGCGACAGGCGGTAGGTGCGGTCCGCACCGGCTCGCGTGGCCAGCAAGTAGGCCCGGTCGCGCACGGTGACCAGGCCGATCGGGTCCACGGTGCGCCACCGCGGCGCCTGCTCCGCGGCCGCGTAGTGGATGCGCAGCCGGTGCCCGGCGAGCACCGCGCGCCGCACCACGACCAGGGTGGTGCCGGGCAGTTCCTCGGTGACCTGGCGGCGGGAGAGCAGGTCGGTCTCCGGGTCGATGAGCAGGCGCCGCGCGGCGTCGCCCGCGGTGGTCCGGTGCCCCTCGGGCAGCGCGTCCACCACCTTGCGCATCGCTGAGGCGAGCGCCGAGCCGAGGCCGAACACCTGCTCGCCGCGCCCCGCTCCGGCCACCAGCAGGGCGAGCGCCTCGTCGTGGTTCAGCCCGGTGAGGTCGGTCTGGAAGTCGGGCAGCAGCGCGAAGCCGCCGTGCCGCCCGCGCTCGGCGTACACCGGGATCCCGGCCGCGGACAGCGCCTCGATGTCGCGCAGCACCGTACGGGTGGACACCTCCAACTCCCGGGCCAGCTCGGTGGCGGTCATCCGACCGCGCTGACGCAGCAGCAGCACCAGGGAGATCAACCGGTCGGCACGCATGCGAGAACGCTAACGAAATACATGACGATCGGTGTCGTGATTCGCGGGGAGGCTTACCCAGGTGACGGCGAGGGCGGTGACCACCGGCCCGCCGGACACCTTCGAACGAACCGAATGGAGCTGATGTGGCGATGGAGCGAACGACGGTCAACCCCTGGACGTGGTCGGTGGAGTTGGGCTACGGCCAGGGCGAGGTCGTCTCCGGGCACACCCGGACCCTGTACTGCTCCGGGCAGGCCGCGATGAGCGGCGAGGGCAAGCCCCGGCACGCCGGTGACATGACGGCCCAACTGGCCCTGGCCCTCGACAACCTGGAGGCGGTGCTCGGCGCGGCCGACATGACCCTGAGGAACCTGGTCCGGCTGAACGTCTACACGACCGACGTCGACCGGCTCTTCGAGCACTACGGCGTGCTGGCCTCGCGTCTCGGCGCCGCCGGGGTGGCACCGACCACCACGATGCTCGGGGTGACACGGCTGGCGGTCCCCGACCTGTTGGTCGAACTTGAGGGGACCGCGGTCGCGTGAGGGGGTGGGCGGGGACGTCGGTGACCGCCCGGCTGGGCGGCGCCCGTCCCACGGGACCCGGCGCGCGTGCGGGACCGCCGTGCCCGTACCACCACGGCGTCGAGTTCGGCGGAGAGCGGCTGAGGTCACCGCAGCCACGTGTGGCGGCGTACGAACGGCAGCCTGGCCCACCATCCGCCCGCGCCGAGCGTGTCACCGGCGGAGGCGAGGGCGAGCACGATCAGCGCCACGGCGTAGATGACGTGGTAGTCGACCACCGGGTTGGTGGACATGCTCAGCGAACCGTCGGAGAGGTGCTTGGCGGGCGGCCACTCGGCGATCCACATCAGGGCCATCAGCGCGGTTCCGGCGGCGGCCGCGAGGCGCAGGCCGACACCGGCGACGAGGGCCAGGCCGACGCCGAGCAGCCCGGCCATGAACAGCCAGTCCGCCCAGGCGTCACCGGCCCAGGAGTGGAAGGTGGACTCCATCGGCCCGGCCGCCACACCGCTCAGGAAGCCCTTGGTGGGTGAGCCGCCGTCGACCCAGCCGCGCCCCGACGTCGTGGCGTAGCCGAACCCGAAGGTCTTGTCGAGGAAGGCCCACAGGAAGACGGCCCCCATCAGCAGGCGCAGGGAGGCGAAGGCGTAGGCCCACGCGGTGTGGGTCTCCACGGATGTGGCGGCCGCGTGGGCGGCGGAGCGACGCCTGGGGAACGAGGGCCAGTTCAGGCCCAGGTTTCGGTGCGGGTGGTCATGCGTGCTCATGGTGGTGCTCCCTTCGCTGACGTTCCGGTCCGGCACGGTTCACTCTGGTCACGCGGACTACGGCGCGCTGCCTGCCGAACGTCATCAGGAACGGGGCCGGAAGACCCCTGCGCCCCAGGCTGGTCGGGCCCCTTCTCGCACGCTCCGGGTGGGCCTTGTCCTTTCCACGCCTGGGCGATGGCCGGAGCGACCGCCTCGTCCTCGGCCCTGCGGGCCACCGCGCGCGCAATGACCTGAAACCGCCGCACCACCCGATTGACGGCCGCGGTGGCGCCCGTGACGCTGCTCTTACGCGGGTGCCCGGCACGGGTGTCCCGCCGCTACGTTCGCGAGCCGACGAAGCCACGCCGCACGCCACGTTCGTACGCCGGGTTCGCGAGCCGACGAAGCCCACGACGCGCGGAAGGCGGACACCATGCAGCACACACCCGACACCCCGTTACGGACGAACGAGCCGACGCCCCTCCCGGCGAAGCGCCTGTCGGTGGTCACCGCGCCCGTGGTCGACTCCGACCTGGCGACGGTGGCGGAGCAGGCCCAGGCACCGAGCCTCAGCCCGGCGCGGCTGTGCAGCGGCGGCGGCACGTGCATCGCCCTGGTCGAGATCGACTGATGACGAACGGCTCGGACGCCCGCCTGGCCACGTCCCGCTACACCTTCCGCGTGCCGCTGGCCGACGGGTACGCCCTGTTCAACGCGAGCACCGGAAGCGTGACGCGCCTGGCGGGCGCCGACGCCGAGGAGTTGGCCGCCCTGCTCAGCGGCCCTCCCCGGCCGATCCCCGAAGGCGTCCTCGACGAGGGGACCACCGACCAGCTGCGGCGCGCCGGGTTCCTCGTCGACCCGGGCCTTGACGAGGTGGCCGCGGTGCGCGAGCGCTACTGGACGGCCCGCGGCAAGGCGCCGGTGTCGCTGGTCGTGACGACCACCATGGACTGCAACCTCGGCTGCTACTACTGTTTCGAGTCACGGTCGGGGGAGCAGCTGCGCGCCGACGACGTCGGCGAACTGGTCGAGGTGGCCCGCGAGCGGCTCGGCCGCGGCGGCAAGCGCAGCCTGCACGTGGACTGGTACGGCGGCGAGCCGCTGCTGAACGTCTCCTACCTGGAGCGGGCGTCGCTCGCCCTCCAGGAGTTCTGCGCCGCCGAGGGCGTCAGCTACCACGCGTCGGTCGTCTCCAACGGGACCCGCTGGCCCGAGGACCTCGCGCCGTTCGTCGCCCGGCACCGGATCCGGCAGGTGCAGATCTCCTTCGACGGGCTGAAGGAGAACCACGACCGGCGTCGGCGCTACCGCCGTGAGTACCGCACCGCCGACGGCGTCTCGTCCTTCGAGCAGGCCGTCCGCGTCGTCGACGGACTGCTGCGGTGCACGCGGGTGGACCTCCGCTTCAACGCCGACCACGGCAATGTGGGGGACTTCCCGGGGTTCGTCGCCCTCGCCCGGGAACGAGGGTGGTTCGACGCCCCCTTCCGGTGCGTGATCATGGTCGCCAAGCTCTCGGCGTACTCCGAGCGCTCGGCCTTCATGCGCCCGCACGAACTCACCCCCGAGGAGTTCGACGCGCTCCAGGCCCTGGCGCGGGAGCTGCTTCCGGCCGAGGCGCAGGACAAGCAGGACGTCTCGGCCAACGGCTTCCCCTACCCGAAGACGTCGGTGTGCGGGGCCCTGGCGCCCGACTCGGCCGTCATCGGCGCCGACGGGCTCGAATACCGCTGCGGCCTCCAGGTCGGCGAGACGCACCACGCCGTCGGCCGGGTCCGCACGACCCTGCCCCTCGTCGCCGTCGGCACCGGCCCGGCGCCGAAGCCGACGGAGTTTCCCGAGCGGGCCTGGTGGGACGCGTTCGACCCGACCCGGCAGCCGTCGTGCTCCCGCTGCTCGTTCCTGCCCGTGTGCTGGGGCGGCTGCCCGAAGCGGCACCTGGACGCCAGCCGGGTCGACGTGGAGAACGAGGGGCACTACTGGCGCACCAACCTGCCCCGCCTGATCGCCTCCGGCTTCGGCCAGCCCGTCCCGGAGGGCTTCGCGCTCACCGAGGACGACCAGTTCCGCACCGGCCGTCCGCCCGCGCCCGCGGCAGGGTGACCGCTGGGGGCGCCGCCCGAGCCGACGGCGCCCCCACGCTCACGCCGCGCCCTCGTCCCGCACCGTCCGGCTGAGGTCGTCGAGGCGGTCGAGCCCCGCCCGGACGGCCGCCAGCTCACCGGTCAGCGCGGTCAGGGCGGTGAGGTCGACGGCGCCGCTGACCGTGTCCTAGGCGGTCTGGAGGGAGAGCAGTACGGTGCCGCGGTCGGCGGCGGCCTCCAGGCGCAGCGCGGTGGCCTCCAGGGGGGCGGTGAACAGCTCCCGCAGCCGGGTCAGGCGCCGCACAGCGGCCAGGCGTCCTCCAGCGCGGCGCCCAGGGCGAGGGCGGCGAGGGCGCCGGTGAGGTGGGCGGTGCGGTGCGGTGCGTCATCCCCGTACCCCCGTTCAGAAGTTGCTGATGACGGACGTCATCACCTTGTCGACGAGGGCGGGGTCCCGGGCGTCGTAGGAGCTGGCGCGGGAGGCCTTGGCGATCGCCGTGAGCGTGGTGGAGTCGGCCTGCTCGCCGAAGGCGACGGTGAACACGCGCACGGAGCGCTCCATCGTGCGGGCGTCGATGTCGCCGTCGGAGCGCCGCACCGGAGCCGGGACCGGCGGCGGCCCGCTGACCGCGCCACCACGACAGGGGTGCCCTGAGGCCTGGCCCGGGCGCCTCGGCGGCGGCCCGCGTGGACGATCTCCCAGGGCGGCGGTGTCTAGACTGGTGAGCCTTGGAAACGGGCGGACCGGGGTGACGGAGGCTGACGATGGCGAAGGACGCGCACGAGGTGGAGGACCCCTCCGCCGACGTACTCGCCGAGGCCGCCGCGGCGTTCGGGCTGCTGGCGTCGGCGGCACGCCTGCACATCATGTGGGCCCTCGCCCAGGGCGAGAGCGACGTGACCCACCTCGCCGACCGCGTGGGCGGGGCGCTGCCCGCGATCAGCCAGCACCTGACCAAGCTCAAGCTGGCGGGCCTCGTCCGCTCCCGGCGCGAGGGCCGCCGACAGGTGTACTTCGTCGCCGACCCCGACATCGTCACCGTGGTGCGCCTGATGGTCGGCCAGCTCTCCGACCGCGCCCGCGACGAGGCCGGGGCGCCCGTGCGGCTGCTGCACGGCACCGGTGCCTGAGCAAGCCAGCGCCGCGCACCCCGACACCGCGGCCGCCCGCACCGCCCCCACGGCCCACGGCGGCGCGGCACCGCCGACGGCGCTCCAGGTGCTGCGGGCCCTCGACAGCGGCCCGCGCGGACTGACCGAGCGCGAGGCCGAGGAGCGCCTGGCCCGCTATGGCGACAACACCCTGCCCGCCCAGTCCGTCACCCCCTGGCCCCGGCACCTCGCGCGTGGCCTGCGCGACCCGTTCACCGCCGTCCTGCTCGTCCTGGGACTCGTGTCGGCGCTCATGGCCTCCTGGGCCACCGCGGCCGTCATCACCTTCCTCGTGGCGGTCAGCTGCGTACTGCGCGCCTCCGGCGAACTGCGCGCCGACCGGTCCATGGTCCGCCTGCGGGAACTCGTCGCCACCACCGCGAGCGTGCTGCGCCGGACCGACGACGACGGCGCGCACGGGCCCCCGGCACCACGGGAGGTCCCCGTCGACCAGCTGGTGCCGGGCGACGTGATCAGCCTCGGGCCCGGGGACCTCGTCCCCGCCGACGTACGGCTGCTGCGCGCCAGCGGGCTGCGCGTGCACCAGGCGGCGCTCACGGGGGAGTCGCGGCCCGTCGAGAAGTACGCGGTCGACGCGCCCGGTAACCGCGACGGGCGGGGCCAGGGCGTGTTCGGGCAGCCGCACCTGTGCTTCCAGGGCAGCAGTGTGGCCTCCGGCAGCGGCACCGCCGTCGTCGTCGCGACCGGTGCGCGCACCGAGTTCGCGCGCGCCCACACCCGGCCCGCGCGGCGCGACGCTAGCGCCTTCGACCGCTCGGTGCACGGCGTCTCGTGGATCCTCGTCCGCTTCACACTGCTCACGCCGCCGCTCGCCCTGATGGCGAACGCCGCCGTGGACGGTCGGGGCCTGGAGACCCTGCCGTTCGCGGTGGCCGTCGCCGTCGCGCTGACCCCCGAGATGCTGCCCGTCGTCGTCACCACCTGCCTGGCCCGCGGAGCGGCGCTGCTGGCCCGCGCCCACCAGGTGATCGTCAAACGCCTCCCGGCGGTGCACGACCTTGGCGCCATGGACGTCCTGTGCCTGGACAAGACCGGCACCCTCACCCAGGACCGCCCCGTCGTCCACCGGGCCCTGGACGCGGACGGCGAGGACGCCCCCGAGGTGCTGCGCTGGGCGGCCGTCAACGCCTGGTGGACCCTCCAGCTCGCCGACCTGCCCCAGCCGGACGTGCTCGACGAGGCGCTGCTCGACGCCGTCGACGAGGCGGACCTCACCGCCCACGACCCGGTGGCGGCACTGCCCTTCGACCCCGGGCGCCGCCTGGCCACCGCCGTCGTCCGCACACCCGGCCGCCTCGGCACGCACACCCTCGTCGTCAAGGGCGCGGTCGAGGCCGTCCTGGAGCGGTGCGCGCTCGGCGACGAGGAGCGGGTGCGGCTGCACGCGCTCGCCGACCGGCAGGCCGCGAGCGGTCTGCGCCTGCTCGCCGTCGCCACCGCCGAGCGCCACGCCGGTCGGCGCGGCTACACCCCGGCCGACGAACGCGGCCTGTCCTTCCAGGGGTTCGTGACGCTCCGGGACGAGGTCACCGACACGGCGGCCGACGCCCTGCGCGACCTCGCCGGGCGCGGGGTGAGCGTGAAGGTCCTCACCGGCGACCACCCGGGCACCGCCGTCCGCGCCTGCCACGACCTCGGCCTCGGCGTCGACGGCGTCCTCACCGCCGCCGACCTGGCCCCGCTCACCGACGCCGAGCTGGCCGCCGCCGCCCGCCGCACCACCGTCTTCGCCCGTTGCTCACCCGAGGACAAGGCCCGCGTCGTGGCCGCGCTGCGCGCCGACGGGCACACCACCGGGTTCCTCGGCGACGGCGTCAACGACCTGCCCGCGCTGCACGCCGCCGACGTCGGGATCTGCCCGCGCGACGCGGTGCCCGTGGTCCGCGACGGCGCCGCCGTCGTCCTCGCCGACCGGGACAAGGACCTCACCGCCATCGGCCACGCCGTCACGGCGGGACGGCACGCCAGCGGCACCATCACGGCGTACCTGCGCGTCACCCTCTCCTCCAACCTCGGCAACGTCATCGCGATGCTCGCCGCGGGCGTGCTGCTGCCGTTCCTGCCGATGCTGCCCGCGCAGGTCCTGGCGCAGAACCTGTGCTTCGACGCCGCTCAGCTCGCCTTCGCCTACGACCGCCCCCACCCGGCCGCGCTGCGCCGCCCCGCAGCGCTGAGCCCGAGCGGGCTGCTGCGCTTCATCACCGGCTTCGGCGCCCTCAACGCCCTGGCCGACCTGGCCACGTTCGGGCTGCTCGCGCTCGCCGTCCACGGGCCGGGAAGCGGCGACGACGAGGCGGTCTTCCACTCGGGCTGGTTCACCGAGAACCTGCTCACGCAGGCGCTGGTGATGGTGCTGCTGCACACGGGCCGCCGGGGCGCCGAGGCGCGCGGCCTGAGCCCGGTGGGGTGGGCGGCCGTGGCGCTGGCCGCCGTCGGCGTGCTGCTGCCGCTGTCCCCGCTGGGACCGCCACTGGGCCTGACCGCGCTGCCGGTCGCCTACTACGCGCAGCTCGCGGGCGTGCTGACGCTGTACGCCGTGGTCCTCGCGGTCGCCGTGCGGCGCCACGAACGGCGGCGTACGGCCCCGGTGCGGGACGCCGGGAGTTCGGGTCAGCCGTAGGAGAGGTTGGAGCAGGCGTCGTCGTCGGCGGAGCGGGCGTCGTCGGCCACCCGGGAGGGCACGGAGGTCTGCTCGGGGGACGGCGCGGCCGACGGGTGGTCCGCGTACGCCGTGCCGAGGGTGACGGTGACGCCGTCGGTGGCCGCCGGTTCCAGCTCCGCCCCGGCGAAGAGCCGGGCGACGCTCTGGGCCTTGGCCTTCTGGCCGGGGCCGTACGCGATGGTGGTGGCCGTGTGGTCCTGGCGCGGCGCGTTGCCGCTGCCCGTGACCGTGAAGCCGTGCTCGGTGAGGGACTTGGCGGCACGCGAGGCGAGCCCTGAGGTGGTGGTGCCGTTGAGGACGGTCACCGCGATGCCGTCACCGGAGACCGGCGCGGACTTCCGGCTCGGCGACGGCGGGGCCTTCTCGCCGCCGCCCCGGCCGCTGGCGTCCTTGCCGTCGATCGTGCGGTCGGCCTTGAGCGCGGCCCACAGGGCGTCGGCCTCCGGCTGGACGATCGCCACGCGCGCGCCCTCGTACCGCCAGGGGATGGTGACGAACTTGGTGTTGTGCAGGTCGATCCCCTTCAGCGACATCGCGAACGACACCAGCTTGCCCGCCGAGCCAAGGCCCGGGTCGACGGTCATGGACTGCGTGGCGGCGTCCGCCAGGGGCAGCAGCTTGGTGGGCGTGAGCCCGTCGCTCTTGACCTTCTTGATCAGACCGGAGACGAACGCCTGCTGGCGCTTGATGCGGCCGATATCGGAGCCGTCGCCGATGCCGTGCCGGATGCGCACGTAGTCCAGGGCTTCGCGCCCCGAGACGCGTTGCTCGCCCTTGGCGAAGACCCGCCTGCCCCGGTCCGTCCGGTTCGGGTTGAGGTCCTTCTGGTACACGTCCTGCGGCAGGCACACGTCCACGCCGCCCACCACGTCCGTGAGCCGGGCGAAGCCCTTGAAGTCGACCACGATGGTGTGGTGCACCCGCAGGCCGGTGAGGTGCTCCACGGTGTTCTGCGTGCAGGCGGGATTGCCCCGGGCGGTCTGGCCGACCGCGAACGCGGCGTTGAACATCGTGCGGTGGCGCGTGCGGGTCCAGCTCCCGTCGGGGAGTCGGCACGGCGGTATGTCCACCAGGGTGTCGCGGGGGATGGACACGGCCACGGCGTGCTTGCCGTCGGCGTACACGTGCAGCAGCAGCGCGGTGTCGGACCGCCCGACGTCGTCCTTGTCGCCGCCGCCGAGCGCGCGGTTGCCGCCGGTGCGGGCGTCGGAGCCGATGACGAGCACGTTCTGGCCGCCGGAGGAGTCGTCCGGCCGGTCCCGTGAGATGCCGTCGGCGTCGAACGTGTCGATGTTCGCGTTCAGCCGGAAGTACACCCACCCCGCCCCCGCCACCACGAGCACCAGCAGCGACACCACGACCGCCAGCGCGACCTTCGCGCGGCTCCGCTTGCGCCGCCGACGGCTGGACGCGACCTGCTTGCGGCTGTTGGCCATCCGTGCACCCCTCGTGTGTCCGGCACTCACAAAGGGGACTGCCGACCTGACCCATGGTTGTGTAGTTGCGCAATCTAGCAATGATTGATGAGGGGCGTATTCAGGCCTTCGGGTGAGCTGCGCCACTCAGTCCTCGCCCGCTCGCCTCGCGCCGCTCGCTGGTCAACGGCGGGCGGCGTACCCTGAACCGTACTCAGTTGCGCAACTATTAAACTGTACGCATCGAGGAGCCTCTATGGCGCGATGACGGGAGCGGGGCGAACGGGCGGTGGGAGCGGAGATGGCTGATGCTGACTGACGTGGGCCCGATGAAGATGATCTCGCTGGTGATCATCGCCATCCTGCTGTTCGGCCCGGACAGGCTGCCGGAGTTGATCCAGAACGTGGCGGGCTTCCTGCGCGGGGCGCGCGAGCTCTCCGACCGCGCCAAGCGGGAGATCGGCGCCGAACTGGGCGTGAGCGCCGAGGAGTTCCGCCGCGCCCTCGACCCGGGGGAGGGGCTACGCGATGCCGCCGCCGACGCGCCCCGGCGAGCGGCGGCTCGTGGCGCCCCGGCGGAGGGGGTGGCGCCCGCGCGGGACGGGCGCCCGCGCTTCGACCCGGACGCCACGTAGGTGCCGCCTTCGCGTCAGCGCGCCGTGGCGTCACCTTCGGGGGGCGAATGCTGCCCGGCGGGTCGAACGGCGTCCGAGGTCTCGGGGGCGGCCCGCCGCGCGTCGTCATCCCTCATGGCCTTGGTCTCGCTCTTGAGGATGCGCATCGACTTGCCGAGCGACCGGGCCGCGTCGGGCAGTCTCTTCGACCCGAACAGCACGATGAACACCACGGCCACGATCAGCAGATGCCAGGGCTCAAGCCCATTGCGGAGCATCCCGCCCACCTCGTTCCCTCTTCTGTCGACCACCGGCGCCTGCTGGCCCGTTCGCCGACATGACGATTGCTGGATTGCGCAATCGTACAATGATGGGGCGGGGTACCGGCGCGGAAGGCCGCTCGGCCAGATCGACGCCGGGTCGCCCAGGCCGCCGGTAGGGGCGCGTCAGGGGCCAGGTGCGGGCCGGACGGCCTGAGGGAAGCCCAGCTCGTCCAGCAGTACGCTGAAGAGGTCCTCCGCGAAGACCTCCCGCGAGCGCAGCAGCTCTTCGATCCGGGACCGCCGCGCGGCGGCTGAGGCGCCAGCAGCCGCGGCCCAGGCGAGGGCACCCGCAGCGTCGGCTGGAACATCCACGTCGAGCTCCACGCGCCTGCGTCGCACGGCTTCCTTGAACGCGGGTGTGTCCACCCACAGGCTCACGTCGTCCAGGTCCTCCGGCTGCTCGACGAGGAGTGCCGCGGCGTTGTCCAGGTTCAGCCAGGCCTGCCAGAGCTGCCCGTTGGTCCCCATCCCGGTCACGAGGGCGACGTCGCTGTCAGAGACGTCCGCGACGCAGGCCGGTGCGCCGGTCCACCCGACCAGGGCGGGCAGGACGTCGTCCTCCCATAGCCCCTGCCCGCACTGGAGGGTCTGCCAACCGCCCGGTCGCGGCCACCACGCGTGCACGGTGTCGTTCAACTCCCGCTCGACGCTGACGAACACGGGTGCTTCCAGCAGCGGTCGCTCGCTACGGGCGAAGACCAGGTGACCCGAGAATCCCATGGGGGACCTCCTCCTTCGAGGCGTCGCGCGCACCTTATGGGCTGCCACCGACATCCCGGCGGACGAGGCGGTGTGACCGCCCGCCCCAGTGACGAGCTTGCGTTCAAGCCGGGTTGAGTTGGGAGGGTCGCCGAACCGGCCGCCGCCCACGACGCGCGGCGGGGGACGCGGAGGTGGAGTGTGGACGAAGCGTTGACCATGACCCTGACCGAGGCGGCGCGGGCGCTGCGGGACGGGGCCGTGACCAGCGTCGGGTTGACGGAGGCGGCCATCGCCGCGGCCGAGCGCGCCGACGGGGCGCTCGGCGTGTACGTGACGCGGTTCGACGAACGGGCCCGTACGGCGGCCCGGCGGGCCGACGAGGAACTGGCCCGCGGCGTCGACCGCGGACCGCTGCACGGGATCCCGGTCGGGGTCAAGGACACCGTCGCGGTGGCGGACGGGCCGACCACCGCGCAGAGCCTGGCCCACGACCCGCACTGGTGGGCCGGGCGGGACGCCCCGGTGGTGGCCCGGCTGCGGGCCGCCGGGGCGGTGCTCACCGGGAAGACGACCGCCATGGAGCACGGCTGCGGACTCCCCGAAGAGGACAAGCCGTTCCCGGTCCCACGCAACCCGTGGCGGCCCGCCTCCTGGGCCGGAGGGTCGAGTTCCGGCTCGGCCAGCGGCATCGCCGCGGGAATGTTCCTCGCTGGACTCGGCAGTGACACCGGGGGCAGCATCCGGATGCCCGCCGCGTTCTGCGGGGTCAGCGGGCTGATGCCGACGTACGGGCGCGTGCCCGCGGCCGGGTGCCTGCCGCTCGCGTACAGCCTCGACCGCGTCGGCCCCCTCGCCCGCACCGCCCGGGACTGCGCGGCCGTGCTCGACGTCATCACCGGCGCGCCCGACGGCACCCCCTCCTTCGGCGACGACCTCAGCGGACTGCGCGTCGGCGTGGTGCGCGAGCACCACGTCCCCGCGGACAGCGACCCGGCGCTGCCGGGCGCGTTCGACGCGGCCGTGGCGGTGCTCAGCGGGCTCGGCGCCTCCGTGGCGGAGGTCCGGCTGCCCTACTGGCAGGAGATGATCACCGTGACGTTCGTGACGGCGGCCAGCGAGGGCCTCGCCCACCACCGCGTCGACCTGTCCCGGCGCTGGGACGACTACGGCGTGGCCGCCCGCGGCCTGCTCGCGCGGGGCGCGCTGGTGTCGGGCGCGGACTACGTCCAGGCGCAGCGCGTGCGGACGGTGGCGCAGCGGGCCGTGGACGCGCTGTTCGAGGACGTCGACGTGGTCGTGTGCCCGACGGCGTCGATCGGGGCGCCGCCGTTCGCCGACCTGGCCGACGAGGCGGGCCACCAGGACCACGCGGGCGTGTTCGGGAAGATCTACACGCTGTACTGGAACCCGCTGGCCAACCCCGTCCTCGCCGTCCCGATGGGGCACACGGCGACCGGGCTTCCCCTGTCGATGCAGCTCGCGGGCCCGGTGGCGGGCGAGGCGACCATCCTGCGGGTCGGCGACGCCTTCCAGCAGCACACCGACTGGCACCGGCGCACCCCCGATCCGTACGCGGCGCGAGAACCGTACGTGGCAGAAGGGCCGTACGGGGCACAGAAGTCGGGCGCGGTGCGAGAACCGCGCGCGGCCCACGCGCCGCGTCCCCGACACCCCGACGCGGCGGTCGAGGTGCGGAGCCTGCTGGCCGCCGCCGGGCTGCCCGCGGGCGAGCGCGAGGCCGCCGGGTTCGTGGCGGCCCACACCGCTCAACGACCCGCCGTGGACGCCCTGTTCGACGTCCGCGCGGCACGCCACGCCCGGCCCGTGCTGCGCCCGGACGTCACCGCCGGTCCGGACGGCTTCGGCGGCGAGGTGCCCGCATGAGCTCGCGCCCCACCCTCGCGCCCGGCACGGCCGCACCCGCGCGGCGGCGCACGAGCGGCCCCGAACGGCTCGTGATGGCCCTGGCCTGCGCCGGGTCGTTCGTGGTCGTCCTGGACGCCACCATCGTGTCGGTGGCGCTGCCCGGCATCCGCGCCGACCTCGGCTTCGCACCGGCCGCCCTGCCCTGGGTGGTCAACGCGTACACCCTCGCCTTCGCGGGCTTCCTGCTGCTCGGCGGCCGGTGCGCCGACGTGTTCGGGCACCGGGCGGCACTGCTCGCGGGGACGGCGCTGTTCACCGCCGGGATGGTCGCCTGCGGCGCGGCGGTGACGGCGGAGGCGCTGCTGGCGGCGCGGGCCGCGCAGGGGCTTGGCGGGGCACTGCTGATGCCGGTGACGCTGTCGCTGCTGACCACGACGTTCACCGAACCGGACCGGCGGGCGCGGGCGTTGAGCACCTGGAGCGCGGTCGGTGCCGTCGGCGCCGCGTCCGGGCCGGTGATCGGCGGTGCCCTCACCCAGTGGGCGGGGTGGCGCTGGGTGTTCCTCGTGACCGTACCCGTCGGCGTGCTCTCCCTGGTCGTCGCCGCGCGCGGGCTGCCACGGCGGGCGCGCCCCGACCGGCCGCGCCTGGACGTCGTGGGGGCCGCGCTGGCCACGGCCGGGCTCACGAGCGTGGTGTACGGGGTGATGCGGGCGGCGGTCACGGGCTGGACGAGCCCGTCGGTGACGGGCCCGCTGGCCGGGGGATCGCGCTCCTCGCGGTGTTCGTGACGCATCAGGCGCGCTGGGCGCGGCAGCCGCTGCTGGCGCTCGACCTCTTCCGGCTGCGCGCGGTGATCAGCGCCAACGTGGTGATGTTCCTGCTGGGCCTGGGCTTCTTCGCCAGCCCGATCCTGCTGTCGCTGTACCTCCAGGACGTACACGGCTGGTCGCCGTTGCGTGCCGGGCTCGGCTATCTGCCGGTCGGGGCCGCCATGTTCGCGGGCGCGCGGGCGGCCGGGCCGCTGACGGTCCGGTTCGGGCCGCGCCGGACGTCGGTGGCCTGCTGCCTGGTGGGCGCGGCCGGGTTCGCGGGCGTGGCGGCGCTCCTCGGGGCGGACGGCTCGTACGCGCTGACGGTGGGGGTGTGCGGTGTGGTGTTCGGCTTCGGTACGGCCGCCGCGTTCACCCCGATCACGGTCGCGGCCACCGGCGGCGTCCCGGCCGCGCGCAGCGGTCTGGCCGCGGGCGTGCTCAACACGGTCCGGCAGACCAGCGGGGCCGTCGGCCTCGCCGCGATCAGCACCGTCTCCGCCGCGGCGGCGGCCGCGTGGTCGCACGCGCACCCCGGGCGTGGCGGCGCGCACGGCGCGGCCGCGCTGGCCCACGGCTACGGCGTCGCGTTCCTCGTCTGCGCCGGATGCGTGGCCGCCGCCGCGCTCGTGGCGGCCCTCGCCATGCCCCGTACGGGGTGAGCGGTCAGGGCGCGGGGACGGGGACCGTCGCCCGGAAGGACGGGCACTTCTCCAGGTCGTCGCCGTGCGGGCAGCCCAAGAGGTGGCCGAGGTAGGTGCGCGCGGCGTCGAGGCGGGCGATGTGCTCGTCGAGGGCGGCGATACGGCCCCGCACGGTCCGCTGCCACGCGCCGCCGTCGCGGCGCAGCAGGGCGGCGATCTCCTCGATGGACATCAGTCCGGTCTCGCGCCACAGCTTGACCAGCGCCAGGCGGTAGACCTGCTCGGTGTCGAAGTACCGCCGCCCGGACCGCCGGTACGGCTCCACGAGGCCCCGCCGCTCCCAGTAGTGCAGCGTCGACAGCGGCAGCCCCAACCGGTCCGCCACCTCCCGTATCGGCGTCAGCCCGCGCGCCTGCGTCAGATCGTCCATACCGCCATGCTCTCGCAGGCCCGCGCCACGCCCGCGTGGGCCTGGGGGGCCGCCCCACTCACCGGGGCGGCCCGTGCGCTCGTCGGCCGGAGCCGTCGCGCGGCGTCAGGCGGCCGGTGCCAGCGTCGGCCGCTGGGGCAGGGGAGCGGGCGGAGCGAGGGCGGGCGCGCCGTCAGGCACGGCGACCGAGGCGAAGATCGCGTCCTGCTGCGCCTGGAGTTCCCGCTTGCGCTCGGGCGTGGTGGTGGGCAGACGCTGCTCCTCGTACAGCTTGTGGGTCACCTCCTGGGCCCACTTGCTCGCGGGCGTGTGGAACTGCACCTCGAACAGCTGCCGCGAACGGGGCGCGCGCCAGCCCGAGTTGAGCCCCCGGTACCCCTTCTCGCTGCCCCAGGTGTTGCGCCACTTGGTGGTCTCGTTGCCCCAGGCGGACAGCACCTCGGTGGCGGTGGTGACCCCCGAGACGTACCGGTCGTCGGGCCACTGGAGGGTGTAGCGGACCGCGTCGGTGAGGCGGGCCAGCGCCTCCTCGACCTTCTGGCCCGGGTGCTCCTTCAGGTCGGTGGCGACCTTCCGCTTGAGGGAGTCGGGGGACTTCAGACGGTGGTCGAAGCCGACCAGTTCGGCCTGGCTCAGGTCGGCGGCGGCCCGCACCTGGGCGCTGATCCGGGGCTCGGCGGCGCGCGCCCGGCCGATGTACGCGTCGACCTTGCGGTTGTCCTCGGCGTTCAGGCGCAGCCCGTCGCCCTCCCAGCCGCCGTCCGGGTCACCGCCGTGGTGGCCCGCACCGGCGGTCGGCGCGGCGGCTCCGTGCGGGAGGGGCTTGACGGTCTTGTCGGCGGCGTGCGCGGGCAGCGCGGCAGGCGCCGTGGTCAGGGCGAGGGCGGCGGTCAGTGCGGCCAGGCCCTGGCCGAGGCGGTGCTGTCGGGTCATGCGGGGGTGGTGTCCCTTCTCGGCGCGTGGCGTCGCCCGCCTCACGTCGGGGCGGGCGATGTTCGTCGCCGGGGACAACGGGGCGGACACCGGGGGAGTACCGGGCTTCCGCCCGACCGGCGGACATGCGACGGATGTTGTCCGGATCGCTGCGGCGGGGCGGTGGCCGTCAGCGCTTGGCGCGGTGGACCTCGGTGCCCTTGGCGGTGTACACCAGCGCCGCGTAGGCGTTGACCCGGTCGGGGACGACTCCCGTGCCGGTGCTGACCGTTCGCCCGGTGCGGCCGTCGACGACGAACGTCCCGTCATCGCTGCTACCGCCCTTGCCGCCTTTACCGCTCCTGCCGCTCTTGCCGCCCTTGACGTAGAACCGGTCCCTGAACTCGGCTTCCACGGTGGCGTTCCAGCGGTGGGGGCCGCTGCCCGCCTTCCGGCGCCACAGGACCTTGCCGGTGGCGTCCACGGCGAGCGCCCCGTCCTGCTTCGAGGCGCACAGCAGGACCGTGCCGCCCTCGCCCTGGTCGCAGCTCATGCGCTTGGTGAGACCGTGCCGCTTGGGCAGGACGTACGCGCCCGTCGCGATGTCGACCAGCCGGGACTGCTCGCTGTCGTCGTCCAGTTTGGTCAGCGGCGCCCCGTTCGACTCGACCGCCCAGGTGACGCCGCCGGGCAGGTCCTTGGCCCACAGGTCACGGCCGCTGGCCGCGGCGACACCGGCCAGGGCGTGCTCGTCCTCCCCCTCGTCGCGGAACCCCAGCAGCCGGTCGCCGAAGCCGTCGGCGTGCCAGAGGTCCGCGCGCTGCCACAGCATGCGCGGTTCGTCCAGGGCCACGGCGAAGGTGCCCGCCAGGTTGCCGTCCTCCGTCCAGGTGACGGTCGCCACGTCGTCCCCGGCCCACAGGACGAGCGCGCCGAGCTTGCCGTCCGGGACGCCGTGGATGTCCACGGGCAGCCGCCAGATCACCTTGCCGTTGTCGGCTCGCGCCGCGATCACCTCGAACCCGGCCTGGGCCGAACCGCCGCGCTGCTCGGCCAGCCGCACCGGCACGACGGTGAGCATGGCCCGGGTGCGGCCGACACGGACCGGCTCGGGGGACGGCACGCGATTGAACAGCAACGCGGCCTGCTTCTTGCTCAGATCCCAGGGTTCCGGCAGGTCGTACGCGGGCTTGTTCCGGGTCCTGATGTCGGTGACCGCCCGGCCCGTGGACAACTGGTACACCCTTACGCCGGACGCGTGCGGGACCCAGGCAGCGCGCCCGTACAGCGCGATGGGCAGGCCGTCGGGGGCGGTCGGCAGGACATGGGCGGCCTTCTTCTCGAACGCCAGAGGAGCCGCCGCCCGCGGGTCGCCGCTGAGGTCCAGCGCCCTCCGGGTGGACTTCGCGGACGGCTTGCCGTCGCCCTCGTCCGTCGACCCTGTGGTGCAGGACGCCACCAGCGCCACCGCGGCCAGGGCGAGGACACCTGCGCGTACCGGACTTCTCATCCGTCTCTCCGTGTTTCTTGGACCGTGGCCTGCGAGCCGGTGGGCGCGCCTGACAGGGCCCCATTCGACGCCTCCCTGGCCGGGACCGGTCCCGGCCAGGCAGGCGTCGCGGACGCCGCGGCCCGGGCACGCGTGAGGCGTGTCCGGGCGGTTGCGCCGAGCGGGTCAGGAGGGCGCGCCTGCGCCATCTCCCCGGGGCAGCGCGAACCGGAAGCGCGTCACCAGGGCACCTCTCCCTCGTCGTTGAAGAAGCGGCCCGTCGGCCCGTCGGCCGATACGGTGGCCAGCCGGATCGCGGCGGCCGCGCCCTGCTGGGGGTGCGCACTCCGCGGAAGCCGTTGAGGTCGGTCGCCGTGAAGCCGGGGCAGACGGCGTTGATCAGGATGGGGGTGTCGGCCAGTTCCTTGGCGTACTGCACGGTGACGGCGTTGAGGAACGTCTTCGACGGGGCGTAGGCGATGGCGATGGGCCCCGTCTCGGCGCCGGGCGTGGTCTGGAGCGTGAGGGAGCCGACGCTGCTGGAGACGTTCACGATCCGCGGCGACGGCGAGCGGCGCAGCAACGGGAGCAGGGCGTTGGTGACGCGGATGACGCCGATCACGTTGGTCTCCACGGCCGCCCGTACCCGGTCCACGTCGACCGTGGTGGGCTCCTGCGGTCCGCCGCCGGTGATCCCCGCGTTGTTGACGAGCGCGTCGAGCCGCCCGGCCCGCTCCTCCACCAGCCGGGCCGCCGCTGTCACGCTGGCGTCGTCGGTCACCTCCAGCGGCACGCCGAACGCGTCGGCTCCGGCCGCGCGCAGCTCGGCCACGGCGGCCTCGCGCCGCTCCTCGTTCCGCGCGCCGACCCCGACCGTCCAGCCGAGGGCGCCGAGCCCGGCGGCGATCTCGTACCCGATGCCCTTGTTGGCCCCGGTCACCAGCGCGACCTTGGGGCGGTTCACGGTGTTCGTCTCGTTCATGGCACCGATGTTTCTCCCCGCCGGGCAGGGCGTCCAAGACCGACCGGGTGGGCGGCGATACCGCCTGGGTATCACTCCTGGCCGGGCCGGTTAGGCTGGCGGGGTGGAGACACGTGAGCTCCGGTACTTCGTCGCGGTCGCCGAAGAGCTGCACTTCGGCCGGGCCGCACAGCGCCTCGGAATCGCCCAGCCCCCGCTGTCACGGGCGATCGCCGGGCTCGAACGACGCCTGGGCGCCGCCCTGTTGGAGCGCGGCGGCCGGGGTGTCGCCCTGACCGGGGCGGGGGCGGTGCTGCTGCGGGAGGCGCGGGCGGCGCTGGACGCCGTGGAGGCCGCCGAGCGGCGCACCCGCCGGGCCGCCCTCGCGGCGACCGGCCGCCCCGCCGTGGTCCTGGCCGCGAAGGCGGGCGCGTCCGATGAACTGCTGGCCACACTGCTCGACGCCTACGCCGCCGACCCCGGCGCCGCCGCCGTGGACGTCGTGCTGTGCGGGCCGGGCGAGCAGGTCGCGGTGCTGCGCACCGGCCGGGCCGACGTGGCCCTGCTGCACCGGCCCTTCGACGACACGGCCGGTTTCGACACCGAGGACCTGCACTCCGAGGGCCAGGTCGCGCTCCTCCCCGCGGGTCACCCCCTCAGCACCCGTCCCCACCTGCGGCTCGCCGAGGTCACTGGCCTTCCCGACCTGCCGCTGCCCCGCTGGCCCCGCCTCGACGGCACCTTCCCGGACGGCCCCGGACCGCAGGTGCGCGACCACACGCAGCTCACCCAGCTCATCGCCCTCGGCCGCGCCTGCGCGGTCGTGCCGGAGTCGGGCCGCACCGGCCTGCGCGGGGGCCTCACCGCCGTACCGGTCCTCGACGCCCCCCACGTCACCACGGTCATCGCCTGGCCCCCGCACAGCCGCTCAACGGCGGTCGCGGGGCTGGTCCGCGCCGCCACGGCCCTGTGACGGATGGCGGTGAACGCCGGGGCACCGTGCGGGATTTCGGGGAGGGCGTGTGCGGTGCGGCGGCGTCCTGGGCGCCGCCAGGGGGCCCGGGCCGCAGGTCAGGCGGCGAGGGTCTGGCTCAGCGCGTCGAGTCCGTCGGCGTAGATCCCGGCGAACAGCTCCTCGACCTCGGCGGCACTGGCGCCGTCGGGCGTGAACCGGCCGGACCACTGCACCTCGGCGACGTCGTCACGGCCGTCGACCGCGTGGACGCGCAGGGTGGAGACATAGCCCGTGACGGGGAAGGGGGCTTCGAGGATGGCGTAGCTGTAGTGGCGCTCGGCCTCGTTGAAGTCCACCAGGCGCTCGACGATGACGTCGCCGTCGGGGTTGGCGAGCCTGCGGACGCGGCCGCCTTCCAGCGCGGTGCTCTCGGGGATGTAGGGGAGCCAGTCGGGCAGGGCGTCGAAGCCGCCGATGAGGCTCCAGACCTTGTCGGGGGAGGCGGGCACGGTGCGGCTGACGGAGGTGGATGCCATGGTCGTTCTCCAGACGAACGGGTGGGTGTACGGGGGAGGGGTGCGGGTCAGGCGCCGTGGGGGAGCGGGGCGGCGGGGCTGACGAGCCCGGCGGCGCGCAGGTCGGTCCAGAACGCGGCCGGGACGGTCTCGTCCAGGGCGGCGACGTCCTCGGCGATCCGGCTGGGCCGGGTGGCGCCGGGGATGACGGCGGCCGCGGCCGGGTGGGCCAGGGAGAACTGCAGGGCGGCGGCCTTGACGGAGACGCCGTGCTGGCTGGCCAGGGCCTTGAGCTTGCCGACCTTCTCGATGATCTCCGGCGGTGCCTGCTGGTACTCGAAGTGGGTGCCGCCCGCGAGGACGCCGGAGCTGTAGGGGCCGCCGACGACCATGTCGACGCCCTGCTCCTGGGCCAGGGGCAGCAGTCGCGTCAGGGCGTGCTCGTGGTCGAGGAGGGTGTAGCGCCCGGCGAGGAGGAAGCCGTCGGGCTGCGGCTCGTCCAGGGCGAGGGTCAGCTCGATCGGCTCGGTCTTGTTGACGCCCAGGCCCCAGGCCTTGATGACGCCCTCGTCACGCAGCCGCGACAGGACGCGGAAGGCGCCGGTGCGGGCCTCCTCGAACTTGCCGAGCCAGGCGTCGCCGTGGAAGTCCTGGGCGATGTCGTGGACCCAGACGATGTCGAGGCGGTCGGTGCCCAGGCGCTTGAGGCTGTCCTCGATGGAGCGCTCGGTGGCCTGAGCGGTCCACTCGTGGACGATCTTGTTCGGGTTGCCGTGCTGGAACAGGCCGCCCTTCTCGCCGAAGTCGGGGGTGGCGGTCTCGTGCTCGTCGAGGATGACCCGCCCGACCTTGGTGGACAGCACGTAGGAGTCGCGCGGCTTGGCCGACAGGACCTGGCCGAGCCGCTTCTCGGCGAGCCCCGCGCCGTAGAACGGGGCGGTGTCGAAGTAGCGGATGCCGTGGTCCCAGGCGGCCTCGACGGTGGCACGGGCCTCGTCGTCGGGGATGGCGCGGAACATGTTGCCGAGCGGGGCGGTGCCGAAGCCGAGGCGCCCGGGGAGGAGGGACGTGATGCCCATGAGGAGGATCCTTGTCTCGATGGAGATACGCGGCATCAGGGAGGTCCGATGAGGTTTCTCCCGGTCCGCGCCTCTTGCTCCATCGAGGCTAGGATCGTGAGGTCAGACTGTCCAAGACTTGCTTGGACATACTTGAGTCCTCCGGGGTCTTACATGCTTGACCTGCGACAACTTCGCTATTTCGTGACCGTGGCCGAGGAGGAGCACGTGGGGCGGGCCGCCGAGCGCCTGCACATCTCGCAGTCCCCGCTCAGCCGCCAGATCGCCCAGCTGGAGAAGAACCTGGGCCTGACGCTCTTCGAGCGCGGCCAGCAGCGCATCCGGCTCACCTCCGACGGCCGCATCTTCCTCGCCGAGGCCACCGCCCTGCTGCGGCACGCGGACCGCCTGGAGAACCTGGGCCGCCGCCTCGGCCGCGGCGACGAGGGCGGCCTGTGCATCGGGTACGTCGACGACGCCATGCACACCGGACTGCTGCCGCGGGCCCTGCGCACCCTGAACGCCGAGCGCCCCGGCGTCCACGTCGCCCTCTACGACCTGACCGCCCCGCAGCAGTTCGAGGGCCTGCGCCAGCGCAGTCTGGACATCGCCCTGGTCCCCGAGGCCCCGCCCGAAGGGGACCCCGACCTGCGCAGCACCCTGCTGTCGCGGGACCCCCTGCTGCTGGCCCTGCCGCACGGCCATCCGCTCGCCGCCGCGGACGGGATCCGCCCCGAGGACCTCGACGGCCAGCCGTGGGTCGCCGTCGAGGACAGCCACGACCACGTCTGGCGGGACGACTTCGTCGCGGCGTGCGCCGCCGCCGGATTCACCCCCGACATCCGCTTCGAGGCCCCGGAACCCCTCACCGCCCTGGGCCTGGTGGCCTCCGGCCTCGGCAGCGCTTTTGTCCAGCGGAGCATGCTGCACGGTCCCCTCACCGGCGTCACCGTCCGCGAACTGCCCTGGTTCCAGAGGTCCGTTCCCCTGTGGGCGGTGTGGCACCGGACCGACCTGCGTCCCGTCGTCGCGTCCTTCCGCGCGACGGTCCTGGCCGCCGGGACCGAGACGTAGGGCGGCACTGGGGGCTTCGGCGGCTCCGGCCCGCTGGCGCGCGCGGCGGCGGACGAAGCCCTGTTGTCAGTGCCGGGTGCGACACTGCGCGGCATGGTCGAACACCGTCCGGAAGCGGACCTGCTCAGGTATCTGCAAGACGCTCGTGACGCGCTGCTGTGGAAGCTCGACGGGCTGTCCGAGTACGACGTCCGCCGCCCCCTCACCCCCACCGGGACCAACCTGCTGGGCCTGGTCAAGCACCTCGCCAGCGTGGAGCTGGGCTATTTCGGGGACGCGTTTGGGCGGCCGTACTTCACCGAGGAGCCACCGCCCTGGTGGTACACGAACGACCCGGAGCCGACCGCGGACATGTGGGCCACCGCGGACGAGTCACGCGAAGAGATCGTCGGGCTGTACCGGGCGGCCTGGGAGCACGCGAACGGCACCGTCGAGGCGCTGGGGCTCGACGCGGTCGGCCGCGTCCCCTGGTGGCCCCAGGAGCGCAACGAGGTGACGCTGCACCACATCGTCGTACGCGTGCTCGCCGACACCCAGCGGCACGCGGGCCATGCCGACATCGTGCGGGAACTCATCGACGGAGCCGTCGGGTACGGCCAGGGCAAGGACAACATGCCGCCGGGAGACCGGGCGTGGTGGCGGGAGTACCGGAGTCGGCTGGAGCGCGTGGCGCGGGAGGCGGGCGGCGCCTGATCCCGTCCCGTACGGCCGCGGCGGCCCGGCGAGCCCAGGACCCGGCCGGATGGCGGGCCCTGTCCAGGCGGCCTAGCCTGCCCGGAGAGGGCCGTGCGCGTCGCCGTGCCCTCGCGGGCAGAAGGGTGGAGGGCACATGGGCCCGGAGCGTGCCGACCAGGAAGCCGCCGAGCAGCAGGGCGCCGACCAGCAGGGCGCCGACCGGCGGCCCCGGGTGGCCCGGGCGGGTGTCGAGGCCCACGCCGACGTCGAGGCCCGCGTGGGCCCGGCCCCGAAGGGCCCACCGGAGTTCCACCCGTACCACCACCCGGCGGCGGGCTGGGGCGCCGCGAAGAGCGTGAGCCGGTTCCTGGTCCGCGAGGGCGCCCTCCCCCTCGACGGGCCGCGCGCGATCGCGAAGATGAACCACGAGAACGGCGGGTTCGACTGCCCCGGCTGCGCCTGGCCCGACGACACCAAGGGCCTCCACCTCGACCTCTGCGAGAACGGGATCAAGCACGTCACGTGGGAGATGACCCGCAAACGGGTCGACCGCGCGTTCTTCGCCGCGCACTCCGTGACCGAGCTGGCGGAGTGGAGCGACTACGACCTGGAGAACCAGGGGCGCCTCACCGAGCCCATGGCGTACGACCCCGACACGGACCACTACGTCCCCGTCAGCTGGAAGGACGCCTTCGACCTGGTCGGCACCGCCCTGCGCGGGCTCGACGACCCGAACCAGGCCGCGTTCTACACCTCGGGCAGGCTCGGCAACGAGGCCACGTTCCTCTACCAGCTGATGGCCCGCGAACTGGGCACCAACAACCTCCCCGACTGCTCCAACATGTGCCACGAGGCCAGCGGCCGGGCCCTGAAGGCCTCCCTCGGCACCGGGAAGGGCACGGTCGACCTCAAGGACTGGGAGAGCGCCGACGCGCTGTTCGTCCTCGGCGTCAACGCCGCGTCCAACGCGCCCCGGATGCTGACCGCCCTCGCCGAGGCCCACCGCCGCGGAGCCCGGATCGTGCACGTCAACCCGCTCGTCGAGGCGGCCGCCACGCGCACGATCATCCCGCACGACTTCCTGGACATGGCCACGTTCCGCGCGACCCCCACGAGCAGCCTCAACCTCCAGCCCCGCATCGGCGGCGACATGGCCCTCGTACGCGGCATGGCCAAGGCGGTCCTGGAGCAGTCCGCCACCGACCCCAAGGCCCTCGACCGCGAGTTCGTCGAGCGGTACACCACCGGCTTCGAGGAGTACCGGGCGGTGTGCGAGGCCACGCCGTGGGAGGAACTGGAGCGGCAGTCCGGGCTGAGCCGTGCCGACATCCTCAAGGCGGCACGCGTCTACGGGGAGGCCGACCGCACCATCGTCAGCTGGTGCCTGGGCGTCACCCAGCACGAGCACGGCGTGGACACCGTCCGCGAGATCGTCAACCTGCTGCTGCTCCGCGGCAACCTGGGCCGCGAGGGCGCCGGTCCTTCCCCCGTGCGCGGCCACAGCAACGTCCAGGGCAACCGCACCTGCGGCATCGACCACCGCCCGGACGAGGCCTTCCTCGACCGCCTCGCCGAAGTCTGCGGCATCGAGCCGCCCCGCGCGCACGGCCTGGACACCGTCGGCACCATCAAGGCGATGCGCGACGGCCGGGTGCGGGTGTTCGTCGGCATGGGCGGCAACTTCGCGCTGGCGGCGCCCGACACCCCGTACACGTACGCGGCGCTGCGCGCCTGCGACCTCACCGTGCAGGTCAGCACCAAGCTCAACCGCAGCCACGTCGTGCACGGCCGCCGGGCCCTGATCCTGCCCTGCCTGGGCCGGACGGAGAAGGACCACCAGCGCACCGGCGTGCAGTCCACCTCCGTCGAGGACTCGATGAGCATGGTCCACCTGTCCGTCGGCATGAAGCGGCCCGCGTCCCCGCACCTGCTGTCCGAGCCCGCCATCATCGCGGGCATGGCCCGCGCCGCGCTGCCCGACAGCGCCACACCGTGGGAGTGGTACGTCGAGGACTACGACCGCGTCCGCGACACGATGGCCCGGGTGCTCGACGGCTTCGAGGACTTCAACCGGCGGGTCCGGCTGCCCCTCGGCTTCCGCATCAAGCAGCCCGCGCGGGAACTGGTCTTCCTCACCCCCTCGGGCAGGGCCGAGTTCTCCACGGCCCCGCTGCCCGACGTGGTCCCCGAGCCGGGCACGCTGGCGCTCGGCACCATGCGCTCCCACGGCCAGTGGAACACCACGATCTACTCCGACAACGACCGCTACCGGGGCATCAAGAACCTGCGCACGCTCGTCTTCATGAACCGCGCCGACATGCGCGAGCGCGGCATCGCCGACCTGGCGCCCGTCGACATCACCAGCACCGCGCGCGACGGCAGCACCCGCTCCCTGCGCGGCTACCTGGCCATCCCGTACGACATCCCGCCCGGCTGCGCGGCCGGATACATGCCGGAGATGAACGTGCTGTGCGCGCTGGACGACTACAGCACCCAGAGCGACCAGCCGATCATGAAGCACGTCAAGGTCGTGATCGAACCGGCCGCCGACCCCCGGTGAGCCGAGGCGTTCCGGGCCCCGGCGCCGGGCCCCCATGACTGATTCCCCCTGATCTGGTGACGCGCTGCCGGATACCGACGCCGGTGGGGTAGTGCGCGCGCTCCCAGCCCCGGCCGCACCCGACCCCGCGCCTGGGCCGGGCTGCCGTCCGGAGCCATGGCGTCCACCAGGACGGGGTGTCGGGGCCGACCCGCGCGTTGCGGTAGTTTCGGCCCGTGATCGATCTGGCTGGTCTCGACCGTCGCTTCGCCCGCCTGGCAGCGGAGTACCGCCCCCGGAGGACGGCCGCGTACGGGCTCGTCGTTCGCTGGGAGTGGTACGAGGACGCGGCGTTCGATCCGCGTCCGCTGTTCTACGAGCGGAACCTGAGCCGCCCGGGCCGTCGACTCGCGGAGCGGCCGGACCCGGCGCGAGACCACGTCCGGCTCGGGTTCGACGCCGATGACCGGGTGGTGGTCGGGCTCGAGTACAACGGATTCCTCGGCGGCAGGCTCTCCTACGAGAGCTTCCGCTCCTGTCGCCCCGGCCTCGTCGAGGAGGCCCGCTTCCACGCCGACGGCCGTCCGGTCTATCTGCACGAGTACCGCTTCGCCGCCAACCGGATCCGGTCGGCGGCGATGGTCGCCACGGGCGGCGCGAGCTATGAGACCTACGACTACACCGACGACCGGGTGACTCGCGTCGAGAACCACTACGGGCAGCGGCAGTCCGAGGGCCTGCTCCCGCTCGTGCCCTTCGCGGTCTTCGACGCCACGTACGACGGCAGCGGCCTGGCGCTCCTGCAGTCCTCGTACCCCCGGGGCCACACGGAGGTGATCTACGAACGCCCACCGACCGGCTTCACCCCCGCGGACGCCTGGCGGGCCGTTGAGCGGGAACTGCTCCGCCGCATCCCGCGGGCCGTCCGCGACCTGGAGGTCGATGGCCCCGCCTACTGCGTCGCCCTCATGTACGAGGATCCCGCCGATCCGGCGGGGTTCACCGTGCACGTCGGACTGGACGAGGACCGGCGCGCCGCGGTGGCCGACGGATCGGACCTGGACGATCTCTGGTCACCGGCGGACATGGCGTACGAGACGTCGGTGGACCTCGGCGCGGTCACCGACACCGCCCGCCTGCTGGCCCAGGAACTCGGACTGGCCCGCTCGGAGGCGGGCAGGGACCTGCTGCGGTCGATGGCGGACACCCTCGGCGCGGCGGAATGGAGCGCTGTGCTGCCGACCACGGAGGACTTCGTGGTGTACGCGGTCGACATCGAGGGGCACACCTCGACGACCTTCCCCACCGCGCTTGACCACAGCCGGTCCTGGGCGTCCTACCGCGACCCGAACTCCTCGGGCGGGTCCCGCCACGGGATGCCAGCGCGGTACGTGAACCGATCATGTCGATCAGCTGTCGCCGCCTTCGCCGTCGCCCTCGGACCCGGCGGCGTCCGCTGACGCGCGCTCGGCCCTGCGGATGGTGCAGTGCAGCGAGTCGTCCCGCACGTCGGCGACGATCGTGTCCCCGGGGTCGGCCTCGCCGCTGAGCAGCAGCGAGGCGATCCGGTTGTCTAGCTCGGTCTGGATCGTGCGGCGCAGCGGCCGGGCGCCGAACTCCGGCTGGTGGCCGTGGGCGACGAGGAGCTTCTTCGCCGCCTCGGTGACCTCCAGGGTCATGCCCTGCGCGTGGACCCGGTGCTTGCTGCGGTCCAGGAGGTGGTCGACGATCTCCGACAGGTCCTGCTCGGTGAGGCTGTGGAAGACGATGATGTCGTCGATGCGGTTGAGGAACTCGGGCAGGAACCGGCCCCGCAGGTCCTCCATCAGCTCGTCCTTCAGCTCCGCCGCGTCGCCCTCGTGGGCCAGGATGCGGTGGGCGCCGATGTTGGACGTCATGATGACCACGCAGTGCCGGAAGTCGACCGTGCGCCCCTGGCCGTCGGTGAGGCGCCCGTCGTCGAGGATCTGCAGGAGGGTGTTGAAGACATCCGGGTGCGCCTTCTCCACCTCGTCGAACAGCACGACGCTGTACGGCTGCCGACGCACCTTCTCGGTGAGCTGCCCGGCCTCCTCGTACCCCACGTATCCGGGAGGCGCGCCGACGAGGCGCGCGGCCGTGTGCTTCTCCTGGAACTCGCTCATATCGAAGCGGATCATGCGGTTCTCGTCGCCGAAGAGCAGCTCCGCCAGGGTCTTGGCCAGCTCGGTCTTGCCGACGCCCGTGGGCCCGAGGAAGAGGAACGAGCCGACCGGCCGGTTCGGGTCGCCCATGCCCGCGCGGCTGCGGCGCACCGCCTCCGACACCGCGGCGACCGCCTCGTCCTGGCCGACGATCCGGGCGTGCATCTCCTCCTCCAGCTTGAGGAGGCGCTCCTTCTCGCTGGTGGTGAGCTGGGACACGGGGATTCCGGTGCGGCGGGCGACGATGTCGGCGATGTCGCTCGCGGTCACCGAGACGACGCCCTCGCGGCGCTCCTCGATGCCCGCCAGCTCGCCCTCGACCTCGGCGATCCGCCGCTTCAGCTCGGCCGCCCGGTCGAACTCCTCGGCCGCCACCGCCTGGTCCTTCTCGCGGCGCAGCTTGGCCAGCTCGTCCTCGCGGCTGACGACCTCGGTGGAGCGGCCGGCGCCGCGCAGCCGCACCCGGGCACCGGCCTGGTCCATCAGGTCGATGGCCTTGTCGGGCAGGAAGCGGTCGCTGATGTAGCGGTCGGACAGCTCGGCGGCCGCGGCGAGGGCGCCGTCGGCGAAGCGGACCTGGTGGTGGGCCTCGTACGCGTCACGGAGGCCCTCGAGGATCTGGACGGTCTCCTCGACGGTCGGCTCCGGGATCAGGACGGGCTGGAAGCGGCGTTCGAGGGCGGCGTCCTTCTCGACGTGCTTGCGGTACTCGTCGATGGTGGTCGCGCCCACGACGTGCAGCTCGCCGCGCGCCAGAGCGGGCTTGAGCATGTTGCCCGCGTCCATGGAGCCCTCGCCGGTGGCGCCCGCGCCGACGACGGTGTGCAGCTCGTCGATGAAGAGGATGACCGCGCCCTCGGCCTTCCGCACGTCCTCGATGACCTTCTTCAGGCGTTCCTCGAACTGGCCGCGGTACTGGGCCCCGGCGACCATGGCGGACAGGTCGAGGGAGACGACCCGCTTGTCCTTGAGGGTGTCGGGCACCTCGCCCGCGACGATCCGCTGGGCGAGTCCCTCCACGATCGCGGTCTTGCCGACGCCCGGCTCGCCGATGAGCACCGGGTTGTTCTTGGAGCGCCGGGACAGGATCTCCACGGTCTGCTCGATCTCCTCGGCGCGGCCGACGACGGGGTCGAGCCGCCCGGCCCTCGCCTCCTCGGTGAGGTCACGGCCGAACTCGTCCAGCGTGCTGGCGGGCTCCTTGGCCGCGGCGGGCGCGGTGGGTGCCGCCTCGCCGCGGGCCGCCTGCTCGGTCAGGCCGCGCAGCGCGGAGACGTCGAGGTCCTCGGCGCGCAGGAAGCGGGAGGCACCCGAGTCGGCGTCCCTCAACAGGGCACCGAGGATGTGCTCGGGGCCGATGTACGAGACCCCGGCGGCCTGCGAGGTGGCGTGGGCCAGGGCCAGCGTGCGCTTGGCGGCGGGCGTGAGCCCGGGCTCCGCCGAGGGCTCGGCGGCCTCGCGGGGCAGCACCTTGGCGATGCGGTCGGCGAGCGCCTCGGGGTCGACCCCGGCCCGGGCGAGGAGCCCGCGGGTGGGCTCCACCTGGGTGGCGGCCCACAGCAGGTGCTCGGTGTCGAGGTCGGCGGTGCCGTCCTCACCGGCCTTGCGGGCGGCGGCGTTGAGCAGCCCGTGGGCCGCCTCCGTCAGCAGACGGCCGATGGGCACGCGCTGCACGGCCGGGGGCGACGACGCCGGTGACATCCCGAAGAAGCGGTTCAGCAGATCACCGAACGGATCGGACGGGCCGAAGGGAGAACCGAACGCCATCGACATGCCTGCTCCCGGGAGGTGTGAGGGGTCCCTCACACCCAAACCCGATGGCGGGCGGTCCGCAAACGGAGCGGTGCCGCGGGTCGGGCCAGCGGTGCCGCGGGCCGGGCCGCTGCCGAGCGAAGGCCCCGCCCGTGCGGCCCACGCCGTTCCGGCCGGAGGCCACGGCGGCGCTCGGCATCCGTCGCTGGGGCGGGGCCCGCGCGGCGGGTGGTTCAGCCGTGCGGGCGGGCCAGCAGGGCCCGTACGCCGTCGGCGCTCAGGGTGAGGGCGTCGGGGGAGCCCGCGTCGATGGTCAGCGAAAGACCCGGGGGCCACTGGGCGGCCAGCGCCCCCAGCGGCACCTGCTGGCAGCGCGAGACGAACGGCAGCAGCTCGTTCATGCGCAGCTCGGAGGTGAACACCGGCACCAGCGGTTCGCCGTCGGGCTGTTCGAGTACGGGGAGCGTGAGGGCCGACGAGGGCGGTGCCTGCTCGTCGTCGGTGCCGTCGGGCGCCGGGACCAGTACGTCGCTCTCGGCCAGCGTGTTCAGCGCGGCCTCGTCCCGGGTGTCGGTGGCCAGGGTGCTCAGCGCCTGCTGGGCCGCGGAGCGGCCGTTGCTGGAAGGAACGTCCATGATGTGTCGCCTCGTCGTCGTGGCGGACGGACCGCCGTGGTGCCCGGCGGTCCGGACAGGACCCACCTCGGCTACCCGGGTTCCCCGGGGCATGCCGGAGGCCGCCCGGCTGCGGATCTCCGGAGTGCCCCTGGTGGCCACGGGTACCCGCCAGGCGTCAGCACCGGGGGACGAGTGGAGAGGAGTGGCGCTGTGGGTGCTTCGTACGATGGCTGGTATGAGCGCGGTGGTCGCGACGAGCGCGGTGGTCGCGATGGTCGTGGCGCCCGGGACGACCGTGGTGTCCGAGCCGACCGTGACACCCGAGACCGCCGTAGGGGCAAGGACCGACTGCCCATGAAGGACCAACTGCCGATGGCGGAGGAGCAGGCGGTGCGGGAGTCCGGCGGTGAGCTGCCCGAGGAGGAGTTCAGGGACCGGCGCACCCGGCCCGCGCCGATTGGCAAGGGCGACACCCCGGCCGTCGCGGGCAGCGACGTGCAGCAGCCGGAGATCGCGGAGGGCCCCGTCGAGGGACTCCAGCCAGGGGAGCGGGTGGAGCGCGGCCCGTGGCGCCCGCCGACGGAGGTGGACCCTCCGGAGGGGAACGCCCTGCCGCGCGACGCAGCGGGCGAGCCGGAAGCGGTGCGCGAGCAGAAGGAGCGCGGCGGCCCCTGAGGCGCGCGTCCGCCCGCCACTCCCCGGCGGCCCACCGCCCTCGGCGGCCACCGCCCTCCGCGCCCTGGTCGCCCACCGCCGCAGTGAGAGCGACAGGGCCCCGGGGCGAGGGACGCCTCTGGCGCGAGGGACGCCCCCGGCGCGCGGGACGCGGGGACTGGGCCGGGATGCCGCGGGTACCCGGCGGCTCCCCGTCCGATCCGTACGCCGAGGAGGCCCGGATGACGTTCAACCCCCTGGAGCAGCGGGGCATCCCCCTGGAGCGGCAGTTACGCAACTGGCGCGAGCTGAACGTCGAGCCGATCGACCCCGACCACTGCGACCCGTACACCCGCTGCCGCATCATCACCATGAACGGCATCGAGGTCGAGGCGTCGATGTTCAGCCACCACTTCGCCCGGCACTGTCCCGACCCCGAGGTGCGCGGGCAGCTGGCGCAGGTGCGCTACATCGAGCAACAGCAGCAGAAGGCCGTCAACTGGCTGCTGCCCGGCCTCGCGTCGGTCCTGGAGACCACCATCGCCTACGAGCAGGTGGCGGTGGACCTCACCGCCTGGGTGGCGCGGTCCGAACCGGATCCGTATCTGAGGCAGGCGTATGAGTTCGGGGTCCTGGAGGACTTCGACCACCTGTACCGGTACGCGAACCTGTACGAGATGATCGAGCACCGCAAGGCGGAGTCCGTCGTGCAGCAGCTCACCGAGGTGATGCCGGGGCGGCCGACCAAGTTCCACCACCGGCATCCCCTGGACAACCTGCGCGAGCCCTACGACCGCGCGGCCACCAGCCCGCTGTCCAAGCTGCACGCCCTGACGGTGATGTCCGCCGAGCAGCAGACCATGAACTTCTACATGAACGTCGGCCCCCAGTACATGGAGCCCATCGCGCGGCAGCTCTACCAGGAGATCGCCCTCATCGAGGAGGAGCACGTCACGCACTACGAGTCGCTCGTGGACCCCGGCGAGACCTGGTGGGAGCAGCTCGTCAACCACGAGTACAACGAGTGCTACCTCTACCACTCCTTCATGGAGCAGGAAACGGACTCGCGGGTGCGGGCCATCTGGGAGCTCCACCTCAACATGGAACTCGAACACCTCTGGCACGCCTGCGAGTTGATGCGGCAACACGACGGCCGCGACCCCCAGGAGGTCCTCGCCCCCGAGCTGCCGCCCGTGCTCACCTTCGAACCGAACCACGCGTTCGTCCGCGGGCTGCTCGACACCCAGATCGACCTGACGACCCTCGGCAGCGGCTATGTGACCGAAGCGCACGAGCGATTCCAGCGCCTCCAGGAGCAGATCCACGGCGGTGAGGAGCCGCCCAGCGAGCGGGTGATGGCCCAGCACCGGCAGTCGCTCGGCGGCGAGTACCGCTCGCAGCCCTCCGGTGAGCACCCGGACGCCGCCTCCCGCGAGCGGAAGGGAGAAGGCCGGTGACCGCCGACGTCGTCGCCCTGCTGATGCGTCAGCACGGCGACATCCGCAACCAGTTCGACGCCGTGGAGCAGAGCACCGGCGAGGCCCGCCGGGACGCCTTCCGGCGCCTGGTGCACCTTCTCGCCGTGCACGAGACCGCCGAGGAAGAAGTGCTGCACCCCCTCGCGCGCACCGCCTTCGACGGCGCCGAGAAGGTGGTCGAGGCACGCCTGGCGGAGGAGAAGGAGGCCAAGGAACTCCTCGCCCGCCTGGACGGCATGGACACCGACGACCCGAAGTTCCTGCCCGAACTGGCCACCCTGCGCACCGAGGTGATGCGGCACGCCCGGGCGGAGGAGCGCTACGAGTTCATCCACCTGCGCCGCACCGCCAGCAGCGCCCAACTGGCCACCATGGCCCGCGCGCTGGAGGCGGCGGAGAAGACCGCGCCCACGCACCCGCGCCCCGGCACCGAGTCCGCGACCAAGAACGCACTGCTCGGCCCGCTCGCGGCGGTCGTGGACCGCACCCGCGATGCCGTGCGTAAGGCCCTGGGCCACTGACCGGCCGCTCCCGCCCCGGCGGCGGCGCCTCCTCGTCGGCGCGGGCCTCACGGCCTTCGCCGACGAGGAGGTCTTCCACCAGGTGCTGAACTGGCACCACCGCTACGACACCGCCCTCCACCGGCGCCGGGCCGGTCTCGGCCGGGATCCTCCACGCCTTCGGCTGGCTCGCGGTGGTCACCGGCCTGTTCGTGTACGCCGACCCGCGCCGCCGCGACGCGCTGCGGGCCCGGCCCTGGGGCCCGGCCCCCGCCCGGGCCGCGGCGGCTTCCGGTTGTACGACGGCACCGTCCAGCACAAGGTGCTCGGACGCCACCTTCGCCCCGACCGATCCGAGGCTCGCGGCCCAGGTCATGTACTGCGTCATGTACTACGGCACATCAGCCAGCGGCATCCGAGGGCGCGCCACCGAGTCCGCCTACGGCTCCGTCCACCGGCACAGCAGACGGAACGCCGCCAGCAGGGTGAGGGGCCACACGGCGGCGAAGGCCCAGATGACGCCGGGCTCGGAGGTGCGGATGCCGGACACCACGAGCGCCAGGGACAGCAGCGCCAGCGCCGCGACGGTGCGCCCGCGCGGCCGGTACGTGACCGTCCAGGGGGCGCCGGGTCGGCCACGGCGCGCTCGGCGCAGTCGGCGGCGCAGTCTGCGGTCGCGCCGCAGCGCCGCCTCCATCTCGTCGAGAACGCGCCGTTCGCGATCCGAGAGCCCGCTATCAGCCACGCCAGCCACCTCCCACGGCTCGCGGCGTTCGCGTTGCCGAGTGCCCCGGCGCCTGGCGGGCTAACGGAGGGACGAGCCGGACAGCGCCCTGATCAGTTCCCCCGCACGGTCCCGGACGGGAGCGTGGACGCGTGCGTCCCGGCGGCGCGGCGCCAGCGTCCTGAGTCCGAGGCGTACGGCTGCCCGCTGGAGGGCGGGCGGTGCCGACGTTCATCGCGCGGGCCGCTGCGCGGCGAGCCGATCACCGTGGCGGGCTACGGCAGCCAGACACGTTCGCTGTGCTCCGTGGACGACACCGTCACCGGTGTCCTGACCCTGGTGGCGTCGCGGCTGTCCGGGCCGGTGAACAGGGGGGCGGCCCGGGTGAGGAAATCGGCTGGAAGGGCGAACTCCCCCCGTGCTTGCATGGCTTCATGGTGTCTGCCGACCGTCTCCTCGCCTTCGCGGCCATGTCGTCCCTGCTGATCGTGATTCCCGGCCCCAGCGTGCTGTTCGTGATCGGGCGGGCGCTGGCGCAGGGGCGCCGTGCCGCGCTGACCACGGTCGCGGGGAACACGATCGGTGCCTATGTGCTCATCGTGGCCGTGGCGTGCGGCGTCGGGTCGGTGGTGGAGCGCTCCGTCGTCGTCTTCACGGTGCTCAAGCTGGCTGGTGCCGCCTACTTGGTGTACCTCGGTGTCAGAGCCTGGCGTGAGCGCGGTTCGCTCACGGCCGCCGTCACGGGCGCGGGGGCCGCGCAGGGCGGTCTGCGCACGTTCGGGGAGGGGTTCGCGGTCGGCGTGACCAACCCCAAGACCCTTGTGTTCTTCGCCGCCGTGCTGCCGCAGTTCGTTGAGCGCGAGCAGGGGCACGTCGTGGTTCAGATGCTGGTGCTCGGCCTGGTCTTCAACGTCATCGCCATCGCCTCCGACATGGCGTGGGGTCTCGTCGCGGCCACCGCTCGGGACTGGTTCGCCCGCTCACCGCAGCGGCTCTCCGTGGTCGGCGGCGTCGGCGGGCTGGCCATGATCGGCCTGGGCCTCTCCGTCGCCGCGACCGGCCGCAAGGACTGACCCCACGCGTGCCTGCCGCACGCCTCACCACCCGTGGTGTGGGGCAGCCCTTTCGGCTGCTCGCCGTGGCTCACCTTCCCACCGCCTTCCGCGACGACGACTCCTGGTGGGAGCCGGGCTCGCTGACCCGGGCCGCCGACGTCCTCGACCGGCGCCCCCAGCTCGCCGCCGCCCCGGCCCTTATCGTCGTAGAACCCCAGGGTCCCGGAGACCCCGTGGTGGCCGAGGTGCGCGACTCGCCGGTCCCGGGCCCCGACCGGCTCCCCGGACCCGCCGTGGGCTCCTTCCTCGCCGTGGCCACGATCCCGCGCACCGACACCTTCCGCGGCGCCGGGGGCTTCTCACCGCGCCTACGGCACGGCGGGCCCCGTCATGGGAAGACGACGGTCGAGTCCACCGGCATCACCAGGTGCCAGCGGACTGTCACGTCGTCGTACGGGCCGCAGGCCAGGACGCGGACGTCGATGGCGTCGGGGGCGACCAGGGGAAGTACATCGGGCGGACGTCGCCGGGAGGGGAGGGCTCCGCGGGCGTGGGGGAGTCCCACAGGGGGGCGACGCCCGGCTGGGCGCGTACCTCCTGGACGACCTCGTCGAGGCGCGCGTTGTCCGGCCAGCGCTGCCAGGCCAGGCGCAGGCGGGTGAGGAGGGGGAGCGCCCAGCGGTGCTCCCAGTCGCGTAGCTGGTAGCGGGCCTCGGGGAGAACGCCCAGGTCATGACGTTGGCGCCGGGGCGGGCGAGCCACGGGCAGTGCCGGGCGGCGACCACGTTGGCCTCGATCACGTCCCACGCCTGGTCGCACAGGTAGCTGACGTACCGCTGCTGGCGCATGAGCCGCACCAGCGCCGGGTCAAGGCCGCGGTCCGGGCGCGCGGGGCGGACCTGCGGGGGCTCGTGCCCCGTGCTCCGGTACAGGGCGGCCGCCTGGTGCGGGAGAGGTCCAGGATCCGGCAGACCCCGGCGATCATCTCGCGGCTGTAGCGGCGGTCCTCGCCCTTCTCCAAGGCCCGGTACCAGCGCTCGGAGACGCCGAGCCGGAGCGCCATGTCGAGCTGTGTGAGGTACGAGCGGTGTCCGCGCGGAGGTACGGGCCCGAGCGCCAGGGCGGGGTCCCGGGCGCGGCGCCAGGTGCGGAGCATGCGGCCGAGGTCCTCGCGGCGGGCGTCCATCATGGTAAAGGTCTCGCAAAGTCGACGGGGCTGATCAGGGGTTTCTCGGCGCGGCGGGCGCCCTGGGGCCCCTGTGGCACTGGTGGCAGGATCGCATGGCGGGGCGCGCACCGGAACGTCAGGGTTCCGGAACGGAGGCGTTCCGGCCTTGGGCGTCGCCCGGCGTTCAGGGTGGGCGCACGTCCAGGGCGGGGCGTGGCCGACGTGGTGGCAGCCGCCCACCGGCCGCGCGGGCCGGGGCCCGAGCCCCGTACCCCGCAGGCAGGCCGGATCGACTGCCCCGCGCCGCCCACCTCCGCACCACGACTCCGACCGCACGTCCTCCCGCCGCCCGAACCGAACCGGGCCCTGAGCCCCCGACCTCGCCCCCGACAGCGATCCCGACCCCCGCGCCGACCCCGCGCCGACACCGACGTCGACCCACGGAGAACGACCCATGAGCTACTTCCTGCCGGAAACCACCCCCGTGCTGACCGCCGCCCGCGGTCTCGCCCTGGCCCACCCCGGCATCGTCGAGGTCAACAGCGCCCCGCTGTACCTGCGGGCCCGCGCCGCCGACCCGGGCCGCCGGGTCGGGCTCGTGTCCGGCGGCGGCTCCGGGCACGAGCCGCTGCACACCGGGCTCCTCGGGCGCGGCGGCCTGGACGCGGTCTGTCCCGGTGAGGTCTTCGCCTCCCCGCACAACCGGCAGATCTACGAGGCGAGCGTGGCCGCCGCCAAGAGCGACGGCGTCCTGCTGATCGTCAAGAACTACACGGGCGACGTGATCAACTTCCAGATCGCGGCGGAGCGCCTGCGGCACGACGGCATCCCGGTCGCGACCGTCCTCGTCGACGACGACCTCGCCACCGATGCCGCCGACAGCGCCACGGGCCGCCGGGGCACGGCCGCGACGGTGGTCGTGGAGAAGCTCCTCGGCGCCGCCGCGGACCGGGGCGCCTCGCTGGCGGAGCTGCAGGCGCTCGGCACCCGCGTCGTGGCCCAGTCGCGCAGCGTCGCCGTCGCGGCCCGCGCCCAGACCTCGCCCACCACGACCGCCCCCGCGTTCACCCTGGAGCCCGGCGTCCTCGACTACGGCGTGGGCATCCACGGCGAGCGCGGCACCCGCACCATCGCCCGGCCCTCCGTCGACGACCTGGTGCGGCGGATGACCGACGACGTGCTCGACGCGCTGCCCGCGGGCGCCGAGGACGTCCTCGCGCTCGTCAACGGCCTCGGCGCCACCACCGAACTCGAACTCCACGCCATCACCGCGCTGCTGTACGACCGGCTCCTTGAGCGCGGCCTGCGCCCCGCCGTCACCGTCGCCGGAACGTACACCGCCGCCCTCGACATGGCCGGGTTCTCGCTCACCCTCACCCGCCTCGACGAGGGCTGGGTCGACCTGTGGACGGCACCGACCGAGACCCCGCTCACGCTGCCCCGGACCGTGCGCGCCGCGGGCGCCGAGGCCGCCGCACCGGCGGCGGCGGACCCCACGCGCCAGCCCGCCACCGCCCCCTCCGCTCCCACGGGCGCGACCGGCAGCCGGGTCGTGCTCGACCGGTACGCGGAGGTCGTGGCGCAGGTCCGCGACAACCTCACCAAGCTCGACCAGCTCGTCGGCGACGGCGACTTCGGCGACAACCTCAGCGGCGGCGTGCGGCGCGCGGTGAAGCTCGCCGACGAGACCGGCATCGGTGGCACGGCGGCGCTCGCCGAGGCGTTCCTCAACGACGTCGGCGGCACCAGCGGCCCGCTGTTCGGCCTGCTCTTCAAGGACCTGGCGTCCGCCGAGCCCGGCGACGGGCAGGCGCCGACCCTCGCGGCCCTCGCGGAGGCGGCGGGCGCCGCGAGCGCGGCCATCCACCGGGTGGGCGGGGCCCGCGTGGGCGACTGCACGCTGGTCGACGCGCTTGTTCCGGCGGCCGAGTCCCTCGCCGCCGCGGCGGACCACGCGCCGACGGGCGAGGGCGAACTGGCGCAGGCCCCGCTGACCACGGCGGCGCAGGCCGCGATCCGCGGCGCCCTGTCGACGGCGTCGCTGCGCCCGCGGCGCGGCCGCGCGAGCTACGTCGGCGACCACGCCATCGGCGTCCCGGACCCGGGCGCGCTCGCCGTCGCCCTGCTCTTCACGTCCCTGGCGGACGTCCACGAGCCGACGTGGGCCACCCGCCTCCCGGCGCCGGGTCACCTGACCGCCATCTGACCGGGCTCCGGCGCCGCCTCCGGCCCTGGTTCCGGCACCGGCCTGGATCAGGCAGGCGGCGGTCGGCCGGGCATCGCGGTCATGGCCGCGACTCGAACCGCTCGGTGGAAGGGCGTACGGCGCGGACCGCGTCACCGCTTCAGGAACTGGGTCGCCGCCAGTTCCTTGTACAGGGCGTCGGAGGCGAGGAGCTGAGGGTGGGTGCCCACGGCGCGGACCTGGCCCGCCTCCAGGACGACGATGCGGTCGGCCGTGGCGACGGTGGACAGCCGGTGGGCGATGACCAGGACGGTCGTGGTGCGTGCCGCCTCGGCCACGGTGTCGCGCAGGGCGGCCTCGTTGGCGGCGTCGAGCTGCGAGGTGGCCTCGTCCAGGAGCAGCAGCCGGGGGCGGCGCAGCAGGGCGCGGGCGATGGCCACCCGCTGCCGCTCGCCGCCCGAGAGGCGGCCCCCGCGGTGGCCGACGGGAGTGTCGAGGCCGTGGGGGAGCCGCTGGACCAGCGTGTCGAGACGCGTGCGCCGCACCACGTCGTCGAGCTGGGCGCCGGTGGCGTGCGGCACGCCGTAGAGCAGGTTGTCGCGCAGGGTGCCCGCGAGGACGGGCGCGTCCTGTTCGACGTACCCGATGGCCGCGCGCAGCGCCGTCAGGGGCCAGTGGCGCACGTCGACGCCGTCCACGAGGACCGCTCCGCTGTCGGCGTCGTGGAAGCGCTCGATCAGGGAGAACAGGGTGGTCTTGCCCGCCCCGGACGGGCCGACGACGGCGGTCGTGCCACCGGCGGGCACGGAGAAGGACACCTGGCGGTGGGCGGACGGCTGACCGTCGCGGTAGGAGAAGCACACCCGGTCGAAGGCCACCGCCGCGGGCCCGGCCACCGCCGCGGGCCCGGCCGCCGCCCGGCCCCGGGCGCGGACGGCGCCGACGGGCGCGCCCGGGGCCTCCACGGGTGCCGCCTCGACGGCCATCGCCTCGACCTCGTCGATGCGCAGCGCCGCCGCCGCGCCCATCTGGAACTGGCCCACGGCGTCGGCCAGTTGGCCGATGCGCGGAGCGAGCGAGAACAGATAGAGCAGGAAGGCGACCAGCGTCGCGACCGACGTCGCGCCGGAGGCCACCCGGGCGCCGCCGACTCCCAGCACGATCAGGAACGACAGCTGCACGGCCAGGGCGGAGGCGGTGGTCGCGGTGGACTGCCAGACCGCGGCGCTCACACCGGTGCGCCGGGCACGCTCGGCCACCGCGCGCAGCCGACGGCTCTCAAGCTCTTCGGTACCGGCGGCCTTGACCGTGCGGAAGGCCCCAAGAGCCCGTTCGAGCCCGGCCCCCATGGCGCCCACCGCCTCCTGGGTGCGGCGGGTGGCCCGGCCGATGCGCGGGGCCAGCGCGCCGACCGCGAGCCCGACCAGCGCGATGACCAGCAGTGTGACGCCGAGCAGCACGACGTCCAGTACGCCCATGAGGACGAGCGTGGCGAGCGTCATGACGGTGCCGGTGGTGGCCGCCGCCGTCGCCTCCACGGCGATCTGGCGCAGCAGCGTCGTGTCGGACGTGGCGCGGGAGATCAGGTCGCCGGGTTCGTGGCGCTCCCACTCCGGTACGCGCAGCCGCAGCAGACGGTCCGTCAGCCGCTGGCGCGTGGTGCACAGGACCGCCTCCGCGGCGCGCTCCAGCACGTAGTAGCCCACGCCGACGACGACCGCGCCGAGCAGCACCAGCGCGCCGAGCAGCAGCAGCGGCCCGGCCGTGGAGCCGCCCCGGGCGAGACCGTCCACCAGCCACTTGGCCGCCATCGGCTGGAGCAGGGCGAGCGCGCCGCCCAGGAGGTTCAGCGCGGTGCCGACGACGAGCGCGGTGCGCTGGGTGCCGAGTCCGCGCAGCAGGGCCCGGCGTCCGGCGCCGCTCCCGTCGACCGGGCCCGCCGTGCCGGTCCGTGAGGCCACGGCGCCTACTCCACGGTGAAGAAGCGCTGGTAGTAGTCGCGGGGGCAGCCCTCGCCCACGAGGACGCCCTCGGCCTCCACCCAGGCGTGGGCCGCGAACGGCGCACGGGTGCGCACTCCCACGCACCACGTCGGCCACTGGCCGCGCATCCGGCACAGCAGGACGGTGGCCAGCGACCGGGGCAGGCAGCCCCTCTGCCCCGCGCAGGCGAGACTGACGGCGACGACCGTGCTTCGCGCCGCCTCGGCCTCGCCGACCGTCGCGGGCCGTGCCCCGCGCCGCAGCCGCGCCAGCACCACCCGGATGCGGCCGGGCGGCTGGGTGGCCAGCAGCCGGGCCAGGGCCACCGCGCCGCGCGTGGCGGCACGGCTGGCCAGCGGGACGGAGCGCGGGTCGTGGGGCATCGCCTCCGGCAGCGTCATGCGTCCTCGCCCTCCACGCCCTCCACGTCCTCCACGCCCTCCTCGCCCGCCACGGTCACGAGCTGCGCCGAGCGCAGCTCGTCGACGATGCGGGCGACGTCCTTCTCGGCGACGTCGGTGCTCACGTCGTACTCCCCGGTCAGGGCGCGCGCCGTCTCGCCCGGGCTGCGCCCTTCCAGCAGGCAGGACAGGACGTGGGCGGCAGTGGGGTTGAGGGTCCAGTACACGCCGTCACGCTGGTCGAGCAGGGCCATGCCGTACTCGGTCTCGGTCAGCAGGACGGTGGGCCGCAGGGCGAGCGTCATGACCAACTCCTCGGGCGGGAACGTGGGCCTTGTCGGGAACGTGGGCCTTGTGCGGTGCGACGGGCGAGGGACCGCGGGTGCGGGCGGACGGGGTGGTCACGGGCCGACGGGGGCGGATGCGCTCTGCCGGGAGCGCAGCCACACCTCGCAGGCCAGGGTCGGGTGCAGCAGGTCGGTCTCCAGCTCCGCGGACAGCGGCCGGGCGCACCAGGCGCGCAGGACCCGCCCGTCGACCAGGCCGAGCCGGGCCAGGCGGGACTGGTCGCACAGCGCGAGGAGACAGCCGCGGTGCGCCCGCAGACCGGCCTCCTCCTCGAAGGTGGCGTTGGCCTTGGTGGTCCGGGTGCGCACGGGGTCGGGGACGGTGCCGAGCATCGCCTCGACGATCAGCGGTTTGTACTGCCACGGGGTGACGCGTTCCTGCGGTGCCACCGCCAGGCACGCCTCGACGACCCGGTCGTCGTAGTAGGGCGCGGCGAAGGTGACGCCGAGGGGCGCGGAGATCTGCGCGAGGTGCCGGGCGGTGCGGGACAGGGAGTCCATCGCGGCCAGCTCGCGGTGCTCGCCGTGCCCCCGGCCCAGCGGCCGGGCCACGGGCGCGGCCTCGCGGAGGAGTTCGCGTACGGCGGCGATCGCGTCGTCCGTCGCCCAGGGCGGCATGCGCGGCGGGCTGGCCCAGCCGAGCAGCGGCTCGTCCACGTCGGGCGGCGGGTCGGTGAGCCGGTCGGCCACGTGGCGCAGCCAGGAGCCGTAGCGGCGCCGGTCGCACAGCGCGCGCAGCACCCGCCGCCGGGGCCAGCGGTACTTCGCCGCGTAGCCGCGCAGGTGGCGCAGCGCGACGGCGGGGTGCCTGGGCAGCAGCGCGTGCAGCCGGGCGGGGGTCCCGGCCAGCAGTTCGTCGCCGCCCAGGCCGGTCAGGTGCAGGCGCGATCCGCGTGCGGCGGCCAACTCCACCAGGCGCATGCGGCGGTTGCGGTCCACGGTGATCAGACTGGGCCCGTCCAGGACGTCCGTGAGGGTGTCCAGGCCGTCGTAGGTCATCGGCACGGCCTCGGCCGGAACGACATGGTGTTCGACGTGGTCCGCCCCTTCGGTGGCACGGAGGGCCGCGACGGTGCGCCGGGCCCAGTGCACGTCGTCGCCGAGCGTGTCGTGCTGGGCCACGGTGTAGGCGACGACGGGGGCCGCGGCACGCACGGCGGTGCAGTACACGGCGGTCGAGTCAAGGCCCCCGAGGTCGGCCGTCACCACGCCGCCGCTCTGGGTGCGTACGCGCACGGCGGCGTGCAGCGCCTCCTGGAGAGCGGCGGCTCCCACGGCCAAGGGGACGCCGGGGTCCGGCGGTGACCACCAACGCGCCTGCCGCGCCGTGCCGTCGGGGAGCAGCGTCAGGCAGTGGCCGCCCGGAAGCGTCCGTACGCCGTGCCAGACGGGCTGGCCGGACAGCGGGGACAGCATGTCGAGGCTGAGCAGTTCCACCGCGAGGCGGCGTTCGTCCAGCGCGGCCCCGGCCAGGTCCGCGAGCACATCGGCCCGGTCGCAGGCCAGCGTCACCGCCTCGCCCCCGGCACCGAACCGGGCGTGGTGGACGCGGCGTACGCCGATGGCGCCGCACCGGACGCGCACCTGACCGGCGGCGGTGCTCACCAGGTGGAAGCTGCCCGGCCACGTGGCGGCACGGCGGTCGAGCGCGGCGGGGTCGCCCGCGAGGTCCGCGGCCCGGTCGGCCTCCTCGCTGGAGACGGCGTGCTCACCGACGACCGCGATCCGCGCCCGCCCGCGGCCACCGCACGTCACCGTGTCCGGCGCCCACCGGCCGAGCAGCCACGGGCGGCCGGACGGGTGGCGCAGCTGGCGCGTGGCGTGGGGCAGTGCCGCGCGGGCCGCCGGGCCCGCGGCGGGGGTGTCGGGCAGGACGAGGAACCAGGCGGGTGCCGCCCGGAGAGAGAACAGTGAGTCCACGGCATGCCCCTTCGGCCGACGGCGCGATGAGTGGGAGGGGAGGGAGGGGAGGAGCGTGGGGGGAGTGGGGCGGGGAGGGAGCGGGCTCGGGCCGGGTGGCGGCCCTGGGCCGCCACCCGGTGTCGAGGTCGGCCGTCAGGCCGACCGGTTCAGATCAGAGGAGCTGCTTGCGACCGAGAAGGTCCTTGGGGCCCCTGCTTCCGGCGCCGGTCACCTTGCGGAAGTCACCGGACCTGGCCAGGGTGGGCCGTTCGTAAGTACGCATGAGCGCGTTCCTTCCTGCTCGCTTGTGCTCGGGGACGAAACTTGCTTGCAGGTCACCTGCCGTGGAAATTACGGGATGGGAATGAGCGGTGGTGAAAGCACGCCCTCGGTTCTCACCGCGTACGGAGACCGAGCACGGTGACAGCGCACGGAGACCGCCCACAGTGACCGCGCATGGGGACTCCCCAGGGAGTCCGTGCCCGGGGACCGCGCACGGACAACACGCACCGAGAAACGCGCACTCGCGGTCATCCAGGAGCCATTCGTGCATCCAAGCGCCGCTTCGCCCGGCCCGCGCGGAATTTCTCCACCGGAAAAGCGGCGTGCTCCGGGAATTTCGCGTCCCGAATTTCCGGTGCCCCACGCTAGGGAGTCGGAGACATCAACTCAATGGCTCCCGCAGGGCGCCGCGGTGCACGGAGCGGAGTGCGCGCTCCCGCGCCCCGGGACGCGCTCTCGCGTGAGGGGCATGGGTGACAGCGGTACGGATGGCACCGCGGTGAGCCCAGGGGCGAAGACCACCGCGCTCGGTACCGACGCGGCGGACGGCACTCCTGGCTTGACCCTCACGCGGCGTGAGGCTGGAAGGTGGGGCACATGAGCGACCACTACAACGCGTTCGAGATCAGCCCCGTGCCCGCCCCCGGCCCCGACGCGGTGCCGCCGGAGCCGTTCCGCGGCATCTACGGCATGCCCGCCTTCGTGACCATCCCCACGGCCGACCTGGCGGCTTCGGTGGACTTCTGGACCCGTGGGCTCGGGTTCTTCGAGCTGTTCGGCATCCCCGGCACGCTCGTGCACCTGCGCCGGTGGGCGTTCCAGGACGTGCTCCTGCTCGCGGAGGACAACGTCCCGGAGCAGCCGTCGGCAATGAGCGTCAGCTTCTCCTGCGTACTCAGCCAGGTGGACTCCCTGGTCGAGGCCTGCCGCGCACTGCGCCCGGACGCGGTCGACGGTCCGCGGGACACGCCCTGGAACACCCGTGACGTCACGGTGATCACCCCGGAGAACGCACGGGTCGTCCTCACCGCGGCGAAGCCCTTCGACCCGGCCAGCCAGGAGGCGCGGAACCTCGAAGCCATCGGGATCACCCCGCCCGGCGTCGGCGACGGCGGCCACTGACCACTGACCATCGTCGACAATGTCACCGATGAGGAGCATGGATGACGCTACTGACGCCGATGGCCTGACCGTCGGTCAGGTCTCGGCGCGGCTGGGCGTGACGGTGCGCGCGCTGCACCACTGGGACGAGGTCGGCCTCGCGCGGCCGTCGCTGCGGACGGCCGCCGGGTACCGCCTGTACACCGCCGGTGACCTGGAACGCCTGCACCGCATCGTCGTCTACCGGGAGACCGGCCTCAGCCTGGACCGGATCCGGGCCGTCCTCGACGACGCGACCGCGGACGTGCCCGGCGCGCTGCGCGCGCAGCGCGCCCAGATCGCCGAACGGATCGAACGCCTCCAGCGGCTCGGCGCCGGGCTCGACCGGATGATCGAGGCCCACGAGCGCGGCCCCCTGCTGTCCGGCGAGGAGCAGGCCGCGATCTTCGGACCCCAGTGGAATCCGGACGGGCCCGCCAAGGCCCGGCAGCAGTACGGGGACACGACCCAGTGGCGGCAGTACGCCGAACTGTCCGCCGCTCGCGGCCCGGAGGAGTGGGCGGCCGTCGCGGCCGCCGTCGCCGACCTCGACCGCGCGCTCGGGGACGCGATGGACGCCGGTGTCACCCCCGGCAGCCCGGAGGCGAACCAGCTCGTCGAACGGCACCGCGAGGTGTTCGCCGCGTACTTCCCCCTCACCCGGCAGATGCAGGTCTGCCTCAGCCGCAAGTACGAGGCCGACCCGGGGTTCGCCGCCCACTACGACGGCATCCGCCCCGGCCTCGCCACGTGGTTCCGCCGCGTCGTCGACGCCAGCGCACGCGCCCACGGCATCGACCCCGACACCGCGACCTGGGAGTAGACGGCCGACCCGCACCGCGAGAAGCCCCCGCCAGCCAGCGCCAACGGCCTCGGCTTCACGGCGGCCTCAGCGGCCGTGGCCGAACGTCCGCGCCTCGTGGGCGGCGTACGCGGCGACGAGCGGTTCGACGACCGCGGCGGGCGGCAGCACGCGACGCTCGTCGGCGCTGGCGTAGCGCCACAGCCACGGCAGCATCCACGCGGCCAGATCAGACGGCGTGGACCGGCGGAACTCGGCCTCGGCAGCGGCGTACCGCGCGGCGCTCACCCGGTGCAGGATCACGGGGAAGAGGCGCTGCTCCTCGGCGACGACGTGGTCGATGAGCCGATCGCGCTGCTCGGCCAGGAGCGCGGCGAGCCCCGGCGCGTGGCGGGCCGGGTCCTCGGCGAAGCGCGCGGCGGCCTCGTCCCCGGAGTCCTGGAGCCGACCGAGGGCCGCGTGTTCCGCGGCGGAGGAGGACAGGTCCAGGGCCTGGCCCGCCGCGGCCGCGACCGCGGGCCACAGCAGTTCGTCCTCGCCTCGGTGCTGGTGGCGTACGGCGGCGTGGTACCGGTGGACGTACGTGGCGACGGCACCGGCCCGTGCCAGCGGCATCGCCGGAGCGCTGGCGGCGGACAGGAGCGAGGCGAGGCGCGCGATGTCGACCAGGATGGCGCGGTGGCTCAGGCGCACGGCGGTGAGGTCGGGCAGGCCGGGCAGCCCCGTCGGGCCCGGCTGGTCCGTCGGGCCCGACTGGTCCGTCGGGCCCGGTTGGTCCGTCAGGCCGGGCTGGTCCGTCAGGTCGGCCTGGTTCGTCAGGCCGGGCAGGTCGGACGCGGTGCGGGTCGACGGCGCGATGGTGCTTCTCGTCATGGCCCTCACCGTGCGGTGCGCCGGTCAATGCCAGCTCAACGGCCGCTCAACGGCCGGTTTCGGGGGCGCGTACGCGCCAGGGCGGCGCCAGGGCGGGTGTGCCGCACCGGGTGTCCGGTCAGCGGTCCGCCCAGTCCGGCACCCACGCGTCGTCCGGGGTGCGCGGCCGCGCGCCGCGCAGATGGTCGCGCAGCGCGGTCAGCACGGGGTGCTGGTCTCCGGTGCGGGTCACCAGCGCGTGCGGGTACACCGGGGTCGGTGCGCGCAGCGGGACGCGCCGCAGGTCGTGGGCCTGGGGCCACAGATAGCGGTCCCCGCTGCCGACGAGGGTGGCCAGCGAGGCCGAGTCGGCCAGCGCGTCCATCAGGGCCTCGTCGCCGAAGTGGGGGCCGAGCGCGTCGACGCTCAGGCCGAAGTCGTCGGACAGGGCCTGGTAGAACGCCGCCCACTCCGTGCCCGGTCTGATCCCCGGGATCCAGATGCGGTGGCCGACCAGGTCCGCGGGCCTGACCCACGGCGCGTCCGCCAGGGGGTGGCCGGGCCCGACCAGGAGCTCCAGGGGTGCGTCCAGGAGCCGTTCGGCGCTGATCCCGGCCGGGACCTGGTCCACCGGCAGGGCGCGGAAGGACGCGTCGATGGCGCCTTCGAGCACCGCTTGGACGGCCTGGGTGGCGTTCTCCGCGCCCAGTGTGACCGTGTCCAGGCTCGCTTCGGGGTGTGCGCGGTAGAACCGGTAGACCGCCTGGGCCGGTGCGATGCGCCGGTGGAGGACGTCGACGCGCAGGGGGCGGCTGCCGGGGCGCACGGCCCGCTCGGCCTGCTCGATGGCGGCGAGGGCCTGCTTGGCGTGGGGCAGGAGGACCTGCCCGTCCAGGCTCAGCCGGGAGCCGCGCGGGCCGCGCACCAGAAGCGTGACCTTGAGGTGCCGCTCAAGGGCCGCGATCCGCTTGGAGACCGCCTGCTGGCTGATCCCGAGCTGGTCCGCCGCCGCCTGGAACTGGCCGCTCCCGGCGATGGCCACGAACGTCCGCAGGGCTTCGACATCCACACCGGCAGCCTACTCCCACAACCACTGGTTGTGCCTGGCGGGGCGGCGGTTGTTTGATCGCCTGCGCTCCGGGGTGCTGGAATCGCCGTATGCCTACCCGAACAGAGCAGGTCATGTACGTCCAGACGCCCGAGTTCGCGCGGCACGCGGAGCGCATCGCGGAGGTGACCGACGCTACGTCCCGGCTGAACGCACTGCCGTTCAGCGACGACAGGGGCCGGACCGAACTCCTGTCGGTTGTGTTCGGCGGCCCGCTCCCGGAGTCGGTGACGATCTATCCGCCGTTCTTCACCGAGTACGGGCTGAACACGACGTTCGGTGAGAACGTCTTCGTCAACCAGGGGTGCACCTTCATGGACAAGGGCGGCATCCGCGTCGGCGACGGCGTCATGATCGCCCCGAAGGTCAGCCTGATCACCGGAGGCCACCCGCTGCCGCTCGCCGAGCGCCGCGCGTACCTCTCCTTCGCCCCGATCGTCATCGAGGACGACGTGTGGATCGGGGCGTCCGCCGTGATCCTTCAGGGGGTGACCATCGGCGCTGGCGCGGTGGTCGCCGCCGGTGCGGTGGTCAGCCGCGATGTCCCCGCCCGCACCCTGGTCGGGGGAGTCCCCGCCCGGGTGATCAAGACGATCGACTGAGCCCCCGCCCCGCCCCGCCCCGGCCCGACCCGGCTCCGGTCCGGGCGCGAGCGGCACGTGTCGGGTCCGACGCCCTGGCCGGCCGACGGCGCACTGGCGTCGGCCGGTTCCCGATCGGCCGTCTCACGCGGTGGCGGCGGCCGGGCCGACGAGTTCGGACAGGACGTCCTCCATCGTGACGAAGCCGATGACGGTGCCCTTGTCGCCGGTGACGGCGGCCAGGTGGCTGTCCATGGCGCGCAGCGCGGTGAGCGTGTCGTCGAGCGGGGTGTCGATGCTGACCCGGGTGAGCGGGTGCAGGGCCGTACGCGGGAAGGGCTGATCGCGGTCGGTGACGCCGAGGGTGTCCTTGATGTGCAGATAGCCGAGCAGCGCCCCGCCCGTGCCGGTGACCGGGAAGCGGGAGTATCCGGCCCGCGCGGCGACCTGCTGGAGACGGGCGGGCGTGACGGTGTCGTCGACGGTGCGCATGCGCGCGGCCGGGACGAGGATCTCGCCGACCGGGCGCGCGCCGAGTTCCAGGGCGTCGCGCAGCCGTTCGCCGTCGGCGGCCGACAGCAGGCCCGCCTGGCTGGAGTCCACGACCATGCGGGCGAGCTGGTCGTCGGTGAAGACGGCGTCGACCTCGTCCTTGGGCTCCACCCGCAGCAGCTTCAGCAGGGCGTTGGCGAAGGCGTTGACGCCGAAGACCACCGGCCTGAGCGCCCGCGTGAGGGCGACCAGGGGCGGGCCGAGGAACAGCGCGGTCGGTACGGGGGCGGCCAGGGCGATGTTCTTGGGGATCATCTCGCCGACCAGCATGTGCAGATACGTCGCCGCGGTCAGCGCGACGGCGAAGGCGATCGGGTGCACCAGGGCACCGGGCACGTGCGTGGCTTCGAACGCGGGCTCCAGCAGGTGGGCGATGGCCGGTTCCGCGACCGCGCCGAGCACCAGGGAGGAGACCGTGATGCCGAGCTGGGCGGTGGCCATCACGGCGGAGATGTGCTCGATGCCCCACAGCGTGATCCGGGCCCGCCGGTCGCCCGCGTGCGCTCTGGGCTCGATCTGGCTGCGGCGCACGGAGATCAGCGCGAACTCCGCGCCGACGAAGAAGGCGTTGGTCAGCAGGGTGAGGGCGCCGATGAGGAGCTGGACGGTGGTCATCGGGCGTCCTCCATGACCTGCCGCGCCGCCGGTGCGGTGATGCGGACGCGGTCGGCGCGATGGTGGTCGACCGCGAGGACGGTCAGGTGCCAGCCGTCGACGTCGACGCTGTCGTGCTGGACGGGGATGCGGGTCAGGCGGGTCGCGATCAGCCCCGCCAGGGTCTCGTACGGGCCGTCCGGCGCCGTCAGGCCGATGGCGTCGAGCTGGTCGGTGCGGACACCGCCGTCCGCCTCCCACACGGCCCGGCCGTCCTGGTTCGGTGCCGCGGGCGCCAGGTCGGGGGTCTCGACGGGGTCGTGCTCGTCGCGGACCTCGCCGACGACCTCCTCGACGATGTCCTCGACCGTGGCGACCCCGGCGGTGCCGCCGTACTCGTCGATGACGACCGCCATGGTGCGGGTGGCCCGCAGCCGCTCCAGGAGCCGGTCGGCGGGCAGGCTGTCGGGCACCAGGAGCGGCTCGCTCGCCAGGTCCGTGACGGGGGTGAGCCGCCGCTCGTCGGGGTCGAGGGCGAGGACGTCGCGGATGTGGACGGTGCCGATGACCTCGTCGAGGCTGTCGCGGTACACGGGGAAGCGGGACAGGCCGGTGGCGTACGTCAGGTTGGCCGCGTCCTGCGCCGTGGTGTGGGCTTCCAGGGCGCGCACGTCGACGCGCGGGGTCATGACGTTCTCGGCGGTCAGCTCGTTGAGGTGCAGGGTGCGCACGAACAGTTCGGCGGAGTCGTGCTCGATGGCGCCCTCGGCGGCCGAGTGCCGGGCCAGCGCGACCAACTCCTCCGGGGTGCGGGCGGAGGCCAGCTCCTCGGCGGGCTCCAGCCCGAAGCGGCGTACGAACCGGTTCGCGGTGTTGTTCAGATGGCGGATGAAGGGCCCGAAGGCGGCGGTGAAGCCGCGCTGCGGGGCGGCGACCACTTTGGCGACGGCCAGCGGCCGTGAGATCGCCCAGTTCTTCGGCACCAGCTCACCGACGACCATCAGGACGACGGTCGACACCACGACGCCCAGCACCGTGGCCACGGACGGGGCGGCCCCGCCCAGACCGGCGCTGGCCAGCGGCCCGCGCAGCAGCGCCGCCAGCGACGGCTCGGCGAGCATGCCGATCACCAGGGAGGTGACGGTGATGCCGAGCTGCGCGCCGGAGAGCTGGAAGGTCAGCCGCCGTACGGCCTTCAGGGCACCGCCCGCGCCCCGCTCTCCCGCCTCGGCGGCCCGCTCCAGGTCACCGCGCTCGACGGTGGTCAGGGAGAACTCGGCGGCCACGAAGACGGCGCAGGCGAGCGTGAGGAGGAGGGCCAGGAGCAGCAGCAGGACCTCGGTCACCGTGCCACCCCCGATCCCCGTCGTGCGGGCTGTGGGCAGGGCATGACACGGCTGGTACTGGGAGGCTCACCCATCGCGGGTCCGTGGCTCCTTCGCGTCTGTTGTCCGGTGTGTTTCGTACGCGTCCGGCGGGGGCGGGATGCGCTGCGGCAGGTGAGGCAGCGGGGCTGCCTCTCCACCTACTGTAAAGGAATCGCAAAGTGCCGTGGTTGGTCAAGGTCCACGAGGTGGGCGGGGGCGACCTGTCGTACGGGCGGGGCTTACGGGGGAGGGAGGGCTGGGGGGCGGATCCGCCCCTTTCACGCGAGATCCGGTCGTACATCATTCGTTTGTGCGTCATTCGGTTGTACGTGATCAGGGGGCGCCTTCGGGCGGGATCCGCGGCCGGACGTGTCCGCCGTATCCTCCTTCTACAGCCCTGTAGACAGGGCTTCCTGACGGAACGTCGATGAATGACAAGGAGTGGACGCCGCGATGGTGTTCAAGCGACTGCTCGGTTCGCTCGGGGTGGGCGGCCCTTCGGTGGACACGGTTCTCGAGTCCGGCGCCGTCCGGCCCGGTGAGATGCTGCGCGGGCAGGTGAACCTCCAGGGCGGCAGCGTCGACGTCAACGTCGAGCACATCACGCTCGAACTGGTGGCACGCGCGGAGGCCGAGTACGACGGCGGCGAGCACGAGGGCTATGTGGCCTTCGACCGGTTCATCGTCGGCGGCGGCTTCAGGCTCGCCGAGGGCCAGCAACACAGCGAGCCGTTCGCGATCGCCCTGCCGTGGGAGACGCCGATCACCGAGCTGTACGGACAGCGCCTGGGCATCGTCCTCGGCGTGCGGACCGAGCTGGCGGTGGCGGGCTCCAAGGACAAGGGTGACCTGGACGCGCTCGCCGTCGCCCCGCTGCCCGCCCAGGAGGCGATCCTGGAGGCGTTCGGACAGCTCGGCTTCGGCTTCAAGTCCGCCGACCTGGAGCTGGGCCGCATCGGCGGCACCGGCCAGCAGCTGCCCTTCTACCAGGAGATCGAGCTGACCCCGTCCCCGGAGTACGCGCACGCGGTCAACGAGATCGAGGTGAGCTTCCTGGCCCACCGCGACGAGCTGGAGGTGGTCCTGGAGGCCGACAAGCGCGGCGGCTTCTTCTCCTCCGGCCACGACGCGGTCACCCGCTTCACCGTCTCCCACGAGGGGGTCGCGCACCAGGACTGGAACGCGGTGGTCGACGGCTGGGTGCGCCGGATGGTCGAGCACCGTTCCTCGTACGGACACGGCGACGCGTACGGTCACGACGCCCACGGGCACGGCTTCGATCAGCACGGTCATGGTGGCCGCCACCGCTCGGGGCCGGGTGTGGGCACCGCCGTGGCGGCGGGCGCGGCCGGGCTCGCCGTGGGTGTCGTCGGCGGCATGGTCGCGGCCGAAGTCGTCGACGAGGTCGGGGACTTCTTCGAGGGCGACGAGGACGTGGAAGAGGAGTGACCGGTGGGGCGCCCTCCGGCTGACTCCTGAGTCGCAGGAGAAGCCGGACGTTGTCCGGGCCGTGTCCCCATGGCTCGGGCAACGTGCCGGATTGCGCGTGGAGTTGATCGGGCATGGCTGTGCGGTATCGGCCGACGGAACCGGTGCCGCAGGACCCGTCCGGGACGCCAGCACGCCGACGTGCACCCTTGTCGCCGAACGACCAACGCCGACCCGCTGGCTGCCGACTCGTATCTCGGCAAGGTTGGCGTGCCTGAGGAGGCAACCAAGGCGAGGAAGTGACCCGCCGAGGCCCGCGCGGTCATCCGCGTCACGGGCGGGGGCGCTGACGGCGGGCCGCTCGCCTCCGTACGAGTCCGACTACTGGCTGGCAGGCTGTCGCTGCCGACGCCGGAGCCGCCCTGTCGCGAGTCGGCGCCAGGGCCCGGCGGCGGGGGCAGCGCATGCGGTGCCCGCCGCGACGCCGGGCGCTGCCTGCGCGTCCCGCCTAGCGCGTGGCGCGGACGCCAGGCAGACGGCAGGCCGACGCGCCGCGTCATTCCGCCCGGACGACGGACCCGCGCGGTGCGGGAACTGGCGGGTGCGCTGCCGCCCTCCGCACCAGCGAAGCCAGCTTCACACGCCTACCCGGCGGCGGCTGCGGCGTGTCCCGGGGGGGGCACGGCCCGCGACACATCGACGCCGGACGGCCTTCAACGTGGGCGTAGATGAGGACCAACCCTGCACGCGCAAGGGACCAACGGTCGACCGGGTACTCGCCGGTGCCGCCGCCTGGGACCACCCCCGCACGCGCGGGGACCACATAGCGGGGCCCAGATCGGCACTCTTCATGAAGGGACCACCCCCGCACGCGCGGGGACCACTCTTCTCCGTGGCCGCGGAGAACTCCGGGTCCGGGACCACCCCCGCACGCGCGGGGACCACAACAAGGCGGTTGCGGCCTCGTTTCGGACGGCGGGACCACCCCCGCACGCGCGGGGACCACAGCGCCGCCGCGATGACCTCGAAGCGCCAGGAGGGACCACCCCCGCACGCGCGGGGACCACACCATGACAGGGTCCCTCCCTTCTTCTGTGGGGGGACCACCCCCGCACGCGCGGGGACCACGGGGAGATGGTCCTCTTCCGCGATGTCGAGCGGGGACCACCCCCGCACGCGCGGGGACCACGCCTGCGCTCTCTGCCACACACCCACCACGGAGGGACCACCCCCGCACGCGCGGGGACCACACGATCTGACCAGGCACGTTAGCGGCGGGGAAACCGGTTTTTACTTAGTTTCCGAGAAACGGACATTTCTCTCCTTGTGATCCCTGGGTGCGTAGGGCGAGTCGGGAGTCGCTATCCGCAGGGAGCTGTTCGGGAAGTCAGCGCAGGCCTCCTGCCCTGTGTCAATGTGGTCGTTCGTGAACGGCGCCTCTCAGTTCTAGCAGCTCAGGCGGGTAGCTAAGAGAGCTTCTGGTAAGCGCCGAGGCGCCAGCGGGGTAAGGGCCTCTGGCCAGTGCTTCAGGAGTGCGTCAAGCGCAAGTGCGCCCCATGGCAAGCGCGGTTACGCATCAAGCCGTGCGCGGCGAGCCGCCCGACCGGTGTGGGAAGCCTTGACGATTCCTGGCCCGGAGGGGCGCGGCGCACGGGGCGTAGCCATACGGCTACGCGGGCGGTCAGTATGCAACGCCCCGACCGGATCGGAAGGCGGTCGCGTGCGGTGGAGGCTGAACGGGGCACGGGCGGGCTCGCACGCCCTCCCGTGCGGCCGGTTGGGAGCTGCTGGGGTGGGCTTCCGCGGCCCGGCGGTAGCCGCATCCTGGTGCACTCCGCCAGCGCTCAACAGGAGGGAAAGTCGGGGTTGTTGCGGCAGCGGTCATGGGGGACACTTCTACAGGGGTGTAGAGCCCGGTGCGCTGGGTGCCGGGGCCGTATGGACCCTGGAATGAGTGGACCTGATGTTCGGCTTGAGTGAGCTGGCCCTGATTCTCCTCGTCGTCGTGGTCATCCTCGCGGTGAGGAAGCTGCCCGAGCTGACGCGGTCGGCTGGTAAGGCGACCCGCATCCTCAAGAGTGAGAAGCGCGCGCTGAAGAGCGACCGCGAAGGCTCGGATACCGTCTAGCGCCTGCGAGAGGCACAAGCGGGATGGGGGGAGGCCCTTGGCTCTCCGTCGTGTGGCGCGACCACTGCGGGCCCACTGCTGCGCGGGGGCGAAAACGCGCGCGGGCCACGGCACCCTCCCCAACGACAGCGGCAGCGGCGGACGCTGAGCCGGGGGCGCAACCGGCCCCCGTCGGTCCTCGTCCGCGCCTCCGGCGGGGCACCCGGGCCAGGCGCATCAGGATCCCGTCATCGGCGCGTGGGACGAGGGCGAGGTCCACCACGGCCGCACCGCCGTTCCACTGACGCGCCGCCCAGCTCAGGCCCCTCGGCGTACCGCGTCGTGCAGGTGGTCGACCATCCAGAACTCCGCGACGCGTTCGCTGTCACCGGTCATCGCCATGACGAGGGAGCTGATGACGTCCGGAAGCAAGTCTGCCCGGGGGATGGGCACGCCTCGACGCAGGCCGCGAGGACATCGAAGACGACGCCCTGGCGGTAGGCGAGGTGGGAGGGGCGCTCCCACTCGGGGGCGAAGTCATCGGGCTCCGCGGCTCGTAGCGCGTGGTGCAGGGTCAGGGCCCGCTCGCCCGCGGCGGCGAGGTCGTCGCGCAGCCGCTGCCTCGCGGCGGCCGGGTGGTCGTCAGCCGTCAGGGCCGCGACGGCCAGGGGGTGTTCGGACAACTCGGCGTGGGCCAGGGCCAGGTCCAGGGCGTGACGGCGCAACGGCCCCAGCAGCCCGGGCCCCACGTCCTTCAGATAGCTCACGAAGGGCTCCCGCTTGAGCAGGGGCGAGTCGACCAGCCCCTGGCCGAGCAGGTACCGCGGGACCGGTGTGATGGGAACGACGCGGTGGGGGCCTCGCACCCAGCCCTCGTCGAACCGCGCACCCGTGGCGCGCCCGACCGCCACGAGGCCCCTGCCCCAGCCGTCGTCGCCTTCGACCCCGAACGTCAGGCCCTCCAGCAGGGGTTCCCAGGCCTCGGGGCGCGCTCCACCCGGATCCCCGGGAACGACCATGTCGAATACGGACGAGACGAGTCCGTCCTCGGCCAGGCTCAGCCGGGACACCGCGTTGACGTTCCAGAAGGCGCTGGCGGCACGGCCCAGGCGGGAGAGCGGGCGCAGTACCTCCTCGCGCGACCCCTGGTAGTTGTTGTTCTCCACGACGACCAGCGCCGGTCCCGAGCGGGACACCAGGATGAGGTCCCCCTCGTAGTGCTCGCGCAGCTCCTCCAGGCCCATGGCGCGGGCCTGCCCCGGATCACCGCCGAAGAGCCGGATCACGGTGTCCTCGTCACCACCGCGTACGGCCGTGAACGTAGCTGCCTGGTCAAGGCCCAAGGCGGTGAGGAGGTCGTCGAGTTGCTGAGGTGAGGTCATGCCGGGGATTGTGGCTGCCGCCACTGACAGCGGCGCCTGACCTGCGTACCTCCGCAGCCCGGGGCCGGGGCACGCTCGCCGGCCCGGGGCCGGGTCGCGCTCGACGCGCGCCGGGTGAGGCAGGCGAGCGGTCAGAACTCGTGCAGGCAGTGCGGCGGGCGCTCGGCGCGGAAGACGGCGTCGGCGAGCGGGACGGCGTCCGGGTGGTGGGCCCGGATGTGTCCGGCGCGCACGAGGGTGCTCGGGGCGGTGCCGCCGAGGTAGATCGCGCCCAAGTCCTGGATGTCCAGGGACAGGTCGGGCTCCCGGTCCGTCGGTGCGCACTCGGCCTTGCCGTCGCGCACGGCCAGCAGATAGCGGCCGTGCTCGCCGAGGAACGGGTCGTCGACGTCGATGACCAGCTCGCCGTCCGCACACCAGCCGCGCGCGGTCAGCGCGCGCGGGACGTCGAGGAGGCGCACCCACAGCCAGTCCGTGTCGTCGCTGACCTGACCGGCGCGGAAGTCCGCGAGCTGCCAGCGCAGCGGGTGCCCGGGCGGGACGTGCTTGAACACGACCTGGCTGACCAGGTCGTGTGCGAGCACGAAGCGGGCCAGGGCGGTGAAGACGGCGTCGTCGGTGGTGACGGTCTCGTCGACGGTGAGGGTCCCGGACTCGATCGCGTAGCTGGCGTACCCGTCCGGGACGCCGTCGGTGTCCCGGTGGACGGCGATGTGGCGCGGCGCCGGGGAGACCGGGGGCTGCCCCGCACGCGTGGCCCACCAGTGGCGCGGGCGGGACAGCGCGCCGGGCTGGGCGCGGCGGTAGCGGTCGTAGACATCCTCCAGGACGTCGCCGCAGTCGGCCCGCCGCAGCACCTCGACCGTACCGGAGCACGTGCCGCCGCTACCGATGCCGCCGCCCCGGCCACTGTCCGAGCCGGTCGCCGCCTGTGCCCGGGGGTGTGCGAAGGCGGCCTGGTGGCGCGGCACCGTCAGCCGCGTGGTGTACGTCGCCGGTCCGTAGCCGAACCTGCCGTAGATCGGGGCCTGGGAGGCCAGAAGGACGGCGAGGAAGTCGCCACCGGCCCGCAGTTCGGTGAGCTGGTGCCGCATCATCGCGCTGAGCACTCCCTGGCGCCGGTGCGAGGGCAGCACACCGACGGCGGGCACCCCGGCGGCCGGAACGAGGGCCTGGCCGGGCAGGGTCAGTTCGAAGGAGTGCGTGGCGGCGGTGCCGACGGGCCGCCCGTCCGCCGTCAGGGCGAGCAGCCCGCGGTCCATGTCGAGCGCCGACCACCAGAGCCCGCCGCCGTCGACCGGGGTCTCGGGGAAGCGCCCGAAGGCGGTGTGGACGGTGTCGACGAACACGTCGAGATCCTGGCCGGTCGTGGAACGGATCCGCATCGCTGGCACTGCCTCCTGGAAGCTCCGGCACCACGGGCCGCGGTCCCGAGCCACAGTGCACCTTCCCCCTCCGGTCGGCGCAAACGAATTACGCCGGACACGCGGCCGTACACCGTCATGCCTCCGACGTCATGACGCCATAGCGATATTGCTCTTGGACGGCGGCGACGCACCCGCCCTAGCGTCGAGGTGTTCGCACACGGAGACCGCGGTCGGCCACGGCCCGCCCCCAGCGGAGCCCCACGGGCCCTGCTGATCCCAACGAATCCCCTCAACGAATCCCCTAACGAATCCCAGCCAATACCAGCCAATCCCAGCGAGGAGAACCCGTCATGGGCACCAGCCGTCCGCACACCGCCGCCGTACGCCGGAAAGGGTGGGGGAGCGGCCCCCTGCGGCCGAAGCTGATCGGGCTCTGTGCCGTCGCGCTGGCCGCCGCCGTGGTCGGGGTGGGCGCCGCCGACAGCGCGGACGCCGACGCTTCGGACGGCGGGCGCCGAGTCGAGGTCATCGACCTCACGCTTCAGAACGACCAGTACACCGCCCACGACCTCGGCCCGAAGGGGCCGAGCCTGGGCGACCTGGACGTCTACTCCGGCACCGCCATCAAGGACGGCCGCAAGGTCGGACTCGGCGGCGGCTCGTGCCAGGTCGTCCACGTCAACGGCGAGGAACCCACCACGCAGTGCGTGATCACCGTCGAGCTGAAGCGCGGCTCCGTGACGATGCAGTCGCTGTGGACGAAGGGAACCACGGGGGCGCTCGACATGGCCATCACCGGCGGTACGGGTGCCTACGACAACGCGCGGGGCACCGCCCGCTACTGGGACATCGCCACACCCAAGGAGAAGGTGCGGCTCGAGATCCTGCTCTGACCCGGGAGACATCGATGGGTACGGAGGCCAAGGGGTACGGAGGCAACCCGCCGGGGTCTATACGGCTGTTGATGAAACGTAGATGCCCGGGTGCCAAGGTTGCGACATCACACCGCACCGGGCCGGATCCCCGAGGGGATCGGCCCTCCACTACCCAGTGAAGTAGGTTCTGTCGTGCTGCGCAGCCAGAAGCCCGTGAAGCGTCGTCTGACCGTTCTCGTTCCGGCCGTCCTCGCCCTGCTCCTCGGTGTCACCGGCCCCGTGGCGGCGCGGTCCGCCGCCGCGTCGGAGCCGGTCACGACCACCAGCACGTTCCAGGCCAGCGGCGAGCCCGAGGAGTACAACAGCCAGGCATGACGGCCGGGCCGCACCGGCCCCTCGTACCGGCCCCGCAGACCGGCCCGGCCACAGCCGCTAGACCGGCGTCCGCTGCCCGGCCTCGACCAGGTGCCGGGCCTGCGCCGCCTCCGGCAGCCCGGCCCGCGTGAAGACCTCCAGGGCCTCGCGGGCATGGCCGTGGGCCTCCTCCGGGCGCCCTGCGTCGAGCGACACCCGGGCGTGGATCAGCAGGGCGTAGCCCTGGTCCCGGGCGTGGTTCGGCGCGGTCCGGTAGTAGGCCACCGCCAGGCCCGCGGCCTCCAGGGCGGGCTCGACGAGACCCAGGGCGCGGAGGGTCTCCGCGTGCCGGTAGTGGGCCTGCGCCCGCTTGGCGGGGATCCGCGCGGCCTCGCAGACCTCGACGCACTCCACGTAGCTGGCCCGCGCCTCCGCCAGCAGGCCCAGCTCGTGCAGCGCCTGGCCGCGCACGCACAGCGCGTGGGCGACGCCGTGCGGGGTCGCGAGGTCGCGCAGCGCCGCCAGCGCCGCCTCGCAGGACGGCAGCGCCTCCTCGGCGCGACCGCCGCGGATCCTCGCCAGGGCCGCGTTGAGGGTGGTGAACAGCTCGGCCGAGCGCTGGCCCTGCCCGCGGGCGAGGACCAGCGCCTGGTCGAAGTATCCGGCCGCGTCGTCGTAGTGCTGCTCGAACTGGGCGATGACGCCGAGGTCGTTGTACGCCTGCTGGAGGATGGCCCGGTCGTCGGCGCGGCGGCACGCCTCGGCCGCCAGCAGCGAGTGGGTGCGCGCCTCGACCAGCCGGGTCGCCTGAAGCGCGGCGTTGCCGCAGATGAAGTGGGCGCGACCGGCCGCCCGATGGGCTCCCTGAAGGGTCGCCGCCTCGGCGAGCGCGCGGGCGGTGACGGCCATGCGCGCGTACGAGATGTCCTGGCCGAAGGAGCTGAGCGCCACCAGCAGGTCCGCGGCCACCGACAGCAGGTCCGGGTCGGGGCGCCCCGCCTCGGTGAGCAGGAGCTGGACGGCGTGGACGGCGCAGTCGGACTCGGCGAGCACCCACTCGCGGGCCTCGGCGAGGTCGGCGAAGGGGCGGGCGCCGGGCTCCGCGGCCGTCGCCGCGATGGTGCTGTGCACCGGGTCGCCCGGCACCATCCGCTGGAACGCGGCGGCCGCCCGCCGCAGCAGGTGGTGCAGCAGCGGGCGCACCGCCGGAACGCGGTCCTGCGGCCGGGGCAGGTTCAGGGCGAAGTCACGGCCGAGGTCGTGGTACTGGTAGCGGCCCGGCTCCGGAGATTCGAGGAGTGCCGCGTCCACCAGGGCCTCCAACAGCTCCCCGGTGTCGCCCGCCGACCGCTCCAGCGCCGCCGCGGCGGCGTCGAGACCGATGGTCGGCCACGTCACCGGCGCCAGCGACCGGAACGCCAGCGCCTGGTCGGGGGCGAGCTGGTCGTAGCCGAACTCGAAGACCGCCGCCACCGCCAGGTCGTCCGCCCGCAGTTCGGCCAGGCGGCGCCGCTCGTCGGCGAGCCGCGTCACCAGGTGGGCCACCGTCCAGCTGGGCCGCGTCGCGAGGCGGGTGGCCACGATGCGGACCGCGAGCGGCAGATGGGCGCAGGCACCCACCAGCGCCACCGCCGCGGACTTCTCCCCGTCGACCCGGTCGGCGCCCGCGATGTGCCGCAGCAGGGACAGGGCCTCACCGGTGCTGAACTCGCCGAGCCGCACATGGCTGCCGGACGGCACCCCGGCGAGGCGGGCCCGGCTGGTCACCACGACCGCGCAGTGCACGGCCCCGGGCAGCAGCGGCCTGACCTGGGCCGCGTCCCGGGCGTTGTCGAGCAGCAACAGCACCCGCCGCCCGTCGAGGACCGTCCGGAACAGCCGCGCCCGGTCCTCGACCGACCCCGGGATCCGCTGGCGGGGCACGCCCAGGGCGGACAGGAAGCTGGCCAGGACCGCGGCGGGCGCCGCCGCGTCCGCGCTGGTGCCGCGCAGGTCGACGTAGAGCTGGCCGTCGGGGAAGGCGTCCTTGGCGCGGTGCGCCACCCGCAGCGCCAGGGCGCTCTTGCCGATGCCGCCCATCCCGCTGATGGTGGCGATGGCCAGCGCGGTGCGGCCCGCGTCGGTGAGGGTGGCGTGCAGCCCGTCGAGCGCGGCGGCGCGCCCGCTGAAGTCGGCGATGTCCGCGGGAAGCTGCGCCGGACGCACGAAGGCCCCGGAGTCCTGGCCCGCGCCCTCCGCCTCGGGTTCCGCCACGGGTGCCGGGGACACCGCGGGGGCCGTGGCCCGCAGCGGCGCGGCCAGTTCCGGGTCGCCCGCCAGGATGCGCTGGTGCAGCCGCTGGAGCTCCGGGCCCGGGTCGAGGCCGAGCTCCGCCGCGAGCAGATCGCGGGCCTTGGCGAACAGGGCCAGGGCGTCGGCCTGCCGCCCGGAGGCGAACAGGGCGCGCATCAGCACCCCGTAGGGCCGCTCGCGCAGCGGCTGCTCCTGGATGAACCCGGTCAGGTCCGGGATGACCTGGGCGTGGCGGCCCAGCAGCACGTCCAGGTCGAAGCGCTCCTCCAGCAGGTGCAGCCGCAGCTCGGTCAGGCGGGAGCGCTGCTGGTCCGCGAACGGCCCTGGCACCCCGGCCAGCGGCTCTCCCCGCCACAGGCCCTCCGCCTCGGCGAGCAGTTCGGCGCAGTCGTCGTACCGCTCGTCCTTGCGGGCGTGGGCCGCCTCCGTCACCAGGCGCTCGCTGCGGAGCGCGTCGACGGCGGACGGCCGCACCGCAAGGCGGTAGCCGTCGCTCGCGGAGGCCAGCACCTGGGGGTCGCCGCCGCGCTCCAGGATCTTGCGCAGCCGCCACACATAGGTGCGCAGAATCGTCACTGCGGAGCCCGGTGCCTCCTCGCCCCACACGGCACTCATCAGCTCGTGCAGCGGTATGACGTGTCCGGCGCGCAGCGCCAGCGTGGCCAGAGTCGCCTGCTGCTGGGGCGAGCCCCCTGGCACGACGGTGCCGTCGATCCGTATGCCGACGGCACCGAGCACGAAGAATTCCACAGTTCCCCCGAGCTTCATCACTCCCGCCGGGCGCGAGCCCCCCTCTGGCCAGGACGGTGGTCGGTCAATGTGATCATCATCGTAAGGGTGGGGGTGACCTGCGGGGAGTCATTCGGGTGCGGGATTCGGCCATGTCGTGGCGACTGCTCAGAGCCATCAGACCCACGACTGCTCAGACCCATCAGACCCAGCCGAGGCGCGCCGCGCGCAGGCCCGCCTCGAAGCGGCTGCGGGCGCCGAGGCGCTCGATGAGCGAGGCCATGATCCGCCGCGCGGTGCGGGCCGAGACGTGCAGCTGGACGGCGGCGGACTCGTCGGTGTGGCCCCGCGCGAGCAGCGCGAGCAGGGCCCGCTCCTGCTCGCTCGGCACATATCGGGCCTGATCTGATCCACCGCCGAGCGGGACCGCGGCCTCCCACACCTGCTCGAACAGGGCGCACAGCGCGGCGATCACGCCCGGGACGGTGAGGAACAGGGCACCCTTGCCGCTGTCGGACGGATCCACGGACACCAGGGCGAGCCTGCGGTCGACGACGGTCAGCCCGGTCGGCAGAGCGGCCGCCGTGCGGAACTGACCGCCCTGCTCGACCAGCGCGCGAGCGTGGCGCAGGGTCTCCTCGTCGTCGCGTACGCCGTCCAGGCCGACGGTGCGGACCGCCACTCCGCGCTGGAGGGCGAGGGCGTCGTTGCGCCGCGCGGCGCTCAGCGGGCCCGCTGGCCGCGGGCCGCCGGGCAGGAAGGTGAGGATCTCGCGCTCGGCCTCCAGGGCCAGCCGCTCAAGGCGCCGCTGCACCGCGTCGAGACCGGTCAGCTGCTCCACGCCGTCGGCCTTCCGGGCAGTGCCGCCCCCGCTGGCGAGGATGCGCACCAGGGCCTGCTGGCTGCTGGCCAACTGGCGCTGGCGCCGCACCAGTTCCTCGTGCTGCTGGTCGAGCAGCCGCTTCACCCCGAGCACCGGATCCACCACCGTGAACCGGCTGGGCGCCTCGAACGACGCCTGGACCAGTCGCAGGGCGAAGAGCCGGTCGAGGCAGGCGTGGATCTCGTCCTGCGGCAGGGCCAGCTCGGCCGCGAGTTCGGCCACGCCCAGAGCCGGGTGACTGAGCATCGCCTGGTACACCGTCCGGTCCAGAGCCTCCAGACCCAACGTCGTGGACATCCGCACCCCTTATTCGTCCGCTGTGCGCCCGCCGGGCCTCCCAGCGGGTCGACGGCCAGTGTGCGATCCGTCGATCTACGTGCCATAGATCCCGCGTCTACGTGGCGGGCGCCCGGCGCGGACGCTGTCCCGAAGCGGCCTGCGCGGTGCGGCGCCCACGGTGTCCCGAAGAGCTGTCCATAGAGCTGTCCCAAAGCGGCCTGGACGGTTCTGACCAGCCGGAACCCGTTCCCTGGAGGCATGCGTGCCGGTCAGGATGAGGGCATCGCCCCGGCGCCGCGCCGAACGGCCCGCCGGGCGCATCCCGGATCTCCTCGCGCCGGGAGCTTCTCCTTCCGGATCGCTCCCTTCCCGTCTCCCCTGCCGATGAGGGCACCTCCATGACTTCCTTCCTCCCGCACGCCACCGGTACGACCCCCGGCGCGGCCGCGTCCGGCCCGTACCGGGACGGAGGGACCGCCGCGTGGAGCTGACCGTCATCACCCTCGACACCGACCGCCCCCACACGATCGGCGCGGCGGACAGCGCCCGCCTCGTCGACCTGCTGTGGGCGTCGGCGGCCCCCGGTGAACGACTGGAGCACATCAGCGTCAGGACCGGCCGTCCCGGACGCCTGCACCTCGGCCTGTTCACCGTGGCCACCCCGGAGCGGACCGCCCGGTCCGTCGCCCTGACCATCTGGCGCCGCGCCTTCGCGGCATCCCCCCTCCACGGCGGCTGGCGCACCTCCACCGCCCCACCCGTACCACCTGCCCTGCCCACCTCATCTGTCTCACGAAAAGAGGACCACTCGTGACCAACCCCTTCGAGGACGAACAGGCCGTGTTCCTCGTCCTGGTGAACGAGGAGAACCAGCACTCGCTGTGGCCCGCCTCCCTCGACGTCCCGGCCGGCTGGCGCACCACGCACGGCCCCGCCACCCGCCAGGAGTGCCTGGACCACGTCGAGCGGACCTGGACCGACCTGCGCCCGGCCAGCCTGACCGCCGCCTTGCAGGAGGCCTGAACCGTGCCCACCCCGCGCACCGCCCGACCCCGGCACTACCTGATGTGCCGCCCCACCCACTTCACCGTCAGCTACCGCATCAACCCCTGGATGGACCCGGCCAAGCCGACCGACACCGGCCTCGCCGTCCTCCAGTGGGAGCGGCTGTACGCGCTCCACCAGGAACTCGGCCACACCGTCGAGCTGATCGACCCGCTGCCGGGCCTGCCCGACATGGTGTACGCCGCCAACGGCGCCACCGTCCTGGACGGGCGCGCCCTCGTCGCCTCCTTCCGCCACCCCGAGCGGGCCGCCGAGGCCCCCGCCTACCGGGACTGGTTCGAACAGCGCGGCTACCCGGTGGTGCACACCGCCCGCCACACCAACGAGGGCCAGGGCGACTACCTGGTGGCGGGCGACAGGATCCTCGCCGGAAGCGGGTTCCGCACCGACCGCGCCGCGCACGCCGAGGCGGAGCGCGTCCTCGGCGCCCCGGTGGTCGGCCTCACCCTGGTCGACCCGCGCTTCTACCACCTGGACACCGCGCTCGCCGTCCTCGACGACGACATCGCGTACTACCCGGGCGCCTTCTCGCCCGAGAGCCAGGAGACCCTGCGCGCGCTCTACCCCGACGCGCTCCTCGCCGACGAGGCCGACGCCGAGGCGTTCGGGCTCAACGCGATCTGCGACGGGCGGCACGTGCTGCTCCCGGAGACCGCGGGCAACCTCGCGGACCGGCTCGCGGACCGCGGCTTCCAGCCGATCGGCGTCGACCTGTCCGAGCTGCTGAAGGGCGGCGGCAGCGTCAAGTGCTGCACCCTGGAGCTGCACCGCGCCGAGGCGACCGCGGGCGGTGCGCGATGACGACCGCACTCCACTGGCACACCGAGCCCGGCGCGCCCGCCACCGCCGACGCGCCCGAACTCGCCGACGCGGCCGCCGCCCGCGACTGGCTCGCCGCCCACCGGGGCGAACTGCGCGCCGCGCTCCACCGGTTCGGCGCGGTCTACCTGCGCGGCCTGCCCGTCCACAGCGTGGAGGACTTCGCGCTGGTGCGCGACGAGCTGATCCCGACGGCCACCCCGTACCGGGAGAAGGCCACCCCCCGCAGCGACTACGGCAGCGGCGTCTTCTCCTCCACCGACTTGCCCGCCGCCCAGGCGATCCGCCCGCACAACGAGAACAGCTACACCCTGACCTTCCCCGGCCTGCTGCTCTTCGGCTGCCTGACCGCGCCCGAGGAGGGCGGCGCCACCCCGGTCACCGACTGCCGCGAGGTGCTGCGGCTGCTGCCGCGCGACCTGGTCGAGCGGATGCGCGCGCACGGCTGGGTGCTGACCCGCAACTACTCGCCGAACCTGTCGGTCGCCTGGCAGGCCGCGTTCGCCGCCGACTCCGCCCAGCACGTCGAGGAGTACTGCGCCGAGAACCTCATCTCCTGCCAGTGGCGCGAGGACGGCGAGCTGCGCACCGACCAGCTGCGGCCCGGCATCATCCGCCATCCGCACACCGGCGACGAGGTGTGGTTCAACCACCTCGCGTTCTGGAGCGAGTTCTCCCTGGACGAGGACATCCGCGAGGTCCTCCTCGAACAGCTCGGCCCGGACGGCCTGCCGTTCGCCACCGCCATCGCGGACGGCGTCCCGCTGACCGCCGAGGACGTGGCCGCCGTCAACGCCGCCTACGAACAGGCCACGGTGCGCCGTGCCTGGCAGCCGGGCGACCTGATGCTCGTCGACAACATCCTCTCCGCGCACGCCCGCGACCCCTTCCGCGGCGACCGGCGCATCCTGGTCGCGATGGGCGACCCGGTCGCCGTCGCCGACTGCGCGCCGACCGTCCAGCCGAGCGCCGCCGCTCCGGGGGTGTCCCGTGGCTGATCCGCAGGACCTGGTGGCGCGCTTCCTCGCCACCGCGGCGGCGGTCCCGGACCGCGTCGCGATCCACGCCCCCGACGGTTCCCTCACCTTCGCCGAGCTGAGCGAGCGCACGGCCCGCCTCGCCGGGCGGCTGCGCGCCCTGGGCGTCGGCCGCGGCGACCGGGTCGGCGTCAGCGCCCGCCGCGGCACGCACTGGGCGGTGGCGCCCCTGGCCGCCTGGCGGGCGGGCGCCGCCTATGTGCCGCTCGACCCGGCGTACCCCGACGACCGGCTCGCCTTCGTCGCCGCCGACGCGCGGCTGCGCGCGGTGGTCTGCGACACCGCGGCCCCGCCGTGGGCCGACGGCCTGCCGGTCCTCGGGCCGGACGGGACGCCGGACGGAACGGACGACTGCCGGGGCGAGGGCTCGTTCGAGGACCCGTACGGCGACCGGTCCGAGGGCCGGTACGACGACCAGGGCGGCGACCGGTACGAGGACCCGGCCGCGGCCGCGCTCGACCCGGCGTACGTCATCCACACCTCGGGCTCCACCGGCCGACCCAAGGGCGTGGAGGTCACCCGGGGCGCCGTCGCCGCGCTGGTGGCGGGACTTGAGGAACGCGGCGTCTACGCGGCCGGGCACCGGGTGGTCGCCTGGAACGCCAGCCTGTCCTTCGACGCCTCGGTGCAGCAGTGGGCCCGGATCTGCCGCGGCGACACCCTGGTGCTGCTCTCCGACGACGACCGCACCGACCCGACCCGGCTCGCGACGCTCCTGGAGGAACACGGCGTCTGTGACGTGGACTTCACGCCCTCGCACTGGCAGCTCGTCAGCTCCCGGCTGCGCGGGCGCGGGCTGCGGCTGCTGCTGGGTGGCGAGCCCGTCCCCGAGCGGATGTGGCGCACGCTCGCCGAAGGCGAGGACGCCTGGAACCTGTACGGGCCCACCGAGTGCACCGTCGACGCCACCGCCACCCCGGTCACCGGGCCCGCGCCCCACCTCGGCCACCCTCTGCGCCATGTGCGCGCCCAGGTGCTCGACGAGAAGCTGGCGCCGACCGGCACCGGCGAGCTGTACCTGGCGGGCGCCGCCGTGGCCACGGGCTACGCCGGTCAACCGGGCCGCACCGCCGAGCGGTTCGTCGCGGACCCCTTCGCGGCCGACGGCAGCCGGATGTACCGCACCGGAGACCGGGTGCGCCGCCGCCCGGACGGCACCCTGGAGTTCCTCGGCCGCACCGACCGGCAGGTCAAGGTGCGCGGCTTCCGGGTGGAGCCGGGCGAGGCGGAGGACCGGCTGCGCGAGCACCCGGAGGTCACCGCCGCCGTGGTCGCGCCGCGCACCGGACCGGAGGGCGACGCCCTGCTGGCCGCGTACTGCGTCACCGTGCCGGGGGCGACCGCCACCGACGAGGCGCTGCGCGCGCACTGCGCAGCCGTGCTGCCCGCCCATGTGGTGCCGTCGGCGTTCGTGCGGCTCGACGCGCTGCCCATGGCCCCGGGCGGCAAGGTCGACACCGCCGCGCTGCCCCCCATCACGGCGGTGCCCACGGCCGCGGGCCGGGCACCCGAGGGCGAGCTGGAACAGCTCATCGCCGGGGTGTGGGCCGAGGTGCTGGGCCGCGACAGCGTCCACGCCGACGAGAACTTCTTCGCGCTCGGCGGCCACTCGCTGGTGGCCCTGAAGGTGGTCTCCCGGCTCAAGCGGACCGCCGGGATCACACTGCCCACCAAGGACGTCTACCGGTTCCCGAAGCTGAGCGACCTGGCGCGGCACGCGGAGTCGGTCCGGCAGGGAGGCGGCTCATGAGCGCCGCAGAGCTGGGCGTTGCGGGGACCAGAGCCCCGGGCGCGGGTGGCCCGGACCTGAGTGCCGCGGGCATCGGCGCCCCGGCGGGGACCGGCGCCGACGACGTGAGCGCCGACGAAGTGAGCGCCGCCGACGTGAGCGTCGCCGACACCACCGTCGTCCGCCTCACCCAGCGCGCCGAGCCCGCCCGCACCCTGGTCTGCCTGGGCTTCTGCGGCGGCGGCACGGCCTCCTTCCACCCCTGGATCCCCGTACTGCCGGACGACACCGACCTGGTGGCGATCTGCTACCCGGGGCGCGAGGGCCGCTTTCTTGAGGACTGCGCCCAGACGTGGGACGCGCTCGCGGCGGACGCCGTGCACGCCGTCGCCTCCGTCGCCGCGAACGGCCCCTACGTCCTGTTCGGGCACAGCATGGGCGGCTGGATGGCCTTCGAGGTCACCGCCCGGCTTGCGGCGGCGGGCGCCGCGGTCCCTCAGGCCCTGGTGGTCTCCGCCTGCAACGCGCCCGACCAGGGCCTCACCGAGCGGGACCGGTTCCCCGCACAGGAGCAGCACGACGGCGAGCTGCTCGACTGGATGCGCACCCACGGCCTGTTGCCCGCACACGTCCTCGACGAACCCGAACTCACCGAGATGGCCGTGGAGTTGATGCGCGCCGACATCCGCGCCCGCGACACCTTCACCTTCGCCCCCGGCACCCGCGTCGACGTGCCCCTGCACGTCCTGTCGGGCGCGGACGACCCGGTGATCGACGCCGACGCCGGAACGCGCTGGGCGGCCCTGACCACCGGTGGATTCCGCCACGACGTGCTGCCCGGCGGGCACTTCTACACCCCCGCCGTGTGGAACGCCCTGCCCACCCGGATCGCCGCGCTCACCGCGCCCGCCCCTGCCCCCGCCACCCCCTGAGGAACGGCTCACCCATGACGTACGCACCCCTGCCTCACGCACCCACGCCTTACGCACCCGCATTCGACATCAGCCACGTCGAGTCCTACGTCGCCGACCTGGCGACCGCCGCCGCCGAACTGACCGGGGCCTACGGCTTCCGCCCGGTGGCCCGGGCGGTGAGCGAGGACGCCGAGTCCCTGGCGCTGCGCCAGGGCCGCATCACCCTCGTCCTGACCCAGGCGCGCTCACCGCGCCACCGTGGCGCCGACTACGTCCTGGCCCACGGCGACGGAGTCGGCGACATCGCGCTCGCCGTCGACGACGTGCCGTCCGCCTTCGCCGAGGCGGTCTCCCGGGGCGCGGTGCCGCTCGCCGTGCCGACCCGGCACGCGGACGGCCGCACCACCGCGGTCATCGCGGGCTTCGGCGACGTGGTGCACACCCTCGTCGAGCCCGGCCCCGACGGGCTGCCGCCGGGCTTCACCGCCCTGCCGGACGCCGCCGGGGACCTGGCCGACGACCTCCTGGAGGACCTCGACCACTTCGCGGTGTGCCTGCCCGCCGGGGAGCTGGAGCGCACGGTCGACTTCTACACCCAGGTGCTCGGCTTCCGCATGATCTTCCGCGAGCTGATCAAGGTGGGCGCGCAGGCGATGGACTCCAAGGTGGTGCAGAGCGCCACCGGCAAGGTCACGCTCACCCTGATCGAGCCCGACACCAGCGCCGAGCCCGGCCAGATCGACCGCTTCCTCGACGACCACGGCGGCCCCGGCGTGCAGCACTTGGCGTTCGCCGCCCGCGACATCGTGCGCGCGGTGGGCACCCTGCGCGAGCGCGACGTCGAGTTCCTCTCCGTACCCGACGCCTACTACACGATGCTTGCCGACCGCATGGAGCTGACCCGGCACGGCATCCCCGCCCTGCACGACCTGAACGTCCTGGTCGACGAGGACCACGACGGCCAGCTCTTCCAGATCTTCACCCGCTCCACCCACCCCCGGCGCACCCTCTTCCACGAGGTGATCGAGCGGTTCGGCGCCCGCACCTTCGGCAGCGGCAACATCAAGGCCCTGTACGAGGCCGTGGAGGCCGAACGCCTCGGCGCAGGGGAAGTGCTGCGGTGACCGCCCCCGCACCGGTGCGCACCGAGGACTTCGCCGCCCTCGCCGAGCGGAGCCTGCCCGCGCCCGTCTGGGACTTCGTCGCGGGCGGCAGCGGCGAGGAGCTGACGCTGGCCGCGAACCGCGCCGCCCTCGACCGGCTCGCCCTGGTGCCCCGGGTGCTGACCGGCGGCGCGGGCCGCACCACCGCGACCGACCTGCTCGGCACCCCGGCGGCCCTGCCCGTCGCCGTCGCCCCCATGGCGTACCAGCGGCTGTTCCACCCCGACGGCGAGGCGGCCACGGCCCGCGCGGCCCGCGCGGCCGGGGTGCCGTTCGTGCTCAGCACCCTCAGCAGCACGCCCGTCGAGGAGATCACCGCGCTCGGCGCGGACACTTGGTTCCAGCTGTACTGCCTGCGGGACCGCCCCGCCACCGCCGGACTGGTCCGCCGGGCCGAGCGCGCGGGCTGCTCGGCGCTGATGGTGACCGTGGACGTCTCCGAGATGGGGCGCCGCCTGCGGGACGTGCGCCACGGCTTCGCCCTGCCGCCGGAGGTCACGGCCGTCCACCTCGCCCCCGACTCCACGAGCGGAACCCATGACACGCGCCCCGGCAGCTCCGCCGTGGCCGTCCACACCGCCGAGGCGTTCGCGGCCGACCTCGACTGGGACGCCCTCGCCGAACTGCGCGCCGCCACCCGGCTGCCGCTGATCGTCAAGGGCCTCCTGGACCCGCGCGACGCCGCCCGGGCCGCCGCCGCGGGTGCCGACGCGGTGGTGGTCTCCAACCACGGCGGCCGCCAGCTGGACGGCGCGGTGACCAGCGTCGAGATGCTGCCCGCCGTCCGCGAGGCCGTCCCCGGCGGCTGCCGGGTCCTCTTCGACAGCGGCATCCGCGGCGGCACCGACGTCCTCAAGGCGCTGGCGCTCGGCGCGGACGGGGTGCTGCTCGGACGCCCGGTCCTGTGGGGCCTGGCCGTCGACGGCGAGAACGGCGTCCGCGAGGTCCTGCGCCTGGTGCAGGGCGAACTGCGTGCCGCCCTCGCCCTCTCCGGCTGCGCCACCCCGGCCGACGCGCGGGGCCTCGATGTCCGGGGTCTGGACGTACGGGGTCTGGACATACGGGGTGTTGACGTACGGGGTCTCGATGCGCGGGGCGCGCGGGGAGCGGCGCGTGCCGACCTGCGGAGAGCGGCGCGTGCCGACCTGCGGGGAGCCTCGCCGTCCGAGCTGAGGGGAGCGGCCCGATGACCGATCCCGTCCTGCTCGACCGCGCGGACCTGCACGCCTCGCTCGCCGATCCCGCGCTGCTGTCGATGACCTTCCTCAACGAGGTGGCGGGCCGCTACCCCGACGCGATCTCCTTCGCGCCCGGACGGCCCACCGAGGAGACCTTCGACGTCGCCGACCTGCACCGCTACCTGGACGCCTACGCCCGCTACCTGGCCGAGCACCAGGGCTACGACGCGGCACGGGTGCGGCGGGAGCTGTTCCAGTACGGGCGGACCAAGGGCGTCGTCCACGAACTGATCGCCCATCAGCTCGACCGGGACGAGGGCATCACCGTGGACCCGGAGGCCGTCGTGGTCACCGTCGGAGCCCAGGAAGCCCTGTGGCTGGTGCTGCGCGCCCTGAAGGCCGCAGAGCGGGACGTCGTGCTCGCGGTGACGCCCGCCTACGTCGGCCTGACCGGTGCCGCCCGCCTCCTCGACCTGCCGGTGCGGCCCGTCCCCGAGGGCCCGCACGGACTGCGCCCCGAGGACCTGCGCACACGGATCAAAGAGGTGCGCGCCGCGGGGGAGCGGCCCCGGGCGCTCTACCTGGTGCCCGACTTCTCCAACCCCAGCGGCCACTCCCTGGACATGGCCACCCGCCACCGCCTCCTGGAGATCGCCGCCGAGGACGACATCCTGCTCCTGGAGGACAACCCCTACGGCTACTTCACGGCCGCCGAGGGGGAGCGGCCGCCGACGCTCAAGGCCCTCGACACCGAACAGCGGGTCGTCTACCTCGGGTCGCTGGCGAAGACCTGCTTCCCCGGCGCCCGGGTGGGCTTCGCCGTGGCGGACCAGCGGATCGCGGGACCGGACGGCGGCCTGCTCGCCGACGAACTGGCCCGCGCCAAGAGCATGGTGAGCGTCAACACCTCGCCGGTGAGCCAGGCCCTGGTCGGCGGCCTGCTCCTGGAGCACGGCGGCAGCCTGCTGCGCGCCAACGAGCGGCCGATCGCCGTGTACCGCCGCAACCTCGACTGCCTCCTCAAGGGCCTCGACCGCCGCTTCGCGACGGTGCCCGGCGTGTCCTGGAACACCCCGGCGGGCGGCTTCTTCGTGGTGGTGACCGTGCCGTTCCCCGTCACCGACGCGCTCCTCGAAGCCGCGGCGGTCCGGCACGGGGTGCTCTTCACCCCGATGCGCCACTTCGGCGACGACGCCCGCTCGGCCCGCCAACTCCGGCTGTCGTGCAGCTATCTGACCACGGATCAGATCGAGCTCGGGCTCGACCGGCTGGCCGGTCTCATCGCCGAGCACGCCGGGGGAGCGCCGGATGCCTGACCGCCCGTACCGGGACCACCAAGCCCTCCACGGCCCTCAAGCCCTCCAAGACCCCCAAGAAGGGACCCCCATGACCACCGACGCGAGCGGCTCGCCCCGGTCGCTCGGCCACGCCCTGGTCGCCGCCGCGCGGCGCCACCGCACCGCGGTCGCCGTCGTCGACGACGGCACCTCCCACACGTACGCCGAACTGGACCGGCTCTCGGCCGAGATCGCGGGCGGTCTCGCCGCCCGCGGCATCGGGCCGGGCCATGTGGTCGCCGTCCACGCCCACCGGTCGTGGGCGCGCTGCGGCGCGGTGCTCGGCGTCTGGCGGGCCGGGGCGGGCGTGGTGAGTATCGACCCCGCCCTGCCCGCTCCCCGCGCCGCGAGGATCGCCCGGTTCAGCGAACTGCTGGTGCGCGCCGACGGCGCCGCGCCCACCGGCCTCGGCCCCGCCGAGTGCACGGTCGACGAGGTCCGCGGCACCCCGCTCGACGAACCGCTGGACGGGCCGGTCGGCTATGTCATCCCCACCTCCGGTTCGACGGGCGAGCCCAAGTCGGTGGCCGTGCCGCCGGGGATCCTCGCCGCGCTCGGGGAGTGGCACCGCGCCCGCTGGTCCCACGACCGCCCGCCGCACACGCTCCAGGCGGCGTCCATCGGCTTCGACGTGGGCTACGAGGAGATGGTCGCGACCTGGCTGTCCGGAGCCCGCCTGGTGGTGGTCGACGACGCGCAGCGCCAGGACCCCTTCACCCTGATCGAGGTGGTCCGCGCCCACCGGGTGGCCCGGCTCTTCCTGCCGATGGTGGGGCTGCACGCGCTGGCGACGGCTGCGTCCTTCGAGGAGGACCCGATGCCGGACCTGCGCGAGATCGCGGTGGCCGGTGAGCGGCTCGTCGTCAACGCCGAGGTGCGCGAGTTCTGCGCGGCGGGCGGCGTCACCCTGGTCAACGAGTACGGGCCCAGCGAGACCCACGTCGTCACCGAGTACCGCATGCCGCCGCAGAAGGCGGCCGACTGGCCCGACCACCCGCCGATCGGCCGGGCCGTCGCCGGAGCGGAGCTGCTGCGCCACGCCGACGGCGTCCTGCGGCCGTTCGAGCCCGGCGAGGAGGGCGAACTCATCGTCGCGGGGACTCGGTGGGCCTCGGATACCTGGGCGACCAGGAGCTGACCGACGCCAAGTTCCGCACGCTGCCGCACCAGGACGGCACCACGCGCCGGTGTTACGCCACCGGCGACCTCGTCCGGTTCGACGGCACCGACCTGCACTTCGTGGCCCGGGCCGACGACCAGGTGAAGGTGAGCGGCTACCGGGTGGAGCCCGGCGAGGTCGAGGCGGTCCTGGACGCCCTGCCGGGCGTGCGCCGGGCCGTGGTGGTGGCGGTCACGGTCGCGGGTTCCACTCGGCTGGCCGCCGCCTACACGCGGACCGGGGCCGCCGACGCGGACGCCGAGACGCTCGCCGCCGCCTGCGCGGCCCACCTGCCCGCGTACATGGTGCCCCGGCACTTCCAGGCGCTGGAGGACCTGCCCGTGACCGCCAACGGAAAGGTCGACCGGGCCCGGCTGCGCACGCTGCTCGGCACCGCGCGGACGGTCTGAGCCCCGACGCCGCCGGGCCCTCACCAGCAGGGCCGTGTCACCTCCGCCCGCAGCGGCAGGGCCACGTCACCACGGCCCGCACCAAGCGGCCGCATCCACAACGGCCCGCACCAGAAGGCCACATCGCGACGGCCGCACCAACAGGCCACATCACCCGCGGCCCCTACCAGAGGGCCGCACCACCACGGCCGACATCACCACGGCCCACAGAGGGGAACTTTCGAGTGACACCGCAGGAACAGATCCTGTGCGACGTGCTGGCCGACCTGTTCGGGAAGCCCGGCGTAGGACCCGAGGACAGCTTCGTCAAGCTGGGCGGCGACAGCATCATCGCCGTCCAGGTGGTCGGCGCCCTGCGCCGCGCGGGCTGGGCCGTCACCGTTCGTGACGTGCTCGCCCAGCCCGACGTGGCGCGCCTCGCCGCGACCGCGCGGGCCGTGGCCGGGTCCGCCCGCCCCCGCGCGGAGGACGGCGTGGGCGCCGTCGTACCCACGCCGATCATGCACTGGCTGCGTGAGCGCGGCGGCCCGGCCGACCCCTACCACCAGTTCATGGTGGTGCGCGCCCCGGCCGGACTCACGCTGCAGGACGCCCGCGCCGTGCTCCAGGCGCTCCTGGACCGCCACGACATGCTGCGGCTGCGCCTGACCGACGGCGAGCCGCAAGTGCTGCCCGTGGGCGCGGTACGGGCCGAGGACTGCCTGACCCGGGCGGTCGCGGACACGGCCGGGGACGTCGAGCGGGAGGTGCGCGCCGCCCGCGACCGGCTGAGCCTGGCCGACGGCCGGGTGGTGCGGGCGGTCTGGTGCGACGCCGGGCCCACCGCGCCCGGACGCCTCGCCTTGGTCGTCAACCACATGGTGGTCGACGGCATCTCCTGGCGGATCGTCACGGACGACCTGGCCCGCGCCTGGGAGGCCGTCGCGCAGGGGCGGGCGCCGCGCCTGGACCCCGTACCCACGTCCTTCCGTCGCTGGTCGAGGCTGCTGGCCGCGGAGGCCGAGCAGCGCCTTGGCGAACTCCCGTACTGGAGCGACGTGGTGCGCCCGGGCGCGGCGGTCATCGGCCGCCGGGACCTCGACCCCGCACGCGACCACGAGGACAACGCCGGACACCTCACGCTGACCCTGCCCGCCGCGACCACCCGGCCGCTGCTGACCGGCACGGCCGAGCGGCTGGGCGCCGACGCCAACGAGGTCCTGCTGACCGGCCTCGCGCTGGCCCTCGCCCGCTGGCTGGACGAGCCGGGCGACATCCTGGTGAACCTGGAGGGCCACGGCCGCGAGGAGATCTCCGCCGAGGCCGACCTCTCCCGCACCGTCGGCTGGTTCACCACCCTCTTCCCCACCCGCTTCGAGCTGACCGGCCTCGCGGCCCCCGAAGCCGGTGCCGACGCCCCCGTCGCCCTCGCGCTGCGCCGGGTCAAGGACCAGCTGCGCCGCATGCCCGGCAAGGGCCTCGGCTACGGGCTGCTGCGCCATCTGCACCCGGCGGGCGCGCCGCTGGCCGCCGCCGACCGGCCGCGGCTCGGCTTCAACTACCTCGGCCGCTTCCCGGGGGCGAGCGACGCCGACTGGCAGCTGCTGCCCGAGCACGGCGCCCGCCTGGACGCCCCCGGCCCCGGCATGCCCATGGCGCACGCCGTGGAGGTCAACGCCCTCGTCCTGGAGACGGCGGACGGACCGGTCCTGCACGCCGACTGGGCCTGGGCGCCGGGAGTGCTCGACGAGGCGGAGGTGCGCGCGCTCGCCGAGGACTGGTTCCGGATGCTGGCCGCGCTCGTCGCCCACGCGGACCGGCCGGACGCGGGCGGCGCCGTCGCCGCCGACCTCACGCACGCCGCGATCGACCAGGACGAGCTGGACGACCTCGTGGCCTCCCTCGAAGCCCTCTGAGCCCTCTCAGGCCTCTGACGACCCATCAGGAAGTGATCACCCCATGAACACCAGCCAGTCGGCGGTCGAGGACGTCCTGCCCCTGTCCCCCCTCCAGGAGGGCATGCTCTTCCACTCGGGGTACGACCAGGGCTCCGCCCACCTCTACATCGCCCAGTTCTCGGTCGACCTCCGCGGCGCGCTCGACGCGGCCCGGCTGCGGGAGGCGGCGGACGGCCTGCTCAGGCGCCACGCCAACCTGCGGGTCTCCCTCACCCACCGCAAGAACGGCGACCCGGTCCAGGTGGTGCGCCGCGACATGCCGCTGGCCTGGCAGGAGACCGACCTCGGCCACCTCGCGCAGGACGAGGCGCGGGCCCGCGCCGAGGAACTCACCGAGCGGGACTGGGCGCTCGGCGTCGACAGCCGACGGCCCCCGCTGCTGCGCTTCACCCTGCTGCGGCTCGGCCCCGCACACCACCGCCTGCTGGTGACGGCCCATCACATCCTGCTCGACGGCTGGTCGTTCGCCCTGCTCTTCCAGGAGCTGTTCACGCTGTACGGGACCGGGGAGCTGCCCCGGTCCGGCCCTTCCGCGCCTATCTGACCCACTGCGCGGGCCGCGACCGCACCGCCGCCGAAGCGGCCTGGCGCACGGCCCTCGCCGGGCTCGACGCGCCCACCCGGCTCGTCCCGGGCGGGACGGTGCCACCCGGCGCCACCCCCGAGGACGTCACCTTCCGGCTGACCGAGGAGCGGACGGCGGCCCTGACCGCGCGGGCCCGGGAACACGGCCTGCTGCTCACCTCCCTCATCCAGGGCGCCTGGGCGGTCCTGCTGGCCCGCACCACCGGCCAGGACGACGTCGTCTTCGGCTGCACCGTCAGCGGCCGCCCCGCCGACCTGCCCGGCGCCGACGAGATGATCGGCATGCTCATCAACACCGTGCCCGTCCGGGCCCGCGTCGAGGCCACCGCCCCGCTCGCCGACCTGTGCGACCGCATCCAGTGCCAGCGCACCGAACTGCTCGACCACGACCACATCGGACTCACCGAGATCCAGCGCCTGGCGGGCTCCCCGGCCGCGCTCTTCGACACCAACCTGGTCTTCGAGAACTTCCCCCTCGGCGACTACCGGCTCGACGTGCCCGGCCTCGACCTCGACACCCGCATCTCGTTCCGGGACACCACCCACTTCCCCGTCACCCTGGTCGTGGAGCCCGGCGCCACGCTCGGCCTGCGGCTCGGCCACCACCCGGCACTCCTCGACCGCGACCGCGCCACCGACCTCGGCGCCCGCCTCGTGCGCCTCCTGGAGCGCTGGACCGCCGACCCCGCCACCCCGCTCGCCGCCCTGGACGCCCTCACCGACGGCGACCGCCACCGCGTCCTGACGGAGTGGAACGACACCGCCGCCGACCTGCCCGCCACCACCCTGCCCGAACTCTTCGCGGCGCAGGCCGCCCGCACCCCGCACGCCACCGCCGTCGTCTACGAGGGCCAGACCCTGACCTACCGTGAACTCGACGAGCGGGCCGACCACTTGGCGTCCGTCCTGACCGCCCGCGGCATCGGCCCCGAGCACCTGGTCGCCGTCGCGCTGCCCCGCTCGCCCGACCTGGTCGTCGCCCTGTACGCGGTCCTCAAGGCGGGCGCCGCCTATCTGCCCCTGGACCCGGCGCAGCCCGACGCCCGCAACCACGGCATCCTCGCCGACGCCGACCCCGTGCTGCTGCTCAGCACCGGCTGGCAGGCGCCCGGAATCCCGACGCTGCGCCTCGACGCCCCGCTCCCCGACGTGGCACCCGCCGCGCCCCGGCCCGCCCTCCACCCCGACCACCCCGCGTACGCGATCTTCACGTCCGGCTCCACCGGCCGCCCCAAGGGCGCGCTGATCTCGCACCGCGCCATCGTCAACCGGCTCGCCTGGATGCAGCGCGCCTACCCCCTGACCGCCGACGACCGGGTGCTGCAGAAGACCCCCTGCGGGTTCGACGTGTCGGTGTGGGAGTTCTTCTGGCCCCTGCTGCACGGCGCGACCCTGGTGGTCGCCCGGCCGGAAGGGCACCAGGACCCGGCGTACCTCGCCGAGCTGATCGAGCGCGAGTCGGTCACCACCGCCCACTTCGTGCCGTCGATGCTGGACGTGTTCCTGCGCGAGCCGCGCGCCGCACGGGCCCGCTCGCTGCGCCGGGTCATCAGCAGCGGCGAGGCGCTCGCCCCGCACACTCAGGACGCGTTCTTCGCCACCCTCCCCACGGCCGAGCTGCACAATCTGTACGGCCCCACCGAGGCCGCCGTCGACGTCACCCTGTGGGCCTGCAGCCCCGGCGCCGCCACCGTCCCCATCGGCCGCCCCGCCGCCAACACCCGCGCCTACGTCCTCGACAGCCGCCTTGAGCCCGTCGCGCCCGGCACGGCCGGTGAGCTGTACCTCGCCGGGGTCCAGCTCGCCCGCGGCTACCTCGGCCGGGCCGCCCTGACCGCCGAACGCTTCGTGGCCTGCCCCTTCGCCCCGGGGGAGCGGATGTACCGCACGGGCGACCTGGTCCGCTGGAGCGCCGACGGCGTCCTCGAGTACCTCGGCCGCACCGACGACCAGGTCAAGATCCGCGGCTTCCGCGTGGAACTCGGCGACGTGCAGACGGCCGTGGCCGCCTGCCCCGGCGTCGCCCAGGCAGCCGCCGTGGTCCGCGAGGACCGGCCCGGCGACCCGCGCCTGGTCGCCTACGCCGTGCCCGCCCCCGGCGCCGAGCCCACCCCGGCGGCCCTGCGCGCCACCCTCGCCGAGCGCCTGCCCGCGCACATGGTCCCGGCCGTCGTCCTCCTCGACGCGCTTCCCGTCACTCCCAACGGCAAGCTGGACCGGCGCGCCCTGCCCGCCCCCGCCCACCACGCGGGCGGCCGCGCGCGGCGCACGGCCCACGAGGAGATCCTGACGGACCTGGTCGCCGCCGTCCTCGGCCTGCCCGACGTCGGCGTCGACGACGACTTCTTCGACCTGGGCGGCCACTCCCTGCTCGCCATGCGCCTGATCGCGCGGCTGCGCGGCGCGCTCGGCGTGGAACTGGGCGTGCGCGACCTGTTCGAGCACCCCACCGCCGCCAGCCTCGCCGCCCGCCTCGACGGGGCCCGCCGCGCCCGCCCCGCGCTGCGCCCCGCCGAGCGCCCCGCGGCCCCGCCGCTCTCCGCCGCCCAGCGGCGCCTGTGGTTCCTGCACCGCCTTGAGGGCCCCAACCCCGCCTACCACAGCGTCGTCGCCGCCCGCCTCACCGGACCGCTCGACACCGCCGCGCTGCGCGCCGCCCTCGTCGACCTGACCGCCCGGCACGAGACCCTGCGCACGGTCTACCCGGAAGCCGACGGCGAGCCGCGCCAGCGGGTCCTCGACGCCGTGGCACCCGACCTTGAGGTGCTGGCCGAGAACCGGGCCGACATCGACGAGATCGCCGCCCGCCCCTTCGACCTCGCCACCGAGCCGCCGCTGCGGGCCGCGCTGCTCACCGCGGGACCCGAACGCCACACCCTGGTCCTCGCCCTGCACCACATCGCCACCGACGGCGAGTCCTGGGGCCCCCTCCTGGGCGACCTCGCCCGCGCCTATGCGGCACGCCGACACGGCGAGGAGCCCACCTGGGCGCCGCTGCCGGTGAGCTACGTCGACTACACCCTCTGGCAGCGGCAGCTGCTGCGCGACGAGGGCGAGGACCAACTGGCCTACTGGCGCACGGCACTCGCCGGGCTCCCCGAGGAGCTGGCCCTGCCCACCGACCGCCCCCGGCCCGCCGTGGCGAGCCCGGACGGCGCGGCCCACGCCTTCGACCTGGACCCCGCCCTCACCCGCGAGCTGGCCGAGGTGGCCCGTGCGCACGGCTGCACCGTGTTCATGGTGGTGCAGGCCGCCCTCGCCGTGACGCTGTCCAAGCTGGGCGCGGGCACGGACATCCCCGTTGGCACCGTGGTGGCCGGGCGCGGCGACGAGGCCCTCGACGGCGTGGTCGGCTTCTTCGTCAACACCCTGGTGCTGCGCACCGACGTGTCCGGCGACCCGACGTTCGCCGAACTCCTCGCCCGCGTCCGCGAGGCCGACCTCGCCGCCTTCGCCCACCAGGACGTGCCCTTCGAGCAGGTCGTGGAGGCGGTCAACCCGCGGCGCTCCCTCGCCCGCCACCCCCTCTTCCAGGTCGCGCTGACCCTGCGGCGAGCGGACACCGCCGCCGCCCTCGAACTGCCCGGCCTGGAGTCGCGGACCACCGAGGTCGACGTCACCCAGAGCGAGTTCGACCTCGCCTTCCAGCTCACCGAGCGCCCCGCCGAGACCGGCGGCCTGCACACCGTCGTCAAGTACCGCACCGAACTGTTCGACGCGCGGACCGTCGAAGCCCTCGGCGAGCGGCTGCGCGCGGTCCTCACGTCCGCGGCCCGCGCACCCCGCGACCGGATCTCCCGCCTCGACGCCGTGCTGCCGACGGAGCGGGCCCGCCTGCTGGGGGAGTGGCTGCCGACCGCACCCCACCGGCCCGACGCCCCCGACACCGTGCACGGCGCGTTCGCGGCGCAGGCCGCCCGCACCCCGCACGCCCTCGCCCTGAAGTCCGGCGCCACCCGGCTGACCTACCGCGAACTCGACGCCAGGGCCGACGCGGTCGCCCGCCGCCTCACCGCGCTCGGCGTCGGCGCCGAGACCCCGGTCGGCATCCTGATGCGCCGCTCCCCGGACGTCGTGGTGGCGATGCTGGCCGTCCTGAAGGCGGGCGGCGCGTACGTGCCGCTGCACACCGGCTACCCCGCCGCGCGCCGCCAGCGGATCCTGGACACCACCGGCTGCCCGGTCCTGCTGGTGGACGAGGAGTTCCACCCCAGCGCGCCGGACGGCGTCCACGCCGTCCTCGTCAGCGCCGTCGAGGAGGGCGCCCCCGCTGTCGCCGCCCCCTCGGTCCACGCCGACCAGCTCGCCTACCTCATGCACACCTCCGGCTCCACCGGCGAGCCCAAGGGCGTCGCCGTCACCCACCGCAACCTGCTCGACCTGGCCGCCGACCGGGGCTGGCACACCGCCGACGGCCACCGCGTCCTGTTCCACGCCCCGCACGCCTTCGACAGCGCCGACTACGAAGTGTGGGTCGCCCTCCTCTCCGGCTGGGAGGTGGTCGTCGCCCCCGAACGCGACCTCACCGTCACCGCCCTGGGCGCGCTGCTGCGCGAGGAGCGGATCACCGCCGTCCACCTCACCGCCGGACTGTTCCGCGTCGTGGCCGAGGAGAACCCCGGGGTCCTCGCCCCCGTCCGCGAGGTGCTGACCGGCGGCGACGTGGTGGGGGAGACCGCCGTGCGGAACGTGCGCGCCGCCTGCCCCGGCATCGCCGTACGCCACCTGTACGGGCCGACCGAGGCCACCCTGTGCGCCACCTCCCACCTCGTCACCGCCGACGACCGCGGCCCCGTCCCCATCGGCCGCCCGCTCGACGGCACCCGCGCCTACGTCCTGGACGAGCGGCTGCGCCTGGTGCCGCCCGGCACGCCCGGCGAGCTGTACCTCGCCGGTGCCGGAGTCGCCCGCGGCTACCAGGGGCGGTCGGCGCTCACCGCCGAGCGGTTCGTCGCCGACCCCCACGGCGGCCCGGGGACACGGATGTACCGGACCGGCGACCTGGCCCGCTGGCGGGCCGACGGCCTGCTCGAATTCCTGGGCCGGGCCGACGAACAGGTCAAGATCCGCGGCTTCCGCGTCGAGCCCGGCGAGGTGGAGACGGCGCTCGCCGCCTGCCCCGGCGTCCGCCAGGCCGTGGTCACCGCGCCCACCACCGACGACGGCGAGCGCCGCCTGGTGGGCCACGTCGTCGGCGAGGCCACCGAGGCCGAACTGCGCGCCCGCCTCGCGGAGCTGCTGCCCGACTTCATGGTGCCCGCCCACCTCGTCGTCCTGGACCGGCTGCCGCTCACCCCCAACGGCAAGGTCGACTACAAGGCGCTGCCGCAGCCCACGCTCACCGCCGACACCGGACGCGCCCCCCGCACACCCCAGGAGGAGATCCTGGCGGGCCTCTTCGGGGAACTCCTCGGCCTCGACACCGTCCCCGCCGACGCCGGGTTCTTCGACCTGGGCGGACACTCGCTGCTCGCCACCCGCCTGGTCAGCCGCGTACGCACCGCGCTCGGCGTCGAACTGTCGCTGCGCGACGTCTTCCAGGCCCAGACCGTCGCCGCGCTCGCCGACCTCGCTGCCCTCGCCGCCCGCGCCGAGGGCGCCCGCCCGCCGCTGCGCCGCCACGAACTGCCCGAGCGGCCGCCGCTGTCCTTCGCCCAGCAGCGGCTGTGGTTCGTCCACCAGGCGGAGGAGCGGTCCGCCAGCTACAACGTCCCCTTCGCCTACCGGCTGCGCGGCCCCCTGGACACGGCCGCCCTGACCGCCGCCCTCGGCGACCTGACCGCCCGGCACGAGGTGCTGCGCACCGTCTTCCCGGAGGTCGACGGCGAGCCCCGCCTCCACCTGCTCACCGGCGCCGACGCGGCCGTCCCGCTGGAGACCGGGCGGATCACCGAGGCCGAGCTGACCGACGCCGTACGCAGGGCGGCCGCCCACGAGTTCGACCTCGCCGACGAACCCCCGCTGCGCGCCCACCTGTTCACGCTCGGCGCCGACGACGCCGTACTCCTCCTCGTCCTGCACCACATCGCCACCGACGGCTGGTCCTGGGGCCCCCTCCTCGCCGACCTCGCCGCGGCCTACGAGGCCCGGCGCGCGGGCCGGGCGCCGCGGCTCGCTCCGCTGCCCGTGCGGTACGCCGACTACGCGCTGTGGCAGCGGGCGACGCTGGGCGCGGAGAGCGACCCGACGAGCCTGACCGCCCGCCAGCTCGACTTCTGGCGCAAGGAACTCACCGGCGCCCCGGCGGAGCTGGCGCTGCCCTACGACCGGCCGCGCCCGCAGATCGCGACCCACGCGGGCGGATCGGCCCCCCTCGACCTGGACGCCGACCTGCACGCGCGCCTCGCGGCCGTGGCCCGCGCCCACGGCTGCACGCTGTTCATGGTTGTCCAGGCCGCCCTCGCCGCACTGCTGTCCCGGCTCGGCGCGGGCACGGACATCCCCGTCGGCACCGTGGTCGCGGGCCGCGCCGACGAGGCCCTGGACGACGTCGTCGGCTTCTTCGTCAACACCCTGGTGCTGCGCACCGACGTCTCGGGCGACCCGGCCTTCTCCGAGCTGCTGCACCGCGTCCGGGAGGCGGACCTCGCGGCCCTCGCCCACCAGGACGTGCCCTTCGAACGGGTCGTGGAGGCCCTGAACCCCGAGCGCTCCCTCGCCCGCCACCCCCTCTTCCAGGTACTGCTCCAGGTGCAGAGCGAGGCCCCGGCCCTGCCCCGGCTGCCCGGCGTCACCGCCGAGGGCTTCCCCGTCGCGTCACCGGTGTCGAAGTTCGACCTCGGCGTCGACGTCGTCGAACACCGCGCCGACGGCGGCACACCGCTCGGCCTGCGCGGTGAACTCACCTACGCCACCGAGCTGTTCGACGCGGCCACCGTCGAACGCCTCGCCCGCGACCTGACCACCGCGCTTGAGCAGTTCGCGCACCACCCCGACCTGCGGCTGAGCGCCCTCGAAGGGCTCTCCCGCCGCCCCGCGGACGCCCGGCCCACCACCACGGCCGCCCCCGCCGCGCGGCCCGGCCCGGCCGACGACGACGAGCGGCGCGTGTGCGCGCTGTACGCCGAGGTGCTCGGCCGCGACGAGGTCGGCGCCGACGACAACTTCTTCGCCCTCGGCGGCCACTCACTGCTGATCACCCGGCTGATCAGCCGCATCCGCGCGGAGTTCGGCCGGGAGCTGAAGATCCGCGACGTGTTCCGGCACCCCACCCCGGCCACCACCACCGCCCGCCTGGCCACCGCCCCCGCGGCGCGCCCCGCCCTGCGCCGCCGCGACGGATGAGCCGCCCCATGCCTCCCGCGCCCTTCCCAGGAGATCCCGTGCACCCCGTTTCCTTCGCCCAGCGACGGCTGTGGTTCCTCAGCCGGATGCCCGAGACCGGCCCGGCCTACAACTGCCCCCTGACCACCCGCCTCACCGGCAGGCTCGACTGGGTGGCGCTCGCGGCGGCCCTCGACGACGTCGCGGCCCGGCACGACGTGCTGCGGACCGTCTACCCCGAGGTCGACGGCGAGCCCGTACAGCGCGTCCTGGACCAGACCCCGGACCTCCGCATCGTCACGACCACCGAGGAGGCCCTGCCCGCCGCCCTCGCCGACGAGGCGGCCCACGTCTTCGACCTGACCGCCGAACTGCCCGTGCGGGCCCGCCTGTTCGCTCTGGGCAGCGACGAGTTCGTGCTGTCCCTGGTGATCCACCACATCGCCACCGACGGCTGGTCCTGGGGCCCCCTCCTCCGCGACCTCGCACGGGCCTACGAGGCGCGCCGCACCGGCCGCGCCCCCCGGTTCGCCCCGCTGCCGGTGCAGTACGCCGACTACGCCGCGTGGCAGCGCGAGTCCCTCGGCGACGAGGACGCCCCGGACAGCGCGCTCTCCCGGCAACTGGCCTACTGGCGTGAGGCGCTGGCCGGACTCCCGGCGGAGCTGACGCTGCCGCACGACCGGCCCCGGCCCGCGGTGGCGAGCCTCGTGGGCGGCTCGGTGCCGGTGGACCTCGACGCCGCGCTGCACGCCCGCCTCGCCGAGGTGGCCCAGGCGCACGGCTGCACCCTGTTCATGGCGCTCCAGGCCGGTCTCGCGGCCCTGCTGTCCAAGCTGGGCGCGGGCACGGACATCCCCCTCGGCACCGTCGTCGCGGGGCGCGACGACGAGGCGCTGAACGGCCTGGTCGGCTTCTTCGTCAACACCCTGGTCCTGCGCACCGACCTGTCGGGCGACCCGACGTTCGCCGAACTCCTCGACCGCGTACGGGAGTCCGACCTGGAGGCGTACGACCACCAGGACGTGCCCTTCGAGCGGGTCGTGGAGGCCCTGAACCCCGAGCGCTCCCTCGCCCGCCACCCCCTCTTCCAGGTCATGATGACCCTGGAGAGCGGCGCGGGCCCCGCGTTCGACCTGCCCGGCGTGCACTGCGCCGAACAGCAGGTCACCTGGGACATCGCCAAGTTCGACCTGACCGTGGACTTCCACGAGCGGCGCGACGCGGACGGCGCCCCAGCGGGGATCACCGGAGCGCTGGAGTACGCCACCGACCTCTTCGACCGGGAGACCGCCACCGGTATCGCCGCCGCGCTCACCCGCGTACTGAACCGGCTCGCCGCCGACCCCGCACGGCCCGTCAGCCACGCCGACGCCCTCTCCGCCGAACAGCGCCACCAGGTCCTCACCGCCTGGAACGACACCGCCGCCCCGGTCCCGGAGCAGACCCTCCCGGAGCTGTTCGAGGCGCAGGCCGCCCGCACCCCGGACGCCACCGCCCTGGTCTTCCAGGACACCGCCCTCAGCTACGCCGCCCTCGACGCGCGGGCCAACGCCCTCGCCCACCGGCTGGCCGCGCTCGGCGTCGGCGCCGACGACCTGGTCGCCCTCGCGCTGCCCCGTTCGGCGGCCTCGGTGACCGCGCTCCTCGCGGTGCTCAAGGCCGGGGCCGCGTTCGTGCCCGTCGACACCGACTACCCGGCCGAGCGCATCGCGAAGCTGCTGGCCACGGCGACGACCGTCGTCACCGACAGCGCCACCGCCCCGATGCTCCCGGCGACGGCCCCGCCCCGGATCCTCGTCGACACCGACTCAGACGCCAGCGCTGAGACCGGTGGCCTCGGCCGCGCCATCCACCCGCGCCACGCCGCGTACGTCATCCACACCTCCGGATCCACCGGCGAACCCAAGGGCGTGGTGATCGACCACGCCGGGCTGCGCAACCTCTACGCCCTCCACCGCGCCGGGGTCATCTCCCGCGCCGAGGAGCTGAACGGCGGGCGGCGGATGCGGGTGGCGCTGACCGCCGCGCTCTCCTTCGACACCTCCTGGGAGGGGCTGCTGTGGATGGTCGCGGGCCATGAGCTGCACCTCGTCGACGACGACACCCGCCGCGACGCCACCGCCCTGGTCCGGCACATCTCCACGACCGGCATCGACGTGCTCGACGTGACCCCGACGTACGCCGAACAACTCGTCGAGGAGGGACTGCTCGACGGACACGCTCGCGACCCCCTGGACGGGTCAGGTCACCGCCTAGACGGGCCAGGTCACCGCCCGAGCGTGCTCCTGCTCGGCGGCGAGGCGGCGGGCCGGGCGCTGTGGACACGGGTCCGCGCCACCGAGGGCCTGCTGTGCCGCAACCTGTACGGCCCCACCGAGTGCAGCGTCGACGCCCTGCGGTGGGACGCCGCCGACAGCGAGGAGCCGCTGGTGGGCCGCCCGGTCGCCAACACCCGCGCCTACGTCCTCGACGCCGGACTGCGCCCCGTCGGCCCGGGCGTCGCGGGCGAGCTGTACCTCACGGGACCGGGCCTGGCCCGCGGCTACCTCGACCGCCCCGCCCTCACCGCCGCCCGCTTCGTCGCCTGCCCCTACGAGCCGGGCGCCCGGATGTACCGCACCGGCGACCTGGTCCGCCGGGACCGCCACGGCCGCCTGGAGTACCTCGGCCGCGCCGACGACCAGGTCAAGATCCGCGGCTTCCGCGTCGAACCCGGAGAGGTGGAGGCCGCGCTGCGCACCTCCCCGCAGGTGGCCCAGGCCGCGGTGGTCGCCCGCGAGGACGGCCCCGGCGGCAAGCGCCTGGTGGCGTACGTCGTCCCCGCCGCGCACCGCACGGCGGAGGCCGCCGCGCTGCGCGACCACCTCGCCGAGCGGCTGCCCGACCACATGGTCCCCTCGGCCTTCGTATCCCTGAAGGCGCTCCCGATGAACCGCAACGGCAAGCTCGACCAGTCCGCGCTCCCGGCGCCCGACTACGGCCCGGCGACCACCTCCCGCGCGCCGCGCGGCCCCCGGGAGGAACTGATCGCGGGCCTGTTCGCCGAGGTCCTGGGGCTGCCCGCGGTCGGTGTCGACGACAGCTTCTTCGCCCTGGGCGGGCACTCCCTGCTGGCGTCCCGGCTGATCTCCAGGGTCCGCGCGGCCCTCGGCGTCGAGCTGGGGATCAGGGACCTGTTCCAGCACCCCACCGTCGCCGCCCTGGCCCGCGGCCACCGCCCGGCCCGCACCGGGCCCGCGCCGACCGCCCGGGAACGCCCCGCCGTGCTGCCGCTGTCCTCGGCCCAGCGGCGCATCTGGTTCCTCAGCCGCCTCGGCCAGGGCACCGACTACAACTGCCCGTTCGCCGTCCGGCTGCGCGGCCCGCTGGACCTGTCCGCGCTGCGGGCGGCGCTGGCGGACGTCGTCGCCCGCCACGAGGCGCTGCGCACCGTCTACCCCGAGGCCGACGGCGAGCCGTACCAGCGGGTGCTGCCCACCGCCGCCCCGGCGCTCGACGTCCAGGACCTCACCGGCCGCGCCCCTAACGCCACGGCGGCGGCCCTCGCGGCCCTCGCGGTGGGGGAGTTCGACCTGGGCCGCGACCTGCCGGTGCGCGCCACGGCCCTGCGGCTGGCGGCGGACGAGCACGTCCTGTCCCTGGTGGTCCACCACATCGCCACCGACGGCTGGTCCTGGGGCGTGCTGCTGCGCGACCTGTCCACGGCCTACGCCGCGCGCCTCGCGGGGGCGGCCCCCGACTTCCCGCCGCTGCCGGTCCAGTACGCCGACTACGCCCTGTGGCAGGACGATCTCCTGGGCGACGCCGAAGACCCGGGCAGCCGCGCCGCCCGGCAACTGGCCTTCTGGCGCGAACGGCTCGCCGACGCGCCTGCCGAACTGGAGCTGCCCTACGACCGCCCCCGGCCGCCCGTCGCGAGCAACGCCGGAGGCTTCCTGCCGCTCGACCTGGACAGGCCGCTGCACGCCCGCCTGGCCCAGGTGGCGCGGGACCACGGCTGCACCCTGTTCATGGTCCTCCAGACGGCCCTGGCCGCCCTGCTGTCCCGGCTGGGCGCGGGCACGGACATCGTGCTCGGCACTCCGGTCGCGGGCCGCCCGGACGAGGCGCTGGGGGACACCGTCGGCCTGTTCGTCAACACGCTGGTCCTGCGCACCGACCTGTCCGGCGACCCGACGTTCGCCGAACTCCTCACCCGCGTACGGGAGTCCGACCTGGAGGCGTACGACCACCAGGACGTGCCCTTCGAGCGGGTCGTCGAGGCGGTCAACCCCGAGCGCTCCCTCGGCCGCCACCCCCTCTTCCAGGTGATGATCCAGCTCGACGAGAGCGGCGACGGCCTCCTGGAGCTGCCGGAGGTGACGGCCGCCGAGGAGCCCGTCCCGTTCGACGTGTCGAAGTTCGACCTCAGGCTCGACCTGACCGACCGCCGCGACACCACGGGAGCCCCGGCCGGGCTCACCGGCGGCCTGGAGTACGCCACCGACCTCTTCGACCCCGCGACCGTGGACCTGCTCGGCGACCGGCTCCGCCGCGTCCTGGAGCAGCTGGCGGCCGACCCCGAGCGCCGCGTCGGCGCCGTGGACCTGCTGTCGGAGCGGGAGCGCCACCAACTCGTCGAGGGCTGGAACGACACGGCCGTCGACGTGCCCGCCCCGTGCGTGCCCGAGCTGTTCGAGTCGTACGCCGACCGGGCACCGGAGGCCGTGGCCGTCCTGGCGGGCGACGCCGCACCGCCCCACGGAGAACCGGCCGACCAGCCCCCGCACGACCTGACCTACCGCGACCTGAACGAGCGGGCCAACCGGCTCGCCCGGCACCTCATCGAGCGGGGCGCGGGCCCGGAGCACCTGGTGGCCGTCGCCCTGCCCCGCACCCCCGACCTGGTCGTGACCCTGCTCGCCGTCCTCAAGTCCGGTGCCGGATACCTCCCCTTGGACCCGGCGCAGCCCGCCGACCGGCTCGCCACGGTCCTCGGCGCGGCCGCCCCCGTCCTGACGGTGACCACCAGCGCCCTGGCGGACCGGCTGCCGGGCCGACCCCTGCTGGTGCTCGACGCCCCCGAAGCCCGCACGGCCGTGGCCCGCCACGGCGGCGGCAACCTCACCCAGGAGGAGCGCACCTCCCCGCTGACCCCGGCGACACCCGCGTACGTCATCTACACCTCCGGCTCGACCGGCGAGCCCAAGGGCGTGGTGATCGAACACCGCTCCCTCGCCCTGTACCTGGCCTGGGCCCGGCAGGCGTACCCCGCCATGGGCGGGCGCGCCCTGGTGCACTCACCGGTCGCCTTCGACCTGACGGTGACGGGCCTGTGGGGCCCGCTGACGTCGGGCGGCTCGGTGCGGCTCGTGGCGCTGGACGACCGGGAGGACGGCCCGGCCCCCGTGGCCAAGCCGACCTTCGTCAAGGCCACGCCCTCGCACCTGGCGCTGTTCGGCGTGCTCCCCGAGGAGTACGCGCCGAGCGGGCAGCTGGTGCTGGGCGGCGAGCTGCTGCTCGGCTCCGTCCTCGACGAGTGGCGGGCCCGGCACCCGGACGTGAGGGTCGTCAACGAGTACGGGCCGACGGAGACCACGGTGGGCTGCGGCGAGTTCCGCATCGAACCCGGCGCACCGCTCCCGTCCGGCGGCGTCACCATCGGCCGCCCCGTCTGGAACACCCAGTGGTACGTCCTGGACGCGGCGCTGGCCCCGGCGCCGACCGGCGTGGTCGGCGAGCTGTACATCGGCGGCGGCCTGCTGGCCCGCGGCTACCTCGGCAAGCCCGGCCTGACGGCGGGCCGCTTCGTCGCCAACCCGTTCGGCGCCCCGGGCACGCGGATGTACCGCACCGGCGACCTGGTGCGGCGGCGCCCGGACGGGCAGCTGGAGTTCACCGGCCGGGTCGACGACCAGGTGAAGGTGCGGGGCTTCCGCGTCGAGCTGGGCGAGATCGAGGCGCTGATCGCCGCCCAGCCGGGCATCACGGGCGCGGCCGTGACCGTACGCGACGGAAGCCGCCTCGCGGCGTACCTGGTGGGCCGGGACGGCGAGCGGCCCGACGTCGCCGCGGTGCGGGACCGGCTCGGCGGCGTGCTGCCGGAGTACATGGTCCCGTCGGCGTACGTCGTCCTCGACCGGCTGCCGCTGACGAAGAACGGCAAGCTGGACCGGCGGGCGCTGCCCGCGCCCGACCTCCCCGCCCCCGGCGAGGGGCGCGGCCCGCGCACCGCCCAGGAGAAGGCGCTGTGCGAGCTGTTCGCCGAGACCCTGGGCCTGCCCCGGGTGGGCGCCGAGGACAGCTTCTTCGCCCTGGGCGGGCACTCGCTGCTCGCCGCGCGCCTCGTCTCCCGCGCCCGGACCTCGCTGGGCGTCGACCTGCGGATCCAGGACGTGTTCGACGCCCCGACCGTCGCCGCCCTGGCCGCCGGACTCCAGCCGGGCGCCGGGCCCGCGGCGCCCACCGGCCTGCTCCCGCTGCGGGCGGCGGGCCGCTCCGCGCCCCTGTTCGCCGTGCACCCCGGCGCCGGAATCGGCTGGGTGTACACGGCGCTCCTCGACCACCTGGACGCCGAGCAGCCGCTGTACGCCCTCCAGTCGCGCGCCCTGCGGAACGACGAACTGCCCAAGAGCGTCGACGACATGGCCGCGGACTACGTCGAGCAGATCCGCGCCGTCCAGCCCACCGGGCCCTACCACCTGCTCGGCTGGTCCTTCGGCGCCGTCGTCGCCCACGCCATGGCGGTCCACCTGCGCGGCCTGGGCGAGGAGGTGGCCCTGCTCGCGATGCTGGACGGCTATCCGCCCGACGACACCGCCCCCGCGGACCCCGACGGCGCCGACGGCCTCGCCGAACTCCTGCTCTCCCTCGGCCACGAGCTCCCGGACCGCGCCGGACGGCCCCTGGAGATCCCCGACTTCGTCCGCCTGGCCCGCACCGGTGACGGCCCGCTGGCCGGACTCGACGACGACCTGATCCGGACGCTCGGCCGCGCCTTCGTCGGCCACGCTGCCCTCGGCAGGGAGCACGTCCCGGCCACCTACGACGGTGACGTGGTGTTCTTCAGCGCCGCGCTCGACCCGGAGCCGGGCAGCGCCGAGCCCTGGCGGCCGTACGTCACCGGCCGCCTGGAACACCACGCCGTCGCCTGTGTGCACGGCGACATGCTGCGGGCTGGGCCGTCCGCGCGGATCGGCGCGGTCCTCGCGCGCGAGCTGCGCGCGAAGCGCCCCTGACCTCCTCCGTACGCCGCCCTCACCCTCTTCCCCAGCCTTCTTCAGCACCCTCTTCCTCAGCCTTCTTCAGCCCTTCTTGATCACTTGGAGTAGTCATGTCACATGCCGTTCAGGTCACGTCACGGGAAGCCGTACCGGCGGAACCGGCCGCGCGGGCCAGCGCGGCCGAGGGGGCCAGCGGGGCCCAGGGCGCCGTCTTCACCCTGTCCCCGGCGGACGCGGCCGAGATCAGCCGGGTCGCCCAGCGCCTGGCGGCCGTCTCGGACCGGGTCGACGACGAGCGGTGGGTGGCGGCCGCCAGGACCGCCTGGGAGGACCTGCCCCGCGCCTTCCGGTGCCGGATCCGCGCCTTCCGCCGCGACTCGGGTCCGGCCGGAGCCCTCGTGGTGCGCGGACTGCCCGTCGGCGAGGGCGAGTTGCCCGACACGCCCACGGTCCGCGGGTCGGTGCAGCGGGCCACCAGCCGGTCGGCGGCGCTGCTGGTGATGACGGCCTGCGGCCTCGGCGACCCGGCCGCCTTCCGCGCCGAGAAGTCCGGGGCGCTGGTGCAGGACGTCGTGCCGGTGCCCGGACAGGAGGACTTCCAGGGCAACGCCGGGTCGGTGGACCTGCTGATGCACAACGAGAACGCCTTCCACGCGCACCGCCCCGACCACGTGATGCTGCTGTGCCTGCGCCCCGACCACGAGCGAGTCGCGGGACTGCGCACCGCGTCCGTCCGCGAGGCCCTGCCGCTGCTGTCCGAGCGGACCCGGGAGGCCCTGGCCCGGCCCGAGTTCAGCACCCAGCCGCCGCCCTCCTTCGGCTCGACCGGCGGCCCCGCCCCGGACCACCCGGTCCTGGACGGCGACCTGTCGGACCCCGACGTCCGGGTCGACTTCGCGGCCACCGAAGGGCTCACCCCGGCCGCCCGCACGGCGCTCACCGAACTGTCCGGCGCCCTCGACGAGGTGGCACGCACCGTGCTGCTGACCTCCGGCGACCTGGCCATCGTCGACAACCACGTCACGCTGCACGGGCGGACCGCGTTCCGCCCCCGCTACGACGGCGCCGACCGCTGGCTCCAGCGCAGCTTCGTCCTTGCGGACCTGCGCAGGTCGCGCGGCTTCCGCCCGGCCGACGGCTATGTGCTCGCCCCGTAGGCGCCCCGGTGCCCACCTCAGCCCTGCGCTACCGGGACTTCCGTCTGCTGTGGCTCGGCCAGACCGTCAGCATGGCGGGCAGCGCGGCCTCCCGGGTGGCCGTCCCGCTGGTCGCGGTGACCGCCCTGAACGCCTCGTCCTTCACCATGGGCCTGCTGCACGCGGCGGCCTGGGTGCCCTGGCTGGCGGTCGGCCTGCCCGCCGGGGCCTGGGTCGACCGGCTGCCGAGGCGGCCGGTGCTCTTCTGGTGCAACGCGTTCTCGGCGGTCCTGCTGCTGCTCACCACCGCCGCCGCGTGGTGGGAGTTCCTGACGATCCAGCAGCTCCTGCTCACGGCACTGCTCACCGGAGTCGCCAACGTCTTCTTCACCACCGCCTACACCGCGTACGTCCCCACGCTGCTGCCCGCCAAGGCGCTCATGGACGGCAACGCCAAGCTCCAACTGAGCGAGTCCACCGCCGACCTGGCGGCACCGGGCGCGGCGGGCCTCCTCGTCCAGGCCGGAGGCGCCACCCTCGGCTTCCTCTCCGACGGCCTGAGCTTCCTGGTCTCGGCGGCCCTGCTGAGGCGCATCAGGGCCCGGGAGGGGCCGCCCGCCGGTACCGGGCGGCGCTCGCTGGGCCGGGAGATCCGCGAGGGGATCGCCTTCCTGCGCGGCAATCCGTTCCTGCGGGCCGTCGCGTGGTGCGACGCCGGGATGAACCTCTTCCTCTCCGGCACCCAGGCCCTCGTGGTGGTCTTCCTGAGCCGGACCGTCGGGCTCACGGCGGGCGCCATCGGGCTGCTTTTCGGCCTGGTGTGCCTCGGCGGCGTGGCTGGTGCGGCCCTCGCTCCCCGGCTGTCCCGGCAGCTGGGGAGCACACCCCGGGCGTTCCTGTGGTGCGCGGTGCTCGGCACGCCGTTCGGCCTGCTGGTGCCGCTCACCAGTGGCGGAGCCGGTCTGCTGGCCTTCGTGATCGGGGACTTCTGCCTCACCGCCTCCATCGCGGCCGGGAACGTGCTCGCGGTGAGCTTCCGCCAGACGCACTGTCCGGCGGACATGCTCGGACGGGTCAGCACCAGCATGCGCTTCCTCGTCTACGGCACGATCCCGGTCGGCAGCCTCCTCGGCGGGGCGCTGGGCACCGCCTGGGGTGACCGCGGCGCGCTGTGGGTGCTCTACGGCGGCGCCACCGTCTGCGCCCTGCTGCTCCTGCGGGCGCCGATCGGACGCGGCTCCGGCAGCCCCGGCCCGACCGCCCCGGCGCGCTCGGTGCCCGCGCCGTAGCCGACCCGTGGCCGGAACCGGCCTGAGCCCAAGGCGGCTCAGGGGCGACGGGGTTGGGGGAGCGGACCCCGGGGCACGGGTGTGCTCGACCGAGCGCGCACGCGGAAGGAGCCGGGGACATTGGGCGACAAGAGTGCTGGTGAGCGCAGGGTGGACGGCGGGCGCGGCCCGGACGCGGGAGGTGCCGCACTCATCGAGGCGGCGCTCGGCTTCGTGTTCCCGGCCGCGCTCAGGGCCGCCGCCCTGGTCGGGGTGGCGGACCACCTGGCCGAAGGGCCCCGGACACCGGCCGAGCTGGCCGCCGCCACCGAGACCGACGCGGCGGCCCTGACGCGGGTGCTGCGGCTGCTCGCCACGCGCGGCCTGTTCAGCGAGGACGAGCAGGGGCGCTTCCGCCTGGAGGCGGCGGGCGAGGCACTGCGGTCCGACGTCCCCGGCTCCGTACGGGGCGGGGTGCTCATGCTCACCGACCGCACCTTCTGGCTCCCGGCGGGGCGCATGGACCACTGCCTGCGCACCGGCGGATCCGTCTTCGAGGACATCTTCGCCCAGCCGTTCTTCGACCACTTCGCCCAGGACGCGGAGACCGCCGCGGTCTTCCACGACGGCATGGCCGCCATGTCGAGCGTGGAGAACGGACCGATCGCCGACGCCTACGACTTCCCGGAGACCGGCACCGTCGTGGACGTCGGCGGCGGCCAGGGCGGACTCCTCGCCGCCGTCCTGCGCGCCCGGCCGGGCCTGACCGGCGTGCTGTACGACCGGGCCCACGTCGTGGCCGGACACCGGCTGGGCGAGGACGCGGCGCTCGCCGGGCGGTGGTCCACGGCCGAGGGCGACTTCTTCAGCGACGTACCCAAGGGCGACGTACTCGTCCTCAAGCGCATCCTGCACGACTGGGACGACGAGCAGTGCGTGCGCCTGCTGCGCGCCTGCCGCCGCGCCCTCGCGCCGGGCGGCCGGGTGCTCGTGGTCGACGCGGTCATCGCGCCGGACAACCGCCCCCATCAGGCCAAAGACCTGGACCTGCTGATGATGGCCTCGCTGGTCGGCCGCGAACGCACGCACGACGACTTCCACGCCCTGCTGGCCGAGGCGGGCCTGAGCCTGACCCGTGTCGTCCCCACGCCCACCGTCCTCAGCGTCGTCGAGGCGGAGGCGGCGGACGACGGGTCGCCCGGGGGCGCGCTCGGCGGGTGAGCGCCCGTCAGGCGCCCTGGCCGGGGCCCGCGCGGCGGCGGTCTGTCGGCGGTGGTCGCCAGGCGGCACTCCCAGAACGCGTCAGCGCGGACGCGGTGTCCGAATGCCTCGCCGAATGTCGCGTGCATGGCGATAGTGATATCCGGGCGCGGAGCCTTGAGGACAGGGTGCGGGGAAACCGGGGGAGCGCATGGAGACTTCTGAACTCGCGGCCATGGCGGTCGCGGTCATGACCGCGACGGCGACCGGCGCGGCGACCGCCGCTGGTCAGGGCGCCGGAGCCGCGGTGGCCGAGGCGTTGCACGCCCGTCTCGCCTCGACGGAGCGAGGGCGCGCGGCCCTGGACACGCTGAACCGGGCCCCGGAGGACCCGGCCGCACAGGACGCGGCCCGCTCCGTGGTCCAGGAGGAGATCGAGGCGGACCCCGAACTGCGGCAGCGGCTGCGACTGGAGCTGACCGCACCAGGAACCAACGCCACGGGCAGCCTGCTGATCACCGGCAGCCAGGTGTCCCGCAGCTCCATCGCCCTCGGCCCGCTGACCATCAACAACACCCGGGGCGGGCGGGCCGTCATCGCCTTGGTGGCCGCTCTGCTGCTGGCCCTGGTGGTGCTGGCCGTGTACGGGGGCACACGGCTGATCGTGGTCGACGACTCCCCTGAGCCGTCGCAGGACGACGGCGCACGCCGTGCCGTGCGAGCCCTGAACGTCACCGAGGTCAAGCGGGTCGTCCCCCACCTGAGCAGCATGCCCTCCGGCTGGGAGAGATCCGGGTCCCTGGCGGCTGGCAAAGAAGAGGAGAACGGGTGCTCACGCGCCCAGGCGCGTTTTCGCACGAGCAACTGGAATGACGGCGGCACCAGGACGGTCTGGGCCGAATTCATGGTGTGGTCCTGCCCCAGCGCGACGCTGACCGCGAAGGGTTTCGAGGAAACCCGGTCGGGCGTCGCGAACAACAACAAGGCGAGGGAGATCTCCTTCCCGGGCCTCGGTGACCAGCGCTCCGCGATCACCCACTACAACATCGACCTCGACGAGACGACAGCCGTCGCCCTGGTCCGTGTCGGCACCGTCCTCGTCAAGGTCGACTACGAGCCGGTGCCCGACGACTCGGGCTGGTCCAGGGAGTTCGAGCAGTTGGCCTCGGCGGTCACCGCCCGCGCTCAGCAGGTCCAGAACGCGTGACCCGCGGCCTCGCTCCTGCGAGAGCCGGTGAGGTCCTGGAAGCCCTTCCCCGTGTTCCCGTCCTCGATGGGTCGGCGGCACCCCGACGTGCGTGCGGCACGGGTGAGGTTCATCGAGGTGGCGCCTGTAGCCATGAGGTGTCCCCGCTACGCGCAGGAGGAACACCCCCACCGCCGTGAGCGGCAGGAGACCGGGGACTCTGAGGAACCCGGCGTAGCTGACGGTGAGTGAGGCGGGGCGTTCAGGTCGGGGCGCCTATCCACGACCACCCCCGCCGCCGTCCAAGGCCCCGGCGCGCGCGTCGATGCGGTAGCCGACGCCCGGCACGGTGGCGATGAGCCAGGGCTCGCCCAGGCGTTTGCGCAGCGCCGAGACGGTGATGCGCACGGCGTTGGTGAACGGGTCCGCGTTCTCGTCCCAGGCCCGCTCCAGCAGTTCCTCGGCGCTGACGACACCGCCCTCGGCGGCGACGAGGACTTCGAGCACGGCGAACTGCTTGCGGGTCAGCGCGACGAAGCGGCCGTCCCGGTAGACCTCCCTGCGGAACGGGTCCAGGCGCAGCCCCGCGATCTCCCACACCGGGGGCCTGCTGTACGCCCGCCTGCGGTTGAGCGCCCTCAGCCGCAGCGCCAGCTCCCGCATCTCGAAGGGCTTCGTCAGGTAGTCGTCGGCGCCCAGCTCGAAGCCGGAGGCCTTGTCGTCGAGCCGGTCGGCCGCGGTGAGCATCAGGATCGGCATGCCGCTGCCGGACGCGACGATGCGCTGGGCGATCTCGTCACCGGACGGCCCCGGAACATCGCGGTCCAGTACGGCGATGTCGTAGCTGTTGACATGCAGCAGCTCCAGGGCCGTACCACCGTCGCCCGCGACGTCCGCCGCGATGGCCTCCAGGCGCAGGCCGTCGCGGATGGCCTCCGCCAGATAGGGCTCGTCCTCGACAATCAACACACGCATGGCCCAACCGTACGACTGGGCGCGTATCGTCCGCGTATCGAAATCCGCATACGGGTCGGCAACGCCGCGCCGCCTTCACTGGCGGCATGACACGAATCCCGCCAGCGGCTCATACCGCCACCCGCCGGACGCGCAGGCTCCTCGTCGGCGCCCTGACCGCTGCCGTCGTGATCATCGCGGCAGTCGTCGGCTACCGGATGCTGAAGCCCTCGCCGTCGTCGGCCGAGGTTCCCTCCAAGGCACCCCCGGCCCCCTCGCCGTACGCCGACCGCGGGGAGCGGCGGGTCTCGCCGGGCGCGGCCGAGGGCGTCGTCCCCGAGGGCACGAAGGTCCTCGACGACACGCAGGCCCTCGACGACACGGTCCCGGCCCTGGCCAACCTCGACCCACGCCTGCGCGCGGCCCTCCGCGAGGCGGCATCCGACGCCGCCGCCGACGGAGTCACCCTCACGCTCAACAGCGGCTGGCGCTCCCCGAAGTACCAGAACCGGCTCCTGCGCGAAGCGATCTCCACGTACGGATCGCCGGAGGCGGCCGCCCGGTGGGTGGCCACCGCGGACACCTCACCGCACGTGGCGGGGGACGCCGTCGACATCGGAGGCGACGGCGCGGCGGCATGGCTGTCCCGCCACGGCGCCGCCCATGGCCTGTGCCGGATCTACCGCAACGAACCCTGGCACTACGAACTGCGCCCCCACGCCAGCGAACAGGGCTGCCCGCGCCCGTACGCCAACCCCACCCAGGACCCGAGGATGCAGCGGTGACCAGCACGTTTCCCACGGACACCTCCACGGACACCTCCATGGACGCCTCTTTGGACGCCCCCACGGACACCTCCACGGGTGCGCCCGCGGGCGCACCCACCGGCGGCGAGCGCGGACGGCCGACGGCGCCGGTGGACACCGCGCCCGCCGGGCCACCCGACGCCGGGGCCTGGAGGGCGCGCGCCCGCCGGGCGGTCCGCCGTCTCTCCCGGCCGGAGCCCTGGAAGCGCGGCCCGGTCCCCACGGCCCTGGCGGCACTGCTCGGCCTCACCCTGCTGCTGCACGCGCGGATCCCCGGCACCCACGGCATCGGCAGCCTGGTGGAGTCCTTCCTCCCGTGGTTCGGCCTGTTCGTCCCGGTGCTGCTGGCTGCGGCGCTGTGGCGTCGCTCCGCCTCGGCGGTGGTCGCGCTGGTCCTGCCGGTCGCGGTCTGGCTGCACCTCTTCGGCGGGCTGCTCGTCGACAAGTCCCGGCCGGGCAGCGACCTCACCGTGGTCAGCCACAACGTCAACGCCGACAACGCCGACCCGGTCGGCACCGCCCGCGACCTGGCGGCCTCGGGGGCGGACGTCCTGGCCCTGGTGGAAATGACCGAGGAGGCCCAGGTCACCTACGCGAAGGAGCTGGCGAAGGCGTACCCGCACCACACGGTGCGGGGCACGGTCGGGCTGTGGAGCAAGCTGCCGCTGTCCGGCACCCGGACGGTCGACACCGAGCGGCACCAGGGGCCGCCGACGGGTGCCAGGCCCGTCGTCTGGAGGGCGGCCGACCCGCGGGCGCTGCGCACCACGGTCGCCACGGAGCAGGGGCCCCTCGCCGTGTACGTGGCCCACCTGGGCTCCGTACGCGTGAACCCCCGAGCGGGCTTCGCCACGGCCAACCGGGACGGAGGCGCGCGGGCGCTCGCCGCGGCCGTCGCCGCCGAGCGGAACGAGCGGGTGGTACTCCTCGGCGACCTCAACGGCACCATGGACGACCGGGCGTTCGACGGGCTCACCTCGCGGCTGCGCTCCACCCAGAAGGCGGCGGGGAACGGCTTCGGCTTCAGCTGGCCCGCCAGCTTCCCCATGGTGCGCATCGACGAGATCCTGGTGCGGGGAGTGGAGCCGCGCAGCTCGTGGGTGCTGCCGCGCACCGGCAGCGACCATCTGCCGGTGGCGGCCGGGATCAGCTGGTGAGCCCCGCGGACAGGAGGCCTGAGCACGGCCGTCCGGGGCGCCCCGCCACCTGACGCGGCGGCACCGGCTACCGCCGGGCGCGGCACAGCGCGTTCGTGACCAGCCGCGTCGCCGCCCGGTGCTGGCGCAGCGTGTCCGGCACGGAGGTGGCCCACTCGGAGGACATCGCGGCGGTGACGGCGATCCGGCCGTCGTCACTCACCGCGTTGCGGCTCATGGCGCCGATCTCGTCGCCGCCGTGGCCCCAGTACCAGCCGCCGCACGGCAGCTTGTTCCGCATCAGCCCGAGCCCGTAGCGCCCGCCCGGGTAGGGCACCTGCAACGCGCCCCGCATGGGGACCGTCCGCTTCATCTCCTTGAGCTGCGCGGGCTTCAGGACCCTGCCGCCGAGGAGGGCGCGGTAGAAGCGGTTGAGGTCGGCCGTGGTGCCGATGAGGCCGAAGGCCGGGGCGGTGTCCTTGTAGAGGGTCACGTCGACGAGCCTCGGCTCCGACTCGAACCGCTGGTAGGCGCGCGCGTGCGGCTTCCGGACGGCGGGCGAGTCCCCGGATGGTAGGTGTGCCGCATCCCCAGCGGCTTCAGGAGCCGGTCCCGCACCTGGTCGTGCCAGTCGCCTCCGGTGACCTTCTCGATGACCATCGTGAGCAGGACGTAACCGGTGTTCGAGTAGCCCCAGCCCTTGCCGGGCGGGAAGTCCGGACGGTGCCGCATGGCCCGCTCGACCAACTGTCCGGGGGTGAACGGGCGGAAGCGGACCCGGTAGTACTCCTGTGCGCTGTCGATGCCGGGGTGGTCGTCGTGGATGCCGCTGGTGTGCTGGAGCAGCTGGCGGAGGGTGATCTTCCGGCCGTCGTTGCCGTGGCCGCGCACCACACCCGGCAGCCACTTCTCGACGGGGTCCGCCAGGGCCACCCGCCGCTCGCCGACGAGTTGCAGCACGACGGCGGCCACCAGGGCCTTGGTGTTGCTGGCGATCCGGAAACGGCCGTCGACGGGCACGGGACGCCCCGTGCGGAGGTCGCCGGTGCCGCTGGTCACGGTGCCGGAACCGTTCCGTCCGCCGTTCACCCGGGCTTGTACGCCGATGGCGCCGGTGTCGCGTACGGCGTCGGCGTCACGCTGGGACAGCGCGGGCCGCCCGGCTGCGGACGCCGGAACCGCGCCGTCCCGGCCGCTCTCGGCGACGGCACCCGGTGTGGCGATCGCCAGGGCGAGGGCGGCGGCGACTCCTGGCGTGGCGTGACGGCGGTGCGCGGGGACAGCCCGTCGGAACGGGGCACCTCGTCGGAACGGCACACGTCGGCGGGGCAGGTTCGGTGACACGGAATCCTCCGGTAGGGGGGGCCGCCGTCGCCCCGACCGGGCGGACCGGAACGCGCGACGCGGACGCTGTGGACGGGAGCGCCTTCGACGCTAGGGGCGGGCCCCTGAGGTGGGCGTCGTCCGCCGGGAGGGGACGGCGGGGCAACTTTCGTTGCCCGCACTGCGTCTCCCGGAACCGCCGGTCCTACGGTGACGGCCGGGCCCGGGCCGCGGGGGTGGCAGGGCGTGAGGTGAGCGGGGGCGGGATGCGTGCGGGAGCGCGAGCGGGGGCGGGCATGGGCGAGGGCTTATGGGCGTGGCAGGGAACGGAACGGTCCGAACGGGCGCCGCGGGCGCGGTCCGTGCGGGCGCGCGCCGCCGCGGTGCGCCACGCACTCGCCGGGCGCCCCGCGGACGTACTCGTCACCACCGTTCTCACCGGCGTGGCGGTGCTGATGCGCCTGCGCCAGCCGATGCCCGAGGGCGTCGGCCCCTGTGCCGCGGTCCTCGGGCCGCTCGTCGCGGCATGTGTGCCGCTGCTGTGGCGGCGTACGCGTCCGGGGCTCGTGCTCGCCGCCACGGCGGCCTGCTACCTGACCGGTGAACTCCTCGACCCGGTCGGCGACAACGCCCAGTCCGTCGGGCTGGCCTGCTACTCGGCGGCGCGGTACATGCCGGGGCCGCGCAGCCTCCTCGCCCCCCTCGTGCTCACCTCGACGCTGCTCGCACCGGACCTGGCCGCGGGGCGGCTGACCGTCTTCTCACCGGCCGACGACGCGATCGCGCCCGCCGAGTACCTGGTGGCCGCCGCGATGGCCGCCGCCGTGTGGCTGCTCGGCGCGTCCAGGCGCCGACTGTGCACGGACGCGGAGCGCCTGCGCGACCTGGCTGAACGGCTCCGCGCCGAGCAGCGGGTCAGTGCCCGGCGCGCGGCGGCCGCCGAACGCGCCCGGATCGCCCGCGACCTGCACGACGTGGTGGCCCACCACATCAGCGCGATCGCCTTGCAGGCACGCGCGGTGACCGTCGTCCTGCCCGACGACGCGCGCACCGCCGCTCAGGGCGTGGCGGCGATCGGCGAGACGGCGGACACGGCGCTGGACGAGATGCGCGGCCTGCTCCGACTGCTCGCGGAACCGCCGCCGGACAGCCAGGCGAAAGGGGCCCACAGCGCGTGGCCCGAACCGGGCGCGCCGGCGCTGCCGCCGCCGCAGCCGTCGCTGAGCCACCTGGACCAGCTCACCGCGCAGGCCGAGGCGGCGGGCTGCCCGGTCACGCTCACGGTCACCGGCCCGGTCGCCGAACTGCCGCCCGCCGTCGCGGTGTCGGCCTACCGCGTCGTCCAGGAAGCCCTGTCCAACGTCCGCAAGCACGCGGGTGCCGTTCCCGTACACATCGAACTGGCCTGCGGCGACGGCTGGTTGACGGTCGCCGTGGACAACGGCGCGCCCGACAGGGGGCGCCCGCCGATGCCCGGGTCCGGCCTCGGCCTGGTCGGCATGCGCGAGCGCACCGCACTATTCGGCGGCACGCTCCGCGCGGGACCGGTCGCGGACGGGGGCTGGCGGGTCGTGGCCACGTTCGGGGCGCGGCACGGCCGTTCGTACGCGGGGGAGGCGGAGGGGTGACCCCGCGGGTACGGGTGCTGATCGTGGACGACCAGGAACTGGTCCGGGCGGCGCTGCGGGCGATGCTGCGCCGTACCGTCGTCGACGTGGTGGGCGAGGCCGTGGACGGCGCGCGGGCCGTCGAAGCGGCGTACGAACTCCGGCCGGACGTCGTGCTGATGGACGTACGGATGCCGGGCGCGACCGGTGTGGAGGCGACGGAGCGGATCCTCCGCGACTGGCCGCACCCGGGGCCGCGGCCGCGCGTGCTGGTGCTGACGACGTTCGACCTCGACGAGTACGTGTACGCCGCGCTGCGTGCCGGGGCCAGCGGCTTCCTCCTGAAGAACACCACACCGCGGCGGCTGGTCGACGCGATCACGGAGGTCGCGGCGGGCGAGGCGACGCTCGCGCCGACCGTCACCCGACGCCTGGTCCGCGCCTTCTCCGGCCTGCCACCGCCGCTGCTGCCCGGAGGGCCGGGCGGCACGCCCGGCCCCGGGCGCCAGGACAGCCCGCTGTCCGCGCTCACCCGACGCGAAGCGGACGTCGCACACCTGGTCGCCCGCGGGCTGTCGAACGCGCACATCGCCGAGGCGCTCGGGCTCGGCGAGGCCGGGGTCAAGAGCGCCGTCAACCGCATCCTGACCAGACTCGGCCTCACCAACCGCGTACAGATCGCGATCCTCGTCCTCACGGCGGAAAACGGAGGAACACACCCAACGCGATAAACCGCCAGCGACGGCTCAGTGAATTGTCGGCGCCCGTGAGGTATTGAGGACAACCAACCAGGTCGCTGTACGAGCTGTACGAGCTGTCCGGATGGCCATTTATGCCCGGTGGCCGGAACCCGTGCTTGCCGGAATGGTTTTCCATGCACTTCTCTTCTCTGTGCGAGAAATATCCGACTCGCAGATCCTTTCTTCCTGGCTCCTGGCTCCTGGCTCCTTGCTCCTTGTCCCTGGCTTCTGGCTCCTTGTTCCTGGCTTCTGGAAACGACCGGCGATCCAAAGGAGAACGACGATGCCCCAACGTGTGACCTCGCGCGTGTCAGCGCTGGCCGGGGGAGCGGCCGCGGCTCTCGCCGTGACCGCCCTGCTCGCCGCACCGTCCCAGGCCGCCGCCGAACCGCCCCGGACGGCGGCGCTCTGGAGTACCTGGGAGAACCAGCACTACGCCAATCAGTGTCTCGACGGCAGCGTCTCTCAAGGCGTCCGTCTGAACACGTGCAATGGCGGCAATTACCAGACGTGGACCTACTTCCACGGCTACAGCGACCAGATCCAGCATTCACAGTCCGGCCGGTGCCTCGACGGCAGCGTCTCCCAAGGCGTTCGCCTGGTGGCCTGCAACGGCGGGACCTATCAGAAGTGGTATCCCGACTCCAGCACCCATGAGATCAGGCACGGGCAGTCCGGCCGGTGCCTCGACGGCAGCATCTCCCAGGGCGTCCGCCTGGTGGTGTGCAACGGAGGCACCTACCAGAAGTGGAACTAGCGGCCCGCCCCGCGACAGCCGCTGGATCGACGGTCACCGGCCCGCGCCCGCTCCCCGCGCAGGGCATCACCGTGCCGGTGACCGTCGCCACGGCCGCACCGCGCGCCGGGCCCGCCGGGATCACGTGCCGGACGACGCCAGCAGCGCGTGTCCGGCGGGGCTGACGGCGTGGCGGGCGGACCTGCCGTCGCGGGTGAGGGTGGTGAGTCCCGCCCTGCGCAGCACGCTCGCGTGTTCGCTGGCGCTGGCGGGGGAGACGCGGGCGCGGGCGGCCAGTTGGGTGGTGGTGCACCCGGTGTGTTCGGCGATCACCCATAGGACCGTGGCGCGGGTGCGGCCGAGCAGGGCCCGCAGCGACGACGGGGCTTCGGCGAGGACACCGGCGGTGACGGCGGCGGGGGCCGTGGTGGCGTGCGCGCTGTCCCGGACGGGGAAGGTGATCCAGGGCTGGCCGTCGTCCGGGAGGTCGTACGCCGGATAGTGGGAGCCGAACACGGTGGGGATCAGCAGCAGGCCGCGCCCCGCCAGGTGGATGTCCCCGTCGCGACGGGAAGCCGTCGTGAGGTGCAGCACCGGTGAAGTCCACGTGATGTAGCGGGGGTTCAGCTCGCTGAGCAGACGCTCGATGCCGTGCTCGGCCAAGTGCCCCAGGCGCAGGGCCCGGTCCGCGCCGGCGAGTTGCTCGATGCGCGGCCAGTACGGGGCGACGAGCAGCCCGTGCGCGGTGTGCACGGCCTCGGCCAGGTCGCGTACGAGCGCGGTGTCCTGTCTGAGTCGCCGGACCGACCTGGGTACGTGTGCCAGGCCCGCCGCCCAGCGGTCCAGGTCCTCGGTGAGACGGCGGACGGGGGTCGAGCAGAGCCGGTCCTGGAAGTCGTCCGGATCCTCGGCGCGGTGCAGATCGAGGAAGTCCGCGGACGCGCCCAGCGCGGGGATGAGGTCGAACAGCGGGGCCAGCCGCTGCGGCAGACGCGGCGCCGTACGCCGCCGCCAGGCGTCGAACCGCGCCGGATGGCTGCGCTCCTGGAGCAGCCGGATGCCGATGTCCAGTTCCAGCAGGGGGCGCACGCCGGAGGCCAGGCGGGTGCGGGCCAGGTCCTCGGCCGTGAAGTGGATGCGCAGGGTCACGCGTGGAGCCTCGCCGCCGAAGGTCGTTTCGGGCCAGCCCGAAACGAGTCGACCTGCGCGAGCCGCCGCCCGAAGCTGTAGGGGCAAGCACGGGGAAAACCGGCAGCCCCAAGCCCCCGCAGGACCCGGGGCTCGGGGCTGCCGGATCACCCCTATCCCTTGCCGCCGCCAACAGTGCGTACGTTGGGGGGCATGATCAACTAGTCCGAACGTGCGAGGACTTGGGCAGGCGTCGGCTCAGGTGTCACTGAGCCAGCGCGGCGGTTCGATGCTCCTGCGGGCTGATGCCGTACACCCGCTTGAACGCCGAGCTGAGGGCGAAGCCGCTGCCGTAACCGACCTGGCGGGCCACGGCGTTGAGGGTGGAGTCCGACTGGCGCAGCAGGTCGGCGGCCAGGGCGAGGCGCCACTCGGTGAGGTAGGTCATCGGCGGGGTGCCGACGGCGTTGCGGAAGCACTCCGCGAGCGTCGCGCGGGACACACCGATCTCGGCGGCGACGCCGTCCAGCGTCCAGTGGTGGGCCGGGTCCTCGTGGAACAGGCGCAGCGCCTCACCGGCCACCGGGTGGGTGTGCGCCCGGTACCAGGCCGGGGCCTCGGTCTCCGGCCGGTCGAACCACACCCGCAGCACCGAGATGAGCAGCAGGTCGAGCAGCCGGTCGAGCACGACACCCTGGGCCGGGCCCTGCTTGGTGGCCTCCCGGGCGAGCACCGGCACGAGCGTCGAGTCCCAGGTGTCGTCGGAGACGACGAGCAGCGGCGGCAGCACGTCGAGCAGCCGCTGGCCGACGGCGCCCACCTCCTCGTACACACCCAGCAGGATCTGCACGGGACCGTCCGGATTGCTGCCCCAGGTGCGCACCCCCAGGGACATCCGCTCCCGCAGCTCCACGCCGTCGGGCGTGACGCACTGCTGGCCGGGGTGCACGATGACCTGCGGCTCCAACGCCGGATCGTCACACATCACATAGGGGTCGGGGCCGCGGACGATGGCGACGTCGCCCGGGCGCAGCCGCACCAGCTCGCCGTGGTCGGGCTCGATGCACGCCTCGCCGCTGAGCATCACGGCCAGACACAGCGGCGACCTGTCCTGGACCCGGATCGACCAGGGGGGCTCCATGACGATGCGCAGGAGGAAGGCGCCGCTGGCCCGTGGTCCCTCTAAGAGCGCTGACAGTGCGTCCATTCCCCCAAGAGTAGACGCGGGGGTAGACGACCGGATATGCATTCCGGCATCTCGGCCATGGAACATCCAGATCGAGCCGCCCAGACTACTGGTATGACAACAAACAAGAACACGACGTTGGTTCTCGGTGGTACCGGCCGTGTCGGCCGCCGGGTGACGAAGAGGCTCATCGAACGAGGCGTGGACGTGCGGGTCGGCTCCCGCACCGGCGAGCCACCGTTCGACTGGGAGGACCCCACGACCTGGTCCCGCGCCGTCGCCGGAGTCAAGTCGGCCTACCTGATGTACTACCCGGAGGTCGAGTGGCCCGGCGCCAGCGAGGCGATCGGCACCGTGGCCCGCCTCGCGGTCGACGCGGGCGTGGAGCGCCTGGTCCTGCTGTCCGCCCGCAACCAGGAGGAGGCGATCCGCTGCGAGCAGGCCGTCACGGGCCTCCCGGTCGAGTGGACCATCGTCGCCCCGGCCTCGTTCAACCAGAACTTCGACGAAGGAGTGTTCCTCGAACCGCTGCGCCAGGGCGTGCTGGCCCTGCCCGCGGCGGACAACGCCGACCCGTTCGTCGACGCCGACGACATCGCCGATGTCGTGGTGGCCGCGCTCACCGAGAACCACCACGTGGGCGAGCGCTACGAGTTGACGGGCCCGCGCCTGTGGACCTTCGCCGAAGGCGTCGCCGAGATCGCCCGCGCCACCGGCCGGGAACTGCGCTACCAGCCCATCACCCGCGACGAGTTCGCGGACGCCATCGTCGCCGACGGGGCCCCGCGCTCCTTCGCCGACCCGCTGGCCACGCTCATCTCCGAGTTCTTCGACGGCCGCAACAGCTCCCTGGCCGACGGCGTCGAGCGGGCCCTGAACCGCAAGCCCCGCGACTTCGCGGACTGGGTGGCCGAAATCGCCCCCACCGGCGTGTGGAACGCCGCCTGACCAGCGACTTCGCTGGCCTCACCCGGCAGTGACGCGGGGCGGGCCTTGCGGTGGCGTTGCGGGGGCACCCGCACGATGCAGGTGTGGAACTTACCCGGCTCTGGACGTCATTCGCCCGGCAGGCGACCGCCCGCCCCGACGCTACGGCCCTCGTGACGAGGGGCCAGCACACCACCTACGGTGAGCTGGCCGTCCTCGTGGCCGACGCCTCGGCCCACCTCACCCACCTCGACACCAGCGGTGGCGAACCGATCGGCGTGCCCGCCACGAAGACACCCCGCACCATCGCCTTGGTGCTGGCGTGCCTGAGGGCGGGCCTGCCGGTGGTCCTTCCCTCCGCCGCACTGCCCGCCACCACCCTGCGACAGCTCCTGGCGCGGGCCGGGTGCCGCCACGTCATCACCAGCGATGACATCGGCCCCGCCCGGGCCACCACCGCGGTCACCCCCGCCGCGCCCGTCGGCCCCGGCGACGTCGCCTTCGTGCTCACGACGTCGGGGTCGACGGGCCTCCCCAAACTGGTGCCGCTCACCGCGGGCGCCGTGGAGCGCTTCGCCGACTGGGCCGCCGAGCGCTTCGACCTGGGGCCGGGGGCCTCGGTGCTCAACTACGCCCCGCTCAACTTCGACCTCTGCTTCCTCGACGTGTGGGCCACGCTCCACCACGGGGGCCAGGTCGTCCTCGTCGACCCCGACGCCGCCACCAACGGGCGCCATCTGCTCGACGCCATCGACGACCACGCCGTCACCGTCGTGCAGGCCGTGCCCATGGCCCACCAGCTGATGGTCGAGGCCGCCGACAGCCCGCCCCGGCAGCTCCCCACGGTCCGCCACACCCTGTTCACCGGCGACCACATGCCCGGCCGGTGCCTGGCCCGGCTGCCCGAGGTATTTCCCGGCAGCCGCTTCTACAACGTGTACGGCTGCACCGAGACCAACGACAGCTTCCTGTACGAGGTCGACCGCGACGCGCCGCCCACCGACGGCGTCCCCCTCGGCACCCCGCTGCCCGGCGTCGAGGCGCTCGTCCTCGACGACGACGGCGCCCTCGTCACGGGCCCCGGACAGGGAGAGCTGGTCGTCGCCACGCCCTTCCAGTCCACCGGCTACCTCGCCGCCGACCCCACGGCCCCCGGCCCGTTCGTGGCCGCCGCCGCGGGCCGCCCGCCGAGCGCCGCGCCCCACTTCTACCGGACGGGCGACGTCGTACGCCGCGACGACAGCGGCGTCCTGCACCTCGAAGGGCGCAACGACTTCCACGTCAAGGTGCGCGGCACCCGCGTCAACACCGCCGTGGTGGAACAGGTGCTGCTCGACCACACCGAGGTCGCCGAGGCCATGGTCCTCGCCCTCCCCGACCCCGTCGCCGGACGACTGCTGCACGCGGTCCTGCGCCGGGCACCGGGCGCGCGGGTCAACACGCTCGGCCTGCGCCAGCACTGCGCCCAGCACCTGCCCCCCGCGGCCATCCCGTCGACCTTCCGCCTGTGGGAGGACCCGCTGCCCCGGACCTCCACCGGCAAGGTCGACCGCCAGCTTCTCCGCCAGACCCTGAGGTCCCCTCGCCCGGAGGGAACCACCGCACGAGAGGAACAAGCACGATGACCAGCACGATGACGATGCCCATCAAGTCCTTCCTGATCCAGGAGTTCATGCCCGACGTCCAGGCGTCGGAGCTCGCCACCGACTACGACCTGCTCGCCAACGGCGTGGTCGACAGCCTCGGCCTGCTGAAGCTGATCGCCTGGATCGAGACCGAGTTCGCCGTCACCGTCGACGACGCGGCCCTCGACCCGGACAACTTCCGCACCATCGACGCCATCGACGCCTTCGTGGCGCGCGCGTCGGTCCCGGCGGAGGCGAGCTGAGCCGTGCACGACGCGTCCACCGCCCTGCTGGCCGGTCGCCCGGCCGACACCGCGACATGGTCGTCGTTCTGGGACCACCTGAGCGCCGACACCCTGGACCCCGGCGAACCCGCGTCCGTCCTGGCCTCACTCAGCCAGGACGCGGTCGCCCCCGCCACGCTCACCAGCCTGGTGCGGTCCCTGCACGCCCGCCGGACCGGACCCGTCCGCGCCTTCCCCGGTGCGGTCAACGTGGTCGGCACGGGCGGCGGCGCGTCGACGTTCAACGTCTCCACCGCCGCCGCCTTCGTCGCCGCCGCCCTCGGGGCCCGGGTCATCAAGACCGGGTCGCGGGCCTACTCCAGCACCTACGGCTCCATCGACCTGCTCGACCGGCTCGGCATCCCGCTCACTAAGTCCTACGACGACACGGCCACGTCACTGGCCCGCCACGGCATCGCCTTCGCCGGGTACTTCGTGTACCCCGTGGAGCTGACCGTGCTGGCCCGGCGCATCCTGCCGCTGCCCATGCGGCCGTACGGCCGACTGCTCAACACGCTGGGCCCCTTCCTGCCCGCGCTGCCCGGCACACGCCAGCTCACCGGCCTGTCCAGCCCGCGGCTGCTGCCGCTGGCCCACCAGCTGGCCGAGGCGGTCGAGGACCGCGAGGTCTGGCTGTGCACCAACGACATCGGCGCCGACGAACTGATCAGCTTCGCCAACAACGTCGTCCACCGCGGCACCGGAAAGCCCGGACTCCGCCTCGGCCGCCGCGTCCTGAACACGGCCGCGGGCACCCTGGCGGACCTGGCACCGGTGACCGACCCCGACCGCGTCGTCGAGCACTTCCTGGACGTCGTCTCCGGACGGGCGGGCGAGGTGGCCACCCAGACCGTCGCCCTCAACGCCGCCGCCCTGACGATCGCGGCCGAGCGGGAGACCGACTGGCGCACCGCCATCGCCTCGGCGACGACCGCCATGCGGGACGGCGCGGTGCGCGACCTCGTCAACGCCGTACGAGACGCCGGACCGGCACCCGCACCGCGGGTGAGCGAGGTGGCCTCCCGTGGCTGACCTGTTCCCCGCCCACCGGGCCTGGCCCTGTTCCTCAACGCCGGGGACCCGCCGTTCGACGTCCTCGACGACATCGCCGACATGCTCGACGAGCACGAGGTCGACGTCCTGGAACTGGGCGTGCCGTTCCCCGACTCCATCAGCGACGGGCCGGTGATCCGCCGGTCCGCCGACCGGGCCCTCGCGGCCGGTACCGATCTGGAGGACGCGCTCGCCTTCGTCGAGCGCTCCCGCGCCCGGCACCGCCACCTGAAGGTGGTCGTCCTCGCCGACTGGGCGCACACCGTACGCCCCCGTTCGATGGCGGAGGTCGTCACGGCCGTCGCCGCGTCGGGGGCGGCCGGGGCGCTGCTGCACGGCGCCCCGCCCCGGGCCCGCCCGGAGTTCTACGACCGGGCCGGTGCCGCCGGACTGCCCGTCGTCACCACGTGCTACGCCACCTCACCCCCCGGCGTCGTGGCCGAGGCGGGGGCGCATGCCTCGGCCTATGTGTACCTGGTGACGCACTACGGGACCAGCGGCGCCGGTCCCTCCCCGACCCGGGGGCGCTGCGCGCCCCGGTCGACGCCCTGCGGGCCCTGACCGACGCGCCGATCGCCGCCGGTTTCGGGGTGCGCACGGCGGCCGACATCGAGCGGGTGCACGCGGCCGGTGCCGACGCCGCCGTCGTCGGCAGCGCCGTCGTCGCCCGTGTCGAGGCCTCGCTGACCCAGGGCGGTGACGTCGTCGCCGACCTCGCCGCCCTCGTGACCGATCTCCGTCCCCACCACCGCTCCCGGTCCCCGCGACCGGTGGCCCACACCTGAGAGGAATCAACCCATGATCGTGCGCGCTCTGGACAACGTCACCACCATCGACTGGGGCAACGGACTCAGCCGCCGGTTCCTGCTGGAGGCCGACGGACTCGGCTACTCCGTCACCGACACCACCGTGCGGGCCGGTACGAAGTCGCTGCTCGAGTACCGCCGCCACCTGGAGGCCTGCTACTGCATCGAGGGCTCCGGCGAGGTCGTCGACCTCGACGGCACCTCGCACCGCATCACCCCGGGCACCCTCTACGCGCTCGACGAGCACGACGCCCACTACCTCATCGCCGACCCGGACGCCGACCTGCGCCTCGTGTGCGTGTTCTCGCCCGCCCTGCGGGGCGACGAGCGACACAGCCTCGACGCGTCCGGCGCCTCCGCCTACTGAGGCCGCGGTCATGCGCACCTGGGACGAGGACCAACTCGCGTTGCGCGCAGGCATGGAACAGTGGTGCCGCGACCTCGCCGACCACACCCCCGGCGGGGGAGACGGCGGCACCGGCTTCCCCTGGGACGCGTGGAAGCTGATCCGCTCGTCGGGGATACTCGGCCTGCCGTTCGACCCCGCCCGGGGCGGCGCCGGTCTCGACCTGCTCACCACCATGTTCGTGCTGGAGGCCCTGGGCCAGGGGTGCCGCGACGGAGGGCTGAGCTTCTCCGTCGCCACCACCCTGTGCAGCACGGGCGTCCCGCTCCAGCACTTCGGGACCGACGAGCAGAAGGACCGCTACCTGCCCCGGCTGTGCTCGGGCGAACTGATCGGCGCCCACGCCATCAGCGAGCCCGACACCGGCTCCGACGCCCTGAGCATGCGGACGATGGCCGTCCGCGACGGCGACCACTTCGTACTCAACGGCAGCAAGAGCTTCGTCACCAACGGCCCCGTCGCCGACGTGGTCGTCGTCTACGCCCGCACCCGGCCCGAGGGCGGCCCGCTCGGCGTCACCGCCTTCCTGGTCGACACCGACACTCCCGGCTTCACCGCGGGGCAGCCGCTCAAGAAGATGGGCCTGCACTCCTCGCCCATGAGCGAGCTGTACTTCGACGACTGCCGGGTGCCCGCCGACCGGGCCATCGGCGGCGTCGGCCGCGGGTACCTCCTGCTGGAACACGTCATGAAGTGGGAGATCCTCTGCTCCTTCATCATCAACGTGGGGGAGATGCAGCACCGGTACGAGCGCTGCCTCGAATACGCCCGCACACGGACGCAGTTCGGTCGGCCGATCGGCTCGTACCAGGCGATCTCCCACAAGCTCGTCGATATGCGCATCCGCCTGGAGACGGCGCGCCGGTGGCTCTACGACACCGCCGAACGCCTCGTCGCCGGGCAGGACGTCACGATGGACGTGGCCATCAGCAAACTGCTGACCAGTGAGGCCAACGTGGCCTCCGGGCTCGCGGCCATCCAGGTCTTCGGCGGCAACGGCTACATGTCGGAGTACGGCCTGGACCGCGAGCTTGCCAACGCCGTGGGCAGCACCCTCTACTCGGGCACCACGGAGATCCAGTACAACCGGATCTCCTCGCTCCTGGGGCTGTGACCATGCTGCTCAAGGTGTGCGGCGCCACCAGCCGCGACGACATCGCCCTGCTCAAGGCCGCGGGCGTGGACCTCATCGGCCTGTGGCACGGGGTCCCGGGCGGCCACGCCGATCTGACCACGCCCCGCTTCACCGCCCTGGCCCAGGCCTGCCGCACCGCCGATGACAGGGCGGTGCGGCGGGCCCCGGAGCCCATGCTGGTCACGTTCTCGCGGGACCCGACCGCGATCCTCACCGCCGCCCGCGCCGCCGACGTGCGGTGGCTGCAACTGCACGGCTACCAGCCGCCGGGCGTGGTGGCGGCCCTCAAGCGGGGGTGGCCGCGGGCCACCGTGGTCAAGGTCCTCCACGTCACCGGTGACACCTGCGTCGAGCGCCCGCTGCTGCCCTCGTACGAGCGGGCGGGGACCGACCTGTTCCTGTTCGACGCGACGAGCGCCGACGGGCGCGTCGGCAGCACCGGCCTGTCGCTGGAGCCCGACGTGCTCATCGACCTCGCCGAGGCGACGCGGAAGCCGTTCCTCGTCGCCGGGGGCATCTCGGCCGCCAACCGCTCGCGCTACGAGAAGGTGGCCGCCCACCCCCGCTTCTCCGGAGTGGACGTGGACACGGCGGCACGGGACGCGACGGGAGCGTTCTGCGCCGAGCGGGTCAGCGGCATCCGGCGCCACTGGCGTGCCGCCGCCGACATGGAGGAGGTCGCCTGATGTCCCAGCCGTTCATCGACGCCCTGCTGGGCTCCGGGCGTCCCGTCATCATGGAGGTGAAGCCCCGCTCCGCCGACGGTGAGGACCTGCTGCGCGGCCGGTCGCCCACCGAGATCGCGGACCGGTACGAGGCCGTCGGCGCCCCCTGCCTGTCGGTGGTCACCGGCCGCTGGTTCGGGGGCCACCTCGGCCTCCTGGCGGAGGTGACCGGACACACCCAACTGCCCGTCCTGCAGAAGGACTTCCTCACCAACGCCGACCAGCTGCGCCAGGCCAGCGACCTCGGCGCGGCCGCGGTGCTGCTCACGGCCGCGCTGCTGCCGAAGGTCGCGCTGGCCCGGCTGGCCGAGCAGGCCCTGGCGCTCGGCCTCACCCCGTTCATCGAGGTGGCCACCAGCGCCGAGGTCGACGCCCTCCCGCCGTGCGAAGGGTGCGTGGTGGCCGTCAACAACAAGGACATCCGCACCCGCGAGCGCGGGGACGCCGACCTGGACCGCAGCCGCCGACTGCTGCCCGCCGTACGGGGCACGGGATCGCCGTGCCCCGTCAGCGCCAGCGGCATCGACGACCCCCGGGTGGCCGCCCGGCTGCTCAGCGCGGGCTACGCCGGGCTGCTGGTCGGGAGTCACCTGCTGCGCGCCGATCGCCTTGAGGCGTGGTGCGCGGAGCTGGACGAGGCGCTTCTCGCGGCGCCCGTGCCTCGTCGATCGGGCTGAGCGACAGCTCGTCCCACTCGGCGGCGAGGGGGACGCCCAACTCGTGGGCGGCGGCGCTCGCCCGGACGGCGAGGTCACTGGCCTCCAGGTAGCGCCGCACCGCGACCAGGGCGCGGGCGACCCGCAGGGGCCGCTCCTGGTCGTACGGATCGAGCTCCATGGCCGATTCGAGCCGGTCGATGGCCTCCTTCATGTCGTCCGCCTCGAGGGCGGCGGTCAGCACGATGTCGATCAGGCTGAGCGCCCGTCGGCGGATGACCTCGCGGCGCTGGGTGATGCGGTCGTCGTAGAGGTCGTCGGGCAGCAGCGGCCCGGTGTAGGCGGCGAGGGCGACGCGGGCGCGGGAGACGCGCTCGTCCGCCCGCAGGGCGGCCACCGCCCGCGCCAGGTCCTCGAACGCGTGCAGGTCCACCTTGCACGTGGACAGGGACAGCATCTGGCCCGTGCGGATCACGATCGGGCCGTAGGTGGAGCGGGCCCGGGTCAGCACGTTCTTGAGGCGGCGCTGCCCGACGCCCGGCATCTCGCCCGGCCACAGCGCCTCGACCACGGTCTCGACCCGCACGGACCCGCCCGCCAGCACCAGGTGCTTCACCAGCTGGCTGGCCCGGCCGGTGCCGTGCAGCGTGGTGTGGCCCCGGCGCACCTCGAACCCGCCGAGCACCCGCACCTCGTAGCAGCCGTCGTCGGCGGGGGCCTCGGCCTCGACCGAGGGCGGCATCCGGATGACCGACCGCAGCACGCCCACCACGCGTCGCTCGCGGCGGTCCGGCAGATCGGGCTGGCCGAGGCCCGCCGCCCGGTCGCGGGCGATCAGCAGATGCCGGTGGGCGGCCTCGGTCTGGCCCGCGGCGTGCCGCACGTACCCCGTCAGAAGCTCGGCCCGCCACCGCAGGCACGGGGGGATCTCCCCGTCCTTGAGCATGCGTTGCAGCACATCGGCGGCCTCGGGGTCGCCCCGGCGGGCCCCGATGAACGCCTCGGTCAGCGCCAGGGCGACCGGCGCGTCGACGCGGTGCTCGCGGGCGGCGGCGAGCAGCCGCGCCGAGGGCGCGTCGGCCCCGACCGCGGCGCAGGCGTCGGCGGCCTCGCACAGGAACTGCAGGCCGCCCCCGTCGTGGAGCTTCTGCCCCAGGTGCGCCTCGGCCCGGGCCAGGTGGTCGAGCACCCCGGACGTGTCCTGGTCGTTGGCCGCCACGATCAGGCGCGTCCAGGCGGCGTGGCCCGTCACCCAGTCGATGCGCAGCAACTCGGCGAGGCGCAGGGCGTCGTCGAGCGCGGCGCGGGTCCGCTCGGCCTCGCCGCTGAGCGCGAGCAGCCGCGCCTCCATGACCAGGCACAGCATGCGGTCGAGCTGCGAGTCGCTGGTGGTGCCGAGCCGGTGGAGCAGCACGGCGCCCTCGCCGGTCTTGCCGAGGGTGCACAGGACCTGGGTGGCGAGGGTCCGCTGGACCGCGGCGACGCGGGCGGGCTCACCCAGCTCGCCCCAGGTGATGGCGGCCTGGCGCAGGGCGTGCTCGGCCCGGCGCAGGCTCGCCTCGTCGGGCCGCTCGGACAGGGCGACGCCGAGGGATTCGAGCAGGCTGGCCTGGGCGCGGGTGCCCTCGGCGGTCACGTCGAGCAGCCGCTCGACCTCGGCGAGCACGGCCGGGTCGCGCAGCAGCGCCCGCTGGGTCAGCCACTCGCTCTCGACCTCCACGGCGAGGTCGTGGTCGGTGTTCTGCTCGCGTACGACGCGCAGGGCCCGGCCGATGACCTCGCGCTCCTCGGCGAGCTGACCGAGGTTGCGGTGGGTGCGGGCCAGGTGCAGCAGCACTTGGGGCGCGGCGTCGGCCGCGGGTCCCAGGCGCATCATCAGGTGGATGAACTCGGTCGCGGAGAGCTGGTTGACGCGCGAGGTGGGCAGCTCGGCGATGAGCGTGGCCGCCTGCGCGGCCTCGCCGCTGTCGACCAGCAGGCTGGCCGCGGCCAGCTCCGCTCCCTGCGACATCAGCAGCGGGGCGGCCTTCTGGGCGATGGCCGGGTCGAGCGGTGCGAGCGCGGCGAGGAGTTCCTTCGACTCGGCGCACAGCCGCGCCCAGCCGTCGGCGCCGACGGCGAACGGGATGCCCGCCCGGATCAGGCGCCGCAGCAGCCCCGGCTCGCCGAGCCCCTCCACGAGGCTGTCGTTGACCAGGGGGAACGCGGCCACCTGGGTCAGCAGATAGCGGTCGGCCGGGTCGAGCGCCGCGGCGTAGTGGTCCATGAGCTGGCGGATCAGGCCGGGGTGCCGCAGCAGCCCCATGGCGGCCGTCATGCGGTCGGACTCCCTGGCGAGCCGACGCAGGATCAGCAGCAGGAGCGCCACCCAGCCGCCCGACAGGTCGTGCAGGGTGGTGGCGAGCCGCGCGCCGTCCTCGTCGCCGATCTCGACGCGGGCCAGGGCCGTGGCCTCCTCCTGGGTGAGGCGCAGGTCCTGGGTGTTGAAGCGCTCGGCGGTGCCGCGGAACTCCATGGCCGCGAGCGGGGCCGGGAGCAGTCTGCTGCTGACGAGGATGCGCGGGGAGGGCTCGCCGTCCTGCGCCAGGTCGGCGAGCCAGGCCGCGGCCTCGTCGGTGAGCGCCTCGGCGTTGTCGACGACCAGGAGGCCCGGGCCCGTCGGTGAGGCGAGCAGCTCACCGGCCCGTGCGGCGGTACCGCTGTCCGGGGTGCGCCGCTGGCCGGTGCGCAGCTCGGCCGCGTCGAGGACCACGGACGCCAACTCGTCGACCGTGACCGGGTGATCGCGCGGCAGGCGCACCTCCAGGCCGTTTCCGGCACGGGCGTGGACCTGCCTGATTAAGACACTTTTGCCAAAACCACCACCTGCCTCGATGAGGACCGAGTGCCGCGCGTTGAGTATCTCTTCCACAAGGCGCTGACGTGGGACCAAAGGCACTAGAGCCATACGAGGCTCTCCCCCTCTTATGCCAAATGCCAAGATGGAACCGGTCTTGTGCCTGGCTCAACCGGTGCCCCCCAGCAGCACAGTCGTGCCGGTTCAGGCCAACTGTACGCGCTGTTGGCTTATCTGAGCGTTTGGTCCAGGGATTCGTTTTTGGTCCTGGCTCGGCTTCCGCGTCCGTGCGGGGTGGCTCCTGAGGTGAGGCAGCGGACCCTGGGGCCGGAGGGGGCGCGGCGACGCGGTGGCGTCCTGAACTACCTTACGTCAGGGGCCTGTTGGTGAACCCATATGTTCCTGGGTGGGGCGGTCGGGGTGTGGGCGGGGGCGGGTGCGGGCGGGGGTGTGGGTGCGACGCGCGGGGCGGAGGCGCGGACTCCCAGACCGTCCGTGCCTCCGCCCCCTGTACGCCGTGCGCGCCCCGTGCTACGGCCGGTCGGCTCCGGTGCGGGAGAGCCGCTGGCCGGTGGTGCGGCCGGACGCCGTGCGCTGCCAGGAGGCCACGTGACGGCGGCGGGCGTCGCTCACCTGCTCGTCGACCGCCTGGCGTACGACGTCGTGGCGGAACTCGTAGATCGCCGGTCGGTCGGGGTGCTGGGAGCCCGCGGCGGTGACCTCGGCGAGGATCCCGGCCCGCAGCAGCGCCTCCAGCGCGTCCAGGGCCGCGAGGACGTCGAGCCCGGCGGCGCCCGCCATCGCGTCGAAGGCGACGGGCGAGCCGGTGACGGCCGCGACCTGGAGCAGCCGGGCGGCGTCCCGGCCGATGGCGGCCTGCTTGGCGGCCACCAGCCGGGCGACGGCCGGTGGTACCGCGTCGACACCCGCCTGGTGCCGCAGCATCTCCAGGAGCATGAACGGGTTTCCGCCACTGCGCGCGTACGCGTGGGGGACCGGGTCGTCCGCCGTGTCGTCGGAGGCGCCGTCGCCCAGCTCGCGCACGAGCGCCCGGGCGGCAGCGAGGTCGAGGCCGTCGAGGGCCACCTCGGTCGCGTCACCGGCGTGCTCGAACGGCAGCATCGCCTCGTCGAGGTCGGCCCGCCGGGCGGAGGCGGGCAGGTCGTTCCTGGCCGCGACGACGACGCACAGCCGGGCGTGGGCGGTGGCGCGCAGCAGGTGCCGCAGCAGCGCCACCGTCCGCGGGTCGGCCCAGTGGGCGTCGTCGATCAGCAGGGCGCAGGGCTCGTTCGCCGCCACGAGCAGCAGCTCCGTCAGGGCCGCGAACAGCACCGGCCGCGCGGGCAGTTCGCCGGGCGGGCACGGCCCGTCGAGGGAGGGGAGCAGCAGCCGCAGCACGTCCCTGGCGGCGGGGCTCACCTCGCCGAGCGGGTCGTCGGGCGAGGCGGCGACAAAGCTGTCCAGCGCCTCCACGAGGGGCTGGTACGGGACCGTCGCGCCCTCGTCGCACCGGCCGACGAGCAGCAGCCCGCCCCCGGCGGCCATCGTCGCCCCCGCCTCCCGCAGCAGCCGCGTCTTGCCGATCCCCGACTCGCCCGTGACCAGCACGAACTGCCGTCGGCCCCGTACGGCCCGGTCCCAGGCGCAGGCCAGCGTCGCCGTCGCGCGCTGGCGCCCCACGAACGGCACCGGCCGGTGCCCGGCGCTGGTGGTACCGCCCCGGGGCGCGGGCGACGCGGACGACGGGCCGAGCAGCGCCAGGTAGGCGGCCTCGGTCTCGGGGGAGGGGTCCACGCCCAGGTGTTCGGCGAGGTACCGGCGCAGCCGCTGGTACACGCGCAGGGCCTCGCCCCGGTTCCCCATGGCGCCGCGCACCGCCATGAGGCAGCGGTGGGCGCTCTCCCGTTCGGGCGCCCGGGCGGTCGCCTCCTCGGCGAGGACGACGGCCCGCCCGCGGTCCCCGGCCTCGAGCGCCGCCCGGCTGGCGACCTCCAGGGCCGTCACCAGGTACTCGGCCAGGCGCTGGCGCTGCCCGGTGACCCAGTCGCCCTCGTGCTCGGACAGGAACGGGAACCGCAGCCGGTCCGCGGCGCGGGTGGCGAGGCGGTCGGCGGCGGTCACGTCGCCGGCGTCGAGCGCCTCCTGCGCCGCGGCGACCGCGCGGGTCGCGTCGGCCACGTCCACCACCACGTCGTCGCCCAGCGTGAGGACGTAGCGCCCACCCAGTTTGACCAGCGGGTTCGTCGGCTCGGCCCGCAGCGATCCCACGAACGACCGCAGCCGACTGACCAGTGTGCGCAGAGCTGACGCCCAGGTGGGCGGGAGTTCGCCCGGCCAGATGACATCGGCCAGCTCGTCCCGCGTCACCCCCTCGGGCCCGGCGAGCACGAGCCGTGCGAACGCCACCCGGGCCTGCGCGCTCTGCAGGTGCCGCACGGTGCCGGCACACCGTACGGCCATCGGCCCGAGTATCTCGATCTCGACATCCATGAAAGTCCCCCCTGGAAATGCCTGTGGTGAACAGGTTCCGGCGCGGTGGTACCAGAGGAGTGCCGGGGCCGGTCCCCGGCCAGGGGGACCGCGCTGGTACCGCCGTGGTCCGCCGGGTGCCGAAGGCCCGGCCGGGCCGTGGGCCCCGTACACGGGAAGAGCCGGTGCGCCGCCCCTGACCGACGCGTTCACGCCAACCGCGGCCCGCGGCCTTGCGAAGCGCTTGCACCGGCGTTCGTACGGTCGGGCCGAAAGGCTGTTCACGATGACCAGGAGTGAGCCATGCAGCTTCCCACGCTCGAGGTGTCCGTCGACCGGTTGGTGGCCGTGAGCCGGGTCAAGGACTTCGACCCCGACACCCCGCTGACCACCTCCGGGGTCGACTCGCTCGACCTCATGGAGTGGGTCTACGACATGCAGCAGCGCTACCCGGACCTCGGGGTGGACGAGACCATCGTCGAGAGCATCGACGACACCGTCACCTTCCGCGGCGTCCACCAGCAGCTGCTCGCCGCCCACGACGCCGTCCCGGTCGCCTCCGCGACCGGCGACGAGTGACCGCGGAGCCACGGATGTCGGGTATCGGCATCATCGGGTGGGGCAAGTACCTGCCCGAAGGACGGCTCACCAACGCCGAACTCGCCGCCCGGTTCGGCGTCGACGACGACTGGATCGTGCAGCGCACCGGCATCCGGGAGCGGCGCGTCGTCGGACCGGGCGAGACCACCGCCTCGCTGGCCGTGGAGGCCGGTCGGCGGGCGCTCGACCACGCCGGGCTGCGGCCCGACCAGATCTCGCACCTCATCCTCGCCTCGGGCACGCCCGAGCAGCCGTCCCCGGCGACGTGCGCGTTCGTCCAGCGCGAGCTGGGCACCGCGGGCGGTGCCCACGATGTGAACGCCGAGTGCGCGAGCTTCGCGTACGGCTTCGTGGTCGCGGCCGGGCTGATGGCCATCGACCCCCGCCCCATCCTGCTCATCGGGACGGACACGCACTCGCTGGTCGTCAACCCCGAGGACCGGGACCTGGGCGTGCTCATCGGGGACGGCGCCGGGGCGGTCGTCCTGGCCCCCCACGACCGGAGCTGGCTGCGCGGCTGGGACATGGGCTGCGACGGCACCAAGGTCGACAGCCTCAGGATCCCGGCCGGTGGCAGCCGCCTCCCGGCGAGCGAGGCCACGCTCCGCGACAAGCAGCACTACGCGCAGATCAAGGGCAACGAGATCTACCTGAACGCCGTCCGGTTCACCGTGGGTTCGGTGAAGCGGACGCTCCAGGCGGCGAACCTCAAGCCCGACGACATCGACCACCTGCTGCCGCACCAGGCGAACATGCGCATCATCGACTCCATCCTCCAGCGCGGCCAGCTGCCCAAGGAGCGGCTGCTCAGCAACATCGAGTACTACGGCAACACGGGGGCGGCGTCGATGCCGATCGTCCTCGCCGAAGCCCTCGACGAGGGGCGCATCCAGCGCGGTGACCGCATCCTGTTCGCGGCGTTCGGCGCCGGGATGGTGTGGCTCACCGCGCTGATCGAGTGGGGCGCGGGCGAGCCGGTGGGGTGGGCCTCATGACCGCTCCCGCCGTGGGCGCCCGCCCCTTCGCGGCGCAGCGCCCGGAGAAGCCCGTCGCCCTCGTGACCGGCGCGTCCGGAGGGTTCGGCGCCGCCGTCGCGGTCGAGCTGGACCGGCTCGGGTGCCGTGTCGCCCTGCACTACAACAGCGCCGCGGACGGCGCCCGCGAGGTCAGCGAGCGCCTGACCAACGACTCGATCGTCGTCCAGGCCGACGTGGGCCGGTGGGACGACGTCAGCGCCCTGCACCGCCGGGTCGTCGAGGAGCTCGGCGAGGTCGACATCCTCGTGAGCAACGCGGCCGTGCGCAAGGACGCCCTGATGATGGGTCAGTCGCCCGAGGTGTGGGGCGAGGTCATCCAGACCAACCTGATGGGCACCTTCCACATGTGCCGCGTGGTGCTGCCGTCCATGGTCAAGCGGCGGTGGGGGCGGATCATCAACGTGGTGTCGCCGTCGGCCCTGGTCGCCACGTCCGGCCAGACGGCGTACGCCGCCTCCAAGTCCGGCGTCATCGCGCTCACCCGCACCCTGGCCACCGAGTGCGGCCGCCGCGGAGTGACGGTCAACGCCATCTCACCCGGGTTCATGGAGACGCGGATGACGGCGAACGCCACCGACAAGTTCCGCCAGAACCTCGCGGCGAACCTGCCGGTGCCCCGGCTGACCACCCCCGAGGAGGTCGCACCCGCCATCGGGGTCTTCCTGGACAACGACTACGTGACGGGACAGGTGCTCAGCGTCGACGGCGGGATCTCCCTCACCTGAGGGGGGCTTCCGCACCTGAGGGGGCTTGCACATGACCGCCGCCGACATCACCCCCGGCGCGGCCCGTCTGCTGCGCTGGGCGGGCGCGGACCCGGCAGGCGAACGCGCGGCCCGCGCCAGGGTCGCCGACGCGCTGCGCGCCGGGGCCCGCCCGCCCCGCCCGGTCCCGGGGCCGCTGCGGGGCGCGGTGGTCACGACGGCGGCCCGCGCCCTCGACGACCTCGCGGCCGCCCCGGTACGGCGGGTGCCGCCCGGTGGGCCCCGGCCGGTCGCGCTGCTGCTGCCCGGCCAGGGCTCCCAGCACCACGGGATGGCGACCGGCCTGTACCGCGAGGAACCCGTGTTCCGGGCGGCCGTCGACCAGGTCCTTGAGGCGTGGGAGAGCGAGGGCGAGGCGATCCGCGCCGACTGGTTCGCCGCCCGCGCCGAAGCGGCCGTCCCCATCGACGACGCGCGCCGGGCCCAGCCCCTGCTGTTCGCCGTCGACTACGGCCTCGGCCGACTGCTCCTGAGCTGGGGCGTCACGCCGACCGAGGTGCTCGGGCACAGCGCGGGCGAGGTCGTGGCGGCGGCCCTGGCCGGGGTGTTCACCGTCACCGAGGCCGTCGCGGTGGTACGCGGCCGGGTGCGGGCCGCCGCGGCGGTCCCGCCCGGCGGCATGCTCGCCGTGTCCGCGTCCCCCGACGAACTCGCCCCGTACCTGTCGGGTCAGGTCGCCGTGGCGGCCGTGAACGCCGTACGGAGAACGATGCTGGCCGGGCCGAGCGACGAACTGGCCGCCGTGGCGGCCCGCCTGGCCCGCGACGGGATGACGCTGCGGCCCGTGGCGGCCACCAGCCCGTTCCACAGCCCCGCGATGGAACCGGCCGTCGCGGCGGCCGAGCGGGCCTTCGACGCGCGGCCCCGCCCCGCCCGCTTCCCCGTCCGGTCCGGTTACACCGGGCGGCCGCTCACGGCGCGGGAGGCGGGCAGCGCGCGCTTCTGGGCCCGCCAGCTGGCCGACACCGTCCACTTCGGGCCCGCGCTGGCCGCGCTGCTCGACGGCGGGGACCGGCTGCTCGTGGAGTGCGGTCCCGGCCGCGTCCTGTCCTCCCTGGCCCTGCGGCAGCCCGCGGTGGGCGCCGGGGGAGCGCGGTCCTGACCATGCTGCCGGGCGGTGGGCCCGACCGGCGTGCCACCCTCCAGGTCGCCGCGGCCCTGTGGTGCGAGGGCCACGACCTCGCCACCGACGGCGTGCCGTCGCCGCGAGCGCTGGCGGGGGCCACCCGCCGACGCTCGGCCGCGGGGGCCGGGAGCGGCCCGGCGGTGGCGTAGCAGGGGGAGGCGCACGGCGCTGGTGCTGTACGCCTCCGTTCATGGACCCGTGGCCACCGCGGGCCGACCGACGGACGAACGCGCGCGTCCCGCCGTCGGGCATCCGCCAGATGCCCGACGGCCGGACGCGCGTTCGCGCCATGTTGCGCACCCCCCGCGCGGACCGTGACCGGCCGGTAGCGGGCCCTCCCGACGGCCCGCGACGGACCGTACGAACCCCCGTGCCGAGGTCAGGCCCCACAGCCGCCTCGGCGTCGAGCGCGCCCGTGCCGGAGCGGCCGTGCGTGGCATCCGGCCAAGCCGCCGCGCCGGGACGCGGGCGCACGGGACGGACTTGCGCTCCCCTTGCGTCCACGGGCGTACCAACGAGGCATGCATACCGAGTTGACACGCCGGAAGGTCCTGTCCGGCCTGGCCGTCGGAGCGGGCGCGACGGTCCTGGGCTGGAACCCCACCACCAGAGCATGGGCCACCGCTCCCGGTTCGACGTCAGGCATCAGGCGGGTCCCCGCCCTCGACGGAACGCTCGTCCTCCCCGCCGACCCGTCGGCGTTCACCGAGGACTTCGGCCACCTGTTCACGCGCAAGCCGAAGGCCGTCCTGACACCTGGTTCGGTGGACGACATCAGGAAGGTCGTCCGCTACGCCCGCGACAACCGGATCCCCGTGGCCGTCAACGGCCAGAGCGGAACCGGAACCGAGGGCCGCCACTCGCACTCCCACCACGGGCAGGCCCTGGTCGACGGCGGCATCGCCATCGACCCCAAGCCGCTCGGCTCGATCCACGACATCTCCCGGGGCATCGCCGACGTCGACGCCGGTGTGACCTGGTCGACGCTGGCCCTGCGCGCCCTGGAATCCGGTCAGACGCTGCCCGTCTACAACGACTTCGCCCACCTGTCGATCGGCGGCACGCTGAGCGTCGGCGGCCTCGGCGGCACCAGCCAGCGCTACGGCTCGCAGGCCGACCAGGTGGAGTGGCTCCAGGTGGTCACGGGCAACGGCGACCTGGTCCGGTGCTCCCGCGACGACAATCGCGCCCTGTTCGAGGCCGTCCTCGTCGGCGCCGGGCAGTACGGCATCATCGTGCGCGCCGGTCTCCGGCTGATCCCGGCGAAGACGACCGCCCGCTCGCTGGAGTTCACCTACACCGACCGGGCCGCCTTCCTGCGGGACTCGATGGCCGTCATGCGCGCCGGTGTGGTCGACGACCAGAACGGCTACGCCGAGCCCGCCCCCGGGGGCGGCTGGACCTACCGCCTGGCCCTCGGCCTGTTCTACTCGGCGCCCGACCAGCCCGACGTCGCCGCCGTACGGGCCGTGCTCTCGCCGCAGGCCACCGCGGGCCCCACGGCCGACCTGTCGTTCCGCGACTGGCTGCTGCGCTTCGACCCGGACTGGGCGGCCCTCAAGGCCGCCGGGTTCTGGGGCGCCAAGAAGCCCTGGCTCATGATGTTCGTCGGCCCCGAGAACACCCCCGCCTACCTCGACACCGTGCTCGGGGAGCTGACCGCCACCCAGATGGGACCCGGCCCGGTCCGGATCTCGCCGATGGACGACCGGCGCCTCAACCGGCCCAACTTCATCCTGCCCCGGCGCAGGTCCAACGAGTTCTTCGAGGTCAGCCTCATCCGGTTCCCGGCCCCGAACCACCCCGACGTCCCCGGCCTGCTGGCGCAGAACCGCCGCTTCTACGACCGGGCCGTCGGACTCGGCGCCAAGCGCTACCTCGTCGGCGCCGTGCCCTCGATGACCCGCAGCGACTGGCGGGCCCACTACGGGAGCCGCTGGACCGTGCTGCGCGCCCTGAAGCTCTACTACGACCCGGCCTCGATCCTCACACCGGGCCAGGGCATCTTCGACTGACGCGCCGCAAGACCACCCCCGCCCTTCCACCAAGGAGACCCGACCATGCCCGCACAACGACCGGAAGACATCCCCGGCCTGATCGCCGCGGCCTTCAACGCCAACGACCCGCAAGCCATGCTCGACCTGTACGAGCCGGACGGCATCCTCGTCACGCCGCCGGACGGCACCCAGAAGGTGGGGCTCGACGCCGTCGCCGAGGCCCTGCAGCCGATGTTCGCCGCCATATCGGCGGCCGCCATCACCATGACCAGCGCCCTGCGGTGCGGTGACATCGCCATGACGCACGCCGACTGGCACCTCGTGGGCAAGAACGAGGCCGGTGAGCCGATGGACCTCAGCGGCAAGGGCACCGTGGTGTCCCGCCAGCAGCCGGACGGCACCTGGCGGATCCTCTTCGACGACCCGGTCGGGGCCTGAGGGAGTCCGCATGAAGGACAACTTCACCGTCCGCGTCCAGACGCGGGGCTACGAACTCGACCAGCAGGGCCACCTCAACCAGGCCGTGTACATGCAGTACGCGGAGCACGCGCGCTGGGAGTTCCTGCACGCCGCCGGGCTCACCCCCGACGTGCTGCGGGCGGCCGGCATCGGGCCGGTGCTGCTCAAGGCCACCATCCGGTTCCAGCGCGAGCTGCGGGCCGGTGACGAGGTGGACGTGGGCTGCGCCATCAGCGGGGGACAGGGCAAGCTCATGGAACTCACCCAGCCCTTCCACACGCCCGACGGAGTCCCCGTCGCCCGGTTCGAGGGCGTGATCGGAGTGCTCGACCTGGCCACGCGCCATCTGCTCTCCGACCCGCGCGCCATCCTGCACAAGCTGGCGCCCCGGCCCGACGTGCTCGGCCTCGACCTCTGACCGAGCACGGGTGAGGCCGACGGCGACGTCCAGGCGCCGGGCATGGCCCTCGGTGACCGCCCCGCGACACGGGCGCCCGAGACCATGCCCGGCGCCGGGCCGCCGACCGGACGGCCCGGCAGGAGCACCGCGTACACCCCCCCACCACACCCACGACGCCGCTCCCACCGCCACCGCCATTGCCACCGCCACTGGCACCGCCGCCACCTGGCACCCGGCATCCGGCACGAAAGGAACGCAGCATGAAGAACCTGCAGACCGGCACGCTGCTCGCCGCCACCCTCTCCACCGGGCTGATGGCGGGACTTTTCGCGGCCTTCTCCTACGCGGTGATGCCCGGCCTGGCCCGGTCGTCCGACCGCACGCTCATCGAGACGATGCAGACCATCAACATGGCCATCCTCAACCCGGTGTTCATCCTCCCCTTCCTCGGCTCGATCCCCCTCCTCGGCCTGGCCGTCGTGCTCGCCCGGCGAGGGGAGGGCCGGGCCGCGCTGCCCTGGCTGACCGCCGCGCTCGTCCTGTACGTGGTGGCCTTCCTGGTCACCCTGGTCGGCAACGCCCCGCTGAACGTTCAGTTGGCGGACGCCGGTGACCCCGACGACATCAAGGACCTGGCCGCGGTCCGCGCGGACTTCGAGACCAAGTGGATCGTCTGGAACATCGTCCGCTCCCTGCTGCACACCGCCGCGTTCGCCTGCCTGCTCTGGGCGTTGATCGTGTACGGAGCCCACCGCCTGCACGAGTCCGGGAAGGCGAACACCTCGGCGCGGCCGCCCGCCACGATGACCATGACGGTGTGACCGGGCCGTGCGTTACCGGTGCTCGGCCTCGGACCGCTCGGCGGTGCGGTAGGCGGTCAGGACGGTGTCCAGCAGGCCGGGGAAGCGCTGCTCCAGGTCGGCCCTGCGGAGCCGGTTCATCCGCCGGTTGCCCGCAGTGCGCTGGGCGATGAGCCCGGCCTCGCGGAGCACCTTGAAGTGGTAGGAGCAGCTCGACTTGGGCAGGTGGGCCAGGCCGAAGCCACCGATGGGGATCTCGGTGTCCCGGGCGTCGAGGAGACAGACGATGTGCGCCCGGACGGGGTCGCTCAGCGCCTGGAGGACGCTGAAGATGTCGAGGTCCGCCGGGGCGGGGCCGGACAGATCCGGGCCCTGCGGGCCCGCCGCGGGTGACTGTGGGGCTTCGCTCGGCACTGCCTCCTCCTCCCCGCGTCCCGCTGGGCGCGTCGGCCGCCCCGCCTCGCGGCTCGGCTCTCTCGTTCCGTGGCCCGGCTGTCTCGCCGCGTGGCCGGGTGCCAGGATAGCCCGGAGCTGGTTCGAGAATATTTGAACAACATCCCCGTCTGCCCTACGCTCACCTGGTGCGAAATTTTTCGAACAACAGTGAACCGTGCCAGGAAGAGGTCAGCACCCCTGTGTCCACCGCCGAGACCGCTGTGTCCACCGTCGAGCCCGCCTTCCCGACGCCGCTGCGCGTGCTGTTCACGATCGGCGTGACCCGGACCTACTTCGACGCCCCCGACGACGAGACCGCCGCCGTGGGGCCCGCGCTTCACAAGGCGTTCGACGACCTTGAGGGCCGGTTCGGCATCCACGTGCTGGGGACGCTGGACGACGACCGGCTCAGGGTGGGTGACGACTCCTCGTCGCCGTGGCTGTCGTACGTCCTCGCGGACGCCCCCGACCTGGACACCGTGGCGCGCGTGTGCGACCTCGTACGGCAGACCCGCGTCGGCCCGCACCGGCTCTGGCGCTATCTGCGCATCGAGGCGAAGGTCGGCCGCCCGCTGTTCTTCGCCACCCGCTGACCCCCGCACGGAACGCGACACCATCCCAGGAGCACAAGGCATGGCAGCACAGCAGGACCTGGCCGGGCGCACGGCGCTGGTGACCGGAGCGGGGCGCGGACTCGGCGCCGCCGTCGCCCGCGCCCTCCACGACCGCGGGGCGTCGGTCGCCGCGGTCGACCGGGACGAGGACGGACTCCGCTGCCTGGCGGCGGACCTTGGCCGCGTCCTGGCCGTCCCCGTGGACCTCGCGACACCGCGAGGCGTGGACGAGGCGCACGAGCGCGCCGTCGACGGTCTCGGCCCCGTGGACATCCTGGTGAACAACGCGGCCATCGCGCCCGCCCGTTCCCTGTGGGAGATCGCAGCGGACGAGTGGGACCAGGTCTTCGCCGTCAACCTGCGGGCAGCGTTCTTCCTCACCCGGCGCGCGGCCGAGGGCATGCGGCGGCGACGGTCCGGCCGCGTCGTCAACGTGGCCTCCGTCGCCGGGCAGACCCCGCGCGGCACCAGCGCGCACTACGGCATCTCGAAGGCCGGGCTGCTCGCCATGACCAAGAACTTCGCCGCCGAACTCGCCCCGTACGACGTCACGGTCAACGCGGTGGCTCCCGCGATGATCCGTACCCCCATGGTCGGCACCGTCAGTGACGAGACGCTGCGCGAGCTGACCGAGAAGACCCCGCTGCGACGCATCGCCGAACCGGAGGAGGTCGCCGCGGTCGTCGCTTTCCTCGCCGCCGACACCGGCGCCTTCATCACCGGCGCCACCTACGACATCAACGGCGGCATCCTGATGCGCTGACCCTCCGGACCGGTCAGGCGAGGGAGCCGGTCGCGAAGGGCTCGTCGTCGGCGTGCGGCCGCCGAGCGGGCCGGGGAGCGCGAGGGCGTCGGCGCAGACGTGTTCGAGCGCGGTGATCACCTTCGAGGAGTGCCGGGTCGGCAGGCGGTGGCAGCCGCGTGGAACGACATGCAGCCGGGCGCCGGGGATCCGGGCCGCCAGGAGATGGGAGTGGGCGGGCGGAATGGTCGGGTCCAGGGCGCCGACCAGAATGTGCACCGGCACGTGCCGCAACACGTCCAGCTGGGTCGCCTGGTACCGCATCAGCGCCTTGAACCACGCGGCGGCCACGTCCATGGGCGGCTGGGTGCTCAGCCGCGGCCGCCAGAGGTTGTGCAGGCGCAGCGCGGTGCCGGGAGCGCGAAGGCACACATGGGCCATGGCGTGGCGCAACAGTCCGACCAGGCGCGTCCGCGGCGGATAGGCGGCGGAGGCGAGGTCGAGGCCGCCGCCGCTGGTGGAGGCCAGCAGGACCCCGGTGACCTTGTCGCCCAGCAGGTGGGGGTGGGCGGCGGCCAGGGCGAGGACGGCCATGCCGCCCATGGAGTGACCGGCGAGGGCGACCGGCACGTTCCCCGGGGCGGTGGCGGCGATGATCGCCTTGAGGTCCTCGGCCAGCAGCGCGATGGTCGGCCGCGCGGTGCCAGGGGTGGAGTCGCCGTGCCCGCGCTGGTCGTACCGGACGACGAGGGTGCGGGGCGGCCGAGCCCTGCCACGGTCTTGTCCCAGATCCCGGCCGTGGCCTGCCAGCCGTGGGCCAGGACGAGTACGAGGTCGGGGTCGCGCGGGCCGTGGAGATAGAGGGCGAGACGCGCGCCGTCCGGCCGCAGTACGTCGACGCGGGTGCAGGGGAGGTCGGGCACGTTCATCTCCTTCGGGCCGACGCGTACGGCGGTGTCCGGGGCGGTGGCGGCGGGGCGCGTCCCCTGCGGCAGGGGTCTGCTGGAGCATGTCCACTCGCGGGCCCCGAGGCACACGGACGGGCCCTGAGGCTCACGGACAGAAGACGCGGAAGATCGCCCGTTGGTTGTCGGCGGCCATCGGGCGGGGCAAGAGGGCAGGTCAGGCACCGTGAGGCCGGACAGGAGACCTCGGCCAGCGCTGTCGTGTGATGTGCGTCATGGGAACCTGCCACGAGCCACGAGTTCTGATAGGCTTCTCAAGTTGCAGTTGTGGTACCCATGAACCTATGTGCGCCTGACAGGAATGCTTTCCCTTCAGGCGCATTTATTGTTTTTCCGGCATCTCCGGATGGGGCCTCTGCTTGCCTACTGAAGGAGAAATGTCATGGCACAGGGAACCGTGAAGTGGTTCAACGCCGAAAAGGGCTTCGGCTTCATCGAGCAGGACGGCGGCGGCCCCGACGTCTTCGCGCACTACTCGAACATCGCGACCCAGGGCTTCCGTGAGCTCCAGGACGGCCAGCGGGTCTCCTTCGATGTCACGCAGGGCCAGAAGGGCCCGCAGGCGGAGAACATCGTCCCCGCCTGATCGCCAGCCGCGTATCCACTCACCGGGGTCCGCACTGTCACGGTGCGGACCCCGGTGTGCGCTGTTTTCCAGGAAGGCACATCACCGCGTGTCCCGCAGGCCCCAGAAGTCGAACCGGCGCGCCACCCCGCCCCGGCCGTCCACGTCGTCGCCCCAGGAATTCCGGCTGCCGGAAAACACGACACCCGCTCTTCCCGCGGTCGAGGAATTCGCCGCCCTGGACATGCCTCCGGGGCTGCTGAAGACGCTCACCGCGCAGGGGGTCACCACCCCCTTCCCCATTCAGGCCGCCACGCTGCCCAACTCGCTCGCGGGCCGTGACCTGCTGGGGCGCGGACGCACCGGCTCCGGCAAGACCCTCGCCTTCGGGCTCGCCCTCCTGGCCCGCACGGCCGGGCTGCGCGCGCAGCCCACGGCGCCCCTGGCCCTGGTCCTCGTACCCACCCGCGAGCTCGCCCAGCAGGTCACGGACGCGCTGACCCCCTACGCGACCGCCGTGAACCTGCGCCTGGCCACCGTGGTCGGCGGCCTGTCGATCACCAAGCAGGCCGCGACGCTGCGGCGCGGCGCCGAGGTGCTGGTCGCGACCCCCGGTCGGCTCAACGACCTCGTGGAGCGCGGGGACTGCGCGCTCGGCGACGTACGCATCACCGTGCTCGACGAAGCCGACCAGATGACCGACATGGGCTTCCTGCCGCAGATCACCAAGCTGATCCAGCAGGTGCGGCCCGACGGGCAGCGCATGCTCTTCTCGGCGACCCTGGACCGCAACATCGACCGCCTGGTGCAGCGGTTCCTGACCGACCCGGTGGTGCACTCCGTGGACCCGTCCGCGGGAGCGGTGACGACGATGGAGCACCACGTGCTCCACGTCCAGGACGAGACCGACAAGAAGGCCGTCACCACGCGCATCGCCGCCCGCGACGGCCGGGTCATCCTCTTCCTCGACACCAAGAGGAGCGCCGACCGCCTCGCCAAGCGCCTTCTGGCCGTCGGCGTCCGCGCCGCGGCGCTGCACGGGGGCCGCTCCCAGCCGCAGCGCAACCGCACCCTGGACCAGTTCAAGAGCGGCCATGTGACCGCGCTGGTGGCGACCAACGTCGCCGCCCGGGGCATACACGTCGACGACCTCGACCTCGTCGTGAACGTCGACCCGCCCACCGACCACAAGGACTACCTCCACCGCGGCGGCCGCACCGCCCGCGCCGGAGGTTCCGGCAGTGTGGTCACGCTGGTGCTGCCCGACCAGAAGCGGGACGTCACCCGGCTCATGTCGGACGCGGGCATCCGCCCCCGGACGGCCCGCGTCACGTCCAGCGACGCGGAGCTGGCCGCCATCACCGGCGCCCGCGAGCCGTCCGGCGTGGCCGTCACCATCGAGGTCCCCCAGCCCCCGGCGCCGCCGAAGGCGCCCCGCACGGACCAGAAGCCCAGCAGGCGCTCCGGCCGCCGCCGCGGAAAGGGCGGCGGCAGCGGAGCCGCGGCGGGCCAGGCCGCCGGAAAGGCGACGGCGCGCAACGCGACGGCGGGCAAGGCCACCGGGGGCAAGGCCACCGGGGGCAAGGCCACCGGGGGTAAGGCGACCGCGGAGAAGACGGTGGCCGGAAAGGCGACCGCCGCCCCCGGCAGGGCTGCCCGCGGCTCCGGTCGGCGCACGCCTGCGGGCGGCACGGACAGCGCGGGAGCACGCACCTCCAGCCGCCGCGGCGGCCGCCGCAGGCCCACGGCATAACGCCGCCCGCCGCACCGCGGGTCACGCAACGGCTCCGCCGCCGTGGCCCGCGGTGCGCGCTGGTCGCCGCCCTCGGCCTGCGGGTCGGTCGCCGCGCCCGCTGATCGAGGGGATCAGCGCACGCGGTCGTAGACGAGGGCGATCTCGCCCAGGTCGCCGGTCTCCTGGCGGGTGAGCTTCCACTTCGAGCCGGGCAGGCCGTCGTCGAACAGCCGCTGCCCGCCGCCGACGATCTCGGGAATGACCATGAGGTAGAGCCGGTCCAGCAGGTCGGCCGCGAGGAGCGGCTTGATGACGCTGGCGCTGCTGTTGACGAGGATGTCGCCCTCGCCGGTGGCCTTGAGGTCGGCGACGACCTCCGCGGCGGGGGCGTTCACCACGCGGCTGTGCTCCCACGGCGCCTCGGCCAGGGTGGTCGAGAAGACCACCTTCTCCGTGTCGACCAGCCACTTCGCATAGCCGCGATCACGCGGATCGGCGTTCTCGTCCGCGGCGACCGACGGCCAGAACCCCAGGAACCCCTCGGCGTTGACCCTGCCGAGCAGCGCCGTCGTGGCGCCCTCCCAGATGCGGGTGAGGTGGTCGCGTGCGACGTCGGTGGTCACGTACGGGACGAACGCGCCGAAGTCGTGGGCCCCGCCGGGGCCGTGGTAGCGCCCATCGAGGCTGAGGGCCAGGTTGGCCGTCACCCTGCGGCCGGTCGAGCGGGTCATGTCGTGCTCCCTGTGTCGGTGCGGTCGGTGCGGTCGGTGCGGTCGGTGCGGTCGGTGTTGTCGGCGCTGTTGGAGTCGTACGGGTCCGCGGCGAGGGCCGCGGCGAGTTTGTCGAGACTCTGGCCGAAGCCGATCTCGATGCCCGCGACGAAGTCGGCGGAGCCGACCGTGCTGTCCGTGAGCCGCCAGTGGACGTCGAGGTCCGTGCCGCCGGTGCCGGTCGGCGTCAGGCCGAGGTCGACACGTGCGGTGAACGCGGTGCTCCCGTCCGGCAGCACGGGAGAGAGGCGGTAGCCGAGGCGCTCACCGGGGCGCACGTCCTCGACGACGCCCTCCGCGCGGCCGACGACCGGGTCGGAGCCGTCGGTGTCCTCGGCGTCGCGGTACTCCTGGACGATCCGGCCGCCCGGGCGCGCCTCGAAGACGAGCTCGGAGACGCGCAGGTCGTCCGGCGTCCACCAGCGGGCCAGCAGGGGCGCCTCGGTGAGGTGGCGCCAGACCAGCTCGGGGCGCCCCGCCAGCGACCGGTGGAACCGGAACGCGCGACCGTCGGCCCAGCCCGGCTCCGCCGCGGCCGACCGCTCGGCGCGGAGACTGAGTCCGTACCGGTCGTAGGTCGCGTGCGAGCCGTCGACCCGGTCCGCGTCGTCGGCGAGCTGGTTCAGCGCGGCTGCCAGATCCCGCAGGGGGGCGGCCTTGAGGGCGTAGACGCGGCGCTGGCCAGCGCGCTGCGAGGTGACGATGCCCGCGCGTTCGAGGGTCTGGAGGTGCTTGGTCGTCTGCGGCTGGCGCGCCTCGGCGAGCCGGGCGAGTACGCCGACCGGGCGGGGCCGCTCGGCCAGCAGCCGTACGAGCCGCCAGCGCGCCGGGTCGGCCAGGGCGGCGAGGAGTGCGTCCATGCCCACAAGCATTCCTCACAACGAATATTCGTGTCAAGGAATATGCCGGGGATGGATACGGTGATCACGCCGCCGCGTCGACCAGGGCCTGGAGCAGGCGCTGCGGGTCCTCGGCGATGCGGTTGCAGACGGACAGCCACCACTCCGTGCCGAAGACGACGTACTCCCGGGTGGGGTGGCCTCGGCCAGCTGCTGGGCGTACGCGAGGTAGGCGGTGGCCAGGGCCGGGGCCTCGCGCCGGTGGGCGACGGCATCGGGTTCGAGGAAGGCGCCCTTGACCAGGCGGATGCGGCCGGGGCGGGACAGCAGCTCCGGCAGGTCGTCGGCGGTGCGGTACAGGCGTGCCTGGATGGTGAGGCCCACATGGTCGAACCGTTCGCACAGCGCGCCGTGCAGGGCGAGAACGTCGTCGGTCCGGTCGGAGCCCTCGGCGGAGATCATCATCTCCCGCCCGGTGTCGGCGGTGGCCTGGGCAAGGCGCGAGGCGTTGGCGAGGGCGAGATCCACGTCGACGGCGAGGCCGATGTGCGACAGGTCGAGGGAGACCGAGCACCCGGGCGGCAGCAGCCGGGCCGCGGACAGGAACGTGTCAGTTGGTGCGGGCTGGTTGGGAAGCCGGTGTTCCCGCACTGGGGGCTTCGGCGTTGTGCCGTGGGGTGTCCATTCCCGCTGGGCCGAGTCAGTAGCCGTGACCTGACCCACGGTGCCGCAGCACAGGGGGCGCACCGGGTCATGGTGTCCGTCAAGTGGACAGCGCGGCGCGCCTGTTCTCGCCGGGAGGGCTGCGACGAAGCCGTCGGCGGTGTGCGCCTGCCGGGAGTCTGTCGGCGCCGCGCGTCGACCCGGCGGAGTCAGTCGGCGGTGCGGTGCGGCGTCACGCGGCGGTACGCGGCGCGCGCGTGGCGGATGCGGCCACCGGCCGTGCCGGTGAGCGCCGCGAACAGCAGGCAGGCGATCCACAGGGGGTCGCGGTGCTCGGCCCAGGAGATCTCCCCCGTGGGGGCGGCGGCGCGGATGTTCAGCAGGGCCCAGCACAGCAGGGCCGTGCCCGGTGCGGCGGTGAAGCGCCCCCGCGCCCCCAGCGACGCGGCCAGCAGGGACAGGCCGACGAGTGCGAGTCCGGTGCTGTCGAGGGCGCCGAGCAGGTCGAGCACGATCAGCAGGACGAAGGCGCCCCCCACCGCCGCACCCCAGATCAACGGGGTGGCCACCGGCTCGGGAACCGGCCGGACGCGGTCGGCCATGAGCCACCACTGCACCACAGTGCCCCCTCCTTCACGCTGGCGCGGCCCCGTACGGACCACGGGCCTCGCCGTATTCTCGCACCAGGCCGGGGCACCTCACGGCGCTAGCCGGACCTTCGGACCGCCTTCGGGACAGCGGCGGGCGTTCCGCTCCGCGGTCCGTGGCCGTCCGCCCGCTCGGCCGTGCGGGCGATGTTGCGGGCCATGCCGCCGAAGACGACCGCGTGGAACGGGGATACGCCCCACCAGTAGGCGTGGCCGAGCAGTCCGTGCGGGTGGAACAGGGCGCGCTGGCGGTAGCGGGTGCGGCCCGCGTCGTCGGTGTCGGCGTACAGCTCCAGCCAGGCGAGGCCGGGCAGCCGCATCTCCGCGCGCAGCCGCAGCAGCCGCCCCGGCTCGACCTCCTCCACCCGCCAGAAGTCCACGGAGTCGCCGACGCGCAGCCGGTGCGCGTCCCGGCGTCCGCGGCGCAGCCCCACGCCGCCCACGAGCCGGTCGGCGACGCCGCGCACGGACCAGGCCAAGGGGAAGGAGTACCAGCCGTTGTCGCCGCCGATGCCTTCGATGACCCGCCACAGGGCCTCGGGCGGGGCGTCGACCGGGCGTTCCCGCAGGTCGGTGTAGAGGCTGCCGCCCGCCCAGGACGGGTCGGTGGGCAAGGGGTCGCTGGGGGCGCCCGGCACCGACGCGGAGGACCAGCGGGTGGCGACCTCCGCGTCCCGTACGCGCTTGAGGGCGAGCCGCACCGCCTCGTCGAAGCCGATGGGGTGGCCGGGCGGATCGGGGACGTACCGGACGATGTCGTCGTCCCGGCACACCACCTCGTACCGCAGCGACTCCGCCAGCGGCCGGGCGATGGACGCGGGGACCGGCGTGACCAGGCCCACCCAGTGGCTGGACAGGCGCGGGGTGAGCACCGGAACCGGCAGGATGACCCGGCGGGGCAGCCCGGCGACCGCCGCGTAGCGCAGCATCATGTCCCGGTACGTGAGCACGTCGGGGCCGCCGACGTCGAAGGCGCGGTTCACGTCCGCGGGCATCCCGGCGCTGCCCACCAGCAGGCGCAGCACGTCCCGGACCGCGATCGGTTGGATGCGGGTGCGCACCCAGCTCGGTGTGACCATCACCGGCAGCCGCTCGGTCAGGTACCGCAGCATCTCGAAGGACGCCGAACCGGACCCGATGATCACGGCGGCGCGCAGCACCGTCGTCGGCACCCCGCTCGCCAGCAGGATGCGCCCGACCTCGGACCGGGAGCGCAGATGCGGCGACAGCTCCCGCTCGGGCACCCCGGCAGGGGTGAGCCCGCCGAGGTAGACGACGCGGCGCACGCCCGCGCGGGCGGCCCGCGCGCCGAAGACGGTCGCGCCCCGGCGATCGGTCTCTTCGAAGCCGCGTCCCGTGCCGAGGGCGTGCACCAGGTAGTAGGCCACGGCGACGTCCCGCATCGCGTCCCCGACCGTGTCGGGGTCGGTGACGTCCCCGCGGACCACCTCCACGTCTTCGGCCCAGGGGTGGTCGCGCAGCTTCCCGGGGAGCGGGCCAGGCAGCGCACCCGGTACCCCGCGGCCAGCAGTTCGGGCACGAGCCGCCCGCCGATGTACCCGCTGGCCCCGGTCACCAGGCACAGCGGTCGGCCCGTCGTCGTCTCCATGGCTCTTCCTTCCGTCGGGGCGCGCGTTCAGGGAGTTCGGCCGTCGCCCCGCGGACGGATGCGGCCCGGCCGCTGACTCCGCTGCCCCGCACACCGGTGGCCGCCGCCTCCGCCGCGCCTTCCCGGGCGGTCAGGCCACCCGCCGTCCCGGGCGGTCAGGCCACCCAGCATGGCGCGACCTGCCGGAACCCGCAGCGTGCGCACTCTCGAAGGGGGCGCTCAGCTCCCGTACTAGGGGCCCGGTTCCTGGCAAACCGATGCAGACCCGATGCGAGTTGCCGCCCCGAGCGTACGGGCCGGACCGTGGCCGTGAGGGGAGAAGTCACCCCGGACAAGGAGCGGTCCACATGAGCGCACTCGCTGACAGCGAAGCCCGGCCGGTGCCCGTCCAGTACCCGGACGACGAGCTGTCCGCCCGGTTCGCGGCGGGCGACGAGGGCTGCGTGGAGGCGGTCTACCGCCGCTGGGCTCCGCTCGTCCTGTCGCTGGCGCGGCAGACGCTGGGCGACGGCGCGGAAGCGGAGGACGTCACCCAGACGGTGTTCCTCGCAGCCTGGCGCGGACGCCACGGCTACCGCGCGGGCCGCGGGTCGCTCCCCGGATGGCTCGTGGGCATCACCCGGCACAAGATCGCCGACGCTCTGTCCGCCCGTACCCGGCGCACCGACGCCGTCGCGGCGGCGGCACACGAGTCGCCGCCCTCGCCGGACCCGTCGTGCCCGCAGGACGCCGTCCTGAGCCGCCTGGACGTCACCCGGGAGATGCGCCGCCTCCCCGAGGCCCAGCGCAGGGTGCTGTGCCTGGCCTTCTACGGCGACCTGACGCAGACGCAGATCGCCCACGTCACCGGCTGGCCGCTGGGCACGGTCAAGAGCCACGCCCGGCGGGGCCTGCTGCGCCTGGGACAGACCATGCGGCAGACCACCGAGTAGCGGCCACGGACGAACGACGTGCGCCGCGGCCCCAGCCCGCCCCGCGGCGCCGCGACGCGGCAGCCGTTCGCGGGCATAATCGTGCGCACCCTGCTCCGGCGCACCGCGGGTCAGGGGGAGGGGAACACTTGATCGCCGTGAACTCCGCCGCACAGCCTCCCTCGAAGCCGCCCGCCGTGCCGGGCGGTGCCGGTGTCGCCACCGGTGTGCTGGCCCGTCGCCTCGGCGTGTCACCGATGACGCTGCGCTCGTGGGACCGCCGCTACGGCATCGGACCGACCGCGCGCACCGAGGGCGGGCACCGCCGCTGGACGGCCGTGGACGTGGCGACGGTCGAGGAGATGTGCCGCCTGACCGCGACCGGCATCCCACCGGCCGAGGCGGCCCGCGCCGCCCGTACGGCTCGTACGGTTCGTATGGCGCGTACGGCCGCTGTCGGCGCTCCCGGCGCTCCCGGCGCTTCCGAAGCCGCCGCCGGTCCGACGTCCGACGGGCCCACGGCACCCGCTGGCCGGTCGCGGGCCGCCGGGGCGCTGCCGCTCGGGGACGTCCGACAGGAGTGCCGCGGCCTGGCCCGCGCCGCGGTACGCCTGGACGCCCCCGCGCTGGAGCAGCACCTCACCGCCGCCGTCGAGCGGTACGGCGTGGTGGTCGCCTGGCAGGAGGTGATGGTGCCCACCCTGCACGCCGTGGGACGCCGCTGGGCCTCCTCCGGCGACCAGTACGTGGAGATCGAGCACCTGCTCTCCTGGCACGTCTCCACCGTGCTGCGCCGCACCACGCCACCCCCCGCCCCCGTGCCCTCCCCGGGGGCGGGGTGCTTCCTGCTGGCCTGCGTCCCCGGCGAACAGCACACCCTGGCCCTGGAGGCGCTGCACGCGGCGCTGAGCCGTGAGGGGCTGCCGGTGCGCATGCTGGGCGCCGCGGTGCCCGCCGGGGCGCTGGACGCGGCGGTGCGTCGGCTCGGCCCGGCGGCGGTCGTGCTGTGGGCCCAGGAGAGCGCGCGGGCCGCCCCGGCCCTGGCCCAGCGCGTCGCCGGGCTGCGCTGGGGCATGAAGGGGGCGCGGCGCGGTCCCGCGGTCATGCTGGGCGGCCCCGGCTGGAGCCGGTCCCACCCGGCAGGCTTCCTCAGGCCGACCGGTCTCGCGCAGGCCGTGGACGCGCTGCGCCCGCTGCACACCACGCGGTGAACCGGCGGACGCGACGCCCGCGCCCCCACGCCGCCGCGGGCCTCAGGCGCGCCCCCGCGCTCGCCGGAAGCGGTCCAGGCCCACCGCCAGGGACACCAGTGGCTCGGGGTAGCCGATCCGGGAGCGCTCCCGCGCCGGGAGCTTCCACGGCTCGTGCACGGCGGCGCCCTTCACGTCGGCCAACTCCTCCACCCAGCGCCGCACATAGGCGCCGTCCGGGTCGTACCGCTTGCCCTGGGTGACGGGGTTGAACACGCGGTTCGGTCGGCTGTCGGTGCCCGTGCCCGCCATCCACTGCCAGTTGAGCTGGTTGTTCGCCACGTCGCCGTCCACCAGCAGGTCCAGGAAGTGGCGGGCGCCGACCCGCCAGTCGACGTACAGCGTCTTGGTGAGGAAGCTCGCCGTGAGCAGTCGGCCCCGGTTGTGCATCCAGCCCTCGTGGCGCAGCTGCCGCATCGCCGCGTCCACCACCGGGTAGCCGGTGCGGCCCTCCCGCCACGCCTGGGTCTCCGCCTGCGCGTCCCGTCCGCGGCGCCACCGGTCGCGCTGGGTGCGGTAGTCGCGCGTGGCGGAGTCGGGGCACGCGGCGAGCACCTGGCGGTGGAAGTCGCGCCAGGCGACCTGCCGTACGAACGCCTCCGCGCCCGGGCCGCCGGTCTTGCGGGCCCGCTGCACCACCTCGACCGGGGACAGCGTGCCGAAGTGCAGGTGGGGGAGAGCCGGGAGGTGGCGTCGCCCGCCAGGTCGTCGTGACGCTGCTCGTAGGCGTGCACGCCGTAGCGCAGCCACGCGGACAGCGCGCGCCGCCCCTCCGTCTCGCCGCCCGCGCACAGCCCCGGCGCCACGCCGCCCACCCTGCCGCGCTCCGGCAGCGGGGCGGAACCCACCTCCGTCGGCACGGTGATCGTGCGTGGCGCGTCCATGACGTTCCGCAGGGCCTGCGCGGTCCAGTGGCGGTAGTACGGGGTGAACAGCGCGAAGTGGTCGGAGGCGGCGGGCGCCACCGCGCCCGGTGCGACGGCGGTGCTCACCGTCTCGTGCACGTACAGGCGCCGCCCTTCGGCCTCCAGCTCCCGGCGCAGCCGCCACTCGCGCGCCTGCGCGAAGACGCTCACGTCGCTCGCCATGTGCACCTCGTCGGCGTCCGCCTCGGCGGCCACCCGGCACACCTCCGTGACCGTGTCGCCCTCACGCAGCACCAGGCGGCCGCCGCGCTCCCGCAGCCGGGCGTCCAGGTCGCGCAGGCAGTCGGCGAGGAACGCCAGCCGGTTCGGCGCGGCGAAACCCGCCCGGTCCATGGCCGGATCCCGCACGAACAGCGGCACCACCCGGGCGCCCCCTTGCAGGGCCGCGCGCAGCGGCGGGTGGTCCGACAGACGCAGATCGCAGGTGAACACGACGACCGAGGTGTGCATGGGGCTCACTTCCGCAGTTCCGATGGGATCACTCTCGGATGCCTTCGCCCCTTCGGCCGGTGACGGATGCGGCGAGCCGGCACGAGTTCCCCGGCCGGAGGCGTGGGGGCGTCCGACCGGGCCGTGCGGGGCCGGTGTGGGGACCCGTCCCGGAGCTGCTTCGTACGCTCTTCGCGTGTCCTCGACGTGAGGGGGTCGGCCCGGTGTCAGAGCATGTCGCGCAGCGGTGGGCTGTGGTGATGACGGCGTTCGTGCTGCTGCTGGCGACCGGATGCGGCGGCGGGGACGGAGCCGAGGGCGGGGACGCTCCGCGCTGGCGGCTCGACTACGTCAGCGCCTCACGTGACGCGCACCTGCACGAGCTGGCCGCCGTGTCCGCCGACGAGGGCTGGGCCCTGGCCACGGAGACCCGGAAGAACGGCGACGAGCGCGAACTCCTGCTGCACCGCGACGGCGCCTCCTGGAGGCGTGCCCCGCTGCCGCCACCGCTGCGGGCGGAGAAGGGCGCACAACTCGGGGGAGCGCTGCTGGAGGCCTCAAGCCCTGACGACGTGTGGCTGTTCGCCAACGGGCTGGGAGCCGACGACAGCACCGCGGGGGACCCGGGGGCGATGCGCTGGGACGGCGATCGGTGGCGCAGGACCACGGTCGACTTCAGCACGCGGGACGTGGCGGTCGTGGCCCCCGACGACGCGTGGGCGCTGGACGCGTCATCGACGCGTCCCCTCGCCCACCACTGGGACGGCGTCCGCTGGACCGGCCACCACCTGCCGACCGACTACGTCTTCTCGCTGTCCGCCAGCGGCCCCGAGGACGTCTGGGCGGTGGGCGTCGACGACGAGGGCCAGCCCGCGGCCGCGCACTTCGACGGAACGACGTGGCGGCCCACCCCGGTACCCGGCTACCGCGCCCGCGACCCGAGGCCGGAACCGGAGGCGCCACTGGTCGAGGTCGTCGCCCTCGCCCCGGACAACGCCTGGGCGTTCGGCTCGCACAGCTATGAGACCGAAGCCGGTTCCCGCGTGCCCCACACCCCCTTCGCCCTGCACTGGGACGGCACGCGCTGGCGCGAGGCCCACAGGGCCGTCGACACGTCGAAGGCTCCCGCGGGCTCTGCCGTCCAGACATGCGGGGACGGCGCGGGCGGCTTCGTCCTGGGCAGCCTCCGCGGCGGCGAACAGCACCGGACCGCCAAGGGCGCGCTGCGCGTCATCCAGGACCCGGAGGCGGTCGCCGACCGCTCCGGAAAGATCACCGAGAAGCACCGGCGACACCAGCACTTCGAGGTGTACGACCTGGAACTCGTCCCCGGCACCCGTGAGATCTGGGCCGCCGGTGCCGTCGGAGTGGCCCGCCTCCACGGCGACGCGAGCTTCGCGCGCGGCGCGATCGCCTCGTACTCCATGACCGACTGACCCCGTCATCGGCTCGCCGTCGGACGCCACCGGCGGACGCCGGCCCCAGAAGTCGCCGAGGAGCAGGAGGACCAGTGAGGGAGTCCTCGGGGCGTCCGCACCCGCGCCCACCCTCGGGGCACGAGGCGAGCTCCACCCGGTCTCCGCAGGTCGGAGCCGCCTCGCATAACCTACGGGCATGACCGATACGCTGACGCCGACCCCCGACGACGCCTTCGAGACGCTGCTGGCGGGCAACCAGCGGTTCGTCACCGGCGTGCCGGAGCACCCCAACCAGGACGCTGCCCGCCGCACGGAGACCGCACCGGCACAGAGCCCCTTCGCGGTGATGTTCGGCTGCTCCGACTCCCGCCTCGCCGCCGAGATCATCTTCGACCGGGGCCTGGGCGACCTGTTCGTGGTCCGCACCGCCGGGCACGTCGTCGGCTCGGAGGTGCTCGGCAGCATCGAGTACGGGGCGAGCGTGCTGGACTGCCCGCTGGTGGTGGTCCTCGGCCACGACTCGTGCGGCGCCATCGCCGCCGCCCGCGAGGCCGCCGACGGCGGCAGGGCGCCCGCCGGGTTCGTCCGCGACGTCGTCGAGCGGGTGACCCCGAGCGTGCTGGCGGCCCGCGCCGCGGGACGCGACCAGGACGAGGAGATCCTCCACGAGCACATCCGGCACACCGTCGACCTGCTCCTCGACCGCTCCCGCGTCCTGGCCGAGCGGGTGGCCGCGGGCCGCCTGGCCGTGGTGGGCCTGTCCTACCGGCTGGCCGACGGCAGCGCCCAGGTGGTCGCCGCCCACGGCCTGACCAAGGGGTAGCCCCTCTGCCGTAGGGTTCCGCGCGGTGTCGTCGTCCGTGGCCGCGTCGTTGGGCCCCGACGAGACCACGGACCCGCGCGGAGCGGAACAGCGCGGAGCGGAACAGGGAGAGGAACGCGAGAGTGACGGCAACGACCAGCGACATCGACAAGGCGGCCATTGACGAGGCGGCCATCGACGAGGCGGCCGGAGTGCTGCGCGCCGGAGGCCTGGTGGCCCTGCCGACCGAGACCGTCTACGGCCTGGGCGCCAACGCCGAGGACGCGACCGCCGTCGCCCGCGTCTTCGAGACCAAGGGCCGCCCGCCCACCCACCCGCTGATCGTCCACATCGGCGGCGCGGAGCAGCTGGGGGACTGGGCCGAGGACGTGCCCGCGTCGGCGCGGCTGCTGGCCGAGCACTTCTGGCCGGGCCCCCTCACGCTCGTGCTGCGGCGCGGCCGCCGGGTGCCGCTCGAAGCGACCGGCGGCCTGGAGACCGTGGCGCTGCGCGTGCCCGACCACCCCGTCGCCCGCGCGCTCCTCGCGGCCTTCGGCGGCGGCATCGCCGCCCCGTCCGCCAACCGCTTCGGCTCGGTCAGCCCCACGACCGCCGACCACGTCCGCGCGGAACTCGGTGACGCCGTCGACGTCGTCCTGGACGGCGGCCCCTGCGGCGTCGGCGTCGAGTCGACCATCGTCGACGCCACGAGCGACACCCTGAGCATCCTGCGGCCCGGCGGAGTGACCCGCGAGGACCTCGAAGCGGTGCTGGGACACCCGCTCGCGGTCCCCGAGACCAGCCGCGTCCGGGTGCCGGGACAGCACCCGTCCCACTACGCGCCGCGCGCCCGCGTCGTCCTCGTCGAGCCCGACGAGGTCGTCGCCGAAGCGGAACGCGCACAGCGGCTCGGGCACCGGGTGGGCGTCTTCCTCCCGCCCGCCTTCACCGACACCCCCGTCGAGGCGCACGCCGTGGCGGCGGTCCCCGCCTCGACGGCCGCCTACGCCCGCGAGCTGTACGGCTTCCTCCGCGAGCTCGACCAGCGGGGATGCGACCTGATCATCGCGTCCGTACCGGCGGAGGAGGGCCTCGGCCTCGCCATCGCCAACCGCCTGCGCCGCGCCGCGGGACCCCGCCCCGCGACCCCGGAAGCCGCCGACGCCGCACCGGACCGCGAGACGTCAGCGTCCTGACCGTCCTGACCGCCCTGACGCTTCCCAAGAGCCCTCCGCTTCCCCACTTCCGCGGCTCCCCGCAACCCCTGCCCCGCCGCTCCACGTGTCACCTTGGTGACCGGGCCGGAGAGCTGGCGAGGGTGGAGGGCCGTGGGGAGTGCGAAGGGCGCGGGCCGAGTGGTGCTGCGGACGCTGGGGTGGACGCCAGACGAACGCGTCTCGCAGACGCGGTGGCTGGTGGAGGCCCTGGTGTGGTCCCAGGCCTGGCTGGCCTACGTGACCGGCATCGTGCCCGGCTGGCAGGCGCTCACCGTGGCGTGCCTGCTCTCTGCGGTCTACGGCGTCTCCTGGGCGTCGAGAATCCACTACAGGGCCTGGCGCCCGCGAGGCAGTGCGCACCGCAGGAGCGGCGGGGCGCACCGGAGGAACGCCGCGCGCCAGTGACCCGCTCAGCTGCCGTGCCACTGGACAGGCGGGCGGGCCCGGAGGTCCCTCCAGGGCTGGGTCCACCGGTGCGGCGGGGGCCTACGTCGGCCCGTCCAGGTGCTCGGGTTCGAGGACGAAGACCGGGATCACACGGTCGGTCTTCTTCTGGTAGTCGGTATACGCCGGGTACGCGGCGACCGCGCGCCGCCACCACTGGTCCCGCTCGTCGCCGGTGACCTCACGGGCCGTCATGACCTGGCGTGCGGGCCCGTCCTGGAGTTCCACCCGGGGGTCGGCCTTGAGGTTGAAGTACCAGACGGGGTGACGGGGAAGCCGCCCTTCGAGGCCACCGCCGCGTACCGCCCCTCGTGTTCCACGCGCATCAGGGGAACTTTGCGGATCCTGCCGCTCCGCGCCCCGCGCATCGTGACGATGACGACCGGCAGGCCCGTGTCCCAGAGCGTTGTGCCCTGGGTGCCGCCGGACCTCTCGTACAGCTCGACCTGTTCGCGCACCCACCGCGCCGGACTCGGCTCGTACTCGCCCTCAAGAGGCATCGCATGCACCCCATCGCTGTGTACGGGTTGTCCCGGGCAGTCCAGCACACGCCGCGCGCGAAGGGGAGACCGCCGCTCCCGTGCCGTCGACGACCACGCGGGCCGCGGTGGCGTGAAGGGGACGCGGTCGCGGTGACGCCGACCTCCAGGGCCGCGTCCGGGGCCTGAAGGTCGGCGTCACGCGTGGGCGTCTGGTCGGGGCGGGTCAGCGGCGCAGATACGTCAGGGCGGTGTTCATGAGCCTGGCCCGGTCGGCGGCGCCGGTGAGGTGTTCGAAGCCGACGCCGAGCAGCACGCTGTCGCGCGCGGTGACGGCCGCGTAGGGCTTGTACAGCTCTCCGGTGCGCGCCCAGTCGCCGGTGATGTTGGCGCTACCGGGCGGGGGCGGGGCGGCGGTCCAGGTGCCCAGGGAGGTCTCGAACCCCTCGGTCTCGGTCGCGGTGCCGTTGACGACGAGCTGGGCGTTGTCGGCGAACAGGCCGCGGCCGCCGTCGGAGGGGTCGGAGACCGAGCTGAGGGAGACCTCGACCTTCTTGCCCGCGTAGGCACCGAGGTCGAAGGCGACCTGCTTCCAGCCCCCGGAGGAGCCGGTGAGGCTGTTCCAGGCGCCGCTGCTGCCAGTGGCCGCGCAGTCGCTCGCGCCGCGCGTCAGATAGTGGCGCAGGAACGGGTGGGCGGTGAGGAAGAAACCGGCCGAGCACCGGGTGGGCACGGCGGTGGACGTGGCGCCGTTGCGGTCCGGCAGGGTCGTCCAGTCGTCGGCGCCCACGGTGTGCGCCTCAAGGAGGCCGTGGTCGAAGCCGGACTCCAGGTTCCAGTTCAGCGCCAGGCGCAGCTCGGGCTTGTCGGCGGCGGTGACACCGGTGAGGTCGAGGTTGCGGGTGAGGCGCTTGTAGTCCCGGTCGGCGTGTGTCGCGGAGGCCATGCCCTGGCCCGCGTACGGGGCGTAGGGGTTGGCCAGGCCGGGATAGGCGCCCGCAGCGGCGCTCTTGAACTGGGGGAACCGGTCGGCGGGCAGGTTGTCGGAGGTGACGGTGAAGCGGCCCGCCTTGTCGAGCGGGTTGCCGTCGGCGGCGCCGAGCGGACCGCCCGCGCCCGCGAGCGCGCCTGTGCCGGTGAGGCTCTGGGCGCCGGGTGCGGGCAGGCGCTCGTAGGCACCCAGGTAGTACTGCGCGAAGTCGTCCGTGAGGGCGTCACCGAGATCGACGGTGCCGCCCGCGCGCTCGCCGGACTCGATCAGCTTGCCGCCCTCGTTGAGGTAGGCGCGCAGGGCCAGTTGGGTGGGCGCGCCGGGCACGGAGTCGCCGGTGTAGTGCACGACCGTACGGAAGTGCGACAGGACGCCCAGGGGGTGCGGGACGCCCTGCTTGGCGACGTCCCAGACGGCGGCGGTGCGGCCGCTGGCCTTGACGGCGTCGACGTACGCGCGGGTCTGTGTGGCGCCCGCGCCTTCCTCGGCGACGACGAGGACGCTGGCCTTGGGGCGTTCGGCGACGGTGTACGTGAAGTGCTCGCTGCTGGTGCGGCCCTTCTGGGTGCGGCCGGTGAACCACACCTCGACCTTGTCGCCGGGGCGCGCCCCTTCGACGTCGGCGCGGTACTGGTCGAAGTACAGGTTGTCCTCACCGCCGTAGGTCTCGCCGCCCTTCCACCGCGCGAGGCCCTCGCTGCGGGTGCGGCCGTCGTTGACGCGGTAGCGGAGCTGCTTGTCGCGCACCGACTTGCGGGCGGTGACGGCGACTTCCTGGTCACCGCCGCGCGCCAGGGACGTGGTGAAGGAGTCGGGGGTGAAGTCCGGGGCGTCGACGCCGGAGACGGAGACCGGGCGGTCGGGGTGCAGCGCGGTCTCGGCGACGGCGAGCGCGAAGGGCACGTTCTTGGCGAACTCCCGCTGGATCAGCTTCTCGTCGTCGGGGAAGGTGAAGACGGACGCGCAGTCCTCGGGCTTCCAGGCGTCGTCGGGGTCGACGTTCGACGCGGTCTGGCAGGTGGACATCTCCGGTGTGAACATGGCGATGCCGTTGACGTTGCCGCCGTGGCCGTCGGCCTCGCCGTTGGTGGTGTACAGCTCGGAGGAGACCTGCGGGTGGTAGCCGGGGACGGCGGGCTTGTCGGGAGTGCCCGCGAGGGCCTTGTACAGCACGTCGTCGGGGGTGGGCGTGGCGACCTGCCAGCCGACTCCGTAGAGGATCAGCTCGGCCGCCGAGTGGTAGTTGATGGCGTACTCGAAGCCGATGCGCTTCTGGAAGCGGTCGATCGCCTTCGTCTCGGGCTCGGACATCGGCCCCGCGCCGCGGTAGGTCTCCGAGGACGGGTTCGGGGACGAACCCTCGTTGTCGTAGCCCCACTTGTAGGCGAAGTTGCGGTTCAGGTCGACGCCGTCGCCCGCGGCGATCCTGCCGTCGCCGTTGATGTCGCGGAGGTTCTTGCGCCACTGGCGGTCGCCGTCGGCGGCGTGCGTGTGGTCGTAGCCGTCGGGGTTGGCGGAGAGCACGAACCACAGCTCGGTGGAGTTCACAAGGCGGGTGACGCGCTTGTCCTTGCCGTAGTTGTCGAGGTAGTGGTGCAGCAGGCGGCGGGTCATCTCGGGGGTGATCCACTCGCGCGCGTGCTGGTTGGACATGTACAGCGTGGCGGGCTTGGCGCCGTCCTTGGACTTCTTCGCGTCCTTGGTGAGCTTCAGGGCGAGGATGTCCTTGCCCTGGAGGGTCTTGCCGATGGAGACGACCTTGGTGAGGCCGGGGTGGGCCCGCGCGGTGCGGACGATCTCCTCCTTGAGCCCGCCCTTGCCGCTGTACGGGCGGTACACGCCGTCCCCGGCCGCCTTCAGGCGCCTGGAGGCCGCCGCGGAGAGCTGGTGCTCGCGCAGGTCGATGCCCTGCCGCTCCACTGCCTCGGCCTGGGCCTTCGTGAGGTACAGCTCGACGCGGCCGGTGCCGTGGTCGGGCACCTGCCCGGCGAGTTCGTGCGCGTCCTGGCCCGCCCTGACCATGATCGGTATCTGCTTCTTGGTGACGTCGGCCCGGTAGACCCTCACGACCGCGTCGTCCTCGGCGGTGGCCTTCGCGGGGCCGCTGGCCTGTGCGTGCGGTACGGCGGCGAGCGTACCGACGAGCAGTGCGCCGCTGGCGAGGACCGATCTCGCGCGTGCTCTTCGTCTCATGAGCCCCCCTTGCAGTTGTCCGGCACGTTTGTGCGCGAACGCCAGGCTCGTCACGCTTCATGATCATGTCAATACGGTGGGTGGGGGGTCCACGGGTGCGCGCCCGCCGGGGGCACGCGGCGGCGGCCCACCCGGTCTGCGGCGCGGCCCCGGGGGCGATGCCCCTGCTCGGCCATGCGATTCCCCTGCTGCGCTCACCCCTCACTTTCGTCAACGGGCTGGCCCGCCGCGGCGACCTGGTGCGCCATCGAACGCTTCGGCGGCTTCGAACTGCCCGAGGAGGTCACCGGCTGCCCCCAGCTCCGCGTCATGCGCCAGCTGTCGTCCGACATCCTCACGCACAGCAACGACCTGCGCTACGCGGAGAACCCGGGGCCCGGACGCGCCCTGGCCCACCTGGAGGACCTGACCAGCGACCGCGCCTGACGAACCGGTGCGCGCGGTGTGAAGGCCCGGCGCGGGCCGCGCGACGCACCGAGCTGTGCGGTGCACCCGGCCCTGTGGTGCACCGGGCCGCGCGGCACACCCGGTCGTGCGCGCGCTCCCCGCGGGCGCCCGGCCGCACCAGCGCGCCGGGCTCCGCGCCCACGCCCGGACATCGCTCAGCGGGTTCGAACGACCCCTCCCATCCGGCTGTTCTTCACCTGTCCGCAGAGCCGCGGCCACCCCGGGCGCGAACGATCTGTGCGGATCTGGACAACCCCCGGGAGGGACACATGAGTTCTGCATCGCCCACGTCCTGCGGACCGGACCGGCGCCTGTTCCTGCGGGCGACCGGTGTCGGCGTCGGCGCGCTGCTCGCCGGGGCCGGGCTGGCCGGGCAGGCGGAAGCGGCGTCCGGCGCCCCGCGGCTGCGCGACGAACCGTTCCGCCTCGGCGTGGCCAGCGGCGAGCCGACGTCGGACGGCTGCGTGCTGTGGACCAGACTGGCGCCCCGGCCCCTGGCCGATGACGGGCACGGCGGGATGCCCCGCGCGGGCTACGACGTGCAGTGGCAGGTCGCCGAGGACGAACGCTTCCGCCGCGTCGCGCGCTCCGGCACCGCCCTGGCCCTGCCCGAGCTGGGACACTCCGTACACCCGCAGGTACGCGGGCTGCGGCCGGGGCGCGCGTACTTCTACCGGTTCCGCACCCAGGGCCGCACCAGCCCCGTCGGCCGGTTCCGCACCGCGCCCGCCGCCCGTTCCCGTTCCGCCTTCACCTTCGCCACCGCCTCCTGCCAGGCGTGGTACCACGGCCACTTCTCCGCGTACCGCGACATGGTCGCCCAGGACCCCGACGTGGTGTTCTTCCTCGGCGACTACATCTACGAGTACGGCATCACCGCGGCCACCATGTGGCGCGCCGCCCCGCTGCCCGGGCCCCGGCACGAGCTGGAGACCAACACCCTCGCCGACTACCGGGTGCGCTACTCCCTGTTCAAGTCCGACCCCGACCTCCAGGCGGCCCACGCGGCGGCCCCCTGGATCCTCACCCCGGACGACCACGAGGTGCAGAACGACTACGCCGACGAGACGTCGTACTACGGCCTGAGCGAGGAGGACTTCCTGCTGCGGCGGGCCGTGGCCTACCGCGCGTACTACGAGAACTGCCCGCTGCCCCCGCTCGCCCTCGCCCACGGCCCCGACGCGCGCCTCCACCGCCGACTGCGCTACGGCGGCCTCGCCACCCTGCACGTGCTCGACGCCCGCCAGTACCGCGACGCCAAGCCCGCGAACGCCGAGGAGCAGCACGCGCCCGGCCGCACGATGCTCGGCGCCGCGCAGGAGCGGTGGCTCTACCGCGGTCTGCGGACGTCCGACACCCGGTGGAACCTGCTGCTCCAGCAGGTCGGCCTGGTCAAGGTGACCGAGAGCCGCGTCGACCAGTGGGACGGCTTCCCGGCCGCGCGCCAGCGCCTGCTCGACGTGCTCGCCGAGCGCGGCGTCGCGCCCTCCGTCGTCCTCACCGGCGACTGCCACCGCTCCATCGCGGGCGACCTGCTCGCCGACTTCTCCGACCCCGGATCCGCCGTGGTGAGCAGCGAGTTCCTCGGCACCTCCATCGCCTCCGACGGCGACGGCGCGCCGAGTGACAACTACACCAAGGACTGGATGCAGCACCCCTGGATGAAGTTCTACGACGGGCGCCGCGGCTACGTCCTCGGCCGCGCCGCCGCGGACGCGATCACCGCCGAGTACCGTGCCGTGCCCTATGTGCGTGCCGACAACCAGGCGGCGGGCTTCTCCCTCGACCGGTTCCGCGTCGAGCACGGCCGCCCCGGCCTGCGGAAGGTGAGCTGATCATGACCGAAACAACGCTCCCGGCCGCGTCCGCGCTGGCCGCGGCGCCTTCGGGGCGCGGGCGCGACCGGCACCTGTCCGGCACCGTCTCCGGCCTCACCGCCACCGGCGGGCTCGCCGTCGTCGAACTGGCCTGGCACTCCTACCGGCCGCGGCGCGGGCAACTCGTCGACCACTACGAGGTGTACGTCTCCGAGCGCGCCGACCGGGCGGGCGGCCCCGGCGGCTCGGCGACCCTGCTGGGGCGCACCCTCTACCCGCACCTCACCCACTGGGTCGGCCCGGAGCCGCGGACCCGGCACTACAGCGTCGTCGCCGTCGTCGACTCGGGCGCGCGGACCCGCGCGTCCCGTCCCGTGTCGGCCGCGAGCACCCGCTCGGTCGCGGCGGGCCGGGCGGTGGCCCAGGTCGGTGAGTTCGACCACAAGGGCCTGGAGTTCGCCCTGTCCCCGGACCAGAGCGCCCGCTACCTGACGGCCTTCCCCAACGGCGTCACCTACCGGTACGGCACCTCCACGCCCGGCCGCGACTGGTGCTACCTGCACCCGGGCCCCGCCGACTCCTGGGCGGGCCGCAAGGAGCACACCTTCACGCTCCGCTTCGACCTGGCCCCGGCCCCGAAGGACGACCTGGCCTGCGCGCTGTGGCTGATCGACGCGCACGCGACCGCCGCGGGCGGCGCCGAGGTGACCCTCAACGACAGCCCCGTGCGGACCCTTGAGTTCCGCGGCGGCGCCACCCGCGGCTCGCTGGAGGGCGACGCCACCCGCCCGGGCACCGCGCTCAAGCCCTCGACCTACGAATTCCCGGTGCCCGCACGGCTGTTCAAGGCCGGGGAGAACGTCCTGAAGGTGCGCAAGACCAGCGGTTCCTGGATCGCGTACGACGCGCTGGGGGTCTTCGCGGGGGAGTGAGTGCCGGGCGCCGGTCGACGAGCTGCGAGCGGCCAGCGGCGCACGAGGTGTGGGGGCGAGCGGGGGTGCGCGGAGGGCGTGAGGCGGTCAGGGGCTTGTCCCGGGTGCTTCGAGCGCGGGCGGCCGGTGGAGTGAGCGTGCCGGTAGGGGGCCGGGGCGCGGGGGATGAGTGGTGGTAGCACCGAACCGGGAGGTCAGCGGCCCCCGCGGCGCGGTGTGCTCTCCGGTCAGCGCTCCGAACCGCCCGCGCCGCTCGCGCCGGGACGCCGTCCATCGAGGGCGAAGCGCCCTGTGGTGCTGTCGCGGGCGCCCAGGAGCCGCTGGCCTCCCACTCGGAACCCGCTTGGGGAAAGGAGCCGTTCTGATGACTCGTGTGCTGGTCACCGGGTTCGAACCGTTCATGCAGGACACGTACAACCCGTCCTGGGCGGCGGCGCAGCTGCTGCGGGAGAAGCCGCCGGAGGGCCTGGAGGTGACGGCGGTGGAGCTGCCGTGTGTCTTCTCCCGGTCCCTTCCCGCACTGCGACAGGCGGTGCTCTCCGCCGATCCGGAGATCGTGCTGTGCCTGGGCCTGTCACCGCGACGCGGGATCTCGATCGAGCGGGTCGCCATCAACGTCGACGACAGCCCCGGCCTCGACAACGACGGCGCGCAGCCGGTGGACGAGCCGATCGTGGCCGACGGTCCGGCCGCCTACTTCTCCACCCTGCCGATCAAACGGTGCGCCAAGGCCGTCCACGACGCGGGCATCCCGTCGGACGTGTCGCTGTCCGCGGGCACGTTCGTGTGCAACCACGTCTTCTACGGGCTGATGCATCTGCTGGCGACCGAGGGCAAGGGGCGGCGCGGCGGCTTCGTGCACGTGCCGCACACCCCCGAGATGCCCGCCGTGTCCGGCTACGGCATTCCGTCGATGCCGGTGGACACCACGGCGGCCGGGCTGCGTGTCCTGCTGTCGACGGCGGCGGCGCACCACACCGACATCAAGGTCCCCTGGGGCACGACCGCGTGAGCTGACGGCCCACACCCCACCGGCCACCGGCCACTGACCGCCGGTCCCGCCCGTGCCTTCCGCGGAGGAGCAGGGGCGGGACCGGTCACGGTGATACGGCCCGGAGGGGCGCGACGCCGGTGGGGAGGCGGTCAGTAGGCGTACGCGGACTTGCCGTTGGCCAGGGTGGCGACACGAGTGATGCCGCTTCCGCTGGGGAGGGCGATGACCGGCTTGTTGTCCCGGGCGGTGGTCGCGGTCGTGGTGCCGTCGCCGAGCTGGGAGGCGTCGTTGTTGCCGAGTGTCAGGACGGAGCCGTCGGGCTGGGCGGCGACGGTGAAGTCGGCGCCGCCGATGATGCTCTTGGTGCCCTTGAGCGTGTCGATGGGCACGGGGGTGGTGCGGTCGGTCGTGGTGCCGTCGCCGAGCTGTCCGAACTTGTTCCAGCCCCAGCCCTTGACGGTGCCGTCCTTCAGGATCGCGAAGTCGTGGAACGGGCCCGCGGAGATCTGCGTGACGCCCGAGAGGAGCTTGACATCGACGGGGGAGGGGCTGTCGGCCGTGGTGTCGTTGCCGAGTTGTCCGTTCTTCCCCTCTCCCCAGGACTTGACCTTGCCGTCGACGGTCAGGGCGAGGACATGGCTGCAGCCGACGGAGATGGCGGCGATGTCGGTGAGGTCCTTGATCTGCTGAGGGGTGTTCCGGGCGTCGGTGCCGCCGAGGCCGAGGCGCCCGTTGGTGCCGTCGCCCCAGGTCCACACGGTGCCGTCCTGGCGCAGGGCGGCGCTGAAGGAGCAGCCCGCGCCGACGTCCTTGACCTCGTCGAGGGCCTGGACGAGGACCGGGACCTTGGCCGGGTTCTTTTCGTCGGTGACGCCGTTGCCGAGCTGTCCCTTGGCGTTGCCGCCCCAGGCGTAGACCCGGCCCTTGCGGACGGCGAGGCCGTGGTCGAGCCCGGCGTCGACGGCGCTGATGCCGGACAGGACGGCGACCGTGCCGGGGACGGGCTGGTTGGTGGTGGTGCCGTTGCCGAGCTGGCCGGTGGCGTTCGCGCCCCAGCTCTTGACGGTGCCGTCGGCCAGCAGGGCGACGGCGAAGGCGGTTTTGTCGTCGCCGCCTCCGGACAGGGTGCGCACATCGGCGCGGGCGAGGCCGACGACGTCGCCGGGGGTGGTCTGGGGGATGGTGGTGGCGTTGCCGAGCTGGCCGACGGCGTTGGTGCCCCAGGGGCGGACCCAGGGGTCCGTCGCCGCGGAGGCGCTGGGCAGGGCGAGGCCGGTCAGGGTGAGCGAGGCGAGCAGGGTGGTGCTCAGGACACGGGTGGTGGTCATGGAAGTACCTCGTGGGGGGAGGCGCGCCGACTGGGGCGGCGCGTCGCGGGAGTTGGGGACGGCGGTGCGGCGGTGGGTGGTCCCGGCCAGGCCCGGATCAGGAGCCGGGCGAGCGAGGGGCCGTACCCGCGCTGGGAGGCGGTCCGGTCAGTGGGTGTAGGTGGTGTTGCCGCCGAGTGAGGCGGTGACGTCGGTGGTGGAGGAGTCCGAGTGCAGCACCCGCTTCATGGTGTGGCTGTCGGTGGTGCTGCCGTCGCCTAGCTGGCCGTCGGCGTTCTGGCCCCACGTGTAGACGTAGTCGTCCTTGAGGGCGACGCCGTGGAACGCGCCCGCGGCGAGCTTCGTCAGGTTCCTCAGCTCGGGGATCTCGATGGGGGCGGTCCGGTTGGTGCGGTAGGTCTCCCCGTCGAAGGTCTCGTCCTCGTCGAGGAGCTGCCCGTACTGGTTGTGGCCCCAGCCCCACACGGCGCCGCCGTTCATGACGGCGTAGTTGTGCCAGGCGCCCGCGTGGACGGTGGAGACGCCTTCGAGCCAGTCGACGTCGACGGGCGTGGCGGACGACGCGGTCGACGAGTTTCCGAGCTGGCCGTAGATGTTGTAGCCCCAGGACTTGACGACGTTCTTGCCCGCGTCGTCGCCGTCCTCGCTGGCGGTGACGGCGAGCGCGTGGTGGCAGCCCGCGGCGATGCTGGACACCTTGGGCAGGCCGGTGACCTGGCGGGGCACGGTGCTGGAGTCCCGGCTGCCGTTGCCGAGCTGGCCGTAGATGCCCCGGCCCCAGGCGTAGACCTTGCCGTTGGTGAGCAGGGCGAGGCTGAAGTCGCAACCCGAGGCGACCTGGGTGACGCCGGGCATGCCCTGGACGCGGGCGGGGACGCTGCGGTTGTCGCCGTTGCGGCCGTTGCCGAGCTGGCCGTAGGAGTTGTCGCCCCAGGACCAGACCTGGCCGTGCTCGTCGAGGGCGACGGCGTGCTCGCCGCCCGCCGCGACGTCCTTGATGGGCGGCAGGTTGGGGACCTTGACGGGGACCTTCTGGGCGGCGTGCGTGCTGTTGCCGAGCTGGCCCGAGGCGTTGTGGCCCCAGGACCGGACGGTGCCGCCGCTGCTGGCGAGGGCGAGCGCGAAGCCGTTCTCCGACGAGGTGCCGCCCGCGGAGATCTTCTTCACGTCCCCGCGCAGCAGGTCGGTGACAGCGGTGGGAGTGGCGCTGTCGGTCATGGTGCCGTTGCCGAGCTGGCCGACGATGCCCGCGCCCCAACTGGTCACGGTGGGCTGGATCTCGTCCGCGGCGGCGGGGGCGGCGGTCGGTATGGCGACGATGGCCGTGGCCACGGCCAACAGGCGCACGAGAGCGGTGCGGCGCGCTGTGGGGGACATGGTGCTCCTTAGGCGTGGGGAGAGGGCAAGCCGCTTCTCCGGCCAGGGGCGCCGCGTGGCGTCGCCGGGACCGGACAGTGGAACGGCTGTGCGACGTTTGCAGCCTGTCCCAGCCCACGAGGCGACGCGACCCGTCGGGAACGACATCACCTGAACGCCCGGCATCCGCTCAGGGGGCGCACACACAGCGCGCTCGGCCGCGCTGGAAGCCCTCGGGAAGGCGAAAAACGGTGCGGCAAGACCCCGGAAAACCAGCCCGTTCCCGAGTCATCGCAGCGAAAGGGCGTTCGTTGCCGACGGGTGATTTCCCGCCCGATCGCCGCCTAGGGGCGCACGATTCCCTCGCCTCTTCGGGCTTCCTCTAATGAGGTGACGGGAAGCGGGAGTTGGCCGCCGACGGGGCGGGACACGCCCACGTGCCGCCCTTCCGGTGAATTCCACAGCGGGGCCAGGTGGGTACGGGCGCTGGCCCCGGACTCGCGACCGGATATCGCAGAAGCCCACCTTCCTGATGACAGGACGATATGAAGAAATGATTCTCAGGTTGTTCGGGTGAATGCGCCTTTCGGTCTCAAGTATGCGTCTGTCATGTGCCAGAGCGTAGGGGCGTGCGAAGAAACGTTTCCGCGCTCTCCTTGTCGGTCCGCCGCCCGCAATCGCCTCCCTGGGAATCGGATTCGTGTTCTCAGAATGTGTTCGTGCGAAACACCTGACCGAGCGTGACCGAGCGGAGGAATGCATGTACGACACGAAGCGCGTGAGGGCCGCTGTCGTGGTCCTTGGGGCGGCGATCTGCCTGGGCGCGGCGCGGGGAGCCGCGCACGCCGTGACGGCGTACGAACGGGTCCCGTCACCGCCTGGGTACGAGGCCGCCCCGCGGGGCGGGGAGAGGCCAGGGCGTCAGCGGCCCGGGCCTACGCGGCCTGGCTGCTGGAGCGCTCCCCGGACCTGCGGGCGGCGTTGGGCGGCGGGCCTGACGCCGTGGCCGGACTGGCCGCGGCGGTGCGGGCCGCTTGGGGCGGCGCGCCCGGCGGCGAGGCCTCCGCGTCGATGTCCGGGCTGCCCACGGCGGCCGACCCGGGGGACGGTCCGTCCGCGCCGCCGATGGACATGCCGCCCTATCCCAAGGGCGATCAGCCCAAGGTGAAGCAGTCGGACCCGTGTGCCGACGGCACCACGAACCCGGCTGGCTGCGACGCCCGCAAGGGCAACCAGGACGAGATCGAGGACTGCCCGCCCGGCACCGCGGGCTGCCTGGCCAGATACGCCACGAACGGCGAGGCGACGCAGACCGACCTGAAGTCCACGGCCACGTTCGTCGACGAGCTGGCCAACAAGGACCGCTTCGCCTCCCCTGAGCAGGCGTCGGCACAAATGTGCGGGATCTTTTCCCAGCACATCAGCTTCTACCAGGCCGACCAGTACCAGTTCCCGCCCACGACCCACAACTGCCTGCCCGGGCAGTCCGGCCAGGACAACGAGAACCCCACGGTGACCCCGGTCGGCACCCTCACCCGCCTCCCCTCCACGCCACCCCAGTAAGGAGCCACGCTCGTGCGCGCAACGCCCCTGCGCCTGCCCGCCGCCTTCGTCCTGGGCGGTGTCCTCGTCCTCCCCCTCGCCGCCGCGCCCGCCCTCGCGGCGCCACCGGCCCCCGCCGCCGACCGGAAGGCCCCGTGGCGGGCCACACCGGTCCTCAACGGGGACTTCGCCGCCGACAAGCTGTCCGCCACGGCGGAGGCCAGTCAGGAGACTGTCCCCAAGGAGTGGACGGGGAAGGACGTCACCTTGTTCTCCGCCCCTCTGGCCAAGCGCTCCGACAAGCGCCAGGCCGTCTCCCTCAAGGACAGCACCGGTCCCGGCGTCCTGCGCCAGCGGCTGTGGAACGTCAACGCGGGCGCCACCGTCCGCGTGGAGTTCTCCGACTCCGCCTCCACCCTGTCCTCGTGCACCCCCGCGCGGGTCGCCGACGGCCAGCGCTACAAGGTCAGCGCCTACAAGCCGGTGGAGATCGGGCCCGACGGCAAGCCGTCGAAGGACCGCCCGGTGCACCACTCCGAGGAGTACAGGACCGACGGCTACACCAAGCCCGCCAACAAGACCGGCGACGGTTCCTGGTCGGCGAAGCCGAAGGTCTTCGAGTTCACCGCGGCCGAGGACAACCCGCTGATCGCCTTCGAGTCCCTGGAGAAGCCGACCGGCGCCGGTGACGAGGAGAAGGCCTGCGGCCCGCTGATCGCCGCCGTCACCGCCGAGCAGCAGGCGGCCGCCGTCGACTACTACGTCGAGCAGGAGAAGATGCCCTGGAAGGCCTACAAGGGCACCGACGAGATCTCCCTCGAGACGGCCCTGGAGACCTGCAAGGGGGCCAACGCCTGCCGGTTCACCGCCGACCCCGAGTACTCCTACCAGTACTACTCCAAGGTCCGCGTCATCGACTACGCGTCGATCAACTGCACGCGCAACCAGAAGACCGACAAGCGCACCCTCTCCTACACCGAGGAGGGGTTCGACAGCATCACGCAGGAACTGCGCCGCATCAAGAACGCCCAGGAAGCCGACCAGAACCTGGCCAACAGCGGCGGCGACGACAAGGGCACCGGGTCGCCGAACCTCCAGGAAGCCTTCCCGCACATGATGAAGCAGGCCGCGGCCGGTTTCCAGCGGCTCCTGGGCAACACCAACCTCGTCAACACCACTGATCCGCTCACCCCGACCCGCAGTGTGGAGAAGACGGTCGAGCAGACCGTGCAGCCCGGTGAGGCCAGTTGGTACGAGGTCCAGGCGTCCCGGGAGCGGATCTCCGGCCTCTTCCAGGGCGAGGGGGGCGTCCGCATCGACGCGATGCTCGACTACCCGTCGAACCGGGTCCCGGACCGCTTCTACCAGCGAACCGGCCCCATGACGCAGGACGAGCAGCGCCACTGCCTGACCGAGCGCCCCCTGCGGGTCACTCCCGACAACGGCGGCGTGGACGGCGGCTCGCAGGCCCGCGCCACGGCTCCGGGCGCCCAGCACGCCCCGGCCTTCGCCCCGGCGCCCGCCCCCCAGGCCGCCGCCCCGGCAGCTGGCGCGCCCGCCGTCGGTCAGGCTCCTGCCCCGGCAGCCGCGCCGCCCCCGCCGGGCTTCCACGCCGAGGTCACCACCCCGGCCTCGGCGCAGTCCCCGTCCGGCGCCGCCACCGCCCGCCTGCGGCCCCTCGTCCAGGCGCCCGCCCAGTCGGTCCGGCCCGGTCCCGCCGCGGCTCCTGCCCGCTCCGCCGATGTCCGTCCCCTCCCGCAAGGAACCGCCTCATGACCCGCTCCGCGAACCGGCGTCCATCCCCCGCCCGGCGGACCGTGCCGCTCTCCGCCTCCGCGCTCGCCCTCGCCCTGGCCGCCACCCTCGCCGCCACCCACCCCGCCCAGGCCGCCGCTCCCGAGCCGACCGTGCCCGCCGGTCAGGCCACGGACAGGATGCCGGTGCCGAAGGCGTCCCGCGACGGCCGCCCGGTTCCCGTCAAGGACGTGCTCAAGTCCTGCAAGGGCGCTGGCTGCGACTTCCGCATCGCCCAGGGCCCGGTCGAGTACCTCAGCGCCGTGACCAACGTCGGCAGCGCGATCGTCAACTGCTCGGACGCCGACATGAAGGTCGAGCGCGAGGTCACCCTCACGTCGTCGGTCACCGACAACGTCGAAGGAGAGATCTCCGGCTCCTGGACCCACGAGGGCACCGTCGACAAGACCGTCTGGGGCGAGGACCACGCCGAGCACACCGAGTCCGCCCGCCTCCAGAACACCGGCACCACCACCGTCACCGGCACCACGACCGACACCGAGACCAAGCGGGACCAGACCTCGACCAACAAGGGCACCGTCGATCACAGCGCCCCGAAGGACAAGGGCCCCAACACGGAGACCCACAACTTCAACGGCACGCAGAACGAGACCACCACCCAGAAGCAGATCCAGGGCCAGACGGAGAACTCCACCGAGACCCAGACCGAGGTGACCTCCTCCTCCATGGGTTCGGTCACCGGCCACGACGAACTGCACGTCGGCGTCAAGGAGGCCTTCACCGCGGCCTTCCGGCTGACGGCCGGGCGCGAGCTCACCCAGAGCGTCCAGGAGCGGATGATGTACACCATCACCCTCAAGCCCAAGGACATCCTCACCCTCGGCGCGCAGAACGCCATGGTCCGCACGCAGGGCACTCTCCGCGTCAACGACAGCGCGGGCGCGGCCAAGGTGGAGAACATCACGGTCAACAGCCCTTCCACCACCAACGCCAGCTCACTGATCGCCCAGACCTACACCGACGCCGGGCAGTGCGTCGGGGTGCGGCCCTCCAAGAACGCCGCCGACCCCCAGCCCGGCCCTCGCCCCGGCGCGGCCGACCCCCAGCCGGGTGCTCGCCCCGGCGCCGCCGATCCGCAGCCCGGCCCCCGCCCTGGCGCGACCGATCCGCAGTCCGGCGCCCGTACCGGCGCCGCCGACGCCCAGCCGGGTCCGGAGAAGCACGGTGCTCCAGAGGCCCCGCGCCCTGTCGAGGCCGCCCCCGGCCTGTACGAGGTCCCCGCCCCGTCCGCCGAGGCCAGCCCGCAGTCCAAGCGCGTCATCCCCCTCCCTGACGGGACCAAGGCGAGCCCATGAACCCCCGGCCTCCCGAGCCGTCTCGTGAACCCGTCGTGCGTTCACAGACCGTCCCGGTAGGCAGGCACCCGTATGTCCACTCACCCTCAACCGCTTCGAAGGAGAAGTGATGATTCGACGTACCTCGATCCTCGCCGCATGCGCCGCGACCGCCCTGACCTTCCTGGGGACCGGCACCGCCACCGCCTCCGGGGCGGCCCCCGGCGAGAGCGCCGCCACCGGCTACGCCGTCATCAACGGCGTGACCCACGTCAACCCGCAGGGCTGCTACCCCGTGGGCGGCTGGATGGTGCATGTGATCAACCACACCGACCAGACCGCGCAGGTCTTCCCCAACGCTGGCTGCTTCGGACAGGCCGAGGGCTGGCTCTCGCCCGGAGCCGAGGCGCAGCTCAACGGCGCAAGTGTGTACTTCCCCTGACCACTGCGTCCCCGGCCCCAACCGGCCCCGGAACACGGCGGGTTGGCCACCGGCACCAGCTGGGTGGCTGTGGCCCATTGGGGTGGTTCGTCGCTCGCCAGTTGTGACCACCAGGGGCCCTACGTAGCGTGAAAAAGCGGGTCAATTCGGGCCCGTGATCGATAAGGAAAGGACCGTGTCATGGCACGTCAGGCACGCGAGAACCAGCCTGAGGATCAGAGCCGCCGTTCGCGCCAGCAGGCGGGCGACAAGGCCCAGCAGCAGGCCAGCGAGAAGGCCAAGCAGGAGGCGGAGAAGAAGGCCGCCACCCGCAAGGCGGACGACAAGGGCGACGACGAGCCCCCGCAGACGCGTGCGGCGACGATCTCCGACCGCGCCCTGAAGACCGACGTCGCGGCGGTCGAGTGGTAACGGAGCCTGTCGGCCTGCGGGATGCCCGCGAGGCATCCCGCAGGCCGCCTCCCTCCGCCGCGCCCCCCGTCGCCGACTGCCCGCCGCTCAACGGGCACGACGTCCTGCGCAAGGTCGTCGAACTGCCCGTCAGTACCTGGAGGTACCGGGCCGACCCCGACGGCGTACGCCACCTCGGCCCCATGGCCCAGGACTGGTGGGACGCCTTCGGCCTGGGCGGCGACGACAGGACCATCAGCCTCGTCGACACCAACGGCGTCGCCCTCGTCTGCGTCCAGGCCCTGCACCGGCTCCTCGAGCAGAGCCAGCGGGAGATCAGTGACCTGCGCGAACAGGTCGCCCGGCTGACGGCCGCGCAGACGGCACGCTGACGTACCCCCTTCTCCAGCCACGACCCACGACCCGCGGGAACCGGATCAGTGAACGTCCATGTCTTCATCGGGCCCACCCTCCCGGCCGACACCGTCCGCGAACGGTTCCCCGCGGCCGTACTCCACGGCCCGGCCCGCCACGGCGACCTCATCCGCCTCGACCCGGGGCCCGGCGACACCGCCGTGGTCATCGACGGCCTCTACCACCACAGCCTCCCCCTGCGGCACAAGGAGATCCTGTGGGCCCTCGCCCGGGGCGCGGCCGTCATCGGCGCCGCCAGCATCGGAGCCCTGCGCGCCGCGGAACTCGACGGCTACGGCATGGTCGGCGCCGGTGAGATCTACCGCCAGTACAGGGACGGCGAGATCGACTCGGACGCCGATGTCGCCGTCACCCACACCGAGGACCCTCCCCACCGCGCCCTCTCGCTGGCGCTGGTCGACCTCCGCCACCAGCTCGGCCACCTGAGCGCGGAAGGCTTCCTCACGTCTACCGCCGCCGAGCAGATCCTGCGCACGGGCACCTCGCTGTCGTACACCCAACGGTCCTGGGCGGCCATCCGCCACCAACTCGCCCGTACGGCACCTGAGGTGGCGGCGCAGGCCGAGACCGCGGCCCGCGTCGTCGCGGACGATCCCCTGGCGCACAGCCTCAAGGCCCGCGATGCCCTGGTGGCGCTTGAGCTGGCCCACGCGCACCCCGGTAGACCGCCCGCGGTGGCATCGGGGAACTGGGCTCAGGACCCGGGGTGGAGGACGACGTTCCTCGACGAGGCGGTCACCGAGTTCCTGCCCGTCGGCCGCGACGGGTCGGGACCGGTGGCCCTCGGGGACGTGCTGCGTGAACAGCGCGTCCACGACCCCGACTTCCCCCGCCGCTGGGCCGCCTTCGTGGCGGCGCGCAGGGACGGACCGCGCCCGCCGGAACTGACCGCCGAGCAGAAGGCGGCCTGGCTGACGCCGGAGGAAGTCGAACTCCTCGGCGACGAAAGGGCCTTGGCCACCGCGCTGACCCGCGCGACCAGGCCGCCCCTGGCTCCCACCGCCGAACGCGACCGGCTCCACGCCCTGTTGGCCGACGGTCCGCAGCCCTCCGCGCCTCGCGAGGGTCGGCACTGGACCCGCCGGGACGCCCGGCTCCACCTGCACGAGGTCTGGAACGTGCCCGAGCACGACCGCGTCGGCCTGCTCGCCCGCGCCCGCGACCGGGGCTTCCCCGACGTCCCCGCCGCCGTCGACGCCGCCCTCGCCCTCCTGAGACGGCCCCACCCCACCCCGACCGGCGCCGGAGAAGCCCCATGACGACCGGCACTTCCCCCGTCCACGCCCCGGCCCCCGGGCTCGCGGCCGGACCTTTCAAGGTCTTCACCGACGGCACCCACCGCGTGCGCGACCCGCGCGACACCTGGAACCTCATCCGGCCGCGGCTCGCCGCGTACGGCATCTCGCGTGTCGCCGACGTCACCGCCCTGGACACCCTCGGCCTGCCCGTCGCCATGGCCGTCCGCCCGCTCTCCCAGACCCTCGCCGTCTCCCAGGGCAAAGGCCAGAGCCTCCTCCTCGCCAGGCTCTCCGCCGCGATGGAGGCCATCGAGCTCTGGCACGCCGAACGCGTCGCACCCGACCCCGCCCTCACCGGCGTACCGGCCACCGCGCTCGACCTGCCCTACGACGTGATGGACCTGGACCACGAGCCAGGCTCCCTCATCGTCCCCACCAGCCCGATCCCCTGGGTCATCGGTACCGACCTGATCACCGGCGAACCGGTCCCCGTGCCGCTCGACGCCGTCCGTCTGAGCCTCACCGCCGAACGCCCCTGGCAGCCCCCGGGCTTCCAGCCGTCCAGCAACGGCCTGGCCTCCGGCAACACCGTGCCCGAAGCCACGCTGCACGCCCTGTACGAGGTCATCGAACGCGACAGCCTCACCCGCCTCGACAACACCGGCCGCGACGGCCGCGTCGACATCGACCCGGCCTCGGTCACCGACCCCCTCAACGCCTCCCTCATCCGCCTGTGCCACGCCGCCGACGCGCACCTGGAGATCGCTCTCGTCCCCAACCCCTGGCAGGTGCCCTGCTACACCGCCTTCGTGTGGAGCGAGGACTTCCCCGTCTGGTCCGCCGGATCCGGCGCCCACTCCAGCCCCTCCGTCGCCCTGTCCAGGGCGATCACCGAGGCGGCCCAGAGTCGGCTCACCGCCATCACCGGCACCCGCGACGACCTCCCACCCCTGTACCGCCCCGACTCCCGCACCAGCGTCCACCCGCCCCCGCGCACGGCCGACCACACCCGCACGGTCAGCGCCTTCCGTACCGCCTTCACCAGCGTCACCGACGAACTCGCCTGGCTGTGCCGCCGCGTCCACGGCGTCAGCGGCTTCGCCCCGATCGCCGTACACCTCGCCGACCGGCCCGAGTTCGCCGTCGTCAAGGTCCTCTGCCCCACCCTGCGCTTCCACGCGCGCCACGAGATCCCCCGCCCCACCCACATCCCCTGACCCTCCACGGCCACGAGCGAAGGAGACGACCATGCCCAAAGGACTGTCCCTGCACATCGGCGTCAACGAGATCGACGAGGCCCGCTACGGCACCAAGGCCCAGCTGAAGAATCCCGAGAACGACGCCCTCGCCATGACCGACCTCGCCAAGTCCGGCGGCTACACCCCGCTGGCCACTCTCCTCACCCACGACGCCACCAGCGAGAAGCTCACCGCCGCGCTCAAGGAAGCCGCGACCCAGCTCGCCTCCGGTGACATCTTCCTCCTCACCTACGCGGGCCACGGCGCCCAGGTCCCGGACAAGAACGGCGACGAACCCGACGGCAGTGACGAGACGTGGGTCCTGTACGACCGCCAGTTCGTCGACGACGAACTCCACGCCCTGTTCGGGACCTTCGCCGACGACGTACGCGTCGTGCTGCTCTCCGACAGCTGCCACAGCGGCACCGTCGCCCGCGACCTCAGCTTCTTCCTCAACGGCCCCGAACTGGAGCGCGGCTTCGACACCAGCGAGCCCGCCGAGGTCCGCGCCCGCGTCCGCGCGCTGCCGCAGGACGCCCAGTTCCGCAACTACCAGCGCGACCAGGAGCTCTACGACGAGATCCAGCGCTCCGTACCGCCCCGGGAGCTCCAGGACATCAAGGCCGACGTCCTGCAGATCTCCGGCTGCCAGGACAACCAGACCTCCAGCGACGGCGTCGGCCCCCACGGACTGTTCACGGAGACCCTGCTCAAGATCTGGAAGAACGGCGCGTTCAAGGGCTCGTACGCCACCCTCCGCCGCCAGGTCGCCAAGGCCATGCCGCTCTACCAGAGCCCCAACCTCTTCCAGTCGGGCAGGGCCACCCGCTCCTTCCGCGCCCAGGCCCCGTTCTCCATCTGAGCCCGAGGACGCACGGCGTCACGCCAGCACCGCCTGAGCCGTGGTGCGGCCGCCCGCCGATCGATGGGCTTCGGTGGCCCTGCTGAGGGCCCCCGCGGTCACCGTCGTGCGTTGATCCGCATGCGCAGGTCGCGCGGGTGGGACACCGCGCTCTTCGCGGCGGTGACCGCTGGACCGGGGACGGGGCGCAGGGTCCATCGGGAGGCGATGGTGGCCAGGGCGAGGGTCGCCTGGGTGATGGCGAAGGTGTCGCCGATGCATGTGCGGGCGCCACTGCCGAAGGGGATGAAGCTGTCGCTCGTCGGCGGGTTCCGCTCGGGGAGCCATCGGTCGGGGTCGAAGCGGTCCGGATCGTGGTGGAGATCGGCCCGGCGATGGAGGAGGTACGGGCTGAAGACGATCGTGGTGCCTTGGGGGATCCGGTAGCCGCCGAGTTCCGTGTCGGTCGTGGTGGTGCGGGTGAGTATCCAGGTCGGCGAGTGGATCCGCAGGGTCTCGGTGATGACGCGGCCGGTCAGTTCCAGGCGTGGCAGTTCGGCCCGGGTGGCGGGCCCGCCGACGAGGACGGCGTCGACTTCGGTGTGCAGGGCGCGTTCGACATCGGGGTGGTGGGCCAGCAGGTGCAGCGCCCAGGCCAGAGTGGTGGCGGTGGTTTCGGTGCCGCCGAGGAGGAACGTCACCATCAGGTCGACGATCTCCGTGTCCGACAGGGCCGGGCTGGCTCCTTCGGTGTCGCTCGCGGTGAGGAGGGCGGACAGCAGGTCGCTGTGGTCGGCGCTGCCCGTGGCGTGAGCGATGCTGGCGCGGCGGTCGGTGACGATGGCGTGGACGTCGCGCCGCAGCCGCGCGTTGGCCCGCTGGTAGCGGCGGTTTCCCGGTGTCGGCAGCCGGTCGAGGGGCGGCGGGGTCAGCATGCGCCAGTACCAGCCGTCGAAGACGGTGGTGATGTCGTTGAGGAGCCGGGCGTGGCTGACCCCGGGCGGCAGGGAACTGGAGAACAGGTTCGCCAGGGTCACCCTGGACGTGATCCTCATCATCTCGACGTACACGTCGTCCAGGACCTGCCGGTCACGCCAGGAACGTACGGAGTCGGTGATGTGCTCGGTCATGACGTCGGCGTATCCCGGCATGCGCGCTTTATGGAAGGCGGGCTGCGACAGCCGCCGCTTGCGCCGGTGGCGACTGTGCGGGCACGTCCCCAGGCCGTCCCCCAGGACCTCCCGAAGCCGGTCGAAGAACAGCCCGCCCTTGTCGAACGTCCGGTCGTCCAGGAGGACATGGCGGGTCAGCTCCGGTGTGCACACCACGATCGCCCTGGCCGGGCCGAGGCGCACTTCGACCAGGTCGCCACTGCCGGGCAGCGAGGAAAGGAACGTGAAGGGGTCGCGGACCATCGACGGCAGGTGGCCCAGGAGCGGTACGCGCTGGGGCGCGATGGGCGGCGCGGTGCCGTGGCCAGGGGGAGCGGCGGAGGTGGGAGGCACGGTCAACTCCCTTTTCGTGAGCGGGCGGTGATCAGGTCCGTCATGAGGGCGGGCTCGTGCGGGGGGATCAGCTGCGAGTAGCGTCGGCAGGTCCGGCTCCAGCTGAGGTAGCCGGACATCGCGGAGCGCAGGCAGTCCGCGTACCGCTCCAGGACGGCGGTGGCGTCCGTGTCGGTGCTGGTCGGGTGCGCCGCGTCGAGGATGTGCTGTTCGAGGAACAGGAACTCCCGGCACCAGGCGTTGATGAGGCGGGCCACCTCGGCGAGGCTGCGCTCTCGCGAGCAGGAGTCCTCCCGCTCGATGACCAGCACCAGGTTGTGCGGGTCCCCGCGGGACTCCTCCTTCTCCAGGGAGTGAACGTCATTGAGGGTGTCGACGACGTCGGCGGTGATGTCGAGCATGCGGCGCAGATCGGGCCGTTCGTAGGCCCACTGCGGCAGTTCGAAGCCGTAGGCCCGCTGGCTGAGGTCGACCATGGCGTACACGAAACCGGAGCGGCGGCGCAGGGCGAAGTGCTCCTCGCGCGTGGGGGTCCGCCCCGGACCCGGTTCACGGCCTCCGCTCGGTACGCGTCCAGGTACCACCGCCAGTGTTCGGCGGTCCGGGCCGTCCACTCGGGCGAGGCGCCCCGGCACAGGCGGCGCCACACGTCCCCGAAGGCGGCGACAAGCGGGGCGGCCTCCTCGGGAGGGGTGCCGCCCGACCGGATCACGGACCGGAACGCCCCGCAGACCTCCTCGACCTGATCGGGGCGCGTGACGAGCGGGCTGTCGAACTGATCGTCCAGGATCGTGGCGACGACCACCGCGTCCACGATCAGGTCCAGCCGCGCACCGGTGGCCCGCGGAGCCCAGGCCGCCATCAGACCGGCGATGTCCCACCGCAGGAACCGCTCCTCGTCGACGGCGTGCTGGAGCAGCCCGCTCCGGCGACACCAGCGCAGGCTGCGTTCGCGGGCCGCGTCGCGGTCGGGGCTGACCTCCGAGGCGAAGGGCAGGGTGAGATCGACATCCTGAGGCATACCGGCACCACCGTAGGACCTCCCGGGAGCAGGAGAAGCACACACCGCATCCGTTCCCTCACCGCGCGGGCCCAGGGACCGCGCACATGTCCTGCACCCGATGTACCACCTCCCGCACCCTCAGGTCCCCTAGGGATTTCGGCCCTTTTCGCCCCTTCCAGGGCTGGGCTCGTGCGCGCCCGTCGGCTGGTGCCCCGCTACCCCCGCGACGTACGCAAACCAGCCAAAAGCCCCGAGAGTCCCATCGAGTGCGGCCGGTACGGGGCCCCGAAGGCGGGCCAGGCGCCCAATCGCGCACGTGCCGTGCGGTCGCCGGGCAGTGGCGCGCGGGCCGCGACGGGCAGGCGTACCCCCGAGTCGACGGCGACCGCTCCGGACGCCGGGCGGCGGTGAGGCGGGCGGCCGCGCGCGGCGCGCATCGGGTGGAGGCCGGGAGGGTGATCCGGGGCGGGTCCGCCCTGAGCTGTCCGTATCCACGCGGCGGCGCGAGCGTGAGCGCTCAACGTGACGGCCGTCCCCGGGCCGGTCCGCCCCGCGTCGACCGAGGCTCCGGGCGCGGACGGATCTGTCTGGATTCCTACACAACCTAGGGAGTGCATGGCCGCCTCACAGGTTGAACCACGGACCATAGGGCACAGTTGTCTAGACCACATTGCCGACATCTGAGATGGGAACCCGCATGCCCACAAGAGACCGGCTTCACCGACGACTTCTCCTGCCCGCGGGGCTCGCCCTGCTGGTCGGCGCCACGGTGGGCGCCACCGCCACCACCGGCGCGGCCGCCGGATCGAAGGCCCGCACCGCGGAGGCGTACGACCTCGTCATCCGCGGCGGCCACGTCATCGACCCGAAGAACAACGTCGACGGCGTGCGCGACGTCGCCGTGAAGGACGGGAAGATCGCCAAGGTGGCCGCGAACATAGACACCACGGCCACGAAGAAGACCGTCGACGCGGCGGGCGACTACGTCACGCCGGGTCTGATCGACCTGCACGCGCACCTGTTCCCCGGACCCGAGGACCACTACGCCAACGGCAAGAACGGCGTCGCTCCCGACGGGTTCACCTTCCGCTCCGGCGTCACCACCGCGGTCGACGCGGGATCCGCCGGAGCCGCCAACTTCGACCTCTTCAAGAAGAACACCATCGACCGCTCCAAGACCCGCGTGCTCGCCTTCCTGAACATCGTCGGCAAGGGCATGGCGGGCAACCCCGCGGAGCAGGACCTCAGCGACATGAAGCCGGGCCCGGCGGCCGCGAAGGCCCTCCAGTACCCGGGCACCATCGTCGGCATCAAGACGGCGCACTACGAGGGCCCGGAGTGGACGCCGGTCGACAACTCCATCCAGGCGGGCAAGGACGCCAACATCCCGGTCCTGGTCGACTTCGGCGAGCCCCGCCCCGAGCGCCCCCTGAAGACGCTGCTCACCGAGAAGCTGCGCCCCGGCGACATCTACTCGCACGCCTACTCCGGCAACCGCGGCGAGCTGGGCCCGGACGGCAAGCTCAACCCGGCGATGCAGCAGGGCCGCGACCGCGGCGTCCTCTACGACGTCGGCCACGGCGGCGGCAGCTTCGGCTGGCGGGTCGCGGTCCCGGCGCTGAAGGAGGGCTTCACCCCCGACGCCATCTCCACCGACCTGCACATCACGAGCATGAACTCGGGCATGAAGGACATGTCCAACGTGATGTCGAAGTTCCTCGCCCTCGGCATGCCCGTGAAGGACGTCGTCAACGCCTCCACCTGGAAGCCCGCGAAGGCGATCAAGCGGCCCGACCTGGGGAACCTGTCGGTGGGCGCGCCCGCGGACATCGCGGTGTTCGACAACCAGAAGGGCACCTTCGGGTTCGTCGACAGCTTCGGCTTCCGCCTGGACGGCACCCAGAAGCTGACCACCGAACTCACCGTCCGCGGCGGCGAGGTGGTCTGGGACCTCAACGGCAAGGCGGCGACGAAGTGGACGCCGACCGCCAAGCCGGAAGGCGGAGGAACGGGACACTGAGCGGTCACTGGCCGACTCCCCACCACGCGGTCCCTGACCGCGCCACCCCTCGCCGGGCACCGCGTCCACGCGGTGCCCGGCGTCGGGCAGTTGGGGGAGCGGGCACCCCGTGCGGTCGTGGGCGGCTCACCTGAGGCGAGGTTGCGGAAGGGGCTGTCGACGGCTCCCCGCTGCGTGCACAATCGGCCGCATGACGATCACCGCGGGCGCGCCGCCCGCGCATCACAGACCCACCGACCTCGCCGTGGACTTCCTGACGGGCGCCGTGATCGGGGCGACACTGACCGCCCTCATCAGCGGATGCGTGGCGGGGAGCGGGACGCTGATCATCCTGGGACTGGCCCTGCCCGCGGTCTACGGCCTGCTGTACGTCCTCCTCACCCGGCCGCGCCGCGCCCGCGAGGCGGCGGTCGCGCCGCGCACGGCACTCGCGATGATCGAGAGCCTGGAGGCCGTCGGCGGCGAGACCAGCGACGTACCCGTGCGCTTCGACCTGAGCGTCGCGCCGGACGACGAGCCCGGGTTCCGCGTCGAGATCCGGCAGGACATCAACCTCATCGAGCTTCGCGACTACCGGCCGCGCGGGATCGTGGTGGTCGCCTACCCGCCTGACCGGCCGTGGAAGGCGCGCATCGTGAAGCGGCCGACGCCGGAGTGGGAGGAGCGGGCGGCCGAGGCACTCCTGGACTCCGTGCCCGGCCCCGCCATGAAGAGCGACCCGCCGCAAGGCTGCGCCAGTGGCTTCCTCACCCTCCTCGGGCTGCTGCTGGGCACGGCCTGCGTGCTCGTGGTGTTCCGCGCGGACCTCTTCGACTCCGACGAGAACAGCGCCGCACCAGGCCCGTCCGCCACCACCTCCTCCTCGACGTCGTCATCGTCGTCCACGACCACCATCACCTCGGCTACCGGTACGGTCACGCTCGGGCCGGGCCAGTCGATGCTCGACCGGGGTGAACTGCGCGAGGCCGTCGAGTCGTTGCTCCAGGGCGGCGGCAGGCGCGAGGCGCTCACCGTCGTCGTGCAGGACCGCATGGTGACGGTCGCCTTCGCGCCCACCGGCGTGAAGTCCGCCGGATTCGACCCACGTTCCCTGCCGTACGACCGCGTCCCCGCGCTCGTCGAGGAGGCCAGGACCCGCCTCGGCGTCGACGCGCCGCGCAGCTGGCAGCTGACCGCCGACGGCGTCACCGGCGCGGTCACCCTGAGGGTCGTGGTCACCGGCGACGGAGGCACGGGGACGCTGGAGGCGGACGGACGGGGCAAAGTGCTGCGGCGCAACGGCAGTTGACCGCAGCGGCGGGAGGGCGGGCGCATGGGGTGGAACGAGGTCGTGGTGCTGTGGTGCGCGGGGTGGGGTGCCGTGGCGCTGGTCGGGTACGGCAGGTCGCTGGCGGGGGTGACCGAGGCGCAGCGGACGGTTCGGCTGACGGGCCGGATCGAGCGGGTGCGGGAGCCTCGGCACGGCGGCTCCCGCGTGGGCGGGATATCGGTGGTCGTCTCCTACCGCGACCCGGCCTCGGGGCAGCAGACCACGGTGACGAACGACGGCGAGCGCGGCGAGGTGATCACCGCGGCGTGGGAGGGCCGCGCGATCGGCGTGAACCATCCGCGCGGCAGGCCGCACGCCTACCGCTTCTCCCAGGCCCCCGAGGAGCCGAGCCGCGGCCTCGCCTGGCCGGGCCTCGCGGTCTTCCTCGTCTACGTCGGCCTCGTGGTGCTCGCCGCGCTCACCTGGGGATGGCCATGGGTGCTGATCGGCCTCGGCGGGCCGTCGGCGGCCTTCGCGGCCGCCCACCTGCCCGGGGCTGTACGCGCCAGGAACGCCCGCTTCGACGAGCTGGCCGCGATGGACAGCGTGCCAGGGCGGATCATCGCGGTCCTGAAGGACGTCAGCGTCGACCAGGACGACGGCCGCACCATGACCACCCTCACCCCGGTCGTGTCGTTCACCACCCAGGACGGCACGACGGTCACGGCCCACTGCGCGTCGGGGCTCCCGGACCCCGCGAACGCGTACGGCCGTGACGTGACGGTCCATCACACACCGGCCGACCCAGCCGACTTCACCCTGGACCGGGCGGCCGAGCGCCGCTCGGCGGAGCGGGACGTGACGCTCCACGCGATGGTGACCCTCGTGCTCGCGGCCGTGGCCGCGGCGGGAGCGGCGCTGCTCTGAGACGGGAACGCCCCCCCCGAGTCGTCGCTGTCGTCCCCGCTGTCGGAGGCCTCGTCCCTGTCGCCCTCGGCCTGGGACGGCGTGTGGTCGCTCATGGTCTCGCCGCTCGTGTCGGGGGATGGCGCAGTTCCCCGTGGGCGGCTCGGCGTGCCGGAACGCTCGTGCCCGGCCGGGTGTGCCGCCCCGCGCGGTGGGCACCCGGGCGCCGCCCCGGGACGACCCGCGGCGCACCCGACACAGGAGGCTTCCGTGACGGCGACGGCACCCCGCTACGACGACCAGGACGATGTGCCCCTGGGCGGTTACGCCACGCTGGCGACGACGTTCTGCGTGAGCGCCGTGCTCGTCACCCTGGTGGCCCGCCGTCGCGGCGTACGGCCACCCGCGCACATCCCGCCCCAGGACGTGGCGCTGCTGGGCACGGCCACGTTCAAGGCGTCCCGGCTGCTGGCCAAGGACAAGGTCACCAGCTTCCTGCGGGCGCCCTTCACCCGCCGGACGGAGGACGGGGAGGGCGGCGAGGTCCAGGACGAGCCGCGCGGCAGCGGCGCCCGACGAGCCGTGGGGGACCTCGTGGCCTGCCCGTTCTGCGTCTCGGCCTGGGTGGCGGGCGCGCTCGTGGCGTCGTACGCCGTCGCGCCCCGCGGCACCCGCCTGCTGTGCACGGGCCTGAGCGCGGTCACCGTGGCCGACGGGCTGCAGTACGCGTGGAGCTGGGCACAGCGCAGGGCCGACGGCTGAACGCCCGAACCGTCCCGGCCCACCGCGCGGGCGCCCGCGGCGGGCCGGGCCGTCTCGGTCCGCTCACCCGTGCGGCAGGAACACGGCACGGACGCAGCCGTCGCGCTTCTCCTCGAACTTCCGGTACCCCTCGGGCCCTTGGGACAACGGCATCGGATGCGTCGCCAGATGGCCGGTGGAGATCTCGCCCGCGGCCATGCGCTGGAGCAGCATCGGAATGTAGCGCTGCCCGTGCTGCTGCCCCATGCGGAAGGTCAGGCCCTTGTTCATGGCGGCGCCGAGCGGGAACTTGTCGAGTACGCCGCCGAAGACGCCGAGGATCGAGACCGTGCCGCCCTTGCGGCAGGCGCGGATGGCCTCGCGCAGCGCGACCGAGCGGTCCGTCTGGAGCCGCAGGCCCTGCTTGATCCGGTCGTAGGCGTACCGCGGGCCCTTCTGTGGGCCTCCATGCCCACCGCCTCCACGCACACGTCCGGGCCGCGTCCGCCGCTCAACTCCCGCAGCGCGGGCCCGACGTCGACGTCCGTGTAGTCGAGGGTGGTGGCGTCGCAGTGCCGTCGAGCCTGCTCCAGGCGCTCGGGGAGCCGGTCGATGACCACGACCCGCTCCGCGCCCAGGAGCCGGGCGGCGCGCGCCGCCATCTGCCCGACGCCACCCGCGCCCCACACCGCGACGACGTCCCCCGGGCCGACCCCGCCGAGATCCGCGCCCATCCAGCCGGTGGGCACCGCGTCGGACGCGAACACCGCTTCCTGGTCGCCGAGTTGATCGGGGACGGGGAAGGCGCCGTGATCGGCGAAGGGGACCCGGACGTACTCCGCGTGGCTTCCGGCGAACCCTCCCATGGCGTGCGAGTAGCCGAAGATACCGGCGGTCGGCTGCCCGTACGCCACCTCGGTGAGCGCGGGCTGCGGATTGGAGTTCTCGCACAGCGACCACCAGCCCTGTTCGCACGGGCGGCAGCGGCCGCATCCGAGGATCGAGCAGACGACCACGCGTTCTCCCACCCGGCGCTGGCGCACCGCGGGCCCGGTCTCCACGACCTCGCCGACGAACTCGTGGCCGATGACGTCCCCGGCGCGCATCGCGGGGACGTATCCGTTGATCAGGTGCAGGTCCGAACCGCACACCGAACTGGCGGTGACCTTCACGATCACGTCCTGGTCGTTGAGGATCGCCGGGTCCGGGACCGTCTCCACGGCCAGGTCGCCGACGCCGTTCCAGCACAGCGCCTTCACAGCAGGCCCTCCTCGCGGGCGCGGCGGGCGGCGAGGGCCACCAGGAAGCCCCCCGGCTTCCGCTTCCCGGCGGGCTGTCCGTCGGTCCGCAGCACCTCGCCCGTCTCGACGAGTTGCTTGCACTCCCGCAACGCCGCCCGGATGCGCTGGTCCCGGGAGGTGCCCGACACCCGGCGCAGGCCGTCACCGGCACCGCCGGGGCCCGTGCGCCGGGCGGCCAGCTCCGTGCCCCGCCCGCCGGGCGCGTCCGCGGCCCGGACCTCGACGCCGTCGCCCAGGGCGTCCAGCGGAGGCGGCAGCTTGCCGTCGGGCAGCAGCTCGGCGCGCGGCCGCCCCACGGTGATCACGTGCCAGGGCCCCTCCCGCGGTTCCGCTTCGCGGGCCGCACCCCGTGCTCGTACACGGGCGACGGCCATCGCCGTGCCGAGCGCGGCCGCCGCGACACCGGCCACCGCACCGCTCCGGCGGCCCACACCAGGGTGTCGACCCTTCGACGAGCCCCGAAGGCTCACGGGTGTGCGCGGCCTCCATGAATCCCTCATGCCTGGTGTCCTTCCGCTGCCGGTACGCGACCGCCCTGTGACGGGGGCTCGCAGGTGCCCGCGGACCGCCGGGGAAAACCTCGGACGGCCGGGCCGTGGCTTGTTCCGAGGGCGCCGTACGCCGTCGCAGCGGGGGCAGCGGTGCGCGCATGCCGTCCCGGCCCAGAGGCGGAGGGGCCGTCGGTCGCCGGAAGTAGGTCCCTCGCCTCATGTGCGCGCCGGGCCCGCTGGCTACGGTCGGCACTCATGCGGACCACGGGAATCGTTCGCCGCCGGACGGCGGAGCGCAGGCGGGACACTCTGGAACGGCTCGTCACCGAGCGGGATGTGTGGGTGTCGACCGCACACCCTGACCACGGGCCGCACCAGGTGCCGCTGTGGTTCCTGTGGGACGGGCGCGCCGTGTGGCTGTGCACCAGTGCCACGTCCGCGACCGCGCGGAACGTCCGCGAGGAGCCGCGGGTGCGCCTGGCGCTGCCGGACACCTCCGACGTGATGCTGCTCCAGGGCGAGGCGGAGTGCTTCCTCGACCAGGACGTGCCGCAGGGCCCGGCCGAGGCGTTCGCAGCCAAGTTCGGGTGGGACCCGCGTGCGGAGCAGGGTTCCTTCCTGTATGTGCGGGTGGTGCCGAAGAACGTGCGGGCGTGGCGCGGCGAACCGGAACTGCGCGGCAGGGTCATCATGCGCGACGGGACGTGGCTGGAGTAGCGGCCCACCTCGACCGGCGCCCTGCCTCCACCTGCGGGATCACGGTCCGCGCCTGGTGCGCTGAGCCTGCCCGCCGTGTTCCTGCCGCGGAAACGCGCCCCGAGCGCGGCTAGGTGTGGGAACTCCTCCGCTGGCGCAGCGCGGCCACCCTCCGGTACAGCTGGGTGGCCTCCGCGCCGCGTCCGAGCTGTTCCAGGCAGTGGGCCTCGTCGTGGTAACTGGCGACGGTGTCGGGGTGGTCGGCGCCGAGGACGCGGGCCCGGGCGGCGGCGACGCCGTGGTACTCGGTGAGCGCCTCGGCCCAGCGGCCCAGCCAGCCGAGGGCCACGGCGACCTCGCGTCGGCTCACCAGCGTGTCGGGGTGCTCGGGGCCCAGCGCCTGCCCGCGCAGGGCGCACACCTCGCGGGCCTCGGCCAGTGCTTCCTCCCAGCGCCCCAGGCGGCCGAGACTGACGCCGAGGCTGTGCCGGGCGCGCAGCGTCTCGGGGTGGGTCGGGCCCTGGACGCGGGTGCGGTCGCCGACGAGGTCGCGGTAGAGGCGGAGGGCCTCTTCGGCGCGGCCGAGGCGGCCGAGGGCGATGCCGGTCTCGTAGCGGGCGGCGAGGGTGTCGGGGGCGTCGGGGCCCAGGGCCCGGGAGCGGGCATCGGCGACCTCGCGGTAGGTCTCCAGGGCTTCCTCCCAGCGGCCCAACCCGCCGAGTGCATAAGCGACTTCGTAGCGGGTGAGCAGGGTGTCGGGGTGGTCGGCGCCGAGGACGCGGGCCCGCGCCGCGGCGACCTCCGCGGCCATGCGGTACGAGTCCTCCAGGCGGCCGAGCCTGCTCAGGTTGAAGGCGAGGTTGTGGCGGCAGCGCAGGGTGTCGGGGTGGTCGGCGCCCATGACGCGCTCGCGGGCGGTGAGCACGGACACGTACACCCGGTGCGCGTCGAAATGGCGGCCCAACTGCCCCAGGACGTACGCCATTTCCTGGCGGACGGCGAGCGTGTCGGGGTGGTCGGGGCCGAGGGTGCGGCTGCGGGCGCGGGCGACGCCCTTGTACTCGCGCAGGGCGTCGGCGGCGCGGCCGGTGCGGCTGAGGGCGAGGGCGACCTCGTAACGGCTGGCGAGGGTGTCGGGGTGGTCGGGGCCGAGCAGGCGCTCGCGCTCGGCCGCGACGGACCGGTGTACCTCGCCCGCGTCGGACCAGCGGCCCAACCGGCCCAGACCGCGCCCGATGTCGTGGCGCCGAGCCAGCGCGGCGAGGGCGCGCGGGGAAGGGGCGGGCGACGCCTGTGACGGCGGCTCCCGGACGCCGCCCGTGGCAGGACGCTCGGTCCACGCAGCGATCAGCCCCACCGCGGCATCCTGTGTCAGGGTGAGGGTTCCGGCGCTCACCGCCCTGGGACCGGCCGCCATGCCCCGGGCCCAGACCGGCAGCGGCAGCCCGGCGGACTCACGCCCCACCGTCACGGCCGTGCCCCGCGCCGCTACGAGCGGGGGAGGGGCGGCGGGACCGGCCGCACCGAGTCGGCGGGCCACCTCGGCGGCGTCGTTCGGGCGCTGCTCGGGCCGCTTGGCCAGGAGGTCGAGGATGATCCGCTCAAGGTGCTCCGGCAGGTCGGCGCGCTGGCTCCGTGGCGGACGGGGCGGAGTGTCCTGGTGGCTGAAGAGGATGGCCCAGGTGTCGTCGAGGTCGAACGGCGGGGCTCCGGTGGCGATCTCGTACAGGACGCACCCCAGCGAGTACAGGTCGCTGCGCTGGTCGACAGCGGAGCCGCTGATCTGCTCGGGCGACATGTAGTGCGGGGTGCCCAGGGCGATGCCGGTGGCGGTGAGGCGGGTGGAGAGGCCGATGTCGCGTTCGAGGCGCGCGATGCCGAAGTCGCAGATCTTCACTGTGCCGTCGGTGACGCGGAAGATGTTCGCCGGTTTGAGGTCCCGGTGCACGATGCCCTGCTGATGGGTGTACGCGAGCGCCTGGGCGACCTGCGTGGCGATGTCGGCGACCTCCGCGACCGGCAGTGGCCGGTTCCCGTTGTCCCGCAGCAGCTGACTGAGACTGCGGCCCTCCAGCAGCTCCATCACCAGGTACAGCAGCCCGTCGGACTCGCCGAAGTCGTGGACGACGGTCACCCCGCGGTGCTGGAGACCCGCTGCCGCCCGGGCCTCGCGGCGGAACCGCTCCCGCAGGACCCGGGTGACGGACGGGTCGTTCTGGGGCGCCAGCGGCTGGAGGCACTTCACGGCGACCTGTCGGCCCAGCGCCTCGTCGCGCGCCCGCCACACCGAGCCCATGCCGCCGCGCCCCACCAGGTCGAGCAGCCGGTACCGGCCCTGGAGGAGGACACCGGCTCCTCCCCCGGCTCGCGCGCGCCGCCACGGACCGTACCGCGCCCGGAGCCGGTGGGGCTGGCGCCCGCCCCGGCTCCGGGCGGCGCGGCGCCGGAGCGGGGGCCGGAGCCGGGAGCGGCGGGGAGCGATGACGCGCGTGCCAGCGCCAGATGCTCGGCGGCGATCGCACGGTTCTCGACGGCGGCGTGCGTCAGCGGATGGCCTTCGCCGAAGCACTGGGCCGCCCTGCCCGCCGCGGCGCCCAAGGTGTGAGCCGCGCGCTCCAGCCGGTCGAGGTCGCCGGTTCCGCGCGCGGTCTCGAACTCCGCGCACGCCAGGTCGAGCAGGACGGCGACGGTCTGCGGGTGGTCCGCGCCAAGGGTGGCCGCCGACTTGCTCGCCAGGGTTTCGAAGAGGCCGGTGAGCTGCTCCAGCCGGGGCTGCGACCGTGTCGAGCGGGCTTCGTCGAACTCCAGGGCCGCTCTGGCGGTGAGCGCGGAGATCTCCCGGTACCGCCGTCCCTCGTCGGCATCGGCGGCGGGGTGGGTGAGCGTGCCGCGGCTCGATCCGCGGAAGTCGCCGAGGGCCTGGCTGAGGCGGTCGCGGTCGTTGGCCGAGCGGGCCAGTGCCGCGTCCACCGCGGCGAGGAGACCGCGCACGTCCAGGGCCTCGACCGGCTCGGCGTCGTTTCCCGGGCCGAGGTACTGCCGAGCGCGTTGCGAGGCCACCGCGGCCTGCCGGAACTCTTCCCTCTGGGCGTGTACGGAGGCCAGATTCGCGTGCGTCCGGGCGTGCAGCAGCGCGGGGGCGGACGCCGGGATGGTCTGGATGGCCTGCCGCAGCCAGTGGGACGCCTCCTCGAGCGCGCCGAGCGAGGCCATCCTGACGGAGAGCCGATTGAGCGCGGCCGCCCGCCGGGTGATGTCCGTGCCGGGCGACGCGGGCAACGACGCCGCCGCGGTGCGCAGGATCCTCCGGGCGTCGTCGTGTCGCCTCAGCGCTTGGAGCAGCGCGGCCAAGTAGCAGGCGTCCTCGACCGAGGCCGGGTCCCGGCCGACGATGTCGGCGAGCGCCGCGTCGGTGAGGCCCGCGAGGGGCGAGCCGCCGCCCGGAATTCGGTCGGTCAACGCGGTCTCGGCCCGGCCGATCGCTTCGCTCAGCGCGTTCGTCATGACGCGTCGCCCTCGCCCCGCAGCGTGATGTCGATGACGCTCTTCGCCACATGTGCCTGGAGGTGGGTCAACTGCGCCGGGTCGAGCAGCTCTTGACTCGACCACTCCTTCAGGGCCGTCAGCAGGGCCTCGCCCTTCGCCAGGGTTTCCCCGATGTCCCGGCTCTGGCTCTCCGCCGGGGCGGCGGGGCGTGGCGGCGGGTCCTGGTCCAGCACCTTGAGGAGGTTGCCGGTCTGAAGGTGGGCGAAGCGGTCGATCACCTCGCGGATGGTGGCCGCGAACAGCACGTTGGCGGAGCGCCTGTCGTCCTGCCGGTCCGGGTACTGCTCGACGAGAATGCCGAGGACCGCCAGCTCCCGGTCCGGCGTGACGCGTTCGACGGGGCCGCCGGAGTATCCCGAGTAGTCGCCCAGGGCCTGGTCGGCGATCAGCTGGAGGGCTTCGATGCGGCCGCCGCCCTCGCACGCGTAGTCCACCGTGTGGGCGTCCACGGTGCCACCGAGATGCGGGTCGTCCAGCGAAGGGCGGTGCAGTCCGCGCCAGTCGTCCCCGCGCCGCGCCAGGTCGGCCTGCGGAAGCCGCAGCGGCAGGGCCGACGGGTCGCACACCTCGACCAGCGCGAGGTCCGCCTCCGGCACCCGCTGGCGCACCCGGCCCTCGACGACGAGGCCCCCCTCCACCTCCACGCTCACCCGGTCGTCGTGCGGGGCCAGGGACTTGAGGCAGTGGTCGGCGGTCACCACGAAGCAGCGCGTCAGCAAGAACCCCGCCCCCAACGCCAGGTCGCCCTGGCAGAGGTCCACGGCGTAGTCCTTGCCGGGCACCCCGCGCCCCTCAGGCCCGCTCGACGCTGATGGTCACTTCGAAGGACGCCTCGGCAGACGCTTTGGAAAGGATGACTCCGGCCTCGGCGGCGAGCGTCACACCGAAGGTCACCTCCAGGCCGCTCACCCGCCACCCGTCCTGGGACGGCAGCCGAGCCAGCGAGTTCTGGGCGATCTCGGAGGCCGAGACGATGGCCTGCTCCAACTCCGCGGAGCGCTCTTCCAGGGATTCCGTGTCGCGGGACCTGCTGCGGATCTGGCGGGACCCCTGGGAATCCATCTGCACGGTCTCGACGCGGACGACCGACGTAGCCATGTTCCCCCGTCTCACAGAACCATTCGTCTCACAGAACCATTGCGCGGGTGATCCGTTGGTGACCCCCCTCTGGCCACCAGCCTAGCCAGGCACGACAGTCCGCCGCAGCCCGCTTGCGGCTGTTCACCGGCTGGCGCCCTCCACGGCCAGCCCTCTCCGCGCCCGCTCGGACCACCGGCGGCCGGATCAGGTCGTACGACCGGTAGCCGGAGCATGTTCGACTCGTACGCGCAGGTCGTGGCCCACAGGAGTCCGCGGCGCTCTCGCCAGGCTGGATCAGCTGGTCGGCGGCGGCGACCCGGCCTGGTGCCGGGAAACGCCCGTCGGCTGTCAGGATGCGGGCCGCCCCTCCCGCTCATAGCGTGGCATGAGCCACCAACCCCACCAGAGGAGTGATCATGGGCGTGGACAAGGCCAAGGGCAAGGCCAAGGAAATGGTCGGCAAGGCCACCGGCAACGATCGCATGGCGGCCGAGGGCAAGGCCGACCAGGTCAAGGCCAAGGTGCGGGAAGCCAAGGAAGAGGCCCGCGAGAAGGCGCAAGGCGTCCGCGACTCCCTCCGCGACCGCGACGACCGCTGACCACCCGCCGAGGAGCCACCCCGCCGTGGAGGCGGGGTGGCTCCTCGGTGTGTGCTGTCGGCCCGCGAGCGGCACAGCCTCGCCCCGACGGCCCGCGCGGCCTCGCTCCTCGCACGCGACGCCCCCGTAGGCCCGGCGCCGCTCGGCAAGCCACTCGCCCCGCACCGCGCTCGTCGCCCCCAGCCCGACCAGGCCGTTCCGGGCTCGCCGCCGCACCCGGGGGGCGTTCACCCGTCACATATCCGTCGGCGCGTCCTCGGCCTGCTCTGAATCGGATCCTTCGGGGTACTCGCGTGCTCACGTGACGGGCCGCGCGGCCCGTCGTCATGGTTAAGAAGGGAAGACGGGAGGTGATCGTCGTGTCGACCATGCAGCCACCCCCTGCTGGCGCTGGCCGCGGTAGTGCTCACGGCACCAACGAGCCGGTGAGCGAGCTGGTGCAGCGGGCGTCCCATCAGCTGACGGAGCTGGTGCGCGGCGAACTGAGGCTGGCACAGGCGGAGATGGCGGAGAAGGGCAAGCGGTACGGCAAGGGCGGCGGGCTGTTCGGCGGCGCCGGGGTGGTCGGCTTCCTGATGCTGCAGACCCTGGTGGCCACCACGATCGCCGCCCTGGCGGTCCCGCTGCCCGTGTGGGCCGCGGCGCTGATCGTCACCGCCGTGCTGGGCGTGGTCGCCGCGGTCATGGCCCTGAGCGGCAAGAAGCAGATCGAGGAAGGCGCACCGCCCACGCCCGAGCAGACGGTCGAGAGCGTGAAGGCCGACATGGCCCAGATCAAGGAGAGTGCACAGCGATGACCCAGTCGCCCCACGACGAGCCCACCGCCTCCAGCCCGAAGGAACTCCGCGAACAGGTCGAGCAGACCCGCGAGGAACTCGGGCACACGGTCGAGGCGCTGGCGGCCAAGACGAACGTCAAGGCACGCGCCCAGCAGAAGAAGGCCGAGGTCAAGCAGCAGGCCGCCGCCAAGGCGGGGGAGCTGAAGGTGAAGGCCGCCCAGACCGCGGCCCAGGTGCAGGAGCTGAGGATCCCCGACCCGGTGAAGGACAAGGCCGCCTCCGTCGCCGGGCAGGCCCGGGCCCAGGCCGCGCAGGCCACGCACCTGCTCCAGGAGAAGGCCCCCGAACCGGTGCGGCAGAAGACGGCACAGGGTGCGCAGATGGCGCGGGACAACCGCGGGCTGCTGCTGACAGCGGCCGGTGTGGGCGTCCTGGTGTGGCTGGCGTACCGCCGTACGAGGAAGGGGTGAGCGGATGAAGGCCTCGAAGATCGCCTACAAGCCGGTCGGTCTCGCCCTGGGAGCCGTCAGCGGCATGCTCGCCGGAGCCGTGTTCAAGCAGGCGTGGAAGGCGATCGGCCACGACGAGGACGCCCCCGACGCCACCGACGAGGACCGCGCCTGGCCGGAGATCCTGCTCGCCGCCACGCTCCAGGGCGCGATCTTCGCCGGGGTCAAGGCCGCCGTCGACCGAACCGGCGCCGTGGCCACACACCGCCTGACCGGCACCTGGCCCGGCTGACCTCCGGTCCCGGCCGTCACGGCGTCACACTGACGCGGCCCCCGCCGGAGGAGGTTCCGGCCGCCGTCGGAAGCTCACGCGGGGCGGGAGCGGATCACCGGCGACAAGGGCACGTTGATCTCGACGTACGGCGGTGCGAGGGGCGCGGCCCCACGCTTCTCCGGTCTGGACGGGTTCCCGCACCTCGCGGGGCCCGTCCAGACCGATGTACGGGTGGCAGCCCTCGCAGGAGTGCCGGGACGCGGAGACGCCGAGACGCCGAGACGCCGAGACGCGGAGACGAGGAACGACACAGCGAGACGGGCGACACGAGTGGCACAGGCGGTTTGGACGAGAACGCCGACGGGTCAGGGCCGAGCACGGGACCCGGTCACGGAAGCGTCGTGACCGGATCTGAGCCGTCGCGCGGTTCGGCCGTGCGGGGCAGGGTGAGGCGCTCGATCCGCACCTGGCCCGGCGGGCGCGGGATGAACACCGTCGAGCCCACCGCCCAGTACTCCCGCCGCCGGGGCACCCGGGTGATCCCGTACATCAGGGTGGGGGAGCCGGACGCGGGGCCCCGCTCGCTCACCCAGGCCGCGCCGTCCCAGCGCAGGTAGTGGGACTGGTTCCAGTCGGGGTACGACCAGCCCGCGATGCGGTCCGGACGGTCCCGCGCGTCGCCGACGATCCCGGTGAGCTGGCCGACGGTGATGGGCAGCCGCTCGGCGTACCGCCAGGCCGTGCCGTCGTAGTGGCGCAGCTGCGCGGTGGGCGGGCGCCCGCCGGGCACGTACAGGTCGTAGCCGCACAGCCAGATGTCGTCCGGGGCGACGGGGAGCAGGCCGGTGACGTAGTGGGGGTGGTCCTCCATGGGGATCTCGTGCCACGTGCCGTCCCAGCGGGCGCACACCCCCGGACCGTAGATCCAGATCTCCCCGCGCCAGGAACGGCGCACGCCGACCAGGGGCCGCTGGTTGCCGCTCGGCAGCGGGCGCAGCCAGCGCCAGCGACGGCCGTTCCAGCGCAGTACGCGGTACGTGCCCTCGTACTGGCCGACCGCCCAGGCCTCGCCGTCGGGGGCGACCGTGACGTCGGCGACGATGGCGCCCGGCGTGCCCTCCCCGGGAAAGGGCACCCGCTCCCACCCGTCGCCGTCCCAGGCGTGCAGGTGCCACAGGCTGGCGTCGCCCTCGTACCCGATGGCCCAGGCCTCGCCGGAGGTGTTGGCGGCGACGTCCGTGAGGTAGCCGTCGAGGTCCAGGCCGGAGGTGTCGGTGCGCGACCAGGCCCGGCCGTCCCAGAGGTACGACAGCGGTCGGCCCGGGGCGCCGCCGCCGAGGCCCTCGGCGCCCACCGCCCACGCGCGGCGGCGCGAGGCGGCGGCCACGGACTGCAGCGCGGCCACCTCAAGGCCGTCGGGCACGGCGACCCTCCGCCAGCCCTCGGGGCGCGGAACGGCCCCCGCTGGCCGGGCCGACCCCAGGCCCACCGCCGTCGCGGTGCCCAGCGCGCCGGTGATGAAGCGTCTTCTGTGCATGGCGGTGCCTCCTCGGCGCGTGACGGCGGTACGAGAAGGCGAGCGTCCAGCACGGTGGCGGCAGGGGCAAGGCATGCGGGTGAGTGTTTCGGCTCCGGCCGGGGCCTTCCCCTGGTGCGCCCGGTGCGCTCGACGAAGCCGCCACGGGCCCCCGTGGATCTGAGCGAAACCGGCTGGGGGCTTGTGGACCTTGCCGCGTACCCTCGGCTCCGTGCCCCGCCATCCGAGGAAGCCCCGGCGGCTCATCGCCGACGGGCGCGCGTATCTGTGGACGCTCCGTCACAGCCACGACGTGGCGGACGGCGGCCGGTCGTGCCGCGAGACCCTGACGCTGTACCCGCAACCGGCCGGGACGGGCGGCCCCCTGCGCATCGTCTTCACCGGCGGCCCGGGCCGGTACGTCCCGGGTGACGCTCCTCTGGGCTCGGGAGACGTGGGGTACGTCCATGGCGCCGACCTGAACCTGCACGAACCCGGAGCCGTCCGGGCCCTGCTCGACGCGGCGGCCACTCGCGGGTGGGAGCCGGAGGGGCGCCCGACGGAGATCGACGGCTGGTCCCTGCTGGAGGCGGCGGCCGCCGCGCGGACCGGCGCCGCTCGCACGTGACCGACCGCGCGGGCGCCCGATCGGCGCGGCGGTACCGGCATCCTGCCGTGCGGCGACGACCAGTCATCCGCCGCGGAGTTGTCCGCGTTGTTTGACGTCTCCGAACTGCGCTTTCGAACAATTCCCCGCCGCCGCAGCATGGATGTGCGTCGGCCGCCGCCTGCGCCAGGAGCAGCACACAGCGGCGGCCGACGCCTCCGAACGGCAGGGCAGGGCCGCGCCCCGGTCGACCCGGGTCAGGTGGGCGGCGCCTGCGTCCGCTGCACGCACTCCGTGATGACGGCGCTCAGGCTGTCGGTCCGGCTGAAGAGACGCCGTTGGACGCGAGCCCCGGTGCCGGTTTCGAGGAGTCGGGCCGTCTGCTCGCGGACCAGGGTGAGGTCACCGCTGTCGGCGAGGGCGTCGGTCACGTGGTCGAGCAGGGCCCGCACCACCTCGGCGCTGGGCACCGGCCGCATCGACAGCGGATGGAGCAGGGCGTCGTCCAGGCCGGAGCGCGCGGCCCGCCACGCCGCCAGCCGCAGCAGGCTGACACTGTGCCCCAGCGGCGGTGTGCCCGCGCGCCACTCCCGCGCGGCCGTCTCGACGAGGGCCCGGGCGAGCGCGGCGATCGCGACGGTGGTGCCCGCGTCGAGGCAGACGTCCGCCACCCGGATCTCGACGGTGGGGTAGCGGTGGGACAGGCGTGCGTCGAAGTAGACCATGCCCCGGTCGTGCAGCACCCCGGAGGACACCATGTCGTCGACCTGCCGCTGGTACCGCTCGGCCGAACCGAAGAGTTCCGTGGGGCCCGCCATCGGCCAGCGCCCCCACACGCGGCTGCGGTAGCTGGCGTACTGACTGTCCTTGCCCTGCCAGAACGGCGAATTGGAACTGAGCGCGACGAGCACCGCCAGCCAGGGGCGGATCCTGTCCACCACGGCCACGCCCTCCTCGTCCGACTCCACCGACACGTGCACGTGGCAGCCGCAGGTCAGCTGCTCCTGGGTGGTGAGGCCGAACTGCTCCTCCATCCACTGGAAGCGGCCGCCCACGTTGACGGACGGGCTCGCGGGCAGGGGAGAGGTGGCCAGCGCGGCGACCGAGCCGCCGACGTCCCCGGCGTGCCGGGCCGCCTCCGCCCGCCATCGGACGATCTCGGCGCAGAGGCTGTCCATGTCCGACTGCGGACGCGTGGCGAACTCGATCTGATGGCCGTGCAGTTCCCTCTCGAAGGAGTCGTCCTGGGCACACTGGTCGTCGCTGTCGCTGTCGCCGTTCCGGGGCGCGCCGCCGCTCCCCGTCGCGCCGACGTCCTCGGCGCCGTCAGGTCTGTCATCGGCGTCCCGCGCCGCGCGGGCCAGGACGGCCGCCGACAGCGCCCGCGGCTCCCCGCTCGCACGGTCGAACAGCAGAAGCTCTTCCTCCACACCTACGGTACGCACCTGATGCCGCCTCTCCGGCCCGCCTGCCTTGGACTGTGGGGGCCACCGGTCCCCAGTACCCCGACTCCTGAGACACAGCCGTGCCCCGGCACACAGCCGTGCCTCGCCCGCGGCGGTACGTGTGGCACGGCTCCAGCATGCGGTGGCCGCGCACGACGTGCCCGCCGACGGCGCGGTCGGCGGGCGGTACGGCCGGTACGCCGAGACGGCCGGTAAGGCAGCACGGTCGGCAGGGCAGCACGGTCGAGAGGGCCGCCTGGTCGGCGGGGAAGCTGCGGCAGGCCCCCGGGCGCGCCGTCGCCGTACGGCCGGGAGAAGATCCCAGGCGTGAACTCATCCGTGGCGGAGATCTTCTCCGTCGTCCTGCTGCTGGCGGTACTGGCGTGTGCCGTCATGCGTCCCTTCGGCTGGCCCGAGGCGGTCGTCGCCGTCCCGGCCGCGGGCGTGGTGGTCGCCACCGGGGCGATCCCGCTGGCGCACGTCCGGGAGGAGGCCGAGCGGCTCGGGCCGGTCATCGGGTTCCTCGCGGCGGTCCTGGTCCTGGCGCAGCTGTGCGATGACGAGGGCCTGTTCCACACGTGCGGGGCGTGGATGGCCCGCACGGCGGCCGGGCGTCCGCGGCGTCTGCTGGCGCAGGTGTTCGCGGCCGCCTCGGTGATCACCGCGGTGCTCAGCCTGGACGCCACGGTGGTGCTGCTTACGCCGGTGGTGTTCGCCACCGCCGCCCGGCTCGGCGCCCGGCCCAAGCCGCACGTCTACGCCTGTACCCACCTGTCGAACACGGCGTCGCTGCTGCTGCCGGTCTCCAACCTCACCAACCTGCTGGCCTTCGCCGCCAGCGGTCTGAGCTTCACCCGTTTCGCCGCGCTGATGGCGTTGCCCTGGCTGGTGGCCATTACCGCCGAGTACGTGGTCTTCCGCCGGTTCTTCGCCACCGAGCTGGATGCCGGGGCCCGGGCGTCACCCGTCGCCGTGCCGGGCGAGCTGCCGGTCTTCGCCCTGGTCACGGTGGTGTGCACGCTGGCCGGGTTCGTGCTGACCTCGGCCGTGGGCGTCGATCCCGTCTGGGCGGCCCTCGCGGGCGCCGTGGTGCTCGCCGCGCGGGCCCTGGCCCGGCGACGCACCACGCCCGCCGCCCTGGTGCGCGCCACCGCGCCGTCGTTCCTCGCCTTCGTCCTGGCCCTCGGCGTGGTGGTCCGCGCGGTCGTCGACAACGGCCTGGCGAGCGGGCTGGGGCACCTCATCCCCACCGGCACGGGGCTGTGGGCGCTCCTCGGCACCGCGGCCCTGGCCGCGGTGCTGGCCAACGTCATCAACAACCTGCCCGCCGTGCTGGTGCTGCTGCCGCTGACCGCCCCGGCCGGGCCGGGCGCGGTGCTGGCGGTCCTGCTCGGGGTGAACATCGGCCCGAACCTCACCTACGCCGGATCCCTGGCCACGCTGCTGTGGCGGCGCATCGTGCGCGAACACGACACCGCCGTCGAACTCGGCGAGTTCACCCGGCTCGGTGTGCTCACCGTGCCCGCCGCCCTGGGACTGTCGGTGGTGGCACTGTGGACCTCACTCACCCTCATCGGAGGCTGACCACCATGCGCGTCCTCGCCTGGATCACCGAGGGCACCTGGCCCGCCAGCATCGACGCCGTCCGCGCCCACGCGCCCGACGGCGCCGACATCGTGCTCCTCCACGTCTCCCCGGCCGACGTCCCGGGCGCGGCCCACGGCGCGTTCGCCGGTCTGCTCGGCCGCGGCCATCGCGAACGCGACCCCGGCACCCGACTGGAGCACCTGGCCGCCGTGTCCGCCGCCCAGCTCCTCGCCGAGGCCGCGCGGCGTCTGGGCCGCCCCTGCACCCGCACCGAACGCACCGGCCGCGCCGAGCGTGAAGTCGTCGCCGAGGCCGCGTACGCCGATCTGCTCGTTCTCGCGCGCGACGGCGACCGCACCCACCTCGGGCCGCGCAGCCTCGGCCCGGCCAGCCGCTTCATCGTCGACCACGCCCCGTGCCCCGTCCTGCTGGTGTGGCCCGAGCCCGCCCCCGGGATCACCGCCCTCCCGCCCTCGCCACCTCCCTGACCTGCACTTCCTCCTGCGGCGGCGCCGCTGCGGCACACCGCCGGGCCACTGCTGCCTCAAGGGCCTACATCACGGAGATCCGGGCGGTCGGGACCTGGCCCGCGAGCACCGAACGGATGCGTCGCTCCACTACGCGCGCCCAGTCCTCCGCCGACGGGCTGTCACCCGAGCGGGGCGTGTGGACGAAGACCTCGACTGGGCCGCCCCGCACGCAGACGTTCACGAACCGGTCCGTGTCGTAGCTCAGACAGTCGTCGCCGATGCCGGACTCCTCGGGGGGAGAAGCACGACCAGAAGTCGCGCGCCCGGGTCATGCTCTCCTTCACGAGTGCGACGCGGTCCGGCGCGCCGAGCTGGGCGTCCAGGTTGTCCGAGTCGTGCGGGACCATGAGGGAGAAGTGGGCGCCGTCGCCCGTGTCCTCGTTTCCGACGCTGGAGATCAGCCCGTACTCGGAGCCGCTGAGGTCCGCGGCCTCCAGCCCCGTGGCCCCGCACGCGGTCGCGTTCCCGCCCTCCGAGACGGCATCGGCGGCGTCCCGCCACCCAACGCCTGGAGGCAGCGGCTGTTGACAGCCTTTTAGTGCCAGCCATGCTTGCGCCGACGGTGACGTGCACACTCAACCAACACGGCTGGAGGCCACCATGTCGTCGAACGCACCTTCGCCGCTGGTGTTCGGGATCTACCCAGGCGGCGACTCGGCCACGGACGCGGTGATCCCGGACGCCCCCCCGCGCATCCGAGCGGTCCTGGAAGAACTGCAAGGCCACCACTGACCGAGGTGACCCCTTCTTCACAGAGATCGGGCGGCTGGGCGGCCGCCAGCGGGCGGATGCGGTCGACTACGTCGGCCTGGACTGCTTCCCGGACGTCTGGGAGCACCCCGTCGCCCCCGACGGTCGGCCCGGAGACGTGTCCGATTCCATAATCGAGGCGGTCTCAAGCGAGGGCGGCGATCTGTTCGACCAGTTCGGGATCCTGCGGGACGACTACACCCCCAAACCCGCGTTCACTGTCTACCGTCGGCTGATCGGCGAACTCGGCGCGATGGCCCTGCCCTGACGCGTGTCTCTTTGGTGGGTTGATCAGTGGGTCGGATGTGCCTGTCCGATGAGTGATCACTGATGTGATGGGGGGGCTGGATCGAGCCGCTGGTGTCGGCCGATTGGGTCCGTGGGTGGCGGTGGGCTGACCATCGCCGCACCCTTGAGGCCATCGCGTGGAAGTACCGCACGGACTCGCCCTGGCGGGACTTGCCCGATGAGCTCGGCTCGTTCCGACGACGACATCGACTGGGCCGTGTGGGTGGACTCCACGGTTGCCGCGCCCACCAGCGCTGCTGCGGCGGGCTGAGCACCAAAGTCCACCTGGCCGCCGACGGCGGCGCACGGCCTCTGGCCTTTACCGTCACCGCAGGCCAAGCCGGTGACATCCCGTAGTCGCGTCCGCCGTAGCGGCTCGGGCAGGCCGTGAACCCGGCCCTGCGTCGTGCTGGACCAGATCGGCCACCGCCCGCGGCGAGGGCGCCAAGACGGCCGCCCGGTTTCGACCGCCAAGCGCACAAGCGGCGCAACACCGTCGAGCGGTGCATCAACCGCCTCAAGCAATGGCGCGGCCCGGCCACACGAACCGACAAACTCGCCATCGCCTACGAGGCCGCACTCCACCGCACCGGCACCCTCCTCCGAACCCGAGGCCAACCGAAAGGACAGAACCTAGTTGTGCGGGAGCAAGAGGCGGCCCGGGCCCGCGCGGTCGCCGTCCCGCGCGACCGGGGCGCGGTCCCCGTCATGTGGCGCAGGCCGTCGTAGCCGGAAGGCGGCCCGCGCGGAAGGCGGTCGGCGGCACCCCCATGAGCGTGTGGAAGTCGGCGGTCATATGGGACTGGTCCCAGTAACCGGAATCGACGGCGATCCCCGCCCAACTCGCCGAACCCGCTCCGGCCAGCACGGCGCGGACCCGCTGGACGCGGGCGAAGCGCTTGGGCGCCAGGCCGACCCGGTCGGTGAACAGGTCGCGCAGACGCCGTTCGCTGACCGACAGCCGCCGGGCGAGCGCGCCGATCCGCTCGCCCGTGGTGGACAGCGAGGCGACGGCCTCACCGAGCAGCGGGGCACACGGGTCCGCGTCCCGCGGCAGGCACGCGAGCAGGACGTCCTCGAACCCCCGCAGGACCGCGTCGGTACCGGTCAACCCGTTGAGCCGGTGTTCGAGCAGGGCGGCACGGCCCGCCCACAGCTCGGTGAGCGGCACCGCCCGGTCCCGCAGTTCACTGACCGGGACACCGAACACCGACCTGGCCACACCGGGCCGCAGCCGTGCCCGGAGGCACACGGGCAGTTCCTTCCCCGGGTGGTAGGAGGCGCGGCTGCGCGGGCCGACCACCTGCAGATCACCGTCCCGGGGGCCGGTCCTGCGGTAGACCAACGCGGTGCTGGCGTCGGGCAGATGGACCAGCGGCCGCAGCCGGTCGAGCCGCATCAGCGTCACGTCCGCGACCCAGGGCCGGAGCGCGGGCATCGGGATCGTCGCCTCCACGCCGACCACTGTACGGCCTGCCGATTCTTCCTATACCGGCCGGACGGCGGAGCGGCAGGGTGCTGCGCATGATCCTTGTGACGGGTGCGACGGGCACCATAGGCACGGAAGTGGTCCGGCTCCTGGCCGAACGGGGCGAGCGGGTCCGGGCCATGACGCGGAAACCGGAAGGCGTGAGCCTTCCGGCGGAGGTGGTACGAGGAGACTTCGACGACCGTGACTCCCTCGACGACGCGGTGGACGGGGCGGACGCGGTGTTCCTGCTGGACGCGCCGGGACCGTGGATCGAACGGCACGACCTGGCGATGCTCGACGCCGTGCGGTCCCACGGCGTCAGGCGCGTGGTCAAGCTGTCGGCCATCGGCACCGGCGAGGACACCGCGCTCAGCACCAGCGCCTGGCACCTCCCCGGCGAACGCGCGCTGCGCGCGGGCGGCACGGACTGGACGATCCTCCGACCCAGCAGCTTCGCCACCAACACCCTGCACTGGGCCGCCGACATCCGGGCCGGGCAGCCCGTCCCCAACCTGACCGGGGACGGCACACAGGGAGTGATCGACCCCCGGGACGTCGCCGAGGTGGCGGTCGCGGCCCTGACCGCGCCTGGCCACGCGGGCAGGACCTACACGCTGACCGGCCCCGAACTGCTGAGCGCGCCGGACCAGGTGGAGATCCTGCGCCAGGTGCTCGGCCGCCCGATCGAGATCGTCGACGTGCCGCTCGAAGCGGCGAAGGAACAGATGATCCGCGCGGGCCAGGACCAGGAGTTCGCCGAGGGCGCGATACGGGGCCAGCGGTTCATCGCCGAGGGCGGCAACGCCCGGCTGACCGACGACGTGACGGCTGTACTCGGCCGCGGCGCCCGCACCTACGCGACCTGGGCGACAGACCACCGGACGGCGTTCGACATGCCGGTCGCCCAAGGCGAGTTCGGCTGACGCCGACCACGGCTCTCATGGCCGCCGCGGCGGCCCTCACGGCGCTCACCGCCACCGTCGTCGCGCTGGTCATCGCGGACGACGCCGGTGGCGGCCCCGGAGACCTCCGCCGCGGGTTCTCCGCGCCGGAGGTCTTGACAACTCGATTGGTCTGGACCAACTTTGCGCGCAGCGGCGGTGGCCCCCGTCGTCGCTCACGCGCTTCACCTCGCCCCCAGGAGGCACCCCGTGGACCGTGTACGTCAGCACAGACCCGGCGTTCGCCGGAGAATCAGCGCGATGATGGCCGTCGGTGCGGCCGCCGCGCTCACCGTCACCGCACTGGCCGCGCCCGCGCAGTCGGCGGACACCGACGCGGCCGCCCCCAGGGTCGCCAGCGCCAAGGCGGCGGACGTCAACGTCGCCAAGAACGCCGGGTTCGAGGCGGACCTGAGCAACTGGACCTGCGCCGCGAACAGCGGTGCCGCCGTCACGTCCCCCGTGCACGGCGGCGCGAAGGCGCTCAAGGCCACCCCGTCCGGCCAGGGCACCGCCGAGTGCTCCCAGGTCGTCGCGGTCAAGCCGAACTCGACCTATAAGCTGAGCAGTTGGGTGCAGGGCAGCTACGCCTACCTCGGCGCCCGCGGCACCGGCACGACCGACGTGTCGACCTGGACGCCGGGCACCACGTCCTGGCAGCAGCTCTCCACCAGCTTCACCACCGGCGCGAACACCACCTCGGTCACCGTGTACACGCACGGCTGGTACGGGCAGAGCGCGTACTACGTGGACGACGTGAGCGTCTTCGGCCCCGACGGGGGCGGCGGCCCCGACCCGGAAGAGGTGCCGCCCGTCCCGACCGGCCTGGCCGCGGGCACGACGACACCCACGTCGGTGGACCTGTCGTGGACCCCGTCGTCCACGGCGACGGCGTACACCGTCTACCGCGACGGCACGAAGGTCGCCTCGTCCAGCGGCGCCTCCACGACCGTCACCGGCCTCACCCCGGAGACCACGTACAGCTTCCAGGTGAGCGCCTCGAACGCGGCGGGCGAGTCGGCGAAGTCGACGGCGGTGTCCGTACGGACCCCCAAGGGTGACGGCGGCGGCGACGGCACCGTGCCGCGGCACGCGGTGACCGGCTACTGGCAGAACTTCAACAACGGCGCGACCGTGCAGAAGCTGCGGGACGTGTCCTCGCAGTACGACATCATCGCCGTGTCGTTCGCCGACGCGACCCGCACCCCGGGCGAGATCACCTTCAACCTGGACCCGGCCGTCGGCTACGCCTCCACCGCCGACTTCAAGGCGGACATCGCCGCGAAGAAGGCCGCGGGCAAGTCCGTGATCCTCTCGGTCGGCGGCGAGAAGGGCACCATCTCCGTCAACAGCGACGCCTCCGCGACGGCGTTCGCCAACAGCGCCTACGCGCTGATGCAGGAGTACGGGTTCAACGGCGTCGACATCGACCTGGAGAACGGCATCAACCCCACGTACATGACGAAGGCGCTGCGCCAGCTCTCGGCGAAGGCGGGCCCGAAGATGGTGCTCACGATGGCCCCGCAGACCATCGACATGCAGTCCACGTCCGGTGGGTACTTCCGGACCGCGCTGAACGTGAAGGACATCCTCACGGTCGTCAACACGCAGTACTACAACAGCGGTTCGATGCTCGGCTGTGACGGCAAGGTCTACAGCCAGGGCACGGTGGACTTCCTCACCGGGCTCGCCTGCATCCAGCTGGAGGGCGGTCTCGACCCGTCGCAGGTCGGGCTCGGCGTCCCGGCGTCGACGCGCGCCGCGGGCGGCGGCTATGTGGCCCCGTCGGTCGTGAACAACGCCCTCGACTGCCTGACCCGCGGCACCGGCTGCGGCTCCTTCAAGCCGTCGAAGACGTACCCGTCGCTGCGCGGCGCCATGACGTGGTCGACGAACTGGGACGCCACCTCGGGCAACGCGTGGTCGAACGCGGTCGGCCCGAAGGTGCACAGCCTCCCGTAGCGCACCAACACCCTGGAGCAAGGGGGGCGGACGGGCCGAGCACGGTCCTTCCGCCCCCTACTCCGCCCACCGTGTCCAGCACGACATCCCCTCCGCCGAGCGCGCGAGGGATGCCGCGGCAGGCGGGGCGCGTGATCGCCACCCGACGGGGCGAGCGGCCTCACCAACGCCGCGACGAGGGGTACATCGCCCGACCCGCGCCATGTACGCACCGCCTGCCGACGTCCAGCGCTCCGGAAGGCCCAGGATGCTGCCAGAGACGACACCGGAAGACGACGGCACGACCACCCCCGCCCCTGGGCGGCGCCCGGCCGACCGCGTGACCCTGCGCACCGACCTGCGGGCCGCGATACCCGACGCGACCGCTGCCGTCGCGGTCACGGCGGCCGTCTTCGCGTTCCTGTACGCCCGCATGGAGTCGGGTGACTCGGCGACGGTCGCGGTCATGCCGTTCATGGACGACGCCAGCGCCTACTGGATGTACCTGCTCAGCCAGGCGTTCGGCTGGTCCGGTCTGCTGTGGGCCTGGGGCACCGTCATGCTCGGCCTGCTGCTGTCGGGGCCGCGCCCGGCCCGGCTGCCGGTCTCCCGGCAGGTCCTGGAGCGCTGGCACCGCACCACGAGCCTGACCACCATGGCCCTGATGCTCGCGCACGCCCTGCTGTTCGCCGCCGAACTGGTCCGCTACGAGGCGCAGTTGGCGTGGGCCGAACGGTTGTGGGCGGGGTTCGCGGACGCGTTCGTGCCCGGCTGGTACGACTCCGGCACCGGCCGCGTCGCCATCCCCCTCGGCCAGGGCGCCCTCTACCTGGCCGTTCCGCTGGGCCTGCTGTTCTACGTGCGCCAGCGCATCGGCGCGAACACCTGGCGGCGGCTGCACCGCTTCGTGATCGTCGTGTACGTACTGAGCGTGTGGCACACCCTGCTGTACGGCACCAACGTCTGGTACGGCGAGTGGCCCCGCACCGTGCTGTGGCTGCTGCAACTCCCGGTCGCGGCACTGCTCTTGCTGCGCCTGCTGCGGCCCGCCCGGCGGACCGAACGGCTGCGCGCCCCGAGGCGGGACGCGGGGGTGTCACTGCCGGGCTGGGCGGCGCGGGCCGTCGGCCGCGTGCTGGCGGCGGCCGTCGTGGTGGGGCTGGTCGTCGTGGTGGTGTCCGGCCGAGACGGCGGCCGCGAACGCCCGCCCGAGCCGCTCTCGACGAGCCCCCACGCCCACGAGCCCGAGTGATCCGGGCGGCCCGGTCGCGGGTCCCGGAACTCGGCCGTGAACCGACGGTGCCTCAGAGGGAGTTCCACACTCCCGCCCAATGCGCCCCCATCGCCACCTGTAACCGGCCCACCCCGGTGCGTAACGTATGCCGGGAATGCTCACGCGCCTGTTCGCGCCCCGTTCCTGACGGGTTCTCAGCGCTGGAGGTTGGGACAATGAAGCGCCTTCGGATCATCACCGTCCTGGGCATCGCGGCCCTCGCCACCACGGCGGTCACCGTCGCCGCTCAAGGCAGAGGCATCGACGAGCCGCGTGAGTCAGCGCCTCGGCAAGGTGAGTTCCTCCAGGTACGGGAATCGGTGACGGTCCCTCCGGGCGAGTTCCGTACGGTGACGGTCGACTGTCCGGCGGGCCGGACGCCGACCGGCGGAGGCTGGACGGCGTCGGGCGGCGTCGAAGCGAACTTCGTCATCATGGATTCCTACCCGCTCGACAGGTCCTGGACCGCGGACGGCAGGAACACCGGCACCGTCAACGCCATCCTCACCGTCGAGGCGGTCTGCGCTGTCGGATCGCCGTGACGCGACGGGCGAAGCCCCCGCGCCGAGACGGTCAGGGCACGGCCGTCAGCGCAGACCCGGCCTCAGCCGAACTCGCCGTCGCGTACGCCGTCGCGGAAGGCCGCCCACTCGTCGGCGGTGAACCGCAGGGCGCCTCGTCCGGGGTTCTTCGAGTCCCGCAGGGCGACCGCGCCACCGGGAAGTTCCGCCACCTCCACGCAGGCCCCGTCGCCGCCGCTCTTGGTGCTCTTGCGCCAGGAGACGGCCGTCAGGTCCTGCTCGTACAGCTCCTGCTTACGCATGACGATCTCCCTTCGACACCCTCCACGATGCGCCCTACTGCTCGGTTGCGCACCCAGGCGCGGAACACGGGAGAACGACGCGGGCCCCACGCCCTGGCGCAGGTCTCACCCCCTGCTACCGCTACAGGCAGCCGGTGAAGGTGTCCTCGATCCACTGGGCGTCAGTGAGGTAACGCAGGTCATGCCCCTCGGCGACGTGGCGGCTGAACGCCGGGTGTCCCGCTGCCGCGTGCTCGCGCATCAAGGCCGCGAGCGCCTTGAGCCGCGTCGCCGCGGTGGCGGGAAGCTGGGCGCGTTCTTCCGGGGACAGGCCGTACGCGTCAGCGAAGAGCCGCAGACGGCGAAGCGCCTCAGGCACCGGGATGGTCAGGTCCACCTCGTCCGGAGCGTAGAGCGGGACGAACCGGTACGCGGTGTACGCGGCGTCCCACACACGCGGAGCGGGGTGAGCGGTGTCGAAGTCGAAGAGCGCGACGGGGAGCTGTCCGCGGAAAACGGTGTTGTAAGTCGCCGCGTCACCATGGCAGATCACTTCCGATGGAGCACGCGGCGGCAGTTGCCAGACGTCGTCCGGACCCCACTCGAAACTCGCCGAGGCGTCGTGGAAGGCCCGCAGCAGACGCCCCATGGCGACCAGGGACGCGTCGCTCCTCACCTGCGGCGCGAGAAAGTCGTGCCCGACATCCCCCGGAAGGAACTCCACGTGTTCCTCCGTGCCGTCCTCGCTGAGTCCGTATGGACGCGGCGCTCCGGTGAAGCCCTCACGCCGCAGATGCGCGAGCAGGCGCTGGACCGTGGGACTCCAGGGGCCAGCGGGCCGGCGGACACGGCTGCCCTCGCGGACGACCTCATTGACGCCACCGACGAACACTTCCCGATCTTCCACGGAAGGAGGCTAACCAGTTCGGTTCCCCCTCGGCACTCGGAATTCCGGGAGAACGCCCGCGCGACGTCCATCCAGTACCCCGGCGTGCGCACGGGCAGCCCATGAGAGGGTCACTTCCAGGCGACGGCCACGACCACGGCGGCCGCCGTGAACACGCCCACGGCGTAGAAGGCCCAGGGTCTCTTGTTGCGCATGCCCACGAATGCCGTCGCCGCCACCAGGACGTCCAGGGCCAGTTTCACCCCCATCTTCGTGTGCGATACGGGCAGGTCCAGGGATATCCGGGTCCAGATGAGTCCCGCACCGGTGACCAGCTGCACGACCGCGCTGCTCAGCATGTAACTGCCCGTCACCAGGTCCTTCCCGCGCAGCTGGTAGAAGAGGCCACCGAGGATCGCGGCGAACCCGAAGAGGTGGAAGACGAGGAAGGTGTTCCGAAGGATCTCCATGCCGGTGATCGTTCCACAGCGGCCGAGCGGATTGACGGCCCTTGTGCGGGCACTTGTAGGACCGAGGGGGAGGGGCTGGTTCGCGGGCCGTCGAAGACAGCGCATCGGCGTGCGCTGACCGAACTGCTACGGCCAGGGCCCGGCGGGAGCGCCGTTCACACGCGGTCGGCGGCGATGAGCAGGTAGTGGAAGCTGCCCTCCGTGTAGGCGGTCAGGAAGGACTGCTCGATGCCGGTGGCCAGGGCGGACCGGGCGCGCAGCTCCCAGTACGGGATGGCCTGTGCGGTCAGGTCGATGACCTCGATGGGGACGAGGCCGTTGGCGGCGAGCGCGGCGAAGTAGGCGCTGCGGGGGTGGATGTTGCAGGTGTAGTGGCTGTCGATGCGGCTGACGGCCTGGGAGCGGCCGCCGGTGACGTCGTTGGAGCAGCCGGTGACGCACACGTACCGCCCGCCGCGCTCCAGCAGCCGCGCGAACTCCGCGAACGCCTCGTGCAGATCCACGTACATGGTCGTCTCGTTGGTCCACACCGCCCGCAGGGACGCGGCGGCCAGCCCGGTGTCGAGCATGTTGCGGAAGTGGAACCGCACCTGGTCGGCCACTCCGCGCCGCTCGGCCTGGGCGTTGGCGAAGCCGACCTGGTACTGGGAGATGGACACGCCGTCCACGCGGCAGCCGAAACGCTGATGGGCCATCAGGCTGGTGCCGCCGCGCCCCGAACCCGCGTCCAGGACACGCGCGTTGGGCGGTACGGGGCCGAGGTGGTCCAGGAGCAGATCGGCCTGGGCGCTCTCCAGGCGGTGCAGCTCGCCGGTGATCCGCTGCTCGCGGGAGTGCCGCGGCCCGTCGAGGACGGACGGGTCGTAGGCGCCTATGCCGTAGTGGTGGTGGTAGAGGCCGTCGACATCGCCCAGCCGCAGGTTGACGTCGTCGTGCTGGTGGGTGTCCCAGTACGCGGCCACGGCGCGCTGGTAGTCGGTGCGCAGCACCGGAGCGGTGGTGGGAGTGGTGGTGGGAGTGGTGGTCATGCCGGGTCTCCTTCGTCGCTGGTCCGCTGCCGTCTCCGCGGGGGCTGTGCCCAGGAGGAGAGGCCGGTGGGTGGGGATGAGGCGTAGCGGGGGTTGCCGTGGTGCCAGGCGTGGTTGCCGCCGCACCAGGCGCTGACGCCGACCAGGTAGCGGCGCAGTTCGGGCGGTCCGGCCAGGGCGAGCGTGGCGGCCTGCGCCTCGTAGTGGCGCATCAGCTGGTTGTGGAGGGCGGCGCCGCGTTCGATCGCCTCGGGGAGGGAGCAGTTGTCCTCGGCGGCGATGGACAGCGGCAGGTTGAAGTCCTGCCCTGTGTCGCGGGCTTCGCGGTGCACCGAGTACAGGTCGTTGAGGAGCGAGGAGGCCAGGGTCGCCGTGGTGAGGGTGTGCTGGAGGCGCGGGTCGGACCAGACGTCGTCGGCGAGCTGGTAGCCGCCGACCGCGTCGATCACCGCCAGGCAGGGGCGGAAGCTGTTGGCCTGCCGGTTGACGAGGTACTCCCACACCGCGGGCACGCGGGAGGTGGCGCGCCAGGTGGCCTCCTGGGCCATGCCGGGGAACAGGGAGGTCATGGCGTGGCGGGCGCGGGTGACTTGGGCGGGCGTGGCCACGGTGGCCAGGTGCTCCACCGCGGAGCGCACCGCCGTCAGGACGGGGTCGTCGCGTACGGCGTCGTCGAACTCGGTGGCGTAGCGGCCCGGCAGCCGCAGCCGGTCCGCGGCCGCGGCCGCCGCGGCCAGACGTGAGCCCAGGAGGTGGGGGGCCGCGCCGAGCGTGGTGTCGTCGCAGTAGTGGTCGTCCATCGCCCACGCCGCGAGGGTGCACCGCGCCGGGGCCAGGAGGCGCTCGACGTCGTCGGTGTCGGGGTAGCAGAGCATGACGAGGCGCCCGAAGTCGGCGGCGCGGATCTCTTCCAGGCGCCCCGGGTAGATGCCGACGTCCGCCGCCCAGTCGAGGAGCCGGTCGTTGACCGTCTCGCCCAGGGCCCGGTCGTCCCGCAGCGGCCCACAGGTGTGCAGCTCGGGGACGGCCTCGGCGGCGCTGTCGGGGAGGGCGGGACGACGAAGCAGGAGGCGGGCCGCTTCGGTGCCCAGACCGGTCGGTCCGGTCGGCACGGTCGGTCGGGCTGGCACGGTCGGTCCGGTCGGCACGGGGGATACGGCGGAAACAGGGGATGCGGGGATACGGGAGGCATCACCGCTCCCTGGCATCGTCGTAGTGGCCGACCTCCGCGTTCTCCAGGACGCCCAGGGCGCTGGGCAGCAGCACGGCCACCGAGAAGTAGGCGCTGACCAGGTAGGAGATGACGGCCCTGTCGTCGATGCCCATGAAGCGGACCGACAGGCTGGGCTCGTACTCGTCCGGAATGCCCGTCTGGTGCAGGCCGATCACGCCCCCGTTGTCCTCGCCCGTGCGCAGCGCGATGACCGAGCTGGTCAGCGTGTCCGATATGGGGATCTTGTTGCAGGGCAGGAACGGCACCCCGCGCCACGCGACGACGTGGTGGCCGTTGAACTCGGTGCCCGGTTCGAAGATCCCGGCGCGGGTGCACTCGCGGGCGAAGGCGGCGATGGTGCGCCGGTGGGCGAGGAAGAACGTGGTCTGCCGCCGCATGGACAGCAGTTCGTCCATGTCGTCCGGGGTGGGCGGTCCGGTGCGGGTGGAGATGCGCTGGGCGGGGTCGGCGTTGTGCAGCAGCCCGAAGTCGGGGTGGTTGACCATCTCGTGTTCCTGGCGCTCACGCACCGCCTCGATGGTCAGCCGCAGCTGCTGCTCGGTCTGGTCCATCGGCCCGTTGTAGAGGTCGGCCACGCGCGCGTGGACGCGCAGCACGCTCTGCGCGACCTGGAGCGGATACTCCCGCGGCGACGTCTCGTAGTCGACGAAGGTGCCCGCCAGTTCGGGCTCGCCGCTGTGCCCGGAGGCCACCTCGATCTCCGACTCCCCGCGCCGGTTCGTCCGCGGCCGCGGACGGGTGGCGTACGCCGTGATGTGCTCGGCGAGCCCCGGCGCGCGCTCGGTGATCCTCGCGAACTCGTCGCGGTCCAGCACCATCAGGGTGCAGGGCGTCTTCGCCGTGAACGTGAACTGCCAGGGCTGCTCGGCGGCGAGGCACTGCTCGCCGAAGTAGTCGCCGTCGGTGAGCGTGCCGTGCGAGACCTGCCCCGCGTACTCGCTCTGCCCGGCCTTGTCCACCTTGCCGTGCGCGATCACCACGACGCGGTCGGCTTGCTGCCCGGCCTCGGCGATCACCTCCCCGGCAGCGGCCTCGCGCTGCTCGAACGCTCCGGCCAGGGCGTCGAGGACCTGGCTGTCCGTGAAGTCCCGCAGCAGCGGTATCTCCCGCAACTCCTGGGGGATCACCCGGATCCGGGACCCGTTGACGTCCAGGTCGAACCGGCCGTCTCCCACGGTGTAGGTCAGGCGCTGGTTCACCCGGTACGTACCGCCCGCCACCTGCACCCACGGCAGGATCCGCAGCAGCCAGCGCGAGGAGATCCCCCGCATCTGCGGCAGGGACTTGGTCGTATGGGCGAGATTCCGCGCGGCCGTCGTACTCAGACTCGTCTGCGACAGGAAGTGCATCGGGTCCTGCGCATGCGCGACGCCCTCGCTGGAGGGCATGGATTCCGGCATAGGAGCCTGCCTTCTTCGTCACCAGCGCAGCGCTCCACCGGCCCCCTACCGGGCGCTGACACAAGCGATACCTGGATGAAGACCGCCGCCTGGCCCCGACTTCGCCCCCGGCCGGTGACGGTCCACCACAGTCAAGGGCCTTCGCGGTCGATGAGCAACCGGACAGAGCCAGTGGAGCGAACGCGCCACATCGCGCACCACCAGCGACGATCGCGACACCGTCCGGCGACGCCGGGCGCCCGCGCATGGCCGGTACCCCAGGGTGTCCAGTTGCGGTGCCGCCATCGCGCGGGTGGCTTCCCGGCCGGAGACCCGCTACGCGGGGTTGCAGTCGCACCTGGGCCCTGCCCGCCGTGCTCCGGTTGGCGGCGGCGCGTTCGTGCAGGAGCTGTGGAATCCTCCGACCTGACTCCACGTCATGAAGACAGATTGTCCAGGGAGTTAGTGGTGCCTGACCCTCGGGTTGCCGTATGGCCAGGCATGCCTGACCAGATGTCAGAAGTACCTGGTGAACGGGGAGGCGTCCACGGCGAGCATGCCCGTGAACGGATGGTCGAGCTGGTAGATCAGCAGGACCATGAAGGTGATGAGGGCGGCGAGGCCCATCACCATCACCACATGGGTCCAGCTCCGCTCCACACCGAACATGAACATGAACGCCACGCTGAGGATCCCGCCCAGGATGAGCCCCACCCACAGCGCGGGCGCCAGCCCGCCGTCCGCGTCGCCCTCCCGGCCGCGCCGGGCGTCGTCCAGAGAGCCGAGTTCGGCGAGGACCTCCTGAGCCGTCAACTGCTGTGAGGGCGCGGTATCGACGGCCGCACGGCTGGCCTCACGCACCGCAGACAGCAGGCCCCAGCCACGTTCACCGAGCGGTTCACCGGCGGCCATCGCCGGAAACTCCACGTCGACCACATGGCGCACATACGCCTCGATGCCGGAGCGCACCTCCCGCGCCTGGCGCCGGGGGAGGCCGTCGGACAGGAGGCGCACCTGGTGCGCGGCGCTCGCCTCGGTCCGGGTGTGCGCCTCGGCCGCCGAGCGGGTGTCCCACACCGACACCAGAGCGATCCCGAGCACCAGCGCGTAGAGCACACCCACCATCATCGAGATGTACTCGGCCACGTCCTCGCGCGGTTCGTCGTCCGGGCCGGGCGGCCAGAAGCGGTGCTTGGCCGCCACGCAGGCCGCGGCCAGCAGCGATACGCCGAGGATGATGGCGAGGGTTTCGAACATCGGGGCCGGGCTCCTGTCGGGACGCGGTGGGTCGAGGTGGGTCGGCTAACCCCGGCGGAACCCGAGCACGGCGGCCGCGACGGCTGCGGGGAGCAGCAGGACGAAGAGGGCCGCGAGGAGGCCGAGCCCGGTGGGGCCCGAGCCCGAACGGTAGAAGCGGCCCAGTACCGACCCTCGCTCGTCGCGCTGCGCGCGTGCCTCGGGCGGCACAGCGCCTCCGCCCGTGTCCGTGCCCGCCGCCACCTCGGCAGGCGGCTCCTCGGGGACCGCGGGCTCCCCGGCGGCTTCGGGACCGATGCCCGGGGCCGCGACACCGACCGGAAGAGGCGGCGGAGGGGGCGCCCCCACCGCCCCCGGCAGCAGCGGCACCGGCAGTGCCTCCGGAGGTACCGGTACCGGGGCGGGAAGCGGTCCCGCGGCTGCTGGAGGCCCGGCCGGTCGCGGCGCCGGGGTCGGCGGCCCGGTGGGTCTCCCGACGGGTTGCCGGGGCTCCGTCGGTCTGCTCGGCACGGGCCGGGCAGCGATCGTGAAGCGCCGGAACGCGTGCGCGGTGAGCGTCGGGGGCGCCACCGTGCCGCCCGCGAGGCCGATCGTGCGCACCCTCGCGCCCCCCGCGGCGACCCCCGCGCTGACGTACGTCCCCGGGGTCCGGCGCACCGTGGAGCGGCACGTGACGGACCGCCCCGGAGGGAGCCTGCGTACGAGGGCCCGTCCGCGTCCGCAGTCGACGCGCGCACCGGTGAGCGGCGGATCGCCGAGCCGAATGGCGTGCACCGTCAGGTTTCCCGTGTTCCGCACCCGGTACGTCACGGCCGCCCCTCGGCCCTTGACCCTCACGCCCTCCGACAGCGCGAGGCCGCCGCCGACGCCCGCGTACCCGGACCGCGCCCGGGCCACCGCGCGGGCCCGCAGGTAGGGGATGCTCCCCGAAGCCACCACCTGGCCGGTCCACACACCGGGGCGCGCCCTTGTGCGGGCCGTGCAGTGGACGAAACTGAGCCCGCGCAGCATCCGCACCCGGTCACGGCCGCCCGGGCAGCGGATCGCGACGCCCGGCAGGCCCGGGTCGACCAGCCGCACCTGATACAGGTCCGCTCCGCCCCGGTTGACGAGACGGTAGGTCTTGACGACCGGATCGCCCACGCGGACGCCCGGTCGCAACGCACCGAGCCCGGGGCGGGAGTTCACGGTCACCCGAAGCGCCAGCCCGTTCCTGCCCGCGCCGTCGGCCACGGCCGGGCCTGCCGGAACCGCGCCGATCACCACGGCCGGAACGGACGAGGCCAGCACGAACAGGACACGCCACCGCGTGCGTCGCCGTCGGCACTCCGCACGACTGTCGATGATCACATCGGCATCCTCGCGGCCGACGGCGCCCCGCGAGCCGCACGGCACGCCGGAGCGCGCGGCTCGGCGGCTGAAGATCCCCCGACTGCCATGGGCGGTGCGCCCGACCCCCGCAGCCCGCGGCCGCGCGCCTGTGCGCCGTCATCCCGCCGATGGCCAGCCCTTCGGCGGGACCTGACGGTCGCTCAGGTAGCCGTGTCCCCTACGTTCCGTACTCTCCGTAGCGGTCGGGCTCGGTGAGGCGGGTCGCGGTGAGGAGGGCCGCGTGGGCAACGGCCTGGTCCACGCGGGCGGGGCAGTAGGGCTCCTTGCCGATCCAGAGGCGGCAGCCGCAGGGCTGGTCGGCTGCCTGCCAGCTGACGAGCCAGTCGGCGGCGCGGTGGAGGGCCGTGGCGAGGGCCCGCGGTGCGCTGGCCAGGTGGTGGGCGGCGAGAGCGAGGACGGCGTACCCGGTCTCGCCCGCGGTGGCCTGCTGGCGGGCGCCCCAGCCGCCGTCGGACTTCTGGGCGCGCAGGAGGGCTTGGACGCCGCGGTGGGCACCGGGGAGTGAGGGAGGGCGATGACGACCTGGGCCGTGGTGTAGATCCAGGAGGTGTGCCATTTGTCGCCGGTCCACCGCCCGTCGGGTTGTTGCCGGTCCGCGAGGTAGCGGCGGCTGGGTTCGGCCGCGCGGGAAGGTCCGTGAGTCGGCCGAAGGCGGGCGTGGGTGGCTAGGGCGTGGACGGCGTGCGCGGTGGTGGTCAGCGAGGGCTGCAGCTCGCCGGGGTAGGTGCGGTAGTGGTCGTGGTGGCGGAAGCGGTCGAGGACGCCGAGGTCGCAGGGGCGACCGGCCAGGGTGAGGACGGCGGTGGTGGTGGCGGTGATGTCGCCGTCGGCGGTGAAGTGGTCGCTCATGCCGATGCCGACGGGGGTGAGCGAGGCATGGAGCAGGTCGAGCTGGCGCGCGCAGGCGGGGGCGAGCCCAGGGTGGTGGAGCAGCCCGGCCAGCGCCAGGGCATGGAGTGCCCAGGCGCGTTCGAAGACGTCGATGGGCCAGACGGTGGGCATCAGGGGCGGGCAGGCGGCGGTGGCCCGGGTCAGGTAGCCGTGCAGCATGTCGGTCGTCGGCGCGCCGTACGCGGCTCGGCTGAGCGCGGTCGCGGTGGCGGCGGGGCTGTGGCCGATGCCGGTGCTGCCGTCGACGGGCAGGGGAGCGTCGGGACTGCCCCAGGCTTCCCAGGAGTGCACGGCTGCGGTTCCGGGGGCGTGGGGTGCGAGGCGGGCGATGAGGCGGCGCCGCCGCGTCCCCAGGGTGCGCAGCGCCTCGTAGGGGGCGGTGGGCGCGTCGACGCGGGCGGCGCGCGCCTCGTCCAGGAGCGCGGGCAGGAGCAGTTCGAGACCGACGGGAATGTCCTGCGGCACCGGGCCGCCCCAGTGCGTGGGCGCGTGGCGCTGGAGGAACCGCGCGCCGCGTCGGGCTGCCGACCGGTGGGCGGGGTAGGAGGTGAGGGCGAGGACGGCGGCCAGGGTGGGCAGGTCCCGGGCGAGCGGCGTCAGCGGGGCGCCCCAGCCCCCGTCGGGTCGCTGCTGGCTGGTCAGCCAGCGGAGCATCTTCCCGGTGTGGGGCCGGTCGGGGAGGAGGCTGGCGACACGGGCGGTGTCGTAGACCGACGGGGTGATGAGTCCTCCATCGGTGCCGAGCTCGTCGATCAACCGGCTCAGGCGGCGTACGGCGTCGTCGCGGGCGGACTCCGTTCGGGGACTCACCGCTCGGCCCTCGCGGAGGAAGACGCGCGAGGTGGAGTGGGCGGGACGTGGTAGCGGGGGGCCGCGGCGTGCCAGGCGATGGCATCCGCGGCCAGGCGTTCCAGGTCGGTGAGGTGGCTCAGCAGGGCCGGGTGCCGCAGTCCCAGGCGAGGCAGCGCGGCCTTGAGCCTCATATAGGCGGACAGCTCGCCTTCGATGGCGTGCGCGGTGGCGTCCACGCCCTGCTGCAGGGTCAGGCCCCGCTCCGCGCACAGCACCAGCACGACGTTGACGGGGCGTTCTCCGCGCAACTCCTTGGCCAGTGAGAACAGGTCATTGACCAGGACGTGGTGGTTGACGAGGAGCTGCGACAGCGCCTGGACGAGGGGGTGGTCCAGCAGGTGGGCGGGCACGGGGACGCCGCTGGCCAGCGGCAGCAGTTCAGTCAGGGGCCGGATGCCCAGCACGTGCGGCCGCAGCTGTCGGTACTCGGCCAGGGAGGGGACCGCGCATCGGCGTTGCAGGTCGACTTCCCACAGGTGCGCGCACCAATACTCCCGCAGTGTCGTGCGGTAGCGCTGGGCGTGGTGGGACGGGCCGAAGCGGCGCAGTTCCCGGGCGACCAGTCCGGTTGCCCGGATGAGTGGGAGGTCGTGGGGGCGCGGGCGGGAGCCGTCGAAGACGGCTAGGGCCCGTTCGTAGACGGCCGCCATGTCGTCGGCGCGGTGCAACCGCCCTTCCTCGTCCCGTTCGGCGATCCAGTCCTCGTGCAGGCAGGACAGGGCGTTGTTCAGCATGATCAGCCGCAGGCCCCGCCGGGACGAGGCGGGGTGGAGGCGGCCGGTGAACTCGCCCAACCGGATCCCGGTGAGCGTACCCTCCAGGGTGTCCGGCATTCCGCCGTCCTGGAGCAGCTCCCGCACCTCCCGCTCCACCTGTTCGCTGTGGGGGTGAGGCCGGTCGGCGAAGGTCGAGGGAAACGGACAGGGGACATCCGGAAGAACGAAGGCTTCCCCGGGCATGTGGTGCGGCTCCCTTCGGCGTCCTGCGGCAGTGGCGGTCTCAGGGCCGGGTCAGCAGTTCCGCCCAGCCCCTCAGCTCCGCGGCGACCTCGGGCGCGAAGACGGCCGGGTCGACGGCGGCGAGCGCCGCAGCGCGCAGAGCGTGGATACGGTCCTCGACCAACCGGCGGGCGCCGGTCGCTTTCAGCAACTGACGGGCCTCGGCCGCCTGCTCGTCATTCAGACGACGGTTCCCGAGCAGTTCCAGGAGCCGTCCGCGCTGGGCCGGACCCGCTCGGGCCAGTGCCAACGCGGTGAGCAGCGTGCACTTGCCGTCCCGGAGGTCGTCCAGGCCCGACTTGCCGGTGGTGCCCGGATCGCCGAAGACCCCCTGGAGGTCGTTGCGGAGCTGGAAGGCATCCCCCAAGGGCAGCGCGAACGCCGACAGCCGCTTCAGGACGGCGGCCTCGGCACCGGCCAGCACGGCCCCGAGGTGCAACGGCCCCTCCACGGTGTACTTCGCCGTCTTGTCGCGCGCGATGGCCATGGCACGGCGCCTGTCCGTACTACCGGTGCCAGCGGACAGCAGATCCAGATACTGCCCGCACATGGTGGCCTCCCGCATGGTGTCCATCACCCGCCCTGCCGCGTGCAGCTGCCGCGACGGCAGGCCCGCGGAGCGCAGCATGTGATCGGACCACACCAGGGCCATGTCCCCGAGCAGGATCGCACCGCACACCCCGAGTCGGTCGGCGTCCGGACGGCCGCGGTGGACGGCGGCCAGCGCCCGGTGCGCGGTGGGCCGCCCCCGGCGCAGCGCGCTGTCGTCCATGACGTCGTCGTGCAGCAGCGCGAACGCGTGGAACATCTCCAGCGCCGCCGCTACCCGGGTCAGCGTCTCCGGCAGGCCCTGGCCGCCCGCCGCGCGCCAACCCGCCACGCACAACAGCGGACGCAGGCGCTTGCCCCCGGAGAATAGGTAACCGCCCATCACGTCCAGCAGTTCTGACGGCACGGCATGGGCCCGCGCGAGAAGCGACCGCAGGTGCGCTTCCACGGCCTGGCGGACCGCGTCCGCGCCCAACGGGTGCTCCAGACACGGGCCGTGTGCGGTGTCACTCACCACGGGCGTGGCCACGGGCCAGGACGCGCAGACGCATGCCTCTGGGAACCAGAGCCGTCTCGACCGCCACCTTCGGGGCACGGCCGACCGGCACCAGCTGCCAGCGTGACGTGATGTGCGCCAGGGTCAAGGCCATCTCGGTCACGGCGAAGCGGTCCCCGATGCACTGCCGGGCCCCCGCACCGAACGGAACGAAGGCCCCCCGCGCCCGGGGCGCCTCCCAGCGGCCGGGGAGGAAGCGGTCCGGTTCCGGGTACAGGTCCGGTCGGCGATGCATGATCCAGGCGCTGAAGGCGACCGTCGTCCCGGCCGCGATCGAGGCCGCGCCCAGGGTGGTGTCCCGGGTCGCCTGACGCGTCAGCAACCAGCCCGGCGGGAACAGCCGCAAAGTCTCGGTGATGACCTGTTCCGCCTCGGGCAGCACGGGTGGGCCCGCGCCCGGCACCTGCCCCGCGGCCAGTGCCCGAGCGGCCGCTCTGTGGACGCGGGTCTGCTCGTGCGGATGAGTGGCCAGCAGGTACAGGGCCCACGCCAGTGTGGAAGCGGTGCTCTTCGTTCCCGCGACGAAGAACGTCATCATCTGGTCGGCGACCTCCTGCTCGGTCAGCCTCAGGTCGGCATCGGAACCTGCGGCGTCAGCCGCCTGCAGCAGGGCGGACAACAGGTCTCCGTGGTCCGCCGGAGCGGCGCGCCGAGCCGCGACGATGCCGCCGATGCGGTCGCGCATCCGGCTCAACGCCCGCTCGTAGCGGTGGTTTGCCCTCGTGGGGAGGTGGTTGACCGGTTCCGGAACGATCGATCGGCGGAACATGCGCTCCACCACGACGTCCACATCGTCGATCATGCCGTCGTGAGCCCGCCCCTCTCCCGAAGCGGAGAACATCGCCCGCACCAGGATGCGCGTGGTCAGCCTGTTCGACTCGCGGGCGGCATCGATGACCTGACCGTGTCGCCAGGAGGCCGCCAAGTCGGCGGCCAGCTCGGACATCGCCCTGGCGTAGACCGCCATGCGGTCCGGCTGGAAGGACGGCTGGCTCAGGCGCCGCAGCCGCCGGTGCTCACGGGCCGGGCAGGTGGCGAGGCCGCTGCCGAGCAGCTCCCTGAGCCGGTCGTAGAGCGGGCCTCCTTTGTCGAACGTGGTCGTGTCCAGCAGGACCTGACGGGTCAGGGCCGGAGTGCACACCATGACGACGCGATGAGGGCCCAGGCCGACCCGCACCAGATCCCCATGGGCGGGCAGCGAGGACAAGAAGGCCAGAGGGTCGCGCACCATACGCAGCCCGTGTCCGACCACCGGCAGCGCGCCCGGGGCGGACGCGATGGTCCCTGAGGCGGTCATGCACCGTACTCCGGGGCACGCTTCGGTACGACGATCACGGCACCTTCGTGGGCCGGGCCAACCTGGCCGCCCACATATCGCCTCTGATGCGCTGGCCACGCTCGACTGCTCACAGCCCGCCGCCTCTCGACCTCGTCCGTCTCGTCCTCGCCCGTACACGGGTTCGCGCCGCACAAGCGTTACAGAGCCTGGATGCCCGTGGCAGGGAGCGCGTCGCGCACCTGAAGCTCCGAGTCGGCGCCAGCCTTCAGCGCTCCGCTCCCGCGCGCACCACCAAGGAGTACCGCTGAGGTCCGTGGTGCCCACGAGCACGACTGTTCCGTACGGCGTGGGCAGTGCCAGGGAGGGCGGCGGGCGGTCACGGCCCACACGTCGTGTCCCCGTAGGGTTCGCGGTGAGCGAAGGCCGGATGGCGGAAGATCGGAATGCGGCGGGGCGATGTCGTTCGTGGGTGCCACCCCGTTCGAGTTTCGGTGAAGAGGCTCCGATTATCTCCGCGATACCGGGCACCCGTTCCCGTTGCCCATGGGGCATATGTCCGATGGGCGGGCGCTCTTCAGGGGTGGGGCTAATCGAACTGGGTGCCTATGGGTGAACTGTGAGAACCCTAAAAACACGCCCGGAATCCCTCTCGGAAGGGGTTTCCGTGGTGCAGTAGCGCTAAAACCCTCCCGAGGGGCGATTTCACAATCGCGCTTGGTGTTTCATTGGGGTGCTGAACACACGGCTTTTGGGAGCCCTTGCTCGGCATTGGCCGGTGGCCCATCGGGGGTGGCTCCCCCGGCGAGGCCCCGGCCTCAACCTCTACGGATGGTTCTCCAGGTGGTGCCCTGAGGGAAGGTCCTGCCCTGCTGCGGGGGCGGGGCCCTCTCGATCTTCGGGTGCCGCGTCCTTCGGGCATCGCGTTGTCCGGGCGCCGCGAAGCTCTCGCCGCCGCGGGCTCGCCGACTCCTGGAAAACGGCGCCCGGTATTCCACGCACGGACTGTCAGGGGCTTTTTGGGCCTTGGCCCCTGACAGTTCCTGACGGCTGCTCACGGGGTCTCTGCGGGAAAATCCCTCCGGGGAGCACGAATTGTATTCGGCTCACCCTTGTGGCGTAACATTCGGGGCTATCCGGTGGCAGGCCGTTAGCCGCGGTCGCGAAGGCCACTGGTCAGAGCAAGGTTTCCCAAAAAAACCCGCGGTCGAGCTTCGGACGTCCGATCGAAGCTCGACCGCCTCTCGAAAGAGATCATGTGTTCAACGACCTCTATGCCGCGGTCGTCCTGATCTTCGGGATTGTGCTGGCCGCAGCCTGCTACGCGGTGCGGCGCCTGGAGAGCGGGCCCAGTCGAATCGCCGCCGTCCTCACGGCACTCGCGCTCCTCGTCGGGGCGCTGGTGCCGGTCATCCGCACCCTGGCCGAGTCGGCGTCCCCGCCCGCCGACGTGGTCGCGCCAGCGGCCCCGCCCACCAGAGTCGCGCCGGATGCGCCCCCGGACACCGGGGCGACGGCCACCGGCTCGGCGGCTCTTCCCCGTGCCGGGGCGAGGTGGCCATGAGTACGTCCCCCTCCACCTCCTCCGGCAGGAAGCCGGTGGAGATCAGGACCATCAGAACCCTCTTGACCGTGCGCGGTGGCCTGCCGCCCGACTCCGCGGAACTCCTCTCCCGCGTCTCCCGCCTGCGCAAGATGAACCGTGGCCGCGCCATGGTGCTCAGGGCCATGCGAACCGCGTACTTCCTTGTGGAGGGGTGCGTGGCGGAACTCGTACAGCCCGGCAAGATCCGCATGTGGCGAGAGGCGATGCTCTTTGAGGCCGTCACCGGCCCCGTGCCCTCTCCCGACCCGGGCAGCACGGAGGAACTGCTCTCGGCTCCGACGGAGGTGGCCGTCATCACCGCCATGTCGCCGTGCGTCCTCGTCGAGGTCCCCCACACCAAGCTGGCCTCGCTGGCGACCGCCGACCCCGCGATCGCCCTGATGCTCGCGCGCATGGCCGCCAAGCGGCACACCCTGACGGAACGGCTGTACGGCGCGACGCGGGCGGCCCCGGTCGCGCGCGTCGCCGCGGTGCTGAACTACCTGGCGGGGCCCACCCGGAAGAACGTCGTGAAGCCCAGGGAGGAGGACGGGGTCCTGGTCATGTCGACCACCCACGAGCTGGTGGCCTCGGGGCCGAGCCAGGCCGATATCGCCGATGCCCTCTGCCTGGGGCGGGCGACCGTCGAGAAGGCGATCGCCGAACTCCGCCAGGCCAAGGCACTCCGGTCCTTCGTCCCGGGCGAACGGGCCAACCGCTGCTACCCCATCGCGGACCAGGACCTCCTGCGACAGATCGCACTGGGAGGCTGAAGCAAGCGGCAGCACAGGCGCCCGCCCCCACCCAGGGGCGGGCGCCGCTACGTCCGGGGACGGCCTCGCCGTGGGGGAGTGGAGCCACCGGAACGGCACCCGTGCCAGCGCCGAGCTCAAGGCCGACAACGGCCGCCTGCGCAACGCCCGTTACGCGGCACGTTTCGACGCACCGCTGCCCGCGGCGACGGCCCCGCCCGCCCGCCGTACTGACCAGGCGCTGGCCAGGACGACCAGCGCGACCGCTATCAGCTGACGTGCAGTCAACTGCTCGCCCAGCAGGAGGAAACCGGCGGCCGCCGCCACGGCGGGGCTCAGCGCGAGAAGCACTCCGAAGGCGCGGACATCGATCCGCCGCAGCACCGTCATGTCCAGCGCATACGGAATCAGCGAGGACAGAACGGCCACGAGGCCGCCGGTGAGGAGCACCGCGGGGTGGGCCGCCACCGCGGCGCCGTCCGTGACGGCGGCGACCGGGGTGAGCAGGCAGGCCCCGCAGGCCAGCGCCAGCGTCAGGCCCGTCCAGTCGGAGAACAGCCGTCCGACCCGACCGCTCAGGACCACATACGCGGCCCGGCACACCGCGGCAGCGAGTCCCAGCATCAGCCCGGCGGCGGAGAGCGAAGCCCCCGGGCCCGCCAACAGCAGCACGCCCGTCAGCGCCAGCAACGCCACCGCGAGGTGCTCCAGCCGACGCGACAGAGCGATCGACAAGGCGAGCGGGCCGAGTAGTTCCACGGTCGCGGCCACGCCGATCGGCAGACGGCTGATGGCCTGGAAGTACGCCACGTTCATGGCCGCGAAGACCACGCCGAGCGACATCACCGCGCGCCACTGCGCCGCCGTGACCCGGCGCAGGGACGGCCGGACGAGCAGCCACAGGATCACGGCGGCGAAGAACAGCCGCATACCAGCCAGAGCCGACGGGCCGACGGCCGCGTACGCGCCCTTGGCGACAGCCGACCCCGCCTGCAGACTCGCGATCTGGACCAGCACCAACGTCGGTGCCGTCGCGGCCCGTTGACGTAGCAGAGGGGCGGTCTGCACCATCGTGCCTCCGAGTTGTCGTCGTCGCCGGTGTGGTCCGGCGAGCCGCGGTCGTCGAACGGCGCCTCAGCCGGTCGACCCGGTGCGGCCCGGGGCCTACGATGATGTAATGGTCTTATGCAGTTCAACCATTACGGTGGCGAGGCCGCCCGCCTCGCCGCGGACCTGGTCAACCTGACCGAGCCGCCCCACCCCACTGACCTGGAGCCGCTGCTGGCCGCGCGCGGCGTGGTGAACCGCACCCTCACCGCCGCGCAGGCCGGGACCATCTGGGCCTGGAGCCGACGGCTGGCCGCCTGCTTCGGGCGCCAGGACCTCGACGAACGGTGCGACGCGGTCAACTCGCTCCTCGCCGACGCTTCGAGCAGCCCCCGGATCTCGCTGCACGACGGACGGCCGCACCTGCACTACAGCACCGCTGGCTCGGACCCGGCCGCGCACATCCGCGCCATCACCGCCGCCGGACTCGCCTACGTCATCTGCTCCGCCGACGCCGAGCGGCTGGGCCGCTGCGCGCGACGCGGCTGCGCCCTGGCTTTCGTCGACACCTCCCGCAACGGGCGACGTACGTATTGCTCGGTGCGCTGCGCCAACAACGACGCCGTGGCCCGCCACCGCGAGCGACACCACGCGAGCGCGACGTCGGCAACCAGGCGGAGAACATCGCGCTCCTAGCGACCTGCCGCGGGTCGTCGCCCCGGCGGCGGACCGGGGACCGGGTGTTGCGGGCGCCGCCCCCCCTGCGCGCCGATCGCGCGGCCACTCATGGAGAGGGACGGCAGAGGGGCGACGCCTCCAGGACCAAGCCGCTAAGAGCCGGACGCGTGGTCGGGTCCCCGGTCAGGACGCGCTGTGCGACCTGGCCCGGTAGGTGCGCTTCTTGGCGAGGGCGCCGCAGGTCTTCATGGAGCACCAGCGGCGGGCGCCTGCCCGGGAGGAGTCGACGAACGGCGTACCGCACGCGGGGTTGCCGCAGATGCGGACGCGTGTGCGCAGGTCCGAGCGGCACAGCTCGATCAGGTCCCGGGCGACCATGGAGAGCACCGCCGCGACGCCGTCCCCGTACCAGCGTACGGAGGTCGCGTCGTCCGAGAGTTCGGGCACGGAAGGGGGCTCGGCGGCCGCGCTGTTGATGAGTGCGATGTCCTCGCGGGCGGGAGCGGCCGCGCCCGCGAGGGCCTGGCCCGTCCGCTGGATCGCCTCGCGCAGTCGCCTGGCGTGGTCCAGATCGGCTTCGGTGCAGACCGGCGCCGCCGTGGTGCAGCCGCTCTCCACGCTCCAGCGGCCCAAGTCCTCCGGCCGGGCCAGCCGTTCGAAGGGCGTGTCCGTGCCGCGGTCGGCCACCGTGCCGACGAGGGCGAAGCACAGACGCGCGTCGTCGAAGCGGAAGTCGGCCTTGGTGCGCTGGCGACCCGCGCGTCGGCCGTCCTGGTCCTTCATGTCCACCACTTTATGCGGTTGACAACGCGCAGGGCAAAAACATAGCTTCCATGTCCACCACTTCAACCAGTGGACATGCTGAGTGTCTTCGCCGTGTCACGGACCACAAGGAGGCCGCGCTCGTGCGTGCCGCAGTCATAGAAGAGCTGAACGAGCCGCTCGTCATCCGCGACGTGCCCGACCCCGCATGCCCACCGGACGGCGCGGTCCTGCGCGTCGGCGCCAACGGGATCTGCCGCACCGACTGGGCGCTGTGGGCCGGGAATTTCTGGACGGGCGGGCCGAGCGTCCAGCCCCCGTTCGTCCTCGGCCACGAGTTCGCGGGCACCGTCGTGGAGGTCGGCCGGGACGTACGGGGATGGACGGAGGGCGACCGCGTCATCTTCCCGATGAACCCCGGCGAGGGCTCCTGCGAGATGTGCCGCAGCGGCCACCAGCAGGTGTGCGAGCACGTGGACTCGCTCGTCCCCGGGGTGTCCTACTGGGGCGCCTTCGCCGAGTACGTCATGGTCCGCTTCGCCGACGTCAACCTGGTCCGGGTGCCGGACTCCGTCGGCTTCGTCGACGTCGCCGCCCTCGCCTGCCGCTATATGACCGCCTTCCACGGCGTCGTCGACCAGGCGAAGGTCCGCGGCGGGGAATGGGTCGCGGTGTACGGAGCGGGCGGCGGCATGGGCCTGTCGACGGTGGAGATCGCCGCGGCGACGGGCGCCAACGTCATCGCGATCGACATCGCGGACGAGAAGCTGGCGGCCGCCCGCGCGCTGGGCGCGGTCCACACCGTCAACGCGGCGAAGGACGAGCCCACGGAGGCGGTGAAGACCCTCACCGGGGGCGGAGCGCACGTGTCGGTCGATTCCGTCGGAATCGCCGAGGCCTGCCGCAACTCCGTCCTGTCCCTGCGGACGCGGGGCCGCCACCTCCAACTTGGGCACACCACCGCCGCGGAGAAGGGGGACGTCCCGCTGCCGATCGACGTCATGATGGTCAAGGAGCTGGAGTTCCTGAGCGCGTTCGGCATGCAGGGCCAGCGGTTCGGCACGATGCTGAACATGATCGCCGCAGGCCGCCTCGACCCCGGCCGGATCGTGACCCGCACCGTAGGCCTCCATGAGGCGAGCGGGGTGCTGGAATCCCTGGAGACGTACGGGCCGACCGGCCTGGTCGTCATCGACGAGTTCCAAGCCTGAGCCGCCCCGCCCCGGCGCGCCACCGCCCGGAACATCGCCCGGAACGGCGGCACCCCTGCCCTCCGGCGCTCGGCTCACCGCCACCGGCGCGCGCCGGGCACGGCCTGGTTCACTTCGCGCACGGCCCGGTTCACTTCGCGCACAAGGCCTTGTCGGTGAGCGCGTCGACCTTGGCGTAGGCGTCCTCGGCGGGCATCTTGTCGGCGGTGGCGGCGATCGTGGCGGCGCGGCCCTTGTCGGTGACCCCGCCGTACGTGTGGTAGCCCGGAATGTCACCGCCGTGCCCCCACATCAGGCCACCGCAGCTCAGCGGGGTGCTGATGAGCCCGAGTCCGTACCGGATCCCCTTGCCCTGCTCGTCGAAGTCGTCGGGCGTCCTGACGGTGGTGCGCATCTGGGCGAGCTGCGCGGGCTTGAGGAGCTTGCCGCCGAGCAGGGCGGAGAAGAACCGGTTCAGATCCCTCGGGGTGGAGATCATCTGCCCGGCGGCCCAGCCCCAGGAGGGATCGATCGTCGTGATGTCCTCCAACGGCGCCCCGGGCTTGGCCGCGTGGTAGCCGCGGGGGTGCGGCCCCCGGATGCTCTCGTCGCCCACCCCCGGGAAGTAGGTGCGGCGCAGCCCGGCGCGGTCGATGACCCGCTGGGTGATCTGTTCGGCCAGCGGACGGCCGGTGACCTTCTCGATGAGCAGCCCGGCGACGACGTAGTTGGTGTTGTTGTACGCCCACTTGGTGCCCGGCGCGAACTGCGCCTTGTGCTTCAGCGCGATGTCGACCAGGTCGCGGGGCTGGTAGTAGGTGTGACGGGCCTTGCCCACGATGTCCTTCATCAGGTACTCGGTGTAGTTGGGCAGTCCGCTGGTGTGCTGGAGCAACTGGCGTACGGTGATGTCGCGGCCGTCGATGCCGTCGCCGCGCAGCAGCTTCGGCAGATACCGCTCCACGGGCGCGTCCAGACTGACCCTGCCCTCACCGACCAGTTGCAGCACCACCGTCGCGGTGAACGACTTGGTGTTGCTGCCCGCCCGCACCTGCCCGTCCACCGGCACCTCGCTCCTCGTTCTCAGGTCGCCGACGCCAGCGGTGTAGTCGCGGGTACGCCCGTCGGGCCCGACCGTGGACATCAGAACGGCGGGGACCTTGGTGTCGGCCACCACGCGCTCCATGTCCTCGCGCAGCGAGTCACGCGGGCCGTGCGGCTGCGCCGCGGACGAGGGCAGCGTGCCAGCGACCCCCAGGGCGGCGGCCGTCACCGCCACCACCGCGACGGCTCGCGGCCGCCTGCCGGAACGGGGCTGGAACCTCGTGGACCGCTGCGGACGTACTGACACAGTGAACTCCCTCACAGAAGAAGGCGGATGGCCTGGGAAGACCCGACGCCCTTCATCCTCCGCACCCAAGATCTACCGAGCCATCGGGATAACCCCCCTTCCTTGGGTAGGGTCCTGCCCCCCTTTCTCGGGGAGCCCGCTCCCGCAGGCGGGGCAGCGATCCTGCTCTGTGGCGGTGGACGAGGCCGCGGCGACCGTGGTGGAGAACGGAGACACCGCACCGCTGACGCGCCCGCGCAGCGCGAACGGGACCGGACGGCTGGACGGCGGCGCCACGGGCCCGTACGCACGCGCAGCGGCACGGCCCGAGGAGCGACACATCGTTGGGGGTGGCGGTATCGGCTCAGCAGGAACCCGGAGGCACCCCGGCTCTCTCCGCTGGGCAGGTTGAGGAGCTGGCACGCCTGTCGGAGACCTACCTTCAGACGCGCGCCGACATGGTGACCACCAACCCGCCCACCTTGAGGCGCGCGAGCGTGAAGGCCACGCCTCCCATGAGGGACCGCCTTGAGGAAGAGTTCACGAAACTCAGGGCGAAGGGCAGGACGTACGAGGAGGCCGACGGGGGATACACCAAGGCCGCCGTTGACGTCACGGTCGACGACTCCTCACGGAAAGGAGACACCGCTACTCTCCGCGTCACAGAAGACGGCCGTCTCCACATGCCGTTCACGGCGGGAGAAGTGGCGGCGGGAGCCCCTGAATACGAGGAGTACTCGCTGTCGCACACGATCGAGTTCACGCGGCAGCCTGACGGCGGCTGGCTGCTCTCCTCGGACCAGGCCGATGCGGGTTCGGGCCCGACCCCCAGCACCCAACTGGCGCAGCCCGACACCGTGGACGAGTGACTTCGGCAGGACAGGTGCCGTCCGTCGGAGCCGTTGCCCGCAATCCTCGAGCGCGGCGCGCCGGGCCTTCTGATGGGGAGTCAGATCATGGATGTCCCCCCGTTCGTCGATTCGGTGCCACGCGTCAGCCCGGACACCGTGTGCCGATGGTGTCGTGGCCGCGACCGTCGCGGCTGCCAGCAGCGCCGCCCGGACGGCTCGGTGGCGCGAACAGGATTCCGCCGGGACTGGTCCTCACCGACCGCCGATGGCCCCGCGCCCAGCGTTCCCGAGAGCCGGTCTCGTCAGGCGGGCGGCCGACGTACCGAGGCCGTGCGGCTGGCTCGGCAGGGGCGTGCGATGCCAGGAGGACCGGTGGTAGCGCCGTGTTTCCAGGTGCCACTGGAAGTCACCGGCGAGCCAGTCCTTCAGGCCGCCGAGGTAGCGCCCCACAGCCTCGGCGGTGGCGCTGTCGGTGCCTTCCGCGGTGAGCACGGCGGGGATGTCCACGGCCACCAGCCGGTCGAACAGGCCCAGGCGGGCAGCGAGCAGGCGGTACGTGGCCTCGGCTGCCCGCCCCTCAGGGTCGCCGGTGTGCGCCTGGAGGACCACGACCGCGTTGCTGACCTCCTGTTCGTACTCGGTCTCCCGCCGGTAGGACACGAGGTCGTTGTGGAGGTCGATGACGTCGGCGAAGGCGTCGAGCGCCCTCACGAACACGGGACGTGCCAGCAGCTCCGCGGGCAGGTCCACATCGAGGACGTACTCGACCAGCTGCGCGGCCCAGAGGACGCCGCCAGCGGCCCGGCGCATCTGCACGTAGTCGACCGGTTCGGGGACCAGGCCGCGGGCCAGATTCTCGACCTCCCACAGCGCGTCGTCGAACAGGTTGGGGATCCGGCCGCCGAGGCGGTCGCGCCAAGCCGTGGAACGTCTCGCGGCGGTCCGTGCCCACAGGTCCGCAAGCCCGCGCTCGGCCGGATTGGCCGCCTCCGGCGGAGCGCCCGCGCCGGTCCCGGCGAAGGCCGACAGCCTGGCCAGGAACGCCCGCGCGCCGGGGACGTCGCGTGGCCGCTTGAACCGTTCCAGCATCAGGTCGTCGAGATACCAGCTCCACACGTACCAGTCGGCCATCAGGCCGAGCAGGCCCCCGTCCGCGCTGGGGTGCACCAGGCTGGCGAACGACGGCAGGTCGAAGTCGGCGAAGTCCCGCTCGTCCCAGATCCGGAAGCCGGGCTCGGCGGCCGGGCCGAGGATCCCGACCCGCCGCGCCCACCGGGCGCTGTCCGTCCGAGTCGCGGCCACGTCCGGGCTGCGCCGCACCGGATACGGCGGTTGGAAGGTCTGCCCGAGCATCTGCCCTCCGTCACTTCGTTGTGGACGGAGGCCATCGTGCCCAGGACCGGCGACAGGGACAGGCCCGTACCGCCGCATGTCACCCCATCAGGGCAACCGAGCCCCCGGCCTTGGCGAGAGCCGCGGGCACCGGCCGTGCTGGCGCGGCCGCGCGGAACCCGCACACGGCCGATGCCACGCCCCACAGGCCCGGCGGCTGACGCCCGGCGCGGAGACCTCGCCGTCTGCTCGCCTGGAAGCTCGGCGCCCGCGTGACCGGGGGCCGTCCACTCGCCGCACCGTTGGCGACGGCCCCGTCGGGAGCGGGCGTCTCGCGTCGCCTCCGCGAGGTGAGGCGAGACGCCCGGGTGTTCACCGGTCGGACTTGCGCAGGCGTTCCTCGATCAAGGGCACGATGCCGCTCAGCACCTCCGGTGTCACCATCGTGTGGTGCTTGGACTCCACGAAGTGGCAGGTGATGTCGCCGTCTATGTGGTCCCTCCAGGTGTCCGCGTCGAGGACCGAGAACGGCCGGTCGGTCGCGGCGAACAGGACCAGGTCAGTGGCGACCCGCCCGTGCCGGTGGTCGCTCGTGAGGCGCAGGAAGTGCTGGTTGCGCCGCTGCAGTGCCACCATCTCCGCCTCGGACAGGGAGCCGAGGGCGGTACCGGTGGTCCGGGCGATCTCGGCGAACTCCTCATAGGTGCCGCACGGGCCTTCCACCTCCACCCCCATCACCTCCAGGAGCACTTCGAAGGCCTGGCCCGGACGGTTCACCTCGTCCCACTCCTCCTGCCGCAGGGCCCTGGCGGGCTCGGAGTCCAGGGCGAAGACGACCTCGACCCGCTCCCCGGCGCGCGCGAGCTGCGCCGTCATGGCGTGGGCCACGATTCCGCCGAGCGAGTGGCCGAGCAGGTGGTACGGGCCCGTCGGCTGAACCCGTCGCATCGCCTCGACGCAGTCCGCGGCGATCTCCTCGACGCTCGCCGGAAGGTCCTCGGGGCTCCCCAGCATGCGGGACTGGAGCCCGTACACCGGGATGTCGGTGCTCAGCAGCGGCAGCAGGTTGGCGTAGCTCCAGCAGTCGCCGCTGCCCTGGTGCAGGCAGAACAGCGGCGGCATGTCGCCCGTGGTGCGCAGCGGCAGCAGAACGTCCACGGCGCTGTCGTCGCTGCCGTCCGTGAGGTGCCCGGCGAGCGAGGCGACGGTCGCGTGGGTGAAGACATCACGCAACGGGACGTCGACGCCCATGACCTCCCGGATACGGGAGATGAGCGTGGTCGCGAGGAGCGAGTGCCCGCCCAGCTCGAAGAAGTTGTCGTCGACACCGACCGTGCCGATCCCCAGGACCTCGGCGAACAGGGTGCCCAGGATCTCCTCCCGCGGTGAGCGCGGCGGCCGTCCCGCGGTGCCATCGGCGAGATCGGGCGCGGGCAGGGCCCGGTGGTCGATCTTCCCGTTGGGTGTGAGCGGGAGCCGGTCGAGGGTGATGAGGGTGGTCGGGACCATGTGCTCGGGGAGCCGTTCCCGCAGGCGGGTGCGGATGTCGGCGGTGGAGGGTTCGGTGCCGGGGGTCGTCGGGACGAGGTAGGCGATGAGGCGTTGGTCGCCGGGGGTGGTCTCGTGGGTGGTGATGACGGCTTGGGAGACCTGGTCGAGTGAGGTGAGTGCGGTGTGGATTTCGGCGGGTTCGATGCGGAAGCCGCGGACCTTGATCTGGTTGTCGGTGCGGCCGAGGTGGTGGAGCTGGTGGTCAGCGCTCCAGCGGACGCGGTCGCCGGTGCGGTAGAGGCGGGAGCCGGGTTGTCCGTAGGGGTTGGCGACGAAGCGGTCCGCGGTCAGCGCGGGGCGGTTGAGGTAGCCGCGGGCAAGACCCGATCCCTCGATGTACAACTCGCCGGGAACCCCGGGCGGGGCGAGGCGCAGGTGCTCGTCGAGGACGTAGAGGCGGGTGTTCGGCAGCGGCAGGCCGATGGGCACGTGGGCGGTGGACAGAGGTCGGCTGATGGTGGTGAGCGCGGTGGATTCGGTGGGGCCGTAGACGTTGTGGAAGTGGCGTTCGGGGGTGGCCCATCGGGTGACGAGGTCGGGTGGGCAGGGTTCGGCGCCGACGAGGAGGGTGCGTAGGTGGGTGAGGGTGCGGGGTGTGTCCTCGGGGAGTGTGGCGAGGACCGAGGGCGGGATGAAGGCGTGGGTGATGCGGCCTTCGGCCAGGACTCCGGCCAACTCGGCGCCTGCCAGGCGGGATTGGGTCGGGATGACGAGGGTGGCACCGGCGTGGAAGGCCATGGCGTATTCGAGGATGGAGGCGTCGAAGCTGGCCGAGGAGAGTTGTATGACCCGGCTGCCAGGCGTGACCTCCCCGCGGTCGGTGAGGGCGGTGCCCAGGCCGGTGAGGCCGGTGTGGGTGGCGGTGACGCCCTTGGGGCGGCCGGTGGAGCCGGAGGTGTAGATGACGTAGGCGGTGTGGTCGCAGGTGAGCGGTGCCGTGCGGTCGGCGTCCGTCGGATCGGTTTCGGCTGACCGGTCCCACTGCGCCCGCAGCTCAGGGTCATCGACAGCGACCAATCGCGCGGACAGGTCTCGCGACAGACCCTGGGCCGTGGCCCGGCTCGCGAGGACCAGGGCGGGCTCGGCGTCCTCGACCATGAGCCGTACGCGCTCGGCCGGGTAGTCGGGGTCGATGGGCAGGAACGCGGCGCCCGCCATGGTGATGCCGAGCACCAAAGCGACCTGCTCGGAAGAGCGGGGCAGGGCCACGCCGACAAGGTCCTCGGGGCCGAGGCCCTGGCTGATGAGCCAGTGCGCGATCCGGTTGGCGCGCTCGTTCAACTCCCGGTATGTCCAGGCGTGTTCGGCGTCCTCGATCGCGAGGGCGTCGGGAGCGGAGACGACCGCGGACTCGAACAGGGCGGACAGCGTGGCAGGCGCCACCCGCTCGGTGACCTCCGCCCGCCGGGACAGCAGCGACCGCTCCGCCGCCGTGAGCAGCTCGGCGTCGCCGACGCGCAGCTCCGGGTCGTCGACCGCGGCGGCCAGGAAGCACCGCCAGCGGTCCACGAACGCCTCGATGGTCTCCGCGTCGAACAGCTCCGTCGAGTACTCGACGTCGAGTGACATCCCCGCGGCCACGGGCCGCCCCCGTCGGCTCCCGCGAAGGTCTCGGAGAGCGTGAACAAGAGGTCGTACCGGGACGTCCCGGTACCGGTCCCCTCGGTACGGATGCTCAGGCCCGGCAGGTCGAACTGGGCGTCCTCGTTGTTCTGCAGGGCGAGCGCGACCTGGAACAGCGGATGCCGGGAGGCGGACCGCGGCGGGTTCAGCCGCTCCACCAGGCCGTCGAAAGGCACCTCCTGGTGGGTGTAGGCGGCGAGGCTGGTCTCGCGCACCTGCCGCAGGAGGCGCGCGAAGGACGGGTTCCCCGAGGTGTCGGTGCGCAGCACGAGGGTGTTCACGAAGAACCCGACGAGGCCGTCGAGGCTCGTGTCGGTGCGGCCCGCGATCGCGGTGCCCACGGGGATGTCGGTCCCCGCCCCCATGCGGGTCAGCACCGCGGCCAGCGCGGCCTGGAGCACCATCTGCACGGTGGCGCCCGAGGCCCGCGCCAGGTCGGTGATGCCCTGGTGCAGTGCGGCGTCCAGCGTGTGATGGACGAGGTCGCCGGTGTGCGTGAGGGCGGCCGGACGCGGCCGGTCGGTGGGCAGGGTGACCTGCTCGGGCAGGTCGGCCAGGTGGTGCGCCCAGTAGGCGTGCTGGCGGCTGAGGAGGCTGTCGGGGTCGGTGTCCGAGCCCAGCAGCTCGTGCTGCCACAGCGTGTAGTCGGCGTAGCTGACGGGCAGCGGCTCCCAGCCCGGAGCGCGGCCGGTCAGCCGTGCCGAGTAGGCGGCCGTCAGATCGCGGGTGAGCGGGGCCAAGGACCACCCGTCGGCCGCGATGTGATGGAACACCAGGGACAGGACCGACCGGGTGGGGCCGAGCGTGAAGAGCTGGGCGCGCAGCGGCACCTCGGCGGCCAGGTCGAAGGCGTGGCGCGCGGCGGAGGCCAGCGCCCCGGCCAATTCGTGCTCGTCGACGTGGCGCACCGGCAGGTCGAGGCCGACCTCGTCCGGCGCGAGGAGCCGCTGGTAGGGCTTGCCGTCGGCCACGGCGAAGACGGTGCGCAGCGTCTCGTGCCGGGCGACGACGTCGTCGAGCGCCGCCCTCAGCGCCGCGACGTCCAGGTCACCGGTCAGACGCAGCACGAACGGCATGTTGTACGTGGCCGAGGGGCCCTCCAGCTTGTGCAGGAACCACAGGCGCTGCTGGGCGAAGGACAGCGGCAGCCGTTCGGGCCGCCGCGCCGCCCGAGTCAGCGGCTTCCTCGCCTGCTCGGCGTCGTCGAGGTGCGCGCCGATCCCGGCCACCGTGGGATGCGCGAACAGCGTCCGCAGCAGGACCTCCACGCCCAGCGTGGCGCGTATGCGGCTGATCAGCTTCGTGGCGAGCAGCGAGTGCCCGCCCAGGTCGAAGAAGTTGTCGTCGATGGTGACGGGCGCGGGCAGCGCGAGGATCTCCGCGAACAGCGCGCACAGCGTCTCCTCGCGGGGCGTGCGCGGGGCACGGCCGTCACCGGGGGAGTGGTGGCCGGGGGCGGGCAGGGCGCGGAAGTTGACCTTGCCGTTCGGCGTGAGCGGGATCTCCGAGACGGGGATCAGAGCGGACGGCACGAGATGCCTCGGCAGCCGCTCCTTGAGGTGCTGACGCACCTCGGTCAGGACGGCCGCCGTCGCCGACGTGTTCGCGGGCGTGTTGGTGTCCGCGGGCGGCACGGTGACGGAGTCGTACGTACCGACGCGGACGCCCCCTGCCGAGGACACCGGCAGGAGCAGGGCGTCGAAGGCGTCCACGGCGTGCGCGTTCCACGTGGTGCGGGCGAGCAGGCCGTGGGCCTCGGCCCAGGCGTGCACGGTGTGCGGGTCGACCGCGGCGGGGTCGGGCCGGTCGAGGAGTTGGCGGATATGCTCCAGCGGGGTGTTGTCCGCTGTGGCCCGGTGGGCGGCGACCTCACGGGTCAGGCGCGCGTTGGGGATGCCGGTGACGCGCACCGGACCGGCCGCGGCCAGGCGTGCCAGGACGGTGTCCGGGCCCTCGCCGGGCTGGTCGTGTCCGGGCCAGGCGACGGCGGGCAGGGCGCCGAGGTCGGCCGGGTCGGGTGCGGTGTGCAGGACGACGTCGTAGCGGTGACGGGTGAGCTCGTTGTGGGCCGTGCCCCGCTTGAGGCGGATGTCGACGCCGGTGGTGCTCGGGTGACGGCGGGCGAACTCGGCGAAGTAGGCCGGGTGCACGAGGAGTTCCTCCTCGGTGAGGACCGCGCGCTGGACGCCGTCGTAGAGCGCCGACGTCGTCGCGGCGGTGAGCGCGGGAGCCTGCGCGGCGGTGTGCAGGGCGGGCAGCAGGGCGTGGTGGCGGACGTCACCGACGACGATCCGCCCGCCGGGCGCCAGATGCCGCAGCGCCTGGTCGAGGACGTCGGACAGATAGCGGCGGCCGGGGAAGTACTGGATCACCGAGTTGACGACGATCGTGTCGAAGTGCCCGGTCGGCAGCCCCGTGAAGTCGTGCGCGGGCTGGTGCCGCACGTGGACGTGGTCCCAGTGCCGGGTCTGCTCCGCGAGGCGGTCCGCGGACGCGGCGGACAGGTCGGTGGCCCAGTACGACTCCACGTGGGGTGCCAGCGGGCCGAGCAGCAGACCCGAACCGGCGCCGATCTCCAGGACGTGGCGGGGCGCGTGCTCCCGGATGAGGGCGACCGTGGCGTCCCGCCACTCCCGCATCTCCTCGACCGGGATGGCCTGCCCGGTGTACGTGCTGTTCCAGCCGTGGAAGTCGCTGCCGAGCGGCAGGGCGGGCACCTCCGTGTACACGGAGTCGTAGATGGTCTGCCACTCGGTGACGTGCTCCTGGCCCGTGGCCTCGTCGGTGGCGGGCACCACGTACGCGATGAGCTGCCGGTCACCGCTGGACGTGCCGGTGCCCGCGCCCGAGTCGTGGGTGGTGACGACGGCCCGGGCGACGGCGGGGTGGGCCGTCAGAGCGGCCTGGATCTCGCCGGGCTCCACGCGGAAGCCCCGGATCTTGATCTGCTCGTCGCTGCGGCCCAGATACTCCAACTGCCCGTCGCCGCCCCACCGCACCAGGTCGCCGGTGCGGTACATGCGGGCGCCCGGACCGCCGTACGGGTCGGCGGTGAAGCGCTCCGCGGTCAGTGCGGGCCGGTGCAGATAGCCCGGGCCAGACCGGGGCCCGTCACGTACAGCTCACCCGGGACACCCGGCGGCACGAGGCGCAGGCGGGTGTCCAGGACGTAGAGCCCGGCGTTGACGGCGGGCACCCCGATCGGCACCCGGGAGCCCCCGGCGAGGTGCGCCATCGAGGCGGCACACGTCGTCTCGGTGGGTCCGTAGCCGTTCACCAGACGCCGCCCCGGCGCCCACCGCACGGCCAGGTCGGGCGGGCAGGCCTCGCCCACCAGGGTCAGCACCCGCAGCCCGCCGAGGGCCTGCGGGGCGTCGTCCGGGAGCGTGCCGATGACACTCGGCGGCAGCGTCACGTGCGTGATCCGCCGCTGGGCCAGGGCGCTCGCCAGCTCGTCCCCGGCAACCCTGGTCTGCGCCGGAAGGACCAGGGTCGCGCCGGTGGTGAGGCTCGCCACCATGTCCCACATCGACACGTCGAAGCTGAGCGACGCGAACTGCAGGACCCGCGCGCCGGGACCGGGCCGCAGGTCCCGCAGCTGGGTGGCGCGCATCGACGCGAGCCCCGCGTGGGTGAGCGACACGCCCTTGGGGCGTCCCGTCGAGCCGGAGGTGTAGATGACGTACGCGGGGTGGGACGTGGTGAGCGCGGCGGTGCGGTCGGCGTCGGTGGGGTCGGTGGCGGCGGCCCGGTCCCAGGCCGCCCGCACCTCGGGGGAGTCCACCGCGACCAGCGGCGCGGACGTGGTGTCGGGCCACCGCTCGGCCAGGGCCCCGTCGGTGAGGACGAGCGCCGGGCGGGCGTCGTCCGCGAGGTAGGCGATGCGCTCGTCCGGGTAGTCGGGGTCGATGGGCAGGTAGGCGGCGCCCGCCTTGGTGATGCCGAGGACGGTGGCCACCTGCGTGCACGAGCGGGGCAGGGCCACGCCGACGACCTGCTCGGGGCCGATGCCCTCGCCGATGAGCCAGTGCGCGATCCGGTTCGCCCGCTCGTTCAACTCCCCGTACGTCCAGGTCTGTTCGGTGTCCTCGACGGCCGGGTCGTCCGGCGCGGCGTGCGCGACGGCCTGGAACAGGGCGGGCCAGGTGTCCTGGCGCACGTCCTGGTCGGCGCGCCCCCACCCCCGCAGGAGCTGCGCGCGCTCCGCCTCCGTCAGCAGCTCCGGATCGCCGACGCGCAGCCCGGGATCGGCCACCACGGCCCGCAGCAGCCGCTCCCAGCGGCCCACGAACGCCTCCACGGTCGCCGCGTCGAACAGCTCCGTGGAGTACTCCACCTCGACGGTCACCCCGTCCGGCGTGGTCCGGTCGCGGAAGGACTCCGAGAGGCTGAGCAGCATGTCGTAGCGGGACGTGCCGGTGCCGACGTTCACGGGGCGCACCGTCAGGCCCGGCAGGTCGAAGTGCGCCTGCTCGTTGTTCTGCAGCACGAGGGCGATCTGGAACAACGGGTGGTGGGACGTGGAGCGCTGCGGGTTGAGCTTCTCCACCAGCCCTTCGAAGGGGATGTCCTGGTGCGCGTAGGCGGCCAGGCTCGTCTCCCGCACCCGTGCGAGCAGCGCGGCGAACGTGGGGTCGCCCGAGGTGTCCGCCCGCATCACCAGGGTGTTCACGAACAGGCCGACCAGATCGCGCAGATTGTCGTCGGTGCGCCCGGCGACGCCACTGCCGATGGGGACGTCCGTGCCCGCGCCGAGCCGGGTCAGCAGGGCGGCCAGCGCGGCCTGCAACACCATGAACGGCGTGGCGCCGTGGGCGCTCGCCAGATCGCTGATGCCCCGGTGCAGCGCGGCGTCCAGGGGGAACAGCGCGATGTCGCCGGTGTACGCGAGCTGCGCGGGGCGCGGCCGGTCCGCCGGGGCGGTCACCAGCTCGGGCAGGTCCGCGAGCTGCCGGGCCCAGTAGCCGTACTGGCGGCTGAGACGGCTGTCCGGATCGGTGTCGTCGCCGAGCAGTTCGTGCTGCCACAGCGTGTAGTCGGTGTAGGCGACGGGCAGCGGCTCCCAGCCGGGCGCGGCGCCCGCCCGGCGCGCGGTGTAAGCGGTCGTGAGGTCCCGGACCAGCGGGGCGAGGGACCAGCCGTCGGCCACGATGTGGTGGACCACGAGCGCGAGGACCGACTCGGTGGGGCCGACCTGGAACAGCCAGGCCCGCAGGGACACTTCGGCCGACAGGTCGAACGGGTACCGGGCGGCCTCCTCCACCGCGGGCCACAGCTCATCGGGCGCCACCTGCCGCACCGCCAGCGCTGTCGGCGCCCGCTCCGGGTCCAGGACGTCCTGGTACGGCGACCCGTCCGCCGTGCGGAACACCGTGCGCAGCGTCTCGTGCCGGGTCACCAGGTCCTGCACGGCCGCCGTCATGGCCGCGACGTCCAACTCGCCGGTGAGCCGCAGCACGAACGGCATGTTGTGGGCCGCCGAAGGGCCTTCCAGGCGGTGCAGGAACCACAGCCGCTGCTGGGCGAAGGACAGCGGCAGCCGCTCCGGCCTCCGGGTGACGGGCACCAGCGGTACCTGCGTGGCCGACGCCGCGTCCAGGTGGGCGGCGAGCCCGGCCACCGTGGGGTGCTCGAACAGCATCCGCAGCGGCACCTCCACCCCGAGGGCGGACCGGATGCGGCTGATGAGCTTCGTCGCCAGCAGCGAGTGCCCGCCCAGCTCGAAGAAGCCGTCGTCGATGGTCACCCCGGTCGCGCCGAGCGTGTCCGCGTACAGCGCGCACAACGTCTCCTCCCGAGGCGTGCGCGGCGCCCGCCCGCCCCCGCCCGAGGCCGGACCCGGCTCCGGCAGCGCACGGTGGTCGACCTTTCCGTTGGGTGTGAGCGGGAGCTGGTCCAGCGTGACGAACGTCGTCGGGACCATGTGCTCGGGCAGTCGTTCCCGCAGGCGGGTGCGGACGTCAGCCGTGGAGAGTTCGGTGCCGGGGGTCGTCGGGACGAGGTAGGCGATGAGGCGTTGGTCCCCGGGGGTGGTCTCGTGGGTGGTGATGACGGCTTGGGAGATGTGGTCGAGTGAGGTGAGTGCGGTGTGGATTTCGGCGGGTTCGATGCGGAAGCCGCGGACCTTGATCTGGTTGTCGGTGCGGCCGAGGTGGTGGAGCTGGTGGTCGGTGTTCCAGCGGACGCGGTCGCCGGTGCGGTAGAGGCGGGTGCCGGGTTGTCCGTAGGGGTTGGCGACGAAGCGGTCCGCGGTCAGCGCGGGGCGGTTCAAGTAGCCGCGGGCAAGCCCCGAACCCTCGATGTACAACTCGCCCGGGGCACCCGGAGGAACCAGCCGCAGACGTTCGTCGAGCACATACAGACGCGTATGGGGGAGCGCGGTGCCGATGGGCACGTGCGGGCTGGTGAGGGGCTGGCTGATGGTGGTGAGCGCGGTGGACTCGGTGGGGCCGTAGACGTTGTGGAAGTGGCGTTCGGGGGTGGCCCATCGGGTGACGAGGTCGGGTGGGCAGGGTTCGGCTCCCACAAGGAGCGTGCGCAGGTGGGTGAGGGTGCGGGGTGCTTCCTCGGGGAGTGTGGCGAGGACCGAGGGCGGTATGAAGGCGTGGGTGATGCGGCCTTCGGCCAGGACACCGGCCAACTCGGCGCCCGCGAGACGCGGCTGATCCGGCAGCACCAGAGTGGCACCGGCGTGGAAGGCCATGGCGTATTCGAGGATGGAGGCGTCGAAGCTGGCGGAGGAGAGTTGTATGACGCGGCTGCTGGGGGTGACCTCTCCTCGGTGGGTGAGGGCGGTGCCCAGCCCGGTGAGGCCGGTGTGGGTGGCGGTGACGCCCTTGGGGCGGCCGGTGGAGCCGGAGGTGTAGATGATGTAGGCGGTGTGGTCGCAGGTGAGCGGTGCCGTGCGGTCGGTGTCCGTCGGATCGGTTTCGGCTGACCGGTCCCACTGCGCCCGCAACTCCGGGTCATCGACGGCGACCAGTCGCGCGGAGAGGTCTCGCGACAGACCCTGGGCCGTGGCCCGGCTCGCGAGGACCAGGGCGGGCTCGGCGTCCTCGACCATGAGCCGTACCCGCTCGGCCGGGTAGTCGGGGTCGATGGGCAGGAACGCGGCGCCCGCCTTGGTGATGCCGAGCACCAAAGCGACCTGCTCGGAAGAGCGGGGCAGGGCCACGCCGACAAGGTCCTCGGGACCGAGGCCCTGGCTGATGAGCCAGTGCGCGATGCGGTTGGCGCGCTCGTTCAACTCCCGGTACGTCCAGGCGTGGTGGGCGTCCTCGATCGCGGGGGCGTCGGGAGCGGAGGCGACCGCGGACTCGAACAGGGCCGCGAACGTCCTCGGTGCCGGGGCGGACACACCATGGCCCACCAGCAGCCGCTGCCGCTCCGCCGCCGTGAGCAGGTCGACCTCGCCGACGCGCTGGGCGGGATCAGCGGTCACGGAGATGAGGAGGCGCCGCAGCCGGGCCACGAACGCCTCCACGCCCGCCGCGTCGAACAGCTCGGTGGAGTACTCGACGTCGACGGTGACACCGGCCGCCCCACCCCGGTCGTGGAAGGCCTCGGAGAGACTGAGCAGCAGATCGTAGCGGGACGTCCCCGTGTGCAGGGCCTCGGTGCGCACCCGCAGGCCCGGCAGGTCGAACTGGGCCTCCTCGTTGTTCTGCAGGGCGAGCGCGACCTGGAACAGCGGATGCCGGGAGGCGGACCGGTGCGGATTGATCTTCTCGACGAGCACGTCGAAGGGCACGTCGTGGGTGTACGCGGACAGACTGGTCTCCCGCACCCGCCCCAACAGATCCGCGAACGTCGGGTCGTCCGAGGTGTCCGTGCGCAGCACCAGCATGTTCGTGAACATGCCGACCAGCTCACCGAGTTGCTCGTCCGTGCGCCCCGCGATACCGCTGCCGACCGCGATGTCGCTCCCGGCGCCCAAGCGCGTCAGAAGCGCCGCGAGGGCCGCCTGGAGCACCATGTGGACGGTGGCGCCCGCGCTCCGGGCCAGCTCCACAAGGCCCTGGTGGACGGCGGCGTCGAGCGTGAACACCGCGGTGTCACCGGCGTGCGTGACGGTCGCCGGACGCGGCCGGTCGGTGGGCAGGGTGACCTGGTCGGGCAGATCGGCGAGGTGGTGCGCCCAGTAGGCGTACCGGCGGCTGAGGAGGCTGTCGGGGTCGGTGTCCGAGCCCAGCAGCTCGTGCTGCCACAGCGTGTAGTCGACGTAACTCACCGGCAGCGGCGCCCACTGCGGGGCCGAACCGGCCAGGCGCGCGGTGTAGGCGGCCGTCAGGTCGCGGGTGAGCGGGGCCAGCGACCAGCCGTCGGTGGCGATGTGGTGGATCACCAGGCAGAGCACGGAGTGGGACGGGCCGAGCGTGAAGAGGCGCGCCCGCAGCGGGACCTCCTCCGCCAGGTCGAAGGCGTACCGCGCGGCGGCGGCCAGCGCGTCGCCGAGGTCCTGCCCGTCGACATGCCGCACCGGAAGGTCGATCCGGGCCTCCTCAGGAGGCAGGACGCGCTGATACGGCCTGCCGTCGGCCATGGGGAACACGGTGCGCAGCGCCTCGTGCCGGGTGACGACGTCGTCGAGCGCCGCCCGCAGCGCCGCGACGTCCAGGTCGCCGTGCAGATGGAGGGCGTACGGCATGTTGTACGTCGCCGAAGGACCCTCCAGGCGGTACAGGAACCACAGGCCCTGCTGGGCGTACGACAGCGGCGGCCGTTCGGGGCGCGGGCTGGCGGCGGCCAGCCGGGGCCGCGCCGCCGACCCGGCCGTGGCGCCCGCGAGCGCGGCGTCGAGCCGCTCGACGGTGGGGTGGGCGAAGAGGGTGCGCAGCGGCACCTCCACGCCGAGCACCGTGCGGACGCGGCTGATCAGCTTGGTGACGAGCAGCGAGTGCCCGCCCAGGTCGAAGAAGTCGTCGCCGATCCCGACGCGCTCCACGCCGAGCACCTCCGCGAACAGCGCGCACAGCGTCTCCTCGCGCGGCGAGCGCGGCGCACGGTGGGCCGCGCCCGTGACCTCCGGCCGCGGCAGCGCCGCCCGGTCCAGCTTGCCGTTGGGCGTCAGCGGCAGCCGGTCCAGGACCACGAACACCGAAGGCACCATGAACTCCGGCAGCCTGGCGGACACGAAGTCCCGCAGCCCGGCGCCGTCCTCGCCGCCGTCACGGAGGACGGCGTACGCCACCAGGCGCCGCCCGGCCGCTGAACCGTCGTCCTGGGCGACCACCACCGCCCGCTCGACGTCCGGATGGTCCGCGACGGCGGCCTCCACCTCGCCGGGCTCGACGCGGAAACCCCGTACCTTGACCTGCGCGTCGGCCCGCCCCACGTACTCCAGCTGACCGTCCGCGTTCCAGCGGGCCAGGTCACCGGTGCGGTACATGCGCGCCCCCGCAGGACCGAACGGGTCGGCGACGAAGCGGTCCGCGGTCGCGCCGGGACGGCCGAGATAGCCGCGGCCGACGCACCCGCCGACGTACAGCTCGCCCGCCACACCCGGAGGCAGCGGGGTGAGGCCAGGGCCGAGCACATACGTCCGCATGTTGCCGAGGGGCGTGCCGATGGGGGTGCTGCCCACGCCCTGCCAGTCCTCGTCGGCGGAGAGGCGGAAGACGGTGGCGTAGAAGCTCTCGCTCTGGCCGTAGGCGTTGACGACCGTCACGCCCGGCAGCGCTTCACGCACGCGGCGCACCAGGGACGCGGGCAGCGCCTCACCGGCGAACACCAGGGTCCGGTAGCCGGATCCGGCGGAGACCTGGTCCATGAGCGCGGCGAAGACCGAGGGCACCGTGCTGACCACGTCGACCGCCGGGGCGCCGGGCTCGCCGAGGGCGAGCGCGTCGCGGACGACCTCGACGGTGCCGCCCGTGGACAGCGTCGTGACGATCTCGAACACCGACACGTCGAAGTTGACCGAGGTGCCCGCGAGCATCCGCAGGCCGGAACCCACGCGCTCCGCGAGGCGCGTCACGCCGTTGACGACGCCCGCGTGCGTGATGACGACACCCTTCGGAGTGCCGGTGGAGCCGGACGTGTACATCACGTACGCGGCGTGGTCGGGCCCGAGCGCGGCGGCCGCGGCGGCGTCCGGGGCCGGGCCCGTCAGGTCCAGGTCGTCCAGGTACAGCTTCGGGACGTCCGTCTCCGGCAGCGCCGCCACCGTGTCCCTGTCGGTGAGGAGCAGCCTCGGCCGGGCCTCGGTGAGGACGAAGTCCAGGCGCCGACTGGGGTACTTGGGGTCGATCGGCAGATAGGCGGCACCGGCGGTGAGGATGCCGAGCAGGCCGGTGACGAGGTCGGCGGAGCGCGGCAGGGCCAGACCCACCACGGTCTCCGGGCCCGCGCCCAGCGCGGTCAGCTCACGCGCCAGCCGGTGCACCCGCGTGCGGAGTTCGCCGTACGTGTACGAGGTCGCGCCGCACGCCACGGCGACCGCGTCCGGCGTCGCCGCCGCCTGCCGCTCGATCAGCGCCGGGACGGTCAGGGCGGGCGTGGGCGCGGCCGTGTCGTTCAGCTCGTGGACCAGCCGCTCGCGCTCGGCGGGCACGGTGAGGTCCACGTGCCCGACGAGGCGGGCGGGGTCCGCCGCCACCTGCCGCAGGACGAGGGCGAGGCGGGCGGCCAGGTCGTCGGCCGTGGCCTGGTCGAACACGGTGCGCTGGTACTGGATGTTCAGACGCGGGTGGGCGCCGTCGGGGTACACGAACACGGTCACCGGGTAGTGGCTCGCGGTGAAGGCGCGGATGCCGGTGACTCCGATCCCCGCCGCCTCGCTCGCCTCGGCGATGCCGGAGCGGTCCAGGGGGAACGACTCGAAGCCGATGATCGTGTCGAACAGGGCCTTGAGCCCCAGGTCCTCATGGATCCGCGGCAGGCCGTGGTGATGGTGGTCGAGCAGCGCCGCCTGCCGTTCCTGGAGGTCGGCCAGGAGGTCGGCGAGCGAGGTGCCCGGAGCGCAGCGCACCCGGACCGGGACGGTGTTGAGGAACATGCCGACGACCGAGTCGACGCCCGGCAGCGTGGGCGGACGACCGGAGACCGTCGCGGAGAGGACCACGTCCTGCCGCCCCGTCAGCTGCCCCAGGAGGACGCCCCAGGCGCCCTGTACCAGGGTGTTGAGGGTGACGCCCAGCTCACCGGCCCGGCGCGCCAGCCCCGCGGCCGCGGCCGCGGGCAGGGGGACGTCGACCTGGCCGATGCCGGTGCTGTCGGTGCCGGATCCGGCTCCGGGCGCCAGCAGCGTGGGTTCGTCGACGCCGCTCAGCTCGGCCCGCCAGGCGCGCGCGGACCCCTCGTCGTCCTGCCGGGCCAGCCACTCCAGATAGTCGCGGTAAGTGTGGTCGGGGCGGTCCGGCGCGTCACCCGCGTAGCACCGCAGCAGGTCCCGCGCGATCAGCGGCAGCGACCAGCCGTCGAACAGCGCGTGGTGGGCCGTGAGGACCAGCGCGCAGCGGTCCGTGTCCCGCTTGACGAGGGACATCCGCAGCAGCGGCGGCCTCGCCGGGTCGAAGTGGACTTCCAGGTCGTCTGCCAGAAGCCGCTCGAACGCCGCGTCGGACTCCGCCCCGGCCGTCTCGGCGGCCTCAGCCGTCTCGGCGGTCCCGCTCATGTCCACGTCCCGCCACGGCAGTTCGACGCCGTCCACGACCAGCTGGATCAGGTCGCCGCCGTCCCGCCGGACGAACGCCGTGCGCAGCGCCGGGTGCCGGTCCAGGACGGCCTGCCCGGCCGCCCGCAGCCGGGACGGGTCCACCGGTCCAGCCAGTTCGAGGACGTACTGCACCTGGTAGGCGTCGAACGCCGAGCCCGACTCGGCCGTCATCATCGAGTGGAAGAGCAGCCCCGCTTGCAGGGGCGACGTGGGCCAGATGTCGGCGAGCCCCGGGAACTGCCGCTCCCAGGTCTCGATGTCGTCCTGGGCGACGTCGACGAGCGGTACGTCGGACGGGGTGAGGCCACCCGCGCCCGGTCGGCCGACGTGCCGGACGAGCCCTTCGAGAGCCGCCACCCACAGGTCGGCCAGCTCCCGTACCTCGTCCTGCGTGAGCACGCCGGACGGAGCCGTGAACAGCGCGCCCAGCCGCGACCCCTGCTCGGTGTCCGTCACCGAGGCGTTGATGTCCACTTCCGCCAGGGCGGGCATGCGCCCGTCCTGGCCCGCGTCGAGGGCTTCGAGTTCCGTGATGCCGGTGACCTGGGCGAAGCCGAGGCCGCGCAGGTCCTCGGGCATGTCCGCGGCGGCGGAGAACCGGCCCAGGTAGTTGAAGCCGACCTGCCCGAGCCCGTACGAGGCCAGGACACCGGAGGTCTCGGGGTTGAGGTGGCGCAGCAGCCCGTAGCCGATGCCCTTGTCCGGGATGGCCCGCAGCCGCTCCTTGACGGCCTTGAGCACGCGGGCGGCGGCGGGACCGCCGCGGAACGCGTCGTCCAGGTCGGCGCCCGCCAGGTCGAGGCGCACCGGGAAGACGCTGGTGAACCAGCCCACCGTACGGGACAGATCCGCGCCGGGTACGGCGGACTCCTCACGTCCGTGGCCCTCCAGACGGACCAGGGAGGACGACTCCCCGACACCGCGGGCCCGCCGCCACGCGGCGAGAGCCAGCGCAAGCGCCGCCAGCAGACCGTCGTTGACCTCGCCGTGGAACGCGGCCGGGACGGTGGTCAGCAGGGCCTCGGTGGTGGCCGCCGACACCTGGACACGGGCCTCGGTGAGGGTGGCGACGACGTCCACGGCCGGGTCGAGACGACGGGCGCCGAGGAGCGGGTCGGGTCCGTCGACGATCGACGTCCACAGCTCCAGCTCGGCGACGCGCCCGGCGTCGACCGCCTCGGCGGCCAGGGCGTGGGCCCACCGGCGCACACTCGTGGCGACCGGCGGCAGGTCCGGGGCGCGGCCCTGGCGGACGCGCCCCCACGCCGCCGCCAGATCCGGCATCAGGATGCGCCAGGAGACACCGTCGACGACCAGGTGGTGCAGGGCGACGAGCAGCCGCCCGCCGCGACCGCCGCCGTCCGGGGCGAACCACACGAACTGCGCGACGACCCCCGCCCCGGGGTTCAGGCGCGCGGCGGCCGCGTCCAGTTCCGTGTGCAGACGCTCCTGCCAGGCCTCGTCCCAGGGGCCGTCGTGCGCGACGCGGCGCACCAGGGCGGCCACGTCGACGGAACCGGCCGGGGCGACCTCCAGCGCGCCGCCGCCCTCCACGCCCTCCGCACCCTCGGCGCCCCGGGCGTTCTCGCCCGCCTCGCCCACCCCATCTGTCTCGCCCGCCTCATCCGTCTCGTCCACTTCGTCCACGAGGCGGGCGCGGAGCAGGTCGTGCCGGTCCACGACAGCGCCGAGGGTGGCGACCAGGCCCTCCTCGTCGATGTCCGCGGGCAGTTCGAGCACCATGGCTTGGAGGAACCGCTCGAACCCGGGACCCCGGCCGCGCAGCAGCCGCGCCACGGGCAGCAGCGGCATCCGTCCGACACCACCGCCCTCCCACTCCTCCAGGACGGCCGTCGGCCCGGCCCCCCGGCGGGCGATGGCGGCCTCGGCGAGCCGGGCCACGGTGCGGCACTCGAACACGTCCCGCGCGCCGAGGTCCAGGCCCTCGGGCCGGACCCGGGAGACAAGCTGGATCGACTGGATGCTGTCACCGCCGACGGCGAAGAAGTCGTCGTCGACACCGACCCGCTCCAGGCCGAGGACGGCCGCGAACGCGCCCGCGAGGACTTCTTCCTCCGGCGTGCGCGGAGCGCGGTAGACACCGCCCTTGAACTCCGGTTCGGGCAGCCGCCGCTTGTCCACCTTGCCGTTCGGTGTCAACGGCAGCTGGTCGAGGACGAGCACCGTCGCTGGCACCATGAAGTCCGGCAGGCGCCGCGCCACGAACTCGCGCACCTCGCCCGGCGTGCAGCGCGAGCCGAGGTCCAGATAGCCGGTCCCGCCGCCCTGGCCGCCCCGGCCGCCGCGCCCCGCGGTGTCCGGCGCGGCGGGGACGACGTACCCGACGAGCTGCTTGCCCGTGCCGCGGCCTTCGTGGGCCACCACCACGGCCTGCGCCACCCGCGGGTGCGCCGTGAGCGCGGCCTCGATCTCGCCGACCTCGATGCGCAGGCCGCGCACCTTGATCTGCTCGTCGCTGCGGCCGAGGTACTCCAGCTGCCCGTCGTCCCCGTACCGCACCACGTCACCGGTGCGGTACATGCGGTCCCCCGGCTTGCCGAACGGGTCGGCGAGGAACCGCGCGGAGGACAGGCCGGGGCGCCCCAGATAGCCGCGGGCCACGCCGGGACTGGCGACGTACAGCTCGCCGGGCGTGTCCCCGGACACCGGGGCAAGGCGCTCGTCGAGTACGTACACACGGGTGCCGGGGATCGCCGTGCCGATGGGAACGCGGGGCGCCGGGGTGAGCCGGGCCACGGTGGCGGCACAGGTGATCTCGGTGGGGCCGTAGGCGTTCATGACCTGCCTGCCGGGCGCCCAGTCACGGACCAGGTCCCGTGGCACGGCTTCCCCGGCGAGCGACAGGACCCGCAGGTCGGTGAGGGTGCTCGGGGCGTCGGCGGGGAGCGTGCCGACGACGCTGGGCGGCAGCGTGGCATGGGTGACGCGCTCCTGCGCGAGCGCCTCGGCGAGGTCGTCGCCGACGACGCGCTGCCGCTGCGGAAGAACGAGGGTGGCGCCCGTGGTCAGGCTCATGATCAGGTCCCAGATCGCCACGTCGAAGCTCAGCGACGCCGACTGCAGGACGCGGGAGCCCGGAGCGGCACCGAAGCGGCTCAGGTGCAGTTCGCTCAGGGCACTGATACCGGCGTGAGTGACGGCCACCCCTTTGGGGCGGCCGGTGGAGCCGGAGGTGTAGACGATGTACGCGGGGTGCGCCTCAAGGAGCGGGCTGGTGCGGTCCGCGTCTGTCGGGTCGGTGGCGGGGGAGTGCGCGCACACCGCGCGGACGTCGGGGCTGTCGACGGCGACGAGCGCGGGGGCCGCCGCCGCACCGGCGTGCGTCGACGGTCCCGTCGCCGCCAGGTCCGCGGCGAGCGGCCCCGCCGCGTCCTGCGTCGTGAGGACGAGCGTCGGCGCGGCGTCCGCGACCATGTAGCGGATGCGTTCGCCGGGATAGTCGAGGTCGATCGGGAGGTAGGCGCCGCCCGCCTTCAGGATGCCCAGGACGAACGCCACCTGCTCGGCGGAGCGGGGCAGGGCCACGCCCACCGGCCGCTCCGGACCGATGCCCTGGCCGATCAGCCAGTGCGCGACCCGGTTCGCCCGCGCGTTCAGCTCTCCGTACGACCATGAGAGGTCCCCCGAGGCGACGGCCGGAGCGTCCGGAGCCGCGGCGACCTGCTCGTGGAAGAGCCCTGGAAAGGTGGTGAGGCCACGGGGCGTGCCCGCGGGAAGACCGGCGGGGGAGGGGTCCTGAAGGTGCGTCACAAGAGCTCCCGGAACTGGGGCGGTGCGTGCGGGTGGGGGTGTCGGCGTGCGGCGGGCGTACGGTGGCTCGTCGCGACGCCGCGTGCCGTCCGTGCCCGCGGCGGGTCACGGACGGCCGACGGACATGGAGGGCCGACGGTCGTGGTCGGCCGGTGTCATGGAGGGGCGGCGGTCACGCATGACCGGAAAGCCGCTCGGTCAGACGACGCGGCGTGGGGGTTTGCTGAAGGGGCAGGGCTGGGAGAAGAACTCTCGGCGTTGTTGTACGTCTTGGAAGTTGGCCTGGGTGGAGGCGCCGGTGGCGGCGAGGAGGAGGCCGTCGGTGGAGTGGGGCCCGTCGAGGTAGGCGGCGAGGGGGCTGGCGGTGGCGCTGAGGGGGATGTGGGTGGTGCCGTGGGGGTGTGCGGTGGGGTCGGCCTGGGCGGCGTTGTCGCGCATCTTGCGTACGGTGCGGATGGCGTCGGGGGCGCCGGTGAGGGACTTGGTCTCCTGGCCGCCGAGGTTGTTGCGGGGCAGGTGCAGGTGCATGTCGCGCCAGGCGAAGATGAATACCCGCACGTTCACGCCGTGCCGCTCCAGCAGGGGCAGGAACGGGTCCTTGCAGCCCTCGTCGCGCAGCCGCGCCAGTTCCTGGCCGAACTGGTCGAACAGGTCGGTGAAGAGGTGGAAGCGCATGCTGACGGAGTGGCTGCCGCTGGTCAGGCCGAGGTTCTCGCGGATCTGGTGGTAGTCGTGGGTGCTGAGGTTGTCGACGATGGGCGGCAGGCACACCTCGACGGGGTCGAACAGTTCGCTGGCGCCGTCCAGGACGTGTACGGCGGTGGCGATGTCGCCCTTGCGGGCGTTGAGGATGGCGGCTTCGATGCGGTCGTTGATCTCCCGGACGAGTAGTTCGGGGATCTGGTGCAGGGCGCGGAACTGGGTGAAGTAGGTGTCGCCGGTCAGATGGTGCTCGTGGACGGCGTGGCGCAGCCGGTCGCTGGCGAGCAGCCGCTTGGGGGCGACGTCCGGCGCGGGGTGCGCCGACTTGGCGAGGTTGGCGCTCCACACCCGCGCGTCGTGGTTGGCCACCCGGACGCAGTGCAGCAGGCCGAACCAGGAGTCCTCCAGGCCGCGTTCGGCGATCACGGCGTCGACGTCGATGCGGCCGTCCTGGGCGAGCGCGTTCAGCTGCTGGTCGAAGCGGCGCAGGGCGGGTTCGAACTCCGCGAAGGCCGGGGTCGCGGCCACCTGCCAGCGCGGCGCGTCCCGCCACACCTCGGCGCCGCTGACCCGCAGCGCGGCGATGCTCAGCCGCACCAGGACGCGGTGGAAGCTGCGCACCCAGTGCAGGGCGGCCACGCCCCGCTCCACGTCCAGGGCCCGCAGGTGGCCGCTGGCGCGGTCCAGGAGGTCGGTCAGGTTGTACAGGGCGATCTCGGCGGACTGGTACAGGCCCACGAGCAACGCCTGCGGAGTGACAGGTTCCGCGACGGTCTCGCTCCGCGCGTCCTCAATGGCGCGCAGACTCTGCAGGGCGTAGTAGTGCTCGGCTATGACACCGCGCTCGTTGTGTGCGGCGGGGCGCCGCGGGTCGGACAGCTGGGTGACAGGTTCGAGTGGCAAGAGTCTCCCCGTCGGAGGCGATCGGCTGGGTGGAAACGTGTCCCGTCCCGTGGCCAGGACACGCGTTCTCGCGCGGTGGCCGACTGGACGCCCTGCGTGCCAACCGCGGGGTCCGCTCTACCGCGCAGCGGGGTCAACTGGCCCCGCTCCCAAACAGGTTGGCAAGATCAGGCTCGCACGACCGGGGGGCCGGGGGTATGGGTAAAAGTGCGTAGCGACAGCGGAGGGAGCAGGCACGTCAGAAGCCCATCCGGCTGAGACCGCGCCGCCTGGCCGACGTAGCGCGCGGGCCCGGCTACGCGACCCGCTGCGGTAGGTACGGTGCCCCGAACCGCGCCCACCGCTGCGGGCGGCACGGCCGCGGCCGGGACAAGGCGCTGGACCACCCCTGCCGAGCCGTGAGTGTGGGCGCAGCTACGGCCCTGCCCCCGCGCAGTGGCGTACGTAACCTGCGGGGCGGCTGCCCGCCTGACTGGCCGTACGGCACCCCGCTGCACCGCCTGGTGCACGAGGTCCTCCTAGCCAGCGCTGAGACCGACGGCCCCCGCTGTCCCGGGTCCGCCCTGCCTCTGGGTGTGCCCATCCACCAGGTGCTGATCGCCGCTGCGCTGCGCCGCACCGCGGTGCGCGGTGCGGAGGCGCCTCCACCATCCGGCCCGACCCCGGCCGTGCCGTCGGCCCTTGACGGTGGCTCGGTGTCCGCCCCCGGGCGTTGCTCACTCCGGACCGAGCCCGCGGTTGCCTGTCCCGGACCGATCCCGTGCCCTCTGCGCTGCTCTGACAGTCGGTCTGCTCGGGCCCCGCGTGTCTGGGCGGCGGAGGGCCGCGAGTCCTGCCGTCGTCCGGCGCTGCGACGCCCCGCTCCGCTGTCCGGGCACCGCCCCATCCGAGCCTGTTGGCCGTACGGCTATCCCGGGCCCGGCCGTACAGTGCTTTCGCCGGAACCGTCGAGACAGCGCGCTGCGTCCGGCTGCGGCCGCGCTCCGCTCATGTTCGCTCCCAGGACTCGCGGAGGTGTCGCCGGGGCAGGAGTGGTGTGAGCGGCTGTGGCCAGCCGCAGGGCCTCCAACTCCGGCGTCACTCGCTCACCGCCCTTTACGGCGGGGAAATCGCCGCCGATCTGTAGCCGCACCTCAGGCCACGGCGCCCCGGCCGCCAACCGGCAGCTCTCCACGAGGAAAAGGCGGAGCACGTGCGCCGCCTGGAGCGGCAAGGCGATCGGCCGCCCCCGCTCCCGGGCCCCGGCGTGCGGTGCCGCAGCGCAGGAGCGCGAGAAGCAGCGCGATCAAGCAAGGGGGGGCAAACCCGTGCTGCCACGCTCTACTGGGTGCGTCGCTCCAGGTAGATGGAGGTGAACACGGCCACCTTGGCACGCAGGGCCCACGGGTCGAAGGGCTTGCTGATGTAGTCGACGGCACCGGCCGCATACCCGCGGGCGGAGTGCTCCGAGTCCACGCCCATGGCGGTCAGGAAGATGATCGGGACGTCGCGGGTGCGGGGGCGGCGCTTGATGTGGGCGCAGGTCTCGTAGCCGTCCATCTCCGGCATCTGCACGTCCATGATGATGACCGCGAAATCGTCGTGGGCGAGCAGGGCCTTGAGTGCTTCCCGTCCGGAGGGGACGGTGACCAGCTCCTGGTCGAGAGTCGCCAGGACCGCGGTCATCGCGAGCAGGTTGTCCGGCTGGTCGTCGACGATGAGGATCTTGGGCATGCCCTGCGGCGCGGCGGGACGCGAGGCCGCCACGGCGGCCTGCTCAACGGCGTCCAGCTGGCGTTCTAGCAGGTCGCAGCGGCCCTCCGCCGCGGCGCGCTGAGCCTGCGCCTCTCGGAGAGCCGCTCCGAGCCGCTCGACTTCCGCCTGGAGCTCGTCGCGCTCCGCGATGAGGCCGGGGACGTCCGGGTGTGCCGCGGCAAGATCGTCCGCCCGCTTCTGTTCCGCGACGCGATCCGCCTCCAGCTGGTTGAGCCGGGTCTCCAGGTCGGCGATGCGCTGCGTCCGGTCCAGCAGGGCGTCGCCGAGGACGTCGCCACGGACGCTGGAGCGCCGGGAGACGCGATCGGCGTCGGCGAGCTGCCGCTCCAGGATCTCCACCGAGTGCTTGGGGGAGGACCCGGCGCCCACCGCCGAGCCGTACAGCCCTCGGACGAGCTCGATGGCCTCGGTGGTGACCGCGGTGCCCCGATGCTGCGCGACATCCGCGAAGAGGTCGGTGATCATGTGCCACGGCGGTAACCGGGTGCCGTTGAGGTAGCGCGAGACCGTACCCGGGTCGAGCTGGCGCCGCGCGGCGTACCGCCGGACGGACACGCCCAGCCCCTCGAAGAGTTCCCGCAGCGCTTGGGCCAGCGCCCGCGCGGCGTCGTTGAGGTCGTCGCCCAAGGGCCGCAGCTCAGCCACGGTGCTCCCCCTCGCTGGCGCTGCCGCCGGTGGGTATGAGCGGCTCCGCGGCTCGGCCGGAGTCGACGAGGCGGTCGAAGAAGGGGACGGCCACACCCGCGACGGCGAGGCCCGCGAGCACGCTGCGCGGCGCCCCGTCCCCAGCCAGTGCCGTCAGCCCGCCCGCCACCGCCCCGGAGAGCACGGCGAGCAGGAACACCAACGTCGATCTCAGCGACAGCAAAGGGCGGTCCACCCCGTACTCCATTCGCTCAACCCACCGCGAAACGAGGGTAGTTGTCGCCCGTCCCGCGGATTGCGGGACGGGGAATCCCAGAATGAGGGACCCGCACGGTGTTGCAGACCGCAGTCGGAGAACGGAGGCGGGCGGACCGTTCGACGGCAACGCCCCCCACCCCCTCTCGGCGGGCGTACTGCCTGGTCAAGAGACCGACGTCGCCGAACGTTGCCTCGCGTTGCGCTGCAACGGATCTGCCCCGGCAACGCGTCCCGCCCCCTGGCAGGCGTAGACGAGCGCGGCAGAGGCGGGTAAGGCGGCGCGGAAGACCGCGGACAGCACCCGGACCGCGCGGTTTCCACCGATCGCAGCTCTGCCAAGTCCAGCGTGCTGAACCGAACGTGACGCCCTGTGCGGCACCCGGGGCCGTCCGGCTCATATCCGGTCGGCCCCGGTCCAGCAACGCGTCAGCAGCTCAGGTGGCTGCTTCCCTGTCCCGGCAGCACGATGGCTCCGGTAAGGGACTGGACCTTGGTCAGTCGGTGCCTTCGACGATGCGGAAGTCGCGCTCGACGCCGTCGGAGAGGACGGCCAGCGCCTCCTGGTAGGCCGCGCTCTCGCGCGCCGCGACGGCCTGCTCGAAGCTGTCGAACTCGACCAGGACGGTGCGCTCGGCGATTCCGGCGTCATACGCCACGACCCGACCGCCACGGATGAGGGTACGGCCGCCCCACGGTTGGACGGCCTGACGGGCCAGCTCGTTGTACGCGGCCAGCTTCTCAGGGTCGGAGATGGTGCGGTAGACGCTGACCCAGTAGCCCTTGGGCATGGAACCTCCAGTGTGGGGATGAGTACATCCGGCGTACGGGTTGGTTGACTTACGGGCTGATCTCGGACGGGCGTCGGCGGGCGAGCGCGAGACTGGTCAGCGTCGTGACCGCCATGGCGCCGATGCCGACCAACGCCGCGGTGGTGTAGGCGCTGTCGTCGGGGAAGAGGTGGCCGGGGCCGGTGCCCGCGGCGAGGATCAGGCCGCCGATGGCGCTGCCCAGGGAGTACCCGACGCTGCGGACGACATAGTTGAAGCTCATGGCGCTCGAGGTCTCGCTCTGGGGGGTGACGGCCAGGATGACGCCGGGCATCGCGGCCGAGAAGCCGCCGACGCCGAAGCCGAGCACGCCCATCGCCGCGAACACTTCGGCCAGGTCCGAACGGGCCGCCGCGAACAGGGCGAACCCGCCGCCGACCACGACGGCACTACCGGCCAGGAGCAGAGGGTCGGCGATCCGTGTCCGGACCCGCGGCGTCAGCTTGCCTGCGACGAACCCCAGCACCGAGAACGGGACGAGGACCAGCCCGGCGACGAAGGTCGTCAGGCCGAAGCCGTAACCGGCGCCGTGCGGCGTCTGCGCGTACCGGGTGACGAGCGTGAGCAGGAGGTACATGCCGACCCCGCCGACGAACATGGCGAGGTTCGCCCCGGCCACCGCCGGATGCCGCACCGCCCGCACATCGACCAGGGGCGTCGTACTGCGCAGCTCGACCACGGCCCACAGGCAGAGCAGGACCACCGCGACGACGGCGAGGCCCGCCGCCACAGCGAAATGCCCACTCCACAGACTCCGCTCGCCAGCGAGGAACAGCACCAGGAGCAGAGCGGCCGCCAGGACGACCGCGCCCGCCACGTCCACGCGGGCGGAGCGGCCTTCGGGGGCCTCGGGCATGGCGCGCCACGCGAACAGGAAGGCGGCGGCGGTGACGGCCAGGCCGAGGCCGTAGGCGGCCCGTACCCCGCCGAACTCGGCGAGCAGAGCGGCCAGCGGGTAGCCGACCCCGGCCCCGATGATCGAGACCACCGAGATCAGGGCGATCACCGCCGCGCCGCGCTCCTCGGGAAGGTGGTCCCGGGCCACGCCCATCATCAGCGCCGTCAGCCCGAGCCCGACGCCCTGGGCCGCCCTGCCGACCAGCAGCCACGCGAACGGCAGCGGCAGCACGGTGAGCGCGCTACCGGCGACGACGACCGCCAGCGTGGCGAGGATCGCGGCCCGCCGGTACGGACCGGCTCCGAGCCGACCCAGGACCGGCGTGGCGACCGCCCCGCTGAGCAGCGCCACGGTCAGCGTCCACTGCGCGCTGCCGAGCGACACATGGAACGAGGCCGCCACGCTGGTGATGAGCGGCGCCCCGAGGCTGCCGACCGCCGCCACGACCAGAGCGACGAACAACAGGGCGGGGACCAGCGGCCGCGCCTCGGAACGCGCCACCGGGGACGCCTTCACCAAGCCCCCGCCGACCGGCCGCCGGGTCACTGCCGCGACCCGTCGCGGTCCTGGCTTTCGAGCTCGGCCAGATGCCTCAGCGCCCGAAGGGCCGCCACCAGTGCCTCGATCTCCTCGCCGGTGAGCTTGTCGATCAACCGCTCGAACGCGTGGACGCCCGCCTGGCGCCGCGTCCGGACATAGGCGGCGCCCGCCTCGGTCAGGCACACCAGCGTGACCCGCTTGTCGGACGCGTCGCCCCGCCGCTCGACCAGACCGGACTCCTCCAGCACCCGCACCAGGGCGGTCATCGAGGGCTGGGTGACGCCCTCGACCGCGGCCAGATCGGTGATGCGCCGCGGGCCGGTCCGGTCCAGGGTGGCCAGGGTGGCGGCGGACGTCAGGCTCATGTCCCGGGGCAGGCGTCGCGCGGCCCTGGTGGCCAGGCCGTAGAGGGCTGCGCCAACGGCGGCGGACGCGCCAGGAGCGGTGTCTTGACGACTCATGCTCAAAGCATAGCCCATCTATATTCATAGTCTATGGAAATGGTTGGCTGACGGGGGCGGCCACGATCGCTGGGAGCCGGTGACGCCTCGGCACCGGCGGCCCGCGGCCCCGTGAACCCCCGGACCAGGCGGCGCGGGCCTCGCCCGCCATCCGGCACGAGCGTCTCCTGTACGCGGATGACGCTGACGCCCGGCGGTATCGCCCCCGAGGCGGTGCTGGACGCGAGCCGGATCTGCGGGGCCGTCGCCGCTTGGGATGACGCGTGCGGCCAGGGGCAGCTATGCCGACCCGGCGCACCCGCTGGCGACCGGACCGGGGCCGTACGACAGCGACGGCGCGGCGGCGGAGTTCACCGCCGACCCCCGAGCGCGGTACGCCGCGCCACCGCTTCCCGGGACCGGCAGCGCGGCCCCGGCGACCTCCCCGCTGGGCGTCGACGGCAGCCCGTCCGACGCCACGACCTGCGACAGCGCCCCGCGCACCTGGATCTGGGCGCGATCACCAACCCCAGACCGGGCCCAGGGACGTACGAGCGCATCGCCCCCCGTGGCGTCCCGATCGGTACGGCGCCCAGAGCCAGCGCGCCGGGGGAGGGGAACCGCGACGCCGTGGGGGAGAAGGACTCGCTCCGGCCGCAGGCGTCGACGCACCGCCTTCCGGGCCCGGCGGCCATCTGGGGGATCACGTGAGCCAGTAGAAACGTCCGTGACGACGGGTGAGTTCACCACCGCCGGTCAGGAGACCGGCGCGTTTGCTTCAGGAGAGGCCGTGCCTTGTCGCTCCGTGCCTCCTCGTGGCGTGGCCTTGAGGAGGGCGGCGCCGATGACCAGGGCCGTGAGCGTGAATCCGGCGGCGGCCAGGAAGGCCACGTGGTAACCGCCGACCAGCGATTCCGCCTCGGTCTCCCCTGCGGCGGTGAGGCTGTTCGTACGCGCGCTGACGAGAGCGCTCAGCACGGTCAGGCCCATGGCGCCCCCGATCTGCTGCGTGGTGTTGAACAGTCCGGACGCGATACCGGACTCGGCGGGCGTAACCGCGGACATGCCGAGCCCCATGACCGCGGGCGCGGCGAGGCCGAAACCCACCCCCAGCACGAGACCGGCCGGGAGGAAGTCCACCAGGTAGACGCCGTTGGCGCGGGCGAACGACAGCATGACGAACGCCCCGACGATGAGGGCCAGCCCCAGCAGGAGCATCGCGCGCTGCCCGAACCTGATGACGAGCCGGGTGGAAAGGCCGAGGGACACCACCGCGATCACCACGGCGATGGGCACGAACCCCATGCCGGCCTGCAGCGAACCGTACTTCAGTACCCGCTGCAGGTAGAGCGTTCCGAAGAACAGCAGGCCGAACATGCCGCCGATCATCAGGAACTGGACGATGTTGGCCGCGGTCAGGCTCCGCGAGCGGAAGAGCCTCAGCGGCAGCAGAGGCTTGGCGGCCGTGGCCTGGCGGGCGACGAACCCGATCAGCGACAGGAGGGCCACAGGGCCGAGCAGCAGGGTTTGGGGCGCTGTCCAGCCCACACGCTCAGCGTCCACGATGGTGTACACCAAGAGCATCATGCCTGCCATGACCAGCAGGGCTCCCAGGAAGTCGGTGCCCTTGCGCATCCCCTCGCCGCGGTCCCCGGGGAGCACTCGCGCGCCGACCAGGACGAGGGCGGCACCGATCGGTGCGTTGATGAAGAAGATCCAGTGCCAGCTGAGCAGATCGGTGAGGACGCCGCCGAGCAGCGGCCCGACCGCTCCGCCGCCCGCGGAGGCGAAGCTGTAGGCAGCGATGGCCTGGGCCTGCCTGCGGCGCTCGGAGAACACGGTCGCGACCATGCCGAGGACGCAGGCGGAGGCGACTGCCCCACCGATCCCCTGGAGGAAGCGGGACGCGATCAACGCGGACTCGCTGGTCGCGACCCCGCACAGCACCGAGGAGGCGCTGAACAGCGCGATCCCGGTGAGGAAGACGGCCTTCCGCCCGATCAGGTCGCCGAGCCGCCCGGCCAGCAGCAGGAGTCCGCCGAACGGGATGACGTAGGCGTTGACCACCCAGACGAGGTTCTCCGAAGAGAACCCGAGACCGCGCTGCACCGAGGGCAGCGCCACGTTCACGATGTTCTGATCGAGGACGATCATCATCTGGCCCACGCAGAGCAGGACGACGGTCAGCCACGGCGACGCACTCACCCGGGAGTTGGGCAAGGGCATGGGTGAACCTCCCTTTGGGGAACCATTTGTTACAGCCGTCATCGTCTGTAACCATGAGTCGTCGCGGAAGGAGGCACTTTTTTGTCACGCAGTCACACGCATGTGTCCCAGGAGGTCACCGCCCAGGCGTGCCCGCTGGTCGAGGTCATTGATCATGTGGCGGGGAAGTGGAGCATCAGCATCCTGGTGGCTGCCGCGCACGGCCCCGTCAGGTTCACCGAGTTGGAGCGATCCATCGAAGGCATCAGCCGACGGATGCTCACGCTGAATCTGCGCAGACTCGAACGCGACGGCCTGCTGACGAGGACCGTTCATCCCGTGGTGCCGCCGAAGGTGGAGTACAGCCTCACTCCCATGGCCCGAGAGCTGTACTCCCACCTCGCGGGCCTCGTGGAATGGGCGGACCGGCATCGGAGTTCCATCACCGAGGCCCGCACCGCCTACGACTCCACCGTCGCGGCCGCGCAAGCCGCCGGTCAGTCTCGCCCGTAGCCGGGAGCGCGGCCCGTAACCGGGGTGCGGCAGACGCGCACCGCCTTCTCATCGCGACGTCGCGGGCGAAGCGCGGCAAGGCTGCCTTATCGTCCGGGACGGCTGGCAAGGGGGCGAGCGGAGGTTCGCCTGCCCCCGTCGGCCGGTGCGGGGAGGCTCCAGCGGCTGGTCCAGTTCCCCGGCCATCGCCAGCGCGGTGATGCGCGCCCGCTGGAGCTTTCCGCTCGGTGTCTTCGGCAGCCTGCCGAGCGGCAGCAGCCACACCTGATCCGGCCGCAGCCCGGTGCGTTCCGCGATCGCGCGTTCCACGGCGGCGGCCAGGGCGCGGCTGCGCTCCGGATCATGAGCGCCGGGACTCTCCGCCAGGACGAGGAGGGACTCGGTGCCCTTGTGGGGGTGCGGTACTCCGACTGCGGCGACCCCGCCCTGCCGGATGCCGGGGACCTCCGTGGCGGCGGCCTCCAGGGAGTACGGCAGGTAGTTCCGGCCGCCGATGATGATGAGGTCCTTGACGCGGCCCGTCACGAACAGGTCGCCGTCGGCGTAGAAGCCGAGATCGCCGATGTCGAGCCCGTCCGCACGCAGCGACGGGTCGCCCGCGCCGTTCGCCGTCAGATACCGCTCGGTGAGCGAAGGACCGCTGATGATCAGCCGTCCTTGTCGGCGCTCGGGCAGCTCGGTGCCGTCGGGGCCCTCCACCCGCACCTCGTAGCCGGGCAGTGGCCGTCCCACCGCGGTGACCTCCATGGCGTCGGGGTCACCGCGCTCGACCGCCACCACGGCGTCCGTGTCGGCCAGAGCGCTACGGCTGATGTGCAGCACCCGCGGCGGACGACCCGGCTCGGACAGCGTCACGGCGACGCCGACCTCGGCCATGCCGTAGCAGGGCTGCATGGCATGAGGTGCGAACCCCAAGGGGCCCATGCGCCGCTGCCACAGGTCCAGGGTGTCGGAGCGGACGGCCTCCGCGCCGTTGTACGCCACCCGCCAGGAGCTCAGATCGAGCCCGGCCAGCGCTGCGTCGGAGGCCCGGGACGCGCACAGGTGGTACGCGAAGTTCGGAGCGGGGGACAGGGTGCCACGGTAGTGGCTGATGGCCTGCGGCCACCGCTCGGGGCGGAAGGCGAAGGAGAGCGGCGGCATCAGAACGACGGGCACTTCGTGCAGGAACGTGGAGAAGACCGTACCCACCAGGCCCATGTCGTGGTGCAGCGGCAGCCAGCCGACCATCAAGTCGGACCGCAGATAGGGCGTGTGCCGGGCGATGGCCACGGCGTTGGCGTACAGCTGCCGGTGCGTGATGACGACGGCCTTGGCGTCCCCCGTGGTACCCGAGGTGAACTGCAGGTACGCGGGTGCGTCCGCGTCGACGGAGGCCGGGCTGAGCGGCGCGTGCTCGGGTGCCGCCGTCTGGTAGGGGGGTGCGAGCACCGGGACACCGAGGTCGGCCCCCATGCGCTCCACGGCTGCTGAGGTGTCCGAGCCCGTGATCAGGGCGCGTGGGGCGGCCACCGCGGCCATGTGCCGAAAGCGCTCGCCCCACACCGTTGCCCGCGCCTCGCTGAGGGGCGGCTCCACGACGAAAGGCACGGCTCCCAGCAGCATGCTGCCGAACAGGGCGGCGATCGCATCGGCTCCGGTGTCCGCGCACAGCGCGACGGCGTCACCAGCGCCGACGCCCAGGGCCTTGAGACCGCCTGCCGCCTTGCAGGCCCGCTCCCACAGCTCGCCGACGGTCAGCCGGGTGACGTCCCCCGCGCGGTCGTGGACGTAAGCGACGACCTGGTCGGGATCGCGCCTGCGACGTCCCGCGAGCGCGGCGCCGACGGTGGCCTCCGGCACGATGCACGCGGGTGGGCCGCCCGGTTGCCAATGTGCTCTGTCGGGATGTACCGGTCGCTCGGCTGACGGTGGCGTTTCCATATCTCGGACTTCTTCCTGGTGTGACGTGACGCCGCACCCAGCTGGGCGGCGCACTGCCGGACGGGGGCGGGACGGTGCCGGACGGTGGCGCACACTGGATGCCCGCGTGCCCGCGTGCTCAGTGAGGGCAGGCCGCTCTCCGAGGAGAGGCGGCGGCTGGAGCGCGGCGCCGGTCAGAAACGCACCAGGGCCGACTCCATGGTCAGCCCTGGACCGAACGCCATCAGCACGCCGAATTCCCCCGCGCGGGGCGCCTGACCGTGCCGTCCGGAGAGCAGCTGCTCCAGGATGAGCAGAATGGTGGCGGATGAGCAGTTGCCGCGGCTGGCCAGCACGTGCCGTGACGCGGCGAGATGCGCTTCGGTGAGTTCCAGGCGCGCCCCGATCAGATCGATGATCTTCGGGCCGCCGGGGTGGATGCCCCACTGACTGACGTCCTGCCGACGCAACCCCACGGGCCGCAACAGGTTCTCCACGAAGGTCTCGACAGCCCCGGCCAGGATCGCGGGGACGTACGCGGACAGCGTCATACGGAACGCGTCGTCCCGCACGCGCCAGGTCATGGCCTCGGGCGTGGCGTAGTGGGTCTCGGTGTGCGTGCGCACGATCGCGGGGCCGACGCCGTCGTCGGCGCCGAGCAGCACAGCGGCGGCCCCGTCGCCGAACAGGCTGTGCACCACGACCTGTTCCTTCGTCATCTCGGGCCGCACGTGCACGGAGCAGACCTCGCAGCAGCTGACGATCGCCAGCTCACCGGGGCGGGCCGCCACCGAGTCCAGGCCCACCTTGAGCGCGTTGAACGCCGCGTAGCACCCCATGTGCCCGACGAACGTACGCCGCAGATGGACCGGCAGTCCGAACCGCTTGGCGAGCAGCATCTCCGGGGTGGGCCCCGCGTACCCGGTGCAACTGGCCATCGTGAAGGAGCCGATGTCGGCGGCGTCGACGCCCTTGAGCAGCGCACCGACCGTCTCCGCGCCCAAGGCGAGCACATGCTCCTCCCACCCGTCCATGCGCTGCTGCATCCCCGGCGTGGCAGGGCCCGTGAAGTGCTCGCGTGGATCCCACGCCAGATATCGGGTGTGTACCTGGGAGGCTTTGAAGATCTTCTCGGCGTCGGGCACATCGCGGTAGAAGTCGGCGTAGAAAGTCGTGTACAGGTCGTCCTGACTGACGGGCAGGCCCGGGTGTCCAGTGCTCAAGCCCAGAATCTTGGCACCCGTGGTCGGCATCATGCGTGCTCCGGTGAGGTTGCGGGACGCCGCGCACCACTGAGTGTGGCGGAAAATGCGCCCCTTGAGTGGAATGCGAGTATCAGATCGATCGGAAAAAAGAGCCGCGTGTGATGCGGAAAGCGAACGAAAGGACAGGAGGAATGGTGGGGCTCCTCACGCCTCCCTCGCTTCGGGGTCGGCCTCGGGCCGCGTCGTCAGAACCGCGACGAGTGATCCCAGATGGTCCATGCCAGGGGTGCTCGCCCTGAGGAGCCAGGCATTCATGTCGAAGTCGGGGTAGTCGGCGGTAATACGTGCGGAGAGTTCCACGAGATCCATGGAGTCCATGCCCAGCTCCGCGGTGAGGGAAGCCTCTGGTGTAATGGCGGCTGGCTCCAAGGACGGCCTGATGGCCGCGATGTGTTCGGTCACGATATGCAATGCGTTGCTGTTGGTCGACATTACCCCTGCCGGATTCCGTGCACTGAACGAAGGCCGATGACTGACCGGTGTCTGAGGAAATCCCGGTCGGCGGGCCTCTTGATATGGCCGTACAACTTGCTGCTCCTAGCGGGGACTTGACGCTGCTACCCATCCCGGTGGATATGGCCGGTTCCAGCACGACGGCTCGACGCAGCCACCTTGATCCAACGACCCCGCGGCACCCACGTCACGCGCCCGGTGACCGCCAGCGACGTCACCGGATCGGAGCAGGGGAACGTCGCTGGGGGTCCGATGCGCACCAGGGCCATGAGGCCTCACGAACGCGTACTGCGAGCAGGCAGACCGTGGCGTCCGCGCCTGAACCGCCCCGCCGCCGCGCCGACGGCCGCACCGGGCGGAGGACGCGGGAATCCGTGCTGACCGCCGACGGCATCGGCGGAGCCGCGATCCGGCCGAGCGGCGGGCGCCGACCACTGCGCGGCAGCGGGAACTGACACGCACCTACGGCACCGTGCGCACCAAGATGTCCTGTCGGCGGTTGGTGTCGCCCGGGACGAAGGAGTCATCGCCAGCGAAGATGACCCTCCGCGCGCGGGCGTCCATCTTCGCTTGTCGGGCTATCGCGGGCTTCCCGTCCATGTTGGGCGAGACCATGACGGTGACGCCGGTCCGCAGATCACGGATGTACGCGGCGTACACATTGCGGACGGGGGAGGCGTAGAGCAGCAGCTTCGAGCCGTCGGCGGAGATGCCCCGCGTGGAGGGCCCGGGCGGGAGGCCGTCGACCCGGGTGAGCTTCCCGGTGCGCAGGTCGCGTACGAACGGGTCGGGGCCCTCCGGGTCCTCGCCGGGCAGCAGGTTGGAGGCGGCGGAGTCGAAGACGGCGGCGGAGCCGTCGAAGCTGAGCGCCGGGTTGTAGGCGGGGCGGTTGGCGGGGCTGCCGTCGTGGGTGGTGTCGACCTGGGTCCAGGCGCCGGTGAGGCGGTCGTAGACGTACACGTCGCCCCAGTCGTAGTTGGCCGAGGTGTCGAAGCGTTCGTACTGGTAGGCGACCTTCGTGCCATCGCCGCTCAGCGACGGCCAGCCGACTGCGGAGAACTTGCTGCCGGGAGTGTCGGCGAAGCTGACGCGCTCGGTGCGCCGGGCCCGCAGGTCGCGGACGTAGACGGCCGACGGCCCGCTGTGGGGGTGCTCGTTGCGGGTGAGGAAGGCGACGGTGCGGCCGTCCGCGGACAGCGAGGGCGACTCGCCGCCCGTGTGCCCCGCATCGAGCTCCACACCGGCACGTTCGGTGTGGCCGGTCCTCAAGTCCCGGACGAACACGTTGTCCTCGTCACCGTACTGCGCGTAGGCCAGATAGCGGCCGTCCGCGCTGAGCGCCGGTTCGTGTATCACGTTCCCCGGGGGCGTCTCGACGCGCTGGACCGTGCCGTGTCGCAGATCCCGCACGAATATGTCGGCCTTGCCGTTGGTGTCGCCGGGGACGAGGTTGGTGGCCTCCGAGAGGAAGGCGGCGACGTCGCCGTCGGCACTGATGACGGGGGAGTGCGACGCGCCGTCGGCCGGGCCTCCGTCGGCGGCGAAACTGATCAGTTGGGTGGTCCCCAGGGCGGGGCCCCGGGACCCGTGCGCGGGCGTGGCGACGGCCGCGGGCAGGGCCGCGGCCGTGAGTAAGACAGCGAGGACACCCCCGCCCACCGCCCGGCTGGCCGCGCTGCGTCTCTTCTTCCGCTTGGCTCCCGCCATGCTGTCTCCCAAGAAGGCGTGCGCCCCGGCCCGATGCCAGGGCCCACGCGGGATGCAAGCGCACCCCGCACCTCAGGTCAATCAGACGGAACGCGTATGGCTGGACGCTCTGTCAAACGTCCGCAGGTGTCCGGCAGCATGCCGCGCTGCGCAGCGGGCCTTGTTCGTCGAGGGACACCTGACATGTCCGATGGACTCGTTCACGGACCGAAGCGTACGGACAGCCCTCCGGTCACCGTACGGACCACCGGACACGCTGAATGAGACACCATCACCACAGGGCGCCGATCGTCCAGTCCGAAGTCCGAAGAACGTGTTTGCTCGAGGGCGTGCGCCTCCGCGAACACGCCCTCAGCCTGTCCTCCATGCTCCGGGGGAGGGGCCGCGCTGACGGCCGTTCGTGTTGATGGTCACGGTCATGGGCTGTGACTGAGCCGCTTCCTGAGTTCCCGTACCACCCTGACCCCGTCGCTACGGGCGTGGTCGTGCCCTCTGGCGCGGCCTGCACGTGCTGTGGACGGGAGCGCGGGTATGTCTACCAGGGCCCGGTCTACGCCGCCGACGAACTCGGGGGCCGACTGTGTCCGTGGTGCATCGCGGACGGCAGTGCCGCCGAGCGGTTCGACGCTCATGTCACTTCGGGAGCGTGCCGGGGTGACGACGTGTCCCTGGAGGTCTTCGCAGCGGTCGACCGCCGCACTCCGGACTTCACCGCGCGGCAGGAACCCCAGTGGTTCTTCCACTGCGCCGAGGGTGCCGTCTTCCTGGGCCGGTCGGGTCCGCCGAACTCACGGCCCACCCGGAGGCGCTGGAGATGCTTCGGCGAGAGGCGAGCGGATGGGGCTGGCCGCTGGTCGGTCTGTTCCCGCCGTTCGTCGTCGCGTCCGGCGCCCCGATAGCGCGCCGCCCGTGCCGCGCGCCTGCCCGCGGGCCGCCTGCCCGCGGGCCGCTCGGTGTCGCTTCCGGCGGAGGGGCGTGCCGCAGCCCGCTCCTGCGACGGCCCGTACTGCATAGGGGCACAAGGGGCATGAGGGGCACCTGGGAAGAGGCGGAAGCGAGGGTCAGGCACGGCGTTCTGCCAGTGGCAGAGCACGGACCGATCCGGGCTCGGCGATCACTACAGTCCAGTCTCATGACGACGATCACGACGCGTACGGTCGAGTACGCGGCCGACGGTGTGACGATGGTCGGGCACCTCGCGCTCCCCGCCGGTGTCGACCGCCGACCCGCGGTGCTGCTCGGGCCGGAGGGCATGGGACTCAGCGATGTCGAGCGCCGCCGGGCCGACGCCCTCGCCGAGCTGGGGTACGTGGCGCTGGCCTTCGACCTTCACGGCGGGCGCTACGTGAGCGACCCCGAGGAGATGCTGGCCCGTTGCCTGCCGCTGCTCGCCGACCCCGGCCGGATGCGGGGCATCGGCCATGCGGCACTCGACGTGCTGCGCGCCGAACCGCGCACCGACCCCGACCGGATCGCCGCCGTCGGCTACGGCACCGGAGGCGCCATCGGGCTGGAACTCGGCCGCGACGGCGTCAACCTGCGCGCGATCGGGACGGTCAACGGGCTGACCACGGGCCGACCCGGCGAGGCGGCGCGCATTCGCTGCCCGGTGTGGGCCGGGGTCGGGTCGGAAGACCCGATCATGCCGCCCGCGCAGCGGGACGCGTTCACCGCCGAGATGCAGTCTGCGGGCGTCGACTGGCGCCTCACGGTCTACGGCGGTGCCTTGCACGCCTTCCACCACCCGCCAGTTGACCACCCCACGGTCCCCGGCGTCGGCCACCACCCACAGCACGCGCGGCGCGCCTGGCGCGACGTCGTCGACCTGCTCGCCGAGTGCTTGCCCGTGATGGAGGGCCTGGAGGCAGCGGACCCGCTCCCGAAGCTGCCCGGATCGCCACGCAGACCCGAAGGAGAAGTGCGCCCCTGACGTGCGGGGCGTTCCCAGGCCCACCGCAGTCGGATCAGGGACACCGAGCGCGCGATGGAGACGCTTCCACAATGTGGTGCCCTGCCCGATCACCCGGCCGCTGCTTACGGCTTGGGAACAGTGCCGGGCACGGCGCCGCCTTGGCGGCGTCGCAGTGGGCGAACCGGGAGAAGTGCGCCCAGCAGGCGTCTTGGTCCAGCAGCCGGTACTTCCGGGAGAAGCCCGAGCTGAACACGCCTCCCCTGGAGGTGGAGCGGTTGGCGGGTGGCGCCCGCAGCTCACTGACGGCACCGCCCGCAGCTCACTGACGGCACGCGGACGCCGGTAGGTGGCGGGGACAGATGGGAGGACCGCTCCCATCGGGTGACACGTCGTCGACGGGCCGGAGCCATCCAGTACGGCATGCCTCCCAGCCCTGGCACGTTCGGCGACTCGGGCTCAACCTTGCTGAACCCTTGTGGACGACGTCTGATCCGAGCGGCTGCCCATGGAGGGCCTCTCACGGCCAGCCGCTCGGGTCCCCGAGGTCACATCTTGGGCATCAGGACGGTGTCGACGATGTAGACGGTGGCATTGGCGGTGGGGACGTTGCCACAGACGACCTTGGAGGTGTCGTTGACGGTGTAGGACTCGCCGGATCCCGCTGTGCTGAGCTTGCTCTTCTCAAGCGTCTCGAAGGAGCCGCTCTCCAACTGCTGTGGAGTGAGCTTCTGGCCCACGACGTGGTAGGTCAGGGTCTTGGTGAGTGTCGCCTTGTCGTTCAGGACCCTGTCGAGGTCGGCCTTGGGGATCTTGGCGAAGGCGTCGTTGGCCGGGGCGAACACCGTGATGTTCTTGGCGTTGTTGAGGGTGTCGACCAGCCCCGCCTTCTTCACCGCCGACACCAGGGTGGACAGGGCGGGGTTGTGGGAGGCCGCGGTGGCGACCGGGTCCTTGGCCATGCCGTCGAAGCTGCCCGCACCGTCCTTCGGAACGGAGGCGCAAGCCGGACCGAACGGACCAGCCATCGGGTCTGCGGTCGGCTTCTCTTCGGCACTCCTGGTCGCCTCACGGGTCTTGTCCGCCGCCTGTTCGCCGCTGTCACTGTCCGAGCAGGCGGCCAGGGACAGCGGCAGGACAAGGGCGGCGGTCGCGGCCACAGTGATGCGGCGCAGGCGGACGGTGGGGTTCATGGTGGTTCTCCTTCGGCAGGGGGCCCGGATTGCCAGGCCTGTTGTGGAGGGGTGTGGGGGGCAAGGGCGCGGGGTCAGGTCACGTTGACCACCACCGCATGCCTGCCGGAAGCGCCGTCCGGAATCGTCCGGGTGCGCTTGTCGGTCTGCGTGTAGCCGGTGCCGTCGGTCGCGCGGACCTGGAGGGTGTGGGAGCCGGGGGTGGCGGGCCACTCCCAGCTCCACTGCCGCCAGGTGTCCAAGGGGCCTTCGTCCGCCAGGCGGGCGTCCCGCCAGGGCCCGTCGTCGACACGGACCTCGACGCGGTCGATGCCCTTGTGCTGAGCCCAGGCCACCCCGGCCACGACGACCGTCCCGGACCTGGGCCGGGCGAAGGGCTTGGGGGTGTCGATACGGGACTGGGTCTTGACGGGTGCCTCGCGGGCCCAGTCGCGCTTGACCCAGTAGGCGTCGTACTCGTCGAACGTGGTCAGTTCGAGGTCCTGGAGCCACTTGCAGGCCGACACGTATCCGTACAGGCCGGGCACCAGCATCCGGACCGGGAAGCCGTGCTCGAAGGGCAACGGCTCGCCGTTCATCCCGACGGCCAGCATGGCGTCCCGGCCGTCCATGACGGTCTCGACCGGGCTGCCGAGCGTCATGCCGTCGACGGACCGGGCGACAAGCTGGTCGGCGGGGCCGCCCTGGGACGGCGGCCGCACGCCAGCTTCTTCGAGCAGCTTCCGCAGCGGTACGCCAAGCCAGCGGGCGGAGCCCACGTAAGGACCGCCGACTTCGTTGGAGACGCAGGTCATGGTGATGTCGCGCTCGATCAGGTCCCGGCCCAACAAGTCGGCGAAGCCGACGTCGAGAGGGGAGCCGACTCCCTTGCCGTGCACGCGAAGCCGCCAGCGGTCCGCGTCCAGGCGGGGCACGGCCAAGGCGGTGTCCACGCGGTAGAAGTCCCGGTTCGGCGTGGTGAACGGAGCCACCCCCGGCACCCCCACCTGTACGCCGCGCGGCAGTTGAGGCGCCGACGAGGCGGGAGCGGGAAGGCGGACCGCCGAGCGGGACGCCGCGGCACGGGCCGCCGCCGTGGCGTTGAGGTGCCGACTGAGCAGGCCGACCCCGGTCGACGCGGCCGCGACACCGGCCGTGGCCAGGATGAAGGGGCGGCGGCCCATGGGCCTGCCGGATCCGTCAGTGGCCCGCCCGGCATCCCCACCGCCGTCGTTCGGAGCTGCCGGGGAGAGAGCGAGCCCGGACAGGCAGAAGAGAACCGCGGCTCCGGCGAGCGCGCCGACCAGCGACGGCACGGCATCGAGCGTGCTGGTCGAGTCGGGCCTGCCCGTAGCGGCGACCGCTCCGATCACGCCGAACACCAGCGTTCCGGCAGCGGCGACTCGTCGGTGACGCAGGGCCAGCAGCCCCATGGCCACGGCGAACGCGGCGAGCGCCGTGAGGATACCGAGCCGCAGGACGAGTTTGTCGTCGGTCCCGAACTGGCGGATCGCCCAGTCCTTGACCGCGGACGGGGTCCGGTCGATCACCGCTCCGCCGACCGCGGTCACCGGACCGGCCTCCGGCCGGACGGCCACGGCGACCACTTCCGCGACGGTCAGGGCCGCGTAACCGGCCACGAGACCGCTCAGCGCGGCCGACGCGCCCTTCACTGCAGTAGTCCTTGGTGTCCTCACACCCATGATTCGAAGCTGCTCGGGAAACGGCTTGCCCGTTCACCCGATCGGATCACTACTCCTGGCGTTCACGCAGGTCACGCCCGCCCTAGGTGACCGCAGCGCCACCCTCCCCGGGGAACAGGTGCGGAGGGCCGCCCGCAGACCGGATGAAGGCGCGCGGGGAAGAACGACGGCGCGCGCTGCGGGCGGGCAGCCGACACCGCACCACGGTGATGGGCGGCGCCATAGCGGGCCTGACCGCCGTCCGCGTCCTCGGCCCCGCACACGACGTCGCTCCGCAGGCGGCGGACGGACCGGATCAGCGGCCAGGCGCACCCCCAGAACGCCGCGGCCTCCAGCAGGAAGGCGCGCCAGGTGGACACCGGATGCTGTGCCGTCGGACGCTTCCCCGACCGCCCTGCTGTTAGACCGCCGTGGGCCGGGTGCCGGCCAGCAACGCCACGAACCGGCGACGACGGCTCCATGCCCTTGAGGCGTACGTCGTCACGCTGGACGCCGACCGCAGGTCCCGCTGCGCCGGTTGCCCGCGACCACACGGAGCGCCCGTCGCGGTCCTGCTCCTAGGCAGGGAAGGGCATGAGACCGAGGGGAGCCGTCGTGGGCTGCTCGGAGCCACCTGCTGGCTCAACGGTGACGCCCATGCCGGAGGCGTTGCCCAGAGGGCCGTCGAGCAGAGTCGCGCTGCTCGTGTCCGGGTCGCGCACAAGACCGGCCGCCCGCATCTTCCCTCCGTCGTCGAACCACAGCTGGTAGACCTTGCCGTCCGGCAGTGCGGGCAGCTTCGAGGCGAGGAAGGCGGCGCGGTCCATGGACCGCGACACCACGACGGTGCCGGTCGCCCCGTCCGTGAGCTTGCCGGTGCTGGTCCGCGCGTCGGGCGCCGCGAGCACGGCGGTCAGCTCGGCGGCCTGCTCACGGGTCTGGCGGGCCTGATCCTGTGCGTCCTGGGCCGACCGGTACTGCCACACGGCCACTCCGCCAAGGGTCACGGCCGCCGCGAGGCAGGCCGCGAGCGCCATTCGAGGCAGGGCTCGGGCCCACCGGCCCGCCCGCCCGCGCACCGAGGTCCGCGGCGGCTCCTGGCGCACCGTGGCGATCCTCCGCAGCACCTGCTCCCGCAGATGAACCGGCGGCGCGGCGGCGACCGCGAGGCCCAGGCGCTCCGCGGTGGCGGCCAGCTCCCGCACTTCCTGGGCGCAGGGGTCGCAGGCGGCCAGGTGCCGCTCGAATCGCGCGCGCTCGGCGGGCCCCAGGGCGTGCAGGACGTAGGCGCCGGTGGCGGTGTGCAGGTCCGCGGTGGTCATACGGACACCCCCAGGCAGTCGCGCAGCCGGATCAGACCGTCACGCAGGCGGGTCTTGACGGTGCCCAGCGGCAGCGTCAAGAGCTGGGTCACCTCGCGATAGGTCAGGCCCCGGTAGTACGCGAGGGTCACCGCCTCCCGCTGCAGTGCCGTGAGGGCGCCCAGACAGCGGCGGACGCGCTGCTGTTCCAGCCGCGTCTCGACCTGCTCGGCCACCTCGTCGTACGCGGGCAACTGGTCCAGCAGCGCCGCCTTGTGCTCGCGTGCGGCACCGGTCTGGGCCGAACGCACTCGGTCCACCGCCCGCCGGTGCGCCAGAGTCATCACCCAGGTCATGGCGCTTCCCTTCTCGGGCCGGAACCGGGCAGCCGTACGCCAGACCTCCACCAGGACCTCCTGCGTCACCTCCTCGGACTGCGCCGGGTCCCGCAGCACGCTGCGCACCAGGCCGAGGACCGGCCCGCACACCGCGTCATAGACCGCGGTGAAGGCGTCCTGATCACCTCGGGCCACCTTCACCAGCCGGGCATCCAGGTCAGGGACCGGACCGAGCGGCGAAGTGGAATCGGCATTCCGCGTCGGCCTCATGCGACTGCCTCGTCGACCATCTGGAGCCTTCCTCGTCACGTGGCGGCCCCGGTCCGGGGCTGGACACCATGCGGTGATCGCCGTTTCACCGGTGATTCGGAGCCCGGACGACCTTGGATTGGTCCGCGCGGAAGACCGATGCGACCTTCTCGAACGGGTCTACCGCGCCTTGGTTCAGCACGCATGCCGAGGGCGGCCGTCGGCCCGGCTGGTTCGCGCCGCCACCGCGGGCTCCGCCCAGGCGCGAGGGCCGGTCGTACGGTGCCGGTCGCCGATACGTCGCGCAGCGGCAGTCTGCCCGTCCCGCGCCCGCCTGGGCGACCGCTGGCTTGAGCACGGTGGAGCCACTGCTCCGGGCGCACGTGTTCCAGCCGGGGGAGCCTGCGGGTACGGGAGCGCCACGCTCGCTTTGAAGTCGCCGGGGCCGCCCGGCCCGGCGCCGCGTGCACCCCTCTGGGCCCGCTGTCGTGCGCTTCGCTGTCCGTCGACGGGGCGAGGAGGAGGGACCGTATGGAGTTCCGGCCGGTCGAGCGGGTCTCGGGAGCGTTTCAGCAATCGTTGCCTGCTGAGGAGGTCGAAGCGGTCTGCCACCGGGCCTTCGGCGGCGATGCGGCGGCCGAGTCGGTGGCCGGTCTGGGCCATGCCATGTGGAGCAGCGCGGTGATCGAGTCGCTCGGGGAGAGCGCCGCCGACCCTGGACAGCGTTTGGGCTGGGCTCCGCGGACGTGCGCAAGGCCGCGGCCGTGGCTGCCCCTGACCGCGCGGTGCTTGACGAGGTCACGGGGCCCAGGCTGCTGACCGGGGACTTGCGGGCGATCAACGGCCTGCTGCTCTCCCAGGCCCCGGCCGGTGATCACCGGAGTGAGGGACTTCGACCGCACGGAGTTCGGGGACGCACAGCCGGACCGGACGCTCTGGACGGCGGCGATCACGCAGGATGAGCGAGAGGCGTGCCGGGAGCCCTACGGCGCGCTGGAGCGCTCCCCGGCGGCCAGGTGGCGGGCCAGGACCTGCCAGGCCCGCCACCTGGCCGCGATCCGCCTTGAGCGCCACCGGCTCGCCAAGCCCAACGAGGCGATCGGCAGAGCTAGCTAAGAGGCGATGAGCCGAGGCCCTGTGCGCCGCCCGTTCCCACTGACCGAGCGTTTCACCGGGCGCGGATGCGTCACGGGCACGGCCCGGGGCCTCGGGCAGCGCCCTGTTCGGGTCAGCCGAGCGCGCGGACCACCGACCACAGCAGGCCCACGTTCTCCAGTGCCGCGCCGCCTGGGTAGGCATGGCGGCGGCGGGTGTAGGCGTACGCGTAGCCCTGGCGCGGATCGGCGAAGGCGAGCGAGCCCGCGGCGCCGCTGTGGCCGAAGGCACCGGCGGCGACGGAGTCGAAGTTTCCCGTGATGGTGTTGAAGCCCAGGCCGAACTGCTTCACGGAGTCGCTGACCAAGTCGGTGCCCGCGGAGTGGACGCGGGCGAACTCGGCGGCGGTGTCCGGTTCCAGGAGCGGATGGTCGCCGTTCAGCCCGAACGCGGCCGCCGCGTACATCCCGGCCAGCCCGCGCGCGGTGCCGATACCGCCGCACGACGCCTGGCCCTTCGCGCGCACCAGGCGCGCGTTCACGAAGTCCTGGAGTTCAACGGCGTCGGGCGCGTGCTCGTTGAACGCGATGCCGCCCAGGCTGTACTTGCTGTACGGAGCGGCGTCGATCTCGGCCTGCTGCTCGGGGGTCGTCAGCATCGGCAGCGTGGACAAGAAGCGCGGCTCCTCGGACTCCGGCAGGCCCAGCCACAGGTCCAGACCGTACGGAGCGCGGATCCGCTCCTCGTACCACTCCTGCAGCGTGCGCCCCGTCGCCCGGACGATCACCTCGCCGACCAGCGCTCCGATCACATAGCCGTGGTAGCCGAAGAACTGCCCCGGCTGCCAGAACGGGCGCTGCTCGGCCAGCAGCCGCGCGATCACCCGGTCGTCGGCCAGCTCCTCGAGCGTGAAGCCGCGGTCGAGGCCGACCACACCGGCCCGGTGCGCGAGCACCTCGCGCAGAGTGATCGCCCCCTTGCCCTTGGCGGCGAACTCCGGCCAGTACGAAGCCACGGTGCGGTCCAGATCGAGGACGCCGTCCTGCACCAGCAGCGCACACACCAGGGCCATCGCGCCCTTGGTGGACGAGAAGACCCCGAGCAGCGCGTCGCCCGTCACACCCGCCGACCACACATCCACGACCCGCTCGCCGCCCCGGTACACGACCAACTGCGCGCCCGGATCGTTCTCCTCGCGCTCCAAGAACGCGGCGAACTCCTCCCGTACGCCCTCGAAACCGGCGGCCACCGTGCCGTGGACTGCCATGAACCCTCCCGAACTGCCTTACGGATCTTGTGCGTGCCAGAACTGTACGATCGCTGCGCCACACGTGCCGCGTCGGTCGCGGCGGATCCTTCCAGCTCCGCTGACTTGTCCTGCCGGGGAAGCCCGCCCGCGAAGGGGTGCACCTGTTGCCGCACATCGAGTTCGACATTCCGTTCCCGTTGACGGACACGAGGTGCGTCGCTGCTTCCCGCGACGGCCTGTGCAGCGGGGAGGCCACTCGCTGGACCAGACACTGGCCCGCGCGCGGCGCCGTAGCCGACCTGGAGCGTGAGTTCGCGCGGACCGAGGAACCGGTCAGGAGAGGGGACGTCGGCGCTCCGTCACCTCCACAGACCGGGACGCCTTCCTGGCTGGCGCCGCCCATGCCGCCCGCCTCCGGACCGCCGTGCCGCCGGAGGACGGCCACTGCCGGGCAGGGGCCGCCGCGGCTGGTTCCGTCGGCGGCGCGGAGAAAGGGTCCTGGCCCGTGGGCCGGAGGCGATTCTGCGGGTCTGTTCCTTCGCTGGCGGTGTCGCCTATACCGGGTATACCGGGCTGCGAACGTAGCGGCCAGCGACGTCCACGAAAGCATCATGCGCGGCCACCGCGGCCAAGCGTGCCGATGTCAGCCCGTCCCTGGTGGACCACGCGCCGTGCATCTCGTACGTCAGCGCGATCATGCGGTCTGCGGCGGCGCGCACGCCCTGATCCTCGATGAGGACGCGCAGCGTGGTCAGCGGATGAGCGACCAGAGCGCGGGTGTCATGCCCCCTGGTGCGCAGGTCAGCGATCCGCTCGTCGCTGGCGCGCTGGAGAACGGCGTCTCCCCGCTTCCAGATCGCTGTGCGGTGGGTGCTGACCGTACAAGCCAGCTCCGTGACCGCCCTGAGCTGTTCGCGGCGGATGGTCGCGTCGTGGGTGGCGCGCACCGCGCGCTCCGCGGCGCGCTCCTGGAACCGGCCGCTGACGACCGAACCCAGCAGGGTGGCGACGATCGCCACGGCGGCAGTGATGAGCGTCGTTAACATGGGCGCAGTCCCTCCGCGGCAGAATCACGGCCGGAACACAGAGCCTGCAGATGGGAAGGGAGCTCCGGCCCGCCCGATACCGGCATGCTCCGCCCCTCTGACCTGTCCCGCAAAGGCGCACAGACACGGCGCGCGGGAGCACCCGGAAGCTCTCCGCATCACCGCTGACGGGCCACTGCGCAAAGGGCTGTGGAGGCGGAGTGTCGGGTGGGCACCGCCACGCAACTGCATCAGGACGTGACGGCTGAGGCATGAGAGCGGGTGCACGAGTGGACTGCGGCAGGACGCCGCTGCTCATGTACGTGTCGAAGCCGCGGCCCTCGTCGGTGCTACGGCCGTCGCGGCGACGCTATCGCGACCGGCCTCACGACCTGGCTAGGGCAGGAGCAGCCGCCGCCCCCCTTCCGTGGCCGCGCCCCCACGCCCGAGAACCCATGACCCCTGCCGTGACCCACACCCCGCACCGAAGCCGCCGCTGTGGGAGCGCGCTGGATGCCGGGAAGCCGCAACGCTTCGCTAGCGGCCTCCTCGTCTCGTACCGAGCACGGTCACGGCGGCGCTCAGCAGGCCCACCGGTACCGACGGGTCGTCGACCGGGACCACTCCGCAGAACACCCAGCTGACCGCGACGAACACCAGCGACGCGACCATCTATCTGTCCCGCAGCGGGGACCGGGTGCGGGCCACCACGCTCAGCCACCACATCCATCCGGCCAGCACGCAGAACAGCACGGCCATCAGCGGCAGCAGCACGGGCGGCGCCCACCGCGCGAGGTCGCCGTGGGGCAGCTCCTACCCGGCGAGATAGCCGACCCGCCCCTGCCACACAGAGATGCCCGGGCAAGGCCACCCCAACTTCTCACCTCAGCCCGCCCCGACGGGCGCTGCCGAGCCTCCCAGTGCCGGATACGCCCTAGTCGGCCACGGGCGTCAGCTGCTCATCCGCCCACTCGGCGAAGGTGGTGACCGGGATACCCAACTTCCGGGCGAACTCGGGCCGGGCGGGCTGGAGGACCGCGTTGTTCCACTCGTGTCCGGCTCCCCACGGCGGCATGCCCGCCTCCAGGGCCTCTTCCAGGCTCATGGAGGGTGCGGTCACGGGCACGCCCCAGGCGGCGGACAAGGTTCGCACGATCTGCTCCATCGTGCGCAGGTCACCGGCCAGTTCCAGTTCCACCTGGTGGAACCGGGCGGGGTCTCGAAGGGCGTGCGCCGCAGCCGCGCCGATGTCCCGCACGGCCACCAGGGCCAGTTCGGTCCCCGGCTTCAGTACCGTCAGCAGTCCGCCGCGCGGCCCCTTGGGGGCCAGTAGGGGCAGGTTCTCCATGAAGAAGGCGGGCTTGATCACCGTCCAGTGGGCAAATCCCGCACCACGCACCGCCTCCATGATCGCCTGCTTGGTGTGGAAGTAGTCCGCCATCGCCGCCCAGCGGCCCTCGGCCCAGCCTGTGACCCGGGTGTGCTCACCGACTCCACTGGTCGAGGACTGCACGAACTGCCGTACTCCCTCAGTCTTCGCCGCGTCCACCAGGTTCATGGCCTGGGCGAGTTCGCCCGCGAAGTCCACGCTGGTCTCGGTCATGGGCGGCCGCTGCACCGAGAACACCGCGCGGACCCCATCGACCGCCGGGCCGAGGGAGGCCCGATCGGAGAGATCCGCCCGCACCAGCTCGGCACCCAGCGCCTCGATCGCTTGGGCGGACTTCGACCGCGGATCGCGTACGAGTGCGCGTACGGGCACCTCGGCGGCCAGGAGTGCGCGGGCCGTGGCCCCGCCTTGCTGGCCGGTGGCACCGGTGACCAGGACGGTATCGCTGTCGATGGGCATGGTTGCTGCTCCTCACGGACCGGAGAGCGAAAACGGCGGGGCCCGCCGTTTTGCCTGCCGGTACGATATGGCGGGGCCCGCCGTTTAGCAATGAGGAGATCATGACCGGTCAGCGCTCGGACGCCCGACGCAACTACCAGCACATCCTCGCCGTCGCCGAAGCCGAGGTCGCCGCGCACGGCGCCGAGGTGTCCCGGGAGCAGATCGCCCGCATCGCAGGCGTCGGTTCGGCGACCGTGCGCCGTCACTTCCCCACCCGCCGTGCCCTGCTCGAAGCCGTCTTTCAGGAGCGCATCGAGGGCCTGTGCGAGCGCGCCCACCAGCTGGGTGCTGCCGAGGACGGCCGCGCTGCCCTCCTGGAGTGGCTCCACGCCCTCGTCCGCTACGCCGTCTCAGCCCGCGGATTCGCCAACACCCTCAGCTACGAGCCTCCCACCGAGGAACCCTCCCCGCACTCCTGTGGCAACAGAATCGCCGCGGCCGGAACTCCCCTGCTGCGGCGGGCCATTCGCGACAAGGCGGTCGCACCGCACGTCACCTTTCACGACCTGCTGACCCTCGCCGTCGGCATCGCCCTGGCCACCGAGCACCACAAGGACCCCGAGACCCAGGCCGACCGCCTCTTCCGCCTCGCTGTGGAAGGGCTCAGCCCCGAGCACGGCATCGCTGGGGCATCCGGGAACTGATGATCTCCGGTATGGGTGTGTACGGGTGCCTCGGTACGGGTGTACGGGTGTACGGGTGACGGAAAGTCTGCCTAACGGGCGGTTGGGGCAAGCGGGATGCCCCATCGGTGACAACCGTCGTGGCTCGACCGGTCCTCTCCGTCAGCTCACCCGGCCTCGCTGGCGGCGCTCCCCGGCGCCTGGCACGCCCGGGCTCCGCCAGCCGGTCGACCAGGCGAAGCTCGAAGCGCCGCCGCGCGCAGCGCCGTCCGCAGCGATCCGCGCCTGGGCGTTCCCGTCCTCGACGAGGAGACCCTGGAGGCCATCGGGGTACTCGACTGGGAACTGGCCACCCTGGGAGGTCCGCTGAGGGACCTCGGCGGAGCCAAAGCCCGCTGGGAGCAGGCCGACGGCGGCCGCATGACCCGGGCGACGCGCCGCCGCTGCCGCGTCCCTCATCTGCCGTCCGCCACGGCTGGGCATCCGCCGGATCACAGGACTGCGACGTCCTGTCGAGCGCGGGCCGCGCTCAGGCTTCCGCCGTCGGCCGAGTACTCACCCGCCGCGGACTGCGCGCCCCGTACCTCTCGGCAGGCACCCTCACCCGTCAGTGCGACACGACCCGCATCTCCGCCGAAGCAGCCGCCCGGCGGATCGCCCGCGAACGAGAACCACGCCGGGGAGCACCCTCGTAGTGTCGTACGTCCTCGTCACCGGTATCTCCAGTGGTACGCGGGCGGCGGCTGGGGAGGTCGGCCAGCACGGGGCGGCTCCGACGGACCACGCATCACACGCCAGTCCAGCGCCCCTCCCGTTCTCCATAACGAACCGGCCGCTTGGACACCTCGGAACCGGGGTGCCCCTTCACAGCCCTCCGGCCAGAGGGACTTCCGCTGCCCGGAGGGCGGCCACCGGCCCCGGCTCACCGCTGTTGCGTAGGTGACATCCGGCTTGTATACATGTCGCCCATGAGCAGCACACACGGCCTGCCCTCCCGGGCCGGATCGGCGCAGGACGTGACCTACCGCTGGCTGAAGCGGCACATCGCGCACATGCCTCGGCGCGAGGGGTCCTTCCTCACGGAGTCGGAGGTCGCGCAGGCGGCCGGAACCTCCCGTACCCCGGTACGGGAAGCCCTGCTGCGCCTGGAGACCGAGGGGTTCGTCCAGATCGTGCCGAAGAAGGGCGCTTTCGTCCCGCCGATCTCGGATGCCGAGGTGCGCTCGGTGATGCAGGCCCGCGAACTCGTCGAGGACTGGTGTGTCCGCCAAGTCGTCGCACGGGGACCGGAGTTCGCGGCGGAGCTGGACCGGTACGTCGAGGAGCAGGAGAGCCTCCTGGACGATCACGTCGCCTTCATCGAGTGCGACCGGGCCTTCCACCGCGCGATCGTACGGAGCGCTGGCAACCCGGTGCTCGCCGACTTCTACGAGTCGCTGCGGGACCGGCAGATCCGGATGGGGCTGCGCGCGGTCGTCGGCACCGCCGACCGGGCGCGCAATGTCCTCGCCGAGCACCGTGCCATCGTCGAGGCCGTGCGTGCCGGTGCGGCCGACAAGGCCGGGCAGGCGGTTTCCACGCATCTGGCGGGCACGCTGGCGGCGCTGAACGTCCTCGACGGCGGCGCCGACTGGGGCGGCGGAGCCGCGCCTCGCTGAGCACGACGGCGTCGGCGAGCATGCCCCGCGCCAGGGGCCGGGGTGCGCTGGTGGCGGTGTGCCGGTTGACCATGTGGATGTTCAGGCGCGGGTTGCGGCAGGGGGGGCGTCCGATGAGCTGGGCATGCGCGATCTCGACTCCTGGCGGCCGGGACCGGGGTGGTCCTGAGCGGAGGCATAGGCGGATGGCCGGGCGCCCCGGTGACCGTGTCGGCGGCCACCGGGACACGGGACCACTGGTGCCCGGGCATCCACGGAAGGGAAGAGACGGGGGAATCGAGGCGAAAGAGAGTGAAATGGGGGAGTGGGGATGAGAGCCGAGCCGTCCGGTCCGGTCAGAAGAACCACTGCGCGGGCTCGTGCCCGCGCTCGGCGATGTCGCTGAACTTGCCGCCGAGGAAGCCGAGCGGCTCACCGTCACGTTCGTAGGTGTCGAGTACCTCGCCGATGACGACGCTGTGGTCGCCAGCGACGAAGTGCCGCTCGACCGTGCACTCCAGACGAGCGAACGCGTCCGGGATGACGGGGACGTGAAGCTGCCCGTGGATGACGTCGAGTCCGGCGAAGTGGTCGGCGCCGCGCTGGGCGAAGCGCGTCGCGAGGTGTTCCTGACGGGAGGAGAGGATGTTCACCGCGAACCGCCCCGAAGCGGTGACGGCCTCGGTGGTGCGCGCGCCCGTGGTGAGGCACACCAGGAGCAGCGGCGGATCCAGCGAGACGGAGGTGAGCGAGTTGACGGTCATGCCGTGCGGCGCGCCATCGGCGCTGGTGGTGACCACTGCGACGCCGGTGGCGAAGCGGCCCATGGTGCGCCGCATCGTCAGGGGTTCCACGGCGGAGACCGGGGACTCAAGGGTGACCGGGGGTTCGGGGGTGGCCGGGGATTCGGGGGCGGCCGCCGGGGACAAGGGGGTAGCCATGGAGGGCTCCAAGGGGTCGGTTCAGGTGGTGCGGTAGCGGACCTCGAAGGTCGTGACGCCCTCGTCGGTGCGCCAGGGGCCGTGCTCCATGCCCGGCGGGCGGCAGGCGTACTGGCCCGCACTGAAGGTCTGATCGAGGGTCAGGTCGTGGAAGGAGCCCTCCAGGATGTAGACCTCCTCCCAGAAGTCGTGCTTCTGGACGCCCATCGGGGAGGAGTCGGCGCCCGGCTCGTACCGCAGGATGCGGGTGGCGACGCCGCTCTCGGGGTCCTTGGCGAGGATCCGCTCGGTGATCTTCGGATCGTCGCCGGGGCACACCGTGAGGGGTATCTCTGTGACCGGGAAGAACTCGAACTCCGGCTTGTTCATGGGAAGGTGCTCCTCAGTGCTCTGAATGGCTCGGCATGTGTCGATCGCCGCAGGGGTGTCAGGCAGGGGTGTCAGGCAGGGATGGAGTCGAGGCCGTAGCCCGACAGGAAGGCGTCGACGTCGGCGACGGGCCCGTCGAACCCGTAGTTGCGGTAGGCGTAGCCCTTCACGACGAACGGGGCGCCCGCGTAGAACAGCTCGTACTGGTGGTGGCGGCCCGCGAACTCGCTGCCCACCGCGTCCCAGGCGAGCTTGAAGAGCTTCACGCGCTCCTCTGCCTCCGCGTGGGGGCTGTGGACATAGCGGTCGATGTCGGCACGCGACTCGGGGTGGGTCATGTCGGCGACGCTGGACGGGACCTGGAGGACACCGCCGCCGACCAGGTCCCGCAGGATGGCGAGGACGCGGGGGTACAGCTCGGACTGCAGGCCCATCGCGCCGTACACCGCGCGAGCGCCGGGGCGCCACAGGCCCTGCCCGTCGGGCTCGGCGGTGTACTCGGCGGCGAGCACCCCGGACTCCACGAGCGAGGCCAGGCTGGCGAGTTCGCCGAGCTTCTCGACCACCCCGGGGAACCGGTCGACCCCGTTGACGGCGGTGACCTTGCGGGCGAGTCCGGCGAGGAACTGCAGCTTCACCGCGAAGCGGGTCTGCGCCTGCCAGTTGCCCAGGACGTGTGCGCCGGTGTCGAAGAACTGCCGCCGCAGACCGGCCACATCGCGGTAGACGAACAGCCGCTCCCACGGGATGAACACGTCGTTGAAGACGAGCAGCGCGTCGGTCTCGTCGAAGCGCGTGGTCAGCGGATAGTCGTACGCGCTGCTCGCGGCCGGAGCGTACGGGCGTCGGCAGTACAGCTTGAGGCCGTCGGCGCCCACCGGAACGGCGAAGCTCAGCGCGAAGTCGGTGTCCTCCGGGCCGAGCGGCTTGATGCAGGACACGAAGATCTCGTCGGCGACCGCACCGCCGGTGGCCAGCATCTGCGCGCCCCGGACCACGATGCCGTCGGCCCGCTCCTCGGCGACCCCGACCTGCACCAGCTCGCCGTCCCAGGCGTGCGCGGTGGTGGCCCGGGAGACCTGCGGCGGGATGATCGCGTACGAGAGGTAGAGGTCCTCGTCGACGATGCGCTGGTGGTACGCGGCGATGTTCGCGGCGAAGTCGTGCTCACCGGACTGCGCGGCGAAGGCCTCCGGGTGGGCGGCGAACGCGGCGAAGAACGCACCCACATGGTCGGGGCTGCGGCCCACCCAGCCGTGCGTCTCACGCGCCCACACGGTGGCGGCCTCCCGGTACGCGGTGAGGTCCTCGCGGCTGCGCGGCGTGGTGAACAGGCGGTTGACAGTGGCCCCGGTGCCGGGGTCGGTCCGCGCGATGCCGGACGCGGGGTCGGCGGCGGTGTCGAAGAGGCCCGCGATGGTCCGGGCGATCGGCGCGAACGCCGGATGGTGGGCGACGTCCGGTACGGGCTCGCCGTCCACGAAGACACGGCGGGCGTCCTTGAGCGAGGCGAGGTAGTCGGATCCGGTGCGCATCACACACTCCTGAGCTTGGTCTCGTAACGGTGGGTCAGAGCGGTGCCGTCGGGGAGGCCCAGGCACACGCGCCAGTGGCTGCCGTGCACGAACGCCCCGGTGAGCAGCGGGAACGTGCCGCAGAAGAGCACCAGGTCGCCGGGGATCCCGCCGAGCACGGCGGTCATCCGCTCCACGAGTTCGCCGGGATGCCGCAGCGTGGCGGCGCTGCCCTGCTGGTACGGGGTGCCGTCGACGGTGGATTCGGCGGCGACCGCGTCCCAGTCGAGGGCCGACAGGTCCGGGCCGATCTCCACGACCGTGTCGCCGACGGGCTTCGGGCAGGCGGCCTTGGCAGCGGCGATGTCGGCGCGCTCCAACTCCCGGTCCGTGTGGTCGGAGCCGACGGCCAGGAAGTACCGGCCGCCGTGCCGCACGATCACCGGCTCGACCTCGCCGGAGGTGGCGGCACCGGCCACCTCGATCACCGCGTCGGTGGTGACCAGGCGGGGGTCGAGGTCGTAGAAGGCGGGCACCGAGGAGGGCGGCGGGACGCCGATGGCGGCCAACTCGGCGATGTGATGGTCCACGGAGGCCCGGTCGCGGGCCGTGTATCCGGCGACGATCAGCCGCGCCGGGGCGATCTCCAGTCGCTCTCCGGTACGGGTGACGCGCAGGGTCGGGGGTGAGGTCGGGGCTGAGGCACGGTTGCTTCCTCGTCGTTCGGCAGGGGAGTACGGGGTTCTTCACTGGTCGGAATCGGCGTGAGCCGCGGGCCAGTTGCGGTCCGCGAGCACCGGGAACTCGGCGCGCACCGTGTCGACCAGGGCCGCGTCGACATCGCAGAACGTCACGCCCTCCGCGGTGCCCGCCTCGGCCAGGACAGTGCCCCAGGGGTCCACGACCCTGCTGTGGCCGCCGAGTTCGACGCCACCGTGCTGGAATCCGACGGCGTTGCAGGCGATGAGCAGCACCTGCTCCTCGACGGCCCGGCAGCTGGTGAACAGCCGCCAGTGCTCGCGCCGGGCGGCGGGCCAGGCCGCCGGGACGACCACCGTCTTGGCGCCGCGGTCCACGAGTCCGCGCCACAGCTCGGGGAAGCGCAAGTCGTAGCAGGTGGTGGCGCCGAGCGGGCCGAACGGGGTGTCGGTGACGTCCAACGAGGCGCCGGGCGTGAGGAGTTCGGCCTCGCGCGAGGCGTACCCGAAGACGTGCACCTTGCGGTAGGTGTGCGCGACCTTCCCTTCGGGGTCGAGCAGGACAGCCGTGTTGGAGAGGCGGCCCCGCGCGTCACGCTCCACGATGCTGCCGAGGTGGACGTACGCGCCGATGTCCCGTGCCCAGGTGCGGGCGGCCTCGACGGTGGGTCCGTCCAGGGGCTCGGCCCGCGCTGCGTAGTCATCGAAGGCGAAGTAGCCGACGGCCCACAACTCCGGCAGCACGACCAGGTCGGCGCCGCGCGCCTCGGCCACCATCCGCCCGACGCGTTCACGGCGCTGGCCCGGGGTCTCCTCGATGGGGCTGGCGACCTGGACGAGCGCGATCCTCATACGTCCGCCCTCCTCGCCCAAGCGTCCTCCTGGGTCGTCATGCGTCCTCCTTGGCCTTCTGTGCGCGGCTCACCCGGGGTAGGCCGGGTCGGCCGCGGTTGGTGAGGGTGCTGAAGAGGCGCTCTGCGCCGCCTCCGGTCGGGTGAGCTAGGCCGTGAACTCGGTTCTGGCAGTGCGAACTTGACGGTAGGAGCCGCCCTCGACGGACCCCGGTCCGACCGTGAGCCCAGGCTTGGTGCATTGCTCATGAGCGACATGTATACAAGCGGTTCATCAGGCGGACAAGGCCTGTCTCCAAAACCTCGAAAGGTGCCAATGCTACGGAGAGTAAGTGCGACAGGGCGCGCCACAGGCCCCGTTGACGGTTAAGGCGCGCAGGTGGCAAGGGGGCTGCGACCGGCGCAATCGGGGGTGCTGCGAGCCCCGTCGACCGTCGAGCTGTCACGTAAAGTTATGGCGTATGCGTCCTACTTGCTGGACGGTATAGTCCGTACACGTCCTAATCAAGAGCCCGGAGGCGGAAAACCATGGCGCCGAAGCGTGCGGACGACCGCGTCCTGCTCGAAGCGATCAGCGGGCTCGGTCCGCTGGCCCGTCAGTTGAACCAGCTCCACACCCGGCTCTGGCACGAGCAGGTGCACCGCGAACTGACCGGGCCGCAGTTCACCGTCCTGAGCCTGCTGCAGACGCGCGGCGCCATGGACCAGGGCACGCTGGGCGCCCTCGCCCGCCTCGACAAGTCGACGGCGGCCCCCCTGCTCGAACGGCTGCACAGCAAGGGCCTCGTGGACATCACCAGGGACGACAGCGACCGGCGCCGCAAGGTCGTCCGCATCACCGAAAGCGGCCGGGACCTGGCGGTCCGGCTCGCGCCCACGGTCGTCGCGGTGAGCGAGCAGATGCTCACCGGTTTCTCCCCCGAGGAGCGCGACCAGTTCCTCGGCCTCCTGCACCGGCTGGTCCAGCCGCCGCAACCCTGAGGCGCGTGACGATCGGCCCGCCGAGCAGGACCGGGGGCGTAACGTGGGCGTCCTACGGTTCACGCAGCCGGGGGCGGGGCCAGCCCAAGTACTGCTTGAACAGGCGAAATATGTGCTCCAGGGCGAACCTGCACCGGTAGCAGGATCAGGCGAAGTCGACGTAAGCCGGGTCGGCGCCGATCGCACGCCGCTGAGCTTCGAGTCCTGGCACGCCTGCGGAATGGAGCCTGACGCCGGGCGTCAGGCTCCATTCCGCAGGCGGCTGTGCCGTGCCCGGCGCAGCCCCGGATACGGGCACGGAAAACGCCCCTCGGCCACACCGGCGCTTGTCCTGTGCCACGGTTTGCAACGGTTCGAAGAGCCGGTGGTAGACGCTCGGCCGAGACCGGCTGGCCGCACCGACGGCCTGATCGCGTGCGCCGTCGCCCTGGCGTTCTAGCTGATGGACTGGTCGAGTGCCCAGATCAGCCAGACGAAGACGGCCACCAGCAGCATGATGGCCGCTATGCCGAGCGCGATACCCATCCGTGCCCGCGCGGCGTCGACGTTCGGGCGGCCCTGTACCCGGTGCAGCACGATCAGACCACAGACGATCGCGGCGATCCCCGCGGGAGCGATACCGCCCCACAGAAGGAAGCGGGTCTGATCCGGCAGCGGGGCGAACACCGGGAAGACAATCAACGCGAACGCGGCCACGCCCAGCACCAGCGACGACGTACCCCGCACCTGCGTCCGTGCCGCGCTGGCCTCGCTCATCTGCTCGGAAGTCATGCCCGGGATGCTAGGCAGCGGGCAGCAGGCACCGCCTGGGCACGCGTACCTAGATCCCCCTGAGTAGCTGCCCGCGAACCAGCCACACGCATCGCGACTCGCCCATCCACTTCTACAGCCTGACGGTGAGTGAGTCGACGCGGTCGGCGCCCGTCGACCGCTCGGCCCCGCACGGTCGGAGTGGGCGCGAGGGCCCCGTTCGGCGGTGCGGGGCAGGGGGCCGTCATCCGCCCTCCTCGGCGTCGCAGCTCCGCTCCGGGGACAGATCCCCGGGGTTCCGAAGGTGCCCGGTCGCATTCTTTGGTCGCCCGTCGCTAGACCATCGGCCGATGGCGGCGCCCGTCACCCCTCTCCATTCTTGGGTCAACTCCCAGGGAGAGGACGGTAGATGACCACCGACCAGAACGGCTCCGGCATCGACCGGCGTATGTTCCTCGGGGGGTTCGGAGCCCTCGGCGTGACGCTGGCGCTGCCGGACGCGGAGGCGTTTCCCGCGGCGGACGGCAACGCGGGCGCCACGGGGACGTCCTCCGCGTACGACCATATGGCCGAGACGTTTCGGAACCCGGGGCCGCGGCTTCGCCCCCGCGTCACCTGGTGGTGGCCCGGACCGGCCGTGCGGGACGCCGAACTCCGCGCTGAGATCAGTGAGTTGGTGAAGGCGGGCTTCGGAGGGGCGCAGTTCTTCGAGACCCCCGGCCTCGCCCACCCGAACGACCAGCGTCCGCCCGAACGGTTCCTGTGGGGCACACCCCACTGGGCCCGCCGCATCGAGGCGGCCCTGCGGGCGGCACGCGAGCACGGCTTCCGCATCGACTTCCAGGTGAGCTCGGGCTGGCCGTGGAACAGCCCCGCCGTGTCCGGCCGGTTCTCCGCCCTCGCCCAGCAGCAACTCGTCTTCGGACACCGGGAAGTGACAGGGCCCACCCGGTTCAGCGGCACCCCGCCGCGACCCGGCGACGCGGACCCGCGCGGCGCGCACCTTGTGGCCGCCGTAGCCGCCCGGCTCCAGGCCCCGCGAGTCCTGGACCCACGGCACAGCAGGGACCTCACGCCGACCCTGGACGGGCAGGGCAGGGTGCACTGGACGGTGCCCGAGGGCCGATGGGTCGTGTTCGGATTCTGGCAGGCACCCACCGGCCAGCGGTCCAACGACAGTACGAGGCCGAACGACCCGCTGGTCCTCGACCAGCTCAACCCGGACGCCACCAGGGCGGCGACCGCCGACCTCGACCGGCGCCTCCTCAAGCGCCTCGGGCCGCTCGCCGCCGAGGTCGCCGACCGCTTCCACGACGATTCGCTGGAGTTCGCGTTCGGCGGACTGCTGTGGACCGGCCGGTTCCTGGAGGAGTTCCGCGCCCGCCGGGGCTACGACCCGGCCGCCTTCCTCCCGGCGCTGGCCGTCGTCGGCTGGCACAGCATCGACTTCGAGGCCGAAGGACCGGCCTACGACTACTCCGGCAGCGTCGGCCACCGCGTCCGGCACGACTACAACGAGACACTGACGGAGCTGTGGAGGGACCACCACGTGCGCCCGGCCCGCGCCTGGGCCCGCGGGCACGGCCTCGACTTCCAGGGGCGCGGGCACATGCTGACCATGGACGTCGTCGCCATCAACCAGGAGTACGCGGCACCGGACGCCGACCCGTTCGACGGCCCGGTCGCGTTCACGCGGACCCTCAGCTCGGGCGGCCGCCTGGCCGGGCGCGAGATCGCCTCGATGGAACTCGGGGACATCACCCACGGCGACTACATGATCACCCCCGAGGCCCTGAAGTACCTCGCCGACAAGGGATTCGTCGGCGGGGCGAACGAACTGGTCCTCCACGGATACCCGTACAAGCACGCTCACGGCGCGGGCTGGCCGTCGTGGTGGCCGTGGTCGTCCGAGCACGACCTCGCCGGACGGGAGTACGGGTTCAGCGAAGGACTCACCCCGGCGCTGCCGCTGTGGCGGCACCTGCGACCGCTCACCGACTACTTCGCCCGGGCGCAGACGGTGCTCAGGACGGGGCGTCCCGTCACCGACATCGCCCTCTACCGCGACGTGCAGGGATACGGCCGCGTCGACGACCCCCGCACGGACGAGCGTGGCGAACCGCTGCTGGACGCCGCCCTGGCCGCGTCGGGATACAGCTTCGACGTCGTCGACCCCGGTTCCCTCGCCCGCGAGGACACGGCGGTGCGTGACGGGCGGCTGGTGGTGGGGGCCCCGAGCTATGGCGCCCTGGTCGTCGAGCTGGACGCGTCCAAGCACCTAGGGGTCGTCGACTGCAGCGACGCCATGTCCGCGGCCGTGGCGCGGCACCTCGTGGCCTTCGCGCGCGACGGGCTGCCGATCGTGTTCGTCGGCCGCTTCCCTGACCGGGGAGCGGGCTACCGCGACCCCCAGCGGGAGGACGCGGAGGTGCGCGACGCCGTGGCGCGGCTCCGACGCTCCCCGAGGGTCTGCCTGGTACGGGACGAGGCGGGCGTTCCCGAGGCGCTGGCACACCTCGGGGTGCGGCCCGACGTGGCGTTCGACCGTCCGCAGCGGGTGCACGGCGTGCACCGGCGGACTCCCACGGCCGACTACTGGTTCCTGTGCAACACCTCAGCCGTCCTGGACAAGACCATCCGGCTCGTCGGCGGGGCGACCGCCCGCTTCACGGCCTCCTTCGCGGTCGGCGAGCGGGCCCCTGACCTCTGGGACCTGTGGACCGGCGAGATCCGGCCACTGGGCCGCTACCGGGTCGGCGGCGGGAGGGTCGAGGTACCGATCGAGCTGGCGCCCGGCGAAAGCACGGTGATCGGTTTCGAACGGCCCGTCGGTCGGCACGCCGAGTCCACCACGGCGGACGACGTCGTCGTCCGCGAGCACCAACTGCGCCTGCGCACCACCAGAGCAGGCACGGCGACCGCCCGGCTCGACGACGGACGGACGGTCACGGTCGACTTCGGGTCCCTCCCCGGCCCTCTGGAGCCGCAGCACTGGTCGCTGCGCGTGGACGGCGCGGTCCCCAGCGGCAAGGAACGCCACACGCTCCGCCTCGCCCGCCTGGTGGACTGGCGGACCCTTCCCCGACTGCGGACGACATCAGGCACCGGCACCTACCGGACGACGGTCACGCTCGACGAGCACTGGACCGCCCCGAACCACGGCGCCTACCTCGAACTCGGCCGCGTCGAGGGCGGCGTCCAGGTCCGGGTCAACGGGCGGCACGCCCACCCGGCCAGCGTGGCCCCGCCCCGGATCGACATCGGCGCCCTGCTGCGGCAGGGCCGGAACGTCATCGAGGTCGAGGTCACCACGACGCTGAAGAACCGCCTGACCGCGCTCGCGGAGCAGGGCGTACCCGGCTACTCCCGCTTTCTCGAACGCCCCGTCAGAACACAGCCCTACGGGTTGCTCGGACCGGTACGCCTCGTCCCCTACGCCGAGCACGGCATCGAGACGTGAACCCGTCCGGCCCCGCGCACACCCAGGTGGACGAGACGTCCCCGCGATAGCCGACGACGACCGCCGGGAGGCCGACGGCAAGCCTGAGCGCCTCAGGGCCAGCCAGTACAGCCCGTACCCACCGAAGGGCGACAAGGCCACGGGCCAACTGACGGCGAGGCTCAGAATGTGGGCCCGGCGGCGACTGAGCGGCCCTCGAAGAACGTGGCCCGTACGCTGAGCGGCGTGACGGATCTTCAACGCCTCGTCGACGCCCTGGCCACCGACTACCTGCACGGCCGGTGGCAGCCGGAACCGACCGAGGAACACCGGGTGCGCACCCTGTCCGCCAACGCCAACACCAACGCCAGCGCCAACGCCAGCGCCCGCGCGGTCAGCGGCATGTCCCGTCTGGGCGAGGGCGGCATCATCACGGCCGCCGAGATCGCACAGTTCCTCCGCCCCGGGCCCGCCGAGCGGGGCGTGGACCAGTGGCGCATCGCCGAAGTCCTGCGCGCCTACCCGCACGGCGATCCCCTCGCGCAGGCCCTCGTACGACACCTCGTGCACGCGATCGCCGCCGACCAGCACCCCGGCCGCGCCCCGCACGCCGACCGCTACACCGAGGCCCCCGCCGAGCCCCCTGCCGATTCGCCCACCGTCTTCACCGCGGGCGGCATCACCGGAGCCAGAAACTGGCAGCTGTCCGCGACCCTGCAACTCCTCGCCTCCAGCCCGGCGCACGTCATCAACCCGCGCCGGGCCCACTTCGAGGTCGGCGACCCGCGGGCAGCGGTGGCACAGATCGCCTGGGAGCACTCAGCACTCGCGGCCGCGGACGTGATCCTTTTCTGGTTCCCCGCTGGCGCCGTGCAGCCCATCGCCCTGTACGAGCTCGGAGCGCACGCCGCCCGGGGCGCGGCGATCGCGGTCGGCACCGACCCCGCCTACGAGCGCCGCCTGGACGTGGTCGAACAACTCCGCCACGCCCGCCCCGAACTCACAGTCCACGACTCCCTGCCCGCCACGGTCCGCGCCGCCACCGCCCTGCTCCCTGCCACACCCGAAACGGACAGCTGACACGATGACCCGCCCCACACCTCCCGGGCGGCGACAGGCTGCACAACCTCACGCCCATGGGCGTAAGAGCCGTCGCCCGCGAGCTGGGGCACCCGGTGGGAGAGAGAGGGGTAACCCGGCCCGCGGCACGGGCTCCAGGGATCCCGCGGCTGAGGCACAGGAGGCTGGTGCCCCTGCGCCGATGCCTGGAGCGGGGGCACCAGCCTCCTCTCAGGCCCCGTACCGAAGGGTGCGCGGGAGGGTGCGCCCGTTCAGGCCCCTTGCAGGGAGAACATCATCGCCTTGTTGGAGTACTGCACGAGGAGCGCGCGTTCCTTGGCGAACTTGTCCTTCTGGATCGACACCCAGGCCCCGGAGTGCAGGACCTGCATCGCGAAGGGGCCGTTGGCGGGGTGGTGGTCGAGCCAGAACTTCTGGTTGGTGCCGATGTAGTCGCCGCAGTCGCCCTGCTGGAACGCCTGGCCGTCATCGGGCTTGTAGCCGACCATCGTGATGCACTGGTCGTTGAGCCGCGATCTGAACACCCAGTCCGTGCTCTGGGTCGGGCTCGGCCATCTACATGCCTGCCACTGCTGGTTGTGGCCTCCCCAGTACGGGTACTGGATGATGGCTCCGGGGTTCTCGGGCCCCTGGGAGATGTCGACGGCCATTCCCCCCGGCGTGTTGATGCGGTAGTAGCCGGGCTCGCAGATCCACCCGTCCCAGTTGGTGCCGGACGCGGCGGACGCGGGCGGCGCGGCGGGGAGCAGCGTCACGAGCGCCGCCGCCGCGGTGCCCAGGACGTAACGCAGTCGACGGCGGGTGGTGCGCGGTGCGCGTCGGAGCAGGTGGCTCACTCGGTTCTCCTTGGTCTGTGGGCTGTGGGTCGCGGTCGAACGGAGAGGGCGGCGGTACGAGGGCGACGGCGTGCCGCGTCGTCGGCTCGGCGTGCCCGGTGCGCGGTTCAGCACTTGCCCAGCCGGTCCTGTGCGGCGCGGCGCACGGTGCCGAGGGGCTCCAAGGCGGCGCAGTTGCGCACAACGGTGCCGATCTCAGGGGTCTCGAAGGTGGTGAAGGTGCCGTAGGCCGCGTCGCGGATGGCGTTGACCCACACGCCGGTGGTCGGCCCGGTCTGGGCGCACACGTACTTCACGTACTCGCCCTCGACCTTGCGGGTGCCCCGGTAGAGGCCGTACTGCCCCGCGCGGTTGAAGTTCCAGGTGTCGGTGATCTGATGGGTCTTCGTCGACGAGGTGGTCTTGGACACGGAGAAGCCGACCTTGGACTCGACCTTGAGGAACAGGGGGAGGCCGATGCGGTGATCTCCGTCCGCTCGTCGACAGTGGTGGTCACTGAGTCCTTCTGTTCGAGGGTCAGGGTCTTCTGGGCGGTGGTGCCCTCGGCGACCGTGACCGCCAGGAAGTCGGTGATCACCGGGGTGACCCTGGTCGTGACGTCGTAGTACATCGTGTCGACGGTCGGGTTGCACCTGCCCGTGGGGGGCGGCGGGGGTGCGGCGTGCGCGGGGGCCACGGCCAGCCCGCCGACCACTGCCGCGGCGGTGAGGGCGACGGGAACGGTGCGGCGTCTGCTGACGAGGGTGCGTTTCACGGTTCTCTCCTTGAGGTGCACGAAAAACCCTGGAATGCGTGGAGATGGGGGAGTGTGTGTCGAGGAACGAAGATGAGCATGCCAAGGAGGGACACGATTTCTTCACGGCACGGTCATGACGGCACCCGTCGGCATCGCCCTCCGGCTGCTCACCGCGTCCTCTTCCCGCACTACTGGTTTCCGCACTACTGGCGCGAATGTCCCTGGACCGCGAGGCCTGGCCCATTCAAGATGATCTTCTTGAGGGCGGCCGGATCCCGGCCGTTCCGTGTCGCTGTCCGGTGTCCACTGTCCGCGTCCGCGCAACGGAGGTCGTGTGGAGTTCAGGCTGCTGGGGCCGTTGGAGGTCCGGGTGGACGGCGAGCGCGTCGAACTCGGCGGGGCGCGTCAGCGCGGCCTGCTCGCGGCGCTTGCGCTGCGCCCGAACTGCGCCGTGCCGCTGGCACGGTTGGTCGACGCGGTGTGGGACGAGGATCCCCCGGCGACCGCCGAGCGCCAGGTCCGCAACATGGCCGGATTGCTCCGCCGCCGCCTCGCCGAGGCGCACCCGACCCGGCCGGAGGCGGCCGACGAGCCACGCCCCGCGCCCCTCATCGTCAGCGACGGGCACGGCTACCGTCTTGTCACACCGGAATCCGCCGTTGACACCCATGTGTTCACCGACGGGGTGGCCGCCGCACGCGCCGCCGAGGCCGCCGGGGACGCGGCCGACGCGGTGACCCGGCTGCGGAGCGTGCTCGCTCTGTGGCGCGGGCCCGCGCTCGACGGGCTGCCGAGCTGGCCGCTCAGATCCGCCGCCGCGGCCCTTGAGGAGCAGCGGCTGTGCGCCCTCGAACACTGCTTCGCGCTGGAGCTCTCCCTGCACCGCCATCTCGCGGTGATCCCCGAACTGTCCTCACTCGTCGCCGAGTTCCCGCTGCGTGAAGGGCTCGTACTGCACCTGATGACGGCCCTGCACCGGGCTGGGCGCCACAGCGACGGGCTGGACGTGTACCGCAGGCACGCCGCCCGGCTCGCCGACGAGACGGGCCTCGACCCCGGCTCAGAGCTGCGGGCGCTGCGAGACACGCTGCTGCGGCCAGGGTCCGAACGGCCAGCACCCGTCATGGCCCACGACGTCCGGCCCACCCCCGCCCAGCTCCCCTTTGACCTACCGACGTTCGTCGGCCGCTGCGAGGAACTGCGCTGGCTGGGATCCGCGCCGACTGCCACCGCCGCATCAGGGCAGAGCACGGCCGTCACCATCGTCTCCGGTGCGCCCGGCACCGGGAAGTCCACACTGGCGCTGCACTGGGCGCACCGCCACCGCCACCACTACCCCGACGGGCAGCTCTTCGCCGACCTGCGCGGGCACGCACCCGGTGGCCCCCGACACCCGGGCGCGGTGCTCGCCGCCTTCCTGAGAGCCCTGGGCGAGGACGCCGGGCGCATACCCACCGACCAGGACGAAGCGGCGGCGCTCTACCGCACGCTGCTGACCGACCGGCGCGTGCTGATCGTCCTGGACGACGCGCGCGACGCCCAGCAGGTCAGACCGCTGCTGCCGGGCAACGGCGACTGCGCCGTACTCGTCACCAGCAGGGAACGCCTCACGGGCCTCACCGTGCGGGACGGCGCCCGACGCCTTGACCTGACCGGGTTCACCGCCTGCGACGGCAGGGCCCTGCTCACCAGGATGCTGGGACCCAAGCGCCCCGCGGCTGAACCGCTGGAGGCCGTGAACGCGCTGCTCGCGGCCTGTGGCGGCCTGCCGCTCGCGCTCGGTATCGCGGCGGCGCGGCTGCGCGACCAGCCGCACGATTCGATCGCCGGGCTCGCCGCCGAACTGGCCGCGTCGGACGACCGGTTGGGCATCCTACGGATCGACGGCGACAGCGGTACGGGAGTACGAGCGGCGTTCGACCACTCCTACGCCGCCCTCGAACCCGCCCCGCGACGGCTGTTCCGCCGCCTCGGCCTGTTCCCCGGACCCGACATCACGCTCGAGGCCGCCGCCGCGCTGGACGGCTCCGGCACACTCGACCGGACCCTGCTGGACCGGCTGGTGCGCGCCCACCTCGTGGAAGAGCGCGGGCCCGGCCTCTACCGTCTCCACGACCTGCTGCGGATCTTCGCCGCCGAGCGTGCGGCGGCGGACGAGACGCCAGCGGCGCGGCGTGCGGCACGCTCCCGCTGGTACGCCTGGTGCCTGCACCACGCGGACGCCGCCGACCGGATCCTCGCACCCCACCGGCGTACGGTCCGGCTGCCCCCTCGGCCACAGTGGCTGACACTCTCCTTCCTCACCACGCAGAACGAGGCCGTCCGATGGTGCGGGGCACAGCGCGCGAACCTCCTGGCCACGATCCATGACGCGTATGCGCACAGAGAGGATGAGATCGCCTGGCAGTTGCCCGCGCTGTTGTGGAGCTATCTGCGCGGCCATCCCGTGCGCGAGGACCAGATCGTCGTCGGTCGCGTCTCGGTCGACGCGGCGCGCCGCATCCACGATCCGCACGCGCAGGCGCTGTCGCTCAACAACCTCGGCTCCGCCTACGACGGCCAGACCGACCCAGCCTCGGCTCTCCCTTGCCTCACCGAGGCCCTGGAGCTGATGCGCCGTACGGGCGACCGGGTCGGCGAGGCGCACGTCCTGGGCAATCTGGGCGCGCACCACGGGTACACAGGTGACGACGTCCGCGCGGTGGACTACTGGAAGGAGGCCCTGGCCGTGCTGCGTGACCTGCCTCCTCCGGGGGATCCGTGGGGGTCTCGATGTTCGAGACCAACATCGGCACCGCCCATTTGCGTGCGGGCCGCTTCGCCGAGGCACGCGACCCGCTGCGCAGGGCCATGGCACTCCACCGCTCCCTCGGCAACGAGGGGATGGTCAGCTTCTCGGTGTCCGCGCTGGGCGTCGTACGGCACGCGCTCGGTGACCCGGAGCGCGCGGTCGCATTCCACCGGCGGGCGCTGAGGATCGCCAACGCCGTCGGCTATCCGAGCCGTCGCGCCACGATCCTGGCGTGCCTGGCGGCCGCGCAGCACGCGCAGGGCGACGTCGCGAACTCCCTGCGGACCTGGGAGGAGGCGCGGGCGCTGTTCGACGCGCTGCCCGAGGCCCACTTCGTGGGGCTGCGCCCACTGTTCAAGGCGCTCGGTTACGCGCCGCCCGCCAGTGCGTGGCGAGTCGGGGGCGTATGAGCAGCGACCGGCTGTCCTCGCCGTATCTCGCTCGGACAGCAGGCCGAGCTCGCGGATGATGTTCTCGGTCAGTGCAGGTGCCATTGAAGGGAGCGGGGGCGGTGCGGCAGAGGGACTGGTTCCTGGCTATCCGAGGGCACTCAACACCCCATAGTGTCGCAAGTGAACTGAAGCGATCAGAAAGTGAAGTTCCTCGCAAGCGACTCATCCCCGTCGGCATCGGCACTTCCGTGCCTGCCCGGAAGGAAGTTCGGCATGCGCAGACGTTCACTACCTGTCTTCTTCACCATCCTCTTCGTACTTCTCGGGGCCCTGGCGGCCCCCGCCGCGGCCCAGCCGTCCCCCGCTCCCGCGCACCCCGGGCCCGCCTCCGCGTCCGCCGTGCAGAGCTGGTCCAACTGGGAGTCCCTCGGCGGCACCCTGACCTCCGGCCCGGCCGTCTCCTCGTGGAGCAACGGTCGACTGGACACGTTCGTCCGCGGCGGCGACAACGCTCTGTGGCACAAGTGGTACGACGGCAACGGCTGGTCCAACTGGGAGTCCCTCGGCGGCACCCTGACCTCCGACCCCGCCGCTGTCTCCTGGGGGCCCGGACGCATCGACGTATTCGTCCGTGGTGGCGACAACGCCCTGTGGCACAAGTGGTACAGCTCCAGCGGCTGGTCCAACTGGGAGTCGTTGGGCGGCACTTTGACGTCGGCTCCTGCTGTGTCGTCGTGGAGCAGTGGCCGGTTGGACGTGTTCGCCCGCGGTGGTGACAACGCGATGTGGCACAAGTGGTATGCCAACGGCTGGTCGGGCTGGGAGTCGTTGGGCGGCACTCTGACGTCGGCCCCCGCAGCCGTGTCCTGGGACAACGGCCGCATCGACACCTTCGTCCGTGGTGGCGACAACGCCCTGTGGCACAAGTGGTACAGCTCCAGCGGCTGGTCCAACTGGGAGTCGTTGGGTGGCACTTTGACGTCGGCTCCTGCTGTGTCGTCGTGGAGCAGTGGCCGGTTGGACGTCTTCGTCCGCGGTGGTGACAACGCGATGTGGCACAAGTGGTATGCCAACGGCTGGTCGGGCTGGGAGTCGTTGGGCGGCACTCTGACGTCGGCCCCCGCGGCCGTGTCCTGGGGATACGGGCGCATCGACACCTTCGTGCGCGGCGGTGACAACGCGATGTGGCACAAGTGGTGGTCATAGCTCCGGCACCGTGAGTACCGGCCCGTCCCTGGACTGCTGACAGCGCCGGAGACCGCTCCCGAGCGGCCCGGCCGGTCCAGCGGCCTGGGCACGGTGCGCCGTCGAGCGCTTGAGCGGCGGCGTCGGACAAGGCCGCGTCCCGCCGGGCTCGCCCGGCGGGACGCGGCGCAGGCGATTCCGATGCACCCGCGGTCAGCCCCGCCCGACCCGCGCGCCGGGGCCGAGGCACCGCCGGTGTGAAGCCGATGAGGAAGAAGGCCCTGATGTCGCCCGCCCCTCCTTCGCCCGAACGTCACCCAAACCGCCGAAGAGCCTCCCGCCCCCAAGGCCGCAGCTTCTCCGGGTTGCGGACGGCCCAGATCCGGGCGACACACCCGTCAGACACATCGAACGACGCCACGGTCATGACGACCCCGGCACGCTGAGCCACCAGCCCCGGCGCACCGTTGACCGACCGCTCCAGAAGTTCGAGCTCAGGAGCCCTGTCGGCGATGGCGACCATGTACTCGGCGATGCGCACGCCTCCCTCGACGGGCCGCAGGACGGCACCGACCATGCCACCACCGTCGGCGGTCATCACGGCGGCCGGATTGAGGAGCCCGACGAGGGCGGCGATGTCCTTGCTCTCCCACGCCTCCTTGACGTGCCGCACTACCTCGGCCTGGCCCGCGGCCGACACCGGAGGGCGCGCCACGTCCAGCCGCCGCCGCGCCGAGGCCGCCAGCTGCTTGCAGGCCGCGGGGGCCCGACCCAGAACCCCGGCGATCTCAGCGAACGGGTACCGGAAGACGTCATGCAGGACGAACGCCACCCGCTCCGCGGGCGTCATCGACTCCAGGACCACGAGGAACGCCATGGTCACCGACTCGTCCAGGACGATCAGGTCGGCGGGGTCCCCGGGCGCGGCGCCGCCCGCCCGGTCCCACTCGGTGCGGTCGGGCAACGGCTCGGGCAGCCACGCACCGACGTAGCGTTCCCGCCGGGCCCGCGCCGAGCCGAGCCGGTCCAGGCAGATGCGGCTGGTGACCGTCGTCAACCAAGCACCGGGGGAGCGGATCTCCTCCTGACGGCTGCGCGGCAGCCCATACCAGCGCGCGAACGCCTCCTGTACGGCGTCCTCGGCTTCCGTCGCCGAACCGAGCAACCGGTAGGCGACATTGATCAGTTGACGTCGCTCACCCGCGATCCCGTCCGTACCGGCCCCGACAGTCCCCATGCCCCCGGCCGCCCCCTCGCCTTACCTTTCCCAGGCCCGCGTCGTCGGGCTGGTGAGACCTTATCGATCTACTGCCCGAAGGGCGGAAAAGGGGACCCCGACATGGCCTCTGAGACGACGGCGACGGCGAACGCGCAGCGCGGCGGCACCTCGTTCCTGCGGATCGCGATCGCCGTGCAGACCCTGACCATCTTCCTGCAGGCGGTCTCCGCCGGACTGCTGATGACCTCGTCCTACGGCGAGACGCTGCACGACGTCGGCGCCCGGGTGATGTACGGGGCGTCGATGCTGTACGTGCTCGCGGCGGTGCTGGCGTGGAAGCGCGGCGGCGGCTCGCCCCGGCCCATCTGGCACGCGTCAGGCTTCCTCGTACTCGCCTCGGTCCAGGTCGTCGTCGGCATAGCGCACGTTCCCTCGGTCCACCTCCCCCTGGGCGTCCTGATGTTCGGCCTGAGCGTGCTGGCACTGGCCCGCCGCTGAAGGAAGAACGGCGGGCGCCCGCTGCGGGAGCCTTCCGGTTCCGCTCAGTCACCAGAGAGGCAGCGGTGAACACACCAAGACCCCCAGACCGCTCATTCGGGTTCGGCGGTGCACTGCGCGCTCGGCGGCCTTCCCTCGGGCCAGGCGAGCTTGTCGAACTGGATGTGCTGCCCTGGTTCGGGAGACAGCCGCACGATGGCGACGGCCTTGTCGTAGGGGGTGCCGTAGCTGTTGAGGCAGATCCAGCCGCTGGCGCCCTTGACCTTCTGACGGCCGTGGAGCCGCGGCCAGGCCGCCGCGATGCTGCGCTGGGAGGGCACCTGGTCCTTGGCGACCACCCGGTTGCGGATACCGGCGATCGCGGTCAGGGCGGAGTCGTGGGCCGTGATGGTACGTCCGTCCGCGAGGCCGGTGGGGCCGATGTCGCCGACGGGGGAGCCGCTTCGGGAGCCCCTGACGAGTCGGCCGAGCGCGTTGAAGTCGTCGGCCGAACCGCCCGTCCGCGGCGGGCGGCCGGTGGTCCAGGCGACCTCATGGGTGATCGTGGTGTACTCGACGGTCAGCCCCGCGCCGTAGGAGAAGGCACCCCAGTCCATCGAGGGGTCCAGAGCGAGAGTGGAAGCGCCCGACACGGTGACCAGCCTGAAGGGCCGGGCCGCGCAACCACGCTTGCCCAGCGCGGCGACGAGATGGCTGAGGGCGCGCGGACGGCCCGAGAAGTAGACCGTGGTCGCCTTGGAGTCGCAGAGGTTGTTCACCATCTGGACGAAGTCGTTGGCCGTGACCCGGTCCGCCTCGTACTGCTCGGGAGCGTACGGCGTCCCCTTGGTCTCGGCCCGGAACGCGGCGCGCAGCGAACGGGCGTAGAGGTCGTTCGAGGAGGTGTCCTCCACGAGGAACGTCTCCTCCGGTTTGACGCGCAGGGAGTGCGTGAGGGCCCGCGCCTGCTCCCGATTGGAAGGGACGACCTTGGCCAGGCCCGGATACCGCCGGGGGTGCCGCGCGTCGTTGGCCAGCCCGTCGGCGGTGATCGGACCGCTGACGACCGCGATGCCCTTGTCGTTGGTCAAGCGGTCGATGGTCTGCTCGGTCCGACCGACGCTGAGGTTGAAGCCGAAGACCGCACGCAGCCGGTGCTTGCGGGACGCCGACATCGCGGCGAGCTGGTCGGTGACCTCCTTCCAACGGTGCATCGTGCGCCCCGGATTGGCCAGGACGAGGCGGATCGGCGGCTCTTCCTGGCTCTCGTGGTTGGCCCGGTACTGGGCGAGGTAGGCCCCCTGCACCTCCCGCAGCACCTCGGTGCGCTCGGCCCGCTGGTCCGGCCGCTGCGTCATCGGGATCATGAGGGCGATGGTCGCGTAGGGCTTGCCGCTGTCAGTGACGCGGTCGTTCTCCTCCTTGATGCGGGCTGACACGTCGCGCAGCTCGTCGATGAAGGCGTACGAGCCGTCGGTGACGCCCGTGCACTCGTCGTCGCCGCCGCGCTCGTCGACCCCGGCGGCACAGGAGGTGTCGCTCAGCCTCAGGCCCACCCACACGCCGAGCGGGACGATGACCGCGGCGACCAGCAGCCAGTGGAGGAACCGCACGATCGGCGGCCGCGCGGTGTGCCACTGCCACCACCGAGGGAAGGGCATGCCCGTCACCCCACCCGCACGACAGGGAGATCGGGGGCCTGCACGCCGTTCACCAAGGCATCGATCCAGCCGTCGGCCGCGACGGTGTCCACGTACGCGTTGTACGCCTGATCGGGGCGCCCGCGGCGGCCGTAGTCGGTGCACAGGGCCTCCAGCGAGGCACGTACGAGGACCGCGCACCGGTCCGCGTGACCCGACGGGGGAGCGGCCGACGGCGCGGACAGCCGCCATACGGACGCCAGCAACAGCCGGATCGCGGCGTGTACCGCGGCCCCGCTGTCCTGATCGGCGCACGCCGGACACGGCGGCAGCTCATCGGCGGCGGGCGCGTGCTCGGGCGCGAAGCCGTCGTAGGCCTGAGGCGCGGCGGCGACGAGGTTGAGGTCGCACAGCCAGTCGGCGGGCGCGCTGCGCAGATAGCGGTGGTGCAACGCCCGTACGACCAGGGAGTCGAAGCAGCCAAGGGCCAGGGCGTGGTGCAGATACCGCGGGTCATGGCGGACCGAGTCGGAGTCCAGCACGTCACCGGGGTTGTAGTGGCCCGCCAGCCGGGAGTGGAGGTGCGACCAGCGCGCCGGGCCGCCCTCGGTGCGCAGCCGGTGGAGCAGGATCGCGCGCAGCGCACGGTCGGTGATCAAGGGGGCTCTGCCGTACACCTGAGGCCAGGGGCGGTGATTCCAGTGGGGCCGCTCCAGGGCACCGTCGAGGAGCCGCCTGATCTGCAGGGCGGGCGCGGGCCCGGGGAGCTGCGGTGCGGCAAGGCGCAGCAGGTCGGCCGCGGCACTCGCCTCAAGGGCGGGCGCGACCGTCAGGGCCTGGTCCCGCAGGGCGGGGTCGGGGAGGAGCTGGTCAAGGAGGGTGTCGGCCAGCGGCTGCGCGGCGTCGGAGGACGGCAGCGAAAGCAGTCCGTCCAGGTCGAGCGGGTCGGGACCCTCGATCCGCTCGACCGCCGCCTCGACCAGCAGCAGGGCGTTGCCCGCGCGGCCCCCGCTGAGTCTCTCGACGACCGCGGGAAGGGAAGCGGGATAGTCGGCGCCGTTGAGCATCGCGCGGATCTGCGGATCGCCCACGTCAGGGATGCCGAGGCGCAGCAGCCACGTCCGGGGTGGGCGGAGTTCGGGGCTGCTCCACGGCGCTTCGGCGGTGGTGGGCGTCAGCTCCGGGGCGGAGCCGCGGCCCAGAGAGGTGGCGAAGACGACGGGCAGCATGTCCCGGCTGTGCCCCGGACGCTGTCGGGCGATGTGCGCGTACCGTTCGACGAACGGCACGAGGAAGCGTTTCCGCAGAGCGTCGTCCACGTTGTCGAGGAGGATGAGCGCGGGGTGGCGGGTCTTGCGCGCCCAGGGGCCGTAGGCGCCGTCGATGTCCGCGAGGAGCGCGTCCATCAGGTGAGCCTCCACGGCCACGCGGTCCGGACCGCGGCGGCGGAACCTCTGGACGATCGTGAACAGGCGCTGCACCGCGTCGCCGTTGGCGTCGGCCAGCTGGGAGCGCCACCACGCGAGCCGGGGAGCGCGCCCCTTGCGGTCGAGGAAGGAATCCGAGGCGGACTGCAGAACGCCCTCAAGGCCCGGCACGCCCGGAAGCAGGCCCGCCACCACCGCGCCCAACGCGGCGAGCCAGCGTCTGAGGAGCGCGTCGCGGACCCGGGGGTCCGGGTGCCGCGCGGTCAGCAGTTCCCTGAGTTCCCCTTCCGCGGCCGTGAGTTCGGCCGGTGGTACGGGGCCCACAGTGGCGGCTTCCCGCCGCCACGCCGTCACCAGCAGCAGCGCGGGGGAGAGCCGCGGGAAGGCCAGGGGGCGGCCGTTCCCCTTGGGGGCGGTGGACAGCTCGTAGCACATCTGGAAGAGGAGATTGGTGACCGGCGAGGCGTTTGCCGAGTCCAGGCGCTCGCGGTCCGTCTGCCCGGCCGCCGAGAACGGCGGCTCGGCGAGGTCCAGCCGGGCCGTGGGCACATGGGCGTGGTATCCGGCGTACAGCGCGTCCAGTACGGCCGTCTTCCCCGTCGCCCGGTCACCGACGATCTCCACGACCGGCTGGCCGTGCGGGAACCCGCGCTTCGTCCACCGTCCTCCGCCGGGCGGCATCCCCAGCATCGCCGGGGCGAGCGCGTCGACCACGGCGTCGAGGTGGTACAGGTGGCGGCCCATCCCGTCCCCCCGGTGCTCGCGTCCCCGTCGGCCCGGTGCGCTCACGCCCCGTGCCATGCCTGCCGTGGCTGTGTGGACAGGACGATAGGCCAGCGTGCGCGGCGCGACAACAACTTCCCTGTGCCGTACGGAAGTTACCTTCCCCAGGCGGTTTCGCAAGCGGTTGCTGGCCGCCCTTGCGCGGCGTCGGGGCCGGGCGCGTGTCGGCGAGCATCACACGGTGCCGTGGCGCCGCGCCCACAGCCTGGTTCCGGGGGCCAGGATGTGGTGCAGCACCTCAAGGGCGTCGGGCGCGGTCGAGCATGGACTGCAACTGCCGGGTGCGTTCGCCGCGCGGGTCGTCACGGGCTTTACGGCCCTGCTGGCCGTTGCTGGACAGGGCGACGGCCAGGTGCAGGACCGCGGGGCCGTCGGGTCCGGTGATTTCGCGGGCCACTTGGGCCGCGTAGGTGCGCAGGTCTCCGGCGAGGCTCCCGGTGTGGGGCATCGGCGAGCGCGTGTTGAGGCGGGTGAGCGCCACGTCGGTGAGCAGTGACTCCAGGTCGCCCCATTGGCGGTGGACGCTGCTGTCGGCCACGCCCGCGCGGGCCGCGGCGTTGCTGGTGTGCAGCCTCGCACCGTCGGTCGGCAGGCTGGTCGCCGGTCGGGTGGTGCAGGGCATCGGGGCCGCCGGGCTGAGCCCCGCGTTGCTGACGCTGCTCGTCGCCGACCTTCCCGCTCCGCGGGAGCGGGTCAGGGTGATCGGGCTGTGGGCCGGGTTGAGCGGCGTCGGCCTGGCCGCGGGTCCCGTGGCGGGCGGCGTGCTGACAGAGGCGTTCGGCTGGCCCGCTGTGTTCCTGGTCAACCTGTCCATCGGCGTGGCCCTGCTTTCTATTGTCCTGCGCCACCTCGGTGAGTCCCGCAACCCGGGTGCTGTCGCGGTCGATGTCCCGGGCTGGGTGCTGTCCGGGCTGGGGGGCGTGCTGACGTACGGGCTGATCGAGGACGGCGGCCGTGGCAGGACCGCACCGCTGCCCTACGCCGCGGTACCCCGGGCCTCGAGTAGCGGCGGTTCCGGGGCTGGCCTTCGATCGGCAGGTGGTGTGGTCACCACAGGATAAGGACGGCACCGTTCCCTCCGGGGGCTGCGTTGTTGCCGTTCTTGCCGATCAGGCCGGGGTCGCCGCTGCCTGGCGTGCCGCCGTTGATGTTGGGCGTGCCGCCCGAGCCGCCGTCGCCGAAGGTACCGGCGTGCCCGCCGCCGCCCGCGGGGGCCGTCACGAAGGGGAGTTGGCCGATACCGGCCACCGCGACGGTGGTGTCGTTACGGGGCAGGACGGCGAGCTTCTGCTGGCCGTCGGTGCCGTCGCCGCCGCTGGAGCCGTGGTCGTTGTTCCTGGCGCCGCCCGCACCTACGCCGCCGCACGACCTGCCGGTGGTGCCCGAGTTCGGTGCGCCGACGTCGATCACCAGGGGGGACCGTTGCTGGCCGTCGGAGCAAGGGCCTGGTTGCTCTCGCGCACGGTGTACGCCTTCCCTGAGGGGGATCTCGTAGCGGCCGACCGCGGACTGCGGGACCGACTCGCGCTCAGCATCCCCGAGACCCGCATCCCCTGCCCGCCCACTACGCAGATCGGCCGCCCGGACCGGCTCGCGACCCGGTACGGATGGCCGCCAGGTGTGGCCGCATGCTGTCCGGCCCGTCGCGGCGCATCCGAAGGTGTCGCCCGTTCCGGCCTCCCGGCGATGTGTCTGAGGTCGGCCCCGGAGCGTGCTGAACGGTTCGGCCCGGTCGGCGCGCGCACGGATCCTGGCCTCCGCCGGTCTTCGGCGGGATCGGGCCGTGGGCGAAGCAGGCAGCCAGGTGCGGTAGCGGCGCAGGGCCTGCCGCTGCTGCCGCTGCTCCGCGAGCAGCGCGACCGCCGGGTGGATGGTGGGCCTGGGCTCGCTGCCGCGGACGACGCGGCGCGAAGGCCGTGATCACCGCCGAGGTACGCGAACGGGTCTGGCCCCTCATCGAGGACGGCACCGTCGCGCACGTCGTCGACCGCACCCTCCCGCTCGCCGACGCCGCAGAAGCGCACCGCCGCGCGGATATCCGCTGCTCAACTGGTATCCGTGGTTCCTGCGGAGTGCAGGATCACGCCCCCTGCAACGGTTTTGCGAACGCCAGAGCTGCGCCTTGTGGTGCGGAAGCGGCCAGTGGCGCATTCGTCGGCCCTTGACGGCCTCGGTCTGCTGTCCCAGACCCGGGGTGCGAAGCAGGCGTCTCAGTGGGCTGGGCTGCTTGCCGGGAATTGGATCTCCATCAACGGGGTTGGCGAGGGATGAACCGTTATTGGAGGGTCATGCAAGCGATTCAGGTGTACGAAGTGGGCGGTCCCGAGGTGCTGCAGGAGGCCACGGTGGACCAGCCGCGGCCGGGTCCGGGCGAGGCGGTCGTGGAGGTCGCTGCCTCCGGGGTCAACTTCCTCGACGTCTACCACCGCGAAGGCCGGTACAGTCTCCCGCTGCCCTTCACCCCGGGTACTGAGGGCGCTGGCACGGTCGTTGAAGTTGGACCCGGCGTCGCTGACGTCGCAGTGGGGGACCGGGTCGGTTGGGTGGAGATTCCCGGCACGTATGCCGAGCGGGCCGTCGTGGACTCCTCCCGGCTGGTGCCGCTGCCCGACGACATCGGCTTCGAGACCGCCGCTGCCGTGCTCCTCCAAGGCATGACCGCGCACTATCTCGTCACAGACGCCTACCCGGTCCAGCGGGGTGACACGGTGCTCGTGCACGCGGCCGCTGGTGGCATGGGGCTGCTTTTGACCCAGCTCATCACCCATCTCGGCGGCAGGGTGATCGGCACGACGTCGACCACGGCGAAGGCCGAGCTGGCGAAGCGTGCCGGGGCCGCCGAGGTGATCCTCTACTCCGCAGTCGACGATCTCGCAGCCGAGGTGAGGCGGCTCAACGGCGGCCAGGGACTGCCGGTTGTCTTCGACGGCGTCGGCGCGCACACCTTCGACGCGAGCCTCGCCAGCCTGCGAACCCGCGGCCATCTCGTGCTCTTCGGCGCGGCAAGTGGTGCCGTGCCGCCGTTTGATCCGATTCGGCTCGCCCAGGGTGGTTCGCTGACCCTGATCCGGCCCAGCCTCGGGGACTTCATCGCCGATCGGTCCGAACTGCTCCGACGGGCCGCCGATGTGTTCGAGTGGGTGCGCTCCAAGGCGCTTGAGGTGACCGTAACGGGCCGCTACGCACTGTCCGAGGCCGCCCAGGCCCACAGCGACCTGGAGGCTCGGCGTACCACCGGCAAGCTCCTCCTCGTACCCGACGCGGCCGCGATCGGCCACCACGAGGAGACACAGAGCTGATCGCGGGCAACAAGGTCGGGGATCTTGGAGGTTGAGAGGCCGAGGGCAAGGCCGACCGTCATCGCCTAGATCCCCGACAGCGTCACCTCCTCAAGCCGTGCACCACAGGCGTTGCGGCTGATGTGATCACCTGGACCGCCTCTGAGCTGCGAGCATTCCTCCCGCGCACGCGCGGAGCCCCGGAGAATGGCCGGGTACTTCGACTGCTCGGGCGAGGACATCGAGCGGGACTGGGTGGCGCGCACGGGCTGCTCCTTCGGGAGAGGCCTCGCGTTTGGTGTGCTTGGTGAGCGCCTGTGCTCTTCGGTGCCGGTGCCCAGCTCGCTCGGCCTGCAGGACGTCGAGCACGGCGGGGAACACGGCCTGGACACCTCACCTGGAGAGCAACGTGAGCCTCGACAGCCTGGGCTGCCGCGGCCTTCCAAGTTCGGCGCTCCTAGCGGATACGATCCGCCTGGCCGGGCCCAGTGTGTCAGTGGGAGCGGTAACAATCCCGCCTATGACCTCACCTCAGCGCCTTGACGAGCTTCTCACTGACATGCACTTGGAGGAGGCCGCCACGTTCACAGCCGTGCACGGCGCCGACGAGGACACCGTGATCCACCTCTTCGGCGGTACCCCCGCACGACCCAGCCCTCTGCGCCTGGAGGACTTGGGCGAGTACGACGACGGGGACGTGATACTGGTCTCCCGGTCAGGACCGGCGGTTGTCGTCGTTGAACGCAACAACTATCAGGGTGCGCGCGAGGAAGTGCTGCGCCCGCTGTCCCGCCTCGGCCGTACCGCCAGCGCCCACTGGAGCCTTAACGCGGCCTGCCGCCTGAGCCTGGCCGAGAACGGTCTGATCTCCTCTTCCTTCGACACGCTCGATCCCGAGAACGCCTACGGTGCGCGCCCCGGCGCCTGGCAGCCTCTGTTGCACGACCTCGACCTGGAAGGCAGCAGCGGCAGCGGCGCGAGCCTGGCGGCCCTTGAGCGTGCCACAGGCGCACGGTTCGACCAGGCGTGGGTACAGGGCACGCACCGCGCCGTGCAGATCACCCAGTGCCTGACTACCTGCTCGGGCAGGAGCACATCCACTCCCCCTGCTGAAGCGGGAGCCCTTCATCAGCTACCTGGCCGCTTTGGGGCCCGCCACACTGGGGCGGATGCGCCGCCACGCCTTGGACCTGGCCCTGGCCCACGCCGACCTGCGCGCGCACCCCCTGGCCCTGGCCGCCCTCACCGCGGACACCCTCCCAGTCGCGGCGCGCGAGCGGCTGCGCGAGGACCTCACGGCCGCCCACGACCAGGCGCTCCCGCGGGCGTTCGCGATGCTGGACAAGGAGCCTGAGGACGTCGAAGTCGAGTGGGAGCGTCCCTCACACCTCGTCTTCCGCCAAGCCATCGTCTTCGACGCCCTCGCCCAGTGCGTCGCCGCCCACCTGCCCACCCCGGCCCATCGCCTGCCGGACGTCCTCAGCGACCTTTCCTCGGCGATGACCGGGGATGGTGCACGGGTCCGTGAGTTCTCGATGGTCCAGCACCTCCACGACGCGGCACTGCGCACAGCATGACGTTCGGTGCACCACGGCAGCTCGGTCGACAAGCGCGCGGGCGACAGGCGGCACAGGCTGATCCGTGACCATGACGACGGCTTCCTTCGCCACCAGGACCAAGGCGTCAGCCGGTCAACGGCCCCGCGCGTATTGACGGCCGCTGCGACGAGGTACCTGGTGTCATCCGCCTCGCCGCGGGTGAGGCCAGCGCCTGCCAGTCCCGCACGCTATCGTCGGGAGCGATCGGCCGGGTCGGTCCCCCTTCCCGCTCATGCGGGAAAGCGCCACAGCTTGTCGTTCAAGGTCGGGCGGACGTCAGCTCAAGTATCAACTCGATGGCTTCGCCGAGAAGATGCGTCTCGCTCTCGTTCATTGACGGGTCGGCTGCCCGTCTCTTCCTGGCTTCCGCAAGGTATCCGGAGTCGGTGCTGCCCAGGGTGATCGCGGGGCTGAGGTGTGTCAGCAGCGAGGCGAGTACTGCCCGGGCCAGCTCCACCAGGGCCGTGTTGCCGACAGCGACCTGCGCCAGGATCAGGGCCGACATTCCCCAGTCCAGTCCGGGCGGCCCTTCCTCGGTGTTGCGCCAGTCGATCACCACGGGCCTGCCCGAGGTGAGCATCACGTTGTCCGGGTGCAGGTCGAGGTGGAGGATCCGATGGACGAGATCGGCGGAGACCCGTGCGGGAACCGAGTGCAGGCGGTGCAGCAGATCGGCGAGCCCCGCTCCTGCTTCCTCGGCCGTGATCACGCCCTGCAGCAGTGCCTGAAGCATGGACGGGCCGTGCAGCCGCTGCATCACCAGGTCGGTTCGCGGCGCCGTGCTGCCTCCGGCGCCCGCCGGGCCCCGGAGGCGGGGCACCGGATACCCGTGCTCCGCGAGGTAGGCCATCACCTCGGCTTCGGCGGTGACGTCGCCGCCGTCGCGGTATCGGCGAAGGACCCAGCGATCATCGATGGCGAACACGTCCGCGCTGCGGCCGGAGCCGAGTAACCCACCCGTCTGCATGCAGGGACCCTATCCGCCGGTGGAAACGCGTTCTTTCCCTGTGCGCCGTGGCTTGGTGCCCTTGTTGTGGTGGGCCGGGCGGGTGTATGCCTCGCCGGTGGCGACGACGCGTCCGACTTCTTGACGCGTTGCCGCATGACGGTTCTTCGAGCCCGGCGGGCGCCCGGTGCCAGGACGGGAAGGTTTGGGTGCACACGTTGGGGAGGCCATTTTCGCCCGCAGGTTCCGAAACCCTCAGCGGACGCGGGCAGGGGTGAGCCTGTTCGGCTCGGTCGGCTTCTCCCGGGGCAGCGGTCCGTCGTGGTCGAGCCAGGCCGCTCGTTTGCTGAGCCTGGGGGGCAGTCGGTCCCAGGCCCGTGCCGTCGCCTTTGCGTAGAGGCGGGTGTCGGTGACGGTCACGGCCTGCTCGGTTCCCCTGGTATCCGGGTCACCGAAGACGAACTCGCCTCCGTGCTTGGGCGGCCGACCGCCCTTGGGGTCATAAACGCAGGGCGGGGGCGGTCGGCGAAGGACGCGGTCGGAGCGCATCCGGCCGAGAATTTCGGCGGGCAGGCCCTCCAGGAGATGGGCGATGCGCGGGGCGTGGTGCCCGCATCCAGCACGATCAGGACGTACGGATCGCCGTCCGTCCACTGCCCGGCGGCGACCAGTCGTTCGACGAGGTCGTGGATCTGTGCGTGGTGACGGCAGCGACGTCCGTGCCAGGCTCCAGACTGATGGCGTCCAGCGGCGCGGTCCACGACGTGCGACCCGTCTCCAGCGCGACGATGACCGAGTACGGCCACCCTGGGGGCATCTGGTGCTTGCCCTCGCCGCGGCCGTAGGTGTGGCAGAACGAGCGGTCCGGGGCGGTGGCGGCATCCGGCCGTAGCCCGGGCGAGACATTCGCGGCCAGAACCGGGCGGCGGTGACCCGACCAAGGTGTTGTTCGAGCCGGGCCCGGTGAACGAGGAGCTGGCCGACACGGTCGCGCGGATCCGCCGACAGCGCGACCTGCCGGTGTACGCGCAGTGGGAGATCGCCCGGTTCCTGGACTCCAAGTACGCGATGAAGAACGTCACGTCGATCGAGCCCGTGATCGCATCCGACGGCACCATCACTTATCTGAGCACCGACGGCGTGGCCCAGCAGGTCGCCGAGGCCCGCAGGAAACTGCCCGGCGGCCTCGGCACCGCGTGCGTCGTCGGTTTCCGCGACCACCTCAAGCGCTGTGTGCTGACGACGAAGGACCGCGGGATGCCCGCGTTCGCGCCGCGCGGGTTCACGATGCCGAAGACGTACGATCCGCAGCAAGCTCGGGGGCTGTGTCACATCTCCTTTGTGCAGGTCAGCGGGCTGTCCGTGCGGTACTCCCACGGCCGGAGCCGTGTGTACGGTGCCGGTATGGCCGAGACGAGGGCGCCTCGGCTGCGGCTGGTGGCGTTGGTGGACGTCGGTGAAGGCCCGCGGTCGTGCTGTGGGTGCGGTGAGCCGTTGATGCCGGGGGCGAAGGCGACGGCGGTGTTCTGCTCGTCGGAGGGCCGGTGGCGGAGCTGGGGTGAGGGCCGACGGGTGCGGGCGCGGGCCGAGGCGGTGCAGGCCGGGCGAAGAGCGAGGTGCCCGCAGTGCGGGCGGGTAGGGACGGTCGGTGTCGAACGTCCTGCCTTGGCACCGTACTGCTCTCCCGGCTGTCGCAAACGGGCCTGGCATCAGCGGCGCTCGGGACAGGCCGGGAGGTGAGCCGCGCCCGGTCCGGGCGGGTGCTGCTTCACGCGCCGTGCGCGTGTGCTCTGTCCGGCGTCCGGAGGCCGTCGGATGGTGCCAAGGCGGTCCGTGGAAGGCCGCCTACGAGCGCGGGGGGGGCTGCCTGGAGACTGGCAGGAGGGGGCTCTTGCGGATGTCTTGGGACAGCGGGGCTGCCAGGGCGGGTGCGTTCTCGGTGGTGGTGACGGTTCTGGTCATGGTGTGTCCTTGGGAGGGGCGGCCGCAGGCCAGTGCCAGGCCTGCCGCTCCTGGCTGCGGGGGTCGTCGACCTGGGCCCACTGGGTGTCGATGCGCATCGTGGCCCGGCGCTCGGCGTCGTAGGCGTCCCAGCCGGGGGTGCCGGTGGTGGCGAACCGGACCCAGGTGGCGTGCATACGGGCGGCGAGATCCGCGGGGGGCTTGTCGGGGCCGAGCAGGGCGGATGGGCCGTGCAGTTGGGGGAGGTGCGCGAGGTCGAAGACGAAGGGCAGCTCGACCGCGTGGGTGGCGCCGAGCTGTTCGTCCAGAGCGTGGGAGCGCCAGGCGAACTCGTAGGCGTAGGTGGCGGACTCGGGGTGGGCGGTATGTGCGTCGGCCAGGGCCCAGCTGCCCGCGCCGAACAGTGCGTCGCCCATGATGGCGGAGCGCAGCTCGGCGAAGGACGCGTCGGGGCGTGCCTTCCGGTATGTCTCGACGAGTTGCTCCGGCTTCGGGTGCGAGCGCGCCGCCGCGGCGTCGACGTCCCCGGCGGTCGAGGTGGCGTACTTGTCCACGGGGACCAGGTAGAGGTTTCCTTCCTCGGTGTTGGTCCCGATGAGCAGGTCGACGTCGGCGCTGAGACCAGCGGCGACGGAGGCGGCGGGCTGCGCGTCGAGGACCAGGCTGAAGGGGCTGAGTCCGATCAGCGGATCGCGGTGCGTGTCGGTCTGCATGTCGATGTCCGCGAGCCGGGAGGCGGCCTCGACCAGGCGGTCGTCGCAGATGTCCGCGAAGGCGTCGGCGCGGGGCTCGATGCCCAGGGCCCGGGCCGCTGCCTGGGTGACGCGGGCGGCCTGCTCGGTGGTGAACGCCCCCAGGCCGCTGCCGCTTTGCATGATCGCCCGGCGGAAGAGGCCTGCGGCTTCGGAGGTGGCGAGGACGCCGCCGACGATGGTCGCCCCGGCCGACTGGCCGAAGAGAGTGACGTAGTGTGGGTCACCGCCGAAGGCGGCGATGTTCTCCCGCACCCAGCCCAGTGCGGCGACGACGTCGAGCAGGCCGCGGTTGGCGGGCGCGCCGGGGATGTCGAGGAACCCGGCGATGCCGAGCCGGTAGTTGAGGGTGACGAGAACGACGCCGTCGCGGGCGAAGGCGGAGCCGTCGTACAGCGCGGACCGCGTCGATCCGGCGACGAATCCGCCGCCGTGGACGAACACCATGACGGGCAGGTCGCCGCTTGCACCGGCAGGCATCCAGACGTTGACGGTGAGGTAGTCCTCGCCGCGGCTCCAACCGGTGCCGAAGTAGGGGGACATGTCCACGCTGCCGAGCTTGCGCTCGGACTGCGGTGCGTTGGGCCCCGGCACGGTGGCGTCCCGTATGCCGTCCCACGGCTCGTGCGGCTGCGGCGGCTCGAACCGGCCGGCGCCGCGGGGCGGGGCGGCGTAGGGGATGTTGAGAAAGACGGCTGTGTCGCCTTGGCGCAGGCCGCGGACGGCTCCCTGCGCCGTGGTCACGACGGGGCCAATGGGGTCGACGGGGTCGATGGGATCGGCGGGGTGGCTCATGTGTCGTGTCTTTCCGCAGGACTCAGGCCTGCTGGGGGTACGGGGCGAAGGGGGCCCAGCCCTTGATGGCGAACGTGTCTCCCTCTCGTGCCACTTCGGCGGCACCGTGGCCGCCCAGATGCGCGGGGATGACGAGTGCGTAGTTGTCGGCCGCCCAGCCCAGCACCTTGCGGCGGGTGGCGCGGGCGCGGGCGGGGTCCTCGCAGAAGCAGCTGTTGGAGTCGGGCTCGAGGATCTGCACGGGGCTGTGCAGCATGTCGCCGACGAACACCGCGCGGTCCGTCCCGGAGGTGAGGGTCAGGACGCTGGAGCCGGGGGTGTGTCCGGGAGCCGCGTCGAGGCGGAGGTCGGCGTCGATCTGGTGGCTGTTTTCCCACAGCAGCGTCTGGCCGGCCTGGTGCACCGGGGCCACGCTGTCCTCGAAGACGTTTTGGTTGCCGCGGCCGAGCCGTGGCTTGTGGTCGTTCTCGGGATTCCAGAAGTCGAAGTCGTCCTTCGGCATCAGATAGGTGGCGTTGGGAAAAGTGGGTATCCACTGTCGGCCGTTCAGATACGTGTTCCAGCCGACGTGATCGATGTGGAGATGTGTGTTGATCACGATGTCCACGTCCTCGGGCGCGACGCCGGCGCGCGCGAGATTGGCCAGGAAGCCTGTTTCGAGGCGGTTCCAGACCGGCGCGTAGGGGCGGTCCTTGTGATTGCCCACGCCGGTGTCGACGAGGATGGTCTTGCCGGTGCTGCGCAGCAGCCAGGTCTGGATCGCGGAATTGACGAGATTGGTCTCGGAATCGAGGAAATGCGGGGTCAGCCAGGATGCGCCGCGGTTCCACACTTCCTTCGGACTTTCGGGGAAGAAGGTGTCGGGCGTCATGTCGACGGAACCGAAGTACTCCCATACCCGCGTGATGGTGACATTGCCGAGCGTGATGTGTTCCATAGGGCGTCCTTGGGAATGCGCTGGTTTTCCTGGAACCGTACGAGCGGCGGCGGTGCGCGCGGTATCCGTAACGTGACTGCACCTGGCTGCGTGCATGGCCCGGGCACGGGGCCCGGCCGCTTGTAGCCTGGGCGGGCCAGGGCAAGGCGACTCCGGGCAAAAGCCGCAATTCAGCAATTCAGCAATTCCGCGATTCCGGGAGACTCCGTGGACGAGCACACAGGCGACCGCGGTGCGGTCATGGGACCGGCACCGGGACCGGATTCGGGACCGGGACCGGATCCGGGGGAGCTGATCGTCGGCCGGGACGCGGAATTGGCACGCCTCTTTCGTGGGGTGGACTCGGTGTCGGCCGACCCGGTGCTGTTGCTGGTCGGTGACATGGGCACGGGGAAGAGCGCGCTGCTGGAGCACGCGGCGTACCGGGCTGAAACCGGCGGTGCTCGCGTACTGCGGGCCGAGGGGAGTGAGTCGGAGTCGGGCCTGGCGTTCTCCGCCCTGCATCAGTTGCTGCGGCCGGTGTCGGCCGAGGTGGACGCGCTGCCAGCAAGGCAGCGCGCGGCGCTGCGGGACGCCTTCGGCCAGGGGCGGCCACGCCGGGACCCGATCTCATGCTGGTCGGCCTCGCCGTCCTGAGCCTGTTGTCGGACCTGGGCGACCACCATCGCGTGCTCGTGGTGCTGGACGATGCGCAGTGGTTCGACCGTGCTTCCCTGAACGCGCTGTCCTTCGTTGCCAGACGGTTGGAAGGCGAACCGGTCACCATGCTGATCGGTGCCCGTGGCGGCGATCACCTTCCGGGATTCGACCGTCATGTGCCGATGCTCACCCTGGGACCGCTCGACGAAGCAGCGGCCCATCAGCTGCTGGACCTGCAGCCGAAGAGCCCCACCGGGCGCACCAGGTCACGGATCCTGGACCAGGCAGGCGGCAACCCGCTGGCGCTGTTGGAACTGACGAGGACAGCCTCAGCACAGGACACGGCTGCAAGGCTGCGGCCCGCAGGGCCGCTTCCGCTCAGCGATCACCTGGAGCGGGTCTTCGCCGCTCGCCTGAACAGCCTTCCCGCCTGCACCCTGCGGGCTCTGCTGCTCCTGGCCGCCATGGACAGCGCCGACTCCGCGATCGCCGTCTCGGTGGGGCTGCCGCGCGCCGAGGACACGGCCTGGCTGCCAGCCTGGCAGGCCGGGCTGGTCCGGCAGGCAGGCCGGGACGTCCGGTTCCGCCACCCACTGGTCCGGTCCGCCGTGTATCACGCCGCGTCCTTGGGCGCCCGGCGCGAGGCTCACCTCGCGCTCGCCGAGATGCTGCGGGACGAACCGGACCGGCGTGCCTGGCATCTTGCCGCCGCCTGCCCGTACCCGGACGCGGCCGTGTCGGCGCAGCTGGAGCGGACCGCCGACCGGGCCCGCCGCCGCGGCGGCCACGCGGCGGCGGCCCAGGCCCTGCAGCGCGCCGCGGAACTCGCACCACGGCGCGAGGACAGCGCCCGGCTGCTGGTCGAAGCCGCCGCGGCGGCCGTGTTCACCGGAGACATGGCCTGGGTCGAGGAACTGGTCGCCGCGGCACGCGCGCGCACGGATGACGTAACCCTGCTGGCCTCTGCCGCCGTGCAGGCCGCACGGCTGGCGGTCCTGACCGTGCGCCACACCGTGGTCTTCTCCCGACTGGCCAAGGAAGCCGAGCAGTTGGTGGTCTCCCAGCCTGCCGCAGCGCTGGAGCTCGTGGCCTCCGCCGCCGTGGTCCGCTTCTACTCCGGAGAGGACACCCAGCGCCACCACATCCAGGACGTCCTGCGGCGCCTTCCCGAGAACGCCTCACACGCAGGTCTGCGCACCTGGGTCAGGGCCGTGTCGGACCCCTTCGACGACCGGGCCCACCTCGTCTGCTTACTGCGGCAGCTGTCGGCCGAGGCGGAAGCCCGGCCGGAGCGGCTCGCCACCGTCGGGATCATGGCGTGGCTCTTGGACGAGACCCCACAGGCCGTCCGCGCCTTCGACGAGGCCTTCGACCGCTGGGAGCTGCGGGGAGCGCTGCCCGAGGGCCTGGGCGGCGCGGTCGCCTGGGCCTACCTGGAGCGAGGGCGGTGGGAGCAGGCCCGTGAGGCCTGCGCCCGCACCATCGCAGTCGGCCGGGCCGCCGGTGTTGACCACGCCGTGGCCTGTGCGGCCACCGTGGATGCCACCGTGCTGGCCTACCAGGGCGATGTGTCCTCGGCCCGTGCCGGGGCCGAGGACGCGCTCGCCCTGATCGATCCGCTGGAAAGCCGCTCGGTCTCCGTTTACGCCCGTCGTGCGCTCGGCGCCGCGGCAGCCGCAGAAGGCGCCTACGAGACCGCGTACGGCCAACTCCGCATGGTCTTCACGGCAGACGGCGCGCCCGTGCACTACCACGCCTCCTACCCGGCCCTCGCGGATCTGGCCGCCGCCGCTGCGCGCTGCCGCCGCCATGAGGAGGCTGTCGCGATCGTCGAGCGCTCGGCATCCGCGCTGGCGGACAACGCTTCGCCTCGTCTGCGTGCGCTGATCAGCCGGGCCCGTGGCCTGCTGGCGGACCCCGACGACGCCGAACCGCACTTCCGGGCGGCCCTGGCGGATCCGGCACTGGAGTACTGGCCCTTCGAACGCGCACAGACCCTGCTCGACCTCGCCGAGTGGCTGCGCCGCCGCCGACGCATCGCAGAGGCGCGTGGGCCGCTCACCGAGGCCCTGGAAACCTTCCGGCGCCTGGGCGCACGCCCGTGGATCGAGCGGGCCCGGGCCGAATCGCGCGCCGCTGGCCTCGACGTCACAGATACGGCCCCCGACGCGCTCGCCGCACTATCCCCGCAACAGCAGCAGATCATCCGGCTCGCCGCCCGCGGGCTGACCAACCGAGAGATCGGCGAAAAGCTCTTCCTCTCCCCGCGCACGGTCAGCTCGCACCTCTACCGCAGCTTCCCCAAGCTGGGCATCACCGCCCGATCCCAGCTGCGCGACCTCATCGAGGGCACCCTTGCGATGTCCGGCCACCAGGAATAGGGCCACCCCCGGTCGTGGAAGCAGTCACCTGGTGATCCCGGGCCGCACAGGGCCCCCTCTCGCCGGGGCCGGACGGGAGCGACCGGCCCCGACCGGCCACGACGAAGGAATGGAAATCCACGGCGGCTGCGAAAGCAGCGTCGCTACGGGACCGGATTGCCACAGCTGACCCGGGGCTCCTGTCCGGTCTTGCCCGCGGCTGCGGTCCATCGCCCGCCAGCAGATCCTCGCCGAGCTCGTCGCCCGCCGCGCCCGCCGCGTCCGGCCGCACCCGCCCCGGGCCCCACCGCCCGCCGTCCTCGCGCCTACTCCGCCGTCCCCGCCGCGCACCGCGTGCTCGCCCGTCCGTCGTACCCCGGCAGGGCCTCGCTCCCGCCCCCGGGGCGCGCTCGTCCGGAACCGCCCCGGGGCCGCTGCCAGCTGCTCCCGCGCGTCGCTCGCGCGCCCCGACCGCAGCCGTGTCCTGCCACGGCCGTGGGCCTGCTGCGCGGCGCCGAAGGCCTGCGTCGCCCGCGTGCCCGTTGTGCTTCCTCCGGCCGTGCCTGGCCCGCGGTTTGGCTGCTCGGGGCGGCCGCCGTACTTCTGCCGGGCTGCGGCGTTGTGCCTGCTCGGCCTGCTCGACGCTCGTTGACGTCGACGAGCCGTCGCTGTTCGGCGTTCGGCTCGTTCTTCCCGCGCGAGGCGGCAGTGCTCTGCCGTGGGCCTGCCGGGCCCCGTCCCCGCTCGGCCGCGGCGCGGGGTGTTCGCCGAACTTCGCCGAACAAAGTGCGGGGAGGTGGCCATCGGCGTCGACGAGGTCGGCGAGGACGCGATAGGGCCGCTGTCAGTCCAGGGGCTGCAGAAGTTCCTGTCCTCATCGACCGCGGTCAACTGCTCAGCACGCTCCGCCGCGCGCTTCGGGCCCTTGCCCAGACCACCCTTGGGGGCGCAGGTTGGCCATGTGCTGGCCGATGGGCACCATCGCCTCGCCCTCGCCCCACAGTAGTTCCTTGCGGCCGGAGGGCGAGTTCGCCGATGCGCAGCGTCTTGCACTGCTGGGGGACCCATCGCCCGAGGGGAAAGTCCCTTCGTGACCCCGACCTCGACCTCCACGTCGTAGAGCACGGCGTAGACGCCGCTGATGCCGTTCTCAGCCCGCCACCGCAGCAGCGCCTGGTACCCCTCCAGCCACACCAGCGACTCCGGCCGGTACACCCGTGGACGGAGGAAGGCCGCGATGGTCGCGGCGTCGCGCGGGCTGAAGAAGTGCAGCAGCGCGGACTCGGCAGCGCCGTCGGTGTCGTCCTGGTCCTCGCTGTCACCCCCGACGATCCGCCCGTCCCCGTCCCGCCTCACGTCCATCTTGCGCTTCCCGCTGGTGAGAGCACCCGAGGCGAGCTGCTCGACCAGGCGCTCATCGTGCGAGCGCAGACCCTGCAGTACGGCTACGAGGAGGCGGAAGCTGGCGGAGGCGACCATGTCCTGCGGGTCCTCGCCGGGCTCCAGCTCCAGGAAGACAGGCACGATGACCTGGCGCCCTTGGTGGAGCCGTCCTCATTGAGGCGCAGCGCGGCCGATGTTCTGCACGATCTCCACCTGCGAGCCGCGGGTGTCGGCGAAGCAGACAGCCTCTACGCCCCGTTCGCCGGTGATGCCCGCGCCTTCCCCGAGTACGCGTACGGAGGCGAGGAGCGCTCGGTACACGCGCCGGTTGTTGGCGTTGATGCCGTTGGCGAACTGCCTCAGGGTCTCGCGCCGCTGAGCGACGAGGTGATCGCCGCACAGCCATGCCGACCGCACACGGTCCGGCGGGACGTGGCGGCCGACCTGCAGTTTCCCCGCGTCTCTCACCGCGTGTCCGTGTGCATGCGGGAGAGGCGCTTGCGGATCCGGGGATCGTCCCTCAGGCCGGACGGGAGCAGGGTGGTGTGATCCCATTGGGTCTCGAGGAGCTGGTCCGCGCTGATCCTGGCAGCCTGTTCGGAGGCCGGGGTTTCTGTGTCAGAGTCGCTTTTGACCTTGCCGCCGGTGTTGCCTTCGATGCGCAACCAGGCGCCCCGCAGGTCTGCGCCCTTTAGGTCGGCACCGAGGAGTTGTGCTCCGCGCAGGTCCGTGCCGCGCAGGTCAGCCCTTCGGAGATCGGCGCCTTCCAGTCGGGTGCCGACGAGGTGAGTTCCCGAAAGACGTGCCCGGGGCAGATGTGCGTTGGCCAGGTCGGCACCGGAGAGGTTGGCGCGCTCAAGCCTCTGCCCGTTCGCGCTTGTCTCTTCCGCCCCGGCCGGGCCTGGCCGCACACCGATGTAGCGCAGGTGGGTGTCACGCAGATCGACCCGGGCTGACTTGTCATGGACCGGGTTCCGTTGGGCGAGCGTTTCGAACGCTGCTCGCACGTCGGGGGCAGGCCGACCGCCGGCGTCCCGCTTCGTCCCGCCTCCGGCGGCTGGCGCACGCGTGCGGACATACCCCGAGAGAACGTCCACAACGGCTGGCTGATCGCGAGGCGAGTCTTCCATGATCCGCCGAAGAGCGAAGATGCCACCGAGGCGCACCTCGTCGGCCTCGTCTCCCAGGTTGCTCACCGCGGCGTTGAAACGGTCGGTGATCTGTCCCTCTTTCGTCAACGCTCTCTCTTGCCGGGCTTGATCATTGGCTTGCCGGTTCTGATCATTGGCCTGCTGCGTCTGGACACTCGAATACCAGAGGCCGGCCACCGCCACCAAAGACGCGATCAGGATCGATACCAACTCGATGCGGCGCGCCCAGTCCAGCCCTCCTGCACGATGCTGAGGGCCGGGTGCGCTCCTCGGCGGCCGAACGGGTCTGATCCCCGATCTGGGACGGGCAACAAGACGATGAGGGCGAGGTAACCGCGTGCGGCGGCGGGTAGGTGTGGAAGACATACCACCACCCGACGTCGGATGTCCGCATCACCGCAACAGTTTCCGCTTAGCGCGCAGCTCGCCCCCGGCGCGATCCGCCGCGGAGCAGGAGAGTATCGGACACCTGTGGGTTGCCGCGCTGTCCGGTAGCGGAGACGAGCGACCGTTTTCCCCGCCGCAGGGCAAGCTGGCCAGGCAAGCCCTCCCGGGCCCGCCGTTCGGGGCGCTGGCGGCGCCTCGCCCGTCATCCGCTCCTCCTCTCTGGCGGCGCCCAGCCGCGCGGCTCTAACCATCCGTGCGCACCGGCCCGTTGCTCCTACACTCAAACCAACGGCCTACAGGAGGCTTCATGACCCGCCTGACTCTCACGACGTGGCATCGCAGCACCTACAGCAACGACTCCTTCAACGCGTGTGTGGAAGTACTGGGTACGACCGCCGGGGTGCACGTTCGGGACTCCAAGGATCTGGCGCGGCCCGGCCTGGCCCTGAGCGTCCGTGCCTGGTCCGCGTTCGTCGCCTCCGCAGCCACCGACGGCCCCGCCTCCCGGCAGCTCTAGGCAGGGTCTTCAAATGGTCACTGCTGGTGGATCATGGTGTCGTGATACGTCGCCATGAACTGTCGGACGTCGAGTGGGAGTTCGTCCGGCCGCTGCTGCGCAAGTCGGTGCGAGGGCGCAAGCGGCTGGACGACCGTAGGGTCCTGAACGGGATCGTGTGGAAGTTCCGGACCGGGACGGCCTGGCGGGACGTGCCCGAGCGCTATGGTCCGTGGGCGACGCTGCATACGCGTTTTCGCAGGTGGGCGGAGGATGGAACATTCGACCGGATGCTGCGGGCCGCTCAGGCCAAGGCCGACGTGGCGGGCGATGTCGAGTGGCTGGTGTCGGTCGACTCCACGATCGTCCGGGCTCACCAGCACGCGGCCGGGGCTCGAAAGGGGGCTCGGTGCCCCGGCCCTCGGCCGGTCCCGAGGCGGCCTGACCAGCAAGATCCATCTGGCCTGTGACGGGCGGTAACACCAACGACTGCACCCGGTTCACCGCCGTGATGGAGGCGATCCGGGTGCCCCGCAGGGGACCGGGGCGGCCCGGGTCCGGCCCGACCACGTCCTGGGCGACAAGGGCTACAGTTCGAAGGCGATCCGCACCTGGCTCCGCCGCGAGGGCATCGCCCACACGATTCCCGAACGGGCCGACCAGGTCCGCAACCGGGCCCGACGAGGCAGCCGCGCAGGCCGCCCGCCGACCTTCGACCGCGTGATCTACAAGCACCGCAACGTCGTGGAACGGTGCTTCAACCGCCTGAAGCAGTGGCGTGGCATCGCCACCCGGTACGACAAGACCGCCGAGTCCTACAACGCAGCAGTCGCCCTCGCGTCACTCCTGATGTGGGCGTGACATTAGACGACAGAACCTAGCACCTTGCGGACCGCCGACGGCGGCGGCAGGCGCTCGGTAGGCACAGCGTCATAGGAGATGCCGTCGACCGGCCGGACGTGCTCGGGGGCGCGCACCCATACCCGGTACTCCGCGGCCTGGACGTCGCCGTCGGCGGTGTTGTGGTACGTGGGCAGTCCCACCTCGTACAGCCAGCCGCGCGGCGTCTCGCGCCGGGCCCACAGCCGGGCGGTAAGTTCCTGCCCGTCCGGCAGGACCACCAGCACCGGCACGGGGGCGGGCGGTCCGTCCGAGGGCGTCGTCATGCCGTCCACGGTATGCAGACCCGGCCGACCTTGCGGGTTGCCAGGCGCGGGACCCTGTCCACGGGCCCGGTCGGGCCTGATGATCACATGACTGACGACGACGTGAAGCGCGCGGCCCGGACCCGAGCCAAGATCTTGGACGGCCTCGACCGCGCGGAGCGGGCCCTGTTCACCCGGCCCGCGCCGAAATCCGCGCGAGCCCAGATGAAATTCCTTCGCACGCGGGAGAAGGGCTCCACCAAGTCCCTGGCCGAGCGTCTGGGCGTCTCCCGCAAGACGGTGCAGCGCTACCTCTCGGGCGCGTCCACCAAGCCCAACAAGCGCCTCCAAGCCGTGCTGGTGGAAGAGACCGAGTCTGTGTGGCAACCGCAGGTCAGGGCGCAGGCCAGGCAGCGGGCGGCGTCCTCGGGCGGGCTGGTCATCTCCTGCCGGGCGTACTTCGGCCTCGGTCCGGAGGGCACCTCGGACGCGGGCCGGGTACGGGACATCACGGTCGCCGTCAGCCCCTCCCCCGCGGGCGCCATCATCGCCGCACAGGAGGAAGGTGCGACGCAGAGCGATCTGCATAACGCGGTCGCGGAGGCCATCGCGGACGCCTATTTCCGTCAAGGCGGTGGCGGACGTGCGGGCCTGGAGGTGAAATTCGCAGACGTGGAGTGGCTCAACATCCGCTTTTAGCAGCGCAGAATTCCCGGCTGCGATCAACTTGTCCGTTGATCAGAAGCACGATAGGTGCCACCGAAGCAGGTAGTTGTCACCAAGATCGCGGTGCAGGCCACTTGCCTCGCCTTTCAGCGGAGAAGAATGTAAAGCAGGCAGCAGACGGCGGTGAGCACTAGCAACGGTACCAAGAGGGCGAGGCGCACCCTCCACCTCGTGTACAACGGCAGAGGGCCAAGAACGATGGATCCGGTGATCTCGGGGAGGCGGGGCGGGCCCCACCGATATGTACCGTCGTCTTGGAGAGTGCCTAGACAAAGTCCACCGGTGAGGTTGCGCTGCCAGCGGCGGCCCGACGCATCGGTAAACAGCGTAGTGATTTCGGCCAGGCGCGGCTGTTCACCTGAGGTGGGCAGCTCGACCTCATGTGTGCATTCGCCTTGCAGGTCGAAGGGCTGCGAGCAGTGCAGCACCGCAGAGCCCACGGTGTGGACCACCTGCACGTCCGTGACTGGTAGCGGGCCCCGATTGGCGACCGAGACCAGCCAAGGGCCTGGCGCACTGTCTGTGTCATCAGCGGTCGGTCTGCGAGTGAGCCTGATCTGTACGGTTCTGGCCTGCGCCACCTCCTCAGACCTTGCGCGGCTGAGCGACCGGGCCATCTCGGCGGCTTCGTCGGCGGAACGCTGCCGGTCCGCTTCGGCCTTCTCTCGTCGCTCCTTCGCGATGACCCGCCGACGGTCCGCAACGGTGATCCATAGCGCCGTCAGGCTGGTGAGTAAGCCGACGATGGCAGTCATAAGCGTGATCACCACACAAGGTTGACGGGGGCTCATTGTCCTGTCCATGGTCTGACGGAGCAGTACATCTGGTGACAACAGTCATGCTTGCGCTGCCGGTGACAGGTAGTGCGCCCGCCTGGTGACAACTACCGTGCTTCGCCGCGCCGACCCCGCTGGTCAGGGGCCACCGACAGTGACAACTATCGCGCTTCGGCACATCCGTAGCCGCCGCGTCCGACGCGCGTCGGTCGGATATCCCGTCCATTCTCCGTGACGATTGAGAGGCCCGTGTGAGCACCCCTGCGCCCCGTTCCCGCCGCCGTCCCCGCGTTCCCGCGCCCGGCGCGGCCGCGCCCCGCCAGCCGGTCGACCAAGCGAAGGGCGGCCGCAGCTCGGTCTCCCGGCGGGCAACCGGTATGACCCGCCAACGAGGCCGCCGTCACGCTCGAGGACGCCCGGCTGCAGCACATCGACCGGGATCGCGAAAACCTGGCCGACGACGAACGCGGCCCGGCCGAAGTTGCTGAGTGGCAGCGCATCGCGCAGCTGCTCGCCACCACCGGCGGCACCTACGACCCAAACGGCGACGCCGTCGTCCAGGACGAGCTCGCCGCCCACCAGCGAGCCGCGGAAGCCGAGCAGCAGCGCCTCCAGGAGCAGCAGCTCGCCGCCCGCGCCGACGAACTCGCCGCGCTCGCCCGAGCCGGCCGACTCGACCGAACCGTGAAGACCCGGCCCGGAGACGAGTTGGCCCGCGAGCTCCTGATCCACCGAGGCGACCACCACCCCGTGGTCGAGGGCTGGCTGGCGCAGGCCTTCGCCGACCGCTCCGGGCACTACGCCGACCCGGCCACGCGCACGGCCGCCGCCGACTCGCTGCCTGACCGGGTGAGGGCCCATGCCGCGCTGCTCACTGCCCTCGCTCGCACCGGCGCTCCGGTCGCCGATGGCGACCTCGAGTTCGCCGGCCGTCTCGCCCAGGCCGACCCGGACGCCACGACCGCACTCGCCGCCTGGCTCGACAACGCGGCCGCGGTGAAGGGCGGCACGGCATGAGCGCGGCGGACGAGGTAGTGGCCACCTGGAGCGAACACAGCGAGACCGGCCACCACTACGAGGACCTGCTCGCCGACGGCTCGGTCATCGCCTGGACCGAGCCACACTTCGGCGAGACGCTCTACCCCGGCGACGACGGCCCCGACTACAACCCGAGCTGCCACTGCCTGCGCGACCCGCGCCAGTTCTGTCTGGAGTGCGCCGGCTACGCCGCCTGCGGGCAGTGCACCGGCCCGCACGTCTGGCCGCCGCTACAGACCTGATCACCCCTGTCGCGCTCACCGAGCGTCACGCTTGGTTGTCACGTCCCCTTGTCACGCCGCCTGTCACGTCACCGGGAAGCTGCGTGACAGCACTCGCTCCAAAGCGAATTAATTCGGACATTCAGGTGCGAAATCGGCCCGGCTCCTCCTCCGGGCCGATTTCGCGTGACAAGACGCGACAGCGTGACACCCCACCGCTTACGCTTGCGACGTCCAAGCAGCCTGAAGTGCTCGCGCGGGGCTCGGAATTGCGATTGTTCCGTCCTGTCAGGGCTCGGTAAGCCCGACCGGCTTGCGCCGGCGCGGATGGGTTCGACTCCCATCGCGACAGGGGCGGTTCATTAGCCGTCCGTGTTCCATCAGCGGGATTTCGGAGGTGCGGACTGTGTCGAAGATCAAGAACAAGCACGGAGAACTGGTGGAGCGATTCGCCATCGCGGCGGCGGTCAAGGTCCTTTGGGGCCTGATCGTTGAACTGGTCATCCGCCCGTACAACTGATCTCGCGCAGATGGGCCCGGCCTCCGCGTCGGGCCCATCACCTGACGACCGAACACCGCATCAACCGCCCTTGCCGATGGCCTTGCAGCAGACCCCTCAACGTCACGCGGGTGACCTCAGATAGGTCTACGACCTTGCTCTCGCGTTCCAGTTGAACTGGTTGCCGCAGGCCAATGACCCAATCCAGAACCAGATCATCTGAGACAGGACACTTGCCTCGCCGAAGCACGACTAGGGCCCGGCAGGTCAGAAGCCTCGGAGCGAGGCGTCGTGGTGGCCGCCGGAGACGGGCGCGTCCATGAGGTGCAGCCAACGGAGCGGAATGGTGAGCGTGCCGACCCCGGGGGAGCTTCACGGGATCGCCCGCGGCCTCGAGCGTCCCGGTGACTTGGTAGCCGTGACCGGGCGGCAGGCCGACGGCCTCCACCTGGTCCTCGGTGAGCTCCAACGTGACGTGGGTCGTGGAGACCATCCACGGGCCTTGGGCGGTCCGGGCCTCGGTGTCGACGTCCGTGACGGACAGCGGGAAGTACGTTCCGCGCAGCCAGATCAGGGCCAATCAGGAGTCGTCCATCGTCTCCGGCCGGTACCGCCGGTGCGGCAGCGCGACCGGCACCTCGCAGCGATACGTCTGCCCCACCTGGACGTCCTTAGCGCGCATACCTCCAGCCTGCTCCAACCATGCGCCAACGCCTGAACAGCCAGCCGTGAACAGTCCGACCTGTGTCATCGAGCTCCCGTTTCCCCAGGTCGTCGCGACCACCTGTGTCACTGCTCAGCTGTGTCATCGGGTGGGTTTCGTCCGTACCCGGCTCCCGCGCCCCGCCCCGGCGATACCGTGGTGACACACGCCAGAGAGAAGCCCAGGAGCCCCGGATGAGCCAGCAGCCGGCCCCCGCGTCCGCCCGTCAGCCCCTCGACGAGCACGCCGCCGCATCGGCCCGCGCGTACGCGGCCGCGGAGCGCGCCAAGACGGACGTCCTCGCCTCGGTCCTGAGGAAGAAGGGATAGTTGCCCCCTGACTACGGTCTGCGCGAACTCCAGGCCCCACACTGGCTGTTGGGAGTCATCCCTGTAGCCCGAGACGAGAGCAGGAGAAGCCGAGCCCTGCAGCCCCACTAGATGATTGAGTCCGATGTCTTCAGTGGTCGTAGGCGATCAGGGATCGTTTGGTCTTGGTGTCGGTGGTCCAGTTGTGCCAGATAGCGGCGGCGAGGGCGAGGAGTCGTTGTCCGGTGCGGGCGAAGACTCCGGCCGGGGTTCTGCCGCCGTGCTGTTCGAGGCTGAGCTGGCCCTTGAGCGTGTCGATCACGGCTTCGATCCACTGGCGGACACGGGCGGTCTTGCCGTGCCGGAGCGGCTCGTCCTTGCGGTCGGGCCGCACCAGGTAGACGCCGAACCGATCGGTCAGCAGGGCCTCGAACTCTTTCCCGGCGAAGCCCTTGTCCGCGAGGATCACCTGTCCTTGGCGGAGGAGGTGGTGGTCGCGTTGCAGCAGGGCGGCCATCACCTCGCGTTCGCCGAGTTTGGGGTTGGCCAGGCACCAGGTGACGGGCATGCCCTCGGCGGTGGTGACCAGGTAGAGCCTCAATCCCCAGAAGAACCGGGAGTGGGAGCGGCAGTAGCCGTAGCCGCAGTGTCCCGCGAGGCTGGACCGTTTGACGGTCTCGCGGGACGCGGCGCAGGGCAGCGGGGCGGAGTCGATCAGTCGCAGATTGTCGTGCCAGGTCGGGATCTGCCGGGCCAGCGCCTCGATTGCGTGGCTGATCAGCGGGCCAGCTGCGTTCAGGCGCTTGTTGTAGGCCGATTGCTGGGGCAGATAGCGGAACAGGTGCCCCAGCCGGGCATGCGCGAAGCGGATCCAGTGGCGGGTGGAAGGGAACCCGAGCAGGACCTGGGCCACCGCCAGGCACAGCAGTTCGGCGTCTGCCAGTTTCGGAGGTCGCCCGATCCGGCGACGCGGGACCACATGGTCATCGATGAACACGTACAGTGCCGCCAGAAGGGCGTCCAGGCCAGGAATCACACCCAAGCCAACGGGCGCCCTTCGCCATGGTCGCGGCCAGCCCAAACATCGGACTCAATCATCTAGGGGTTCATCAGAGATGTGAATGGGCGGGGTTGTGGTGGTGGGTTGGTCGGCAGTGGGTTCTGAGTGGTTGATGGCTTGTTGAGCGGTATGTCTGATGGCAAGCGCTGCTGGATTGTGGCTGTCATGAGGTGATCAATTGGCTGTTATGGCATGAGAGTTCGGCTTAGCACACCTGGTCTCTGGCTGTAGTGGGGATGAGCATTCCTGTGTTCGGGTCTGGGCGGCGGGTGTGTGCTGAGGGCTATGACTGCTGAGTCGTCTCTGTCGCTGTCACCGGACTGGAAGCGCACCGCGTCGCGTTCGCGGGAGCGTGCCCTGTCCTGGCAGGTGGTGGTGCGTCGTCTTCTCGTGCTGGATGAGGCCGGGAAGCTGGAGACAGTGCACGTGCGGATCGCGGCACAGTCCGCCGGGGTATCCGCACGCACGGTATGGCGCTGGCTTGCAGCTGCGCGGGAGTCGGGTCGTATGGAGCCTGTACCACGCCGTCCCGCGTTCACGTTCACTGACGCGCTTTGGAAGCGCCTGTCCCAGGTGGGCGGGAACGTGGCCGCGTTGCACCGCTGGATGACCGACCATGTTGATGAGGTCCTGCCCGATCTGGGCAGAGAGGCACTGCCGTCGCTCGCGACGCTGCATCTGGCGGTGCGCCGTGAACACAGCCAAGGCCGCGTCCTTCAGGTCACCCGCCCTCGCTTTGCCCGCGTGGATCCCGCGGGATACGACCGTGCGCTGGCTGAGCTGGCGTTGCCGGGTACGGTCGACGAGGCTGGCCAGGCGACTGCCGATCCTGCCCCGAAGGAGGGTGCGGACAGCGCTGAGTCGGCCAGTGCCTCGCCGTTCAGCGACAGCGGTGTGCGCCTGTATGTACCGGGTGCGCATGTCGTGTCGACGAGCCAGCTCGGCGAGGTGGCTGAGGCTCTCGCCCACACCATCGCTGCGCGGGGGATCGTGTGCGTGTACGGGGACCCCGGGCACGGCAAGACCGTCGCGGTCCATCAGGCGCTGCGCCTGCTGCCACGCCGCTTTCCGGTGCACCGCGCGCTGGTGGCCGTGAAACCCGCCTTGCCGCAGCTACGGGCTGCGCTGCTCGCCGCGTTCAACCTGCCCGCCAAAGCGCTGTCGAGTCGCACGGATGCGGCTGATCGCGCGCTGCTTGAGGCATTCCGGGCCCCGGGCGTGCTGGTCACCGATGACGTGCAGCGCATCGCCGCGCCCGAACTGGACTATCTGCGTCTGCTCGTGGACGCGCCGACGACCCAGACTTCCCTCGTGCTGTGCGGTGCGGGTGCCGAACGCACCCTGGCGCGGGCTCCCGCGCTGGCCTCCCGGGTGTTGACCTGGCAGCAGGTGCCCCGCCTGGACGGGGCCCAAGTCCCCGCGGTGCTGCGCCTGTTCCATCCGCTGTGGGACGCCGCGACGGACGCTGACCTGCTGCACGCCGATGCCACGTGCGCGAAGGGGAACTTTCCATACCTGGGCGAAGATCACCTCTCACGCGTACGCGGCTCTCGCCCGCACTCCCGGGACTGTGGTGGACCGTGCCCTGTTGTCCGGGGCCTGTTCCCGTCTCGGTCCCACCCCCTGACCGACCCCACCCCACGGGCCGAAGGACATCCCTATGACCGCGACCACCCCCGACGACGACGCCCCGACGCTGTCACCACCGCTGGACGAGCCCGTGCTGGACGCCGCATCATTGACCGCGTTGCGGGCCCCGGCCGTACGCCGTCTGCTCGCGCTGCGTGCCCAGCGCCGGCTCACCCGCGGCCACGTGCGCACCACCGCCCAGTGCCTGAATGTCTCGGACCGCACCGTGTGGCGTTGACTCGCCGAAGCCACCGCCACACCCGCCTCGGCCGCCCGTCCGGGGGCACGCCGTGTCGAACGGTTCGAGATCACTGCTGAGATCCGGGCGCTGTTGGCGTACTGGCACAGGCAATGCCTCCGCGGTCCACCGTGAACTTGTCGCCCCGCGCCCGGGCCGCCACCGATCCCGAGCCGTCCGAGGAGACCGACACCCCGCCGAGCATCGACCCCGACCCGCCGCGGCCTGCCAAACCTGTTCCGGGCGGCGCCCCACCAGCTGCCGTGCCGCTGCTGGATCCTGTGCCGTCGCTGCCGACGTTCCTGCGCGCGGTGCGCCGGGATCTGACACCGGGGGAGCGGGCTGGCTACCGCTACGGCCTTGAAGTAGCCCGTGCCCGGGATGTCTTCGCCAAGCGGCCCCGCATGTGGCGTAATCACGTCTGGGAGGCCGATCACGTCCAGGCCCCGCTGCGCGTCGACGCGGACGGCGACCTCGTTCCCCCGTACGTCACGTGGTTCATCGACTGCGTGACCAAGGCCATCACCGGCCTCGCCGTCACCCCCGGCACCCCCACCCGTGCCTCGGTCCTGGCCGCGCTGCGCTCCGCCGTCCTGCGCACCGAACCCTATGGCCCCTTCGGCGGACTGCCCGAGCACGTCCGCTTCGACCGCGGCCGTGACTTCCTCCCGCACCGTCACCACCGCGCTGACCGCCCTAGACGCGAATATCACCGTCTTGCCGCCCTACACTCCCCACCTGAAGGGCAGTATCGAGAACCTCAACCACTGCGCCACCGCCATGCTGTTCACCGCCCTTCCCGGCTACGTCCCCAAGAAGCCGCGCCGCCGTCCCGACCCCCGCCCGCGAACAGCGCAGCCGCTGTCGTTCGAGGCGTTCACCGAGCACCTGCTGGCCTGGGCCCTGTGGTGGAATACCGAGCACCGTCCCGCTGAACTGCGCGGCGCCACCCCACTCGAAGCGTGGCAGACCGATCCGACCCCGCTCAACGATGTCCCTCCGGCAGACGTATGGTCGTTCATGCTTGAGGACGACGCCCGCCCCCGCACCATCACCAGCCACGGCGTACGCTTCCGCAACCGCGACTACATCGCCGACTGGATGACCGGACAAGCAGGTCTGAAGGTCACGGTGCGGTTCATGCCCCACCACACCCACGAGCTCGAACTCTGCACACCTCACGGCCGTCACCTGGGCACTGCCTATCTGGCCGATCAGGCCACCGACGAGCAACTCGCCGCACTGCGCCGTACCCGTACTCAGCGCGCCCGGCGCCTGCGCGCCGAGGCGAAGACTGCTGAACATCTGCGTCATACCCGCTTCGCCCCCGCCACCGAACCGGGTCAACCGCGCCGCCTGGATGCCATGACCGCCACCGCCGCCGCCCGTGAACTCGACCAGCCCCCAGATCTCGCAGCCCTGGCGCTGCCCGACCTGATCCCACCCGCCCCACCCCCATCCGACTGGGCCATCCCCAAGGCACTGAGGGCCCGTACCCGTCCTGCCGAACCTTCTGCCTCCAGCGAGGACACCCCATGACCGGTAGCCACCTGCCACCCGCGCCCACCGACCAGTACGTCACTCCGCCCGACGCCCGCCTGGTGAGCACCCGCGCGCTGCTCACTGCCCGGGAGAACCTCGCAGACACGATCGATGCCCGCGCGATGATGTGTGTCCACGGCGGCGCCGGATTCGGCAAGACCATGGCCGTCACCAGTTGCCTGCGCGAACTCGAACCGGACGAGGACATCCGCCGCATCACCTTCCACGCCCGCGCCACCACCCGGGCGGTGCGCCACGAACTGCACACCGCCCTCGAAATGCCGGGCCAGCCCCCGCGCTACGCCAGCGAGTTCGATCACCTCCTCAAACACACGCTGGCCAGCCACCCGCGCACGCTCGTCCTGGACGAAGCCCAGTGGCTCCAAAGCGACCAGTTGGAGTACGTCCGATACCTCTGCGGACGACCCCTACACCCAGCTCGCCGTCATCTTCGTCGGCGGCGAAGTGCCACGCCGCGCTGCGCAAGGAACCGATGCTGTCCTCCCGGATCTTCATCTGGCAGCGCTTCACTCGCCTCACTGCTGACGAGGTCCTGGAGGTTATCCCGCTCTACCACCCGATCTGGGCCGACGCAGACCCCGACGACATCGCCTACGCTGACCGCCACGCAGCGCACGGCAACTTCCGCAACTGGGCTCGGCTCACTGCCCACACCCTCACAGCCCTCGAACGGACCAGTCGCGCCAACCCTGACCAGGAAACGCTCCGCTGGGCCTTTAGCAGACTCGGGTGAAACCTGACGCCATATCAGGAAGCTGGCTCAGGTGCTGCGTTGCACGAAGCTCCGAGTTCACCCACGCGGGGGTATCAGGCACAACCTCCCCAGGCCTACCCTCTACGAAGGCCCCACAGATCCGGGCACCGGCTGCACAGACCAGTGACACCCGGGTGCCGATCCGGTGGCGCACCGCGAGGGAGCGCTCCTTCCAGAAACGATCCGCACCACATTTTGATGCATGAGGGAGACACGGCGTGAGGCGGGGTTGAGTCTTTAACCATCTCACCGCCCAATGCTTCACCACACAGACCCGAACACACCCCTCTCTGCTGTTGCCCGGGCCGCAGGCCCGTTGGACGGGCCACGCGAAGCGTGGCGCGGCCTGCTGGCGGGCGGAGCACCGCCAGGGTGAGCTGGAGCGCAGCGGAAGCCACCGGCCGGGCCGACGCCTCGGCAGCGGGCTGCGCGAAGGCGCCTGCGCTGCAGTTGACGGTGCGCGCGCAGCGCGTGCCGCCTGGCGGGGAGCAAGCGAACCGCTCGCTCACGCGGAGCGGAGGCCACCGCACAGCGGGCAGTTAGCTTCTTCGCGCGCAGCG